>NZ_JAINVF010000099.1 GCF_020400585.1 Streptomyces sp. NK08204 | reverse complement strand
GTCCGGGTCCCGGTCCTTGGCGGGAGTGTCCTCGAAGGTGTCGTGAACAGGCTCGTTGACAGTCATGACGCTGAGGGCCCTCCGATCGGTGGCGTCGGTCGCCCGACGTGGAGCACGTGCGCGGGCGCCCGGCCGGGCGTGAGCCGCACGTAGTTGGTCCTGCCCCAGTGGTAGGTCTCCCCTGTCAGTTCGTCGTGCACGGACAGGGAAGCCTGCCAGTCCAGGCCGAGTTGCGGCATGTCCAACGAGACCGTGGCCTCCTGGGTGTGATGTGGGTCGAGGTTGGCGACCACGATGACCGTGTCCGTCCCCGTGCTCTTGCTGTAGGCGAGCACGGCGTCGTTGTCGGTCTGATGGAAGCGGAGATTTCGTAGGCGCTGTAGCGCGGGGTGCT
>NZ_JAINVF010000098.1 GCF_020400585.1 Streptomyces sp. NK08204 | reverse complement strand
ATCCGGGTCCCGGTCCTTGGCGGGAGTGTCCTCGAAGGTGTCCGGAACCGGTTCGTTGACAGTCATATGGCGGGTGAACCTCCGATCTTCGGGGTGGACGGTCGCAGGACGACGAAGACGTGCGCGGGCCTGTGGCCCGGCTGAAGGCGCACATAGTTGGCCCTGCCCCAGTGATGGGTCTCGCCGGTGAGCAGATCGCGCACCGGTACCGACTCATGCCATTCCAGGCCGAGTTGCGGCATGTCCAACGAGACCGTGGCCTCCTGGGTGTGATGCGGGTCGAGGTTGGCGACCACCAGAACCGTGTTCGAACCGCTGCGCTTCGAATAGACGAGCACCGCTTCCTTGTCCGCGTGGTGGAAGTGGAGATCGCGCAACTGGTGCAGGGCGGGATTGC
>NZ_JAINVF010000097.1 GCF_020400585.1 Streptomyces sp. NK08204 | reverse complement strand
TCGCTGTACTGGTGGAACGTCCATGCGTGCTGGATCCGCGGGTGCCCGGCCGGGGCGCCGGGGTCGGCGATCCAGAGGCCGTCGCCCACGAAACTGGTGCTGTCGCGGTTGAACCAGTAGTCCCGGTTGCAGTACAGCACCACACGGTGGCCCGGGACCTTGCTCTGGACGTAGCGGATCCAGGCATCCTTCTCCGCGTTGGAGACGTCAGAGTCCTCCCAGTCGAAGGCGAGCATCTCGCCCTTGGCCAGGGTGACCTTCGACAGCAGGAAGTCGGCCTCGGCGATGTTCCGGAGGCCGTGGGCGTAGTGGTAGTAGCCGACGGCAAGCCCCGCCTTGCGGGCGTGGTCGCGCTGGGCCTGCCACTTCGGGTTGATGTACGAGGTGCCCTCGGTGACCTTGATGAA
>NZ_JAINVF010000096.1 GCF_020400585.1 Streptomyces sp. NK08204 | reverse complement strand
ACACCGCCTGCCAGTCGACCGGGGCCCCGTTGACGTGGGCCTCGGCGAGGGAGGTCAGGAAACGCTCCAGACCACCCTCGTCACGACGCAGCGAACCCAGCGCCACAGCCTCGACACCGACGTCCTCCGCGGTCTGCTGCACCCCGACCGTCAGCACCGGATGCGCACTCGCCTCCACGAACAGCTGATGCCCGTCCGCCAGCAGCACACGAACGGTCTCGTCGAACCGCACCGTCTGACGCAGGTTCGTGTACCAGTACTCCGCATCCAGCACCGCCGTGTCCACGACCCCGGCAGTGACCGTGGAGTAGAACGGCACCCGCGAGGCACGCGGAACGATCCCCGACAACACCTCCAGCAGCTCCGCACGCAGCTTCTCCACATGCACGGAATGCGAGGCATAGTCCACCGGGATCCGACGAGCC
>NZ_JAINVF010000095.1 GCF_020400585.1 Streptomyces sp. NK08204 | reverse complement strand
CCAGCAGCCATCTGCGCGCGGAGGTGGCGTTGGTGATCGTCTCGATGGTGGTGAAGGTCTTGGAGGCGACGATGAACAGCGTCTCGGCCGGGTCCAGGTCGCGGGTGGCCTCGTGCAGGTCGGCGCCGTCCACGTTGGACACGAACCTGACGGTCAACTCCCGGGCGGTGAACGGGCGCAGCGCCTCGTAGGCCATCGCGGGGCCCAGGTCGGAGCCGCCGATGCCGATGTTGACGACGTTCCTGATGCGCCTGCCGGTGTAGCCGGTCCACTCGCCGGAGCGGACCCGGTCGGCGAAGGCGGCCATCTTGTCGAGGACGGCGTGCACGGCCGGGACGACGTTCTCGCCGTCGACCTCGACCACCGCGTCGCGCGGGGCGCGCAGCGCGGTGTGCAGCACGGCCCGGTTCTCGGTGGTGTTGATCTTCTCGCCGCGGAACATGGCGTCCCG
>NZ_JAINVF010000094.1 GCF_020400585.1 Streptomyces sp. NK08204 | reverse complement strand
ATGTTCTGAGGCAACGAACAGTTGCCGGCTTTGAGCAGAACACATGAACACAAATGAAAAGTGTGCTTGTTCGCTCGAAACCATTAGGGTTTCGGTGGTCATAGCGTGAGGGAAACGCCCGGTTACATTTCGAACCCGGAAGCTAAGCCTCACAGCGCCGATGGTACTGCAGGGGGGACCCTGTGGGAGAGTAGGACGCCGCCGAACAATCTTTGGAGGACCCTTGGTCCCAGCGTTCAGCTGGGACCAAGGGTCCTTTTGTTTTTACAATACTTGCGGTACCGAAGACAGGAGTCACCGATGTCTACCAACTCTCCCGACGACCGACCGGAGCGCGACCAGCGGCGACGGGACAGTGGTGACCGCGGTGCTGGTGGCGGCTACCGCGGTGACCGCGGCGGCTTCCGGCGCGACAACGACCGCAACGACCGCGGCGGTTACGGTCGCCGCGAT
>NZ_JAINVF010000093.1 GCF_020400585.1 Streptomyces sp. NK08204 | reverse complement strand
GCCTGTGACGTAACTTCGGGATTCCTGAAGCGTTCTCAGCGCGTGCGACCGATCTGCGGTCTGGTCGAAGGCGAGGAGGCGCGAGTTGGCGGCGCTGGCGGTGGTGCGGGACCTATCGCTTACGGGCCGTTGCTGTCCGACGACGGCACCACCTGGCTGGGCACGGCGGCGCTGGTCCGGGCGCCGGACCCGGACGCGGCACGCGCCATCCTGACCCAGGACCGGTACGTCGACATCGAGGTGCACAACTGGCAGTTCGGCGGACGTCCATCATGACCCGAGCATGTCCAGGCCGACATCATCGCCGAGACCCGGAGGATCGCTCAGCATCCTCGCGTTTGACCGAACCCACGGGTGCACCGTCCTGATGCACACCGATGGCCCCGTGGGTTCGCGCTGAAGGACCTTCGGTTTCCCTGAACCCACGGGGCTCTCCGGCCTCGGGGAACAATGGA
>NZ_JAINVF010000092.1 GCF_020400585.1 Streptomyces sp. NK08204 | reverse complement strand
CACCGCGTGCTCGTCGCGTTCCAGAGCACGACGGGCGGGTGCCTGCCAGGACCAGCCGTGCCGTTTCAGCAGCCGCCACACCGTCGCCACCGACAGACTCAGCTCGAAGCGACGGCGGATCACGGTCTGGACCCGGGCCAGGGTCCACCGCTGGTCTTCGAAGCCGTGCGCTGCCGGACCCTTGCCGAGTTCTTCCTCGAGTACGGCAAACTGGGCATCGGTGACGGTCGGGGAATTCGCCGGACCCGCGGAGCGCAGGCCCTCGAGTCCGCCCTCGCGCCAGGCACGGCGCCAGCGTTCCACCGACCGCACACTCACCCGCAGGTCTTTTGCGATCACCGCGGTCTTCTCACCCGCCGCGAACCGTTTCCCGGCCTGCAACCGGATCCCCTCACGAAACGCCCGACGCTCAGCGGTCAGGCCCCCACCCTCCGGATACCTCACCCCACCGGCATACCGCAGGGATCATGAGCCGTCACTAC
>NZ_JAINVF010000091.1 GCF_020400585.1 Streptomyces sp. NK08204 | reverse complement strand
GGCGTCGAGCAGTTCGGCAGCCATGCCTACCCACTGCGAACCCTGCCCCGGGAAGACCAGCACCACCTGGTCCGCGCCGCCGGCCACGCCGCTCACCGCGCCCGGCACCGCCCGGCCTTCGGCCAGGGCGGCCAGGCCTTCGCGGAACCCCTCGCGGTCCCCGGCGACCACCACGGCACGGTGCTCGAAGGACGCGCGGCCCGTGGCGAGCGACCACGCGACGTCCGCCGTCGAAAGCTCCGGGCGGTCCGTCAGATACGACAGCAGCCGCTCGGCCTGCGCACGCAGCGCGGCGTCGGACTTCGCGGACAGCAGCCACGGCAGCGCGGGACGGTCAGCGCCGCCCGCGTCGACATCGACCGACTCACCTGTCGGGTCGGCCTGTTCGAGCACGACGTGCGCGTTGGTGCCGCTGATGCCGAAGGAGGAGACGCCCGCGCGACGGGGTCGGCCGGTCGTCGGCCACGGCGCCGCCTCGGTCAGCAGCTCGACCGCGCCCG
>NZ_JAINVF010000090.1 GCF_020400585.1 Streptomyces sp. NK08204 | reverse complement strand
CACGCGCAGGAGCCGCCCACCGTCCAGCTCCAACGGTCTGCGCGCCTCGGCCGCCATGAGCTCCCGTGCGGCCCGCTCCCTGTCGGCCGTCGGTACGTCACGGACGTCGTGCACCACCGGAGTGACCGACCACGGCGCGTCCACGATCTGGGCGGGACGGCCTGAGTCGTCCGTGACGAACCGGGTGCGCAGCACCTCGTGCCGGGTCACCAGACCGGTGAACGCTGCACCCAGCGCACCGACGTCGAGCGTGCCCCGCACCCGCAGCATCGTCGGCACCAGGTATTCCGCGCTGCCCGGCGTCAACCGGTCCAGGAACCACAGCCGCTGCTGCGCGAACGACAGCGGCAGCGGCCCGCTGCCACGGTCGACCGGCACCAGCGGCGCCTCGTCGGCCGTCTCCAGCTCGCGCACGACCCCGGCCAGTGTGGCCGGTGTGGGCGAGGTGAAGAGGGCACGCACGGGGACGTCCACTCCGAGCCGCTGCCGCAGACGCGACGTCACCTGTGTCGCGAGCAGTGAA
>NZ_JAINVF010000009.1 GCF_020400585.1 Streptomyces sp. NK08204 | reverse complement strand
CGGCTTCGGCGGCTGCCTCGGTCTTCGCGGCAGCCGTCTTGCGGGTGCGGCGGGGCTTGGCCGCCGGGGCGGCTTCCGCCGTGGCCTCGGACACCGGGCCCACGGCCGTCGTGCCCTCGGCGGTTGTCACCGCGGCCTCCGCGGCCTCCGCGGTCTCCGCGGCGCCCACGGCCGCCTTGCGGGTGCGCCGGCGCGGCTTGGCCTCCGTGGTCTCCACGGTGTCCACCGCGGCCTCCACCTCGATGGCCTCCGGCGCCGTGGTGGCCGTCTTGCGCGTGCGGCGGCGCGGCTTCGTCTCCGGTGCCGGGCCGGCCTCGGCGGCCGGCTCGGTCACCGGGCTCTCGGCGGGCGCAGCCTCGGTCGCCTGCGGTTCGGCCGACTTGCGCGTGCGGCGGCGGCGCGGCACTTCCGGCGTGTCCGCAGCGGCCGGCCCCTCCGCCGTGTCCACCGTGTCGACGGCGGCCTCGGGAGTCACCGGTGCCGTCGACGTGACCGTCGCCGCGGTGGCCGTCACCGGCTCGGCGGACGCTCCGCCGCGCGTACGGCGACGGCGGCGCGGGGTGCGCCTGGCGGCGGACTCCTCCGTGGCGGACTCGTCGGCCGGCACCGGTGCCGTCGCGGTCGTAGCCGGCGTGGCGGACGGGTCCACCGGGGCCCCGCCGCGCGTACGACGGCGGCGGCGCGGCGTACGGTTCGTCCGCTCGCGCTCGGCGGTCACGGCCTCCGGACGGTCACCGCGACCGCTCCGGCCTCCGCGACCGCGCGCACCGCGGCCACCGGTCTCGCCCAGGTCCTCCAGCTCCTCGGCCGCCAGCCCGGCACGGGTCCGCTCCGAGCGCGGCAGGATGCCCTTCGTGCCCTCGGGGATGTTCAGGTCGGCGAAGAGGTGCGGGGACGTCGAGTACGTCTCCACCGGGTCGTTGAAGTCCAGCTCCAGCGCCTTGTTGATCAGCTGCCAGCGCGGGATGTCGTCCCAGTCGATGAACGTGACCGCCGTACCCTTCGCCCCCGCGCGGCCGGTGCGGCCGATGCGGTGCAGGTACGTCTTCTCGTCCTCCGGGGACTGGTAGTTGATGACGTGCGTCACGCCCTCGACGTCGATTCCGCGAGCGGCGACGTCGGTGCAGACGAGGACGTCGACCTTGCCGTTGCGGAAGGCCCGCAGAGCCTGCTCACGGGCGCCCTGGCCGAGGTCGCCGTGGACCGCGCCGGAGGCGAACCCGCGGCGCTGCAGCTGCTCGGCGATGTCGGCGGCCGTCCGCTTCGTACGGCAGAAGATCATCGCGAGTCCGCGGCCCTCGGCCTGCAGGATGCGCGCGACCATCTCCGGCTTGTCCATGGAGTGCGCGCGGTAGACGAACTGCTTGATGTTCGCCTGCGTCACGCCCTCGTCGGCGGGATCGGTGGCGCGGATGTGCGTCGGCTGCGACATGTAGCGGCGGGCGAGGCCGATGACCGCGCCCGGCATGGTCGCCGAGAACAGCATGGTCTGGCGCTTCGCCGGCAGCATGTCCATGATCTTCTCGACGTCGGGCAGGAAGCCCAGGTCGAGCATCTCGTCGGCCTCGTCGAGGACCAGGCACTTGACGTGCTTCAGGCTCAGCTTCTTCTGGCCCGCGAGGTCGAGCAGGCGGCCCGGGGTGCCGACGATCACGTCGACGCCCTTCTTCAGGGTCTCGACCTGCGGCTCGTAGGCCCGGCCGCCGTAGATCGCGGTGACGCGTACGTTGCGCACCTTGCCCGCGGTCAGCAGGTCGTTGGTGACCTGCGTGCACAGCTCGCGCGTCGGTACGACGACGAGCGCCTGCGGGGCGTCGGTGAGTGCCTCGGGGGCGGCGCGGCCGGCCTCGACGTCGGCGGGGACGACGACCCGCTCGAGCAGCGGAAGACCGAAGCCCAGCGTCTTGCCGGTGCCGGTCTTGGCCTGGCCGATGACGTCGGTGCCCGACAGGGCGACGGGGAGCGTCATCTCCTGGATGGGGAAGGGGGTGATGATGCCGACGGCCTCCAGGGCCTCGGCGGTCTCGGGGAGAATCCCAAGCTCTCGGAACGTCGTAGTCAGGATCATGCCTCTTCTGTGTGCGCGGCCCGAGGCGAGCGCGGGGGTCATGTCTGACCGTGCCGGGGACGTCGGCTGCCGTACGGGCGAACCACTGGGGCAAGCCGTATGACACGGGACCTCTGCCGACGCTCGAGCGCTCGTGCCGCTGAGGGTGTCCCTCCGGTCGTCGTACGCACAGTGCCGTACGGGTGGGGAGGGCTGTCGGGTCGGAGCCGATCGGGCCACCGACCGGGCATCCTCATGCGTGCTGACCCTGTCGAGGCCGTCGTACATCGTCGACGCACTCAGCAGGGCGCATTACCACCATACCCCGGATTCGCGCACATGCGATGGCCGATTTGGTCACGTAGTCGTGGTCACAGTGGTCGGCAGAGGCTTCCGAGGTGCGGCAGGCGGGCTATTGTGCGCCTCATGACTAGCTCTGACAAGCCTGAGAACGCCTCCGCCGCCGGCCACACCGGGGTCGCCGCCCAGGACTGGGCGCAGGCCTCCGCCGACCCGCAGTACCGCGCCGCGGTCGTGGACCTGCTCGGCGCGCTCGCGTACGGGGAGCTGGCGGCGTTCGAGCGGCTCGCGGAGGACGCCAAGCTGGCACCGGGCCTGACGGACAAGGCGGAGCTGGCGAAGATGGCATCGGCGGAGTTCCACCACTTCGAGCGGTTGCGGGACCGGCTCACCGAGATCGGCGAGGAGCCGACCGCGGCGATGGAGCCGTTCGTCGCGGCCCTGGACGGCTTCCACCGGCAGACGGCACCCTCGGACTGGCTGGAGGGTCTGGTCAAGGCGTACGTCGGTGACTCGATCGCCAGCGACTTCTACCGGGAGGTCGCGGCCCGCCTGGACTCCGACACCCGCGAACTCGTGCTCGCCGTCCTGGACGACACCGGGCACGCCGGTTTCGCGGTGGAGAAGGTGCGCGCGGCCATCGACGCCGACCCGCGTGTGGGCGGAAGGCTGGCGCTGTGGGCGCGGCGGCTGATGGGCGAGGCGCTGTCGCAGTCCCAGCGGGTGGTCGCCGACCGGGATGCGCTGTCGACCATGCTCGTGGGCGGTGTCGCCGACGGGTTCGATCTCGCGGAGGTCGGCAGGATGTTCTCGCGGATCACGGAGGCGCACACGAAGCGGATGGCCGCGCTGGGCCTGGCCGCGTAGCGCTCTGCGGGTGCGAACCGCTACGCCGTCGCTGATCGTCGGCGGAGGCGGCTGCCTGACGGGCGCAGCAGCAGGGACAGGGACGCCACCGCCACGACGGCCGCGCCGAGGATGCTCAGCGGGAGGCTTCCCGGGCCCAGGACGCTGTGGGTGACGAAGGCGCCGAAGACGGCTCCGGCGACGCCCGTCGAGTACACCAGCGGGCGGGCCGGCAGCCGGTGCGAGAGGCGGTGTGCCGCCGCCCAGGCGAGCACCAGGCCGAGCACAGCGGATCCGAGCACTTCCAGGATCATCCGACGTCCTCCCAGGGGGGCGGCCTGCCCTTGACGTTCGTACCCCGTCATACCCGTGACCTGCGGATTCCAATCCTCCGCTGGGGGAGGACTTGCGCTGCCGCCCGTGTGCCGGCAGGCGCAAAGAGGGCCCGGCGGCATGTGCCACCGGGCCCTGGTCCCGACCTGGAGCGCTGCGTGGACCTACAGCGTCCCGAAGCCCACCTTGCGCACCGTCGGCTCGCCGATCTCCACGTACGCCAGGCGGTCCGCCGGGACCAGGACCTTGCGGCCCTTCTCATCCACGAGGCTCAGCAGCGCCGACTTGCCGGCCAGTGCCTCGGCCACCACGCGCTCGACCTCCTCGACGCTCTGACCGCTCTCCAGAACGATCTCGCGGGGCGCGTGCTGCACGCCGATCTTGACCTCCACGGCTATGTCCCTCCGACGGTCAGTGATGTGCGCGATCTTCCGCGCCGTACGCAGCACACATTAGCCCGGTGAGGGGACGTACACGCTGCGGGACGGAACGCCAGGAGCGAACACCGCGCGGGAACAAACGGGGGTCAGCGGGACTCGGTGCCGTGCAGCGGGAAGCCGGCGATGCCCCGCCACGCCAGCGAGGCCAGCAGATGTACCGCCTGTTCGCGCGGGACGCTCCGGTCGCTGTGCAGCCAGGAACGGGCCACCACCTGGGCGAGGCCGCCCAGTCCGGACGCCAGCAGCATCGACTCCGCGCGGGAGAGGCCGGTGTCCTCGGCGATGACCTCGGAGATGGCCTCGGCACAGTCGTTGGTGACCTTGTCGACGCGCTCGCGCACGGCGGGCTCGTTCGTCAGGTCGGACTCGAAGACCAGGCGGAAGGCGCCGCCGTCGTCCTCCACATACGCGAAGTAGGCGTCCATGGTCGCCCGCACGCGCTGCTTGTTGTCCGTCGTCGACGCCAGCGCGCCGCGCACGGCCTGGATCAGCGACTCGCAGTGCTGGTCCAGCAGAGCGAGGTAGAGGTCCAGCTTGCCGGGGAAGTGCTGGTACAGCACCGGCTTGCTGACGCCGGCCCGCTCGGCGATGTCGTCCATCGCCGCCGCGTGGTAGCCCTGCGCGACGAAAACCTCCTGAGCGGCGCCCAGCAGCTGATTCCGTCGGGCTCGGCGCGGCAGACGGGTACCCCGTGGGCGCGCCGCCTCAGTTTGCTCGATGGCTGTCACGCCGCCTCCCAAAGTCGTCCACATGCGGTGTCGCCGCGCCGCCATCGTACTTTTCGGTAATCGTGGTGTGCGCGGTGCGAGCGCAGAATTTCATGTACCGGACGGCGGCGAAAGCCACGGAGCGGGGCCGATGCGGCCTGACAGGGGCCGGTGCGGCCGGGACGGGGCGTTCGACGTCAGCGGTAGTCGTCCTCGTCGAGGGCCACCACGCGTGCCTGCTCGGCGAGATCGGCCTCGTTCGCGCGGTCCGGAACGATCTTCGTCAGCGGTTCGTCGCGGTCCGGCGCGATGTCGGCGTGCTGCTCGGCAGCGTCTCCCTCGGCGGCCTCGAAGTCGAGCTCCGCGCTCTCCTCGTCCTCCAGGTCCTCGATCGTGTCGGGCTCGATGGGGTCATAGGCCATGATCGGGCTCCCTTCCTACGAACGTCCCTGGAAGCAGCAGGGCGGGTCCACACGCGGGTGCCCTGTGTACGAGCCTAGGAGACACCTGATGCGGGCGCCATGCCATGAGCGCCCGTTCGCCACACGAGCCGTGCGGACGGGCGCGGGCGCTGCGGGCGGGTGCGGGCGGTGCGGGTACCGGTGGCGAGGAATGAACGCTGTGACGGCGAACACGTGAATCGCGAAGTGATCGTCTCGTAACATTGCGACATGTCTTCGACCGAGTCACCCTCCGTGCCGGCCGCCAGTGTGCTTCCGCGGGTTGCACCCGTCCGGGTCGGCGAGGGCGAGCGGATGAGGTCGGTCAGGCTGCCAGGGGTCACCCTGTCGCTCCGGTCCCGCCGGCCCGCGCGCGCGGGTCTGCCGCCCGCGCTGTACGTCCACGGGCTCGGCGGCTCCTCGCAGAACTGGTCGCAGCTGATGGTGCGGCTGGACGGCGTCGTCGACAGCGAGGCGGTCGACCTGCCCGGCTTCGGCGACTCCCCGCCCCCGGACGACGGCGACTACTCGGTCACCGGGCACGCGCGCGCGGTGATCCGCTACCTCGACGCCGCCGGCCGCGGCCCGGTGCACCTCTTCGGCAACTCGCTCGGCGGCGCGGTCGCCACGCGCGTGTCCGCCGTACGCCCCGATCTCGTCCGTACGCTCACCCTCGTCTCGCCCGCCCTGCCGGAGCTGCGCGTCCAGCGGACCGCGGTACCGACGGCCCTGCTGGGCGTCCCGGGAGTGGCCGCACTGTTCACCCGCCTCACCAAGGAGTGGACGGCCGAGCAGCGGGTGAGCGGTGTCATGGCGCTCTGCTACGGCGACCCCGCGCGGGTTTCGCCGGAGGCGTTTCGGTATGCCGTGGAGGAGCTGGAGCGACGGCAGCAACTGCCGTACTTCTGGGATGCGATGGCACGCTCCGCGCGCGGTGTGGTCAACGCCTACACCCTGGGCGGTCAGCATGGGCTGTGGCGCCAGGCCGAGCGTGTGCTCGCGCCGACGCTGCTGATCTACGGCGGCCGGGACCAACTGGTCGGCTATCGCATGGCGCAGAAGGCCGCCCGCTCCTTCCGTGACTCCCGCCTGCTGTCCCTGCCGGACGCCGGGCACGTGGCGATGATGGAGTACCCGGACGTGGTGGCCGGGGCGTTCCGGGAGCTTCTGACACAGGCCGGTTCGGCCGCGTCTGCGGATGCGGTGGTTCCGGTGGGTTCCGTCGACTCCGGTGAGGCCGCCGGGGGCGACGTCACGGCCACGAGTACGGGGAGCTGAGGGCCGAGGTGGGACGTCACAGCCGTAGGGGACCGGCGCCGAAGGACGGCCCCGCGGACATAGCCGCAAGGCGAGGGGGACGGGTTCCGGGCTCCGCGAAACGCCAGGACGATCGAGGCACGGAGGACGCGCAGGGTCCGCATGATGT
Source organism: Streptomyces sp. NK08204 (assembly GCF_020400585.1). Classification (GTDB taxonomy): domain Bacteria; phylum Actinomycetota; class Actinomycetes; order Streptomycetales; family Streptomycetaceae; genus Streptomyces. The sequence goes on along the minus strand of NZ_JAINVF010000009.1, from coordinate 263,230 downwards.
GCAGGATGCCCGGGGCGGAGCCGTCGGCCCGGAAGCCGCGCGAACGACGCCGCCGGGCGCTCCGCCCCTGACGCCGCCCGGCCTGCCCGGGCAGCGGCGCGCTCCGGGGCAGGACGTGCCGCGTCTGCCTGACGGCACGCCCGCGCATGGTGTGCCGCGTCCCCCCGATGGGACCCCCGCGCACGGCACCCCCCGAGTCCGTGGTGGCCACCCCGAGCAGCGTGAAGCCGGGGGCGGCTGGGGTGAGTTCGCCGGGCCTGCCGGTGTGCGGCCCGGCACCGGCGGGCCCGCTGTCGTCGGACCTGCTGTCGTCGGACCTGCTGTCGTCGGACCTGCTGTCGTCGGACCCGGTGCCGGTGCGCCCGGTGCCGGTGTGCCCGCTGCCGGGCTGCCAAGACAGCGGCAGGCGGGGGGCGAAGGACACCGCCCTGTTCCCGGGCGTGCTCCAGGCCCGGGTCCTGGACGTGGAACCGGACCCCGGCAGGACTATCTCGACGCCTTCGACAAGGAACCCGACGTCCCCGCGCCCCGCGCGGGCGAGCCGCCGACCGCGACTTCGGAGTCGTACGCCACCGAGGCGGGCCCCGAGGCCGACCGGGGCGACGACGCGCCGCCCACCGGCGTGCCGGCGCAGCGGGGCGCCGGCAAGGGGCGGGCCTTCACGGGGATCGCAGCCGCCGCCGTCACCACCGTGCTGGCGGTCGTCGTCGCCGGGCACGTGACCGCGCGGCGCGAGGACGGCGCCGCACGGTCGAGTTCCGCCACCGACCAGGCGCGCGACGCCCACGACTCCGCCTCCCGCGGTGACGACCGTACGAGCCCCTCCGCCACGCCGAGCGCGGCGGCACTGACGTACGAGCAGAAGATGGACCGGAAGTACCCGCTGGGCGCCACGCTGAAGGGCCCGGGGAAGTTCGACACGGTGCCCGGCTTCGCCAGGGCGCCGGGCACGGGGCGGAAGTACACGTACCGCGTGGACGTCGAGCAGGGGCTGGGCCTGGACGGCGCGCTGTTCGCCGAGGCCGTGCAGAAGACCCTCAACGACGAACGGAGTTGGTCCCACGGCGGCGCCCGCACCTTCGAGCGCGTCTCCTCGGGCAAGCCCGACTTCGTGATCACCCTGGCCAGCCCCGGCACGACCGCCAAGTGGTGTGCGAAGTCCGGGCTGGACACCACGCAGGACAACGTCTCCTGCGACTCGGCCGCGACCGAACGCGTGATGATCAACGCCTACCGGTGGGCCCAGGGCAGCAAGACGTACGGGAACAAGATCCATGCGTACCGGCAGATGCTCATCAATCACGAGGTCGGGCACCGGCTCGGTCACGGTCACGTCAGCTGCCGACGGGACGGCGAGCTGGCGCCGGTCATGCAGCAGCAGACCAAGTTCCTCGACCACGACGGCATCCACTGCCTGCCCAACCCCTGGCCCTTCCCGGAGAGCTGACGGTCCGGCGTGAGGCTGCCGTGGCATGACGTCGGGCAGCCGGACAGTCACCTCCTGATCTCCTAGCGCGGCAAAACGCGTCCTGCACGCGAAAGTTACGACCGTTCACCCCTTTTGGTGGCGCGATGGACAACCGTCCGTCGCGCCACCGCCTTGTCCGCATACGTTCGTCCCGCTGCGAGCCGCCGGAGCGACGGCGGCTCCCCAAACAGGAGATCGGGGGTGCACACGTGCGCATCGGACTGCTTACGGAGGGTGGCTATCCGTATGTGAGCGGTGACGCCAGACTCTGGTGCGACCGGCTCGTGCGCGGGCTCGCACAGCACGAGTTCGACGTCTACGCGCTCAGCCGCAGCCGGCAGCAGGAGGCCGAGGGCTGGGTTCCGCTCCCACCCCAGGTCAGCCGGGTTCGTACGGCGCCGCTGTGGACGGCCGAGGACGACGGGGTCGCCTACGGACGGCGCGCGCGCCGGCGCTTCGCCGAGTGCTACGAGGAACTGGTCGCGGCGGTCTGTGCCGACTCCGACGGTCTGGCGGACCGTTTCGCCACTGCGCTGTACGGACTCGCCGAACTCGCCCGGGACGAGGGCGGACTGACCGGAGCGCTCCGGTCGGACACCGCCGTACGCGCCCTGGAACGCGCCTGCCGCGCCCCCGGCGCGCTGCGCACGGCGCACGAGGCGCGCGTACCCGACCTGCTCACCATCACCGCTCACCTCGAACGCGCCCTGCGCCCCCTCGCCCTCGACTGGTACGGCGACGACGGCCTCGGCGCCGCCGACCTCTGCCACGCCACCGCCGGCGGTCCCGCCGCCGTGCCCGGCCTGCTCGCCCGGCACTTCTGCGGCGTCCCGCTGCTGGTCACCGAGTACGGCGTACAACTGCGCTCGCACTACCTGACCCTCGGCCCGGACGACGCCGCCCCCGCCGTACGCGCCCTGCTCGCCGCCTTCCACGGCCGGCTCGCCACCGAGGTCTACCGACGCGCCGAGATCCTCACCCCCGGCAACGCGCACGCGCGCCGCTGGCAGGAACGGTGTGGCGCCGACCGGGCCAGGATCCGCACGGTGTACCCCGGCATGGAGTCCGCCCACTTCACGGAGGTCGGCGAGTCACCCGACCGAGGCGACCCGGACACACTGGTCTGGGTCGGCCGCGTGGAACCCGCCAAGGACCTGGTCTCGCTGCTGCATGCCTTCGCGGAGGTCCGCAGGGAGGAGCCCAGGGCCCGCCTTCGGGTCGTCGGCACCCCCGCGGGTCCCGAGGGCCCGGCCTACCTCGGCCACTGCCGGGCCCTGGCCGCGCAGCTCTTCCCGGACGAGGCCGAGGGCGTGCACGCGGTCGGCGACAACCCGGTCTCCTTCGAGGAGATCGGCGGTCCGGAGGCGCCGACGCTCGCCGACGCCTACGCGTCCGGCGCCGTGATCGTCCTGTCCAGCGTCGTCGAGGGCTTCCCGATCAGTCTTGTCGAGGCCATGTTCTGCGGCCGGGCCACGGTGTCGACGGACGTCGGTGCCGTGGTCGAGGCGATCGGCGGTACCGGCCTGGTGGTCCCGCCGCGCAATCCACGGGCGCTCGCCGAGGCGTGCGTGGCGCTGCTGCGCGACCCCGAGCGCCGTGTGCGCCTCGGTGCCGCAGCGCGTGCCCGGGCGCTCGAACTGTTCACCGTCGAGCAGAACATCGAGGCGTTCCACGGCCTCTACCTGGAGATCGTCTCGCACTGCCCGGTGCGCCGGGTCCTCCTGGACGAGGCCGGTGAACCCCTGCCGTTCGCCACCCCGGCCGAGTCCCATGTTCCTGGCCGCCTGCCCGGTCCCACGGCCCACGCCCTCACCTGCGGCATCCCCGCCTGGGCCGTCATGGCACCGGTCCGGGCGACACAGGTCGCGGCTGCGGAGGGAGCGCGATGAGCGGTAGAGCAGAGGGCGCGCGTGCGCAAGGGGAAGACGCGCGCCGGGGGGAGGAGCCGGGTGACCCGAGCGAGCTGAGCGAACGGGACCGGCCGGGGATGCCGAGCGGCGCCGACGCGTGGGACGAGCGGTCGGGGGAGTGGCTGGCAGAGGGCGGGGAGACGGAGAAATCCGGTGGTGAGGCGCCCTCGCCCGCTGCGGGCCGGATGGCCTCCGCGGCCTCCGCCGCTGCCGACTTCCCGGGCTCCGAGGCGGCAGAGACCGCGCCGGCTGCGGGACCTGCGGGCGGTCCTGCCGTGGGCCTCCTGGGCGCTACAAGCCCTCTGGCCTCCAAGGACGCCTCCGAGGAGCGGCAGCGGACGCCGGTGCCGCCCCCACCGCCCGTCCCGGGCACTGGCCCCACCCCTGCCGACGCGCGCGGCGCCGTGGCCGCCGTGGCCGACAAGGTCCGTCGCACGGCCTTGCGACGCGGTGCCGTCGACCCCGTCAAGGCGCTGCTGCACCGGCACCGTGAGCTGTGCGAGCGGGCCGTGGACCCCCTGGAGATCGCGGCCGGGCTGGAGGCACACGGCGTCACCGACCGCACCGCGGCCCGCTTCCGCCACCGGGACGTCTTCTCGCTCGCCGAGGAGCTCTACGCGCGCGTGCCCCGCGACAACGAACCGCGCCCGGCGCCCGACCCTCCCCAGGCGCCCCGCGTCCGCGCCGACTGGGTGCTGCTCACCCTGCTGCCCGGCGCCCTCGGCACAGCCACCGTGACCGGCGTGCGCCTCACCCAGGGGCAACCCCGCTTCCTGGTGGCCCTCGGCGGTGTCCTCGCCGTAGCCCTCGCGCTCCGCGTGGCACTGGGCCGCGGCCCTCTCGCCGCCCCGCCCGGCACCCCGGCGCGGCCCGCGGCACCCGGCACGCGCGCATGCACGCTCTGGCTGCTCGGCTACGCCCTCTTCGGCGACGGACTCCTCCAGGCCGTCATGACCGGCGGCCCGGACGCCCTGCCCACCGGCGCCCCGGACGGCCCCTGGCCGACGGCCACCGCGCCCGTCCTGGCCCTCACCCTGGCCTGCGCCCCGGCGGCATGGTGCGCCCACCTGCTCGCGGCGGGCGCCCGCCGAAGGCTCGCCGGCAGCCGGGGCCTGCACGACTTCACGGCCGCCGTGCAGCCTCTGCTGCTCGGCACGTTCACGCTGTTCCTGGGCGCTGTCACCGCGCTGCTCCTGCTGTGCAGCACCCTCCTGCACGAGCCCGCCGCCTACCCGCAGGCGCTCACCCTGGGCGCCCTGCTGCTGCTCGCCCGGCTGCTCGGCGTGCACCACCACCGGCGCGCCCCCGGTCTCGTCCTCGGCGTGACGGCGGCCGTCGAGGTGGCGGCACCCGCGCTGCTGCTGGGCGGCCGACTGCCCGGCTGCGCTTTCCTGGCGAGCCCCGTCCAGGCACTCGTGGACGCCTGTGGAACGGCCGGCGTGCCCGCCCTCGCCTGCGGCGCGGGGGCCCTTGCCCTGCTGGTCCACGCCACCCACGCCCTCACCCGGGCCTCGGCGCACGCGCCCGCGGGGGCACCCGAGTGAACCCTCCGCCACCGGTCCGGCACGCCGCCGGAGGCAACCGCACCACCCCTACGAAGGAGAACACCAGATGACCACCTCCCGCCCCGGAGCGTCCGGAGCCGCCGTAACCAACGGAACTCCCGTAACCGCCGGAACTGCCGCAACAGCCGGAACTGCCGCAGCGTCCGCAGCCGCCGTTGCCATCGGGGTCGCCGCTGCCTTCGCAGCCGCCGGTGCCCACATCCCAGGAGGCGCCCGATGAGGGTCCTGCTGATCGGAGCCAACGGATACCTCGGCCGTTTCGTCGCCGACCGGCTGCTCGCCGACCCGGCCGTCCAGCTCACCGCGCTCGGCCGGGGCGACGACGCCGACGTCCGCTTCGACCTCGCCACCGGCAGCCCCGGCGCGCTCACCCGCTTCCTCAACGCCGTCCACCCCGGTGTCGTCATCAACTGCGCCGGCGCCACCCGCGGCGGCGCGCGGGAGCTCACCCGGCACAACACCGTCGCCGTCGCCACCGTCTGCGAGGCGTTGCGCCGCAGCGGCTGCGGGGCACGTCTGGTGCAGATCGGGTGCGGCTCCGAGTACGGGCCCAGCCAGCCCGGCTCCTCCACGGCCGAGGACGCCGTCCCGCGCCCCGGCGGCCCGTACGGCGTCAGCAAGCTCGCCGCGACCGAACTGGTCCTGGGCTCCGGACTCGACGCCGTCGTGCTGCGCGTCTTCTCGCCCGCCGGACCCGGCACCCCGGCCGGCTCCCCGCTCGGCCGCCTCGCCGAGGCCATGCGCCGCGCCATGCAGTCCGGCGACGGGGAACTGAAGTTGGGCGGCCTCGGCGTGCAGCGCGACTTCGTGGACGTACGCGACGTCGCCCGCGCCGTGCACGCCGCCTCGCTCTCCGCGGCGCAGGGCGTCATCAACATCGGCTCCGGCCGTGCCGTTCGCCTCAAGGACGCCGCCGCCGTCCTTGCCCGCGTGGCCGGATACGGCGGCGCCCTGCACGAACTCGACGCCCCGCCCGGCCCTCTGCGCAGCTCCATCGTCCACCCCCGGGCCGACTCCGACCACGCGCCCCTGGCCGCGTTCCCGTACCCGGACGGCTGCGGCAGCTGGCAGCAGGCCGATGTGCGCACCGCCCGCGACCGGCTCGGCTGGAGGCCGCGCATCAACCTCGAAGAATCCCTGGCCGACATCTGGATGGAGGCGGCATGCCGCATCTGACCAGCACCGCGGCGGGCGCCACCGGCACCGGGGTCCGCACCGCCCTCGGCATCCCCGGCTTCGCCCACCCCCTGCTGGCCCCCGCCCAGTGGGCCGAACTCGCCCGGCCCGGCACCCCCTTGGACTGGGTGGTCCTCGACGTCGCCGCCGGGCCGGGCAGCCGGCCCGACCCGTACTGCCTCCAGGCGGCCGGGCGGCTGCGCGCCGCCGGTGTCCGCGTCCTCGGCCGCCTGGACGCGGCGCACGGCGCCCGAGCCCTCGGCGACCTGCTCTCCGACGCACGCCGCTATCTGGACTGGTACCGGGTCGAAGGCTTCCTGCTGCACCGCTGTCCCACCGAACGCACCGCGCTCGCCGAGGTCCGCCGTACGGTCAGCACCCTGCGGGCGATCAGTGACACCGCTCACATCGTGCTCGGCCACGGCCGCCAGCCGCACCACCCCGGGTACGCGGAGTGCGCCGACCAGCTCGTGACCTTTCACGGACCCTGGTCCGACTACCGTTTCTCGCAGGTCGCCGAGTGGACCGCCGACTATCCGCCCGACCGCTTCTGCCACTTCGTGCACGGCGTGCCCCGCGGTCACCTGGAGGAGGCGCTGCGCATGGCGCGCTGGCAGGGCGCGGCGACGATCTACTTCACCGACCGTACGGATCATGGTGGCCGGGCCGACCCCTGGGAGACCATGCCCGGTTACTGGGACGAAATCGTCTCGCGTGTCGGGACACGTGTCTCGGAATGAAAATCGTCATGGCAGTGTTACGGGAGAACAACCGTCATGACCGTCATGACTGACCGACCAACGGAGTCCCCGTGTCGCTGCCACCCCTGGTTGAGCCGGCTGCCGAGCTCACCGTAGATGAGGTTCGCAGGTACTCCCGCCACCTGATCATCCCCGATGTGGGGATGGACGGGCAGAAGCGGCTGAAGAACGCCAAGGTGCTCTGTGTGGGCGCCGGCGGCCTGGGCTCGCCGGCGCTGATGTACCTCGCCGCCGCGGGCGTCGGCACCCTCGGTGTCGTTGAGTTCGACGAGGTCGACGAGTCGAACCTGCAGCGCCAGATCATCCACAGCCAGTCCGACATCGGCCGCTCCAAGGCCGAGTCCGCGCGTGACAGCGTCAAGGGCATCAACCCGTACGTGAACGTGATCCTTCACGAGGAGCGGCTGGAAGCCGACAACGTGATGGACATCTTCAGCCAGTACGACCTGATCGTCGACGGCACCGACAACTTCGCGACCCGCTACCTGGTCAACGACGCCTGCGTGCTGCTGAACAAGCCGTACGTGTGGGGCTCGATCTACCGCTTCGACGGTCAGGCCTCCGTCTTCTGGTCCGAGCACGGTCCCTGCTACCGCTGCCTCTACCCGGAGCCCCCGCCGCCCGGCATGGTCCCGTCCTGCGCCGAGGGCGGCGTCCTGGGCGTGCTGTGCGCGTCCATCGGCTCCATCCAGGTCAACGAGGCCATCAAGCTCCTCGCGGGCATCGGCGAGCCGCTCGTCGGCCGCCTGATGATCTACGACGCCCTCGAGATGCAGTACCGTCAGGTCAAGGTCCGCAAGGACCCGAACTGCGCGGTCTGCGGCGAGAACCCGACCGTCACCGAACTCATCGACTACGAGGCCTTCTGCGGCGTCGTGTCCGAGGAGGCCCAGCAGGCCGCCGCCGGTTCGACGATCACTCCCAAGCAGCTGAAGGAGTGGATCGACGGCGGCGAGAACATCGAGATCATCGACGTCCGAGAGCCGAACGAGTACGAGATCGTCTCCATCCCCGGCGCCAGGCTGATCCCCAAGAACGAGTTCCTCATGGGCGCGGCCCTGGAGTCCCTCCCGCAGGACAAGAAGATCGTCTTGCACTGCAAGACGGGTGTCCGCAGTGCGGAAGTCCTCGCGGTCCTGAAGTCCGCGGGCTTCGCCGACGCCGTCCACGTGGGCGGCGGCGTCATCGGCTGGATCAACCAGATCGAACCGCACAAGCCGGTCTACTGATCACCGGTCTCGCTCACCAGCGAGGCTGAGGAAGCCCACGGCTCTGACCAGCTCAGACGCCGTGGGCTTCTGTCGTTGTCGGCCCAGGAGTCCTAGCTCAGACACCGGGGAGCAAGTAACCCGCCGGTAGCTTTCAGGGCTTCGCGGCCGTGGTCTTCTTGGGCTGGCGGGGCACGGTCTTCGTCTTGTCGAGGTGGCCATACACCGTCGACCGGGGCACGGCGAACATGTCGGCGATCTGCTGGACGGTCTTCTCCCGCTCGTCGTAGAGCTGTTGGGCGAGCGCGGCCTGGTCCGCGGTGAGCTTCGGCCGACGCCCGCCGACCCGGCCGCGAGCACGAGCAGCGGCGAGCCCGTCGTTGGTGTTCGCCACGATCAGCTCGCGCTGGAGCTCGGCGAGCACGGACAGCATCCCGAACATCGCCCGGCCCTCCATCGTGGCGGTGTTGATGCCTTGCTCGATGACGTGCAGCCCGATGCCGCGCTCGCGCAGGTCGGCGCCGAGGGTCACCAGGTGCAGCACGGACCGGGAGAGCCGGTCGAGCCGGGTGACCTTCAGCGTGTCGCCCTCGCGCAGCAGCTGGAGGACGAGATCGAGCTTCGGCCGGGACGCCTTCGCGCCGCTCGCGGTGTCGACGTGGATGTTGTCGCGGTCGACGCCGGCCCGTAGCAGGGCGTCGATCTGATGATCGGGGTTTTGATCGGCGGTCGAGACCCGCGCGTAGCCGATGAACATGTGTCGGAATCTATCGGGCGGACCGTTCACCGACGTTGATTCTCGGCACGAGTTGTCGACACTGCCCGCCTGCGGGCTCTTGATCGCCGGGGCGAGTGTCGACAGACGGTCATTTGCCGACACTCAGCGTCGAAGGTGAGGTACCAGGCAAGCGCTCAGCCTGGAATGAGTGCGTCCCACTGATCGCGAGTCGGGCCGTCGTGCGTGGGCGAGAAGTCTGGGTGGTCGGCCAGCCAGTCGATAACGGCTCGGTTCACTTCGTCGGTGGCGTAGGCATCGTCGGCCGGTTGCAGGAGATGGCGTACCTGGGCGCGGGCTCGCATGACGACGGGATCGTCAAAGGCGCAGGCGGCCAGCGCAGCAGCCCGTCGATCCGAGGGCGGTGAGCTCTCTCCGAGGCGTTGCTCGTTGGCGCGGTCGGCCGTCACCTGCGCGTCGAACAACGGGCGGAGGGCCTGTGCCGTCCAGGCGTGGTAGCCGATGGGGTCCGCGGCGATCTGGTCGACATGGGCGGCGAGGTGCTGGGCGGCGCGCAGGCCGAGGGCCACGCCATGGCCCGAGGTGGGGTTGGTGTGGATGAGGCTGTCTCCGGCGTTGACCAGGCCAGTGACGATAGGTCCGTCATCGTCGGCGAGGGCGGTCCAGCGGTTGTCCAGGCCGGCCATCGCCAGGACGGCTGTCTGTGGTTCGGGGGCCAGGTCGAGCCAGGCGGCGGTGGCGGGGAAGAGGCGGGCGACGGCCTCGAACACGGCAGGGTCGGTGAGGGCGCCTCGGGTCGGATCACTCGTGGAGAGCACCAGGTGCGCCGCGAAGATGTCGTTGTCGGAAGGGAAGACGCCGGCGAGGGCGAACGGTGCGGCCGAGCCGGTCTTTACCCGTCCGGGGTCATGCGGGCCGTCGGCGCGCAGGCGGTACCAGCGGCACAGATAAGCGATCCCGGTGCGGTGGCTGTCGATCACGGGCGGGCGGCAGCCGGCCGCGGTCAGCCAGGAGGGGACCGACGAGCGACGGCCGGCCGCGTCGACGACGAGGTCCGCCTGGTGCATTTCCGCGCCCACCTGTACGCCGGTGACCCGGGGAGGGCGGCCCTCCTCGAAGGTGAGGGCGCGCACCCGGCAGCCTTGCCGCACTTCGACGGTGGGTTCCCGCCGCACGGCCGCGGTCAGGGCGGCCTCCAACACGATGCGGCGGGTGCGCAGGGTTACCAAGTCCTCATCGCCAGCCCGGTGCGGCGGATGCTCGTCGAACCAGTCGAAGTCGTGGTATTCCCGGGCTCCGCGTGCCAGCAGGTCCCTGTAGACATCAGGGGTCTCGGTGCGCAACATGGTGCGGACGGGCGCGAGAAACGAGTGGGGATGGTTGGCCTGCGGGACTCGGGGCCTGTCCCAGTGGAAGAAGTCCCGGTCGAGGTCGTCTCCGGCCTGCCGTGCAGCCTGCTCGAACAGCGTGACCGTATGGCCCCGGCGGCCAAGCATGAGCGCCGTCCCCAGCCCGCTGATTCCCCCACCGATCACCGCAACCCGCGCCACCGATCTCCCCTTCGCGTCGTGTTGCGGAATGAGCCTACCGTTAGACGATCTTCAGTTCGAAATCAGCGTCGTCCGTCGCGGTGCGGGGGCGGGGCATGGCGGCGACCGGTGCCAGGTCGAGCCGCTTGTCCATGTCCAGGCGGAAGGTGCCGTACGGGTTGACGTTGGACCAGAACAAAGCGGTCAGCCCGCGCCGGTCCTCGTCGGTGAGCTTCTTTACCCATGCCGGTTCGGCCAGCACCTGCTGGAGCAGCAGGGTGTTGACGTGCACGAGTGCGGACTGCAGCAGGTGCAGCGCGAGCATCGACGTCTCCGCGTGCTCCTTGTCAGGGCCGGTCAAGGCGCCGTCCTTGCCGTAGTGCAGCACGGTGTTCGCGCTGTTCCAGTTCTCCACGACTTGGAGCCCGCTGTGGATCTCGCGGCGCAGGCCAGGACTGGCGAGGTAGTCGCACGCGAAGATCGTGCGCACCGCGCGGCCGAGTTCTTCGAGGGCTTGGTAGGTGGGGTGCTTGGGACCGCCACGGGTGAAGCGCCGCAGGACCTGCTCGGCCTCCGCAGTGCCCAGGCGCAGGGCGGTGGCGTACTTGACCATCTGGTCGTACTGCTGGGCGATCAGGTCCCAGCGGATCGACCTGGTCAGTGAGCCGCCGAGCGCCGGCCACCCCGGCGGGTCGTCGTCGGGCCGGTACAGGCGGATGCTGCCGATGTTCTTCAGCCGGGGCAGCAGACGGAAGTTCAGCAGCTCGGTGAACGCGAACCCGACCACGCTCGCGCCGTGCGTGTCCACGTAGTTGGACTCGATCTCGGCGTCCGTGCAGTGCCGCAAAAGTCCCTCGATCATCGCCGCGACCTCAGACGACGAACAGGACTTCAGCTGGGAGTAGATACAGACGTTCTTCCGCTCCACGTGCCAGTAGATCATCACGCCGTTGCCGCCGTAGCGGGCGTGGTACTCGGTCATGAAGTTCGAGGACCAGGACCCGAACTTCTTCGAATCCGACGCGCACGCCGTCCCCTGCCCCCACCACGCGGTGTCACGGGCCGCGAAGGTGGCGTTCACCAGCTTCGTCACGGCGGCCCGCAGGTTGTCGACGGTGATGAAGTGCCGGCGCACGTGCCGCAGGGCGGCCTCGGTTTCGCCGTGCTCGCCGGTCGCCACGATCGCTCGGATGCCCATGTTCGTGCCCAGGGCGAACAGCGCGAGCAACAGGCGGCGCTGGAGGACGGCCCGGTCAATGCGCTCGTACGCGGCGACCGAGGAGAACTCATCAGTGAAGCCGGTGGCGAAGTCGGCGTTCTTCAGCACGTCCAGGAGATCGAGGACGCCCCACCGGCGTACGACCTCGTCCTTGAGTGCCTGGAGGCCGGTGGGCTCGTCCAGCTTCTCCAGCTTGGGCATGGTGATCCACGGCTCACCGTGCCGGGCGGTGACCTTCACCCCGCCCGCTGAGCCGTCCGCCAGAGCTGCCGAGAGCCGGTCCAGGCCGTCGGTCATGCGCCGCTTCAGGTCCGTGATGAACGCCTGCGGGTCCATCGGCTGGCGGATAGCGGCGTAGTGCACCGTGCGGGTGGCCTCGAAGTCGCCGGGCAGGTCGTTCTCCGGGTTGCGCCAGCGCAACCCGCCCTCGATGTAGATCTCGCGGCGGCGGATCGCGTCCCGCAGCCCGACCAGGACGCACAGCTCGTAGGGGATGCGCTCGACCTTGCCCTTGTCATCGATGACCGCCTCGCGCCAGTCCTTGCGTACGACGCCGTCCATCGGCACCTCGTCGGCACCGTCGTAGAAGCGGGTCTTGCCGTCGATGTCGGCGTACTTGGCCAGCAGCTTCAGCGCGTCCATCACCGGCCGGTAGGCGGTGTTGTTGCACCTGAAGCCCAGCGTGTTCAGCAGCGGCGGCAGCATCTGCCGGTAGTAGTGGCTGTACGACGAGCGCAGCGTGGTGCGGACCTTGGCCTTGAAGACCTTCTCGTTCGCCTTCGCCTCGGCCACCAGGTCACGCAGCGTCTTCTCCCCGACCACCGGGTACAGCGCCGTGCGCACGATCTCGTCCGGCTTGCCGATCGCGGCGTCGGCGAGCTTGAAGAGGATGCCCTCCTTGCCGCGGACCTTCTTCAGCTCCGCCGTCAGCTGCCTCTCTACCCGGCGCTCGGCACGGGCGTTGATCTTCTGCACCAGGGCAACCAGCAGATCCACCAGGGCATCGGTAATCTCCGCCTGCCGAGAGGAGCACAGCGCCGCGAGCAGCGTGATCCGTACGTCCTCGGCGGTGTCGCGGAAGTCCGAGGGGTACATCTTGATCGCCCGCGCACGCCAGGCGGCCAGCAGCTTCTCCGAGCAGTCTGCGAACAGCCCGTCGGGCAGACCGAGTCTGCGCACGTCGTTCAGCTTGGTGATCTCCGTCAGCAGGGAGTCCAAGCCGACCGCGCCCGGGTCGCGCTTGAGCGCGGCCAGCAACGCGGTGCCGTCCTCGTTGTCCTCCCCGACCAGCGCCAGCAGCCGTGCCGTGCCCGCGTCGCCCAGGCGCTCGATGGTCCGGGTGCAGAACGCCTTCTCCCACCGGCCCCGCGCGGCAACCAGAACCTTCTCGACCCTGGTCCGGCCGGGAGGCTCGATCTTCCTCTCCCGACACTCGACCAGCAGGGCCTCGCGCTGCCGGTCCTCCACCAGCTCGACCGGGCACACCTCGCTGGCCAGCCACGCCGTCAGCTGTTCCTCGTCCGCGAGGGTCGCCGGGCGGAAGCCCAGCGCCTCGCGGATTTGCTTACGGTGCCGCTTCGCGCCCGCCAGGTCGTACTTCGCAAGCTCGGCCACCGGCACCTTCACCAGCTCGGCAACGTACTCCACTGCGGGCTGCGGGAACTCCTCGACGACATCCGGGAACCGGGCCTCGATCTCGAAGAACTTGAGCATCAGGCAGAAGCCGAGCCGGGTCGGGCCAGACTTATTCGCCACCAAGTCCCAGTCACCATCTACCAGCGTCCAGCACGCCACCACGTCTTCCGGCGACCACTCCTGTCGCACGCCCGCCCCTTTGCCGTCGACTCTCCGGGCGTTCACCCGATCGGCTCAACGAGGTGCCTGGCGTGGGGAAACGGTGGATCTGAACCGCTGAAACCTACCGGCGGGTTACTTGCTCCCCGGTGTCTGGGCTAGGACTCCGGGGCCTTGTCGGTTGGTGTCGGCTGACCTCGGACGGCCCCAGGACGGCCCAGCCCCACGGTCCTGCAGAGGCGCGGACTTGCCCAGCTAGTGGCCCAAGGCTTGATCATCCGGCCTAGGCGTGTGTGGGCTTCGTCAGGCAAGACCGGGTTGGACGCATCGGCAGCAAGGTGCTCGCCGACTGGCCACAACACCTCGTACGGATCTTCAGCGCTGTCGCGGTCCAGGCGAAGAACGGCGTCATCGGTCATGGCGGCAAGCCAACCCGCTGCCGTTGACGGCGACGCCGTCTGACCCTGCTGCGTGCTGAAACTCGCGGTCGGGGGCGGATTCCGGTTCGCCCTCAGACGTTCCGGTCCGCTGTTGACTGCCAACGCTGATGTCAGGTGCCGTGCCGACAGCCGATCTCCGATGGGCTCAGGGAGTGATGAGTATCTTCTCGGTGCGTCCGGTCGCCTGCTGCCAGTAGTTCAGCAGGGTGCGTACTTGCTCCTGAAACTCGGCCTCCGACAGGCCCGACCCGGCCTCGACGAGGCCAGGAAGCGGCAGTGGACGCGCATCGGTACGGTGGATTCGGGCTATCCGCCAGTACTGCCCAAAGCGGCCGGTGCGACCGAGGACCTCAATGCGGGTGACCTGATCCCATGGCACGGACTTCCGACCGAACACGGTGGTCAGCACCACACTTGAAGGGGTCAGCAACGTCGCGCCGGAGCCGTACCGCAGCATTGTGAGGACGCCGGTAATAAGGGCGACCACGAGCACGGCGAGGGCGGTCCAGTTGGTCCCGTGCGACTTGGTCACCACCAGCACCGCTACGAGGCCGACCAGCACCACAAGGCCAAATGCGCGCATCCGAATATTGCGCTGCTCGCGCGGGCCAAAGCCAATTCGTCTCTCCTCCACGCGAGGATGCTAGGGGTCAGCGTTCTCACATGGAACCTGGAACGAGCAACGGCCGGAAGATCTCAAGTCCGTGATCCTGCCGGACACTCCGAGGAGCTGGAGAGAGCCGAGGACATCGGTCAACGCGTCGCCATGCCCGTAGGAACTCTGCAGGAGCGTGGCGCGGGACCCTCGCGGTCGAGCGAGCGGAATGCACGCGCTGAGGCACTTCTATGCGTCCGTCCTGCTGGATGCGGGGGAGAGCGTCAAGGCTCTGTCCGAGTACCTGGGACACCACGATCCGGGCTTCACACTGCGGACGTATACGCATCTGATGCCCAGCAGCGAGAAGCGGACCCGGACGGCGGTGAACCGGGCCTTCGCGGACGGCCCTGACACCGTTGACGGCCCCACGACGGCCCCGGATGGGTGAGAACGAGGGAGATCCGCAGGTCAGGCCACACGTGCCCTGACTTGCCGGTCTGCTGATCGGCACTCCGGCTGACCAGCACGACTGAGGAGCCCACGACTCTGACCAGTTCAGACGCCATGGGCTTGTGTCGTTGCCCGTTGGCCGGCTCTCCCCGGTGCGCTATAGATGCCCCATGGTGTGGGTGTTGGTGACAGCAGGAGTACTCGTGGCATCGCTCGTCACCATGGCGCGCGAACTACGGAACAATGTGACGCTCCGGCAGATTCGGCCGACGGCGCTCGAGCTGTCGGCCGAGGTGATCGACAACCGCGCCACCGAGAGCGGAAAGCCGGGCGCGTACCTCCTCACGCCGGTCGTCCGTTACCACATCGACGGGAAGCGCTACGAGGCCGAGATCGCCAACGCGAGCTTCGGCCGACCCGCCGACCTCGGCTCCTCGATGACCGTCCTCGTCTCCCTGGACAGTCCCTACAGCCCGATGGATCCCTACGGCGGCCTGGGCGCCACGCTCCGCGGTGCCATCTTCACCGCGGTGCTGAGCACGCTGCTCCTCGTCTGGCAGATCGCCTTGCTGTGAAGCTGCGTGTGCCCCGTCGCGTTCAGGAACAGACCTTGCCGTCCGCCGGCACCGTGCCGTCCAACAGGTACGCGTTCACCGTCGAGTCGACGCAGTCGCTGCCGCTGCCGTACGCCCCGTGTCCCTCGCCCTTCCAGGTGAGTTCGATACCGACGCCCTTGCCCAGCTCGTCGGCCATCCTGCGGGCGCCCTCGTAGGGGGTGGCCGGGTCCCCGGTGTTGCCGACCAGCAGGATCGGCGCCGCACCGGGGGCGCTGACCTCGGGGGTGTCGTACTGGCCCGGTACCGGCCAGTCGTGGCACCAGCCGGCCGTGTCCCAGCCCAGGAAGTTCCCGAAGACCGGCGAGATCTGTCTGATCTGCGGCAGCAGCTTCTTCGTCTCCGTCAGGGTGGGCCGCTGCCGGTCGTCCAGGCACGATATGACCCGTTGGGCGTGGCTCGTGGTGCCGTAGTGCCCCGCGGAGTCCCGCTCGTTGTACTGGTCCGCGAGTGCCAGCAGCCGTGAACCGTCGCCCTGCTGTGCCGACTTCAGCGCGCTCGTCAGCGTAGGCCAGCTCGACTCGCTGTACAGCGGCAGCACGATCCCGGTGACCGCGAGCGTCTCGGTCAGCTTCCGCCCGGACGACGTCGGCAGCGGCCGGGCATCGATCCGCCGCAGCAGGTCCGCGATCTTCCGCGAGCCCTGCTCCGGGTCCTGGCCCGTGGACTTCAGATAGTCGTTCAGGGCCCGCTGGAAGCCGCGGGCCTGGTTCTCGGCGTGACCCACCGCGTCCGCCGTCGGGTCGACCACGGCGTCGAGGACGGCCCGCCCGACGTGCCTGGGGAACAGGTGGGCGTAGACGCCGCCGAGTTCGGTGCCGTAGGAGATGCCGAAGTAGTGCAGCTTGCCGTCACCGAGGACCTGGCGCATCAGGTCCATGTCGCGTGCGGTGTCGGCGGTCGACACGTGGGCCAGCAGTGGCCCGGCGGCCTTCTGACAACCCTTGCCGAAGTCGGCGGAGTCCTGGAAGTACGCCTGCTCCTCGGCCGGGGTGTCCGGGGTGGCGTCCACGTCCTCCCTGGCCGCGATCTCCCGGTCGCTCCGGCAGCGGACGCCCTCGCTGGCGCCGACCCCGCGCGGGTCCCAGCTCACCAGGTCGTAGCGCTCCTGGAGCTTGGCGGTGGTGGCCGCGTAGTACGGCATCATCGACACGCCCGAGGCGCCGGGGCCACCGAAGTCGAACATGAGCGAGCCGATCCGGTCGCCGCCGGTCGCCCGGGCGCGGATGAGGGCGAGCCCGATCGTCTTGCCGTCCGGCCTCGACCAGTCCAGCGGCACCTTCAGCGTCGCGCACCGCCAGTCGTCGCCCGGCGCGTCCGAGTCCGCCGTGGCCTTGCAGCGGTGCCAGTCGAGGCGCTGCCCGGTGAGTGAGGAGGGGAGGGCTCGCATGGCGGACGCTGCGGCCGACGGGGAAGTGGACCGGTCACCGGCCGCCTTGTTCTCGCCGCTGCCCCCACCGGACGAGCCACCGCCGCACCCGGCCACCAGCAGCGCCGTCGTCGCGGCAGCCAACCACCGCGGGAATCGAGACATGCGCACCCCCTCACGGGCCCCCCGCATCTCGTCCGCGGCGAGCGATGAGGCCATCGTAGGCCGCCGGAACACAGCCCGTGACAGCCTGTGGATAACGCTGTGACCTGGGGATTCGCTGGGCTCTTGGGATGGTTCGGCGGAATTCCTCAGACGGGGGGAATTGTGTGCGAATGCGGGGATCAGGAGCAGACCGTACCGGCCCTCGGCACCTTCCCCTCCAGCAGATAGCCGTCCACCACGCCCCGCACGCACGTGTTCTTGCTGTCGTACGCGCCGTGCCCCTGTCCCTTGTAGGTCAGCTCGACGGCGACGCCCTTGCCGAGCGCGTCCACCATCTTCTGCGCGCCCTCGTACGGGGTGGCGGGGTCGCCGGTGTTTCCGACGACGAGGATGGGCGCCGCCCCTGGTGCGCTGACGTCGGGGTGGTCCGCGGCGCCCGGCACGGCCCAGTCGGTGCAGCTGACCATGCCCCAGGCCAGGAAGTCCCCGAACAGCGGGGAGGCGGCACGGAACTCGGGCAGCTTCTGCTGCACGAAGTCCGCCGTGTAGCGCTGTTTCTCGTCGGCGCAATTGATCGCGATGTTCGCCGCGGTGATGTTGCTGTACTCGCCGTTCTCACTGCGGCCGTTCATCGCGTCGGACAGCAGCATCAGGATCTTGCCGTCACCGTTGTACGCCTCTTCAAGCCCCTCGGTGAGGTACTCCCAGAAGTCCTTCGAGTACAGGGACTGCGCAATCCCGTTGGTCGCGGCCGTCTGGGTCAGCTCGCGCGGGGGGAGGCCGGGGATCGGTTTCTTCTCCAGGTCGGCCAGCAGTTTGGCGATGCGGTTCTTCACGTCCTGGGCGGTGTCACCGACCGGGCATTCGGTGACCTTCGACGTGCAGTCCCGGGCGAAGTTGTCGAGCGCGAGCTGGAAACCCTTGGCCTGTCCGAGCGCGCTCTGCTCCGGGTTCTGCGTGGGATCGACCACGGCGTCGAGGACGGCCCGCCCGACGTGCCTGGGGAACAGGTGGGCGTAGACGCCGCCGAGTTCGGTGCCGTAGGAGATGCCGAAGTAGTGCAGCTTGTCGTCGCCGAGGACCTGGCGCATCAGATCCATGTCTCGGGCCGCATCGGTGGTGCGCACATGCGACAGGACCCTCTTGGAGTGCTTCTTGCAGGCAGCGTTGAACTGCTTGGTGCGGTTGAGCAGCTGAGTGCGCTCGGCGCTGTCGTCGGGCGTCCCGTCCTGCTGGAAGTACGCGTCCAGCTGGCTGTCGCTCTCGCACTTCACCGGCGCGCTGCGCCCGACTCCGCGCGGGTCGAAGCTGACCAGGTCGTAGCGGGTGCGCAGGGTGGCGTAGTCGGCGGCGAACGCGGGCAGCGCGGTGATGCCGCTGCCGCCCGGGCCGCCGAAGTTGAACACGAGGGAGCCGATCCGCTTGCCCGCCTCACCGCTGGCCCTGGCGCGGATGAGGGCGATGCCGATGGTGTCGCCCTTGGGCCTGCTCCAGTCGAGAGGCGCCTTCATGGTGGCGCACTGCCACTTGGTGCCGTTCGGCAGCGGGGACGGGGCGCTGCCGCTGCCCTCCGCCTCGGAGGGGGCCGGGCAGTCCTTCCAGTCCAGCTTCTGCGCGGCCAGGTCACTGTCCTTGGCGTCGTCGCTGCATCCGGCGAGCAGCGCGGACAGCAGCACGGCGGCGGTGGTCAGCGCTGCGGCCCGCAGCCGGGAGGGGTTCGCCATGCTCCCATCCTGGAGCCGCGCACGCCGGGACGCGCGGGGCGCGGGCCGTACGAGGTACGTCCGCCGCCACGCGGCCGGAGGCGGTTCTCGCGGCGGGCTGCTACAGGGCTCCCTTGCGGGTGAGGTGGTTGAAGGCCAGCCATCCCGGCAGCACCGGCAGCCACAGGGTCAGCAGCCGGTACAGGAGGACGGCCGGGGCGGCGACCTCCTTGGGGAGGCCGACGGCGATCAGACCGAGGGTCAGGCTCGCCTCCACGGCACCCACGCCGCCCGGCGTCGGGGCCGCGGAACCGAGGGCGTTTCCGGCGAGGAAGACCACGGCCACACTGGCGATGCTCAGCGTGGCCGTGCCGTCGCCGAAGGCCCGGATGGAGGCGTCCAGGCACATCACGAAGCAGGCGGTCAGCAGGAGCATCCCGCCGATACCGGTGATCAGCTTCTGCGGTCGCTGCAGCACGTCGAGCATGCGCGGTACGACACCCGCGAACAGCGATCGCACGCGCGTGACGAGGAATTTCCGCAGGAACGGCACCGAGGTGATGACGAGCACCAGGACCGCCACGGTCAGCAGACCTGCGATGACCGTCCGGGACGGCGACAGCGACGGCGTCTTCTCGGTGCCGGTCAGGTAGCCGAAGGACAACAGCATCAGGATGTGGGCGCCGAGCCCG
Source organism: Streptomyces sp. NK08204 (assembly GCF_020400585.1). Classification (GTDB taxonomy): domain Bacteria; phylum Actinomycetota; class Actinomycetes; order Streptomycetales; family Streptomycetaceae; genus Streptomyces. The sequence continues at coordinate 243,833 of NZ_JAINVF010000009.1, read as the reverse complement.
AACAGCTGTGACGCGCCGACGCTCGCCACCGCGAGCCCAGGGCGTACGCCCGCGCGCTGCAGGAACCGCGTGTTGAGGGCCACACCGCCGACGGCGGCCGGCGCCACGATCTTCACGAACGATCCGGCGACCTGCGCGGCCACCGTCCTCGGGAACGGCACCCGCTCGGGCACGAACCCCAGCAGTGCCATCGCGGCAGCGACGTAACTGAGCGCGGAGAACAGCACCGCCGCCACCACCCAGCCCCACTGGGCCTGCGCGAACAGCGTGCCGAACTCGATGTGGGTGAGCTGGGTCAGCAGGAAGTACGCGCCGATCGCGCCGGCGATGAAGCTGATCAGCGTGCGCGGGCGCACCCGCTCCAGGCGGGCCGGCTCCACGGGGGCCTGGGGCCTGATCCGCAGCACCTGGTGCCGGATCTGCGTGAGCAGGTCCTCCTCGCGGGCCTCTTCGATGGCTTCGTCGATGGCCCGCTTCTCCGCGCGCTGCTCCGCGCGGATCGTCTTCTTGTCGGGTTTCTCGAGCGCGGTCCGGGTCGCCTCGGGCGCTTCCTCCAGGCGGGCCAGCCTGGCCTGCCGGGACGCTTCCAGCACCGCCTCCCGCTCGCGCTGGGCGCGTTCCCGGGCCAGTCGGCGCAGCGTCGCGCGCGTGGAGCGCGTCAACGCGATCGGCTGGAGCATCGGCAGGCAGTTCGCGACCGCGTCCGGGCCGAGCACCCCGACCGCCGAGGCCACGGCCCGCTCCGCCCCCACCCGCAGGCCGAGCGTGGTGACCAACTGGGCCACGTCCATGCGCAGCAGCAGGTCACCGGCCGCGATCTCGCCGCCGCGCAGCTCGGTGAGGATCACATTGCCGGAACGATCCACCAGGATTGCGTCACCGGCCAGCCGGCGGTGCGCGATGCGCCGCGACTGGAGCGCCCGCACCTGGTGCCAGGTGTTGCGCAGCAACTCGTCGGTGATCTCGTCGTCGGCCAGTGAGTCCAGCGTGCGCCCGCCGGTGTGCTCGTAGACGAGCATCACCGCGTCGGGACCGAGTTCGGAGGTCGCGATCAACTTGGGTGCGTTGGCGCCCGCGGCGATCGCCGCATACGCCAGCAGCGCCTCCTGCTCCAGCGCCTGGCGCAGCGACTGGAGGCTGGAGCGGGTGGCGAAGCCCCGCAGGGTCAGGTTGCGCCACGCGCGGTAGAAGAAGCCCTGGGCCTGCTGCTCCCGGTCGACGACCGTGACGTCCAGCGGCGGGCCGTCCTCCAGGGTGACGAAGTAGCGCCTGCCGCGGTCGCCGTTCTCCGCGTCCGTGACCTCCTCGCGGGGGGCACCGACCGGACGGAAGCCGACATGCCTCAAACCCGCCAGCAGCGTCTGCCCCGTGGGCCGCGCATTGGGGGAGCCGACCGCGTACAGCGTGCCGTAGGCGACGGTCCAGCCGATCAGCACCGTCAGGATGATCGAGAAGGGGGTCGTGTAGCCCGTGACCAGCATCGAGAACGCGTCGAGCAGCAGCACGATCCACAGCACCGCGCGCCACCTGGGTCTGCGGGACATGCCGACGGCCGTCATGTAGGCGATCACGGGCGCCAGGTAGCCGTGCACGGGGTCGGTGAGTGCATGGACGTCGCCCGGGGAGGGCTGGGTGAGCGCCTCCTGGATGGAGCCGGGCGCGGCACGCGCGACCCAGAGATCGGTGGCGAGGGTGACCCCGTGGGCCAGCACGGCCGCGAGGACTCCGTCGGCGATGCGCAGCCCGTCCCGTTTGATCAGCCGTTCGATCGCGAAGGCCACCGGCACCAGGAGGATCGCGATGCTGGACGCCAGTCCGGCGATCTTGATGAGCAGATCGGGGGCCTGACCGGTGCCCTTGTTGATGTCCTGTTCCAGGCCCGAGGTGGTGCCGTGCGCGAACGCGGCGATCGCGAGCAGCACGCCGATCGCCAGCACACCCACCAGGAGCCGCATGAGATCGGAGGGGCGGTGCACGCGCGCGGGGAGCAGTGGTTCGTCGCTCTCGACCTCGTCGGCGTGCGGGTCGCCGACGCCCGGACCGTGCCCAGGGCGCGGGTCGGTGCCGCCGTGCGCCGTCGCGCCGGCGTCCCCACGCGCGCGCGTGGGGACGCTGTCGCGCCCGCGCGCGCTGTCGTTCTGACACGCGGGTGCGCTGTCGTCCCCGTGTGTGCCGGTGCCGCCCTCCCGGGACGTGCCGGTGTCCTCCTGGTCCGTACCGGTGTCGTCGCCCTGGCCCGCGCGGGCGGTGCCGGGGCGCGCGGCGGCGTCAGAGGTGCCCGCCGCGCCTTCGGAGTGCACGCCCTGCTGCTTCATCGTCTCTTCTTGGTCTCGTATCACCAGTCACCGCCCGCACGATGGTGGCATGCCCCGCCGACACCTGCGGGCATCAGGGTGCAGATGCGGGGTCGGAAAGTCTGCCGCAAGCCCCGCCGAGGAGCGAGGGGCCGCCCCCGACCGCTCCCGCCTCGCCGTCGGTGAGGTACGGCAGGATGGGACGAATGAGCGAGCAGAGTCCTGCCGAGGACACCCGCGAGAGGTACGCGGACGCCCTGCCCGAGTACGCCGAGCGGGTCCTCGAGGCCGCCGAGCGGATTCCGCCCGGCCGGGTCATGACGTACGGCGACGTCAGCGAGTGGCTGGAGGAGGGAGGGCCCCGCCAGGTCGGCCGGGTGATGGCCCTCTACGGGGGCGCCGTGCCGTGGTGGCGGGTCGTGCGCGCCGACGGGGTGCTGCTCCCCGGGCACGAGCTGCGCGCGCTCGCCCACTACCGCGCCGAGGGCACGCCGCTGAAGGAACCGGGCAGGAACACCGAGGGCCATCTGCCGCGGCTCGACATGACGCGGGCGCGATGGGACGGCGGCGCGGGCGCGGAGGGTCACATCTGACAGCTTCCGCCATTGCATGCCTCCGGGGGGAGCCTGTAGCCCGTTCGGGGGACAAGGGGGATCTCCGTGGCATGGCGTACGTTCGAGGGGTGTGGGACACGCGTGGCCCGAGCGCCGCGAGGGATGAACCGGAAGCCCTGCTTCCGGCCTGAGCGGCGGCGTAGCGTCGGCGGCGCGTGTCTCCGTCACCCCGCGGCCACCGCCTCGTACGCATGACCGCCTGCCAACCAGCACGACCACCAGGACCGGCGAACCACGTGAGCACCTCTTCCTCCACCAGGCGCCTGCCGCACCCCCCGGTGCGGCAGGGGAGCCGTGGCGCTTACCGACTGGTCCGTACCCAGCCGACGCGGGTGGATCCCCCTCGTCTGGACGCCGCCCAGCGTGCCGTGGTTGATCATCGCACCGGACCGCTGCTCGTCCTCGCGGGTCCCGGCACCGGAAAGACCACAACCCTGGTCGAGTCCGTGGCCGCACGCATCGCCCGCGGCGCCGACCCGGAACGCCTCCTGGTGCTCACGTTCAGCCGCAAGGCCGCCGTCGACCTGCGCGACCGCATGGCCCTGCGCATCGGTGCCGCCCGCGCGCCCCGCGCCACCACCTTCCATTCCTACGCCTATGCCCTGCTCCGCGCCCACCAGGACAGCCGCCTGTTCGCCGAGCCGCTGCGCCTGCTCTCCGGCCCCGAACAGGACGTCACCGTCCGTGGCCTGCTCGCCGGACAGCCCGAGCTGGAGCGGCTCGGCCTCACGCACGTGCGCTGGCCGGACGAACTGCGGGCCTGCCTGACCACGCGCGGCTTCGCCGACGAGGTACGCGCCGTCCTCGCCCGCAGCCGGGAGCTGGGCCTCGGCCCCGACGCCCTGGACGCCTTCGCCCGCCGTATCGGCCGCCCCGACTGGCGCGCAGCCGCCGCATTCCTCGCCGAATACCTCGACGTCCTCGACCTGCAGGGAGTGATCGACTACGCGGAACTCGTCCACCGCGCCGTCCTGCTCGCCCGCCGGCCCGACACGGCCGCCCGGCTCGCCGCCCAGTACGACGCCGTGTACGTCGACGAGTACCAGGACACCGACCCGGCCCAGGTGCGGCTGCTGCACACGCTGGCCGGCGGCGGGCGCACCCTCGTCGCCTTCGGCGACCCCGACCAGTCGATCTACACCTTCCGGGGCGCCGACGTGAACGGCATCCTCGACTTCCCGGCGGCCTTCCCGCGCGCGGACGGCCGTCCGGCCCCCGTCGAGGTGCTGCGCGTCTCCCGCCGCTCCGGCGCCGCCCTGCTCGCCGCGACCCGCCTGATCACCCAGCGCATGCCGCTGCCCCGGCTGCCCGCCGCCAAGGTACGCGCCCACCGCGAACCCGCCCCGGTACAGGACGGCGGTCGCGTCGAGGTCTACACGTACCCGACGTCCGGTACGGAACTGGACAACATCGCGGACATCCTGCGCCGGGCACACCTGGAGGACGGTGTTCCCTGGAGCGACATGGCCGTCCTCGTACGCGCGGGATCCCGCACGATCCCGACCCTGCGCCGCGCCCTCACTGCGGCCGGCGTCCCACTGGACATCGACGGCGACGACCTTCCCCTCCGCCACGAGCCCGCGGTGGCCCCGCTCCTGACGGCACTCCGCGCGGTGGCGACCGCCGAGGCACGCCGCTTTGAAGAGACGGCACAGGCGGAGGAGACGGCGCAGGCGGAGGAGAAGGGGCAGGCGGAGGAGAAGGGGCAGGCGGAGGAGAAGGCACAGGGGGAGGAGACGACGCCGACAGACGGGACGACGCCGGCGGAGGAAGGCACGCGGACGACGGACACGGGCGAGGCGCCGCAGGCGCCGGGCACCGAGGAGACGCCTCAGACACCCGGCGTCGCCAAGGCCGCGCAGGCGCCCGGCGTCGTCGAGGATGCACCCGTCACCGACACCGCCTGGCTCGACGCCGAGACCGCTCTCAGCCTGCTCGCCTCCCCCCTCGCCTGCATGGACACCGCCGATCTGCGTCGCCTCGGCCGCGCCCTGCGCGAGGAGGAGCGGGCCGCCGGGAACCCGTTCCCGCCGCCGTCCGACGAACTGCTCGCGCGGGCGCTGGCCGAGCCCGAACGCCTGGCAGTGCACGACCCGTCGTACGCGCGCGGGGCGCAACGGCTCGGCGCGCTGCTGCGCACCGCCCGGGAACGCCTGGCGCGCGGTGGCACAGCCGAGGAGGCGCTGTGGGACCTGTGGGCGGGCACACCGTGGCCCGCGCGCCTGGAGCGGGCCGCCCGGCGCGGCGGCGCGGCCGGCCGCAACGCCGACCGTGACCTCGATGCCGTGTGCGCACTGTTCGCTACCGCCGCGCGGGCGGAGGAGCGCATCGGAGGCCGCGGAGCCCTGAACTTCCTGGAGGAGATCGCGGCCGAGGACATAGCCGCCGACACACTGACCCGCCGCGCGGTACGGCCCGACGCCGTCCGCCTGATGACGGTCCACCGAGCCAAGGGCCTGGAGTGGCGGCTGGTCGTCGTCGCGGGCGTCCAGGAGGGCCTGTGGCCCGACCTGCGCCGCCGAGGCTCGCTGCTGGAGGCCGACCGCATCGGGCGCGACGGACTCGCCGAACCGCTCACTCCGGGGGCGCTGCTCGCCGAGGAGCGCCGCCTGTTCTACGTCGCCGCCACCCGCGCACGTGAACGCCTCGTCGTCACCGCCGTGAAGGCACCCGCCGACGACGGCGACCAGCCCTCCCGGTTCCTGACCGAGCTGGGCGTCGAGCCCCGGGACGTCACCGGCCGCCCCCGCCGCCCGCTGTCCGTGGCCGCGCTCGTCGCCGAGCTGCGCGCCACCACCGTCGACCCGCACGCCTCCGCCGCCCTCCGGGAGGCCGCCGCCCGCCGGCTGGCCAGACTGGCCGCGCTCGCCGACGAGGACGGCCGCCCCCTGGTGCCGTCCGCGCACCCCTACCGCTGGTGGGGAATGTTCGAGCCGACCGAGAGCAGGGTGCCGCTGCGTCACCAGGACCAGCCCGTCGTGCTCTCCGGCAGCGCCCTCGACCAGCTCGCCAACACATGCGCCCTGCAGTGGTTCCTGGGCCGCGAGGTGAAGGCCGACGCGCCCGCCACCGCCGCGCAGGGCTTCGGCAACGTCGTCCATGTCCTCGCCGACGAGGTCGCCTCCGGCCGAACCGCCGCCGACCTGGACGTCCTCATGGAACGCCTGGACTCGGTGTGGAACGCGCTCGCCTTCGACGCGCCCTGGAAGTCGCAGCAGGAGAAGGACAACGCGCGTCTGGCGCTCGAACGCTTCCTCAACTGGCACGTCCTGGACCGCACCGGCCGCACACCCGTGGCGAGCGAACACGACTTCGACGTCACGCTCGAAGCGGGCGGCTACCACGTCCGCATCCGCGGCCAGATGGACCGCGTCGAGACCGACGCGGAGGGCCGCGCCTACGTCGTCGACTTCAAGACGGGCAAGCAGGCACCCAGCGCCGCCGAAGTGGGACGCCACCCGCAGCTCGCCGTCTACCAGCTCGCCGTCCGCGAGGGCGCCGTGGACAGCGTCTTCGACGGCGTACGGCCCGAACCCGGCGGTGCTGAGCTCGTGCATCTGCGGCAGGGCGCCGCCAAACGGGACGGCGGTGACGCCCTGCCCAAGGTGCAGGCGCAGGAACCGCCGTCGGGGGAGTGGGTCGGCGATCTGCTGGCCACCGCCGCGGGAAAGGTCCTCGACGAGCGGTTCACCCCCACCACGGGGCAGCACTGCACCCACTGCGCGTTCCGCGCCGCGTGCAGCGCACGGCCCGAGGGACGGCAGGTCGTCGAGTGACCGGCGCCAGCAGCCTGGGTGACGTACGGCACCCCATGCGCTGACCTGCGTTTCTTCCTCTCCGAGGGGCCGATCCGTCCTCGATTGTCAGTGCCCGCCGCTAGCCTGTGACCTCATGCCCGCCCGCATCACCGACCCCGAGCAGCTCAAGGAGCTCCTCGGCATCCCCTTCACCCCGGAGCAGACGGCCTGCATCACCGCGCCGCCCGCCCCGCAGGTGATCGTGGCCGGCGCCGGGTCGGGCAAGACGACGGTGATGGCAGCCCGCGTGGTCTGGCTGGTCGGCACCGGGCAGGTGGCCCCTGAACAGGTCCTCGGCCTGACCTTCACCAACAAGGCCGCCGGCGAACTCGCCGAGCGGGTCCGCACGGCCCTGATCAAGGCAGGCGTCACCGACCCCGACGTCAGCGACCCGGACAACCCGCCGGGCGAGCCGGTCATCTCGACCTACCACTCCTTCGCCGGCCGGCTGCTCACCGACCACGGCCTGCGCATCGGCCTGGAACCGGCCTCCCGCCTGCTGGCCGACGCCACCCGCTACCAGCTCGCCGCGCGCGTGCTGCGCGAGGCGCCCGGCCCCTATCCGGCGCTGACCCGCTCCTTCACCGACCTCGTCAGCGACCTGCTCGCCCTCGACTCCGAACTCGCCGAGCACCTCGTGGACCCCGAGGAACTGCGCGCCTGGGACACGGACCTGCTGCACACCCTGGAGGGCGCCAAGCTCACCAACGCGGACCTGCGCAAGGTCCCCGAGACGGCCGCCGCCCGCCGCGAACTCACCGAACTCGTCCGGCGCTACCGGGCCGCCAAGCGCGAGCGCGACCTGCTCGACTTCGGTGACCAGATCGCCCTGTCCGCCCGCCTCGCACGCATCCCCGAGGTCGGCCGCCTGCTGCGCGAAGAGTTCCGCGTGGTCCTCTTGGACGAGTACCAGGACACCTCGGTGGCCCAGCGCATCCTGCTGGCGGGTCTGTTCGGAGGCGGCACCGGCCACCCGGTCACCGCCGTCGGCGACCCCTGCCAGGCCATCTACGGCTGGCGCGGTGCCTCCGTGGCCAACCTGGACGACTTCCCCGAGCACTTCGCCCACGCCGACGGCCGCCCCGCCACCCGGCAGGCGCTCAGCGAGAACCGCCGCAGCGGCGGCCGCCTCCTCGACCTGGCCAACGGCCTGGCCGAGCCCCTGCGCGCCATGCACGCGGGTGTGGAGGCCCTCCGCCCGGCCCCCGGCGCCGAACGCGACGGCACGGTCCGCTGCGCCCTGCTGCGCACCCACGCCGAGGAGATCGCCTGGATCGCCGACTCCGTCGCCCACCTCGTGCGCACCGGAAAGGCCCCCGGCGAGATCGCCGTACTGTGCCGCACCGCGACGGACTTCGCCGAGATCCAGGGCGCCCTCGTCGCCCGGGACGTCCCCGTCGAGGTCGTCGGCCTCTCCGGGCTGCTGCACCTGCCCGAGGTCGCCGACCTGGTCGCCGTCTGCGAGGTCCTCCAGGACCCCGGCGCCAACGCCTCCCTGGTCCGTCTGCTCACCGGCCCGCGCTGGCGCATCGGACCACGCGACCTCGCCCTTCTGGGCCGCCGCGCCCGCCTGCTGGTCGCCCACGCGCGCGTGGACGGCGCCGACGACCCCGACCGCAGGCTCGCCGAGGCCGTCGAAGGGACCGACCCGTCAGAGGTGATATCGCTCGCGGACGCTCTGGACACTTTCCTGGAGTCCCCCCTGGGAGACGGCGACGGGGACGACGACGGGCTGCCGTTCTCCCCAGACGCGCGCGTGCGCTTCGCCCGCCTGGCGGCCGAACTGCGCGACCTGCGCCGTTCCCTGTCCGACCCGCTGATGGACGTCCTGCACCGCGTCCTCGCCGTCACCGGCCTGGAGGTGGAGCTGTCGGCGTCCCCCCACGCCCTGGCCGCTCGCCGCCGCGAGACCCTGTCGAACTTCCTCGACGTCGCCGCCTCCTTCGCCGCGAGCGACGCGGACGCCACTCTGCTCGCCTTCCTCGGTTTCCTGCGCACCGCCGCCCAGTACGAAAAAGGCCTCGACAACGCCCTGCCCGGCGGAGAGAACACCGTCAAGGTGCTCACCGCCCACAAGTCCAAAGGCCTGGAGTGGGACGTCGTCGCCGTCCCCGGACTCGTGAACGGCACCTTCCCCAGCGCCCAGGGCCGCGAGAAGTGGACCGCGCAGGCCAAGGTGCTCCCGCACGCCCTGCGCGGCGACACCGACACCCTGCCCGACATGGAGACCTGGGACTCGCGCGGTATGAAGGCCTTCCACGAGGCCATGAAGGAGCACCAGCACACCGAGGAACTCCGCCTCGGCTACGTCGCTTTCACCCGCCCCCGCTCCCTCCTGCTCGGCTCCGGCCACTGGTGGGGGCCCAGCCAGAAGAAGCCACGAGGCCCCTCCGACTTCCTCCGCGCCCTGTACGAGCACTGCGCCGCCGGACACGGCGAGATCGAGGCATGGGCCGACGAGCCCGCCGAGGACGAGCAGAACCCGGCCCTGCAGACGGCCACCGCCGACCAGGTCTGGCCGCTGCCCCTGGACGACGCGGCCCTGGGCCGCCGCCGCGCAGCCGCCCGAACGGTCCTCGCCCACCTGGACGCCATCGCCGCCCAGGCCGACGTGCCGCCCGGCCATGACCCCGACACCTACGAGGACCCCGACTGGCCGCCGCCCCCGGACGACGATGAGCCCTACGGCGACGGGCTGCCGTACGACGAGGACGCCTCGTACGGCGAGGACGCCTCGTACGGCGAGGACGCCTCGTACGGCGAGGACGCCTCGTACGGCGAGGACGCCTCGTACGGCGAACAGCCGGCCTACGGCAGCGACGGTGCCGTGCCGCCCTGTGTCGACGGCATGCCGCACCCCGAGGAGCCCGGCGACCGGGAGTCCTGGAGCACCGGCCTTCCCACCCTTCCCCACCAGGCGACCGCCCCCACCGAGCCGGCGCACACGCCCGGCACGCGCAGCACTCCCGGCACCCTGGTCACACCGGAGGAGGCCCGGGTCATCGCCTCCTGGGACCGCGACCTCGACGCGCTCACCGGCGAGCTGCTGCGCGCCCGGCAGAGCGTCACCGACGTTCCCCTGCCGGCCACGCTGACCGCCTCACAGCTGCTGCGCCTCGCAGAGGACCCCGACGGGCTCGCACAGGAACTCGCACGCCCCATGCCGCGCCCTCCGCAACCCGCCGCGCGCCGGGGCACCAGGTTCCACGCCTGGGTCGAAGCCCGCTTCGAGGAACTCACGCTGCCCCTGCTGGAACCCGACGAGCAGCCCGGCACCGACGCCGAGATCACCGACGAACACGATCTGGAAGCCCTCAAGGAGGCCTTCGAACGCACCGAGTACGCCCAGCGCACGCCCCACCGGGTCGAGGCGCCCTTCCAGCTCACCCTCGCCGGCCGCGTCGTACGAGGCCGCATCGACGCCGTCTACAAGAACGGCGACGGCGACACGGCGACGTACGAGATCGTGGACTGGAAGACCGGCCGCGACCACACCGCCGACCCGCTCCAGCTCGCCGTCTACCGGCTGGCCTGGGCCGAACAACAGGGCATTCCGCCCGAATCGGTCTCCGCGGCCTTCCTCTATGTACGCAGCGGCGAGGTCGTACGCCCCGTGGACCTGCCGGACCGGGCCGCCCTCGAACGGCTCCTCACGGAAGACGCCGAAGTGGCACACCAGGCAACCGCAATGTGACGAACCGCCCGCCGAGGATGCCCGTGCGGGCCGATAGGCTCGGGAGCATGAGCCAGACCCCGGACAGCGCTGTCCGCACGTACATCGAGCAGCACCGCGCCGCCTTCCTCGACGACCTCGCCGCATGGCTGCGCATCCCGTCCGTGTCGGCCCAGCCCGACCACGCGCCCGACGTGCGGCGCAGCGCCGACTGGCTCGCCGCCAAGCTCAAGGAGACCGGCTTCGAGACCACCGAGGTCTGGGAGACCCCGGGCGCCCCGGCCGTCTTCGCCGAGTGGCCCTCCGGCGACCCCGAGGCACCCACCATCCTCGTCTACGGCCACCACGACGTGCAGCCCGCCGCCCGCGAGGACGGCTGGGACAGCGAGCCCTTCGAACCGGTCGTCCGCGGAAACCGCCTCTACGCGCGCGGGGCAGCCGACGACAAGGGCCAGGTGTTCTTCCACACACTCGGCGTCCGCGCCCACCTCGCCGCCACCGGCCGCACCGCCCCCGCCGTCAACCTGAAGCTGCTGATCGAGGGCGAGGAGGAATCCGGCTCCCCGCACTTCCGGACCCTCGTGGAGCAGCACGCCGCCCGGCTCACGGCCGACGCCGTGATCGTCTCCGACACCGGCATGTGGTCCGAGGACACCCCGACCGTCTGCACCGGCATGCGCGGTCTCGCCGAGTGCGAGATCCGGCTGTACGGCCCCGACCAGGACATCCACTCAGGCTCCTTCGGCGGAGCCGTCCCCAACCCGGCCACCGCCGCGGCCCGCCTGGTCGCCGCCCTGCACGACGAGCACGCGCGCGTGGCCGTCCCCGGCTTCTACGACGGCGTGATCGAGCTGAGTGACCGCGAGCGCGCCCTGTTCGCCGAACTGCCCTTCGACGAGGAGGAGTGGCTGCGCACCGCCAAGTCGTACGCCACCCACGGCGAGGCCGGACTCACCACCCTGGAGCGCATCTGGGCCCGCCCGACCGCCGAGGTCAACGGCATGGGCGGCGGCTACCAGGGCCCCGGCAGCAAGACGATCATCCCGTCCTCGGCCATGGTGAAGCTGTCGTTCCGGCTGGTCGCCGGCCAGGACCCCGACCACATCGAAAAGGCCGTCCGCGCCTGGGCCGCCGAACAGATCCCCGCCGGGATCCGGCACGAGATCACCTTCGGGTCCGCCACGCGGCCGTGCCTGACCCCGCTCGACCACCCCGCTCTGCAGTCCGTGGCCCGCGCCATGGGCCGAGCCTTCCAGAGCCCCGTCCGCTTCACCCGCGAGGGTGGATCCGGACCCGCCGCCGACCTCCAGGAGGTCCTCGGCGTCCCCGTCCTCTTCCTGGGCATCTCCGTGCCCTCCGACGGCTGGCACGCCCCGAACGAGAAGGTCGAGCTGGACCTCCTTGTGAAGGGCGTGGAGACCAGCGCCTACCTGTGGGGAGACCTGGCCGAGAACTGGCACCCCGCGCCCTAGACCGGCAGGCGCCGTACGGAACGGCGGCGCGTGCCGGGCACACTGGAGACACCGCCCCGCACGCTCCGCCCGCACCCGGCCCGGTGTCCGCCCGCCCACGTCCCGCCGAACCGCCCGCCGAAACGAACCTTTCCACCGGGGGAGTTGGAAGCACCCGTGACCACCTGGACCGACCACACCGCCGACCGACCCATCTCGCTGACCGCCCCGAGCGGCATCGACCGCGCCGCCCACCACCGGCTGGACGAGGCCTGGCTCGCGGCGGCGTGGAGCCACCCCACGACCCGCTGCTTCGTGGTCTCCGGCGGCCAGGTGCTGATCGACGAGACACCGGACGGCCGGACCGAACTCGTCATGACTCCCTCCTTCGAGGCCCCCCTCACCGAGGCCCACCGCTACTTCCTCGGCATCGACGAGGACGGCGTCAGCTACTTCGCCCTCCAGAAGGACTCGCTGCCCGGCCGCATCGACCAGTCCGCGCGCCCGGCCGGCCTGCGCGAGGCGGGCCTGCTGCTCTCCCCGCGCGACGCGGGCCTCATGGTGCACGCCGTCGGCCTGGAGAACTGGCAGCGCACCCACCGCTTCTGCTCCCGCTGCGGCGAGCGCACCGTCATCGCCGCCGCCGGCCACATCCGCCGCTGCCCCGCCTGCGGCGCCGAGCACTACCCGCGCACCGACCCCGCCGTGATCATGGCCGTCACCGACGAGGACGACCGCATCCTGCTCGGCCGACAGGTCCACTGGCCCGAGGGCCGCTTCTCCACCCTCGCCGGCTTCGTCGAGCCCGGCGAATCCATCGAGCAGTCGGTGCGCCGGGAGGTCTACGAGGAGGTAGGCGTCACCGTCGGCGCCGTCGAGTACGTGGCCAGCCAGCCCTGGCCCTTCCCGTCCAGCCTGATGCTGGGCTTCATGGCCCACGCCACCTCCATGGAGATCGACGTCGACGGCGACGAGATCCACGAGGCCCGCTGGTTCTCCCGCGAGGAACTCCACGCCGCCTTCGAGTCCGGCGAAGTGCTGCCGCCCTACGGCATCTCCATCGCCGCCCGGCTGATCGAGACGTGGTACGGCAAGCCCCTGCCCACCAGAAGCACCGTCTGAGCGAACCCGACAGCGCCGTCCGAGCACCCGACAGCGCCTGGTGGACCAGAGAAACACAGCAGGGTGGCCCCTGAACGTCAGGGGCCACCCTGCTGCACGTCACCGCTGGGCCTCACCGCGGAAGCCCGCGGAGCCTCACCAGGGCATCACGCGGTGAGCTTCTGCTTCACCTGCGCCAGCGACGGGTTCGTCAGCGTGGTGCCGTCCGCGAAGAGCACGGTCGGAACCGTCTGGTTGCCGCCGTTCGCCTTCTCCACGAAAGCGGCGGACTCCGGGTCCTGCTCGATGTTGATCTCGGTGAAAGCGATGCCCTCCCGGCTCAGCTGGCTCTTCAGCCGCTGGCAGTAGCCGCACCAAGTCGTGCTGTACATCGTCACAGTGCCCTGCATGTCTCTCGTGCTCCTCGGCAGCTCGGGGAAGGTCGTCCAGGAGTGGAACGCAAGCGATCGGCACACCATTCCCGGCCGGGGTATCAGCGAGTCCAAGCGCCTGGATCCGATGCATCCAGGCGTCCGGGCCCTCCCCGCCGTCCGGGCCCTCCCCGCCGTCCGGGCCCTCCCCGCCGTCCGGGCCGTCGACAGGGAGGCTGGAGCCGGCGCATCCGGATGACCGTGCGCCCGATGCACACGGCGACGCTGTGATGCCCGCCGCATTAGTACGACTGCGTAGCCCTGCCTGTGGACAACCGGCACAGCAGCCCCGAGCGACCTGGCAGCATGGCCGTGTGACACCAGCAACGCACTCCTCCCTCTTCCCGCAGGCACCGGAATCGGCCGACGCGGTGCTCGAAGGGCTCGACCCCGAGCAGCGCGAGGTCGCCACCGCCCTGCACGGCCCGGTGTGCGTTCTGGCCGGAGCGGGCACGGGCAAGACCCGCGCGATCACCCACCGCATCGCCTACGGCGTGCGCGCCGGCATCCTCCAGCCGTCCAGCGTCCTCGCCGTCACCTTCACCAACCGTGCCGCCGGAGAGATGCGCGGACGGCTCCGTCAGCTCGGCGCCCAAGGTGTCCAGGCCCGCACCTTCCACTCCGCGGCGCTGCGCCAGCTCCAGTACTTCTGGCCGAAAGCGATCGGTGGCAGCATGCCCCGGCTGGTGGACCGCAAGGTCCAGCTCGTCGCCGACGCCGCCGCAGCCTGCGGCATCCGTCTCGACCGGGGCGAGCTGCGAGACACCACCGCCGAGATCGAATGGTCCAAGGTCACCCAGACCGTCCCCGCCGAGTATCCGTACGCGGCTGCGAAGGCCGGCCGCGAGACGTCACGCGACCCCGCCGAGATCGCCCACCTCTACGCCGCCTACGAGGACCTCAAACGCGACCGCTCCGTCATCGACTTCGAGGACGTCCTCCTCCTGACCGTCGCCATCCTCCAGGACCGGAACGACATCGCCGAACAGGTCCGCTCCCAGTACCAGCACTTCGTCGTCGACGAATACCAGGACGTCAGCCCCCTCCAGCAGCGGCTGCTGGAACTGTGGCTCGGCGACCGGGACAGCCTGTGCGTCGTCGGTGACGCCAGCCAGACCATCTACTCCTTCACCGGAGCAACCCCGGACCACCTCCTCGACTTCCGAAGCCGCCACCCCGGCGCCACCGTCGTCAAACTCGTCCGCGACTACCGCTCCACCCCGCAAGTGGTCCGCCTTGCCAACGGCCTGCTCGCCCAGGCGAGTGGACGCGCCGCGGACCATCGGCTGGAACTCGTCTCCCAGCGCCCCGCCGGCCCCGAACCCGTCTACACCGAGTACACCGACGAACCAGCCGAGGCTGAGGGCACCGCCCGCCGCATCCGCGAACTGATCGACTCCGGCGTCCCCGCCGCCGAGATCGCCATCCTGTTCCGCACCAATTCCCAGTCCGAGACGTACGAGCAGGCCCTCGCCGACGCCGGAGTGCCCTACCAGTTGCGTGGCGCCGAGCGCTTCTTCGACCGGCCCGAAGTACGCAAGGCGGGCATCGCCCTGCGGGGCGCCGCCCGCTTCGGCGGCAACGACTCCCTGCTGGACGACGCCGTGGACCTCCCCTCACAGGTGCGCGCCGTACTGTCCTCGGAAGGCTGGACCACCGAGCCCCCGGCCGGCTCCGGCGCTGTCAGAGAACGCTGGGAATCCCTGGCCGCACTGGTCAACCTCGCCCAGGACTTCACCGCCGCCCGGCCCACAGCCGTCCTCGCCGACTTCGTGGCCGAACTGGACGAGCGGGCCAACGCCCAGCACGCCCCGACCGTCCAGGGCGTCACCCTGGCATCCCTGCACGCCGCCAAGGGCCTCGAATGGGACGTCGTCTTCCTGGTCGGCATCGCCGAGGGCATGATGCCGATCACCTACGCGAAGACCGACGAGCAGATCGAAGAGGAACGACGTCTGCTCTACGTCGGCGTCACCCGCGCCAGAGAACGGCTCAACGTCTCCTGGGCGCTCTCCCGCGCACCCGGCGGCCGACCCCACCGCAGGCCCAGCCACTTCCTCGACGGCCTGCGCCCCGGCACGACCGCCACTGTCGGCCGCTCCGGCGCCGGCGCCACCGGAGGCATCGAACGCGGCATCCTCGCCGACCCCTCCGCCAGACCCCGCCGCACCACACGCACTCCCGCCCGCTGCCGGGTCTGTGGCCGCACTCTCGCCGACGCCGGCGAGATGAAGCTGATGCGCTGCGCCGACTGCCCCACCGACATGGACGAAGGCCTCTACGAGCGGCTGCGGGAGTGGCGAGCGGTCCAAGCCGCGCGCAGCGGCCAGCCGGACTTCTGCGTGTTCACCGACCGGACCCTGATGGCCATCGCCGAGAACCGGCCCGAAAACAGTGCCGAACTGTCCCGTATCCCGGGCGTCCTCAACCGCAAGCTGCGCAGCTACGGAACCGACGTACTGGCCATCTGCGCAGGCCGGAAGGTCGGGGAAGACGACGAGGACGACTGATACGAACTCGTCGAAAAAATAGTTTGCGCATGCCCCAGCGATCCCCATAGGTTCTAGGCACGGAAGCAGCGGCCTTCTCCAAGGCCCTGATTCCGTGTTCTACTTGCATATCCGAGCGGACTGGTTCACCCCGGTCCCCAAGACGCCGAGAGGAGGCGAGTCCAGTGATCAGCATCAACATCAGCACCATCAGCACGGCCAAACTGACCGATCGCTCGACCGTCTCCGCGTGCATGCTCGGCGCCTTGAACCAGGGCACCGGTCTGTCCGGCATCCCTGCCGTGCGTCCGGCGTCCTCCCTGTCTCTCGCGGGTCTTCCCATCCGTGAGGGCAATGAGCGACCGACCAAGGCACTGGAAGCGGTGATGGCACAGGCACATGCCTATGCCTTTGCGGCAGCCGGTGCCGGATTCCGGAAGCAGACGACGCAGCACGACCACCTGATGTGGGCCTTCCGTGGGCCAGAACCCTGGAGTGATCCAGCCTGATTCGATCAGGCCGGCGCCTTCAGGGCCGCGGAACCCCACCCGGGATCCGCGGCCCTTCTGTTTTCCCCGAACGGGGCGACGGAGCGAGGGGGCCTCGGGACAAGAAAAGAACCCGGTACCCAAGCCGACACCCGGTCAACCGGCCGGACCGACCAGACGAGGAAGACCAATCGTGCAACTCGAAGCGCACGCCCCGTCCGTACCGCCTTCGCAAACGATTCCCCCGCCCGGCCTCACGGAGGACTCCACCTTGACCCCCCTCACCGCGCTCACCGCGCTCGACGACGCCATCGAGAACCTCGGCGTGCCCGTCCCCTGCCGCTCCTACGACCCGGAGGTCTTCTTCGCCGAGTCGCCGGCGGACGTCGAGTACGCCAAGTCCCTGTGCCGCACCTGCCCGCTGATCGAGGCCTGCCTCGCCGGCGCCAAGGAACGGCGCGAGCCCTGGGGCGTCTGGGGTGGCGAGCTGTTCGTGCAGGGTGTCGTCGTCGCCCGGAAGCGGCCCCGTGGCCGCCCGCGCAAGAACCCGGTCACGGCATGAACACCGCAGGAACGATCGACCGCCCCCTCACGCACGACCCCAAGAAGCAGGCCCCGATGAAGCCGTCCACCAGCGAGCCCACAGGCTCCGCGACTCCAGAGTTCAGCACCCATGGCGCGACCGTCTCGCGTCAGAACAGGACCCGAGAAATGCAACTCATCCCAGAAGCCTTGGCTCGTGCGCATATGCACGAGCGCCTGCATGACGCCGAGCGGGAACGCCGGGCTGTGCGCCTGGCGACCGCCCGGCGGATGCAGCGCCGGGCGGAGCGCGCTTCGCTGCGCGCCCGCCGTGCGCTCGCCATGGCGGTCATGCAGTAACCGAACACACCCGAAGCGGTGGCCTCCCTGCCCAGGGAGGCGAAACCTTCCCACCGGGGGCCAGTCCGACCGAACGGACCGGCCCCCGCGGTGCGTTGCACACGGGATCTGCCGGTCACCGAGTTATCGTCACCAGGTGACGAGTCTTCCCGGAAGCAGTGATCAGGGCGGCTCCAACAGGGAGCCCCGGCCCCTGCGATGCGCCCGCTGCGGCACCCCCGCCGACGGCCCCCCACCCCCCACGTGGACCTGCTCCGTGGAGAACGGCACCCGCCAGTACTTCTGCGACCGCTGCTCCCGGGAAAACCTGCGGGCGATCGAGGGGCGACTGGACTCGGCTTGGTGGTGAGGAGCGCTTACGGGGGGGCTTCCCCCTCCCCTCCCCACCCCACCCCACCCCACCCCTCGCGCCCGCCCTGCAGATGTGGCAGCCCGATGTGGCAGCCCGGAGTCGGATCCGGCGCCCTCCTCGTGCGTGGCTGTCAGGCCTCCGCCACTGCTTCCTCTTCGTCCAGATCGTCAAGGCCGCCCAGATCGTCCCCCAAGTCGTCGGGGATGAAGCCCGGCAGCCACTCCTCCAGTTCGTCCCGTAGCCGTACCGGGGCTCCCAGCTGGCACAGCACGCCGATCGTGCTCAGCGTCACCCGGTGTATCAGCAGGTAGGCCGGCGGCAGGTTGAGCTGCTTGCCCAGCTGATGGGCGGGGGAGCGCGGGTCGCCGATGCGGGCGGCCTGGCTGCGCATCCAGGAGCGGGTGAAGGTGAACTCCTCGACGCCTGCCGGTTCGATGATCGGCAGCAGGTAGTCGAGGACCGCGTCGGGGTCCAGTTCTATGGACTCCTTGACGAACCCCTCCTCGCACATGAGTGCGTAGACCGGCTCGGCCTCGCCGTCCAGGGCCATCCGCAGCGAGATGCCGATCGGTGTCGGCAGGCCGTCGGGCAGCCGGTCGACCGTGCCGAAGTCCAGGACGCCCAGCCGCCAGTCGTCCTCGCCGTCCGGGCCGCCGGGCAGCAGACGGAAGTTGCCCGGATGCGGGTCGGCGTGCAGGAGACCGGTGCGGGCCGGGCCCGAGAACAGGAAGCGTGCCAGGAGCTGGCCCGCTCGGCGTCGCTGGTCCGGGGTGCCGTCCGCGATCACCTCCGACAGCGGGATCCCGTCGATCCACTCGGTCACCAGGATCTGGTCGCACTGGTGGACCACTGCCGGGACCATCACGTCCGGGTCGTCCGCGAACTCCTCGGCGTGCACGGCCTGGGCCTGCGCCTCCAGCGCGTAGTCCAGTTCCTCGGAGATGCGGTCCTTCAACTCCGCGATCAGTGGCTTGATGTCCATGCCGGGGATGAGCGGCCCCAGCAGCCTGGCGAAGCGGCTCAGTTGGGTGAGGTCGGACAGCAGGGCGTCGCCCGCGCCCGGGTACTGCACCTTGACCGCCACCTCACGGCCGTCATGCCACACCGCCCGGTGAACCTGCCCGATCGAGGCCGCGGCGGCCGGCTTGTCCTCGAACTCCAGGAACAGCTCCCGCCAGTCCGCTCCCAGCCGCTCCGCCAGCACCGTGTGCACCGTGCGGGTCGGCATCGGGGGTGCCGCCTCCTGGAGCTTGGTCAGCGCCACGCGGTAAGGGCCCGCTATCTCCTCGGGGAGGGCGGACTCGAAGACGGACAGGGCCTGCCCGAACTTCATCGCACCGCCCTTCAGCTCTCCGAGCACCTTGAACAACTGTTCCGCCGTGCGCTGTTGCAGCTCGCGGCCGACGATCTCCGCGGACTCGCCGACGATCCGCTTGCCCAGCCCCCAGGTCGCCCGGCCTGCGAAGCCGAGCGGGAGTGCGGCGAGCTTGGCGGTCCGGGTGACCGCCTTCCGGGGAAGATCAGACATGCGCCCTCCAAGTCCCTGTCCGCCGCGCCGAGCCTGTCCCGCGTCGTCGCTCCGTCGACGGCTGTTGCACCGCCATTGTCTCGCGTGGCTCCCCCTCGGCTGAGGTGTATTTCTCATTACCTTTCTCCGCTGCGCCGCACGCGCACGCCGGATGCGGCCACACCGGTCGGGGCCGCCAGTCCAGAGCGGGCAGGGACACCTCCCAGCGGACCCCTGCGGCGGTCGGCGACTCCCCGTCGAGGAAGGTCAGGGCATGGGCCGCGGCCAGCCCGGCGACCGTCGTGGCCAGCGCCAGGTCGCAGGCTCCCACCTGGCGGGCCTTTCCGGAGCGCCACTGCGCGACGAGACGGGGCCAGGCCGGGTCCCGGTCGGTGCGGTTACGGTGCAGGCAGCCCGCGCAGCCCGACTGGCCGGGCAGGACGAGCGGTCCGACGACACCGGTCCCCTCCACGACTCCCGCGTACAGATGGGGTGTGCCCGAGGCCATGAGGGGCTCGGCGGCGAGCGGGTCGGGGGCGTGCACGGCCACGTCGTCCCGGGGACTGAGGATCACCAGGGAAAGACCGGGGTCCCGGGCGCCGGATCCGGGGGCGTGCGGGCGGCGGGGCGGGCGGTCCGGGGCGGCGTCGCGGGCGGAGGCCCGTGCCGCTTCGTCCCGGCGATCGCCGAGGGACTCGGCGGAGAGTCCGCCCGGCGCGACATCCCAGGGCTCCACGCGCCCCACGTCCCGCACGTCGACCTCACCGACCCCCGCGCCGGACAGCACCGACGCGAGCACGGCACCGACCCGGCCCGCGCCGCGCACCTGGACGCGCAGCGAGCGGCGGGCGGCGAGTCTGCCGATCGCGCCGCCCGGCTCGGGGCTCGTCAGGGACAGTGAGGCGAGGTCGGGGCGCAGCCGGCGCAGTACGTCCTCCTTCGCCCGCAGTGCCTCCGCGGCCGGTCCGCCGCCACGGGCGTCGTCGACGAGGCCGGCGTGGGCGAGCCGTCGTACCAGTGTGTCGACATGGCCGTCCGGCAGGTCCATGCGGCGGGCCTCCTCGCGCAGCAGCGGCAGCCCACGGGTGCCGTTGAGCAGTTCCAGGAAGCTGCCTGTCGCCGTGTCCATCGGCCCCAGCGTCAGTGCGTGCGCCGGAGTCATCCCGAACTGCACGGTGTTGAGATCACGCCAGCCGCGCCGCAGCGCGGGCTTCACCATCGGATGCATGACAGGCCCCCGTAGCCGTCGAAAGTCGGGAGGATCAGAGATTCAGGTGCGTGCAGAGGTGCTCTGAAGGCTTCCCCTCCGTCGGCGGGGCGGGTGGGCTCCGCCGATGTCTGTCAGCATGCCCGGGGCGGCGGACGGGGGTGGGGAGTTGTCCACAGGTCGTGGGCATTGGTCGTATGAATCGGACGGAGATGAGTCGTATAAATCAAACGCATGGTGGGGGATCGGTGGGGAACCGTCCCGGAGCCGGGACGTCGGCCCTGCCCAGCGGGTAACGTCGGGGCGTGCCCGCCGACCCACTGCACCGCGCCGGAAAACCACCGCGCAGCACGACGAGCCAGCCGCCGAGCGGCTCCAGGGCGAGCGCGATCGAGGTCCGCAGGAGTACTCGGCGCCGCCGCACGGTCTCGGCGTACCGTGAGGGCGATCGCACCATCGTGCTGATCCCCGCCCGGATGTCCAAGGCGGAGGAGCAGCGCTGGGTGACCGTCATGCTCGACAAACTGGCCGCGCAGGAGAGCAGGCGGGTGCTCGGTGACACCCAGCTGGCCGAGCGTGCCGAACGGCTCTCCGCGCAGTACTTCGACGGCAGGGCCCGCCCCGCTTCCGTTCGCTGGGTCACCAACCAGAACACCCGCTGGGGTTCGTGCACCCCGGCCGAGGGCAGCATCCGGCTCTCGCACCGGCTTCAGGGGATGCCGGACTACGTCGTCGACTATGTGCTCTGCCACGAGCTGGCTCATCTGCTGGTCCCCGGTCACGGGCCCGACTTCTGGCGCCTGCTGGAGGCCTATCCGCGCACCGAGCGGGCCCGCGGCTACCTCGAAGGCGTGGTCGCCGCCGAACGGCTGCCGCACGTGCCCGGCGCGCGGGGAGAGGGGACCGGCCCGCGGGAGAGGCGTCTGTGAGCGGCGTGTGGTGGTCGCTGTGCGAGAGGGCGTGCGAGCGGCCTGGGTGGCAGACCTGTGTGAGCGGCCGGGTGCGGTTGTGTACCGGGTCTGTACCGGCTGCGGTCGTCGTCGGCGTTTGCCGTTAGCCTTGCGCGACGCACTCACACTCGGGATGGGGGACGGTCGTAACGCATGGCCAGGGAATTCCAACGCGGCCACAAGGCCAGGATCAGTGACCTCACCGCGGGCACCGATCTGTACGTAGGCGTGCAGATCTCCGCCCCCGGACTGACCTTCGACATCAGTTGCTTCGGCCTGGACGCCGACGAACGCCTCTCGGACGACCGGTACTTCGTCTTCTTCAACCAGCCGAAGTCCCCCGAGGAGTCCATCCAACTGCTGGGCGCGCAGGCGGGCGACACGGAGTCGTTCCGGGTCACGCTGGACCGGATCCCGTCGCACATCCGCAAGCTGTCCTTCACGGCGACCATCGACGGCACCGGGCAAATGTCGCAGATCGATCCCGGATACGTGCGCATCGTGGCCGGCGGCGAGGAGGTCGCCCGGTACTCCTTCAACCGCTCGGAGTTCTCCACCGAGCGGGCCGTGATGCTCGGTGACCTCTACTTCAAGGACGGCTGGCGGTTCGCCGCGGTCGGGCAGGGCTTCGACGGGGGCCTGGAGGCGCTGCTGAAGAACTTCGGCGGCGAGGTGCTGGAGGAGGAGGCGCCCGCCGCTCCCCAGCAGCCACAGCAGCCGCACGCCGGCGCCGCGCCCGGTTTCGCCCCGCCCGCCCAGGCCGCCGCGCCCACGGCGCCCCCCGCCTTCGGCGTCCCGGCCGCGCCCGCACCAGCGCCTGCGCCCGCACCAGCGCCTGCGCCCGCACCAGCGCCTGCGCCCGCACCAGCGCCTGCGCCCGCCCCGGCCCCGGCACCCGCCCCGCAGGGCTTCGCGCCGCCGCCCGGACACACTCCGCCGCCCGGACAGACCCCGCCCCCGGCCCCGAACGTGCACGCGGCCCCCACCGTCATCGCCCCGATGGCCCCGCCCGCCGGCAGCAAGGCCCCGCCCCCGGCCCCGGCGCCCGCTCCTTACGGTCAGCCGCCGCAGCAGCCGTCGTACGGCGGGCAGCCCACCGCGCCCACCGCCCCCATGCCGCCGGGCTACGGCCAGCCGCAGCCGCCGTACGGTGGCCAGCAGCCCTCCTACGGTGGGCAGCCGGGCGCGCCCATGCCTCCCGGCTACGGCCAGCCGCCGGCGTACGGGCAGGCTTTCGGACAGCAGGTCCCGGGACAGCAGTTTCCCGGTCAGCAGGCCGCCGGCTACGGAGTGCCGCAGGGCGCCCCCCAGGGCGGTGCGGGAGTGGGCGCCGCGCTGCAGGCGTTCAAGGAGACGCCCACCGGGCAGCGCTGGACCCAGCAGAACAAGAAGCTCATCCGGGTCGACCTCGGCATCGGCGGGCAGCCCGTGCTGGCCCGGCAGGGCAGCATGGTGCTCTACCAGGGCAAGGTCGACTTCAGCTACAAGGGCGCCGGTTTCGCCGGACGCATCGTCGGCAACGCCACCGGCCAGGAGATGCAGCTGATGCGCTGCACCGGCCAGGGCCAGGTGTTCCTCGCCGAGAACTCCACCCAACTGCACCCCGTCGAGCTGCAGGGCGACGCGATCTGCGTGTCCGCCGAGAACGTCCTCGCCTTCGACGAGAGCCTCCAGTACGAGGTCCGCCGCATCGAGGGGCACGGCATCCCCGGCGGGGCGCTGTTCACCATGCAGTTCCAGGGAACCGGCACCATCGTCGTCAAGACGCACGGCACACCGGTGGTCCTGCCGGTCACACCGACCACCTTCGCCGACTGCAACGCCGTCGTCGCCTGGTCGGCCGCCGCCCAGGTGGTCGTCTCCAGCCAGGTCCGGATGCGCCGCAACGCCTACCCGGGCGACACCGGTGAGAGCGTCAACCTCCAGTTCCGGGGTGCGCCCGGCAACTTCATCGTCGTCCAGCCGTACGAGGTCTGAGGGAGCCCGTCATGAACCAGCCGCTCGCGGGCTTCGCCCCCGCACCCGTCACCGCCCGCATGGAGAACCACGGCAACCACATGCTGAAGGTCGCCATGCAGACCGGGAACGACCTCCTCGCGCGCGTGGGGTCGATGGTCGCCTACGAAGGATTCGTCACCTACGAGCCCAATCCGCCCGCCGTGCGGCAGATCGCGCGCGACTGGATCACAGGCGAGGGCGCGCCGCTGATGAAGTGCTCCGGCGACGGCCTGCTCTACCTCGCCGACTACGGCGCCAACGTCGTCGTGATCAACCTCAACGGCGACGGCATCTCCGTCAACGCCACCAACCTGCTCGCCTTCGACGCCCACCTCAGCTGGGGTGTCGAGCGGGTCAAGGGCCTCGCCAAGTTCGCGGGGCAGGGGCTGTGGAACACCAAGATCTCCGGGCAGGGCTGGGTCGCGCTGACCTCCCGGGGCAAGCCGATCGTCGTCGACTGCGGCGGCGGCGAGGACGAGACGTACGTCGACCCCGACGCGCTGGTCGCCTGGTCGCCGAACCTGAAGGTGAAGGGCAAGCGCAGCTTCAAGGCGCAGTCGCTGATCGGCCGGGGCAGCGGCGAGGCCTACCAGATGGCCTTCTCCGGCCAGGGCATCGTCGTCGTCCAGCCCAGCGAGGACAGCACCGACCGCCTCCGGATCCGGGGCTGAGGGGGAACCAGAGTCACCATGCAGAGCCCGCTTTTCGCCTACAACGACCAGCAGACCCAGGACCGTTGGAGCCTGCAGAACAAGCAGATGCTCCGCGTCACCCTGGAGGGCCACGACGACATCCTCGCCCGCAAGGGCACCATGGTCGCCTACCAGGGACTCGTCGAGTTCGACGCCGAGCACCGCAGCAACGGCCAGGCACGCGCGCGTGCGTACACCGGTGAGGGCCTGGACCTGATGCGCTGCCACGGGCAGGGCACGGTCTACCTGGCCAACCTCGCCCAGCACGTGCACGTCATGGACGTCGAGCAGGACGGGCTGACCGTCGACAGCAGCTACGTCCTCGCCATGGACTCCTCGCTGCACCACGAGGTCATCGCCGTCGACAGCCTGTACGGCATCTCCGGCTCCGGGAAGTACCAGCTCAACATCACCGGGCGCGGCAAGGTCGCCCTGATGACATCGGGCGCGCCGCTGCTGATGCAGGTCACGCCCGACAAGTACGTCAACTGCGACGCCGACGCGATCGTCGCCTGGTCCACCGGGCTGCGGGTGCAGATGCAGGCCCAGACCCACTCCTCCGGAGTGTGGCGGCGGCGCGGCAACACCGGTGAGGGCTGGGAGCTGAGCTTCATGGGCTCCGGGTTCGCCCTCGTGCAGCCCAGCGAGCTGCTGCCGCCGCAGAACGCGGTGATCGGACAGGGCCTCGCCGCCCAGTTCGGCATGGGGCAGCACGGGGCGCACGCCCAGAACCAGGGCAACGTCTGGAGCTGAGCGTCCGGTGAGCCGATACGTAAGGGGTGCCCGCCAGAACGGGCGCCCCTTACGCCGGCCACCGGCGGGTCGGCCTCATGCACGCCTTCGTTGGACCCGCGCACGCCGTCACAGGCGTGCGCGGGTCGCCTCCAGCAGCCGTACGACCGACTCGTCCGCCACCTCGGCGACCTCGTCGTAGCCGAACCAGCGCAGGTCGAGCGACTCGTCGCTGATCGCCTGCACCGCGCCGGGCGGGGCAAGGACGGCGTACTGCACGTCGTAGTGCCAGTGGCACGGCGCCGGGATCGGATGCCGGTCCAGGCGGACGGGGCCGCCGGGCAGCAGCGTCAGCCCGGTGATGCCCGACTCCTCGGTCGCCTCGCGCAGCGCCGCCGCCGCCAGGCCGGCGTCGCCCGGCTCGCAGTGGCCGCCCATCTGCAGCCACATCCGCAGCTTCTTGTGCAGGGTCAGCAGGACCCGGCCGTGCTCGGGGTCGATCACCAGGGCGCTCGCCGTGATGTGGCCCGCGTGACACGACTTCCAGGTGCCGTCCGGGTGGGCTTCCAGGTGCTCCAGATAGGCCTGGCGCAGCTCTTCCTGGCCCTCGTAGCCCTTGAGCACGAGGACCGCTTCGTCATGGAGGCTCACTCGGTGCCGTCACCCTCGCCGTCGTCGTCCTTCTTGTGCAGGTCGGGCCTGTGCGGGCCGGGCTTGTCCGAGGAGCCGCCCGCCGCTTCGCCGAGCATCTTGTCCAGCTCCGAGAAGTCCAGATGCTCGCGGTGGACGAAGCCGTCCGGGTCGTCCAGGTCGGTGGCCGTCGGCAGCATGTCCGGGTGGGCCCACAGGCCGTCCCGGCCGTCCACGCCGCGCGCGTCCGTGAGCGAGGCCCACAGCCGGGAGGCGTCCCGCAGCCGGCGCGGACGCAGCTCCAGGCCGATCAGCGTGGCGAACGTCTGCTCCGCCGGGCCGCCGGTGGCACGGCGGCGGCGCAGGGTCTCGCGCAGGGCGTCCGCGGACGACAGACGAGGCTTCGCCGCCGCGTGCACGACCGCGTCCACCCAGCCCTCCACCAGCGCCAGCGCGGTCTCCAGACGGGCCAGGGCAGCCTTCTGCTGCGGAGTGTCCTCCGGCTGGAACATGCCCTGCTGCAGCGCGTCCTGCAACTGCTCGGGGTTCTGCGGGTCGAACTGGCCGACCACGTCCTCCAGCTTGGCCGTGTCGACCTTGATGCCGCGCGCATAGCCGTCGACCGCGCCGAACAGGTGCGAGCGCAGCCACGGTACGTGCGAGAACAGGCGCTGGTGGGCGGCCTCGCGCAGCGCCAGGTAGAGCCGCACCTCCTCCAGCGGCACGCCGAGGTCCTTGCCGAACGCCGCCACGTTGGCCGGCAGCAGTGCTGCCCGGCCCGCCGGGCCCAGCGGCAGGCCGATGTCGGTCGAGCCGACGACCTCGCCCGCGAGCACGCCGACGGCCTGCCCGATCTGGGTGCCGAACATGGCGCCGCCCATCGAGCGCATCATGCCGATCAGCGGGCCCGCCATGGCCTGCATCTCCTCCGGCAGGACATCACCCATGGCCGCGCCGACCCGCTCGGCGACCGGGTCGACCAGCTCCTGCCAGGCCGGCAGCGTCGCCTCGACCCACTCCGCGCGGGACCACGCCACCGCCGAGGCGGAACCCGACGGCAGGGACGTCGCATCGTCCAGCCACAGGTCGGCCAGGCGGACGGCATCCTCGACCGCCTTGCGCTCGGCCGGGCCCACACTGGCGTCCTTCGTGCCGTCCGGGGTGCCCTGCGAGACCGTCTGGCGGGCGATCTGCTTGGCCATGTCCCAGTTCACCGGGCCGCCCTCGTAGGAGAGCATCTGGCCGAGCTGCTGGAACGCGGCGCCCAGGTCGGCGGGGTTCAGGGAACCGAACATGGCTGCGAGCGGATTGTCGGCGCCAGGGCCGCCAAAGCCTCCGGCTCCGGGCAGCCCGAAACCGAACGGGTTGGCCGGTCCCTGCCCACCACCGCTCTGCTGGTCCTTCTCCTTGCCCTCGTCGCCGTCTTCCGGCTCCTCCGGCGGAAGGCCGAATCCGAATGGGGTGTCACTCACGGGATTCCTCGGCTGGTAAGGCCACCGGTTCTTCCGGCGGCGCGGCTGCCCGACAACACCACCCAGCGTAGACACCCGGAGCCGATCGGGCCTCGGTGCTTCGCCCACGGAGGGCCTGCGGCAGGATGGATGCACCTGGTGCGCACGCGTCACTCGCGTACGTACTGAAGACAACCGCTGGAGACGCCTGGTGAGTTCCCCAGATCCGCAGGTTCGCGCAGCGCGAAACCATGAAAGCACTCCCGCCGTGCGCGGGCCCGTCGTCGCGGTCACCGGAGCCGCCACCGGAGTCGGTGCGCTGCTCACCGAGCGGCTGGCCGAGTCCGCGGAGATCAAGCAGGTCATCGCCATCGACGAGCGCCGCGGGGAATGCGCGCAGGCCCAGTGGCACATCCTCGACGTGCGGGACCCGGCGATCGCGGAGAAGCTGCGCGGCGCGGACGTGGTCGTGCATCTGGCGCTCGACCTGGACCTGGGCAGCGAGGCCACCGCCCGGACGGCGTACAACGTGCGCGGGACGCAGACCGTGCTGACCGCCGCCGCGGCGGCCGGCGTGCACCGCGTGGTGCTGTGCACCTCCGCGATGGTCTACGGGGCACTGCCGGACAACGAGCTGCCCCTGTCGGAGGACGCCGAACTGCGTGCCACGGCCGAGGCCACCGGTGTCGGCGACCTGCTGGAGATCGAGCGGCTCGCCCGACGCGCCCCCCGCGCGCACCCGGGGCTGAACGTCACCGTCGTACGCCCCGCCGTCCTGGTCGGGGGTACGGACACCGCGCTGACCCGGTACTTCGAGTCGCCGCGCCTCCTCGTCGTGGCCGGGTCGCGGCCCGCGTGGCAGTTCTGTCACGTCGAGGACCTGTGCGGGGCTCTGGAGTACGCCGTGCTGGAGAAGGTCGACGGGGAACTGGCCGTCGGCTGCGACGGGTGGCTGGAGCAGGAGGAGGTCGAGGAACTGAGCGGGATCCGGCGGATGGAACTGCCGTCGGCGGTCGCGCTCGGCGCGGCGGCCCGGCTGCACCGGATCGGGCTCACCCCGTCCCCGGCGGGGGACCTCGCGTACACGATGTACCCCTGGGTGGTCAGCGGGAGCCGGCTGCACGACGCCGGGTGGCGCCCGCGGTGGACCAACGAAGAGGTGCTCGCGGAGCTGCTGGAGGAGGTCGCCGGGCGGCACACGGTCGCCGGGCGGCGGCTGGGGCGCAAGGACGCGACGGCGGCGGGGGCCGCGGGGGCGACGGTGGCGCTGCTGGGCGCGGCCGCTGTCGTACGGCGGGCCCGGAAGGCTCGTCGGCGCATCTGAGGGGGGCCTTACGGCCCTCGGACCCCCGCCGGAGGCTCCAGGCCAGGCTGTAGAAGGCTCCAAGGCTGCCCGCGCGGGTGCCTGGTGAACGTCGCATTCCATGGCGTCGGCGGCGTGCGGCACCATGGAACCCATGGCAGCTACGAACGATCACCCCGGTGAGCAGGCGGCGCAGGATCCCATCAAACTGATCGGCATCCGGGAGACACCGCTCTCCGTGGACGAGGTGTTCGGCGCGGTCGGGGAGGACTCCGCCGGGGGCATCGCCCTGTTTGTGGGCACCGTGCGCAATCACGACGGGGGTGCCGACGTGGATGCGCTCGGGTACTCCTGCCACCCCAGCGCGGAGACCGAGATGCGGCGGATCGCCGAGAAGGTCGTCGCCGACTTCCCGGTGCGGGCGCTGGCCGCCGTCCACCGGGTGGGTGAGCTGCGGGTCGGGGATCTCGCCGTGGTCGTCGCCGTGGCCTGCCCGCACCGCGCGGAGGCCTTCGACGCCTGCCGGAAGCTCATCGACGACCTCAAGCACGAAGTGCCCATCTGGAAGCACCAGAAGTTCTCCGACGGGACGGAGGAGTGGGTCGGGGCCTGCTGAGGGTCTTGCCGTCGCGCCCACGCTCCCCCGGCTCCCCGGCTCCCCGGCATCCCCGGCACCCCGGCACCCCGGCACCCCCGTTCTCACCCGTCCTCACCCGTCCTCACCCGTTCGGTCGTGCACCCGGCCCCCTGACGTGAGTGTTGCCGGTGCGGATGGTTAATCTGTTGATCAGTCAGTCGCAGACGCTCAAGAGCTCAAGGGGTTGGGAGGCCGGCATGGCGGCGCTCGCCTGGTTGCTGATTCCGCTTGTGGCTGCGATCGCGGCGGGACTGTGGGGTACGTGGGCCAACCGGACCCGGAAGGTGCGCGGCGACGGGCCGGAGCTGGACGGGTATGCACGTTTTCGCGCGGCCATGGAGAAGTCCCACGAGGGTGCCCGCGGTGCCTGACCGGGTGCCCTGACGGTGCGCCGACAGAGGCGTCCCGTACTGTCGTGGCATGCCACGCCGCACTGCGACGATGCTCGCCTCGACCCTGATGCTGATCGCGCTCCTGTGCGCGGGAGTCCTCATCCCCGTGCCGTACGCGGAGATGTCCCCGGGCCCGACCGTGAACACGCTCGGGGAGCACGACGGCGAGCCGGTGCTGCAGATCGCCGGGCACAGGACCTACCCGACGGACGGTCACCTGAACATGACCACCGTCCGTGTCACCAGCGCCGACTTCCGGATGAACCTGGTGGAGGCCGTCTACGGCTGGCTGGCGCACGACAGCAAGATCGTGCCGCACGACACGCTCTACCCGGACGGCAAGACCGAGCAGCAGTCCACCCAGGAGAACGCCGAGGAGTTCAGCCAGTCCCAGGAGAGCGCCAAGGTCGCCGCCCTCAAGGAGCTGAGCATCCCGGTGAAGTCCTGGGTGATCGTCTCCACCGTCGTCAAGGGATCACCGGCCGAGGGCAGGCTCCACGCCGGTGACGTGATCAAGGCCGTGGACGGCACGGCGGTCCGGCAGCCCGCCGACGTCGCCGAGCTCGTGACGAAGCACAAGGCCGGACAGGACGTGGTGTTCACCGTCGTGCCCGCCAAGGAGCAGACCGCAGCGGAGAAGGAACAGCGGACGGCGACGAAGACGCGGGACGTGACCATCACGACCGTGGCCTCCCACGACAGCGGGGCCAAGCGCGCCATCGTCGGCATCTCCGCCGGGACCGACCACACCTTCCCGTTCACCATCGACATCAAGCTGGCCGACGTCGGCGGGCCCAGCGCCGGTCTGATGTTCGCGCTCGGCATCTACGACAAGCTCACTCCAGGCAGCCTCACCGGCGGCAGGTTCGTCGCCGGCACCGGGACCATCGACGACAACGGCACGGTCGGACCGATCGGCGGCATCGAGATGAAGACCGTCGGCGCGCGCAGCAGGGGCGCCCAGTACTTCCTGACGCCCGCCGAGAACTGCGCGTCCGCCGTCAAGGACACCCCGGCCGGGCTGACCCTGGTCAAGGTCAGAACCATCGATGACGCGCTCGACGCGCTGAAGGACATCCGCAGCGGCGACACCGCCGCCCTGCCGAAGTGCACCACCAAGGGCTGACACCGCGGCCCGGCACACACGGCTGGGGGCGCCCGTTCTCGCTCGGGGCGCCCCCATCGCCGTACCGGAAAAGGTCAGTCCGCGAACGTCGCCGCCAAGGCCTCCGCGAGGCCGGGCACCAGGTCGGGGCCGGTCAGCACCTCCGTCGGGGAGTCCTTCTCGCGCAGCCGCAGCGCCGACTCACGGCTGCCGTCGCGCAGCACCGCGACCGTCATCCGGACCTCCTGGCGCTCCGGGTGGGCCGCCACCCACTTGGCCAGCTTGGCCTCGCTCAGGCCGGAGGGGACCTGCGCCTCGGCGGACGGGGGCAGCATCAGGCGCTCCACCGTGAGAGCGCAACCGGCCACCGCGTCGGGCCAGGCGATGGTGCCGAGGAACTCGTCGAGCGGCGTGTCCGCGGCGATCTCGTCCTGCTCGATCGGGGTGAGACCGGCGGTCTCGGACTCGTCCTCCAGACCGAGCTGGGCCGCGAGCGCGGGTTCCTGGACGCGCAGCCGCGCGGTGTCTACGAGGGCGAAAAGGCGGGCGGGCTGGTCCCAGCCGAGGCCGGAGGCGTACTCGTCGATCTCGAGCACGGCCCGGGTGAGCGGGCTCGCCGCCATGGGAGTGTTGGACATGGTCACAATCCTGCCTCGTTCCCGGCCGGAAGCGGGAACCGCGTAGGCCGCGAGTAAGTTGCATAGATGTGGACCCGCGATCACGGGGGGGCCACGGCAGGCTCGCGAACACGAGGGCCTGACGGATCGACAGTGACTTCGAGGTGCGCACCTTGGCTTTCCAGATGCCGGACCGCGGCGGAGGCCCGACGGGGCCGCGGATCAGAGCGGGCAGCCCGTCCCGGCGTGTCCGGACGCTCCTGACGACCCTGGGCGTTCTCGCCGTCCTCGGTATGGCCTTCACCATGTTCGCGGGCTTCTGGACGGACTGGCTGTGGTACCGGTCGGTGCACTACTCGTCCGTGTTCACCATCACCCTGCGGACCAAGATCGGCCTCTTCTTCGTCTTCGGCCTGCTGATGGCCTTCGTGGTCGGGCTGAACATCTGGCTCGCGCACCGGCTGAGGCCCCCGCTGAGCGCCATGTCCATGGAGCAGCAGAGCCTGGACCGCTACCGGATGGGCATCGCGCCGTACAAGAAGTGGCTGCTGCTGTCCGTCTCCGCGCTCGTCGGCCTGATCGCCGGTGCCTCCGCCGCCGGTCAGTGGCGGACGTGGCTGATGTGGGTCAACGGCGTGCCCTTCCACGAGAAGGACCCCCAGTTCCACCTGGACGTGTCCTTCTACGCCTTCGACCTGCCCTGGTACCGCTTCCTGCTGGGCTTCGGCTTCGCCGCCGCGATCCTGTGCCTGATCGCCGCCGCGCTCACCCACTACCTGTACGGCGGGCTGCGCGTGACCAGCCCGGGTGCGCGCGCCTCCGCCGCCGCCACCGGGCACCTGTCGGTGCTCCTCGGCGTCTTCGTCGCGCTGAAGGCGGTCGCCTACTGGCTCGACCGGTACGGCCTCGCGGTCAAGTCCAGCGACTTCAAGGCGACCGGCAACTGGACCGGCCTGCGCTACGTCGACGCCAACGCCTATCTGCCGGCCAAGACGATCCTGTTCTGCATCGCCGTCATCTGCGCGCTGCTGTTCTTCGCCACCCTGTGGCGGCGCACGTGGCAGCTGCCGGTCATCGGCTTCGGGCTGATGGTGCTCTCGGCGATCCTGATCGGCGGCCTGTACCCGGCCATCGTGCAGAAGTTCCAGGTCCAGCCCAACGAACAGGCCAAGGAAGCCCCGTACGTCCAGAAGAACCTCAAGGCGACGCGCGAGGCGTACGGCATCGACGACGCCAAGGTCACCGAGTATGCGGGCAAGTCCATGACCTCGGACAAGGAGAAGCTGCGCGCCGACGTGGGCGACGCGGCCGGCATCCGGATCATGGACCCGAACATCGTGTCGCCGACGTTCCAGCAGCTCCAGCAGATGCGGAACTACTACGGGTTCCCGACCAACCTCGACGTCGACCGGTACTCCACCGGGAACGGCAAGGACCAGGACACCGTCATCGGTCTGCGTGAGCTGAACCTGTCGGGGGTCCCGAAGAACAACTGGATCAACGACCACTTCCGCTACACGCACGGCTACGGCGTGGTCGCCGCCAAGGGCACCGCGGCCGACGCCAACGGCGAGCCCGTCTTCACCGAGTCCGACCTGCCGTCCAAGGGCGACCTGGGGACGTACCAGCAGCGGATCTACTACGGCGAGAAGACCAACACGTACTCCATCGTCGGCGGCCCGCAGAAGGAGATCGACTACTCCGACGACAAGGGCGAGAAGACCACCAGCTACCAGGCCAAGAGCGGGGTGAGCCTCGACAACCCGCTCAACCGGGCCGCGTACGCGGTGGCCTTCAACGAGCCGCAGATCCTGTACTCCGGTGCGATCGGCAAGGGCTCGCGGATCCTGTACAACCGCACGCCCAAGGAGCGCGTCGAGGCGGTCGCGCCCTGGCTGACCATCGACGGCGACGCCTACCCGGCGGTCGTGAACCACCGCATCCAGTGGATCGTCGACGCCTACACGACCTCCAACGGCTACCCGTACTCCTCCCGCACGACCCTCGGTGACACGACGGCCGACTCGCTGACCGCGACCAACAACAACCGCGCGGTGGTGGCCCAGCAGAACCAGGTCAACTACATCCGCAACTCGGTGAAGGCGACCGTCGACGCGTACACCGGTGACGTCAAGCTCTACCAGTGGGACACCGAGGACCCCGTGCTGAAGACCTGGATGAAGGCCTTCCCCGGCACGGTCAAGCCGCGCAGCGCCATCTCCCCGGACCTGCTGGCCCATCTGCGCTACCCGCAGGACCTGTTCAAGGTGCAGCGCGAACTGCTCACCCGCTACCACGTGGCGGACGCGCAGACGTTTCTCACCGGCAGCGAGGTCTGGCAGGTGCCGGACGACCCGACCAACCGCTCGGGCAACGCCGTGCCGCCGTACTACCTGAGCCTGAAGATGCCGGACCAGACCAAGCAGGCGTTCTCGCTGTCGACGACGTTCACGCCCAACGGGCGGTACAACCTGAGCGCGTTCATGACCGTCGACGCCGAAGCCGGCAGCAGCGACTACGGCAAGATCAGAATCCTGAAGCTGCCGACGAGCACGACGGTCGACGGACCCAAACAGGTCCAGAGCAAGTTCAACTCCGAGCAGGACATCGCCGCCGCCATCAAACTGCTCAAGGGCGGCGACTCGGAGGTGGAGTACGGCAACCTGCTGACCGTGCCGCTGGACGGCGGACTGCTCTATGTGGAGCCGGTCTACGTACGCGGCGGCGGACTGAAGTACCCGTTGCTGCGCAAGGTGCTGGTCACCTACGGCGGGAAGACCGCGTTCGAGAACACGCTCGGCGAGGCCCTCGACAAGGTCTTCGGAGCGAAGGGTTCCACCACCCCACCACCGGACACCGGCACCACCAGACCTCCCGCGTCCGGCAACCCCACGGTCCAGCAGGCCCTGAACGACGCCCAGAAGGCCTTCGACGCCGGGCAGGAGGCCCTGCAGAAGCCAGGGGGACCGGACTGGAGCGCGTACGCCAAGGCGCAGAAGGACCTGAAGGACGCGCTCAAGCGGGCCCAGGACGCCGAGTCCAAGCCCAAGAAGAGCAGTTGATCAAGCTCCCTCCGCGCCGTGGTACGGTTGTCACGCAACGGCGCGGGGTGGAGCAGCTCGGTAGCTCGCTGGGCTCATAACCCAGAGGTCGCAGGTTCAAATCCTGTCCCCGCTACTGAAGTCGAAGGCCCGGATCCTTACAGGGATCCGGGCCTTCGTGGTGTGCGAACTCATGTCCGGAGGGGAGGGACGGCCGCGCCGCCGTGGGGAGTTGGTGCAAATGTGTTTGACTTGTCTCTCTGTGGGCATGTCGACAAAACGCTGAAGTGACCTCACGGGCTGCGGTATACCGGGTGTACCCAGGTTGCAGGTGGTGCGACGATGGACGTTATGGGGGACAAGGCAACTCTGTTCAGGACAGGGCGATTTGTGCAGACTTCCGGTGGGGAAGCATTGCACGGGGACGGGGACGACCGGGACGACCGGGACCGCGGGGGCGACCGGGACGACATGGGGGAGGACGCCGAGGAGGTGCGTCTTCGGCTCGCCGCCGAGACCGGCGACGCCGAGGCCATGAGCATCCTCGGAGCCATGCTGCTGCGCCGCGGCGACCTCGACGCAGCCGAACCTCAGCTGCGCGCCGCCACCGCGGCCGGTGACCGGGCCGCCGCCAACAACCTGGGAGTCCTGCTGCACCAGCGCGGATACGCCGACGAGGCGGCCGGCTGGTGGCGCATCGCCGCCGTCGCCGGTTCCGCCGCCGCCGCGCACGCGCTCGGCCGCCACCACCGCGAGCGCGGGGACGAGCCCGCCGCCGAGTACTGGCTGCGCCAGTCCGCCGAACAGGGCCACGCCCTCGGCGCGTACGCGCTCGCCGACCTGCTGGAACACCGCGGCGACGCCCGTGCCGAGCAGTGGATGCGGGCCGCCGCCGAGCGCGGGCACCGCGAGGCCGCCTACCGGCTGGCCCGCGCGCTCGACCACCGGGCCGCCGCACGCGAGGAGGCGAGCGGGACCGGCAGCGCCGGCGACGAGGCCGAGCAGTGGTACCGGCAGGCCGCCGCGCGCGGTCACCGGCGGGCCGCGCTGCACCTGGGCGCGATCCTCGAGAAGCGCGGCGACCTGAAGGAGGCCGGGCGCTGGTACCTGACCTCCGCGAAGGACGGCGAGGCGCGGGCCGCCTGCGCGCTCGGCTTCCTGCTGCGCGACGCCGGGGACACCGAGAGCGCCGCCGTGTGGTGGCTGCGGGCCGCCCAGGACGGCGACGGCAACGCCGCCAACGCGCTCGGCGCGCTGCACGCCGAACGCGGCGAGACACAGACGGCCGAGCGCTGGTACCGGGCGGCGATGGACGCCGGGGACGACAACGGGGCGTACAACCTGGGGCTGCTCTGCGCCGAGCAGGGCCGTATCGCGCAGGCCGAGCAGTGGTACCGGCGGGCTGCCTACGCCGGGCACCGGGAGGCCGCGAACGCGCTCGCCATCCTGCTGCTGCAGGGCAGCGACACCACCGGGGCGGAGCCGTGGTTCTCCAAGGCGGCCGAGGCCGGCAGCGTCGACGCCGCGTTCAACCTCGGCATCCTCTACGCCGGGCGGGGCGAGGACGTCATGGCGCTGCGCTGGTACGAGCGGGCCGCCGCCGCCGGGCACACCGAGGCCGCGCTCCAGGTCGGCATCGCCCGGCTGCGCGAGGGGGACGAGCCGGAGGCCGAGCGGCATCTGCGGTGCGCGGCAGGTGGCGGCAGCGCCGAGGCCGCGTACCGGCTGGCGACCCTGCTCGACGCGCGCCGGCCGCCGGAGCCCGCGCACGAGCTGGGCGAGACGGTGCATGAGAAGACCGAGTGCGAGGAGTGGTACGAGCGCGCGGCCTCCCAGGGGCACCGGCGGGCGCAGGTACGGGTGGGCATGCTCGCGGCGGCCCGCGGTGACGTGGTGGAGGCCGCACGGTGGTACCGGACGGCTGCCGAGGCCGGGTCCCGCAACGGCGCCTTCAACCTGGGGCTGCTGCTGGCCCGCGAGGGCAGCGAGCCGGAGGCCGCGGTGTGGTGGACACGGGCCGCCGACGCCGGCCACGGCCGTGCGGCGCTTCGGCTGGCCCTGGTCTACGCCCGCCGTGGTGAGCTGGCGGAGGGGCAGAGGTGGGCCGACCGGGCGGTGGAGCTGGGGCCCGCCGAGGTCGCCGAGCGGGCGGGGCGGCTGCGGGACGCGCTGCGCCAGGAGCTTTCGGCGTGACGCGTGGCCGGCCGGGGACGTGACCCCGGCCACTCGGCCCCTGTTGAATTTGCTTCGACGGGCTTGTCTCCCGTAGTGTCGTATTCACCGACGCGGGGTGGAGCAGCTCGGTAGCTCGCTGGGCTCATAACCCAGAGGTCGCAGGTTCAAATCCTGTCCCCGCTACTGAAGGCTCAGGGCCGGAATCCATGACATGGGTTCCGGCCCTGAGCGTATTCGGGAGTGTATTCGGGGGCGACGCCTGGGCGTTCAGCAGCGAAAGGGCTCGGGGCATGAAAAAAGGGGGCTTGCGCCCCCTTCGCTCATGCGCCGGTCACGATCCCGTGCAGCTCGGGCACAGCCCCCGGTACGTCACTTCCACGTCCGACACCGTGAAGCCGTAGCGCTCGGTGTCGGGGAGGTCGGCGAGCGGATTGCCCGTCGGGTGGACGTCCCGGATCGCGCCGCAGCTCGCGCAGACCAGGTGCTGGTGCGGCCGGTGCGCGTTCGGGTCGTACCGCTTGGCGCGCCTGTCCGTGGTGACCTCGAGGACCTCGCCGAGGGAGACCAGCTCCCCCAGCGTGTTGTAGACGGTCGCCCGGGAGATCTCGGGCAGCTTCGCCACGGCCCTCGCATGGACCTCGTCGGCCGTCAGGTGAACGTGCTCGCCGTCGAGAACCTCGGCCACGACGCGCCGCTGTGCGGTCATCCGCCATCCGCGTCCGCGCAGCCGTTCCAGAAGGTCACTCATGGCCATCAGCCTAACAGCAAGGGAGCCAGGTCCTGAACGAGGTGTGACTTTGGATCCATAGCGGATTTAGACAGCATCCAGCTATGCGACGAGGCTGGGGACCCAGCAGCGGATGATGTCGCGGACCGAGACGATGCCCGCAGGTTCGCCCGCGTCGAGGACGACCAAGTGCCGGAAGCCGCCTCGGGTCATGGTGCGGGCGGCCTCCTCCAGCGTCCAGGCCGGGGTGGCGAAGACGACGTCGGTGGTGGTGTGGGCGTGGGTGCGTTCGGTGTCCGGGTCCTGGCCCAGGCCGACGGAATTGAGGATGTCGCGTTCGGTCAGGATGCCGATGCCGCCGGCGTCGGGGTCGAGGACCACGGCGGCGCCGACGCGGCGGGCCGACATCAGGGCTGCTGCCTGGCGGAGGGTGTGGGCGGGGCCGATGGTGAGGATCACGGTGCTCATGGCGTCACGGACGAGCATGGGGTGGGCCACCTCCTAGGGAATCCCTGCAATCGTTCAGAGATTCACAAGTTCACAAGTGGGGGTGGGTCTCAGGGTGCCAGGTAAAGCAGAGGTCAACAAGAGGGCGGACGAAGCTTGTTGAGGGGCGCTCAGCGGCGCTGGTTGAGATACCCCAGCAACTCGTCGTGCAGCAGGCCGTTGGAGGCCACCGCGTTGCCGCTGTGCGGGCCGGGGCGGCCGTCGAGGCCGGTGAAGGTGCCGCCCGCCTCCGTCACGATGATCGCGTTGGCGGCCATGTCCCACAGGGACAGCTCCGGCTCGCCGCAGATGTCCACGGAACCCTCGGCGACCATCATGTAGGGCCAGAAGTCGCCGTAGGCACGCGTGCGCCACACCGCGCGGGTCAGGTCGAGGAAGCCGTTCAGGCGGCCCTGCTCCTCCCAGCCGGTGAGGGAGGAGTACGCGAAGGAGGCGTCCGCGAGCTTGCCGACGCGGGAGACGCGGATGCGGGTCGCGGAGGACAGGCTGCGGCCGGTGAACGCGCCGTGGCCCTTCGCGGCCCACCAGCGGCGGCCGAGCGCCGGTGCGGAGACGACACCCACCACCGGCTGGTACCCGCCCTCGCCCGCCTCCATGAGGGAGATCAGGGTGGCCCAGACGGGCACCCCGCGGACGTAGTTCTTGGTGCCGTCGATCGGGTCCACCACCCAGCGCCGGGGGCCGGTGCCCTCGATGCCGTACTCCTCGCCCAGGATCGCGTCCCGGGGGCGGGCGCGCTGCAGCTGGGCGCGGATCAGTTCTTCCGCCGCCTTGTCCGCTTCGCTCACCGGGGTCATGTCCGGCTTGGTCTCCACCTTCAGGTCGAGTGCCTTGAAGCGGTCCATGGTGGCGGCGTCGGCGGCGTCCGCGAGGACGTGGGCCAGGCGCAGGTCGTCGAGGTAGTCCGGCATGTGACGAACGGTATATGCCGGGCCCGGCACGGGCCACAGCGGCCCCGGGCGCCCGGGGGAGGGGCGGGGGCGGGCCGGGGCACACCGCGCGCCCCCGCATACCACCGCGAACCCTTGACAGTGCATGCATGCGCGTCAAATCTGGGCGCAATACCGCTTGCCCCAGGGAGGCGATGATGCCTGCTGCCCGGCAATCCCTGCTGGACGCCGCGTACACGGCGCTCGCGCGCCGGCCGTGGTCCGCTGTGCGGATGGTGGACGTGGCCGCGGCGGCCGGGGTGTCCCGGCAGACCCTGTACAACGAGTTCGGCGGCAAGGACGGGCTGGCCCGCGCCCTGGTGCGACGCGAGGCCGACGGCTATCTCGCCGGCGTCGAACGGGCGCTCGCCGGATCCGCCGATCCCCTTGAGCGGCTCACCGCCACCGTCGAGTGGACGGCCGCCGCCGCCCGGGACAGCGCGCTGGTACGGGCCATGCTCACCGGCTGCTGGAACGAGCGCCTGCCCAGGCCGGGGCTCTGCACCGGACCGTCCTGCGTCGCAGTGCCGGCGCAGCGCCGGGCGGAGGGGTCGCTGCCGTCGCCCGAGGACTTCGTGCGGATCGTGCGGGACCGCGCGGTGGCCGTGCTCGCCGGGCCCGGAGCCACGCAGTGCGACGGCGCCGAGCTGGCGCGCTCCTGCGAGCTGGTCGCCCGCCTCGCACTGTCCTGCGTGGCCGCGCCGCCGGACGAGGGCGGCGCCGAGGACCTGGTGCGCGGCGTCCTTTCACGCCGCTCGGCTTGATCGGCTCACGCCGCTCGGGCTGGTCGGCTGACGCCGCTTGGCCTGGTCGGCTCACGCCGCTCGGGCTGGTCGGCTCACGCCGCTCGGGCTGGTCGGCTCACGCCGCTCGGGCTGGTCGGCTCACGCCGCTCGGGCTGGTCGGCCGGCCCGGCCTGATCGACCGGACGGCCACCGGGGCCACCTCCTCGCCGCGGCTCCGGCACCGACCCGTGTACGCCGCCACAAGCCGCCCGCACCCGCCGTGCGCCCCGCCGCCAGGAGCCCCACTAGTGCGTGGAGCCCGACAGCTGAAGCCCGATCACCCCCACGATGACGAGGCTGATCGAGACGATCTTCAGCGTGGACGCCAGGTCGCCGAGGAAGACCATGCCGTAGATGGCGGTGCCCGCCGCGCCGATCCCCGTCCACACCGCGTAGGCAGGTCCGACGTCGAGTTTTCTCAGCGAGAGGGTGAGCAGGCCGAAGCTGCCCAGGGCGAAGCAGGAGAAGGCGATCGTCGGCCACAGCCGGGTGAACCCGTGGGAGAGCTTCAGGCACACGGCGAAACCGGTCTCCAGCAGCCCGGCCACGACGACCAGTAGCCACGCCATGCGCTGTCCTCCCGTTGATCCGGATCTCCGGCTCGGTGCGATTATGCACGTGAGGACCCGCACCCGGGCGAACAACGCGGTGACTCAGTCGCCCTCCCGGCGCTCCCGAGTCGCCAGCAGCCTGCGCAGCGAGTACAGCCGGGCCGGGTCGGCGTGGCCCTCCTCGACCCACGCGTCCAGTGCGCAGTCCGGCTCGTCGTGACTGCACGCGCGCGGGCAGCCCTCCGTGCCCGGCTCCAGGTCCGGGAAGGCGTGGATGACCCGCGACGGGTCGATGTGCGCGAGACCGAAGGAGCGCACGCCAGGGGTGTCGACGACCCAGCCCTCCCCGTCGGCCAGAGGCAGGGCGAGCGCCGAGGTGGTGGTGTGCCGGCCGCGGCCGGTCACCGCGTTCACGAGGCCCGTCGTACGCCGCCGCTCCTTCGGTACGAGCGCGTTGACCAGGGTCGTCTTGCCCACGCCCGAGTGGCCCACGAAGGCGGTGACCCTGCCGTCCAGGTGCTCGCGCACCCGGTCCGCCGCGTCGCCGTTCTCCAGTTCGTCACGGCTGGTGACCACGTAGGGGATGTCGAGCGCGCCGTACAGCTCCAGCATCTTCTCCGGCGGGGCCAGGTCCGACTTGGTCATCACCAGCAGCGGCTCCAGACCGCCGTCGAAGGCTGCGACCAGACAGCGGTCGATCAGCCGGGGACGCGGCTCGGGGTCGGCGAGCGCGGTGACGATCGCCAGCTGGTCGGCGTTGGCGACGACCACCCGCTCGTAGGGATCGTCGTCGTCGGCCGTGCGGCGCAGCACCGAGCCGCGCTCCTCGATGCGGACGATCCGCGCCAGCGTGTCCTTCTGGCCGGACAGGTCACCGACCAGGGCCACCCGGTCGCCCACCACGGCCGCCTTGCGGCCCAGCTCGCGGGCCTTCATCGCCATGACCGTGCGGTCCTCGACCAGGCAGGTCAGCCGGCCCCGGTCGACGGTGAGGACCATTCCCTCGGCCGCGTCCTCGTGCTTGGGCCGGATGTTCGTCCGCGGCCGGTTGCCCTTGCGGTTGGGACGAGTGCGGATGTCGTCCTCGTCTGTGTGCTTGCCGTAGCGGCGCATGGTTCCGGTCCCGCCCGTCAGTTCCCGAGCATCCCGGCCCACAGCTCGGGGAAGTCCGGCAGTGTCTTCGCGGTCGTCGCCACGTTCTCGATCTGCACCCCCTCGACCGCCAGGCCGATGATCGCACCGGCGGTCGCCATGCGGTGGTCCTCATAGGTGTGGAAGATCCCGCCGTGCAGCTTGCGCGGGCGGATGTGCAGGCCGTCGGCGGTCTCGGTGACGTCACCGCCCAGTTCGTTGATCTCCTTGGTGAGCGCGGCCAGCCGGTCCGTCTCGTGCAGCCGCAGATGCGCCACGCCCCGCAGGGTGGACGGGGAGTCCGCGAGCGCGGCGACCGCCGCGATGCCCGGGGTCAGCTCGCCGACGTCACCCAGCTCGACGTCGATGCCGTGGATGGCACCCGAACCGGTGAACTCCAGCCCGTACTCGGTGAGTTCGCAGGAACCGCCCATCTCGGTGAAGATCTCCCGCAGCCGGTCACCCGGCTGGGTGGTACGGGCCGGCCAGTCCGGGATCAGCACCTTGCCACCGGTGACCAGGGCCGCCGCCAGGAACGGCTGGGCGTTGGACAGATCCGGCTCGATCGTCAGGTCCCGGCCGAGCAGCGCGCCCGGCGTCACCCGCCACACGTTCGGCTCGCCGCCCGACTCCGGGGTGTCCACCTGGGCGCCGACCGCGCGCAGCATGTCGACGGTCATCCGGATGTGCGGCATGGACGGCAGCGTCGACCCGGTGTGCCGGACCTCGACACCCTGGTTGAAGCGCGGGCCGGACAGCAGCAGCGCGCTCACGAACTGGGACGACGAGGACGCGTCGATCGACACCGGTCCGCCCTCCAGCGCCCCGCTGCCGTGCACGGTCAGCGGCAGCGCGCCCCGGCCGTCGTCGTCGATCCGGGCGCCGAGCGCGCGCAGCGCGTCGATCACGCCGTGCAGCGGACGCTCGTACGAGCGAGGGTCGCCGTCGAAGCGGATGGGGCCGTCGGCGAGCGCGGCCACCGGCGGCAGGAAGCGCATCACGGTGCCGGCGTTGCCGACGTCGACCGTGGCCGGACCCCGCAGCCCCGTGGGCAGCACCCGCCAGGCCTCCCCGGCACCGTCCGGGCCGCCCGCGACGGAGGAGCTGGACGACACCGTCTCCTCGATCTCCACGCCCATGGCGCGCAGCGCACCGACCATCAGCAGGGTGTCACGGGAGCGCAGCGGGCGGCGCAGCCAGCCCGGCTCGGAGGCGAGGGCGGCGAGCACGAGGGCGCGGTTGGTGACCGACTTGGACCCGGGCACGTGGACCGTCGCGTCGACGGCTCCGCTCGCGTGCGGGGCGGGCCAGAGGGCGGGGTGGGCGGTGTTCGGGGCCATAGGGCCACTTTATAAGCAGGGGCCGGTGTCAACCTTCCAGCAGCCAGCGGCCCCCACCGATCAACGAACACAGGGACACCGCGTGGAACAGGAACAGCCACAGCCCCGCCGGTACGTGCGTCAGCCGTGAGAGCTGGTCCGCGTCCGAGTCGCCCGCGCCCTGCCGCGCCCGCTCGGCCTGCAGCTCGAAGGCCGGCCGCACTCCGCCCAGCAGCAGGAACCACACCACCGCGTAGGCGAAGACCGCCTGCACCTGCGGCCCCGTCAGCCACGACACCAGCAGGAACGCGCCCCCGGTCAGCACCACCGTCAGCATCCCGTAGGCGTTCCTGATCATCACCAGCATCACCACCAGCAGCGCGGTCGCCACCCACAGGAGCAGGGTGATGTGCCCGGCGGCCAGCAGCGCGGCCCCGCCCAGGCCCAGCAGCGGGGGAGTGGTGTAGCCCGCGGCGGCCGTCAGGATCATGCCGAGGCCGTAGGGCTTGCCCCGGCTCACGGTCAGGCCGCTGGTGTCGGAGTGCAGGCGTATGCCGGTCAGCGTGCGGCCGGTCAGCAGGGCCACCAGGCCGTGGCCGCCCTCGTGCG
Organism: Streptomyces sp. NK08204; assembly: GCF_020400585.1. Classification (GTDB taxonomy): domain Bacteria; phylum Actinomycetota; class Actinomycetes; order Streptomycetales; family Streptomycetaceae; genus Streptomyces. The sequence continues at coordinate 201,266 of NZ_JAINVF010000009.1, read as the reverse complement.
CGATGGTGATGGCGTTGCGCGACAGGCGCCACAGACCGTGCGGGACGATCATGGCGAGGGCCGCGCCCAGGGTGGCGAGCACCACCCACCGGTCAGGGTTCGGCTGGGTGCCGGTGAGCCGGTCCCACAGGTCGGGCAGCGCGATGGCGGCGAGGCTGTGCATATGTCCGAGTGGCTCCCTCTGGTCGTCCGCGGTCTGGCAGTGTGGCACGTATGTGCGGACGGTATGCATCCAGTCGTAGGCCCGACGATCTCGCCGGAATCTTCGAGGTCGAGAAGTGGGAGCCCCAGGAGACCCTGGAGCCGGACTACAACGTGGCGCCGACCAAGGAGGTCTACGCCGTCCTGGACCGTCCGTTGAAAGACGCGGAGGATCCGCGTCCGGTTCGCCAGTTGCGCAAGCTGAGGTGGGGCCTGGTCCCGTCCTGGGCCAAGTCGCCCGAGAGCGGCGCGCGGATGATCAACGCGCGCGTCGAGACCGTGCACGAGAAGCCCGCCTACCGCCGCGCCTTCGCCGCCCGCCGCTGCATCCTGCCCGCCGACGGCTACTACGAGTGGGTCACCGGCAAGCAGGAGCGGGAGCTGGAGGCCGAGGGCAAGAAGAAGCGGCCCCGCAAGCAGCCGTACTTCGTGCTGCCCGCGGACGGCTCGGTGTTCGCGATGGCCGGCCTGTACGAGTTCTGGCGCGACCGGACCCTGCCCGACGACCACCCGCAGGCCTGGTGGGTGACCTGCTCGGTGCTCACCACCGAGGCGGAGACGACCCCGCTGGCCGTCGCCCCCGCCGGGGGACCGTACAGCCTCGCCGAGATCCACCCCCGGATGCCGCTCATGCTCACCCCGGACCGCTGGGACGCCTGGCTGGACCCCGCCCGCACCGACCCCGACGACCTGCGCGCACTGCTCGCCCCGCCGCCGCCCGGCCTGATGCGCGCCTACCCGGTCCCCACCGCCGTCAGCAACGTCCGCAACAACGGCCCGGAGCTGCTCAAGGAGCTGGCGGCACCGGAAGAGGGCACACTCTTCTGACGTGACTACGCAGACGGTCGGTACGGAGGCCGGGGACGCCCGCATCACCTGGCACAGAGCGAGGAAGGCCCGGCTGGTGCTCGCCCTCGGCCATGGCGCCGGCGGCGGCATCGAGGCGCGGGACCTGCGGGCACTCGCGGACACGCTCCCCGCCCACGGCGTCACCGTCGCCCTCGTCGAGCAGCCCTGGCGCGTCGCGGGCAAGAAGGTCGCGCCCGCGCCGAGGACGCTGGACACAGGCTGGCGCGGGATCTGGCCCGAGCTGGCCGAGCCGGGGCTGCCGGTGATCTCCGGCGGCCGCAGCGCGGGCGCCCGGGTCGCCTGCCGGACCGCCACCGAGCTGGGCGCGCACGCCGTGCTCGCGCTCAGCTTCCCGCTGCACCCGCCGGGCAAGCCGGAGAAGTCGCGCGCGGACGAACTGCTCGGCGCCGGGGTGCCCACGCTCGTCGTCCAGGGCGGCAACGACCCCTTCGGGAAACCGGCGGAGTTCCCCGAGGGCGACTTCGAGCTGGTCGATGTGCCCTGCGGCGATCACGGTTTCGCCGTGCCCAGGCGCGCGGGGATCACCCAGGAGGAGGCACTGGAGACGATCACCGAGGGCGTCGTCACGTGGGTCACGTCACTGGGCTGAACGCCTGGGAATGCCCTGCGCGGGAGCGCTGTTGTGGCGGACAAGAAGTGCTGAGGCCTCAGCACCGATGCCGTGGGTGTCGTAGGTGCCCTGGGCGTCACAGGCGTCGTGGGTGTCTTAGGAGAGGAAGTCCGCCGCATGGGTTCGACCATCTGCCCGAGCCGCAGCAGCCGTACTGACCTGGACTGGACGGTGCTGCACGCGGCCAAGACCGCTCCTATTCGAGCGGCGGCAGGCACGGGTCGTGTTCTATCCTCCGAAACGAATGGGACCGGTTTCGGTCCCGCCCGGGATCTTGAGGAGGTGGGTCAGGTCACTGGGACCGACGCAGGGACCGACAACGGCCAGGCGGAGCTGCCCGAGGGTCAGGGCACGAGCGCCGAGACGGACGCGGGGACGAACTCCGAGTCGGCCGGTGAGCGCAGTGCGCGCTTCGAACGGGACGCGCTCGAATTCCTCGACCAGATGTACTCGGCCGCGCTGCGCATGACGCGCAACCCGGCCGACGCCGAGGACCTGGTGCAGGAGACCTACGCCAAGGCGTACGCGTCCTTCCACCAGTTCCGCGAGGGCACCAACCTCAAGGCGTGGCTGTACCGGATCCTCACCAACACCTTCATCAACTCGTACCGCAAGAAGCAGCGTGAGCCCCAGCGCAGCGCCGCCGAGGAGATCGAGGACTGGCAGCTGGCCCGCGCCGAGTCGCACATGTCGACCGGTCTGCGCTCCGCCGAGTCGCAGGCGCTGGACCATCTGCCCGACTCGGACGTGAAGGAAGCGCTGCAGGCGATTCCCGAGGAGTTCCGCATCGCCGTGTATCTCGCGGACGTGGAGGGCTTTGCGTACAAGGAGATCGCGGACATCATGGGGACACCCATCGGTACGGTGATGTCCCGGCTGCACCGGGGCCGACGTCAGCTGCGCGGAATGCTGGAGGACTACGCCCGTGAGCGTGGGCTGGTCCCGGCGGGCGCCGGAGAGTCGAACGAAGCGAAAGGCTCGGGCTCATGAGCTGCGGAGAGCCGCACGAGACTGACTGCAGTGAGGTCCTCGACCATCTCTACGAGTTCCTTGACCACGAGATGCCGGACTCCGACTGCACCAAGTTCGAGCACCACTTCGAGGAATGCTCGCCGTGCCTGGAGAAGTACGGCCTGGAGCAGGCCGTGAAGAAGCTGGTCAAGCGGTGCTGCGGGCATGACGACGTGCCCTCCGACCTGCGTGCCAAGGTCATGGGGCGGATCGACCTGATCCGCTCCGGGCAGGCCGTCCCCGATCACGACGTGACCGCGACGCCGCAGGAGAACTGAGCCGCCACGGCTCGTGGGTCGTTGCGTCACCCGAACGCGCTGAACCTCGGCTCATAGGCCCCTGTGTGGCCTGCGTCGCCCTGCCGGCCGTGCTCTGCGCACTGCCCGTGCCTGCCCCTGCCGGAAACCCGAGCACGTCGAACGGCGCCGCTTCGGCGGCATTTCTCCCCCGTACCGCTCGCCGGCGCGTCGCTGGCGGTCCCGTCCGCCGCCGCGGTTGAGAAACGGCCCGGGACCGCGGACCCGACGGAGTGTTGCGCGCGCTGGAGGAACTGCGGCCCGGGACGGCGGAGGAGTACGCGCCGGAGGCCGTGGAGGCGCTCGCCCAGGTTCTCGCCCGGGACCGTCTGACCCTGGCCGCGGCTGGGTAACCCATGGGTAATGAGCGACTCTCCCGCCGTACATGGTTGGATGCGAGGGAGAGGGTGTCCGGGGGCACAAGCCAGCCCACTGTGCGGATCTGGAACTGGCAGGCGGGAATCGTGAGGATCTTCGGCAAGGGACGGCACCGGCCCTCCGCCTCCTGGCGGCAGGCCACGGACCGCGCGTTCACGCTCATCGGCGACGGCCGGTACGAGGACGCGGGCGAACTGCTGACACGCGCTGCCGACCTGGAACCCTGGCTGGCGGAGTCCTGGTTCAACCTGGCCCTGCTGCACAAGTTCCGGCACGACTGGGAGCAGGCCCGCGCCGCCGGACTGCGCGCGGTGGCCCTGCTGGAGCGTGAGTCCGGAGCGCCCGACTGGTGGAACGTCGGCATCGCGGCCACCGCCCTGCAGGACTGGCCGCTGGCCCGCCGCGCCTGGCAGGCGTACGGGCTGAAGGTGCCGGGCGGGGCCACCGCGGCCGGGGAGCCGCTCGGCATGGAGCTGGGCAGCGCTGCCGTACGGCTGTCCCCCGAGGGCGAGGCCGAAGTCGTGTGGGGCCGCAGACTGGATCCGGCACGGATCGAGGTGCTCTCGATTCCACTGCCCTCCTCCGGTCGGCGCTGGGGCGAGGTCGTGCTGCACGACGGCGTCCCGCACGGCGAGCGCACCACGTCCGCCGGGCACGCCTACCCCGTCTTCGACGAGATCGAGCTGTGGGCGCCCTCGCCGGTGCCGACCTGGGTGGTCCTGCTGGAGGCGGCCACCGAGGCCGACCGGGACGCCCTGGAGCAGCTGGCGGCCGACGCCGGGTTCGCGGCGGAGGACTGGTCCTCCTCGGTGCGGCTGCTGTGCCGGATGTGCTCGGAGTCGCGGATGCCGGCCGACGAGGGCGACGGCGTGCATCTCGATCCCCACGACCACAGCGAGCCGGGCCACCCGGGACCGCTCGGCCACCGCACCGACGGACAGCTGTGGCTGCCGGAGCGCGAGTGCGGGGTGGCCGCGCCGGCCTCGCTGGTGCGTGGACTGCTGGACGGCTGGGTCGCGGACAGTCCCGACTCCCGGGACTGGAGGGACTTGGAAGAGGTCTGCTGAGGGATCGCCGTACCCTGTATCAGCAACTTCTACCCACTGTTTCGACTTCACCCCTGTTTTCACCCCTGTTTTCCGAGGAAGGCGTACGTCGGTCATGGCGCAGCAGGACACCGATCAGCAGCACGCGGGCGTGCTCCCCGTGGACGACGAGGGCTACGTCGTCGACACGGAGGACTGCGAGGAGCGCGAGCAGGCCTGGCGCGAACGCGGCACCTCGCGGCCGATCACGGTCGTCGGCAACCCGGTCCTGCACAAGGAGTGCAAGGACGTCACCGAGTTCGGCGCCGAGCTGGAGCAGCTGGTCGCCGACATGTTCGCCAGCCAGCGCACCGCCGAGGGCGTGGGCCTGGCCGCCAACCAGATCGGTGTCGACCTGAAGGTCTTCGTCTACGACTGCCAGGACGACGAGGGCAGGCGGCACGTCGGCGTGGTCTGCAACCCCAAGCTGGTCGACCTGCCCGCCGACAAGCGCCGCCTGGACGACAGCAACGAGGGCTGCCTGTCCGTACCCACGGCCTACGCGCCGCTCGCGCGCCCCGACTACGCCGAGGTCACCGGCCAGGACGAGAAGGGCAACCCGATCAAGGTCCGTGGTACCGGCTACTTCGCACGGTGTCTGCAGCACGAGACCGACCATCTGTACGGCTACCTGTACATCGACCGCCTGTCCAAGCGGGACCGCAAGGACGCGCTGCGGCAGATGGCCGAGAACGAGCCGCGCTACCCCGTGGTCGCCAACGACTAGACGGAACAGGGATGTTGGGGCGCCCGGCCGGGATCTCTCCCCGGCCGGGCGCCTTCGTGCAGTGATCCTCCATCAGTCACGCAAGGGCGCATTCCCGGCACCTTGAGCAGTGAGTGAAGCAAATCCGTTCCCCCGGACGTCGATTGTGGTGCTGAATGGGAAGTGCGGGGATGCGCAACGGCGCACGCCCGGCACAGCGCGAGGAGCGTACGTCTCCTGACGGCTGAGAGGGGTTGGTCGTGCAAGCTTTCCCACACAGCACCACAGCGGGGCCGAAGGCGGTCGTAGTCCCGCCCTCACTGGCACTCCCGGTGATCGAGTCGTCCTTTCTGCGGCAACTGCATCCGTATTGGCCGCAACTGCAGGACAAGACCCGGCTGTGGCTGCTGGAAAAGCGGTTCATGCCCGCGGACAAGGTGCACGAACACGCCGATCGTCTGTGCTACACCGACCTCATGGCGGGCTGCTACACCGGCGCCCCCGACGAGGTCCTGCAGGCCATAGCCGACTACAGCGCATGGTTCTTCGTCTGGGACGACCGCCACGACCGTGACATCGTGCACGGCCGGGCCGGTGACTGGCGGCGGCTGCGGCATCGCCTGCACGCCGCCCTCGACGCGCCCCGGCACCACCTGCACCACCCGGACCCGCTGGTGGCGGGCTTCGCCGACAGTGTGCTGCGGCTGTTCTCGTTCCTTTCGCCCGCCTGGAACCAGCGGTTCGCACGGCACTTCCACGCGGTCATCGAGGCCTACGACCGTGAGTTCCACAACCGCACCGCGGGACGCATACCCGGGGTCGAGGAGTACCTCGCGCTCAGGCGCCTCACCTTCGCACACCGGATATGGACGGACCTGCTCGAACCGAGCGCCGGAACCGAACTGCCCGACGCCGTGAGGAAAAACCCCGCGTATCGGCGGGCAGCGCTGCTCAGCCAGGAATTCGCCGCCTGGTACAACGATCTGTGCTCGCTGCCGAAGGAAATCGCGGGCGACGAGGTCCATAATCTCGGAATCAGTCTCATCACCCATGAGAAATTGACCCTCGTAGAAGCTGTCGACGAAATGCGGCGACGCATCGAGCAATGTATCGAAGAATTCCTCGGAGCTGAGCAGGAAGCCCTTCGATTCGCCGACACACTTGCCGACGGGACCCCGAACGGCAAAGAGCTGAGCGCCGCCGTACGCGCCTGTGTCGGCAATATGCGGAACTGGTTCAGCTCCGTCTACTGGTTCCACCACGAGTCCGGCCGGTACATGGTCGACAGCTGGGACGACCGGTCCACGCCTCCGTACGTCACCGACGGAACGGCACGTGAGTCATGACCGCCGAGTCCGTGGGACCCCTGGCCCACGAGTCCTGCAAGCTGCGGGAGCCGCCGCTCGCCGGGGGTGCCGTGCCGGTCCTCGGCCATGGCCTGAAACTCGTGCGCGGCCCGCTCGCCTTCATGTCCCGACTACGCGACCACGGCGACGTCGTCCGCCTGAAGCTGGGCCCCAGGACGGTGTACGCGGTCAACACGCCGGCGCTCACCGGAGCCCTGGCCCTCAGCCCCGACTTCAAGATCGACGGCCCGCTGTGGGAGTCCCTCGAAGGGCTGCTCGGCAAGGAGGGAGTCGCCACCGCCAACGGCCGCCGGCACCGCCGCCTGCGACGCACCATCCAGCCCGCGTTCCGCCTGGACGCGATCCCCGGGTACGCGCCGATCATGGAGGAGGAGGCGCACGCGCTGACCGAGCGCTGGCAGCCCGGCCGGACCGTCGACTGCACCTCGGAGTCCTTCCGGGTCGCCGTCCGCATCGCCGCCCGCTGTCTGCTGCGCGGCGAGTACATGGACGAGCGCGCGGAACGGCTGAGCATCGACCTCGCGACCGTCTTCCGTGGCATGTACCGCCGCATGGTGATCCCGCTCGGACCGCTGTACCGGCTACCGTTTCCGGCCAACCGTGAATTCAACCGGGCGCTGGCCGATATGCATCTCCTGGTGGATGAGATCGTCGCCGAGCGGAGGGCATCTGGTCAAAGGCCGGACGATTTGCTTTCCGCCTTGCTGGAGGCGAGGGACGACAAGGGCGACCCCATCGGAGAACAGGAGATCCACGACCAGGTCGTCGCGATACTCACCCCCGGCAGTGAAACAGTCGCCTCCACGATCATGTGGTTGCTCCAGGTCCTCGCGGAACATCCGGAACACGCCGAGAAGGTACGCACGGAGGTGGAATCCGTAACGGGAGGCCGACCGGTCGGATTCGAGCATGTCCGTCGGCTCGCGTACACCAACAATGTCGTCACGGAGTCCATGCGGCTGCGGCCCGCCGTATGGATTCTGACACGGCGCGCGATGACCGACACCGTGCTCGGCGGCTATCGCATTCCGGCCGGGGCGGACATCGTCTACAGCCCGTACGCCATCCAGCGCGACGGCCGCTCCTACGCCCGCAACCTCGACTTCGACCCCGACCGATGGCTGCCGGAGCGGTCCAGGGAGGTGCCCAAGTACGCCATGAGCCCCTTCGGCGTGGGCAACCGCAAGTGCCCCAGCGACCACTTCTCCACCAGCCAGCTCACCCTGATCACGGCGGCGGTCTCGTCGAAGTACCGCTTCGAGCAGGTCAGCGGGTCGGACGACACGACCCGGGTGGGCATCACCCTGCGCCCGCACAGGCTGCTGCTGACGCCCGTGCCCTGGTAGCGGGCACCGGCACCTGGTACCGGCGTGCGCTCGGCGGCCCAGGGCCCCGAACGCGCGCCGGTAGGTGAGGTGCCGGACCGGGCGACGGCTCAGAAGTCCTCGTCCAGGTCCACGGTTCCCTCCACCGCCACCTGGTACGCCGACGGGCGGCGCTCGAAGAAGTTGGTCAGCTCCTGGACGCCCTGCAGCTCCATGAAGGAGAAGGGGTTCTCCGAGCCGTACACCGGGGCGAAGCCGAGGCGGGTGAGGCGCTGGTCGGCGACGCACTCCAGGTACTGGCGCATCGACTCGGTGTTCATGCCGGGCAGGCCGTCACCGCACAGGTCGCGCGCGAACTGCAGCTCGGCCTCGACGGCTTCCCGCAGCATGTCGGTGACCTGCTCCTGGAGCCGGTCGTCGAAGAGGTCCGGCTCCTCCTTGCGGACGGTGTCGACCACTTCGAAGGCGAACGACATGTGCATCGTCTCGTCCCGGAACACCCAGTTGGTGCCCGTGGCCAGGCCGTGCAGCAGCCCCCGGCTGCGGAACCAGTAGACGTACGCGAAGGCGCCGTAGAAGAACAGGCCCTCGATGCACGCGGCGAAGCAGATGAGGTTCAGCAGGAAACGGCGGCGGTCGGCCTTCGTCTCCAGGCGCTCCAGCTTCTCGACCGAGTCCATCCACTTGAAGCAGAACTGCGCCTTCTCACGGATCGAGGGGATGCTCTCGATCGCCGCGAAGGCCGCCGCCCGCTCGTCCGGGTCGGGAAGGTAGGTGTCCAGCAGCGTCAGGTAGAACTGGACGTGCACGGCCTCCTCGAACAGCTGGCGGCTCAGGTAGAGCCTCGCCTCGGGGGAGTTGATGTGCTTGTACAGCGTCAGCACCAGGTTGTTCGCCACGATCGAGTCGCCCGTGGCGAAGAAGGCGACCAGACGGCCTATCAGGTGCTGCTCGCCCGGCGTCAGCTTGGCCAGGTCGGCGACGTCCGAGTGGAGGTCGACCTCCTCGACGGTCCAGGTGTTCTTGATGGCGTCCCGGTAGCGCTCGTAGAAGTCGGGGTAGCGCATGGGGCGCAGGGTCAGCTCGAAACCCGGGTCGAGGAGATTGGTGTTACGGGGGGAACTGGCGGTCATTACTGGCAGGCCTCGCAGGACTCGGGGTTCTCAAGGGAGCAGGCGACGGCGTCGGGGTCGGCGACCTGCTGCACGGGGACGGTGGTCTTGGTCTGCGCCTGGGCCGCGCGGGCGATCCGGGTCGCCGGGCGCGAGCGCAGGTAGTACGTCGTCTTCAGGCCCGACTTCCAGGCGTACGCGTACATCGAGGAGAGCTTGCCGATCGTCGGCGTCTCCATGAACAGGTTCAGCGACTGCGCCTGGTCCAGGAACGGGGTGCGGGCCGCCGCCATGTCGATCAGACCGCGCTGCGGGATCTCCCACGCCGTGCGGTACAGCCGGCGCACCTCCTCCGGGATCCACGCGAAGTCCTGCACCGAGCCGTTCGCGTCGCGCAGCGCCTCACGGGTGCGCGCGTCCCACACGCCCAGCTCCTTCAGGTCCCGCACCAGGTAGGAGTTGACCTGGAGGAACTCACCGGACAGTGTCTCGCGCTTGAACAGGTTGGACACCTGCGGCTCGATGCACTCGTACACGCCCGCGATGGAGGCGATGGTGGCCGTCGGGGCGATCGCGAGGAGCAGCGAGTTGCGCATGCCGACCGAGGCGATCCGCTGCCGCAGCGCCGCCCATCGCTCCGGCCAGGTCAGCTCGACGTCGTAGTGGTCGGGGTGCAGGACACCCTGGGCGGTACGGGTCTTCTCCCAGGCCGGCAGCGGGCCGTGGCGCTCGGCGAGGTCGGCGGAGGCCTCGTACGCGGCGAGCATGATGCGCTCGGCGACACGGGTGGACAGCGCCTTGGCCTCCGGCGAGTCGAAGGGCAGCCGCAGCTTGAAGAAGACGTCCTGCAGACCCATCGCGCCGAGGCCGACGGGACGCCACTTCGCGTTCGAGCGGCCCGCCTGCTCGGTCGGGTAGAAGTTGATGTCCACGACCCGGTCGAGGAAGGTGACGGCGGTGCGGACGGTCTCGTCCAGCCGCTCCCAGTCGATGTCGCCGTCACGGACGAAGGCACCGAGGTTGACCGACCCCAGGTTGCAGACCGCCGTCTCCCCGTCGTCCGTGACCTCCAGGATCTCGGTGCAGAGGTTGGAGGAGTGCACGACATGGCCCGGCAGGGCCGTCTGGTTGGCGGTGCGGTTGGCGGCGTCCTTGAAGGTCATCCAGCCGTTGCCGGTCTGCGCGAGGGTGCGCATCATGCGGCCGTACAGGTCGCGGGCCGAGATGGTCTTCCTCGCCAGGCCCGCCTCCTCCGCCTTGCGGTAGGCGGCGTCGAACTCCTCGCCCCACAGGTCGACCAGCTCGGGCACGTCGGCCGGGGAGAACAGCGACCACTGTTCGTCGGCGTTCACGCGGCGCATGAACTCGTCCGGGATCCAGTGCGCGAGGTTCAGGTTGTGGGTCCGCCGGGCGTCCTCACCGGTGTTGTCCCGCAGCTCCAGGAACTCCTCGATGTCGGAGTGCCAGGTCTCCAGGTAGACGGCCGCGGCCCCCTTGCGCCGGCCGCCCTGGTTGACCGCGGCCACCGAGGCGTCCAGGGTCTTCAGGAACGGGACGATGCCGTTGGAGTGCCCGTTGGTGCCGCGGATCAGCGAACCGCGGCTGCGGATCCGGGAGTACGACAGCCCGATGCCGCCCGCGTGCTTCGAGAGCCGGGCCACCTGGTGGTAGCGGTCGTAGATGGAGTCCAGCTCGTCCAGCGGGGAGTCGAGCAGGTAGCAGGACGACATCTGCGGGTGCCGTGTGCCGGAGTTGAAGAGCGTGGGGGAGGAGGGCAGGTAGTCGAGGCGGCTCATGAGCCCGTAGAGCGCGGCGACTTCGTCCACGGAGCGGACGGTGTCGTCCTCGGCCAGGCCGCTCGCCACCCGCAGCATGAAGTGCTGGGGCGTCTCGATGACCTTGCGGGTGATCGGGTGGCGCAGCAGGTAGCGGCTGTGCAGCGTGCGCAGGCCGAAGTAGCCGAAGCGGTCGTCGGCGTGCACGTCGATCAGCGCGTCGAGCCGCGCGGCGTGCAGCCGCACGAACTCGGCAGTGCGGTCGGCGACGAGGCCCTCCCGGTGCCCGACGGCGACGGACTCGGTGAACGTCGTCACGCCCTGCGAGGCGGCCTCGGCGCGGATGGAGATCGTCAGCAGCCGGGCGGCCAGCCGGGAGTAGGCGGGGTCCTCGGAGATGAGCCCGGCGGCGGCGTCCGTGGCCAGCTCGCGCAGTTCCGCTTCGTCAGCCATCGCGGACCGGCCGCGCAGCGCGGCGGCGGCGACCCGGCCGGGGTCGGCGTCGGGCAGGTCGGCGGTCAGCTCGGTCAGGGTCCGCAGCAGCGCGGTACCGGGACCGTCGGTCTCCAGGTCGCTGACTGAAGCCGGATCGGCTGGCGCGATGGTCACGTGGGGCTCTCCCTCGCTCGGCACAGGGCCTGGCGGAGGGCAGGGGGTGGCACGAGCGCGCACGGCGTCGCGTCCACACAGCCCACTCCGCGAGGCCCGGACGTCTGAAGACACCCGGACCGGACGGCCGGGCGCACGCTGCCGGCAGGTCCTCGGACTGACGCGAGTGCGCCTCGCCTGGGGCGGACACGCACAGGTACACCGTTGCGGGACAGTTCCGGATTCGCACCGGATTCCCCTGCGGCGACAGCGAGGACGAGCATACATCTAGTGCCGGGCTGTCGTGTCACCCCCACATGTTGTGTCTCATGCGTGGTGTGATGGCTTCAGAGTGTCAACTCGTAGGTGAGCAGGGTGACGTCGGTCTGTTCCGGTATGGGGTTCCAGTCCCGTTCGGGTACGCGGACGAAGCCCAGGCGTTCGTAGATGCGGTGCGCGGCGTGCATGGTGCGCTGGGTCGACAGCACGACGGCCGTGCAGCCCTCGGTGGCCCGAGCGCGCTCCACGCAGGCGCGGACCAGAGCCTCGCCGGCACCCCGGCCGCGGGCCGCGTGCCCGACGGCGAGCATCCGGATCTCGGCCTCGCCGGGGCGGGCGATGTCGGCCATCGGCCCGCCGGACGGGACGAACGTGACGCCGCCGAGGAGGGCGCCGTTCTGGACGGCGACGAGCACCTCCGCCGCGGCTGCCCGCTTCGCCACGTCTCTCAGCTCGCCGAGGTACCAGTCGCTCTCCCCGAAGTCCAGCAGCCCGTCCTGGAGGTAGGCCTGGGCGGTGATCTCTCCGAGGGCGGCGTGGTCCATGGGTTCTGCGGGCCTGATCAGGATGTCCATGGAACGGAGTGTGCAGGACGGGTACGACGGCGGGCCGCCGCATCACCTGCCGGCGGCCCGCTGCGGGAGGAGGCCTAGGACGCCGCGGTCGGGGACAGTTCCACCTGGACCCCCGCGTCGCCCGCGTCCACGGTGTAGTCCTCGGGCCTCGTCTCGTCCAGGCCCTCGGGGGCCTTGAACGCCTTCAGGACGAGGGTGAGGACCACCGTGACCGCGACGTTGAGCGCGAACGCCGTCAGACCGATGTAGCCGGTCTCCCCGATGCCCGGGATCTCCTTGGTGGTGCCGCCGAAGTGCTGCTGGGTCGGCGAGGACACCCCGTACATCACCGCCGTGCCGTACACCATGCCGACCGCCCAGCCGGCGAGCAGCGCCCAGCGGTGGAACCAGCGGGTGAACAGGCCGCCGACCAGCGACGGGAAGGTCTGCAGGATCCAGATGCCGCCCAGCAGCTGGAAGTTGATGGCCACCGTCTTGTCCATGGTGAGGACGAAGACGAGTGCGCCCACTTTCACCAGCAGCGAGACGATCTTGGAGACCCGGGTCTCCTGCCGGGGCGTGGCGTCGGGGTTGATGAAGTCCTTGTAGATGTTGCGGGTGAAGAGGTTCGCCGCCGCGATCGACATGATCGCCGCCGGCACCAGCGCGCCGATGGCGATCGCCGCGAAGGCCACGCCCGTGAACCAGTCCGGGAACATGTCCTCGAAGAGCTGCGGGATCGCCAACTGGCCGTTGCTGACCTTCACTCCTGCCGCGATCGCCATGAAGCCCAGCAGGGCCAGCAGGCCGAGCATGAGGGAGTACAGCGGCAGGATCGTGGTGTTGCGGCGGATCACCTCACGGCTCTTGGACGACAGGGTCGCGGTGATCGAGTGCGGGTACATGAACAGGGCCAGCGCGGAGCCGAGCGCCAGCGTGGCGTACGTCCACTGGCCCGCCTCCGGCGGGACGAGCGCGCCGCGCGGCTTCCTGGTCGCCGGGTTGACCTGGCTGAAGGCGTGGCCCGCCTTGGCGAAGACGTCGTCGAAGCCGCCGAGCTTGATCGGGATGTAGATGATCGCCACCGCGATGACGATGTAGATCAGCGCGTCCTTCACGAACGCGATCAGGGCGGGGGCGCGCAGGCCGGAGGAGTAGGTGTAGGCCGCGAGGACACCGAAGGCGATCATCAGCGGCAGGTCCTTGACGAACCAGTTGGTGTTGTCGCCGCCGCCGACCCCCATGACGTCCAGCACCGCCTGGATGCCGACGAGTTGGAGCGCGATGTACGGCATCGTCGCGAGGATGCCGGTCAGGGCCACCGCCAGCGACAGGCCCTTCGAGCCGAAGCGGCCACGCACGAAGTCCGAGGTCGTGACATAGCCGTGGCGGTGCGAGACCGACCACAGGCGGGGCAGGAAGGTGAAGATCAGCGGGTACACCAGGATCGTGTACGGCACCGCGAAGAAGCCGGCCGCGCCCGCCGCGTAGACCGCCGCCGGTACGGCGACGAAGGTGTACGCCGTGTACAGGTCGCCGCCGAGCAGGAACCAGGTGATCCAGGTGCCGAACGATCGTCCGCCCAGGCCCCATTCATCCAGCGAGTGTTCGTCGTCGGCCTTGCGCCAGCGTGCGGCGAGGAAGCCCATGACCGTGACGGCCAGGAAGAAGAAGACGCAGACGCCGAGCGCGACGCCGTTGACACCGTCCTTCACTTCGCGACACCACCCTTCTGGTCGGCTCGGGAGCGCTGGTCGTGCTGCCAGAGCCGGTACGCGATCATCGTGAGCGCGGTGGAGACCAGCACCCAGAGCATCTGGTACCAGTAGAAGAACGGGATCCCGATGAACGCGGGGTCCGTCTTGGCGTACGAGCCGACCCACAGCATCGCCACGAAGGGCGCGACGAGACACAGACCGATGACCATGCGGATCGGTGTGACGACCGGTGGTCTTGGTTCGGGTGTTTCGGACATGCCACGTCTCCCGTCCTCGTTGATCACCTGCGCAACGCGCACGCAATGTAGGCGACGGGATCAGGCAAACGGAAGACCCTGTTCAGAGTGTCTTGTTCACGACGTACTCACACAGGGCCTCGAACACGTCCCGGGCCGGGCAGCCGGGCAGGGCACGGATCTCCCGTCGTGCGAGGTTCGCCCACTTCTGCACTTCCGCGCGGGCCATGTCGATCGCCGGGTGTTCCTGGAGGAGCCGCAGGGCCTCGCCGTGCAGGTCGGGGTCGGTCAGCCGGCCGGAGGTGAGCAGGTCCACGAGGCGCTGGTCGGCGGGCAGGGCGGACCGCAACGCGAAGATCATCGGCAGGGTGGGGACGCCCTCGCGCAGGTCGGCGCCCGCGGGCTTGCCGCTCTCGTCGGTCTGGCTCGTCACGTCGAGCACGTCGTCCAGGAGCTGGTAGGCGATGCCCCAGGCCTCGCAGGCCCGGCTGATGCCCGCGGTGACCTCGCCCGGCGCCCCCGCGAGGGCGCCGCCGAGTTCCCCGGAGGCGGAGAAGAGGGAGGCGGTCTTGTCGCTCAGGACGCCGATGTGGTGGTGGAGCCGGTCGTCCTCCGACTGCGGTCCGGCCGTCTCGGCCGACTGTCCCGCGCAGAGCCGACTGAAGGTCCTGGCGTGCAGCTGGATCGCCGCCTCGCCCAGCTCGGCCACGAGCCGTGACGCGCGGGCGAAGAGGAAGTCACCGGTCAGCACGGCGGTCCGGCCGCCCCACAGCGCGTGCGCGCTCGGCACGCCGCGCCGGATGGCGGCCTCGTCCATGATGTCGTCGTGGTACAGCGTGCCGATGTGGGTGAGTTCCATCGCGACGGCGGCGGACAGTATGCGCTCGTCACGCCGACTGCCGAACTGGGAGCCCAGGAGCACCAGAAAGGGCCGCAGCCGCTTTCCGCCGGCACTGATGAGATGGCGTGCGGACTCGGTGAGCAGTCCGTGCTCCGCCTCCACCGACGCGAAGAGGCGTTGCTCGGCCAGTGCCATGTTCCGGGTGAGATCTTCGGCCAACCCGGCATCGGCTACTGCCACGGGCAAAGCAGGACTCACGCGGCTCCCCCAAATGTCCTCAAGCGGTGCTGTATTGACGGAGCGTAACCTACCCCGCTACGGCCGCTTCAGTCGGGCGACGAACTTGTAGCGGTCGCCGCGGTACACCGAGCGCACCCACTCCACCGGCTTGCCCTCGCGGTCCAGGGAGTGCCGGGAGAGCATCAGCATCGGCAGGCCGACGTCGGTGCCCAGCAGGCCCGCCTCGCGGGGAGTCGCGAGGGAGGTCTCGATGGTCTCCTCGGCCTCGGCGAGGTGGACGTCGTACACCTCGGCGAGCGCGGTGTAGAGGGATGTGTACTTCACGAGGGAGCGCCGCAGGGCGGGGAAGCGCTTGGCGGACAGGTGGGTGGTCTCGATGGCCATCGGCTCGCCGTTGGCCATGCGCAGCCGCTCGATGCGCAGCACGCGTCCGCCGGCCGTGATGTCGAGCAGCTCGGCGAGCCGGTCGTCGGCGGTGATGTAGCCGATGTCCAGCAGCTGCGAGGTCGGCTCCAGGCCCTGGGCGCGCATGTCCTCGGTGTAGGAGGTCAGCTGCAGGGCCTGGGAGACCTTCGGCTTGGCGACGAAGGTGCCCTTGCCCTGGATGCGCTCCAGGCGGCCCTCGACGACCAGCTCCTGCAGGGCCTGGCGGACGGTGGTGCGGGAGGTGTCGAACTCGGCCGCCAGCGTCCGCTCGGGCGGGACGGGCGTGCCCGGGGCCTGCGTCTCCGTCATGTCGAGCAGGTGCTTCTTCAAGCGGTAGTACTTGGGCACACGCGCGGCACGGACGTGCGTCCCGGCCTCGTTCTCCGCGCTGCTGACCTCGGTGCTCATGCTCTGCCTTCCCGGCTCCGGCTGCCGAAGCGACCGACGTCCCGTCGGTCCCGGCTCACATCGTGGCACGGCTTCGTGTGTGAGGCTCCACCCGCACGCTCCGTGATCCCCTCTGTATACCGCCGCACTCAGTGTTGGTCTAGTCCATCCAGGGCTGGTGAGGTGCCTAGATCCCCTGCCACCCGGGCTTGTCGGCGTAGGTGTGGCGGAAGTAGTCGGCCAGCTTCAGCTTGGACGCGGCCGCCTCGTCGACCACCACCGTGGCGTGCGGGTGCAGCTGGAGCGCGGAGGCCGGGCACACGGCCGCGACGGGGCCCTCGACCGTCGCCGCCACCGCGTCCGCCTTGCCCTCGCCGGTCGCGAGCAGCACCAGGTGCCGGGCCTCCAGGATGGTGCCGATGCCCTGGGTGATGACGTGGTGCGGGACCTGGTCGATGTCGCCGCCGAAGAAGCGCGCGTTGTCGACGCGGGTCTGCTCGGTCAGGGTCTTGATCCGGGTGCGGGAGGCGAGCGAGGAGCAGGGCTCGTTGAACCCGATGTGCCCGTCCGTGCCGATGCCGAGCAGCTGGAGGTCCACGCCGCCCGCCTCGGCGAGCGCCTGGTCGTACGCCTCGCACGCCGCCTGGACGTCCGCCGCCGTGCCGTCCGGCCCCAGGAACGCGTCCATGTCTATCCCGAGCGGCTCCAGGACCTCGCGGCGCAGCACCGACCGGTAGGACTCGGGGTGCTCGGCGGGCAACCCCACGTATTCGTCGAGCTGCGCGATCCGTGCGCGGGAGGTGTCCACGGCGCCGGAGCGCACCCGGGCGGCCAGTGCCCGGTAGACGGGCAGGGGGGTGGAACCGGTGGCCACGCCGAGCACGGCACCGGGCTTGCGTCGCAGCAGCTCGGCCATGGCCTCGGCGATCAGCTCGCCGCCCGCCGCGGCGTCCGGAACGATGACAACTTCCACGCTGGGGGCCTGCCGTTCTGAAGAGGGCTGGAGGTGTCTGGAGGGTCTCGGAGGGTCTGCGAGAGGTCTGCGAGAGGCCTCTATGTGGTTTAGACCAATCTAACAGAGCGGGGCCCCGAAAGGGCCCCGGGCGGCGATCCTGGTGCGCGGAGGCGGAGATGCCCGCCGAAATTGCCACGGCCATTCGGTCCCGTAGCCGACCCGGGCGGGCTAGGCTGCGTGGCATCGGGTGCCAGCAGTCGCCAGCGCATGCCCCCGCACCCATGGACATGCATTGTGGTCTAGTCCACAATCGACCAGGGAACACAGCTGCACAGCCTCCGTCTTCCCCGCACAGGAAGGCGGACGAGGATCCGGAGCTCTCTGCCCTGACTGCCCCGGCTCCTCGCCCTTCGGCCGACCGGGACCGCACACCCCACGGCCGATGATGCTCCGGGCTGCGGTGCCGGGAGGGTTGAGGGTCCCTCCCAGGCGCCGCGGCCCGCGGGTGTTTTTCGGCCGACTCCGGCCACCCGGGTACGCTCGCAGACGTGCCCTCCATGAACGAACTCGTACGCCAGCACACCGCCCTCGACGACTCCGATCTCGAGTGGCTCCACCTGCTGGTCTCGGAGTGGCAGCTGCTCTCCGACCTCTCCTTCGCCGACCTGGTCCTGTGGGTCCCCACCCGCGACGGCACCCGGTACGTCTCGGTCGCCCAGATGCGCCCCAACACGGGCCCGACCTCCTACCAGGACGACATGGTCGGCCACCTGGTCCCGCGCGGCCGGCGGCCCATGCTGGACGCGGCGCTGGACGAGGGCCGGATCGTGCGCGAGGGCGACCCGGAGTGGCGCGAGGAGGTCCCCGTCCGGGTCGAGTCGATCCCCGTACGGCGCGAGGGCCGCGTCCTCGGTGTGATCGCCCGCAACACCAACCTGCTGACCGTCCGCACCCCCAGCCGCCTGGAGCTGACCTACCTCCAGAGCGCCTCCGACCTCGCGCAGATGATCGCGGCCGGCGCCTTCCCCTTCCCGAACCAGCAGGTCGACATGGACGCCTCGCCGCGTGTCGGCGACGGCCTGATCCGGCTCGACGCGGACGGCGTCGTCCAGTACGCCTCCCCGAACGCCCTGTCCGCCTACCACCGCCTCGGCCTCGCCGCCGACCTGGTCGGCCACCACCTCGGGCAGACCACCGCCGAACTCGCCCCGACCCGCGGGCCGGTGGACGAGGCGCTGGCCAAGGTGGCGAGCGGCTGGGCGCCGCGCGAGTTCGAGATCGAGGCGAACGACGGGGTGATCCAGTTCCGGGCCATCCCGCTCAAGCCCAAGGGCACCCGCATCGGCTCGCTGGTGCTGCTCCGGGACGTCACCGAACTGCGTCGCCGCGAGCGTGAGTTGATCACCAAGGACGCAACCATCCGGGAGATCCACCACCGGGTGAAGAACAACCTCCAGACGGTCGCCGCGCTGCTGCGCCTGCAGGCCCGGCGCATCGAGTCCGAGCGCGGCCGGGAGGCCCTGGAGGAGGCCGTGCGGCGGGTGGGCTCGATCGCGATCGTGCACGAGACGCTCTCCCAGAACCTGGACGAGCGCGTGGAGTTCGACGACATCGCCGACCGTGTGCTGGCGATGGTCGCCGAGATCTCACCGGGCAAGGTGACCGGCCGGCGCAGCGGACGGTTCGGGATACTCGACGCGGAGGTGGCCACCCCGCTGTCGATGGTCCTCACCGAGATTCTGCAGAACGCCCTCGAACACGGGTTCCAGCAGGGCGACACCGGCACGGTGGAGGTCTCGGCGGTCCGCGGCGGCACCGCCAGGGACGCCCGTCTGCTGGTCACCGTCCAGGACGACGGCATCGGTCTGCCCGAGGGCTTCGACCCGCACCGTTCGGGAAACCTCGGCCTGCAGATCGTACGGACACTGGTGGAGGGCGAGCTGGGCGGTTCGTTCGACATGGTCCCGGCGCCGGAACGGGGGACCCGGGTGATCCTCGACATTCCGGTGCGGGCGCAGAAGTAGCCCGCACAGCAAAAAGCCTCGGACCGTCTCAGGTCCGAGGCTCGTGCTCGTTGCTGCTGTGGGGCGAGCATCGGGGGATACTGCGCGCTGCGGCTCGGGGGCGGGAGATGCGTGCGTGGTGCACGCGCCGCCAAGCTCAGGCTGTCAGCAGGGGTGGGTGTGTCAGGCGGAGGCCTGACGAGCCCGGTTGCGAGCGGCGCGGCGCTTCATGGCGCGGCGCTCGTCCTCGCTGAGACCACCCCAGACGCCGGAGTCCTGGCCGGACTCGAGCGCCCACTGCAGGCACTGCTCGATAACCGGGCAGCGACGGCAGACGGCCTTGGCTTCCTCGATCTGCAGCAGCGCAGGACCGGTGTTGCCGATGGGGAAGAAGAGCTCGGGGTCTTCCTCGCGGCAAACGGCGTTGTGACGCCAGTCCATGGCTGCTACCTCTCCTTGGTATTACATGCACGTTGCTTGTGAATGTGAACGCTTTCACGAATCCCTCAACAAGTGAAGGGCCGACCGCCGAGTCTTCCCCGGCGTGGTCCTGTGTCTGGAGAGGGGTTCTGGTGATCAGTGGAGGCCGGTCTTGCGGGCCGTCCCGATCGCCACGTAGAGACTCGCAAACCTCAGCGACGGATACAACCCCTTCCGGAAAGTTTTTTTTGATTCCTCGGTGTCGACTAGGTCACAGCCGTACTTCCATGGGGTGGATGCTGGTCTAAACGTTCGAGTGAAAGGACTTTTGCGCGTTCCGCTCACACAATCACACGCAGTGCACGGCGTACACCTGTGAACGTCACGCTCGTTCGTAGTCCCAGGTGGTCGCCGTCCATCTGAAGGGGGAGGGGGACCTTCGAATGCAAGGTGAACTGGTCCAGATCGTGCAGTGAGAGCACGTGCTTTCCATGGGGTCCGCGCTCGGGGGACGAAGTGAGCAACTGGGTGCCATACCGGGCAACCGCGGCCGTCGACAGACGGCTGAGACCGAACACGTCGACGCCCGTGTCGAACGAGGCCTTAGGTGATGTGTACATCGGGCGATTGCCGAGATACGTCCAAGGCGACGTGTTCGAGACTATGGCGATCACAAGGTCCTCGACCGGGTCGGCGCCGGGCCGCTCCAGGGTGATCGCCCCGTGCCGGCGGTTCGGCTCGCCGAGGAACTGCCGGACGACCTGGCGGACGTAGAGCGCGTGTGTCGACTTCTTGCCGCGCTCGCGCTGCTGCTCCACCCGGCCCACCACGCCCGCGTCGAAACCGAGGCCCGCGTTGAAGGTGAACCAGCGGGCCGGGACCGCCTCGTCCTCGGTGCCGGGCGGGCCCGAGGTCAGGCCGAGACCGACGACCCGCTCCCGGTTCTCGCGCAGCGCATCCAGCAGGGCGCCGGTGGCCTCGACGGGGTCGTTGGGCAGACCGAGGGCGCGGGCGAAGACGTTCGTGGAGCCGCCGGGGACGACGGCGAGGCCGGGCAGGGCGTCCGGGTCGGGGCCGGCGTGCAGAAGGCCGTTGACGACCTCGTTGACGGTGCCGTCGCCGCCGAGGGCCACGACGAGGTCGATGTCGTCGCTCTCCGCCGCCTGCCGGCCGAGGTCGCGCGCGTGGCCGCGGTACTCGGTGGTGACCGCCTCGAGCTTCATCTCGCTCGCCAGCGCGTGGATCAGGACGTCACGCCTGCGTGCGCTTGTAGTGGTCGCCGCCGGATTCACCACGAGAAGTGCACGCATGAAGTGCAGCGTACCTACTGGGGGGTACACGGCCCAGACCGAGGTAGGGATCGGGTAAGAGAGGACGACGTGAGTCTGAACACTCCGGGGCCGCGGGGAGGCCGCACCGCCGGGGCCCTTCTTGGCCGGGGCGTGCGGGGCGCGGGCTACCCTTCTGGGGTGAGCAGCGACCAGAAACCCGCCCCGGAGAGCGCCGAGACCGCCGGACCGCGTCCGCGCCGGCTGACGTACGCGGCCCTGCTGGCCGCGCTGGAAGGCGTCGCGCTGCTGGCCGGCGGCCTGTGGGCACTCGTCCTCGGGATCACCGGCCATCCGGACGACCGGCAGCAGGCCGTGACCCTGGGGATCACCCTGGCCGTCTTCGCTCTGCTGCCGCTGCTAGCCGCGCGCGGCCTGCTGCTGCGCCGTGGCTGGAGCCGGGGCCCTGCGGTGATCACCCAGCTCATGGCCCTGCCGGTGGCCTACAACATGCTGAAGGCCGACAGCGTGGCCATCCCGGCGGGCATCGTCCTCGGTGCCGTCGCCGCGACGGCGCTCGTGCTGCTGGTCAACCCGGCGACGACCCAGGCCCTCGGGATCAGGGGACCGGGCAGGGCCGAGTAAGGCGCACTCGGGGGGCAGGGATCACCGCTCGGGGGCAGGGACCACCCCTCATTCCTCGACGAGGAGCTTCTCCCGCAGCTGGGCCAGGGTCCGGGCGAGCAGCCGGGAGACGTGCATCTGGGAGATGCCGACCTCCTGCGCGATCTGGGACTGGGTCATGTTCCCGAAGAAGCGCAGCAGCAGGATCCGCTTCTCGCGCGGCGGCAGATCCTCCAGCAGCGGCTTGAGGGACTCCCGGTACTCCACGCCCTCCAGCGCCTCGTCCTCGGCGCCGAGGGTGTCGGCGACCGCCGGGGACTCGTCGTCGGTGTCGGGGACGTCCAGCGACAGCGTGGAGTACGCGTTGGCGGACTCCAGGCCCTCCAGGACCTCCTCCTCGGAGATGGCCAGCTTCTCGGCCAGCTCGTGGACCGTGGGGGAGCGGCCGTGCTGCTGGGACAGCTCGGCCGTCGCCGTGGTCAGCGCGAGCCGCAGCTCCTGGAGCCGGCGCGGCACGCGGACCGCCCAGCCCTTGTCGCGGAAGTGCCGCTTGATCTCGCCGACGACGGTCGGGGTGGCGTAGGTGGAGAACTCCACACCACGCTCCGGGTCGAAGCGGTCGACGGACTTGATCAGGCCGATCGTCGCGACCTGGGTGAGATCGTCCAGCGGCTCGCCGCGGTTGCGGAACCGGCGCGCCAGGTGTTCCACGAGCGGCAGGTGCATACGGACCAGCTGGTTGCGCAGCTCGGCGTACTCCGGGCTGCCGTCCCTCAGCTTGCGCAGCTCGACGAACATCGCCCGAGCGCCGCTGCGGTCCCGGTGGTCGTACTGCACGGCAGGCACGCGCCCCGGGCTCAGCGTGTCGTCCTCGGCGTGTCGGTCGTGCTCGCTCATCGTCCCGCCCGTAGCCCTTCCCCGAGCCCTCGCCTCCGCGTGGACGGCGGAACCGGCTCCGCCGTGTCCCTCCGGAGGTGCGCTCAGGACGGCACCGTCGCCGCCGACCCGCGCGGAGTCGTCCTCCGGGTGCGGTCTGGCCTGCTCGGGGATGCCGTCGATGCCGTCAGCCATGCGTCGGGAGCCGTTCGCGGGGCCGTCCCCGGTCGGCAGCTCCCGTGTGCCGCGCTCTTCGTCCCGCACCGGCCCGTCCCCGTTCCTCACGCCGGCCCGGGACCCGCGCCGCGCTGTTTGTACAGGCTGATCGATACGGTCTTGTCCTCGTCGACGGCGGACGAGACCTTGCCCGCGAGGGCCGAGAGCACGGTCCAGGCGAACGTGTCCCGCGAGGGGGCATGGCCGTCCGTGGTCGGCGCCGACACCGTGACCTCCAGCGAGTCGTCGACGAGCCGGAAGACACAGCTGAGCACGGAGCCGGGCACGGCCTGCTGGAGGAGGATCGCGCACGCCTCGTCCACGGCGATGCGCAGGTCCTCGATCTCGTCCAGGGTGAAGTCCAAGCGGGCCGCCAGACCGGCCGTGGCCGTCCGCAGCACCGACAGGTAGGCACCCGCAGCCGGCAGCCGGACTTCCACGAAGTCCTGGTTCGCCGCGGGCTCGCCTGCGATCTGGGACACCCTCACCTCCATGGTGGTACAAGCTTTACGGGGCCGAGGGATCGTCCCCCGGAGTAACGCCTACGTGGTTCAGCGGTGACGCTATCGCGCTCCGAACGCTCCCGTCCCCGGACCCCAACCCCCTCGGCGTCACTCACAGTAAAGCTGTGGATACGCTCCGTGTCTAGAGGGTTTGCAGGCCCAAAAGGGAAGAGGGCGCGCCGGGTTGACGTACCCAGACGTCAGACGCCCGAACCGTCGGGCGACCCGGCCGATTGTCGGTCGCTTGCAGTGTCACACGAGAACGGGGTCATACGGGAACGGGGTCCTACGAGAACGCCGGTCCTACGAGGACGCCGGTCCTACGAGGACGCCGGTCCTACGAGAACGTGGTCGACGAAGCCCCAGCGCCAGTCCTCGCCGGGCTCCAAGGTTCGCACCACCGGGTGACCGGTCGGCCCGTGGGTGTGTCCCGTGCGCGAGACACTCCGGGCAGGTCTCGTTCAGCGGCTCGGGTTCCGGGTGCGGCAGCGCGTCGGCGTGCGTGCACTGTTTCATGATTGCCAGATTACGACGGGCGTGCGGGTGACCGCGCCGAAAAGGCGACGGCGGACGAGGACCAGCTCCTACCAGACCTGCGGGCGCAGATACGGCCCGCGGGCCTGCTGTCGGTCGGGTACGTGCTCTTCGCGAACGACAGGACCCGGAGGAGGCCGCCGTCCACCGGGAGGCCGCGCAGGTCTTTGCGGACGCCTACGGAACCGCCTACGGAACCGCCTGGCGGAACCGCCTACGGAGAGCCGCCTACGGAAACGGCCGCCCGGTGACGACCGCCGCGATCGTCGTCCCGCGCGTGAAGGCGCCCTCGCCGGCGAGGGAGACGAGTCCATAGAGGAGCTTGGCGACATAGAGACGTTCCACGGGCAGGCCGTGGCGGTCCTCGAAGTCCGTCGCGAACGCCTCCAGTTCCGGGGTCGTACGGGCGTAGCCGCCGAAGTGGAAGCGGTCGTCCAGGGACCAGGACCCGGTGCGGGCGCCGAAGGCACGTTCCTGCAGGGCCTGTACCTCGGCCTCCAGGAAGCCCCCCTTGAGGACCGGGACACCGAGTGCACGCTGCGGCGCAGCCAGCCCGGCGGCGAGTCCCGCCAGCGTGCCGCCGGTGCCACAGGCCACCGCGACGACCTCGGCCCGGCCGCGCAGCTCGGCGCCGAGGGCCCGGCAGCCGCGTACGGCCTCGGCGTTGCTGCCGCCCTCGGGGACGACGTACGCCTCCTCGGCGCCGGCCTGGCGCAGGATCGCGGCGAGCGTCTCCGGCTCGGCCTTCCGGCGATACGTCGACCTGTCGACGAAATGCAGCCGCATGCCGTCGGCCGCGCAGCGGGACAGGGAGGGGTTGAGCGGGCGGCCGGCCAGTTCCTGACCGCGGACCACGCCGATGACCGGCAGGCCGAGCAGCCGGCCCGCCGCCGCTGTGGCCCGCAGGTGGTTGGAGTACGCCCCGCCGAAGGTGACCAGGGCCCGGCCGCGGGCCGCCTCGATGTTCGGGACCAGCTTGCGCCACTTGTTGCCGATCAGCTCCGGGTGGATCAGATCGTCCCGCTTCAGCAGGAGCCGGAGGCCGTAGCGGGCGAAACGCTCGTCCCGCACCTCCTGGAGAGGCGAGGGCAGGCGGGGGGCGAGCGGGTCCGGTCCGGTTACGGGGCTGGTCACGGCACCATTCTCGCCCGCAGCGCTTCGCCACCGGACTCAAGGCTGCCGCTACCCCTTCAGACGCTCAGCGATCCGCTCGCGCAGCCAGGTCATCGAGAACCCGCGCGGGTCCACCTTGCCCGGCTGCCACTCCAGGTGGCCGATGACCGACCGCTGCGTCCAGCCGTGACGGCGGCACACGGCCGCCGCGGTCCGCTCGATCGCCTCCAGCTGCGCCTCGGGCCAGGGGTCCTCGCCGTCGCCGAGGTTCTCGCACTCGAAGCCGTAGAAGTGCCGGTTGCCGTCGGTGTTCGCCTGGTTGTCCGGCGGCAGCCCCTTTTCGGCGATCACCGCGCGCAGCACGTTGTCGTCGCCCAGGCCGGCGTGGTTGACGCGGCCGTAGCCGACCAGGTGGACCGTGCCGTCCTTGGTGATCACGCCGTGGCACAGCGGGCCCGGCAGCGCCGGGTGACCGTCCCGGCAGACGGCCACCGTGCGGTCGCCGCCGCGGGTCGCCGTGTGGTGGATCACCACGCCGTGGACCGGCCCCCACGGGCCCTTGTGATTGCGGTTGTGATGCCGCCAGTCGCCGACCTCGACGACCGCGACGCCCTCCGCCCGGAGCGCGTCCAGGAATCCGCTCGCGGACATGGGTGGGGCCATGCCACCTCCTTCGTGCTGTGCCCGTGGCCGCCCGGTATGGCCCTCTCGTACCGCAGTGCTTCTACCGAAACCGGACGTCCCGGACCGCATCGTTCGCACGCTGAGCGAGCCGATCCGGACAAGACGCGCTGGTGGGCGTACCGGACAGGAGCCCTCTTTCTGCCCGGTCACCGTTGATCCATTCCCGCTCTTTAGGGTAATGGCGCCATCGCGTTGCGTAGTGGAGGGTCGATACCGAGACCGGTGCCCGGTGTCCCTTCGACGCCGGGCATGGATTGGGAGGGCGTTTCCTTATGTCGGTAGGCGAAGAGGTCCGCACCGGGCAGGACAAGCCGCAGCAGTCCCTCGGGA
This sequence comes from Streptomyces sp. NK08204, assembly GCF_020400585.1. GTDB lineage: Bacteria > Actinomycetota > Actinomycetes > Streptomycetales > Streptomycetaceae > Streptomyces. The sequence goes on along the minus strand of NZ_JAINVF010000009.1, from coordinate 175,735 downwards.
CGGCGGCAGCGCGGAACCTGGCCACCACCACCAAGTCCGTACCGCAGATGCAGGAGATCAGCTCCCGCTGGCTGCTGCGCACCTTGCCCTGGGTGGACGTGCAGGGCGGCACGTACCGGGTGAACCGGCGGCTGACGTACGCGGTCGGCGACGGCCGCATCACGTTCGTGAAGACCGGCGACCAGGTCGAGGTCATCCCGGCCGAACTCGGCGAACTGCCGGCGCTGAGGTCGTACGAGGACGACGAGGTGCTGACCGAGCTGGCCCGCCGCTGCCGTCAGCGGGACTTCGCCCCCGGCGAGGTGATCGCCGACTTCGGCAACCAGACCAACGAGGTCTATCTGCTCGCCCACGGCAGGGTCGGGAAGATCGGCACGGGCCCGTACGGCGACGACTCGGTCCTCGGCGTGCTCGCCGACGGCGCCTACTTCGGCGAGCAGGCGCTGCTCGACCCGGACGCCATCTGGGAGTACACCGCCCGCGCGGACACCGCGTGCACGGTGCTGATCCTCAGCCGCCAGGACTTCGAGCAGGTCGCCGAGCGCGCCGACTCGCTGCGCGAGCACCTCCGGCAACTGCGCGCGGTCCCCGAGCAGCGGACCAACAAGTACGGCGAGAAGGAGGTCGAGCTGGCGGCAGGCCACACCGGCGAGCCCGACATCCCGCACACCTTCGTCGACTACGAAGCCCGCCCCCGCGAGTACGAACTGAGCATCGCCCAGACCGTCCTGCGCATCCACACGCGCGTGGCCGACCTCTACAACCAGCCGATGAACCAGACCGAGCAGCAGCTGCGGCTGACGGTCGAGGCGCTGAAGGAGCGCCAGGAGCACGAACTCATCAACAACCGGGAGTTCGGTCTGCTCAACAACTGCGAGTACGACCAGCGGATCCAGCCGCACGACGGCGTACCCAGCCCCGACGACATGGACGAGCTGCTCAGCCGCCGCCGCAGCACCAAACTGTTCCTCGCCCATCCGCGCGCGATCGCCGCGTTCGGACGCGAGCTGAACAAGCGCGGACTGGTCCCGGAAACCCTCGAGATCGCCGGCAACCGCATCCCCACCTGGCGCGGTGTGCCCATCTACCCGTGCAACAAGATCCCGATCAGCGAGGCCCGTACGACCTCCATCATCGCGATGCGTACCGGCGAGGCCGAGCAGGGAGTCATCGGTCTGCGTCAGTCCGGCATCCCGGACGAGATCGAGCCGAGCCTGTCCGTCCGCTTCATGGGCATCAACGAACAGGCCGTCGTCAAGTACTTGGTTACGGCCTACTACTCGGCGGCCGTCCTCGTGCCCGACGCGCTCGGCGTGCTGGAGAACGTCGAGGTCGGCCGGTGGAGGTGACGTCTCCGTACGTCACCAGCACCAGCACCAGGACCGGCACCGGCGCGGCGGTCCGCGGGCCGCTCGAGGGGGCGCCATGGCCGACTTCATGACGGAGACCAGGCAAGGTTCCCCCGGCGCACCGCGCCCCGGAACGACGGGGGAACGACCGGGGAACGCGACGACTGCCGGGACCGGTCCGTTCCACGGGCCCGCCCCGGCCGGCGGGCAGGAGGAGGCGGCGGCGCTGCTGGAGCGGGCCCGGGTCCTCGTGGACCCGGAGCTGCGGGCGGCCGTCGCGTCGCTGCCCGCCCCGATGCGCCGGATCGCGCTCTACCACTTCGGTTGGGAGGACGCGGACGGCTCACCGGTGGCGGGCGGCACCGGCAAGGCGATGCGGCCCGCGCTCGTCCTGGCCGCGGCCGGCGCGCTCGGTGGCCCGGCGGCGCGGGCGGCGGCCGTCCCGGCGGCCGTCGCCGTGGAACTGGTCCACAACTTCACGCTGCTGCACGACGACGTGATGGACCGGGACACCTCCCGCCGGCACCGCCCCACGGCCTGGACGGTGTTCGGGGACGCCGACGCCCTCCTCGCCGGGAACGCCCTCCAGGCGCTGGCCCTCCGGCTCCTCGCCGAGGACCCGCACCCCGCCTCCGGCCCGGCCGCGGCACGGCTCGCGGCCTGTGTCGTGGAGCTGTGCGCCGGGGAGAGCACCGACACCGCCCTGGAGCGGCGCGCCCCGGACGAGGTCTCCCTGGAGGAGGCGCTCGCCATGGCCGAGGCGAAGACCGGCGCGCTACTGGGCTGCGCCTGCGCGCTCGGCGCGCTGTACGCGGGCACGGGGGAGGACGGGACGACGGCGCTGGACGGGTTCGGCCGGCAGGTCGGGCTCGCCTTCCAGCTGATCGACGACGTCATCGGCATATGGGGGGATCCGCGGCACACCGGAAAACCGGTCGGCACGGATCTCGCGGCCCGCAAGAAGTCCCTGCCGGTGGTGGCGGCGCTCACCTCCGGCACCCCGGCGGCGGCCGAACTCGCCGCGCTGTACGGGAAGCCGTACGTCAAGGAGGCCGACACCTCCGAGGAGATCGCACGCACCGCGCTGGCCGTGGAGCGGGCCGGCGGCCGGGACTGGGCGCAGGCAGAGGCGGCCGACCGCATGGCCCGGGCCGTACAGCAACTGGCGCTCGCGGTCCCCGCCCCCAAGGCGGCGGGCGGACTGCTTGCCTTGGCGGAGTTCGCGACGAGGCGTAGTGGCTGACGGGGCGGACGGGGCGGTGAAGTGGTCGACGCGGTCGGGTGCCCCACCGGGTGATCGGTGCTCGTGCGGCCGTGGTGCGGGAAGCGCTGAGCCCCCGGCCGACCTACCCTTGGGGCATGGCCAGCGAGGAACCGGTCTGTCCGGTCTGCGGGCAGCCCGTCGAAACGGTCGTCGGGCGGCACAAGACGCTCGGCGCCTGGGTGCCGGTCTGGGGCCCCGGCCCGTGCCACAACCCCGACTGCCCGGCCCGCGCCGAGCCGCCAGGCGGCGCCGTGGCGGCCGAGGGCCGGCGCCGCCCACCGGGCACTGCGGAGCAGGCCGAAGGAGGCGGACCGTGAGGTACCTGGTGATGGTGCAGGCCACGCAGGCGGACTACGACGCGATGGCCGGCCGGCCCACCCCGCACTCCCCGTCCTGGACCGAGGTGCAGCTGAAGGCGATGTACGCGTACATGAGCGTGATCAACGACGAACTCACCGAGACCGGTGAGCTGATCGACGCCGAGGGCCTGGCCGAGCCCGCCCGCACCCGGCTGGTCGCGCGCGGCAAGGACGGCGGCACACTGATCACCGACAGTCCGTACTGCGAGACCAAGGAAGTGATGGCCGGCTACTGGGTGCTGGACTGCGCGAGCCTGGAGCGGGTCACCGAGATCGCCGAACGCGTCACCCGTTGCCCCGGTCCCGAGGGCCTGGCGGACTACCCCGTGGTGATCCGCCCGATCATGGACGGCCCGGACGGCATCGGTGCGTGACGACATCGGCGCGTGACGACATCGGCGCGGCGCAGCGGGGCGCCGCGTAGCGTGGGCGCATGCCGAAACTTCCGCCCATCTACCACGTCACCGAGCGCTCCCTGTGGGACGCGGCCCGCGAGCGCGGCGCCTACGAGATGTCCACCCGGGGCCGCACCCTCCAGGAGGAGGGGTTCATCCACTTCTCCACCCGCGAACAGCTCCCGCGTATCGCCGGGTTGCTCTACGGCGCGTACGACGGCCCGGACGACCTGGTGGTCCTGGTCGTGGACCCGGCCCGGCTCGACGTGCCGGTGAGGTACGAGTCCGTGAAGCCGGGCGGCGAGGAGTTCCCGCACGTGTACGGGCCGGTGCCGGTCGACGCCGTGGTGGACGTGGAGCCCTGGGGCTAGGCGGCGGGAACACCGCCGCCGGGCAGTCCGCCCGTCTCCGGGTCCCGGTCGGTCAGGCAGTAGGTGCCGCCGGCCGGATCGCGCATCACGGTCCAGTGCGGACCCTGACCGGCCATGTCCGCACCCAGCCGCTCGTGCCGGGCGCGGACGAAGGCGCGGTCGGCGCAGGCGAGGTCCAGGTGGGCGGAGGCGGGGCGTTCGGTGTCCAGCCGCTGCAACAGGATCCGCAGGGGCATGCCGGGCGGCGGCTTCAGTACCTGGAACTCCGGGCGGGATCCGGTCAGTTGCTGCCAGCCGGTCAGCTCCGCCCAGAAGGCGCGCTCGGTGTCGTACGCGGACGGCGGGATGTCGAGGCACACCTGGTCCAGGCGGCTGCCTTCCATCACCGGCGGCCGTACGGTCTCCCCCTGCCAGGGCACCGCGCACCACGGCAGGCCGGCGGGTGAGCGCAGCACGGCCCAGTCGCCGTGGTCCGCGAGGAGGTCCGCGCCGAGTCCACGGGCCGTCCCGACCAGTTCCCGTACGTCCTCGACGCAGAGGTCGACATGCGCTCCGCCGTCGCCCTCCAGGACGCCTTGGAGCTTTACGCAGGGGTCCGCACCGTCGGCCGAGAGCGTCACGAACTCGCCGCGCTCGCCGCGGGGTTCGGACAGCCGTGTCCCGGTCACCTCCGTCCAGAAGGCGCGGGCCTCGGCGAGGTGTGCCGTGGGGCGGTCGGCGAAGACGTACGTCCAGCGGATGATCACGGTCCGAGTGTAGGCATGAACCCCGCGCGCCCGGGTGGCGCCGGCGGCTTTCAGCGCGTGGGGCGCTCGAGGAAGCGCAGTTGGTTGCCGGCCGGGTCACGGAAGGCGCAGTCGCGGACCCCGTACGGCTGGTCCATCGGCTCCTGGAGCACCTCGGCCCCGGACTCCCGGACCCGTTCGAACAGCGCGTCGCAGTCGGGGGTGGTGAAGATGACGCCCCGCAGCATGCCTTTGGCGAGCAGTTCGGCCATCGCCTGCCGGTCGGCGGCAGAGGCGTCCGGGTCCGCCCCGGGCGGCTCCAGCACGATCTCCACGTCCGGCTGGAGCGGCGAGCCCAGGGTCACCCACCGCATCCCCTCGAAGCCGACGTCGTTACGGACCTCGAGGCCGAGTACGTCACGGTAGAAGGCGAGGGCCTTGTCGTGGTCGTCGACGGCGATGAAGCACTGTGCGAGTTTCACGTCCATGACCACACGCTAAGGCCGGCGGATGTGCCGTGCCTCAGTACGGGCGGCGGCGGGGACGGGTGAACTTGCGGGCCACACAGGGCGGGATCGCCGCGCTCGTCTCGTGCGACCGGGCCCGGTACGCGCTCGGCGTCTGTCCGACCAGCTCGGTGAACCGGGAGCTGAAGGAGCCGAGCGAGGTGAAGCCGACGGCCAGGCACACCTCGGTCACACTGAGGTCGCCCCGGCGCAGCAGCGCCTTGGCCCGCTCGACCCGCCGGGTCATGAGATAGCTGTACGGGGTCTCCCCGAACGCCTTGCGGAAGCTGCGCTGGAAGTGCCCCGGGGACATCAGGGCGCCACGGGCCAGCTCGGTCATGTCGAGCGGCTCGGCGTACTCGCGGTCCATGCGGTCACGTGCGCGCCGCAGCCGCACCAGATCCTCCAGGGTCACCCCCTCAGCTTCGCACGGCGGCCGGCGGTCCGGTGGGCGGTCACCGGCAGGGGGGCGCGTACGGCCGGTCCGGCAGGTAGTGCTTCCACTGCCGCCGCGTGATCGGATCGCCCACCGAGTTGCACAGGTCCGAGATGACCGGCCTCGGGCTGATGTCCCACAGGTCCACTCCGGCGTTCATCCGGGTGACCGCGAGCCGGCGGCCGTCCGGGCTGAAGGCGAGCGAGTAGAGCGTGGCGACGTCCGAGGTGGGCAGGTACGACTCCCGGGTCGGATCGCGCGGGTCGCTCACGTTCCAGATCTCCACGCGCTGCCCGTCCGCGAAGCCACCCGTCCCGGCGGAGGCCGACGAGATGTTCGTCGCCAGCAGGGCGAGACGGTTCCCGTCCGGACTGAAGGCGACGGAACCGCCGTACTCGCTGATGCGCACCTCGGCCGGAGGGCCGGCCGGCCGGTTCCCGCGCAGGCGCCACAGCCGCAGTGTTCCGTTGCCCTGGTAGGCCGCGAGCACCTTGCCGTCCGGCCGGAAGGCCAGGTAAACGGAACTGACGTCCACCGAAAGACGCCGGGACCACAGCTCGGCGGGGTGCGCGGGGCGGGTGACGTCCCAGCTCTTCAGCCGCATCGCCGTGGACGGGCGCGAGCCCTTCGGCTTCTTGAGGGGCGAGTCGTCGGTGAGAAGCGTCCTTCCGTCCGGGGAGAAGGCGAGGGACATGGCGGTGACCGGGATCCGGCTGACCTGGCGCGGGCGCCGCGGGTTGCTGATGTCGAAGAGCCGGACCACGGGCTTGGTGTGGTTGCTCGCGATCCAGCCGTTCATGTCGGACACGGCGAGCAGCGGCTCGGTCGGGCTGAAGGCCAGCGCCGACACCCCGTTGTTCAGTTCGTCGCCGATCGTGGCCAGGGGTGCGCCGGTGGGGTGGGCCGTGTCGCGCAGCATCACTCCGACGTATTGCGGCTTGCCGTTCTTGCGCCCGAAGACCTCGACGTCGGCCAGGAGGCGGCCGTCCCGGCTGAGTTCGATGTCCTCGCCGGTGAGCATGTTCGGGGAGTGCGTGATGGCCAGGAGTTTCTTCTTCCCCGGGCCGGACAGGGCAGCCAGGTAGTTCCGGCCGGCACCCTGCCACGCGATGAGCTCCTTCCGGCCCGATGCCGCGAAGGCCAGCTGGCCGCCCGTGCCGGGCTCCAGCGCCAGGAAGTCGTCGGCTCCCGGCTGAGCGGCGTTGGACAGGTACCAGACGAAGACTCCGCGGTCGGTGGCCTGCAGCAGCCTGCGGCTCCTGCCCGGGTCGAACAGGACCATGGAGGACGTCACCGCCGCGCTGCCGAGCCCGATGGACGTCCCCGGAACGAGCAGGGCGGGCTTGGTGTCGGCCGCGTACACCCACGCCTGCCACTTGTCGCCGCACGTCCCGACGACGTGATCGCGGGCCGGGCTGAACGTCAGCGACGTCATGTTCTCGAAGCAGCTGCCCGAGGCGAACTCGTCCGACTCCCCGTCCCGGTGGATCCGCTGGGGCGTACCCGGGGCGTCGACCCGCCACAGCCCCAGGTCGCTGTTCGACTTCACGGGCATCGGAGCGGCCAGCAGCCGCCCGGTCCGGTCGAACGCCACCCGGTGCAGGGGGTTGTGGTCGCCCGAGTCGGTGAACGGCGCCCCGGCGAGTGTGGCGGCCCGCCCGGGATGCCTCACGTCGGACACGTTCCAGAGCAGGATCCGGCCGTCCACGCTCATGGACGCCAGCAGCCCGCGCCGGGGCGAGACGGCCAGCGAGTCGACCTGTCTGCTGTGCCCGTGCAGGGTCGGCAGGGCGGCCGGTGCGGCTCGGTCGCGGATGTCCCAGAGCCGGACGTCACCGTTCGCCAGCCCGGCGAACACGGTGCTGCCGTCCGCACCGGCAGCGAGCGAGGTGACGGGGTGGTCCGTCCTGAGCGCCGCGGTCTGCCGTGGACGCGCGGGCCGCGAGACGTCCCACAGCCGCACTGTCGTGATGGTCGACCGGCCGCTGCCGTAGGTGGCCGTGATCAGGGTCTTCCCGTCCCGGCTGACGGCGATCGGGCCGGCCGTCGCCCCGATCCGGTGGGAGCCGCCGCGGGTGCGCAGCACGATCGAGTCCCCGGTCGAGATCGCGAGGACACTGCCGTCCGCGCTGGTCGCAAGGTCGTGTGCCGGATGACCGTCGTTGATCAGGCCCGGGGTGCGCTGGCTGTTCAGCAGGGCGCCCCGGCCGGCCTCGTGGTCGATCTGGAACGACAGCAGACTGAGCTGCTTGGCCAGGTCCGGCTGCCGGTCGCGCAGGTCCTCGGCCTCGGCCGCGAGATACCGTGCCAGCTCGTGCTGGCGCGCCCGCTCGGCTCGCCGCTGGAAGACGACGGAGCCGGCCAGTCCCACCGAGGCGGCCAGGAACAGCACGGCGAGCACGATCACCGCGAACCTGGTGCGCCGGACGCTGCGGCGTTGCCGGCGGACGGACGCCTCGAGGAACGCCGCCGGCCGGGGCTCCAGGTCCCGCGTGCCGGCGGAGGCCCCCGCCGCCCGGTCGCGCACCCCGGCCAGCCGGTTGCCGCGGTACAGCAGCGAGGGGTCCTGCCCGGACTGCTCCCAGGACCGGGCGTCGTCGGCGAGCTGCTGGCGGGCGCGCAGCCATTCGCGGTCCGCGTCGACCCATTCCCGCAGCCGGGGCCAGGCGCGGATCAGCGCCTCGTGGCTGATGCGTACGGTGTCCTGGTCGAGCGTGAGCAGCCGGGCCTCGGTGAGCCGCTCGAGCGCCTGCCGGGCGGCGGCGTCGGGCAGGCCGTGCAGCAGGGTGGGACGCTCCACGGGCTGGGCCGTGTCGGGGGAGTCGCTGCCGACCCGGACCAGGCGGGTGAGCAGGTGTTTGACGGCCTGCCTGCCGTCCGGGTCGAGGGTCTCGTACACCTCCTCGGCGGTGTTCGCCACCGCCTCGGCGATGCCGCCGGTCTTCCGGTATCCGGCGAAGGTGAGACGTGATCCGGCGCGGTGCTTCCAGGTCGTGAGCAGCGCGTGGGACAGCAGCGGCAGCGCCCCGGCCGCGGGCTGCCCGCCGTTCATGGCACCGAACTCGTGAAGCATCAGATCGGCGAGCCCGTCGTCGAGCTCCAGCCCCGTCCGTACGGCCGGCTCCTCGATCGCGGCGCGCAGTTCCTCGGCCCGCATGGGCTCGACCAGCAGGGGGCGGTCCCGCAGCGCGGCCAGGAGGTCGGGTTCCGAGGTGGCCCGGCCGTAGAAGTCGGCACGCAGCGCGAGGACGACCAGCGCCCGCGGCGGGCTGCCGTCCGATGCCGTGACGGGGGCCGGCTCGGCCGGGAGCGTCGTGAGGGCGACGGGTTCTGCCGGTGGTGTCACGGCGGAGGGTTCCGTCCGTGGTGCGGCGGCGGATGGTCCGGCCGGTGGTGTCGCGGAGAGGGGCCCCGCCGGTGGCTCCGGTGGCTCCGGTGGCTCCGGTGGCGTCGAGGGCGAGGGCGAGGGCGAGGGCGAGGGCAGGCCGGGCGGCGTCGCGGACGTGGCCTTCGCCGGCGTGGCGATGACGGTCAACGCCCGGAGGAACGCCGTCCGTTCCTCGTCGCTCCGGCAGAGCGTGAACACCTCCTCCAACTGGTCGACGAGGACGATCAGCCGCTGTCCGGGCCGGTCGGCGAGCAGCCGGTCGACCAGGTCCGTGGCCCGTTCCGGCGCCGTACGCAGGAGTTCCCGGGCCTCCTCGGCCGGTACGTCGAGCAGAGCGGCCAGGCGCCGCAGCGGACTCGCGCCCGGGGTGAGGCGCAGCACCGGCCAGCCCGCCGAGCCGGCCAGGCCGTTCTCCCGCAGCCGGTGCAGCAGCCCGGCGTTGAGCAGGGAGGTCTTTCCGGAGCCGGAGGGGCCGATCAGAACCCATGGTCCCGCCCCGGCGGGCGTGCCGGCGGATTCCTCCAGCGCGGTGAGCACCCGTTCGAGCATCCGCTCGCGCCCGCAGAACAGCCGGGCGTCTTCCGGCCCGAAGGAACTCAGGCCCGGATAGGGGCAGCGGCCCGGTGCGGGCTCGGCCGCCTCGGCCGGCTCTGTCTGGGCGGGCACCGCGGGGTTGGAGGCGACGACCAGGCTTCCGGTGCGGCCCTCGGCCTGCCTGCGGGGCAGGGGCAGCTGCCGGTCCCGCATGGTCCGGAACACCGCGTCGTACACCAGGTCCAGGGTCAGCTGGTGCGGGCCGCGCGGGTCGCCGTGGGTGAGGACGTCGATGAGCGCGCCGGTGAACGCCGTGCGTGTGGCGTCCGGCGGGGCGAGCGCGAGCTGCTCGGCGGAGCCGATGAAGTACAGGCCCGGCGTGGGATCCATGCTGAACGCCGGGACGGACAGGCCGCGTCCCAGAGCGGGGCGGCCGGAGAAGCAGCAGTCGAGCAGGAGGACGACGGATGACGCCCGGCTCGCCGCGAGCGCCTGCCGCAGTGCGGAGAAGGACAGTGCCTGATGCCCGGCCAGGCCGGGATCGAGCCGGTCGGTGCTGCGGGCGGCCAGATACAACTCGCCGTCCTGGTCGAGCAGCCCGTGCCCGACGAAGTGGACCAGCAGCACGGTGTCCGCCCGCTGCGCCTCCTCCGCGACCGCCTGCGCCATCGATCTCGCGTCGGGCGGGTCGAGTTCCGCGCGGATGTGGGAGGGCGGCACGCCGCACCGCTCGATCAGGGCCGTCCGCAGCGCGTCGAGTGTGGTGGCGGCGGAGGGCACCGGGGGCAGGGTGGGGCCGTCGTGGCGGGCGGTGGCGAGGAGCAGCACACGCGCGCCCGCCCCGGACAGGTCGCTCACCGCAGTTCTTGTCGCTCGTCGTTGCTCGTCAACTCAACGAGGTCGGTCACCTGCTGCCGCAGCGCGGCGGCGTCGAGGCCGGCCACGCGCTTGGCGGTCAGTTCCAGCGACCGGCCGTCCGGGAGCGTCATCTTGAGGTGGACCTCACCGCGCCGGCTGCGCAGCCAGGCGATGACACCGGTGGCGAAGGCGGTCGCCGCCCCGCCCGGGCCGAGGGCCACCACGAGCGCCTCCAGCACCGGCCCGAGGGTACCGGGCTCCGGCCCCCGCTCCCGCGCCTCGACACGGCCCCGCAAGAGCTGGTCACCGGCCAGCCACTGCCGTAAGGACCGGAGTTGGTCGGCCGCGCCGGGCTCCTCCGCAACAAGCACCACGTCCATGACGCCCCCGCTCTCCCGCCCGGCGCCCGCAACGTCGCGAGCGCGAAGGGCGGCTAGCACCCTAGGCGATACCTGCCCGGGACACGGCCACGTTCACCAGATGCCCGCAGAAAGCCCACACCCTGTCCGACGAGCACCACGCGTGGCCTCCTTCCCGTGGCCTGGGAAGGGGCCGGCCTCGGTGGGCCGGTGGCATGCGGCAGATGCAGTCGCATGCCACGGCCCGCGCATGGAAGCTCCCGGCTTCCGCCTGCCGATGTCGCTCTGCCTCAGCCGGGAGGAACACAGTGTGCGTCACTCGGTCAGTGGCAGTTGCCCAGCCGAGGGCGGCACCTCTCCTCCTCAGGCCCTATTCCGCGCGGTGCGGTGGGTGGCGGGCGATCTGGAGGCGGACATCGGCGGGCAGGTCGGACAGGCCGGTGGACCGGCGAGCGGTTCGGAGCGGACCTTCGCAGAGGGCGCCGAGAGCGGCGCCGGGGGCGCCGAGAGGGGTGAGGGTGAGCCTGACGCTGGTGCGGGGACGGGCTGGTCGGCCGGTGATGTGTACAGCCGCATGCTCGACCTCCGGCAGGGCACCGGCTTCGGTCGCGATCGCGTCGCCGAGCGCGCGGTCGCGCAGTTGTACGCCCTCCTGCGGGGGTGTGCCGCCGACGGGCAGCGTTCCGGGACGGCGTCGGCTCAGCTGGGCGAGCAGCCACCCCAGGGCGAGCAGGGCGGCGAGAGCGAGGGCGGCGATGACCGCAGGCCACCACCACCAGCCCTGACTGCTCCAGCGGGCCCGGTCGGCGGAGCTGAGCAGGACATCGTCCGGGGTGCTCAGCGGCCAGCCGGCGGGCGGGACCAGATCGTATCGCCGGTAGAGGCCGAGCCCGGCGAAGAGGATCAGCAGTCCGCCGCCGAGCAGGACCAGTCCGGCCAGGGCCAGCAGGCTGCGGTTGAGTGCGGATCGCGGTGTCATGGTGCGGGCTCCGGTGCTGCGGGATTCCGGTCAGTGGGTGCGTTGCCGCACCCGTACGACGATGCGGGGAGGACGAGCGAGGGCCAGCCGGTCGCGTTCCTCGTCGAGCACGGCGGTGAGGTCGTCCTTGACCTGCCGGGGCTCGCGGAAGCGGACGTCCGCGCGGGCTTTGATGCGGTGGCGGCGCACCCGGACGCGCGCCGCGCCGACTCCGGGGACCCGCATGGCGGCGTCCCGCAGCAGGTCGGCGGCGCCGTCGCGGTCCAGGGAGGCCCGCAGCCCAGGGCAGTCGGAGGGGGAGCGCAGGGGCAGCCAGTGGCGTAGGCCGGGGGTGAGGGCCAGGATGATCAGGCAGACGCCGACGGCGGCGGCCACGGCGGCTCCCGTGAGCATCCACACGTCGTCCACGGGGCGGGTGGCCAGTGCGTCGGCCAGGTGCCGTCGCCAGGCTGCCGCCCGGCGTCCCGCCCGTACGGCGATGACGTCGACGAGCGCGGCGACCGCTGCCACGAGGATCACCGAGGCGACCAGCGCCGCGGGGACGCGGCGCGCGGACCAGGGGCGGCGGGTCCGGTGTCCGCTGCCACGTTCGCCGTCCGTGCGCAGCGGCGCTGTGGCGCGGTGGGCGGACGGCGCGGAGCCACGGCCGGGAGAACCGGGGTCGGGTGTCATCGCGCGCCCCCTTCGTGCAGGGTGTGCCGGGCGGCCCGGGTCGCGTCGCCGCTCACCGGACCCGCCTCCGGCTCGCGTCGGCGGTCAGCAGCCGTCGCACGGTGAGGGTGACCTCTCGCACCCGCAAGCCGGTGAGCTGGGCCACCCGGTCGGCGACGTCCTGCTGGATCCGCTCGCAGACACCGGCGATGTCCGTGGGGTAGGGCAGGTCCATGGTCAGGTGCAGGCGCACCGTTCCGGTACGGACGGCGGCGGAGGCGCTCGGGGCCCCCGCTGCGCTCCGACCGGGCGGAACGGCGGCGCGCCGCGACTGCGCCGTCCGCGCGGCCTGGACGGCGATACGGGCGACCACCCTGTCCGGGATGACGGTGGCGCCACGCTCGGCCGGGGGCGGGAGGGCGACGGCCGACGCCGGCGGGTCCGGGCCCGACCCCTCGCCGGGGGAACCGGGCCGGGTCCTCACCGCTGCCTCCGTACCCGGAGGGCGAGGTCGCCCTGCACGGCGAGGCCGACGACCAGCCCCACCGCACCGAGGACGAGTACCAGCAGAAATGCCCAGAAGCCGCCGAAGTAACCCGCGAAGCCCAGGGCCATGCCGGCCACGAGGCCCGCCAATGCTGCGTTCATCTTGCACTCACCCGTCTCACGAACGTACGTCCCCGTCCACGCGATCACCCCGCGCCCACCCCGAGGGCGGTGGGGCGGGGGATCACCTCACGCGGCCCTCGTCCGGTTCGGCCTCTTCCTCCTCGTCCGGCAGGTGGACGTCGTCGACGGCGATGTTCACCTCGACGACCTCCAGGCCTGTCATCCGCTCCACGGCGTTGATCACATTGGTACGGACGTCGCCGGCGACGTCGACGATGGAGACGCCGTACTCGACGACGACGTCCAGGTCCACGGCGGCCTGCTGCTCGCCGACCTCGACCTTCACCCCCCGCGTGACGGCTGCGCCTGTGCCGGGAACGCGGTCCCGCACGGCGCCGAAGGCGCGCGCCACGCCCGCCCCGAGGTTGTGGATACCCGGTACCTCACGGGCGGCCATGCCCGCGATCTTGGCCACCACGCCGTCCGCGATGGTTGTCTTCCCCCGTGTCTCGGCCGGAGCGTCGGCTCCGGTACGGCCCTTCAGCGCGCTCACGCCCGCATCGGGCCGGCTGCCCCCGCCGACGCTGGTGATGTTGTCCGTCATGGCGGTCGCCTCGATCGGGTCGGTCGGACACCGGTGTGGCGCCCTTCGCAAGGTTGGACATATCGGGCGCCCCATTCCTCACGGGCGTCGAATGTGATGTGTGTCACAGATGGCCTCGCGGGTACCCGGACAGTCCGAGCGAGCCCTGCGCGGGAGCGCCATGACCGAACGCACTGCCTTCCCACCGCTGGGATGCGACCTGCCGGACGGACTCCTGGCCGTACGGGCGGCCGAGGGGGACGAAGAGGCCTTCGCCGTTCTCGTCCAGCGGCACGGCCGGCCCCTCCTTGCTCTGGCCCACGGCATGCTCGGCAACCCCGAGGACGCCGAGGACGCCGTTCAGGACGCCTTCGTCAGCGCCTGGCGGCGACTGCCGGAATACCGCCACAGCGCGCAGTTCCGTACCTGGATGTACCGGATCACCGTCAACCGCTGTCTGACCATGCGCCGGCGACGGCCGCCGCTCCTCCTGCTGGACACGGTCGCCGAGCCCGCGGCGGAAGACGCCTGGAGCCAGCCCGCCCGGTCCGCTGAGCAGGACGCGGCCTCCGCCGCCCTGTGCCGCGCGCTCGGCGACCTGAACGCCGGGCAGCGGCTCTGCTGGATCCTGCGGGAGGTGCAGGGCCTGTCCTACAAGGAGATCGCCCACGTGACACGGACCAGCGAGCAGACGGTACGCGGCAGACTGTTCAGGGCACGCCGATCCCTGCAGGAGGCGATGGGCCCATGGCGCTAGACGACCCGCACACGCCGGCCTCCGAACCTCCCGAAGCCGACGGGCCCCCTACCGGCCGGGCCACCGGCACGCCCCCGTTCGCGGGTGATGAGGTGCTGCCCTGCGGCCGTCTGCTCAGCCGGGTCTGGGAGCAGGCGCGGGACGCGGCACCGGCCGTCGACGACCCGCACACCGTCTCCTGCCCTCACTGCCGCGAGGCCGCCGAGGGACTGGCCACGGTGAACGCGGCCACCCGGGCGCTGCGCGCCGAGGACACTCCTCGTCTCCCTGCGCTCGCCGCCCGCATCATGAACATCGTCAAGGCAGAGGTACGGCTCGGACGGCTGCTGCCGCTGGCCGACCCGGACCGGGACCTGCGGATCGCCGAGAACGCCGCGGCGAGGGTGCTGCGGCAGGCGGCGGACACGGTTCCCGGTGCGAGGGCCGCGACCTGCCGGCTCGTACCCGAGGGCGAAGGCGCCGACGTGCGGGTGACCATGACCCTGGCCGCCGCGCTGGACCGCCCGCTGCCCGACCAGGTCCGTGAGGTGCGCCGATCGGTTCTTCACTCGGCCGGACAGGCCCTGGGTCTCGCCCTGACGGCCGTCGACATCACCGTGGTCGACGTCCTGGAGCCGGAGCCGCCCCTCCGCCCCGGCGTCACGACGGGCGGCGGTGCGTGATGACCGCCGTCCGCACGGCCACGCTCCTCGGTGTCGCGGCCGAGGCAGCCCTCGCGGTTCCCGGCGTGGCGGGTCTGCAGCCCCGTCTCTCCCGTCGCCTCGCGGCAGCTGCCGCGCCCACCCGGACGGAGGCCACGCCGGACCGCACATCGCCCGAGGCAGGCGTCCGCGCCGACCGGGCGCCGGACGGTTCGGGGTGGCACATCGAGGTGCGCTGCGTCCTGGCCGAGGGCCAGCGGGCGCTGGACATCGCCCAGAACGTCCACGACCGGGTGGGGGCCGCCGTGCTCTCCCACCTCACAGCCCGCGATGCCGCGGAGCGGGTCACCGTCGAGGTCGTCGTGACCCGTATCGCCGCCCGGCACGACGCGTCATGAGCCCAACATGCGCCATCGGGCGCTGTGTTCGGCTGCGTTCCTGCCCCGCGTGATCGGTCCGGCGAGCTGCTCGGCCTGAAGGTGTGGACGCCGACTTCGAGGCCGGCGCTCCCTCGCGCACCTCTTCGCGTGCCTCTCCAAGGAGCGGCTGTCGACGGGGAGCGAGCCTCTCAACCACCGCCGTCCTCCGCCCTCGTCGCCGACGGGGTGAGCGGCAATCGGGTCCAGCTCGTCCTCGGCCACGCGTCCGCCGTCATCACGCTGCGGACCTTCGCCACCTGTGGCCGGGCGAAGAAGACCGCACCCGGACCGTCAGGGACGCCGTGCTCGGCGGCCTGCGGCCCGGGTGCGGACAGGGAGACCGGGCGATCGGATAAATCGCAGGTCAAGCGGCATGACCGGAATCAGGCCTTCTTGGTCTCCCAGAAGATCTTGTCGATCTGGGCGATGTAGTCCAGCGCCTTCTGGCCCGTCGCCGGGTCGGTGGACGCCTTGGCGGCCGAGAGGGCCTTCAGGGCGTCGTTCACCAGCTGGTGCAGCTCCGGGTACTTCTCGAAGTGGGGCGCCTTGAAGTAGTCGCTCCAGAGCACGGAGACGTGGTGCTTCGCCAGCTCCGCGCGCTGCTCCTTGATGACGGTGGCGCGCGCCTGGAAGTGCGGGTCGTCGTTGGCGGCCATCTTCTCCTGCACGGCCTTCACCGACTCCGCCTCGATGCGGGCCTGGGCCGGGTCGTACACACCGCAGGGCAGGTCGCAGTGCGCGCTGACCTTGACCTTGGGGGCAAACAGGCGGGAAAGCATGGAGCATTCCTTCCTCGTGATCGTCTTCTCAGGTGGGACATTACTCCCTGAGCCACGGGTTTTCGCGAGTGCCCCCTGCGGCTTAGGACAAAAGTCCGGGGTCAGACTGGGACTGGTGGAGGAACGGACCGGGGAGGTGCCGGGGATGCCGGAACTGTCGCAGGAGACCGAGCGGGGGAGGGCCGGGGCGCCCTTCGGGGTGGCCGAGGTGACGGGCCCGTCCATGGTGCCCACGCTCCATCACGGGGACCGGCTGCTGCTGCAGTACGGGGCCGTGGTCAGGCCGGGGGACGTCGTGGTCCTGCGTCATCCGTTCCAGCAGGACCTGCTGGTCGTCAAGCGGGCCGTGGAGCGGCGCGGGGGCGGCTGGTGGGTGCTCGGGGACAACCCGTACGCGGGCGGGGACAGCACCGACTACGGGGTCGTGCCGGAGGAGCTGATCCTCGGCACGGCCCGGTTCCGGTACCGGCCGCTCGGGGCCGGTCAGCGTTCGCCGCTGGCGCTGCTGCGCTGGGCGTTGTCGGCCGTGAGGCCGCTGCTCTCCTCCCTGTCGGCCTCCAGGCGTTTGCGGGCCCGGTAGGCGGCCACGTTGGCGCGGGTCGCGCAGCGGTCGGAGCAGTAGCGCCTGGAGCGGTTCGTGGAGGTGTCCAGGTAGGCGTTGCGGCAGGGGGCCGCCTGGCACAGGCCCAGGCGGTCCACGCCGTACTCGGTCAGGTGGAAGGCCAGGCCCATCGCCGCGATGGCCGCGTAGCCCGCGGTGGCGTTGGAGGGGTGGTCGGCCAGGTGCATGTGCCACAGGGGGCGGCCGTCCTCGTCGCGGTGGTCGTGCCCGGAGATCTGCGGGCTGACCGGGAACTCCAGGAGGAGCGAGTTCAGCAGGTCCACGGCGAGCGTCTCGTCGCCCTTGTCGGCCGCCTCGAAGACCGCGCGCAGCCGGGCCCGTACCGACCTGAAGCGCGTGACGTCGGCGTCGGTGGCGCGGCGGGCCGCCGTCGCGTTGACGCCGAACAGATCGCGGACGGCCTCGACCGAGGTGAGCGCGTCCTTGCCCCGGACCGGCTCCTCGCTGTTGACGAGGCGTACGGCGTAGTCCGAGTAGTAGGCCAGTTCCACTTGTAGTCCTTACCAGGGCGGCGTTCTGCGGTCGAGGGGGGTTGGTAATAGACGGTTCTGCTTACAGGGTATTACGTGGCAGAGTGAGGGGCGGGGATCGATGACCGCCGGCGGCACCGGCGGCATCGCCGCTCGCGGACCTGGTCCGCCGGGCGAGTCTTCATGAACGGGGACCACATGATCGACGAGAGCGCACCCCGGAGCAACGCCGCCGAGGGCATCCGGCGGTACGCCCGCATGGATCAGGCCAAGCGGTACGAGGCGGATCGCCGTCGAACAGCCCCCACGCAGCCCCGGTAAAGGCCCGGAACAGCCCCGATGCAGGCCCGGTGTAGGCCCGGTACAGCTCCGGAGCAGTCTGGGAGCAGCCCTGGAGCGGACATGCGGAAGGGGCGGTACGAGGATCCGTACCGCCCCTTCGAGCGCCGACTACAGCACCTTGGACAGGAACGACTGCGTCCGCTCGTGCTGCGGGTTGGTCAGGACGTCCCGGGGATGGCCGGATTCGACCACCACACCGCCGTCCATGAACACCAGGCTGTCGCCCACCTCCCGGGCGAAGCCCATCTCGTGGGTGACGACGACCATCGTCATGCCCGACTCGGCGAGGTCGCGCATGACGTCGAGGACGTCACCGACCAGCTCCGGGTCGAGGGCCGAGGTCGGCTCGTCGAACAGCATCAGCTTGGGGTCCATCGCCAGGGCACGGGCGATCGCCACCCGCTGCTGCTGGCCGCCGGAGAGCTGGGAAGGGTAGTTCCCGGACTTGTCGGCCAGGCCCACGCGCGCCAGCAGCTGCTGCGCCCGTTCCCGGGCCTCCGACTTGCTCTGCCCCTTGACCTGGACCGGCGCCTCCATGACGTTCTCCAGGGCCGTCATGTGCGGGAACAGGTTGAAGCGCTGGAAGACCATGCCGATGTTGCGGCGCTTCATGGCGACCTCGCGGTCGCGCAGCTCGTACAGCTTGTCGCCCTGCTGGCGGTAGCCGACCAGCTCGCCGTCCACGTACAGCCGCCCGGCGTTGATCTTCTCCAGGTGGTTGATGCAGCGCAGGAAGGTCGACTTGCCGGAGCCGGAGGGGCCGATGAGGCAGAACACCTCACCGGGCTTGACCTCCAGGTCGATGCCCTTGAGGACCTCGACGGAGCCGAAGGACTTGTGCACGTCCTCGGCCTTGACCATCGGGACGTTCCCGCCTTGCGGCCGGGTCAGGGGGGTGTCCGTCTTGCCGAGCTTGTCGCTCATGCGGTCACGGCTCCCTTCTTGCGGCCCAGGGAGAACATGTTGGCCTTCACCTTCTGCCACGGCGTCGGCGGCAGCTGACGGCTGGAGCCGCGGGCGTAGTACCGCTCGATGTAGTACTGGCCGACGCTCAGCACCGACGTCATGATCAGGTACCAGGCCGCGGCGAGGAAGTACATCTCCACCGGGGCACCGGAGTTCTGGCCGATGTCCTGGGCGTAACGGAACAGTTCTGGATACTGGACGGCCGCCACGAGCGAGGTCGTCTTCAGCATGTTGATCACTTCGTTGCCCGTCGGCGGCACGATCACGCGCATCGCCTGCGGGATGATCACCCGGCGCAGGGTCTTGCCGTGGCTCATGCCGAGCGCGTGGGCCGCCTCGGTCTGGCCCTCGTCGACCGCCAGCAGACCGGCCCGGCAGATCTCGGCCATGTACGCGGCCTCGTTCAGGCCGAGGCCGAGCAGCGCCGTCAGCAGCGGCGTCATGAACACGGACCAGTACTGCTTGTAGAACGGGCCGAGGTCGATGTAGGTGAAGACCAGACCCAGGTTGAACCACAGGAACAGCTGGACCAGCACCGGGGTGCCGCGGAAGAACCAGATGTAGAACCAGGCGATGGACGAGGTCACCGGGTTCTTCGACAGCCGCATCACCGCGAGGAGGATGCCGCCGACGATGCCGATCAGCATCGACAGGACCGTCAGCAGGAGGGTCTTGCTGACGCCGGTCATGATCCGGTCGTCGAAGAAGTAGTCGGGGACCGCCTGCCAGTTGATCCGGCCCTGGCCGAACGCGTAGATGATCGCGACGAGCAGCGCGATCGCGATGACGGCGGACACGTAGCGTCCGTAGTGCCGGACCGGGATGGCCCTGATGGCCTCCGGGCCGGCCTGGGGGGCGGTGGCCGCCCCGGCCGTCTTCTCGATGTCAGTCACGGGTGTTGCCTCTCGGTGGCCGCTTCGAATCGGCTTCGAATCACGCGGGTCACTTGCCGCCGTTGATCACGGACTCCTTGACGGCGCCGTCCTGGGCGCCCCACTTCTCGAGGATCTTCTGGTACTCGCCGCTCTTGATGATGGCGTTCATCGCGGCCTGTATCGCGTCCCGCAGCTGGGTGTCCTTCTTGGAGACCGCGATGCCGTACGGGGCCGCCTCGACCTGCTGGCCGACGATCTGGAAGTCCTTGCCGCCGCCGGAGGTCTTCACCGCGTACGCGGCGACCGGGAAGTCGGAGGAGGCCGCGTCCACGCCGCCCGAGCGCAGACGGGTCTGGGACTGCTGGTCGTCGTCGAATGCCTCGATGGTCAGCTTCTTGCCGCCCGGGCACTTCTTGGCCTCCTGCTTGGCCAGGTCCTCCGAGACGGTGCCGCGCTCGACGGCGATCTTCTTGCCGCACAGGTCGGTCCAGGACTCGATGCCCTTGGTGTCGCCCTTGCGGGTGTAGATGGAGACACCGGCGGTCAGGTAGTCGACGAAGTCGACGCCCTCGCCGACCTTCTTGCTGGTGTCCGGGTCGACGCCCTCCTGGCGGTTCTTGTTGTCCGTCATGGCGGACATGGCGATGTTGTAGCGGCCCGAGCGCAGACCGGTGAGCAGGCCGTCGAAGGTGCCGTTGTCGAACTCGAACTTCACACCGAGCTGCTTGCCCAGGGCGGCGCCGAGTTCGGGGTCCAGGCCGGCGACCTTGCCGGAGGAGTCCTTGAACTCCACCGGGGCGTACGCGATGTCCGAACCGACCTTGACGACACCCTTGTCCCGGATGTCCTGCGGGAGCTTGTCGGCCAGCGGGGCGCTGGCGGCGGAGGAGCTCGCGGCGTGGTCCTTGTGCTTTGTCTGGTCACCGCAGCCGGTGAGTACCAGAGCGCCCGCGACCGCGATCGCACCGACCGCGGCTAGCCGGGAGTGCGCGGCGGTCGTACGACGGGTGGAGCTTGCGGTCATCGTGGGTTCCTCCGGCTGGTGGGAAGAGGTGCCGATGGGTCGACGAGAACACACACCTTCGGGTGTCGCGACCTCGTGGGTTTACGGCATCTTGCCATTCGGACTAGGCCATTCAGGTGCATGCCTATGTCAAAATCGGATAACGGGTGGCCCACGAACCCGCCCAGGTCGGTACATCCTCGGTCGATCGGCGCCGAACCATCTGCGGAGATCAGGTCCGCAGGCCGGAAAAGCTTCGGTGTGTCTCACGATGTGGTCGTAGGGATCGCACCTTTTGCGCCACTGCGAGCAGCCCGTCAGGAGCCCGGCAGGAGTCCCGTACGAGCCCGGCATGTGACCGACTCGACAGCGGCTCGTGAAATCCGTCAGCGGCATGTCATCTTGCTGCGGCTTTCCGGTCGCGTGATGTGACCTTGTACCCAATGGACTCGTCGTGGGCGCCGTCTGTCCGGTAAGAAGGTTCTTTACACCCCTCATCCGGGGCTCAGGGCGCGTGTGCGGCGCGCCCGTCGCGCAAGGCCTGCCCTTATCAGCAACGGCCGTGCGCGGTGCCCGCCCACCCCTCACCAGGAGTGGTCGACCCTCAAACCATGCATACCTAAGGGGTAAAACGAAGTGGCAGCGGAGATCGTCAATCCTCGCAGCGACGACAGTACGGATCAGGACAGCGGGGCCGAGCCCCTCGATTCCTTCGATCCCGCGTTCGCGCTGCACCGTGGCGGCAAGATGGCTGTGCAGGCCACCGTGCCGATCCGCGACAAGGACGACCTTTCCCTCGCGTACACGCCCGGCGTCGCGCGCGTGTGCACCGCGATCGCGGAGCAGCCGGAGCTGGTCAACGACTACACATGGAAGTCCTCGGTGGTCGCCGTCGTGACCGACGGTACG
Organism: Streptomyces sp. NK08204; assembly: GCF_020400585.1. Lineage (GTDB taxonomy): Bacteria > Actinomycetota > Actinomycetes > Streptomycetales > Streptomycetaceae > Streptomyces. The sequence continues at coordinate 154,586 of NZ_JAINVF010000009.1, read as the reverse complement.
GCCGTGCTCGGACTCGGGGACATCGGTCCCGAGGCATCCCTCCCCGTCATGGAGGGCAAGGCGATCCTGTTCAAGCAGTTCGGCGGCGTGGACGCCGTGCCGATCGCGCTCGACTGCACGGACGTCGACGACATCGTCGAGACCGTGGTCCGGCTCGCCCCCTCCTTCGGCGGTGTGAACCTGGAGGACATCTCGGCGCCCCGGTGCTTCGAGATCGAGCGCCGGCTCCAGGAACGCCTCGACATCCCGATCTTCCACGACGACCAGCACGGCACGGCCGTCGTGACGCTGGCGGCGCTGCGGAACGCGGCTCGGCTGAGCGGCCGTGAGATCGGGCAGCTGCGGGCCGTCATCTCGGGCGCCGGCGCGGCCGGTGTCGCCATCGCCAAGATGCTGATCGAGGCCGGCATCGGGGACGTGGCGGTGGCGGACCGCAAGGGTGTCGTCTCGGCCGACCGGGACGACCTGACGCCGGTCAAGAAGGAGCTTGCCTCCTTCACGAACAAGGCGGGCATCAGCGGCTCGCTGGAGGCCGCGCTGGCGGGCGCGGACGTGTTCATCGGCGTCTCCGGCGGTACGGTCGCGGAGGAGGCCGTGGCCTCCATGGCCGAGGGCGCCTTCGTCTTCGCGATGGCCAACCCGAACCCGGAGGTGCACCCGGAGGTGGCGCACAAGTACGCGGCGGTCGTCGCGACCGGGCGGTCGGACTTCCCGAACCAGATCAACAACGTGCTGGCCTTCCCCGGCATCTTCGCCGGGGCGCTGCAGGTGCGGGCCACGCGGATCACCGAGGGGATGAAGATCGCGGCGGCCGAGGCGCTGGCCTCGGTGGTCGGGGACGACCTCGCCGCCGACTACGTGATTCCGTCGCCGTTCGACGAGCGGGTCGCGCCGGCCGTCACCGCGGCGGTCGCGGCTGCCGCCCGTGCCGAAGGCGTCGCCCGTCTCTGACGTTGCGTCAATGGCCCCGCCCCTTCGGGCGGGGCCATTTCTCTGCCCGGCCGTCCGCCCGTTCGCGTCACTCGGAGCGGGCCTTCGGGGTTGACGCCGCGTCGGTTCGCGCAAGAGGGCGTGTCTCACAGACGCTTGCGGTTCCGTCCGCTGCGCCGCGCACCTATCGTCGGCTGCATGTTCGCTGTCTACGCCGCCCGAATCGACCGCGACCAGCCGCTCTCCGGCCTTGAGCTGGGAGAGCGTCCGGCGCCCGAGGGCCGCCCCGGCTGGAGCACCATCGACGTCAGGGCCGCCTCCCTCAACCACCATGACCTCTGGTCCCTGCGAGGCGTGGGCCTCCCGGAGGACCGGCTGCCGATGATCCTCGGCTGCGACGCCGCCGGAGTGGACGAGGACGGCAACGAAGTCGTCCTGCACTCCGTCATCGGCCAGACCGGCCACGGCGTCGGCCCGAACGAGCCGCGCTCCATCCTCACCGAGCGCTACCAGGGCACCTTCGCCGAGCAGGTCGCCGTGCCGACCTGGAACATCCTGCCCAAGCCCAAGGAGCTGTCCTTCGAGGAGGCGGCCTGTCTGCCGACGGCCTGGCTGACGGCGTACCGGATGCTGTTCACCAACGCCGGGGTACGGCCCGGTGACTCGGTCCTCGTGCAGGGTGCGGGCGGCGGTGTCGCCACGGCCGCGATCGTGCTCGGCAAGGCGGCCGGCCTGCGGGTCTTCGCCACCAGCCGGGACGAGGCGAAGCGGAAGCGGGCGCTGGAGCTGGGCGCCGTCGAGGCGGTCGAGACGGGAGCGCGGCTGCCGCAGCGCGTGGACGCCGTCATCGAGACGGTCGGCGCCGCCACCTGGTCGCACTCGGTGAAGTCGCTGCGGCCCGGCGGGACGATCGTCATCTCCGGCGCCACCAGCGGCGACCGGCCCTCGCACGCCGAGCTGACCCGGATCTTCTTCCTGGAGCTGAAGGTCGTCGGTTCCACCATGGGGACCAAGGAGGAACTGGAGGACCTGCTCTCCTTCTGCGCCGCGACCGGGGTACGGCCCGTCATCGACGAGGTGCTCCCCATGGATCGGGCCCGCGAGGGCTTCGAACGGCTCGCGTCCGGTGAGCAGTTCGGAAAGATCGTGCTGACCACCAGCTGATCCGCCTGGCTCGCCCGCCTCGTGGAGCAGCGCTCCACGAGGCGTGCGGGATGCACGAGGTGCACGTCCCGCCTCGGGGTCATTCCTCCTTCGGCCGCAAGCCGGCGGCCTCCTGCACAGACTGTTCTGCCCGGGGGCGGCTCCCCGGTCGGTGCCGTTCTGTCGTGGACCGGCTCGGCCACCGCCGCAGCCGCCGGCCGAACACGGCCGTTCCACCTCGCGCGCCTCTTCGGCGCCGACGAGAGGACCACAGGCCCCGGTACCTCTGCGGGGGAACCGGACCCGCCGTCGAGGTTCATGCCGAAAGTGCCTGCTCACCGTAATCGCTGTCCTGCGCACAGGCGGCAGCCAATTCGTCCAAGGACACCTCCAGTGCTGCGGCCAAGGCCGCCACGGTGAAGAAAGCCGGAGTCGGCGCCCGACCGGTCTCGATCTTGCGCAGCGTCTCCGCGGACACTCCCGCCGCTGCGGCGACCTCCACCATGCTGCGGTCGCCGCGCGCACGACGCAGCAGTGCGCCGAACCTCTCTCCGCGCTGCCGTTCCCACGGAGTCAAAGGAGTCCTCACCATGCCCGTGATACTAATACCGGTATAAGAATTGGATTGCGGGTGTGAGGCAGGGAGTCGCAGAACATGGTGGAGATCAAGACCGACGCGGCGCTGGACGCGATGAGGGAAGCCGGGCGTGTCGTGGCCCGCGCCCTGGCCGCCGTCCGGGAGGCGGCAGGCGTCGGGGTGTCCCTGCAGGAACTGGACGAAGCGGCCCGCACCGTCCTCAGCGAGGCCGGGGCCCGCTCGCCCTTCCTCGGCTACCGGCCCTCCTTCGCCCCCACCCCCTTCCCCGCGGTGATCTGCACCTCGGTCAACGATGCCGTGAGCCACGGCATCCCGACCGGCTACCGCCTGCGCGACGGCGACCTGGTCAGCGTCGACTGCGGTGCGGAGCTCGACGGCTGGACCGGCGACGCCGCCATCAGTTTCATCGTCGGCACTCCCCGGCCCGCCGACGTGGACCTGATCAACGCCACCCAGCGCGCCCTCGATGCCGGCATCGCCGCAGCCACCCCCGGCAACCGCATCGGCGACATCTCCCACGCCATCGGTACCGTCGCCCGATCGGCGCGCTGCGGCATGCCTGCCGACTTCGGAGGGCACGGCATCGGCCGCCGCATGCACGAAGACCCGCATGTCCCCAACCGGGGACGGCCCCGCCGCGGCTTTCCCCTCCGCCACGGCCTGACCCTCGCGATCGAACCGATGCTCATGGCCGGCGGACGCGACGACTACCGCACCGGCACCGACGGCTGGACTCTGCTCACCGTCGACGGCAGCCGTGCGGCCCACATCGAGCACACCGTCGCCGTCACCGAGGAGGGCCCCCGCATTCTGACCCTGCCCTGAGCAGGACAGCCGACCACGTGGTGGGCGCGGAGGCGACCTGGTGCGGAAGGTGGTCGACCGTTCGTCGATCAGCCGCAGCAGATCGGGGAACGCGGTGTCCGCATCGTCCTGCGCGCAGCCGGTCAGGCCTTCGGCATGCGGAGTATCGCGCCGATGTGGGCCGCCGCCGACGACAGGTGACGGCGCGCCTCGCGGAGCTGGTCGGTGGTGACGCCGTGGTCGCGGGCCGCGTCGCGGATGTCGTCGCGGAAGCGGTCCAGCAGTCGGTCCAGGTCGCGGGCCGGGTCGCCGGTGAAGTCATCATGCGCCCAGGCCGGTTCGTACGCGGCCGGGAAGCCCTCGGGGCCGGCGGAGTAGTCGGGAAGGTGCGCGCCGGGGACGGTGACGGCGGACGGTTCGCCGGCAGGGCGGCCGGAGGCCCGGTCCTCGCCGAACTCCGTCCCCGACTCCGCTCCTGGCTCGCTCCGGGACTCCCTCCCGGAGCCGTCTGCGGGTTCCTTCCCGAAGTTCTTGCCGAAGGCCTTGCCGAACTCGCCGAACTCCTTGGCCACTTCGGCCAGGCTTTCCCGGACGCCGGTCGGCCAGTCGCCGCGCGTGAAGTGGTCCTGGACGCGGTCCTGGACCACGCGGGCGATGCGCTGCATCTCCTCCTGCGCCTGGGCACGCGCGCGGGCCTGGGCCTCCTGAGCCTGGCGGCGGGCCCGCTCGGCCTCCTCACGGGCCCGGCGGCTCTCGTCCTTGGCGCGGCGGGCCTGCTCCTTCCACTCCTGCCTGACCCGGCGCATCTCCTCCTTGGCGGCCCGCCAGGCTTCCTTGTCCGTCGGCTCGGCGTACTCCGTGAAGGGGCCCGCCGCGGCGCCGCCCGTCTTCGTGTCCCGGCGGGCCTCGGAAGCGGCGGCGCGCATCTCGCGGCGCAGATCACCGGCCGCGCCGCGCACGTCGGCCCTGATCTCGGCGGCGAGTTCCGCGACCGACTCGCGGATCTCCAGCTCCAGGTCGGCAAGTTCGCCGCTGCGGTCGGCCAGTTCCGCGCGGCCGGCGTCCGTGATGGCGTACACCTTGCGACCGCCCTCGGTGGTGTGCCTGACCAGGCCCTCGGCCTCCAGCTTGGCCAGCCGGGGGTAGACCGTGCCCGCCGAGGGCGCGTACAGCCCCTGGAAGCGCTCCTCGAGGAGCCTGATCACCTCGTAGCCGTGGCGTGGGGCCTCGTCGAGCAGTTTGAGCAGGTAGAGGCGCAGGCGGCCGTGGGCGAAGACGGGGGGCATGTCAGAGCACCTTCTTGTCGGTCGTGCCGTCGGCCGGGACGCTGCCGGCATCGGCGTCCTGACCGGAGACGGAATTGTCCCCCGGGGTGGCCGCGGCGCCCGTCGAGGGGCCGGATCCGGGACCGTGCGCCGGCCGCGCGCTGTCCTCCTCCCGTGGCGGGCGGCGCAGCAGGGCGATCGAGCCGGAGACCGTGGTGGCACGCAGCTTGCCGTTGCCAGCGCCGAGGCGGCCGGTGATCTTGTGGGCGCCCCACTGGCCGTGCACCCGCAGGCCGTCGAAGGCGTTGGAGATCGTGCCGCTCGCGGTGTTCGCCTCCACCTCTGCGTCCGCCGGGTGCGGCAGGCGGATGGCGATCTCGCCGGAGACGCTGGTCAGTCTGACGTCCGTGGGGCCGTCCGGGTCCAGGTCGAGGATCATGGAGCCGCTGACGGAGTCGGCCCGCACGGAGGGACCGGCGCCTTCGAGCACGGTCAGGTCGCCCGAGACCGAGTTGAAGCGCAGGTCGCCGGTGACGGCCTGGGCCTCCAGGTTCCCGGACACGGTGTCCGCGCGGACCGGCCCCGATATGCCGACCAGGGTCGTGTCACCGGTGACGCCCTTGACCGCCGCGGGGCCGCTGATGCCGGAGACGACTGCCCCGGCGCCCACCACGCCCACCTCGACGCGCGTGCTCGCCGGGACCGCCAGGGAGACGACGGCGCTGCGCCGCCAGCCCTTGCGGTCGAGCCACTTGAGGAAGCCCTTCCAGGGCAGGTCCTCGTACGCCACCGTGAGCGTGCCGCCCTTGTGGGTGACCGTCAGCGGTGGTCCCTCGAGGTCCGAGACCTCCAGGCGGGCGGAACCTTCGTCCGTGCCCACCACGTTCACCGTTCCGTTGACGATGCGGACGTTCAGGTTGCTCACAGGGGTGTCGAAGGTGAGCTTCCGCGGCTCGGCGACGGACCACTCGGACATGGGGACCTCCTCGGCCGGACAAGGGACTCGCGACACGCCATATCGCGTCTTCCTAACTCACGATATATCGCGGCCTGGGAAAGTCAAGACACCCTGGCCGTTGCATAGGCTTGTCATCGGACCCACCGCTGGACGCACACACGCAGGAGACGCACCCGATGTACTTCACCGACCGCGGTATCGAGGAGCTGGAGAAGCGGCGCGGCGAGGAAGAGGTCACCTTCGAGTGGCTCGCCGAGCAGCTGCGCACGTTCGTGGATCTCAACCCAGACTTCGAGGTGCCCGTCGAGCGGCTCGCCACCTGGCTCGCCCGCCTGGACGACGAGGACGACGAATAGGCCGCAAGACGCGTAGGCCGCAAGACGCGGTCATCGGCCGTATCCCTCGTGGCCCCTCCCGCTCTCGGCCGTCTGGGGCGGGACCGGCGCGGCCGGCGAAGGCGCGCCGGATCCCGGCGCCGGGTTCTGTCGGAGCGGTGACGTGACCACCATCGCCGTCGACGGGGGAATCGTGCCGTCGGCCGGGGAACCGGCTGCGGCGGCGGGTTCCGCGAGGCGCACGAGCGGGGCCGCCGTCTTCTGGAGCGCCGGCAGGCCGCGTCCCGCAGCGACGAACTCACCGAGCTGATCACCCAGGGCCGCCGCCCGTGACGTGACCGGCCGCATCACGAGCGTCACGAGCATCGCGAGGCCGCGGAACCGAGCCGGAGCCCCTACCGGGACGCCGAGGCGTACCCGGGAGCGGGGCGCGTTGCGGGCGCGTGCGACTCCTGCGACTCTCCAGGCACGCGGGGAACTGCGTGACCAGCCACGACGCGACCAGCCACGACGGACCGCACCCGCATACGGTCCCCGCAACCGACGGACAGGCGAAGGGCCCGGTACCGAGCAGAAACTCGGTACCGGGCCCTTGGGTGTGCTGAGCCGCCGGAGGCCTACGCCTCGAACACCTCACGCACCAGCTGCTCCTGCTCCGCCTGGTGGCGCTTGGCGGAGCCGACCGCCGGGGACGAGCCGTGCGGGCGGGAGATGCGCCGCAGCCGCTCGCCGGCCGGGATGTCCGCGCCGACCGCCAGGTCCAGGTGGTCGATCAGGTTGAGCGCGATGAACGGCCAGGCACCCTGGTTCGCCGGCTCCTCCTGCGCCCACAGGTACTTCTCGGCGTTCGGGTACTTGTTGACCTCCGCCTGCAGCTCGGCACCCGGCAGCGGGTACAGCCGCTCGATGCGGATGATCGCCGTGTCCGTGACGCCGCGCTTGACCCGCTCGGCCTCCAGGTCGTAGTAGACCTTGCCCGCGCAGAAGACGACCTTGCGGACCGCGGCCGGGTCGACCGTGCTGTCGCCGATGACCGGGCGGAACTCGCCGCTCGTGAACTCCTCCGCCTTCGAGGCCGCGGCCTTCAGGCGCAGCATCGACTTCGGGGTGAAGACGACCAGCGGCTTGTGGTGCGGGTTGTGCACCTGCCACCGCAGGAGGTGGAAGTAGTTCGACGGGAGCGTGGGCATCGCGACCGTCATGTTGTTCTGCGCGCACAGCTGGAGGAACCGCTCCGGGCGGGCGGACGAGTGGTCCGGGCCCTGGCCCTCGTAGCCGTGCGGGAGGAGCAGGACGACGCCGGAGGTCTGGTTCCACTTCTGCTCCGCCGACGAGATGAACTCGTCCACGACCGTCTGCGCGCCGTTGACGAAGTCGCCGAACTGCGCCTCCCACATCACGAGCGCGTCCGGGCGGGCCAGCGAGTAGCCGTACTCGAAGCCCATCGCCGCGTACTCGGAGAGCAGGGAGTTGTAGACGTTCAGGCGGGCCTGGTCCTCGGAGAGGTACTGCAGCGGGGTGTACTCCTCGCCGGTCTCCCGGTCGATCAGCACCGCGTGGCGCTGGCCGAAGGTGCCGCGCTGGGAGTCCTGGCCCGCGAGGCGGACCGGGGTGCCGTCCAGCAGCAGCGAGCCGATGGCCAGGGTCTCGCCCATGCCCCAGTCGATCGTGCCGTCCTCGACCATCGCCGCACGGCGCTGCAGCTGCGGCTGCAGACGCGGGTGCACGGTGATGCTGTCGGGGATGTTGACCTGGGACTCGGCGATCCGCTTCACGACCTCCGAGGAGATCGCGGTCGGCACCGCGACCGGGAAGCCGTCCTGCGGCGCCTGGACGGCACCGCCGGCCGGCTGCGAGGTGGCCTCGCGGACCTCGGTGAAGACCTTCTCCAGCTGGCCCTGGTAGTCCTGCAGCGCCTGCTCGGCCTCTTCCAGGGTGATGTCGCCGCGACCGATCAGGGACTCGGTGTAGAGCTTGCGCACCGAGCGCTTCTTGTCGATCAGGTCGTACATCAGCGGCTGGGTGAAGGCCGGGTTGTCCGACTCGTTGTGACCGCGGCGGCGGTAGCAGATGAGGTCGATCACCACGTCCTTGTTGAACGCCTGGCGGAACTCGAAGGCGAGCCGCGCCACGCGCACGACGGCCTCGGGGTCGTCGCCGTTCACGTGGAAGATCGGGGCCTCGATCATGCGGGCCACGTCCGTCGCGTACATGGAGGAACGCGAGGACTCGGGGGCCGCGGTGAAGCCGACCTGGTTGTTGATGACGATGTGGACCGTGCCGCCGGTGCGGTAGCCGCGCAGCTGCGACATGTTCAGGGTCTCGGCCACCACGCCCTGGCCCGCGAAGGCCGCGTCGCCGTGCAGGGCCACCGGCAGGACCGTGAAGTCCGTGCCGCCCTTGTTGATGATGTCCTGCTTGGCGCGGGCGACGCCCTCCAGGACCGGGTCGACCGCCTCCAGGTGCGAGGGGTTCGCGACCAGCGAGACCTTGATCTGCTCGCCGTCCAGGCCCGTGAAGGTGCCCTCGGCGCCCAGGTGGTACTTCACGTCGCCGGAGCCGTGCATCGACTTCGGGTCGAGGTTGCCCTCGAACTCGCGGAAGATCTGCGCGTACGACTTGCCGACGATGTTGGCGAGGACGTTCAGGCGGCCACGGTGGGCCATGCCGATGACGACCTCGTCCAGGCGGGACTCGGCCGCGGAGTCGATCACCGCGTCGAGCAGCGGGATGACGGACTCGCCGCCCTCCAGGGAGAAGCGCTTCTGGCCGACGTACTTCGTCTGCAGGAAGGTCTCGAAGGCCTCGGCGGCGTTCAGGCGGCGCAGGATGCGCAGCTGCTCCTCGCGCTCCGGCTTGGTGTGCGGGCGCTCGACGCGGTCCTGGATCCACTTGCGCTGCTTGGGGTCCTGGATGTGCATGAACTCGATGCCGGTGGTGCGGCAGTACGAGTCGCGCAGCACGCCGAGGATGTCGCGCAGCTTCATCATCGACTTGCCGGCGAAGCCGCCGACGGCGAACTCGCGCTCCAGGTCCCACAGGGTGAGGCCGTGCTCGGTGATGTCCAGGTCGGGGTGCTTGCGCTGGCGGTACTCCAGCGGGTCGGTGTCGGCCATGACGTGGCCGCGGACCCGGTAGGAGTGGATCAGCTCGAAGACGCGGGCGGCCTTGGTGACGTCGTCGTCGTGCGAGGCGTCGATGTCCCGGAGCCAGCGGACCGGCTCGTAGGGGATGCGCAGCGACTTGAAGATGTCGTCGTAGAAGCCGTTCTCGCCGAGCAGCAGGTTGGCGACCTGGCGCAGGAACTCGCCCGAGGCGGCGCCCTGGATCACCCGGTGGTCGTAGGTCGACGTGAGCGTCATGACCTTGGAGACGCCGAGCTTGTTCAGGGTGTCCTGGCTGGTGCCCTGGAACTCCGCCGGGTAGTCCATGGAGCCGACGCCCATGATCACGGACTGGCCGGGCATCAGACGCGGCACGGAGTGGACGGTGCCGAGGCCGCCGGGGTTGGTCAGCGAGACCGTCACGCCGGTGAAGTCGTCCATCGTCAGCTTGCCGTCACGGGCGCGGCGGACGATGTCCTCGTAGGCCTGCCAGAACTCGAAGAAGTTCAGCGTCTCGGCCTTCTTGATGGCGGCCACGACGAGCTGGCGGTCGCCGTTGGGCTTCACCAGGTCGATGGCCAGGCCGAGGTTGACGTGCGCCGGCTTGACGAGGGTCGGCTTGCCGTCCTTCTCGCCGAAGGACCAGTTCATCGACGGCATGGCCTTGATGGCCTGCACCATCGCGTACCCGATGACGTGCGTGAAGGAGATCTTCCCGCCGCGGGCGCGCTTGAGGTGGTTGTTGATGACGATGCGGTTGTCGAACAGCAGCTTCACCGGGACCGCGCGGACGGAGGTGGCCGTCGGCAGCTCCAGCGAGGCGTTCATGTTCTTCGCGACCGCGGCGGCCGGGCCGCGCAGCGTGACCAGCTCGGGGCCCTGCGGGGCCTCGGCGGCCTTCGCGGCGGGGGCGGCCTTCGCCGCCGGCTGAGCGGGCGCCTGTGCGGGTTGCGCCGGCTTGGCCGGGACGGGGGCCGCAGCTGCGGCGGGCTGCGGGGCCACCGGGGCGGGAGCGGGGGCGGCCGGGGCCGCGGGAGCCGCGGCGGGGGTCTGTGCGGCCCCCGTGGCAGCAGCACCCGGCGGAGCCGCGGCGGCCGGCGCACCCGGCTTGTAGTCGGCGAAGAAGTCCCACCAGGCACGGTCTACCGAATTCGGGTCCTGGAGGTACTGCTGATAGATCTCGTCGACGAGCCACTCGTTGGGACCGAACGCAGCAGCGGGGTTCTTCCCGGCTTGGTCGTCGGTGGAGATGCTCGAGTTACTGGGGGACTGTGGCGACACGGCGGCAACCGCCCTCTTCCGCTTCACAAGGTGATGGACAGCGGGAATAAAGGCTACGCCTCCAAGACCGTGAAGGTCAGGTCGAGCCCGTTCATCGTCGCGTAAGTCACACAGGAAATCTTGTTTCAGGGCTTGATATGGCGGGAAACAAGCGTGGTTCCGTATGTGAGCGAGGGTGTGCGGGATCGCCGAGCGGGGCCCGGTGCGGATGACTGCGGCGCACGTTCGGACCTGTCCCTGATCACACGTGTCCGGCTGGGCGGATGCTCGTGGATCTTGTGGCTCCGAATCGGACTTTACGTCAACCGGGGGCGGAAGTCAGTCCCGGAAGGGTGACGATGATCCGGCAGCCACGAGCGGATTCGGCCACACCGATCCGGCCGCCGTGCAGATCCACCGCCCACCGGGCGATCGCGAGGCCGAGCCCGGTGCCGCCGTCGCTGCCCGGACCGTGCGGCCGGGTCACCGACCCCCGGTTGAACCGCTCGAACACCCGGTGCCACTCCGAGCGCGGAATGCCGGGCCCCTCGTCCAGCACCTCCAGCTCCAGCGACTCCGGCTGCGGCCCGCGCCGCGCCCGTACGGTCACCCGGCCGTGCGGCGGGCTGTGCTTGACCGCGTTGTCGATCAGGTTCGCGACGACCTGGTGGATGCGCTCCGGGTCCGCGTGCGCGGTCAGCTCCGGCGGGGAGACGTCGAGGTGCAGATGGACGTCGGTGCGCGTGTGGCTGCCGGAGCCGGAGGCGATGCCCGCGCGCGCGGAGGCGACCATGTTGGCCTCCTTCAGCACGCCCGACAGGTACGGCCACACCTCGAAGCGGCGCAGCTTCAGCGGTACGACGCCGTTGTCGAGCCGGGACAGGTCCAGCAGGGTCTCCACCAGACGGCCGAGCCGCTCGGTCTGTTTCAGGGCCGTCCGCATGGTCTCGGGGTCGGCCTCGGTGACCCCGTCGACGATGTTCTCCAGGACGCCGCGCAGGCCCGCGATCGGTGTGCGCAGCTCGTGCGAGACGTTCGCGACCAGCTCCTTGCGCTGCTGGTCCTGTGCCTCCAGCTCGTCGGCCATGACGTTGATCGTCTCGGCCAGGTCGCCCAGTTCGTCACGGCGGTTCTCGCGCACCCGGCGCGTGTAGTCGCCCTGCGAGATCGAGCGGGCCACCGCGTTCATCTCGTCCAGCGGCGCGGTGAGCGAGTGCGCCACGAACTGCGTGATCAGCAGCGTGGCGATCATCGAGAACACCGTGATGAAGCGCAGCTCGGTCTTGGTGTGCACCGCGATCACCGACAGACCGGTGGTGATCAGCACCGAGATGACGACCAGAGCGCCGAGCTTGGTCTTGATCGAGAACGGGCGTACGCCGCCGCCCCAGGGTTCCTCCACGGGATACCCGGGGCTCGTCGTTGCGGTCTGCCGCCCGGCGCCGCTCACGGGGTCGGCGTCTCCAGCGCGTAGCCGACGCCGTGCACGGTACGGATCCGCTCGGCGCCGATCTTCCGCCGCAGCGCCTTGATGTGGCTGTCCACCGTCCGGGTGCCGGAGGCGTCCGCCCAGTCCCACACCTCGGCCAGCAGCTGCTCACGGGAGAGCACCGCGCGCGGGGTGTTCGCCAGGCACACCAGCAGGTCGAACTCGGTGGGCGTCAGGTGGACGTCCTCCGACTTCACCCGCACCCGGCGCTGTGCGTGGTCGATCTCCAGCTCGCCCAGGCGCAGGATGCCGGAGCGGGGGGTGGCAGCGGCGAGGGCCGCCCGTTCCACCCGGCGCAGCAGCACGTGCACGCGCGCCGCCAGCTCCCGCATCGAGAACGGCTTGGTCATGTAGTCGTCCGCGCCGACCCCGAGGCCCACCAGCATGTCGGTCTCGTCGTCCCGCGCGGTCAGCATCAGCACCGGCACCGGCCGCTGCGCCTGCACCCGCCGGCAGACCTCCAGGCCGTCGAAGCCCGGCAGCATGATGTCGAGGATCAGCAGGTCGGGCTGCCAGGCCTCGGCCGTTTCCACGGCGGACGGTCCGTCGGCCGCGGTCTGCACGAGGAATCCCTCGGCACGGAGCCGGGCCGCGATGGCGTCGACGATCGTGGGATCGTCCTCGACCACCAGCACCCGGCGCTGTGCGCCTGGGGTGCTCGCCGCCGCGCCGGTCTGGGAGGTGTGTGTCTGCTCCATCGCCCGCCCCTGTTGCCTATGTTGCTTTCCGGAATCCGTGGGGTGATCCCATGACTGCGATTGACGCTTGAATGATCCGCGTCAGGAAAGCACCCTACGGGGACTCGCCGTGCCGTCGCTATCCAGGTCGGACGGCGAGGTGCACCGCGTCCGGAACGCCCCGGGCAACGGGCACCTCTTCGGTACGCACCTGCTGGAACCCGGCATTCCGCAATGTTCCTTCGAATTCCGCAGACGGCTCGGCAGACCATACGGCAAGCACCCCACCAGGCCTCAACATCCTTGCGCAACAGGCCAGTCCGGCGGGCGAGTACAGTCCGTCGTTGTCCTCGGTGACCGTCCATCCGGGGCCGTTGTCGATGTCCAGGCACAGGGCGTCGAACGTGTCCGACGTCTCCTCTGCGTACGTCACCAGATCGGCCTCCACCACCTGGGTGCGCGGGTCGGCGAGAGCGCCCGCGGACACCTGGGCCAGCGGTCCGGACCGGTGCCAGTCGATGACGGCCGGCTCCCGTTCCACCACCGTGATCCGCCCCCAGTGCGGGTTCGCGGCGGCATGTGCGAGCGAGAACCCGACCCCCAGCCCGCCGACCAGCACGTGGGGCGCCGGCCGCCCGTCCAGGGCCTGGTACGCGGCGTCGACCAGCAAACGCTCCGAGCGGCCGTCGGAGGTGTCCATCAGGAAGCAGCCGTTGGCGATGATCTGCAACAGCTCCCCGTGTCTGCGCAGCACCACTTCGCCGAAGGGGCCGTCGCGCCGGTCGAGGACCACGGGAGCGTCATACGCGGCAGTCATGCACCCATCCTGCTCGAACGGGGCTTTGCGGGCGCGGGAATTACGGATGTCGAGAGAGCCGCGGGTACCCGTTCGTGTGACACGAGGGCGTTCCCCGGCGCCTTTCGGACCTGAGAGGTCGCTGTGCATCGGCTCTCGCGTGGCGCCGGTCATAGACAGGGGCCCGCGGAACACGAAGGCTGGGGCGCGACGGAAGGAGCGCCACACCGTGGAACCGACCGCGACGGGCCCTGCGACGGCCGCGTCCCCGCCCCCGCCGGGCACGCCCCTTCCCGATGGTCCCGCGTCCCTGGTGGCACCCGGCATCGCCGGCCTCCTGGGCGGGCTGCCGCGCCGGCGCGGTGTCGCGGCGCCCGCGGCCGCCGCGACCGGGCCCGTTGCCGCCGCGGCGCAGGAGCGCGCACCCCGGTCCCGCCCGTGGCACGTGCTGCCGTCCCCGACGCGTACGCCCTTCACCTTCACCTACGCGGTCGTCCTGGCCCTCACCTCGCTGTTCGCGGCGGTGGCCGACCAGGGGCTCGTGCACATGCTCTACCGGGAATCCAGCACGGACGTCGCCCACTTGGTGCGCACCCCCGTGCTGGTGCTGGTGGCGAGCGCGCTGTGGGTCGCCGGCGGGGTGCTGTCGCCGTACATGCTCGCGTTCGTGCTGGTGCTGAGCGGGCTGGAGCGGCGGATAGGCGGCGCGCGGGCCGCCTGCGTGTTCCTGGCCGGGCACGTCCTGGCCACGCTTGCGACCGAGGTGCCGGTGGGACTCGCGGTGCTGTTCGGGCACCTTCCCGGCAGCTCCCTGCACCGCCTCGACTACGGCATCAGCTTCGGCGTCGCGACCAGCACCGCCGCCCTGGCCGGCCTGCTCACGCCCTGGCTTCGCCGCTCCCTCCTCGCCCTGACCGCCGGAACCCTCCTCGACGACCTGATCGCCTACCGGGACCCGATGACGAACTGGGGCCACGTCATCGCGCTCGCGATCGGTGTCGCGGCCTGGCCCTTGGTGCGCCGCTGGGCGCACCACCGAGCCTGACGGGGGCTGCACGAGCTCGAAGGGGGACTGCGGCGACCGGCGGACACCTCCGGGTCACCCCCTGATCGCCCACAGCGAACACCGACCGGGAACACCGGTGCACTCGCATTAGTTGAGTCGGCATAGCTCAAGTTGACTGCCGAAAGGGAGATCATGGCTACTGAGTCCACAGCGTTCACGCTCGCCCTGCCCGTGCTGCCGCTCGACGACGAGGTCGTGCTGCCCGGCATGGTGGTCCCGCTGGACCTGAGCGATGCCGAGGTGCGGGCCGCGGTGGAGGCCGCGCAGGCCGCCGCGCGTTCGGTGCCCGGCAAGCCCAAGGTGCTGCTGGTGCCGCGCATCGACGGCACGTACGCCAAGACCGGCGTGCTGGGCACCGTCGAGCAGGTCGGCCGGCTGGCCGACGGCGACCCCGGGGCCCTGATCCGCGGCCGGAGCCGGGTGCGGATCGGCGCGGGCACCACCGGGCCGGGCGCGGCGCTGTGGGTCGAGGGCGCGCGGATCGAGGAGAGCGTGCCGGAGCCGCTGCCGGGCCAGGTCACGGACCTGGTCAAGGAGTACAAGGCGCTGGCCACCAGCTGGCTGAAGAAGCGCGGCGCCTGGCAGGTCGTCGACCGCGTCCAGGCCATCGAGGACGTCTCGGCGCTGGCCGACAACTCCGGTTACTCGCCCTTCCTGACTACCGACCAGAAGGTGGAACTGCTGGAGACCGCCGACCCGGTGGCCCGGCTGAAGCTCGCCACCCAGCAGCTGCGCGACCACCTCGCCGAGCAGGAGGTGGCCGAGACCATCGCCAAGGACGTCCAGGAGGGCGTCGACAAGCAGCAGCGCGAGTTCCTGCTGCGCCGTCAGCTGGAGGCCGTCCGCAAGGAGCTGCGCGAGCTGAACGGCGAGAAGGACGGCGAGGAGTCCGATGACTACCGCGCCCGCGTCGAGGCCGCCGACCTGCCGGAAAAGGTCCGCGAGGCCGCCCTGAAGGAGGTCGACAAGCTGGAGCGGGCCTCCGACCAGTCGCCCGAGGGCGCGTGGATCCGCACCTGGCTGGACACCGTCCTGGAGCTGCCGTGGAACGAGCGCACCGAGGACGCGTACGACATCCAGGGCGCCAAGGCGGTCCTGGACGCCGAGCACGCGGGCCTGGAGGACGTGAAGGAGCGCATCATCGAGTACCTGGCGGTGCGCAAGCGGCGCGGCGAGCGCGGCCTGGGTGTCATCGGCGGCCGGCGCGGGGGCGCCGTACTCGCCCTCGTCGGGCCGCCCGGTGTCGGCAAGACCAGCCTCGGCGAGTCCGTCGCGCACGCCATGGGGCGCACGTTCGTCCGCGTCGCCCTCGGCGGCGTCCGCGACGAGGCCGAGATCCGCGGCCACCGGCGCACGTACGTCGGCGCGCTGCCCGGCCGGATCGTGCGCGCCGTCAAGGAGGCCGGTTCCATGAACCCGGTCGTGCTGCTCGACGAGATCGACAAGGTGGGCTCGGACTTCCGGGGCGACCCGGCCGCGGCTCTGCTGGAGGTCCTGGACCCGGCGCAGAACCACACCTTCCGCGACCACTACCTGGAAGTGGAACTGGACCTGTCGGACGTCGTCTTCCTCGCCACCGCCAACGTCCTGGAGGCCATTCCGGAGGCGCTGGCCGACCGTATGGAGATCGTCCGTCTGGACGGTTACACCGAGGACGAGAAGATCGTCATCGCCCGTGACCATCTGCTCCCGCGCCAGCTGGAGCGGGCCGGTCTGCACGCGGAAGAGGTGACGATCGAGGAGGGCGCGCTGCGCAAGCTGGCCGGCGAGTACACCCGCGAGGCGGGTGTGCGCACGCTGGAGCGGTCCGTCGCCCGGCTGCTGCGCAAGATCGCCGCGCAGCACGAACTGGGCGAGCGGAAGCTGCCGTTCACCGTCCGGGACGAGGATCTGCGGGGCCTGATCGGCCGCCCGCACCACGTGCCCGAGTCCGCCCAGGACCCGGCCGAGCGCCGTACGTCCGTACCGGGCGTCGCGACCGGTCTCGCGGTCACCGGAGCCGGTGGTGACGTGCTCTTCGTGGAGGCGTCCCTCGCCGACCCGGAGACCGGCGCGGCGGGCCTGACCCTGACCGGTCAGCTGGGCGACGTGATGAAGGAGTCGGCACAGATCGCGCTGAGCTTCCTGCGCAGTCACGGAGCCGAACTGGAGCTGCCCGTCGGCGACTTGAAGGACCGCGGCGTGCACATCCACTTCCCGGCGGGTGCGGTGCCGAAGGACGGCCCGAGCGCGGGCATCACCATGACCACGGCCCTCGCCTCGCTGCTCTCCGGCCGTCTGGTCCGCACGGACGTGGCCATGACCGGCGAGGTCTCGCTGACCGGCCGGGTGCTGCCCATCGGCGGTGTCAAGCAGAAGCTGCTCGCCGCGCACCGAGCCGGGGTGACCACCGTGATCATCCCCAAGCGCAACGAGCCCGACCTGGACGAGGTCCCGGCCGAGGTGCTGGACAAGCTGGACGTCCACGCCGTGTCCGACGTCCGCCAGGTCCTGGAGCTGGCGCTCGCGCCCGCCACGAACGGCGCGACGCCGGAGGTTCCCGTGGCGGCGTGACGGACGCTTCGGGAAGGCGAGGCCCGGGTTCCGCGAGGGATGCCCGGGCCCTCGTCGTGCCCGTACCTGGCCGCGCAACGCCGTCGGCGGCGCCCTGCTCCCCACGAGCGTGCCGTTCGCAGCACCGGCGCCGCACGGTCAGGCCGCAGCGGCGGGCCTGGCCGGCCGCTCCCGGCACGACGGACACCACCGATGACATGGCGACGGCCGGCACCGGCGGCACGGCGACGACGGCCACTGCCGACGTGGAAACGGAGGCGAGGGCGGAAACGGCGGCGACGGCACGGGCACCATGCCGGTCCGTACGGCGCCCGGCCAGGCAGGCACGGGCGGTGCCGGCGAACGCGGCGGCCGGGGCAGCTGCGGCGGCCGGGACGGCAGCAGTGGGAGCAGCGGCAGCGGCAGCGCCCCCGACCCCCGACCCGACCACCCACCCGGGCCGCGACCAGCCCCCCGACCACTCACCCGGGGCGCGACCAGCCCCCCGACCACCCACCCCCGACCACTCACCCGGGGCGCGCGACCAGCCCCCCGACCACCCACCCCCGACCACTCACCCGGGCCGCGCCCAGACCCCCGACCGCTGACCCCCGGCCCACGACCGGCGATCCCGCCCCCCGAGGCCCCCGTCCACGCCCGAGCCGGGCCCCGCGTCGAACGGGGACGGGGCCTCGCGCGACTGAACCGGCGGTCAACCCACCCCGTGGCCCACCGACTGCTCCGCCCACACCGTCTTGCCGATGCGATCGTGCCGGGTGCCCCAGCTCTCCGCGAGCTGGGCGACCAGCAGCAGACCCCGGCCGCCCTCGTCGAAGATGCGGGCGCGCCGCATGTGCGGGGTGGTGCCGCTGGAGTCGTAGACCTCGCAGATCAGCTTGTCGCCCTGGTGGATCAGGCGGAGCCGGATGGGCGGGCGGCCGTAGCGGATCGCGTTGGTGACCAGCTCGCTGACCATCAGTTCGGTGGTGAAGACGGCCTCCTCCAGCCTCCAGTCGGTCAGCTGGTCGGCCACGAGGTGGCGGGCCCGGGAGACGACGGTGGGGTTGTTGTCCAGGTTCCAGCCGGCGACCCGGTCGGCGTGCAGGGCGCGGGTGCGGGCGATGAGCAGGGCGATGTCGTCGTCGGGGCGATGGCTGAGCAGTGCGGTGAGCACGTGGTCGCAGACGGCGTCCAGGGTGGCGGCGGGACGGGCGAGCGCGGCGAACATCCTGTCCAGCGCCTCGTCGACGTCGTGGTCGCGGGCCTCCAGCAGCCCGTCGGTGTAGAGGGCGAGCAGGCTGCCTTCGGGCAGTTCCGTCTCGACCGCCTCGAACGGCAGCCCGCCGAGTCCCAGCGGCGGTCCCGCAGGCACGTCGAGGAAGCGGACCGCGCCGTCCGGCGTGACCACGGCGGGCAGGGGATGACCGGCCCTCGCGAAGGTGCCCCGGCGTGACACGGGGTCGTAGACCGCGTACAGGCAGGTGGTGCCGATGCCGCCGGCGGTCTCGGCGGACGGGTCGGCACTGCCCTCGTCGGCGGCCAGGCGCAGCACCAGGTCGTCGAGGTGGGTGAGGAGTTCGTCGGCCGGCAGGTCGACGTCCGCCAGGGTGCGTACGGCGGTGCGCAGCCGGCCCATCGTGGCGGATGCGCGCATGCCGTGGCCGACGACGTCGCCGACGACGAGGGCCACCCGCGCGCCGGACAGCGGGATCACGTCGAACCAGTCGCCGCCCACGCCTGCCCGGGTGGCCGCGGGAAGATAGCGGGTGGCGATCTCCAGAGCCTCCTGGTCGGGCAGTGTGTGCGGGAGCAGACTGCGCTGGAGGGCCATGGTGGTGGTGCGGGCCCGGGAGTAGCGGCGGGCCTCGTGGATGCCGACGGCGGCCTTGGCGGTGTATTCCTCGGCGAGCTGCAGGTCCTGGGGGCCGAAGGGCACGCGTCCTCGGTGCCGGCCGAACAGGGCCACCCCGAGCGTGGTGCCCTGGGCGAGCAGCGGCACCACCAGCAGTGAACGGGTCCGCGACGCGCGCAGCCACGCCGTGCCCGGGTTCAGTGCCGCCCACTCGCTGACCGCCGGGTCCGTCGTGTCGTACAGCATCGCGCGGCCCGCGGCCAGGCACTCGGCCGGGGGTGAGCCCGCCGGGCAGGCGACCGCCTCGCCCACGCCGGCACCGGTCCCCGTCCTGGTGGCTGTGTCCCGGGGGTCTGTGCCGTGGAGGTGGGCCGTACGCAGGGCGGCGCGGCGCAGCAGGACCGGACCGGGGGCGGTCTCGTCCGGGGACTGCGGGGAGTCGAGCAGGTCGACGACCGTGACGTCGGCGAGCCGGGGGACCGTGACCTCGGCGAGTTCCTGTGCGCCGTGGGTGAGGTCCGGGGTGGAGCCGGCCCGGTACGTGGCCTCGGGGGAGGGGTGCGGTTCTGCGGAGGCCTGCGGGCGGCTCTGTGCGGCCAGGCAGACGGCCCGCACCCGGCCGTCGGGGTCCTTCAGCGGGGTGAGGACGGCGGGGCGGCCGAGGTCCGGGCCCAGGCGGGCGTCGGCCTCCTGCGGGCGGCCGGTCTCCAGTGCGAGCCGCATCGTCCGGTGTGTCTCCTCGCTCGCCGGACCGGGCACGATGTGCGTGAGGCGCAGCCCGCGCATCGCGGCTTCGGGCAGGGAGAGCGCGCGTTCCAAGCGGCGGTTGGCGCGCATCAGGCGCAGCTCGGTGTCGAAGATCGCCAGCGGGAACGGGGACTGGAGGAAGGTCCATTCCTCCAGGGGCTCGCCCCGCGGCTGCGGCCGGGCCGCCACGGCGGTCACCAGGAGCCAGTCGGTGCGCCCGGTGGCGGAGGTGCGGCGGTGGGCGAGCAGTGCCAGTTCCAGGGAGTGGCCGTCGCAGTGGCGTACGGGCACGGTGCCGTTCCAGCGGTCCTGTCCGGCCAGGACCCGCCGGGCCGCGGCGCCCTCGGCGGCGAGCAGGCGGGCGGCGGGCCGTCCGAGGACCGCGGAGGATTCGTAGCCGAGCAGCCGCTGGGCGCCCTCGCTCCAGCCGGTCAGGATGCCCCGCTCATCGATGGTGGCTGTGGCCGTGTACGTCGACTGTTGCTCCATCGCCGCTCATCTCGCCCTTGTCGCCCTTGCTCGGCAGGCTCTCCCTGACCAGCATGATCCCGGGCGGCGCGGAGCACCAACGCGGCGACGGCGACCGTCCGCGGGGGACGGCCGCCGGATGTGCCGGTGACGGTGGTGCGGGCCGGGCCTAGCCGAGGGCCAGGGCCTGTACCCGGTCCAGGGCCCCGTTGAACTTGTCGTGGTCCCCGACGGTCGGGCCGGAGGAGGTGTACTGCCACATCGTGTAGTACGACCAGCCGGCCGGCAGCGTGCCCGGGTCCGTGGAGTAGCGGGCGATCCACAGCGGGTTGTTGACGGCGAAGCCGCCGTAGTTGCCGGTGCACTGGGTCCACCAGCTGGTGGCCGTGTAGATCACGGCCCAGCGGCCGGTGAGCGAGTGGTAGGTGTTGATGAAGTCGGCGATCCAGCTGACCATCCCGCTCTGCGTCTTGCCGTAGCAGGCGGAGCCGTAGGGGTTCCACTCGATGTCGAGGGCACCGGGCAGGGTCTTGCCGTCCGCGGACCAGCCGCCGCCGTGGCTGACGAAGTAGTTCGCCTGGGTGGCGCCGCTCGTGGTGTCCGGCGTCGCGAAGTGGTACGCGCCGCGGATCATGCCCACGTTGTACGAGCCGTTGTACTGCTGGGCGAAGTAGGGGTTGGTGTAGTACGTGCCTTCCGTGGCCTTCGTGTACGCCCAGCGCACGCCGCTGTTCCACAGGGTCGACCAGGCGACGTTCCCCTGGTAGCCGGCGACGTCGACGCCCTCGGTCTGGGTAACGTCACCGGTGGTGGGTGTGCCGCTCTGCCCGTCGTGGGCGAGGACGCCCATGCCCATGTAGGCCGAGCCGCGGGCGGGGGTGGTCGCGGCGTGGGCGGAGGTGAGGGGAAGGGTGAGGGCGAGCGCCGCGAGGAGGGCCGTGACCAGGACGGCGAGGGGACGCGGGCGGATGGTGCCGGGTCTGTGCACAGGCATGACGTGCCTCCGGGGAGAAGGTGGGGGAGTCGTGAGGGGACCACTGAGCCACTGGCGTGGGCATGCCAATAATTGCCTGATAAAGAAGCTACGCCCGTAGACAGAGGTGTGGGAAGGGGGTCCGGGCACCGCCGATGGTCTATGCCTGCGAAATACTTACGGAGCTGCGGCAATGTCGGCATACGACAGAAAACTTTCAGAAGCGCGAAACCAGTCAGGGGTGCTGACGTGCACGAGGACGGAAACGGCGACACACATCCCGCCATCACGGAGGTGACGGCCGGGGGTGCCGACCAGGAGTTCCTGGCGCTGGAGCGCGAGTTGACCGTGCTGCTCCGGCGTGCCCGCGCCAGCCAGGGGGAGATGGCCCGCGAGGTCCACCCCGACCTGGAGTCCTCCGCGTACGGGCTGCTCGTCCGGCTCGACGAGCAGGGCGGCCGGCGGGCGACGGAACTCGCCGCCTACATCGGCGTCGGCAAGGCCACCATGTCCCGCCAGCTGCGCGCCCTGGAGGACCTGGGCCTGATCACCCGCGAGCCCGACCCCGCCGACGGCCGCGCCTGGCTGGTCACCCTCACCGACGAGGGCCGCCGCCGTGTCGGCAGGGTCCGCGAGGCCCGGCGCGCCCGCTACGTCCGTCAGCTCGCCCACTGGGACCGGCACGAGGTGGCGGAACTGGCCAGGTTGCTGAACGAGTTGAACCAGGTCATGGAGAAGTAGCCGCGGCCGGGCGGGCAGACGCCGGAATCAGAGAGCCGCAGCCCGTCCCGGCTCGACGTAGACCACCGTCGCGTCGTCGTGCCTCTTGCCGGACCGCAGGCGGGATCGCTCCGTCCGGTCCGCCGCCTCCAACTCCCGTACCCGCTGGACCAGTGCCCCCGCCCCCTCCTTGGCGACGACGTCGAACAGGGCCGTCCAGTCGCCCTCACGGAACGTCTCCGTCCAGCGGGTCGCGCCGTCCGTCAGCGCGGCCAGGGCGCTCACCTCGCGCCGGGGCACGGAGCCGGTGACCGCGCGGGCGGCGACCGAGGGGTCGGCGGCGGCCGTGAAGAAACCGCCCTCCTTGTTGCGCAGGCCGGCGTCCACCCGGGCCGCGTCGACGAGGGCCGCGCGGGGCAGCCGGGCCAGACGGTCGTCCAGGACCGGAGTGACCGTGCCCCCGGGGGACCGCAGCAGCAGCGCCGAGTCGGACAGGACCAGGTACTCCACGGTCCCGGCGGACCACCGGGCCAGGACGACGGTCGACTGCGGGGTTCGCGGGTGAGAAAGGTCACAGGTGCCCGCATGGGCCGCGGCGGTGCGGCCGATGGCCCGGGAGAGAATCTCCTCCAGCGTCAGATCGGGTGCCGAAAGGGTCAGTTCGGTCAGCGCACCGCCCAGTCGCGCGGTGAACCAGGGGACGGAATGCAGACAGCCGGTCCCGTCGCTGGGCGGAGTCACTCCGTCCAGGACGATCACACAACCTCCCTGTCCGGACGCGGGTAGTCCGACTCCGGCGAAGTCCTCGTTGGGGCGGGCCGGGTCGCCGGGTTCCGAGACGAGATCAGTTCGCATCCGGTCAGTCTGCACGAGCCTTTCACGGTCTTCGTCAAAGGCTGGCAAGAGCCGCCGAATGCCTACGAGCCCGCAGGTCAGCCGCCTGGTTTGGGCGGGAATGGCTCACTCCGGGAAGGCGTGGTGGCGAATCCTGCCAAACCCTGCCGCGCGCGTCCAACCGGCCCTCCGCGCGGGGCGTTGGCATGCGCCAGAGGAACTTGCTCGCCAACTCCCCTCCGATGTTCACTCCTTCGGGTGGCGGGTCGGGGGATGCGCGACCACTGTCCACCGGCGCTGGGAGGGTCGGAACCGTACGAACCGGGTGTACGCACCACTTGGCACCGATATGACGGGGCGCCACCCGGGCCCTTGGGTAGACGAGTTCAGGATTGCGAGCACCGGTGCAGAAGAAGCGGCCTCGGCGCACAGGCAGGCAGACCCCCGTGGGGGCTGGCGGACAGAGCCCCGTGGGCACCGGCCGACCCACGCATGTGCGCACCCGGCTGATCGTCGCCGTCGCCGTGGTGGCCGCCGCCATCGCCGGAGCCGGAGCGCCCGCGCTGCTCACGGCCTCCCAGGACGTCAGCGACTCCCAGGACCTGGTGACCCTGGCCACCCGCACCCAGGACGCGCTCTCCCTCGCCCACTCCCTGGCCGACGAGCGCGACGAGGTCACCTCCTACGTCGCGGCCGGCCGCCCCAAGGCCAAGGCGCCCTCCGAGGAGCGCAGCGCCCGCGTCGACCGCCAGGTCGAGGACCTGCGCGCCGACGCCGACATCCCGGCCTGGCTGCGCGGCGACCTCGACGGCATCGCCACCGTCCGGCACGCCGCGCTCACCGGCAGGACCAACGCGCTCCAGACCCACCGGGCCTACTCCGCCACGATCGCCGAACTGCACCGGCTCGCCGAGGACCTCGCCGACCGGATGCCCCCGCGGGCCGGCTCCGGCTCCCACGCCCTGGCCCGGCTCGACGTCGCCGTCGAGCAGTCCGCCGCCGTCCGCGGTCTGCTGCTGGCCGCGCTCAACACCCCGGCCGGCACCCGGACGGTGATCAATCCCGTCACCGGTCTGGCCACCACGGTCTCCACCACGACCGCGTCCGACCGCAAGCAGCGCGACGCGCTCACCGCCGCCGCCCAGCAGGCCCGTCTGCGTGCCGACGCCGCCCTCGCCGACTTCCACGACAGCGCGCCCCGCAAGGCCGTCGACTCCTACGACTCCACGGTCACCGGGCCGGAGGTCAACTCCGCCGAGAAGTACCTGGCCGCGCTCACCGACCAGTCCACCCTCGCCGACAGCGAGCTGACGACCGACACCAAGAAGCTGGACGCGGCCCTGTCCGCCCGCGTGGACCTGATGCGGGGCGCCGAGTCCGCGCTCTACGACCACCGCACCAAGGACCTCGCGGGACTGCGCGACGACGATGTGACCGCCCTGGAGATCCGCATCGCCGTCCTCGGTGTCCTGATGCTGGTCGCCGTGGGCATCGCGGCGGCCATGGCCCGCACCCTCACCCGCCCCCTGTCGGTCCTGCGCCGGGGCTCCGCCCGGCTGGCCGAGTCGGAGGACCCGGCGGCTCAGGAACCGATCGCCTTCACCGGCCGCAACGACGAGTTCGCCCAGGTCGTCCGCTCCGTCAACGCCCTGCACGCGCACGCCGTCACGCTGCGCGAGCAGGCCGGCGCCCTGCACGAGCGGGTCGGCACCCTGGAGACCGACCGCAAGCACCTGGTCGGCCAGCGCCAGAAGATGGCCGA
The DNA here is from genome assembly GCF_020400585.1 of Streptomyces sp. NK08204. Classification (GTDB taxonomy): domain Bacteria; phylum Actinomycetota; class Actinomycetes; order Streptomycetales; family Streptomycetaceae; genus Streptomyces. The sequence goes on along the minus strand of NZ_JAINVF010000009.1, from coordinate 130,273 downwards.
CGCACGCGAGGAACTGCGTGCGGAACTCGACGCTTCCGCTGCCCAGTTGGAGCGGCTGCGCACCAGCATCGGCACCACCTTCGTCAACCTCGCGCTGCGCACCCTCGGCCTGGTCGAACGCCAGCTCGCGGTCATCGAGGGGCTGGAGGAACGCGAACAGGACCCCGAGCGCCTCGCCACCCTCTTCAAGCTCGACCACTTCGCCACGGTCATGCGCCGGCACAGCGAGAACCTCCTGGTCCTCGCCGGTACCGAGCACGTCCAGCAGCACCACGCTCCGGTCCCGCTGGTCGACGTCGTCCGCGCGGCGGTCAGCGAGATCGAACGCTACGAACGCGTCCGCATCGCCGCCCTGCCCCCGCACGCGCGCGTGGCGGGCTTCGCGGCGGACGACCTCTCCCACCTGCTGGCCGAACTCATGGAGAACGCCACCTCGTTCTCCCCGCCGGACCTGTCCGTCGAGGTCTCCGGCTGGCTGCTGGAGAGCGGCGAGGTGATGCTCTCGGTGCAGGACGGCGGCATCGGCATGGCCGCCGACCGCCTGGCGCGCCTCAACGCCCGCCTGGCCGACTTCGACCCCGACGCGTCCTACGACCAGGAGGGCGAGACCGGTCTCGGCCTCGGCCTGTACGTCGTGGCCCGCCTGGCCCACCGGCACGGCGTCCGTGTCCAGCTGCGGGAGCAGAAGCAGGGCGGCATCGCCGCGGTCGCGGTCCTGCCCGGTCAGCTCCTCACCGAGGCCCCGCCGGCTCCCGCCGTCCCCACCTCCACCGGCGTCGACACCCTCTCCTTGCCCGGCGCCGAGGCCGAGGCCAACTCGAACGTCCTGCAGGCCCGCGCCAAGGACCCCGACCCGCTGGTGAGCCTGGCGGAACGGGCGGCCCGCGAGGCGGAGGAGCCGGAGGACACGGATACCCACGCGCGCGCGCAGGCCACGGAGCAGCCGGCCGAGGAGGAATCCCCCGCCCGCCCGAAGGAGCCGACGGACCCCTTCCCCGAGCGCATCGCCGAAACGACGCTGGAACTGCTGCTCCCGGACCTGGCGCAGGACACCGCGACGACCACCGCGGACTCCATGTCGGACGCCGCGACGGACTCCGTGCAGGGCAGCGCACACGGCGCTGCGACGGACCCCGCGCGGGACGCTGCGGCGGACTCCGTGCACGGCGCTGCGGCGGACTCCATGTCGGACGCCGCGACGGACTCCTTGCGGGGCACCGCGGCGGACTCCGTGCAGGGCAGCGCACACGGCGCTGCGACGGACCCCGCGCAGGACGCTGCGGCGGGCTCCGTGCGGGGCACTGCGGTGGACTCCGTGCACGGCGCTGCGGCGGACTCCGTGCGGGACGCTGCGACGGACACCGCGCAGGACACTGCGGCGGACTCCGCGCACGGCGCTGCGGCGGACCCTGCGCGGGACACTGCGGCGGACTCCGTGCGGGACACCGCGGCGGACTCCGTGCACGGCAGCGCACACGGCACCGCGGCGCACCCCGCGCCGGACTTGGCGACGAGGGTCGTCGCCCAGGGGCCCGCGCCGCAGTCGCCGGTCCGTGAACGCGCAGTCGCCGACGGCGAGGCCGTGACGGCCAAGGGTCTCCCCAAGCGCACCCCCAAGATCACCACCCCCACCACCCCACCCCGTCAACGCAGCGCGAGCGTGGACGCAGAGGCCCTGCGCCGCAGGCTAGGAGGCTTCCGCAGCGGCGCACAGGCCGGCTACCGCGACGTGGAGACCGAGATCGCACGGCTCGCAGCACGGAGAGAAGACACCACGGGGGGCACAGCCGAGGAGGCAAGCAGTTGACCGCGCCCAGCACCTACGGACTGAGTAGTGAAGCCCGCAACCTGCACTGGCTGCTGACGAACCTGGTCGAGGAGGTACCCGGCATCCAGTCCGTCGCCGTGGTCTCCTCGGACGGCTTGTTGCTCCTCTCCTCCGACCCCGGCCACACGGCCGCGTCCCGCGAGATCCGCACGGCGAAAGGCCCCCGCGGCTCCTCCGCCGACCTCGCCACCATCGTCTCCGGCATCGGCAGCCTCACCGTGGGCGCCGCCAAGCTGCTGGCGTTCGGCGCGGTCAAGCACACCATGATCGCCATGGAGGAGGGCAGCCTCTTCGTGATGTCGATCAGCGACGGCTCACTGCTGGGCGTGCACGGCTCCGCGGAGTGCGACATGAGCGTGGTCTCGTACCACATGGCGCTGTTCGTCGGCCGCGCCGGCCACGTCCTGACCCCCGAACTCCGCACCGAACTGCGCAGGTCCCTGGAGGCCGAGTCGGCCGGGAGCACCCGATGAGCGGCGCACCCGGAAAACTCCCCGTGCGCGGCAGCGACCGGAAAGCCGCCCGCGTACGCCCCTACTCGCTCACCGGCGGCCGTACCCGCTTCGGCCACGTCCTCCTCGTGGAGACGTTCGTGGCCAGCACCGCGGCCCTCGAAGCCCCGGAGGAGCGCAAGGAACTGACGAACGGCTCCCTCCACACCCGGGTCATGCCGGAGATGCGGGCCATCGTCGAACTGTGCCGCCGTATGCGCACGGTGGCCGAGATCGCCGCGCTGCTGAAGATGCCGCTCGGCGTGGTCCGCGTGCTCCTGAGCGACCTCGCGGACCAGGGAAAGATCCATGTGTACGGCACCGGAACCGGTCACGGCACCGGCCGCCCGGAGCGCGCTCTGCTGGAAAGGGTGCTGAGTGGACTTCGCCGTCTCTGACGTCACCGGCGTCACCCCGCTCCTCGACGACGAGGGGCCCCTGCAGCCGTGGCAGACGGACCGCACGCGTGCCCCCGTCGCGACGAAGATAGTCGTGGCGGGCGGCTTCGGCGTCGGCAAGACGACCCTGGTCACCGCAGTCTCGGAGATCACCCCGCTGCAGACCGAGGCGCTGATGACCGAGGCGAGCGAGGACACCGACGACCTGTCGGCCACGCCGGGCAAGCTGACCACGACCGTGGCCATGGACTTCGGCCGCATCACGCTCGACGACGACCTGGTGCTCTACCTGTTCGGCACACCCGGCCAGCCGCGGTTCTGGTTCATGTGGGACGACCTGGTGCGCGGCGCGATCGGCGCCGTCGTGCTGGCCGACACCCGCCGCCTGAAGGACTGCTTCCCGGCACTGGACTATTTCGAGAGCTGCGGACTGCCGTACGTCGTCGCGGTGAACCACTTCGACGACAGCGAGGTGTTCGAGCCCGAGGACGTGCGGGAGGCGTTGACGATCCCCGCGCACATCCCTGTCATGATCATGGACGCGCGGCGCCGGATCTCGGTCATCGAGACCCTCCTGGCCCTGGTGGGTCACGCGCTCGACGAAACCCCCGAGTAAGTCCCCGTTAGGAGCCCCACTCGCATGCGGAAGATACTCGTCGTAGGGGCCGGCCAGTCCGGACTCCAGCTCGCCCTCGGCCTGCAGTCGCACGGCTACGAGGTCACCCTGATGTCGAACCGGACCGCGGACGAGATCCGTTCCGGCCGGGTCATGTCGACGCAGTGCATGTTCGACACGGCACTGGGGCACGAGCGCGACCTCCAGCTGAACTTCTGGGAGTCCCAGGCCCCGAAGACCGAAGGACTCGGCGTCTCGGTCGCAGCCCCCGGCTCGCACGACCCGGGACCCACCCAGCGCGCGATCGACTGGGTGGGCAGGCTCGACGGGTACGCGCAGTCGGTCGACCAGCGGGTCAAGATGGCCGGCTGGATGGATGCCTTTGCCGAGCGCGGCGGCCGGGTGGTCATCCACGGCGCGGCCGTCGGTGACCTCGACTACTTCTCCCGTGCCTACGACCTCGTCCTGGTCGCGGCCGGCAGGGGCGAACTGGTGTCGATGTTCACCCGCGACCCCGAGCGCTCCCCGTACAGCGAGCCGCAGCGCGCCCTCGCGGTGGCGTATGTGCACGGACTCGCCCCGCGCCCGGAACACCCGGAGTTCGACGCGGTGCGCTGCAACCTCGTCCCCGGCGTCGGTGAACTGTTCGTCATGCCGACGCTCACCCTCTCCGGCCGTGCCGACATCCTGTTCTGGGAGGGCATACCCGGCGGCCCGCTCGATGTCTTCAACGGCGTCAAGGATCCGGCCGAGCACCTCGTGCTGACCCTGGAACTCATGAAGAGGTTCACGCCCTGGGAGTACGCGCGCGCCACGAAGGCCGAACTGACCGACTCACGCGGCACGCTGGCCGGCCGTTACACGCCGACCGTGCGCAACCCCGTCGGCCGGCTGCCCGGCGGCGGACTGGTCCTGGGCGTCGCCGACGTGGTCGTCGCCAACGACCCGATCACCGGACAGGGCGCCAACACGGCGGCCAAGTGCGCCGCCGCCTACCTCGCCTCGATCCTGGAGCACGGGGACAAGCCGTTCGACGAGGAGTGGATGCAGGCCACGTTCGACCGGTTCTGGGACGACACGGCCCGGCATGTCACCAAGTGGACGAACGCCATGCTGATGCCCCCGCCGGAGCACATCCTGAACCTCATCGGCGCGGCGGGTCAGCTCCAGCCGGTCGCCGACCGCTTCGCCAACGCGTTCAACGCACCGGCGGACTTCGAGAACTTCTTCTACGACCCGGAGAAGACCGGGGCCTACCTGACTTCGGTGGCCGGAGCCTGACCAGGGGAGTCACCGTCCGGACGTACGGCACCGAGGACCGGGTAGGAAGCCAGCGGTGAGACCCGCACCCTCTCACCGGTTCTGGGTGCCTGTACGACCTTGCCGTACCCCAGGTACATCGCGACGTGCGTCGCCTCCGGGAAGTAGAGGACCAGGTCACCGGGGCGCAGCTTGCTCAGGGGAATCCTCCTCAGCCGGGCCCACTGCTCCTGGCTGGTGCGCGGGATCGGGGTGCCCGCGTGGGCCCACGCCACCGAGGTGAGGCCCGAGCAGTCGTAGGTCTCCGGGCCCGCGGCGCCCCACTCGTACGGCTTGCCGAGCTGGTCCAGGGCGTAGCGCACCGCGCGGGCGCCTCCGGCGGACGCGGGGCGGGCGGTGTCGCCCAGGGCGCCGGACGTGACGAGCTGCTGCTGGGCCGCGGCGGCCATCTGCTGTTCCAGCCGGGCGACGGCGCTGAGCTGGGCAGGGGTGAGGGAGGCCAGCAGGCGTTCGACACCGGCCAGCTTGGCGCGGACGTCGTCGCGCTGCTTCTGCTGCTTGTCGGCGAGGCTGAGCCGGGTGTCCAGCGCCTCGCGGGCCGCCCGCGCCAGCGCGTTCCGCTTGTGCTCCGCGCCGGTGAGCCGCCGGACCGTCTCGGAGCGCTCACGGGCGAGCCGGCCGATGACGTGGCCCTCGTCCAGCGCGTACTGGGGGTCACGGGCGAGGAGCAGCCGGACGTAGGGGGACAGGCCGCTGCTGTTCTGATACTGCTGCCGGGCCAGCCGGCCGGCGTCGGTGCGGCTGTCCTGGAGGGACAGGCGGGCGCGGGCCAGCTCGCCGTCCAGACGGGTCACCTCGGCGCGCTGCCGCTTGAGCTTCTCCGTGGTGGCGTTGTAGGCCTCGGTGGCCGACTCGCTCTTGCGGTAGAGCTGCTGAAGGTCCGTCAGCAGCTGGGCGACCGACCGCTGCGGTTCGGGAGCGGCCGCGGCCGGTGCGGGCACGAGGACGGCCTGGGCGGCCAGCACCGTCGTGCAGACCAGGCGTGGAAGCACTCCTGACACGTCATCACCTCCGGTACGGGGCAGGCGGACCGTCCACCTGTCTCCGCACCGCGAGGATCGAACGCGTCGGCGCGGGGCGCGCGCCGAGTGTGCGCGGTTCGGCGCAACCGTGTCACCCGTCGGCGTCGTCCGGCTTGCGCGGCGGCGTGGCGTCTGGCTTCGACCAGGGCCACCTCACCCGGTCGCGCGGCGGGCCCTCGGGGTCGTACCGGTACTTCCACCCCTGCGGCAGGCCCAGCCTCCTGCTGTGTCCGCGCGGCACGCGCCGGTAGACGAGCACGGTGGGCGGGCCGCCTGCCGCGTCCGGGACGGGGATGCGGTAGGTCTTCGGGGGGTGACCGGTCGGGCCGACCAGTACGGGCAGCACGCGCCCGTCCATGGGGCCGCCCTCGAAGGGGGTGTCCTGACTCTTCACGCCCTCAGTCTCGGCCATCGGCGGCGAGGGCGGCGACGACGGCGGCCGTCTGCGGGTCGCGTCCCGCGGTGACCGTGAGGACCGCCACGAACTGCTCGACCAGCCACTCGCGCAGCTCCTCCGCCGGGGGCTGCTTGTCCTCGTCCAGCCAGATCAGCGAGGCCGCCTCCACGGCCGTGATCCACGTCCGGACGGTCATGCGCAGCCGCGGACCCGGGTCCGTGACGCCGAGGTGGGCGATGACGTGCCGTGCGGCGGCGCGGCGCACTTCGTCCACGGTGGCCGTCGTGCTGGAGGTCTCCACCACGCTGCCGCCCTGGAGCAGCGCGCTGAACCCGGTGGCGTGCCCGTCCACGAAGGCCAGATAGCGGTCGAGGACGCGCGACAGACGGGGCAGCGGAGGGCCCTGGCGGGGCTCGTCGAAGCAGCGCGTGAGTTCCTCGGCGGCCGACCCCAGCGCGGCCTCGTACAGCTGCTGCTTGCCGCCGGGGAAGTACCGGTACACCAGCGGCCGGGAGACTCCGGCCGCCTCCGCCACGTCGTCCAGCGACACGTCCTCGGGCGCGCGGTGCGCGAAGAGGGTGAGGGCGGCCTCGAGGAGCTGGCGACGCCGCTCCTCGACGCTGAGCCGGCGGTAGGCGGGGGTGGCGGCCTGGGGCGTCATGCCCCGCAGCGTAATCGGACGGTGAAGAAGCCGCGCAGCGGCCGTCACGCCCCGGCCTAGGCGAGCAGCCCCGACGACTTCCACAGCCGCCTGCCGACCCCCCGCAGCACCCCGATGTCGTCCAGGAAGTCGGTGAGCCGCTTGGCCCCCGTCTGCATGACCTCCCGGCGATGGCCGCTCGCCTTCACCTGGGCCATGGCCTGCCGCTTGTCGAGGCCGACGTTGGTGTACACCTCGGGGTTGACGAAGGCGACGGAGAAGACGCGGGCGAACTCGCCGGAGGTGACCCGGGTGAACTCCTGGGACCACTTCGGCGCGGTGAGCATCTGGCGGCGCAGCTCCTCGCGGGCGTACCGGACGTGCCGCGCCTCCTCCACCACGTGGATGCGCGTGACGCCGCGGATCAGGGGCTGCACCCGCTCGTCCGGGAAGGTCAGCCGCTGCATCCAGTCCAGGACCTCCTCGCCGAGCAGCGTGGCGGTGAAGGAGCCCGGTGTGGTGGAGATCGTCTTGAACAGGCGGCCGAGGTTCTGGTGGGCGCGGCTGACCGGGTACCACGGGGTGCCGCCGTGGGAGATGAGCCGGGCGAACATCTTGGAGTGCCGGCACTCGTCCTCGATCTCGGTGAGCGCGTAGCGCACGTGCGCGCTCGTCGCCGCCTTGTCGTAGATGTGCCGGACCAGCAGCTGCATGAGGATGATCTCGAACCAGATGCCGAGCGACGCGAGTGCCGCGGCCTCGTGCTGGGAGAGCAGGATCCGCTGCTCCTCGCTCATCCGCTTCCACATCGGTGTGTCGTAGAGCGACACCAGCTCCGGTGGCCAGAACCACTTGCCCTCCTCGAAGGGGGCGTCCCAGTCCAGCTCCTTGTCCGGGTCGAAGGAGTGCTTGGCGGAGGAAACGAGCAGCCGTTCGGCCACCTGCTCCCGGTCCTTGAGCAGGCCGAGCGCGTCGCGCAGGCCGTCCAGCGCGTCGGCTTCCGTCAGGGTCGTCATGGCTCCCTCACATCGTTACCCGGGGTACGTCGTCCGCCTCTTATGAGACTGCCTGTCAGCAAGACCGTCAATCCCTTGGGTGCGACTTGTTGACTTGCGGTCTACGTGTGACCCTGCCGGGTATGCCGACCTTCGACCTGTACGCCAACAACCCCCCAGAACCGCACTGGCAGGTGCCCGCAAGCGGGTCCGCCAGGTTCAGCTGGGAGTACGACGACGGCCGTGACCGGCTCCTCGCGCTGTATCAGAAGGGCAAGGACAAGCAGTGGGACGGCCAGAAGCGCATCGACTGGGACCTGGAGGTCGACCCGTCCGACCCGCTCGGCACCCCGGAAGAGGCGATGAGCCTCTACGGCACCCCGTACTGGGCGAAGATGACCGAGCGGGACAAGGGCGAGCTGCGGCAGCACTACGCCTCCTGGCAGTTCAGCCAGTTCCTGCACGGTGAGCAGGGGGCGATGATCTGCGCCGCGCGGATCGTGGAGTCCGCGCCCGACATGGACGCCAAGTTCTACTCGGCGACCCAGACCATGGACGAGGCCCGGCACGCCGAGATCTACGCCCGGTTCCTGCACGAGAAGATCGGAATGGTCTACCCGATCAACGACAACCTCCAGGCCCTCCTCGGCGACACCCTGCGCGACAGCCGCTGGGACATGCCCTACCTGGGCATGCAGGTGCTCATCGAGGGGCTGGCGCTGGCCGCCTTCGGCATGATCCGGGACACCACGAACAAGCCCCTGCCCAAGCAGATCCTGGCCTACGTCATGCAGGACGAGGCCCGGCACGTGGCCTTCGGGCGCATGGCGCTGCGCGACTACTACAAGCAGCTCACCGACGCCGAACTCCGCGAGCGCGAGGAGTTCGTCATCGAGGGCTGCTACCTGATGCGGGACCGGCTGCGCGGGGTGGAGGTCCTGGAGAACTTCGGTATACCGAAGGCCGAGGCGGAGGCGCTGAGCGAACGCTCCGAGTTCCTCCGGCTGTTCCGCAAGCTGCTGTTCAGCCGGATCGTGCCCTGCGTCAAGGACATCGGCCTGTGGGGCGAGCGGCTGCAGCAGGCCTATGTCGACATGGGCGTCCTGGAGTTGGGGGACTCCGACCTGGACCTGCTGATGGCCCAGGACGAGGAGATCGCCGAGCGGCTGGACGCCCAGCGGTTCGCCGTGGAGGAGCGCGAGCGGGTGGCCGAGGTCGAGGAGGCGATCGAGACGGGGGCATCCGGCGACTGACGCTGCCGGGGCGGGGAGTACGGTGCTGGCGTGTCCATGCCTCCCCCGCCGCAGTCCCCGTACGCCCAGCAGCCTCCGCAGGCGCCCGGCCCGTACGGCCCACCGCACCCGCAGCAGCACCCGTACCCCCAGCAGCAGCCCTACGGCGGCCCCCAGCCGTACCCGCCGCAGCCGTACCCGCCGCAGCCGTACCCGGGCTGGGGCATGCCGCCCATGGGCCCGCCCCCGAAGCGGCGCCGGATCGGGCTGGTGCTCGGCATCGTGGGCGGGGTCGTCGGCCTCGGCGTCGCCGGGCTGGTGCTCCTCGGGGTGTTGATCGACAGCGGCTTCCCCGCGGCGAAGAACCGGCTGACCCTGCCGCAGCAACTGCTGGGCGGCACGTACACCCTCGCCGAGGACCTCTCCGACACCGCGGGGCAGAAGGTCGAGGACGAGGCCGACGGCGCCTGGGACGCCAGGGACGTCCACGCCGTGGTCGGCCGCTACAGCCCGGGCGGCGACGGTTCCAAGGGCTCACTGCTGGTGTCGGGCATGTACGGGCGGTTCAAGAACCAGGACGACGTCCGGCGCAGCATGCTCAGGGGCGCCGCCGGGGCCGAGGGCGTGACGGTCGACGAGCCCGCACAGGACGTCACCCCGCCCGGCGCCGACGTCAGGATCAGCTGTGAGGTGCTCACCCAGAAGCGGGGCCTCGTCACCGTCCACTACCCGGCGTGCGCCTGGTCGGACGGCAACACGGCGGCCATCGTCGGCGAGGTCGACCTGACGCGGAACGCACCCACCGACGTGGACCTCCACGCCGCCGCCCGGCACACCCTCGAGATCCGCGCCGAGATGCTCAGGCCGGTCGGCTGACCTCCACCGCATCGGCGGCCCCGGGCGGGAACGACGTCCGCAGCGAGAAGGCGTACGGCGTCGGGCCGTGCGCCCTCAGATGCAGCAGCCGTTCCTCCGCCTCGGCGACCGTCGGCCGGTGGCCGGCCGGCACCCACCACAACGCGGTGACCGCCTCCTCCAGCCGCTCGAAGAACTCCCGGCGCCGGGCCAGCAGCTCCCGGTGCAGCCCCTGGTACATGAACGCGGTGAGCGCGTTCGTGTCCCGCCACACCGACATGTTGACGATCAGCCACTCGTCGCCGAGGACCGGGATGTCGGTGGCGTTGCCGGAGTCGTTCTGCAGCCGCCACACGAACCCGTCGGAGACGTCCGCCACCGCGTTCACCGGGTCGAGGTTGTCGACGAAGTCCTTCAGCTGGGGGGAGTCCAGGGGGTGCTTGAGCCGGGCGATGTTGACCTGGGCGAGTTCGTACGCGGGTGTCTGATTCGTCATGGCCGCACGGTAAGCCGGTCGCCCGGCCTTCGGTACTCCCTATCTCACAGTCCGAGAACCGCCCGCATGACATTCCGCGCGATCGGCGCCGCGTCCCCGCCGCCGCTGATCTCGCCGCGGTCCGCCGAGGCGTCCTCCACGACCACCGCGACCGCCACCCGCGGCTCCATCTCGTTGTCGGCCTGCCCCCAGGAGACGAACCAGGCGTACGGCACGCCGGAGTTGCCGACCCCGTGCTGGGCGGTGCCGGTCTTCCCGCCGACGACGGCGCCCGGGATCGCCGCGTTGGTGCCGGTGCCCTCCCGGACCACGTCTGCCATCAGCTCCTTCAGCTGTACCGCCGTCGACGGCCGCATCACCTGCTGCACCGGGTGTGCGCCGCTCCCGGAGACCGTCTCGCCGCTGTGCCGGACCGTCCGCTCCACCAGGTACGGCGGGTGCAGCTGCCCGCCGTTGGCGACGGCCGCCGCGACCATCGCCATCTGCAGCGGCGTGGCCCGCGTGTTGTACTGGCCGATCGAGGACAGCGCCAGCTGCGCCCTGTCCACGTGCGTGTCGAAGGTGCTCCGGGCGACCGAGAAGGGGATGCGCAGTTCGCTGTCGTTGAAGCCGAAGGCCCGCGCCGTGGCCGACATGCCGTTCACCCCGACGTCCACGCCCAGCTTGGCGAACACCGTGTTGCAGGACCACTCGAAGGCCTCGCGCAGCGACGCGTCCGCGCAGCCGTCCCCCTCGTTGGTCAGCCAGGTCGTGGTGCCGGGCAGCCGGTAGGGGTCGGGGGAGCGGGTGGGCGCGTCCAGGTCCGTTACCGTCCCCGCGTCCAGCGCCGCCGCCGCGGTGACCACCTTGAACGTCGAACCCGGCGGATAGGTCTGCCGCACCGCCCGGTTGAGCATCGGCTTGTCCGGGTCGTGGTTGAGCCGCGCCCACGCCGACGCCACCGCCTCCCCGTTGCCGGACAGCAGGGCCGGGTCGTACGACGGGCTCGACACCAGCGCCAGCACCCGGCCCGTGGCAGGCTCGATCGCGGCCACCGCGCCCTTGCGCCCGGCGAGCCCCTTGTACGCCGCCTGCTGCGCGGCCCGGTTCAGTGTCGTCACGACATCGCCGGCCCGGCTCTGGCCGCGCGTCACGTCGTGCCACAGCGGGAACGGCGACAGCATCGGGTCGGTGCCGGTCAGCACCTCGTCCGCCGCGTGCTCCAGGAGCGCGGTGCCGTACAGCTGTGAGGCGAAGCCGGTGACCGGTGCGTACAACGGGCCGTCACGGTAGGTGCGTTCGTAGCGCAGCTGCTCGCCGGTGTCCATGGAGCCGGTGACCGGCGCGCCCCCGACCAGGATGTCGCCGCGCGGCTGCTGGTACCGGGCGATCGCGGCCCGGCGGTTGGCCGGGTTGCCGTCGTAGGCGCCGGACTGGACGACCTGCACGCGGGCGGCGTTGACCAGCAGGGCCATGAGCAGCAGGGCGCAGAACGCGGACGCGCGCCGGATGTACCGGGTCATGGGCCGCCCGCCGGCGTACTCGGTCACGGGGCCGCCTCTCCGTCGTACTGGCTGCGTGCCGAGTCGCTCACCCGGATCAGCAGCGCCACGATCGCCCAGTTGGTGACGACCGAGGAGCCGCCCTGGGCGAGGAACGGCATCGCCATGCCGGTCAGCGGGATGAGGCCGGTGACCCCGCCCGCGATCACGAACACCTGGAGCGCCACGATCGAGGCGAGGCCGACCGCGAGGAGCCGGCCGAAGGGCTCGCGCAGGGCGAGACCCGCCCGGTAACCGCGCTCCACGAGCAGGGCGTACAGCAGGAAGAGCGCCGCGAGGCCGGCGAGACCGAGTTCCTCCCCGGCCGTGGCCAGGATGAAGTCGGACTTGGTGGCGAAGCCGATGAGGATGGAGTGGCCGAGACCGAGACCGGTGCCGAGGAGTCCGCCCGCGGCGAAGGCGAACAGCGACTGGGAGAGCTGGTTGGGTCCCTGCCCGGCCTCGATGGTGGCGAAGGGGTGCAGCCAGTCCTCGATCCGGCCGTTCACATGCGGTTCGATCCGGCCGACCGCGACCGCGCCGAGCACGGCGAGCAGCAGGCACACCGCGATCCAGCCGGTGCGGCCGGTGGCGACGTACAGCAGCACCACGAACAGGCCGAAGAAGAGCAGCGAGGTGCCGAGGTCCCGCTCCAGCACCAGCACGCCGACGCTCAGCAGCCAGATGGTGACGATGGGGCCGAGCACCCGCCCGGTCGGGAACTGCAGCCGCCACACCTTGCGGCCCGCGTACGCGAGCGCGTTGCGGTTGTCGGCCAGGTAGGCGGCGAAGAACACCGCCAGCAGCACCTTCGCGAACTCGCCCGGCTGGAGGGAGAACCCGGCGATCCGGACCCAGATGCGGGCGCCGTTGACCGCCGGGAAGAGGCTCGGCAGCAGGAGCAGGGCGAGCGCGGCGACCACGCAGACGTAGGCGTAGCGCTGGAGCACCCGGTGGTCGCGCAGCAGCAGTACGACGACGATGAACAGACCCACCCCGAGGGTGGACCAGACGAGTTGGGCGGGCGCCGCCCGGTCACCCGGTGTCTCCAGGTCCAGCCGGTAGATCAGGATCAGTCCGAGCCCGTTGAGCAGCACGCCGATCGGCAGCGGCAGCGGGTCGGCGTACGGTGCGCGGAGGCGGACGGCGAGATGCGCGAGGACGGCGAGCACGCCGAGCCCCGCGCCGTAACCGGCGGCGCCGGGCGGGACGGTGCCGGTCCGGGCCAGGCCGACGGCGCAGTAGCCGTACACGGACAGCAGGACGGCCAGCACGATCAGGGCGAGTTCGATGCCACGGCGCCGGGGGAGGCGTACGGCGGATGCGGGAGCCTGTGCCGCCGCCACGGTGGTTCCGGCCTTCGTCATGTCCGGAACCTACCCAAACGGGGCGTCTTGCGTGCGGTTTGCCGCCGGTGCCGGCACCAGCGTGGCGCGGGCCCGACGGTGTCGGGGAAGCGTGCCGGGCCCCAGGCCCGGGCGCCGTCCGTGAGCAGGTACCGGATCGGGTGGCCGCGTATCTGGCCGCCGGCGTCCCGCAGGAGATCCGGACGGTCCCGCCCTCGTGAGCGAACCGGATCCGCCGGCTCCCCCGGTCCGGCCGGTCCCGCAGTCACATCCCTCCCGGGGCCGTGACGACTCCCCGGCGGCGGACACCTCCCTCGCCTCCCTCGCCTCCCTCGCCTCCCTCGGCCCCCCGGTCGCCGTCGGCAGCGGCGGGGGCGGAGGCGACCGCCGCGGAGGAGACGGGGGCGCCGGCCGCGGTGACTGTGGCCAGGCCACGGGCGAACGCGAGACGCAGGGGCATTGGGGGGTACCTCCGGAAGGCGGGCGAAGCATGACCCATCGCCACATCAGGGAGGGCCGCTGGGGGATGCCTGCCGCACTGGGCCGGTCGGGAGCGGGTCCCGGACCGTCAGAGGCCCTCCACCGACGGCAGGGCCAGCGTGGCGACCGCGCCCCCGCCCACCGCGTTCGCGAACGACAGCCGCGCGCCCAGCACCTCCGCCTGCCCCAGCGCGATGGTCAGCCCGAGACCGTGCCCCTTGGCCCCGCCCTCCGTACGGAACCGCTGCGGCCCGTGCGCGACGAGGTACTCCGGATAGCCGTCGCCGTGGTCCCGCACGGTCACCACGGGCCCGTCCACGGTCAGCACCACCGGGGGCCGCCCGTGCCGGTGCGCGTTGGCCACCAGATTGCCCAGCACCCGCTCCAGCCGCCGCCGGTCGGTCTCCACCCGTACCTCCCCCGCGATCCGCACCTCGGTCCGCGTCCCGGAAGCCCGCACCACCCGCACGGCCAGCGCCCCCAGCTCCTCGCCGCCCACCTCCAGCCGTTCCCGGCCGGTGTCCAGCCGTGAGATCTCCAGCAGGTCCTCGGTGAGCGTGCGCAGCGCCGCCACCCGGTCCCGCACCAGCTCCGTCGGCCGGCCCGGCGGCAGCAGCTCGGCCGCCGCGTGCAGCCCGGTCAGCGGGGTGCGCAGCTCGTGCGCCACATCGGCGGTGAACCGCTGTTCGCTCAGCAGCTTGCTCTGCAGCGAGGAGGCCATGGAGTCCAGCGCCGCCGCCACCGCGGCCACCTCGTCCTGCGGACGCGTCGGATCCTTCGTACGCGGATCGTCCACGCGGGCGTCCAGATCGCCCGCGCTGATCCGGCGGGCCACCAGCGCGGTGCCGTGCAGCCGCCGGGTCACCCGGCTCACCGCGAACGCGCCGACCAGCACCGTCACCCCGATCGCCGGCACCGACGACCACAGGATCGACCGGTCCAGGCCGGCGATGGTGCGCGCCTGCTGCGCGTAGTCCACCTCCACGGCGAGCGCCCGGTGCCCGCTCGCCGGGCCCGCCGCCCACATGGTGGGCCGCCCCGCGTGCAGGGCGACCATCGTGCCGCGCCTGCCGGCCACCGCCAGCGCCCGCAGCGAGGCCGGCAGCCCGTCGGGATCGACCCCGGCACCCGGCAGCAGGGAGTCCCCGGCCTCGTAGGCGTCGGTGGCGTCCGCCAGCCGGGACAGCGCGAGGTCACGGGCCTGGTCGACGGTCTGGTCGGTCACCGACACGTGCACCAGCACACCGAGCAGCGCGGCCAGCGCACAGCACATCACCGTGATGAACACCGCCGCCTTCACGGCGAGGGCCCCGGCCCACCGGGGCAGCGCGACCTTCATCGTCCGCCCGCCGGGGAGGACGGGGCCACGGAGCGGGAGGCGGACGGCGACGCGACGGCGGACGGAGGCCGGGACGAGTTCCTGCGTACGGGCCGGCCCCGGCCCGTACGCAGGAACTCGTCCCGGGAGAACACCATCGCGCGCTGCTGGGGATCCCAGGCCCAGGTGGTGCGGTACTCGTAGCCGGTGATCCCGGCGGCCGAGCGGACGATCACCGCGCGTCCGGCCAGCTCGACGCCGGTGATCGCGTCGTTGTCGGCGAGCACTTGCACCAGCCTGTGCCGCTCGACCGTGTACACGCGGACCGCCGTCTGGTTGGTCGGGTACAGCCGGAAGCCGAGCGTCAGATCGCCCCGGCCGTCCCCGGTCAGGTCCCGGTAGTACGCCTTCAGCAGTGGACACCCGGCGCGGTCCCCGCCCGGCCCGCACTCCTTCACGCGGTCCACGGTCGCGTGGTAGGCCCCCTTCGACCCGTAGTCGTCCGGATGGGCCCTGACCTCCGCCGCGACGACCTCCGCCGGATCGACCTTCCGGACGTCGTCACCGGGGACCTTCACCCCCTCGACCGTCTCCCGGCTCGCCTCGTCGTACGGGTATGCCGGGCTCGAGGCCGGCCTGAGACCGGGCCAGAGCCTGGCGGGGCTGACCGCGGTCGAGGCCGGCCCCGCGCTCCGCAGCCCGCCCTTGTCCCCGCAGGCCGCCGCCGTCACCGCCAGCAGGGCGACGGCGGTCGCGGTGGAGACGATGCGCGCGGGACGACGGGCTGGCACGGTGCTCCTGGGGTCGGGGTCGGACATGGCCCCGGACACCCTATTCGTGGATGCGGCGGGACGTCCTTTTTGTGCATGCAAAGCGGTGCTGGAAGAGAGAGCGTACGACGCTACTCAGCCAGCTCCTCCAGCAGCCGGGCGGTGGCCAGCCCCGCGCGCAGGTACTCCACGAACAGCTTGTTGTGCAGCGCCCATGGCGAGCGCCGCCCCCTGATCAGCTCGATCGCCTCCTCGGCGGACCGGCCCCGCTGCACCAGAGCGTGCGCGACGACCAGGCCGGACCGGTTGTAGCCGTGATAGCACCGCACCAGCACCGAGCGGCCGGCGTCCAGCGCCTCGTTCGCCGCCTGCGCCAGCCGCATCACGCCGGCCAGCTGGGTGCCGTCCAGCGGACCGTCCGGGATCGGCCACACATGGTGCTCGACCCCCGGATCGGGTCCGTACCCCGGCAGCCGCAGCAGCGACTGCACCACATCGAAATCTTTCCGTACGACGGCGAACTCCGGCTGTCCCGAACCGTCCCGGAACTCGTGCCCGCCCATCCACAGGCCGGGCATGATCTCGTTCCACGGGCTGTCCGGAGCCGGTACGCCGGGTTGCTCTCCGCGCGTGCGCAACGGCGCCTCCCCAACTCCCCATCGCAGGGCCGTCTCCAAGGTAACCGTGTTCTTGCCCCGGGAGCACCCCGCCTGTTCCCATGGTCGAGGGTGATGACGCATGAGCGGACTGCGTGTGGTGCCGACTTATCGGCACGGCAGGGAGAGGCTGTACGTCTGCCGCCCCGACGGCAGCAGCGTCGCCTGGTACGACAGGGAAACCGGCCGGGTCAATCTGCTCGGCGAGGACGGCAAGGACGCCGTACTCCACGCCCTGAAACCCTTTCTGACCGGCCCGGTCACCGTGGGCCCGCCGCCGGTGCCGACCCCGGCGGAGCTGGCCCGGCTCACCCTCCACCCCGACGACGACCTCGCCCCCAACCGCCCCGGCGAGGCCCTGCTCGTCGCCCTCGACCGCGACCCCGGCCCCGCCCGCCGGCTCCGGCCCGACCCGCGCAGGCGGGCCCTGGCCGCCGAGCAGACCGTCGGCGAGGCCCTGGACCGGCTGGAGGGTGCGGGCTGGCACACCCTGCACTCCGTCCCGCTCCCCGGCGGCGACCGTGTCCACCACCTGCTGATCGGCCCCGGCGGCCTCTTCGCCGTCCACGCCCTGTACGCCCGAAGGAGCCGGGTCCTGGTCGCCGACCCGATGGTCACCGTGGGCCGGCACGAGTCCGAGCCGCTGCTGCGCCGGGTACGGGCCGCCGCCGACCGCGCCTCCTACGCCCTCACCGCCGAGGTGCGTCCGGTCCTCGCCCTGACGACTCCGGCGGACATCGCGGTCACGGCCCCGCCGAGGGGCGTACGGATCATGCAGGACGAGGAGTTCGAGAGCTTCGCCCGGCTCGGCGGGGTGCTGAAGCCGGCGGACGTGGAGGCCCTGCACGCGATGGCGCGGGACCGGAACACGTGGGGGAGGGTGTAAGGCCGGACAGGCCGCTCAGGGCAGCGGCGCCGCCCGCCGCGGCTCCAGCAGCCCCGCCAGCAGATCCCCCCGGTCCTGGACCCGCGGCGCGATGTCCTCGGGCAGGAACTCCAGCTGCCCGGCGCTGCGGCACTCCGCGACCTCCTCCCAGGTCACCGGCGCCGACACCAGCGGAACCCGGCGCGCGCGCACCGTGTACGGCGCGGCGGTGGTCTTGCGGGCCGCGTTCTGGCTCCAGTCGACGAACACCTTCCCCGGCCGCAGACTCCGCGTCATCCGGTGCACCACCAGCCTCGGCAGCGCCCGCTCGGCCTCCACCGCGAGGGCTTTCGCGTACTCGGAGGTCTGTTCGGACGACCCTCCGCGCACCGCCGCCAGCAGGTGCAGCCCCTTCGACCCGGCCGTCTTCGCGTACGCCTCGATCCCGTCCGCCGCGAGCCGCTCGCGCAGCCACAGGGCGACCTCGCAGCAGTGGACGATCGTCGCCGGCGCGCCCGGATCGAGGTCGAAGACCAGCCGGTCGGCCTCGTCCGGCGTCTGCACCAGCCACTGGTGCGTATGGAACTCGGTGACCAGGTTCGCCGCCCAGACCAGGCTCGGCAGATCCTGCACCAGCACCATCCGGACCGGCCCCTCCGACCGCGGCACCTCGGCGGTGGTGACCCACTCGGGCGTACCCGGCGGCACGTTCTTCGTGAAGAACACCTGCCCCTGCGGCCCGTCCGGATAGCGCAGGAAGGACACCGCCCGGTCGCGCAGATGCGGCAGCAGCACACCGGCGGTGGTCGCGTAGTAGTGCAGCAGCTCCCCCTTGGTGAAGCCGGTCTCCGGGTACAGCACCTTGGGCAGGTTGCTGAGCGCGACCCGTCGCCCCTCCACCTCTGTGATAGGCGTCATAGCATGACAATCCCAGACATCGAGCAAGAAACCGGCTATTTCGCCTGGACCGGATATTGAAGAAGGAAGGGTGCGGCACGTGCGATCCATATGGAACGGCGCCATCTCCTTCGGCCTCGTCAGCATCCCGATCAAGCTGGTGAACGCCACCGAGAGCCACGCCATCGCCTTCCGCCAGATCCACACCGAGGACAACGGGCGCATCCGCTACCGCAAGGTGTGCGAGCTGGAGGACCGCGAGGTCAGCCAGGCGGAGATCGGCAAGGCGTACGAGGACGCGGACGGCACGATCATCCCGATCACCGACGAGGAACTCTCCCACCTCCCGATCCCGACCACCCGCACGATCGAGATCGTCGCCTTCGTACCGGCCGACCGGATCGACCCGCTCCAGATGGGTGCGGCGTACTACCTGGCGGCCGGCGGCGCCCCGGCGGCCAAGCCGTACACCCTCCTCCGCGAGGCCCTGAAGCGCAGCAACAAGGTCGCCATCGCCAAATACGCGCTGCGCGGCCGGGAACGCCTGGGCATGCTGCGCGTCGTCGGCGACGCCATCGCCATGCACGGTCTGCTGTGGCCGGACGAGGTCCGCGCGCCCGAGGGCGTGGCCCCCGACGTGGCCGTCACCGTCCGCGACAAGGAACTCGATCTCGCGGACGCCCTGATGGAGACGCTGGGCGAGGTCGACCTCAAGGACCTGCACGACGAGTACCAGGAGGCGCTGGAGGAGGTCATCGCGGCCAAGGCGGCCGGCGAGACCCCACCGGAGGCGCCCGCTCCGGCGGTCAGCGGCAAGGTGCTCGACCTGATGGCGGCGCTGGAGAGCAGCGTGAGGGCGGCCCGCGAGTCCCGGGGCGCCTCGCCTGCCGAGGCCGAGGTCAGACCCCTGCCGCAGCGCCGGGCCACGCCCAAGGAGGCGGGCGGCAAGAAGTCCACGGCCAAGAAGGCGACGGCTGCCGCGAAGAAGACGGCGGCACCGAAGAAGTCGACGTCCGAGTCCGCGAGGACACAGCCCGCGAAGAAGGCGACGGCGAAGTCCGCGTCCACCGCGAAGAAGGCGACGGCGAAGTCCACCTCCACCGCGAAGAAGACGACGACGCCCGGGAAGAAGGCGACGGCACGCAAGAGACCGGCGTGATGGCCCCGGCAGGCTTCCTGGCGTTGCGGAGGCGCGGGGGCGCGG
Source organism: Streptomyces sp. NK08204 (assembly GCF_020400585.1). Lineage (GTDB taxonomy): Bacteria > Actinomycetota > Actinomycetes > Streptomycetales > Streptomycetaceae > Streptomyces. Next base: position 110,927 of record NZ_JAINVF010000009.1, on the reverse strand, counting down.
GGGCGCGGGGGCACGGCGGCACGGGGCGCGCGGGGTTGCGGGGCACGCGGGGACGCAAGGGAACGCGGCTACGGGCGGTGGCGACGAGACGCTGTAGCCGCTCCCTCCTGGACGACTCCGACGACGCACGCCCGGCGCGGCGCTCGCCCTCACCCGGCGGCGCCTGTTGGCCGGGGCGGAGGCGATGGCGGCGGCTTCGAGAAGGGCCCGCGATGCCTTGACGCGCCCGGCGCGCACAGGATGTGCGCGATCTCGTACACCTGGAGGTGCCGCTGGTGCAGGGGACCGGTGCCGGCCGGGTCCAGAATCCGGTCGGTGTGATCGCTGGTCACCAGCACCCCGCACGGCACATCGGGCCGGGTCGGCCGGCCACAGGCACCCGCTCGCTGCCGCCGCCCCCGCTCCTCGGCGGGCCGCCCGGCGAACCCCTCGACACCCCTTGACACCCCACGGCACCGACAGCGCACGGAACGACCGGACACCGACGGGACTACGCGGCGTAGCGCATCAGTACGAAAATGAGGGCCTTCCGTTTCGGGCATCAGAGGCGTAGGTTCCGTTTACCCCGCGACGGCGTCCTACGGGGCGCTGGCCCGCCAGATCCGGAGCGGCGGGCCGCGCGGGGGCCAACTTCCTGATCAAGCCCACGTGTTGCCCAGGCCACTGGGCCCCGGCCGGCTCGATCTCGCCGGCGTCGGCCGAGACCTCGCCGCCGAGAGCCTGCGCGATGGCGGCGAACTCGCCGAGGGCGGCCTGGATGTCCTCGACGATCTCCTGGGCGATCACCTCGGGCGGCAGCAGGCTGTCGGTGTCATCGAGGGCCGGCCCCGGCGGCCAGCTCCCGCAGCGCCTCGTATGAGACGGCTTACGCAGCCCGGGCGTTGCTGAAATGCCCTGTACAGCAGGGGGAGTGGAGGTTTTCGAACGTGAGGAGAGCGGCTCCGAACCTCTCGCAGCTGCCGCTAGGCTCCCGGCATGAGCAGCGAGGAGACCCTTTTTACGTCCATTGGGCCATCCGCAAAGGTGCCACCGCAGCCTGCCGGGACGGAGCCACTGGCTGCCGCCGGCGCAGAGGCGCCTGCACGGGTACGCCCGACTCCCCACAGATCGAAGCTCGTTGAACTGCTGAGGAACCCGAAGCTTCCCGAGGAAGACAGGTCTTCGGTCGAAGCATCGATAGAGCGGTATGAGTCATGGATCGATGACATGACGAAGATCGACGCAACCGGTGATGAACTGATCCGCCAGTTGGTCGATGTGGTCAATGAGTACAAGAAAAGCGTGGAGCTCGATCTGATCTGGGACAGCGACAAGGACTTCCTGTTCAGACAGCGTGGGCAGCTGAAGATAGACAACTCCATAATCGAAGAATTCTTGCCGTGGCTGATCGATCCACGCGTCATCCCCGCCCTGACTGAGCAGGACCTGTATGCCGGACCGGCCGGGGCTTTCGCTGCGGCCTACTTCTCCAGCTCCCTCACGGCGCCGGCCGGTGGTATTTCCATGCAGGTCAGGCGAAAGGACCAGGATTTCACCCTGAGCAGGCGCGCCTACTTGAAGGCGTCGTTCAAGCCGGACTTTCCTGCCGGAGCTTCTTCCAGCATTGAACTGTGGTTGGCCTACGTGGCCGCCGAGTGCAAGACCAACCTGGACAAGACGATGTTCCAGGAGGCGAGCGCGACTTCCCACGACCTCAAGGTCGCTGTCCCGGCAGCCCGCTACTACCTGATCTGCGAATACCTCGACATGGCGCCCATCAGCACCGCCGGCACGGACATCGACGAAGTACTGATTTTGCGTGGAAAGAGGCTGGGTTCCCACAAGAGGAAAGAGTACTCGTCCGCTGCAAAAAGGAAGACGCTGAGGTCGGAATACGTCGATTACCTCGAGAGTAACCCGATCCGGTATGATGTCGTGCAGCGATTCGTCGATCATTTGAGGTCGCTGTTCGAGGCCAAAGATCCGAACGAAGAAGACGTTGTCGCCAAGGGATATTTCTAGGAAGCAGGGTATGGACGTCGAGGAGATCTTTGGCTCGGTCCGTGAGCGAGAATTCGACCGCAGCTTCATCGGGCAGGTCGATCTGGACGTGCTCGTCCGGGAGCGGCGCAGTGCGCTCCCCTGGCGCGGCCAATTCACTCCGGGTCTGGTGAGTAAACTCCTCGACGTCTACTATCCCGGCTCCGGCATCGTGGTCGACCCATTCCTGGGCAGTGGCACGACCGTCTTGGAATGCATCCGCAAGGGCATTCCGTCGGCTGGTGTCGAGATCAACCCCGCGGCGCTGGAGCTGTCCGGGATCCTGGAGCTCGCGTCACTGCCCCGCGAGCAGCGGCTGCAGATCGTCACGGAAGCCTCGTCCTATCTGGGCAAGGTCTCGACATCTGGACAAGACACGCTCTTCGGCGACTCAGAAGAAATCGAAGACTTCGTCGCCTACCTGCTCGACGGCCATCGCGGCGCCGTCGACAAGAACCTGGAGCGCGTCTTCGCCACCACCCTGCTGCTGAGCATGGGGGACAAGAAGGAGACGGACGGGAAGAAGGTGCACAAGTCCTGGAACCAGGTCCGTGACCTGATCACAGACTTCCCTTCCGACCCGGTCCCCTCCCGGGTGATTCCCGGCGACGCCCGGAGCGTCCCCCTCGAAGACGGCTGCGCAGGCCTGGTGGTCACCTCTCCGCCTTACATCAACGTATTCAACTACCACCAGAACTACCGCCCTGCCGTTGAGCGGATCGGCTGGAACGTCCTCCCTGCCGCGAGAACGGAAATCGGATCCAACCGAAAGAATCGCCAGAATCGATTCCTCACGGTGATCCAGTACTGCATCGACATGATGCAGGCGCTCAGCGAGATGGAAAGGCTGGTGTCCAGGGCAGGGAACGTCGTCCTGGTCGTGGGCCGGGAATCCCGGGTGCGTGGCGTCGCCTTCTCGAATTCCGAAATCGTAGCCGCACTGGCCGAGGGCCTGCCCAACCTGCGTTTCGTACGCTGGCAGGAAAGGAAGTTCACCAACAGGTTCGGTGCAGTGATCTACGAGGACATCCTGTCCTACCAGGTGGACAAGAACCCCAGCGCCGGCCGCGCGGACCTGAATGCCTTCGCACGCGACGTAGCCCGTTACGTCCTGGCGGAGGCCCTCGAACAAGCGACGGATGACGTCCGGGATGATGTGCAGAGTGCCCTCGTGAGCGTAGCGAAGGTAGAAGCGTCGCCGGAACTGAGCCTGATAAAGGTTTGAGCTTCGCGGGGTCGCAACGGGCTGGTCAAAAGACTCCGGGTTCGTCGCCGGCGGCTTCGAGTCCTTTCATGACGCGGTTGTGGAAGTCCCGCTCTTGCCGACGGCACGGCGCGGCGAAAAAGGCACGTTGGGCTTCCGCGAGCGTGCAGCTCAGCAGCCGCATGGTGACGAGTACGGCGTCCACGCCGTGGCAGTCGTGATCCTTGAGCCACTGCTGAAGCACGTCACTGTCGCGCGTTCCGTCCCACACGGGTCGGGCTGCTTCGAGCGTTGCCGTGACGCGGGCTGACCGTTCCGGTCCTATGGGCATGGCGCCGCCCCCCTTTTGGCCGCAGGTTACCCGTGTGGTGGGGAAGAGACGCGGTCTTTCTCATGCGGGGCGCCGCAGGCAGGATCCGAACCTGCGGATACAGAGATCAGATCTTGATGACGGTCACGCGCGACCCACAGAGGGCAGTGAGGTCTTCGGGGTCGGACGTGAGTACGGTGACGGGCCCGGGGGCGGCGAGGGCTGTTGCGCTCAGTATGGCGTCGATCGCGTATTTGTGGCCGTGCAGGCCGGCGTCGGCCAGAAGGGCGGCGGCGTGGCGGGCAATCGGTTCGGTGACCGGCTCCAGGACGAGGCGGGAGAGCGTCCATTCCAGTGCGGGGCGATCGACGCGTGGGTGGACCACCTCCACCAAGGTGGCCGCGGAGGTGATCACACGCAGGTCGTCGGCGCGGGCGAGAGCGAGCCAGGCGGTGACCGTTCGGTCGCGCAGCACGGCCTTGGCCAGTCCTTCGCTGTCCAGCACCAGCGTGCCGCCCGGGGTGGCGGGGGAACGGGTCATGCCGGCTTGCTCCGCCAATAATTCCCGAAGGGGACCGACCTTTCTCGATGAGCGGCGGAGGACATCGAGGCGGTCGCAGCCACGCTCAACAGTCGCCTCGACAAGAGCCTCGGTTGGAAGACACCCGCCGAAGCCCTAAGTTCCGGTCCCGGAAGTTCGTCCAAGCCCTCGACCGCCACCGGATGGCCGGATCGACAGGGAGAATCGGGGCGGCCGGCGACAACGCGGCCATGGAGTCCTTCTTCAGCCTGTTGCAGAAGAACGTCCTCAACCGCCGATCGTGGGCCACCCGCCAGGAATTGCGGATCACGATCGTGACCTGGATCGAACGGACCTACCACCGACACCGCCGACAAGCCGCACTCGACCGGCTGACACCTGTCGAATTCGAGGCCGTCATGACCACACCGGCCCTCCAGGCCGCGTGACCGAACCTGTCACCCAAACCTGCATCAGACCCGCACGGCAAGGAAAGCGGCCGATGTCCGGCGCCGTCTGGATCAGCCCGACTTCGGCGGCTTCTGCGTGTCGAAGGCGAAGAGAGTGTTCCTGGCCGCGGCCACGATCACCGCACGCCCAGCAACGGTCACGCGCGGGCTTGCGCCCTGCTCGCCCGTAAAACCATCGGCCTGCGGGTCCGTTGTCCACAGGGGTCTGCCGCCGTAAGGCGACAGCGCGACCACCCGGCCGGTGGCCGAGCTGAAATACAGCGCGTCGGCTCCCGCAACGGGACCCGAGGCACCCTCCACGCTGGTCTGCCGCGACCACTTCTTCCGGCCGGTCGCGGGGTCGAGTGCTGTGACGAGACCGGTCTGCCCGCTCACGTAGACGGTGCCGTCCGCCATGCCGGGCGTCCCCGCGTACGTCTTGGCCAGCCGGGAGTACGTGACCTTCCGCGAGGCGGGGTCGACCCGCGCCACCCCGTCGTAGCCGGCCAGCGCCGTTCCCTCCATGTGTCCCTGAAGGAGTACCAGCCTGCCGTCGGCGACACCCACCGGCACCGCGGGGCCGTTGACCGCGATGGGCCTGCCCAGCTTCCCCGAGGCGCGGTCGACCGTGTACAGGGTGGGGTGGCGCACCGCTGAGGCATCCACCTCCGCATCCGTCGCGCACATCGCCATGAGCTGTGGGCCCACCAGGACGGGAGCGCACTGCGTACCCGCGGGGAACGACGTCGTCCAGGTGACCTCGCCGCTGTGCGCGTCCCGGGACTCGAAGTGGGAGTTGGAAGCGTCGACCGTCACGACGGCGGAGCCGACCACAACGGCGTCCTGAGTCCGACCCGTGACGGCCGTCGACTGAGCGCCGGACGGCACGGACCACAGCTCCCGGCCGTTGTCGGCGTCGATGGCCACCACCTCGCTGGGAGGGTCCTGCGGGGCGTTCTGGGCGGCGAAGCGGTAACCGAGCACTGTGTCGTCGGTGACGCCCACCAGGTGCATGCCCTGGACGGGGACGCCCGGGCTCTTCACCGTCCACACCCGCGAGCCGTCCATGGCCCTGATACGGGTCGCGACGACACCGCCGCCCCCGCAGAACAGCGCGTCGCCGCGCGCGACGCAACGCAACTCGTCGGGGATGTTCTTGAGACCGCCCTGCACGATCTTGCGCCACGGCTTGAAACCGTCCGGAAGCGCGGCAACCGGCGCCGCAACGCTCTTGCCCTTGTCGCCGCCGCTGCTCCCCCCGAAGCCGCCCGCCTTCAGGGCGGCGACTCCCCCGCCGATCGCTGCCACCGCGACCGAGGCCGCGATCACAGGACGCCACCGGCGACGCAGACGGCGGCCGATGGGCTTGCCAGTGCGCCCTGTCTCGGGACCGGCCGGGGCGGTGGTCGGGTCGGTCGGCGCCGCGGTGGTCGGCATCGCGAAGTGATGCTCGGTGATCACGTCACGGGTGCAGCCCGCACCGACCCCGTTCGTGCCGGTCTCACCGAGGTCGGCCGGCAGGTCCCGCAGCAGCACGAGGAGTTCGTCCGCAGAGGGGCGCCGCTCGGGCTCCTTGTCCAGGCACGACTCGACGACCGCGCGCAAAGCCACCGGCACGGCACCCAGCGACGGCTCCTCGTGCACCACCTGATAAGCCGTCATGTACGGGCTGTCCGCGTCGAAAGGTCCGCGGCCTGTCGCTGAATACACCAGCAGCGTCCCCAGCGAGAAGACGTCGGACCGCGGCCCCACACCACGCGGCGCCTGCAACTGCTCCGGCGACATGAAGGGCGGCGTACCGATCACCCGCCCTGTCATGGTCAGCGTCTGCTGATCCGCGGCGCGCGAAATGCCGAAGTCGATGACGCGCGGGCCCTCGGGCGAGAGCACGACGTTCGAAGGCTTCAGGTCACGGTGCACGACCCCCACCCGGTGGATGTCGCGCAGCGCCTCCGCCAGTCCGATGGCGAGCCTCCTCAGCTCCGCTCCGTTCAGCGGGCCCTTCGTGGCGATGCGCTGGGCGAGGGTGGCCCCCTCGATATAGGTCGTCGCCATCCACGGCTGCTCGGCCTCAGGGTCCGCGTCGACCACGGCGGCGGTGAACGCGCCGCTCACCCGCCTCGCCGCCGCCACCTCCTGCCGGAAACGGATGCGGAACTCGTCATCCCCCGCGAACTGCTGGTGAATCAGTTTGATCGCGACAGGTCGCCCCGAACTCGTACGGGCCAGAAAGACCGTGCCCATGCCACCCGAGCCGAGCCGCGCCTCAAGCGGATAGCCGCCGATCTCGGCTGGATCACCCCCGCGCAGCGACACTCTTGCCGACCTCCCGTCCCCCGTGCACCTCTGCTGCCACGGGCCTGCGTACCTGTCCTGCACACAAACTAGCCGCAGGTCAGCACGGCAGAGCAAAGCGGGTGACGAACAGGGACCCCAGGACCGGGGAGGTGGGGCTCCTCTACCGGAAGCGGCAGGGGAAGGCCACGGCCAGGCGGCACAGGTGGGCGCTGCCGAGCACGATGCGTGGATGGCGGTTGCTGTGGCGCGGGCACGGGGCCATTTCCAGCGACGCTACCCGGTTACCCCTGCCTGACCGGTACTTCGTACACGATCTTGCACAGCGCCGCAGGCACGACGATGTCGGCGGTCTCAACCGCCCGCCCGTCAGCACTGAAGAAGATCCGATGGGTACGGGTACACGATGCCCCACGCTGGACGCCGAGAGGTTCGCCTCCTCGGCGTTCGTCTGTCCCAGTTCAGTCTCTTCCGCGGAGTGGGTTGACCGTGATGCCGATCTCGGCCTGCGACACACCACGCCGGCGCCCGCAAGGGGACCACCGTCAGGCAGGACGACAAGCGTCCCCGAGGTGATCGCGTATGGCTCCCAACTCGTGATCACGTATACGGGCTTGCCGTCCACCAGGTGCTCGTAGGTTGTGTGAACACAGTAGTCGCCGTCGGCAATACCGAGCCGTGCCGCGATGTCATGGAGAGCGGAGATCATGGCGTCGCTGCGCCCTTCCCATGACTCGCCGCGCGAGGAAACCTTGGACATCATTCGCGGATGACGAGGCAGGGTCCAGGAACATCCATAGAAACCGGCCACCGCGACGCTCGGCGTAGAGGCGTCCGGACGGGCATCCGGCGTATTCGTGAACTGCTCCTCAGTCGCAGGCGCGAGCTGCCGCTCCTTCAGGGAGCGGTTTCGCCGCTGGTGGAGACGGTGCCGTTGCAAGTGTTGGCGTGCGAGTTGGCGACGGCTCGGGGGGGAACGAGGTGGATCAGCCGCGAAGCCAGGTGAAGTGCGTCCCAACGGAGTGAGTTTTCATGGCGTCGATGAAGGTGGTGAAGACTCCGGTCGGGAAGGAGAGGGCCGCCCCGGTTGGGGCCTTTGAGTCGCGGATGGCTATGTGGGTGTCACGGTTCGCGATCTCCACACAGGCGTTGCCGTCGCCGCTGCCGGAGTAGGAAGACTTCTGCCAGTTGTCGCGGGTGGTCACGAGCACCCCACAGTTCCTTGGCCAACCTGTGGATGAGGTCACGCGACCGTGCAGTGTCGAGTGACGCGCCCTCAACTCTACGAAAAAGCGTTCGGAAGACGCCGAGCTGCGCTTCGGAGTCGATGAAGAGCACGCCGTGCGGGCCGTCGCGTACCACGGTGTCCAGCTTCTGCGACATCCTTCCAGGCCGCCTCTCAGCAAGCCAGGTCAAGGTGTCACCCAATTCTGCAGCAGTCCCGACAAGGTGATCTCGCCCTTGGCTCGGAAGCCGTACCACCTGCGGGCCACGTGCATCACGAACTGGCTTCGGGCAGGCCTCCCGGTAGCGGAGGTGGCCAGGCGCGCCGGCAACTCTCCTGAAGTCATCCATCGCCGCTACGCGGGCTGTATTGACGACAGTGAAGCAGAGAACAACATGAGGATTGAACGGGCGATGGGCTGGTCAGGCGCCGAGGAGTGATTGACACCGTGAGCGTCTAGTTTCCGGCAGGCTCCGAACGGAGCCTGCCGAGAAGCAGGATCAGTTAGGCAAGTTGCGGCCGGTGGTCAGACGTGGCCTCAGGAGGCTGCTCTAGCTGCAACTCCTTCTTCCGTTGCTCTTCTCGGATTCGCTCGACCTCTTCAGCAAATAGAGTCGACGCTTCTTCTGGTGCTAGATTCTTGTACCGTCGGATGTGAAGCGAGTAAGCCTGAATCTCTAGATCTATCGAGTCCGCTGTCTGTTGAAGATTGAGGCTGCGCTCGCGGAATTTGAAGTATGCGATGATTCCTGCTGAGATGCTAACTAGAGCGCTAAGGCCGACCGCAAGCCAACTCCAAACGCCCTGCTCTGCTGAGGCGGTAGTGCTTACAGAGGTGAGAATCGAGCCGATGATCACGGTTAGCTGGAAGAGGTTGTGTCTTCCTCTGTATTTTTCTGCGCTCCGTCGGTATTCGTCACGAAATTTAGGTGCGGATTCGTAGTAGATGTGGAAGGTGCTGGGAAGATCGGCCGTCCCTGCATCGATGGTTTGGAGTGAGGCCCTCTCTGCCTCACGCTGATGCAGATCTACCGTGCTTGCTATTGCCTGGGTTCGCCAATGCCACCAGCAGGCCGCGGATGCAATTATTGAAATGACGAGGCTTAGGCCGCCCAATTCGTTCAAGGCTGCTCGCCCGCCACCAGGGTGCGAGAAGTCAATTAGATAATTGCCCGCTATGATTCCACCGAGGATTATCAAATTTCCAGCTGACAGCCAGAGCAGAGTGAACCGTTTGATGAAACGGGCATTAGCTATCTCGGCTTCGATCTCGATGAGGCGCTGATCAATTTCCAGAATCGTTGAGACAGGTGCCACTCGTCCCCCAGTCGTGATCTCGTACGAGCAGTAGCAGGTCATCGACGTGATCGTTTAGACAGGCTAGCGAAGCTAGCACCGAAGGCCGAGGCTGTTGGGGGCAACCGGAGGAGTGGGGGGACTTCCCACGTCCGATCCCACACGCTCCTCACACGCGACTGGTGAGCGACAACGAGAAAGAGCGAGACCCAGTGAGACTGGATCCCGCTCTTCGCGTTAGGCACCTATGCTGGTCAACCGCATCATCGTGCTGATTGAAGCAAAGTGCCCCCGGCAGGATTCGAACCTGCGCACACGGCTCCGGAGGCCGTTGCTCTATCCCCTGAGCTACGGGGGCGTGTCGGGCGCTTCGCTCTCGCTTGCGGCGACGAGTAGAACCCTAGCAGGTCTGACGGGGTGATCAGGAACGGGTTTGCCGGGCGGGGGCGGGGGTGGGGCGACTGTAGGGGGTGGAAGTGGGGAAAACCCGGACGCGGTGGCCGGTGCGCACCTACTCTCGACGTGTGCCAGGGGCGTCGGGGCGGGTGCTTGTTGTGGATGACAACAAGGTCATCCGGCAGCTGATCAGGGTCAACCTTGAGCTGGAGGGGCTCGAGGTCGTGACCGCGGCCGATGGTGCCGAGTGTCTGGACGTGGTGCATCAGGTGCAGCCCGATGTCGTGACGCTGGATGTCGTCATGCCCCGGCTCGACGGGCTGCGGACCGCCGCCCGGCTCCGTGCCGATCCCCGTACGCACGACCTGCCCGTCGCGATCATCAGTGCCTGCACCCAGTACGAGGTCGAGGCCGGTCTCGGCGCTGGTGTCGACGCCTTCCTCGCCAAGCCCTTCGAACCCGCGGAACTCGTTCGGCTCGTCAAGCACTTGATCGGGAAGAAGGCCGGGGGCGAGGGTGCGAGCGGCGGGGACGGCCGGGGCAGTGGTGGGGAGGGGGGAGACGGCGGGGGAAGCGGTGGCGAGGACGGCGGGGGCGGTGGCGACGAGGGCGTGGCCGACGGGGTCACCGGTGGTGTTTCCTTCGGGGGATAGGGGCGGGTGACGCGCCTGCCGCGTTCCACCAGTCGAAACCGCCTCGCATACCCACCCCCCACCTCCCCTACGCTTGTCCCGTGACCCCCGTCGAGCTCTCCCGTGTCGTGCTGCACGCAGTGCGCCGTGCCGTCGATGACGGGCAGCTCAGTGTGGTCGTGCCGGAGCGGGTCGTGGTGACCGAGCCGGGGCCCGGAGGGTGCGGGGACTTCGCCACCAACATCGCGCTGCAGCTCGCCCGGCCGGCGGGGCAGCCGCCGTTGCAGGTCGCCGAGATCCTGCGGCCCCATCTCGTCGGCGCCGACGGTATCGGCGACGTCGTCGTGACCGGGCCGGGGTTCCTCAACTTCCGTCTCGCCGAGCAGGCCGGCCACGTCACCGCCCTGGTCCGGGAGATCCTGGCCCGCGGTGACGCGTACGGGCACGGGGACGCCCTCGCCGGACAGGTCGTCGCGTTGCGCGTGCCGTACGAGGTCCGTGCCGAGGTCGTCGCCGACGCGGTCGTACGGATCGTGGGCACCCAGGGCGGCCGGGCCACCGTCGAGCACGGCGAGCCCGTCAATCTGCGGCCTGTGCCCGCGCCCGAGGACCCCGCCCCGCTCGGGCCCGACGCCGCCCGGTGGGCCCTGCTCCATCCCGCCCCGCACGACCGGCCCCGGATCACCGCCGACCATCTCGTCCAGCGGGAGAGCAACCCGCTCTTCCGGGTCCGGTACGCCCACGCCCGGATCCGGTCCCTCAGCCGCAACGCCGCCCGCCTCGGTTTCACCGCCGCCCCCGGCGACCCGGCCCTCCCCGAGCCGGCCGCCGACTCCGCCGCCCCCGCCACCGCCGAGCCCACCGCCGGTGCTGGCGCCCCCGCCACCGCCGAGCCCACCGCCGGTGCTGGCGCCCCCGCCACCGCCGAGCCCACTGCCGGCGCCGGCGCCCGCGGCATCGCCGATCCCGCCGCCGCCCCCGGCCCGCGCCTCCTGGCAGCCGCCCTCGCCGCCCACCCCCGTGTCCTCTCCGTGGCCGCCGTGCACCGGTCCCCGGACCGGCTGGCGCGGCATCTCGTGGTCGTCGCCGATGCCGTGCTGCCCCTGCTGGCCACCCTGCTTCCGCGTGGTGACGAGAAACCCTCGGCCGCCCACCGTGCCCGGCTCGCCCTCGCCGAAGCCGCCGGGACGGTGCTGGCCGGTGGCCTGTCCCTGCTCGGCATCGACGCACCCGAACATCTCTGAGGGCCGGAGAACGAAGACATGAGCCCCGGAGAGACACAGAGAGTCTGAGAGTCACGTCATGAGCCGTTCCGCGCACCCCGCCGGGCCCCGTCACGCCGACGTCCTCCCCGACGGGCACTACACCGCCCCGCCCGCCGACCTCAACGCCCTCGACCCCAAGGTGTGGGCCCAGACCGTCGGACGCGACGACGACGGTGTGCTCACCGTCGGAGGGATCCCCGCCACCCGGCTCGCCGAGGAGTTCGGCACGCCCGCCTACATCCTCGACGAGGCCGACTTCCGCGCCCGCGCGCGGTCGTGGCGTACCGCCTTCGGTGCCGACGCCGACGTCTTCTACGCCGGCAAGGCGTTCCTCTCGCGTGCCGTCGTGCGCTGGCTGCACGAGGAGGGGCTGAATCTGGACGTCTGCTCGGGCGGGGAGCTGGCCACCGCGCTCTCGGCCGGGATGCCCGCCGAGCGCATCGCCTTCCACGGCAACAACAAGTCCGTGGCGGAGATCACCCGCGCCGTCGAGGCCGGGGTCGGGCGGATCGTGCTCGACTCCTTCCAGGAGATCGCGCGCGTCGCGCACATCGCGCAGTCCCTGGGCAAGCGGCAGAGGGTCCAGATCCGGATCACCGTCGGGGTGGAAGCCCACACGCACGAGTTCATCGCCACCGCCCACGAGGACCAGAAGTTCGGCATTCCGCTCGCCGGCGGGCAGGCCGCCGAGGCCGTGCGGCGGGCGCTGCAGCTCGACGGGCTCGAACTGATCGGTATCCACAGCCACATCGGTTCGCAGATCTTCGACATGTCCGGGTTCGAGGTCGCCGCCCACCGCGTGGTCGGGCTGCTCAGGGACATCCGGGACGAGCACGGCGTCGAGCTGCCCGAGATCGACCTCGGTGGCGGACTCGGGATCGCCTACACCAGCAACGACGACCCCCGCGAACCCCACGAGATCGCCAAGGCCCTCACCGAGATCGTCTCCCGCGAGTGCGACGCCGCGAGGCTCCGCACCCCGCGCATCTCCGTCGAGCCCGGGCGCGCCATCGTCGGCCCCACCGCCTTCACCCTGTACGAGGTCGGCACCGTGAAGCCGCTCGACGGGCTGCGCACGTACGTCTCCGTGGACGGCGGCATGTCCGACAACATCCGCACCGCGCTGTACGACGCCGAGTACAGCGTGGCGCTCGTGTCGCGGACCTCCAGCGCCGAGCCGATGCTCGCCCGGGTCGTCGGCAAGCACTGCGAGAGCGGGGACATCGTGGTCAAGGACGCGTTCCTGCCCGCCGACCTGGCGCCGGGCGACCTCATCGCCGTACCCGCCACGGGCGCCTACTGCCGCTCCATGGCCAGCAACTACAACCACGCGCTCCGGCCGCCCGTCGTCGCGGTGCGGGACGGGGAGGCACGGGTGATCGTCCGGCGGGAGACGGAGGAGGACCTCCTGCGTCTCGACGTCGGATGAGCGGGCTGCCGGGCAGTCCGCCGGCCGGGCTGCCCGGCGGTGTGCGGGGCAGCGTGGTGACCAGCCGGAAGATCTGCGGATTTTCCGTCTCGGCTGGATGAAATAGACGTCTCACGATCCGGACAATGGACAGAAACTGCGGTTCAGTGAGTGAGACTGGTCGAACCGTAGACGGTATGAGGAAACGAGGTCGGATGATGCGTACGCGTCCGCTGAAGGTGGCGCTGCTGGGCTGTGGAGTTGTCGGCTCAGAGGTGGCGCGCATCATGACGACGCACGCCGACGACCTCGCCGCGCGGATCGGGGCCCCCGTCGAGCTGGCCGGGGTCGCCGTACGGCGGCCCTCCAAGGTGCGTGAGGGCGTTCCCGCCGAGCTGGTCACCACCGACGCCACCGCCCTCGTCAAACGCGGGGACATCGATGTGGTGGTCGAGGTCATCGGCGGGATCGAGCCCGCCCGGACCCTCATCACCACCGCCTTCGAGCACGGGGCGTCCGTCGTCTCCGCCAACAAGGCCCTGCTCGCCCAGGACGGGGCCGCCCTGCACGCCGCCGCCGAGGAGCACGGCAAGGACCTCTACTACGAGGCCGCCGTCGCCGGCGCCATCCCGCTGATCCGGCCGCTGCGCGAGTCCCTCGCCGGTGACAAGGTCAACCGGGTGCTCGGCATCGTGAACGGCACCACCAACTTCATCCTCGACAAGATGGACTCCACGGGTGCCGGCTACCAGGAGGCGCTCGACGAGGCCACCGCCCTGGGGTACGCGGAGGCCGACCCGACCGCCGACGTCGAGGGCTTCGACGCCGCCGCCAAGGCCGCCATCCTCGCCGGCATCGCCTTCCACACGCGCGTCCGCCTGGACGACGTCTACCGCGAGGGCATGACCGAGGTCACCGCCGCCGACTTCCGCACGGCGAAGGAGATGGGCTGCACCATCAAGCTGCTCGCCATCTGCGAGCGGGCCGAGGACGGCACCTCCGTCACCGCGCGCGTGCACCCCGCCATGATCCCGCTGACCCATCCGCTCGCCTCCGTGCGCGGTGCGTACAACGCCGTCTTCGTGGAGTCGGACGCGGCCGGGCAGCTGATGTTCTACGGCCCCGGCGCGGGCGGTGCCCCGACCGCCTCCGCCGTCCTCGGCGACCTCGTCGCCGTGTGCCGCAACCGGCTGAACGACTCCACCGGGCCCGGCGAGTCGGCGTACGCCGACCTGACCGTGTCGTCGATGGGCGAGGTCGTCACCCGGTACCACATCAGCCTCGACGTGGCCGACAAGCCGGGTGTGCTTGCCCAGGTCGCCACCGTGTTCGCCGAGCACGGGGTGTCGATCGACACCGTCCGCCAGCAGGGCAAGGACGGCGAGGCGTCCCTCGTCGTCGTCACCCACCGCGCGTCCGACGCCTCCCTGTCCGGGACCGTCGAGGCGCTGCGCAAGCTCGACACCGTGCGCGGTGTCGCCAGCATCATGCGGGTTGAAGGAGAGTAAGCAGCAATGACCCACCAGTGGCGCGGAATCATCGAGGAGTACCGGGACAGGCTGCCGGTGTCCGACACCACGCCGGTCGTGACGCTCCGCGAGGGCGGCACGCCGCTCGTGCCCGCGCAGGTGCTCTCCGAGCGCACGGGCTGCGAGGTCCACCTGAAGGTGGAGGGCGCCAACCCCACCGGGTCCTTCAAGGACCGGGGCATGACCATGGCCATCAGCAAGGCCAAGGAGGAGGGCGCGAAGGCCGTCATCTGCGCGTCCACCGGCAACACCTCCGCCTCAGCCGCCGCTTACGCCGTGCGCGCGGGCATGGTCTCGGCCGTTCTCGTGCCGCAGGGCAAGATCGCGCTCGGCAAGATGGGGCAGGCCCTCGTGCACGGCGCGAAGATCCTCCAGGTGGACGGGAACTTCGACGACTGCTTGACGCTCGCTCGAGCCCTGAGCGAGAACTACCCGGTGGCACTGGTGAATTCGGTCAACCCGGTGCGCATCGAGGGTCAGAAGACGGCCGCCTTCGAGATCGTGGACATGCTCGGCGACGCCCCCGACATCCACATCCTGCCGGTGGGCAACGCGGGCAACATCACCGCCTACTGGAAGGGCTACAAGGAGTACGCCGCCGACGGCATCGCCGCGAAGACCCCTCGCATGTGGGGCTTCCAGGCCTCCGGCAGTGCCCCGATCGTGCGCGGCCAGGTCGTCAAGGACCCGTCGACCATCGCCACCGCCATCCGCATCGGCAACCCCGCCTCCTGGAGTTACGCACTGGCCGCGCGGGACGAGTCCGGCGGCGCCATCGACGAGGTGACGGACCGTGAGATCCTGCGCGCCTACCGCCTGTTGGCCGCACAGGAGGGCGTCTTCGTGGAGCCCGCCTCCGCCGCGTCCGTGGCCGGTCTGCTCAAGGCTGCCGAGCAGGGCAAGGTCGACCCGGGCCAGCGCATCGTGTGCACCGTCACCGGCAACGGTCTGAAGGACCCCGACTGGGCCGTCGCCGGCGCCCCGCAGCCGGTCACCGTCCCGGTCGACGCGGCCACCGCGGCCGAGCGCCTCGGCCTGGCCTGAGCGGGCTGGCCTGAGCGGCCTGGCCTGAGCGGCCTGGCTTGAGCGGCCTGGCTTGAGCGGGCCGGCCTGAGCGGCCGGTCCGGCCCGGCCCGAGCGGCTCCGGCCTGACTCGAGCCGGGGAGAAACCCGTGGCAGGGTGCACGGGGGGCTTGCGACACGCATCGTGCGCCTCCCGTGCGCCCTATGTCGCCACAGAACCTTCCTTCGATAGGCTGTACCGAACCCGCCTACCGCACATGCCCTGCGTGTGGGCACGGGGCCGCGTCTCTGCGCGACCCGACGGGTCTTCGTACGTCATCGGATGTCCATCGAACCCATCGAACGGCATTCGACTCCATCGGATGTCATTCGACAGTCACGCAGCTCAAGGAGAGTCTTCGAGCGATGGCCGGTCCAGCCTTCCGCGCCGCCGCCGTCCGGGTGCGCGTTCCCGCCACCAGCGCCAACCTCGGCCCGGGTTTCGACGCCCTGGGCCTCGCGCTGGGTCTGTACGACGACGTCGTCGTCCGGGTGGCCGACTCCGGGCTGCACATCGACATCGCGGGTGAGGGCAGCGAGACCCTCCCGCGGGACGAGAGCCACCTGCTCGTCCGCTCCGCGCGCACCGCCTTCGATCTGCTGGGCGGACAGCCCCGCGGTCTGGAAATCGTCTGCGCCAACCGCATTCCGCACGGCCGTGGCCTGGGCTCCTCCTCCGCCGCCATCTGCGCCGGTATCGTCGCCGCCCGCGCGGTGACCATAGGCGGCGAGGCCCGGCTCGACGACGCGGCCCTGCTGGAGCTGGCCACCGAGATCGAGGGCCACCCCGACAACGTGGCGGCGTGTCTGCTCGGCGGCTTCACCCTCTCCTGGATGGAGGCCGGCGCCGCGCGGGCGATCAGGATGGAGCCGGACGATTCCATCGTTCCGGTGGTTTTCGTCCCGGGAAAGCCGGTTCTGACGGAGACCGCCCGCGGCCTGCTGCCGCGCACCGTGCCGCACGTCGACGCCGCCGCCAACGCCGGCCGGGCGGCCCTGCTCGTCGAGGCCCTGACCCGGCGCCCCGAGCTGCTGCTGCCCGCCACCGAGGACCGTCTCCACCAGGAATACCGCGCCCCGGCCATGCCGGAGAGCGCCGCACTGGTGGAGCGGCTGCGCGCCGACGGCGTCCCGGCCGTCATCTCCGGCGCAGGGCCCACCGTCATGGCCCTGGCCGACGCGGCGACCGCCGCCAAGGTGGAGGCCCTGGCCGGCGCCGACTGGGCCGCCAACCGGCTCCGTCTCGACACGCAGGGAGCGAGCGTTCTGCCGCTCGCGACCACCGGTGCGGACTGATCGCGGGCGGTTGGCGGATTTCGAGAGGGGGAATGTTTGTTGGATCCGGTAGTGTTAACCTCAAGTCTGCACCCGACCTGACCATGGCGAGGTGCCTCGTGTCCCCGTCCGGGACAGACATTCTTCCGGGAGCCTCCCGAGCCACTCCGTGTTCCTTGCGCCGTACCTGGGCAGTACGTCGTATGCGGACACTGGGCGGACCGCCGGGCACGCTCCGGAATCGGTGCTGCCACACCACGTGACACCGCGGGTGCCACGACCCGCGGAAGCGCCGTCACCAGAAATTTCTCTTCCGCCGCTTTGGCGGACCACCGCCCCGGCCCGGTTCACATGAAGACAGAACCGTAGCCGGACAGCACAACCGGTCGCCGAGCCAGACAGGCCGACGTCCGCTCCAGGGAAGGACCCTTCGTGAGCGACACCACCGATCTGATGGGCGCACGTGTCGAGGAGACCGCTGCCGCGCCCGCCACGGACGCTTCCGCGCCTGCCACCGGTGCCGGCTCCCGGCGGCGCCGCGGTACCGGCCTCGAGGGCATGGTGCTGGCCGAACTGCAGCAGGTCGCCTCGGGCCTCGGCATCAGGGGCACCGCGCGGATGCGCAAGAGCCAGCTGATCGAGGTCATCAAGGAAGCCCAGGCCGGTGGGGGAGCCGCCCCCAAGGCCGAGGCCGCCACCGAGACCAAGCCCAAGCGCCGTGCCACTTCCAAGGCCCGTACGGGTGAGACCGCCGACGGCGAGAAGAAGGCCGAGGCCCAGGCCGAGAAGGCTGTGGCCCAGCAGCAGATCGAGATCCCCGGCCAGCCGGCCGGGGGCGAGCGCGGGGGAGACGACACCCCCACCGAGCGCCGTCGCCGCCGCGCCACCGCCGAGGCCGGCAGCCCCGCCGCGAGCGCCTCCGCCGCGGGAAGCCCCGAGACCGTCGCCGCCGAGGCGAAGAGCGAGCCCAAGGCCGAGACGCCCGCGCAGCCGCAGGGCGAGGCCGGTGACGGCGAGGGCCGTGGCCGCCGCGACCGCCGTGAGCGCGGCCGGGACCGCGACCGGGACCGCGACCGGGACCGCGACCGCCGGGGCAAGGGCGACGAGCAGCAGGGCCAGGGTGGCCAGCAGCGCCAGCAGCAGGGCCAGCAGGGCGGCCGTCAGGACCGCCAGCAGCAGGACGACGACGACTTCGAGGGCGGCCGTCGTGGCCGTCGTGGCCGCTACCGCGACCGCCGTGGCCGCCGTGGCCGCGACGACGTCGCCGAGCCGCAGCTCGCCGAGGACGACGTCCTGATCCCCGTCGCGGGCATCCTGGACATCCTTGACAACTACGCCTTCATCCGGACCTCCGGCTACCTGCCCGGTCCGAACGACGTGTACGTCTCCCTCGCCCAGGTCCGCAAGAACGGCCTGCGCAAGGGTGACCACGTCACCGGTGCGGTCCGTCAGCCGAAGGAGGGCGAGCGCCGCGAGAAGTTCAACGCGCTGGTCCGCCTCGACTCCGTCAACGGCATGGCGCCCGAACACGGCCGTGGCCGACCGGAGTTCAACAAGCTGACCCCGCTCTACCCGCAGGACCGCCTCCGCCTGGAGACGGACCCGGGCGTGCTCACCACCCGCATCATCGACCTGGTCTCGCCGATCGGTAAGGGCCAGCGCGGTCTGATCGTGGCCCCGCCGAAGACCGGTAAGACCATGATCATGCAGGCGGTCGCCAACGCGATCACGCACAACAACCCCGAGTGCCACCTGATGGTCGTCCTCGTCGACGAGCGTCCGGAAGAGGTCACCGACATGCAGCGGTCGGTCAAGGGCGAGGTCATCTCCTCGACCTTCGACCGCCCGGCCGAGGACCACACCACGGTCGCCGAGCTGGCCATCGAGCGCGCCAAGCGCCTGGTGGAGCTGGGTCACGACGTGGTCGTGCTGCTCGACTCCATCACGCGTCTGGGCCGTGCCTACAACCTGGCCGCGCCGGCCTCCGGCCGCATCCTCTCCGGTGGTGTCGACTCGACCGCCCTGTACCCGCCGAAGCGCTTCTTCGGTGCCGCGCGCAACATCGAGGACGGTGGCTCGCTCACCATCCTGGCGACGGCTCTCGTCGACACCGGGTCCCGCATGGACGAGGTGATCTTCGAGGAGTTCAAGGGCACGGGCAACATGGAGCTGAAGCTCGACCGCAAGCTCGCGGACAAGCGGATCTTCCCGGCCGTGGACGTCGACGCCTCCGGTACCCGCAAGGAGGAGATCCTGCTCGGGGCCGAGGAGCTGGGCATCGTCTGGAAGCTGCGCAGGGTGCTGCACGCGCTCGACCAGCAGCAGGCGATCGAGCTGCTGCTGGACAAGATGAAGCAGACCAAGTCGAACGTCGAGTTCCTGATGCAGATTCAGAAGACGACGCCGACGCCCGGCAACGGGGACTGACGGTTCCTTCCCGACCACAGGGCCGCCCCTCGTCCATCAGTGACGGGGGGCGGCCTTTTGGCGCTGAGGGGAGTGGACGCCTCGCGCGTCCACGTCCACTCATCGCCTTCTGGGGGGGACCTCCTTGTCCAAGCCCATGCCCGGCAGCGGGCGGCACAGACGCCGGATACGTGTCGCGCTGCCTTTCGCCGCCGCCGGCATCGCCGCCGCCGTGACCGCCGCTGTCATGACGACGTCCGCGAGTGCGAGCACCGCACCGCCCACCCCGACCACCAAGCCCGCCGTCACCCAGCCGTCCCAGGCCACCCTGGAGCAGCGCATCGCAGGCGCCTCCGGCACCGGTACGTCCGACCAGACCACCACCAGCAGCGGCGCCGTCTCACCGAAGATCATCGGTGGCAGCGAGACCACGATCTCCTCGGCGCCCTGGATGGCCCAGCTCTGGTACTACGACGACAGGGGCACCAGCGACACCAGTGACGACATCGGTTTCTTCTGCGGCGGCTCGGTCGTCTCGCCGACGAAGATCCTCACCGCCTCGCACTGCGTCAAGGGCTTCAGCTGGAGCAAGAACGGCGCCGTCGTCACCGGCACCGACCAGCTGCCCACCACCGACTCCACCGGCACCACGGACCTGCACGGCGGCCAGGCCACCGGTGTGCTGCGCCAGTGGAGCCACCCGTCGTACAACGCGACGACCATCGACAACGACATCGCCGTCCTCACCCTGGACGTCCCGGTCAAGGCCACGCCGATCCGCATGACCACGTCCGGCGACACGGCCTCCTACGCCGCCGGCACCAGCGCCACGCTCTACGGCTGGGGCCGCACCAGCTCCACCAGCCAGGACATCTCCCAGACCCTGAAGACGGCCACGCTGCCCATCCAGTCGGACACCACCTGCTCCGGCTACTACGGCACCGAGTTCCTCAAGGGCCACATGGTGTGCGCGGGCAACCCCGCCAGCGGCAGCGACAGCGGCACCACCACCGCCTGCAACGGCGACTCCGGCGGCCCGCTGGTGGTCAAGGACTCCTCCGGCGCGAAACGGATCGTCGGCGTCGTCTCCTGGGGTGTCCAGGACTGCGTGACGAAGGGCGCCTACAGCGTCTTCTCGAAGGTGACCACGTACGTCGGCGCCGCCTACCCGCAGATCGACGACGGCAACCTGAGCTACTACGACGGCAAGGCCGACCTCTTCGTGCGCAACGCCTCCACGAAGACGGGCTACGAGAAGGACTCCAAGGGGACCTCGTTCGGCTCCCGGATCTCCCTGGGCGACTGGGGCGGCGTCAACACGGTCCTCACCACCGACCTCAACCGGGACGGGTACCAGGACTTCATCTACCGGGTCAGCTCCACCGGAGACGTGTACTGGGACCACTTCGTGCTCAACAGCGCCCGCACCGACGGCTCCTGGGCCTCGACGAAGATCTTCGGCGGCTGGGGCACCCGCAAGCGGATCATCGTCCCCGGTGACCTCACCGGCGACTACAAGCCCGACCTGCTCTCCGTCGACTCCGGCGGCACCATGTGGCTCTACCCGGGCAACGCCAACGGCACCTTCGGCTCGCGCGTCTCGGTCGGCACCGGCTGGCTCCAGTACAACAGCGTGCGCGGCCACGGCGACTTCACCGGCGACGGCAGGGCCGACCTGATCGCCCGCCAGGCCAGCACCGGCGACGTCTACCTGTACAAGGGCACCGGCAAGTCCGGCAGCGGCGCCTTCGCCTCCCGGATCAAGGTGCGCAGCGCCTGGACCGGCTACAACGCCTTCGACGCGGTCGGCGACGTGACCGGTGACGGGAAGGCCGACTTCCTGGCCCGCACCCCCGGCGGCACCCTCTACCTCTACCCGGGCACCGGGAAGGCGACCAGCGAGATCTTCGCCTCACGGATCTCGGTCGGCACCGGTTTCCAGCAGTACGACCTCTGGGGCTGAGAACCGCAGGTGAGCTCCGGCTCGCCCGGACCGGCCCGTCACACACCGTGCCCACCGCTGTACGCGGTGGGCACGGTGCGTCGGGCAACCCTGTCCCGAGTTCTCCCGCCCGGCCCGGTGGGGCGACGATGGAGCGGTGATGACCGTGCCTGATTCTCACCGCAGGGGGTAACCGGACGGGACGAGACCCACGAGGAGTGAGGTGTCCGCCGAGAGCACGTCGCAGCCCGGCACACCGGAGCCGGCCGGGACCGGCTCCGGCGGCAGGGGACGGCGCCGCAAGGCCCGCAGCACACGCCGCAAGGCCCTGCTCGCCGTGGCCTGGACGGCCGCGGGCATCGTCGTCCTGGGCGGTACCGGCGCCGGATACCTCTACTTCAAGCTCAACGGCAACATCACCAGCATCGACTTCGACCAGGTCCTCGGCAGCGGCCGGCCCACGAAGATCGACAACGGTTCCGAGAACATCCTGGTCCTCGGCTCGGACTCGCGTTCCGGCAGCAACAGGAAACTCGGCGGCGGTGCCGACGTCGGCAGCGCCCGTTCCGACACGGCGATGATCATCCACGTCTACCGGGGCCACAAGAGGGCCGGCGTGGTCTCCATCCCGCGGGACACCCTGATCGACCGCCCCGCGTGCACCGACTCCCACGGCACGACGCACCCGGCCGCGACCGCCGTGATGTTCAACTCCGCGTACTCCACCGGCGGTGCCGCCTGCGCGGTCAAGACCGTCGAGACGATGACCGCAATCCGCATGGACCACTACCTGGAGGTCGACTTCGCCGGCTTCCAGAAGCTCATCGACGACCTCGGCGGGGTCGAGGTCACCACGACCAGGAACATCGACGACCCGCAGAGCCATCTGCGCCTCGAGGCCGGCCCCCACACCCTGGACGGTCGGCAGGCCCTCGGCCTGGTCCGCACCCGGCACGGCGTCGGCGACGGCTCCGACCTGGGCCGCATCCAGCTCCAGCAGGCCTTCGTCAAGGCGCTGATCAGCCGGGTCGAGCACGTCGGCCTGCTCGGCAACCCGAAGAAGCTGTACGACCTCGCCGACACCGCCACCAAGGCCGTCACCACCGACTCCGACCTCGGCACGGTCAACTCCCTCGCCGACTTCGTGAACGGCCTCAAGGGCATCGGCTCGTCCCACATGAGCATGGTCACGATGCCGGTCCGCTACGACGCGGCCGACCTCAACCGTGTCCTCCCGCAGCAGGCGAAGGACCGGCTGGTGTGGGACGCCCTGAAGCACGACCGCCCGATCCCGAAGGCGGCCACGAAGGGCACGGCGACGGGCGAGGCCGGGGGCGTGGTGGCTCCCTGAGCCCCGGCGGGCCCCCTGCGCCCGCTCCGGGACCCCTGGGAACACCCCGGGACCCCTGGGAACACCCCGGGACCCCTGGGAACACCCCGCGGAATAGAACAGCAGCACCCCCGGTTTTGGGGGATGGCTCCAGTCCTGGCAGACTGGTACGTCGGCTCCGGTTCACGCTCCCGCATCCCGCGGCGGCGACCCGGCGCCCTCCCGAAACCTAGGAGACACCTTGAAGCGCGACATCCACCCCGCGTACGTCGAGACGCAGGTCAGCTGCACCTGCGGCGCGTCGTTCACCACCCGCAGCACCATCGAGTCCGGCACCATCCGGGCCGAGGTCTGCTCCGAGTGCCACCCGTTCTACACGGGCAAGCAGAAGATCCTCGACACCGGTGGCCGTGTGGCCCGCTTCGAGGCCCGCTTCGGCAAGGCTGCCGCCGGCTCCAAGAAGTAGCGAGCCCCATTTCGCCGGTCCACGGTCACGCCCCGCCGGGGTGTGCCCGGGACCGGCGTTTTTGGTCGCCCGCCCTTCCCCACACCGCAGTACAGGAGCCCAAGATGTTCGAGGCCGTCGAGGAACTCGTCGCCGAGCACGCCGACCTGGAGAAGCAGCTCGCCGATCCGTCGGTCCACGCCGACCAGGCGAACGCGCGCAAGCTGAACAAGCGCTACGCCGAGCTGACCCCGATCGTCGCCACGTACCGCTCCTGGAGGCAGACCGGCGACGACATCGAAACCGCGCGGGAGCTGGCCGCCGACGATCCTGACTTCGCAGCCGAAGTCAAGGACCTGGAGAAGCAGCGCGAGGAACTGACCGAGAAGCTGCGCCTGCTGCTGGTCCCGCGTGACCCCAGCGACGACAAGGACGTCATCCTGGAGATCAAGGCGGGCGCGGGCGGCGACGAGTCGGCGCTGTTCGCCGGTGACCTGCTGCGCATGTACCTGCGGTACGCCGAGCGCGTCGGCTGGAAGACCGAGGTCATCGACGCCACCGAGTCCGAGCTGGGCGGCTACAAGGACGTCCAGGTCGCGGTGAAGGCCCGCGGGCAGATCGAGCCCGGCCAGGGCGTGTGGGCGCGGCTGAAGTACGAGGGCGGGGTGCACCGCGTGCAGCGCGTGCCGGCCACCGAGTCGCAGGGCCGTATCCACACCTCCGCGGCCGGTGTCCTGGTCACGCCGGAGGCCGAGGAGGTGGACGTCGAGATCAACCCGAACGACCTGCGCATCGACGTCTACCGGTCCTCCGGGCCCGGCGGCCAGTCCGTCAACACCACCGACTCCGCCGTGCGCATCACCCACCTGCCGACCGGTGTCGTCGCCTCCTGCCAGAACGAGAAGAGCCAGCTGCAGAACAAGGAGCAGGCGATGCGTATCCTGCGCTCCAGGCTGCTCGCCATGGCGCAGGAGGAGGCCGAGCGGGAGGCTGCCGACGCCCGCCGCAGCCAGGTCCGCACCGTCGACCGCTCCGAGAAGATCCGCACCTACAACTTCCCGGAGAACCGCATTTCGGACCACCGCGTCGGCTTCAAGGCGTACAACTTGGACCAGGTCCTGGACGGCGAACTCGACGCGGTCATCCAGGCCTGCGTCGACGCAGACTCGGCGGCGAAGCTCGCAGCCGCGTAAGACACGTACGCACGTACGACCACAAGTACGAGTACGAGTACGACACGGAGGACTCGCGTGAACCTGCTGCTCGCGGAGGTGGCCCAGGCCACCCAGCGGCTGGCCGACGCCGGCGTGCCCTCGCCGCGCACCGACGCGGAGGAGCTGGCCGCGTTCGTGCACGGGGTCAAGCGCGGCGAACTGCACTCCGTGAAGGATGCGGACTTCGACGCCCGGTACTGGGAGGTCATCGCCCGCCGTGAGCAGCGCGAGCCGCTGCAGCACATCACCGGCCGGGCGTACTTCCGCTACCTGGAGCTGCAGGTCGGGCCGGGGGTGTTCGTGCCCCGGCCGGAGACCGAGTCCGTGGTCGGTTGGGCCATAGACGCCGTGCGCGCCATGGACGTGGTGGAGCCCTGCATCGTGGACCTGTGCACCGGTTCGGGCGCCATCGCGCTCGCCCTCGCACAGGAGGTCCCGCGCTCGCGGGTGCATGCCGTGGAGCTGTCCGAGGACGCCCTGGTGTGGACCCGCAAGAACATGGAGGGCTCCAGGGTCGACCTGCGTCAGGGCAATGCCCTGACGGCCTTCCCGGACCTCGACGGCCAGGTCGACCTGGTCATCTCCAACCCCCCGTACATCCCGCTCACCGAGTGGGAGTACGTCGCCCCTGAGGCCCGTGACTACGACCCCGAGCTGGCACTGTTCTCCGGCGAGGACGGCCTCGACCTCATCCGGGGCCTGGAACGCACCGCGCACCGGCTGCTGCGCCCCGGCGGCGTCGTCGTCATCGAGCACGCCGACACGCAGGGCGGCCAGGTGCCCTGGATCTTCACCGAGGAGCGGGGCTGGGCCGACGCGGCCGACCACCCCGACCTCAACAACCGTCCCCGGTTCGCGACCGCGCGCAAGGCGCTGCCGTGAGCACCTTCGAGACTTCCACCCCGCAGTACGTGTACGAGGAGGCCCGCTAGATGGCACGGCGATACGACACCAACGACGCGACCGACCGCGCGACGGGTCTGCGCGAAGCCGCGTCCGCCGTCCGCCGGGGCGAGCTGGTGGTGCTGCCGACCGACACCGTGTACGGCATCGGCGCCGACGCGTTCTCCGGGGACGCCGTCGCCGACCTGCTCGCCGCCAAGGGCCGGGGCCGCAACATGCCCACCCCCGTTCTCATCGGCTCCCCGAACACCCTGCACGGCCTCGTCACGAACTTCTCCGAGCTGGCCTGGGACCTGGTCGACGCGTTCTGGCCGGGCGCGCTGACGCTGGTCGCCAAGCACCAGCCGTCCCTGCAGTGGGACCTGGGTGACACACGGGGCACGGTGGCCGTCCGCATGCCGCTCCACCCCGTCGCCATCGAACTGCTCACGGAGGTCGGCCCGATGGCGGTCTCCTCCGCGAACCTCACCGGGCACCCGGCGCCGGAGGACTGCGACGCGGCCCAGACGATGCTCGGCGACTCCGTCTCCGTCTACCTCGACGGCGGCCCCACCCCCGGCAACGTGCCGTCGTCCATCGTGGACGTCTCCGGCGAGGTGCCGCTGCTGCTGCGCGAGGGCGCCATCTCCCCGGACGAGCTGCGGAAGGTCGTACCCGACCTCGAGGTGGCGAATTGACGGCCCCTGGAGCGGGGCGTGGCATAGGCGACGGGGAACGCGAGGCGGAGCAGACGACGACGTTCGGGTTTCCGCGCGACACCTTCCACATCCTCCACGTCAGCACCGGCAATGTGTGCCGCTCGCCGATCACCGAGCGGCTGACCCGGCATTTCCTCATGGAGCGGCTCGGTGTGCTCGGCGGGGGGCTGGTCGTCACGAGCGCGGGCACCTGGGGCCACGAGGGCGCGCCCATGGAGGCGAACGCCGAGGCGGTCCTCGCCGACTTCGGCGCGGACGCCTCCGGGTTCGTCGGCCGCGAGCTGCTCGACGAGCACGTCATCAAGGCCGACCTGGTCCTCACGGCCACCCGCGACCACCGCGCCCAGGTCATCTCCATGGGCCATTCGGCGGGCCTGCGCACCTTCACCCTGAAGGAGTTCACCCGTCTGGTCCGGGCGATAGACCCGGCCACCCTGCCGCCCCTGGAGGACGGCGTGGTCCTGCGCGCCCGCGCCCTGGTGCGTGCCGCCGCCGCCCTGCGCGGCTGGTTGCTGGCCCCGACGGCGGAGGCGGACGAGGTGCACGACCCGTACGGGGCACCGCTGCCGTTCTTCCGCTCGATCGGCGACGAGATACACGAGGCGCTGGATCCGGTGGTGACGGCGTTGACGGGGGTTCCCGCGCGGACGTGACAGCCGCGCGGGGCGGTGGGTGCGGGCCTACATTGGGGGATACGTCACCGTCGATCGCCCGGAGTCCGTCATGTCGGTCACCACTGCCCACGAGACCGATGTCCTGCGACGGCAGGACCCGCAGCTGGCCGAGATCCTGCTCGGCGAGCTGAGCCGGCAGTCGACGACGCTCCAGCTGATCGCCGCCGAGAACTTCACCTCCCCGGCGGTGCTGACCGCGCTCGGCTCGCCGCTCGCCAACAAGTACGCGGAGGGCTATCCGGGCGCCCGGCACCACGGAGGCTGCGAGATCGTGGACGTCGCCGAGCGGCTCGCGATCGACCGCGCCACGGCGCTGTTCGGCGCCGAACACGCCAATGTGCAGCCGCATTCGGGATCGTCGGCCGTGCTGGCCGCGTACGCGGCCCTGCTGCGCCCCGGCGACACCGTGCTCGCCCTCGGCCTGGCCTACGGCGGTCATCTCACGCACGGTTCGCCCGCGAACTTCTCCGGGCGCTGGTTCGACTTCGTCGGGTACGGCGTGGACGCGGAGACCGGGCTCATCGACCACGACCAGGTGCGCACCCTGGCCCGTGCGCACCGGCCGAAGGCGATCGTGTGCGGCTCGATCGCCTATCCACGGCACATGGACTACGCCTTCTTCCGGGAGGTCGCCGACGAGGTCGGGGCGTATCTGATCGCGGACGCGGCGCACCCCATCGGCCTCGTCGCCGGGGGCGCGGCACCCAACCCGGTGCCGTACGCCGACATCGTGTGCGCCACCACCCACAAGGTGCTGCGCGGCCCGCGCGGCGGAATGGTGCTGTGCGGCGCGGAGCTGGCCGGGCGCGTCGACCGGGCCGTGTTCCCGTTCACCCAGGGCGGTGCCCAGATGCACACCATCGCCGCCAAGGCCGTCGCGTTCGGCGAGGCGGCGACGCCGGCGTTCGCCGCGTACGCGCATCAGGTGGTCGCCAATGCGAGGGTCCTCGCGGCCCGGCTGGCCGCGGAGGGGCTCGCCGTCACCACCGGCGGCACGGACACCCATCTGATCACCGCCGACCCCACCCCGCTCGGCGTGGACGGCCGTACCGCGCGCGGCCGGCTCGCTGCCGCCGGGCTGGTCATGGACTGCTGTGCGCTGCCGCACGGAGACAGCCGCGGGCTGCGGCTGGGCACGGCCGCGGTGACCACACAGGGCATGGGGGAGCCGGAGATGGAGCAGATCGGAGCGCTGATGGCGCGCGTGCTGCGCGCGGAGACGGACTCCGCCGGGACGCGCGAGGAGGTGCGCGAGCTGACCGGTCGGTTTCCGCCGTATCCCGGCTGACAGCATCGTGTGCAACCATCCTCGCTACCCGGAAGTCCTCATCCGTATGCGTCCCTCGCTAGGGTGTGGGGCTGTGATGGCCAGCGAGACCTGTGGGGAAGCCCGTGCGTGAATACCTGCTGACGCTCTGCATCACGGCCGCGGTGACGTATCTGCTGACAGGGCCGGTACGGAAGTTCGCGATCGTGGCCGGGGCCATGCCGGAGATCCGGGCGCGTGACGTGCACCGGGAACCCACTCCGCGCCTCGGCGGGATCGCCATGTTCTTCGGCCTGTGCGCGGGCCTGCTGGTGGCGGACCATCTCACCAACCTCAACGAGGTCTTCGCGAAGTCCAACGAGCCGCGGGCGCTGCTCTCCGGAGCGGCCCTGATCTGGCTGATCGGCGTCCTGGACGACAAGTTCGAGATCGACGCGCTGATCAAGCTGGGCGGTCAGATGATCGCCGCCGGTGTGATGGTCATGCAGGGTCTGACGATCCTGTGGCTACCGATTCCGGGCGTCGGCAATGTGGCGCTCACTCAGTGGCAGGGCACGCTGCTCACCGTGGCCCTGGTCGTCATCACGATCAACGCGGTCAATTTCGTGGACGGCCTGGACGGCCTCGCGGCGGGCATGGTCGGCATCGCGGCGACGGCGTTCTTCCTGTACTCGTACCGGATCTGGTACTCGTACGGCATCGAGGCCGCGGCCCCGGCGACGCTGTTCGCGGCGATCCTGATGGGCATGTGCCTGGGCTTCCTGCCGCACAACATGCACCCGGCGCGGATCTTCATGGGCGACTCGGGCTCGATGCTGATCGGTCTGGTGCTGGCCGCGGGTGCGATCTCCATCACGGGCCAGGTCGACCCGGACGCCCTCGCCCTGTTCACGGGTTCGGAGAAGGCGGCGGTGCACCAGACGGTGCCGGTGTACATCCCGCTGCTGCTGCCGCTCACGATCATCGCCGTCCCCGCGGCGGACCTGGTCCTCGCGATCGCCCGCCGGACCTGGCGCGGCCAGTCGCCGTTCGCCGCGGACCGCGGTCATCTGCACCACCGTCTGCTGGAGATCGGGCACTCGCACAGCCGGGCCGTACTGATCATGTACTTCTGGTCGGCCCTGATCGCGTTCGGCGCCCTTGCCTACTCGGTCAACTCGGCGTCCATGTGGATCGTTCTCGGGGTGGTGTTCTTCAGCGCGGTGGGCCTGGTGCTGCTCCTGCTGCCGCGCTTCACCCCGCGCGCTCCGATGTGGGCACAGCGCTTCGTGCCCCCGCGCTACCGCAGGCGCCGGCGCGCCGCCGGGGCCCTCGTGCAGCAGGCGGAACCGGGGAACAGCGAGGAGCGGGCCCCTGTCGCCGCGGGCGCGGCGCGCGTCAACGGGGCGACCGCGATCGGCGCTCGTTCGCGTTTTCTTGACCGGCGCTAAGACCCGCCAAGGTAAGAATCTGACTAGAGCATTGCCATCTCGTGGGGGAGCGAACTTCCCAATACCAGACAAACAACCCCGGTTTTTGCACAGACGCGCAGGGTCAGTCTCATGTGTGACAGCAAGCACACGTACCAGGTAAAGACCTCATCAAATAGTTTGTGATACGGTTCACGAGAACCCCGGAGAGAGCCGAAGGACCCAAGTGCGAGGGTCCCTCGGCGTGAGGTCTCGATCACTCGGCCCGGGACTACGCTCGTCCATGACGACACCTGCCCCCCTGTGAAAGCGGAGTTGCCGCCATGCCGTCCAATGACGTCCGGAACCTTGCGCAGATCGCTGTGCCCACAGCGGTTGCCGGCGTGATCGTCGTCGCCGTGAGCGCCGCGATCGCGGGGGGCAAGGGCGCGCTCGGCGCGGTCGTCGGCACGCTGCTGGCCATCCTGTTCATGGGAATCGGCCTGTACGTGCTCCAGTGGACGGCAAAAACGCTCCCGCAGCTGTTCCAGATGATGGGGCTGATGCTCTATGTCGCACAGCTGCTGCTCCTCCTGATCTTCGTCGCTGTTTTCAAGGACACCTCACTCTTCAACGCGAAGACGTTCGCCGTGTCGCTCGTCGTCGCGACCGTCGTGTGGATGGCCGCGCAGGCTCGTGCGCACATGAAGGCCAAGATCTTCTACATCGACCCGGACTCCGCGAAGAGTGACAAGCCCGAGAAGACAGGGCCGTCGTCGTGAGGGGTAGGGGCGGGATAAAGGCTTGTGAGATCTCCTGCTATCGTCCGGTGCCAACTGCGGCATCGCGGGCGCGGGCATCTGAGCTGACGCCTGCTCTATCGCGAGGCTCGATGCCCTCCAGCCGCCCCCCCATCCGTAACACCAGTCCGGTGCCGATCCGCGGCCGTGTGCCGCGCCGACACAACGAGGTTGCCGAACCCATGCGTCACGCCGAAGGAGCCCGCGGTGAGTGCTGACCAGACCCAGCTCGCCTTTGACTGGAGTTGTCGGATCATGTCCGACAACGGGTGTGGCTTCCCGGCTCCGGGCCTGCACTCGTTCCTGTTCAAGCCGATGGCCACCGTCGGCGGGTTCGAGTTCAACAAGGTGATGCTGCTCGCGCTCATCACCTCTCTGCTCGTCGTCGCGTTCTTCTGGACCGCCTTCGGCAAGGCCAAGGTCGTCCCGGGCAAGCTCCAGATGATCGGCGAGGCCGGCTACGACTTCGTGCGCCGCGGCATCGTGTACGAGACCCTCGGCAAGCGCGAGGGCGAGAAGTGGGTGCCGTTCATGGTCTCCCTCTTCTTCTTCGTCTGGATCATGAACATCTGGTCCGTGATCCCGCTGGCCCAGTTCCCGGTCTCCTCGGTCATCGCCTTCCCGATGGTCCTCGCCGCGGTCGTGTGGATCCTGTGGGTCGGTCTGACCTTCAAGCGCCACGGTTTCGTGGGCTTCTTCAAGAACGTCACGGGCTACGACAAGTCGCTCGGCGCGGTGCTGCCGCTGGTCATGCTGATCGAGTTCCTCTCGAACCTGTTCGTGCGGCCCTTCACCCACGCGGTGCGACTGTTCGCCAACATGTTCGCCGGTCACCTGATGCTGGTGATGTTCACCGTCGCCTCCTGGTACCTGATGAACAGCTGGATGATCCCGGCCGCCGGTGTGTCGTTCGTCATGACCATCGTCATGATCCTCTTCGAGCTTTTCGTGCAGGCCGTCCAGGCGTACGTCTTCGTGCTCCTCGCCTGCTCCTACATTCAGGGCGCTCTCGCCGAGCACCACTGAGCCGTACCACCCGCCCCTAAACCTCCAGACGTCCGGTGGCCAACCCCCACCGGTCCATGAAAGAGAAGGAAGATCCGGCATGTCCGCTCTCCAGACCCTCGCCGCCGACGGTGTCCACGGCTCCCTCGGTTCCATCGGTTACGGCCTCGCCGCGATCGGCCCCGGCGTCGGCGTCGGCATCATCTTCGGCAACGGCACCCAGGCCCTGGCCCGTCAGCCCGAGGCCGCTGGTCTGATCCGCGCCAACCAGATCCTGGGCTTCGCCTTCTGTGAGGCGCTCGCCCTCATCGGCATCGTTATGCCGTTCGTGTTCGGTAAGTAATCACCCCTTACCCGACACGAATCGACGAAAGGCACTGATGTGATCGCCAACCTGGTACAGCTGGCGGCCGAGGAAGAGCAGAATCCGCTCGTTCCGGCCGGTCCCGAGCTGCTCGTCGGCACCATCGCCTTCGCCATCGTGTTCTTCTTCTTCTGGAAGAAGCTGCTTCCGAACATCAACAAGGTTCTGGAGGAGCGTCGAGCGGCGATCGAAGGCGGCATCGAAGAGGCCGACGCCATGAAGGTCGAGGCCCAGAGCGTCCTTGAGCAGTACAAGGCCCAGCTCGCCGAAGCCCGGCACGAGGCCGCGCGTCTGCGCCAGGAGGCGCAGGAGCAGGGTGCCGCGCTCATCGCCGAGATGCGCGCCGAGGGCCAGCGGCAGCGCGAGGAGATCGTCGCCGCCGGTCACACGCAGATCGAGGCCGACCGCAAGGCCGCCGCGCAGTCGCTCCGGCAGGACGTCGGCACGCTCGCCACGGAGCTGGCCGGCAAGCTCGTCGGCGAGTCCCTCGAGGACCACGCCCGCCAGAGCCGTGTGATCGACCGCTTCCTCGACGAGCTTGAGGAGAAGGCCGAGGCCACGCGATGAACGGAGCGAGCCGCGAGGCCCTGGCAGCCGCACGTGAGCGTCTCGACGCGCTGACGGACTCCACGTCCGTGGACGCCGTACAGCTCGCCGACGAGCTGGCGGCCGTCACCGCGCTGCTCGACCGCGAGGCCGGCCTGCGTCGGGTCCTCACCGACCCGGCGCAGCCCGGGGAGGCCAAGGCGACGCTGGTTCAGCGCCTGATCGGCGGCCAGGTCAGTGGTACCACCGCCGACCTGCTGTCCGGGATGGCCCGCGCTCGCTGGTCGCAGCCCCGCGACCTGGTCGACGCGCTGGAGGAGCTGGCGAACGTCGCCGACCTCACCGCCGCGGAGAAGTCGGGCACGCTGGACGACGTGGAGGACGAGCTGTTCCGGTTCG
Organism: Streptomyces sp. NK08204; assembly: GCF_020400585.1. GTDB lineage: Bacteria > Actinomycetota > Actinomycetes > Streptomycetales > Streptomycetaceae > Streptomyces. The sequence continues at coordinate 78,661 of NZ_JAINVF010000009.1, read as the reverse complement.
GCCGGATCGTCTCCTCCAGCACCGACCTGCGCGCCGCGCTGACCGACCGCGCCGCCGGCGCCCCGGCCAAGACCGAGCTGCTGCACCGGCTGCTCGGCGGGCGGGCCAAGCCGGCCACCGAGCGTCTGGTGACGCGCCTCGTGACCGCGCCGCGTGGACGTAGCCTGGAAGCGGGACTGGAGTCCCTGTCCAAGCTCGCCGCCGACCGCCGGGACCGCATGGTCGCCGTCGTCACCTCGGCGGTGCCGCTGAGCGACGGGCAGAGGCAGCGCCTCGGCGCCGCCCTGACCAAGCTCTACGGCCGCCGGATGCACCTCAACCTCGACGTCGACCCCGAGGTCGTCGGCGGGATCCGGGTGCAGGTCGGTGACGAGGTCATCAACGGTTCCATCGCGGACCGGCTGGAGGACGCGGCCCGCCGCATGGCGAGCTAGCAGCACTCGATACGTCGAGACAAGCGTTCGAGAAAAGCAGTACGTACTTACGGCCCTGGTTGGGCCGTGCAGAGGATTCCTGGGGGTCGCCCCCAGACCCCCAAAGTGAAACTTCGGGCCCAACAAGGAGAGCAGGGAACCCAGATGGCGGAGCTCACGATCCGGCCGGAGGAGATCCGGGACGCGCTGGAGAACTTCGTCCAGTCGTACAAGCCGGACGCGGCCTCGCGCGAGGAGGTCGGTACGGTCACCCTTGCCGGCGACGGCATCGCGAAGGTCGAGGGCCTGCCCTCGGCCATGGCCAACGAACTGCTGAAGTTCGAGGACGGCACCCTCGGCCTCGCGCTCAACCTGGAAGAGCGCGAGATCGGTGCCATCGTCCTCGGTGAGTTCAGCGGCATCGAAGAGGGTCAGCCGGTCACGCGCACCGGTGAGGTCCTCTCCGTCGCGGTCGGCGAGGGCTACCTCGGCCGCGTCGTCGACCCGCTCGGCAACCCGATCGACGGCCTCGGCGAGATCGAGACCGACAGCCGGCGTGCCCTCGAGCTGCAGGCCCCCACGGTCATGCAGCGCAAGTCGGTGCACGAGCCGATGGAGACGGGCTACAAGGCCGTCGACGCGATGACCCCGATCGGCCGTGGTCAGCGTCAGCTGATCATCGGTGACCGCCAGACCGGCAAGACCGCCCTGGCCGTCGACACGATCATCAACCAGCGCGACAACTGGCGCACCGGCGACCCGAAGAAGCAGGTCCGCTGCATCTACGTCGCCATCGGCCAGAAGGGCTCCACCATCGCCGGCGTGCGCCGCGCGCTGGAGGAGAACGGCGCCCTGGAGTACACGACCATCGTCGCCGCCCCGGCGTCCGACCCGGCCGGCTTCAAGTACCTGGCGCCGTACACCGGTTCGGCCATCGGTCAGCACTGGATGTACCAGGGCAAGCACGTCCTGATCATCTTCGACGACCTCTCGAAGCAGGCCGACGCCTACCGCGCCGTGTCGCTGCTGCTGCGCCGCCCGCCGGGCCGTGAGGCCTACCCGGGTGACGTCTTCTACCTGCACTCCCGCCTGCTGGAGCGCTGCGCCAAGCTCTCCGACGACATGGGCGCCGGTTCGATGACCGGTCTGCCGATCGTCGAGACCAAGGCCAACGACGTCTCGGCGTTCATCCCGACCAACGTCATCTCCATCACCGACGGCCAGTGCTTCCTGGAGTCGGACCTGTTCAACGCCGGTCAGCGTCCCGCGCTGAACGTCGGTATCTCCGTCTCCCGAGTCGGTGGTTCCGCGCAGCACAAGGCGATGCGCCAGGTCTCCGGTCGTCTGCGTGTCGACCTCGCCCAGTTCCGTGAGCTGGAGGCGTTCGCCGCCTTCGGTTCCGACCTGGACGCGGCCTCCAAGGCCCAGCTGGAGCGCGGTCAGCGCATGGTCGAGCTGCTGAAGCAGGACCAGTACCAGCCGATGGCCACCGAGGACCAGGTCGTCTCCGTCTGGGCCGGCACCAACGGCCGTATGGACGACGTCCCGGTCGCCGACATCCGCCGCTTCGAGCGCGAGCTGCTGGACTACCTGCACCGCCAGGAGTCGGGTCTGCTCACCTCCATCCGCGAGGGCGCCAAGATGTCGAACGACACGATCCAGGCGATCGACGACGCCGTGGCCGCGTTCAAGAAGCAGTTCGAGACCTCGGACGGCAAGCTGCTCGGCGAGGACACTCCTGCCGCTGCCGCCAAGTGACGTAAGGAAGGGACCTGACTCATGGGAGCCCAGCTCCGGGTCTACAAGCGTCGCATCCGATCCGTCAGCGCGACCAAGAAGATCACCAAGGCGATGGAGATGATCGCCGCCTCGCGCGTCGTCAAGGCGCAGCGCAAGGTGGCGGCCTCCACGCCGTACGCGACCGAGCTGACGCGCGCGGTCACGGCGGTCGGTACGGGTTCGAACACCAAGCACCCGCTCACCACGGAGGCGGAGAACCCGGCCCGTGCCGCGGTTCTGCTCCTCACGAGCGACCGCGGTCTGGCCGGCGCCTTCAACTCCAACGCCATCAAGGCGGCGGAGCAGCTGACCGAGCGCCTGGAGCGCGAGGGCAAGCAGGTCGACACGTACATCGTCGGTCGGCGCGGTGTCGCCCACTACAACTTCCGTGAGCGCAAGATCTCGGAGTCGTGGTCGGGCTTCACGGACGAGCCGACGTACGCGGACGCCAAGAAGGTGGCGGCGCCTCTGATCGAGGCCATCGAGAAGGACACGGCCGACGGCGGCGTGGACGAGCTCCACATCGTCTTCACCGAGTTCGTCTCGATGATGACGCAGACGGCGCTCGACGCCCGACTGCTGCCGCTGCGCCTCGAAGAGGTCGCCGAGGAGGCCGCCCCCAAGGGCGAGATCCTCCCGCTGTACGACTTCGAGCCCTCGGCGGAGGACGTCCTCGACGCCCTGCTGCCGCGCTACGTGGAGAGCCGCATCTACAACGCGCTGCTCCAGTCGGCCGCTTCGAAGCACGCTGCCACGCGGCGCGCGATGAAGTCGGCCACCGACAACGCGGGCGAGCTGATCAACACGCTCTCCCGTCTTGCCAACGCGGCCCGCCAGGCCGAAATCACCCAGGAAATCAGCGAGATCGTCGGTGGCGCGAGCGCCCTGGCCGACGCGACCGCGGGGAGTGACCGATAATGACCACCACTGTTGAGACCGCGACGGCTACGGGCCGCGTCGCCCGGGTCATCGGCCCGGTCGTCGACGTGGAGTTCCCCGTCGACGCGATGCCGGACATCTACAACGCCCTGCACGTCGAGGTGTCCGACCCGGCGAACGCCGGTGAGAAGAAGACGCTGACCCTGGAGGTCGCCCAGCACCTGGGTGACGGCCTGGTCCGCACCATCTCCATGCAGCCGACCGACGGTCTGGTCCGCCAGGCCCCGGTCGTCGACACCGGCGACGGCATCACCGTCCCGGTCGGCGACTTCACCAAGGGTAAGGTGTTCAACACCCTCGGTGAGGTGCTGAACGTCGACGAGCAGTACACGGGCGAGCGCTGGTCCATCCACCGCAAGGCCCCGAACTTCGACGAGCTCGAGTCGAAGACCGAGATGTTCGAGACCGGCGTCAAGGTCATCGACCTGCTGACCCCGTACGTCAAGGGCGGCAAGATCGGTCTGTTCGGCGGCGCCGGCGTCGGCAAGACGGTGCTCATCCAGGAGATGATCTACCGCGTCGCCAACAACCACGACGGTGTCTCCGTGTTCGCCGGCGTCGGTGAGCGCACCCGTGAGGGCAACGACCTCATCGAGGAGATGTCGGACTCGGGCGTCATCGACAAGACCGCGCTCGTCTTCGGTCAGATGGACGAGCCCCCGGGCACCCGTCTGCGCGTCGCGCTGGCCGGCCTCACCATGGCCGAGTACTTCCGTGACGTCCAGAAGCAGGACGTGCTGTTCTTCATCGACAACATCTTCCGCTTCACGCAGGCCGGTTCCGAGGTCTCCACGCTGCTCGGCCGCATGCCGTCCGCGGTGGGTTACCAGCCGAACCTGGCCGACGAGATGGGTCTCCTCCAGGAGCGCATCACCTCGACCCGCGGTCACTCGATCACCTCGATGCAGGCGATCTACGTCCCCGCCGACGACCTGACCGACCCGGCCCCGGCCACCACCTTCGCCCACCTCGACGCGACGACGGTTCTGTCCCGTCCGATCTCCGAGAAGGGCATCTACCCGGCCGTGGACCCGCTGGACTCCACGTCCCGGATCCTGGACCCGCGCTACATCTCGGCGGACCACTACAACGCGGCCATGCGCGTGAAGACGGTCCTGCAGAAGTACAAGGACCTCCAGGACATCATCGCGATCCTCGGTATCGACGAGCTGGGCGAGGAGGACAAGCTCGTTGTCCACCGTGCCCGTCGCGTGGAGCGCTTCCTGTCCCAGAACACCCACGTCGCCAAGCAGTTCACCGGCGTGGACGGTTCGGACGTGCCGCTGGACGAGTCGATCGCGGCGTTCAACGCGATCATCGACGGCGAGTACGACCACTTCCCGGAGCAGGCGTTCTTCATGTGCGGTGGTCTCGACGACCTGAAGAAGAACGCGAAGGAGCTGGGCGTCTCCTGACTCCAGGCATCTGCCTGAGTCGTGAGGGGGCGGGTACGTCCCGCCCCCTCTTCCACGCCCACTAGACTTGTAACCAACACCCGGCACTCCCGCCGGGTGGTGACCCGAGGAGCCACCCTTGGCTGCTGAGCTGCACGTCGAGCTGGTCGCCGCCGACCGCCAGGTCTGGTCCGGCGAGGCCACCCTGGTCGTCGCGCGCACCACGTCCGGCGACATCGGCGTCATGCCCGGTCACCAGCCGCTGCTCGGTGTGCTGGAGTCGGGCCCGGTGACCATCCGGACGAACGACGGTGGAACGGTCGTCGCCGCGGTGCACGGCGGTTTCATCTCGTTCGCGGACAACAAGCTGTCGCTGCTGGCCGAGATCGCCGAGCTGTCGGACGAGATCGATGTCCAGCGTGCGGAGCGGGCGCTCGAGCGCGCGAAGGCCGAGGCTGACGCCTCTGCCGAGCGCCGCGCGGACGTCCGCCTGCGTGCGGCGGCGGCGCGCTGATCCCAGCGCGCGGCGCGTTGACGTCACTCAGCCGCGGCCGGCCCGGAGCAATCCGGTGCCGGTCGCGGCTGAGGCAGATACGGGTGTTTTTTCCGTTTCATTACTCAATTGCAGCGCTACTACCCAGGAGACGAGGAGGTCGGTGTCGATGGTCCTCGCTCTGACTGTGTGCGGGATCGTGGTCGCGCTCGTGGTGGTGGGGCTGTTCCTGTTCGGTCTGCGCCGCAGGCTGATCCAGCGCTCCGGCGGGACCTTCGACTGCTCCCTGCGCTGGGACGTGGCCGAGAAACCGGACAGCAGCGGCAAGGGCTGGAGCTACGGCGTCGCCCGCTACAACGGCGACCGCATCGAGTGGTACCGGGTCTTCTCGTACGCCTTTCGGCCCCGCCGGGTCCTGGAGCGGGCCCAGATCGAGGTGTCCGGCCGCCGTCTGCCGGAGGGTGAGGAGGAGCTGGCGCTGCTCTCCGACGCGGTGATCCTCGCCTGCAGCCATCGGGACACCCGCCTCGAACTCGCCATGAGCGAAGACGCGCTGACCGGTTTCCTCGCCTGGCTGGAGGCAGCCCCGCCCGGACAGCGAGTGAATGTGGCGTAGCCACACTCACTCGCTGGGGGAGTCCCCCGGACGAAGTCTGGGGGAGCGCCGATCTCGCTTGGTGCTTCTACAGGTTGCTGTTGATGGCGCTCACCAGCTCGCCGTCGCTGGTGTCACCGCTGAACTCCCAGAAGAACGCGCCGCCCAGCCCCTGGGCCTTGGCCCAGCTCATCTTCCCGGCGATGGTGGCGGGGGTGTCGTACGACCACCAGTTGCTGCCGCAGTGCGCGTACGCCGTGCCCGCGACGGTGCCGGTGACCGGGCAGGACGTCTTGAGCACCTTGTAGTCCTCGATGCCCTGCTCGTACGTGCCGGCCGCTGGGCCCGTGGCCGTGCCGCCGGGGGCGTCCTGGGTGACGCCGGTCCAGCCGCGGCCGTAGAAGCCGATGCCGATGAGCAGCTTGTTCGCGGGGACGCCGATCGCCTTGTACGCGGCCATCGCGTCGGCGGTGGTGTAGCCCGCCTTCGGGATGCCGGAGTACGAGGTGAGCGGGGAGTGCGGGGCGGTCGGGCCCTTGGCGTCCCAGGCACCGAAGAAGTCGTACGACATCACGTTGTACCAGTCGACGTAACTCGCGGCGCCCGCGTAGTCCGCGGCCTCGATCTTGCCGCCGGAGGAGCCGTCGGCCGTGACGGCCGCGGTGACCAGCGCGGAGGAGCCGAACTTGGCGCGCAGCGCGGCCATCACGTTCTTGAAGGCCGCCGCCCCGCTGGTGTCGCAGGACAGCCCGCAGGCGTTCGGGTACTCCCAGTCGATGTCGATGCCGTCGAAGACATCGGCCCAGCGCGGGTCCTTGACCAGGTTGTAGCAGGACTGCGCGAAGGCGGCCGGGTTCTGCGCGGCCTGCCCGAAGCCGCCGGACCAGGTCCAGCCGCCGAAGGACCACAGCACCTTGATGTTCGGGTACTTGGCCTTCAGCTCGCGCAGCTGGTTGAAGTTGCCGCGCAGCGGCTGGTCCCAGGTGTCGGCCACGCCGCTGACCGACTGGTCGGCGGTGAACGCCTTGTCGTAGTCGGCGTAGGAGTCACCGATCGCGCACTGGCCGCCCGTCACGTTCCCGAAGGCGTAGTTGATGTGCGTGATCTTCGACGCGGAGCCGGAGGTCACCAGGTTCTTGACGTTGTAGTTACGGCCGTAGATGCCCCACTCGGTGAAGTAACCGAGCTTGACCTTGGTGCCGCCGGTGGGCGGGGGAGTGGTGGTGCCACCGGTGGTGTGGACGGCGACCGCGCCGCTGACCGGGCCGGTCTGGTCGGCGGTGTCCCGGGCCTGCACGGTGTAGGAGTAGTCGGTGCCGGCACTCAGGCCGGTGTCCGTGTACGACGTCGTGGTCACCGTGGAGACGACCTTGCCGTCGCGCAGCACGTCGTAGTTCTTGACGCCCTTGTCGTCGGTGGCCGCGCTCCAGCTGAGCTTCGCCGAGGTGTCGGTGACGTCGGAGGCGGTCGGCGTGCCGGGCGCGGAGGGGGCCGCGTCGCCCGGGACGGTCGTACCGTCACAACTGTCGTCGTTGAGCTTGCAGTTGCTCGGCGATCCCGATCCGGCACCGTTGAAGCCGAAGGAGACGGAGGCGCCGGGCGCGATGGAGCCGTTGTAGGACTTGTTCTTGGCGGTCCAGTGGGTGCCGGAGTTGGTGACGTCCGCGTCCCAGGCGGAGGTGACGGATGTACCGGAGGGGAAGTCCCACTCGACGGTCCAGGAGCTGATGCTGGTGGTGCCGGTGTTCTTGATGGTCCACTGACCGCCGAAGCCGGTTCCCCAGTCGCTGGTCTTCGTGTAGGTGGCGGTCGCGTTCGTCGCGGCCTGGGCGGGGCCGGCGAGACCGACCAGGCCGGCCAGGGGGAGCAACAGGGTCGCGAACCCTGCCGCGGCTCGGTGTCTGAAGCGCATGCTGCGCCTCCCTCGGTAGGGGATGTCAGGGGCATGACTGTCACGCCCACGGTGCCGCGAGGATAGAAAGGTCTGGACCAGGGGTCAATAGGTCTGGACCACTTGCACCGTGGGCCGCTGGATGCCCAATTCCCCTGCCGCGGGGTCGCTTTGGACTCGGCTGAGCGGTTCCGGCCTGTCCGGGGGCCGGTTCACGTGCGTCTTCACGCGTGGATCTCAGGTGGCGGGGCGGTTGCGTCGGGATACAGGCGGACAAGGCGACGAGGTGCTCGCACGCACGGCGCTGCGAACCCTTCAGGAGGAGGGCGACGCGTCGCGTGTCCCGCCGGCGGACGTACTGGCGGACCTCTTCGGGCCGCCGGCGGACGCGTCCTCGGCGGGTGCTGCGTGAAGTACGCCCTCGAGTTCACCGCCGCGGCGCGCCGCCGGCTCCGGACCGTCGACCGGGCGACCGCGCTCGGCGTCCTGCACGCGCTCAGCCGCCTGGGACGACGACCCCTACAGCGATGACGCCGACGTGAGGAAACTGTCCGGCCATGACGGCCTGTACCGGCTTCGCGTCGGTACGTACCGGATCGCCTGTCTGACCGACGACGGCAAGCTCGTCGTCCTCGCGGTCGAGATCGGACCGCAGGGGCATCCGCCGGCGCCGGTGAAGGTCGCTAACGCTCCCCGCCCGGCACCCACAGCACGTCACCGACATCCTTGTTCGCGACCCGCGCCAGGATGAAGAGCAGGTCGGAGAGGCGGTTGAGGTAGGTCGCGGTGAGCGGGTTCATGGTCTCGCCGTGCACCTCCAGGGCCGACCACGTGGAGCGCTCGGCCCGTCGTACGACCGTGCAGGCCTGGTGGAGCAGGGCCGCGCCCGCGGTACCGCCGGGCAGGATGAAGGAGCGCAGCTTCTCCAGCTGTTCGTTGAAGCGGTCGCAGTCCGCCTCCAGCTTGTCGATGTAGAACTGCTCGACCCGCAGCGGCGGGAATTCGGGGCTCTCCACCACCGGCGTCGACAGGTCCGCACCCACGTCGAACAGGTCGTTCTGGACGCGGGTGAGGACCTTGACGACCTCCTCGTGCAGACCGCCCAGCGCGATCGCGGTGCCGATCACCGCGTTGGCCTCGTTGGCGTCCGCGTACGCGGAGATCCGGAGGTCGGTCTTGGCGACCCGGCTCATGTCACCGAGGTTGGTGGTGCCCTTGTCGCCGGTCCTGGTGTAGATGCGTGTCAGATTGACCATGCGGCCAGCGTAGTTACGCCGCGGCCGTCCTGAACACGCGTGTGCCCAGCGTCACCGACACGATCGTGAAGCCGACGGCGACGAGGACGCCGTACAGCATGTGCGTGCTCGTGTACCGGCCGACGTACGCGTCGCGCACCGCATCCACCAGGTAGCGGAACGGCACGAAGTGCGAGAGCACGTCCAGCCAGGCGGGCGCCAGGGACATCGGGAGCATCAGGCCGGACAGCAGCATCGACGGCATCGACAACATGTTGATCGTCGGGCCGAACTCCTGCGGGGTGCGGGCCTTCATCCCGAGCGCGTAGGACAGCGAGGCCAGCGACAGCGTGAGCAGCGCGACGAACCCGAAGCCGATGAGGACGCCGGGCAGGGGCGCACGCAGGCCCATGACCAGCGCGGCCAGCACCAGCAGCACCGCCTGGAAGACGAACACCGTGGCGTCCCGCAGCACCCGGCCGAGGAGGAGCGCGAGTCGGCTGACCGGGGTCACGCGCATCCGCTCCACCACCCCCTGCCCCTTCTCGATGATCACCGTGAAGCCCGCGAACAGAGCGCCGAACAGGCCGAGTTGGAGCAGCAGGCCCGGCACGAGCACCTGCCAGGAGCTGCCCTGCCCGCCCAACGGCAGATCGGTGAGCAGCGGGCCGAAGAAGAGGAGGTGCAGCAAGGGTGTGAGGACGCCGAAGAGCAGGGCGAAGCGCGAGCGCAGGGACTGGCGGAGGTACCGGCCGTAGACGAGGGCCGTGTCGTGCAGAAGCATCGCGGTGGTCCTATACGGCGACGGGGGTGTGGTCGGCCGGGGCGGGGGCACGGCCGGTGATGGCGAGGAAGGTGTCCTGGAGCGTGGCGTCGAGCGAGCCGCCGTAGCGGAGCTTGAGCGCACCGGGGGTGCCCTCGGCCGCGACCGTTCCCCGGTCCACGACGACCAGGCGGTCGGCGAGGGCGTCCGCCTCGTCCAGGTAGTGGGTGGTGAGGAAGACCGTCGTGCCGTACTCGTCGCGCAGCCGGCGGATGAGCCTCCACAGGTCGGCGCGGCTGCCGGGGTCCAGACCGGTCGTCGGCTCGTCCAGGAACAGCACTTTCGGGCGGTGGGTGAGCGCCATCGCGATGTCCAGGCGTCGCCGCTGACCGCCGGAGAGCGCGCCGGTCCTGCGGCCGAGCAGGTCGGTGAGGTCCAGTTCGCGGGCGAGTTCGGCCGCGCGCTCGGCGGCCCGCGCCTTCGGCAGGCGGTACATCCGGCCCTGGGTGACCAGCTCCTCCCGCACGCTGATCTGCGGATCGACGCCGCCGGACTGGGCGACGTAGCCGCACACCCTGCGCACGCCCACCGGGTCGGTCGCCAGGTCGTGCCCGGCGACGGTGGCCGCGCCGCCGGTGGGCGCCAGCAGAGTGGTGAGCATCCGCAGGGTGGTGGTCTTGCCGGCGCCGTTGGGTCCGAGGAAGCCGAGTATCTCGCCCTCCTGAACGGTGAGGTCGACGCAGCGTACGGCCTCGACCGGGCCCTGTCTGGTCTGGAAGGTGCGCGCCAGCCCGGCCGCGCTGATGACTGCTGCCATGCCCCAAGAAAAACAGAGCCTCTTAAATTTTGCAACGTCCCCAAAAATTCATGGGCTCCAGTTATTTGGCCGGCGGCCTACGATGACGCCATGGCAGAGGGGCTCAGGGAGCGGAAGAAGCGCGAGACCAGGCAGCGGATCTCGGACATCGCCACGGGACTGTTCCTGGAGCGCGGCTTCATGGCGGTGACCATGGCGGACGTCGCCGAGGCGGCCGACGTCTCCGTCAACACGGTCTACAACTACTTTCCGGCCAAGGAGGACCTCTTCTTCGACCGCTCCGCGGGAGTGACCGACCGGCTCGCCCGCTGGGTGCGCGGCCGGGACACGGGCGAGTCCGCGGCCCGGGCCGTCCTGCGTGAACTGCGCGAGGAGGTCGAGGCCGTCTCCCCTCGGTTGGGCCTGATGGAGGGCTACGACCGGTTCATGCGCGTCATCGACGAAGCCCCGCCGCTGCGCTCGCGCCTGTGGAGCCTGCAGCAGGAGATCCACGACAGCCTGGAGGCTGTCCTGCGCGAGGAGACGGGCGCGGCCGACGGCGAGGCGCTGCCGGGGCTGATCGCCGGTCAGATCTGCTGGATCCACCAGACGGTCTTCGTCACCATCGGACGCGAAATGCTCGCCGGCCGCGAACCGGCCGAAGTGTCACGGGAGATACTGGTCCTCATCGACGACATCGAGGACCTGCTCAGCGAGAAGGTCCTCGGCTACGCGGTACGCGGACGGAATTAGCGGAACGCTCCGCCCTTCACGGCCGTGACGAACGACGCCCACGGCATGGCCGCGAAGACGAGGGCGGGACCGTGCGGGGTCTTGCTGTCCCGGACGGGGACGGCGGAGGGGGCCGTGTCGGAGACTTCGAGGCAGGCGCCGCCGTCGGGGTTGCTGTAGCTGCTCTTGCGCCACGTCACGTTGCTCAGGTCGATGGTTCGCACGGCACTTCCTCCAGCATCCGCAGGATGAACTTCCGCGACTCGGCAGGGCTCAGCGCCTGGTCGCGCATTGCATCGTAGGCACGTTGCAGTCGCTCAACTGAAGCGTTTTCCTTGATGAGTTCGCCGCGATAGGCATTCTCGGCGTACGCGACCGTGCTGGCGCCCGCCAATCGCAGGAACATGACGTCGGTGCTCACGAGACCGTGCAGGCAGGCGGACTGCGGCAGCACCTGGAGCGTAATGTTGGGGCGCTCCGCGGCTTCCAGCAGGTACTCCAGCTGTTCCCGCCACGCCCCCAAGTCCCGCAGGCGAGCACACAGGGCCGCCTCGGCCAGGATGCTGCGGAACGGCGGTGCGTCCGCCCCCTCCAGCAACTGCCGCCGACTGGTGCGTGCCTCGACCTGTTGCTCCAGTTCCTTGCCCTTGACGCCGCCCAGGGCGAGCAATTCGTAGGCGTAACCATCCGTCTGCAGCAAACCGTGCACGGTGCTTACCCCGAAGTGCCAGAGGTTCACCGCCTCAGCCTCCAGGGCCATGTACCGCCGGTACTGCTCCTTGAACTGCGTCGGATCCCCGACCGCCATCTCCCACATCGCCAGCAGCAGCCCCGGCGTGCCGTAGTACTGGTCCAGCGCCTCCGCGACCTCCGGGCCGCCCAGGGTCTCGCCGCTCTCCAGCTTCTTGAAGAGTGACGGATCCCAGCCCACCGCGTCGGCCAGTGCCCGCAGGCTCAGGCCTCTGGAGGTGCGCAGCAGGCGGAGTTCCTCCGCATAGCGTCGGCGGGGCTCCTGGCTGCGTCCCGTGATCACCCTTCGTGCCGGCATCGCGGACCCTCCGTGCGTAGTTACTGGAACACGAAGGGTAATCAGCGGGGTGGGGGCCGCGCAGGGCAACGGGGAAAGGGGCCCTGCGGGGCCCGGTCACCGTGGCGCGTCCGAACGGCTGGGCAGGGCCGGGTTGAAGGCGCTTGCGCGGCGCCTCGTCCAGGGCGGGGTGAAGGTCAGCAGGAAGCTGATGCGGTCGGCGAAGCGGGGTTCGGGTACGGGTATCTCGACGCCTGGGTGCTCGGCGTAGCCGCTGGTGACGGTACGGGCCACGTAGTTGGTGATGGCGTCGGCACGCTGGGCGCGCGGGCGCCCGCCCGGAGCGGTGAGGCGGCTGAGGATGCGCAGCACGGTGGGAACGGACGCGTCGAACGTGCAGTGCACGGGCGGGCTGATGCCGATGACGGGGATCGTGTCGTGGTCTGCCGCGGTGTCGAGGCACGCCTGGTCGTGCCAGAAGGAAGCCGCGTGGGCCTCGCCGCGGGCACTGTGGTGCAGGGAGAGGCAGTAGGCGGCGGGGGAGTGTCCCGCGCCGGCGGCGTACTGCCACCAGAAGCGGGCTCCCTCGTCGATGCCGGCCACGTGGAGGGCGCACCCCAGCAGCCAGGCCCCTTCCGGTTCGGGGAGTTGGTCGGTGAGGAACTGGAGGGTGCCGGGGGCGAGCGCGGTGAGGACGGCGTCGCACAGGGCACGCAGCTGGCGGACCGCGACGGCGTCGGCGTGCGCGGGGTCGGTGAGGGTGGTGTCGTCGTACGTGGGGTCGGGGTAGGCGCCGTCTTCGTACGGGACGGTGTCGGCGGGAACACCGGGGCTGTCGTGCAGACGGGCGCGGGCGAGGAGAGCGTCTATGGCAGTCATGGCGTACGGATTCACTCCCGGGGGCTGTCGAGGAGGTCTTCGAGGGCGGCACGGGCATGGTGGTCGATGGCGTGCGCGATGGCCGGGCTCAGACCGGTGACGTAGGGGATCGTTTCCTCCAGGTCCAGGCCGCACAGGTGGCCCAGCACGATGACGTCCATGTGGTCCTGCGGGAGCCGGGTGATGGCGTCGAAGAGGTCCACCATCTCGGTCAGCACGACGAGGTGCCCCGGCACGCTGTCGCTGACCTCCTCGGTGGAGAAGACGGCGGCGCGCAGGTCGGGGTGGCCGTCACGGTAGGCGGCGCGGGCCAGTACGCGGGAACGGAGCAGAAGCCAGGCGTTGCGTCGGAGGTTCGCGCTGCTGGCGACCGTGTTCCAGGACAGCCACAGCAGGTCGAAGGTCTCTCCCACCGCCCAGCGGACACGGTTGTCGGTCAGCAGGAAGGCGCGCGCATAGGCGGTGTAGGGGGCGTGCATCTTCTCGGTGAAGGCCCGGTGGGCCAGGGGCGGGATCTCCGGTTCGCTGGCGACCTGCTGGATGCAGTTGCGGATCCACTCGGGTTTCTTGTGCGCCTCGCGTGCCGCGGCCGTCCACAGGCGGCGCATCGGCCGGACGGGCAGGCCCAGCGCCCGTATCACGCTGAACGTGATCTCCCAGGCCGGGTAGTAGCCGTTGCCCCGGAGGAGTTCGCTGATGCGGGCCTTGGAGTAGCCGGAGCGGTCGACGAGGTCGTTCAGGGTCAGACCGCTGGAGAAGACATGGCTGCGGACCGGCTCCAGCCAGGCCCGGTGCGAGGGGCCCGCCGCCTCGGAGATTCCGAGCGGCTTACGGCCCCGCCTGCCGCTGTTCTCCGGCTGGGGCGGCTGGTGGTCGCCCTCCGGCGGGGGAGGCTGGTCGTCGCCAGGAGGACAGGTCATCGGGGCGGCTCCTCCCCGGCATCGGCGGGCGCGGGGACCGGGCCGGCGGGCGCGCGGGCGCCGTCGTGCCCGGTCAGGGCCTGGGTGATCTGCTGCACGAGCAGGCCCAGGGACGGGAGCAGGGTGACCACGGCCGCGACCTGTCCCAGCACGGTCATCACCGTGCTCCATGTGAGGACCGCCACCAGCACGGTGACGGTCACCACCTTCTTACTCGACATCGCACTTCGTTTCTGTGAGCGGGGGTCTCACTCCAACTGGGCCTCCGACAGGCGGTGCTGAAGCGCCATCAGGAGGGAGAGCCAGCATGGCCCCGTCACCGTCCACCACGCCACGTGATCATGGGTGTACGGAACAATGGCCTCCCAGGGGCCAGGGCTCCGCTAGCCCCCGCCACCCCTGACACGGTGGATGAACGGCGATGATTCAGCCCTTTGAGGGGGAAAGGCCACGTCTTGGCGCGCCATGCCATGGACGCCGCCATCATGGGATCCGAGGCGCCACTCGACGCCGCACCCAAAACCGTGCGGCCCCCTGTGCTGAAGCGACACCCAAGAGGGGGCCGCGCGGACGGACCCGGACATCACGGGCCGAACGACGGGCGGGAAACGCCCCCTTGGACACCTGATGCTGCTGCCGGTGTGATGTCCGTCAATTGAGACGTGACGCGCGTTACTTACCGGTCACACAGCCGCTCCGGAGCGCTATGGTCCGGCCGAGAGGCAGACGTCACCGCGTTCATAGGGAGTCGGAGTGGCACGGAAACTCGCCGTCATCGGGGCCGGTCTCATGGGGTCCGGAATTGCCCAGGTCGCCGCGCAGGCGGGCTGGGACGTCGTGTTGCGCGACGTCACCGACGAGGCACTCAAGCGTGGCACCGACGGCATCAAGGCCTCGTACGACAAGTTCGTGAGCAAGGGCAAGCTGGAGGCGCACGACGCCGAAGCAGCCCTCGGCCGCATCACCGCGACCACCGACCTGGACGCCGCCGCCGACGCCGACATCGTCGTCGAGGCCGTCTTCGAGAAGCTCGAGGTCAAGCACGAGATCTTCCGCACGCTCGACAAGATCGTGCGCGAGGACACCGTGCTCGCCTCCAACACCTCCGCCATCCCGATCACCAAGATCGCGGCGGTCACCGAGCACCCGGAGCGGGTCGTCGGTGTGCACTTCTTCTCACCGGTTCCGATGATGCAGCTGGTCGAACTCGTCCGCGGCTACAAGACCAGCGACGAAACCCTCGCCACCGCGCGGGAGTTCGCCGAGTCCGTCGGAAAGACCTGCATCGTCGTCAACCGGGACGTGGCCGGGTTCGTCACGACCCGCCTCATCTCGGCACTCGTCGTCGAGGCGACCAAGCTCTACGAGTCCGGCGTCGCGACCGCCGAGGACATCGACCTCGCCTGCAAGCTGGGCTTCGGTCACGCCATGGGCCCGCTGGCCACGGCGGACCTCACCGGGGTCGACATCCTGCTGCACGCCACCAGCAACATCTACACCGAGTCGCAGGACGAGAAGTTCGCCCCGCCGGAGCTGATGCGCCGGATGGTGGACGCGGGTGACATCGGCCGCAAGAGCGGGCAGGGCTTCTACAAGTACTGATCCGCACGTACCGACAGCACAGTCCAGGTACCGACCGGTACGGACTGGCATCGACCGGCATCGACCGGCACGGACTGGTGCCGACCGGTGCAGATCTGGATGCACCTCCCGGGATTGTTACTCCCGGGGGGTGAATTCGGTATCGGTTCGCTTACAAGCAGCAACCGCTCTGCCACTCGGGCAGTCAGACGTTGCACAGCACCGTCATGGAGAGTACGTCACCGCACTCAACGGGGAGCGCATATGCACATCAGGGGCGACCACGTCGAGCTGGTCGTCGGGGGCCGCCTCGACGTCCGCAGCGCGGCGGACGCCCGTACGGCCTTGCACTCGGCCGTCGACGACGGAGTCGGCGACCTGGTGCTCGACCTGTCCGAACTCGACTCCTGGGACGCCACGGGGCTCGGCGTGATCATGGGCGCCCACCGGCGGGCCGGCCGCTGCGGTCGCCGCCTGGTGCTGCGCGGCGTGCCGCCGCAGATGCAGCGCCTGCTGGTGGCCACCCGGCTGCACCGGATCCTCGCCATCGAGGGCGGCATCGGGGTGGAGTCGCTGCCCCGGGTCTGACGGCGCGGTGCCCGCAGGACGGGCGCAACGCATCCTCCGGGGTGAACCGGGCGAGGGTCAGGACCCGGGCGGAGCAGCCGAACCGCGCGTCGAGGGCAATCCTCACGAGACCATGACGTCTCGGGCCGCGCGGCACCCCGCCGTGTCCTCGATACGGACCGAAGGTTTAGGGTTCGGTCGCCCGCCGCCTCGCAACCCTCTCCCGAGCGGGCCCGGACCAGAAGCGACAGTGCGGTGTGCAACAGGCCGGGAGGGGCCGGCGTACGGGCTGGCACACGACGCTTTTGGGGGGCTGGAACCCATGGACCCGATCGATCCGGGACCCGAGGAGCAGAGCCACGCTCCGAGCCGCCGCCCGCCCCGGGACTCCCTCGGCACCGACTTCGGTCCGGGCGCACCCGCGCCCGCCCGTACGGAACGGCTCGTCTGCGGTGACTTCCTGCTGACCGTCAACCCCGTGGACGGCAGCGAGATAGCGCCCTGCCGGCCGGCCGAACGGCCCGGCAGACCGCGCAAGCGGACCGCCGCCGAGCGCGCCGAGACCGAGCGCGCCGCCCGGCCGCCCGTGCCGCCCGGCCCGGCAGGACCCACGCTCCCGCTCCTGGAACGCCAGGACGAACGCGAACGCCTGGTCCGGCTGCTGGCCCGCGGACGCTCGGTACGCCTCACCGGCCCCGGCGGCTGCGGCCGCACCGCCCTGCTCGACCTGGTCGCCGAGGACTGCCTGGACCTCGCCCCCGACGGCGTGGTCCGGCTCAGCGGCTTCCACCGCACGGCCGGGGACCTGCTCCACGACCTCTTCCGTGCCGTCCACGACGCGCCCCGGTACCGCCCCGATCGGGACGAACTGCTCGAACTCGTCCGGGAGATCGGCGCGGTCGTCGTCGTGGACGACCTCGAGTTCGGCGGCGCCGCCCTGGACGAACTGCTCGACGCCACCCCCGAGTGCGCGTTCCTGTTCGGCGCCACGCCCGACGTCCCCGTCCCCTCCGTCGAGTCGGACGTCGAGGAGGTCTTCCTCCCCGGACTGGACCGGGCCGGCGGCGTGGAGATCCTGGAGCGGGCCGTCGGCCGTGTCCTCACCGAGGAGGAGGCCAACTGGGCCGGCGACCTGTGGTTCGAGTCCGAGGGGCTGCCGCTGCGCTTCGTGCAGGCCGGCGCCCTGCTCCGGCAGCGCGACGAGCTGCGGGCCGGCGCCGACCCGGTGGACGAGTACGGCGTCTTCGACGGCGTGCGCATCCCGGTGGGCGCGCCCCCGGAGCCGGAGGACGACGTGCCGCTGCCCTCCCTCGGCGAGGCCGCGGCGCCCGCCCCGCTGCTCGCCTCCCGGCTCAGCGGCTCGGCCCGCACCACCCTCCGCTTCGCCGTCGCCCTCGCCGGTGAGGTGCCGCACCAGGCCCATCTGCCCGCGCTGGTCGGCGACACCCACGCGGACGCCGCGCTCGGCGAGCTCGTGAGCTGCGGGCTGGTCTCGCCGGTCGGCTCCCGCTACCGCCTCGCGGCCGGCGTGCAGACCCAGCTGGAGGCCGCCGGATACGCCGACGGCGCCCCGGCCCGGGCGCACACCGTGGCCGAGCACTACACCTGGTGGGCCGGGCATCCCTCGGTCACCGCGGAACGGGTGTGCGCGGAGGCGGACGCGGTGCTCGCCGCGCTCACGGCGGTCGTGCCCGCCACGTCCTCCAGGCTCTCGGCTCCCGGGCAGGAGGGATCGTCGACGCCGGCCGAGAAGGAGGAGAGCTGTGCCGTGCGGCTCGCCCGTACGGCGGCGCCCGCCTTCGCCGCCGGACTGCACTGGAATGCCTGGGAGCGGGCCCTGCGGTCCGGTGCGGAGGCCTCCCGACTGTCCGGGGAGGTGTCCGAACAGGCCTACTTCCACCACGAGTTGGGCGTTCACGCGCTGTGTGCCGGACAGCTCGACCGGGCCCGCGCGGAGCTGGAGGCGTCCATCGGGCTGCGCGGCGTGCTCGCCGACAAGCGGGGCACGGTCGCCGGGCGGCGGGCTCTGGCCCTGGTGTCCGACCGCGCCGGGCACCTGCCCGGGGTGCCGGTGCCGTTGCCGGCCGGTGAGGTGCCGTCGCACGCCCGTCACGACGACCCGACGCCTTCGCCGACCGGGGCGCCGGCCCTCTTCCCGCCGTCGTACACCACCTCGCCCACCGCGCAGACCCAGGTCATCCCACGGCCCCCGGCCGGGCGGTCCGAGGGCGGCTTGCGGCGTCTGGCCCGCCGCAACCTGGTGGTGGCCGGGTCCGGTGCGCTGCTGGTGGCCGTCCTCGGTACGGTCATCACGCTCGGCATGACCTCTCATGAGAGCGCGGACGACAACCCGGCCGACCAGGTGACCAACGTCGACCCGTCCACGAGCCAGGGCGCCGACGACGGCGACGCGGGCGCGGACCCGGGCACGGGCACGAGCAGCACCGCTTCCACAACACCCACCAGCCGTCCGACGCCCCCGGCCCCCGCCGGCACCTACGCCACGACCCCGGCGGCACCTGCCCCCACCCCGCGCGGCACGGAGGGTGCGGGCGACGGGAGCACGACCTCTGCGCCGCCGCACCCGACGACAACCCCGTCGTCCCCCACGCCGACGCCGACCGACTCGTCCCCGACGCCGGCGACGACCTCACCGACCCCCACCGGCACATCGGGCTCGCCCACGCCGACAGGCTCGGCCTCGACCACCCCGACCACGACGAACACGGCCGGCGGCCCGACGACAGCGACGGGTTCGGCGGGAGCGGGGCAGGGCAGCGGCGCGGTGATGTGACGGCCGTCCCACCGCTGCGCCCCGCGACCGCGTTCGGCCCGCGGCGGTGTCAGGGGTGCCGACCGGCATGAGGCGGGTTCGGCACCGCCGGGCCGTCGTGGTCGCTCGCCGTCGCGGCGGATCGAAGGGAGCGGCGGGGTCAGAACAGCCGCAGCTTGTCGTCCTCGATGCCGCGCAGGGCGTCGTAGTCCAGGATCTGGCAGTTGATGCCGCGGTCGGTGGCGAGGACGCGGGCCTGCGGCTTGATCTCCTGCGCGGCGAAGACGCCACGCACCGGGGCGAGGTGCGGATCGCGGTTCAGGAGGTCCAGGTAGCGGGTGAGCTGCTCCACGCCGTCGATCTCACCCCGGCGCTTGATCTCCACCGCGACGGTCCGGCCCTCCGCGTCCCGGCACAGGATGTCGACCGGGCCGATGGCCGTCATGTACTCGCGGCGGATCAGCGTGTAGCCCTCGCCCAGCGTCTCGATGCGGTCGGCGAGCAGCTCCTGCAGGTGCGCTTCCACGCCGTCCTTGATCAGGCCGGGGTCCACGCCGAGTTCGTGCGAGGAATCGTGGAGGATCTCCTCCATCGTAATGATCAGTTTCTCGCCCGCCTTGTTGACGACCGTCCACACGCCCTCTTCGTCGCCCGTGCCCTCCTTCAGCGTGCAGGGCGGCGACATCCAGTTGAGGGGCTTGTAGGCCCGGTCGTCCGCGTGGATGGAGACGCTGCCGTCCGCCTTGACCAGGATCAGGCGGGGCGCCGAGGGCAGATGGGCGGTGAGCCGGCCGGCGTAGTCGACCGAGCACCGGGCAATGACGAGACGCATGGTCGGCAACGCTACTCGACGTCCGCCGGTGCACGGAATCCGCCCATCCCGCTGCCTGTGGATCGCCCCATTTGTCCCTGGAAACTCTTGTTCCTCCCTGGCCGATTGTGGGCGGAACGGGACCGTTTCATATACGCGTTCTGCTGGTGTGGTCACCGACCGTTGCCTACCGTAGAGAACGGGAGGTCGCGGGCCGTGTACGAAGCGTGTTCGACATCGTGAACTCCCCTATCTGTCCGGCAACCCCTGCTCTTCGGGGTGCGAGAGGAGAACCCATGTCGCTCGACGTCTCACCGGCCCTACTCGAACAGGCCGAGCGAGGCGAGGTCGACGAAGAAGCATTCGTCGACTGCGTCCGGACCTCCCTGCCCTACGCATGGGAGATGATCAGCTCCCTGGTGGCCCAGCTGAAGGTGGACGGCGGCAAGTTCGCCGACAACCAGACGCCTCCGCCGGACGAGCAGGCACGCGGTCAGCTGCTGCGTGCACTCGCGAGTGACGCCATACGCGGCGCCCTGCAGCGGCACTTCGGTGTGCGGCTGGCCTTCCAGAACTGCCACCGGGTGGCGGTGTTCCCGTTGGAGGCCTCCGTCGACGAGAGCCTGGCCCGTTTCACCTCGGTGCGCAGCCAGGTACTGAACCAGTCGCCGGAGTTCCGGGACTGCTGACGCCTGGCTCCGGGACCGCTGTGGCGATGAGCCGCTCGCTTGCCGCTCCACCTGGGGGAGGTGCATTGACTACTGGGGCGGCAAGCCCCCGGACGGAACGGGCCGGACGGAACGGCCCGGACGGAGCGCACGGGAGCCGGTGGCCGGTCAGCGCAGCTGCGGCAGCACCTCGGCGCCCAGCCGCCGTACGTTCTCCTCCGTCGCCGCCAGGTCGCCCGAACCCTCCACGAGGAGGGCGAAGCGGTTGATGCCGGTACGCTCCGACGTGGCCGCGAGCCGGTCGGTGCACAGCCGCGGTGTGCCCACCGGGTGCAGGCCGCAGAGCAGTTCCGTGTAGGCGAGCGGGTCGCGCATCGCGCGCGCCCGGCCGTCGACCGTCACATGCGCGTCCAGCCCCTGCTTCAGCCAGCCCGGCATCGCCTTCAGCAGAGTCTCCACCGCGTCGGTGCGCCGGTCCGTGATCTGGCAGACGCCGGCCGACACATGGGCGGCGCCCGCGACCTCCTCGGCGGACCGGCCCGCCGCGTGTGCGCAGCGCCGCCACAGGGCGACCATCGCGGCCTTCTCCTCGTCCCCGATGTGCATCCCGAGCAGCATCGGCAGCCCGCGCTCGGCGGCCAGCCGGACGCTCGCCGGGGAGGTGCAGGCGACGACGACCTCGGGACCGGGCGTCTCCGTCAGGGCCTCGGACGGGCGCGGCACGACGGGCACCTCGCGGAAGACGAACCGCTCGCCCGCGGCGGCGACGGACGGTTCGCGCAGCCATCGCAGCAGCAGATCGAGTGATTCCGGGAAGCCGCGCTCGTACGCCACGAGCCCCGTGCCGAAGACCTCCAGGTCCACCCAGGGCCCGCCGCGGCCGACCCCCAGCGTGAACCGTCCGCCGCTCGTCAGGTGCAGCAGCGCGGCCTGTTCGCCGAGGGCGACCGGGTGCGCGGTGGGCAGCACGCTGACCGCGGTGCCGACCCGGATGCGGCGGGTGCGGCCCAGCAGCAGCGCGGCCAGGGTGACCGCGGACGGGCAGGTGCCGTACGGCACGAAGTGGTGCTCGGCCAGCCACACCGTGTCGAGCCCGGCCTCCTCGGCTACCTCCGCCGAGCGGACCGCCCGGTGCAGGGCCTCCCCAGGGCCCTGGCCCGGGAACTGGGCCGACAGCACAAAAGTTCCTACGCGCATCGCATTTCCCGCTTCCTCGGCTCCGACCCGGAGCTCCCCCACCCGGCATAACCGGAGGCCGCGTGCCGAGGACACGGCTTGCAGGGCAATTTGCGGATTGTCTGCAGAATCGGGCGTTCCGAAGGAGGACTTGTATGGATCGGTTCCCTGCACGTGCCCCGGTCGGCGCCGCGTACGCTGGATGGGGTCCGTGCTTCCCGTAGAGCCCCGAGAGGTGTCCCGTGTCCCCCCGTCGCAACCGTCCGAAGGCAACCGGATCGTCGGGCCGGAGCGCCGAGGACGACCACGCCGGCCGGTACGGCGGCTGGCAGTCCACGGAGAGCTGGCAGGGCGAGGAGTGGAGCGTACGCAACGTCGCCGGGGCGAGTGCGGAGGGCAAGGCGTACCGCTGCCCGGGCTGCGACCAGGTGATCCCCTCCGGTGTCCCGCACGTGGTGGCCTGGCCGGAACACGCGGGCGTGGACGACCGCCGGCACTGGCACAAGGCCTGCTGGAACGCGAAGGACCGCCGCACCACGCGGGTGCAGCGGTCCCGTAACGCACCGAGGTTCTGAGGGACTTCGGGTCCGAGGGCCTCCGCCTCCGGCTCGGCTTCCCGCAGGTGCCGCCCTACACGTCCCTGCGCTCCAGCAGTGCGTACGCACCCGCGTACGCCGCCGCCGTCACGCCCAGGATGATCCACAGCGGGTCCCAGCCCGAAGGGCCGGAATCGGTGAGGGAGTTGGCGTAGAAGACGCCCAGCTGGTTGGGGATCGAGTACTCGAACAGCGCCTGACGGACGTCCTCCAGCGAGGAGGAGAACATGAACAGCGCGATGACCAGCGGGGCGAGCACCGTGCCGATCATGATGGTGATGGCGCCCGCCGAGTGCCGGATGATCGACCCGACGAGCAGTGAGAGCAGGCCGAGCAGCGCGATGTAGAGGCTCACGCCGACCGTGCCTTTCAGCCACTGGCCGCTGGAGGGGGTGAACCCGCCGTGGCCCTTGAGCATGGACGTCTGCACCATCGCCACGAAGGAGGCGGCGGCCAGCGTCACCACGAAGGCGACGGAGAAGAACACGATCGCCTTGGCGGCCAGGACCCGGCCCCGGCTCGGGCACGCGGTCATGGTCGTGCGGATCATGCCGGTGCCGTACTCGGAGGCGGTGGTCAGCACACCGAGCGTGATGATGCACATGCTGCCGAGCAGCAGGCCGAAGAAGCCCAGGGACAGCGGGTTGTCGTCGGGGCCCAGGTCCGAGTCGGAGCTGCTGACGACGGCTCCGGCCAGCAGGCCGATACCGACGACGAGCAGCACGAACACGCCGAGCGTCCACACCGTGGAGCGCACCGACTTGATCTTCGTCCACTCGGAGGCCAATGCGTGGCGGAGGTGGGTGCGCACGACCGGGATCGGCGAGGTGTAACCGGCGTACGACCCGCCGGGCGCCGCCTGCCAGTCGGGCGCGCCTGCCGGTGCCTGCGGCATGGGGGGCTGGTGGGTGCTCATCGGGCGTCCTCGGGCTGGGTCGTCGGTTCGGCGGGGGCGGCGGGGGCCGTGGCGGGGACCGCGACGGGGACCGCGACGGGCGGGGCGGAGGGCGGGGCGGAGGGCGCCGCCGGGGCCGCGGCTGCCGGAGCCGGGGGAGCCGCGGGAGCCTGCGGAGCCGCGGGAGCCGCCGCCTGGGGCCGGTCCTGCGGTGGCTGCGGGGCCTGCTGGGCGTACGGGTTCGGGGCCGCCGGGGTGCCGGGAGCGCCGTAGCCGGCCGCGGGCGCGCCGCCGTACGGCGTCGCGGGACCGGCGAACGGCTGTCCGCCCTGCTGGGGCGGCGGCGGGGCGTACCAGCCCGGCTGGCCCTGACCGGGCGCCGGCATGGGCGGCTGGGCGCCCGGCGGCAGCGGCTGCTGCAGGCCCGCCTTCTGGTCGATCGTCGAGCGGTAGTCGACGGCGCCCTGTGTCATCCGCATGTACGCCTCCTCCAGCGAGGCCTGATGCGGCGACAGCTCCCACAGCCGTACGCCCGCCTCGTGCGCGAGGTCGCTGATCCGGGGCAGCGGCAGCCCGGTGACGCGCAGCGCGCCGTCCTGCTCGGGCAGCACATGGCCGCCCGCCTCGGTCAGCGCGGAGGTCAGCTTCTCGCGGAGCTGCGTCTCGGTGTCGGGGGTGCGGACCCGCGCGAAGTCGGCCGAGTTGGCCGAGATGAAGGCGTTCACGCTCATGTCGGCGAGCAGCTGTCCGCGCCCGATCACGATGAGGTGGTCGGCGGTCAGCGCCATCTCGCTCATCAGGTGGGAGGAGACGAAGACCGTACGGCCCTCGGCCGCGAGCGCCTTCATCAGGTTGCGTACCCAGAGGATGCCCTCGGGGTCGAGGCCGTTGACCGGCTCGTCGAAGAGCAGCACCTGGGGATCGCCGAGCAGCGCGGCGGCGATGCCGAGGCGCTGGCCCATGCCGAGCGAGAAGCCCTTGGAACGGTTCTTCGCCACGCCCTGGAGGCCGACGACCCCGAGGACCTCGTCCACCCGGCGGGCCGGGATGCCCGAGAGCTGGGCGAGGCTCAGCAGATGGTTGCGGGCGGACCGGCCGCCGTGCACGGCCTTGGCGTCGAGCAGTGCGCCGACCTGGCGTGGGGCGTTGGGCAGTTTGCGGTACGGGTAGCCGCCGATGGTCACCGTGCCGGACGTGGGGTTGTCCAGCCCGAGGATCATCCGCATGGTGGTCGACTTGCCCGAGCCGTTCGGCCCGAGGAAGCCGGTCACGGCACCCGGTCGCACCTGGAAGGAAAGGTTGTACACGGCGGTTTTGTCGCCGTAACGCTTGGTCAGGCCGACAGCCTCGATCATGCTCCGCACCCATCGAAAGGTTCAGGACAGCGGGGCACACGCCCCCGTAAGGGTTAGGAGGATATCCGGGCGCTGACGGTTCCGCCCAAGGGAAGGTAAAGAGAGAGTGCCGATATTCTCCTCGTGCCGTCTGAACGGCGAAGTCCCCCGCCACCGGAGTGACAGGGGACCTCGGCCGTACGGAACCGCCCGTGCTTACCGGGACTGCTGCGCCGGAACCCCGCGGGAGATCGGCTCGTCCTCGGTCGGGCTGCCGGCCGCGGCGACCGCGGCGCCGGTCAGCGTGGCGAGCATCTCGCGGACGTTCGTCAGCTGGGCGTTGATGCTGTCGCGGCGGTTGGTGAGGGCCGCCAGCTCGCGCTCGGATTCCGAGCGGATCCGGTCCGCCTTGGCGTTGGCGTCGGCCACGATGTCCTCGGCCTGGCGCTGGGCCGTCTCCACCGTCTGACGGGCGCGGCGCTCGGCGTCGGTGCGCAGCTTCTCCGCCTCCAGGCGCAGCTGCTCGGCACGGTGCTCGATCTCGGCGAGGCGCTTCTCGGCCTTCTGCTGACGCGAGGCCAGGTCACGCTCGGACTGCTCGCGGCGCTTGGCCAGGTTGGTCTCGAAGTCGGCGGCGGCCTGCGCGGCCTTGGCGCGGGTCTCCTCGAAGAGGGCGTCCGCCTCCTCGCGCTTGGACTGCGCGTCCTTCTGCGCCTCGGCACGCAGCTGGGTGGCCTCGCTCTGGGCCTTCTCGACGATCCGGACGCCCTCGTCCTCCGCCTTGGCCTTGCGCTCCACGGCGAACGACTCGGCGTCGTTGCGGATCTGCTGGGCCGCCGACTCGGCGAGGTCGCGGTGCTGCTCCGCCGCGCGCCGGGCCTCCTCACGCAGCTCCTTGGCCTCTTCCTCGGCCAGCCGGAGGATCTTCTCGACACGCGCGCCGAGACCCGCGTACGACGGCTCGGCGTCGGAGACCTGGGTCTGGGCGTTCTGCGTCTCGAGGTGCAGCTCCTCGATGCGCTTCTCCAGGGCGGTGATGCGGGCGAGAGCGCTGTCACGGTCGGAGACGAGCTTGGAGATACGTTCGTCCACCTGAGCGCGGTCGTACCCACGCCGCACAAGCTCGAAGCCGTAGGGGGAAGTGTCGCTCATGGGGTTCCTGTCGAATGAGACCGGTGAGGTGATAGGTGGAATCCTAGGGGCCGAAGCGGTGTGTCATCGAGCGGATACGTGTTTGATCTGGAGAATGACACCTCTTTTGAGTGGCTGACCGTCGGAGGGCTTGCCAAAGAATGGGACCAAAGGACCTAGAAGACCCCGGAACCGGCCCCGGACGCTAGCTGTCTGACGACTTGCCACCCGATCGGGGCGGCCCCACGGTCGCGCCGGCCTTGACGGCGCCGTCCTTGCCGGAAGCGGGTGCCTCGAAGGACTCCAACGCCTCCAGGACGTCCTGGACGCGGGAGATCTCGGCGTTGATGTCCTCGCGCCGGCGCATCAGGATCTCCAGCTCGCGCTTGCCCTCCTCGACCGTGCGGCGGGCCTCGCGGATCGCCTCGGCCTTCAGCTCCTCGGCCTCCTTGACGAGCCTGGCCTTCTTCTGCTCGGCCTCCTTGAGCAGGCCCTCCGCCTTCCGCACGGCGGCGATGCGCACCTTGCCCGCCTCCGTGTCGGCGTCGGACAGCAGATCCTTGGCCTTCGCCTCCGCCTTGGCCATCTGCTCCTCGGCGGCCTTGATGAGCGCGTCGCAGCGTTCGCCGGTGGACTTCATGGTCTCGGCGACCTCGCGGCGGGCCCGCTCGTGGAGCTCCTCCACCTCGCTGGTGATCCGGTCGCGCAGCTCCTCCGCGCGCTCCCTGATCGCGGTCGCGTCCCGGCGGGCGCCGACGAGCAGCTCGTCCGCGTCCGTACGGGCCTTCTCCACCAGCCCGTTGCCCTCGACGGTCGACTCGGCGACGATCCGCTCGGCCTCGCTGCGGGCCGCGCCCACCATCGCGTCGGCCTGAGACTCGGCGTCCGCGGTCGTCTTCAGCGCCTGCTGCTGGGCCTCGGAGAGCAGCTTGTCCGCCTCGGCCGCGGTCTCCGTGATGAGCGTGTCGACCTGCTCGGCCGCCTCCGAACGCCGCTTGTTGGCGTCCTTGCGGGCCTCGTCCAGGGTCCGCTCGGCCTCCGCGCGCGCGGAGTTGACCAGATGCTCGGCCGCGGCCTCCGCGTCCGCCGTGAGCTGCTCGGCCTCGGCCCGCAGCCGGTCGGCGCGCTGCTGCGCGGAGCCGACCGTCTCGGCGGCCTCGGCGCGCAGCCGCTCGGCCTCCGCGGTGGCGTCCCCGAGCAACTGCTCGGCCTCGCTGAGGGCCTCGGTACGGACCCGGTCGGCCTCGGCGAGGGCTTCCGTGCGCACGCGTTCGGCCTCGGCGGTCGTCTCGGTCTGGAGGCGTTCGGCCTCGCTGCGGGCCTCGGTGATGAGGGTGTCGGCCTGGGTGGCCGCGTCGGAGCGGATCCGGTTGGCGTCCTTGCGGGCGTCCGCCCGGGTGCGGGCCGCCGCCTGCTCGGCCTCGACGAGCGCGTCCGACGCCTCGGTGCGTACCCGCTCGGCCTCCGTGAGGGCCTCCGTGCGCACCCGCTCGGCCTCCGTGAGGGCCTCCGTGCGCACCCGCTCGGCCTCGGCGGTCGTCTCGGTCTGGAGGCGTTCGGCCTCGCTGCGGGCCTCGGTGATGAGGGTGTCGGCCTGGGTGGCCGCGTCGGAGCGGATCCGGTTGGCGTCCTCGCGGGCGTCCGCCCGGGTGCGGGCCGCCGCCTGGTCCGCCTCGGCGAGCGCGTCCGACGCCTCCGTGCGCACCCGCTGGGCGTACTCGGCGGCGTCCGAGCGCAGCCGCTCGGCCTCCGCGATCGCCTCCGCGACCGTACGCTCGGCCAGCGCCTTGGCGGCCTCCGACTCCTCGGTGGCCTCACGGCGCACGCGCGAGGCGTCCTCGCTCGCCCGCTCCCGCTCGGCGTGGGCGTCGGCGCGGACCCGGTCCGCCTCCTCCTGGGCCTCCCGGCGCGTACGGTCCGCCGCGTGCTCGGCGGCCGAACGCAGCCCGGCGATCTCCTCCTGCGCCTGCTCGTACAGCCCGGACACGGAGTCCCGCACCTGCTGCGCGTGCTGCTCGGCGGCGGAGACCATCTCGGTGGCGTGCCGGTCCGCCTCCTCGACCAGCCGGATCGCCTCGGCCTGCGCCTCCTCCACGCGCTTGCGCGCCGAGGCCAGCAGCTCCTCGCTCTGCTCGCGGGCCCGCCCGCGCTCCTGGTCGGCCTCCTCGCGGGCCGCCCCCAGCAGTTCCTCGGCCTCGCGGCGGCGCCGGGCGGCCTCCTCCTGCGCGGCGGCCAGCGTCTCCGACGCCTCGGCACCCAGCCGCTCCGCCGCGGCCTGTGCCTCGGCACGCACCCGGTCGGCGGTCTCCTGCGCCTCGGTCCTGAGCCGCTCGGCCTCCGCGGCGGCCTCGGAGCGCAGCCGTACGGCGACGGCCTCGCCCTCGGCCCGGGAGGCGGACGCGTCGGACGCGGCCTCGGTGCGCAGCCGCTCGGCCTCCGTCTCGGCCTGCTGCTGGAGCGTACGGATCCGCTCGGCGGCCTCGGTGCGCAGCCGCTCGGCCTCCTCGGCGGCCTCCCGGCGGATGCCGGCGGCCTCCTCGCGGGCGTCCGCGATCGCCCGCTCGGCCGACGCCAGCCGCTCCTGCGCCTCCGTCTGGAGCCGGTTCAGCTCCTCGGTGGCCTCGGTACGGCGGACCTCGACGGTCCGTTCGGTCTCCTCGCGCAGTTCGCGCGCCGCGGTCTCGGCCTCCGCCAGACGCGTCTCGGCCTGTTCGGCGGCCTCCGCGCGCTGCCGTTCGGCCTCGGCGCGGGCGCGCTCCAGGGTCTCCTCGGCCTGCCGGCGCAGGGCCGTCGCCCGCTCGATGGCCTCGGTGCGGACCTTCTCGCTGTCCGTCGTCGCGGTCTTGCGCAGCTCGTCGGCGTCCGCCTTGGCCCTGGCCAGCAGCTCCTCGGCGGACTTGGCCGCCTCCTCGATCTGCGCCACCGTCTCCCGGCGGGCCTCGGCGCGGATGGACTCGCCCTCGGCGACCGCGTCGGCGCGCAGCTGCTCGGCCTCGCCGCGCAGCCGGCGGGCCTCCTCCTGCAGCTCGACCGTCTTGGCGCGGTACTCCTTGGTGTCGTTCTTCGCCGCGCCCTTGAGCTGCTCGGCGATGTCGTGCGCCTCGGCGCGCAGCCGGTCCGCCTCGGCCTCGGCCTCCGTGCGGATCCGTTCGGCCTCCTCGGCGGCGGCCCTGGTGGTCTGCTTGGCCTCCTCGGCCGCCTTGTTGAGGACGTCCTCGGCGGTCTTCGCCGCCTTGGACAGCTGGGAGGCGGCCTCCTCGGCGGTGACGGCGCGGGCCTTCTCGGCGGCCTCGGCGACGAGCTTCTCGGCCTCGGCACGCGCCTCGGCGACCAGCTGCTCGGCCTCCGCCCGGGTGGTCTCGGCCTCCTTGGAGGCCTCGCTGACCAGCCGGGCGACCTGTTCCTTGGCGGTGCGGGTGCGGGCCTCGCCCGCGGCCTCGGCACTCGCGAGGGTCTTGCCCGCGGCGTCCTTGGCCTCGGTGACGAGCTTCTCGGCGTCGGCCTGTGCCTTGCGCAGCGCCTCCTCGGCCGCGGCCATCCGCTCCTCGGCGGCCCGGCTCAGCTCGGCGGCCTGCCGGCGGGCGGCGTCCGACTCCGAGGCGGTGGCGGTACGCAGCTGCTCGGCGTGGTCGGTGGCCTCCTGCGCCTGGGTGGAGGCGGCGTCCAGCAGGCGTTCGGCGTCCGCGCGGGCGCGGCGCAGGATCTGCTCGGCCTCCGCGCGGGCGGCCTCGGCGTCGTTCTGCAGCCGCTCCCGGGCCTCCCGGGTCAGCCGCTCGGCCTCGGCGCGGGCGGCGGCCAGCGCCTGCTCGGCCTCGGCGCGGGACTCCTCCAGCAGCCGGCGGGCCTGCTGTTCGGTGCGGGAGCGCAGTTGCTCCGCCCAGGCCACGTTCTCGTTGACGTGCGACTCGACGGTGGCCCTGCGCTCGGCCAGCTCCTGGTCCAGCTGCTGGCGGCGGGTCACCGCCTCCTGGTGCAGTTCGGCCTGGAGCCGGGCGGCCTGCTCGGCGTGCTCCTGGAGGATGCGCTGGGTCTGCGCGCGGGCCTGGCTCAGCTCCCGCTCGGCGTCCTGCCGCAGCTGGTCGGCCTGGATCTGGGCGTTGCGGAGCATCTGCTCGGCCTGGTAGCCGAGGTCACCGCCGTCGTAGGCGGGCCGGGTCATGAGGGTGCGGCGCGCCTCGTGCAGCTTGGCGCGCAGTACCTCGACCTGGTAGCCGAGGTCCTCGGCGTGCTGGATCGCCTTTTCCCGCTCGGTCCTCAGCCGCTTCATCTCGGCCTCGAACCGAGAGAGGTGGTCGACGTCAGCCGCCGGCTCTCGCTCCTGGCTCTCGTAGCCCCGCACTGCGCGGTCCCATCCGTCCCCTGGTCAGCTTCTGCAACGAGCCTCGTCCATCCGCCGAACGGGGCCCCCGGGGAATGGTGTCAGATGGGCGGCGGAGCAGGGGCTGTTGCCCCGACGCTCGTCCCCCGAAACCCGGACCCCGGCATACGGCCGACCCGGTGAAGGGACGACCGTCCCCAACCCTACCGGCCCTTATGTACGGGGGTCAGTGCTCAGGTGACTCAACAGGGGCCGAAGTGACCAGTTCTGTCAGTACTCCATGGCAGTCCTTGGGGTGCAGGAAGGTGATGCGCGAGCCCATGGAGCCGGTCCGCGGCTCGTCGTAGAGCACGCGCACGCCCTTGCCGCGGATCTGCGCGGCGTCGCCGTCCACGTCCGCCGTACCGAAGGCGATGTGGTGGACGCCCTCCCCGTTCTTCGCGAGCCACTTGCCGACCGCGGAGTCCTCACGGGTCGGTTCCAGCAGCTGGAGGTAGGAGGCGCCACCGTCGGGCGTCTCGTTGATCTTGAGCATGGCCTCGCGCACGCCCTGTTCCTCGTTGACCTCGGTGTGGGACACCTCGAAGCCGTACGTGGACCGGTAGAACTCGACGGTGGCGTCGAGGTCGTGGCAGGCGATCCCGATGTGGTCGATTCGCGTCAGCATGGATTCAGTGCAGCGCTCATGTGATGGTTACGCAACGTGCGCGCCATCACACCGACGGGCCGATGACGGCACGGAGTGCCACTCAGTACATTCGAAGTAAACCCTCGTTCACTCCTCGGCTCTTCGCAGCTGGAAGGGGATCGCACCTCATGTCTTCTGGAACGACAAGCTCGGTGATCGTCGCGGGCGCTCGTACGCCCATGGGGCGGCTGCTGGGCTCGCTGAAGTCCTTCTCCGGGGCCGACCTCGGCGGCTTCGCGATCAAGGCCGCCCTCGACCGTGCGGGGATCGGCGGCGACCAGGTGCAGTACGTGATCATGGGCCAGGTGATCCAGGCGGGCGCCGGCCAGATCCCGGCCCGCCAGGCCGCGGTCAAGGCCGGCATCCCGATGAACGTCCCGGCGCTCACCGTCAACAAGGTGTGCCTCTCCGGCCTGGACGCGATCGCCCTGGCCGACCAGCTGATCCGCGCCGGCGAGTTCGACATCGTCGTCGCGGGCGGCATGGAGTCCATGACCAACGCCCCGCACCTGCTGCCCAAGTCCCGCGAGGGCTTCAAGTACGGCGCGGTCGAGATGCTCGACGCGATGGCCTACGACGCCCTGACCGACCCGTGGGCCAACATCCCCATGGGTGAGTCCACGGAGAAGCACAACGCGCGCCTGGGCATCGGCCGCGCGGAGCAGGACGAGATCGCCGCCCTGTCCCACCAGCGGGCCGCCGCCGCGCAGAAGAACGGCGTCTTCGAGGCCGAGATCACCCCGGTCGAGATCCCGCAGCGCAAGGGCGAGCCCGTGGTCTTCAGCAAGGACGAGGGCATCCGCGCCGACACGACCGTGGAGTCGCTGGCCAAGCTGCGCCCGGCGTTCGCCAAGGACGGCACGATCACGGCCGGCACCTCCTCGCAGATCTCGGACGGTGCGGCGGCCGTGGTCGTGATGAGCAAGGCCAAGGCCGAGGAGCTGGGCCTTGAGTGGCTCGCCGAGATCGGCGCGCACGGCAACGTGGCCGGCCCGGACAGCTCGCTGCAGTCGCAGCCGTCCAACGCGATCCTGCACGCCCTGAAGAAGGACGGCCTGGCGGTCTCCGACCTCGACCTCATCGAGATCAACGAGGCCTTCGCCGCGGTCGCGGTGCAGTCAATGAAGGACCTCGGGGTTTCCACGGAAAAGGTGAACGTCAACGGCGGCGCCATCGCCCTGGGCCACCCCGTCGGCATGTCCGGCGCCCGTATCGTGCTCCACTTGGCGCTGGAGCTGAAGCGGCGGGGCGGCGGGGTCGGTGCCGCCGCGCTGTGCGGTGGCGGTGGCCAGGGCGACGCGCTCATCGTGCGCGTGCCCAAGGGCTGAGTCCCCGGGCTGAGTCCCCGGGCCGGATCCCCGGCCCGGGTTCCCCTGTACGTCTGTGTAGTGAACGGAGCTGTTTGATGCAGGACGTCTCCTCTCTGGTGGCCCAGGCCAGGGAAGGCCGGCCGCGGGCCGTGGCACGGCTGATCTCCTTGGTGGAGGGGGCGTCTCCTCAGCTCAGGGAGGTCATGGCGGCACTGGCCCCGCTGACCGGCAACGCTTATGTGGTCGGTCTGACGGGCTCGCCGGGTGTCGGCAAGTCGACTTCCACCTCCGCCCTCGTCACGGCGTACCGCAAGCAGGGCAAGCGGGTCGGCGTCCTGGCCGTCGACCCGTCCTCCCCGTTCTCCGGCGGCGCACTGCTCGGCGACCGGGTCCGGATGTCGGAGCACGCCTCCGACCCGGGGGTCTACATCCGCTCGATGGCGACCCGCGGGCACCTCGGCGGTCTCGCCTGGGCCGCCCCGCAGGCGATCCGCGTGCTGGACGCGGCGGGCTGCGACGTGGTCCTGGTCGAGACGGTGGGCGTGGGCCAGTCGGAGGTGGAGATCGCCTCCCAGGCGGACACGAGCGTGGTGCTGCTGGCCCCCGGCATGGGCGACGGCATCCAGGCGGCGAAGGCCGGAATCCTGGAGATCGGGGACGTCTACGTCGTCAACAAGGCCGACCGGGACGGCGCCGACGCCACCGCCCGCGAACTGAACCACATGCTGGGCCTGGGCGAGGCCCGCGGCCCCGGCGACTGGCGCCCGCCGATCGTCAAGACGGTCGCCGCCCGCGCCGAAGGCATCGACGAGGTCGTGGAGGCCCTGGAGAAGCACCGCGCGTGGATGGAGGAGCGGGGGGTCCTGGCGGAGCGCCGACTGGCCCGCGCCTCCCGCGAGGTGGAGACGATCGCGGTCACGGCGCTGCGTGAACGCATCGGCGACCTGCACGGCGACCGCCACCTGGGCGCCCTCGCCGAGCGCATCGTCGCCGGGGAGCTGGATCCGTACCGGGCGGCGGACGAACTGGTGGCGGGGCTGACGGACAGCCCCTCCGGCCCGTCCGGCGGCTGAGGCAGGGGCTCGTTCAGGGCCTGACGCGGGGTCTGGGGGCGGCAGCCCCCAGGGGCGGGCCCGGGATGACACCGGCGCCCCGGAGGCTGCCGCTCACTCAGGTCGGCTCAGGGGCGTCCCCGCTGCGCCCGCAGGTGCTCGGCGATCGGCTTCAGGGCCTTGTCCAGCTCCATCAGCGCCTCCGGCGACAGCAGGTCGATGAAGTGCCGCCGCACCGATGCCACGTGGTGGGGAGCGACCTTGTTCATCGTCTCCATGCCGTGCTCGGTCAGCACGGCGTAGAGTCCCCGCCGGTCGGACTCGCAGTTCTCGCGGCGTACCAGGTCGGCGTTCTCCATGCGTGTGATCTGGTGGGAGAGCCGGCTCTTGGACTGCAGCGTGGCAGAGGCCAGATCGCTCATCCGCATCCGGAGGTCCTCGGACTCGGACAGATTCACAAGAATCTCGTAGTCGTTCATTGTCAGGCCGAACGGCTGCAGATCCTTTTCCAGCTGGTATGTCAACAGCATGTTGACTTCCAGGTGGGTGCGCCAGGCGCACTGCTCCGCATCGGTCAGCCAGGGCGTGGCCGTCTCGGTCTCCATGAATGAAGTCTACCTAAGAAGTTGAATGGCGAACTACTTCGGATGGTGTGACTGTGCGCACGCGTTCGATGTCACACTCCGCAGACTACCGCTCACAGCCCGAAGCGACGCTGGAGGTCCCCCAGCTGTCCGGGAAGGCGCGGTACGCCGGACGATTGCGGACCGTGTCCGGCCGGTCCGGCTCCGCCACCGCCGGGCACTCCCGGCTCGGGCGGAACCGCCCCCGTGGCCTGCTCGGCCATGAGGGTCTCCGTCGACTGCAACAGGACCGTGCCGGCTCCTGCGAACTCGAACTGGTGCTCCTCCCCGGAGGCCCCGCCGAGGCCCGTCGTCGCACGTAGACCGCCCCATACGCCCGTCAGGTAGCCGTGGTCGTAGTGATGGCACGGTGACGGGCAGTCGGCCCACCCGACGAGTGCCTGCGGGTCCACCCGGATCGGAGGTTCCATGAACACCACCGGACCGTTAGATGCAGCGACGAACCTGCCGGTTCCGAGAAGGGTCAGAAAACCCGGCACGATCGATTGTTTCAGCGTAAGACTTGGCTGAAAAGCGAGCAGGTTGCCCGCGCGAATGGTCAGGTTCCCGTCGTCCAGGTCGTACGAGTTGACGTCGAAAGCCCGGTCTGCCAGCAGCATCTTGCCCGAGCCCTCGGCCACGACCCAGTCGCTCGCGTGCAGTGGCGAATGGAACGAGGTGCGGACGAGCCGGTCGAGTCGACCGTGCCCGATGCCGTTGAACTCGATCACCCCGTAGTAGGCGATCATCTTCCCCTTCTGGAGGAACCACTGCCCGCCCTTCAGCTCCACGCAGAACGTGTACGCGTTCACGTTGTCGTCGGCGGGCAGCGTCGTCGGGTCGTGCACCACCGGGCCGCCGGGGGTTGCGGACGCGCTCACAGCTTCTCCTCCGAGGCCTGGACGTACACCGTGCCGCTGCCGCTCAGCTCCAGCTGGAAGGCCTCGCCGGAGCCGCGGCCCACCATGTCCCGCCAGCCGAGCGCGGTGGACAGCCTGTTGCGTACGTCGCCGTGATGGGCGACATACGCCTGTGGGTCGACATGGACCGGGTGCTGCGGGGTGACCGGGATCTCGAAGACGCCGCCGTGCGCCATCACGGCCACCGAGCCGTGGCCCTGCAGGGTGGTGGTGAACAGTCCCTGCCCGGTGACCTGACCGCGCACCAGGCCCATGACCCCGCCCTGCGACCCCATGAACATCGTGCCCTGCCGGAGGGTGCCCTCGAAGGCGAGCAGCCGGTCGGCCTCGACGTACAGGGTGTCGCCCGAGAGATTGATGACGTGCGTGTGGTGGCCGCCGTGCCCGAAGAAGACCGTGCCGCTGCCCTCGACGGTCATCAGCGCGGTCGCCTCCCCGGCCACCCGCCGCCCGACCATGGACATCAGCCCGCCCTGGCCGCCCTGGAGGTTGGGGGTGAAGGACACGTCCCCCTTGTAGGCGAGCATCGCCCCGCGCTGGCTGAACAGCCGCTGCCCCGGCAGCACGGTCGCCTCCACCATCTTGGAATTGATCTCCCGGAAGCCCATGTCACAGATCCCCCGCGATCGTGTTCCGCTCGCTCGGCTGCACATAGACCAGCCCGTCGCCCTCGAAGCGGATCTGGAACGCCTCCCCGCCGCCCTCGCCGAGGAGCGTGCGGAAGGTCACACCGGACTGGAAGGTCTGCCGTAGGTTGCCCTGGTGGGCGATGTACGCGCCCGGGTCGACGATCAGCGGGTACTGCGGGCCGACCCGGAGGACGACCGCCGGCCCGTCGGACATGACGGCCGCCTGGCCGTGCCCCTCGACGGTCGTGGTGAACAGGCCGTTGCCCTGCGCGGCCCCGCGCAGCCCCGTGAACGTCGTGCCCGTTCGCAGGCCCGCGTCCGTCGCCAGCAGGTTGCTCGACTCGACGCAGAGTCTGTCCCCCTCGAGGCTGACGAGGTTGATCTCGGACGCCCGGTCCGCGAACCAGCAGGTCCCCTGCCCGCGCACCTCCATCATGGTCATCTGCTCACCGGTCAGCCGCCGGGTCACCATCCCGCGCAGCCCTTCACCGCCGCCGCTCAGTTTCTTGAAGGTCATCTGCCCGTCGTACGCGACCATCGAGCCGTTCTTCGCCTTCACGGCGTCCCCGGTCATGTCGACGGCGAGCACTTTGCTGCCCTGGAGTCGGAACATCGCCACCCTGCGAACGTAGCGGCCGGGCGGGTGGACGGAACAGGGCCTATGGGTGGAGAGCGACCCTGAGCACACCCCGAGGGGCTCCGTTTGCCACAATGGCCGGACGTTTGTGCTTCCGTTCACAAAGCGGATTCACATGACGACCGCCAGCGACAGCGCCGTCGGTGACTCTCCTATCGAAGGTGACCCGTGGACCTCAAGACAGCCTCCGCCATCCGCCGCCTCCGCCTGATCTCCGTACCGGAGGGCATCTCCTGGATCGTGCTCGCGGCCTGCACGATCATCAAGTACACGGTGTCCTCCGGTTTCGACGTCGCTCCGGTGCTCGGCCCGATCCACGGTGTGCTGTTCGTCCTCTACGTGCTCTTCTGGGCGGACGCCTGGAACCGCACCAAGTGGGGCAAGGGCAAGGCCGCGCTGTACTTCGCGTACTCGATCATCCCCGGCGGCGGCTTCGTCATCGAGCGTGCGCTGCGCCACGAGGCCGAGGCCGCCGTCATCGCCGCGCGGGCCCGCAAGGAAGGGATCGTCAACGCATGATCGTCGCCTTCTCCGTGACGCCCCTGGGTGTCGGCGAGGACGTCGGGGAGTACGTCGCCGACGCCGTCCGTGTGGTGCGCGAGTCGGGCCTGCCCAACCGCACCGACGCCATGTTCACCTCGATCGAGGGTGAGTGGGACGAGGTCATGGACGTCGTCAGGCGGGCCGTCGCCGCCGTCGAGGAGCGCGCCCCGCGCGTGTCCCTCGTCCTGAAGGCCGACATCCGGCCCGGCGTGACCGACGGACTCACCTCCAAGGTCGAGACCGTCGAGCGGCACCTGGCACGCTAGCCCAGCCCCGGTCCCTGCGGGCCGGGGTTTTCCCGTCCCCGTTCTTTGAGCGATCGCTCAAAGGGTGTACGTTCCCTCCCAGATATTTTGAGCGATCGCTCAAACACCGTCCGACGTGGGGGAACACATGGGTCTCTACATAGAGACACGCATACGCGCCGACCTGGACGAACTCTGGGCGCGCACCCAGCACCCCGCCCGGCACCGGCGCTGGGACCTGCGTTTCACCGACATCGACTACCTCCCGCGCACCGAGGGCGAGCCGCAGCGCTTCCGGTACGTCACCCGCGTGCTCCCTTTCCTCACCGTGTCCGGCACCGGTGTCGCCGCCGGCGAGAAGGAACGCCCTGACGGCACCCGAACCTCCGCGCTGCGCTTCTCGTCCCCGCACCCCCTCTCCCTGATCGCCGAGGGCAGCGGCTACTGGCGCTACGTGCCCGACGCCCACGGCGTCCGCTTCCTCACCGGCTACGACTACCGCCCCCGCTGGGGCGCCTTCGGCTCCGTCGTCGACCGGCTGGTGTTCCGCCCGCTGATGGGCTGGGCGACCGCCTGGTCCTTCGACCGGCTGCGGCTGTGGCTGGAGCGGGGCATCACCCCCGAGCGCGCCCTCGCCAACTGGCTCACCGAGCTGACCGTCCGGGCGCTCGTGCTCGTCGTGTGCTGCGCCGGGCTGGGCCAGGAGACCCGGCTCGGCTACTTCGGAGGGTTCGCCGCGACCGCCGCCTATCTCCTCCCGCTGCTGCTCCTCACCGCCATCTGCGCCGCCCTCCTGAAGGCTCCGCTCGCCTGCACCCCGGCCGCCCGCCGCTGCCTGCGCGCCCCTGTGATCAACGGTGCCCGCGCGCCCCGGGTCCTGCGCACCCTGGAGAAACGCCGATGACGTCCATCTTCCAGACCGTGCTGGGCGACGACTTCCACCGCCTCCACCCCGAACTGCGGCGCCGTTTCTCGGTGGGCCTGGCGAGCGGGCAGGCGTGCACCGGCCGGGGCGTGATGGAGCGGATCTGGCACGGACCGGCGTTCGTGCGGCCGTTCCTCGCCCTGGGGGCCACCCGCAACATCCTGGTTCCGAGAGCGGGCCGGAACATCCCCTTCGTCATCGAGAACGTGCCGTACACGGACACCTTCGGCCGCGAGACGGTGAGTTTCGTGCGCACCTTCGACCTGCCCGGCCGCCCCCGTCGTTTCGACGCGCAGATGGTGCTCAGCCCCAAGGGCGACCGCATCCTCGACTACCTCGGCACCCACCAGCATCTCGCCAGCGAACTGCACCTCGGCGTCGAACCCGACGGCTCCCTGCTCATCCGCTCGGGCGAGCACCGGTTCCGGGAGGGGCCGGTCGACCTGCGGGTACCCGAGCTCATGGGCGCCACCGCCGAGGTGCGCGAGTCCTACGACGACACCGCGGGCCGCTTCCGCATCCGGGTCCGGGTCGTCAACCGCCGCTTCGGGCCGCTCTTCGGCTACCAGGGCACCTTCACGGCGTCGTACCGGGACGTCCGCACCTGCGGCGTCCGGCCGGGACTGCGGCCCGTGCGGGAGGAGGCCCGCGCATGACCCCGGAGCCGGACAAGTCCCAGGAGACGAAGACCAAGCTGCTGGAGGGCGCCCTGCGCACGCTCTCCGAACAGGGCATCGCCAAGACCTCGGCCCGTACCGTCGCGGCGGCGGCCGGGGTCAACCAGGCGCTGGTCTTCTACCACTTCGGATCGGTGGACGAACTGCTCGCCGCCGCCTGCCGCTACGGCGCGGAGAAGGCCGTCGCCCAGTACCGCACCCGGTTCGCCTCCGTGGGCTCCTTCTCCGAGCTGCTCGCCCTCGGCCGCGAGATCCACGAGCGGGAACGGGCGGGGGGCCACATGGCCCTGCTCGGCCAGCTCCTGGCCGGCGCCCCCACCCACGCGGCCCTCGGCCCCGCCACCGCGACCGGCCTCGACCTGTGGATCACCGAGATCGAACAGGTGCTCCGGCGGGTGCTCGCAGCGACCCCCCTCGGCGCGTTCACCGACCCGGCCGGACTGGCCCGCGCGGTCGCCGCGTCCTTCGTCGGCATCGAGCTGTACGAGGGCGTCGACGAGCGTGGCGCCCACGCGGCCCTGGACGCCCTCGAACAACTCGGCGACCTCGTGACCGCCCTGGACGAACTCGGCCCCGTCGCCCAGCGGGCCGTCCACCGCCACCTGCAGCGCAGGAGACGCCGGGGCTGAGGGCGGGGCCGCACGGCGGCTCAGCCGGCGCAGACCAGTGCCACCCCGAGGGGGGTCCGTCCGTACAGCACCTGGTGTCCGTACCGTCGGGAGGTCAGCAGTCCGGCGTCCCGCAGGACCGCCAGCTGCGCCGACACCGACGAGGGGGCGAGCCCGAGCCGGTGGGCCAGCGCGGTGGTGGACGCGGGCTCGTCCAGCGCGGCCAGCACCGCCGCCCGGTTCCGCCCCAGCAGCCGCACCAGCACTTCGGGAGCCCGCTCGGCGGGCTCGGTCCACAGGCCGGCGATGCCCCGGGCGGGGTAGACGAGGGTGGGCTGCCACGGCGGGTCGAAACCCGAGACGACGTCGGGCCAGGAGAACACGCTCGGCATCAGCACCAGACCCTGGCCGTCGAGGTCCCGGATGTAC
The DNA here is from genome assembly GCF_020400585.1 of Streptomyces sp. NK08204. Classification (GTDB taxonomy): domain Bacteria; phylum Actinomycetota; class Actinomycetes; order Streptomycetales; family Streptomycetaceae; genus Streptomyces. The sequence goes on along the minus strand of NZ_JAINVF010000009.1, from coordinate 39,669 downwards.
TCGCCGTGGTACGCGTGCGTCAGCGTCCGCCCGTTCCAGGACAGCCGCGCGTCCAGTTCCGGCAGCAGCGCGCCGAGCCCGACCTCCGCCAGCCGCCGCGAGTGGAAGGCCACGTCCGCCTCCAGCAGCGCCCGCAGCCTCGGCCAGTCCGGCGCGACCAGCACCCGCCAGGCCTCCTCCATCGCGTCCGCCAGCTCCCGCACCATCCGCGCCGGATCCGCCAGCCACGCCCGGCCCCACGGCGACTGCAGCGCTCCCGGGGTGCACGCGAGCGAGCGGGCGGTGTCCTCGCGGGCCGCCTCCGGGTCAGCCGCCCGGACCGCCGCGATCTCCTCCTCGAAGGTCGCCGCCGGGCCGATCGGCGGCGACCCCAGCCAGTCCGGCGAGTGGCCCCGCCTCGGCATCAGCAGCCACAGCGGCGCGAGGTCCAGCCCGCTCGCCGCCGTACGCATCCGGCGCAGCCACGGCGCGTGGTACCCGTGCCGGTCCGGCCGCTTCAGGGTGCGTACCGCCTCCTGGGTCTCCCACAGCGGCGAGACGGCGAACCGGCAGCGCAGGAAGTCGTCCTCGCCGAAGTGCAGCAGTGAGGGCATGCATCACCTCCGGGACCCCGCGATGCCCGCGGCAGGGGTGCCGAGGACGGTGGCCGGACCTCCGCCCGCACGGACAGACAGTCGAACATTCGGCCGGAGCCGAAACTCTACGGCGCCCCACCCTTCCGCGGGCACGCTGCCCCGCATGTCAGCACCGCCCCGGACCCCGGCGCCCGCCCGCACCGGCTACGCCCGCCTGTTCTCCGTGCCCGAGTTCCGGGCCGTCTTCGCCGCCCACCTCCTGTCCATGCTCGGCGTGATCGTCAGCGAGATCGCGCTGTCCGTCCTGGTCTACGACCTCACCCGTTCCGCCCTGCTCAGCGCCCTCACCTTCGCGCTCGGATTCCTGCCCCACGCCGTCGGCGGCACCCTGCTCGCCCCGGTCGCCGACCGCTTCCCGGCCCGGCGCGTGCTGGTGACCTGCGACCTGGTGTGCGCGGGCTGCGTCGCCCTGATGACCACCCCCGGCACGGGCACCGGCACCCTGCTCGCGCTGCGCTGCTGCCTCGCCGTCGTCGCCCCGGTGTTCGCGGGCACTCGTATGGCCACCCTCGCCGACGTGCTCGGCGACGGCGACCTGTTCGTCCTCAGCCGCTCCCTGCTGCGGATCGTCGCCCAGAGCACCCTGCTCGTCGGCTACGGCCTCGGCGGGCTGCTGCTCGCCGCCGTCAGACCGCGCCATGCGCTGCTGATCACCGTCGGCACCTTCCTCGCCTCGGCCACGCTGCTGCGTCTCGGCACCCGCCGGCGCCCTGCCCGCACCCGGTCCGCGGACACCCCGTCCGCCGGTCTCGGCGTCCTCCTCGCCGACCGCCGGATCCGCGTCCTGCTCCTGCTCTTCTGGATCCCGGCGATGTTCTCGGTCGTTCCCGAGGCCCTCGCCGCGCCCTACGCCGACGTGCTCGGCGCCGGCCCCACCGGCCTCGGCCTGCTGATGTGCGCGCTGCCGGTCGGCACCGTGGCCGGGGAGCTGTACGCCGGGGCCCGCCTGCGCCCCGTGGCACGGGAACGCATCGCGCTCCCGCTGCTCTGCCTGGCCCTCCTGCCCTACGCCGGGTACGCGCTGCGTCCGGGGCTCCCGCTCTCCCTGCTGCTCCTGCTGTTGTCCGGCGCGGGCTCGGCGTACACACTGGGCATCGACCAGTGGTTCGTGCGGGCTGTGCCCGAGGAGCTGCGCGGACGGGCCATGACCGTGCTGAGCGCGGGCCTGATGACCGTGCAGGGCGTCGGCATGGCGCTGGCCGGGGTGGCGGCCGAGATCGCGGGGGTGCGTACGGCCGTCGCCGGAGCCGGTGTCCTGGGCGCCCTGAGCTGCTGCGGGCTCGCGCTGGAGGCCCGGTCGACCGAAAGCCGAGACGGTGCAGCCCCGCACATGACCGGCGGGTAGGGTCTGACGACGTGCCGAAGCCTCTCAGCCTTCCCTTCGATCCCATCGCCCGCGCCGACGCACTCTGGAAGCAGCGCTGGGGGAGCGTGCCGTCCATGGCCGCGATCACCTCGATCATGCGCGCGCAGCAGATCCTGCTCGCCGAGGTGGACGCGGTGGTCAAGCCCTACGGGCTCACGTTCGCGCGGTACGAGGCGCTGGTGCTGCTGACCTTCTCGAAGACCGGTGCGCTGCCGATGTCCAAGATCGGCGAGCGTCTGATGGTGCATCCCACGTCCGTGACGAACACCGTGGACCGGCTGGTGAAGTCCGGGCTGGTCGCCAGGCGGCCCAATCCGAACGACGGGCGCGGCACCCTCGCCGTCATCACCGACAAGGGCCGCGAGGTGGTCGACGCGGCCACCCGTGAGCTCATGGCCGTGGACTTCGGCCTCGGGGCGTACGACGCGGAGGAGTGCCGGGAGATCTTCGCGATGCTCAGGCCCCTGCGCATCGCCGCGGGCGACTTCCAGGAGGAGTGACCCGGGGCAAGATCTCCCGGAACGGGCGGTTACGCTCGACGGCATGAAGAAAAGCGTGCTGACCCGCTACCGCGCCATGGCCTACATCACCGGCGTGCTGCTGGTCCTGCTCACCCTGGGCGTGATCGCCAAGTACGGGCTGCACCTCGACGGGGCCGACAAGTTCACCACCTTCGTCGGCATCGCGCACGGCTGGCTGTACGTCGTCTACCTGGTCTTCGCCTTCGACCTCGGGGCCAAGGCGAAGTGGCCGGTCGGCAAGCAGCTGTGGGTGCTGCTGGCGGGGACGATCCCCACCGCCGCGTTCTTCGTCGAGCGCAAGGTCAGCCGTGAGCTGGAGAGCAGGGTCGCCGGCCCCGCCCCGGCCGCCGCGAACGCCTAGCCGACGCCCGGCGACGGAAAATTCTGCCGCCGTACGGATGCCGTACGGCGGTCTGCCATCGACATTTACTAGGACGTCCAAGTAAATTCGATGTATGCACGCTGACGCCATCGAGGAGGGCCGCCGACGCTGGCAGGCCCGGTACGACTCCGCACGCAAGCGCGACGCGGACTTCACCACGCTCTCCGGTGACCCCGTGGAGCCGGTGTACGGGCCCCGGCCGGGGGACACGTACGAGGGCTTCGAACGGATCGGCTGGCCGGGTGAGTACCCCTTCACGCGCGGCCTCCATCCGACGGGCTACCGAGGCCGTACCTGGACGATCCGGCAGTTCGCCGGGTTCGGCAACGCCGAGCAGACCAACGAGCGGTACAAGATGATCCTCGCCGCGGGCGGCGGGGGCCTGTCCGTCGCCTTCGACATGCCGACGCTCATGGGCCGCGATTCCGACGACCCGCGCGCGCTCGGCGAGGTCGGCCACTGCGGTGTGGCGATCGACTCGGCCGCCGACATGGAGGTCCTGTTCAAGGACATCCCGCTCGGCGACGTCACCACCTCCATGACCATCAGCGGGCCGGCCGTGCCCGTCTTCTGCATGTACCTCGTCGCCGCCGAGCGGCAGGGTGTCGACCCCGGGGTGCTTAACGGGACCCTCCAGACCGACATCTTCAAGGAGTACATCGCGCAGAAGGAGTGGCTGTTCCAGCCCGAGCCCCACCTGCGGCTCATCGGCGACCTCATGGAGTACTGCGCGGCCGGTATCCCCGCGTACAAGCCGCTGTCGGTGTCCGGCTACCACATCCGCGAGGCGGGTGCCACGGCCGCGCAGGAGCTGGCGTACACGCTCGCGGACGGGTTCGGGTACGTGGAGCTGGGGCTCTCGCGCGGGCTGGACGTGGACGTGTTCGCGCCGGGGCTGAGCTTCTTCTTCGACGCGCACGTCGACTTCTTCGAGGAGATCGCCAAGTTCCGCGCGGCGCGCCGGATCTGGGCCCGCTGGATGCGGGACGTGTACGGCGCGAAGAGCGAGAAGGCGCAGTGGCTGCGCTTCCACACGCAGACCGCCGGTGTCTCGCTGACCGCGCAGCAGCCGTACAACAACGTGGTCCGTACGGCCGTGGAGGCGCTGGCCGCCGTGCTCGGCGGGACCAACTCGCTGCACACCAACGCGCTGGACGAGACCCTCGCGCTGCCGAGCGAGCAGGCCGCGGAGATCGCGCTGCGCACCCAGCAGGTGCTGATGGAGGAGACCGGGGTCGCCAACGTGGCCGACCCGCTGGGCGGTTCCTGGTACGTCGAGCAGCTGACGGACCGGATCGAGGCCGACGCGGAAAAGATCTTCGAGCAGATCAAGGAGCGGGGCCTGCGGGCTCACCCGGACGCGCGGCACCCCATCGGACCGATCACCTCCGGCATTCTGCGCGGGATAGAGGACGGCTGGTTCACCGGCGAGATCGCCGAGTCCGCCTTCCGCTACCAGCAGGCCCTGGAGAAGGGTGAGAAGAGGGTCGTCGGCGTCAACGTCCACACCGGGTCCGTCACCGGTGACCTGGAGATCCTCCGGGTCAGCCACGAGGTGGAGCGGGAGCAGGTGCGGGTGCTCGCCGAGCGGAAGGCGGCACGGGACGAGGGCGCCGTGCAGGCGGCGCTGAACGGCATGCTCGCCGCCGCCCGGTCCGGCGCGAACATGATCGAGCCGATGCTGGACGCCGTACGCGCCGAGGCGACCCTCGGCGAGATCTGCGGCGTGCTGCGCGACGAGTGGGGCGTCTACACCGAGCCGGCCGGCTTCTGATCCGTCGTCACCGGAAGAGGGCCCGCCGGAACGGAAGATCCGTTCCGGCGGGCCCTCTGGTGCGCCACCGGGTCAGAACTGCTGCACCCAGTAGGGCTCCATGGTCATCCAGCCGTTGCCGCGGGCCCCGTAGTAGGTGCCGTTGTTGCCCTGCGCCAGGGTGTACCAGGAGTCGACGTAGTCGGGGTCGTCGGTCCACCACGAGGTCGGGATGGCGTTCAGGACCGCGTTCACCAACGGGATGTAGGCGCCCTGGTCGGTGATGGTGAGCAGGGCGTCGGCGATCGCCACGGCGAGGTCGTGGTAGTTGGTGTCGCCGTCGTCCTCCATCATCACGGCGTCGGCCAGGTTGTACTTGTAGTACGACCAGTTCACCAGGATCTGGTTGGGCCGGTAGACCGTGCCGTCGTAGTCCAGGTACGGCATGTCCACGGGGTCGACGCGGACCTTGCCGTCCTGGCCGAAGCCGGTGACCAGGGTGTAGATCTCGGCGGCGCCCTTGATCCAGGGCTCCTCGTCGTTCGAGAGTTCGACCGCGTCGATCTTCGTGGTCCAGAAGCCCCCGGTGGTCGCCGTCATCGTCCGGTTCGAGGGCGCGGTGTTCACGGCACCGGGCGCCGCGGACTGCACGCCCTTGGTCACCAGTTCCTTGCGCAGCACGTCCAGGCCGGCCGCCAGCGCCTTGGAGCTGTCGATGTCGACGACGTACACCGGACGTGCGGGCGCCTCGCGGGCGTCCAGCCTGTGGGCGCGGCCGAGGCCGTCGTACGCGGTGACCGTGTTCGTGTCGTCGTCGGAGGTGGCCGCCGCGACCCAGGGGGTGGCGCCGGCGGCCAGCGCGGCGCGCATGGAGCGGTCGCCGAGCCGCAACTGGAGCAGCGGGCCGGCCTTGGCGTCCAGGCCCTTGGCGGTGGCGATCGCACGGTCGGCGGCGGCGAGCCGCGACTGCAGGCCGGGGTTGGCCCGGGCGGCGAGCGGAGTGAGGGCCACGCCGTCGGACTTCAGGGCGGCCGTGCGCAGTCGCGTGCGCCAGGCGCTGTCACCGAGCGAGCGGGCGAGGGCCCGCGCAGCCTGCTCCTGGGCGGTGGCGACCTTCTCGGCGGTGGCGGAGTGGGCGCGGGCCGAATGCGCGGCGGTGGTGGCGGGGGCGGCGGGGGCGGCGCCGGCCGAGGGCGCGGCGGCCAGCGTCTGGGCCGCGCAGAGGGCGAGCAGGGTGGCCGCGGTGGCGGTGAGGGTGCCGCGCCGACGGGTGTGACGAAGTCTCACGAGGATCGGGCCTCCTGGATTCGAATGGTCGGTGACGCACTGTCAGGGGGTCGGTGCCGGGCGGAGCGGGGTGAGCACGGAACCCCGGAACCGGATCCAGCCGATGATCTATGCGAGTAGATCCCGTAGCCGTCATGATGACGGGGCCATGTCATACGTACAAGGTCTTCACGGCGCGGACAGTTGAACTTTTGTCAGGCGGAGGGGAGTTGGCGGATCCGAACGGCCGGTGGTCCTCAGTCCTCAGCCGCCGCGAGGCCGCCCATCAGTACCGTCGTGAAGCGCTGCACCCACGTCGCGTCCACGGGCTGGGCGCTCACCAGCGTGCGGTGGATCACCGCTCCCGCGACCATGTCGAAGATGAGGTCGACCGTGCTCGAGGCCTGCCCGGGGTTCGCCTCCGGCGGCAGCTCGCCGCGCTGCTGTGCCCGGGCCCGGCCCTCCATGACCAGCCGCTTCTGGCGCTCGACGATGGAGCAGCGGATGCGCTCGCGCAGCGCGTCGTCCCTGGTCGACTCCGCCACGACCGACATCAGCCCGCTCCTGGCCTCGGGCCGGGCGAGGATGGCCGAGAACTGAAGGACCACACCTTCGATGTCGGCGGCGAGGGTGCCGCGATCGGGCAGCTGCAGTTCGTCGAAGAGCTCGGCCACCGCGTCGACGACCAGCTCGTTCTTGCCCGCCCAGCGGCGGTACAGCGTCGTCTTCGCAACCCCGGCCCGTGTGGCCACGTCTCCCAGGGTGAGCTTGGACCACCCCAGTTCGACCAGCGCCTCCCGCGTGGCGGCCAGGATCGCGGCGTCCGCAGCGGCACTGCGGGGGCGCCCGGTGCGGCCGGCGGGGGTGCGGTTCTCCATTCCACGACCATAACTGGCGGGATCTGTGCGGCCGTGAGGGAGATCACCGGCGGCTGGTGTCGCGCCCGGTCCCGATGGCATTACGCTACGAGTCGTAGCGAAAGCTCGTGACGGACGTACACGAGCTTCGACCATCGGCGTGGGGTGGGGACCCGGCGCCGTCACCGGCGTTTTTCGTCGCAGCGCGAGATCGGGGGAGGATAGACGCATGCAGCCACGGAACATGTCCATGAATGGCGTCGTCGACCTCGCCGCGGTGAAGGCGGCCCAGGAGGCCAAGGCCAAGGCCGAGCAGACGCGCGCCGAAGCGGCCCGCCAGGGCGGGACGGGGGCCGTCGCCCCGGCCGATCTCGTGATCGACGTCGATGAGGCCGGGTTCGAGCGGGATGTCATCCAGCGCTCCGCCGAGGTGCCCGTCGTCATCGACTTCTGGGCCGAGTGGTGTCAGCCCTGCAAGCAGCTGAGCCCGGTCCTGGAGCGACTGGCCGTCGAGTACAACGGGCGCATCCTCCTCGCCAAGATCGACGTCGACGCCAACCAGTTGCTGATGCAGCAGTTCGGGGTCCAGGGGATTCCGGCCGTCTTCGCGGTGGTCGCCGGGCAGGCGCTCCCGCTGTTCCAGGGCGCCGCCGGAGAGCAGCAGATCCGGCAGACGCTCGACCAGCTGGTGCAGGTCGCCGAGCAGCGGTTCGGGCTGACCGGCCTGACCGTCGACCCGGACGCCCAGCCGGGCGGCGCCGTGCGCGCCGAGGCGCCGGTGGGGCCGCACGAGGGCACGCTGAACGCCGCAGCCCAGGCGATGGACGCGGGCGATCTCGCCGGCGCCATCCAGGCGTACAAGAACGTGCTCGCCGACGACCCGACCCACCCCGAGGCCAAGCTGGGCCTCGCCCAGGCCGAATTGCTCCACCGGGTGCAGGGCATGGACCCGCAGCGGGTGCGCAAGGACGCGGCCGAGAAGCCGGCCGACCCCGGCGCGCAGATCGCCGCGGCGGATCTGGACCTGGTGGGCGGTCACGTCGAGGACGCCTTCGGGCGGCTGATCGAAACCGTGCGGCGCACGCAGGGTGACGACCGTGATGCGGTGCGGCGTCGGCTGCTGGAGCTGTTCGAGGTCGTCGGAGCCGAGGATCCACGGGTCGTCGGCGCGCGCCGGGCGCTCGCCCGGGCGTTGTTCTGACCCTCGCCCGTGGCGGTCGATCTGACCCTCGGTGACCGCCACGGGATGTGAGGCGCGGGCGAAAGGTCTGCCGACGCCTCGTCGCGGAGGCCGCGCTTTACCAAATCTTGGTAATCGCGACTGCTGTTACTCGTAGTAAATCGAAGCCGTTGATCTGTCTGGATTCGTCCAAAGATCAACGGCTTTGTTCTGCCCTGCGATGCGACCCAGCGTCGCCCTTCGAGACCGGCGGGTCGTCCTTCGGTTATCCGGCCGTTACTAGCGAGTAACGAACCCCCTTGTGCAGGCGGCCAGAATGCACCACGATCGGCCACGCTCGGTCCATTCCCGTACCCCCGCAGCCGGTTGGGGCGCGGGAGACTCTGGGTCCCCACCGAGCAGAGCCGGCGGCAGTGGCGCCGGCTCTAGGGCAGGGGGGTCTTCGTCGCCGCGGCGAAGCCTGTCCAGCAAGGTTGTGCGTGATAGGTGTCAGGCGCGACCAGTGGTTGTCGCTCGGGGGTGATCGCCGGTGATTCGGGCGCGATTCGCGCCTTTCGAGTACGGGCGCTCTCCTTCCCGAGGACGTAGCACTTCTCCCATCCCTGTCCGGCCGAGCCGCCCAACCGGCGATGCCGGGCCAGGAGATGTACGTCCGAGAAGGAGGAAACATGGAGTCCCAGGTGCGTGGCGGGACCAGATGGAAGCGGTTCGCTGTGGTCATGGTGCCCAGCGTCGCCGCCACGGCTGCGATAGGAGTGGCCCTCGCGCAGGGCGCTCTCGCTGCCTCGTTCAGCGTGTCCGGCCAGTCGTTCAAGGTGTCTGCCGACCAGCTGGTGGGTACCGGCTTCGAGCAGTACGCCGCCCTGGACAACGGTTACACGCTGTCCGGCGAGAAGTCGGCTCACCCGGTGGCCGTCTCGGCGTTCAAGCACGCCGAGATCACCAACCTCTGCCAGTCCGTGGTCACGCCGAACGTGCCGTTCTTCGGCAACGTCAGCCTGCTCCTGCGGGCCGGCGGCGCGGGCCACGACAAGGTCCAGGCCGACAACATCTACATCGATGTCGCCGACCTCGACGCCGACGCGACCTTCCACAACATCGACATCGGTGTTGCCGCCAAGGACGCCGACAAGGGTCCGGGCATGAAGGGCGGCGGGGAGCAGGCCAACCCGTACGGTTTCGCGCAGCAGGCAGACTCGGCCACGCTGGACAACGTGAAGCAGACGGCGTGGGCGACCACCGCCGGCACCTTCAAGCTCAGCGGCCTGCACATGTCGTTGTCGACGGGTGTCAAGGAGTGCTACTAAGCACTCGATGACGGGCGGGGGAGCCGGTGGCACCCCGCCCGTCCCCACTCCGGCCGCGTCGTCACACGCGGCACACATCACCACCACAGCAACGCCGCACCAGGGAGCTGTTTCCATGAGCGCCGAGACTCCTGCCGCCGTACCCGGCCAGTTCACCACCCGGAGGCTGCAGTTCCGCGCCTGGCGGGGCTCGCGTCCGTTCTGGGCCGGACTGTTCGTCATGCTCGGCGGATTTCCGATCATGTACTTCCCGTACGCCCATCTCCAGCTGGGGCACCTGACGCTGGCGATGTCGACCACCGCGGGAGCGGGATCCCTGATCATCGGCGTGCTGCTCATCGTCCTGGGCATCAGCCTCTGGTTCCAGAAGCACGTACGGGTCTTCGCGGGAGTCGCCGCGATCCTGCTGGCGCTGGTGTCCATCCCGGTGTCCAACTTCGGCGGCTTCGTCATGGGCTTTCTGTTCGCCCTGATCGGCGGGGCGATGGCCGTGGCCTGGGCGCCGGGCGTGCCTGCGCAGCCCCAGCCGCCTGCCGAGGGCAGTGCTGTCGAGACCGCGCCGCTGCCGCAGCAGGACACGGACGGGACGAACGATGAGGGCACCGCCCAGGCCTTTCCGGTGCTGGGGGAGAACGACCTGTCAGGAACGAGCCCGGCCAACGGGGTGAACGGGAGGCACAGTGCCGGCTGACGACGTGGCCCGCGGGGCCGATGCGGACGGGCCCCGGGGAAGAACCGGACCCCGCCACGCGGCACCCAAGAAGCCGCTGTTCACCAGGTTCCACATGCCGGCCGGCAAGGCGATAGCGACGGTGGCGATGCCGACCGCGGTCCTCATGGGGATGGGCCTCACGTCCTCGCTCGCCCTCGCGGACAACGGCAGCACACCATCGACGTCCAACAGTCAGAAGGCCGCGGAGTACCAGGACTGCGTCTCGGCGCTGGACGGCTCCAAGGACGCCTCGGCCTCGCCGTCGCCGTCCGCGAGTGCGTCCGACACGCCCACGCCGACGCCCACGGCGTCCGCCGACACCCCGACGACCCGGCAGACGCAGGACACGCAGAACACGCAGGGACCGAGCGCGTCCCCGTCGTCGGACCCTGGTTCCGCCGGCACGCCCACGCCCGAGCCGACCGCCACCTCGGACTCCGGTTCGGGCTCCGGTTCCTCGGACTCCGGTTCCGGGTCGTCGGACTCCGGTTCGGGTACGTCGACCTCGACAGGCTCGGGCACGTCGACCTCCTCGGGCACCCAGAGCGGCGGAGGTCTGCTGGGCACCGTCAGCGACACGCTGGGCGGCCTGCTCACCGGCGGCCAGAAGGACTCCGGCACGTCGTCGGCGAGCCCGACGCCGTCCGCGTCCCCGTCGTCGGACACGTCCACCTCGTCCTCGTCGTCCTCGTCGTCCTCGTCGTCCTCGTCGGACACGTCGTCCTCGTCGGACACGTCGTCCTCGTCGGACACGTCGTCGTCCGGCTCGTCGACGAGCGGCACGGACTCGGGTACCGGCGTCACCGACACCAGCAAGGACACCGCCTCCAAGGCGGCCGGCACGGTCACGGACACCGCCCAGGGCGCCACCGACACGGCCTCCGGGACGTCCCAGGACACCACCCAGGCGGCCGGGGACGCGGCCGGTTCGGCCACGCCCAGCCCGTCGGCCAGCTCCAGCCCCTCGGCGGACAACTGCGTGGCGGCCACGACCGACGTCGGCGGAGTCGACAACAAGGTGCCGGTGGCGGACGACCCCTGGTACCTGGACGCCAGCTCCCTGCTGCTCAACGGCGCCGACTACCAGGGCATCGTGGACGTGAGGACGGCGAACGGCACCACCAAGAAGGTGCTGAAGTACGTCATCAACAACGGCACCGACATCGGTGACCTGCACCAGACGGTCAAGGACAAGCAGACCGGCAAGATTTACCACGTGCAGGCGTCCTCGGGCTCGACGTCCACCATCCGGGGCGGCTCCACCGTGATGTACACCGAGAAGATCTCCGGGAACCTCTTCGGACTCATCCCGGTGACCTTCAGCCCGGACAGCCCGCCCCCGCTGAACATCCCGCTGATCTACTTCACCCATGTGAAGGTGGTTCAGGCGGCGCAGTTCGGCGGCAACCTGCACGTGCCCGGGATGCACGTGTACACGACCGACTGACCGGTCGCACAAGCCCGTTCGGGAGCCGCAGGAACTGAGGGGCGCCCCCCTTGCCGGGGGGCGCCCCTCAGCGCCGTACAAAACCCTTGCAGCAGATGTCAGCTGACGTCGCCGCCACCGATGTGGTGCACGCGCAGCATGTTGGTGGTGCCGGGGACCCCGGGGGGCGAGCCGGCGGTGATGATGACGGTGTCGCCCGCGTCGAACCGGCCCAGCTTGGCGACCTCCTGGTCCACCAGCTCCACCATCTCGTCGGTGGTGGCCACGAACGGCACGACGTGCGGCTCGACGCCCCAGCTGAGGGTCAGCTGGTTGCGGGTGGACTCGTCCGTGGTGAACGCGACGATCGGCTGGACCGCGCGGTAGCGGGAGAGCCGGCGGGCGGTGTCTCCGGACTGGGTGAAGGCGATCAGGCCCTTGCCGCCGAGGAAGTCGGCGATCTCGCAGGCCGCGCGGGCGACCGAACCGCCCTGCGTGCGCGGCTTCTTGCCGGGCACGAGCGGCTGCAGGCCCTTGGCGAGCAGCTCCTGCTCGGCCGCGACGACGATCTTCGACATCGTCTTCACGGTCTCGACCGGGTAGGCGCCCACGCTCGACTCGGCCGACAGCATGACCGCGTCGGCGCCGTCCAGGATCGCGTTGGCCACGTCGGAGGCCTCGGCGCGCGTCGGGCGGGAGTTGGTGATCATCGACTCCATCATCTGGGTCGCCACGATCACCGGCTTGGCGTTGCGCCGGCACATCTCCACCAGGCGCTTCTGCACCATGGGGACCTTCTCCAGCGGGTACTCGACGGCGAGGTCGCCACGGGCGACCATCACGCCGTCGAACGCCAGCACGACGTCCTCCATGTTGTCGACCGCCTGCGGCTTCTCGACCTTGGCGATCACCGGGACCCGGCGGCCCTCCTCGTCCATCACGCGGTGGACGTCCTGCACGTCCTTGGCGTCCCGGACGAAGGACAGCGCGACCATGTCGCAGCCCATACGGAGGGCGAAGCGCAGGTCCTCGATGTCCTTCTCGCTCAGCGCCGGCACGTTCACGGCCGCGCCGGGCAGGTTGATGCCCTTGTGGTCGGAGACGACACCGCCCTCGATGACGATCGTCCGCACCCGCGGGCCCTCGACGTCCAGGACCTTCAGCTCGACGTTGCCGTCGTTGATCAGGATCTGGTCGCCGCGCGCGACGTCGCCCGGCAGGCCCTTGTACGTCGTGCCGCAGATGTGCTTGTCGCCCGGTACGTCCTCGATCGTGATGACGAACTCGTCACCGCGCTCGAGCTCGACCGGGCCCTCGGCGAAGGTCTCCAGGCGGATCTTCGGGCCCTGCAGGTCGGCGAGGACGCCGATGGCCCGCCCCGTCTCTTTGGAAGCGGCCCGGACGCGGTCGTACCGCGCCTGGTGCTCGGCGTGGGTGCCATGGCTGAAGTTGAACCGGGCCACATTCATGCCCGCCTCGATCATGGCGACGAGCATCTCGTGGGAGTCGACCGCGGGGCCGAGAGTACAGACGATTTTCGAACGGCGCATGGGGCGATCCTATCGGTTTGTTTCCCAGCGGAATATTCCGTCTGGTGGAAGGTACAAATGGGCGGACATGCGCTCAGGCGTGTTACTGCCGTGTATTACTTCGCTCTGCTGCTCGCTCTACTTGCTCAGCTGTACTCCCTTTTGCTCAATTGCTGTTTCCGACCAGAGCGTACGTCTGCGCGGCGATCTCCAGTTCCTCATCGGTGGGCACCACGGCGACCGCCACCCGTGCGGACTCGGGGGAGATCAGCCGCGCTTCGCCGCTGCGTACGGCGTTCAGCTCCGCGTCGACCGCGAGGCCCAGCCCCTCCAGGCCCGCGATCGCGGCCTGACGCACCGGCGCGGCGTTCTCGCCGACTCCCGCCGTGAACGCCACCGCGTCCACCCGGCCGAGTACCGCGTAATAGGCGCCGATGTACTTCTTCAGCCGGTGAATGTAAATGTCGAAGGCCAGCCGGGCCTCTTCGTCGCCCTCGTCGATGCGGCGGCGGATCTCCCGCATGTCATTGTCCCCGCACAGACCGAACAGCCCGCTCCTCTTGTTGAGAAGAGTGTCGATCTCGTCCATGGACATTCCGCCGACGCGCGCCAAATGGAAGATGACCGCCGGATCCAGATCACCCGAGCGCGTCCCCATCACGAGCCCCTCCAGCGGCGTCAGCCCCATGGAGGTGTCCACGCACCGGCCCTTCTCGACCGCGGAGGCCGAGGCGCCGTTGCCGAGGTGCAGCACGATCACGTTGACCTCCTCGGGTGCCTTGCCGAGCAGCTCGGCGGTGGCCCGGGAGACGTACGCGTGGGAGGTGCCGTGGAAGCCGTAGCGGCGGATGCGGTACCGGTCCGCGATCTTCGGGTCGATCGCGTAGCGCGCCGCGGACTCCGGCATCGTGGTGTGGAACGCGGTGTCGAAGACGGCGACCTGCGGCAGGTCGGGGCGCAGCGCCTGCGCGGTGCGGATGCCGGTGAGGTTGGCCGGGTTGTGCAGCGGGGCGACGGGGATCAGCCGCTCGATCTCGGTGAGCACGGCGTCGTCGATGACGGTGGGCTCGGTGAAGAACATGCCGCCGTGCACCACCCGGTGACCGATCGCCGCCAGTTCCGGCGAGTCCAGGCCCAGGCCGTCCCGGGCCAGCTCCTCGGCGACCGCCTTGAGGGCGGCGTCGTGGTCGGCGATCGGCCCGTTCTCCTCACGCGTCTCGTCCGTGGACAGGCAGGTGTGCCTCAGCCGGGAGGTCTGCTCGCCGATGCGCTCGACCAGGCCGACCGCGAGCCGGCTCGCGTCGTGCATGTCGAGCAGCTGGTACTTCACCGATGAGGAGCCGGAGTTGAGGACGAGGACACGAGTCGCGGTCACGGTGTTCAGATGCTCTCTGTGCTGAGTCGGTCGGCGGGTGTCTGGGCCTGGATCGCCGTGATGGCGACGGTGTTGACGATGTCCTGGACGAGCGCGCCCCGGGAGAGGTCGTTGACCGGCTTGCGCAGGCCCTGCAGCACCGGGCCGACGGCGATCGCGCCGGCCGAGCGCTGCACGGCCTTGTAGGTGTTGTTGCCCGTGTTGAGGTCGGGGAAGATCAGAACCGTTGCCTGCCCGGCGACCTCGGAGTCCGGCAGCTTGGTCGCGGCGACGGACGGCTCCACCGCCGCGTCGTACTGGATCGGCCCCTCGATCTTCAGGTCGGGGCGCCGCGAGCGCGCCAGCTCGGTGGCCGCGCGCACCTTGTCCACGTCGGCGCCCGAGCCGGACGTACCCGTGGAGTACGACAGCATCGCGATCCGCGGCTCCACCCCGAACCGTGCGGCCGTGCCCGCCGACTGGACGGCGATGTCCGCGAGCTGCTCGGCGTTCGGGTCCGGGTTGACCGCGCAGTCCCCGTAGACCAGCACCTTGTCGGCCAGGCACATGAAGAAGACGGAGGAGACGATCGCGGAGTCCGGCTTCGTCTTGATGATCTCGAACGCGGGCCGGATCGTGGCCGCCGTCGAGTGCACCGAACCGGAGACCATGCCGTCGGCCAGGCCCTCCTCGACCATCAGGGTGCCGAAGTAGTTCACGTCCGACACGACGTCGTAGGCCACCTCCACGGTCACGCCCCGGTGGGCGCGCAGCCGGGCGTACCGCTCGGCGAAGGAGTCGCGCAGCTCGGAGGTGGCCGGGTCGATCAACTGGCTGTCACCGAGGTCGATACCGAGGTCGGCGGCCTTCTTGCGGATCTGGTCGACCGGTCCGAGCAGGGTGAGGTCGCACACCCCGCGGCGCAGCAGCACCTCGGCTGCGTGCAGCACCCGTTCCTCGGTGCCCTCCGGCAGCACCACCCGCCGCCTGTCCGCGCGGGCCTGCTCCAGCAGCTTGTGTTCGAACATCATCGGGGTGACCCGGTCGCTGCTCGGCGCCGAGACCCGGCGGGCCAGGTCGGCGGTGTCGGCGTACCGCTCGAACAGGCCGAGCGCCCGCTCCGCCTTGCGCGGAGTCGCCGCCGTCATCTTCCCCTCCAGAGAGAACAGCTGCTCGGCGGTGGGGAAGCTGTTGCCGGACACCGAGATCACCGGGGTGCCCGGGGCCAGGCGGGCGGAGAGGGTGAGGATCTCCTCGCTCGGCACCTCGTCCAGGGTCAGCAGCACACCGGCTATCGGCGGGGTGCCGGCGCTGTGCGCGGCGAGCGCGCCGATGACCAGGTCGGCCCGGTCCCCGGGCGTGACCACCAGGCAGCCCGGGGTCAGCGCGGCCAGGAAATTCGGCAGCATCGCCCCGCCGAAGACGAAGCCCAGCGCGTCCCGGGCGAGCCCCGAGTCGTCGCCCAGCAGCACCTTCGCGTCGAGGGACTGGGCGATCTGGGCGACCGTCGGCGCGGACAGGACAGGCTCGTCCGGGAGCACGTACGCGGGCACCGGCAGCCGCTTCGCGAGCCGCTCGGCGATCTCGTCGCGGTCCTCCGGGGCCACCCGGTTGGCGACCATGGTCAGCACGTCGCAACCCCGCCCGTCGTACGCCCGGTACGCGTTGCGGGTCTCCGCCAGCACGGACTCCGCCGTCTGCCTGCGGCCACCCACCACCGGGATCACCGACGCGCCGAACTCGTTGGCCAGGCGGGCGTTGAGGGCCAGCTCGTCCGGGAGCTGGGTGTCGGCGAAGTCGGTGCCGAGGACCAGGACGACGTCGTAGTCCCGGGCCACCCCGTGGAAGCGGTCGACCAGCGCCGAGACCAGCTCGTCGGTGCCGCGCTCGGCCTGGAGCGCGGACGCCTCGTGGTAGTCCATGCCGTAGACCGTCGCCGGGTCCTGGGGGAGGCGGTACCGGGCACGCAGCAGCTCGAACAGCCGGTCGGGCACGTGGTGCACGAGCGGGCGGAACACACCCACTCGGTCGACCTGCCGGGTCAGGAGCTCCATGACTCCCAGCTCGACGACCTGGCGGCCGTCGCCACGGTCGATCCCGGTCACGTACACACTGCGTGTCACGCGTGCTCTCCGATCCGTCTCGCTGCCGTCGACATCATAAAAATCGCCCACCGAGGTGAGCTGAACCCTCTTGACAATACCCCTCACGCTAGATAAGGCGCCCGTCAAAAGTTCGCCCCACCGGCAGACGTGAAAGAATCGGTAGCGGCTCACCGGCATTCGAAAGCGAGCAGGAGACACAGCACGATGCGCATCGGAGTTCTCACCGCAGGCGGCGACTGCCCCGGCCTGAACGCCGTGATCCGGTCGGTCGTGCACCGGGCGGTGACGCAGTACGGCGACGAGGTCATCGGCTTCGAGGACGGCTACCGGGGTCTGCTCGACCGCCACTACCGCACCCTCGACCTGGACGCGGTCAGCGGCATCCTGGCCCGCGGCGGCACCATCCTCGGCTCCTCCCGCCTGGAACGCGACCGGCTGCGTGAGGCCTGCACCAAGGCGACCGACATGGTCGAGGAGTTCGGCATCGACGCGCTGATCCCGATAGGCGGCGAGGGCACGCTGACGGCGGCCCGCATGCTCTCCGACGCGGGCCTGCCGGTCGTCGGCGTGCCGAAGACCATCGACAACGACATCTCCTCCACCGACCGCACCTTCGGCTTCGACACCGCCGTCGGCGTGGCCACCGAGGCCATGGACCGGCTGAAGACCACCGCCGAGTCCCACCAGCGCGTGATGGTCGTCGAGGTCATGGGCCGGCACGCCGGCTGGATCGCCCTGGAGTCCGGCATGGCCGCCGGCGCCCATGGCATCTGCCTGCCCGAGCGCCCCTTCGACCCCGCCGACCTGGTCAAGATGGTCGAGGAGCGCTTCGCCCGCGGCAAGAAGTTCGCGGTCGTCTGCGTCGCCGAGGGCGCCCACCCCGCCGAGGGCACCATGGACTACGGCAAGGGCGAGATCGACCAGTACGGCCATGAGCGCTTCCAGGGCATCGGCACCGCGCTGGCGTACGAGCTGGAGCGCCGCCTCGGCAAGGAGGCCAGGCCGGTCATCCTCGGCCACGTGCAGCGCGGCGGCACGCCCACCGCCTACGACCGCGTCCTCGCCACCCGCTTCGGCTGGCACGCCGTCGAAGCCGCGCACCGCGGCGAGTTCGGCAAGATGACCGCACTGCGCGGCACCGACATCGTGATGGTGCCGCTCGCGGAGGCCGTCACCGTGCTGAAGACGGTGCCGAAGGACCGCATGGACGAGGCGGAGTCGGTCTTCTAGTAGCCGGACCCCTTTCCGTAGCCGGTCCGTCGTCGTAGCCGGATCCGTCGTCGTAGCCGGACCCGTTCTCCTCTAGCCGGTCCTGCTCTCGACCGCCGCCCAGAAGCTCTCGACGATCCGGTCGAGGAACTCCTTCCCGGACTCACTGGCGCTCCTGCTGCCGCCACCCCAGCTGAGGGTGGCGGCCATGTGCCCCTGGTAGTCCTGGTGCAGTTCCTGCAGGACGTCCTCCAGGACACCCGTGTCCACGGGAGCCAGCTTCATCACCGGCCGCACATACGCCTGCCAGCGGGTGCTCACCGCGCTGTGCAGCAGGTCGGCGAGTTTCGCCTCGCGGCCCGTGACGGCCACGAAGTCGGGCAGGGCCAGTTGCAGCGCCTGCGCGAGCGCGGCCGACTGGCGCTCGTTGCCGCGCCAGGTCCCGCTCTCCTCCATCCGCAGATACGCCGCAAGGTCGAGGCCGACGGTGCGGGCCACGTCCTCCGGCGCGATCCCGCGGGCGATGCGGTGCTCGCGCAAGGTGTGGGGGCGCCCGATGAGTTCCCCCGGAGAACACCACAACGCCCCCGCGAGGGCGGTGAGTTCCGGGCTGCTCGGGGAGGCGGTGCCGCGCTCCCAGGCGGTCACGAGGTCGGGCGTGACGTACGGAAGCCCGTACGAGGCCCGCATGCCGTAGGCGACGTGCTCGGGTCCCATGCCGAGCGCGGCACGCAGCCTGCGGGCGGCCGGGGCGTTGAACGGGGGAGCAGCTGAGGGTTGGCGCACCCGGCACAAGGTAGGGGTGCGAGCATGCGGACGACTACCGTCGGTTCTGCCGAGATCACGGACCGTGGAATCGTAGGTTCCCCTCGGACGGCGGAACGTGACACCCGGTGTCACCTGCCGTGACTTTGTCCAGTCAGGTCAATGAGTCTGCGCGGGACAGGGCTACGGCGGCTTCGGCGGGGGCGTTGGCACGGGAATAGGCGTCGGCGGCCTTCAGCCAGTGGGCGCGTGCCGTGGCGGGGTGGCTGAGACCCTCGTGGTTGTGGGCCAGTTGGCTGAGAGCCTGGCCGACCCGATACCAGTCCCCGAACTCCTGGTGTATCTCGCCGGCATGTCCGAATGCCTCGTTCGACTGGTCGATCCGGTCCGATCCCTGCAAGGCGAGGCCGAGATTGTGCCAGGCCACGCCCTCACTGTGGCGGTCGCCGGTGGCCTGGAACAGGTCGAGGGCATGGGTCAGGGCGTCGATGGCCTCGTTCATCCGGTGCCCCTCCCCCAACACGTTGCCGATGTTGAGCCACGTCCTGGCCTCGGCGATGTGGTCGCCGGTGGCCTGGAACAGGTCGCGGGCGCGGGTCAGGGCGTCGATGGCGTCGTCCAGACGGCGCGCTCGTGCCCTGGTGATACCGAGGTTGACCCATGCCATGGCCTCGTCGGTGCGGTCGCCGGTGGCCTGGAACAGGTCGAGGGCATGGGTCAGGGCGTCGACGGCCTCGTCCAGACGGCCCGCCCTGCTCAGGGCGTTACCGAGGTTGCCCCACGTGGTGGCTTCGTCGTAGCGGCTGTCCCCGAGCTGGTGCGCGGCTTCCTGGGCGGCGCGGGTGACGCTCACCAGGTCGTCGAAGTAACGCCGCCAGTCCAGGTATGTGGTCAGGCACTGGCCCAGCGCCATGGCCACGTCCGCGTGTCCCTCCTCCGATGCCCATTGCACTGCCGCCACCAGGGCCGCCCGCTCTCCGTCCAGCCAGGCCAGAGCCTGACCGGGGTCCGCGAACCGCTCCGGCTCCGGCGTCCCCGGCAACCAGCGCAAGCGGGTGTCGGCCGCGTCCGCCCACCGCAGATAGAACCCGAACAACCGGTCCCGTGCCGCTTCCCGCTCCTCGCGGAGGGCCGCGTCCCCGGCGCCCACCCGGGCGGTGAACGCGCGCACCAGGTCGTGCATCCGCCAGCGGTGTTCGGACGACAGCCCGTCCCCGACGACCGGCGTGACGAGATAGGTGGCGGCCAGGTCTTCCAGCACACGCACGGCGTCCAGCAGGTCCAGGCCGCCCAGCGCGGCGACCGCCTCGGTGCTGACGTCCCCGCCGGGAACCAGCGCCAGCAGCCGCAGCAGCCGGGCCTGCTCGTCCGGCAGTCGGCGGTACGACGTCTCCAGCACCGGCCGCAGGGCGAGCGAGCGGCCGTACAGGTCCGCCCCCGGACTGCCGCTGTCCAGAACGCGGCTCGGGTCCCCGGCCTGCTCGATCTCGGCGACCAGGGAGGCGATGCCCCGTATCCGGCGCCGGCGGAGCATCGCCGCGGCGATCTGGAGGGCCAGCGGCAGATGGCCGCACAGCTCGGCGAGCCGGTGCAGGGCCTCCGGCTCCCGTCCCGGCCGGTCGTCGCGCTCGTCGGCGTCCAGCAGCGCCCGGGTCAGCAGGGCCACCGAGTCGGCCGGGTCCAGCGTCTCCAGGTCGATGAGCCGGATCGGCAGGGCGTCCTGGCGGTCCCGCGACGTGATGAGGACCCGGTGGCGGTCGGTGCCGGGCAGCAGCTCACGGAACTGCGCCGGGTCCGACACGTTGTCGAGGACGATCAGCGTCCGGGCCCGGCCGACGAGGGCGTCCCGGTACGCGTCGTGCTGCCGTGCCGTCGTCGTCGGCAGCTCGGGCCCCTGCACGCCGAGCACGTCCAGCAGGGCCAGTACCGCCTGGTCCGCGGTGACCGGGTTCTCGTCGTATCCGCGAAGATCCACGAAGAGCGTGCCGCCGGGGAACCAGCCCTTCCCGCACGCCCGGTGCGCCGCCTCCAGCGCGAGCGCGGTCTTGCCGATGCCGCCCATGCCGGTGAGCGCGGAGATGACGATGGGCGGTGCGCTGTCGTCCGAGGCGGGCGCGAGGCAGGGCAGCAGGCGGTTCAGCTCCTCCCCGCGGCCGGTGAAGCCGAGGGGCCGGAGCGGGAGCGTGGCGCTGGCGCGCGGGACGGGGCCGTGGACGGTGGCCCTGCCGCTACCCGGGGCACTACCGGCCTCCGACCCGCTTTCCGATGACGGGCCCGTGGAAGGTCGAGCCCCGGAAGTCGATGTGGTCGCCCCCGTAGCCTGCTTGGGGCCCCTCCTCAGAGCTGTCGGCAGCCGAACTCCCGCTCTGCCGCCGATACTTGCGCAGGACGGCCATCGCCACGGCCGCCGCCTGCTGGGCCGCCCGCTCCTGCCAGCCTCCGGCGTCGTCCTTGGCCTTGTCGGGATTGGCGTGGTCGCTGATGCCCCGCACCACCAGGGCGTCCCGGCCCTCCAGATGGGCCGCGTGAGCCGCTCCCGAGCCCTCCATCTCGAAGGCGGCGGTGTCGTTGTAGTTCTTGCGGATCAGCCGGGCGATCTCGGACTCGTCGTCGGCCAGGACCACGTCCCCCGTGGCGATCGGCTTGAAGTGCGCCCGTACGTCCGGCATGTCCCGCACCGCTGAACGTGCCGCCTGCACCAGCGCGTTGGCTCCGGACCACGCCTCGGGGCGCACCTGGAGCCCGTCGGGTGTCGCCTTGCCGCCGTGGATGGCGTACACCTTGGTGCCCACCACGACGTCCCCGAGACCGATGTCGTCCTTGAGGCTGCCCGCCACCCCCACGAACAGCACGGCCTGCGGGCGCAGCCAGCCGATGAGCGACGCGGTCAGCGCGGCGGTGATCCGGGCGCCCTCGCCCAGCTCGGCGGCGGCGACGCGCCACGGAGTGCCGGGCAGGCGGCCCACCTCGACGATGGTGCCGTTGCCGGGATGTGTCAGCTCCTCCCGCTCCTCGATGTAGGGGCGCACCGCCGCGTATTCCAACGCGAGCGCGGTCAGGACCAGAACGGTGGGCTCAGTCTGCGGCACACTCATAAGGTACTGCCGGGGGGAAGGGGTTGGAGTGCCGGAACGAGACGTCACCGTGGGGCAGTTGCTGCTCACCGAATACCAGACGATCAAGGACGAGCAGAAGACACGGATCGGGTTCCGGGACAACCTGCTCTACGTCACCCTGACCGTCGTCGCCGCGGTGATCGCCGCCGCCGCCCAGGCCGAGCGGACGGAGATGCTGCTCGCGCTGCCGCCGGTGTGCGTGGTGCTCGGGTGGACGTATCTGGTCAACGACCAGAAGATCTCGGCGATCGGAGCCTATGTGCGCGGCGAGCTGGGACCCCGGCTGGCGGAGCTGGTGCGGGCGGAGGGTGCGCAGGTCTTCCAGTGGGAGGTCGCGCACCGGGGGGACGCCCGGCGGTTCTCCCGGAAGGTCGTGCAGTGCGTGGTCGACCTGCTGGCCTTCTGCGTCGTGCCGCTGAGCGCGCTGGTCGTGTACTGGGCGGGCGGTGAGGTCTCGGCGGGACTGGGGGCCCTGTCCGTGCTGGAGGCGGGCTCGGTTGTCGGGCTGGGGGTGTACATCGTGCAGTACGCCCTGCCCTTCGGGCCGGGGGGCGGCGCAGGGTGAGCGATCACATCGACTTCCAGGGAGGGGGGTTCCACGCGCCGGTCATCGGCAAGGCCGAGTACCGGCAGCAGGCGTCGGCGCCGGCGCCGACGGCGTTGGACGCGCTGCCGCCGAGGGCGACCGGATTCACCGGACGTGACGGGGAGTCGGGGCGGCTGCGAGCCGCGCTGGACCGTCCGAGCCGCGACCAGGCCGCCCTCGTCACCGCCGTGTCCCGGGCTCGGCGGCATCGGTTCCCCGGGGCGTGCTCTTCGTGGACTGCACGGGTACGACGACACGCCGGTCACCGCAGACCAGGCACTCCACTCGCTGCTGCGTGCGCTCGCATCAGGTACGGGCTCCTGCTGCCGGGCGGCAGACGGCACCGGGTGCTGGTGGCTTCGCGGGACCGGCTCCCTCAACCGGGGCCGGGCTCGTGCCGTTCTCACACGCCTAAGCCGTCCAGGCCCGCGTCCGCGCCCAGGCCCTCACCGCCCCTGAGACACCCACCGATAGACCAGTTCCGGCCTCCCCACCTGCCCGTACACCGGCTTCCGCTCGGCCCGCCCCGCCTCCACCAGGTGCTCCAGGTACCGTCGCGCGGTGATCCGGGAGATTCCGACGGTCACCGCGACCCCCGCCGCCGTGAGCCCCTCCTTTGCCTCCCGCAGGGCCGAAGTCACCCGCTCCAGCGTCGGCCCGCTCAATCCCTTCGGCAGCGCCGCAGGTGACGGCGCGCGCAGGGCCGCCAGTGCCCGGTCCACCTCGTCCTGCCCGCTCGCCTCTCCCGCCGCGCCGCGGAACTCGGCGTACCGCGCCAGCCGGTCCCGCAGGGTGGCGAACGTGAACGGCTTCAGGACGTACTGGACGACGCCCAGCGAGACACCCTCCCGGACCACGGCCAGGTCCCGTGCGGACGTCACCGCTATGACGTCGGCATGATGCCCCGCCGCCCGCAGCGACCGCGCCAGCTGCAGGCCGTGCACATCCGGCAGGTGCAGGTCCAGCAGCAGCAGGTCCACCGGCGTACGGTCCAGGAACCTCCGCGCCTCCGCCCCCGTGTGCGCCTTGCCCACCGCCACGAACCCCGGCACCCGGCCGACGTAGAGCACGTGCGCGTCCGCGGTGACCGGGTCGTCCTCCACGACGAGGACCCTGATCGGCCGCGACTGGTCGGCCGTCTGCCGCCCGTTCGTCATGCGCCGTCACCCACCGCCGTGCGCAGCGGCAGCCGCACCTCGAACACCGCGCCGCCCTCCTCGGCCTCCGTCACGCTCAGCGTCCCCTCGTGCCGTGTCACCGCCTGCTGTACCAGGGCCAGTCCCAGGCCGCGCCCGCCCGGCCCGGCGGGCTTCGTCGAGAACCCCCGCTGGAATACCAGGCCGGCGTGGGCCGAGTCGACCCCCGGGCCGGTGTCGGACACGCGCATCACCAGGTCGGTGTCCGACGCGTACGCCGTCACCGTGACCCGTGCCCGTACGCTGCCCTGCGCCGCGTCCACCGCGTTGTCGATGAGGTTGCCGAGGATCGTCACCAGGTCACGCGCGGACAGACTCCCGGGCAGCAGTCCGTCGTCGAGGCGGCTGTCCGGGGACACCACCAGCTCCACGCCCCGCTCGTTCGCCTGCGCCGTCTTGCCCAGCAGCAGAGCCGCCAGCACCGGCTCGCTCACCGCCGCCACCACCTGGTCGGTGAGGGCCTGTGCCAGTTCCAGTTCCGCCGTCGCGAACTCCACCGCCTCCTCGGCGCGGCCCAGTTCGATCAGCGAGACGACCGTGTGGAGCCGGTTCGCGGCCTCGTGCGCCTGGGAGCGCAGCGCCTGCGTGAAACCCCGCTCCGAGTCCAACTCGCCCATCAGCGATTGGAGTTCGGTGACATCGCGCAGGGTCGCCACCGTGCCGCGGCGTTCTCCGCCCGACACCGGTGAGGTGTTCACCACCAGCACCCGGGTCGCGGTCAGGTGCACCTCGTCCACCCGCGGCCCGGAGGCCAGCAACGCGCCCGTCAGCGGGGCGGGCAGGCCGAGGTCCGCCACGGAACGGCCCACCACGTCCTCCTCGTCGCCCACGCCCAGCAGCTCCCGGCCGCCGTCGTTGATCAGCGCCACCCTGTACTGCCCGTCCAGCATCAGCAGGCCCTCACGGACCGCGTGCAGGGCCGCCTGGTGGTAGTCGTGCATCCGGCTCAGCTCGGCCGCGTTCATCCCGTGGGTGTGGCGGCGCAGCCGGGCGTTGATGACGTACGTGCCGACCGCGCCCAGCAGCAGCACGCCGCCCGCGACCCCGAGCAGGGCGGTGACCTGGTCCTGCGCCCGGCGGCTGATCGCCTCCACCCTGATGCCTGCACTCACCAGGGCGACCACACGGCCGTCCTCCTCGACGGGCGTCACCGCGCGCACGGACGGGCCGAGCGTGCCGGTGTACGTCTCGGTGAAAGTGCGGCCGTGCTGGGCGGGGCCGATGTGGCCGAGGAAGCGTTTGCCGATCTGCCTGCGGTCGGGGTGGGTCCAGCGGATGCCGGAGGGATTCATGATCGTGACGAAGTCGACGTCCGCGTCCCGGGTGACCTGGAGGGCGTACGGCTGGAGCTGAGCGCTGGGGTCGGCGGTGCGGACCGCGGTGCGGACCGCGGGGGAGTCGGCGATGGTGCGGGCCACCGCGCTCGCCCGGCCGGTCGCCGCGTGCACCGCCTGCCGCTGGTCGTTGACGTACGTGAACAGCGCGTAGCCGGCCACCACCACCGCGAGCAGCACGGCCTGCATGGCGAAGAGCTGGCCCGCCAGGCTGCGCGGTCGGCGGAGGGTGGGAAAGCGCATGTCAGCAGTGTGCCTCTCCGGCCGGCCGGGAACTAAATGTGCCCCGTGGGCCGCGGGGCACGTGAACTAAATGAACGGAAGGGTGACCGCCCTCACAGGGCGGGAGATAGTCACGGCATTCCCCAGCAACGCCCGGACGTGAGCCGCACGCCGGTTGTTCACCGACGAAGACGTCAAGGAGGGCAGTCGTGGCCGCCAGCACCCCCGACACGGCACCTGCCGCACCCGCTGCACCCGCTGTGCACCGGGACCGCACCCATTACCTGTACATCGCCGTCATCGTGGCGGTCGCGCTCGGTATCGCCGTGGGGCTCATCTGGCCCGACGCCGCGGTGCAGCTGAAGCCGCTGGGCGCGGGCTTCGTGAACCTGATCAAGATGATGATCTCGCCGATCATCTTCTGCACGATCGTGCTCGGCATCGGGTCCGTGCGGAAGGCCGCCAGGGTGGGGGCCGTGGGCGGTATCGCCCTCGGCTACTTCCTGGTGATGTCGCTCGTCGCGCTCGCCATCGGGCTCGTCGTCGGCAATGTGCTGCACCCGGGCGACGGGCTGCACATCACCGACGCCATCAAGGCGTCCGGGCACGACCAGGTCTCCTCCGACGCGCTGCCGCCGGTCGACTTCGTGCTGTCGATCATCCCGAAGACCTTCGTCTCGGCCTTCACCGAGGGCCAGGTCCTCCAGACGCTGCTGGTCGCGCTGCTCGCCGGGTTCGCGCTGCAGGCCATGGGGCCGGTCGGCCAGCCGGTGCTGCGCGGCATCGAGCACGTCCAGCGGCTCGTCTTCCGCATCCTGTCGATGGTCATGTGGGCCGCGCCGATCGGTGCCTTCGGCGCCATCGCCGCCGTCACGGGCTCGGCCGGCCTGGACGCGCTCAAGAGCCTGGCCGTGCTGATGCTCGGCTTCTACGTGACCTGCTTCCTGTTCGTCTTCGTCGTGCTCGGCGCGCTGCTGCGGGTCGTCGCCGGAGTGAACGTCCTGTCGCTGTTCAAGTACCTCGCCCGCGAGTTCCTGCTGATCCTTTCCACCTCTTCCTCCGAGTCCGCGCTGCCGCGGCTGATCGCGAAGATGGAGCACCTGGGCGTCAGCAGGCCGGTCGTCGGCATCACCGTGCCGACCGGCTACTCCTTCAACCTCGACGGCACCATGATCTACATGACCATGGCGTCCCTGTACATCGCCGACGCGCTCGGTACGCCGATGTCCGTCGGCGAGCAGATCCCGCTGCTGCTCTTCCTGCTGCTGGCCTCCAAGGGCGCGGCGGGCGTCAGCGGCGCCGGGCTCGCCACCCTGGCCGGCGGTCTGCAGTCGCACAAGCCCGCGCTGGTCGACGGCGTCGGCCTGATCGTCGGTATCGACCGGTTCATGAGCGAGGCGCGGGCGCTGACGAACTTCGCCGGCAACGCGGTGGCCACCGTGCTGGTGGGTACCTGGACGAAGGAGATCGACCGGGACCGGGTCCGGCGGGTCCTCGCCGGCGAGCTGCCCTTCGACGAGACGACCCAGCTGGACGACGCGGCCGAGCCGACGGCCGCCGAGCTCCCCGAGCCGCGGGACGGAGCGCTGGCGAAGGCCTGACCCGCACAAGCGGGCCTGCCTCGTACAGGTCCGCACATACTCCGGACGCCCGGCCCCGCCTGAACCCGGGCCGGGCGTCCGGTCACCGCCGCCGGGCGGCTGAGTCTGCCCCGTTCACTCAGCCGTCCGGCTTCTTGTCCTCACTCACCCCGGCCGCCGAGCTCCCCGAGCCGCGGGACGGAGCGCTGGCGAAGGCCTGACCCGCACAAGCGGGCCTGCCTCGTACAGGTCCGCACATACTCCGGACGTCCGGCCCCGCCTGAACCCGGGCAGGGCGTCCGGTCACCGCCGCCGGGCGGCTGAGTCTGCCCCGTTCACTCAGCCGTCCGGCTTCTTGTCCTCACTCACCCCGGCCACCAGCGCGGCGGCCGTGGAGGCGGGCACGCCCGCCGCGGTCAGCGCCGTGACCGCGGCCGAGCGGCCCGCCTCCTGCGCTGCCACCAACCCGTCGTTCACCGCCTCCGTCACCGCGAACAGCATCTGCTCGTGGACGTAGGCGAGGGCAGGCGCGGGCAGGGGAGAACGGAAGACGCCCTCGTCCAGGCCGCGCTGCAGCAGCCGGACCGTGTTCTCGCGCAAGGGGGCGAGACGCTCGCGGATGCCCTGCACGGTGACCGTGCGCTGGGCCAGGGCGACCAGCAGCCGGTAACGGTCGGCGATCTCCCAGACGGCGAGCACCGACCGGGCCACCGCCTCCGCCGGGTCGGCGACCCCTTCCCGGGCCCTCGCGTCCGCCTCCGCCAGCGCTTCGACCGCCCCGTCGACCAGCGTGCTGATCAGCGCCTCGCGGCTCGGGAAGTGGCCGTACACGGTCCGCCGTACGACTCCCGCGGCGCGTGCGATCTGGTCCATGGAGGCGTCGGGGTCGCGTAGCAGCTCGGCGAGGGCGACGTCGAGGATGCGGCGCCGGTTGGCGTCGGCGCGGCTGGTGTTGCCCGTGGTCATGACGGCCATTCTGCACGTCCTTCCTGACTTGCACAGTGATGTGCAACGGCGTACATTTGCGCATGGTTGTGTAATTGCACATTGATGTGCAACACCGTCGTGCATCAAGGAAGGCGACCCCTGCCATGCGACTCGTCATGACCGAACCGGTCGAAAGGATGGAGCGCCCCTACGGTCGGCGCTGGTGGGCGCTGCTCGTGCTCTGCCTGAGCCTGCTGATCATCGTGATGGCCAACACCGCCCTCACGGTCGCGGCGCCCGACATGACGAAGGACCTCGGCCTGTCCAGCGCCGACCTGCAGTGGGTGATCGACGGCTACACCGTCCCGTACGCGGCGCTGATGCTGCTGCTCGGCGCGATCGGCGACAAGTACAGCCGCCGCGGCGCGCTCGTGCTCGGGCTGACGGTGTTCGGCGCGGGCGCCGTCTTCGGCTATTTCGCCGGCAGCGCCGCGACCGTCATCGCCGCCCGTGCCGTGATGGGTGTCGGCGCGGCGCTCATCATGCCCGCCACGCTCTCGCTGCTCGCCGCCACCTTCCCGCGGGCCGAACGTGCCAAGGCGATCACCCTGTGGACCGCCACCGCCGGTCTCGCCATCGCCGCCGGGCCGGTGGTCGCCGGAGCCCTGCTGCGCGGCCACGGCTGGTCCTCGACCTTCCTGATCAACGTGCCCATCGCGGCCGTGGCGCTCGTCGCCGCCTTCGTGCTCGTTCCGCCGTCCAGGGCGGGCGGCTCGGAAGGGAAGCACAACCGCATCGACTACGTCGGCGGGCTGCTGTCGGTGATCTGGACCGGCTCGCTGGTCTACATGATCATTGAGGGCCCGCACTTCGGCTGGGGCGCCAAGGCGATCACGGCGGCGGTCGTCGCGGGCGTGGGCCTGGCCGCCTTCATCGCCTGGGAGCTGCGCCACCCCCGCCCGATCCTGGACGTGCGCCGCTTCACCGCCCGCCGCTTCGCGGGCTCCAACCTCGCCGTCGCGCTGTTCTTCCTCGCCGTCTTCGGCGCGTTCTACTACCTGACCCAGCACCTGCAGTTCGTCCTCGGCTACGACGCCCTGGAGACCGGCGTCCGCATGCTGCCGCTGGCCGGCGCGGTCTTCGTCGGTTCGGCGCTGACCGGCGTGCTCACCCCGCGCTTCGGCATGAAGTGGACCGTCACCGCGGGCATGGTCGCCGGTACGACCGCGCTGGCCCTGCTGGCGCGGGTGGACGCGGCTTCGACGTACGCCGACTTCGTGACACCCCTGATCATCCTCGGCCTGGCCATCGGCCTCGCCCTCTCGCCCTGCACCGACGCGATCATGGGCGCCTTCCCGGAGTTCGAGCTGGGCGTCGGCGGCGCGG
This sequence comes from Streptomyces sp. NK08204, assembly GCF_020400585.1. GTDB lineage: Bacteria > Actinomycetota > Actinomycetes > Streptomycetales > Streptomycetaceae > Streptomyces. The sequence continues at coordinate 10,955 of NZ_JAINVF010000009.1, read as the reverse complement.
TCAACGACACCTCGCTGGAGCTGGGCGGCTCCCTCGGCATCGCGATCCTGGGCTCGCTGCTCGCCACGTCGTACAGCAACCACCTGAGCGACGCCACCGCCGGCAGCAGGCTCCCGGCGAGCGCCCGGGACACCGCGCAGGACTCGGTCGGCGCCGGGTACGCCGTCGCCCAGGGCATCGGCGAGAAGGCCCACCGACTCGCCGCGCAGGCGGCGCACGCAAAGGACCCGCAGCAGGCCGCGCAGCTCAAGCAGCAGGCCGCCGAACTCGCCGTCGGCGCCCGGCAGATGGCCGACGCGGTCGGCTCCTCCTTCTCCGACGCGGTGGCCCGCACCAGCCTGGTCGGCGCGGTGGTCCTCGGCATCGGCACCGTCCTGGTCGCGGTCCTGCTGCCGCGCCGGGAGGCCGCCGCACCCGAGGTGCCCGAGGTGCCCGAGGTGAAGGAAGAGCGGAGGGAAGGCGGCAAGGAACCGGCGCGGACCCCGGCCGGCTGACCGCCCCCGTTCCCATCAGCTAACGTGCCGCTCCGGATCAACCGGAACGGCACGTTCGTGCGTGGCGTCAGTACGTGTGAGTCAGTACCTGCATGGAGGCACGGGGGATGAAGATCGACTGGGACCGGCGCACCTGCGCGCGCAAGGGGCACGTCACCTACGCGCCGGACGACCCGCGGCTGCGGATAAGGCTGCACGCCCAGACCGCGCTCGGCGAGGTGTGGCGCTGTCTGCGCTGCGGCGACTTCGTGCTGGGCGAGCCGCACGGCTCGGGGCCGGCCGCGGACGCGCCGCTGGTGCCGCGCGGCAAGGTCCTGCGCGACCTGTTCATCCTGCGCTTCCTGGCCGTCGAGCGGGCCGTGCGGGGCGTGTTCATCGTCCTGGTCGCGGCGGCGGTGTGGAAGTTCAGCAACAGCCAGGACGCGGTGCGCCGCCTGTTCAACGAGTACCTGGACGCCCTCCGCCCGGTCTTCAAGCACTTCCACTACGACCTGGACCACTCCCCGGTCGTCGGGTCCATCCAGAAGGCCTTCGGCTACAAGCACAGCACCCTGCTCCTGGTGGCGGCCGTGCTCCTCGCCTACGCGCTCGTCGAACTGATCGAGGCGGTCGGCCTCTGGTACGCCAAGCGCTGGGCGGAGTACCTGACGGTGGTCGCGACGGCCGCCTTCCTCCCGCTGGAGATCTACGAACTCACCGAGAAGATCAGCTACCTGAAGATCGCCACCCTCGTCCTCAACATCCTCGCGGTCCTCTACATCGCCCTCACCAAGCGCCTGTTCGGCCTGCGCGGCGGTCGCAGGGCCTTCGAGGCGGAGCGGCACAGCGCGTCCCTGATGGAGGTGGAGGAGTCGGCGGGGGTGATGGTCTAGGGCAGCCTCGCCAGTTCCTCCTCGGTCAGCTCCAGTTCCGCCGCCAGAGCCGAGTCCCGGATCGTCTGCGGGCGGCTGGCGCCCGGGATGGGGATCACGGTGGGGGAGAGGGACAGCAGCCAGGAAAGACAGACCTGCTGGGGGCTGACGGCGCGGTCGTGGGCCACCTCGTGGAACGCGGCGTAGCGCGGGTCCGGCCCCTGCCCCGACGGCCCGTCCAGCGAGCTGCGCGAGATGCCGCCCAGGGGGCTCCAGGGCAGGAAGGCCAGTCCCAGCTCCGCGCACAGGCGCAGCTGCGGGTCACTGTCGCGGATCTCGGGGGAGTAGCGGTTCTGCACGGACACCAGGCGGTCGCCGAGGATCGCGTGGGCGCGGCGGATCTGCTCCGTGGTGACGTTGGAGAGGCCGGCCAGGCGGATCTTGCCCTCGTCGAGGAGGTCGCGCAACGCGCCCACGGAGTCCTCGAACGGCACGGCAGGGTCGGGCTTGTGGAGTTGGTAGAGGCCGATGGCCTCGACGCCGAGCCGCTTCAGGGAGGCCTCGGCCGCCGCCCTGAGATGGGCCGGTGTGCCCGTCACCGTCCAGCTGCCGTCCGCCGGTCTGCCCCGGCCGCCCTTGGTCGCGACCAGCACGCCGTCGGTGTCGCCGCCGTACGCGGCGAGCGCGCGGGCCAGCAGGAGTTCGTTGTGGCCGGGGTCCTGGCCCGGAAGGTGGTAGGAGTCGGCGGTGTCGAGCAGGGTCACGCCCGCCTCCAGCGCCGCGTGGACCGTGGCGAGGGCGCGTTCCTCGTCCGGGCGGCCCTCGATCGACAGCGGCATGGCGCCCAGCCCGACCGCGCTCACCTTCAGGCCGCCAAGGGTGCGGTACCGCACGTCAGTTGTCCTTTCCGAGCGTTTCGGCGATGGCCTTCGGCAGCCACAGCCGTGCGTGGTCGAAGCCGAAACCGAGTCCGGCGGCACGGGAGTTGTCCATGGGGTAGCTGCGGCGGAAGGCGAAGGGGGAGACCTCCCCCGACTCGGTCTCCTCGAACACCAGCTTCCCGCCGGGGATCTGTGCCGCCACCTCGGCGCACAGCTCCCGGACCCCGAGCTTCCCGTGCGAGGCAGCGTTCACCGGGCCCGTGAACTCCTGCCCCACCGCCCAGAACAGGAAGTCGGCGACCTCCTCCACGTGGATGTACGTCGCGGGCCGGGGAAGCGGCGGCACCAGGATCGGTGCACCGGTGCGGATGCGGTCGGCGTAGTGGGCCAGGCGGCCGGTGAAGTCGTCGTCGCCGCCCAGGACATGGGCGAGGCGGACGGACGCGAACGGCAGTTCCGGGCCGGCGGCGGTGAACACCGCCTCCGCCTGCCGCTTGCCCTCGCCGTAGTTTCGCTCGATGAACTCAGCATCGTCCCAGGGCAGCTCCAGGTCGACCGCGACCGTACGCGGATCGACCGTGCTCTCCGGCACCAACGCGTCGGTGTCCTCCTGCTCGTACACCTCCACGGTCGAGGTCATCAGATAGCGGCCGGTGCGGCCCGTGAAGACCCGGCGGGCGATGCCGGCGTGGCGCGGGCTGTAGCAGACCTGGTCGACGACGACGTCGAAGGTACGGGTGCCCAGCGCCGCGACGAGGGCGCCTTCCCCGGCCCGGTCGGCCACCAGGTGTTCCGCGCCCGGCGGCGGGGCCAGCGACCCCCGGTTCAGGACCGTGACCCGGTCGCCCGCCGCCAGCAGCCGGGTGATCAGCCGCTTGCCGAAATAGCGGTTGCCGCCGATGACCAGTACCTCTCGTGCCTTTGTCATGGCCATAATTCTCCGTTCGCAGCACGACGCTCTGAAGGGGGAGACATGGGAGATACGGCAGCCGCGCCGAAAGAACCGCGGCATCTGCGCGCCGTCGCCAACGAAACACCGGTGGCCTTCGACGCGGTGGACCGGGAGATACTCCGGCTGCTGCAGGCCGACGGGCGGATCAAGCTGAGCGAGCTGGGCCGGCGGGTCAGTCTGAGCCCGGCGGCCGTCGCGGAGCGGGTGCGCCGGCTGGAGGCGGCCGGGGTGGTCGAGGGGTACGGCGCCCGGGTCGCACCCGCCCGCCTCGGCTACGGCATCCAGGCCTTCATCCGGGTGAACCCGCACGGCGGCTACAACCTCATGCACCCCAGGACCCGGGAGCTGACCGACCGCCCGGAGATCGTCGAGGTGCATCACACGGTCGGCGAGGACTGCTGGATCCTCAAGGTCGCCGTCGCCGACACCGTGCACCTGGAGGAGATCCTGGAGCAGACCTCGGCGCTGGGCCGTACGACCACGTCGATCGTGCTGTCCTCGCCGGTGCGCCACAAGCCGCTGCTGCCGCCCGACCGTCCCGGCTTGCCTTGACGCCGACGTCAACGCCTACGGTCGTGGACATGCGAATCGGCGAGCTGGCCGCACGGGCCGGTACCACCACCCGCACCCTGCGCTACTACGAGGCGCGGGGGCTGCTGCCCGCCCGGCGCGACGACAGGGGACACCGCCGTTACGACGAGAGCGATCTCAGGCTGCTCCGGCAGATCCGGACGCTGCAGGACTTCGGGTTCGACCTGGAGGAGACGCGGCCGTTCGTGGAGTGCCTGCGGGCCGGGCACCCGGAGGGCGACTCCTGCCCGGCCTCCCTCGTCGTCTACCGGCGCAAGCTGGCGGAGCTGGACGCGCTCATCGGGCAGCTGACGGCGGTGCGCGAGCAGGTGGCGGGACAGCTGCGGCGGGCCGAGCGGGCCCGGGACGAGCTGGCCGCCGAGGCGCTGGTTCCGGGGGGTCCGGAACCCGTGTGCGAGCTTGGAGGGCTGACACGGTGAGCGTGACGGACGGACTGGCCGAGGTGACGGACGCGGACTTCGAGACGGAGGTTATCGGCGCGGATCTGCCGGTGCTGGTGCAGTTCACGGCCGACTGGTGCGGGCCCTGCCGGCAGATCGCGCCGGTGCTGAAGGACATCGCCTTCGAGGAGGGCGACCGGCTGAAGGTCGTCCAGCTGGACGTGGACCGCAATCCGCAGACGACGGTCGCCTACGGCGTGCTGTCGATGCCGACCCTGATGGTGTTCCGGGACGGTGAGCCGGTGCGCTCCATGGTGGGCGCACGGCCCAAGCGGCGGCTGCTGGAAGAGCTGGCGGACGTGCTGTAAAGGAAACCCGGCCCACGAAAAAATCCCCTGAGCAATTGTGCTCGGGGGATTTCTCGGCGTATATTCAGTGATTCATGACTTCGTTCCAGCGGAGCCATGAAGAAGTTCACTGAACACAGTATATGCGGGCGGGAGTGGCATTGTCAAACACCGAATTTCCGGACGATGAATTGCGGCACGAGCAGGAATTCATCGACGGCCTGTACGCACGCGTCGACATGCTGCGCGGAGAGGCCGAACTCTCCGTCGCGGACGCACTCGCCCAGGGCGACAAGCCCATGCAGGCCCGGCTGGAGCGGGACATCCTGGTCGCCGAACGCTCGGGGCTGCTCGCCGCGCTGAACGCCGTCGACGGCTCGCTCTGCTTCGGCCGGATCGACCTGTCCGACGGCACCAGCCACCACATCGGCCGGATCGGGCTGCGCGAGGACAACACCGAGCGCACCCCCGTCCTGATCGACTGGCGGGCCGACGTCGCCCGCCCGTTCTACCTGGCCACCGGCCACACCCCGCTGGGCCTGCGCCGCCGCCGGCACATCGCCACCGAGGGCCGGACCGTCACCCACCTGCACGACGAGATCCTGGACCTCGGTGAAGCCACCCGCACCGGCCACGAGGACCACAACGGCGACGACGTGCTGCTGGCGGCGCTCAACGCGGCACGTACCGGCCGCATGAGCGACATCGTGCAGACCATCCAGGCCGAGCAGGACGAGATCATCCGGGCGCCCCACCGCGGGGTGCTGGTCGTCGAGGGCGGTCCCGGCACCGGCAAGACCGCGGTGGCGCTGCACCGGGCCGCCTACCTCCTCTACGAACACCGCGACCTGCTGGCCCGCCGGGCCGTGCTCATCGTCGGCCCGAACCCGGCCTTCCTCGGCTACATCGGCGAGGTGCTGCCCTCCCTCGGCGAGACCGGCGTCCTGCTGGCCACGGTCGGCGAACTGTTCCCCGGTGTGAAGGCCACCGCCACCGACACCGAACGGGCCGCCGCGGTGAAGGGCCGCGCCGGCATGGCCGACGTGCTCGCCGCCGTCGTACGCGACCGGCAGGAGCTGCCCGACCCGGTCATCGCGATCGAGCACGATCGCGAGGTGCTGATGCTGGACGACGGTCTCGTACGCGTCGCCCGCGAGCGCACCCGCGCGACCACTCTGCCGCACAACGTGGCCCGCGAGTACTTCGAGGGCCACATCCTCAACACGCTCACCGATCTGTACGCCGAGCGCGTGGGCACCGACCCGTACGACGGCAGCAACCTGCTCGACGCCTCCGACCTCACCCAGATCCGCGACGAACTCGCCGAGAACCCCGAAGTCTGGTCCGCCATCGACCGGTTGTGGCCCCGGATCACCCCGCAACGGCTGGTCGCGGACTTCCTCGCCGAGCCCGACGGCTACCTGCCCGAGGAGGACGCGGACGCGATCCGCCGCCCGGTGACCCGGACCTGGACCGTCGCGGACGTCCCGCTGCTGGACGAGGCGGCCGAGCTCCTCGGCGAGGACGACCGGGTGGCACGGGAGCGCGCCGAGCGGGAACGCGAGACGCAGATCGCCTACGCGCAGGGTGTGCTCGACGTGTCGTACGCGTCCCGGACGTACGAGTTCGAGGACAAGGAGGAGGGCGACCCCGAGGCCTCGGAGGTGCTGTCCGCGCACGACATCATCGACGCCGAGCGGTTCGCCGAGCGACACGAGGAGGCCGACCACCGCAGCGCCGCCGAGCGGGCCGCGGCCGACCGGACCTGGGCGTTCGGGCACATCATCGTGGACGAGGCGCAGGAGCTGTCGCCGATGGCCTGGCGGCTGCTGATGCGGCGCAGCCCGACCCGTTCGATGACCCTGGTGGGCGATCCGGCCCAGACGGCTCAGGCGGCGGGCGCCGGCTCCTGGTCGGAGATCCTCGAGCCGTACGTCGAGGACCGCTTCGAGCACACCCGGCTCGGCGTCAACTACCGCACCCCGTCCGAGATCATGGAGCTGGCCACCGCCGTGGTCCGCGCCGAGAACCCGCACTTCGAACCGCCGAGTTCGGTCCGCTCGACCGGGGTACGGCCCTGGGTGCGCGACGCCGGCGGCGACCTGCCCGGCGCGGTCGCCGAGGCGGTCACCGAACTCACCCCGGCCGAGGGCCGGCTGGCGGTGATCGCCCCGCGCGCACTGCACCGCCGGCTGGCCGCCCGCCTGGACGGCGTCACCCCCGGCGCCGAACCCGACCTCACCCGCACCGTCGTCCTCCTCGAGCCCCGCCAGGCCAAGGGCCTGGAGTTCGACTCGGTCCTGGTGGTCGAACCGGGCGCCTACGGCACGAGCGACCTGTACGTCGCCCTCACCCGGGCCACGCAGAGGCTCGGGGTGCTGCACACGGGCCCGCTCCCCGAGGGGCTCAAGCAGGCCGCAGCCACACCGTAGCCAGCGGCGGAAGGGTCAGCCGGATGCCCGCCGGGCGGCCGTGCGCGCCCGGTGGTTCCGGTTTGACCGGGTCGGGGTGGACCACGTCGCTGCCCCCGTAGCGTGCCGCGTCGGTGTTGAGGACCTCCCGCCAGGCCGGGACGTCCTCGGGAACGCCGAGGCGGTAGTCGTGCCGGACCACGGGGGCGAGGTGGGAGACCGCGAGCAGCGGGCGGCCGGCGGCGTCGAGGCGCAGGAACGCGAAGACGTCGCCGTCCGCCGCGTCCCCCGCGATCCATTCGAACCCCGCCGGGTCGGTGTCGCGCTGCCACAGGGCCGGAGTGGCGCGGTAGAGGGCGTTCAGGTCGCGGACCAGATCGCGCACGCCCCGGTGGTCGGCCGCGGCACCGTACGCCGGGTCGAGCAGCCACCAGTCGGGGCCGCATGCCTCGGACCACTCGGCGCCCTGCGCGAACTCCTGGCCCATGAAGAGCAGTTGCTTGCCGGGGTGGGCCCACATGAAGCCCAGGTAGGCGCGGTGGTTGGCGCGCCGCTGCCACCAGTCGCCGGGCATCTTCGACACCAGGGACCGTTTCCCGTGCACGACCTCGTCGTGGGATATGGGCAGGACGTAGTTCTCGCTGTAGGCGTACACCATCGAGAAGGTCATCTCGTCGTGGTGGTGCGCGCGGTGCACCGGATCGTGACTCATGTACTCCAGCGAGTCGTGCATCCAGCCCATGTTCCACTTCAGCCCGAACCCGAGCCCGCCGAAGCCGCTCGGACCCCGGTGGTGGGTGGGCCGGGTGACCCCGTCCCAGGCCGTCGACTCCTCGGCGACGGTCACCACGCCGGGGCAGCGCCGGTACACGGTGGCGTTCATCTCCTGGAGGAAGGCCACCGCGTCCAGGTTCTCCCGGCCGCCGAACCGGTTCGGCGTCCACTGCCCCGGCCGGCGCGAGTAGTCGAGGTAGAGCATCGAGGCGACCGCGTCCACGCGCAGGCCGTCGATGTGGAACTCCTCGCACCAGTACACGGCGTTCGCCACCAGGAAGTTGCGCACCTCCCGGCGGCCGAGGTCGAACTCCAGGGTTCCCCAGTCGGGGTGGGCGGCCCGCAGCGGGTCGTGATGCTCGTACAGCGGACGCCCGTCGAACTCGGCCAGCGCCCACTCGTCGCGCGGGAAGTGCGCCGGGACCCAGTCCATCAGCACCCCGATGCCGGCCTGGTGCAGCCGGTCCACCAGGTACTTGAAGTCGTCGGGAGTGCCGAGGCGGGCCGTGGGGGCGTAGAAGCCGGTGACCTGGTAGCCCCACGAGCCGCCGAAGGGATGCTCGGCCACCGGCATCAGCTCCACGTGCGTGAAGCCCAGGTCGGTGACGTAGTCCGTGAGCTCCTCGGCCAGCTGGCGATAGGTCAGTCCAGGCCGCCACGAGGGGAGATGCACCTCGTACACCGAGAACGGCGCCTCGTGCACGGGGATGTCGCCCCGGTGCGCCATCCACTCGGCGTCGCCCCACTCGTGGTGCGAGGCGTGGACGATCGAGGCGGTGGCGGGCGGGGCCTCGGTGCGGCGGGCCAGCGGGTCGGCGCGCAGGGTGCGTGAGCCGTCCGGGCGGGTGATCTCGAACTTGTACAGCTCGCCCTCGCCGACACCCGGCACGAACAGCTCCCACACCCCGGACGCGCCGAGCGAGCGCATCGGGTACCCGGTGCCGTCCCAGAAGTCGAAACCGCCCGCGACCCGCACCCCTCGCGCGTTCGGTGCCCACACCGAGAACCGGGTGCCCCGCACGCCCTGGTGGGTCATGACGTGCGCACCGAGCACCTGCCACAGCTGCTCGTGCCGGCCCTCGCCGATCAGGTGCAGGTCCAGCTCACCGAGCGTGGGCAGGAAGCGGTAGGGGTCCTCGGTGTCGTGGACCGTGCCGCCGTGTTCGCCGTACCCGACGAGCAGGTGGTACGCGGGGACCTCGGTGAGCGGCAGCAGCCCGGAGAAGAACCCGTCGCCGTCGTCGTGCAGGGCCGTCCGCGCGTCGCCGTAGACCACGGTGACCGACCGGGCGTGCGGGCGGAAGGCACGGACGGCGACGGCGCCGGGCACCGGGTGGGCGCCCAGGACGGCGTGCGGATCGTGATGGGTGCCGCGCAGCAGCCGCTCCCGGTCGTCGTGGTCCATGGCGGCGGACCCGTGCGGCGCGGCCTTCGGCCTCTTCCGCGCGGTGGCGGGTTTCCTGCTCTTGTTCGTGGTGACCGGATTCCTGGACGTCACGTTGGGGTCTCCCGGGCGAGGGTCGGGTCGGACGAGGCGAGGCGGCGCACGGCCGAGAGCGGCACGGGGAGCCAGTCGGGGCGGTGCCGGGCCTCGTAGACGACCTCGTAGACCGCCTTGTCGGTCTCGCAGGCCCGCAGCAGCACCGGGTCGCCGCGCGGGTCGCGGCCGGTGACCTCCGCGTACCCGCGGCAGTAGGCGGCCCGGCACGCCCGCGCCCAGTCGGGCGCGGGCGGGGCCCCCGAGTGGGCCGCGTAGTCGAAGGAGCGCAGCATCCCGGCTATGTCCCGCAGCGGCGGCTGCGGTATGCGGCGCTCGGCCAGCGGCCGGGCCGGCTCGCCCTCGAAGTCGATCAGCGACCAGTCGCCGGACGGTGAGCGCAGACACTGCCCGAGATGCAGATCGCCGTGGACGCGCTGGGCGGTCCAGGTGGTGCCCTCGGCCGCGAGGTCCGCCAGCGCCGTGTAGGCCGAGCGCAGCCCGGGCGCGTACGGCCGCAGCGCCGGCACCGACCGGGTGGCCGCGCCCAGCCGCTCGGCCATGCCGTCGGCCAGCTGCCGCAGCTGGGCGTGGCCGAGGGTGACCGTCGGCAGGGCACGGGCGAGCGCGGTGTGCACCTCGGCGGTGGCCCGGCCCAGCGTCCGCGCCTCGGCGGTGAAGTCCTCACCCTTGGCCCGCTCGCGCAGCGCCAGCTCCCAGCCGTCGGTGGCGCCGTGCACATACGGCTGGAGCACGGCCAGGAGATACGCCTCCGCACCCGCCGCCGTACTCGTCCCGGCATGCAGCCAGGCCGTCGGCGCGGGCACCCGGGTGCAGCCCTCACGGGCGAGCGCCAGCGGGATCTCCAGGTCGGGGTTGACGCCGGGCACGACCCGGCGCAACAGCTTGAGGATGAACGTATCTCCATAGACGACGGAGGAGTTGGACTGCTCGCCGGTGACCGGCCGGGCCACCAGGCCGTCCCGGATCTCCTGCTGCGGGTCCCGCTCGAAGCGCAGCCTGCCGATGCGGGCCCGGCTGCGCAGGGCCTCCAGGAGCAGCTCGGCGGGCCGGGGGTCGTTCAGGGCCTCGTACACCGTGCGTCCGGCGAGCGGTCCCTCGTCGACGTGCCCGATCAGCGCGGGTGCCAGCCGGGGCGGCAGCGCCTCGCGCACGCCGATCAGCAGCTGGTAACAGTCACCCGGGTGGGGCGGCGCGCCGATCGCCGCCGGCTGGTGGACCCGCAGCAGCAGGTGGTAGAGGCCCAACCGGCCTTCCGGCGGCAGCAGTCGGGTGACCGACACCGGTGTGAATCCGGTGACCGGGCGCCCCTTGCCCGCGAACCAGCGCTGTCTGGGCAGCCACTCGCGCAACAGAGGGTCGAGAGAAGCGAGGAGGTGACTGCTGGAAGTGGTGATGCCATAGGGGCCGACCGTTTCCGCCATGGGCGTCACGTCCTTTCCCCGGAGGGTCGGGGTGTCACTGATGCGTGCCCCGGGCAGGACGGCCGAAACCGCCCCACCGGGCAGGGGCTACGCGGCGTTCCGGCGCAGCCGGAACCAGTAGAAGCCGTGGCCCGCCAGCGTCAGCAGGTACGGCAGCTCGCCGATCGCCGGGAACCGGACCCCGCCGGACAACTCGACCGGGTGCCGCCCGGTGAACCGCCGCAGATCCAGCTCGGTCGGCTGGGCGAACCTGGAGAAGTTGTTGACGCACAGCACCAGGTCGTCCTCGTACTCCCGCAGGAAGGCGATCACCGCGGGGTTGGAGGACGGCAACTCGGTGTAGGACCCCAGA
>NZ_JAINVF010000089.1 GCF_020400585.1 Streptomyces sp. NK08204 | reverse complement strand
CTGCTCGCCGTCGTGTGGACGAGCTGCGGGAGGATGCCGACCGCATTCACGCCGAGCTGGATGTGGCCGAGCGGGAGTGGAACGAGTGGGTCATCGCCCGCTCGCGCGTGGGCGAGGTGCTGGCCCCGGACGACGACGCCGACGCCTCCGAGGACCAGGGCCATCCGGACGGGCCGCCGGTTCGTCCCGAGCCGGCGGAAGCGGCGAGGCGGAAGTCCGTGGTACCGATGTGGCGTGCGGGACTGGCCTGCTCGGCGCTCTCGGTGGACTATCAGCGCATCCTGCAGGCTCTCGCGGACCGGAGCCGGCTCGGTCAAGGACCTTTGACGTGCCAGGAGATGGCGGCCTGCTTCGGCCTGGACCCGGTGCCGGCGAAGGTGGAAGCGCTGCGGTCGAAGGCGAAGCGGCTGGTGGCCCGGGGTTGGCTGGTCGAGGCGGCGCCGGGCAAGTTCACGCTCGCGAAGGACGTGGCCGGGCAAGGCGGCGCGTCATGAGCATCGTCATCGACCAGTAGACCATCGCCTC
>NZ_JAINVF010000088.1 GCF_020400585.1 Streptomyces sp. NK08204 | reverse complement strand
CACGGCGCTGGGTGACCCGATCGAGGCGCAGGCACTGCTCGCCACCTACGGCCAGGAGCGTTCGGGGGATCGGCCGCTGTGGCTGGGGTCGCTCAAGTCGAACATCGGGCACACCCAGGCCGCCGCGGGTGTGGCCGGTGTGATGAAGATGGTGCTGGCGATGCGGGAGGGGATCCTGCCACGGACGCTGCACGTCGACAGGCCCAGCACTCATGTGGACTGGTCGGCGGGTGCGGTGGAGCTGCTGGACGCGTCGATGCCGTGGCCGGAGACGGGGCGGCCACGCCGTGCGGGTGTCTCCTCCTTCGGCGCGAGTGGGACGAACGCACACGTTGTCCTGGAGGCGGTGCCCGAGGTGCCGGTGGCGAGCGCTCCCTCGGCAGTCGAGGGACTTGTGCCGTGGGTGCTGTCGGCGAAGTCGGAGGATGCGCTGCGGGCGCAGGCGGGGCGTCTGCTGCCTGTTGCGGGCGGTGATGCGTCGGTTGCTGATGTGGCGTTCTCGTTGGTGTCGTCGCGGTCGGTGTTCGAGCGGCGTGCGGTGGTGCTGGCGCGGGAT
>NZ_JAINVF010000087.1 GCF_020400585.1 Streptomyces sp. NK08204 | reverse complement strand
CCAGGAAGCCCGCCCGGTCACCCGCCACCACCACCGCACGGTGCTCGAAGAGCGACCGGGTCAGTGCGAGCGAGGAACCGATCTCGCCCGTCGAGAGGTCCGGCCGCTCCGTCACGAACGCCCGCAGCCGCTCCGCCTGCGCACGCAACGCGGCCTCCGACCTGGCCGACACCACCCAGGGCGTCACACCCTGGCCCTCGGTACCGCTCTGTTCGGCAACCTCCGCGACGGGGGCCTGTTCCAGGATCACGTGAGCGTTCGTCCCGCTCACGCCGAAGGCCGACACACCCGCCCGGCGCGGCTCCTCACCCGCCGGCCACGGCACCGCCTCCGTCAGCAGCTCCACCGCACCCGCCGACCAGTCGACGTGCGGCGACGGCTCGTCCACGTGCAGCGACCGCGGGAGCACACCCTCGCGCATGGCCAGCACCATCTTGATCACACCGGCCACACCCGCAGCCGCCTGCGTGTGCCCGATGTTCGACTTGATCGAACCGAGCCGGAGCGGCTGCTCAGCCGGGCGCTCCTGGCCGTACGTCGCCAGCAGCGCCTGCGCCTCGATCGGGTCACCCAG
>NZ_JAINVF010000086.1 GCF_020400585.1 Streptomyces sp. NK08204 | reverse complement strand
CCCAAGGCGCTGGTGCCTGTGGGCCCCGACGGCGCGGAGGACTCGATCACCGTGCTCGACCTCACCCTCGGCAACTTCGCCGAGGTGGGGCTGACCGAGGTCGCGGTCATCGTCGGCTACCGCAAGGAGGCCGTGTACGAGCGCAAGGAGGCCCTGGAGCAGAAGTACGGCCTCAAGCTCACCCTCATCGACAACGACAAGGCCGAGGAGTGGAACAACGCCTACTCCCTGTGGTGCGGCCGTGACGCCCTCAAGGACGGCGTGATCCTCGCCAACGGTGACACCGTGCACCCGGTCTCGGTCGAGAAGACGCTGCTCGCGGCCCGCGGCGAGGGCAAGAGGATCATCCTCGCGCTGGACACCGTGAAGAACCTCGCCGACGAGGAGATGAAGGTCGTCGTCGACCCCGAGAAGGGCGTGACGAAGATCACTAAGCTGATGGACCCGGCCGAGGCGACCGGTGAGTACATCGGCGTCACCCTGATCGAGGGCGACGCCGCACCGGAGCTGGCCGACGCGCTGAAGGCGACCTTCGAGCGCGACCCGCAGCTGTACTACGAGGACGGCTACCAGGA
>NZ_JAINVF010000085.1 GCF_020400585.1 Streptomyces sp. NK08204 | reverse complement strand
GCGGGACGGCGGTTACGACGTCTCCGACTACACCGCCGTACTGCCCGAGTTCGGTGACCTCGCCGACTTCGTCGAGTTCGTCGACGCCGCCCACCAGCGCGGCATGCGCGTCATCATCGACTTCGTCATGAACCACACCAGCGACCAGCACCCGTGGTTCCAGGAGTCCCGCAAGAACCCCGACGGCCCGTACGGCGACTACTACATGTGGGCCGACGACGACAAGCAGTACCAGGACGCGCGGATCATCTTCGTCGACACCGAGGCCTCCAACTGGACCTTCGACCCGGTGCGCGGCCAGTACTACTTCCACCGCTTCTTCTCGCACCAGCCGGACCTCAACTACGACAACCCCGCCGTCCAGGAGGAGATCCTGGCCGCCCTGAAGTTCTGGCTGGACCTCGGCATCGACGGCTACCGGCTCGACGCGGTCCCCTACCTCTATGCCGAGGAGGGCACCAACTGCGAGAACCTGCCCGCCACCCACCAGTTCCTCAAGCGCGTCCGGCGCGAGATCGACGCGATGTACCCGGACACCGTCCTGCTGGCGGAGGCCAACCAGTGGCCGGAGGACGTGGTCGACTACTTCGGCGACTTCCACG
>NZ_JAINVF010000084.1 GCF_020400585.1 Streptomyces sp. NK08204 | reverse complement strand
CCGCGACGGCGGTTACGACGTCTCCGACTACACCGCCGTACTGCCCGAGTTCGGTGACCTCGCCGACTTCGTGGACTTCGTCGACGCCGCCCACCAGCGGGGCATGCGTGTGATCATCGACTTCGTCATGAACCACACCAGCGACCAGCACCCGTGGTTCCAGGAGTCGAGGCAGGATCCGGACGGCCCGTACGGCGACTACTACGTATGGGCCGACGACGACAAGCAGTACCAGGACGCGCGGATCATCTTCGTCGACACCGAGGCCTCCAACTGGACGTACGACCCGGTGCGGGGGCAGTACTACTGGCACCGCTTCTTCTCGCACCAGCCGGACCTCAACTACGACAACCCCGCCGTTCAGGAGGAGATCCTCTCCGCGCTGCGGTTCTGGCTGGACCTGGGCATCGACGGCTTCCGCCTCGACGCGGTGCCGTACCTGTACCAGCAGGAGGGCACCAACTGCGAGAACCTGCCCGCCACCCACCAGTTCCTCAAGCGGGTGCGCAAGGAGATCGACGCCCAGTACCCCGACAAGGTCCTGCTGGCGGAGGCCAACCAGTGGCCGGAGGACGTGGTCGACTACTTCGGCGACTTCCGCT
>NZ_JAINVF010000083.1 GCF_020400585.1 Streptomyces sp. NK08204 | reverse complement strand
CCGAAGGCGGGGTTCTGCTTGCGGATCTCGATCATGCGGCGGGTCCAGTGCAGCAGGCTGGACGGGGACGACATGGACGCCTCGACGTTGGTGACCTGGTAGCCGTAGACCGGGTCCATGATCGTGGGCAGGAACAGGCGGCCGGGGTCGCTGGAGGAGAAGCCCGCGTTGCGGTCGGGGGTCCACTGCATGGGGGTGCGCACGGCGTCGCGGTCGCCGAGCCAGATGTTGTCGCCCATGCCGATCTCGTCGCCGTAGTAGAGGATCGGGGAGCCGGGCAGGGACAGCAGGAGGGCGGTGAAGAGTTCGATCTGGTTGCGGTCGTTGTCCAGCAGGGGGGCCAGGCGGCGGCGGATGCCGATGTTGGCGCGCATACGCGGGTCCTTGGCGTATTCGGCCCACATGTAGTCGCGTTCCTCGTCGGTGACCATCTCGAGGGTCAGCTCGTCGTGGTTGCGCAGGAAGATGCCCCACTGGCAGCCGGAGGGGATCGCGGGGGTCTTGGCGAGGATTTCCGAGACGGGGTAACGGGACTCCCTGCGCACCGCCATGAAGATGCGGGGCATGACGGGGAAGTGGAAGGCCATGTGGCATTCGTCGCCGCCGG
>NZ_JAINVF010000082.1 GCF_020400585.1 Streptomyces sp. NK08204 | reverse complement strand
GGCCGGGCGCTCCTGACCGTAGGTGGCGAGCAGCGCCTGGGCCTCGATCGGGTCACCCAGCGTCGTACCCGTCCCATGCGCCTCGACGGCGTCGACGTCGGCCGGGCTCAGCCGCGCACCCGCCAGCGCCTGGCGGATCACGCGCTGCTGCGAGGGGCCGTTCGGGGCGGTGAGACCGTTGCTCGCACCGTCCTGGTTCACCGCGCTGCCCTTGAGCAGGGCGAGGACGGGGTGGCCGTTGCGGCGGGCGTCGGACAGCCGCTCCAGCAGCAGCACGCCCGCGCCCTCGGAGAAGCCGGTGCCGTCGGCGGCCCCGGCGAAGGCCCTGCACCGGCCGTCGGGGGACAGCCCGCGCTGACGGCTGAACTCGACGAACAGCGTCGGGGCGGACATCACGGTGACGCCACCGGCCAGCGCCATCGTGCACTCGCCCTGTCGCAGCGCCTGCGCCGCCAGGTGCAGCGCGACCAGCGAGGACGAGCAGGCGGTGTCCACCGTGACCGCCGGGCCTTCCAGGCCGAAGGTGTACGAGACGCGGCCCGAGACGATGCTGCCGGCGCTGCCGCTGCCCGGACCGCCGTCCGGTCCCTGCTGGAGGCCGTAGTCGTGGTACATCACGCCGGCGAAGACG
>NZ_JAINVF010000081.1 GCF_020400585.1 Streptomyces sp. NK08204 | reverse complement strand
CAGACCGGTGCGGCCGAGACCGCGCACCGCATAGGCCTCGGCGCCAAGGAGAAGCTGGTCGTCAAGGACGTCGTCAAGGACGTCGACGGCACGCTCCACACCCGCTACGAGCGCACCTACGCCGGCCTGCCGGTCCTCGGCGGCGACCTCGTGGTCCACACCGCCAAGTCCGGCAGGACCGAGGGCGTCACCAAGGCGACCAAGGCAGCCATCAAGGTGGCCTCGCTCAAGCCGCAGATCACCGCCGCCAAGGCCGAGAAGCAGGCGCTGGGCGCCGCCAGGACCCTCGGCTCCGCCAAGACCGCCACGGACGGCGCCCGCAAGGTGATCTGGGCCGGCTCCGGCAAGCCCGTCCTCGCCTACGAGACGGTCGTCGGCGGCCTCCAGGACGACGGCACCCCGAACCAGCTGCACGTCATCACCGACGCGGCCACCGGCAAGAAGCTCTTCGAGTACCAGGGCATCGAGAACGCGACCGGCACCGGCAAGAGCCTGTACTCCGGCACGGTCAACCTGGACACGACCCTGTCGAGCGGCACCTACCAGCTGTACGACACCACGCGCGGCGGCCACAAGGTCTACAACAAGGCGCACAAGACCACCTCCACCGCGGGCACCCTGTTCACCGACTCGGACAACGTCTGGGGCACGGGCACCGCCTCCAGCTCCTCCACCGACCAGACCGCGGCCGTCGACGCCGCCTACGGCGCGCAGGAGACCTGGGACTTCTACAAGAACACCTTCGGCCGCAGCGGCATCAAGAACAACGGCGTCGGCGCCTACTCCCG
>NZ_JAINVF010000080.1 GCF_020400585.1 Streptomyces sp. NK08204 | reverse complement strand
CTAGAAGGCTCATGAGATCTTGGGGTTCTGGCCCCGCCGCGTGAGCGGCGGGGCCAGACTCGTTTCGTGGTGATGGGGGAATGGGCCGGGGAGACGGTCGGGCCGGATGTGTGGGAGAGCTGCCGGGAGTTGATCCCGGCTGGGAGTGTGTTCGCGTTTCTGGCCGAGCACCGTGGTGCGCTGTTTCCGGTGGAGATGTTCGCGGACATGTACCCGTCGGCGAACGGGCGGCCCAGCATGCCGCCGCAGATCCTGGCCGCGGCGATCACGCTGCAGGCCCTGCACGGGCTGTCGGACTTCGAGACGGTCCAGGAACTGCGGTGTGACCTGCGGTGGAAGGCCGCGTGCGGGCTGGGTCTGCACGACATGGCGTTCGATGCGTCGCTGCTGGCCTACTTCCGCCGCCGCCTTTCCCGCTCGGTTCGGCCGAACCGTGTGTTCGAAGCCGTGCGCGAGGTCGTGAAGGCCACCGGTGTCCTCAAGGGCAAGCACCGGCGGGCGCTGGACTCCACGGTGCTGGACGACGCGGTCGCCACCCAGGACACGGTCACTCAGCTCATCGCCGCCGTCCGTGCGGTGATCCGTGAGGTCCCCGGCGCGGCCGAGGTGGCCGCGGTCCAGTGCACCGCGCATGACTACACCGATCCCGGCAAGCCCCGCATCGCCTGGAACGACGAACAGGCCCGCGCCGCCCTCGTCGACGCTCTGGTCACCGACGCACTCAGGCTGCTGGGACACCTGTGCGACCAGGAACTGGGCGAGAAAGCGGCCAACGCGGTCGGCCTGCTGGCCCTGGTCGCCGGGCAGGATGTCGAGCCCGCCGAGGACTCTGACGGCCGCGACGGACGCTGGCGCATCACCCAAGGGACCGCGCCAGACCGGATGGTC
>NZ_JAINVF010000008.1 GCF_020400585.1 Streptomyces sp. NK08204 | reverse complement strand
CGGCGGAACACCCGAAGGAGGAAGAAGCCCCTGGCCACGGCCTCGGGCACCCAGCGGGACTCAGGAGAACTCGCGGGATGTCGCACACTCCAGCACACTCTGACGCGGCGGCGGAGTCTTTCCGCTTCGAGGACACCGGAGGTGCAAGGACTTTGGCCACCATGTCGACACCTTGTAACGCCGGGCGAGCGACGTGCAGGTCCTCGCCATCCCTTCGGCCGGTTGTTGCGGGCCTCACCGGCCTTGCCAGGCGCCGTCCACGACGTCCGCGCGGCTCGCGAACACGGCATCGTCGACGCCCTCGCCGAGGCCGGCATCACGTGCTGGGCCGACAAGGGCTACCGGGGTGCCGACGGCACGGTCCGCGCCCCGTGCTGGGGCCGGGGGGAGACCCTTTCTACCGGTCAGCAGGCGGTGAACCGGTCCCACGCGAAGAACCGCGCCGGTAAGTGAACGGTGAGAACCGATAAATGATCTGACCTTCGACGTCAAGTGATCTAAAATTTCATGAACTTGACGATAAGCAGGCCGGACTATGGCGTTCCCTTTACCATTTCGCAGTGCGCCTCGGGTCCGGCCACGGAAGGAGCGCAGTGCCTCCCGTACGCCCGAATCGCCGTTCCCTCATAGCCGGTGGCCTCGCAGTAGCCGCCGCAGCCGCCGTTCCCCTGTCGGTGCCCACGCCCGCGGCGGCGACCGATCTCATCCCCATCCGGCTGGCCGGGCCGACCGGTCCCCTGCCGGTGGGAGCGGTGGAGCTGCACCTGATCGACCCGTCGCGGACCGACCCCTGGTCGGGGCAGGCGCGCGAGGTGATGGTGACCGTGACGTATCCGGCCGCGGACGTACGTGACCGCGCACTGCTGCCCTGGCTGCCGGCGGGTGCCGAGCGGGCCCTGAAGGCCCGCTTCGGGGGCGCGGTGGACGGCTATGCGCTCCCGAAGACCCACAGCGCGGACCGTGCGCCGGTCCGGCCGGGCCGTCGGCCGGTGCTGCTCCACTCGCCGGGCTACCAGTCGGACCGCACCTACAACACGCTGGTCATCGAGGAACTGGCCTCCTGGGGCTATGTCGTGGCCGCGGTGGACCACCCCTACGACTCGGGCGAGGTGGAGTTCCCGGACGGCCGCGTGGTCGTCAACCGCCCCGACGACGCGAGCGACGAGGCCCGCACGGCCGCGGTCTCGGTGCGCGCCGCCGATCTGCGGTTCGTCCTCGACCAGCTGACCGTGCTGGAGCGGGGCGGCAACCCCGACGCCGGGGAACGTCCGCTCCCGCGCGGGCTGCGCGGAACGCTGGACCTCACGCGGGTCGGTGCCTTCGGGCACTCCCGGGGCGGTGCCGCGTCGGCTTCCGTGATGTATCTGGACGAGCGGGTACGGGCCGGCATCGATCTGGACGGCGCGCTGTACGGGCCGGTGGTCGAGCGCGGTCTCGACCGGCCGTTCCTGCTGATGGACACGGCGGTCCACGACGGGCTGAACGAGGACGGGTCCTGGCCGCCGTTCTGGGCGCAGCTGAGCGGCTGGCACCGCTGTCTGCGGCTCGCGGACGCCGACCACAACTGCTTCACCGACATCGTGGCCATCGCACCGCAGGTCCCCGAGCCGGTGCGCAAGACGCTGCAGATCGGCACGATCCCCGCCGACCGGGCGGTGGCTGCCGTACGGGCGACCGTGCGCGCCTTCTTCGATCTCCAGCTACGCGGCCGCCCGGACGCCGCGCATCTGCTGTGGGGGGCTTCACCGCGCTACCCGGAGATCGAGTACATCGCCGGATAACGACCAGCGCCGGACGTCCTCAGAGTCTCAGCCTGCGGCCCCGCCACAGGACGAAGCCCCGACCATGCCGTCCTTCTGCGCCTTGGCGAAGTAGCCGTAGGCGTTCTGCCGGGGCGGGAGGTCGTACGGCATGTAACGCCGCTGCACCCCAGTGGGGCATCAGGGGGGCGGTCACGTGCTCCTCTCCGTTCGCGAGCAGAACCACCATGGGGTGGTCCTTCAGAGCGAAGTCGGGGTGGGCGTGGGCGAGTACGTCGGCGAGCGCGGCGATGTGGTGGTGGACACTGGCTGCCGTGGGGCGCCCGATGCCGGTGTCGTCGCCGTGTCCGGCCTGTTGAGCAGTCGGACACGGCGGGCGAAGGTGGCTTTCGCCTCTACGCAGATGTCCTCGGGCCGGTGGCCGGTCAACGCGTCGTCGGGTGTGAGGATGCAGGCTTCCCGCATGGGGCCGACGTTCCGGGTGCGCAGGTGGCGGCGCAACATCGGCCACCAGGTGTCGAGTCCGCGGGCCAGGAGCAGAACCGGGATCGCGGCGCCGTCGTGGTCTCGGCAAGGGCCGCGATGGGGTCGCGGATCTGGGGGGAGGCACCACGCTCATGCCGGCCCCGACCAGAGCGGGGTCAGCTTTCAGCAGCACCGCGTCCAGCCCTGGGCCCTCCCGCACCACCGCCGCGTCGGTCAAGGCGGCACTCCCCATGTCCCGGACGGTGACGACACCGTCTTTTCCGGGCCTGGCCGCGTGACAGGCGGTGAACACCTGGTTGGGCGCGATCAGGCAGCCGGTCCCTTACGACTGCTTGTGCTGGTTGCTGACTTCGACGGTCCACAGAACCGTTGCCCCGCCGCCGTCGCCCCGGACCTTGCCGCGGCCGCCCCGCGCCACGGCACGCAAGGCGTTCGTCATCCTCGACGGCACCCTGCTGCCGATCGACCGGATCGTCGCCGGCCACCGACCAGCTGCTGTGGCAGGCAGGCCGGCACGATCCGGAAGGTCATCTCATACTGCGGGCAGTCTGGGTGCGGGGGTGGACCCCTGCGTGGGGCGCACCCTCTTCGCGGGCTGGTGCCGCGAGGTGGAGCCTTCCGTCGTGGACTTCGGCGATCTGGTCGACGGCGGTGAGGTGGGTGCGGTCGTGGGTGACCAGGACGGTGGCGGTGGCCTGCTGGTGGGTGAGGCGGGTGATCAGGTCGATGACGGCGGCGCCGCGTTCGTGGTCGAGGGCGCTGGTGGGCTCGTCGACCAGGAGGACGGTGGGGTCGTTCATCAGGGCGCGGGCGATGTTGACGCGCTGGCGCTGGCCTCCGGAGAGCTGGTGGGGGCGGCGTCCGGCCTGGTCGGCCAGGCCGACCGCGTCGAGCAGTTCCAGGGCGCGGTTCCGGGCGGTGCGGGGTTTGCGGCCGTCGATCTGGGCCATGACCTGGAGTTGTTCGGCGGCGGTGAGGGAGGGCAGCAGGTTGGGCTGCTGGAAGACGATGCCGATCTTGTGGCGGCGCAGTTCGGTGAGCTCGCCGCGGGTCAGGCCGGTGGTGGGGGTGCCGTCGATGGTGACGGTGCCGGCATCGGGGTTGATCAGGGTGGCGGCGACGGCGAGGAGGCTGGACTTGCCGGAGCCGGAGGGGCCGACCACGGCGGTCAGGCTGCCTTTGGGGACCTCCAGGCTGACCTGGTCGAGAGCGGTCAGGCAGGCCTCGCCGTCGGGGTAGGTGAGGGTGATGTCGGTCAGGGTCAGGCTCATCGGGCGCTCCCCAGGGCGGTCAGCGGGTCGACGGAGGTGATGCGGCGGATGGACAGGGCCGCTCCGAGGGCGCCGAGAAGGATCATCACGGCGGCCGGGAGCAGGACGGTGGCGGGGGTGAGGAGGAACGGCACGGCCGAGCCGGCCACGGCGGCGCCGAGGGCGGCGGCGATGCCGGTGCCGAGGAGGGTGCCGCCGGCGAGCAGGACCACGGCCTGGCCGAGAGCGTCCTTCAGGAGGTTGGCCGTGGAGGCGCCCAGTGCCTTGAGGACGGCGACGTCGCCGCTGCGCTGGATGGTCCAGACGGTGAAGAAGGCGCCGATGACGAGGGCGGAGATGGCGAACAGGAAGCCGCGCATCAGTTGCAGGGAGCCGTTCTCGGAGGGGTAGGAGCCGATCGCGGACAGCGAGTCGTCGGTGGCGACCGTCCTTGTGCCGGCCCGCTGGTCGGTGCCCGTCACGTCGACCCGGGACGTGGTGTTCAGGGCGATGACGGTGGCGGTGGGGCCACGGCCGGTGCCGGTGGGCGGCGCGGTCCTCTGCCAGACATCCAGGCTGGTCCAGATGACCGGGGTGTGGCTGAAGTAGGCGTCGCCCTGCACGGCGGCCACCGTCAGCCGCCGCCCGGCCAGAGTGAGCGAGCCGCCGGCTTTCACACCCAGGTCGCCGGCGGCCGCGGTGGACAGCACCACCGCGCTGTCACTGATCTTGCTGCTGTCCGGGGCGAGGCGGGAGCCCGGCTGGACACCGAAGGCGGAGACGGCGGTGCTCTTGTCCCCGGCGGTGGCCTTGGTGGTGGTGATCCCCAGCGGTTCGGCGCTCTCGACGCCGGGCGCCATGGACCACTGCTGCCACTGCTGCTCGGTGACGGTGGAGTTGGAGTACGACAGGTCCTGGCCGCCGCTGGGAGCCTGGAAGGCGATCTTGTCGGCGGGCAGAGACGTGATCGCGGAGATGTTCTGCTGGCCCAGTCCGGCCGTCAGCCCGGACAACAGCCCGACCAGCAGGGTGATCAGCACGATGACAGTCCCCATCAGGGCGAAACGCCCCTTGGCGAACTTCAGATCTCTCCAGGCGACAAACACGGCCTTGGCCTGTCCTTTCCAGCAGTGGAAGCGGTATGCCTCCACCATCGCCGCCGGTCCCCCATGCGCGCGTCTGGCGCACGACGGCACTTCGCGGGCCGAAAGGCGGCACACGGGTTGTAACTTTCGATGGAGGCCCCTCGGATGCCTGCCTCCGTATCCTGGGACGCACTGTGAACACCGCTGCTCCCGCCCTGACTCCGACCACCCGGGCCCTGGCCTGGTGCCTGCACCTGCTGATCATCGGTCTGCTCACCCTGGCCGCCGGCCGGGCCGTGACCGACAGCCGACCCCACGCCGGACTGATCGTCGCCGCAGCCGCGGCATGCGCCGCGGTGTACGCCGCCGGGCCGCTCCTGCCCCGCGTACGCCGCTCCCGTCCCGCCGCCGCCTGGTGGCTGGCTGCCACAGGCGCCGCGTGGCTGGTGCTGCTGGCCCTGTCCCCCGACGGCGTATGGGTGGCCTTCCCGCTGTACTTCCTCCAGCTCCACCTGCTGCCCCGCCGCGCCGGGCTCGCCGCAGTGATGACCACCGCGATGGCTGCCATCGCCGGCTTCGCCGCCCACCAGCACACCTTCAGCCCGGCCATGGCGATCGGCCCCGCGCTCGGTGCCGCCGTCGCCGTCGCCGTGGTGTGGGGGTACCAGGCCCTGTACCGGGAGAGCGAACAGCGCAGACAGCTGATCGAGGAACTCACCGCCACCCGCGCCGACCTGGCCGAAGCTCAGCACACCGCTGGTGTACTGGCCGAACGCGAACGCCTGGCCCGCGAGATCCACGACACCCTCGCCCAGGGGCTCTCCAGCATCCAGCTGCTGCTGCGCGCCGCCGAACGCGCCCTGCCCGGCCAGCCAGACATCGCCACCCGCCACGTCGATGCGGCCCGCCAGGCAGCCGTGGACAACCTCGCCGAGGCCCGCCGCTTCGTCGCCGCCCTCACCCCGCCGACCTTGGAAGGCACCACGCTGGCCGACGCCCTGAAACGGCTGTGCACCACCACCAGCGCCCGACACCGCCTCACCGCCCGCTTCCACCTCGCCGGCGACCCCGCACCGCTGCCGACTGCCTACGAGGTCGCCTTCCTGCGCATCGCCCAGTCAGCTCTCGCCAACACCGTCCGCCACGCCCACGCCACCACCGCCGAGATCACCCTCAGCTACCGCGGTGACCGCATCGACCTCGACATCGTCGACAACGGGCACGGCTTCGACCCCGAGCAGCTGCCCGCCCCCGACCCCGAAAGCGGCGGCTTCGGCCTGGCGGCCATGCGCGCCCGCATGAACGCCCTCGGCGGCACCCTTGCCATCGAGTCCGCCCCTGGCCACGGCACCGCCCTGGCCGCCCAGCTCCCCCTCAGCCCGCCCACCAAGACCGAGTCCGAGACCGAGGCCCGCCCGTGACCGACGCCGCATCCATCCGCCTCCTCCTGGCCGACGACCACCCCGTCGTACGCGCCGGGCTGCGCGCGGTGCTGGAGACCGAACCCGGCCTCGTCGTCGTGGCCGAAGCAGCCACCGCCGAGGACGCCGTCACCCGCGCCGCGGAAGGCGACATCGACGTCGTCCTCATGGACCTGCAGTTCGGCAAGGGCATGGGCGGCGCCGAAGCCACCGCCCAGATCACCGCCCGACCGGGCGCACCCCGCGTGCTGATCGTCACCACCTACGACTCCGACGCCGACACCCTGCCCGCCATCGAAGCCGGCGCCACCGGCTACCTCCTCAAGGACGCCCCGCCCGAAGACCTGGCCGCCGCCGTACGCACCGCCGCCGCCGGACGCACCACCCTCGCCCCCACCGTCGCAGACCGGCTGATGAACCGGCTGCGCACCCCCGGCACCTCCCTGACCCGGCGCGAAACCGAAGTCCTCACCCTGGTCGCCGACGGCCTGTCCAACCAGGGCATCGGTGACCGCCTCCACCTGACCGAAGGCACCGTCAAGTCCCACCTGGCCCGCATCTACGTCAAGCTCGGCGTCGACTCGCGCACCGCCGCCGTCGCCACCGCCACCGCCCTCGGTCTCATCCGCCGCTGACCCGAGCGCGTGCGGAATCCGAGGCTTCCTCGAACGCCGCCGGAAGACGGCGGTCTCCTCCCTCTGGGATGGCTCCCACCGGACCGGTCGTATGCCAGGCGCCGCCGTCCTGCCGCTCTCCTCTCCAGGTGCCCGCGAGGGATGGCGTCGGTCGAGCACGGTTGTCAGCGGCTCCTGCCAGCATGCACAGATGACCTCGACCGATCACCTGCTCACCGCCCCTGACGAGCAGCCGCGTGCCCGCCTTCTCCAACTGCTCGGTGGCATCGAACCCTGGGACGAGCTGGAGCGCATCCATCTGGCGACCGCCACGCGGTGGATCGCAGGCGGAGCCCCGGTCTACCGGACCCGCAAGCCCGATGTTCCGGCGATGCACTTGGTGAGCTACTTCGTCGTACTCGACAACACGCGGGGGCGGCTGCTGCTGGTCGCGCACCGCAAGGCGGGCCTGTGGCTGCCGGCCGGAGGACACGTCGAGCCGGGTGAGGACCCGTGGGCCACGGTGGTCCGCGAATGCCACGAGGAGTTGGGCATCGAAGCCATGGCATCGCCGATCACCGGCGAGCATCCCCTCTTCCTCACCGTCACCCGAACCCGAGGGCAGAGCGCGCACACCGACGTCTCGCTCTGGTACCTCCTCAATGCCGATCGCCACACGATCACCTCCTACGACCAAGGTGAGTTCAACGAAATCCGGTGGCTCACCGACGAGCAGGTGCTCGAGGAACCGGCCGAGTTGCTCGACCCGCACATGCACCGCTTCACCCGCAAGCTGCAGCACGCCCGGACCAGGGGGCACCGCGGGTAGCCTCCTCCGGCTGTGCGCGGTGCCGCACGACCGACACCAGCACCCTTCGCCTCCGCCGACACCACTGCGGAGCCTTGACCGTGAGGGTGGGTGGCGCCCTCGGCACAGAACAGGGCACGGTCCCGGCAGATGATCTCGAGCCCGGGCCACTCGGACAGCCAGGCCGCGACGTGTCCGCCTTCCGGTCCGGCGGGAGGTTCACCGGGCGACGTGGCTCGACGTCGACGACGAGCGCAGTCCCCAGATCCGGCCCTTGGGCTGAGCGCGTATTCGTCCACGCCGACCACCCGGGCGAGGCGGTAGGTGGGATCCGGCAGCAGGGTGATCGGTCTCCGCAAGGTGTTCCGGATGACCTGTCCCCCGCGAGCGTCCACCATCCAGGCTCCGCTCCGCCCCTCGAACGCGAGATCGTGACCAGCGCCGGCCGCAGCCGTTCGGTCCGCCGAACGAACCGGTGGGCGAGTCCGGGCACCTGCTCGGCAGACGTCCAGCGCGGGCGGACCTCCCTCCACACGGATGAACCGCGCACCCGCAACGACACCACAGCGACCTTGCCCGCTGTCGGCAGTTCGCGGGGAAAACGCAGGCAGCAGCCGTGTATCGGCGCCTGCCCACCTCTCGGCACGGGCACGCCGTCGCTCCGCCCGCGCGGACGTCACCCGGATCCTGCGTACCCTTGACGTCTCTTCGCCCCAACGAGTGACGCCGGGAGCGATCGAGGACGTTCGGCCGGAGCCGTGCCGGACACCCGCAGCCGGCAGCTCTGCCCGGTCGTCGGTGATCTTTGCGATGGCCTTGGGGAACTTCGCGCCGTAGGTCTTCGCGCATGCCTCGATCGCCTTCTCGGCGTGGGCCGCCCGGTCCTTGGTGCAGATCTCTCGCATCTACTTCGTCGCGCCGGGCTGTGCGGACTTCGCTGCAACCACCCCGGTGTCGCGCATGCCGCGCCTGCGGCAGTCGCGCAGCAGGTCGGCCCATGACTCGGCGGGCCCGCACAGCCCCTCCGCCAACGCGATCAGCTCCATGGTGCCGTCCAGGCGTACGCCGAGCAGGACACGCACGCACGAGTGCGCCTGGCCGAGCCGTACCTTCGCGTGCACCCCGTCGGCCCACGTACACGTAGTCGGTCTGCGGCAAGTCGCGCTACTGGAAGGCGGCATGGTCGTCCTGCCACTGCTTCGTCAGGCGGTCACGGTCGCCTCCTCCGGCGCGAGTCAGGCGGCTTTCTGGGAGGCGGCGGCGCCGGGGTGCAGGTCGTCGAGGGTGAGCTGGTGTGCCGGAGGATCCGGCAGGACGATCTGGTGGGTGATGTGCAGGTCGGGGTCGACGTGGAGCAGTTCACCGGGTTCCAACGGGCGCCAGTGGGGATTGTCGTCCATGCGTTCGCTGGCGACGACGACCGCGGCCTGATCCGCAAGGTGCGCCGAGTGGATGCGCATGCGGCCGTGGCTGCCGCTGTGGTCGAGGTGGCGGCTGCCGTGCTGGCCGCCGGCCGGGCGCTCGAGGACGTACAGGTCGTGCGTGTCCGGGTAGCGCAGCGCCCACAGCTCTCTCGGGGTGATGAGGATCAGGTTCACTGCGTAGACAGGGAGGTTCGCGGCGATCCAGCGGGCGGCCTGCCGGATGCCCGCGGTGACGTCACCGTCGTGCCGTCGGGTCTCACGGGTGATCAGGGCGAAGAATCGCTCGGAGTCAGTGTCGCCCTGGACCAGCGAACGGTCCTCGCCCAGGTGGTTGTCGAGCTGGTCGAGGCCCTCGATGACCCCGTTGTGCGCGAAGAGCCGTCCGTCCTGCTCGAAGGGATGGGTGTTGTGGATGTCCAGGCTGCCGGTGGAGGCGAAGCGCACATGGGCAACGAAGGTCGCCGACTCCACCTCCCGCGCCTCCTCGGCGAAGGCTCGGTCGTGGTAAGCCGCGATCGGGGCTTTGTCGATGTGCGGGGCACCCCCCGCGTCGAAGTAGCCCAGACCGGTTCCGTCGGGGTCGCGGTGGCTCTGCCGGCTGAGGCTGTCGGGGGCGTCCAGAAGCCAGAAGGTGGCGCGGGTGCGTCGCGGCGCACTGGTGAGGCCGAACAGGCGGCACATGGACTTCCTCCTTGGTTGCCAGACAGCCGGCCTCGGTGCGGGGCACAGGAGCCGGGAGCCCTATGGGCTGCCCTGGGGGGCCACGATACGCAGGACGGCGAGGTCGGTGCGGTTCTTCGGGAGGTGTACGCCGGCACGAGCCAGCCGTGTTCGCGCGGTCGGCGGACACGTCGGACACGCTGAAGTGGTCGCTGCCCTCGCGTACTCGGAAGGCGAAGACGGGTATCCGGCTGCCGCCGACGGTGATCAGCTCGGAAGCCCGTCCGGGCTCCGCGGTCTCCCGGGGCGGGCGCATGGCGACATGGCAGCATGTCTGCTGGACCGCCGGCAGCCGTCGAGCCCAGGCACGGGGAGTTCTCCCTGGGTCTTCTGCTGGGATGAACCGCCGTTCACTTGAAGCCGAGGAGTCGGGGCCGGACATGAGCAGATGGTCGCCAGAGGTGCGTGAGGTGCTGGAGGCTTCGGGGTGGACGGCTGGTCGGCGGGTGGAAACGACCGGTTGGCGGTCCAGGTTCGAGAAGGCGGGCCTCGTCATGCACGACGCCGCGGATGCCTTTCTCGAGGAGTTCGGGGGGCTGACCGTGAGCATCAGTGGCCCCGGGATCAACCGCGCCCGCGAGTCGTTCGAGCTGGATCCGGAGTTGGCTTGGGGCGAGGACGACCGGTTCTCGGAGTGGAGTGACTCCATAGGGAAACGTCTCTTCCCGCTCGGCGAGCTTGATCACGGCCGATTCTTCCTCGGTATCGATGAGGACAGTGAGGTCTACGTCGTCGAGACCTGGGTCGCTGGCTTCGGGTCGATGCCGCAGGCCCTCGAGAACCTGATTCTGGGCGTAGCGCCTCTCAGAATCGATGACGAGCACCAGCCGTCGGAACAGACCCCTTGACTTGCCCATCTGACAGATGCGGGATTCGCTTGCGGATCAACTC
Source organism: Streptomyces sp. NK08204 (assembly GCF_020400585.1). GTDB lineage: Bacteria > Actinomycetota > Actinomycetes > Streptomycetales > Streptomycetaceae > Streptomyces. Next base: position 270,178 of record NZ_JAINVF010000008.1, on the reverse strand, counting down.
GAGGCCTGCGCACGACGTCTGATGCTCATGCACCTTCATTCGGCTGACGTGGCCTTCAACGACGCCGGAGTTCCAGAGCGGGGAGAGGCCGGCAGGCCGCGCCCGCCACCGATCTGCCCAGCGACGGGAACGGCAACTCATCCCCATGTGGCAGTGCCTCGTTCACGGCGCAGCACTGTCGACCACACCACACTCGGGTGGACGATTTCCGGGCGACGCCTCACGGCTTTGCGCTTCGGTCGGAACGAGGGCTCGACGAGGTGACGGCTGCGTGGCAAGCGGAGCGCGCTCGAGGCCGTGAGCTGATCGCTGGCGCATCGCAAGGCGACTCCGGCCGCCTGTCTGAACAGGAAGCGGTCACGTCGGCGATCAGGGAGTCTCCCTGCGCTGGATCATGGCGCACATGATCGAGGAATACGCACGTCACAACGGTCGTGCCGATCTCGTCCACGAGCAGATCGACGGAGTTACCGGCACATGAGACGTACTTGCGCGGTCGGAAAGGACTGCACAAGCGGCCGGCTCCACCTCTCAGCCGGCGGCGGCCTGCTCAGCAGGGCCTTGTGTGGCCCGGGCGGCAGGCCAGCCGATGGACCGACGAGGGCGACGAGAATGTGGTGGTGAGGCCGCTCTTGCCCGAGGACGGTGAGTCAGCGGGGCGTGCTCCTAGAGCGCCGAGATGGACGCTGGTGCGCGTTCGGCGCGGCTCAGTGCGCGCAGGACGTCGGTCGCGCCGTGTCGTCGCAGCGCGATCCGCGACAGCAGATCCACGACCGTCTCGACGGCCTGGGCCGGGAACTCGGGCGTCGGCAGCCCGACGCTGTACGCCAGGTCGTCGGAGTGGACAACGAGTTCCAGGAGCCGACTGGTGACGAAGTCGTCGAAGGTGATCGACCATGGCCCCCAGGTGGGCCGGCGGACCAGGCGATCCGGCGCGGTGCGCAGGGTGCCGCGCAACTCCTCGACGCACGCTGCGACTCGCGCGGCCAGCGCGGCGGGACCGTCAGCCGCCTCGTCCTCGCCGCCAGACCGGATGGCCTGGTTGAACGGTGTGTCGAGGTCCGAGCCGATCCAACTCACCTGCGCGTAGTACTCGTGGATCGAGATGGCAGGCTCGGAAGGTGCCGGTTCCGCCAGCATCATGGGGATGAAGAAGACCTGCCCGGCCAGGTGTCCCGCCAGCCCCTGGACACTCAACTTCGGCAGTGCGGAGGGCTGGTGCCAACCGCCGCTGACCTCCGGTGCGGCCAGCAGCTTCGCCGCCGTGTCCGCCACGCTCAGGTAGAGCTCCCTGACCTGCGTCCCCATGCCGTTCCCTTCCCGATGACAAATGTCTGGCGGGTCAACCTTGTGAACATGCGGAGCATTCCCACGACACAACTCGTGCTGTTTCCAAGCCCCTTGAGCTTGCTGCCGGAAGGTCGTCCCGGTAGCCGCGGGGCCGGGCCGTCCCGCGCCGGAACCCGGGGCCTCCTCAAGCCGGAATGACACTGGCGAGCCGGGAAGTGCGCACCGGAGTGCAGCGCGTCGTCGGTCGGCGCGCGCTGGGCGACGAGGGCAGTCAACGACGGCAATGAGACGGTGCCGACCGTCTTCGTGGTCGGCCAGTGGCCTACCAACCCCGATCCTGGATGGGTGCCTGCGGCGCAACCAGCCCTGCTCTTCCGCGTGATCAGGAGCGGTGCCGTGCCGGAGAGGCACACGCGACGACGCATGGGCCGAAGACTCCCGAGGCGTAGCGGGTGTGGCCCGGTTACCCGCAGGTCTGCCGAGATCAAGGGGTGGCGCTGCCGATTGCCTCCGCCAACTCATCAGCGGAATGGGAGGTCAGTCGGTAGAAGCCCTGGAGGCTGACCGAGCGCTCGAGGCGGCCGTCCACCACATATTTCAGACCACGGGTCTGGCCCCGGCGGTTACGCCAGGTGAGCCTTGCCAGGAGATCACCGGGTATCGGCATATCGAACCGTACTGGCGTCGCGTCCACGTGCACCGCCGCGGCGCCGCAGCCGTCGGCACCGAGCATCGACCAGTCTCCGTGCCCGGGAAACGCCGGGTCCTGCCACGACGTGGGCATCGTGCCGCAGCAGTCGCGCCGCTCCATGTCGATCACCCGCATCCGGCTCACGACGTACACGGCGCACCGGTTGACGTGCAGCGCGTACACCTCGTCCCCGGCTCGAGCACCCGACCAGGCGGGCAGAGAGGAATGTACGCCGGTGAAGGCCACCGGCGGCGGCTCTCCCACGCGACCCGCTTTACGCAGAGCACGGCACGTGTCATGGGTCCACAGGACGGTGAAGGCATCAGACATGCCGTGATCCTATGAACGGGGACTGACAGCGCCCCGCGGGCAGGAAGAGGCGGTGGGCGACGGGTTGGGCCCCGGCGTACGCAGGCCGTAGCCCCTGGGGTGCACCGTGTCCCGCACCGGTATGCCGGGCAGTACCCGCAGATGGCGGCTGGGGTCGGTGTCGCTCTGCTCGGGCAGGTCGGCGACCGCCGTGACGGCGTCCATCAGCTCGATCGCTCCAGCGGCTGTCGGATGCCACACGTATGTTGTCCGGCCGAGCCCCCGGGGGCGTGCAGCGACTCCGGAAGTTCGGGGCCGAAGTGGGCCGGGTGGCTGACGTACGTGTCGTGCTCCCTCTCGAAGTCATCAGCCGTTTGCCGGGCCGGCGGAGGCCCGGCGCTGTCGAGTAAGCGGGCGGCGTTCATCGGCGCCCCCGGGTGCTGTGCTCGGAAGACTGGTGCGGTCGGGACACCGGCACGGGCGGCGGCGCCGTACGGCTGAGGAGGAACAGCGTCGACGGCGCGGCTGCCGTGGCGATGACCGCGGTGACGCAGAAAGTTCGGACGAAGTCCGGGGCTGTCGGCTGCTCGCCGTGGAGCAGAACCAGCAGCGCCAGGCCGATGGAGCCACCGATGTACTGTGCCGTTGTCACGAGGGCGCTCCCGGTCGCGTTGCTCGTCTGCGGGAGATCGCGGGTCCCGGTGATGAACATCCCGGTGAACGCCGTGCCCTGCCCGAGACCGCTGAGCAGCAGCCCTGGCAGGATGCCCTGCGTGTATCCGCCCTCGGCGGCGACGGCCAGGGCGAGCACCAGGAGGCCGGCCGCACCGGTGACGAAGGCCGCGGACAGCAGCCGTTCCAACGGCATCCGGCCGGCCAGCCTGCCCGCCACCGTGTTCCCCACGGTGATGGTCCCGGCCAGCGGGAGGAAGGCCATGCCCGCGGCGAACGCGCTGTAGTCCCGGACCTTTTGGAGGTAGAGCGTGACGAGGTAGAACTCGGCCCCGAAGCTTGCCATGTACAACGCGGCGACAAGACAGGCCACTTGCAGGGTCCGCACTCGCAGCAGGGCCGGGGGCACCAGCGGTCTGCGTCTTTTCTGGCTGAGTATGAGGAACCCTCCTGCCAGGACCGCCACCCCCAGTGCGGCGGCGACGACGGAGAGGGCCGGCTTGGAGCGGGAGAGTTCCGTGAAGGCACCGACAAGTGCCACGACCGCGGTACAGGCCGAGAGCGTGGCCGTGGTGGCGACGGGAACTCGTGCCCCGGCCGCGGTGGAACGGATCGCGTTCCCGGCGGCGAGCAGGCAGACCGCCACGATGGGGATGTTGATCCAGAAGACCCACTGCCAGGAGGCCACGGCAAGGATGCCTCCGCCGGCCGTGACACCGAGGGCCAGCCCGACCGCCCCCGTGGTGCCCCACACACTCACGGCCCGGTCGCGCTCGGGTCCTGCCGGGTAGGCGGAGCTGAGCAGGCCCAGCGTCGCCGGCACCAGCAGGGCCGCGGCCATCCCCTGCCCGACACGTGCGGCGATCAGTGGCGCCGCGGAAGACGCGAGCGCGGCACCGATCGAGGACGCGGCAAAGAGCAGCTGAGCGGTGAGGTACACCCGGCCGGCGCCGAAGGCGTCCGACAACTGCCCGCCCAGCAGCAGGAAACCGGCGAAGAAGATCGCGTACGCGCTCACGATCCACTGCAGCGCGACCGCGGAGAACTGGAGGCTCGTCCCGATGTCGGGCAGCGCGACGTAGATGATGGAGAAGTCGAGCGCCACCAGCAGCTGAGCCCCGGCCAATGCCGTGAGTAAGCGGGCACCCTGCGTCGGCGCGGTTGAAACGGGCACGATCGGTCGGCCTCCAAAGTCGCCGGGTCAGCCCAGAGCGGTGAGCGCCGCACCGTTCGTCGACAGGCGCGTCCCCACACGGGCGTTGGGATCCTCCCCGTTACACCGTAGGGGCCGGTCACGGTCGCAGCGTGGTGAACGTGCCATGCCGTGGATGCGGCAGACCGGGATCACCGTGACCGGCCTGCTGTGCCTGGCCCCGCCCCGCACGGTGCGGGGCCGACCACGGAGGACCGCGCGGCGGCAGCCCTCACCAGCTCCGCCACGTGCAGCTCGTCACCCGCATCGGCCTGGGGACAGCGGCAGCTGGTTCATGACGATCAGGCAGCCGGGCGATGACTGACGCGGCTGGTGGCGACTCCGCCGGGTGCCATGTACGTCCATGAGGTGATCCGGCTGCACGATCTGGCGGCCGGCCGGTGTACTGGGCGTCCGCGACGAGGGTGCCGAGACCGACATCTCTATTTGACCACGATGGTGGCCCGCCAGGTCGAGCCGGACGGCGTGGAGCTGGTGAGCACCGCCGTGCCCTCCTCGGCCCCGACGAACATCGCGGGCCTCACGTCGAGGGGCGCCGTCATCACACCCGTGCTCGTCGGGGTGAGCACGCTCCCCGAGGCCTTCACCGGGTGCCACAGGTCACTCCTCTTCGCCGCCGTGAGGAAGACGTCCACCCGCCCGCCGCGTGGCAGGCAATAGACGCCGTTCTGCCGTTCCGTCAGTTGCCCTGCGGAGTGCGGCAGTGCGGGGGCCGGCAGCTTCGTGCACGCGGGCAGCACGGTCGGCGAGGGGTGCGGCGCCGCCGCGGGCGCGGGGCTGCTGCATGCGGAGAGCAGGGCCACCAGCGCGAGCGGGGCGGTGCGCAGGGCACGGTTCACGGCAGGCTCCTCGGAATACGGCCGCAGGCCGAGTCCGGCCCGGGGAGGGTGTCGGACTCGGCCTGCGGCGGCTGGTGTGGCGTCAGCCCTGGTTGGTCGGGCTGGTGTAGTGGGTCACGCACCCACCGGCGTTGTTGTTGAAGTTGTTGCTCCACAGCGACTGCACGGCGAAGTTGGCGCCGTTCATGCTGATGATCGAGGACGCGCCCTGGCCACTGGAGATCCAGGCGCACTTGTCACCGTTCTCGGAGCCGCCGCCGTCGACCCAGCCGCTGCTCGGCGCCGGGTCGGTCAGCGTCTCGCCGTACTCGTGGCCGCCGACGATGGTGACGCCCTCGGTCGCACCGTTCACGCCGCTCGAGCCGGTGGCGACGAAGTTCGCGCCGCAGCCGGAGCCCGCGTCGCTGATGTACGGCATGTTGGTGTAGGGCAGGTCCGCGCCGTTGACCGTGGTGTGGTCGTGCCAGGCGCAGTACTGGCGCTTGAAGCCCTGGGGCGAGATGCCGTGCGGCACGTCGACGATGATCTGGACGTTGTCTCCGGAGACGCCGAAGTGCGTGGCGGCGCGCTGCGCCTCCGTGGCGATCTGCGAGGAGCTGGGCGAGCTCGGGACGGTGACGCCGCTGTCGAGCCAGGTGCCGCCGACCGGGTTGGAGGCCGGGTGGCCGACCGGGGTGCCGGCGCCGTTGCAGTTGGTGGTGCCGGTCGCGACGCCCTGGCAGTACTGGGTCATGGAGGTGGACCAGGTGTCGCCGCTGCCGTAGGCGTGCTGGAAGAAGCTCAGCTGCAGCGGGGCCTCGCCCGACGGGTCGTTGGTGATGGTGGAGCCGCTGCCCCACTGGCTGCCCCAGTAGACGATGTAGACGGTGGGGCTGGTGACCACATTGCCGCCCTTGTAGGCGAGCGGGCTGCTGCTGGTGGTGGAGGTCGAAGCCGCCGTGTGGGGGTTCATGTGGTGGGGAGCGAACTCGCTGGCGCCCGCCGGGGCGGCTACGGCGAGACTTGCGGCGGCCAGCGCGGTGGCGCAGCCGGCGACAAGTGCAGAACGAAGCACGGTGGTGCCCTTCTCGACAGATGGGGAGGAACGGGAAGGCTGTGCAAAAAGCCGCTGGCCAGGCGGCAAACGTGGCGACACCACGAGGGGTGATGCGGGCTTGCGTTCCGGGACGCTAGATGATCTGTCATGCGTCGTTCAAGTATTCGCCACCAGGCTCAGAGCGAACTCAGAGCTTCCGGGTACGCCGCTGGTCCACAGGTCATCTCGATTGGTCTCTCGTCGGTCTCCCGGGGCGGGGACCGGTTGAGCAGCTGGTGCCGGATGAGCCGCGGGAGCCGTTCCAGCGGGTGGTTCCAGGGGCGCCGAATCGCCCGCACGGTTGTGGGTGACGCCGGCACGTGAAGGAGAGCGGCACTGGGCTGGCCGCACAGCAGCGGTGATAGGCGAGTTCGCCGGTGCCGCGGTTGCGGCGAATCAGAAGCTGTCGATGGCCCGCCAGGCCGGATGCGCTGATGGCGACCTGCACCCAGTCGTACCAGCGATGGCCTTTCGCGCCCATTCCGGCGGACAGCTTCTGCCAGGCCCGCTCGGGAATTTCCTTGGCCAGGCAGTCGGCGCGCTGACGTCCGGCCGGGGTGGGGACGCGTTCAGTGCTGGAGACCGCGGCGATCTCTTGCGCGGCAGGTCCGCCAGGAGTCCGAGCACCAACTGCCGTGCGCGATACCGGGGTTCGACCCGCGTGAAGCGGCCCTCCCGGCTCATCAGACCCGCGAACATCGCCTGCCGGCGGGCAGTCGTTACGCTGTGACCTGTGGCCACCGCCTCATCGTCAGTCCACACACCTCACGATGATCACGGGTGGGCCGCAGCCGTCGTTGCACCAGCGCTCGGCAGCTCGATCACTGCAGATTCGGATCTGCTGCGAATCCTGCCGACCGGCCGCGATCCGCTGGAGATCCCCTGAACGCGGCGCCGGCTGACATGTGATCATGTGTGATCACCAGTGCCGTCAGTACGTCACCGTGATACGCCGCGCCGGACCGTCGACACTGACCGATCCGCCGTACGGGATCACCAGTTGGGGATCCGTGTGCCCGAAGTCGACATCGAACACCGCCATGGTCTCAGGGGCATACGTCGCCAGCGCGCGCAGCACGGCTTCCCGCTGCTCAGTGGTGTAGCGACGCTTGTCCTCCGCTTTGTTCGGCTGCTCAAAGGACCATGCCTTGGCACGGCCCATCAACAGGGCCGGGAAGCTCGCCAGCAGGCCCCGCTCCCCCATGTTGCGCAAGATGCGGAAGACGTTCTCCCCGCTGGGCATCTCCTCCGACGTCTCGAGGAACAGCACACCGCCTTCGTACGCGGCTGGGTCGCGTGCGATCTCACGGTCGGCCATCAGCAGCCATGACAGGATTTCCAGGTTGCCGCCCCAGGCACGGCCCTCGATGCGTTGGTCGGGCTGATGCCAGATCCAGCCGTCGGCGGGCTGCGAGTCCGGTTCCATGTCGAACGTGGCAGGGTCGGCCCAGTCACGATCGGTGTCACGGTAGTGCTTGGCGGGGCGGAGCTCGTACGGGCCCGAGGTGAACAAGGCCGCGCGTACCGAATCAGCGGTCAAGGGGTGGAGTGCGTACGGGCGGCCGATCTCGGTCATCAGGCACGCGCCGTGGTAGGCAACAATGCCCAGGTTGTGCAGGAAGACCAGCAGGTTGGTGTTGTCGCTTGTTCCGAAGAAAGGTTTGGGGTTGGCGCGGATCAACTCGCGGTCCAGAAAAGGAAGCACGGTGATCTGGTCGTCACCGCCGATGGTTGCCATCACCGCTTTCACCGTGGGATCGGCGAACGCGGCGTGGATGTCGTCGGCTCGCTCCTTGGGAGTGGAGCCCATTTTGCGTGTCGTTGGGTATTCCACCGGTTCTAGGCCGAAATCCTCGCGCAGCCGCTTGAGCCCCAACTCGTATGGAAGGGGAAAGAGCCCCGGCAGGCCGGACGCTGGCGAGATGATCGCTATACGGTCACCGGGCACGGGCTTCTGGGGATACGCAGGCAACGTCATGCTGCCCAGGTTAGGGGCCTGGTCGACTTCTGATCACCTCATTTCAACGAGGTCCGGTAGCGAGGACCGACGCCGGTTGATCAGTGCGGTTGTGCTTCGTGAGCGGCGCCTGCTGTCCGCTTCTGGGCGAAGTCCAGGGTCCTCAACGGGATCGTGTGGAAGTTCCGTACGGAGCGGCCTGTCGGGACGTGACCGAGCGGCACGGGCCGTGGGCCACGCTGCACACCCTTTCCGCGGGAGCGGATACTCCGCGCCGCCCAGGCAAAGGCGGACGCCGCCCGCGGCGGCATCGACTGGCTGGTGTCAGTCGACTCCACCATTGTCCGCGCCCGGCTCCGCAGACCGGCTCTCCGCACCCCGGCCTCGGACGGAAGCGATCCCAGTGCGCCGCACCCAGCGACAACGGCTGCAGCTCCAGGGCGATCCGCAGCCGACTGCGGTGGCGCGGGATCAGCCACACCATTCCCGAGCGGGCCGACCGGGTCCGCAACCGCCTCCGGCGTGGCAGCCGCGGTGGACGGCCCCCGGCCTTCGCCCGCGACACCTACAAGCGGCGCAACGTGTGGAACGGTGCTTCAACCCGCAATGACGTGCCGCTAGCAACCGACAGATCTATGGGGTTGGCATCCCAAAGAGGAGGACAGCCGCCAGTATGTACACCGGAATGGCCAGGGCCAGGCCCAACCCGGCAAGGCAGCCCCAGACGGCCAGTCGGGTACTGGTTCTCTCGTCGTCATCGCTCTGTGGCAGGCCCGAATCTCCTGCGCTTCCAGTCGTGATGTCGCGGTGTGGGTGTGGCCTGAACTGTGGCCTCGAACGTCCGGCAACACCGCGCGGAGATCGCCAGTAGTCCCGCACGACCAGGATCTTACGGAACGATTGGTCAGTTGTGACCTGGTCGGACCAGCGAGAGAGCGCAGGTTGAAGGACTGTGTGACGATCGACACGCGGCACCGGCCTTTCGCCTCATGCCATTCCGTTTCCCCGACCAGAAGGGCTTCCGCCATGGGTAACAGCGCAATGATGATGGTCACGAACGACAACGCGGACCCCGTGCGAACGTTCATCGACAACGTCACCTGCATGTACGACCACGGCCAGGGCAGCGCCCCCGGCTCCGACCTCTCAGTCTTCAACGACCAGGTCATCGATTCCGGCCAGACCTTCCCGAACAGCAATGGGCAGTACATCGAGACCAAGAACAGCGGTGACTGCTTCGACGTGACCTCCACCTTCGACCTCAAGGTGATCAACGCGAACACCAACGAGGAAATCGGGATCGTCCACTTCGAAGAACTCGGCGGCTGGAGCTACAAGGCCCCATCAACCATCAATGTCGACCTCTCGGGCGATCCCACATACATCATCGTGACGGTCCAGTAGGGCCGCGCCTTCCACCGGCGAACACGCCTGCATACGGATGACAGGGGCGCCACCGCGGCTCTGAGGCACGCATGACACGGGGAGACCGAGGCAGACGCGATCAAGGGGGGCCGCCCTCAAGAGGCACCGCGCCGTCGCCACCGGATACGCCCGCATCAGGCGCTGAACACGGCGTTGCGGCGTAGCTGTTCTGCGCACCACCGGAAGTGCCCGTCGCGGTCGTCCAGGCCGAAAAGATCGTAGGTCGTAGGTCGTGAGGAGGACGTATGCGGCCTGATTGGCGGTGAGGGTCGCCGGCGCGTACCCGAGCTCGTGGGCGAAGGTCGACCCGCTGAAAACACGGCCGCTGTGGGGCGGGGCATCCGGTGGAGGAGCGTGAGTTGCCGGGAAACCGCGGTACGCCGGTGTCGTGTGACGGAAAGTGCGACACAAAGATCCGCACAACCGTTCTCGCCTGTCAGGGGTCTTGGAGGTCATATCGATCGATTTCTTGTATGGGGGAACTGACGTGCGCAGCCATATCCGCCACGCAGTCTTGATCGCCGCGGCGGCCATGACGATCACGGCTCTCACCGGAGGCCTGCTGGTCTCCACCGGTACCCCGGCTCAGGCCACGACCACGGGTCCCGCACCCACCCGGTACGCCGACGATTTCAACGGTGACGGGTACCACGACCTCGCGATCGGCGCCCCGGACGGCGCGGTGAACGTCGCCGGTCCTGACGGGAACCCCGTCCTGACTCCGAACGCCGGCTACGTCACCGTCTCGTACGGCTCGAAGTACGGCGCCCAGCGGACCGGCCTCAAGGCCGTCACCCGGAACAGCCCCGGCGTGCCGGGCGACGCGGGTCAGGACCAGCGGTTCGGCCGGACGCTCGCCCAGGGCGACTTCAACGCCGACGGCTACGCGGACCTCGCGGTCGCCTCGCGCTCCAAGGCCCTCGACGAGGTCACCCTGCTCTGGGGCAGCGCCACCGGCCTCAAGGGCGGCACCCGGATGCCCGGCAGCGAAGCCGGACCCGGTTTCGGCACGGTGCTGAAGGCCGGCGACTTCACCGGAGACGGCAAGACCGACCTGATCGTCGGCTACTCCATGGCGATCCGCCTCTACCGGGGACCCTTCAGGGCTGACGGCTCGCCTGCCTCGGTCCAGCCGGTGGACGTGGGCGCCATGTTCAACTACACGGATGCCCAGAAGCGGCTGGCCGTGGGCAGGATCAACAAGGGCGCCACCGACGACCTCGTGGTGCTCGGCGAGGAGCGCAGGCGAGGCCGTGTGCTGCTCGGCGGCGCGTCCGGGCTGCGCCAGACCCCGGTCACCGTCCGGGGCGGCAACAGCGCCGTGATCGCCGACTTCGACAAGGACGGGTACGGCGACATCGCGGTGGGCGACTCGGCGTACGACATGGATTCCGAGTACCACGCGGGCCGGGTCCAGATCAGCTACGGCTCTTCCGGCGGCGTGGACGAGAACCGCGGCACGAAGGTGTTCACTGAGGACAGCACCGGCATCCCTGGCAGCGTGGAGGCGGGGGACGGCTTCGGCGCCGATGTCGCCGCGGGCGACCTCGACCGGGACGGCTACTCGGAGCTGATCGTGGGTGCTCCCGGCGAGAACCACGCCACCTGCGAACACTGCTACATCAGCGGGGGCGGCATGTACGTGCTCAAGGGCTCGGCCAAGGGGGTGACCGGTACCGGTGCCGCGTTCTACGGCTACGACACGGCCGGCCTGCCTCGGCCCGCGGGCGTCTACCGCATCCCCAGGCTGCTCAAGGTCACGGATCTGAACGGCGACGGGCAGCCCGAGATCGCCCTGCCGGTCCAGGCGAACACGTCGGAGGTCTGGTCGGTCGGCACGAAGGGCGGCAAGGTCGCCGGGACCGCGCCCACCCGCGTCGTGAAGCCTCCGGTCGACTCCCAGATCCCGTGGACCGGGAACGAGTTCGGCGTGCTCACCCGCTGACCGGTCACGGACCTGCTCCTGGACTCCCGAAGCCCCAGGGTCCATCGCCCGCCCGTCGGCGGCATGGCCCCTGGGGCGCGGCAAAGCCCGGGTGGATGAGGCCGCCGAAGCCGGCCTGCGGCGGTGCGGAAGACGCTCTTGCCGCCACCGGTGGCAGCCGGGAACGCGGCGCCGAGGATGACGTACAGGCCAGACAGCGCTCGTGATCACATCGAAGACGCGATGGGCGGGAGACCGGGTCTCGATCGCCTTGACGAGTTCGGCGACTGCTGCTGGTCGAGGGGCATCCCCCACCTCCTTCGCCCGCGTCCGGGCGTCCGTGGCGCCTCCCGGAGCGGTGAGCATTCGAGAGGCGCCGCGTACTCGGCACCGGTCCGACAGACCGCCGAAACGCTGCAACGCTGCTCCGTGTCGCCTACAGGGCCAAGGGAGCCTTCGTCGGTCCGGGGCACAGCCACCACAAGGCGATTCATGGGGATTCGTCAACCTCTGGAACCATCGGCGGGCTACTGTACGAACACGCCGCGTTGCCCACGGTCAGCTGAGGAGGAATCCTGTGTCATCGCCCTGCGACCCCCAGCACGCTCCAGCCGGCGATGTGGGCTCAGCGCTCATGATGATCGACTCTCGACTCAAAGCCATCTACGACGACAAGACCCAGACGAACGCCGAACAACAAGCGCTGACCGACCAGTTCGCCGTGTCCCTGGGCCCCGGCGGACTCGATGACATGCTGGACGGGGCGTGCACCCTCATCTACATGTTCATGCAGTGGCTGCGGATGGCCTACGAGGACCACGGCAAGGACGTCATCGAGTACGTGGTGCCCAACCTCGTGGCCACCATGCGCATGATGTCCAAGAGCATCCGCCCCGAGGCCATCCCCACCATGGCCGGCCTGCTCGTCGCCGCGGGCACCGGCCTGAGCCCCAGCCTGTGGCGCAAGCAGTACGGGTACTGGACCAAGGACGAGATGAATCCGCTGGAGGCCACCGCCTTCCTGCTCGCGGAGCACATCAACCGGCTCACCGACGACCATGACTTCGCCACCCGCCTGATCACCGAAGCCCTGTCCAGAGCGGACGAAGGATGACGGGCAGCCCCACCTGACCGACGGCACCCCTGGCTTCAGGCGGTGGGCGCCGGGGCCGATTGACGATTGCGATGGACGATGATGTCGGCGCCTTCCAGCGTGCCGGCAGAGCGTCCATCGAGCCTCCTGGCACACCTCCCTTGGTCCACGCCCAGTTCAAAGGCGTCCGGCTTCTTGCGTCATTTCTGACCGGAGCTCGGGAACGGGCTCCCTTGCTGCAGCAGCAAGGAGGATCTGGCGTGCCCCTGGGGGGAGGAAATCGGCCGGCCAGCCTCTGAGTGCCCGGAGCGCCATACGACGGTTCCTGCTCGTTCGATTGTTGAGGGCAGCTTCTATCAAGGGCCACCCGTGGCCGGGGTGTTCGTCCAGTCGGCTCACGATGATGTCGAGGATCCCGTCGACCTCGTACTTCGTTCCGAGGCCGAGTTCAGTTGTCGGGCCGGTTCGCAGGCCCTGAAGAGGCAGGAGGCGCTCTGCGGCCTCCACGACCGTCGAGATGTCCTTGCTCGGACAGCCGTCGATGAGCAGGAACCAGATCGTGCTGTCGTACGGTTGCGACTCCGCCCTCCGCAGCAGCGCCGGGCGGGCGGGGACATTCATCAGTCTCGCCGCCCATGCCGCAAGACGGAGAGTGTTCGGCTCATCGTCAGCAAGGCCGGAGATCACGACGTCACGCGATGCCGGGCCGGCGATCAGCTCCGTGAATCGGTGCCGAACACGCTGCCACTCGTGATGTTCCCGGCATATGGCGCTCGCCCTCGAGTCGTTCAGGAATCGGTTGATCGACAAGAGGCTCCAAAGCCGCCGCAGTGTGATGCCTCTTGCTGTCGCGTGACGCAGATAACCTTTCAGCGCGCATACTGCGTCGTCATACGATGCCAACTCGGGCCCCGGTCCATCGACGTCGGTGAGCGCCTCGAGCAACCTACCGGCACCGTCCAGGGTTTCCTCGTCCAGTGATTCTCTGGACAGGGCATCAGCGAGACCACCGACTTTCGCGGCGGTCAGCGCGAAGTAGCTGTCCAGTACGTCGCCTGTGCACGACTCACGGATCAACCAGTCCCTGATCCCGGGATCGGACGCTCCCCCGAGTCGGCGGACGGCATCGACGCGTGCCCAGCCTTCCGCCTGCCGGGCCAATTCGAAGAGAGCCCGGCAGGGGTCGGCCTGGGAACTCAGCAGGGCCTCACAGGCCTCAGTCGAGAACGCCCAGAAGGTGCCCAGGGTTGTCAGGATCTCGCTGTCGTCGTCGGTTCCGGCCATGCCCAGCAGCAGGATGCCGAACCGTACTGCATTCGCGTGCTCGCCGCGCGTGGCGAACCACCGGCCCAACTGGCGCACGCGGTCGAAGGGGAGGGATCTCTCTCGGAGAGTTGCCTCGAGGGTTCGCGCATGGTCGCGCCACACGATGCGCCGAAGCTGTCTGTCCAGGACAGACGCTGCCGAGCGATCGGGAACGGAACGGGTCAGGCGGGTGGCAGCGGCTGCGATCCGTGCCGCAGCGTCATGCGACTGGTTGGCGCGACGGCTCGCCTGCGGGGACTTCCCGGGGAGTTGACGGTGCCGTGCCTGCTCCGACGGCTGACGGTCGACTGCCTGGGCATGGCTGTAGAGGGAAGGCTGACCACTGAGGGTGTCGCCGAGGTCCCATGGCTGAGGGCGGCTCACCGGACGAAGGCCCGGCTGTCCTTTCGCTTGATCATGCGGCGATCTTCGCAGGCCGGCTCGGGACGAGCAAGCGCGCAGCAGTTCGTAGGCGCCGTCCGAGGCCATGCCTGGTGATCCGGGCGCCACCGCGGCAGATGAATTCGATTGCGGCGGGACCGGTGGGCCCTGTGAGGTAGCTCCATGGACGGTGCCACGGAGCGGGAGCGACGGGCGACGGCACGAAGAGTCCATGGGGTCACACCACAGCCGGCTCCATGGCACAGATCGGCGGTGCTCGTAGCCCTGATGCTGGCCGCGTTCACCTTCAACACGGCGGAGAACCTGCCCATCGGCTTGCTGGACCTGATCTCCGAAAACCTTCGGGTGTCACCGTCAGCGGTCGGTCTCCTGGTCACCGGCTACGGCGTGACGGTGGCCCTCGCGTCTCTGCCGCTCGTCCACGTCACGCGGACGGTTCCCCGGCGCCATGTGCTGACGGGACTACTGGCCGCTCTTGTCGTGTCCAGTCTGGTTGCGGCGCTGGCCACCTCGTACTGGCTGCTCCTTGCGGCGCGGCTGCTGACCGCGCTGGCGCAGGCGTTGTTCTGGGCCGTGATGGGGCCGGTCGCGGTGGGTCTGTTCGCGCCCGAGGTCCGCGGGCGTGTGGTCGGGGCGCTGTCCGTCGCCGGTTCGCTCGCCCTCGTGCTCGGTGTTCCCGCCGGGACCTGGCTGGGCCGGCGGAGCGACTGGCAGCTGCCCGTCGCCTTGCCGGCGGCTCCGGGGCTCGTCTGCCTGGTGACGGTCGCCGTTCTGCTGCCGACCTCTCGTCCGGAAGAGGAACCAGCCGCCTACGCACACAGTCCCGACGTCCGGCGCTTCGGGACGGTGCTGGCGGCCGGAGCCCTCTCCGCCACCGGGGCGTTCACCGGATACACCTACCTCGTGAAGTTCCTGGGTGACGTGAGCGGGTTTCCCCCGAGCAGGGTCAGCGTCCTGTTCGTGGTTTTCGGTGTTGCGTGTCTCGCCGGTGTGAGCATCACCGGGGCGTTGCTGGACCGCTTCCCGCAGTCCGCGTTGTCCACGGCCGTGGTCACGCAGGCGGTGGGCATGCTCGGCATGTACACGGTCGGCACTCATCAGGTGGCGGCGGCGGTGTTCCTGGTCCTGATGGGCGGTGCGCTCGGGCCGGTGTTCATGACCACCCAGAACGAGATGCTGCGCTGCGCGCCGGGCCGCACGGACATGGCACTCGCAGCGAACTCCGGGTTCTACAACGTCGGCATCGCGGCCGGCGCCGCACTCGGGGGCCTGGTCCTGCCGCTCGCCGATGTGCGAGGCACCTTCCTCGCCGGCGGGCTGCTCACCGTCGGGGCCTGCGTGGTGCTGCTCGGCGGGCGGCTGCTGCCCGGGGGCCCGCATTCACGCTCCCGCGGCCGGCTCTCGGCCGACGGCTTGCATTGACGAGACCGACCTTGCGTTGCTCAGCCGGTCGCGCGCATCCGACCCGCTCAGACACGCGCGGGTTCTTGCAGGCAACGGTGCCCGGCGCGCCGCCACCCCGGCGGGTCACTGTTTCAGGCCACCGGAACCCGCAGCCACGTCGTGGCTGCTCCACGTGGTTTTCGGTCGGAAGCCGGCTCGACGGCTCCTCGGAAAGGGCGATTGCTTTGCCGGGTACCGGCACGCGGACGCCGTCCCTTCTCGTGGGCGACGGCGATGCCGACCTCGGCCGCACCGGCACCGCCGGTGAGTTCCCGCACCGGCGGTGCCCCGGTCGTCGTCGGTCGTTTCCCTACGGTGTCGGCGTCAGTTCCGCCCGACCGAACAACAGGGCGTAACCCGGTGGAAGCTGGCTCAGGATGCGGTCCACGAGGTCGTCGCCGGCCAGGCTCGGCAGGACGCTCAGGACCGAGCTGACGTCCCAGCGGGCGGTGGCAGAGGTCGCTCCCTGTCTGCGGGCCGCCACCGCGTCGACGAATTCCTGGGCCGTCAGCGGGCGTGTGGCCGGGACCTGGTCGGCGATCACCCGGGCCGCCTCTTCTGGCAGGGCGCGGGCGAGATCGACGCGCTCGTCTCCGACCACATGTCCGCCGAGGGCCGACAGGACGACGCGGGTGACGCGTTCAGCCTCCGCTCGGGTGGGGTATTGGCCAAAGTCCCGTACCTGTTCGACCAGTTCGCTCCATGTGGCACCGTATCCCGGGCTGCGGGGCAAAGTGCGCGGGCCGTTCGTCGCACTGGGCACCGTCGTCACGGTCATCTGATGGGCTCCTCCTCCCATGCGCAGGGGTGTGCCGCGCCCCGCAGCCGGACGGCGTTGCGTGCGGCTGCGGGACGCTTCTGTGAGGTCGGCTACTTGCCGAGTTCCTTGCGGCCGGCGCCGCCCGAGATCTGGATGCGGCGCGGCTTGGCCTGTTCGGCCACGGGGATGCGCAGGGTCAGCACGCCGGCGTCGTAGGCCGCGTCGATGCGTTCTGTGTCGAGAGTGTCACCGAGGAAGAGCTGACGGGTGAAAGAACCCGTGGGACGCTCGGCGACGAGCATCTCCGCGCCCTCCGGAGCGGGGTTGCGGCGCTCGGCGCGGACGTTCAGGACGTTGCGTTCGACGTCGAGCTCGATCGTCTCCGGGTCGATGCCAGGCAGGTCGAAATGGACGACGAACTCGTCCCCCGACCGGTAGGCGTCCATCATCATCGCCGCAGGGCGAGCGGCGGAACCAAAGACCTGCTGCGCGAGTCGGTCGATTTCACGGAACGGGTCGGTACGCATGAGCATCACAGGTCAACTCCTCTCTTCAGGCGCTTCAGAAGCGATGCCCTACGACCTCTTATATAGCCCGAGGGAGAAAACTTGACAAGCCTGGACTCACTCTCAGGCTGCCGCGTCGAGGCGGGCCCCGAGTGGCCGGTGCGGAACCAGCGCCGGCTCGGGCTCGGACCTCCGCTCCCGCCGCACTTGCCGCCCCTCAGCGCTGCTGCCGGACACGCCACTCTGCCGGGCCAGGGCTTCTGATCTCGCCCTCCAGGGGGCCATGGTCGCCCTGGTCGACCTGCGCGATCGCGGGGGCGATCTCCTCCGCAGGGCGGAGCCTCCCAGCAGGGCTCGCGCCGCTGTCGGGTAGACGGTCGCGTCGGCGACAGAGCGCCGCACGGCGTGTCCGCGAAGTCCTACTGCGCGTCCTCGCCCGAAAGGGAAACCCGGCGCTCCGTCGACCTGCAGCCCGATCGGCAGGCACCGGCACCGGCCGCGTGGGCGGCCCAGCGGCCCGGTGCCGAAATCGTCTGCCGCAATCGCGCCCCGGTCTTCGCGGAAGGCACCGCCGCCGGGGCGCGGCGGGCCGTCCCGGTCGCGGACCGCCTCGGGCTGCCGCACCGGCCGACCACGGCCGCGAAACGTCAGCCGAGGATCGCGCCCACCACGGCACCGGGCTCGGGGCCGGCCTGCGCCACCAGTGAGCCATCGGGGGACCACACTCCGGAGCCGCCCGAGGTCTTCCGGTACTCGCCACTCGGCCCTGCCACGGTCGACAGAACGACCCACACCCCATGGGCCACTGCCCGCTCCCGCACATGCCGGTCCCTACGGGCCGACTGCTCAGGTCCTGCGCCGTAAAGGGTGCTGGCGACGTACGCGTCGATGCCCAGCGCCGCTGTCTCGGCCGCGTGCTGCGGCACCGCCGCATCGCGGCATACGGCGAGTCCCATCCGCCACCCGTCGACCTCCAGCACCGTCGGCTTCTCGCCCGGGGTGAAGCGGAGCCCCTCGTCTCCGTGCAGGTGCATCTTCGCGTACGCGAGCGCCGCCCCCTCGCCTGTGACGGCCAGAGTCGCGATGTACTCGCGCCCGTCCTCGCCACGCAGGGGGGCGCCGGCCAGCGCCACCGCGGCGGTACTACGGCACGCGTCGACCAGTGGGGCAAGCCGGGGATCGTCCGTGGCCACCGCCGGTGCGGCGAGGTCGTAGCCCGTGAGCGAGAGCTCCGGGAAGACGACCAGGCGTGCCCCCGCGCGCAGCACTGCCTCGGCGTGCAGAGCGGCATTGGCGGCAACGTCCAGATCAACGCAGCGAGGCTGGGCGACGGCGACGGTCAGCGGTTCAGGCACACGGCACTCCAGGTCAGACGGGCACGCGGAACGCCGATCAGCCTAATCCTGTCTCGTGCCCTGGAACGTCACCCTGATGACGGCGTTCCTGGGTGGCGATGACGGCACTGGACCCAGCGTCGATCCAGTCGGTCCAGGCCCCTTCTCCGAGTCGTGGAGCCTCACCGGCTCAGGTGATGATCCCGCCCTGGCCGGTCCGGGCCGCGTAACCCACCGGCGACACCGACCATCGCCGCAACCGACACCACTGCGGCGACGACCCCGGGTGCGACGAACCGTGGTGCGACGACCGACGGAATCCACCCTCCGAGGGCGCCCGAACCCGCCTGGAGGGGGTCTGGCGGCGTGACGCCGCGCACAGGACGCAGATCACATCCTACCGCGGATCGTAGAGCCAGACCGCCCTGAACAGCGCGAAAGACCCCCAGATCGACCCAATTCGGGCATTTCTCCGTAGTCGGGTAGTACGTCACACCATTGCGCCCCGCCCCGGCCGCCGCTAACCATTGCTGTCGTCGCTGGGAGCCACCAGACGGACAGGGCCGGAACCACCAGCCCCGCCCGCTCCGGTCTCCAGCGCCGGGACCCCACCCACGCCACCGCACTCCACCGCGGCCGGTACCGCTGACGACTCCCCTGGAGAGTTCCTTCCGCATGGTCAACACCACCCGCACCCGCATCGCCCGCCTGCGCACCCTCACCATCGCCGGCATCGCCACCACCGGCGCCGCAGCCGCCGCCCTGACCCTGATGCCCACCACCGCCCAGGCCGCCGAAGCAACGCAGGTGAAGGCCTCGACCACGGCCACCTCCGCCGGCCGCCACACCGCGGGGGGCAGCTCCTCCCACTACGCCAACAACCTCGACGGCTGGATCAAGCAGTCCCTCGAGATCATGAAGGCCAAGGGCATCCCCGGCAGCTACGAGGGCCTCAAGCGCAACATCATGCGCGAGTCCGGTGGTAACCCCACCGCCCAGAACAACTGGGACGTCAACGCCCAGAAGGGCACCCCCTCCAAGGGTCTCCTTCAGGTCATCGACCCCACCTTCAACGCCTACCACGTCGCCGGCACCGCCCACAGCACCACCGACCCCGTGGCCAACATCACCGCCGCCGCCAACTACGCCGCTCACCGCTACGGCTCCATCGACAACGTCAACTCCGCCTACTGAGCCCGCGTAGACGCTGCACCGGGCGCTGAAGACCACCGGAAGGCCCGACACCCATGGCTTTCCCCGCAGGGTCCTCCACCCGTTCGTGGTGACAGAGACACTGGAAGATCTCGGTAGTACCGGCGCCACCCGCCGTGCAGCCGGGCTGCTGGAACGCGAGAGCGCCCGGCAGCCCGGTTTCGCGCGTGCACACGCTGATCCGCATGGTGCTCGGAAGCCCGTGGGCACCGTGCGCTCGCACTGATCCGGTCGCCCGACGTGCGGCTGACCACTCCAGCCCTGAACATGCTGCAGGCCGTCTACGCCCTGGCGGCCACCAGCGTGCTCGCCGCAGCCAGGGCCCGGTCGCAGGTAAAAGGGCGTGCCGCTGATCACGGCCGCCATGGCGACACCATCGGGCGCGCGGTCGGCGCCGACGGCGCCCTTCTCCCCGTCGTCCCACCGCCCGCCGCCCGCCATCGGGCCGGACGGGACGCCGCCACACCCTGCCGGTTCGGGCGGCGAGGCCGGGCGGCCGTGCGTCAGGCCGAGCCGTGCCCGTTCAGTAGACCGGTGACCTGCGAGCGGACGACTTCCCAGGCAGCGGTCGGCAGGTCACCGACGGTCGTGTCGCGCAGCGCCAGGAGAGCCCGTTCGGCATCGGTGTCGGTGCCGCAGACCGATGTGCCGCTGAGCACGTCGTAGCCGTGGCGCACAGCGACACGAAGGCGGACACCTGCGCCGTCGTCGGTGCACAGGGCCGAGGCGACGACGAGAGGCGGGCGTCCGTCTGTGTCGGAAGGCAGCTTGCGGTACGCGCAGGCGATCGGCTCACGCCAGTGGAGGCTGAGCAGCACGGGCCGCTTGGCCACCACTTCGCCCAGGTCGGTCTCGTGCACACCGTCCGACTCCAGCACTCTGGCACGGGCGTCCAGGACGAGTGCACCAGGCAGCAGACAGCGCAGTGTGCTGCCGACGAGGTTGCCGCCGACCGTCGCGGTACGGCGCACGGCGCCCGTTCCCACCGTGGCGGCCGCCAGGCGCAGTACGTCCGGCACACGGTCGTCGAGACGGTTCAGGACCACAGCGGCGCCGAGCGTCCCACGTTCGACGACGTTGGCATCCGGCAGGTCGCGCAACGACATGGCCAGTTCCGGGAATCCGTCCCGCTGCCAGATGGCCCACAGGAGCGTCGCCCCTCCGATCGGAACGGCCGCCTCGGCGAGACACTCCTGCGCTTCGGACAGGGACGTGGGCAGACGCAACTGCACGCGGCTCGACCCGCCTTCCTCACGAGTTGGGCAACCGGACAGGCTTCCGGTCACCTGCCCGCCGACAGGACGCAGTCTTCTCACAAAGGCAGGGGCGCGTACAGGGCTCACATCCGGACGCCGTGCGCCCTCGCGTCAGGCCGGCGACGCCCCGGAGGCTCTGCGCCTGGCGCGGCACGCGCCGCTTTCTGCAGCGCCGCCGACGCGCCGAACTCGGCTCATCCTGCGGGTGATGGAGGTGGTGCGGACGGCTCGTCGGCAAGCAAACAGGCGGCGAGGGCCGCGGTGTCGTCCTTCAGGTGGTTGTGGCTGTAGACCAGCAGGTCCTGGTGGAGCAGGTCCAGAAGCTCACCGGGCGGGAGGGGGCCCCAGGAACGGAGTCGCTGGAGAAGGGGGTAGAAGGAACCGGCCGCATCCCGCGTCTCCGTGACGCCATCTGTGTAGAGCAGCAGCTGCTCGCCGGGCCGGAAGGGGTAGACCTCGACGTGATACGGCTCCGTGACCAGCACGCCGAGGTTCAGAGGCGGAGCCGACCGTCCCCGGTCAAGTTCGCGCACCTCCCCGACGCTGAGGAGAAGAGGGGGAGGGTGGCCGCAGTTGACGACTCGGACGACATGACCGCCGGTGGGGATCTCGGCGAAGACAGCGGTGACGAACCGCTCACCCACCTCGCTTCCGCCCAGCTGCGCCGCCCTGCGCTGCATGCTCGTCTCCACGCGGTCCACCAGGGCGGGAAGATCGGGTTCCTCGAACGCTGCTTCGCGGAACGCGCCGAGCAGGGCGGCAGCGGTGTCGACGGCGAGCAGCCCCTTGCCGCGGACGTCGCCGATGAGCAGCCGAACCCCGTACTCGGTGGGGACGGCCTCGTAGAGGTCGCCGCCGATGCGCGCTTGCGCGGAGGCAGAGAGGTAAAGGCTCTCCAGGCGCAGGTTGCCGATCCGGTGGGGAACCGGTCTGAGCAGCACGCGCTGCGCGATGTCGGCCACGAAGCGTACGTCGGCGAGCGTGCGCTCGCGGTGGACCCGGTGGGCGGCCAGCATCATGCCGAGGATGCCCACCAGTGCGGTGCAGACGTAGATGGCCACGTAGTGGCGGTCCCACAGATAGCCGACCTGCCGGCCCGCACAGCACGGAGTGCCGGCCAGCACCCCTTCCAGGAGGACCGCGAACACCGTGGCGCCACCGACGACGACGGGCCCATGGGCGAAGGCGGTCACAAGAGACAGGGCGATCAGTACGAAGCTGACCGGCCACTCCACAGGCGTGACCGCTTCGAGCAGCAGAACGCCGGCGACGTACAGGACCGGGAGCCACCGCATCCACGCCGGAGGCGGGGACAACCGGGTCCGTGCGGCGGCGTCGGCCTCGGGATCGTGACCGGGACGTCCGTTGCTCATGTGTCGCTCCAGAATGTCAGCGCCATGGGCCCGGGCGGGACGGCCCGGTCGGCCGTGCCCACGGGCGGACGACATACCGGACGGTTCGGCCTACGCGGTCTTCGCACACGGGACTCCTGTCACACGACACCGGCGAAGGTCCAGCCTGGTGTGCATCACCCGGCCTGACGCCGAATTGCTCCACTCAACGGCATGTTCCGGACGGCTCGCCCGGCCAGAGCTTGCGCGTGTCGGTGCGGCACGCGGTCTTGCCGCCCTTCTCGTCTCGGCCGACCCGGGTGGCGGGGCGTGCGCACGGTGCCGGGCATGACAACGCTGTAGACGCAACGGCCTGACACGATGTCCGATGGCCCGGGCGACGGCGGAGGCCGACGCGATGCGGTCTCCTGGCCGACGGCGACGACGGGTGCGAACCGTCCGGCAGCGTGGTGTCACCGACCCGCGTCCGGCCGGTCCGTTCCGGGATCGAGGCCTTGGTGCCGCCTGTGCGGATGGGCGCGGATCTTCCTGGACGAGAGGGCTTCGTCGGCGACGACCTGCCCGGGCCGGCGCCTGCTCCGCCCGGCACCGGCTGACGCTGATGCGGGAGATGACCTGCACTTCGCGGTCGGCTCGCTGCGGGACTTGGGCCTTGCCTGCAGCGAGGCCGAGGCGCTGCCAGGGTTCGTCGGCGGGCCCGCGGAAAACGAGTTGCCTGCGGGCCGAGGGCTCGATCATGATCGCCCCCATGGACCTGTAACGGCTGCCACGTAGCAACGACCAACCTGTCGCGCGACTGACCTCTGAGCCTGACCACTCGGCCCCGAGGCAATGACTCGCGCCCGCGTGTGCATCCGTCATGTTCCAGGAGCCGCGGCCAGACCCGCGAGAGCTCCTGCTGAGTCCTGAAAGCAACCACATCCATGAATACCGACCGCAAGGCCCTGTGGGCCGTGCGTCAGTCCGCCCTGCCCACTGTCGTACGGCCCTGCCCGGACTGCTCCGGCACGCGTCACCGTCCCTCGGGCAAGATCCGAGTCAACGCGAACGGCAAGCTCCTCGACGTCTGGCTGCTCCTGAGCTGTGTGGCGTGCGACCGGACCTCGAAGGTCCCCGTCCACGAACGCGTCCACGTCTCGACGCTGGAGTCCGCTCGTCTGGTGGCGTACGAGGACAATGACCCTGCCGTCGTCCGCGAGCTGACGATGAGTGCGTCGCTCGCCACGAAGAACGGATACCGCCTCGACTGGACCGGTACCTGGGCGCTGGAGACCCGCACGCCCCTCTACGCACTCGACGACCCGACACCGCTGAAGGTCCTGGTCAGCTTCGAGCTGCCCGCGCCCGTTCGTGTCGAACGACTGCTCGTGCTCGGGCTCGGTCTCAGCCGCGCTCAGGTACGACGCATGGTCGGGGACGGGCGTATCCACCTGCCGCTGGCTCTGGACGCCAAGGCGCATCAGGACTTCGAGCTCGCCGTTGACGGACCCGGTTCCGCCGGCGCTGCGAGATCCTCGGAGCCGAAGCTGCTCGTCGCTCCGACCAGAGGACGCACCGACCTGAGCCGAGTCGGGTCGCACGCCGCGCCGCCGTCGGTGGCACCGTGGGTGCCGCGCACGGCGACAGCGGGAGCGTAGGGCAGGGACAGGGCCTCCTGGAGAGCTCGTTGACGCACACACCCATCGAGCTGCCAAGAGGCCCTGCTCCCGTGGGCCACCGGCCGGGGCTGAACCGGGCCACGGCTCCGGCAACTCCCATGCCGTTCTTCTCCGGCGCGACGCCGACGACGACGTGGCTCGGCGTTTCGGCCGGCGCCGTTGCGGCGACGGCCCTTGTCCGGCACGGGTCGGTGCACTGCGCATGCTCCAGCGGGCGCGGGCTGCGGCCGGTGCTGGCCCGGGCGGCGGAGCTGACGGTGATCGAGGCCGCGCTCGCGCCGACGGCGAGCAACAAACCCGGCTACACCGCCTGAACTCCTTCACGCCCCGGGTTCCTCCACGATCATCAAGGTGCCGCGACTGCCAGGGCGGACAGCGTGTCGCGCGCCTGCCGGCACCCGGTACATCTCGCCTGTCTCCATGGCGACTTCGGCGCCCTCCACCAGCAGTTCCAGCCGTCCGTCAAGTACCAGCAGTACCTCATCAGCCCCGTGAACCTCTTCCTGGACCGGTCTGCTGTCCATACGCAGGACTTTCACACAGGCCGTCCCCACCTGTCCCAAGGAGCAGGAGGTCCAGGCAACCGGCAGCGCGGCCGCTGTCTCCACGACGTGGATCGAACTCATCACATGCCTCCCAGCGGGCTGCTGCTGCCACCATGGCCCAAGCAACCCGCCCGTCACCTTCAGCGGATGCCGGGAAGCTATCTGAGCAGGGACGATCGTTGGTCGACCGTTTGGCAAAACCTCCGGCCGACCATGCCTCAATCACCTGGCCGAGGTCACGAGACAAGCCACTAGGCTGCTCCCCGTGGTGTGTGCTCGGCGTGGCGCAGCCAGTCGGTGTACCAACGAGCAAAGGTCACTGGGTGCGGTCAGGGTTGAACATGACGGCGTCCCAGCGTTCGTCCCACGCGTTGATGGCGTCGTCGAACTCTTCGACTTCGTCGAGGTCCTCTTCATCGGGGCACTGGTCCGCCAGTTCCTCCAGCAGCTTCGGGTCCGGGCCCTGCTCGGGAAAGGGCTCGGCGAGCCGGGACAGGTCTGCCAGCCCGGCGCCGTCGCCCTCCCACCGCCAGCTGCCTTGTACTCGCCGCACCGGGAACACGCCATAGGCGGGACCAGCGCCGCCGGCGCCGACACGAAGGAGGAACGTTCGGAAATCCTCCGGCAGCCGCACCTTCATCTGTGCCTCGAGCTCAGCGAGCTCGGCGTGGCTGAGCGGCTGCTCCAGAACCCAAGGTAGGTGCCGCCACGACACCGAGGCCGACGACCCACCCCGGGCCGGACGAAGCCGTCGCAGTGGGGGCGAAGAAGACCGTCCTGGACAACGAGTGCCTGCGTCGTCGGTGGCCCCGACGGGATCCGGTGCCACCGAACGGTCGCGGGAAGAGGTGTTCTCCGCGGCGTGCCGGGATGGGATGAGCGACTGCGGGCGGTCAGGTGGGTCAGCCCATCTTGCGGCGGACCAGCCAGATGGTGGCGATGGCCAGGAGCAGGGAGAGCAGGCCCATCCAGCCGGCCTCGATGAGCTGGAAGGTCCAGAACCGGCTGGCGGGGTGGTAGCTCGTCACGATGGTGTAGTGCCGGGCCTGGAGCCAGTCCCTGTAGGTGACCGAGGGGAGCCGGTTGGTGGACGGAAGTTGCGCCATGTACTTCATGTAGAGGCTGTGGCTCTGGGAGTCGCTGAGCGGGTGACCGGTGGGATCTGCGTATGCCGTGCCGGTCACCCAGTCACGTGCACCGGGCTTGGCGATGGTGGTCAGCGGCGTCATGTAGTGCTGGCGGAGCTTGAGAACGGTCGCCATGAGCAGGCCGAACGAGCCGAGGAAGACGGCACCCACCGCGACCATGGTGCGGCGGATGAGCAGGCCGGCGAAGACGCCTGCCGTGAAGGCCAGCAGCGTCTGGACCGGGAAGACGATCCCCTCCAGCTCGAAGTTGAGATAGTCGCCGAATCCCATGGGCAGGACGTGGTCCAGCGGGGCGTTGTACCACGTGTACAGGGCGCCGAATGCCTCCGTCACCGCGACCAGTGCCACCGCGACCAGCGTCAGCTTGGTCAGCAGCCAGCGCGTGCGCCCGGCGGCCTGAGTCCAGGCGAACCGGTAGGTTCCCGTCTCCAGCTCCCGTGCGATCAGCGGCCCTCCGAGGAAGGCACCGAATGCCCCTGGCAGCAGAAAGAGGAACATGAGCGGCCACTTCGTCGCATAGGAAGTGAACAGGTCGTCGGCGAGCTGCCGGCAGCGGCCGCTGGAGTAGGACGTGCACTGGGCCAGCCCCAGCTGTTCGTAGGTTGAACGTGCCTCTATGCCTCCGGCCACCATCAGCGCGGCGAAGCAGGCCAGCATTCCCAGCATCCCGAAGACAGCGAACCGGTGCTGGCGCCAGGTCACCCAGACAAGGCCGAGCCGGGGCAGCGAGGCACCGCGGGCCAGGGACGGTGCATCGGTCATCGCCATCAGTGGACCACCTGTTCGCCGCGTAGGGGTTTCGGGCCGGGCAGGGCTGAGGCGGAGGGTTCGCGCATGTAGGCCAGCACCAGTTCCTCCAGGCCGACCGGGTGCCGTTGCCAACCAGGCAGTGCGGCCGACGGGTCGGGGGTACGGACCAGCAGGTGCGCCTGGGCGGCAGTGCGTCGGTCCCGGATGACGGGGAAGCGCTGTGTGACGGAGTCGGCCTGCGCGGCCGGACCGGTCAGGACGTGATGCCCGGCCACCAGTTCCTCGACCTCACCGCAGACCTGGATCCGGCCGCTGTGTACGACGACCACGTAGTCGCACACCCGCTCCAGTTCCGCGACCACGTGGGAGGAGAACACCACCGAGATGCCGTCCTCCGACACGGCCGTCATCAACGCCGACATGAAGTCCTGGCGCGCAACCGGATCCAGTGCGGCCAACGGCTCGTCCAGGATGAGCAGTTCCGGGTGTTTGGCGAGCGCAAGGGTGAGCGCCACTTGCGAGCGCTGGCCGCCGGACAGAGACCCGACCTTCTTCGCCAGGGGAATGCCCAGCTCCTGCAGGCGGTCCTGGGCACGGTCGGCATCCCATCGCCGGTTCATGGCGCGCCCCATCCGCAGCATGTCGGCCACGGACAGATTGCGGTAGAGCGCCGCCTCCTGGGCCACGAAGGCGACTGCGTCGAGCGCCGCAGCCGAACCCGCCGGCCTGCCGCCTGCCACTCGCACCTGTCCCGTCGTCGGCCTGGCCAGACCTACCGCCAGGCTCAACAGTGTTGTCTTGCCCGCACCGTTCGCGCCGACCAGGCCGACCACATGTCCGGCCGGAACCGCCAGCGAGCAGTCCCGCAGGGCCCACGTGCGGCCGTAGCGTTTGCCGAGTCCGGCCGTCTCGATCGCCAGACCGCTGCTCATGCGACCACCCCTGCCCGGCTGCTGCCGCCTTCCTCGTCCGCGCGGCCCGCACGGCTGTGCCGCAGATCGTGCAGGGCTGCGGTGAACAGGGCACTCATGCCTTCCTCGTCCACCCCGGCCTCGTTCGCCGTCCGCATCCAGGCCAGCAGGCTCTTGTGCAGGGCTGCCTGCTCCCGCAGCCCCACACGCTCCACGGTGCCCTCGACGAACGTCCCCACTCCCCGACGGCCGGCCACCAAGCCCCGGTGTTCCAGCTCCCGGTAGGCCTTCAACACCGTGTTCGGGTTGATCGCCAGCCCGGCGACGACGTCCTTGACCCTCGGCAGCTGATCTCCATGCCGCAGGTACCCCAGCCGCATCGCCTGCTCCACCTGCTGGACCAGTTGCAAGTAGGTGGGCACCCCTGATCCCGGATCGAGACGGAACTCGATCGGCGACGGCGAGCCGTCTTTATCTAGATCCATAGTTATTGAGTTAAAGCAGATTTCTGACTGCGCGTCAACCTCGTGCGACGACCGCAAGGCCCCGGCCGGAACGCCGACGCTCGAGGTGTGCCCGAGACCGGCCGGGCCACCGGCTTCCTTACCGCTGGGCCGAGGGGATCTTCGAGGAGGACGCCCGGCTGCCGGCCAACCCGCGATCCCCACGAAAGGGCACCGTACGACCGCATGCTCGTCGGGGCCGTCTGCAGTACGTAGGCCGCAGAGTCCTTCCGGAGGGCGGACCGGTCGCCGTGGAACCCCCGCCGGTCGGCGGGGCGCGCTGGAACCGGGGACTCGCCGCGCTCGCGCGACGTGCCGGCGAATCCGGTGCTGCTGCCAGGTGGGCTGTCCGCTCCCGTGAAAGCCGACGACGCAGGGCCGGATGGAGGACAGGGACGGGGATCAGTGCCGCAGACAGGGAAACCCGCTTGGGAAGTGCCTACAGCCGAGCGAGAAGCAGGAACGGAGGCGAGCGATGGCCACAGTGGGCGAAGCCCGGTCCGGCATCACCCGACCGGCCAGTATCCAGTTGCCGGGCATCGTGCTCGGAGTGGGGATGGGCGGGTTTGCCGACGGTATCCTGCTGCACCAGCTGCTGCAGTGGCACCACATGCTCTCCAGCACCAACCACGACCGCATCGGTGTGAAGTACTACGACCCCCACACCGTCTCGGGCCTGGAGATGAACACCCTGTGGGACGGCATTTTCCACACGACGTGCTGGATCTCGGTGCTGCTCGGACTCGCCATGCTGTACGCGCGGGTCACCCGCAACCGGCTGCGGGTATGGACCTCGCGGGTGCTGTGGGGCTGGATGCTCGTCGGCTGGGGGCTGTTCAACCTGGTCGAGGGCGTCCTGGACCACCACGTCCTGGGCATCCACCACGTCCACGGCGGCCCGTACCAGGTGTGGTGGGACGTCGCCTTCCTGGTCCTGGGCGCGCTGCTGGTTGCCGGCGGCTATCTGCTGCAGCGCAGCGGCCGGCCCTTCGACCCCGACGCCCCGGCCGGTCTGCGTGAAGGCCGGCCGGCCTGATGGACCATGACATGCCCGCACGCGGGCACTCAGCCGGCGGCGCCGTCCTGGAGTCACTGCTGCCCATGCTCGCCCTGCTGGCCGCCGCCGGCACCTACCTGCTGCTGGCGCGACGGGCACGTCGCCGGAATCCGGCACTGGGCTGGAGCCGGTGGCGAACGGCATGGTTCCTGGCCGGAATCTTCCTGCTCGGCATGGCGCTGCTGCCGCCCGTGGCCCCCTTCGCGCACGAGGACTTCCGCGGCCACATGGCCCAGCACATGCTCATCGGCATGTACGCGCCGCTGGCCCTCGTCCTGGCAGCCCCCCTCACTCTTGTCCTGCGCACACTGCCGCGGGCGCGGGGACGGCAGTTGACCACCGTCCTGCACAGCAGGCCGGCCCGCCTGGTCGCCCATCCTGCGGTGGCGCTCGCGCTGTCCACCGGCAGCCTCGCGGTGCTCTACTTCACCCCCCTGTACAACACGACCATGAGCAACCCTGCAGCGCACTGGCTGCTGCACGCCCACTTCCTGCTGTCCGGATACCTGTTCGCCTACATCGTCGCCGGTGCCGATCCCGCACCGTTCCGGCCGGGCGTACGTGCCAGGCTGATCTTCCTCGGTGTCGCTGTCGCGACGCACGCGGTGATCTCACAGCTGATGTACGGCGGCTTCTGGGTCGATGTCCATGCTCCGATCGACCAGGTCCAAGGCGGCGCGGAAATCATGTACTACGGCGGCGACATCGCCGAGCTGCTGCTTGCCGTCGCCCTGGTCGCCACCTGGCGCACCGCGCCGGGAATGGGTCGTAGGACCGTCAGCGCCG
Organism: Streptomyces sp. NK08204; assembly: GCF_020400585.1. GTDB lineage: Bacteria > Actinomycetota > Actinomycetes > Streptomycetales > Streptomycetaceae > Streptomyces. Next base: position 240,762 of record NZ_JAINVF010000008.1, on the reverse strand, counting down.
CAAGGGGCTGACGGTCGTGAGCCGGGGGTGTCGTTTCCGGAGCGCCGGCTCGAAAGGCTGGTGCAGCCATGGCGCTCAGCCGCGACCTCGATCTGATCACCAATCCGCGCTGCGTCTCCCCCGCACGGCCCGGCCTGGACGGCAGCAGGCACCGCCCGCGACGCTTGACGCCCGAGGCGGACGTCCGGCATTCCGCGGGGAGCGCCGGATACGCGCATACGATCAGGGACAGGACCACGAGCACGACGAGTCCGCCAAGGCGGCCCCCCGCATCTGCTGAAGGCCGCCGACACCGGGCGTACGGAGGTGATCGGCCGCTCCGGGACGAGCAGCCTTCGGCGGGCGGTCGGCAACGCGGCGGTCGGCGCGGCGCTCCAGCGGAACGCCGAACCGGAACCGGAGCACCACGAGGCGCGTTCCAGCGTCCACGACGTGATCGCGTCCGGTGGCGGTGAGCCACTGGGCACCGACACCCGTACGGACATGGAGGGCCGACTGGGCGCCGACTTCGACGGCGTACGCGTGCACACCGGTTCGGCGGCACACGAGTCGGCGAAGGAGATCGGTGCCCGGGCCTGTACCGTCGGCGACAACGTCGTCTTCCGGCGGGGCAGTTGCGATCCCACCTCGCACCAGGGCCGTACCACGCTCGCCCGTGAGCTCACCCACGTCATCCAGCACCGCAGCGGCCCGGTGTACGGCACCCAGGCGCCGGGCGGGATCCGTCATCGGTCGTCGTCGGTCCCGCCGACGCCGCGGCCGGCCGCGAGCCCGGCGACGGGGCGTCGCCTCAGCCGCCGGATCCGCCCCCGGGTGGAAGCCTCCCTGAGTAAGGATGCGTCCTCTTGGGTCATGAGGAGGAGCGTCGCAGCGGCCGTCCTCCCGACAACATGCGGCTCCACACCGGCGATTGAGCAAGACAATCCCCCTGCTATCGTGCGCCGATGTCATTGATCAAGCAGTTCCAGGTCACCTTCGACTGCGCGGAACCCGAGCGCCTCGCTCGTTTCTGGTGCGAGGTGTTGGGGTACGTCGTACCGCCGCCACCGGAGGGGTTCGCCACGTGGGACGATTTCGAGCGCTCCCGGTCTGCTGAGGATCAGGGTTCATGGTTCGCATGCAGTGATCCCTCAGGCGTGGGCCCGCGGCTGTTCTTCCAGCGCGTTCCCGAAGGCAAGGTCGTCAAGAACCGGGTGCATCTCTGCGTGCGGGTCGGCACCGGGCTCGTGGGTGAAGAACGCCTCGCCGCACTCGAGGCCGAGTGCGCACGACTGGTCCCGCTCGGCGCGGTACGGGTGCGACTGCTCTATGACGGCAACGACTCGTGCATCGTGATGCAGGACATCGAGGGCAACGAGTTCTGTCTCGACTGAGAATTGTCAGGTTGTGCAGTCGGGCGATGCCGAGCACCTCGGTGGGTATGCCGTCGCCCTGCGGACGGCAGTCGCGGAGGATGTTCCAGGTCTTCCTCCGCGCGAAGACGTGACCGTGGTCCTGCCGACGGCGGCCTTTGCACCGGGCCGGCCGTGGTGTCTGCCCCCGGAGGACCCGATCCTGCTGGTAGCGGCCTACGACGCGACGGCCCGGCCCTTGTACCGAGACCCGGTTCCGCCACATCGGCGGGGGCCGGAAGAGAGAATGGATCAAGCGCAGTTGCTCCGGGCAGTCCGACGAGACGGATGCGGGAGCAGCTGGCGAGTCCATGCGAGAGGAAGCTGATGGCTTACCTGTACGACCCCGAGCTGGCCCCCTGGGCACCGCAGCTCAAGCCCATGGATTACAACGATGTGGTCCAGGCCCGCGCCGAGTTGACGTCGCTGGTCGCGCAGTTGCCTGTGTACCGGCCCACCGAGCCGGTGGAAGTGGAGGACCGCAGGGTGCCCGGGCCGCCCGGCGCTCCCGAGGTGGCGGTGCGCGTCTACCGGCCGCACGAAGTCACCGCACCGATACCGGGCCTGGTGTACATGCACTGGGGCGGGTTGGTCAGCGGCGACCTGGACACCAACCACTCGGCTGTGCTGCGCATCGCCGAACAGGCCCGGGTCATGGTGTTCTCGGTCGACTACCGCCTGGCGCCGGAAGACCCGTTCCCGGCCGGTCTGTACGACTGTTGCGCCGTACTGGAGTGGGTCGTCCGGCACGGCCCGGAACTGGGTGTGGATCCCGACCGGCTCGGGGTGGCCGGTGACAGCGCGGGCGGCGGGCTGGCCGCCGGGCTGGCCCTGCTGGCCCGCGACCGCGGGCTGCCGTTGCGGATGCAGTGCCTGAGCTTCCCGGTGCTGGACGACCGGCTGGACACCCCGTCGGCCCGTGCCTTCACCGACACACCGGTGGTGGACCGGGGCGCCGCGCTGCTGAGCTGGCACCACTACCTGGGCGGCAAGGACGGCTCGGAGCGGACCGGCGTCCCGCCCTGCGCGGCACCGGCCAGGGCCGACGACCTGACAGGGCTTCCCGCCACCTTCATCTCGGCCTGCGAGTTCGACCCGCTGCGCGACGAGGCCCTCGACTACGCCGCACGGCTCGTCCAGGCGGGCGTGCCGACCGAGCTGCACCACTACCCCGGCACCTTCCACGCCTGCACCGGAATCACCGAAGCCGCGGTGTCGGAGCGGATGGTGCGCGACCAGATCGACGCGATCCGCCGGGTGCTGCACGGCTGACGGAACGCGCGCGGCGGCCCGGGGCCCGGTGTCACCGGCTTGCGGCCACCGGGCTCGCGGCCTCCGCGGCGGCGATGAACCGCGCCACGTGTCCGGGCAGTTCCGCATGCCGGTACCAGGCCAGGCAGACCGGTGCGGGCGGCAGATCATGGACGGGTACGACCCGGATGGCCGGCGGCGCCATGTCCGCCAAGGAGGCCACCGAGAGATGCACCGCGTCGGACTGCACGACGAGAGCCATCATCTCCGGAATACCGTTCACCCGGTGGCGCCGGTGGATCGGCCGGCCCTGTGGGGTACGGCGCGGCACGATGTCGTCCCACAGGTACTCGGGGAAGTCACCCGGGCGTTCGAAGGCGTCGTATGCGGCGATCTCCTCGACGGAGACGGTGTCGCGGCCGGCGAGCGGATGCCGCGCGCTCACCACGACGGCGCGTGGCTCGAAGTGCAGCACCTTGCTCGTGACGAGGTCCGGTTCCTGCGGGCCGAACTTGACGACGCTCACGTCGAGTTCGCCGCGGCGCAGTGCGGAGAAGGGATCGGCGAGGTCGTAAGGGGCGAGCACGGCCCGATCCTCGCTGAGCCCCGCGGAGGCGAGGATGTCCAGGGCCGTGCGCGGGGAGCTCGGGTAGCCGAAGCGGATCGGGCTGTCCACGGGGCGGGGGGTCGGATCAGGCATCGTGGATTTCCTCGGTGAGGGCGGTGTAGGCACGGAGGCGGTCCGGGCGGTCGGGCGTGCCGTCGATCCGCACGGCCGCGAAGGGACCGGCCGAGGCCGGCAACCAGGGCGCCTGGCGGACGACCAACTCGTCGCCGGGGCCGACGACTTCGTCCAGTACGGCTTCGACCAGCAGGTGGTTGAGGTGGACCAGGGAGTCGGCGATGGTCACCCCGGCCGTGGCCACGTGCAGCTCCCGCCGGACCGGAGCGCGCCCTCGCGGGTCCCGGTCGGCCAGGACCCGCACCACCGTGGAGGGACGGGTCGGCAGTCCGGCCGACCCGTGGAAGAGCTTGAGCAGCCGGCGCAGGGCGGTGCTCTCCTCGGCGGGTGCCGGGCCCTGCCAGGCGGCCGACCCGTCGTCGGCCACATGACCGAAGGCGAACCGGTCCTTGAGGTTGTCCGGGTTTCCGGCGAGAAAGACGGTCCGGGTGAAGTCGCGGCGCCAGTCGGCGGCCGTGGCCCGGTCGACGCGGGCGGCGAAGGCGCACGTGGCACGCACCCAGGCCGGCAGGTCGAAGTCGCGCAGCACACAGACCGCCAGTACTTTGGCGTCCTGCGCGGCCCGGGTGATCTCCTGCTTGGCGGCCAGCAGCCCGTCGGCGGTCAGCAGGTCGTGGCGAGCCGCCAGCTCGGGCCTGGCGGTCACGATGCGCCGGGCCACTTCTGCACGGAGCAGTTCCTGGGAGGCGGTCACAGGTACACCGCCGAGAGCAGGTCGGGACTCGGTGCCGGCCGGTGTCTGGCCAGGAGACTGGACGTCAGCCGGTACGGATTGACGTAGAGGTGGTCTCCGCGGTGCCGGGAGAGCACCTCCTCCAGCGGTGCCGGGTCGGTGGCGCTCGCGCGGGACAGCAGCCGGGCGGCACGCGCCAGACTCTGACGCAGCGCCTCGTGGCGGAAGGACTGCTGCTGGCCCTGGCCCAGCACCGCGATGAAGTACAGGCGCAGGCCCAGCCGGAGCACGGGATCGTCGTACTCGGCCGCGGCCCTGCTCAGCACGGCGCCGGTGGTGTGGTCGTGCCAGTCACCATGGCGTGCGGAGCGGATCACCCCGTCGATGGGCACCCGGCCGAGTGTGACCCTGCGCACGGTTGCTCCGAACTCGGACAGGGTGCGCTCCAGCAGCAGGTAGTCGGGTTCCAGCTCGCGGTCGTACAGCAGCACCATCTCGTCGAACCGTGGTGCCAGCGGTACGAGTTCCCGCAGGGCGCAGGCGAGGTAGTTGGGCCGGCCCTGGGCGTCGACGATCTGGCGCAGCGGCAGCCCGTAGCGGGTGGCGTCGAGGAAGACCGGGCCGCCGTAGGCGCGCTGGTCGAGACACATGCCGACGGCGCCGAGGCGGTCGATCACCTCCTCCAGTCCCAGGCCGGGCGGCTGGTGCGCGAGCAGACCGGGGTCGTGCATGCCGAGGCGCGCGTAGTGCGCCGCCCACAGCTCCAGGACCCGGGCGCTCGCCGGGTGGACCCAGCCGTGCAGCTCGACGGCCTCCTCGTACGGACGCAGGGCGGCGAGCCCGGCCCGCTGTCCTTCGGAGCGGTAGCCGACGTACAACTCGCCGATGGCCTCCTCCGTCAGACCGGAGTAGTCGGTGTCCCCGACGGTGCGGTCGAGGTATTCCCAGAACCCGAGGGTCTGCTCGGTGAGGTGGTAGGTGGTGGGGCTGTATCGGTAGGTCACCTCGGCGAGCTGCGCGGTGGCCCGGTACATCACGTCCGTCCACAGCAGCCCCTTGAGATGACTCGGTGTCAGGGGCTTGGACGGCGTCACGGTGATCGGGGCCAGCAGCACCCGGCGCCGCACCGTGCCGGGGGGCATGGCTTCGGCGTGCGGGAGCTGTGCCCGGTCGCGCACCGAGGTGGCCTCAAGGGTGGTCTCCACTACGCTCCTTCCGCTGCCGCGATCAGGTGGAGGAACTCGTCCCGGCTCGGCACCGCGGGCAGCAGCGCCGGATCGACCGGGGACGCCTGCTCCACCCGGGCCCGGAACTTCTCGTCGCCGAAGGCCGCGGCCGGAGTGCTCAGCCCCATGATCACGCGGGTGACGGAACGCCAGACCAGCCCGTCGGTGAGTGCCGCGGCCCGCACCTGGGCGGAACTCGGTCCGTCGCCGCGCTGCTCCTGGGGCGGCGTCGGCGGCCGGTCGCCCTCGGTCGCCGCCTTCCACTGAGCGGCTCGCTCCGCGTCCTCACGAGCCGCGAACTCGTACCAGGGTGTGAAGCACTGCTCGGCGAGCCGGGCGGCCTCCTGCCCGAGCGCCTGGTCGGGCGCCGCGCCGGCGAGCAGGTCGGCGAGCCGGAAGGCGTGGTCCAGCGCGAGCGATATGCCGCGGCCGTACAGCGGGTTGGTGACGCAGGCCGCGTCTGCGACCGCGAACAGTCCGGCCACCGGCCGCTGCCGTGTCGTCACCGTGCCGCGCAGTGTGTTCGGCGGGCAGGCGATGACGTTGACCGGGGTGAGCGGGTCGCTGACCCCGGGTGCGAGCCAGGCACCGATACCGGGAGTGGCCCGGGCGGCGGCGGTGAACGCGGCCGGCTCGCGCAGGCGTGCCGTGGCCGGGTCGCCGGGGGGCACCATCACCGCGACGGCGAAGGTGTGGTTGTCCGCCGGGTGCAGCGCGGCGGCGTAGTGGTCCCACACCCCGCCGCTCGCGTTGCCGCGGTTGAGCGGTCCTGGGCGCCCGGTACCGCGCAGCCGGTACTGGCGGCTGTAGCCGGTGAGGGCGGAGGGCTGGACCAGGTCCTCGGCGACCGGTATGCCGGCGGCCGTCAGCCAGTGGCGCGACTCGGCACGCCGGCCGGTGGCGTCGATCACGACCGAGGCCGGCAGCAGCTCGCCGCCGGCGGTGTGCACTCCGCGCACTCGCTCGCCGGAGGAGTCGAGCGCCAGCCCGCGGACCACCGTTGCGTGGTCGAACCGGACCTGCGGCAGGTTGCGCACGGTCCGGTACAGGAGCAGCTCGAGGACGCTGCGCCGGCAGGCCAGGGCCACCAGCTCGTCGTCGCCGATCTCACGGGCACGGTTGTCGACCATCGGGGGCAACGCCTCGACCAGGTCCAGCAGTTCGGCACCTGCCTCCAGGGCCGTGGTGAGCAGCTGCGGGGCCCGGCGGCGCAGCGCCTGTACGCCGACCGAGGTCAGGGTGTGGGAGTGGATCGCCTGCGGCACGGTGGGCCGGTGCCAGTCCCGTACGGCCTGCTCGAGGGGCCCCTCGGGAGGTGGGGCCGAGCGCTCCAGCACCCGCACCTCGTAGCCGGCACCGCTGAGGGCGAGTGCGGTGGCCAGACCGGCGATGCTCCCGCCGACTACTGTCGCGCTCGCCATCTCAGCTCCGTCGCCCGTGGACGAAGAACACCCGGCGCACGCCGGTCTGGGAGCGGTCCGGTACCGGGTCGGGCCACCGTCCGTAGTCGGCCTCCGGGTCGCCGGGCTGCGTGGCCTGCACGGTGAAGCCGTGTGCGCCGAACAGGGCTTCCGGCTCGTCCGTGCCGAACAGCCACGGGCAGCCCCAGCCGGCGAACACGTCGAGCAGGTCACGCATGTGCGGCAGGGTCAGCGCGGACTCGTTGACGATGTCCGCGGCGATCCGGCTGCCCGGTTTCATGATCGCCGCCACCCGGTCGAGGATGCGGTGCGTGTCGTCGTGGGGGATGTAGTAGAGCAGCCCCTCCAGCAGCCAGGTGGACGGCTGCTCCGGGTCGTATCCGGCGTCCACCAGCTTCCTCTCCCAGTCGGGTGAGGTGAGGTCGAGGGCGATCGAGCGATGGTCGACCCGGGGCCGTACGTCCTTCAGGCGCTCCTCCTTGTAGGCCAGGACCGCGGGCCGGTCGACCTCGAAGTAGCGGATACGGGAGGGCCAGTCGAGCCGGTAGGCGCGCGAGTCCATCCCGGCGGGCGCCAGCACGATCTGGTTCATCGCCGGGTCCTGGGCGGCCTCCTGGAGGAAGTCGTCGAGGAACCGGGTGCGGATGGCGTTGTAGTCGGGGGTGCTCGGTACGGTGCGGTCCGCGTCCTTGGGGAAGGTGGCCTCGCGGATCTCGCGGAGCAGTTCCAGACCTCCCTCGCCGGCCAGCCGGGCCGCATAGGGGTCGCTGTAGAGCCGGTCCTCGCGGCCGGTCTCGGCCGCGCGGAGCGCTGCCGTCAGGAGCGCGGTCCGCTCGACGGCGTCCAGTTTCTCGGTCATGCCCTGCCTCCCCCGCTGACCGGGTCGGTACCGGTCAGCCGCTCCCAGAGTGTGTGGTCCTGTCTGAACAGCCGGTCCTTGACCTGGGTGGGCCGGATGCCGGTGGCGACGCTGGCGTGCCAGTCACGCAGGAAGGCGTCGCCGTCCAGGCGCCGCACGGCCACGGAGCCCAGCCGGCCGGCCGAACGTGCTGTCCGGTAGGTTGCGGCCTCCCGGCCGATGGCCGTGTCCAGCTCGGAAGCGAAGCGATCCGTCTCCTGCTCGCTCCACGTGCCGCGGGCGGCGACGGCGAACTCGTAGTGCGGGGTGGCGCCCTCGGGCCGGTCCGTCACCCGGCAGGCGGCGTTACGGACGTCCAGGCCGGTGGCCTGGGCGGCCGTGGCGAGCGCGCGGATGACCTGGGCGTCGCGCAGCCGCTCGCCGACGGCGTCCGACCGGGTGCTCCGGCCCGCGTACTCCACCCGTGGCACGCCGCCGACCCGGTCGACGACGCGGACGACGTCGCCGACCGCGTAGCGGTAGAGGCCGCCGATGTGGCTGAAGATCACGTGGTAGTCGCGGCCCGGCTCCAGCTCGTGCATGGTCAGGGTCGCGGAGTCGGGCCTGATGTCGGACTCGGCGTCCAGGAACTCGTAGGCCGACGCGGTCACCACCAGCGAGCCGGCGGAGCCGTGCCGGTCGAGGGCGACACCGACGGGCCCCTCGGACGCGGCGACGGGCGCGGGCAGTGCGGTCACGCCCGGACCGAACTCCTCACGCAGCCGCGACAGGTAGAGCGACGCCATACCCGTCGTCCAGAAGAACAGCGCCCGCATGTGGGGCCAGACGTGGGCCGGGCGCACCGTCCCGAAGTGGTCGGCGAGCCGTTCCAGTGTGGCCGCTCGCTCCGGGTCGGGGCTGCCGTACGGCACCCCGCCGAGCGTTCCGTCGCGGATCTCCTTGACCAGCCGGGGCCACCAGAGGTTCAGCTGGTAGGGCAGGGCGGCCACCATCGCCGGGTTGATCCCGATGATGCAGCGGACATCGCTCTGCACCGCGAGTCGCAGCCGCAGGTAGGTCTTCTCCAGGTGGTCGTTCTCCTCGACGGCCAGCGGGAGTGTGCCCCACGACGCGAACGTGCCGGGCTCGGCGGACAGCGGCTCGCCGAATCTGGTGCCGAGGTCGACCTGGCTGGCGCCGACATGGGGCCGGCCCGAGGCGGTGGTCGGCGGCGCGGGACGCGGGTCGTGTTTGAGGTTCAGTACCGCGTCGGGCCGCTCGAGCACATCGGGGAAGTGCTCGATCAGCGGGGCCCAGGCCGCGTAGTAGAACGGGAAGAAGGTGCGGCGCATGAAGGCCGCGGTGACCGGGATCTTCTTGTGGGCGCCGGTGGTGCCGCTGCTGGTGAAGTACACCGCCGGGTCGTCCGCGCTCAGCAGGTTGCTCTCGCCCGCCGCCATCCGCTCGATCCAGGGTGACAGCGCGGCGTAGTCGTTGATCGGCACCGCTTTGCGGAAGTCGTCGAGGGAACGGATCGCATCGAAGGAGTGGGCGCGGCCGTATTCGGTGTCGGCGTTGTACTCCAGCAGCTCGGTCAGGACCCGGCGTTGGTGGCCTTCCGCGTCCGCGAGCGCGGCTCGGAGGCTCTCACGTTCACCGAGGACCCGCTCCCGGTAGCTGCGCATCCGCGCCGGGTCAGTCCACATGTCAGCCGATTTCACGGCCCATCACCTCTCCTAGTATCTGTACGGTCCGCGAGACGTGTTCCTGCTCCTCGACGACGGTGACCGGAAGGTGCCGGACCTCTTCCCACATGGCCTCGCGCAGGTCGCACTGGAACTTCTCGAACGACACCTGGTCGGGCTGCTCGCCGTAGTACTCCAGGGGGTTGGTCCGGGCTCCTTCACCGCAGCGCGTCCAGGCCTCGGCCGCCGACACCTCGAGGAAGACCACCCGGCGCGGCTGGGGAAAGCCGCGCCACCAGTCGAACAGGGGATGGCGGTCGACTCCGGCCAGCCGGCACTTGGCGAGGATCTTGTAGTAGTAGGAGTCGACCAGGACCGGCGCTCCGCCCGGGCTGCGCTCGATGCTGTCGCGCAGATGGACCGTCGCGGTCTGCAGCAGGCTGACCATGAAGTCGAGGGAGTAGCCGTGATGCAGGTCCGGCAGGACGTCGGCGACCAGGTTGCGGCGCAGCCTTCCGATCAGGGAGTGACCGGGCTCCAGGAACTCGTCGTCGAGGGAGACGACGTGCCAGGAGGGCGCGCGCTCGGCGACTTCCGTCAGCGCCGACGACTTGCCGGCGTAGTCGGTGCCGAGAAGCACGACGAACGGGGGTGTGGGGCGCGGCGCACCGGAGCCCTGGCTGCAGGTGGCCGTGAGGCTCACGGTCTCCGGCGTCATCGGCGGATCTCCGTGCCGGGACAGTGCTTCCCGGCGCCACGGGAGCTGCGCCGTACGCGGTCTTCAGAGGCGGGCACCGGCCGGTGGACCGGATGACGGTGCAGGCTCCGCCTGGAATAGCTCATTAGGTCAGGGACAGTGGGTCGTAAACCGGAATTTGCCGAAGCCGACACGCTTTTCCCCTGATCCTGACTGTGGTTCCTTCAGCTCGTGCAGTTCCTCTCTCCTGCCGAGCTCACGGCTTTGCCGACCGGACAGACATTAGTTGGCCTTTCGTTGTGGATCAAGCCTTGACATTGCTCATTGGATAGATCATCCTGCCGCGGCACCGTGACCAAACGAGCGGATTGATATATTCCACTCGCGGGAATCACCTGGCGGGGCCGGACCCGGAGCGAGGGGGGCCTGGCCTCCGTGACCACCGTCATCCAGACCGGCCAATCGGCCAATCCCGGCAACTCGGGCATGGAGTCGCCGCTGCGGACGAAGGGCGATCGGGGTTCGCCGGGCGCCGGAGGCCGAATCGGTCGCCGGCGGGCGCCGCATCGCCGGACTTCGGTATCCGGATCGACACCGGGCGAAGCCGCTGAGAATACCTTTCATAGGCGACGGTGAATGTTGCACGGTCAAGGAATTCGAATGCGAGTCGGCCTCTATCCGGAGTGGATCCGGACTCTTCCGGTACAGGCGATGTGTTCTATCGTGAAAGGCGATGCCCAGCGAATAAGCAAGGGGTTTCACGGCGCGGCGTCGGTGTATTCGCCACAGGCTGTGCGGAGTCGCTGTTGCCGCCTACGGAACGGTCCTGCCGTGCCCTGAAGGACCCGTGCGGCCGACCGCCGGGGGTGGCTGCTGCGGAAACGGCCCGGCTTCACGGTCTTTGCCCGTCGGCTGGACGCGGGGGCGCACAGGGGGAATCGATGCCTGGGTCCACACAGACGTCGGCCTGCCCGGCTGGCGGCCTCCTGGGCGCTGTGCCCGCCGGCCACCGGTCCGGCCGCCGTCCGCGGGTGACTCACCTGGGCCCTCCGCCGTGGCGAGAGCAGGCCGCGCGGCGTCTCGGATCGCGGGCGTGACCGGCTGGTTCCCGGCGAACCGGTGCGGGCCCGGGCGGCATCGAGTCGGTCGCACCGACGCGGAGCCGGGGAACGGCAGGAACCGGACCCACAGTGGCTTGTCGCCGGCAGACCCGACGGTCTCGGAGTCCAGACGGAGGTCCGTCGACCGCCTGGTCACCGCGAACGCCACGGCGGTGGGGCGGCCGCCGCGGCAAGCCCGCCCGAGCGGCTCGCGTCGACCGGAGACCGAGGGCGATTGCGACCGCCACGACCAGGACAGGGCTCGCCGTCGTCTGGATGACGCTGCCGACGGGATGGCTCCGTCATGGACGACGAACGTGCGGCCAGGGCGGGCCGCTGTCGCCCACGGCGCTCAGCTCTCTTCGCCGGAATCGGCCGATCCGGGGTTCAGTCGGCGGTGAGCGAGGCGGCGTGAAGCGGCGCGGGGGCAGCGCTCCGGGCGGCAGCCTCCTGTGCCGATGCGGAAGCCGGCGCCGGGAACCTGCCGCTGCCGGACCCGGGCCGAGTCGCGGCGGCATGGGGGCGTCGCTGCCCGCGGGGCGGGTGGAACCAGGTGCGGTCCGCCGTCACGCCGAGGAAGCCGGGCTGCGCGGATGCGATCCGCGCCGGCGGCAAGTCCCCGGCGCGGATCGCGGCCTCACGAGTCAGGACGCCCCTGCCGCGTCCGGCGAAGACCCCGAGCCCGCCAGTGGCGTGGTGTCGAAGTAGCGCACCTCATAGGCCCGCTCCGTGAACTTCCAGCCGTCCGGGGTGCGCCGGTATCGGTCGTGGTACAGGGAGTAGTTCAGTCCCGACCTGCCGTCGCGCAGGCGCCCGAGCTCTTGGATGTACGCACGGCCGGAGGCGGTGTCGCCCGCCAGCTCGACCGTGCCAGGGTGCGCGGTCTGCACGAAGTATTCCCACTCCTTCTGCAGCTGCTCGACCCCGGCACGGATCTCCTGCGGCCCGGTGAACTCCACATTGGCTTCCGGGATCCGCCACACGCCGTCGTCTGCGAAGAGAGACGCAAGGCGGTCGTAGTCACGCATCATCACAGCATCCGTGAACTCGCCGCGCAGCGTCTCGATCTCGATGCGGTCGGCGATGCTCTCGAGGTGGCTCATCGGTCTCCTTCATCTCTCACGTGGGTTTCCTGGAGGATGTGATCCTCCGAGCAGGACGACGACACAGGCCGTCATGAGGTCGGTGAGGGCGGATCCCCGGCCCAGGGAGCCTCCGAGCGGCGTCAACTGATGGGTGTCGCCTGCGGAATCCCGGCTGTGTGACCGGGGCCGAGCCCCCGTCGAGGACGGCCTGCACCCGCTGGTGGGACGTGTCCGGGCAGGAGCGGCCCCGCGTCTGGCTGACGAGCGTCACCAGCCGCATCTGCCTGCTGTTCGGCTCGGACGGCGTCGTACGCGAACGATGTGCGGGCGAATGGATCCCGAGGCGCTGCCCGGTCGAACCCGGTGGGCCGACGAACGCCCGTAACCGCCATGGCAGACCCGGCAGTCCCAGCAGACCCGGGCGAGCTGGTCACCTGGACGAGTCGGTCGGCGTGGCCTTCCTCGTCACACTCGAACCGATGACCCCGGCACCCGGACACCGAGCGGATCGCGCATCACATCGTCGATATCGCCGGCAGGTCGGCCGACAGCGTGACGATTCCGGAGCGTACGGTCAACGACCGGCCCGGCCTGATGGTCCAGCGAGGGGGCGTCACCGTGGCAGTGTACGCCTTCGACACACACGTCGGCCCACGGCACGGTGCGTTCGCTCGGGCAGGTGAGCCCTCCGCGTGGTGGCTCAGGCCCGGGCCCGGGCGATGAGCAGCGCGACGTCGTCCTCACCACCGGGCGAGCGCAGAATCTCCAGGAGGCGGTCGCAGGTGTCCTCCAGGTCGTGGCCGCGTGTCGTGGTGAGTGCGTCGAGGAGGGTGCCCAGGCGAGCGTCGATGGGCTCGCTCCGGGTCTCCACCAAGCCGTCGGTGTAGAGGACCAGTTCGTCACCGGGGTGGAAGGCGATGGTGGTGGCCTCGAAGGGCACCCCGCCGACGCCCAGCGGCGCTCCGGTGGGAGGGTCGAGAAGCTGTGCTGCGTGACCGGAGCGCATCAGGACCGGGGGCAGGTGGCCGGCCAGGCAGATCTCGCACCGGCCCTGGTGAGGGTCGTAGATGCAGTAGATGCACGTGGTGATGGTCTGCCCGACCCCTTCGGTCAGGTGATCGAGGTGACGCAGGGCCTCGGCGGGGGCGAGGCGCAGCTCGGCGAAGGCGCGGGCAGCACTGCGGAGTTGCCCCATGGTGGCGGCGGCATTGATGCCGCTGCCCATGACGTCCCCGACGACCAGGGCGGTTCTGTCCCCCTGGAGAGGTATGGCGTCGTACCAGTCGCCGCCGATCTCGCTCGTGGCGCCGGCAGGCTGGTAGCGGCAGGCGACTTCCAGGCCGGGCAGGTGCGAGGGGGGCTCGGGGAGCAGACTGCGCTGGAGGGTGAGGGCCGCATGGCGCTGGGCCTGGTATCCGCGGGCGTTGTCGATGCAGACCGCGGCTCGGGCGGCCAACTCCCAGGCGAGGAAAGCGTCGTCGTCATCGAATGGGATGGGGTTCGAGGTGCGCTTGAGGTCGAGAGCGCCGAGGACTTCGCCCCGCGCCATGAGCGGTACGGCCAGGTAGGAGTGCACCCCGGCCGTCGCGAGGAGGGATGCGGCCTCGCCGTGGCGGGCGATGCGCCCCAGGTCCCGACGGGTGGTGTGGGGCACCAGTACCGGCTGGCCGGTGCGCACGCACTGGGTGATCAGGCGGTCGCTGCCGTAGGTGGCGACTTCCCCTGGCGGGTCGGCCGCGAGGCGGACCGCCTCGGCGGAGCGGACCGCCGAGACGGCGAGGGCGCGGAAGAGGGCCGGACCCTCATGAGGCGCGGTCCTGCCGTCAAGGGCGCTGTCGAGTACGTCCACGGCTGCCACATCGGCCAGCACCGGCACCACGACGTCGGCGAGCTCGCGCGCTGTCGTCTCCAGATCGAGGGTGGTGCCCACGGAGGCGGAAGCCCTGGCGATCAGGGCCAGCCGCTGCCTGGCCCGCGCCGCCTCGTCAGCGGCACGGTAACGCTCCGTGACATCGATGACGGAGTAGGCCAGGCCCAGCACCCGCCCGGCGGAATCCTCCAGCCGGTAGTACGAGACGGACCATGCGTGCTCGTGGTCCGGGTCGGCCGGGGGACGGCAGACGATGTCCCGGTCCACGACCGACTCGCCCGTCTCCAGAACACGACGCAGACGTGCCTCGGGGTCCGTTTCCAGGTAGGTCAGGACCTCGCTGACCGGCCGGCCGAGACGCTCGGCGGCGGACTGCCCGGTGATGCGTTCGAGAGCGGGATTCACGGCCAGGTACCGCAGGTCCGGGCCCAGGATGGCCAGCCCGATCGGGGACTGGGAGACCAGGCGCATGGCCAGGGCGGCATCTCGCTCGACCCGCTCCACGGCTGCCTGGTCCGCGGCAAGGCCGAGGACGTAGGTGTCGCCGAGGTCGTCCAGCAGCCGCATGTTGCGGAACTCGACCATGCGGGTGCTGCCGTCCTTGTGCCGGATCGGGAAGGCCCCAGCCCAGTCGGTGCCGGCTTCCAGGACATCGGCGAACAGCTTCATCACCTCGTCCCGGTGCTCCTCGTGGACCGTCAGCGGAGCCGCGTACTGCCCCAGCGCTTCCGCTGCGGTGTAACCGAACAGTTCCTCGGCCTTCGCGCTCCAGAAGACGACCTGGCCCCGCGCGTCCAGCACCACCGCAGCGACGCTGAGGAGATCGAGCAGGCCACTGGGCGGCGTGGCGGGACCCATCGCTGGCCGGCCGTCGCCTGCTCGGGAGGAGTCCGTCGTACCCATGCCTCATTTTCTCTCCTGCTCGGCGCCTCGGCTCGTGCCGCAGCGGTCGGCGTTCTGCCGTCGTCCCGGGGACAGCGTGCGCGCTCCCTCACATGACAATCGTTTCGAGTCGTCGGTGCGATGCTTCCGGGGCCGTGTCCGTGGTGGACACCTCACTCGTACCCCCGCCTCGGCGCTCGTCACGGGAGTGCGCGCACGCGACGACAGTGACGGCTGCGGCACCCTTGCGTGACCGTATGTGTTCATCCAAGGACGGGTTGTGGACTGATTCGTCCACCGTTCGACGTGATTCGGCCACCGCCCGGCCATGACGCGACAAGTCCAGGAAAAGGTGTGCGGCTTGCGCTGGGATGTCCGCACCATAGTGAGCGACGTGGCGGTGGAGATGAACGCTTTCGTGGACGAGCCGACACGCTCGGCGGACCCCGCAGTCCTGGCGCGGTGCCGGTGCGGCGCCCAGCTGCCGCAGGCCGGGCCGTCGTCGGCCGAGGAACGGTTCCGCGGACTTCTGGAAGCGGCGCCGGACGCCATGGTCATCGTCGACGACACCGGCCTCATCAGACTGGTCAACGCCCAGACCGAGGCGCTCTTCGGTTACCGGCGCGAGGAACTGCTCGGCCGGCCGGTCGAGTTGCTGGTGCCGCACCGCTTCCGGGACCACCACACCCGGCATCGCGACGGCTACGCCGCCAACCGGCAGGTGCGCCCCATGGGAGCGGGCCTGGAACTCCACGGGCTGCGCAAGAACGGCAGCGAGTTCCCCGTGGAGATCAGCCTGAGCCCGCTGGAGACGACCGACGGTCTGCTGGTGTCGGCGGCCGTGCGCGACGTCAGCGACCGCAAGGCGGCCGAGGCTCGCATCAACGAACTGGCCGCGCTCGTGGAGTCCTCCCAGGACGCCATTCTCGCCAAGACCCTCGACGGGGAGATCACCTACTGGAATGCCGCCGCCGCACGGCTGTACGGCTACACGGCCGAGGAGGTCATCGGCCGGCAGGTGACCCTGCTCGCCCCGGCCGAACTGCAGGCCGACATCTGGGCGCTGCTGGAACGGCTGCGGCACGGGGAGAAGGTCGAGCACTTCGAGACGCTGCGGGTCACCAAGGACGGGACACTCCTGGACGTCGACGTCACCCTGTGGCCGACCCGGGACACCAGCGGGAAGGTCGTCGGCGCGTGCGCCATCGTCCGCGACATCAGCGACCGCAAGCGCGCGGAAGCCGAGTTGACGGCCCTGCTGGAACAGCAGCAGCACATCGCCCTCACCCTGCAGCGCAGTCTCATGGGGACGCCACCCGCCCTGCCCGGCCTGGACACCGCCAGCCGCTACCGACCCGCCACCCAGGGCGCCGGTGTCGGCGGCGACTGGTTCGACCTCATACCCCTCGGCGCCGGACGGGTCGGTGTCCTCATCGGTGACGTGATGGGTCGTGGGCTGGAGGCGGCTGCCGTGATGGGCCAGCTGCGCTCGGCCGCACACGCGCTCGCCAAGACGGGCATGCAGCCCCGCCAGCTGATGCAGGCCCTCGACACCGTGGTCACCGACCTGGACGTCCCTGACCAACTGGTCACCTGCTGCTACCTGATCATCGCGCCTGACGACGGTACCGTCACGGTCTGTTCCGCCGGACATCTGCCGACCCTCGTGGTCGGCCCCTGGGACGGCGTCCGCGAACTGGCCACGCCGGTCAACGCCCCACTCGGGGTGGGCGGCGTCCTGTACGAACAGTCCTGCACGGACATCGCTCCCGGCGCCACACTCGTGCTGTACACCGACGGCCTGATAGAGACGCCCGGCAGCGACATCGAAGCCCGGCTCGGTGAACTCACCGCCGTCCTCGACACCTTCTTCCCGCAGGCCACCGGACTGGAGGCAGCCGCCGACCATGTGCTTTCCGAGCTGCTGCCCGACGCCGAGGGCCACAACGACGACGTGACCCTGCTCCTGGCCCAGCTCCCGGCGGCGCCGCTCGCCGCCGTCACCACCGACCTGGCCGCGACCCCGTCCTCCGTCCCCGAGGGCCGCGACTTCCTGCGCCGGACCCTGACCTCCTGGGAGTGCACCGCGCCCGCCGACGACGCCCTCCTGCTGCTGTCCGAGACCCTCACCAACGCGGTCCAACACGCCGAGGGTCCCGTGGGACTGCGCCTGTGCTGCACCGCCACCGACCTCACCGTGGAGGTCAGCGACCGCAACCCGCACCTCCCCCAGCCCCGCCTCGCCGCCGAGGACGAGGAGTCCGGCCGGGGCCTGTTCCTGGTACGCACCCTCGCCGACAGCTGGGGAGTACGGCCGACGGACGAGGGCAAGACGACCTGGTTCACCTTGAAGCTGTGAGCCGCACACCGCGCGGCAGACCTGCGGTTGCCCACTCGCGGGAGAGCCGCCCGAGGCCTGCGCGGTGAGTCGCTGCCACAGCCACCAAGGCGTCAGTAGCGACAGGCTTCGGGTTCAGGGCAGCAGTGCGACGATCAGGACGACCACAAGCAGCATGATGTAGGCGGCGGAGTGAACGCGGTCCGGGACGCGGCCGGTGACCCGCCGCATCACGGCGATGGTGGGCAGCGATCCGGCGAGCAGGGCGGCGCCCGCGGTCAGGTCGACGTAACCCAGCTGCCCCGCACCGGCGGATGTGGTGGGGGCGAGGGCGTAGACGAGGGTGCCGGCGACGGCGACGGGGACGCTGAGGGGGTTGGCCATGGCGGTCGCCTCGGCCATGGGAAGGCCCCTGCGCCGCATGAGCGGAACCGTCATGACGCTGCCGCCCACGCCCAGGGCGGCGGCCACCAGGCCTATGCCCATTCCGCCGAACGTGACGGTGCCCCGGCCAAGGGGCTCGGGGCGTGTCCGGTGCGCCACGGTGAGGAAGCCCTGCCGCAGCAGACTGTCGGCGATCGTCACCAGCAGGTAGGCGGCGAACAGCATGCGCAGCGCCGTACCGCCGATCAGCGTGGCGACGAAGGAGCCGGCGGCGGCGCCGACCGTGATGTAGGCCGCCAGCGGCCAGAGGTACGCGCGGCGCAGCCGGCCCCGACGCCACTGGGCCAGCGCCGCCGCCCCGGCATTCACCACCATGACCGCTGCGGAGGTTGCCACCGCGGTATGCATGGCGTCCGGTCCCGGACGCGCCGCGGCTTTCAGGACGGCGTAGACGGCGGGGACCGTGATGAAGCCGCCGCCGAAGCCGAAGAGCACGGTCGTGATGCCGGTCAGGCACCCGAACAACAGAAGAGTGGAGAACGAGGTCAGCACTGGTGGAACGCTAGGGTTCACCAGGACTGGCAGACAATCGATGAACTGCCGACTTCCTACGTGCAGCAGACAGATCACGTACTCGCACGTAACCTCGCGGCATGCGCAATGTCCCGCTCGCGGAGGTGGACGGCCTCGATCGTGCCGTGCTCGCCATCGGCACCGACTACCCCCCGCACCACCTGCTCGCCTGGCACGAGCACCGCCGTGCACAGGTCCTGTACGCGGCCACCGGCGTCATGCAGGTCGAGACAGCGGACGGCAGCTGGACGATTCCCACCGACCGTGCGGTCCTCATCCCGCCGCTGACCAGGCATCAGGTCACGATGACGGGCGTCAGCACCTGCAGCCTGTACATCGAGCCCTCCGCTGTGCCGTGGCTGCCCGCCCGCTGCCGGGCCGTCGACGTTTCCACCCTCCTACGGGCGCTGATACTGGAAGCCGTCGAGATGGAACCGCACTACCCCGAGCACAGCCGTGACGCCGCAGTCGCCACCCTCATCCTCCACGAGCTCAAGAACCTCGCCCCGCTGCCGCTCGATGTACCGCTGCCCTCCGATCCACAACTGCGCAGCCTGTGCGAGGCGTTCTTGCGGCAGCCGAACATCCACGAGCCGCCGGCACGTTGGTGCACGGCCCTCAGCATCAGCGAACGCACCCTCGCCCGCCTGTTCCAGCGCGGCACCGGCCTGAGCTTCTCTCAGTGGCGGCAACGCGCCTGCATTCTCCATTCCTTGCAGCACATCGGCACGGGCATGCCTGTCACGCGCATCGCGAGCATGCTCGGCTACGACAACCCGGCCGCCTACACGGCCGCGTTCAAGAGGCTCCTCGGCCGACCGCCAACGGCGTACCGGAGTCCCGGCTCCCACGGCCTCTAGTGCCGTGTCAGGCAGTGTTCGCCTCGCGAAGGCGCCAGTGATGATCTTCGTGATAATCTCGGCGCCGCCGTGCACGACTGCGCATTCGAGGAGGTGAGACCGATCAACACTGTGACGCGTCGGTTCTCCCTCCTTTGCATGGCCTAGGGAGCGCCCGCACAAGGCATTCCCGAAAGGCTTGAAACGCTGATGCGCTTCATCTCCCGGACGTCCTCGGAGGGCGTCACCGAACAGTTCTTCACCCTCGACGAGATCCCCGGCGTGCTGTGGACCCCGGATGGCGCCGACGGCACTCGTCCTCTGATCCTGCTGGGCCACGGCGGCAGGCAGCACAAAACGGCCCCCGGCACCGTGTCCCGCGCGCGCCGCTACGCCGCCCAGGGTTTCGCGGTCGTCGCGATCGACGCACCCGACCACGGTGACCGGCCCAAGGACGAGGAGTTCGGCCGGATGGCGGCCGGAATGCGGGCCGGCATGGCCTCCGGCGAGAATCCTGGTGCGCTGGTCGCCGGCATGCACCGTTATCTGGCCGGCCAGGCTGTCGCCGA
This sequence comes from Streptomyces sp. NK08204, assembly GCF_020400585.1. GTDB lineage: Bacteria > Actinomycetota > Actinomycetes > Streptomycetales > Streptomycetaceae > Streptomyces. The sequence continues at coordinate 221,198 of NZ_JAINVF010000008.1, read as the reverse complement.
CTGGCAGTCGGTCCTGACTGCCGTGCAGCGCCTCGACCAGGTCGGCGTCGGCCCGGTGGGTTATTGCGGTATGTCGATGGGCTGCGGGCTCGGCATCCCGCTCATCGCCGCAGAGCCCCGGATCCGCGCCGCGGTGCTGGGCCTGCTCGGTGTGCGCGGGCTGGCCGAGGACGCCGCGCGCATCAGCGTGCCGGTGCAGTTCGTGGTCCAGTGGGACGACCAGATGGTGCCGCGGGACGAGAGCCTGGCCTTGTTCGACGCTTTGGCCTCGGCCGAGAAGACACTGCACGCCAACCCCGGCCGGCACGGGGATGTGCCGTCGTTCGAAGTGGACAGCTCCCTGCAGTTCTTCGCCCGGCATCTGAGCTGACAAAAGAACGCGGTACGCGACGCGCGCCGGCCGGAACTCGTTCCCGGCCGGGGCGTTCGGTCCAGTCCCACCGGTCGGCGTGGGCCGGACCGGACACAGCTTCGGACGACCGATGGCCCCGCAGCGCCGCCTTTCCTGCAACTCGTCCCCTGCCTCGGCCCGCCCCGCTGATCGGCGTCCGGACCGTGCCAGGACGAGCGTCGGCTCCTGCGCCGTGGCGGGGCCCGGACTGGCGGGTGTCCTGATGCCGGCGCTCAGCGCTCCGAAGGCCCCGGTCGTCGACGCCCGCTCATACGCTGCGTCCGTCGTCTCGCTCCTGTCGGACGATGTTCCTGCTCCACGGCACCCACGGCCTCGGCCTCGGTCTCGGCTCGACGACCCTCGGCGACCGACGTCGTCATCGTCGGCCTCCGCCGGGCCGTGCCGCCGCAGCCGGGGGCTCACCGGCCGACTCGGTGCCCAAGGCGCCCTGACCGTGCCCCGGTCGATGTCATGCGCGGAAGACAGCGGCCTGTCGGAGTCGCCTCGACTACGCTGCTGGAATGTCCGGTCAGGAGAGTTGTCGACGTGACTCCGCCCGCGTTCTGCTGTTCGATGAGCGGGACCGCCTGCTGCTGCTGAAGTTCCACGTCGATCCGGACGCCCCCGACAGGGGTCACGGCTGGTGCACGCCCGGCGGCGGTGTGGAGGAGGGAGAGACCTGGGCGGATGCGGCAGCCCGCGAGTTGCGTGAGGAGACCGGCCTGTCTGTGGAGCCGCAAGCCCTTGGACGGCGCGTTGCGGAGACCTCCGGGTACGCAGATCTCGGATGGGCTGAAGGGTTCTTCCGGGACGTCTTCTTTCATCTCCGTGTCACGAGCCACCAGGTCGATGTGACCGGGCAGGAAGCGGACGAGCGCACGTACCACGCCGGGTACCGCTGGTGGCCGATGGCCGATCTGGCGGCCACCGGTGAGACTGTCCAGCCCCTCGGCCTGGCCGAGTTGGCGGCCGAGCTCGTGGCGGGGAATGTCCCTGCCGATCCTGTTGAACTGCCCTGGCACCACTGAGGGCAGGGGAAGCGCACGACCCCGAACGGGCAGGCACGGCTCGCCCGTTCGACACCCCGCGAGCAGCACAGGCCGATGCCACGCCGTACGCCGGCCGCCGCCGGCCGGCGTCTCAGAAGGCCGAATGGGCGAACCAGTGTGCCAGCAGCTGCTCATCCCCCTCATGGGCAAGGGACTCGGCCGTCCAGGGCAGGCGGCCGTAGACGAGCAGGAGCAGGTCGGCCGCGGTTGCCCGGACGGTCGCGTCGGCGGCGTCCGTGGCCGAGTGGTCCGTGTCGAGCCCGAAGCCGTCGGGCCGGATACGGACGAGCCAGGCGTCGTCGCCGTCCGTCGTGTGGAAGCGGATGGTCTTGTCGGGTCCGCGCAGGTCGGCCACCTTGGGGGCGAAGAAGGTGGCGAAAGGCAGGTTGACGAGGAACTCGTCGATCCCGTCGACCGCGAGCGGGCGGTCGATCGAGGGCCGCAGGCCGAGTGCCAGCTCGGCGTCGGCCCGGTGCAGCAGGGTCTCGAAGAGCATCCGGCGTGCCCAGAAGCGGGCGTGCTGGTCGGCTCCCCATGCCCACATCGGCAGGTCCGGATCGGTGGCCGCGAAGGCGTCCGCGGCCACCGTCGCGCTCTCGGCCAGCCAGTCGGCGTATCCGGCCTGCCGGTCCGGGAGGCGCAGGTCCACGTCACGGCTGCGCGGAGGCTCCTGGATGCGCGCGTGCAACAGGGCCGAGAACCAGCGCTGCACGCTGCCCGAGTGCTTGACGAGGTCGGCCAGGGTCCAGCCGGGGCAGCTGGGTACCGCCGTGGCCAGGTCGGCGTCCTTCACCACTGCGACGAACCGGGCGGTCTCCGCCGCGACCGCCGTGCGGTGATCGACCGAGGTGACGTCGGACGCGTGATCGGTGTGGTCGGGCGTCTTCATCTGGGCCTTCCTCTCGGAGAAGCTGCGGGCTCAGGCGGAACGGAGCCGGTCGCGGCACCGGCTCGGCATCTGAGGATTACGAGGTGCGGGATCCGCCGAGGACCTCCGCAACCTGTTTCATACATCGAAGCTTGAGTACTTCAAGTAATACTCGGGACCGTAGCCGCCGATATTTGAGATCGTCAAGTTTTGCGGCGTAAGCTGATGCGCATGACGGCACTCCCCCGCGTCGACCCTGCCCAGCTCATGGAGCTGCTCTCCGTCTCCCTGGCCGCCTACTACGGCGACTTCACCCTCGCCGCCGCCAGCGAGAGCCTCACGGCCAGCCAGGGCAAGACCCTGAGCGTGCTGCGCCGGGGACCCGCCTCCATGAGCGCGCTGGCCACCACACTGACCTGCGACGCCTCCAACATGACGGGGATCGTCGACCGCCTCGAGAAGCGCGGCCTGGTGCAGCGCGAGCCGAGCCCCTCCGACCGGCGCGTCAAGAACGTCGTCCTCACCTCCGAGGGGAAGCGGGTCATCGACGTGATCCGCGGGAAGATGCACCACACGCTCGACGGCCTCGACCGGCTCGACGAGCAGGAGCGCACGACCCTGTACGCCCTGCTGGAACGGGTCTTCGTCGCACAGCCCGCCACCGCCCGCCCCTGACCGCTTCGGGCCGGCCGGTACGCAGAGGCAGGGCCCTGCGTCCAAAGACACACCGCGGACTGTGTGAGACCGTAGGTGCCAGGAACTCCGTCCGCGGATGGGGCCGACATCATGGGGCTCAGAGACCTGGCCGACGAGCACCGGGGCGACCCGTTCGGCATCACGTCTGCCGCCGTCGTCCTGGTGGACCCGCACGGTCTGATCCGCTACTGGAACCGGCGGGCGGAAAGCCTTCTCGGTTATCCGGCGTCCGGTGTACTGGGCCGTCCCGCGGCCTCCGTTCTCATGGGTGAGGGCTCGCTGGCGTCCGCGCTGTCCGCGGCGCAGCGGCTCGGCGAGGGCTGGGAGGGCCTGATCACCGCGCGGCACGACACGGGTCACCCGGTCGAGCTGGCCCTGCGGGCGTGTCCGCTGCGGGCGGAGCAGGGCTGCGCCTGGCTCGTCGTGTTGTGTGACCTCGCCGATTCGCGCCGGTGGGAGCTGGACCAGGCAGTGGTGCGCGGCCTTCTGGAGGAGTCACCGATCGGTATCGCCGTACTCGACAGTGAGCTGCGGCTTCAGTGGGTGAACCAGGTGCTGGCCACCATGGAGGGCCTGTCGTCGTGCCAGGGGGCCGACAGCACCGATATGCCGGCCGCCGGCACCGGCGCACCCCCCGTACTGGGGCAGGTGCCGCCGGCCGTGGGCTGGCAGGCGCGCCAGGCGCTGGCGTCAGGTCGCATCACTCCGGCCGTGGAGCGCGTGGCATCCCCGCAGGGCATGTCCAGCCGGAACTCGGCGGGCCGGCTCAGGCTGCGCTCGTCGTTCCCGCTGAGGGGCTTCGAGGGCAAGACGCTCGGGGTGTGTCACACCGCCGTGGACTTCGCCACCCAGGACCGGGCACGCGAGAGGCTGGCCCTGGTCAACGAGGCGGCGCAGCGCATAGGCACCACGCTGGACCTCGACCGCACGGTGCAGGAACTGGCCGATGTCCTCGTGCCGCAGCTCGCCGACTTCGTCGCGATCGACCTCTTCCAGGGCGTCCTCGCGGCCAAGGACCTGACCCCCTGTCCGGTCACGGGCGGCGCGCTGCAGCGGGCGGCACACCTGTCGATCCACGAGGACATGCCCGAGGTGATCGTCCCCGTCGGGGAGCCCAGCAGGTACCCGCCGAAGTCGCCGCAGGAGCGCTGTCTGACCTCGGGCCGGCCGATCCGTGATCCGGTCCTGTCCCCGACGACCTGGTGGCTCGCCCATGATCCGGAGCGCCTGACCAAGATCGTCCAACTCGGGGTGCACACGCACCTCGTGGTACCGCTCAGGGCACGGGGCGTGACCATGGGAGTGGTCACGCTGCTGCGCTGGGAGAACCCCAACCCGTTCGACGAGGACGACCTGCTGCTTGTGGAGGAGCTGGTCGCCCGCGCCGCGGTGTGCGTCGACAACGCCCGGCGCTTCGTCCGTGAGCACAACGCGGCCCTCGCCCTCCAGACCAGCCTCCTTCCGCCCGAACTGCCCGAACTGTCTGCCGTCGAGGTCGCCTACCGCTATCTGCCGACCGACGCCGAGGCCGGTGTGGGCGGGGACTGGTTCGACGTCATCCCGTTGTCCGGAGCGCGCGTCGCCCTGGTCGTGGGCGACGTCGTCGGGCACGGCATCCACGCCGCCGCGAGCATGGGCCGGCTGCGGGCGGCGGTACAGACACTCGCCGACCTGGACCTGCCTCCCGACGAGCTGCTCGCCCACGTCGACGACCTCGTCCTGCGCCTGGCGGACGAGGCGGAGGCGGTCGCGCACGGCCCGGTGGTGGTCGGCGCGACATGCGTCTACGCCGTGTACGACCCGATCTCGCGCAAGCTCAGCGTGGCGCGCGCCGGGCACCCCACTCCCGCCATCGCGCACCTGAGCGAGCCGGTGGAACTGCCCGACATCCCCGCCGGCCCCCCGCTGGGCCTGGGCGGTCTGCCCTTCGAATCGGCCGAGCTCGAACTGGAGGAGGGCAGCGTCGTCGCCCTCTACACCGACGGACTCATCGAGGCCTCGGACCGCGATGTCGATGTCGGCTTCGAACGGCTCTGCTTCGCCCTCGCCCACCCCGACCAGCCGCTGGAGGAGATCTGCGACACCATGGTCCGCATCCTGCTGCCCGACCGTGCGCACGACGACGTCGCCTTCCTCGTCGCCAGGACCCGCGCCCTCCCACCCGACTGCGTGGCCTCCTTCGAGGTGCCGCTCGATCCCCGGGCGGTGCACGAGGCGCGCGAGAACACCGCCCGCCAGTTGGCCGCGTGGGGGCTGGAGGAGGTCGCCTTCACCACCGAGCTGATCGTGAGTGAGCTGGTCACCAACGCGATCACGCATGCCTGCGGGCCGATCGGCCTGCGGCTGATCCACGAGCGGGCTCTCATCTGCGAGGTGTCGGACGCCAGCAACACCTCGCCCCACCTGCGCCGTGCCCACAGCACCGACGAGGGAGGCCGCGGTCTCTTCCTGGTCGCGCAGGTCGCCCAGCGCTGGGGCACGCGGTACACCGCCACGGGCAAGACCATCTGGGCGGAGCAGCAGATACCCGGTGGTGCGTAAATCCGTAGGCGTGCGGGGTGCCCCGACGGGCTGGTGGCCGGGGCCGTCGGTCGGTCGCGCACATCGCAGAGCAGGCGGCGGGGGTCGACGGGCGGCGCCGTCCCGGCCGACGCCATGTCCGCGGGGCCGCTGGTGCGCCTCTGCGCGCACGAGCGGTCCGGCGGGACACCTGCGGCTGGGCGAGGTCGTCGCCCAGCCGTGCTCGTCCCGCTCGTCCTCGGACGGAGCGCACCGGCCGGGCACGGCCTCGTACGTCGAAGCCGCCTGCTGGTTCACCTCCTCCCCCGCCTTCGCCGACCCCGCGATGACCGTCGGCCGGCTCTCTGCCCGGTGCCGACGCCCCCGGGGCCGCTCAGGAGATGCGGACTCCGTTGGCGGCGAGCAGCGCGCCATCGGCTGCCCGTTGTGTCGCGATCACCTGGGCGCGCAGAGCCGCAGGGATGCGGTCGCGGTCGCGGGGGTCGATGGTGAACGCCGGGTCGTCCGCCAGCTCCGGGTGGGCCGCCTTCTGGGCGTCGGTCAGCTTCGACGGGATCAGCCGCAGCCAGTACCCCTCGTCGGACAGCGCGCCGTCCTTGACGGTGATGCCTCCCTGCGGGGCGTACACGAGTTGCTGGCTGGTGGAGTCGGTGGCCTTCACCTTCCACACGACCGTGTCCGAGTCGATCCACCGCGCCTTGGCCGTGCCCAGGTCCAGGTCGGGCGCGCTCCCCACGGTCGGCAGCAGGTAGTCGCTGTCACCGCTGATCAGCCAGGCCTCCTTGCCGTAGGTGGCGAAGTCCAGCGACCGGTCGGCGGCGATGTCCTTCTCGTCGCCCTTGTGGATGATGTAGCTGAGAGAGGTCGCGCCCTCGGCGAGCGGCACCTCGAAGGTCACCCCGAAGGCGTCCTTCCCGACCGGCGCGAGCGGAGCCGACCAGTCGGTGGGTGTCTTGGCGCCGGTCCAGGTGTGCAGGCCCCAGCCGTCGTAGTCGCCGTCGGCCCGGTGGTAGTGGATCACGGCCTTGGCCGCGTCGGGGGCCGGGTACGTCCCTTGCGGTGCCGTGTCCGTCTGGCCGTCGTCGCCCTGCCTGATCCAGACCTCGCCCGTCTTCTCCAGGTCGATGGTGCGCTGGGGGCCGTCCGCGGTGCCGTTCCCGGTGACCGTGTACGTCAGGCTCTTCGCGCCGTCCTCCGGCTTGACCCAGGCGAAGGCGCCGTAGGCGTCGCGCCCGGTGAACTCGGCCGACCGGCCGGAGGATTCGAGGCGCCAGCCGGTGTAGTCGCCGTCCGTGCGCAGGTAGTGCACGACGGCGTAGTCACGGTGCACGGCGCTCGGCGGCTGCGCCACCGGAGCCTGACCCGCCGTGGAGGTGGCGAGGGCGCTCGTGGTACGCCCTGCGAGGTCGACCGCCACGGCCTTGTAGCGCAGCGGGGTGCCCTGCTTCACCGTGTCGGGCAGGTGCTGGGTGACCTTGTAGGGGGCGTGGTCGGCGGTGCCGAGGGTGTGCCACGGGCCGTTGCCGACCTGGGCGGCGAAGACGACGCGGTTCAGGCCGCCACCGCTCACCTGCGCGGACACGTCGGCGTCCCCGGTCGTGCCCTGCGCCGGGGCCTGGAGCGTGAGGGAGGGCGGCGTGGCCGGGGTGCCGAGCCGCTGCGTCGCCTTCAGGACCATGGACGACATCGCGGGGACGGTGACGGTCACCTTGGTGTCCGGCCCGCTGGTCACCGAGGCGCTGGTGCCGTACAGGCCCTGGTAGGTCAGCCCGGCCGAACTCGTGGGGATGTCCACGGTCCTGGCCTCGGAGGCGTTGTTGAACGCGACCAGGTAGTCGTCGCCCCGGCGGGTGTCCGTGCGCGAGAACGCGTACACGGAGTCCTTGGCGTAGCGCTCGGTCTGGACGCCGTCGCGCAGCGCCGGGTTCTGCCGGGTGACCCGGGACAGCGTGGCTATCGCGCGGTACAGCGGGTGGGAGGTGTCGTACGCGTCCGAGGCGGCCGTGCGGCCGGTGCCGATCTCGTCGTCGTCCAGGTAGTCGGGGACCTTCGAGGCGAACATCGTCTGGCGGGCGTCCTTGTCGCCGCCGGCGCCGGTGAAGCCCTGCTCGTCCCCGGAGTAGATCACCGGGTTGCCCCGCGAGAAGAACATCAGTTCGTGGGCGAAGCGGTCCCGTCGGAGGAGTTCGGCGTCGTCCGCCTTCGGGTTGTCCTTGAGCAGGAAGCCGCCGATGCGGCCCATGTCGTGGTTGCCGAGGAAGGTCACCTCCTCGTAGGCGTTCGCCTTGTCGGTGGTGTAGCGGTAGTCCTGCGCGAAGACGTCGGCGAGCCGGTCGGCCGTCCTGCCCTGGGAGGCGTACTGGCGGATCGCGTCCTGCAGCGGGAAGTCGAGGGTGGCGTCGAGGCGGCCCTGTCGCACGTACGGCGAGGTGACGACGGGATCGGAGGACAGTGTCTCGCCGAAGATGAAGAAGTTCTTCCGGCCCTTCCGCGCGGCGTAGGCGTCGAGGGCCGTCGCCCACTGGGTCCAGAAGGGCATGTCGACGTTACGGACGGTGTCGACACGGAAGCCGTCGATACGGAAGTCCTCGACCCACTTCTCGTAGATCTTCTCCATGCCGTGCACGACTTCGGGCCGCTCGGTCCACAGGTCGTCCAGGCCTGTGTGATCGCCGTACAGGCCGCTCTCACCGACGAAGGTGGAGTCCCCGCGGTTGTGGTACATCGTCGGGTCGTTCAGCCAGGCCGGGGCTTTGACCTCCCGTTCGGCCGGGGCGACCTGCGGTGTGTAGGGAAGGCCACGCACGTCGACCTTCCGCATGCCCAAGCTGTCGTCGAAGGGGCGGCCTTCGGTGTCGAGGTAGGGATAGGCGCCCTTGCTGCGGTACCCGAAGCTCTTCTCGGCGTTGGTGATGGTGTCGGCAGTGTGGTTGGTGATGACGTCGAAGAAGACCTTCATACCCTTGGCGTGGGCCTTGCGGATGAGTTCCGTGAGGTCCGCGTTGGTGCCGAAGTGGGGGTCGACGCGGGTGAAATCGGTGATCCAGTAGCCGTGGTAGCCGGCGCTCTCGCCATTGCCCTGCACCGGTTTGTTCTTGAAGATCGGGGCGAGCCAGATGGCGGTGGTGCCGAGGCCCTTGATGTAGTCCAGCTTGTCGATCAGCCCCTTGAGGTCCCCGCCCTGGTAGAAGCCCTTGTCCGTGGGGTCGTATCCGGTGACCGTACGGTCGCCGGTGAGCCCGCCCCGGTCGTTGGCGGTGGAGCCGTTGGCGAACCGGTCGGGCAGGAGGAAGTAGAACTGTTCACGGGTCATGTCGTGCCGGGCCGCCACCGCGGCCAGTCGGGCGTCCGACGGTGGAGCGGGGGGCCGCTCCGTCGCACTCGCCGGCTGGGCGGCGTGCAGGGCGGTGGCGAGGAGCGCGGCGGTGACGGCCGCGGCGGTGGAGCGGGTGACGGTGCCCGGGCGGCTCAGGCGGCGTTCGACCGGTGGTCGGCCCGGGTTGTCGCGGCTGGTGCGTTGTGCGGTCACGTTGCGGCTCTTTTCTTTCGTCGGTGCGCTTCGGGTCGGAGCGGTTTCGGTCGGTGCGCTTCGGGTGGGAGCGGTTTCGGTCGGTGCGGTTTCCGGATCAGTGGCCGAGCGGCTGCACGGTGGTCGCGCCGAGCAGCGCACCGTCCTGACCTCGCTGGGTGGCGATCACCTGCCGGCTCGCCCGTGCCTCCGCGATCCGGCCGCGGTCACGGGGGTCGACGGTGAAGGCCTGGTAGTCCGAGAACTGCGGGTGGGCGGCCCGCTGCGCGTCGGTCAGTTGCGCGGGGTTCAGGCGCAACCAGCGGCCCTCGTCCGACAGGGACCCGTGCTGGAGGGTGATGCCGCCGTCCGGCGCGTACACGAGCTGCTGACTGGCGACTCCGGCGCCGGTCCCCCGCCATACGACGGTGGTGTCGTCCAGCCAGGTCGCGGCGGACGTGCCGAGGTCGAGGCCGAACGCGCCGCCGAGGGACGGAGTGAGGTAGGCGGGGTCGCCGGCCACGCGCCACACCTCGTGCCCGTAGAGGGAGAAGTCGAGGGCCTCGTCCGTGGGGACGTCCTTCTCCTCCTTCCTGTGCAGGATGTAGCTCAGCGAGTCCGCGTGCTCGGTCAGCGGGACCTCGAAGACCAGACCGAAGGAGTCCCGGCCCACCGGCCGGATGGGGTCGTTCCACTCCGGCGGGTTCGCCGCTCCGGTCCAGGCGTGCAGGCCCCAGCCGTCGTAGTCGCCGTCGGGCCGGTGGTAGTGGATGACCGCCTTCGTCGGGTCCTGTGCCGGATACGCGCCCGCGGGCCGCGTCTGCGTCACCGCGTCACTGCCCTGCTCGGTCCAGCCCTCCGGCGCCGCGGCGAAGTCGAGGGTGCGTTCGGGGCCGTCGGCGGCGCCGTCCTTCTCCACGGTGAAGAGGACCTCGGTGGCGCCCTCGGGCGGGCTGAACCAGGCGAAGGCTCCGTAGGCGTCCCGGCCGCTGAAGTCGGCGGTCCGGCCGTCGGTCGTCCGCAGCCGCAGACCTGTGTACTCACCGTCGGGCCGCCGGTAGTGGACGACGGCCCAGTGGCGCTGCGCCGTCGGTTTCAGAACCGCCGGCGCCTGGCCCGCGGTGGTCGTGGCGAGGTCGCTCGCGGTTCGGCCGGCGCGGTCGACGACGACCGCCTTGTATCTGAGCGCTGTGCCGGCCGGGACGTCCGCGGCGATGTTCTGGGTGACCCGGTAAGGAGCGTGGTCGGCGGTGCCGAGCGTCTGCCAGGCGCCGTTGCCGACCTGCGCGGCGAAGACGACGCGGTCGTATCCACCGCCGCTGATGTCGGCGGAGACCTCCACGGTTGCGCTGGCGCCCGCGTCCGGGGCGTGGAGCGTGAGGGAGGGCTTGGCCGTCGGCGGGGCGGGCGGCCGTGTCGCCTCGTACACGATCGACGACAGGGCCGGCACGGTCACGGTGATCTTCCCGTCCGCGTCGCTGCGTGCCCTGCCCGTGGTGCCGTACAGCGCCTGGTACGCCATGTCCGCAGAGCCGGTCGGCAGTGTGACGGTCCTGGCCTCGGTCGCGTTGTTGAACGCGACCAGGTAGTCGCGCCCCCGCCGGACGTCGGTGCGGGAGAAGGCGTACACGGAGTCCTGGGAGTAGCGCTCGGTCTGGACGCCGTCGCGCAGGGCGGGGTGTTGCCGGGTCAGCCGGGAGAGGGCGGCGATGGCCCGGTAGAGGGGGTGCGTGGGGTCGTAGGCGTCGGAGGCCGCCGTGCGATCGGTGCCGATCTCGTCGTCGTCGAGGTAGTCGGGGACCTTGGAGGCGAACATCGTCTGGCGGGCGTCCACGTCCCCGCCCGAGCCCGTGAATCCCTGTTCGTCCCCGGAGTAGATCACCGGGTTGCCCCGCGAGAAGAACATCAGCTCGTGGGCGAGGCGGTCGCGCCGCAGCAGTTCGGCGTCGTCCGCGCCGGGGTTGTCCTGGGCGACGAAGGTGCCGATGCGCCCCATGTCGTGACTGCCGAGGAAGGTGACCTCGCTGTAGGCGTTGGTCTTGTCCGTGCTGTAGCGGTAGTCCTGCGCGAAGACGTGGGCGAGGTCGCCGGCGGGTCCGCCGCGGGAGGCGAAGTTGCGGGCGGCGGCCTGGAAGGGGAAGTCGAGCGTCGCGTCGAGCCGGCCCTGGGTGACGTAGGGGGCCGTGATGGACGCGTCCGCCGAGAAGGCCTCGGCGAAGAGGAAGAAGTGCCGACGGCCGTGCTGCGCCGCGTACCGGTCGAGCGCCGTGGCCCACTGGGTCCAGAAGTCCATGCCGACGTTCTTGGCCGTGTCGACCCGGAAGCCGTCCACACCGAAGTCGTCGACCCACTTCTCGTAGATCTTCTCCATGCCGTGCACGACCTCGGGCCGCTCGGTCCACAGATCGTCCATGCCCATGAAGTCGCCGTACAGGGCGCTCTCCCCGGCGAAGGTGGAGTTGCCGCGGTTGTGGTACATGGCCGGGTCGTTCAGCCAGGCGGGCACCTTGCGGTCCTGCGGGTCGGTGGAGACCTGCGGGATGTAGGGGGCGCCGGACGCGTCCGTGCTGTGCATGCCGGTGCTGTCGTCGAAGGGGCGTCCCTCGGTGTCCAGATAGGGGTAGGCGCCCTTGCTGCGGTATCCGTACCGCTTCTCGGCGTAGTCGATGGTGTCCGCGGTGTGGTTGGTGATGACGTCGAAGAAGACCTTCATGCCCTTGGCGTGGGCCTTGTCGATCAGCTCCGTCAGATCGGCCTCGGTGCCGAAGTGGGGATCGACCCGGGTGAAGTCGGTGATGGCGTAACCGTGGTAGTTGCCGATCGTCTTGCCGTCGCGGACCGTCACGGGCTTGTTCTTGAACACGGGCGCGAGCCAGAGGGCGGTGGTGCCGAGGCCCTTGATGTAGTCGAGGTGGTCGATGACGCCTCTGAGGTCGCCGCCCTGGAAGAAGTTCTTGTCGGTGGGGTCGTATCCGGTGGCCGTGCGGTCACCGGTCAGGCCTCCTCGGTCGTTGGCGGGGGATCCGTCGGCGAACCGGTCGGGCAGCAACAGGTAGAACTGCTCCCTGCTCGCGGCCGGACGGGCCGGCTCCTGCGCGAGCCGGGCGTCGGACGGCGGCGGGGGTGCCCCCTCGGCCGCCGCCCGGGGCGCCAGCGGTGGCAGAACCGCGGTTAACAGCGCGACGGCCAGGGCGGTTGCATGGTGTCTGGGTCTGCCGACCACGTGACGCATCTCCTCGGGAAGGGTGGTTGTGGGCAAGGACGGGGCACCGCCGTGAGGCGGGCCGTGGGACCGCCCGGCACCGGGGGAGCGGGCCGGGCGGTCCTGTTCGGTGACCGCCGTCCGTCGCCGGCGGTCAGGGACGCGTCGCGGGGACCGCGGTCAGTTGCGCCAGGTGTCGTTCAGCGTGATCAGGCCGCTGGACGGGACGGTGGCCGTGCGGTTGGAGCCGCTCTCCCAGGTGACGTTGCCGCTTGCGTCCTTGCGGATGTACTTGTACTCGAACGACGCCCCCGCAGACATGGACACATCAAGCTTCCAGACGGGGTAGCTCGACGGGTCCAACTTCAGGGCGTTGGAGGTGTTCCAGTTGCCGAGGGCGGAGTTGTTGCCGACGACGTAGATGTTCTCGCCCCACTGGGTGGTGGCGTTGACGTTGAAGGAGGCGCCGGTGGCGGGGGCGGGGGCGGTCGGGGTGGTGGTGGTGTCGCAGTTCTTCGCCCCGACGTGCAGGGCGAGAGCCGAGTTGGCGCCGAGGGTCGCGGTGAACTGCCCGGCGGAGTCGACCGTGACACCCTTGCCGCTCTGCACGTCGCAGTAACTGCCGGCGGGCAGGGACGTCTGGAAGGTGCGGGTCAGCGTGGAGCCCTCGTGGTTGATGACGACGTACGCCTTGTCACCACGGCCGAAGGCGATCTGGTTGTTGCCGTTGTCCCACCAGTTGGTGACAGCCGTCCCGGCAGCCGTGTTGCGGAACTTGACCATGCTCGCGATCTCGCGCCAGGCGTGCTGGCACTTCCAGCCGTCGGTGTAACAGGCTTTCACCTGGCCGTTGTTGGGACCGCCGGCGTTGTTGTCGCTGAACTCGTAGCCGGAGTGGACGTCGGGCGAGCCGTAGGGCCAGGCCAGCATGAAGACGTGCGCCAGCGTGTAGTTGGCGCCGTCCTTGTAGGTGAGGGTGGCGCCGTTGCGCTCGGTGTCGTGGTTGGTGACGAAGACGGACGCCTTGTCGCTGGAGACGTACCCCCAGGCCTCACCGAAGTTCTTCAGGTACGCGAGCTTCTCGCCGTTGAAGACCCGCTTGAGGTCGTAGGCGTAGTGGAACTCCTGGACGTCGCCGGTGTTGTAGTACTCGGTCGGCTGGACCGCCTCTCCGGAGGCCCCGATGGTCTCCTGCTTCCAGTACACACCGGGGCTGGTGAGCCGGGACTTGATGTTGGCGAGGTCGACCTCGTCGATGTGCTTGGCGGCGTCTATGCGGAAGCCGTCGACGCCGAGGGAGAGCAGGTCGTTCATGTAGCCCGCGATGGTCTTGCGGACGTACTCCTCACCCGTGTCGAGGTCGGGCAGGCCGCCCATCTCGCAGTGCTGGACCTGCCAGCGGTTCGTGTAGTCGGTGATCGTGCTGGTGCAGTCGTCCATGTCGGCTGCGGAGTAGGTGCCGGGGTAGTCGTACTTGCTGAAGGACGACCCGGCGGTGCCCGTGCCGGAAGCGTTCGCCATGTGGTTGATCACTGTGTCGGCGACGACCTTGACGCCCGCGGCATGACACGTGTCCACCATGTTCTTGAAGTCGGTGCGGTTGCCGAGCTTCGTGCCGATCTTGTAGCTGACCGGCTGGTAGGCCGTCCACCAGGAGGTGCCCTGGATGTGCTCGTTCGGCGGGGAGACCTGAACGTAGCCGTACCCGTCGGGGCCCAGCTCGTCCGTGCACGCCTTCGCCACGGAGTTGAAGTTCCACTCGAACATCACCGCGGTGACGTCCTTGCCGCCGGGGGCACTCGCCTGCGCCGACGTGGGTGCCGTGACGGCCACAGCGGCTCCCGCCATGAAGGCGAGTGCAGCGGCCACGGTCTTTCTGGCCATGGTTTCTCCAGTTCGAGAAGTGGGGTGGTAACCGGAGTCCAGCCTCGATCGGGCAACGCGCCATGCCAGAGTAGGCCGTTCGTTGGTTCTTGCTGCAAGAAATTGCGGTCGAGACCGTACGACGCCCCCTACGGAAGGTCAACCCCTCGCGCACGAACCGCCGTTCACGAGGCGGTAGTTGAATCGAGAGGGCGAAATCTCTTTCGCAAGTGTTTTCAGGGTGTTACCTTCAACCCACTCCGGCCCCCGGCCGAGGGGCCGCGCACCACGCCGTCCCGACGCGCCCGGCCGGTGGGCCGGAGTGCCCATCCCCACTCGACGAACGCTCAGTTCGCGCCCGGACCGGGCGCAGAGCCGGACCGGGCGCACGTCCGGCGGGCGCCACGGCAACCGCCACCGCGCCCCGCGACCGCTCAGACCGCCGCGAGCAACGGCCCCCACCAGGAACGATGACTGCGGTACCAGTCCACCGTCGCGCCCAGCTCCTGCTCGAAGTCGGCACGCGGCCGGTATCCGAGTTCCGCGGTGATCTTGCTGTCGTCCACCGCGTAACGGCGGTCGTGGCCCTTGCGGTCCGTGACGTGCGTGATCCGTTCGGGGGCCGCGCCGCACCGGGTGAGCAGGCGGTGCGCGAGTTCGAGGTTGGTCAGCGAGGTGCCGCCACCGATGTTGTACGTCTCCCCCGGCCGCCCCGCCGTGCGCACCAGCTCGACCGCCCTGACGTGGTCGTCGACGTGCAGCCAGTCGCGCACCTGCCTCCCGTCGCCGTAGACCGGCAGATTCCCGCCGGTCAGCAAAGTGGCCACGAAGCGTGGAACGACTTTCTCCGGATGCTGGAAGGGGCCGAAGTTGTTGGAGCAGCGGGTCACCCTGACATCCAGGCCGTGGGTGCGGTGATGGGCGAGCGCCACGAGGTCGGCCGCGGCCTTGGAGGCGGCGTACGGCGAGCTGGGCCGCAGCTGATCCTCCTCGCGGGCCGCGCCCTCGGGTATCGAGCCGTACACCTCGTCGGTGGATATCTGGACGAACGTCCGCACACCGTGCCGCTGCGCCGCGTCCAGGAGGGTCTGGGTGCCCAGGACATTGGTGCGGGTGAACCCGGAGCCGTCCTCGATGGAGCGGTCCACATGCGACTCGGCGGCGAAGTGGACGATCTCGTCGTGCCCGGCCGCCAACCGCCGTACCGTCCGGACGTCGCACACGTCACCCTGCACGAAGGTCAGGCCGGGATGACCGCGCACCGGGTCGAGGCGGGCGAGACTGCCCGCGTAGGTGAGCTTGTCCAGCACGGTGATCGCGACGCCGGGCCGCCCCGACGGGCCGAGCAGTGCCCGGACGTAGGCGGAACCGATGAAGCCGGCTCCGCCGGTGACGAGTATGCGAGGAGTCATGAGGTGAGCTGCACCTTGCTGTGGTCGCCGATGACGAGACGATGGGCCTGGGGAGGACGGGGCGCCGTGGCGACGACCGCTTCGCGGCCGATGAGCGACCCTTCGATACGAGAAGCGCCTTCCACGCACGCACCCCGCAGGAGCACCGAGAACTCGATCGCGCTGTCCTCGACCCGGCAGTCCTCGGCGATGGCGGTGTACGGGCCGATGCTGGAGTTGCTGATGACCGTGCCCGCTCCGACCACCACGGGGCCGACGATCCGCGACCCTCTGACCACCGCGCCCTCGGCGATACGGACCCTGCCCACCAGGACGCTGTGCGGATCGACCTTGCCGTCGACACGCCCCTCCATGCGGTCCAGTACATGCCGGTTGACCTCCAGCAGGTCATCGACACTGCCGGTGTCGCGCCACGGCCCGGTGGTCGTCTCCGACCGCACACCGAGGCCGTGGTCGATCATCCACTGCAGGGCATGGGTGATCTCCAGCTCGCCCCGGGCGGAGGGCCGTATCGCACGCACCGCCTCGTGCACAACGGGGGTGAAGGCGTAGACACCGACCAGGGCCAGGTCGCTGCGGGGCCGCTCCGGTTTCTCCTCCAGCCGCCGTACCCGGCCCTCGTCGTCGACCTCCGCGACACCGAAGGCGGTGGGGTCGGGCACCTGGGTGAGCAGCAGGCGGGCGGCGTCCCGGCCGGCCGTGGCACGCCGGACGAAGCCGCTCACGCCGTCCTCGAGGTAGTTGTCCCCGAGGTACAGCAGGAAGTCGTCGTCCGCCAGGAAGTCCCGTGCGATCAGCACCGCGTGTGCGAGGCCGAGCGGTCGGTGCTGGTGGAGGTAGGTGACGCGCAGCCCGAAGGCGGACCCGTCTCCGACGGCGCGCCGGATGTCGTCGGCGTGGGCGCCGACCACGATTCCCACGTCCTCGATACCGGCGTCGGCAATCGCCTGCAAGGCGTAGTGCACCACGGGCCGGTTGGCGATGGGGAGGAGCTGTTTGGCACGCGTGTGGGTGAACGGCCGCAGCCTGCTGCCGGTGCCACCCGCCAGGACCAGGGCTTTCACGTCGGCCACCGGTGTCGTGGAGGGGGCTGTGTCTGTTGTCTCACGGATCTCTCCTCGAACGAAAGTCGCGGTGTCACCGGTTGAGCTGATCTTGACTCAAGCAGAGGGAACGCATCTTCCGCAAGCTTGCTCTGAAATTTTCAGCAATTTCTTGCAGCCACTGGGCAATTGATGTTTCACTCCCCTCGGCATCGCCCAACGGTGCTGCGCGGCAAGTGAGTTCGCACAGAAGTTGGGAGCAGCAGTGACAGGTCGGCAGCAGCTGGAACGGCTGGAGCGGGAGGCTGGACATCTGGCACCGGGCGCTTCGGAGGAAGCGGCCGTCGGACGCCGGGTGTTCGCCGAGGGACGCGGCCCGCTCCTCACGGATCTCGACGGCAACCAGTACCTCGACTTCGCCGCAGGTACCCTGACCCAGTCCCTGGGCCACGGGCACCCGGAGGTCGTGGAGGCGCTGACAGCGCAGGCCCGGCGCCTGTGGAACGTGCACGACTCGGCGACGCCCGACCGTGCCGCGCTCCTGGAACTGCTGGCCCGGCTGTTGCCCGAACGGCTCGGCACCTACGCCCTGTTCTCCACCGGCGCGGAGGTCGTCGAGGCCGCGCTGCGTGTGGTCCAGGCCACCGCCGAGCCGGGCCGCAACCGGATCGGCGCCCTGCGCGGGGGCTTCCACGGCAAGACGACGGGCGCCCGGATGCTCGTGCACTGGGACGTCGGCCACCAGTCCTTCGCCGGCAACTCGGTCCTCGGCTATTCGGCCTACTGCTACCGCTGCCCGCTGGAGCTGTCCCATCCCTCGTGCGGGCTGCGGTGCGCCTCCCTCGTACGCAGGCACATCGCCGACAAGCCGAACATCTCCGCGCTGGTCTTCGAACCCGTCCTCGGTGCCGCCGGCGTGGTCGTGCCGCCCCCCGGCTACTGGGAGCAGATCGCCGACGCCTGCCGGTCCAACGGAGTGCTCCTCGTCGCCGACGAGGTGTTGACCGGCGGCGGCCGGACCGGAACGTTCCTCGCCAGTGAGCAGTTCGGCATCGAACCGGACCTGGTCACCCTGTCGAAGGGCATGGCCAGCGGGTTCCCCTTCGCCGTCCTGGCGGGACGGGCGGACCTGCTGCACCATCCGGCGGCCTCCGGGGCCGGCGCGTACGCGTCGACGTACGCGGGCAACCCGCTCGGCATCGCGGCGGCCAGGGCCACACTGGAGGTCATCGAGCGCGACCGCCTGGTCGACCGCGTGCGGGTGCTCGGGGAACTGCTGCACGAGCGGCTGTCCGCGCTGCCGGCCCGCTTCGAGAACCTCGGTGAGGTGCGCGGCCTGGGGCTGCTGTACGGGCTGGAGTTCGTCACGGACCGGCAGAGCCGGACACCCGCGCCGCACATCGCGCGGTCCGTGTACGCCACCGCCCTCGACCTGGGACTCAGAGTGGCCCTCGGCGGACACATCCTGCGCCTGGCCCCGCCGTTCACCATCGACGAGCCACTCCTCGACGAGGGCGTCGGGCTCCTGGAGCAGGCCCTGGAGCGGGTGCTGACGTGATCGTCGCGGAGAACCTCGTCAAGGAGTTCCGGATCGCCGAGCGCAGACCGGGCCTCGTCGGCAGTCTCGCCACCCTCTTCACCCGTGAGCACCGGATCGTCCGTGCGGTCGACGGCGTGTCCTTCACCATCCCGGCCGGCACGAAGACGGCGTACATCGGCGCCAACGGGGCGGGGAAGTCCACCACGATCAAGATGCTCACCGGCATCATGACGCCGACCAGCGGGCGCTGTCTGGTGCGGGACATCGAGCCCTACCGGCACCGGCAGGCCAACGCCCGTGGCATCGGCGTCGTCTTCGGCCAGCGCAGCCAGCTGTGGTGGGACCTGTCCGTGCCGGACTCCTTCCGCATCCTGCGGCGCATCTACGACATCCCCGACGCGGTGTACCGGCGCAATCTCGCCCTGTACCGGGAGCTGCTGGACATCGACGCCCTCGGCACCACGCCCGTGCGCCAGCTGAGCCTGGGACAGCGGATGCGGGCGGAGATCGCGGCCAGCCTGCTGCACGATCCGGCGGTCGTCTTCTGGGACGAGCCGACCATCGGCCTCGACATGGTGCTGAAGGACGCGGTGCGGCACCTGGTCAACCACGTCCACCGGGAGCTGGGGACGACCGTCGTCCTCACCAGCCACGACATCACGGACATCGCCGCGATCTGCGACAGCGCCCTGGTCGTGGACCGGGGGCGCGTGGTGCACCAGGGCAGCATCCGGGACCTGCTGCGCACCGCCGACCGGCGCTGCGTCCTCTTCGAGCACCGGAACGGGCCACCGCCCGAGCACACCTGCGCACAGATCGAACGGGGGCTGCCCGGGGTGAGCGCCACGTCCGCCGAGGACGGCCGGATCAGGGTCGACTATCCGGTGGACCGGTTCACCTCGCGGCAGGTGCTCGCCTTCCTGCTCGAACACTTCGACCTGGCGGACTGCTACGCGCCCGAACCCGATCTGGAGGACGTCCTGCGGCGGATCTACGGCAGCGGGCGCCAGGAGCCGGTCCCGGCCCAGACCCCGGACCGGTGCCGGGAGGGGGCGCAATGACCGGCCTCGTGGCAGAGCGGGACAGGCGCGCGCCCGCCCTGCCGTCCGCGCGTGCCCGGCGCTACCTGCCCTTCGCCACCGGCGGGCTCCAGTCCCTGTTGCAGTACCGCTCGACATTCGTGATGACCGGGATCACGGCCGCGGCCGGCGCGGCGGTCACCGTCTTCCTGTGGCGGGCCGTGTACGCGGGTGCCGCGCCCGGCGAAGGCCCCGGCGGTTTCAGCACCGAAGGCATCACCACGTACCTGCTGATGGCCCAGGTGCTGCAGATCCTGCACGCCAACCGGGTGGACGACGAGGTCGCGGCCGAGGTCTACCGCGGTGACGTCGCCGTCATGCTGGTGCGGCCCGTCAGCTATCCGGTGGTGCGGTTCTTCGCCTGCCTGCCGGTCGTCGCGGCCAACGCCGTGCTGGTCGGCCTGCCCGTCCTCGGGCTGTTCGCCCTGATCGTGCCGCTCACCGTGCCGCGGCCGGTGGACGTCCTGCTCTTCCTGGTGTCGACCGTGCTGTCCGTGCTGCTCGCCTTCCTCGTGAACCTGCTCACAGGGATGACGGGGTTCGTCACCACCAACACCTGGGGGGTACGGATGGTGAAGCAGAGCGTGGTCGCCTTCTTCGCCGGGCAGTTGGTTCCCCTGGCGCTGATGCCCGGGCCGCTCGCGGCCCTGGCGTCCGCGCTGCCCTTCCGCGGCATGGTCGACGGCCCTCTCGTCCTGCTCCTCGGCCGCTACGACGGGGTGGCCGGCGCGGTCGGCGTGCTGACCCGGCAGATCGGCTGGGTAGCCGGTCTCACGCTGCTGAGCGCCGCGCTGTGGCGGGCCTCGCTGAGGCGTCTGGAGGTGCTCGGCGGATGACCCGCACGGTGTGGCGCCGGCTGCGGCTGGCCTTCTTCCTCGGTGGGGTCGGGTTGCACCGGCTGAGCGCGTACCGCGTGGACTTCGCTCTCGGCGCGGGGGCCTTCCTGATCCGGGTGGGCCTGCAGACGGCGGTGGTGGGCCTGGTCTTCCGTCAGGTCCCCGCGGTGGGCGGCTGGACATACCACGAGGTGCTGTTCCTGCTGGGTTTCTCCCTGCTGCCGCGCGGGCTGGACCATCTGTTCACCGACCAGCTGTGGGAGCTGGGCCGGAAGCTGGTCCAGCGCGGCGAGTTCTACCGCTATCTGATCCGCCCCGTGAGCCCGCTGTTCTCCTTGCTCTCGGAACGCTTCTTCCACCCCGACGGACTGGGCGAACTGGTCGTCGGCACCGTCCTGGTGGGCTGGTCCGGCAGTGAACTCGGCCTGCATCTCACCCCCGTGCAGTGGGCTGTCGCCCCGCTGCTGGTGCTGTGCGGTGCCCTGATCCACACCTCGGTGAAGCTGCTGTTCGCCTCGCTGTCCTTCTGGACCGTCACCAGCCTGCCGTCGATGTACGCGGCGAACCAGGTGTCGGAGTTCGCCGCCTATCCGCTGGACATCTACCACCCTTCGCTGCGCGCCCTGCTGACCTGGGTGCTGCCCTTCGCCTTCACCTCGTACGTGCCGTGCGTCTACCTGCTGACCGGCGACACGGGGCTGGTGGTCTGGCTGCCGCCGGTGACGGCCGGTGCCCTCGCCCTCGCCCTGACCGTGTGGCGGCGCGGCGTCAACGCCTTCGAGATGACCGGGAGTTGACCCTCACGTGATCTGCGACGAACACCTCGAACCGCTGCTGCGCACCGCGGCCTGGATGCCCCGCGATCTGCGCGCCGCACACCGCTACGAAGCGGTCGACCATGCCGTGCTGAGCGCCGACGAGTTCCTGCTCGTCGTGGCGGCCGTCGGCGGCCCCGCTTCGGGCGAGCGGATCTTCGTGCCCGTGCGCCGGGAGCCGTCGGGCGCCCTGACACAGGCCCGCGGTGACGGGCCCTGCGGACTCGCAGCCGTGCACCGTGTGCTCGCCGGCGCACGGCTGCGGACCCATCGCGGCGGTTACGTGGACTTCCGCCGCGCGTCCTCGCCGCCGGCCGGCGAGGTGCGGTGGCTGCCCTTCGACCAGGGCTGGTCCTCCAACGCCCTGTCCCTGGTGGAGATAGGGGGCCTGCCCTACATCCACAAGACGTACCGGCGGCTGGACGAGACGATCCATGAGCCCGAAGTGCTGCGGCTGATGAGCGGCACCGGGCGCACGCCCGAGTGGGCCGGGGACTACACGTACACGGACCCCCTGCGCGGGACCCGGCACCCGTTGGGCGTGCTCTACCGGCATGTGCCGGGGTACGGCATGGACGCGCCGCTGCGCGAGAACCTGCGCTCGCTGTGGCCGCGGCTCGCGGACGGCAGCGCCCCGCAGGAGCTCGTACGTTCCCATCTGCGGCCGCTGGAGGGAGGGTTGCGCACGGCCGGACGTTTCCTGAGTTCCTTCCACCGGGACCTGTCGGCACGGCTGGGCGGTCCTGCCACCGGTTACCCCGTGACCGACGCCCTGGCCAAGGCCTCGGCGCGGCTGGAGGCGCTGGCCCGGGCGGACTCCGCACTCCCGCACACCGCCCGGACCGCGGCCTTCGATGCGCTCGAGTCCGAACTGGCATCGCTCCGAGCCGAGTTCAGCGGACAGGCGACGGCCCGGGGTGCCGGTCCCTGCCACGGCGACCTGCACCTGTCCCATCTGCTGTGCGAGGAAGGAGCAGGCGGCAGCTGGCGGATGAGCGTCATCGACGTGTCCACGCCCGCGCTGTCCTCGGACGGTCCCGGCTACGCCGCCCAGTCGCCCCTTCAGGACCTCGTCGCCGTCCAGCGCGCGCTGGAGTACTTCACGGCCGACGAGGCGGCCTTCGAGAGCGCCCGCCGCCTGGGCGTCGACTCGACCCAGACCATGAACGGTTCCCTGGACGGCGCGCCCGGTCTGCCGCCGGCGGGGCGGGCCGTACTGGAGAACGTCTTCCGCACCGCCGACGCCTGGCGTGAGCGCGTCCTGCACCTGCTGCTCGGGCCCGCCTCCGGCAGTGGGCTGCGGCGGCTGCTGTACCTGCGCCGGCTCCTGCACGAGCTCGGCTACAACCACGACCACGCCCGCCCCTACCACGCCGCGATCGACCTGCGCCACGCGCTCGCGCTGGCCTCCCCCGCCCCGACGACCCCCGCGAGGACATGACCGCCGTGAACGCGCCCCGGATGCACATCATCGAGACGTACTTCGAGTGCTGCGGCTTCGACCACACCTTCCTGCAGGGCGGCACGTCCGTGTACCTGTGGAACCTGTCCAGGACCTTCGCCGCCCGCGGCCACCGGGTGTCCATCGTCACGCCCGCGCACGGCAGGCTCGACGACCTGCGACAACGCTACGAGGTGGAGGACCTGCCCTACGAGGACGTCTACGCTCTGCCGGTGGTCCTCGACCCCCGGGTCTGGCAGGGCTTCCCGGAGCAGGTGGACCTGGCGCTGCGCACCACCGCCCACCGCATCCGCCTGGAGGGCGTGGACCTGTACTTCCTCGCCAACGAGTACCTGAACCAGCTGCCGGACACCTTCTACCCTCCTTACTCCGCCAAGGGCCAGGACCTGGTGTTCTTCAAGCCGCTGGTCTTCCAGGTGGACAGCGTGCGGTTCCTGCGCGGCTGGTTCGGCGACGAGAAGGCCGTCGTCCACGCGCACGAGCCGTACTACCACTACCTGCTGCCCGCCGCCCTGCGCGGGGACCCGGCGAAGCTGGTCGTCAGCAACGTGCAGAGCAACATGCCGATCACCAAGAAGGTGTACGCGCCCGAAGTCGAGCGGCTCTTCGAACTGCTCGACGTGGACGTCAAGCTCCCCGCTCCCGAGCCCGAGCCCGACGCGCCCGCGGCGATCGTCCAGTACCAGCAGCTCACGCACCTGCACTACACCTACCCAGCCGACCATGTGGCGATCTACGAGCTGACCGCCGAGCACGCCGATCTGATCGACTTCCTGTCGCCGGGTCAGCTGGACTTCTACGCGGGCTTCCGTGACACCCCGTTCGAGGCGCTCTTCAGGCGGCTGCCGATCGCCGACGTGGTGCGCCGCAACGCCCACAAGATGTTCGTCGGCGGCTGCGCCATCTCCGACCAGTGGCTGGCCTGGGATCCCGCCGAGGTGGACCGGGCGGAGGTGCTCGGCGGCCTCGGCCTCGACCCCGCGCTGCCGACGTTCTTCCACAACGCCCGTTACGCCGTCCACCACAAGGGCCAGGTAGAGCTGATGCGGGCCGTGGACCGCGTGCTGAGCGAGGGCCTGGCGGCCAACTTCGTCATCCGCTGCATCTCCGGCAACGGGATCGACGACCCGTTCTTCCACGAGGTCGCCGCCCGCCACCCGGGCCGGCTGCACTTCGAGTGGGAGCGCGTCGAGGAGGCACGCGTCTTCGCCTGCGCGGCGGCGTCCGACTTCGCCCTGTTCCCCTCCAAGTTCGAGATGGACACCTTCCTGATCGCCCAGGGCGAGGCCATGGCCGTGGGCGCGGTGCCGATCGCCACGGACCAGCGCGGCATGGAGCACTTCCGGCACGCCGACGGCCCGGACACGGCCACCGGTTTCGCCGTGAACCGCTCCTTCGCGGAGGACGACGAACTGCTCACCGCCGCGCTCGCGGACCGCATCCGGCAGGCGGCGGCACTGTGGTCGGACGAACCGGCCCGCTACCGGGAGCTGTCCGAGCGTGCCGCGGCCGTCGCCCGGGTCTTCACCTGGGACCACTGCGCCGACCTGCACCTGGCGGCGTTCGCGCGCCTGTGGGAGGGCCGGCCCACGGCTCTGTCCCCCGAACTCGCGCTCAGGCAGGGATGGTTCGACCTGCTCACCGACGAGCAGGTCACCAGCGCGGCCGCGATCGAGCACGGTGACATCGAGGCCTATGAGCGCCGCACCCCGCTCGACGCGGATGCGGCCCTGCGGATGTTCCGTACCGCATGGCAGCGGGCCGACTTCGCCGCCTGCGAGCGGGTCCTGGACCGGAACCCCGAGGCGGTGCCCGCGGCGGAGACCGCTCGGCTGCGCCAACGCTCCCGCATCCTCACCGACGGACGTCTGGAGTACCGGCTGCCGCACGCCGAACGGGTGGAAGTCGTCGAGCCGCGGCGGGGCTCGGCACGGGCCCTGCCGAACGTGCGCACCCTGGAACGCACCGGGCCGGGCGTGTTCACGGGGGAGGCTCCGCAGGCCGGCGGCCGGCTGCTGCTCACGCTGTCCACCGGCCGGGTGACCTGGGACGAGGTGCGTCATGGCTGATCTGCGTGCCGTGCGCGCGGTGCTGCTCGCGGGCGGTGAGGGCCGCCGGATGGGCCCGCTGGGCACCGGGCGGCTCAAGCCGCTGGTCCCCTACGGCGGCACCTGCCGGCTCATCGACTTCAGCCTGGCCAACGCCCGCGCCTCGGGCCTTTCGGAGGTGCTGCTGCTCTCCCAGTACGAGGAGCGGCTGCTGATGGACGACCTGCACCGGGTGTGGAACACCGGGCCGGGTTTCCGGGTGCACTTCGGGCCGTACGACACCGCCTACCGAGGCCGGGAGGTGCCGGTGCGGATCCCGCAGCGCACCTGGCCGCTGGAGCGCGGCACCGCCGACGCGCTGATCCGCAAGGGTGAGTACATCTTCACCGAGGGCGTCGAGGACGTCCTCGTCCTGCACGCCGACCACGTCTACCGGTACGACTACGGCCCGCTGGTCGAGGCGCACCGGGCCTCCGGCGCGGCGCTGACCATCGCCTACCAGCGCATCGACAGACGCTGGGTGCACCTGTTCGGCATGGTCCGCTTCGACGGCGGCGGCCGGCTCACCGAGTTCGTCGAGAAGCCGGAGAACCCCACCTCCGACCTGGTCTTCGCAGCCTTCTGCGTCTTCGACGCCGCCGTACTGCGCCGGTACCTGAGCGACCTGGACGGCACCGACTGGCAGCACGACATCAGCCGTGACGTGATCCCCGCGATGCTGGCGGCCGGGGAGCACATCCGCGGCCACGAGGTGTGCGGCCACTGGGAGGACATCGGCACGGTGGAGCGCTACCACCGCGCGCACCTGGCCCTCGTCTCGGGGCCGCGGGCGCCGCTGCCCGTCGAGCGGATGCCCCGGACGGTGCGGCCACAGGTCGCAAGGCGCTGGGTCGCCGACGCCCCGGGAGTGCGCGCGTCGTTGGTCCCGGCGGACCTCGTCAACGCCGGGCTGGTGGCGCAGAGCGTGCTCTTCCCCGGGGTCCGGGTCGGCGCGGGCGCCCGGGTGCGGCGCAGCGTGGTGCTGCCCGGCGCGGTGATACCGCCCGGCGCCGACATCGACGCGGCCGTCGTCCTGGAGGACGGACACATTCAGCACGTTGCCCAAGGAGTGAGCGCATGACCCTGACCGAGCACCGAAGCAGCGAACAGCGTCCGAGCGACTACGACGTCCTGGTGGTCGGCGGAGTCGGCGTGGACACCATCGTGCGCGTGGACGAGCTGCGCGTACCGCCGGGCGACTCCGTCTTCGTGGAGCCGCTGAGGGACTACGTCGGACACACCGGAAACGGCGTGGCACTCGGCTGGCACGCGCTCGGTCTGCGGACCAAGTTCATCGACTTCCTCGGCGAGGACCCGCAGGGCCGTATGGTGCTGGAGCACTACGACCGCCACGGCCTCGACTTCAGCCATCTCGTCTCGCCGTACGGCACCCCCCGCTCGGCGAACCTCGTGGACCCGCAGGGCCGCCGCTTCTCGTTCTACGACGGCCGGCACCCGGCCGATCTCAGACTGCCCCGCGACTTCTACCTGCCCTTCCTCCAGCGGGCCGCCCACGTGCACCTGTCGATCATCGGCCACAACCAGGACATGTACGAGGACATCCACCGCCTCGGCGTGACCAGTTCGACCGACCTGCACGACTGGGACGGAGACAACCCGCACCACCGGCACTACGCCCTCAACTCCGACTACGTCTTCCTCAGCGCGGCGGCGATCCCCGACCGGCTGCACACCGTGCTCCGGGCCGTGATCGACGAGGGCCGGGCCCGGTTCGTGGTCGCGACCGACGGGGCCGACGGCTGCTACCTGCTCGAGCGCGGCGACGACACGATCCGTCACTTCCCCGCCGTACGTCCCGAGCGTCCGGTCGTGGACAGCAACGGTGCCGGTGACGCGTTCGTCACCGCCTTCCTGCACGCCTTCTTCGAGGGCCGTGCGCTCGAGGACTGCGTGCTGGCCGGATCGGTGGCCGGGGCGTTCGTGTGCGGCAGCGTGGGCACCCACACCGAGTTCATCGACCTGCCGGGGCTGCGCGCGGCCAGTGCGCGCGCCGCGGCGAGCTGGTGAGGCACCGGCGCATGCACATCATCCACTTCGCCTTCGAATGCGGCGGGTTCGACAACCGCCTGATGCGCGGCGGGCTGTCCCCGCTGGTGTGGAACCTGTCGCGTGAGTACGCCGCCCGTGGTCACCGCGTGTCGCTGGTCACTCCGGCGCACGGGCTCCTCGCTGCGCTGCGGCGCGACCACCCGATCGAGGAACTCCCCTACGTCCATGAACACCGCGTCCCGCTCGTGCTGGACCCCAAGGTGTGGCCGGAGCACCCGTCCGAGATCACCCTGGAACTGACCACCCGGGCCCACCGGCTGCGGCTCGACGGTGTGGACGTCTACTTCCTCTCCGACGCCTTCCTGGACCTGCTGCCCGACCGCCTGTATCCCCCGCCCGGCACCGAGGGCAGGGACCTGGCGTACTTCAAGCCCCTGGTCTTCCAGGTCGCGGGGGCGCACTTCGTCCAGCGGTACCTGGGAGGCGAGGAGGCGGTGGTGCACGGCTTCGAGCCGTACTACCACTACCTCCTGCCGGCCCTGTTCGCCGACGACCCGTCCCTGCGGACCGTGAGCACGGTCGCGGCCAACGCGCCCGTTGCGCAGAAGGTGTACCGCCCGCAGGTGGAACGGCTGCTCGGCCTGTTCGGGGTGCGCGCGGACCTGGACGCCCTGGAGGATCCGCCGCCCGCCGAGGACAGTGCGGAGGCGACCATGGCGCGGGCTCTGGCTGGCACCCGGATGCACGTGGAGTACGGCCCCGACCACATCGCCTTCCTGCCGCTGGTGCTGGCGTACGCCGATCTCGTCGACTTCGTCTCGCCCGGCCAGCGGGACTACTACAGCACCTTCCGCGACACCCCTTTCGAGGGCCTGTTCCCCACCCTGCGAGTGTCCCGCACGCTGCGGGAGCAGGCGCACAGACTGTTCATGGGAGGCTGCGGGATATCCGACAGCTGGCTGGCGCGCGATCCGGCGGCCGTGGACCGCGAGGCGGTCCTGCGTTCCCTGGGCCTGGATCCCTCCCTGCCGGTCTTCTACCACGCCGCCCGGTACGCGGTGCACCACAAGGGGCAGCTGGAGCTGGTCCGTGCCGTGGAGGAGGTCCTGGCGAGCGGCACCGAGGCGGCCTTCGTCCTGCGCTTCGCCACCAGCGGGGGCGGCGGGCAGGCGGCACCCGTCGGCAACGCGTACTTCCAGAGCGTCGCCGACCGTCACCCCGGGCGGATCCACCTGGACTGGCGTCTGGCCGACGAGGACACCCTGTTCGAGCAGGCCGCGTGTGCCGACTTCTGTGTCTTCCCCTCGAAGTTCGAGCTCGACGGGTTCCTCATCGCCCAGGCCGAGGCGATGGCGTGCGGCGCGGTGCCGATCGCGACCGCGCAGAGCGTCACGGCGCACTTCGGGCACGCCCTGCCCGAGGACGATCCGCGGGCCACCGGGTTCTCGCTGCCCGGCTCGTTCCGCGACGACGACCCGGACCTCACCCGCGCACTCACCGAGCGCATACGCCAGGCCGCGGCCCTGTGGCGCGCGGCCCCCGACGACTACGCCCAGCTGTCGGCCAACTCCCGAGCCACGGCCCGGGAGTTCACCTGGGCACAGAGCGCGGACCGGCGCCTGGCGGCCTTCGCGGATCTGCTGCGGGGCCGGCCCAGGCCCTTCCCTGCCGAGGACGCGATCCGGTACGGCTGGTTCGACGGCCTGCCCCCCGCCGCCTGGATCCGGCACCGGGAGCTCATCGCACGGTCCGCCGCCGAGCTGGGTGACGTGACGGCGTACGGACGGTGCGCACCGCTCGACGAGGGCGCCTACGAGCGTCTGTTCGCAGCCGCCTGGGCGCGGGCTGACTTCGTACGCTGCGCCGAGACCGCGCGTGCGGCCGGACGGGAGGACTGGGCGGCGCGGGTGCGCGGGCGGTACGCGGTGCGTCCGGGTCCGGCGGGCCGCCGGCGCGTGGAGTACCGGCACCCCGAGGCGCGGCACGTGGAGGTGGCGGTGCCCGGTACCCGTACCTGTCCCTCGGGCCTGGAGTCCCGGGCTGAGGCCATCGCCTCCGACGAGGCCGTGCCCACGGGCAGCGGAACCGTCCTGGTGCCCCTGGAACGGGCAGGCGCGGGAGTCTTCCGGGGCGTCCTGGACGGGCCGCCGGCCGGGCAGCATCTGCTCGTCATGCTGACCCTGGCCTCGGGACGTGTCACCTGGGACACGGTCCCCGTCGGGTCCTCGGCCGGCCCGCCGCCGTTCCGGCTCGTGGCGACCGACCTGGACGGCACCCTGCTGCGCAGCGACCAGACCGTCTCCGACCGCACCCTGCGCGCCCTCGCCGGGGCGGCCGAAGCGGGAGCCCGGCATCTCGTGGTCACCGGGAGACCCGCCGCCGCCTGCAAGCAGTACCTGGCCGCGCTCGGCTACCGCGGGCTCGCCGTGTGCGGGCAGGGCGCCCAGCTCTACGACGTCGGCGCCGACCGGCTGCTCAGCTCGGCCTCGCTCGACCTGGACCTCGCACGGCGCGTGGTCGAGCGGGTCGAGGCGGCGCTGGGGCCCGTGGAACTGGGTGTCGTGACGGCACCCCCGGAGAGCCGTTTCAAGGTCACCCCCCGGTTCGGGGAACGCGTCCGGCACGGCTGGGACGTCACGACCGACCGGCGGCTGCTGTGGACGGACCCCATAGACAAGCTGGTGCTGCACCACACCAGCGTGCCGGAGGACGAAGTCGAGTCCGTCGCACGGAAGTTGTGCGGGGACGAGGTCACCGTCGTGCACTCGGTGCAGGGGATGGTGGAGGTCCTGCCGGCGGGCACCACCAAGGCGGCCGGGGTGGAGCGGGCGGCGCGGCTCCTCGGGTTCGAAGCGGCCGAGACCATCGCGTTCGGCGACATGCCCAACGACATCCCGCTGCTGGCCTGGGCCGGGCACGGGGTGGCCGTGGGCAACGCCCATCCGGCACTGCGGGCGATGGCCGACGAGATCGCGCCCGGGAACGACGAGGACGGCGTCGCGGTCGTCCTGGAACGCCTCTTCGGCACCGCGGAGCCCGCCTCATGACCGAGATCCTGCACGAACTGGCCCAGGCCCACGGGGTATCCACCGCCTACACCACCGACCGGGGGCACCGGGTGGCGGTGGCCCGGGACACGCTCGTGGCCGTGCTCGCCGCCTGCGGCGTGGACGCGGCCACCGACGCGGCGGCCCGTGCCGCGCTGGCGGCCCACCGCGAGCATACGGCGGCCCGGCTGCTGCCCGAGTGCGTGGTCCTGCGGGGAGGTGCCGTGCCCCGGCTCGGCCTGCCCGGTGACGCCACGGCGGAGGTGGAGCTCGAGGGGGGCGGCGCGGCTGCCCTGTCCGGATCCCTTCCCACCGGCCGGCACACCTTGCACGTCCGTGCACCGGGGCGCCGGCAGTCCGCGCCGCTGCTGGTCGTACCGCAACGGCTGCCCGTGCCGGCCGGGCGGCACTGGGGGTTCCTGGTCCAGCTGTACTCGGTGCTGTCGCGGCGCTCGTGGGGCATGGGGGACCTCGGTGACCTGGCGGAGCTGGCCTCCTGGTCGGGACGCGCCC
Organism: Streptomyces sp. NK08204; assembly: GCF_020400585.1. GTDB lineage: Bacteria > Actinomycetota > Actinomycetes > Streptomycetales > Streptomycetaceae > Streptomyces. The sequence goes on along the minus strand of NZ_JAINVF010000008.1, from coordinate 191,257 downwards.
TCGGGGCCGGCTTCGTGCAGCTCGGTCCGCTGCACGCCGTCGAGCCCGGGCCGCTGCCGGACCCGTCGCCGTACCGGCCCAGTTCCCGCCGGTATCCCGACCCTCTGCATCTGAGGGTGGAGGCGATCCCGGAGTACGCCTACCTGACGGGTGCGGCGCGCCGCAGCGCCGACCGGTGTGTCACGCGGGCACGGGCGCTGAACGAGGGTGTGCTGCGCGGCGACCTGCTCATCGACCGGGAGAGTGTGCGCCTCCTCAAGCAGGAGGCGCTGCGTGTGGTGCACCAAGTGCCCCTGCCGCCCGGACGGGCAGCCGCCTTCGCGGAGTTCACCGCACGCGAGGGCGAGGACCTGACCGACTTCGCCACCTGGTGCGCGCTGGCCGGTGTGCACGGTGGGGCCTGGCGCTCCTGGCCGGCCGAGCTGCGCGACCCGCGTTCCCCGGCCGTGGCCCACGCCCGCAAGGAGCTGGCCGCCGAGGTCGATTTCCACCGCTGGCTCGCCTGGGTCACCGACGAGCAGCTCGCCGCCGCGCAGGCAGCGGCAGGCGCGGCCGGGATGAGCATCGGCCTGATCCACGACCTGGCGGTCGGGGTCGCTCCCGAGGGCGCCGACACCTGGGCGCTGCAGGACTGCCTGGCCACGGGGATGAGCGTCGGCGCGCCGCCGGACGACTTCAACCCGCTCGGGCAGGACTGGGGCCAGCCGCCGTGGCGCCCGGACAGACTCGCCGCGTCCGGCTACCGGCCGCTGGCCGGGCTGCTGCGGGCCGGGCTGCGGCACGCGGGCGCCCTGCGCGTCGACCACGTGATGGGCCTGTTCCGCCTGTGGTGGGTGCCCGAGGGCCGGCCGCCGTCCGAGGGCACCTACGTCCGCTACGACGCCGAGGCGATGCTGGGTGTGCTGATGGTGGAGGCGCACCGCGCCGGCGCGGCCGTCATCGGTGAGGACCTCGGCACGGTCGAGGCCGGCGTACGCAGGGCGCTCGACGAGCGCGGTGTCCTCGGCACGTCCGTGCAGCGGTTCGAGTATCTCGGGGGTTCGGAGGGCCGGCTGGGTCCGCTGCCGCCCGAGCGGTGGCGGCACGACTGCCTGGCCACGCTCACCACCCACGACCTGCCGACGACCGCCGCCTGGCTCAGCGGTGAGCACGTCGAACTCCGCGCGCGGCTGGGCCTGCTCACCCGCCCGGAAGCGGAGGAGAAGGCGGAGGCCGCCGCCGAACGCGATGCCTGGCTGGCCGAGCTGGAGCGGCTCGGGCTGCTGCCCGATCCGGACGGCGAGGTCGTCGCGCTGCACCGCTTCCTGTGCCGCACCCCGGCACGTCTGCTCGGCGTGTGGCTGCCGGACGCGACCGGCGACCGCAGACCTCAGAACATTCCCGGCACATCGACGGTGCACCCCAACTGGCGGCTGCCCGTGAGCGATGACCAGGGCCGTCCCGTACCGCTGGAGGACCTGCCCGGCCGGCCCCTGGTGGCCGCTGTGTCCCGGGTGTTCGCGGACTTCGGCGTCAACCGTGAGAACAGTTGAGGAGAGACATGTCAGGCCAGGTTCTTGATCGGGTCGGCCATCCGCCGGCGGGGGTCCGCGAGGACCCCGGCGGTTTCGACCTGAGAGCCCCGGACGGCGTCCGCTACCGGGTCGACGTCACCACCGGCGCGCTCGACCCGCACAACGCCCTGCTGGCCGGCTACCTGGAGGGCCGCCGGGTCGTCGCCTTCGTCAGCCCGACCGTCGACCGGCTCTACGGCGACCGGCTGCGCGCCTACCTGGACGCCCACGGCCGGCACGGCCAGTGGACCCTGCACGTCATACCGACCGGCGAGCACCACAAGACGCTCGCCGCGGCGGAGCACGTCTGCGCGCTCGCCAAGGCGGACGGGCTGGACCGGCACGGTGTGATGCTCGCCGTCGGCGGCGGCATCGTCGCCGACGTGGTCGGTTTCGCCGCGTCCATCTACGCCCGGGGCATCCGCTACATCAAGGTCAACACCACCCTCGTGGGCCAGGTGGACGTCGGCGTGGGCGTCAAGACCGGAGTGAACGCCCTGCAGACGAAGAACATGTTCGGCGCCTACCACCCGGCCCACGCCTCCGTGAACGACCCGGCCTTCCTCGCGACGCTCCCGCACCGGGAGATCCGCTGCGGGCTCGCCGAGATCGTGAAGATGGCCGTGATCCTGGACGGGGACCTGTTCCGGACGCTGGAACGGCACCCGGACGCGTTCCGGCGCCTCGACGACGACGGCCGCCCGGACCATTCCCACGGGGAGCTGGAGACCTACGTCCTGCGCACGTCGATGCGCCTGATGATGGAGGAACTCTGCCCCAACCTCCAGGAACACGACCTGGCCCGGCTCGTCGACTTCGGCCACACCTTCAGCCCGGTCGTCGAGACGGCCGGCGGACACCGCCTGGAGCACGGCGAGGCGGTCGCCGTGGACATGGCGCTCTCCGCGCACCTGGCACGCCTGCTGGGACTGGCGGACGACGAGACCTGCGACCGCATCGTCCGGCTGCTGCGGCGGATCGGACTGCCGGTGTTCGACCCCGGCACCTGCACACCGGAGCTGATGACCCAGGCCCTGCGCGCCTCCTGGCAGCGCCGGGGCCGCAAGCTGCACCTCGTCGTCCCGACGGGCATCGGCAAGGCGGCCTTCGTGGAGGAGCTGGAGGACGTGCCCGGGGACGTCCTGACGGCGGCGCTGGAGGCGCTGGCGGCGAACGGGGAGCGCGCCGATGCCTGAGCCCCTGGTCAACCTGCGGGACCTGCTGGCCGGCAAGGAGCAGGACCACGGCGGTGTCGGCACGATCCTCGCCCACCGTCTCTTCGCACGCCGGCCGGGCTCCCCGGGCGCGGACTTCATCGACCTGGCCGTGCTGCCGCCGGGCACCTCGATCGGCCGGCACCGCCACGGCGCCGACCGCGAGACCTACGTCGTGCTCGACGGCAGCGGCCTGATGTACCGCGACGGCGAGGAGTTCCCGGTGGGCCCCGGCGACGTCGTCGTCAACGCCGCCCACGGGGAGCACGGCCTGCTCAACGACGGTGAGCGGGACCTCAGACTGCTCGTCTTCGAGGAGGAACTGGGGTGAGCGGCATACTGGCCGACGACGTGTTCACCGTGCTCGACGTCGGCGGCACCACGCTGCGGGTGGGCACCTACGACCCCGCGACGGGCGCCGTCTCACGGGTGCGCCGGGTGCCGGTCGACGGCATGCACCGCGATCCCGGTGCACCGGTGCCGGTGCTCCAGCGGCGGGTGGTGGAGCAGATCGTGCGCGAGGTCGCCGTGCACACCGGCGGACGTCCGCCGCGGGCGCTGGGCGTGGCCTTCGCGGGGCCGATCACGGCCGCCGGGCTGGTGCTCGCCGCCCCCACCGTCTGGGGGCGGCGCGGGGATCCGTTGCCGCTCGGCGAGCTGCTGGCGGAACGCACCGGTGCACCGGCCGTGGTGGTGAACGACCTGACGGCGGCGGCCTGGCGGTACGCGGCCACCGAACCCGGGGACTTCTGCCTGCTGACCGTCAGCTCCGGCATCGGCAACAAGGTGTTCCGCGGCGGCGAGGTCCTCGTCGACGCCGACGGCCACGGCGGCGAGCTGGGCCACTGGGTCTGCGACCTCTCCCCGGACGCGCCGCTGTGCGACTGCGGGGGACGCGGCCACCTGGGCGCCATCGCCTCCGGGCGGGGCGTGCTGGCAGCGACGCGCCGGGCCGCTCACGCGGACGGGACCGCCTTCCGCGGCTCCCGCCTCGCCGCGCTGTGCGACGGCCGTGCGGAGCACATCGACAACCGGGCCGTCGCCGCGGCGGTACGCGCGGGCGATCCCTTCGCCACCGAGGTGCTGCGCGCCACCCTCACCTGCCTCGCCCAGGCGATCACGGGAGTCTTCACGGCGATCGCGGTGTGCCGCTTCATCCTGATGGGCGGCTTCGCCCTGGCCGTCGGAGAACCGTACCGGCGGCTGCTGGTGGGCGAGTTGGTGCGGCTGGGCTGCTTCGGCCTCGATGCCGCCCAGATCGACCGGATGGTGTCGCTCGGGGTCGCCGACGACGACCACGGGCTGATCGGTGCGGGCCGGCTGCTGGCGGACCGGACCCTGGTGTCCTCCTCGCAGGGGGCGCCGTGAGCGTTGACAGCACCCTCGTGGTGGGCAGCGGCCTGGTCGGCACCGGCATAGCCCGGCATCTGGCATCGGCGGGTGAGGCCGTGACCCTCGTCTCGCGCCGCCGGCCCGTCCTGCCGCCCGAGAGCTACGGAGCCCGCTGGGACGCCCTGGACGCCACCGACGCCGAGGCCTGCCAGGGGCTGCTCGACCGTCTGCGTCCCGGGCGGATCGTCCTGGTGCACGGCCCGTCCGACGTCACCTGGTGCGAGGACCACCCGGAGGAGGCGCGGGCCGCGCACGTCGCCGTGGCGGGCACCTTCGCCGCCCTGGCGCCCGGCACGCGGATCGTCATGATCTCCACCGACAACGTCTTCGGCGGCGGGACGGCCCACAACACCGAGAGCACCCCCGTGTCGCCGGCGAACGCCTACGGCCGGGCCAAGCTGACGGCCGAGCGGGCGCTGCTCACCAACGCCCCCCGTGCCGTGGTCCTGCGCGTCAGCCTGGTCTACGGACACGAGCCGGCCGACGCGGGCAAGTGGCTGAACTTCTTCGCCGCCTGCGCCCACGGGCTGCAACGCGGTGAGCGGATCGAGGCCCCTGACGACCACTGGACGACACCGGTCCTCCTGGACGACGTGGCGGAGGTGACCGCCGCCCTCCTGCACGCCGGACACCCGCTGCCCCCGGTGCTGCACCTGGGCGGGCCCGACCGCGTCACACGCGCCGAGTGGGCCACCGTCATCGCGCGGGCGCTGGGCGTCCCCACGGGCCTGGTGACACCGGTGCCGCGGGCCCGTACGCGCTATGCCTCCCGCCCGGTGAACGCCTGTCTCACCAGCGAGCTGCTGGCGGATCTCCCCGCCACCGAAAAGATCAACGTCCGGGGCGTGCGCGAGGGAGCGCGCGTGCTGGCGCCGGCGTTCGCCGGGACTTCCGCCGTCTGAACCCGCACCTGCACGAGGAGCCACCTTGGCCACAGCACCCACGCGTTTCCGGCATGCCCGGCTGTACCTCACCTTCCGCTGCAACTCCCGCTGCGGATACTGCAATGTCTGGCAGGACCCCGTCTTCGACGGACACCGGGAGCTGACGGCCGACGGACTGCGCCGCTGCCTGGAGGAACTCGCGGAACTGGGCGTCACCTACCTGGATATCACCGGTGGCGAACCGTCCCTGCACCGCGAGCTGGTCACGGCGGTGCGCCATGCCCGTGACCTCGGCATGACCGTGGAACTCACCACCAACGCCATCCGGTTCGCCCCGCAGGCCGCCGAGATCGTTCCGCTCGTCGACACACTGAACATCTCGCTGGACACGCTCAGCGCCGAGCGCTACCACCGCATCCGCGGGACCGACACACTGGACCGCACCCTCACCCTGGTGGAGAAGCTCCGGGCCGACGGGGCGGACAACCTCAAGCTGATCTGCGTCGTCACCGACCAGAACGCGGCGGAACTGCAGGACGTGGTCGCCTACGCGCAGCAGCACGAGGTGGACATCTACCTGGCGCCGATGTTCGACTACTTCGCCGCGCAGAGCGAGGTGCGCCCGGCCGGCTCGGTCCGCATGCTCAAGCTGGCCGCCGTCAACGGGCGCAGCGACGCGACCGCCCCGGCCCAGGCGCCGCGCAAGGTCCCCTCGTCCCTCCTGCTGCGGAAGGTCGCGGAGCAGCGGTACGAGCGGCGCACCGTGGTGAACCTGGCCTTCCTGCACCATCTGCGCACGCTCGACCCGGCGACCGTGACCGCCTGCGGGGCCGGCTCGCGCATTCTCACCATCGGTCCGGACGGCCGGGTGATGCTGCCCTGCTACCACGACTGGGACGCCTCGCTCGCCTGGGAACGGCCGTACCGGGAACTGGTGCGGGACCCGGAGCTGATCCGGGTGCGGGACGAGGAGGTGGGACACCGCCCCGCGTGCCGCACCTGTGCGGTCTTCCCCTACCTGGGGCTGCCGATGAGCCACCGGCTGACCACGCCGTTCCTGCTGCAGGCGTTCTCGCGCGAACTGGACCGCCTCAAACCGTACGCCGAGGCCATGACGCCCGAGCGCCGTGCCGTACTGCTGGAGCGGAGCGATGCGGTGCTGGCGGAGGTGGAGCGCGTGTCCGCCCCGCTGCGGCCCGGGCAACACCTCGACGAGCTCTACCACTTCGAGGCGGAGGACGGGGGCGTGCGCACCGGCCTTGCGGCGGAGCCGGTCACGGTGGAGGAGCTGCTGGCGGACCACGCCCATGACGACTGCTGGCGGGTCCAGCGCAGCCCGCACCGGATCGTACGGCTGCTGTACAGCGAGATCGTTCCCGCGCTGGCCGACGACCGGCAGGCAGACCTCCCGCGGGCGTCCGCACTCATCGAGGAGGTCCTGGACGTCCAACTGGACTGCTGGAGCATCCTGCTCTCGCCGCTGCCCGCCGGCGGTGCACCGGACACCGCCGCACGGCAGCGGCTGGCGCGCTGGTGCGACCGCGCCGGGCGGGCGCTGCGCGGCCGGCCCGGTGCGTCGGCGCTGGCTCTGCTGGCCTCGCTCAGCACGCTGCCCGCCGCGGACATCGCCTCCTGGGGCTCGCCGCGCGGACACGCGGAGGAGCCGTTGGCCGTGAAGCTGCTGCGCTCCCTGGCCGGCCCGGAGCGCCGTACGGAGCTGGCCTGCCTGTTCTCCCCGGAGCTGGTCCCCGCGCTGGTCGGCGAGCCGGTCGCAGCGAGGACGCCGGCAGCCGGTCCGGTACCGACCCCCGAGGAGGCGCGCGGCGGCCGGGAACCGGAGCGGTTCGCGGCGGCCCTGCGCCACGCGGACACCGAAGCGCTCCGCGCGGCGGTCAGGCGCTGGAAGGCCGCCGCGGACCCGGCGACCGCGCGGCACATCGAACGGCGTCTGCTCCTCGCCGAACTCGGAGTGCCGCCTGCCTGATGCCTGCGGGCCCTCCTCCGCCTCCGCCCTCCCCGGCTCGACCGGTCCCCCGACCACCGTTCCTCCGACCACCGTTCCTCCGACCGCCGTTCCCCCGGCGCCGACACCTCGACGGAGCAACCATGACGAACCACTCATCCACCCCCTCCGGCTATGACGTCGTCGTTCTCGGCGGCGGGGTGGCCGGATGCGTGCTGGCGGCCCGCCTCAGCGAGGACCCGGGCCGGTCGGTGTGCCTGGTGGAGGCGGGCCCCGACTACGGGCCACGGCCGCAGGAGTGGCCGCAGAAGCTGCTGAACGCCCGTGCCCTGCCGCGTGACGACGTGTGGGAGCGGCACACCGCGTTCTACCGCATCCGGGCCCGGGTCCTCGGCGGTTCCTCATGCATCAACGGCGCGTGGAACACGTGGGGTTCGCACGCCGACCATGACGAGTGGACGCACGCGGGCGGCCGGCGGTGGTCGGCCGCGGCGCTGGAGCCGTACCGTCTGCGGGCCGTGGACCGGATGGGCCTGCGCACCGTCCCCGACCGCGAACTGTCCGCCTGGGCCCTGGCCGCCCTGGCGGCAGCAGGCGAACTCGGCTACGCCGAGGTGGACATGGGCGCGCCCGGCCGGCCCGGCTACGGTCGGCCGCTGCTCAACACCGCCGACGGCCTGCGCTGGAACGCCGCCTTCGCCTACCTGGATCCGGCGACCCGGTCGCGGCCGAACCTGACGGTCCTCGCCGGTGCCGTGGTGGACCGGCTCGTCGTCCGCGCGGGCCGGGTGCACGGCGTGCACGTCGTCGTCGACGGGCAGCAGGTGACACTGGCGGCCGACACGTACGTGCTGGCGTCCGGCACCTTCGGCTCCCCCGCCGTGCTCCTGCGCAGCGGCATCGGACCCGCCGCGCACCTGAAGGAGACCGGCATCCGGTGCGAGGCGGATCTGCCCGGTGTCGGCGCCAACCTGTCGGACCAGCCCGGTGTGTTCATACCCCTGTCGCCCACGGACGGACTGAACGCGGCGCTGGCCGCCAAGGAGAGGGCCGGGGAGCTGTACGTCAGCCGGATGCTGGTCCGGGCGGCCAGCGAGCACTGTCCGGACGGGGCGTGGGACCTGCACCTGCTGCCCACGGCGGGTCCGCCCCTGTTCGGCAAGCTCGCGCCGGGGACGTACGAGGCCGGTGTCTCCGCCTTCCTGATGAAGCCGGTCTCCCGCGGGCACGTCCGGCTCCGCTCGGCCGATCCCCTCGAACCCCCGCAGATCGACCCGGCGTTCCTCACTGACCCCGACGGCCGCGACCTCGCCGTCCTGCGGTCGGGGCTGGAGAAGGCGCAGCAGCTGGCGACGGTCATGAAGCCGCTGGCAGCGCCCGCGGACGCGGCACCGGTTCACGCGCTGGCCGACGCCGATCTCCGCGACCGGGTGGGCACGTACTGGCATCCCGTCGGGACCTGTGCCATGGGCCCGGCGGACGACCGGCAGTCGGTGGTCGACGGGGAAGGCGCGGTCCACGGTGTGGCCGGACTGCGGATCGCCGACGCCTCCGTCCTGCCGACGGTACCCGCCGCCAACACCCAGCTGCCGGTCCTGGCCGTCGCCGAGATGCTCGCCGACACCCTGCGCGCCTGACCGTCCCTTCACCACCCGCACTCATCACGGAGACCGCCATGGCGGAACAGAGCGACATACGCGCACACAAGCTGATCCACGGCTGCATGGGACTCGGCGGAGGCTGGGACAGCCGGCCGTACACGGCCGAGGACGTCCAGCACGCCGAGAGCACGGTCGAAGCGGCCCTGGCCGCCGGGATCACGGCGTTCGACCACGCCGACATCTACCGGTACGGCAAGTCGGAGGCCGTCTTCGGCGAGGTGCTCGCCCGGACGCCCGGGCTGCGGGGACGCATCGTCCTGCAGACCAAGTGCGGCATCCGGATGCCCGACGGCGACCAGCCCGGACACTACGACCTGCGGGCGGCGAGCATCCTGCGGCGGGTCGAGGAAAGCCTGGGCCGGCTGCGCACGGACGTGCTGGACGTCCTCCTCCTGCACCGGCCCGACCCGCTCGCCGACCCCGTCGAGATCGCCGAGGCGCTGACCTCGCTGCGGGCCCAGGGCCTGGTCCGGCAGTTCGGCGTGTCCAACATGACCGGCCCGCAGATCGCCTCCCTCCAAGCGCACCTGGACGTCCCGCTCGTCGTCAACCAGCTGGAGATGAGTCTGGCCCAGCGCGACTGGGTGGAGGCGGGTGTCCTGTTCAACACGCCGGCCGCCACGCAGAACGGCTTCGCTCCCGGCACGCTGGAGTCCTGCGCGTCCGGCGGCATCCGGCTGCAGGCCTGGGGCCCGCTCGCCCAGGGGCGCTTCACCACCGGTACGGACACCCCGGTGAACCGGCTCGTCGCCGACCTCGCCCGGCGCAAGGACACCACACCGCAGACCATCCTCCTGTGGTGGCTGCAACGCCATCCGGCCGGAATCACCCCCGTCATCGGCACCTCCCGCCCCGAGCGCATCAGCGCCTGCCGGGACGCGGTCCTGCGCGAGCCGGACCTCACCCACGAGGAGTGGTACGAGTTGTGGGTCGCCGCGCGTGGCCGCCCGCTGCCCTGAACCGTTCGGCGCCGACGGGGCTTTCCCCGCAGGCACACGTCATGGCCGGCCGGTCACCGCACCGGCCGCTGTGAGCGGGGCGACCAGGTCGGCCCGCTCACAGCGGCCCCTGTTCGGCTGCCGCGCCCGAGACGGTCACCTGGAGCAGCCGGATCTCCCAGCCGGGCCCGCAGGTGCTGGCCCTCCAGATGGAAAAGCCTGGCTCCGCGTCCGGTCCTCCTCACCACCGGCTCGTCGAGGAGACGTTCCGTGCGGACGACGACGCCGGGCGCGGGCATGGTTCCCCGTGCGTCGGCATCGAGTGACTCCTCCGCCGCAAAAGCGCCCGCCGGCAGTCGACCGGACCGCTCCTCACGAGCCGTCACCCGGCCGAGGGCGGTGGGAGGACCACCGGCAAAGGCCCGCTTCCCAGGGGTGGCTGCGGAGTGACCGCGGCGGCTGCGGTGCGGCTGCCGGATGAGGCACTGGCCGTGATCCGACCTTGCTTGTCGCGGGTGGGCGCGGTAGACACATGGTCCCGGACCCGGTGGCCCCGGGCAGCGGTACGGTGTGCCGCAGACATTCGTCGGGCCCGTGGCCTATGACCAACCAGGGGAGTTCCATGCGACACCGCCGACCCCGCCACCGCAGCAGACGTATAGCCCGAGCGGTCGGTACCGCAGGCGTGCTGGCCGTTGCAGTAAGTGCCGGAATCACCCCGGCGATGGCCTCTGGAAAGACGCCTCGGAAAAGCACGGCCACCGCGCCCGACCAGGCCGCGCCCTGGGCACCGGAGAACGACGCCACGCCACCGCAGGAAGCCGTGCACCCGGCCGTCACACCCGACCAGGAGGGAAGTTCCACTCTCCAGCTCACGCTTCCCGCGCCGAGCGGACGCCACCCGGTCGGCAGGTTCAGCCAGCACCTCGTCGACAGGTCCCGCATCGACCCCTACGTACCGGGCAACAGGGCCCGCGAGTTGATGGTGACGATCTGGTATCCGGCCTCCTCCACGTCCGGCCACGCACGGGCACCGTGGATGCCGTCGGTCTCCGGTGGTCACTTCCTCGCCACACGCGGCCTGACGCCGCAGCAGGTGGCGCTGCCGCAGACCGCCGGCCACATGCTCGCCCCGGTCGACACCACGCTCGGCAAGCTGCCCGTTCTGCTGTACTCGACCGGGCTGCACTCCGACCGTGCGATGGGCACCGCGCTCGTCCAGGACCTCGCCAGCCGGGGCTACATCGTCGTCACCGTCGATCACACCCACGACGCCAATGAGGTCCAGTTCCCGAACGGACGGCTCGAGTTCAGCACCATGCCGGCCGGTGCGCACTCCTCCGACACGCTCAACGTACGCGCTGCCGACATCCGCTTCGTCATCAACCAGCTCGGCGTCATCGCCCAGGGGGGCAACCCGGACGTCGACCACGCCAAGCTCCCCTCCGGTCTGTCGCACGCCGTGGACACGTCCCGCATCGGGATGTTCGGCTGGTCGCTGGGCGGCGCTGCGGTCGACACCGCCATGCAGCTCGACCACCGCATCGACGCGGGCGCCAACCTGGACGGCCAGTTCTTCGGCTCGGCGCCCGGCAAGGACCTGGACCGGCCCTTCATGCTGTTCAGTTCCGGCACGCACAACCGCAACAACGACGCGTCGTGGCGCACGCTGTGGTCCCATCTCAAGGGATACCGGGTCGACATCCAGCTCCACGGCTCCAAGCACCTGTCGTTCAGCGACAGCGAGACGCTGGTGCCGCAGGAAGCGGAGCTGCTGGGGCTCTCCCCGGACCAGCTGGACCAGATGTACGGCACGATCGACCCGGACCGAGCGATCAAGATCCAGCGTGTCTACCTCGCTGCCTTCTTCGACCAGGAGCTGCGCCACAAGCACAGGTCCCTGCTGGACGGACCCGCCAGCAGTTACCCGGAGATCTCCTTCGTCCGCTGACCGTGCATCCGGAGACCGGGCCTCGTACGAGGGGCCCGGTCTCCGCTGGGGGAACGACGTGGAGGCCCCGGCGAAGGGTCGTAAGTGTGATGGTCGCGAGTGTGATGGTCGTGTGATCTCGTGCGGCTAATGTGTGCACTTGTCGAACGTTCGAGCGCTTGTCGCCGGTTGAGAGAGGATCCGCTGCCCTGGCCACCGCTTCTCGGACGCCACGCCGACACCGCACCCTCCGTCCCGCCGATGTGCCGCTGCTCGACGGGGTGCGCTTGCCGGTCGCCCCGCGCATCGCGCTGCCGTCCCCGGTGGTGGTTCCCACCCGGGCAGGCCTGGGCGGCATCGGTTCCGGGCGCATTCCGCAGGCCGTGCCGCCGGGAGCGCGGCAGACCGCCGCGGACATCCGTGGCAGCGCACGGCACCGGACGCACCGTGGGCATCCGCGACGCCGTGGACACCCTTGACGTACCGACGCCGGCGGCGCGGTGTCGCCGGCCGCGGCCGGCGACCACTGCCGCACGTACCGGGGCCTCGTCGACCACAGCCGCCGCCGCTTGGGCCCCGGCCGCTGGGCCGCCGCCCCGAGCACGCACCATCCGCCGGGCCGCGTACTGCTGGGCGCCACCGACCGTGCACCGCGGCTTCCGGGCCGCCCGCCGCCCGTACCCCGCCGCCGCCCCGCCTGACCACTGATCGAGGACCCTTCCCCATGGCCACCACCTCCCACGCCCAGCCCGCCGGTTCCCACGGCCGCCGCCGGACATCGCACCGCCGCGGCGGCCGGCCGGAAGCCCCTGCCCGCTGGGAACGCCCGGCGCTCGCCGCGGTCCTGGCCGTCGCCGCGTTGCTGTACGCCTGGGGCATCGGTCACGCCGCGATCCACCCTTACTACAGTGCGGCGATACGGTCCATGGCCACCAGCTGGCGCGCCTTCTTCTTCGGCGGCCTCGACCCCAGCGGTTCGATCACCCTCGACAAGCTGCCCGGCGCCTTCTGGCCCGAGGCCGCCGGCGTCTGGCTCTTCGGCCCGCACACGTGGGCAGCCGCGCTGCCGCAGGTCGCCGAGGGCGTGCTCACCGTCTGGCTCCTGCATCGGATCGTGCGGGGCTGGGCGGGCCCGTTCGCCGCACTGGTCGCCGCACTGACGCTCACCTTCACCCCGGTCACCGTGGTACTCAACCGGGCCACCATCCCGGACACCACACTCACCCTGCTGCTGGTGGCAGCCGCCGGTGCTCTGCATAAGGCAGCGCGGACCGAGCGGCTGCTGCCGCTGATCACCTGCGGCATCTGGGTCGGACTCGCCTTCCAGGCGAAGATGCTGCAGGCGTGGCTGGTACTGCCGGTCTTCGCCGTCGTCCACCAGATCACCGCGCCCGGCACCCCGTTGAAGCGGGCTCTGCGCTTCCTGCTGGGCGGAGCGGTCGCACTCCTCGTCTCCTGCTCGTGGGTGCTGCTGGCCTGGGCAACCCCCGCCGCGGACCGCCCCTACCTCGACGGCACCTCCAACAACAATCCGTTCAGTCTGGTCTTCGGATACAACGGCATGAGCCGCTTCAGCAGCGATCCCCACGCCTTCGGTGCCGTTCCGGGCACCGCCGCCAGCCGGACCACCGGAAACACCGGCTGGGGAATGCTGATCAATCACACCGTCGGCCCGCAGGTCGCCTGGTTCCTGCCGCTCGCCGTGCTCGCCGCCGTGCTGGGCCTCGTCTGGCGCGCCCGCGAGCCGCGCACCGACGTGCTGCGGGCCGGATTTCTCCTCTGGGGCGGCTGGCTGGCCATACACGCCGTGGTGTTCAGCGTCTCCAACGGCAACCACCCGTACTACACCGCCGTCATCGCCCCGGCACTCGCCGCGCTGGCGGGCGGCGGGCTCGCCCTCTTCCGGTCCGAGTACGAGGCGGGCGGTCGGCGGCGCATCGCGCTTCCGTCGGCCATCGTGCTGACGGTGGCCTGGGCGCTGGTGCTCGACTGGCCGACCGGGTTCCTCTCCTTGCTGCTGCTGCTCGCCGTGATCCTTGGGATGTGCGCCGCGCTGGGCCTGTGGGTCCTCGGTCCGCGCGCCTCCTACCGGATGGTCCAGGGGGCTCTGGCCGCCGGAATCGCGGCCACTTTGCTCGTACCTGTCGGCTGGGCCGTCTCCTGCCTCGACCCGCTCTACGCGGGCGCCTCCACTTCACCCACGGCCGGTCCGGTCGGCAAGACGTATCACCGCGCCGTCCACAACCGATCCGCTCTGCGCCGGGTGGAGCTCGACCGTCCCAGCAGCCGGGACACCGCACTGCTCGACTACCTCACCGCGCACCGCCACGGCGAGAAGTACCTGCTCGCCACCCAGGCCGCCTATCCCGCGGAGCGCCTTCTGCGTGCCCGTTCCCACCCGACGCTGGTGATGGGCGGATTCACCGGCAAGACCCCCTTCCCCACAGCCCGGCAGCTGAGCACCCTCGTCGCCACTCACCAACTGAGCTACGCGCTTCTCACCCCCCGGCGGCCCGCCACCCCCGCCACGGCTTGGGTGAAGTCGCACTGCACGCGTATCCGCTCCGGGGCCTACGGCTGGCGCACCAGGGGCAGCTTCGCCCTCTACCGTTGCGGCCGGCAGGACTGAGTGCCGGGCGCCCGCTGAGGATGCGCAGCGGGTGACGCGCTGGGGGCGGTCGACTGGGTCTGGCGCGGCGTCCGGCGCCCCGAGGCGGGCCCACTTGCGTGGGCGGCCGAACGCATCGCAGCCGGCTGCACCGCCACCAGGAGCCGCCTGGCCGCAGGTCTCCTCCTCGCCGAGCAGGCGGATGGGCCTCCTCGCCCCGGGCCGACCGGCATGGGGCTGCGGTCACCGTCCCGGACACGGCCACCGGGTGAGCGCGGCGGCGGCTCGTCCCGCCGCCTGACGCCGTCCGTGAGTGGGCACCGCCGGCGGTCCGGCCCTCAGCGGATGCGTCACTCCGGCAAACCCGGCAACGCCCCGGACACCCTTGGTCGTTGTGGCTGGAAGCGGCTGTCGTATCGTTACGGCGCATGTGGCCAGGACAGCAGTCGTCAAGAGACGGACAGAATCCGCAGCAGCCCGCGGCCGGAGGCCGGTCGAACCCGTACCAGCAGCCCGACCCCGGCACGTTCCAGTCGAACCCGTACCAGCAGCCCAGCCCCGGCAGCACGTTCCAGCCGGACTCCTACGGGCAGCCCCAGTCCTGGCAGATGTCCACGCAGCCGGCAGCCGGCGCACCCGTGCCCCCGTCGAAGGGCGGCGCCCGGAACCGGACCGGACTCGTCGCCGTCGTCGCCGCGGCGGCCGTCGTGCTCGCCGCGGGCGTCACCGGATTCCTCGTGCTCGACGGCCACCGGCACGACGGGCCCGGCCCGAAGCCGACCGACGTCGCATCACCGTCGCGGAGTTCGGCCGATCCCCGGGGATCCGACACCCGGACCGCCACGGTCAAGGGCTGGAAGGTCGTGGTGAACCCGACCCAGGGAATCGCGTTCGATGTCCCGCCCCAATGGGAGCTCCAGTCGTCCGGCTGGGTCTCCTATGTCTCCAAGGACGGGGACCCGGACGACAAACCACTCATCGCGATACGCAATGTCGCGATGCTGGAGAAGAAGTGGTGTTCCTCGGACGGGAACCGGGACGGCACGCCGGAGGACACACCACTGGCCGAGGTGGGTACGAGGGGCAACAACGGTTACCGGTCCACTCAGGAGATCGCCGGTTCAGACCCCGAGACCTGGGTGTACGGGGCCTACACGCAGCCGGACAAGGCGAAGGTGAAGTCCGCCCCCGTCGAGGCGTTCACCACGAACTCCGGCCTGGAGGGCAGGCTGGGCGTTGCCTGGTCCGTGGGCGTGAAGAAGTCGAAGAAGTGCGCCACGGACGGCAAGGCATGGACCTTCGCCTTCAAGAACACCGCAGGGGATCTGGTCTCCTGGTCGTTCGTCGGGGCCAAGAACGTGCCCGACGAGGTACCGGACGCGACCGTACGGAGAGTCGCGACCACGGTACGGCTCTACAAGGCCGCGCCGGATTCCTGACGGGGACACCGTCTCCGGCCGTCGGCGTCCCAAGGAGTACAGAGACCCCGAGACCCCGAGGCCCAGCGCCGCAGCCACCACAACCACGACGCCCGCCCAGCGCGAAGGCGAACCCGGTCAGCGGGTCGGCGCAGGCCGTGCTAGCGCCGGACCCGCTGTGGCCGAAGCCGCCCGCGGGGCACGCCGGTTCGGATGCGCTGTCCCCCACCCCGAAGCCGTGACCCACGGTCCGCGGTGCGCCCAGCACCGTGTCCACCCCGCTCGACCCACCCGGTGGCCGCCGCCTTCGAGGTCGTCGCCGACGGCAGCCGCACGCCTTGCAGTCCGCCGCCGCGGGCCGCCGCCGCGGGCCGGCGCCGCGGGCCGGCGCCGCGGGCCGGCGCCGCGGGCCGGCGCCGCGTACATCCGGGCAGCCCGCGTGCGGCCATGATGCCGTTGGCCGGCAGTGCCGTGCCCCGGACGTCGCGGCGGTTGGCCGGCTCGGCAACAGGGAGCATCCTGTGCGGAACGCAGTCTAAGAACGGCGCCCTGGGCGGCATCCGTTGCAGCCGCGCAGCCCGGCCGCCGTCGTCGCAGGTGACCACCGTCGTAGCGGGTGGCCACCCTGGACGCCAGGTGCTCGGGGACGTGGATGAGCACTTCGGCCCTGCCGGACCGTGGCCAGTACCGCGCCACCGGTGCCTCGTAGGCCGGCACTCCTCGGTCCACCAGCACCGCGGCCAGGGCCGCCGCCACGCCCTTCCCGGTCGACCAGGCCGGGACCAAGGCGTCCGAGCCCATCGGCCGTCCCCGCCCGGCGTCCACCACCAACTCGCCGTCGAGCCAGGCCGCCAGCTGTACCCCGGTCTCGCCCCCCGATCCGGTCACCTCCACCAGGACCGCCTCGACGCACCGCTTCGCCAGGTTGTCCAGCACGGCGCCGACGTCCACCGCACCTCCCCCTTCCGCCCCTCGCGCCCGCGATCACGCGCCCACTGGCGGCCCTGTGATCTCCTCCATTGCGGTCGTCGACCGGTGCGAGGAGCCTCTGCTCGAACGAGTCTGCGAAGAAGTGTTATCCGGGGCTCGCCGCGCGGTCTCCCATGTGCCGGGCAGCGCCGTTCGGTATCGAGGACAGGGAAGCTTTTGATGAGTACACAGCATGCGGTGGAGTCGGCAGCGCTGGTGACCGCTGCCGGAGCAGGCGACCCGGAGGCCCAGGACGCCCTGGTCAGCGCGTACCTTCCGCTGGTTTACAACATCGTGGGCCGTGCTCTGAACGGCTCGGTCGACGTGGACGACGTGGTGCAGGAGACGATGCTCCGGGCTCTGGACGCGTTGGGTGACCTGCGTGCTCCCGAGCGCTTCCGCTCCTGGCTCGTGGCGATCGCGATGAACCAGGTCCGGGCGCACTGGCAGGCCCGGCAGTCCGCGCCGGACGCCGTGGAGGAAGCCGCCGATCTCGCGGATCCGGGTGCGGACTTCGTGGACCTGACCCTGGTGCGGCTGCAGTTGTCCGGCCAGCGGCAGGAGACCGCGCGAGCAACTCGCTGGCTGGATCCGGACGATCGAGGACTGCTGTCGCTGTGGTGGCTGGAGTGCGCCGGCGAGCTGACCCGCACCGAGGTCGCCGCGGCCCTGGAGCTGTCGCCGCAGCACACCGCGGTACGGGTACAGCGCATGAAGGCACAGCTGGCGGCGGCCCGTGTCGTGGTGCGGGCGCTCGACGCGCAGCCTCCCTGCGAGGAACTCCGGGGCATGCTGGATCCCTGGGACGGCCGGCCCTCGGCACTGTGGCGCAAGCGGATAGCCCGGCACGCCCGCAGCTGCATACGGTGCTCCGGCCTGTGGAGCGGATTGATGCCCGCGGAGGGACTCCTGGCGGGCCTGGCACTGGTCTCGGTGTCGTCCGCGCTGCTCGCCAAGTGGGGTCCCACCGCGGACCGGACGGCGACGGCGGCATACGCAGCGCGGATGTCCGCCGGGGGCGCCGGCACGGACCCGGCGGCGAAGCACCGGGCCGCCCGCGGCCGGGCCGGCTCCCGCGGCGAGAGGCGCCGTCGTCGGCGCGTGCGGCGCCGGGCCGTCGGCGGCGCCATGCTGGTGGCCTGCGTCGCGGGCGGCGGCCTCTGGTACTTCGGGACCGGTGCCGGGACGGGGAACGGCAGCGCGACCCGTGCACAGACCCCCGACGATCCCGTCGCGGACCTCTCCGTCCCGCGCCCGGTCGAGACCGCCCCACCGACCAGAACGACACCTTCCGCGCCGACCGCGTCGGCGACGAAGAAGCCCGTCGCCAAGAAGACCCCGCACCCCGCCGCATCGAGCGCGTCCACCCCCGGGCAGGCCGCCCGGCCCACTCGGACCGCGTCCATCGCACCACAGACCCGGACGGCTCCTTCGGGCACCGTCACGCAGGTGGTCGCGCTGGTGAACAAGGAGCGGGCGGCGGCCGGCTGCGGACCTCTCGCCCAGGACCCGCAGCTGCAGAAGGCCGCACAGGGCCACTCCGACGACATGGCGTCCCGTGACTTCTTCGACCACACCAACCCGGACGGTCTCGGCCCAGGGCAGCGCATCACGGCCGCGGGCTACCGCTGGTCCGCCTACGGGGAGAACATCGCCCTGGGCCAGCAGACCCCGCAGGCCGTGATGGACTCCTGGATGAACAGTCCCGGCCACCGCGCCAACATCCTCAACTGCGCGTTCAAGAACATCGGCGTGGGCGTCCACACGGGTACGGGCGGACCGTGGTGGACACAGGACTTCGGTACGAAGCTCTGACCTGCGCGCCGGGGTTGCCGGGGTCTGCCCGTGGACGGCTACTGCGCGGACATGGCCTCGCGCATCGCCTGGGCGGTGGCAGCGGGGTCGTAGTCGTCGGGGACGCCCGGGACGAGGATGATGTCGCCGGCGATGTGCCTCGAGCGCAGCGGTGCTATCTCCTGGTAGGCGGGCGAGTCCCACCAGGCCCGGGCCTCGTCCATCCCGGGGAAGCCGATGACCACGACATGTCCGGGCCAGCTGCCCTCCTTCTCCTCGTGCGGCAAGGCGTGGACCAGGAAACGGCCGCCGTGAGGCTCGAAGGTGGCGGTGATCCGCTCGATGTACTCGGCGATCTCCGGGTGCGGTGCGGCTTCCTGGAGATGAGCGATGGCGTAGGCGGGCATGACGTCCTTCCGGGGTTCGGTCCGGCCTGTACACCGACGATCATGACAGGCGGGCGCACCGGGGTCGATGACCTGGCAGGTAAGCGATGCTCGTCCAACTCCCGCAAAGCCCCGTCCACTTGTCCGAGCCGCCTCCGGGCCGGCCTCCCGGTTTCTCTGCGGCTGCGCCCGGGTCGACGCCTACGGCGAACCGGGCTCGTCGTCCGGGGCAGACAGTGCTCGCCGCCGTCCGACCGAGGTTCCTGACGCCCGCGCCGGGCACAACGGGCTCCGCTGTTAGCCTTCTGACCTGGTCATCGCGGACTCGGGGAGGGGCGCGCGTGGGGTTCAAGCGGCTGTTCGGGATCGGGGATCCGGACCAAGCGATCGAGGTGGACACCCAGATCCTGGGACCGGTGTATCCGGGCGGGGACGTGAAGGGTGAGGTCCTCCTCAGAGGCGGGTCGCGCGACACGCCGATCGATGCCGTCTATCTGCGTATGACGGTCCGGTACACGAATTACAACGGTGAGGAGTGCGACTACGAGTTCGACAGCTGCTGTGCCAGACCCTCGGGCTTCACCCTGCGCAAGGGCAAGGAGCAACGGCTCACCTTCTGCGAACGGCTGCCCTGGGAGACTCCGGTGAGCGAACTCGGCGGCCGGGCCCTGGGAGTGGTGCTCTCGGTCAAGAGCAGACTTCGCCGCGACTGGAACGACGAGGGGGCGGATGTGGACAACGACCTGTTGCACATTTCGGCTCTGCCCCTGCACGAGGCCGTCTTGGAAGCGTTCGCTGAGGAGGGGTACTACTGCGACTCCGCGTACGTCGTGGGCTCCTACATCCCCGAGGTGGAGCAGCGCCATGGCTTCCACCAGTCCTTCGTCCTCACGGACCGCTCACCCGGACCCGGGCGGCCGGAACAACTGGAGGTCGTCTTCCACACGAACGTCGTCGGGGCCCTGGTCCACGTTCGGCGGGCGGCACCTGATGAGCGCGCCTGGGACAGGAAGCCTCCCGTCCGCCGTTTTCCCGCCGCCCACCACGAGGTCGGCCACGTCAGCTGGCGCCCACAGGTACGCAAGGCGCTCGAGGAACTCGTACTGATCGACGGCCGTTGATGATGTGCGGACGCCCGGGGTGGCGGGCCCTCACCGGACCGTCCGTGGGCGGCGAGCCCAGCGTCCGTCCACGTTGCCCCGGCCTCACGGGCCCGCGTGGCCGGGCGGTCCCGAATCGGGCCGTTCGATCACCTCTCCTCGGCATGCCCGGCCGGCGCCGTCGGGCCAGGGGCGTACTGTCGCCTGCTCCCTGCGGGTGAACGTCTGCGTCGTCGGTACGAGCGCAGGCCCCGAGCACCTTCCGGCCTTCGCGGCGATCGCAGCCCGTCTCATCCGCGACCGCCGGTTCTCCGATGAACGACGTGCGAAGCCGACCCAGCCCTCTCCGACCGGACCGCACGTTTCGGCTCCTGGCCTGCGGTAACAAGCTTGGACACAGTCAAATGGGCGGATCCCGCTCGCGGGGCTCACCCACACGGCCCGGCCGGGACGCTCCGCGTTCAGGGAACGTGCAGGCTGGTGTCACGGACTGGGCCGAAGGGATGAACACGACGTGGGGAGGGCGACACGGACGTGACGCGGACGAGGAACTCCGACGGGAGCACGGCCGCGCGGCTGCTCGCCTGCGGCGCCGTGCTGGCGGCGGTCGGCGCCGTGGTCGTGCTGCTGCTCGCACTGGGAGGCCGGGGGCTGTTGATCATCGGGGTCGGGCTCCTCGGGCTGATCGTCTGCGCCGCCGGTGTCTGGTGGTTCCTGGCCCACCACGGCGTGGTGCGGCTGTTCGGGGCGCTCATCGCGGTCGCGGCACCCGTCACCCTCCTGGTCCTCTTCACGCAGGGCGGCCTGTGGCTGACGGCACTGTCCTCGAGCCTGTGCTGGGGCACGTCGCTTGTCTGCGCCCGGGCAGCGCTGCGCAGGTCGCGTCCGCAGCGGGCGAAGCCGGTGAGGCCCGCACCCCGGGTGCTGCGGCCGGTCATCATCATGAATCCGAAGTCGGGGGACGGAAAGGTCGGCCGCTTCGGGCTCGTCGAGCAGGCGGAGGAACTCGGCGCGCGGGTGATCCTGCTCGATCCCTCCGCCGAAACCGATGTCGCCGCGCTGGCCCGCCAGGCCGTCGCCGAGGGTGCGGACCTGCTCGGCGTGGCGGGCGGTGACGGCACCCAGGCGCTGGTCGCGGCGGTCGCCGCCGAGCACGATCTGCCGTTCCTGGTGGTGTGCGCCGGCACCCGCAACCACTTCGCCATGGACCTCGGCCTCGACCGGTCCGACCCGGCCAGCTGCCTCGACGCGCTGACCGACGGCGAGGAACTCCGGGTCGATCTCGGCGACGTGGCGGGCCGGGCCTTCGTCAACACCGTGTCGTTCGGGGTGTACGCGGACGTCGTGCGGCGCCCCGAGTACCGCGACGACAAGGCGGGTACGGCGCTGAGCCTCATGCCGGACCTGCTGGTCGGCGAGGGCGTGCGGCGGCTCGACGCCCGGGTCGACGACACCACGCTCGTGTCCCAGCAGGCGCTGCTGGTCAGCAACAACCCGTACGTCTCCCCCGACGACCTGAGCGGCGGCGCCCGTCGGCCCCGGCTCGACAGCGGCGAGCTGGGCGTGCTGGGTATCCGGGTGGAGGGTGCGGCCCAGGCCGCCGAGCTGGCCGTGCGCGGCTCGCAGTCCACGGGGCTGACCGTCATGACCGCGCAGCGGGTCGAGGTGACCTGCGAGACGCACGAGATTCCCGTGGCGGTGGACGGCGAGGCGCTGCAGATGCCCACGCCGGTCGTGTGCACGCTGCGCGCCGGCGCACTGCGCGTACTGGTGCCGCGTGACCGTCCGGGCGTCCCGGTTCCCGCGCCGCCGCTGAACTGGCGGCGGCTCATCGACCTCGCGTTCGGTCGTACCGAGCGAACGTCCCAAGGAGACCTCCGTGCCTGACCGGAACACCGCCCCGCCCCCCGCACCGGCCCGCCGGACCGTCGCCACGGCCCGGTCCGCCGCGGCGGCCGTGCTCAGCGACCTGCGTGCGATCGACGGGGCCCTGTACGCGGCCGTGGCCGGCACGCCCACGCCCACGCTGGACCGCGCACTGCGACGGCTGTCGCACACGGCCGACCACTCGAAGATCTCGCTGACCGTCGCGGCGGGCCTCGCCCTCCGGCCCGGCCGTCCGCGTCGCGCGGCGCTGGCCGGGGTCTGCGCGGTCGCGCTGGCGTCGGCTGCGGCGAACCTGTTCGGCAAGCGGATGGTCCGTCGGCAGCGGCCCGATCGGGAAGCGGCCCGGGTGGTGGCGGACCGGCATGTGCCCATGCCGAAGTCCGCGTCCTTCCCGTCCGGCCATACGGCATCGGCGACCGCGTTCGCCACCGCCGTGGGCGTCGTGCTGCCCCCGGCGGCGGTGCCGCTCGGAGCGCTGGCGGTCGCCGTCGGCTACTCCCGGGTCCACACGGGCGTGCACTACCCCGGCGACGTCGCCGCCGGTGCGGTCCTCGGCTTCGCGGCCGCGGCGGCCTCTCTGGCCGTCGTACACGTTCCGGTGCACCGCTGTCTGTGACGCGGTCGTGCCGATTGCCCGGTCAGTGCGGCTGCGGTGGCCCGTACCCGCCGCTGCCCGGTTCGGGTCCGAGGTGGCGGTGCACCGCGCCGGTGCCCAGGTCGACCGTGGCGCGCGTCCACATGGGGCCGTCACCTCTGCGGGAGAGGAGCGCGATGTCGGCCACCCGTGCGTGCAACACGCCGAGCCGGGCGGCACATTCCGCCGCCAGGATGCGCGGAACGCGCGTTCGCCCGAGCGAGAGGTGCGGGGTGAAGCGGGGGAAGCGGTCCGTGCAGTACGGGAAGGGCTCCGCCAGCGCGCTGCGCAGCTCCGTCCAGGGTGCGGTGCCGGCCGCCGCGGGGTCGAGCCACAGGGTCGCGTAGGAGCGGTGGCGGAAGAAGCGGACGCCGCCGAGCCGGATGTCGAAGGGCCGGCACTCGGCAGCCGCGGCGGCCAGCAGCTCGAGCGCCGCTGGGAAGTCCTCCTCCGGTACGAAGCCGAAGAGCAGGTTCACGTGGGGCGGCCAGCGGCGGATCTGCGGGTCGTGCTCGGCGCGGATGTCCTGGATGGCGGGCCACAGCCGGGCCGGAGGAAGCCACGCCACAGCGGTCCGGGGCGTGGGCCCCGACTCGAGGCGGCCAGTGCCCGTGGCGGGGCCAGGACGCTCGGCCGGGCTGGGCGTCGCAGGACAGGGCACACCCCCATCATGGCCCTGGCCATGCGGCTCCGCCCGACCGCAGTCCTTACGACGAACCGTCCGCGCCGGCGGACCATCCGCTGGACGGCCTCCTGCCGAGGACGGCACCGCGGCCCGGCCGGAGGACAACGCCGAGGAGGCCGGGGCGCCGCCCGGCCACAGGCACGGCAGCCCGCCGTCGCCGCACCCTCGATCTGGGGTGAAGGGGCGGCGGGGACAGACCTGTTGGTCGCGGGGCGACGCTTCAGGGGCCGGCCGTGGACCCGTACCTCTTCAGCACGGCACGGGCGGGCCAGTGGGCCGCCTGCACGATCCTGGCCCGCAAGGAGGGGACGTCGCTGACGCTGTGACGCACCAGCACCAGCACCAGCACCAGCACCAGCACCAGCAAGGGTGCGCCGCCACGGGACGCCGGAGCCCGTCACCCTCTGAGCCGCTCCGTGAGGAAGGCGATGATCTCATCGCGGGCACGCGCCGTCGGGTGACCGTGCTCGTCCACGAGGTGTGCCGTGACGACGCTGTGGGCGCACCCGACGACCTCGCGGAAGAAGGGCGGGGGGTTCCTGTTCGCCACGTCGGCGGGAAGCACCCGGCCGTCGAACGCTTCGCCGAGCAGCGCTCGGTAGGCCGCGAACCGCCGGCCCGTGCACCACCTGTCGTCGTCGAAGCGGTAGGCGAGCACCTTCAACCCGTCTCGTTCGACGCGTCCGGCCAGGGCCGCTGCGTCCTCGTCCCCGATCTCGAGGCCCCCGGGGTCGTCGAGCGGCAGCGAGGGGTGATTGACGACCGGGGCGATGACGGCCGGTTCCAGCGCCATGGTCAAGGCGAAGTTGCCGGTGAAACACAGCCCGACCGCGCCGACGCCCGGCCCGCCGCACTCCTCGTGCGCGTGACGCGCGAGGCCGCGCAGCCACGCCACGACGGGGCTGGTGCCGCCCCCGGCGAACGCCCGGAACTCGGCGCTGACGCAAGCACGCCGGACGACGGCCTCGCCTGCCTCGGCGGTCGGGTAGGCACCGTCGACGCCGAAGAGGGAGGGCAGATACACGCAGAGGCCGGCATCCCGTATCCAGCGGGCCAACCGCGCGACGTCGGGGCTGATGCCCGGCATCTCGGGCATCAGGATGACGCCGGGTCCTGCCCCGGCGACGTACACGGTCTTGCTGACGCCGTCGACGGTGACGACTCTCCGGGAGAAGTCGTCCAAGGGGTCGTCGCGCTGCGTTCGCATCGTTGTCATGATCGAGAGTGTCGCGAGAGACTGTCTCCCACGAGAACCGGCGACATCGCCAGATGGCGGGGTGATGTCGCCATCTGCGGGGGGAGCCGGAGGGACGATGGAAGCGCTGCGCCTGGGCGTGCTGGCGTACCCCGGCTGCTTCGCCTCGGAGGTGTTCGGCATCCCCGACCTGCTCACCATGGCCGATCACATCGCGGCGGCGCACGGTTCGGATCGGCCGCCGTACGAGGTGTGCGTCGTCTCACCCAGGCGGCGGGTGGTCGCATCCGGCGGCTCGGCGATCGAGGTCTCGGCGTTGCGCCCCGTCGACGTCCTGATCGTGCCGGGGTTCGAGCTTTCGCCAGGGCTCGATCTCGATGCGACACTCGCCGGCCTGACGCCCGAAGTCGCGTCGATCCGGTCGCAGGCCGCCTCCGGTGTCGCCGTCGTGTCGATATGTGTCGGCGCCTTCCTCGTCGCCGAGGCCGGCCTGCTCGACGGGCGCGAGGCGACGACGTCCTGGCTCTTCGCGGACCAGTTGGCCCGTCGGTACGCCGACGTCAAGGTGCGCCCCGACCACCTGGTGGTCACCGATCGCGGTGTGACGACCACCGCCGCCTTCAGTGCCATGTACGATTTCGCGCTCCAACTGGTCCGTGAGCACGACGGTCCCCTCGTCGCCCGCAGCACCGCACGCATCGCGCTCGTCGACGACGCGCGCTCCACGCAGGCTCCCTACGTCGACCTTGAGCTCATGCCCACCGCCGGACGTGAGTTCTCCCGCGGTGTGAAGCGGTGGCTCGATCAGAATCTCGGGGCACGTTATGACCTGTCCGCCCTCGCCGAAGCGTTCCACGTGAGCACGCGAACGATGTTGCGCCGCTTCGGTGAGGAGGCCGGCCAGACCCCGCTGGCGTACCTGCAGTCCGCTCGGGTCCGCCGGGCTCGTCATCTGCTGGAGACGACCGACAGGACCGTCAAGCGCATCGCCGCCGACCTGGGTTACGCGGACACGAGCACCTTCAGCGCCCTCTTCGCCCGGCACACCGGCCAGGGGCCCCGGGACTACCGCGCCATGTTCCGCCGGCCGGTTCGCGAAGCGGGCCGCTCCACCGCGCACGGCTGACGCCCGGCGGTCGCGCCGCGGTGAGGTGGTGCGCGTCCTCGCCGCCGACGCCTGATCGGGCGGCGAGGGCACGCCGGTCGGGTCGGCGCCGCCGCGACCTGTGCGGAGGTACGGAAGGGGGGCGCGCCCGCCGCCTCAGTCGCGCGCGGCCACGTACAGGCTCTGGGTGCTGCGGCCGAGCGGGCCCTTCTCGTCGTGCAGGGCGGACTCGGCGAGGCCGATGCCGGCGCCGTCCACCATCGTGCGGGCGTCCAGGCAGACCCACTCGCCCACGGGGTGACGGTGCAGGCTGACGGTGAGGTCGGCGTTGACGAAGACGTAGCGGTGGAAGTCCAGCTCGGCGCTGATGCCGTTGCCCGAGTCGGCAGCCGTCAGAACCCGGCTGAGCGGAGTGATCTCCTCACCCGCGACCAGGGGAACCCTCATGCGCATCCATGCCGTGGCCGGGCCGGACTCGAGGAACGAACCGGCGGCGAAGCGCAGTTCCATCGCGGTGTGGTAGCCCTGGTCCCACGGGACCGGGAAGAACGCCTTCGTGGGCGCCGCCTCCGGCCCGGGCACCTGCGGGCCCGGCGCCGCCTCCGGCACCGACCCCGGCGCGGCCTTCATCAGCAAAGCCGTCGCCCGCATCACCTCCTGGCCGCCGTCCGGTGTCAGGGCGGCCTCCACCAGCTCGACGCTGCGCCCGGCGCGCAGCACCCGCGTGGTCACGGTCAGCGGCCGTATCGGAACCGGGCGCATGATCTCGTACGTGAGCCGGGTGACCCGCATGTCCGGCCGGGCACCCGGCCGTTGCTCGACGGCCAGAGCGAGCAGTGCGGCCGGCGGCCCGGCGTGCTGGGAGTCGGCGGCCCAGGGACCCCGGGTGTAAGCGGTGGGCAAGAACCGGTCGGAGGCCTCCCGCTCGTAAAAGGCCTCGGCTTGCGACATCGTCATCGCTGCCCCCTCCTGTAGGGCGGACCCTCCGCCCGGATCACCATATTACTAAGCGCTTGCTTATTCTACGGGGCCGGTGGTGCGACCCCGGGGCCGAGCCGGCCATAGG
Organism: Streptomyces sp. NK08204; assembly: GCF_020400585.1. Classification (GTDB taxonomy): domain Bacteria; phylum Actinomycetota; class Actinomycetes; order Streptomycetales; family Streptomycetaceae; genus Streptomyces. The sequence continues at coordinate 164,875 of NZ_JAINVF010000008.1, read as the reverse complement.
GTGGGTGAATGTGCGGCGGGCACGTCGACGACCGTGCTGACCCGAACGCGAGGGAGCGAACGATGACAGCGGGAACCGAACGAGCCGTCCTTGCGGGCGGTTGTTTCTGGGGCATGCAGGACCTGATCCGCAAGCAGCCGGGGGTGGTGTCCACCCGTGTCGGGTACACCGGCGGGGACACACCCAACGCCACCTATCGTGACCACGGCGACCACGCCGAAGCCATCGAGATCCTCTTCGATCCCGCGGCCACGAGCTACCGCGACATCCTGGAGTTCTTCTTCCAGATCCACGATCCGACGACGAGGGACCGGCAGGGCAACGACATCGGCCGTAGCTACCGGTCCGCCATCTACTACACCGACGAGGATCAGCACCGTGTCGCTGTCGACACGATCGCGGACGTCGAGGCGAGCGGGCTGTGGCCGGGGAAGGTGGTCACGGAGGTCGAGCCGGTGGGCGACTTCTGGGAAGCCGAGCCCGAGCACCAGGACTACCTGGAGCGCTACCCGAACGGCTACACCTGCCATTTCCCGCGTCCCAACTGGAAGCTACCGCGTCGAGCCGCCTGAGCCGGGGGCCTTCCCCGGCCACCGGTCAGGGCAGCCCTGCTGAAGTTCATCCGACCGTGCTCACAGGTGCGGTGGACGGCGGACCCCACTGGCGCAACGGCCTCGGGTCCACCCTCGCCGCCCGCCTGCGCCGCAACCCGCCCGGCTGCCAAGGCTCCTGCCCGTGCGCGGTCGGCTGCCCGGCCGGTGCCGAACAGAGCGTGCAGCCTCCTGCTGCCCGACGCCTGCGCCGCCGGGGCCGGCATCGGCACCGGAGCGCGGGCGCGGGCGCAGCGCATCGTGGTCGACCCGGACCGGCCGGGAGGCCCACGGGCGGCGGGGGCGCGCAGGAAGGGGACCGCCGCCGCACGCCGCTCCGGCCCCGGCCGGCCTCCTCCCCCCGGTGGCGCGGTATCTCGCGGACGGCGTCCTCATCGAGGCCACCGCCGGCCCACCCGGCACGGGCTCTCTCGTCCTCCCCGGACTGGGCGACGAACTGCGCCGCGAACCGGAACACACCGGCCGGCTCGCCACGTTCGGCGCGATGACCGCCGACCGTCCCTCCGTTCGTCCCCTCGGCCGCGACCGCCCGCTCGTCCGTCACGACCCGGGCCGCCGCGGCGCGGGCCGCCTGATACGGCCGTCCGTGCAACGGGCGAGCCGCTGTTCGCGGCGGGCACCGAGGAAGGGCTCACCGGCATCCCCACCGCACCCCGCGCAGGCAGCCTCGCAGAGGGCGTGGCGCCTCCGTCCGTCGGCCTGCCACCGCACCGGGACCGTTGCCGCGGGTGCGAGCGCACAGGGCTTTCCCACCGAGCCGCGGGGCCGGCTCCGCGGAGTCCACGGAGTAGTGATCGCCGATGCCTCGGTGCTCCCGGCTGCCCGCAGGTCGCCCCCCGACCGAGCATCTGCGGCGGCCCCGGCGATCGCGGAGGCGTATCCGCGCGGATGAGTCCGCGGGTGTCACGCCGGGGCGGCGGCGCCGTCCGGTGGTGGTGCTGGGGCCGGCGACGACTGTCCCGTGCGGACGACGGCTTGGTCGCCTCGCGGTCCGAACAGGTGCAGGATCTCCACCGGTTGTGTGTCGGCCGGGCCGAACCAGTGCGGCTGTCTGGTGTCGAACTCGGCGACTTCGCCGGGGCGGAGAGTGCATGCGCGGTCCCCGAGAACGAGGCGTAGCTCGCCCGCGAGGACGTAGAGCCACTCATAGCCTTCGTGCGTCACCAGTTTCTGCTCGCGGGGAGCGAGTACGTGCTTGAAGACCTGTACGCGGCCCGGGTACTGCGTCAGCGGGACCAGGACGCTGCCGTGGCCTTTGCGCAGGGGCGTGAGATGCACCCGGGGGTCACCCGTGGCCGGTGCGTCCACCAGTTGGTCGAGTGCGACGCGGTGCGCACGCGCCAGCGGAACGAGCAGGTCCAGGGTCGGGCGGCGCTTGCCCGATTCGAGACGGGACAGCGTGCTCACCGAAAGCCCGGTGGCGGCTGCGAGCGCCTCCAGCGTCAGTCCGCGGTCCCGTCGCAGTGTGCGCAGCCTCGGCCCGATGGCATCGAGCATCTGCTGGAGTTCCGTGTCCACGGTTCAGTGTCGGATATTTTGCGCTCTTCGCAAAGATGCTCGGCGGCGGTCGTCGCACTGCCCGAGCCTGGCCGGGCACGACTCCCCGAGGCGAGAGGCAGGCCATGACCGCCACAACGACCCTTCCCGTTCAGCCCGTTCCGAGCGCGCGCAGACGCTGGACGGTGCTGGCCGTCTGCTGCCTGAGCATGTTTCTGGTGGGCCTGGACACCACCGTCGTCAATGTGGGTCTGCCCGCCATCGGGCATGGCCTGGGCGTCGGGACGCGCAGTCTCGAGTGGACCGTGGACGCCTACACCATCGTCCTGGCCGGTCTGCTGATCTCCTCGGGCGCGCTGGCGGACCGGTTCGGGCGCCGGCGGGTGTTCCAGTCGGGCCTGGCCGTGTTCGGCGCGGCCTCACTGCTCTGTGCGACGGCCGGCTCGGTGGGCGCGCTCGTCGCGGCCCGCGCGCTGCAGGGGGTCGGCGCTTCGATGCTCAGCCCGGTGGCTCTGGCGATCGTGGTGAACGCGATGCCGGATCCGCGGGAGAGGGCGCAGGCGATCGGTGTCTGGGCGTCCGTGTTCGGACTCAGCATGGCCGTCGGTCCGGTCACGGGCGGTGCCCTCGTCGCGGGGCTCGGCTGGCGGGCCCTGTTCTGGATCAACGCCCCGGTCATCGCGGCGGCCCTGGTGCTCAGCGCGGTGTTCGTGCCCGAGTCCCGGGGGCCGCGGGCGCGGCGGCTCGACGCTCCGGGGCAGGCTCTGCTGACCGTACTCATCGCTGTCTGGGTCGGCGTGCTCATCGAAGGACCACGCATCGGCTGGACGTCGCCGGTGGCGCTGGCCGCCTACGGTTGCGCCGCTGTGGTGGCGGTCGCGTTCGGGTGGGTGGAGTGCCGCCGGCCCGAGCCGCTGATGGACCTGCGGCTCTTTCGCAGCCCTGTGTTCAGCGGTGCCGTCCTGGGTGCCGTGGCGGTCTTCGTCACCCTGAACGTGACGCTGCTGCTCAACACTCTCTACCTCCAGCACAGCCGGGGCTTCACCCCCCTGGCCGCCGGGATGGCGACCCTGCCCATGGCCGTGGGAGCGACCCTCTGCGCACCCTGGTCCGGCCGTCTGGTGGGTCGTGCCGGTCCGCGGACGCCCCTGACCCTGGCCGGCGCCTTCATCACGGCCGGCGGACTGTGCCTGGTGGGACTCGACCGGCACACGGACCTGTCCCTCCTTCTCCTTGCCTACCTGCTGATCGGCATCGGGTTCGGGTTCGCCAACGCGCCGATCACCAACACCGCGGTCAGCGGGCTGCCTCCCGCACGCGCGGCCGTGGCAGGAGCGATCACGTCCACCGCACGACAGCTCGGCTCCGCCCTCGGCGTCGCCCTCGCCGGCAGCCTGGTGGCCCACAGCACCCCGGCCGGTCTGGCCCGCGCGTCGCGGCCCGGGTGGGTCCTGGTGGCCGCCTGCGGCCTCGTGCTGCTCCTCATGGCCCAGTTGTCGCGGCGCGTCCGTCGATGAGCCCGAGTTCCCGGGCGGCCTCTCCCGTACGGACCGGCCGAGGAACGTTCGCCGCAGCGCCCGCCGGCAGTGCCGCGCATCACCGGCCGGGACCTGGCACCCGCGCGGGCTTCGACCGCGACTTCCGACACGTCGCGGAGGGAGGAGCACGTGACTGTCGTCGGGTCGGCGGCGGGTTTCGAAGCGGGTGGTCCGGGGAGTCGGTGCGCGTGGTGTCGTACGGACCGGAGCAGCGGGTGCCTGTTCCGGCGCTGCGTGCCCACTGGCTGACCCAGACGTTCGTGCACTGGGCCTGCCCGGCCGATCAGGTACAGCGCCTGCTGCCCGAAGGGCTGACGGTGGACGTCTGCGACGGATGGGCGTGGGTGAGTCTCACGCCGTTCGTGATGGCCGATGTACGCCCGCCGGGCTTCCCTGCCGCTCTGCCCTCCTTCCCGGAGACGAATCTGCGCACCTACGTACGCGGCCGGGACGGCCGGGACGGCCTGTGGTTCCTGTCCATCGAGGTGGGCTCCCCGGTGATGCTGGCCGCGCGCACGATCGGGGCGCCGTACCACCTCGGCCGCCTGGAGCTGTCGCACGGCAGTGACGTCCTGGCCTACACGGGATCCCGGGGGCGCGGTGGGCCGTCGTACCGTGTGGCCGTGCGGGTGGGCGAGCCGGTCCCGCCCACTCGGCGGGACGTGTGGCTGACGTCGCGGTGGCGGGCATTCACCCGAAGTTTCGGCATGCTGTGGGAGACGCCGGTCGAGCACGAGCCCTGGCCGCTGCGCGCGGCCCGCCTCGACGGCCTCGAGGAGACCCTCACCCGCGCGGCGGGGCTGCCTCCGCTCACCCAGGAGCCGCTCGTGCACTTCTCGGACGGGGTCCACAAGGTGCGCCTCGGCATCTCGCACCCGGTGGGGCGGCAAGCGAGGAGGAAGGGATGAACCCGGTACTGGTCGCCCGGTCCCAGGGGCTGTTCAACCTGGTCGGCGGCGGCTGGCCGCTGCTGCACCTGCGCAGCTTCGAAGGGGTCTTCGGACCCAAGCGCGAAAGGTGGCTCCAGCGTACGACGGCCGGTCTGCTCGCCACCGCCGGCTGGAGCATGCTGCTCACGCCGGCCACCTGCGGCGCAGTGCGCCAGGCCCGCCGCACCGGACTCGGGACGGCGGTGACCCTGTTGGCCGTGGACCTGGTGTACGTACCGCGGGGCCGGATCCGCCCGACCTATCTGCTGGACGCGGTGATGCAGGCAGGATGGCTGCTGGCATGGTGTCGCTGCGGACGGCTCGGGCTCCCCCGCGAGCACATGGGGACGAACGGCCCCGCCGCGACCGCGGCCCGCTGATGCGCCGGTCCGCACGGGCCGCCCGGCTGCGCTTCGACGGCTGGATCGCGGGCATCGGCACCGCGTCCGGCACCCGCCTGGTCCTCGGCCACTGGCCCCGCTCGCCCTTCGGACCGTTCAGCGACGTGATGGTGGAACGAGGCGACGGGCACCGTCTGTTGCTGGCCCCCACCCGGCGGACGGCCGACTTCATCGCCGCCACCTACGCCTTCGACGAGGTTCGGGTCGTACCCGTGCGGGTCCGCGTCAGGGGCGACACGTGGGCTGTCACCGCGGGCCCGCTGCTCGACATGCGGTTCACCACGGCACGGCGCGGCCTGCTGGGGCTCGTGCTGCGGACGGTCCCCGGTGTGCTGGCCTCCCGGCCCTTCTGGACGGTGGTGACGGACCCGCCGGCTCGTCTGCTGCTCGGTGTGCGCACCCGCGGCACCGCCGGCGGCGGACGGTACGAGTGGTACGGCGCACGCGACCTACGGCGGGTCCTCTCGGCGACCACCACCCTGGAGGGGCGGTACCTGGGCGCCCTCACCGCGGTGGAACCGGCCGTACGGTTCGGCTTCGGCTCCACGCCCCGAAGGCCGAGCCTCGTAGCCGTCACGACGACGGTCGACGTACCGCAGGCGCCCGGACACCGCGTGGTCCCGACGCCGGGGGCACTCCCCTGTACACCGGGAAGCGGCTCCTGACGAACCGCCCACCGCACCGTGGCGCTGCCGGGCATCACGTGTCGGCGGCGCGGGTGCTCAGCTGCCGCCCTTCTCGGCCTCGGCGCGGTGGACCTCCGCGGCCAGCTCCTCCTTCTTCATCGAGGACCGTCCCTCGATGTCGAGGTCGCGGGCCTTCTGGTACAGCTGCGCCCGGGTCTCCTCCGCGCCGGTCTCCTGCTGTCCGCCGGTGCCGGGCTCGGCGCCCGCGGCCTGGAGGCGCTGGCCCGTCAGGGTCTGAGACCGGCGCCGCGCGAACGCAAGGCCCAGTTCCTGCAGTCGGTCGCGATCCAGAGACTCGCTCAGTGCGGGCAGGATGTCGTTCTCCTCCTCCTCGACGTGGTGGAGGACGTTGCCCATCCACTCCTCCAGGGAGCGGTCGAACTCCTCGCTGCTCCAGTCCATCTCCAGCAGGTGCTTGCCGAGGTGCTCGGCCTCGTGGTGCTCTTCGGCGGCGTGCTCGGCCTCCGCCTTCTGACCGGCCTCGCGGGCCAGGGCGGGGTACACCTGCTCCTCCTCCGCCTCGCTGTGGGCCTCCAGCATGGCCACCGCCAGCGGGAGGGCCAGGGGCCGGGAGTCCCTGTCCTTGCTCATCATGTCGAACAGGCGCTGCAGCTCTCGGTGGTCGGTGGTCAGCATCGTGATGACATCGCCAGCCATGGCAGACCCCTTCGTCTCTAGGCCTTCACTCTGTCGCGTCGCCGTCGGCTGGACCGCCTCCGGCTCGACCGGCTTCCCCCCGGGCTTCCTCGGTCGCCGGGTTTCCCGCACGGTCGTGTCGATGCATGCGCAGCGCGGTGAACCGGGTCAGTTGAGGCTCGCGCCCTGTGCGCGCAGTTCCCGCTGGACCACGCTCGCCGGGATGTCCCGGGGCTGTCGGCCCTGGGTCGCCGCGAGGGCCGCGCAGACACCTGCCGCCTGTCCGGTGGCCATGGAGATCGGCATGACCCGGTAGGAGGAGTGGGCCACGTGGTCGCCGGAGATGCAGCGGCCCGCGACGAGGATCCGGTCCAGGTCGCGGGGGAAGAGACAGCGCAGGGGGATGTCGTAGGACTTGCCGCGCGGCACCCGTTTGAGGACGGTGCCACGGCCGCTCGGGTTGTGGATGTCCACCGGGTAGGCGCCGCGCGCGATCGCGTCGTCGAACGTGCGGGCCGTCAGTACGTCTTCGCCGGTCAGCTTGTACTCGCCCATGATCCGGCGCGTCTCCCGGACGCCCACCTGGACACCGCTCTGCACGATGTAGGAGTCGGAGAAGCCCGGCACGTGCTCGCGCAGGAAACGGGCGATCTGTGCCATCTGGCGGTGCGCGGTGAACTCCGCGCGGGTGAGGTCCCAGACGCTCGTGCCGAGGACCTCGGTGATGCGGGTGGAGTTGACGGCCACCTCTCCGGCGTTCGGGGTGGCGAAGAAGAGCACGTCCTCACGCGGCAGGTCCAGTTCCCCGGCGTCCGTCGCGGCGCGGACCAGGTCCCACAGTCCGTGCACGCCCCGCCACTGGTCCGGGTGGGCGCGGGTGTAGGCGGTGAAGTCCTCGTGGGCGAAGCGGACCATGCGGAACATCAGCGACATGGGCTGGGTCCAGCCGTCCTCCGGTCGGCCGATCTCGTACCCCGCGCCCGCCGCTGCGGCGATGTCGCCGTCGCCGGTGCAGTCGACGATCACGTCCGCGTCGATCACGAGGGGACCGGACTTGGTCTCGAGCACCGCGCGTGCGCGGTCGGGCATGCTGAGGACGTCGGAGGCGAAGGCGTGCAGGAGCGTACGGACCTCGTGCACTTCCAGCAGGTCGTACACCGCCAGCTTGAACAGCTCCGGGTCGAAGGGCACGGTGTATCCGGTCTCCAGTGAGGGCTCGATCGCCGCGCCCGTGCGGACGAGCTGGTTGAGCAGCACCCACAGCACCCCGCCGACGACCGGCTCGCCCTCGCCGTGGTCGGGCGGCAGCAGGCGGGCGGTGTCCCCTGCCACGGCCTGCTTCACCTCGTTGTGGAAACTCATCAGCGGCATCACCAGTGCAGCGGTGGCGTTGCCCCCGAGGAACCCGTAGCGCTCGACGAGGATCACCTCGGCGCCGGCGTTCGAGGCACCGAGGGCCGCGCCGATGCCGGCCGGTCCACCGCCGATCACCAGCACCTGGGTGGTTCCGGCGTGCAGGGCCTGACGAGGAGGGAGATCCACCCTCCTGGGTACGCGGGGAGGCATCAGGTGGGTCACGGTCTACTCCCTCGGAAACCGGTGGCTGTCGGCTTCAGCCGCAGCGACAGCGGGCATCGGCGTGCTGTCCTGGACGAGGTCGCGTGCGGCGATCACATCCAGATAGGCAAGCAGCCGGTCAGCGGTGCGGGCCGCCCGTGCCCGCAGCGACGCCACGCGAACGGCCGTGTCGGCCGTCCGGGCGGGCCGCTCGTCCCACAGGCGGTCCACCTCCGCCAGCAGCAGCCCCGTCGTCTCCCTGATCACACCCCGCAAGGCGGGTGCGCCGACCTGCTGGGCGAAGTCGAAGACCTTGCCCGCGTAGGGCAGGGGCAGCAGGGGGATGCCCGCGAGCGCGGCGAAGATCAGAAAGTGCAGCCGCATGCCGACGGCCAGGTCCAGCTGCGTGACGATGTCGAGGACCTGCTGCGGCCCGTGATCACCGCGCAGCACCGTGCAGCGGTCCGCAGTGGCCATGCGGGACACCACGGCGTGCGCGTGCCGGATGTCGCCGCGTTCCATCGAGACGAAGACGACATGAGCGTCCAGGCGGTGGACGAGGAAATCGCCGACGCTCGCCAGGAGCTGGTGATAGCCCTCCTCGTCGAGATGCTCGGCCGCGCGCCCGGGCTCCCGCACGCTCATGCCGACCAGGCGCACCCCGCTCGGCACCGCCTCCGCCCGCAGCAGCGCCTGACCGCGATCGCCGGGTACCAGCAGCAGCGCCGGATCGGCGGTGACGGTCACGGGCCCGGTGAGCCCGGCCTCCTCGAGGACGAGCTTCGACTCCTCGTCACGGACCGTCACCTCGACCGCGTCGGAGAGCACCGTGCGCACCCATGCACAGTCCGCCTCGTCGGTCAGCGGCCCGGCTCCCACCGCATAGGCGAAGACGGGTACGCCGAGATCCTGGGCGGTGCGGGCCATCCGCAGATACCGACGTGCCTCGGTGTTGTAAAGAATTCCGCCGCCACCGAGCACGAGCAGGTTCAGCCTGCGCAGATGCCCTGAGATGTCCTCCCTGCACACACCTTCCCAACCGACGACCTCGACATCCGGATGGACGCGTCGGGTGTGTGCGGGATCGCGGGAGAAGACCACGAAGCGAGTCTGAGGCCGCCCGGCCCGAACGCGCTCCAGCAGGGCGGTGAGGATGGCCTCGTCGCCCACGTTCCGGCCCCCGTAGGAGCCCAGTACGCCCACGGTCATGCTGTCTGCCCGGTTCATGACCGCTCCCGAACGACGTTCACCAGAAGTGCTCCGACGACTTGAGTGCGGGAAGACGACCATCTGCGGTGTGCCCCATTTCATGACGTTCGTACCAGAATGCCGCAAATCTACGGATGTAGATGCCTCACGGCACCCGCCCTTACGGCACGGCGCTCAGCCGGTCACCCTTCCTCCGGGCACGAAGTCCGCAGCAGGACGCCGTCCCACGCTTCCCGCGGGATGGCCGGCACCGCAGTGCCGTCACCTCAGAGCGGGCGTATTGTCCCTGTATGGGTGACGCTCTGTGCGGCTGGTGCGGTGCAGCGCTGCCGGAGCCGGCCGGCCATGGCCGCCGGTACTGCACTCCGGCGCACCGGCAGGCGGCGTGGCGGGCCAGACGCCGGTGGCGGGCGGCGCAGCAGGAGCGGCAGGCGATGGTGGTCGCCGGAACCGAGTTGCTTCCCCACGTACAAGCGGTGGCACTGCAGCAGGGCACCGGTCCGGTGCCGGGGGCGTCTGCCGGGGCCTGTCACTGCGCTGCTGTGGCGCAGGTGCCGGAGCTGGCCGGACAACTGGTGCACTGCGCGGTGCTGGCCGACCGGCGGGCCGGGGCCACCTGGGCCCAGATCGGCGCCGCTCTGGGCCTCACCCCGGACACCGCTCGCAGCCGCTTCGGACGGACGCGGGAACCGGCGACCGGCACGCGGGGAGGTGAAGCGTGTCCGACACCGCCTCCGGCGCTCCCTGCGAGGACTTCGGTCCCGAAGCGATGGGCCCTCTCCTGAGCCGGTTCACGCGGGAGACCGGCGCCTATGTCACCGCCGTCTATCTGCTGTCCCAGGACGGATCGGCGCTGCAGCTCGCCGTCCTGAGCGGCGTCTCGTGGCGGATCGCCTCGCCCTGGACCCGGGTCGCCCTGGCGGCGGCGACGCCCGTGAGCGACGCCGTACGGGAGCAACGTCTGGTGTGGATCAACAGCGAGGAGGAACTGGCCCGCCGCTATCCGCAGCTCGCGCTGGTCCTGCCCCACCCCTTCACCATGGCCGCCGCCCCGATCACGGCAGGCCCGAGCACCTGGGGTGGCCTGGTGGTGCACTGGTCCAGCACGCACCCGCCCGCGCTGAGGGAACATGAACGACAGGCGCTCGCCGGCATCTGCCACCGCCTGGGGCTGATCTTGCAGCAGGCCGCCGACAGCGGCCGCCCCGTTCTGGCCGGGCCCGAGCCCCGGGTCCTGCCCACTCCGCCGGTCCGCACCGCCTCGACGGCCGAGGCGCAGGCCGCGGTCGGCTTCGCCGAGCGCCTTCCCGGAGGCTGCTGTGCGCTCGACCCGGACGGCCGTCTCACCTTCATCACCACTGCTGCGGCAGACCTCCTCGGCACCGGCATCGGCGACCTGCTGGGCGCCCGGCCCTGGGAGGCACTGCCCTGGCTGGACAACCCCGTCGCCGAAGACCGCTACCGGGCCACGGCGCTCAGCCGCCAGCCGACGTCCTTCACCGCCCGGCGCCCACCGGACCACTGGCTGTCCTTCCACCTCTACCCGGACGCCTCGGGCATCAGCGTGCGCATCGTCCCCACCCCCTCACCCGATGCCGGCCCCCCTCCACAGCTGCTGTATCCGGCGCCCCCCGCCGGACCCGGCCGGGCCACATCCCTCTACCACCTGATGCATCTCGCTGCGACGCTCACCGAAGCCGTCGGTGTGCAGGATGTGGTCGCAAGGGTCGCCGACCAGGTGCTGCCCGCCTTCGGGGCTCAGGCCTTCGCCCTGATGGCCGCCGAGGAGGGCCGGCTGCGGATCGTCGGCCACAACGGCTACCCGGCCGAGCTCATAGCCCGCTTCGACGCGGTCCCGCTGACTACGGACACCCCCGCGGCGCAGGTCCTCACGACAGGCGTCCCCAGCTTCTTCGCCGACTTCGCCGACCTCAAACAGGCCCATCCTGCCGCCGTCCCGCAGGACGACATGGCCGCCTGGGTGTTCCTCCCCCTGATCAGCTCCAAGAGCCCCGTCGGCTCGCTGGTCCTCTCGTACGACCGGCCGCGGTCCTTTCCCCCCGAGGAACGCTCCGTCCTCACCTCCACCGCCGGACTCATCGCCCAAGCACTCGACCGCGCCCGTCTCTACGACGCCAAACAGCAGCTCGCCCACAATCTCCAGGCCGGCCTGCTGCCTCGCAGCCTGCCCAGCATCCCCGGCCTGGACACGGCCGCCCGATACCTGCCCGCCAGTCACGGCATGGACATCGGAGGCGACTTCTACGACCTCATCCACCTCAACGAGGCAAAGGCCGCCGCAGCCATCGGCGACGTCCAGGGCCACAACGTGCAGGCCGCCACCCTCATGGGGCAGGTCCGCACCGCCGTCCACGCCACCGCCGGCGCATCCCCCGGCGAGGTGCTCGCCCGCACCAACCGCCTGCTCACCGACCTCAACCCCGGTCTGTTCACCAGCTGCCTCTACATGGACCTCGATCTCGCCCGGCACCGGGCCTGCCTGGCCACCGCCGGACACCCCCCGCCGATCCTGCGCCACCCCGACGGCCACACCGAGGTCCTCGACCTGCCGCCCGGACTCCTGCTCGGCATCGACGCCGCCGCCGACTACCCCATGACCGAGATCGTCCTGGCACCCGGTTCCGTGCTCGCCCTGTACACCGACGGACTCGTCGAGGCCCCCGGCACCGACGTCGGAGACGCGATCACCACTCTCGCCGAGCAGCTCGCGCAGGCCCGCAACGAGGACATCGGCACCATCGCCGACAGCTTCATCGCACACGCCCAGCAGTCCCAGGCCCGCAGAGACGACATCGCCCTGCTCCTCATCCACTCCCCGCGGGAAGCCGGCTGACACCATCCCGTCCGGCACCGGCTCCCCCTTCCCCGGCGGCTTCTCGGACGCAGCACGGCTCGTCGGGCTCGTCGCCGTCGGCCTCGCCGGCGACGTGCTCAAGCAGGTTCGGGTTGCGGTTCGGGTTGTGGTTCGGGTCCCGGTTCGGGTTGCCGCACAGGTGCGGCCTCCGGCTCCCACAGTTTCGTGGTGCGTATGTAGCCGTGGATCACTGAGGTCATCGCCAGAATGAGGAGTGGTCCGAACACCCACGGATGTTCGGCCATCTCCAACGGAAGATAGCGATATGACATCAGCAGCGCGGCGAAGACCGTCGCGCCGTGAGCGACCAGCTGCGTTCCCGAACGGTCCCAGCCACGTTCGAGTGAGCGCAGCGCTGCCTCGATCGTCAGCGCGAACACCACGCCGGCCACGAGATCCGCACCGTAGTGGTAGCCGAATCCCAGCGTTGCGCCGAGCGTGGCGATCAGCCAGAAAGCGCCTGCGTACCGCAGTATCCGGGGGCCCTTGCGGGAATGGACGAAAATTGTGGTGGCCCATGCGGTGTGCAGGCTGGGCATGCAGTTGCGGGGGGTGATCCCGTCGTACGGCATCGGGTGCGGGGCGTGGATCGGCGGCGGTGTGTCCGGCCACAGGTTGGCCACCGCCCAGTGCAGGCCACCGGTGCCGGAGGCGCCCGGCCCGTAGGCGAAGACCGGTCCGACCACCGGGAAGAGCATGTAGATGCCCGGTCCGAGGAGGCCGATCACCAGAAAGGTGCGCACCAGATGATGGCGCGGGAAGCGTCGCTCGACCGCCACGTTCCGCAACTGGTACAGCGCGACGACGACCGCGGCCACCGCAAGCTGCACGTAGACGTAGTCGAGAACATGGGCGCCGATCGGGCCGGTGGCCTCGACAAGCCGGCCTGCCAGCCACGACGGGTTGCCCAGCGCGTGATCGGCGGTCGCCACGTACTGGTCGAACACCGCGGGGCGGGTCTTCGAGGTGATGAGCAGCCAGGTGTCGCCGGTCTTGCGTCCGGCCACCAGCAGCAGGCCCAGCCCGACGCCCTTCAGCAGCAGGACGCGTTCCCGGCCCGTGCGGCGTGTGACGGCGATGACCGCACAGCCCAGCATCACCCACAACGCGCCGTTGCCGAAGGGGTGCCCGTCGGTCACCTTGACGTCCGCCGCCCACCGCACCAGCACGAAGGCGATGTCGATGCCGATCGCGACACCAGCGGCGATGAATCTTTCCCGCCAGGTGAGCACCACCATCATCAATCCCATACTGGCGTACAGGAGGAAACCTGATTTGGGTGGGAATATCACCTCTCGCGCCTGGTTGGTGATCGGCCCCGGCAGGCCGTAGTGACGCGCGGCGACCTCCAGCACGACGAGGAACACGAGGGCCACGACACCCGCCGTGGCCCACAGCACCGCCCGTGGCCGACGCCACGCGGCGAAGTCGATTCTGCAGGTTATTCGTGAAAACGCCCGTGATGCTCTAGATATCAATTGTTTGGCCGATTTGCTAGATATTAATTACACGTCACTCTTCGTGCCGGACATCATGGTTTTCCGGTGAAGGACGGGCGACGAGGGCGCCCGTCATGAGTTCGATCATGTTAGCGGAGCCGTACGAGTGGATTTCACTCGTCACAAGTTCCAAGAAGGTCAGTCGATCGCTGGGTCCGCCTCGCCCCGACCGCTTTCTAGCGGCGCAGGCTGGTCGGCTGCTCCACTCGTGACAGCTTCACGGGATTGCGCACGGCGTAGAGCCCGGTGATGAGGCCGTCGTCGATGCGCACCGCCACCATGGTGTCGATCTCCCCGTTGAGCCGGAGAATCAGCGCCGGGTAGCCGTTGACCTGTGCCAGCTGCAGCGACGCCGCGGCGCCGAACCTGCCCATCCCGGCGACCAGCTCAGCCACCGGGCCGGCACCCACCACGGGGTCCAGTACGGCCTGCACGACTCCGCCACCGTCACCCACGAGGACGACATCGGGCGCGAGGATGTCGAGCAGGCTCTGCAGATCACCCGTCTCGATCGCCCGTTGGAACGCTTCGAGGGCCTCTCGGGTCTCGGCCGGGGAGACGACGCCGCGCGGTCGCCGCGCCGCAACGTGAGCCCGCGCCCGGTGCGCGATCTGGCGGACCGTGCCCGGGGTCTTGTCGACGGCTTCCGCGATCTCGCCATAGGCCAGGTCGAACACCTCGCGCAGCACGAAGACCGCCCGCTCGGTAGGGGTGAGTGTCTCCAGAACCAGCAGCATCGCCATCGACACGCTGTCGGCCAGCTCGATGTCCTCGGCCACGTCGGGTGTGGTGAGCAGTGGCTCCGGCAGCCAGGGGCCGACGTAGGACTCCTTGCGCCGGCGGAGTGCACGCAGCCGGTTCAGCGCCTGGCGGGTGGTGATGCGGACCAGGTAGGCGCGCTGGTCCTGCACGGTGTCGAGTGCGACGCCCGCCCATCGCATCCAGGTCTCCTGCAGGACGTCCTCCGCGTCGGCGGCCGAGCCGAGCATCTCGTAGGCGACCGTGAAGAGCAGGTTGCGGTGGGCGACGAACGCCTCGGTGGCCACGTCCGTACGACCGCCTTGAGCGAGCGGCTCGGCCGTGCCCCTCGTTCCCGCGCTGCGCTCACCCATGGCTGGCTCCTGCCCTTTCGCTGTCGACCGTGACCCACACAAGACGTCGCTGCCCCGCACTTTGTGACACCCATGATCGGTGGCGCACGTCACATGACGTGGCTGTCACAAGGACCGGGGCAGCGGCATCTCCATGTCGTCATGACGCCGTGCGAACGATCCGCGCGGTACGCAACACCGCAACACCACGAGTGAGGAAGAAGTCATGGAACCTCGTTTCAACCTGTTCGACAGCCCGACCGCCGCGAAGGTCGCCAAGCGGTTCTACAACGTCTCGTTGGCTCTTGAGGACTCGACGCTGCCGAAGACCCTGCGGGAGCTTGTGGAGCTGCGGGTCAGCCAGATCAACGGCTGCGGGTTCTGTGTCGACATCCACACCAAGGAGGCGGCCGCCGCCGGTGAGAGCGCGCTGCGACTGCACCTGGTGGCCGCCTGGCGCCACAGCACCGTGTTCACCGAGGCCGAGCGGGCCGCGCTGGCACTCGCCGAGGAGGGCACCCGGCTCGGCGACCACGGCGTGACCGACGAGACCTGGGCCGAGGTGCGCAAGCACTTCGACGACGACGAGGTCGGTGCGCTGGTCTGCCTGATCAGCCTGATCAACGCGGCCACCCGGATGAACGTGATCGTGCACAACGCCGGGGGTTCGTACGAGCCCGGCATGTTCGCCAACATGGCGAACTGATCGCCGGACGAAGGACCGCCCAGCCCGGACCCGTTCGATCCGGGGCGGGCCGGTCATGCCGGCGACCCGGCTGACGAGGACGTGGACACAGGGGGAAGTCCGGGTGCTCGGGCAGGCCGGGAGCCTCGCCTGCACGGGAGGCCGACAGCCGACACCAAGCACTCCCGCCTGCGCCTCACCCCGGGCGGGAGTGCTTGCGCTGCCGGGCGGCAGGTCATGACCTGGGGCGACGCCCGCTGACCGTGGGAAGGAGGAGGCCCACCGAGTGCGCGGACCTGCGCGTCCGGGCCGGGCTGAGCCTCGACGGTTCGACGAAGGGGTCAGGCCCAGTGGCCGGCGGCGGCAGCCTCGGCGACGAAGTTCTCGAAGGGCCGGGGCGGCCGGCCGAGTGCTCGTTGCACGCCGTCGCGGAGCACGGCGCCCGAGCCGCCGCCCGCGGCCACGAGGAGCTCGGTGAGCAGTCGCGCGACATCGGGTGAGACGCCTGCCGCGACCTGCTGCTGGACGAAGGCATCGGGTCGGTGTCGACGTGCCGGATCGTGCGCCCGGTCGCCTCGCCGATGAGGTTCGCCGCTTCACCGAAACCGATCGCCCGTGCTCCGGTCAGCTGGTAGATCTGGCCGCTGTGACGGTCCTCGGTCAGTGCCGCTGCGGGTCCCCGGCCCGGACTTCGCCCGCCGGTGGCATCGCCAGGGACCCCGTCAAGCTGCACACCGGCGCTGACGCCGCAGAACCTTCACGATGCCGGCCGCGACGCGGACGTCACGTGCCGCTCCCCCTCGCGGCCAAGGGCGCGCAGCGGTGCCGGTGGAAGCCGGGAATCGGCCTCTGTCGCCGCACTGCGCGTCGACGGCGGCGCGCATCACCCGTTTCGGCCCCCGGGCCACGCCCGGTCGGCCGCAGGTGCGCCGATTGCGGCGGGGAAGCGGGTAGGGGTTGCGCCATGAGGTTTCCGAGCCCTGTCCAACGCGGTGGACCCGAGCCGGGCCGGTTCGAGCGGCTCGCCGAGAACGCCTCGAACCTGACGAGTTCCCCGCTCTTCTTCGTGATCTGCCTGGGACTGGTCGGCTTCTTCGTCGCCAGTCACGCCGCGGAACTGCCCCTCAGATGGCTGCTGCTCGCGGGCGAGGCGATGACCGCGGTCACCCTGTTGCTCCTGGCCCTGCTGAAGAACTCCGAGATGCGTGCCGAGCACGCCATCCAGCGCAAGCTCGACGCCATCGCGGAGGCACTGCTCGAAATGGGCGAGGACCGCGAGGAGACGGACGCCCGCAAGAAGCTGCAGGAGTCGATCCGGATGGAGGAGGAGACGTAGGGTCCGCGGCGCCGCCCGGTGGTCCCGTCCGCGGCGCCACCATCCGGTGGAACTTCCGGGCGGCGGCCGTTGCGCTGCGCCGCCCACACCGCCGACGGGACGATCCTGCTGTCTCGTCCGGGGCACCGCGCGCCCTCCGCTTCGCCGCCGTGAAGGGGCCGTATGGACATCCTCCTCGTCGCCAGTGCTTTCAACAGCCTGTCCCAAAGGGTGTACGCCGAGCTCTCCGACCGCGGGCACCGGGTGGAGGCGGTGCTGGCCTCGCACGGTGACGACGCGGTCCGCGCCGCCGTGCGGGAGACCGGCCCGGAGCTGATCATCGCGCCGATGCTGAGGACAGCGCTGCCCGAGGACGTGTGGCGTGAGCACACCTGTCTGATCGTCCACCCGGGCCCGCCGGGCGACCGCGGTCCGTCCGCCCTGGACTGGGCCGTCGCCGGCGGAGCACCCCGCTGGGGCGTGACCGTCCTGCAGGCCGAGGCCGTTCTGGACGCGGGTGACATCTGGGCCTCGGTGCCGTGCGCCGTGCCGCCCGTCGGCAAGAGCGACCTGTACCGGGGTGAGGTGTCCGACGCCGCCGTGGCCGCCGTACTGCTGGCGGTGCAGCGTCATGCCGACAGCTCCTTCAAGCCGCAATCGCAGGGCGACCCCTCGATCGGCGTCGTGTGGCGCGACGCCTTCCGACAGGAATCGCGCCGCATCGACTGGCAGGCGGACGGCACGGAAGCAGTCCTGCGCAAGCTGCGCGGTGCCGACTCGCAGCCGGGGGTCCTCGACGAACTGCTCGGCCGGGAGGTGTTCCTGCACGGCGGCCATCCCGAGGACACCCTGCGGGGCCGTCCCGGGGAGGTGCTGGCCACACGCCACGGCGCGGTGTGCCGGGCCACCCGGGACGGGGCGGTGTGGATCCCGGAGCTGAGGCCACGCCGCTCCTTGGGCGACCCCCATCCCTTCCGCCGCCCGGCGACCACGGTGCTGGGCGACCGGCTCCGGGACGTCCCGGAGGTGCCCGTGCCCCTGGAGCTGCCCGCCGAACGGCGCACCTGGGCCGACGTCCGCTACCGGCAGCGCGGAGACGTCGGCTTCCTGAGCTTCTCCTTCCCCGGCGGAGCGATGAGTTCCGACCAGTGCCGACGGCTGCTCGCCGGCTACCGCCAGGCGCTGGCCCGGCCGGCCTCGGTGCTGGTCCTGGACGGCGGGCGCGGCTTCTTCTCCAACGGCATCCACCTCAACGTCATCGAGGCCGCACCGGACCCGGCCGACGAGTCGTGGACGAATCTCGACGCCATGAACGACCTGGTCGAGGCGGTGCTGCGGACGACCGACCGGCTGGTGGTCGCCGCGCTGGGCGGCAACGCGGCGGCGGGCGGGGTGATGCTTGCGCTGGCGGCGGACGAGGTGTGGTGCCGTACCGGGGTCGTGCTGAACCCGCACTACCGTCGTATGGGCCTGTACGGGTCGGAGTTCTGGACGTACAGCCTGCCCCGCAGGACGGGGGAACAGACCGCCGAGCGGCTCACGCGGGAGGCGCTGCCGGTGAGCGCGGTCCTGGCCGGGCAGCTCGGCCTGGTCGATCGCCTCGTCCCGGCCTCCCCGGGCGCCTTCTGCCACGAGGTCGACCGCCTGGCCGCGGCGCTGGCCCTGGCACCGGATCTGCCGGAGCGGATCGCCGCCAAGCGGGCCGCGCGGGAGCGGGACGAGGCACGGAAGCCGCTCGCGGTGTACCGCAATGACGAGCAGACACGCATGCGCCGCATCTTCTTCGACCGTGAGGCCCCGTACCACGCGCTGCGGTCCGCCTTCGTACGGAAGGTGCCGAGCGGATCCTCTCGGCCGCTGGCGCCGCCGGCCGCGCCGTAGGCACACCGGACGGCTGCCCCCGGTCGCGCGTCACCCTCCATCCGCACTCTCCATCCGCACTCTCCATCCGCACCATCCCTCCGCCGGCACTTTTCGCCGGCCTCTGGGCAGGAGACTCCGTTGGCCCCCACCCGTCTGCTCGTGGCCGGCATCGGCAACATCTTCCTCGCCGACGACGCCTTCGGCCCCGAAGTGATCGCGGCCCTGCGGGAACGTCCGCTGCCCGCCGGTGCCGATGTGCGGGACTTCGGCATCCGCGGCCTGGACCTCGCCTACCAGCTCCTGGACGGCTACGACGCGGTGGTGCTCGTCGACGCCGCGGCGCGCGGCCACCGCCCCGGCACCCTGTCCCTGATCGCGCCCGAGCTGCCCGACGCCGCGGACTGCGCGCCGGAGGCGCACGGCATGGACCCGGTCAAGGTGCTGGCACTGGCCGCGCGCCTGGCCGAAAGGCCGTTGCCCCGCGTCGTGCTGCTGGCGTGCGAGCCCGAGCGGCTGCCGCGGGACGACACCGACGTCATCGACGGTCTGAGCGCCCCGGTGCGCGCGGCCGTCGCGGCGGCGGTGCCCCTGCTGCACACGGTGGTGCGGCGGCTGCTGTCCGACCCCTCCGCGCCGCTCGCGTTCGGCCGGCCGGAGGAATCCGGGGGGTGTGTACCGGCCGGTCCTTGCGGGATCGCCGCCCGGCCGGAAGAGGATCACCACGTTCGCCCCTCCGTCAGCAAGGAGCACGCGTGATGTGCCGGTCCGTGGACGTGAAACAGGCTGTCATGGCGAAGAACGACGACCTGGCGGCGGCCCTGCGCACCGACCTGGACCGTCAGGGCGTCACCACGGTCAACCTGCTCTCCAGCCCCGGCAGCGGTAAGACGGAGCTGCTGACGCATGTGCTGGGCCTGTCCGTACGGCGTGGCCTCGCGGTGGCCGCGCTGACCGCGGACCTGGCGACGGAGAACGACGCCCGCCGTCTGGCACGCTCGGGCGCCCCGGTCAAGCAGTTGCTGACGGGCGGGCTGTGCCACCTGGAGGCGCGGCAGGTGCGCGGACACCTGGAGGGGTGGCTGCCTGTGGACACCGCGCTGCTGTTCGTGGAGAACGTGGGCAATCTCGTCTGTCCGGCGGCCTACGACCTCGGCGAGACGCTGCGCGTGGTTCTGATGGCGGTGACCGAGGGCGAGGACAAGCCGCTGAAGTACCCCACCGCCTTCGGCTCCGCCCACCTGGTGGTGGTCACCAAGACCGACCTGGCCGAGGCCGCCGGCTTCGACGAGGCCGCCTTCACCGGCAACGTCGAGCGGGTGAACCCGGGCGTGGACGTCGTCCGCACCAGCGCCCGACGGGGCGAGGGCGTCGATGTCCTGCTGGACCGGGTCCTCGCCGTCCGCAACGGTGCGCCGCCGCACCGCCCGGCGCTGACCGCACCCGCGCACCAGCACACCGCGTCATGACGGCCCCGGCCACCGCCACGGTACGGCGCCGGATCGGCGTGCGCGGTGTGGTGCAGGGCGTCGGGTTCCGGCCGTTCGTGCACCGCCTGGCCACCGAGGAGGCGCTGACCGGGTTCGTCACCAACCACTCCGGCGGCGTCCTGATCGAGGTGGAGGGCCCGCCCGACGGGGTGGAGCGGTTCTGTGCCCGGCTCCCCCGGGAGACTCCCGCCCTGGCCACCGTGACCGGCGTCGACTGCACCGACGTACCCACGACGGGTGCTGCGGACGGCTTCACCATCCGCGCCTCCGAGACCGGCAGCGGGCGCACGGTGCTGCCGCCGGACACCGCCACGTGCGCGGACTGTTTGCGGGAGCTGGCCGACCCCGCCGACCGTCGGCACCGGCATCCGTTCATCACCTGCACGCACTGCGGCCCCCGCTTCACGATCGCGAGGGCGCTGCCGTACGACCGGGCGACCACCACCATGGACGCTTTTGCGATGTGCGGGGCGTGCGCCGCGGAGTACGGCGACCCCGGCGACCGGCGCTTCCACGCGCAGCCGGTCGCCTGCCACGCCTGCGGTCCCGGCCTGCGTCTCGTGCCCGCTCCCGGGACCGGGTTGCGGCCCGCGCGGGACGCCGAGGCCCTCGCCGCGGCACGGGCCCTGCTCGCGGCGGGGCGGATCGTCGCCGTCAAGGGCGTCGGGGGCTACCACCTGGCCTGTGACGCGAGCGACGCGGACGCCGTGGCGCGGCTGCGGGCCCGCAAGCAGCGCGGCGGGAAACCGTTCGCGGTGATGGCGGCGGACCTGACGGACGTCACGCGGATCGCCGAGGTCGGGGAGGCCGAACGGGCCGCGCTGACCGGGCCGCACCGCCCGGTCGTGCTGCTGCGTCCGCGTGGCGGACCGCTCGCCGACGGCGTGTGCACCGGCAGCCCGCACGTCGGCGTCATGCTGCCCTACACGCCCGTGCACACGCTGTTGTTCGGACTGCCGGGCGACCCGCCCGGCCCGCGCCTGCTGGTGATGACCAGCGGCAACCGTTCCGGCGAGCCCATCGTCACCGACGACGCCGAGGCTCTGACGCGGCTGTCCGGACTGGCCGACGCCTGGCTGGCCCACGACCGTGCCATCACCTCGCCGTGCGACGACTCCGTGCTGCGGGTGCGGCCCGACGGCACCGAGCAGGTGCTGCGCCGCTCCCGCGGGTACGTGCCCCGGCCGCTGGCCCTGCCGTTCACGGTGCGCCCGGTTCTCGCGGTGGGCGGCGACCTGAAGAACGCGTCCTGCCTCGGGGCGGACGATCAGGCCTGGTTCGGGCCGCACATCGGCGACCTGGGCGACCTGGCATCGCTAGGCGCCCTGGAGCGGGCCGAGGCGAACCTGCGGTGCCTGACCGGCATCCGGCCCGAGGTGGTCGCGGCCGACCGGCACCCCGGCTACCACTCGGCGCGCTGGGCGCGCGCCCGGGCCGACGGGCGGGAGGTGCGGCTGGTGCAGCACCACCACGCGCACGTCGCCTCCGCCATGGCCGAGCACGGTCTCACCGGTACCGCCCCCGTCATCGGCATCGCCTTCGACGGCACCGGATACGGCGACGACCGCACCGTCTGGGGCGGCGAGGTACTGATCGCCGACTACGACGGCTTCCGCCGCTACGCCCATCTGTCCCCCGCTGCGCTGCCCGGCGGGGACGCCGGGGTGGCCAACCCCTGCCGTCTGGCCCTGGCCCGGCTCCACGCGGCCGGTCTGGCCTGGGACCCGGACCTGCCGTGCACGGCCGCCTGCCCGCCCGAGGAACGCACCTTGCTGGCACGCCAGTTGGAGCGGGACGTGGCCTGTGTGCCGACCTCCAGCATGGGGCGCCTGTTCGACGCCGTCTCGTCGCTGTTGGGCGTGTGCCACCGGGCGGGCTACGAGGCACAGGCGGCGCTGGAGCTGGAGGCGGAGGCCGTGCAGGGGTGGACCGCCGACAACTGCGCGTACACCCTGCGCACGGCACCCGGCGACGCCGCGGCGCTGCGGCTCGATCCGGCCCCCGTCCTGCGCTCGCTCGTCGCGGACCTGCGCCGTGGCGCACCCCGCCCCGTGCTGGCGGCCCGCTTCCACCGGGGTGTCGCGGTGACGGTCGCGGACGTGTGCCGCCGGGCGCGCCGCGACACCGGCATCGCCACGGTGGCCCTGACCGGCGGGGTGTTCGCCAACACGCTGCTGGAGGAGGCCTGCACGGCCCTGCTGACGGTGGACGGGTTCACGGTGCTGCGGCACGGGGAGGTCCCGCCGGGTGACGGCGGGCTCGCTCTGGGCCAGCTCGTGGTCGCGGCCCGCCGACCATTCCCCGCCGACAACCCGGAGTGACCCATGTGTCTGGCAGTGCCCGGCCGCGTCCTGGCCGTCGAGGACGGCACCGATCCCCTGACGGGGCTGATCGACTTCGGCGGCGTGCACAAACGCGTCTGCCTCGAGTACGTCCCCGATGTGCGGGTCGGGGAGTACGTCATCGTCCACGTCGGATTCGCGCTGCAGCGGCTGGACGAGGAGTCGGCGCAGGCCTCCCTGCGGCTCTTCGAGGAACTGGGGCTGCTGGAGGAGGAGTTCGGTGACGCCTGGGGGCGGGCGGCACAGGAGGCGGGGGTGCCGAAGCCCGCAGGCCCGGCGGCCACGTCCGGCGCCGAGGAAGGAGCCCGATGAAGTACATCGACGAGTTCAACGACCCCGAGCTGGCGCGCAGGCTGCTCGACGAGATCCACGCCACGGTCACCCGGCCGTGGGCACTGATGGAGGTCTGCGGCGGTCAGACCCACTCCATCATCCGACACGGGATCGACCAACTCCTCCCCGAAAAAGTCGAGTTGATCCATGGACCCGGCTGTCCGGTGTGTGTGACGCCGCTGGAGGTCATCGACAAGGCGCTGGCGATCGCCGCCCGGCCCGAGGTGATCTTCTGCTCCTTCGGGGACATGCTGCGGGTGCCGGGCACGGACCGGGACCTGTTCCGGGTCAAGAGCGAGGGCGGCGACGTCCGCGTGGTCTACTCCCCCATGGACGCGCTGGAGCTGGCCCGCCGTCACCCGGACCGCGAGGTCGTGTTCTTCGGCATCGGCTTCGAGACCACGGCGCCCGCCAACGCCATGGCCGTGCACCAGGCGCGCCGCCTGGGCCTTGCCAACTTCAGCCTGCTGGTGTCGCACGTGCGGGTGCCGCCGGCGGTCGAGGCCATCATGACCGCCCCCTCCTGTCGGGTGCAGGGATTCCTCGCGGCCGGCCACGTGTGCAGCGTGATGGGCACCGCCGAGTATCCGGACCTTGCCGAGCGGCACCGCGTCCCCATCGTGGTGACCGGGTTCGAGCCGCTGGACATCCTGGAGGGCATCCGGCGCGCCGTGCACCAGCTGGAGCGCGGCGAGCACCGCGTGGAGAACGCCTACGCCCGTGCCGTACGGGAGACCGGCAACCCGGCCGCCCTGCGCATGATCGAAGAGGTGTTCGAGGTCACCGACCGCTCCTGGCGCGGTATCGGACGCATCCCGGGCAGCGGCTGGCGGCTGACGGAGGCGTTCCGCGACCACGACGCCGAGCACCGCTTCGACGTCGGCGGCATCCGTACCGAGGAGTCCGGCGTCTGCCGCAGCGGCGAGGTGCTCCAGGGCCTGATCAAGCCGACCGAGTGCCCGGCCTTCGGCACGACCTGCACACCACGCACCCCGCTGGGCGCCACGATGGTCTCCAACGAGGGCGCCTGTGCCGCCTACTACCTCTACCGGCGGATGGACACCACCCCGCACAAGGAGATGAGCCCCGTTGGCTGACACGTCCGCCACCGCAGTCGTCGACCCGTCGAACTGGTCCTGCCCCGCTCCGCTGCGCGACCAGCCGGTCGTCGTCATGGGCCACGGGGGCGGCGGCGCCCTGTCGGCGGAGCTCGTGGACGGGGTTTTCGCCCCGGCCTACGGCAATCCGGTGCTGGCCGGGCTCGCCGACTCGGCGGTGGTCCGCCTCGGCGGGGCCCGGCTGGCCTTCTCCACCGACTCCTACGTGGTACGGCCGCTGTTCTTCCCCGGCGGCTGCATCGGCGACCTGGCCGTGAACGGCACCGTCAACGACCTCGCCATGAGCGGTGCGGTGCCGGCGTTCCTGTCGACGGCCTTCGTACTGGAGGAGGGCGTGGCGATGGACGTCGTCGACCGGGTCGCCCGCGCCGTCGGTGCCGCCGCACAGGCGGCCGGCGTCACCGTCGCCACCGGGGACACCAAGGTCGTCGAGGCCGGGCACGGGGACGGCGTGTACCTCACCACCTCCGGCATCGGCCTGGTCGCCGACGGCGTGGACATCCGGCCGCAGCGGGCGAGGCCCGGCGACGCCGTCCTGGTCAGCGGGCCGATCGGCCTGCACGGCGTGGCCATCATGAGCGTGCGCGACGGGCTGGAGTTCGGCGTGGAGGTCGCGAGCGACACCGCGCCGCTGGCCGCTCTGGTCGCGGCGATGCTGGAGGTCACGTCCGACCTTCACGTGCTGCGCGATCCCACGCGGGGCGGGCTCGCAGCGTCGCTGAACGAGATCGCCCGGGCCTCGGGCACCGGGGTGCGGCTGACGGAGCGGGCGATCCCGGTGCCGGACGCCGTCGCCAACGCCTGCGCATTCCTGGGCCTGGACCCGCTGTACGTCGCCAACGAGGGCCGTCTGGTGGCGTTCGTCCCCCGCGAGCACGCCGATGCGGTGCTGGCGGCGATGCGGGCGCATCCGCAGGGGGCGCAGGCCGCGCTCATCGGTGAGTGCGTGGCCGAACACCCCGGCATGGTGGTGGTGTCGACCGGTCTCGGCGGCACCCGGGTGGTCGACCTGCCGCTCGGGGAGCAGTTGCCGCGGATCTGCTGAGGCAGCGTCGGCGGGGCGCCGGGGTCAGCCCGGCGCCCCGGCGAGATCCAGGCCGGTGATCTCCAGCTCCCGCCCGCTGAGCAGCCCTTCGCAGGGGCGGTCGCAGCGCGGGCACCAGAGGAACGGCGGTACTCCCACGGGGAAGTCCTCGTCGCAGGGCCCGCAGTGGGCGACGGCGGCGACCTCCTCGACGACGAGTTCGGCCGCCGCCAGCGCGGTCCCGTTCCGGGCCACCTCGAAGGCGAAGGCCAGCGCTGCGGGGACGACCCCGGACAACTCTCCGACCCGCACATTGACCACGGACACGGCGCCCGAGCCATGGGCCCGCGCCACCTCGTCCGCCTGTTCCACGATGGCCGTGGCGATCGACAACTCGTGCACGGGCGTCACCGCGGGCGGCGGGAGCCGGACGGGAAGCCGACCATCCGCAAGATCCTGATCTCGCGCACGATCCCGGGAATCTCCATGATCAGCAGGGCAAGGGCCGCTCCTGTCACGAACACCGCCTGTGCGGTCAGTACGCGCCGGGCCGTCAGCTGTGCCATGGTGTGCTCCTCATCCCGGGGGAAGGTTCGGCATGACCTTCATGATCGCGTTGTGCTTCTTCCAGTGGATGCCGGTGGAACGGCGCGCGTCGGCGGTACCGTCCTTGTGGTGCCCGGCCTGGTGTCCGTACGGCCCCTTGTTGCCCTGGTGGAGACCGAGGACATGGGTGGGCGTGTCCGGCTTCACGACAGGTCTGCCGACCCTGATCGTTCCCATCATGTGCTCCCTGTGTTCGTCAGATCAGCGAAGAACCGCTCGACGGCGGGCCACACGCGTGCGCCGCCCGACAGCCCGCGCCACTCGTGCCGAACGAGGGCTACCAGGCGGAAGCACACGTCGACCGGGACGATCCAGTGCCGGCACGCGCCCCGGGCGGTGTTGACCAGCAGCGCCTCGACATCGGGTGCCACGTTCCCCACCAGTGCACACCCGGCGACCACCTCCCGCCAGGCGGCGGCCTCCACGTCCCAGCGGACCGCGCCTGCGGGGCCCGGGTAGTGCGCCACGACCGTGCCGTCCGCACGCGGGACGAAGAAGGCCAGGCCCACGGGCACGCCCAGCGGCGCGGTGTCCACCGGCGGGAGCTCGAGGTGACGCTCCGGGATCAGCCGGTAGTGCCCGGCGCCCGCCTCGTCCCTGACGAACAGCAGGGCGCAGGGCCGGCAGGCGCACAGCACCTCCTGCCGCTCGCCGTCGTACAGATGGCGGTGCCCGTCGGACACGGGCGCCGCGCACAGGTCGCAGCTCTCCCGGGCCGCCGTCCGCCGGTCGGTGGCCGAGCGGACGACCCGGGCCAGGGCCCCGCCGGTGGTCATGGCGTCCCCTGGGGCTGCGCGAGCCGGAGGGACACCGCGTCCAGCGGTACGAACGCGGAGCCGGGGCCGGGATCCGCTTCCCGTTCGACGCCCCGCAGCTCGGGGGCGACCGCGAGCAGGGACTCACGGACGGCGTCCATCAGCCCGGCGGCCGTCGAGCCGCATCCGCCGGACCGCAGGCGGACCCGGGCCACTCCGTCGTCGACGGCGACCAGCTCCAGATCGCCGCCGCGTTCGCGCAGGCTGCCGCGCAGCTGCTCGACGGCACGGTTCAGCCGGGGAAGCACATGCTCGGGGTGGACGTCGTGCAGCACCATCAGATGCCCGAGGAGCTCGTCGTCCGCGAGGGCTGCGGCCAGCGACGCGTCGGCGCGGTCCAGGACCCGGGCGAGGGCCTCGCCGTAGACCTCTGTCAGGGCGCGCACCGCCTCCAGGGCGTCGCGGGCCGTCGGTCCCGCGGCGTTCTCCAGTCGTTCCAGCAGCTCGTCGATGCGGGCCAGACGGGCCGTCACCGCACTGTCGCCGAGCCGGTCCGCCTCAGCCATGGCCGCCGGCTCCGTAGGTCGGTGTGTGCACCGTGGTCAGCTCCTTGCCCTTGCCCAGGTACATGTGCACGCCGCAGGGCAGGCAGGGGTCGAAGCTGCGCACGGTGCGCATGATGTCGACGCCCTTGAAGTCGTCGGGCCCGTTCTCCTCGAAGATCGGCTGTCCCTGGACGGCGTCCTCGTACGGCCCCGGAGTGCCGTAGCTGTCGCGGGGGCTGGCGTTCCAGGGGGTGGGCGGATACGGGTGGTAGTTGGCGATCTTCTTGTCCTTGATCACCAGGTGGTGGGAGAGGACCCCGCGGACGGCCTCGTGGAACCCGCAGCCGATCGCCTCGTCGGGCACCTCGAAGTTCTCGAATACCTTGATCTCGCCGGCCCGTACCAGGGCCATCGCCTTCTCCAGGAACTCGAAGGCCATCGCGGCGGCGTAGGCCACGAAGTAGGGGCGGGCGCGGTCCCGTTCGATGGTGTTGCTCCACTGGGGGATCTTCCACTCCAGCGTCTGCTCGGGGAGCTTCTCGCTCTTCGGCAGCGTGATGCGCACGCTGTGGCCGGTGGCCTTCACGTACGGGGTGTCGACCAGTCCGCTCAGCGCCGTCGACCACAGCCTCGCCAGCGGGCCGCCGCCGGTGTCCAGGGCCAGGTGCTGGTCGCTCTGCTGGTGGTACCAGCGCGGGCTCATCACCCAGCTGTAGTTGCCGTCGAACTGCCGCTTCTGCGGCACCGGGACGGTTGTCTGGTTCCACGGGTGGCGCATGTCCACCGGGTTGCCGAGCGGGTCCTTGGTGACGAACGGCTCCTCGGCCGTCCAGTCGTCGTAGTAGGAGCTGCCCAGCAGGATCCGCATGCCGAGGTTGATGTCGACGAGGTTGTTGGTGACCAGTTGGCCGTCGACGATGATGCCGGGGGTGACGAACATCGCCTTGCCCCAGTCGTTCATCGTCTCGTAACGGTAGTCGCAGACCTCGGGGTTCTGGAAGGCGCCCCAGCAGCCGAGCAGGACGCGGCGGCGGCCGACCTCCTCGTAGCCGGGCAGGGCCTCGTAGAAGAAGTCGAAGACGTCGTCGTTCATCGCGACGGACTTCTTGACGAAGTCGAGCGTCGTCATCAGCCGGGAGAGGTAGTCGGTGAAGGTGGTCGGGGTGGCGACGGTGCCCACCCCGCCGGGGTACAACGTCGACGGGTGGACGTGCCGGCCCTCCATCTTGCAGAACATCTCCCGGGTGACCCGGCTGATCTTCAGCGCCTCCTTGTACGTCTCCCCCTCGAAGGGGTTGTACGAGCGCATAATGTCGGCAATGGTCCGGTGGCCGTGGATGTCGCCACGGGGCGCCTCGGTGCGCTCGGCCCGGGCCAGCACACCCGGGTTGGTGGCCTTGACCATCGCCTCGCAGAAGTCCACGAAGACCAGGTTGTCCTGGAAGATCGTGTGGTCGAACATGTACTCGGCCGCTTCACCGAGGTTGACGATGTGGTCGGCCAGTTCCGGCGGTTTGATGCCGTACGCCATCTGCTGGGCGTAGTTGGAGCAGGTGGTGTGGTTGTCCCCGCAGATACCGCAGATGCGGGACGTGATGAAACCGGCGTCGCGCGGGTCCTTGCCCTTCATGAACACGGAGTAGCCGCGGAAGAGGGACGACGTGCTGTGGCACTCGACCACTTCGCGGTTGGCGAAGTCGATCTTCGTGTAGATGCCCAGGTTGCCGATGATCCGGGTGATCGGGTCCCAGGACATGTCCACGATCTGTGCGGGCTGACGCCCGGTGGTCCCGGCCCGGTCCTCGGTCGTTGTCATGTGTTTCCTGCCCTCGCTGGTGGGGTGTCTCGCTGTGTCAGGGGCGCCAGTGGGGGTCGTAACCGCTCGTCAGCTCCGTGCCTCTGTGCCGCCACTTCGGCTCCCGGTTGACGGCCATGGACGTGATGCCGCGCATCCGGCGGATGAAGGCGCCATAGGGCTTGACGAGCAGCGACGACAGGCTGCCGCCGGGCGGCTCGTCCATGAACGGCATGAAGGCGTCGGGGAAGCCGGGCATGGTGCAGCCGATGCAGATGCCGCCGACGTTCGGGCAGCCGCCGACCCCGTTCATCCAACCCCGCTTGGGCACGTTGCAGTTGACCACGGGTCCCCAACAGCCCACCTTCACCTGGCACTTGGGGGCGTTGTAGTCCTTGGCGAAGTCGGCCTGCTCGTAGTAGGCGGCGCGGTCGCAGCCCTCGTGGACGGTCTTCCCGAACAGCCACTGCGGGCGCAGCATGTGGTCCAGCGGGGGCGGCGGGGCCGCGCCCGCCGCGTGCTGGAGGACCCAGACCAGGGTCTCCATGAAGTTCTCCGGCTGGATGGGGCAGCCGGGGACGTTGACGACGGGCAGCGCGCCCTGTGACGTGAAGTCCCAGCCCAGGTAGTCCGACAGGCCCATGCTGCCGGTCGGGTTGCCCGCCATCGCGTGGATGCCGCCGTACGTCGCACAGGTGCCGGCCGCCACGATCGCCCAGGCCTTCGGGGCGAGCTGGTCGATCCACCAGTTGAGGGTGAGGGGCTCACCGGTCTCCGGGTCGTTGCCGAAGGACGTCCAGTAGCCGTCGCCCTCGATGATGTCCTGGTTGGGGATCGATCCTTCGATCACCAGGATGAACGGCGCGAGTTCGCCGCGCGCCGCCGCCCGGTAGGGGGCGAGGAAGTCCTCGCCGCCCTGGGTGGGCGAGAGCACCTTGTTGTACAGGTGTACCGTCGGCAGGCCGGGGATCAGGCCCTGGACGACGTCCTCGATCGACGGCTGTCCGGCGGCGGTGAGCGAGACGGTGTCGCCGTCACAGCTCATGCCCTCGGAGATCCAGAGGATGTGGATCTCGTCGAACCCCTTCCGCGGCGTCGGCCGGCTGGTCTCCTGACTGACTTCGGTGGTGCCGCTGTCGATCGTCATGTCCTGGGCCTTTGCTGGAGTCGGTCTCGGAAGCGGTCGTACGCCGCTGCCACCGGCGCGGCCAGGGTGAGGCCGGGCGGATGGTCGGGGGCGTGCGGATGGGGACGGGTCGGCGCGGTCTGCTTCGCCTTCGTCAGCAGCTCCCCCAGCCGGTCCAGCTCCCGCTGGGACACCCATTCGCGCAGCCGGGGCAGGAACTGCTGCTCCTCCTCGCGGACATGCTCCTCGACCTCCTGGCGCAGCTGCTCGACGAGGTCGTCGGTGCGCTCGTCGCCCTCGGAGAGCCTGTCGAGGGCGAGGAGGGTCCTCTTCACGGCCCTGTGCTCCTCGAGCTGCTCGTCGATCTCCTCCGCGCCGTCGGGGAAGGCGTTCCTCGCCAGCGGGTAGACGAACATCTCCTCCAGCGCGGCGTGCTTGGACAGCTCACGCACCATCAGTTCCACCACGGCCCGGCGCTGCTTGTCGGAGGCGGCGGCGTGATAGTTGCGGAACAGCTGTTCCACCATGCGGTGGTCGTGGACCAGTACCTCAAGGGCGTCCATTGCGCCCTCCCTCGTCAGTGGCGGTCAGGGGGGTCAGTTCATGCGGGCGGAAGTAGTGGAAGCGGCCGTACCAGCCGTTGAGTTCGGCCGCGGGGTCGTCGTCGAGGGTGACGGCGACATGCATGCTGCCGTCCACGTCGTGCAGAACGGCCGCCACCCGGGCGGTGCGTCCGGCCAGGAACATGTCCTGGGCGTCGGCGCCGCGCCCGGCCGGGTTCAGCCGCACGGCGCTGCCGGCCGCCACCGGCACGCCGTCGACGAGCACGCTGTCGGTCGTGGGCGACAGTCCGTCGTCGCCGCCGTCCTGCCACCAGGGAACCCCTGATGAGGTCCTGCCCGGTGCGGTCGGCCGGGGGGACGGACCGGCCGGAGCGGACGGAGCGGATGGCTTCAGGGAACGGATGGCTCCGTGCAGCCGGGCGAAGACCTCCGGCGGCATCGTCTCGACGCGGTCGAGGATGTCCGCCGCGCGCCGGTCGGTGGCACGGGCCTCGCGTTTCTCCTCGTCGGTCAGCAGCAGCGTGCGCAGGGTCAGGATCTCGTCGATCTCGGCGGCGTCGTGGAGATCGCCCGGGCTCTCCGGGGCCACCTGCGGGTGGTCGGGCAGGAGGATCGGTGACGACAGCAACGCCTCGCGGCCGGGTTCGCCGCCGAGCACGGGGAAGGTGTGCACGTTACGGCAGGCGCGGGCGTGCTGCTCGTACGGGCCCGGCGGATCGGTGAGGGACAGGAACTCGACGCCGTCCCCGCCGATGAGTGTGTGGGTGGCCATGAGGGCGTGGGCGAGAGCCTCGGCGCGCGATGCCTCGGTGCCGCGGTCCAGGGATCCGGTGTTCTCCGTCCGCACCCGGAGCCGGTAGACCCCGGCGGCGGCTGGCCGGCCGTCCGCCACGGGCTCGGCCCGCAGGGTCGTCACCGCGTCCAGTTGCTCCCGCCGCCGCACCACCCGCCCGGCCCCGCCCGCGACGATCTCGCTCTCCTCCCCACCCGCGGACCCGGCCCACAGGCGCTGGTCGCACACGAGCAACTGGTCCAGCGGGAAGGCGGCGACCTCCTCGCGGGGGACGGCTTCGTCGAAGGTCAGGTGGACGGCATCGCCGTCGTCCAGCGACTCGACCTGCCGGTAACCGCCGTCGGGCAGCCGCTCCTCGACCTGTTTGCGCTGGAGTTGCAGGTAACGCACCCGCACGCGCAGCAGAGCCCCGGGGGCAGCTCGCACCAGGCACTCCGTCTGCTGGTACCAGGAGTCCACCGCCCCCGACAGCACCGCCGGCACCGGGCCGTCCCGTTCCGCCCACTCGCGGGGGGCGAGGACGCCGAACTGCCAGCGCACCCGGTTCTTGGGCGAAGACCTGCGGTACGGGTAGAGAAGGTAGCCCTCGTAGAGAACGGCATCGGCCACCGCACGCAGCTGCTGGAAGGCGTCGGCGCAGGACGTCGCCGAACTGGCGCTTCCCTCTCCGGCAACGACGGCCATCTCGCCTCCTCGTACGGCTGTCACGGCATCGGCTCACCATCCGTTCCACCACGCTCACACGGTTCACACCGCGGCGCCTCTTATGGCGCACCCGAATGCGGCGGCCGGACCGACGGCTCGCCCGACGGCTGCGGTGAACACGAGGAATTCGTCGGCGTCACCCCTGACGCGCTCACTCGTACGGCGGTACGTCCGGATCCCCCGGACGGCGTACGGCTGGACCGGGGCCCGATGCGGCGCAGAACTCCACGAATCCGGCCTGAGCACCGAGCGTATTTCTACTCCAGTAGCTTTCCCCTGGTGCAGTAGCTTGCGAACGCCGCCTGGAAACACAGCTGCCCCCGGGCAGTGGACCGACCGGAGAGTCGCATCATGCCCCGAGACGCGCCGTATCTGGCAGTCGCAGACGCGCTGCGTGCCCGAATCCTCGAAGGCGAGTGGGAAGTCGGGGACCGCCTGCCGTCCCGGGCACGGCTCGCCGAGGAGTACGGAGTCGGGCGCAACGTCACGCAAAGAGCCGTGGAATGCCTCATCACCAGAGGCCTCCTCGAAGGACGCGCGGGCTCGGGCACCTATGTCCGCCTGCCGCGCGAGCGCCTGCGGATGGTCAGGTCGCGGCACCGCGATCGCCGGGGCGGTTCCCTCTCCCGCGTCGGCATGAGGGAGCGGGGCAGGGCGACCGCTTGGGACTCCCACAGCCAGGTGCGCGTCCCCGCTCCTGACCCGATCGCCGAGCGGCTCGCCATCGCCCCCCGAGACCTCTGCGTCACCACGCACTACGAGTTCCTCGCCGACGGGCAGCCCGTCCAGCTCTCCGACTCCTGGGAACCGATGGCCATCACGGACGGAACGCCGGTCGTACTGCCCGAAATGGGCCCACTGGCGGGAAAGGGGGTGGTCGAGCGCATGCGTTCCATCGGCGTGGTCATCGAGACCGTGGTCGAGTCACCACGCCCGGCTCGCGCCACCCAGGCACAGGCGAACCTGCTGGGGATCGGCGTCGGGGACCTGGTGCTTCACATCGAACGGACCCTCTACGACATCGACGGGCGACCGGTGGAAACCGCTGACATCGTCATTCCGGACGGGCGCCGGGAAGTGGCCTACGAGTTCGGCGTCGATCAGCCGTGACGCTGAGGCCGGTCGACCGATCCTCCACATCCGACAGTAGGTGACTCCATGCCGACACGCGACCGATCAGGACTCCTGCGAGATCCGGACTTCAGACGTCTGTTTGCCGCCACCGCGCTCGGCCAGCTGGGCGATCGCATCATCTTCCTGGCGCTGCCGCTGGTGGGGATCGCGGCGCTGCACGCCGACGAGTTCCAGGTCGGCTTCCTGACAGCGATGACCACGGCGGGTTCGCTCCTGGTCGGACTGCCGGCCGGAGCATGGGTGGATCGCATGCGGAAGCGGTCGGTGATGATCAGCACCGATCTCGTCAGGGCGCTGGTCCTCCTGACGGTGCCGATGGCGTGGTGGACGGGCCTTCTGAGCATCTGGTGGCTGTACGCCGTCGCATTGGCTCACGGAGTACTGACTGTCTTCTTCGATGTCGCGTACGTCAGTTATCTCCCGCACTTGGTAGGACGCGGCAATCTCGTGGAGGGCAACTCGAGGCTCTCGGCGATACGTTCGGTGACCAGTATCAGCGGGCCGGCGGTGGCAGGTCCGCTGGTCGGCCTGGTGGGAGCCCCTGCAACGCTTGTGGCGAGTTCGGCCGGGATGACCCTGTCGGGCCTGCTCGCGATCACCATCCGCAAACGGGAACGAACGCCAGGGCCGAGTGAGCGCCGACGTCTGGGCCGCGACATCAGACAGGGGCTGGAGTTCGTGCTCAGGCACCCCACCCTGCGGGCCATCATGCTGGGGGATGCGATATTCAACCTCTTCCTGGTCGTGTACCAGACCATGCTGCTGGTCTTCCTGGAGAGGGAGACAGGCCTCCGGCCCTTCGGAGTCGGCCTCATCCTGTCGGGAATGGGCTGTGGTGCCCTGCTGGGCTCACTGCTGGCAACCAGGGTCTCGAAGCGGGTCGGGCAAGGTCCCGTCATCTGGCTCGCCACGCTGGTCACCTGCCCGTTGGCCTGCCTGATGCCGCTGGCGCAACCAGGTTGGAGCGTGTACGCAGCGGCGACCGGACTGGTGGCTCTTTCCCTGGGCGGAGTCGTCCGCGTCGTGACGCAAGCGAGCCTGCAACAGAGCCTCACACCGGACCCGCTCCTGGGCCGGATGAGCGCGACAACCCGTTTCGTGTCCTGGGGCGGCATTCCTCTGGGTGGCCTTCTGGGGGGAGCCGCTGGCTCCGTGTTCGGAGCGACAGCCACCTTGTGGATCGGTGCAGCCGGCATGACGGCGAGTGCCCTGCCCAACTTCCTTTCGCCTCTTCGGACCATGCGCACGGTGCCCACCGAAACGACCCCCGAGTTCGTGCGCTGACGCTTCAGCGATGACCCCGGACCAGCGCCGACCGAGCTGTCCGGGCCATCGCAACGCCGGCCTGCCGGCCCCAGGTGCAGTCCTGCCCAGCCCGTCTCGCCGCCGCCGGCCGCTGCCCACGGGCCCAGCCCCGTGCCCGGACCGACAGCAGGCACCGCGGTCAGGATCCGCCGACGCCGACGTGGCGAGCCAGTTCGGTGGCCAGGCGTCCCATGACCGTGCGGTTGGCGCGCCGCATCACCGCCCGGACAAGGGGTGCCAGCAGGCGCTCGGAGAGCGGAGCACGCACCCAGGCGTACGTGAACGACACGTGGCTCCCACCGGTTCGCAGCGGCTCGATGGTGTAGACGCCGTGAGCCAGGCGCCGGCCGGCCGCGCTGACGTTGCGTTCGACGATGCGCCGCGGTGCGTCGGCCTCGACGACCTCGATGGTGACGTCGGTCTTCACTCCGCCCAGCGCGGCGGTGACAGTGGCGCACGATCCTATGCCGCGGTCGGGGCCGCTGCGGCGCCAGTCGGTCAGGTAGTGGTCGGTGAACCGCTCGTGGTGGGCCAGGACATCGAGGAAGCCGTAGACCTGCTCGGGGGTCTGCGGCACGTCGATCGACACGGTGACAGACTTCATGTACCAGACGGTACATGCAGCGTGTGCCCATGGGTACACTCGCGATGTGGTGAATGAGGAACGTGATGTGCTGGACACCGACGGCCCGCATCCCGGGGGCGAGGCGACGCACGGCACGGACGTGGACCGGCGCACACAACTGGTGGACGCGGCCGTCGACCACGTCGCAGCGCACGGCATCGCGAACCTGAGCCTGCGCCGCCTGGGCACCGCGATCGGCGTCAGTCACCGCATGCTGCTCCACTACTTCGGCTCCAAGGAACAGCTGCTCGTCGAGATCGTCCGGACG
The DNA here is from genome assembly GCF_020400585.1 of Streptomyces sp. NK08204. GTDB lineage: Bacteria > Actinomycetota > Actinomycetes > Streptomycetales > Streptomycetaceae > Streptomyces. The sequence continues at coordinate 129,959 of NZ_JAINVF010000008.1, read as the reverse complement.
TCGGAGCGACGCCAGCGCGATCTGCTGGTCCGGCTCCGCACGGAGCCCGGTCTTTCACCCGCCGATGTCGCGCGGCGACTGTGGCGGCAGCTGACGGATCCTCAACTGGCCGGTCAGGAGCGACTCTTCTTCGAGATCTGCGGGCACGCGCTGCGTGGCCGCCCCGAGGCCGCCCCGATCCTCGACGGGCTCGTGACGGACTGGCTGGAGCCGCTGGTGACCGCCGAGGTCGGCGCAGGGGCGGATCCTGCCACGGCCCGCAGTCGCGCCAGGCTGGGACTTGCCACCGTCCGCGGTCTGCTGCTCGACCTGCTGGCCACCGGTGACCGCGCCGGCGTCGACGCGGCGATGGAGGAGTTCCTCCGGCTGTACTACGGCTCGCAGTGACGCAGTCGCCCCCGACCAAGGAGATCAGCGGGTGTCCGGCCTTGACTTCTACGCCCACGTCGCCACGCACTGCGACGTCCTCGGGGCCGGAGTCGGATCCGGGCCCGGTGCATGGGGAGCCACCGTGGGGCCGGATTACCTGGACGATCCCGGTGACCAGGTGCTGCGCCGGGACTACGGGCTGGTGGAGGTCTCCATCTCGGACGCCGACGGTCCCATGTCCTGCTTCGGGATCAGTGTGCAGGTGCACCGGTTGATTCACGGTCATTGCGTGCCGCCGTCCCTGGTACGCGAGTACGGGGGCTTCACACGTCGTATCCGGTTCGAGGAGTTGCGGTCCGTGATCCTCTCTCCGGGGTGCGCGGTGGAGCCCGACGACCAGGGACTCACCGCAGCCAACCCCTGACCGCGGCGAGGCGGACGGTTGCCGCGCACGGACGGTGACCTGTCTCAGCGAAGGCCGAGTGTTCTCACCGAAGGTCGAGCACCGAGTCGCGCGGGACCGAACGGCTGGCAGCAGGCAGAGGCCCGTTCGTTTTCACGAGGACGGCCTCGTGAACGATGTGAGAACGACGTCGCGGCGCCGGAGTCGCTCCGGCAAGCGGGTACGGGATGAGCGCGTCGCTGCGTGCCTACATCGGACTGCCTCTCAGAACACGATCGAGCGCTGCCCGGCCTGCGGGTCCCCATGTCGGCTTGCCGCCGGGAAGACCCCGGTCTCCGTTCTGGCCCATCAGCATGAGGAACAGGCTTTTCAGAGCGGCCAGCCCGCGGGCGCGCCGGATCGTCCCCTCGTCCGCCTGGGCGTACACGTCGAAGAAGCGTGACGCGGCGCCCGCGGGAAGAATCACCCATGCGGCCGCGAGGTCCCACGCCGGATCGCCGGCGAACACGTCACCGAAGTCGATCACGCCCGAGAGCGTCCCGTCCGAGACGACGACGTTCGCGGGATGAAGGTCACCGTGCACCCAGACCGGCGAGCCCTCCCACTCGGGCGCCGCGACGGCATCCTCCCAGACGGCCCGGACCTCGCCGGCGAGGTCGTCGGGGACGACGGCGTGGAAGAAGTGGTCGAAGCCGTCCGTGCACTTCTTGGGGTGGTCGCCGCGGTCCTCACTGATCGGCGCGTCAGCGGGCGCCTCCACATGGAGCGCTCTGAGGAAGCCCGCCAGTGCGTCGGCCGCGTGGTCGCCGCGGCTGATGGTGGAGCAGTCCAGCGGCTCGCCGGGAACCCACGTCATGATGGTCCAGGGCTTCGGGAAACGCGCGGACGGTTCACCGATCCGTACAGGGTTCGGAACCGGCAGAGGCAGGCGTGGAGCCAGTACGGGCAGCCACCGGCACTCCTTGCGCTGAAGTTCCGGGGCACGTTCTGTACGCGGCATGCGCACCGCCAAGTCGTCCCCCAGGCGCCACATTTGGTTGTCCCAGCCGCCCACCACCTCACGGATGGCCGGCCCTGCAAGGTCCGGATGCTGCTCCTGCAGCAGGTTGTGGACCAGGTCTGCGGTGATCTCGATCGCGGAGTCGGTCATGCGAAGCCACATTACTGGGGCAGCCGAAACGGCTCTCGCTCCTTCTTTCCTCGTCAGGTACGGGGAGAGGTTGTCGAGCACGATCGCGAACCGCATCGTGGGCGGGTGGAGGGAAGAACTCCGGACCGACCAAGTGCCGCACGCCGTACGGACGGATGTACGTCACCCGCGGATCGAGGCCCACTTCGGACCGCTGTGGCCGTTCACCGCCGCCCCACCTCCCACCACGGCAACCACACCGCGCAGACGCCCACCCTGCACGCCTCTTTACGCCGGCGGAACGAGAACGCCCGCCATCCCGGCGTGCTGGCCGCCCAACGGTGCGAGCGCCCGCCCGCATCCGTGGCGAGAAGGGCATCCGTTGGGGCGGCGTTCGGCGAAAGCCGCGTGAACGGTCAACACCGGCAAGGCTGACGCTCAGTTCTTCCGCTCGTGGGCAAGCACCGCGTAGACGTACTCACTGCCCCGACGGTCCCCGTCGAGGTCGTTGTCGACCAGATGCGCCTCGCGGCGCATTCCAAGGCGCTCGCACACGCGTACCGATGCGGTGTTGAGGACATCGAGTCGGGCGAAGACCCGGTGGACTCCCAACTGGTCAAAAGCCGGCGAGGCGAGGGCGCGCGCCGCTTCGGTGGCGTAGCCCCGTCCGGCGCACCGAGGGTCGAAGATCCAACCGAGGCACTAGCCGGACATGGTGCGGGGTGCGGCGATGCACGTCGGGCTGCCGAGACGGTCAGGTGCGCTGCCAGCACGTCAGTGGAGGTCAACGCATCGTCCATGGTGGTCCTGGCGTGGGCCGTGGGGGCGCTGCCGATCAACGGTGGCCCTCGTGGCGGTCGGAACGTCCACACCGCGATCCACCTCCTCGAACAATGCCGCCGCTCCCGCCGCGGTGTCCAAGGCCCACCGCCCCGTGCTGAGCAGCCCCAGCACCACGATGCCCGTCCCCAGGCCGAGCACCATCCACCACACGCGGTGTTCCGCAGTGATGAACACCGTCCCGCCGCCGGGCAGTGCGGGTCCCACGATCGTTCCGGAGACCGCGACGCCCAGGGTGGTCCCGGTCTGCCGGCCTGCGGACGCCAGCGAGGTGGCCACCCCCGCCATCGAGCGGGGCATGCCTGAGACCGCTGTGTTGGTGACCGGCGGGTTCACCGTGCTCAGGAAGATGCCGAACAACAGGTAGGTCGCGAGCACGGTCGGCAGTGGGGTGGCCGGTCCGAGCAGGAGCGACGCGCCGCCGCCCAGGGCCAGCGCTGCCCCGGCGATCAGCAGCGGCAGCCTGGGGCCGCGCGCGCCGACCAGCCGGCCGGTGGCCGGGGAGAGCACCACGACCGGGACGCCGACCGGGAGCAGGCACACTCCGGTCACCAGCGCCGACAGGCCGCGTACGTCCTGCAGGTACTCAGTGGTCATGAACAGGAACGCGCCGAACCCGCACAGAGCGAAGAGCGCCATCAGGATCGCCGAGGCGAACGGCACGCTGCGAAACAGGCGCAGCTCCAACAGCGGGTCGGCGCGGCGTGGTTCGTAGCCGAGGATGCCCAGCACACCGAGCGCAGCCACGGCGAGCAGACCCAGGATGACCGGCGAGGCCCAGCCCATGCTCCTCGACTCGATGACCGAGAAGACCACGCCGCCCAGTACCAGGATCACCAGGATCTGGCCCACGGGATCGAACCGGCGTGCCCGGGCAGCGCGGGACTCGGGTACGAACAGTGCCGTGCACACGATCGCCGTGACCACGATCGGCACATTGATCCAGAAGACGGACCGCCAGCCGAAGCCATCGACCAGGGCGCCCCCGAGGATCGGTCCGAGCACCAGCGACAGGCCGGTCATCGAGCCGAACGCGCCGATGGCCCGGGCCCGTTCGACCGGTTCAGGGAACGTGGTGGCGACGATGGCCATCGCCACCGGGTTGAGCATGGTGCCGCCGACGGCCTGCAGCGCCCGCGCCGCGATCAGCCAGTCGAGGCTCGGCGCCAGGCCGCACAGCAGCGAGCCGGTTCCGAAGGCGGCAAGGCCGAGCTGGAAGACGCGCCGACGGCCGACCCGGTCGGCGGTGGAGCCGGCCAGCACCAGGAAGCCGGCCAGCACCAGCGTGTACGCGTCGACCGTCCACTGCAGGCCGGACACCGAGGCGTGCAGATCGCGACGGATGGACGGCAGGGCGACGTTGACGATGGAGATGTCCATCACCACGACGATCACGCTGGCGCAGCAGATCGCCAGCACCAGGAGCCTGCGGCGTCGGCTGAGTTCGGGCATGCGGAGGTGTCCTGTCATGAGGCACTGCCGACGACCGGCAGGGGGGTGAAGGCCTGAACGGCGAATGACATCGACGCTAGGATCTAGAGCGTGGTCGAGGTCAATCCGCAGCCGGAATCCGAACACCGTCCGTCAGTTCCGCAGGCGGGCCTGAGCATCGGAGAGGCCGCCCGCCGTACCGGCGTCAGCGTGCATACCCTCCGCTATTACGAACGTGTCGGTCTGGTCGTCACCCCCGTCGACCGCACCGACGCCGGCCGACGGCGCTACCACCGACTCGACCTCGAGTGGATCACCGTCTGCACCAGGCTGCGGGCGACCGGCATGTCCATCAGGGGCATCCGCCGCTACGCAGAGCTCGTCGCGGCGGGCCAGGGCAACGAAGAAGAGCGACTGGACTTGCTCGAGTCGCACCGCGACGAGGTGTTGGCCAGGATCGCCGAACTCCAGGAGAACCTGAGACTCATCGGCCACAAGATCGACGTCTACCGGGGCCGCCTCGCCGCCGGCGACGCCGACCGGCTGTGGGCTCCCATCCGCTCGCCGGGTGCTCACTGAACCCGCCGCCGTCGGCGGCGCCTGGGATCGCGCCCCGTCGCCGCGCTCTGTGCAACCGGCTTCCGACGGCCGCCGGCCGGATACCGTCCATGGTGGCTGATGTCACCGACGACGCCGGCGCGGCCCGTCTCATGTCGGCTGCCACCGGCGACGAGGTGTCCGACAAGGTCACCGGTCCGGCGACGGACCGACTCATCGACACCGGCCTCGCCCGGGACGGCCCCGCACCCGCCTCGAGCGCCGAGGACGCCCGACCTGGCCGTGGGGGACGGCGGGCGGCTCGGCCATCAGAGTGGTGTCAGGCCGTGTCGGGCCGCCCGCCCACGGCCGGTTGGCCATGCTGAGCCGAAGCGGCATCCCTTCCCCGCGACAAGGAGCACCGCATGCCGACCGACCCGGTTCGACGATTCCTGGCGGCCCTGGACCCGGACCACCGGGAGACCATCGGCGCCAAGCCTCGCGACGAACAGGAACGGCTCGCCGCCGCCTGGGAACGGGAACTGGAAGCAGACGACGAACTCGACACCCTCGACGAACTGTCCCCACCAGCCGCAGAAGCCGAAGCGGCTCGCCGCGTCCTCGACCGCGAGAGCAGCCACTAGCCCGAGAACCGCACCGCGGTCGGAGCCTTCCGCTTCCATTTTTTTCACTGGATGTTGACCGGTTGACGCGCGTAGGTGCGTCTTCCGCTGCCAATGTTCCCGGCGTCAGTGTCACCTGCCGTCGGGAGGGATCCAGTGCAGTCAGGCAACAGACAGTCAGGAAGAAGTGCCGCGCGCCGATGTGCGGCGGCAACGGCCACCGCGATCGCGGTCGCCGGTCTGCTGACGCCGTCCCAGGGCGCCGCGTACGCGGTCTCCCCGGACATCGTGATCAGCCAGGTCTACGGCGGCGGAGGCAACTCGGGGGCCCCGTTCACCAATGACTACATCGAGCTGTACAACCGCGGTACGAGCACGGTGTCCCTGTCCGGCTGGACCGTGCAGTACGCCTCGGCGTCCGCGTCCACCTGGTCGAAGACCGCCCTGTCGGGCACCATCGCGCCCGGCCACTACTACCTCGTCCAGGAAGGCGCCGGTGCCGGCACCGGCGCGTCGCTGCCCACCCCGGACGCCACCGGCACCATGGCGATGAGCGCGACCTCCGCGAAGGTGGCCCTGGTCACCAACACCACCGCCCTGACCTGCTCCACCGGCTGCGCCAACCAGGCCGGGCTGCGGGACTTCGTGGGCTACGGCAGCAGCGCCAGCTCGTACGAGGGCTCGCCCACCGGCAACCTGTCCAACACGACCGCCGCGGTGCGAGCCGGTGGCGGCGCGACCGACACCGACAACAACGCCGCGGACCTCGCCGTCACCACGCCCAGCCCCCGCAACTCAAGCTCAGGCGGCGGTGGCGGTGGCACCCGCATCCACGACATCCAGGGCGCCGCTCACATCTCCCCGCTCAACGGCCGGCAGATCAGCGGCATATCCGGCGTGGTGACCGCCAAATCGACCACCGGCTTCTGGATGCAGGACCCACAGCCCGACGCCGACCCCGCCACCAGCGAGGGCATCTTCGTCTACACCAGCACCGCCCCGAGGGTCGCGGTCGCCGACGCTGTGACGGTCGACGGGACGGTCAGCGAGTTCCGCCCGGGTGGAACCACCGGCACCACCAACCTGACCACGACCGAGATCACCGCCCCGACGGTCACGGTCGTCTCGAGCGGTGCCGCGCTGCCCGCCCCGACCCTGGTCGGCTCCGGCGGTCGTGTACCTCCGGCCAATGTGATCGAGGACGACGCCACCGGGGACGTGGAGAACAGCGGCGTCTTCGACCCGGCGAGCGACGGCATCGACTTCTGGGAGTCGATGGAGGGCATGCGCGTCGAGATCGACAACGCCGCCGTGGTCGGCCCGCGCAGCACGTACGGCGAGATCCCGGTCGTCCCGCCGGGCAGCACGACCCGCACCAACCGCGGCGGCATCGTGCTGAAGGCCGACGACGCCAATCCGGAGCGGGTGCTGTTGGACGACGTGCTCGCTCCCACCCCGACCGTGAACGTCGGCGACACCCTGTCCGGCGCCACCACCGGCGTACTCGACTACTCCTTCGGCAACTTCAAGTTGCTTCCCACCAGCACCCCCGCGGTGACCAGCGGCAACCTCGCGCCCGAGACCACCGCGACGCCTGCCGCCGGAGAGCTGTCCACCGCCACCTTCAACGTCGAGAACCTCGACCCCTCCGACCCTCAGTCGAAGTTCGACGGACTCGCCGGGCAGATCGTGGGGAACCTCAAGTCGCCCGACCTGCTCGCCCTGGAGGAGATCCAGGACAACAACGGTCCCACGGACAACGGCACGGTCGCCTGTGACCAGACGATGAGCAAGCTGATCGCCGCGATCACCGCGGCGGGCGGCCCGAGCTACAGCTACCGGCAGATCGACCCGCAGAACGACACAGACGGCGGCGAGCCCGGCGGCAACATCCGCCAGGTGTTCATGTTCCGCACCGACCGTGGACTGGCCTTCGTCGACCGCCCCGGCGGGACGGCCACCGCCGCGAACGCGGTCGTCAACACCGGTGGCGTGCCGTCGCTGAAGTACTCGCCCGGCCGTATCGACCCGACGAACTCGGCCTTCTCTTCCAGCCGCAAGCCGCTGGCCGGTGAGTTCACCTGGAACGGCAAGACGGTCTTCGTCATCGCCAACCACTTCAACTCCAAGGGCGGCGACCAGCCCCTGTCCGGTCACTTCCAGCCGCCGGCCCGTTCCTCGGAGACGCAGCGGCACAACCAGGCCACCGTGGTGAAGAACTTCGTCGACCAGATCCTGACCGTCGACTCGAACGCCTCGGTGATCGTCCTGGGCGACCTGAACGACTTCGAGTTCTCAGGGACCGCTGACATTCTCACCGCGAACAGCGCCCTCACGGACCTGCCCCGCACACTGCCCGACGCGGAGCGCTACACCTACGACTACGAGGGCAACTCCCAGGTGCTCGACCACATCCTGCTGTCGTCCAGCCTGGCCGCCAAGGCCTACAGCTATGACGTCGTCCACATCAACTCCGAGTTCGCCGGCCAGCTCAGCGACCACGATCCGCAGGTCGTCCGCATCCCGCTGCCCTGACCCTCGGACCCGGCCGTCGGGGACACCTCCGCCCACTGCGGACGTCGTCCCCGACGCGCCACCCGTCCGCGCACGCGGGGCGCACCGGCTCCGCGCGCGCTCTCACTGACCGGCCCCGCTCTCCTCCATCCCGCTCTCCTCCGCCCTGTCCGTCCGGCAGCGGGTCCGGGCCCCCGAAGTGGTGTCACCCGAGCGGGAACGATGCCCGCCGCTGCCATCTCACGCCGCTGTGGACCATGAGATCGACCGACGAAACGCGGGCGACGACGGGAAGGCGGTCCCGAAGGTCGGCCGCGACCTCGTCCAGGACTGCGCTCTCCTGCCCCTGCGCGACGGTCAGGTGCGGGACGATGTCGTCGAACTGCCCCGCGAAAGGGGGACATTGCGGCCACTGTTGCGTGACCGCCTGCGTCAGCCGGCGAAACGGCGTGTCGGGATCGGGGACGAGATACAGGACCCCCGGGAAGCGCCCGCAGTGCTCGAACCGGACCTCGAAGGACCGGTGACGTCCGACGATCCCGGTGATGGCGGCGCGGACGACGCCGTCGATGCGGCTTTCGTCGAGGAACGGGAAGAGGACAGTGACGTGGGCCGGGACACCCGCACGCGCGGAGGGGTCCAACCGGTCACGCCACGCACGGACAGCGGGTTCCGCCTCCGCGATCCTCACGACGAGTCCCGACTGCCCTGCGTGAAAGCCACTGGAATGATTCCCTGCCACTCCGCATGTCTACCAACTGTGCCGAAGAAGCGGCGACCCGATTTCTGCCCGTCGGCGAGTGAACCCCTGAAGACGACTCACCACTCGAAGCGGGTGGCCAGGATGCGTGCCGTCCCGGCGATGCGATCGCGGGGTCCGGCCGGTGAGACATGACCTCGATGTCGGTGTCAGCCGAGGAACTCCCGGTGGGCGTGGTCGATCGAGTCGATGCAGATCGGGGGCCTCGTCCGTCCGTCGCCCGCAGGCGTGACGCCGAGGCGGCGGGCTCCCTCCGGCCCACGGTTCGAACCACGACCGGTGCCGACCGTGCCGGGCCCGGTGATGCGACTGTCGGGCGGTCGGTGGACCGTGATGCGGGCGGGGCTCGGCGTCGGCGTTCACGAGATCCCGGGCGCCGTCTCACGGTGCGGGGAGCGTGCACACCAGGACGAGCACGATCGTCGGCGGCACCAGCGCGAACAGTGCCGCCCAGCAGCGCACGGCCGACCAGCGGCGCTTCCAGGGGAGCAGCCAGGCCGTGAGCCACGCCGCGGCCGTGAGCGGGCCGCCGTAGAAGAGCATGCCGTAGATCCAGGTGAGTGACGTCTCCAGCGCCTGCGAGCAGTCGTCGGGGCCGCAACTGTCCGTGGCCATGGCGGAAAGGCCTCCAAATACGACGGCGGCCGGGCCCAGCACGGCCAGCAGGGCCGTCGCGATCGCCGGTGCCACCCAGGCCCGGTTGTCCCGCTCCCCCGTCGCCGCCCGGCCCGGAATCATCGCGGTGTGCTGTGTCGTCATGCCGACAGTGAAGCGGCGCGGGCCCCCGGACACACCGGCCCGGATACTCATGTCGGACCTGTCGGCGTACTCAGTCGGTGCGTGGTGCCCCGTTCCGGGATCGCGGACCCGTGCCACCGCGCCTGCATCGCCACACTCACCCGCATGGACCCCGCCGACGACAACGACCGCGGGAGCCCCTGGCCTCGGTCCTCACCGTGACCGCCCCGACCCGGCCCGGCCCCGGCGCCCTATGCTGCGCCAATGATCAAGCCCATCGAACTCGTCATATTCGACTGCGACGGCGTGCTCGTCGACAGCGAACGCATCGCCGCACGTGTGCAGGTCGTCCTCGGCGCCGAGTTGGGCTGGCCGCTGACCGAGGACGAGGTGGTGGAGCGCTTCATCGGGCGCTCGCACGCCGCCATCCGCGACCAGGTAGCCGCCCGGCTCGGCGAGGAGACGGCGGCGACCTGGTCGCAGAGGTTCGAGCAACTCCACCGTGAGGCGGTGGATTCCGGGCTCGCTCCGGTCGACGGCCTGCCGGAAGCGCTCGACGCGCTCACCCCTCCGACCTGTGTCGCCTCCAGCGGCTCCCACGACAAGATGCGGCACACGCTCGGCCGCACCGGACTCTACGAACGCTTCGCCGGCCGTATCTACAGCGCCACGGAGGTTTCCCGCGGCAAGCCGGCCCCCGACCTGTTCCTGCACGCCGCCCGGCAGATGGGCGTCGATCCCTCGGCCTGCGTGGTGGTCGAGGACAGCCGGCCCGGCGTCGACGCCGCTCGCGCGGCAGGCATGCGCGCCTTCGGCTACGCCGGCGGGCTCACCCGGGCCGAACGCCTCGAAGGCCGCGACACGGTCGTCTTCCACGACATGCGCGAACTGCCTGGCCTCATCGCCGGGCTGTGACCGTCTGAGGCGAACGGGGGGTGCCTCTGCACCCTCGTCGGCTTTGTGATGTGGAAACCCCGAACCCGCCCTCGCCGCTTCGGATCTGCACGTGGTGATGTGCCGTGCGTTGTGCACCATGACCTGTACGCGGTGCTGAGCTGCGCTGTCTGATGGGGAGTCGAACCCCGCGTTGCTCTTCACGCGCCAGGAGGGAGCCGGAAAACCGCCGGCCCTCGGTGTGTGCACGCCTCCGAAACGGCTACCTGCTCCACATCGTCGTGATCTGCCGCAGCCGCTCAGTCCAGCAGATCGACCTCCCAGTTGGCGCGCTGGATGCGCATGTCGATCTCCCGGATCTCCCGTGCGAGGGCGTCCGCCTGACGGCGGAGGTCGGCGACCGGGAGTGCGGGGAGCATCATCAGTTCCGAGCGAAGCTGGCGGCCGTAGCCCCGCTCGCCGGTGCCCGCTGCCGCGTCCGCCGCGGCGGTGATCACCGAGTGGCGCAACCGCAGTGTGTCCCGGCGTGCGAGGGCATCGGTGAGGGTGCCGTCGTGGCCCATGTCCGTGAGGGCGTTGGTCTTGTTGATCCGCCGGATCAGCGTCTCAAGGGTGTCCAGTACGCCGTCGGCCTCGGCCAGCAGCTCGGCCGCGTCCTCGGCGGGCGTCTCACCTTCCTGGTGGCGCGCGCTGCTGACGATACGTGCCCGTAGTTGCTCTACGCGGCGCGACGCTTCGGCCCTTTCGGCCAGCGCCTCGGCAAGCTTCACTGTCTCGCTGTCCCGTCCGTCGTGGATCCCGGCCGAGTATACGAACCGGTGGCGGGCCCCGGACACCGCACCGGCACCCGGGGCTCTGCACGGGTTCTGGACGGGGACGTCATGCCGTGAGCGTGGCCCCGTCCTCCCGGGCCGGCGTGCCTGCCAGGGCGAGGGCGTCCAGGAGGTCGCTGAGTTCGCTCCGGGTCGGCTCGTCCGTCAGCCTGCCGTTCGTGATCTTGATGCCGGCCTGGGGGATGCGCAGGTCCTGGTCAAGGACACGGGCTCCCATCACGGTGAGGGTCTGCCTGAGCCAGGCGCGGGCGTTGTCGCCGCCGCCGTTCGTGGTGGACGCGCTCGCCAGGGCCACCGGCTTCTCGGTGATCTCGCCGCCGCCCACCATCCATTCCAGTGCGTTCTTCAGCACCCCGGAGGTGCCGTGGGCGTATTCCGGCGTCACGATGAGCAGGCCGTCCGCCGCGCCGACCGCGGCCCTGAGCTCCGCCACGACCTCCGGCAGCGCGGTCATCTCGACGTCGGCGTTGAAGAAGGGAAGGCGGCCCAGATCGGGCTCCACGACGATCTCACGCGGAAGGAGCGTCAACTCCACGGCTGCGCGCAGCACCGCCGCGTTGAGCGACTGCGCTCGCAGACTTCCGCACAGGCCAAGGATCTTCATGCCGATCAGCCTACGTGCTCGAAGGTCACCGGCAGGGGCGCCGGCCCCCGAGAGACGGTGGAGGGGCGGTAGACCGGCCCGCCGTCCAGTGCCGGGCCGGACAGCTTCGCGAACACCAGCGGCAGGGCGATCCGCGCCTCCAGGCGGCCCAACCGCGCGCCCACCTCCTCCACCACGTCCACCCCCAGCGGGGGTTGGCCGGGTTCAGCCTCTGGGCCGCCCACACGCGCTCCTGCGCGGCGGTCAACCGCAGACGTGCGCCCCGATCGGCGTGCGGCTTCTCTCCCCGGGGCTCATCGATTTGCGTCCATCGGGGAGTTCTCCGCGGGCCATTGAAACCTGCAAGAGAATTTCTACACCATTCACTACTTGGTCGAGTAGTTGACTGCCCTGAAGGTGTGCGGTATCGCGCTCACTTAAGTGGATGAGGTCGGCAGCATTCGAACGCATCGGCTCTCGAGCAAGGCTCGACCGGGTACCAACAGCCCATTCGGCGCTCCTTTTACGTGATGGCGTTAGAGTGACCCGTGACCTGCAGGCCCGGCAGGCGGACAGGGGGGAGAAGTGAATTCTTACGGTCGCACTCACAGACAACGGGTAATACGGTGACAGCTGCACCGGATTCAGAAGGGTGCAACGGCCTGCTTTCTCTTCCCGGCCCCCGCGGTTCCGCAAGACCTCTTTGATCTCCGGTGTTTCGAAGCTCGCACGGCAGGCTGCATTCGATGTGATCGAGGAACCCTGCAGTCAGGCACAAGAAGTCCTTATTCCTGGGGACACATCTCCCTCTGGCCCGTTCGGAGTGCGGCACCGTCAGGCCCGCCCCTCACGAGAGCAGGACAGCTCATGCAGGATGAGAAGTCGATGTCCGTCACCGACCCGCTGCAGAACGCATCGGACACCAGGACAGGCGCGGGCACCGCAACGGCGGCGGACGCCACCGCCGGGCCACCGGCGACGCCGCCCGCCCGGCTGAAGGCGATGCTCGCGGTGGCGATGGCCGCCACGTTCATGGCGGCAATGGACTCCTACATCGTCAACGTCGCCATACCGTCCATCCGTGACGACCTCGACGCTTCCGTCTCCGCCGCCGAGATGACGGTCGGCGGCTACATCATGGTGTACGGCCTGTTCCTGGTCACCGGCGGCCGGCTCGGCGACATCGTGGGCTACAAGCGGATGTTCCTCACCGGCCTCGGACTCTTCACCGCCGCATCCCTGTGCTGCGGCATCGCGCCGGGTCCGGAGGTCCTGATCGCTTTCCGCTGCGTCCAGGGCTTCGCCGCGGCGCTGTTCTTTCCCCAGACGCTTTCCATCATCCAGACCTCGTTCGAAGGCTCCCGGCGCGACCGCGCGCTCGCGCTGTTCGGCGTGACGATCGGACTCGCCGCGATCACCGGCCAGTTGATCGGTGGGGTACTGGTCCACCTGGACCTCTTCGGCTGGGGCTGGCGCCCCATCTTCCTCGTCAACATCCCCCTGGGTCTGGTCGCCATCGCGGGCGCCGCGCTGACCATGCCCGGTTTCCGGGGTGTCCGCCGTCCTCGTCTGGACCTGCCGGGCGTCGCCCTGCTCACGCTGGCCCTGCTGCTGTGGTCCTTCCCGCTCGCCGAAGGCCGCACAGCCGGATGGCCCCTGTGGTGTCTCCTGCTGATGGCGCTGTCCGTGCCGTGCTTCGTCGCGTTCGGATGGTGGCAGCGCCGGCTGTCCGCGAGCGGCGGCCAGCCTCTGGTCAGCCCGCCGCTGCTCCGGCTGCGCGGCTTCCGCTCGGGCAATGCGCTGTTCCTGGCGTTCTTCGCCTGCAACGCCGGCCTGTTCTTCGTGCTCGCCATCCAGCTCCAGAGCGGCCTTGGCTACTCGGCCCTGAAGTCCGGGCTGCTGTTCACGTGCCTCGGGGTCGCCTTCACGGCGACCACCATGGCACTGCCCAAGATCATGCCGCGGCTGGGTCTGCACGTCCTGACCGCCGGGTACGGGCTCAACGCCGTCGGCTATCTGCTGCTGCTGCTCACAGCACTGATCGCGGGAGACTCGCTGTCCGGGCCGATGCTCGTCCCGGCCCTGCTCGTCATCGGCCTGGGACAGGGCCTCGGTGTCAGTCCGCTGCTCGGCACCGCGCTGACCGAGGTTCCACCGCAGGACGCCGGCAGCGCGGCGGGTGTCCTGGAGACCGTGGGGCAGCTGGGCATGTCCGTCGGCGTCACGCTGGTCGGGCTGGTCTACTTCACCACCCTCGGGGACTCCGACTCCCAGCACGCCTACGCGCACGCCTTCACGGTGACCCTGGTGCTCAACCTCGCACTGTCCCTGCTCGCCCTGGCCTTCGTCTCTCCCCTGCGCAAGGCGGCGGCCATGGCGGCCGGCTGACCGGACACAATCGGAAGAAATGGTTCCGTGAGTTCCGTCACACCGGCCGCACTACTCGGCGCGCCGAATACGGGATAACACTCTCAGAATAAACGGGATATGTCCGGTTTGGTCCACGGGTGGGCGGCGTCGCGGCCGGCGGCGCTCCGCACGCCCGGACGTCCCGCTCATGTCCCCGGCGTTCAGGGGCTTCTGATGGGACCGCAGGGTTCGCGAAAGGAAATATGAGCCGGGGCGCGTACACCCAGCCCCCTGCATGACCCTGCCAAAACTGGGCGGCGAGGCGGCACGAAGGGGCGTTGCACTCTTTGCGAGTCCTTTCTAAGAATGGCGACCCGCAGAACGTCTCCGCAGTTCAGCAGCCGATTCTGCGCAGGGCCCGCGGCACGAGGGGCGCTCGCGATCATGGAGTGAGGTCACGCAATGGGGAAGCACCGCCAGAAGCAACACCACCGGCGAATAATCGTCGCGGCCGTAGCCATGGGCGTCGTCGGCGTGCCCACGGCTGCCATGGCCTGTGGCGCCTGGCCGGACAACGGCGGGGACCGTCACTACAGCGCTGCCGGGAACACGGTCGAGCATCCGTGGAACCGTCCCGACTGGTATCACCACTGGAGCCGGGACGAGGCGAGGGAGCCCACCCCGGTCGCCTCGAGGACCGTGACCGCCCCTGCGCACTGGAAGGCTGCCGCGGCGAAGCACCGGATCCGCCCGTCTCACAGCGTGCCGAAGGCCACCGCCTCCCCGCACCCGACCGCCACCCCGAAGCCCACCGCCCCGAAGCCCACGGCGACCGCGTCTCCCAGCACACCGAAGCCCACCGCCACGGCGTCCGGGGTCGTTGCCCGCATCGTCGAACTCGTCAACGCCGAGCGCGCCAAGGCCGGTTGTGCGCCGGTGACCCTCAACGCGACCCTGACCAAGGCCGCGCAGGCGCACAGCGCCGACATGGCCTCCCACCAGAACATGTCGCACACCGGTTCCGACGGCTCCTCCCCCGGCGACCGGATCACGCGTGCCGGCTACGTCTGGAGCACGTACGGCGAGAACATCGCCTACGGTTACTCCACTCCCGAGCAGGTCATGGCGGGCTGGATGTCCAGCCCCGGCCACAAGGCGAACATCCTCAACTGCGCGTTCAAGGAGATCGGCGTCGGCCTCGCACAGCCCGGCTCCTACTGGACCCAGGACTTCGGAACCGCCCGCTAGAACCGCGTACCGCTCTCGGCCGGCCCGCTGGGCCGGCCGGGCGGCAGTTCGCAACCGCCCAGGCCGTGGAATCGGCTGTCGGACGCGGATCACGACCGGTCGACGGCGATGGACTCGACCCTGAGGTCCGTGAGGGGAGGCTCGTCCGGACCCGTCGGGCCCACGGTGATGAAGAACTGGGAGCCGTTGGTGCCTGGTCCGGGGTTGGCCATCGCCAGGAAGCAGGGCCGGTCGAAACGGAGCCTGGGATGGAACTCGTCCTTGAGCTCGTAGCCCGGGCCACCACGGCCGGTGCCCAGGGGGGCGCCTCCCTGGATCATGAAGCCGTCGATGACCCGGCGGAAGACGGTTCCGTTGCCGAGCGGCCCCTGGCCGGGTGCACCGGGTGGCCGGGGCGCGCCAGGGGCGGCTTCCGTCGGCCAGTCCGAGGAAGTCGGCGATGCTCTCCGGCGCGTACTCCGGGAACAGCTTCACGACGATCCGGCCCAGTGTCGTGTCGCACGACGGCCTGGCGGGGCCAGCGGTCCAACGCGGGCAGCCCCGCGAGAGCGGCGTCGCACCCGATGCGGCCGACGGACCCGGCCGGCCTGAAGGCCGGCCCCGCTGATGACCGCGGCGGTCGTGGGACTTCGGCGTCGACGGAGGTGTGGTCCAGGACGGTCTGGTCGTGAAGTACCCCGGAAGCGGCGGCTGTTGACCAGGACGGCGAACACCGCGCAGAGGCGGAACGACGACGGAGCGGTCAGCGCGGCCGGCAAGCAGCCGACGGCGTCACGGGGGGTGCTCGACGAGGGCCCCGCGGTAGTGCGCCGCCGTGCCCGCGTCTGCGGTGCAGGTGGTGGCCGCTCGCCTGTCCTCCATCGGGCCGTCCTGGCACTGGGCGCTGCGGGGCGGCGGGCGACGAGGGCGTCCGGGACCCGTCTTCTGTTTCCGCTGCCCGGGCCACGCGCCAGGGGGCCGGACCTCCCCGCCGAACAGCTGAGCCACGCGTTCGACGCGGAGAGTCCGACCGTCCTCCCATGCCGTCTGCTCTTACGGCAGCTTCACGAACGGGGTCAGGAAGGCGCGGGCGCCCGGTGTGTCGAGGCGATAGGTGACGTTCGTGGCATAGCAGGGTGTGTCGCCGGTGATGGTGGTGGAGGTGAGGATGTTCCTGCCGCCGATGACCGCGAAGTTGGGCCCGCCGGAGTCGCCGTAGCAGGCGCCGCCGTTGCCCTGTGGTGCGGTCATGGCGAGCCGGACCCAGGCGTCGTTGAGGGCGTCGAACGTCACCGGCGCCTTCATGCGCACGCCGCCGCCCGGGTGCGTCTGCCCGCCGGGGCCGTTGGCGGCTTCCTGGGTGCCGTAGCCGGCGACGAACCAGTCGGTGGAGTTCAGCTGCTGCGGGCCGAGGGCGTCCAGCTGGTTCGCGGCCGGGAGGGTGGCCGGGGTGAAGGACCAGCGGGACGCGACCTTGGCGGCGTCGAGTTCGATGACCGCGATGTCGTGCGGGTCGGAGGAGGGGCCCGGGTAGTCGGGGTGGGTGTGTGCGGTGCCCTCGACGGCGACCGCGTTCGCCTGGGCGGCCGGATCGCCCGGGTACATCTTCGCGGCGGCGTCCAGCCCGGCCTGGACGTCCTGGTCCAGCGACACGTAGAACCGGACGCCGGCCGGCCAGTCACTGGTGCAGTGCGCCGCGGTCAGGAAGGTTTTCGCGTCGATCATCGTGCCCGAGCACACCCAGTCGACGCGGTCCGGGGTCGCCGGGTTGTCGTCGTTGTCCCAGGTGGCGACGAGCGCCCCGACCTCGGTGCGTTCGGGTGCGGGCGTGGCGTTGTACGAGTTGATCGCGGAGGAAGGCAGCGCGGCAGCGAGCACGGCGGCACAGGCAGCTGCGGTGATGGCGGTGACGCGTACAGCGGTCAAGAAAAACCCCTTGGTTGGGTGTGTGGGGCGGATGTTTCTCCTGTGGGAGGCTGCCAGCATTGAAATGCCTTGCGCCATCGCCGACAAGATGGCGGGTGCTCAAAGTCTCTGCTCCAGCCGCTGTTTCATCGGCACCAGCCCGGAGGCTTCAGCGCATCGGGCATCGGGCATCGCGCATCGGTGGCGCAGGAACCGGCCTCGATCGGCTTCGCGTTCCCGCCGGCGCCTGCCAGTTGCGGAACTGGGGCGGTCGGCCCCGGTGGGGTGGTGGCCCTTCCCGCGCACGTGTCCGCACCGTCCTGGTCATGCCGCTCTCGTGCCGCTGCCGGGGGACGGGCGCTGGTATCAGCCTCTCGTGCCGCTCCGGGGGGCGGGCGCTGCGTTCAGCCTCCCCTGCCGCCGCCGCTCAGGTTGCCCCACCTAGGGCCGATCTGCTTCCACTCCTCGTCCCATTCGGCCATCCGTCGCCGGATGAGACGGGTGCGGACGACCCATCCCACGGCCCAGACCGCCGCACCTGCCGACGGGGCGACGAGGACGCCGGTGAGCGCCGCCTGCACGGTGGCCGCCGCGCCGGTCACGGGTGCGGACACCACATGGCCGGTGCGGTCGGTCCACACGGTGACCCGGGCGCCGGGAGGGGTACCGGGAAAGACCTTGGCCCGCTGTGTGTGCACGGTGCCGTGCGCGTCCGTCCAGCGCACGGTGGCCGGCACCCGCGCGTCGTCGTATCCGGTGCCGGCGGGCGGGGTCCGTGCCGCGTCCCCGGTGAGCACGGCCGACACGGCGTGCACCCGGGCCCGCCGGGCCGAGAACGTCGCGTCCGCGGTGTGCGCCGCCGCCCACCCCGCGAGGGCCCCGCCGACCAGGACGAGCACCCAGGTGGCGAGGACGATCCAGGCCTCGACGACATCGCTGTGCCGCCTGAGCGGATTGGCTCGCCACCGCCACAGCCGCACCCTGGCGACCGTCATGGGAGGTGTACGTGTCATCGCCGCCGCCTCCTCTCGCGCGTCGGCGGCCTTGCGTCAGGGGGTACGGCGCCCACCGCTGAGCCTCACGACACCATCGTGCACCTTCTTGCGGGTGGTCGGCACGGGCTGGCCCCGGCAACCGGACACCGTGGGCGCGCCGCATCCGGGGCCGGGCGGTCCGGCCGGTCCGCCGGACCTGGCATCGACTACGACGCCGAGCCGGCCAGGCACGCAACGTGACGCCGTTCGCGGTGCGGGCTTGGCCCGAGGCCGTACGGACCTGCTGAGGACCGCGTGCCCCGAGGCGGTGGGACGACGTGGGAACGCCGGTCCGCACGGTGGTCGACGAAGCCGGTCGGCCGCACATCACGGGCCGCTCGCGCACGGCGGCCTGTTCGCGCTGTGCGAGACGGTCGCCACGCTCACCGGCGGCGGTGTCGTCGCCGACGACACCGCCGCTGTGTCCTCGCCTTCTCAGCGTCCGGTGGCGTGGCGGCCGACCTGCTCGCCGGGGCCTCGGAGAACCGCGTGGCCACCGTGTCGGCCGCAGCGCGTCCACCACCGGGGGAGGCGGGCCGCCGACCCCGCCTCCCCCGTCCTACCCCGTGCAGCCGACCTCGTCGAGCCCCTGCTGCGTGTCGGTGGTCAGCCGACGGACAGGGTGAACGGCCCTGCCAGTACCGAGTAGCCGTCGTTGGCGAGGTAGTAGACCTGGTACGTCCCGGCGCCGTTCAGCTTGCTGGTGGAGAAGGTCAGGGCGCCGCTGGCATTGGGGGCGTATGCCCAGGTCAGCGCGGACCGCTGGCCGGGGTTGACGCCCGCCGGGTAGATGCCGATCCAGTTCTTGGCACTCACCTGCGCAGCGGACGGAACGGCGTACCGGAAGGTGGCGTTCCCGCCGTCGGCGACCGCGTTCAGGGTGCTGGTGAGGGTCGGCGTGGTGGCGGTGGACGGCGCGAAGGCTGCGTTGAGCGGTGTCGCGTAGGTGTCGTTGCCGGTCAGCCCGGGCAGGCCGAGCGCGTCCTCGATGGTGCGGGCGATGCCGTAGTGGTCGTAGTGGCTGGGGCTGCTGGTACCGGCCGGGACGGTGCCCTGGGAGCCGAGGACCGTGGTGACGACGTGGTTGTACGCCTCGCTCTGGCTCTCGTCCCAGGTCAGGATGAGCAGGGAGCGCTGCTGGGTCCAGGCCGGGGAGGCCAGGACGGGGTCGAGGGTCTGCTTCAGCCAGCCGTCCTGTGTCCTCAGACTGGTGGCGCTTCCGTTGCCGGAGGCCTCGCCGTCGTAGTAGTCGTCGGCGGCGATCCAGGAGAACGCGGGGGTGGTCGATGCCGACCGCAGGTCGGTGGTCAGCTGCGAGGTGTCGAAGAGGTGGGCCGCGCAGCGGGCGGCGTCGCCGCTGATGTCCGTGTAGTTGATGAACGGCGCGTCGTCGGGCTCGTAGTAACTGTCGTAGTCGTTCTTGGTGTTGCAGGGTGTACCCATGCCCTGCTCGTAGGCCTTCCAGGTTTTCCCGGCCGCTTCGAGGGTGTCTCCCAGGTTCCGCTGGGGGGAGTTGATGTGGGGCCAGTAGGTGGCGCCCTTGGCGTAGGTGTCGCCGCCGGCGATGGCGAGGTAGTTCTCGTCGCTGGGGTGGTAGACGCCGTGGTAGTCCGTCAGGGTCGCGCCCTTGGCCATGAGGCTGTGCATGTACGGGGTGTCCGCCGGGTCGTTCATGACCTCGGAGTAGTCCGTGTTCTCCATCATGACCATGAACACGTGGTCGTAGCCGGGCACACGGGAGGCGGGCGGCGTGGCCGGGGGCGGCGTGGTGACCGGGGTGTTCAGAGTGAGGGAGAGGTTGTCGAGGTAGCCGGTCTCCTGGGAGCTCGACAGGAACTGCACCTCGACCTGGATGGACCGTGTCCCGGTCGGCACGGAGCCGGTGGTGCTGCGGGCGAGGAACTCGGTGGTCAGGCCGCGGTCGGTCGCGGACACGGTGGGCAGCACGGCCGTCGCGCCTGTCGGACGGCCGCTCGCGTCGCGGAAGTGGAGGCTGACGGCGACATGGCCGCTGTAGGTGGTCCAGCCGCCGAGCCAGCCGGAGAGGTTGTACGTGATCCCGCCGCCGTCGATGGCCGTGGCCGCGGAGGAGACGTCCACGGTCTGTGTCATCGCGCCGTCACCGAAGTTGCCCGGTGCGAAGAAGGCCTTGCCGGGAGTCCTGCCGTCATTGGGCAGTGCGAAGGACGCGACACTGTGGCACATGACGTTCGGTCCGCCGGCCTCGGTGGTCCAGCCGGGCACGGTGCTCGCCGCCGCCCAGTCGCCGGTGCAGTAGCCGCCGGTCTCCGCGTCGCCGTTGACGATCAGGTTGCCGCTGCTCCCGGCCGCCTGGGCGGGGCCGGGAGCGGAGACGATCAGTGCGCCGAGGAGGGTGAGGAGCCCGCCGAGGGATCTCCAGCGCAGTCGCATGCGTGTTACCTCGTCCCGTTGTGAGGGGTGCCGTGGGTCATGACCCCACGGCCTGACTGTGCACAACTAACGGGACATGAGTACTGGTCTCTGCTGTCGAACGGAAGAACCAGGACCAAACTTGACCAGACAAGTTCGGGGCGGATGACTGCCCGGTGGGTATGGCGCGGCTCAGTTGCCGCCACCCCCAGTGCGGCGAGCAGCACGAACCCGACCGTCGCTTCGGCGGCGATTCCTGTGGGCGACGGCAAAAACACCCCGCGCTTCGGGCCACCCACGCGGCTGCGGCGGCTGCCCGTGCGCAGCGAGCCGTGCCCCAGAGCGCCGACGTTTCCAACGGCGGCTAAGGGTCCGGGAGTCCGGCCGGCCGGACCAGCCAGGACGCGGCCCCGGTACCAGGCCGACCAGTCTCCCGCATGCGTGAAAAGGAGGGTGAGCGCAAAGTGGCCCACCTATGAAACGCGTCCCGATGACTGAGGCGCCATGAAGTCAATCTCTCTGGCAGGCAGGACCCGAACGCTGCGATCAGGAAAGTCGATGTGCCGGTAGATCTCGTTGTGATGGGCGATCGACTGGTCTGGCGGGGCGAAGTCTGTCGGCTGAGAGCGGACGGATGTGGTGTGCCCGTCCGCCACCAGCACCAGGTCGTAGCCGCGGCTGAGGGCCTGGCGGGCGGTCGTCTCCACGCAGTTCTCCGTGGCGAAACCGGTGACGAGGACCTCGGTCACCCCGAGGCGGATCAGCGTCTCATCGAGGCCGGTGTCCAAGAAGGCGTCCGCAGAGGTCTTCGTCACCACCGGCTCGCCGTTCCGCGGCGCCAGTTCCGGCAGGACGTCGCCGCCCCCTTGCTGTCGAACCGTGATGACGGGAACGTCCCGGGCACGCGCCCGAAAGCCGAGACCCGCGATGGTTGCGACGGTTCGGTCAGGGCGGTGCATGAGGGGCATCATGGCGTCCTGCATGTCGATGACGAGGAGCGCGGCGCGGTGCGGCGTCGGTGGCATCGGCCTACCGTAGCGGTGGCCTCTGCCGGCGGCCACCGGTCGTGAACCGGCATCGTCATGCGCACGGTGGCACCCCCGAACCCCTAGGTTCCCTTGCCGGCTTCAGCAGGGGGCGTAGCGACGGACGGCCCGGAGGCGCGTTGCTGTTCTGCGCCCATGACGCGCGTCCGGCCTGCCAGACCGGCGGCCCCCGCAATCGGAAGCAGCAGGAGCGCGAATGCCCCGGCAAACGCCGGGAGCTGACTCGTCGACGCCGCTGAGATCGCTGTGAACAGAGCCGATGCCACGGCCAGGACCAGGGTCTGGCCGAGGTTCTGCGAGATCTGCATCGCGCCGCTTGCGTAGCCCTGCTGGTCGGCTGGAGTGTGCGCGAGCGACAGCAGTGTGAGTGACGGCGCCGCAAGCCCCATGCCGACGGCGGCCATCGCCATCGAGGACACGGCTACCGCCGGAGGCACCGCCGGCAGAGTGCACAGTGCCGCCACCACCACCGCCGCCGCCATGATTCCGGCCCCAACGGCGACGAGCCGGTGCCGCGGCACACGGTTCTGCAGGCGGCCCTGCACCCAGGAGGCCCCCGCCCAGGCGAGTGCCGCCCCGGTGAACGCGAACCCCGTCACCATGCCCGGCACATGTCGCGCCGTGCTGAGCATCAGCGGGACGAAGGCTTCCAGCGTGAAGTACGCGCCGGAGGTCAACGCCCGCAACAGCACGGTGGCGGGCAGTCCGCCCTCGGCTCGCCAGGTGTGCGGTGGCAGCAGCCGCGGGGCGAACGCCACAAGCAGCACCACACCGACCAGCGCGCACACCGTGTGACGTACGTTCCAGGCAGTGACGCCGTACTGGGTGAGAGCCGCGGCCACGCTTACCGTCACTGCGGCGGGCAAGGCGGGCCGCCGCACGGACGCCTCGGGAGTGTCGAACTCCTGCGATGCTCCTGGCCGACCTGGTCGTCCACGAAGAAGCAGTACCGCGGCCGCCGCAGGGATCAGGGTGAGCGCCGCGAGGCCGAAGAACACCGCTCGCCATGACCACCACGCGGCTACGAAGCCCGCGAGCGGGGGACCGGCCAGTGACGGCACGATCCAGCAGGCACTCATGAGGGACAGGACGCGGGCGCGGAGGTGATCTGGGTAGGACTGCCCGATGGCCGCGTTGACGGAGACCGCCACCAGGCCCGCCGCGATCCCGTCGGTGAAGCGTCCCAGGCCCAGCTGCCAGATGGTGGTACTGGTGGCGGAGACGAGGAGTGTCGCGACGGTCAGGACCACCCCGGCTGTCAGCGGTCGCCGGGCCCCGCCGCGGTCCGCCCATGCCCCGCCCAGCACACCACCGAGCAGGCTCGCCGCCACGAACGCCCCTGCCACCAGCGGGTAGAGACTGACTCCGTCGAGGTCCCGAGCGGCCACCGGCAGCAACGGCATCACCGCCATGGCCGCGAACCCGGTCAGGAACATCACCGCGGCGAAACTCGCCGTGGCAGCCAGATACGTGCGGGAGAAGAGTCCGGGGGTGGGAAGAGGCTCTGACGGTTCACGGGGGTCGCTTGTCACCGGCAGCAAAGTAGGGTCTGACTCCCAACGGGAACAGTGCTTTTCGGGAACCCTCGGTGGGTGCTTGGAAGTGCACCGTCGGGTGGACGCTCCTGACGCTCATTGCTTGTGCGGGGACAACCGGGCCACGTCCTCGTCTCGGATCTCACGGCCCCCGGCGCGGAGCTGGGCGACGGCGGCGTCAATAAAGCGGGGCGCCCGGAGGACCACCGCATTCAGTGAAGCAGTCGGCGGCTCCTTGCCACCGGATCTTGTTTGGTCCCGGCAAGGTCACTGCTGGCGGGTGACCGGCCTCGCGAGAGTGCGTTCGGTCCACCGCTCCAGTTCCTCGGCGTGGCTGCCGACCGCGGTCGCCCGGGCGACCGCGGCGGCCTCCTCGGGTGTGGGCTCGCCCTTGCGGAAGAGCAGGGCAAGTGGCCAGGCCGGGGCGCTGGGCTGCGCTTCGTCGAAGGGGTGCCAGTCCCAGGCCGCGTCGAACCGCCAAAGACGCCCGTCCCGGTCGGTGACCTCATCGCCTGGTTCGAGGAAGGCGTAGGGGCGGAAGAGCGGCACGATGCGGATCGGTTCACCGCCCGCCGGGTCGAACGCGTAGCCCTGGTCCTCGAGTTCGGGGTCATGGGTTTCGCCCTGTCGCAGGACTTCCAGGTAGGACGCAGGCCGCGGCAGCATCCCGGTCACCGAAGGCGGATCGAAGTGATGGACTGCCAGGACGTGCACCACGGTCGGGGGGATCCCCACCTGACAGGTGTCGCCCGGCTTCAGCGCCGCCTCCACTGGTTCGGTGCGGAAGATCTCCCAGTCGTCGGCCTCATGCACGGGAAGCGCCCTCTGGCCGTTCCACCTGATGTTTTCCGCCTGCGGGTCCACCGCCGACCACGGCCACCGTACGGAGATGCAGGAGCGAGAGACATCGGTGACCGTGGTCTCGGTGAACGCACACGCCAGTTCCAGCACGTCATACGGCCGGAACCGGACGGCGGCGGCGTCGTCCGCACCCTGCCGGTCCGCACCGGACGCCTCTTTCTGCCCGTCCACCGCGTCCTCCTCGGAGTTCGGATCGATCATCACAGACCCGGCAGCAGCCACCCGTCCCGGGCCCCGATCGGTCAAAGTCGCCTGGCCACGATCAAGAGCACCTTTCAGAGGACAGCGGCTTGCCCGGACCGCCGCCGCCCTCGACGCGGGCACGCGAGTAGGGCCAGATACGCATCTTCACCTGGGAAGCGGTCGATCAACCCTCGGACAGGCCACCTCGTGCATGCGTAAGGTTAGGCTGACCGCCATGACGTCCTCCGGAGTGACCAGCCGCCCGACGCCCCGGCCACGCGTCGGACGCAGTGGGTTCTTGACGTGCGCTCCCCTGTACTGGGGCCTGGCACGCAGTACCGCTCTGCTGGACATCGACCTGGTGCAGGACACACCGGACCGGCTGACCGGGCGGCTGCTGTCCGGGGACGTGGACGTCAGCGCGATCTCGTCCGTCGAGTACCTGCGCTACAGCAGTGACCTCGTGGTACTGCCCGGCATCGCCGTGGGCAGTGACGGGCCCATCCAGACATCCGTGATCGTCACGAAAGTACCGCTCGGCGATCTGGACGGCCGCACCGTCGCGCTCGCCACCACGAGCCCCACCTCCGCGCAGATCTCCCGGCTGCTGCTGGAGAAGCACTACGGGATCGCCCCCAGGTACGTGACGCAGCCGCCCGATCTGGACGCCATGCTGACGTCGGCCGATGCCGCCGTGCTGACCGGGGACGCCGCCCTGGCCGCGACGTTGAGCCGGCCGGCACACCCCGGTGTCCACGTGTACGACCTCGGGGAGTTGTGGAAGCGCTGGACGGGGCTGCCCCTGGTGCTGGCCGTGTGGGCGGTGCGAAGAGAGGCGGCGGAGCAACGGCCGGACATCGTCGAACTGGTGCACCGCAGCCTGCTGGCCGCGCGTGATCTCGCGCGCCGAGAGTCCGCCGAGCTGGCCGGGCGGCTGGCCGCCTGGGAGCCGTTCAGCTCCGGGAAGCTGGAGGACTTCTTCACTCGGGTGCTCGACTTCTCCCTCGGGCAGCGGCAGTGGCTGGGGCTGCGGGAGTTCGCACGTCATTCGGGCAATGGCAACCTCGCCCTGGCCGCGCCCGGAGCCGTCACAGCGCCCTCGTGAAGCCGTTCGTCCCGCCGGGGCGGTCGGCCCTGGTGGTGTGCAGGGGCAAATACTGCTTCCGGGGCGGTAACAGATAAGGTGACGCGCACCCCCGGTCGTTGAAGGAGTGTTGGCGTGGCCTTGAAGGCTCTGCGCTCGGCGTTGGAAGCGGTGTATGTACGCCGTCTGGCCCACAAGTTGGACGGTCTGCCCCGGCCGCGGCATGTGGCGATCATGCTGGACGGCAACCGCCGCTGGGCGCGTGGCGCCGGGCACGACGACGTGCGCGAGGGCTACCGTGTCGGTGGTGCCAAGGTCACCGACTTCCTGCGCTGGTGCGCCGACGCCGGGATCAAGCACGTCACCTTGTGGATGCTCTCCGACGACAACCTCCACCGCCCCGCCCACGAACTCGGCCCTCTGCTGGAGATAATCGAGGAGAGCGTGCTGCGCATCTGCGCGGTCGACGAGCCGTGGGAGATCGAGATCATCGGCGCGCTCGACCTGCTGCCCGGGTCGACCGCCCTGGTCCTGAAGGAGGCCGCTGCCCGTACCACCGGCCGTAACGGGCTGAAGGTGGACGTCGCCGTCGGCTACGGCGGGCGCCGCGAGATCGTCGACGCGGTCAGGACCGCCTTCGACAAGCACATGGCGGCCGGGGGCGATCCCCGGGACCTGGCGGCCGACTTCGACCTCGAGCACATCACCGACAACCTGTACTCGCCGACCGGTCACGACACCGACTTCATCATCCGCACCTCGGGCGAGCAGCGGCTGTCCGGCTTCCTGCTGTGGCAGTCCGCCTACGCCGAGGTGCACTTCGTCGACGTGCTGTGGCCGGCCTTCCGGCAGATCGACCTCCTGCGTGCGCTGCGTTCGTACGCGGTCCGTGACCGGCGGTACGGCAGGTGAGGGACGGAGCCACGGTCGTGTGACCGGCCGTGGCTCCGTCGTCCGTCAGGTGCCGGAACTGAAGGTCCGGGTCGTGTACGCGCATTCGGTGTAGATGTACCCGGAGCGCAGCCTGGCGGTGTCCGAGGCCGGGGTCGCGGTGCTGCCGCCGTGCGGTTTGTGCACGAAGTAGGTGGTGCCGACGGGGAGGTAGAGCGTGCGCTGCGGGTAGTGCCTGCTGCTGTCGTTGCAGGGCTTGAAGCCGCGCATGAGGGTGTCGGCGAGGGTGTACGACGTGCAACTGCCGCAGCCCTTGAGGGTGAAGCTGCCGGTGACCGGGCCCGTGTAGAGGACGGTGACGTCGTCGGGGCTGTCGTTCTTCACCGTGACCGAGATGCTGCCGCCGGAGGCGGTGGTGGGCAGCTTCTTCCCGGCGGCCGGGATCGTCTGGGCGACCTCGGCCGCGATCGCGATCTTCTTGGCGCGGGCCGCGTTCCTGTGGTGCTTGTTGTCGGCGACGAACTGCTCCATGGTCTTCTGGGCCGACTCGAAGTCGCCGTCCTTGTACTGGCTCACGCCGCAGGAGTACTTACCCGCCCTGCCGCTTCTGCCGGCGCGGTCCGCCGCCTTCGCCAGGCCGCCGCCGTTGTCGCCCGCCGTGGTCGACAGGTCGCCGATCTTCGTGTCGAGCGTGCCCAACTGCTCGACGGCCGAGCAGGGTTCGTCACCGCCGACGGCCTTCTGCGCCGCCGTCACCGCCGCGTCGACCGCGGGCACGACCTTGGCCGCCTGTGCCGACCGGGGGAACGTGTTGAGCAGGTCGCCGAAACGGCTGACCCAGTCCGCGTCGCCGCCCGCCAGCCCGCTCGCTCCGCACTCGTACAGCGAGGTGGCCAGCCTGTCGTCGGGCCAGCGGGTGAGCGAGCCCAGCTGGTCCTTCGGCATGTTGTCGGGCACGGTGCGCAGGTACTTCAACGCATCGATGGCCTCGCAGTAGTTCTTGTGGCTGTAGGCAGCGCCGACCGTGGTGTAGTAGCTGCGCAGCCGGTCGGGGACCTGGCGGGCCGCGCGCGAGCCGGAGTGGTGGAGCGCGATGTCCCGGTACGTGCTCAGCGCCTCCCGGTAACCCGTCTCGGCGGCGGCGAACGTCTTGCCGTCGCCGGCCGTCACCAGGCGGTCGGCTTGGTCCAGCCGGTCGAGGAGCGCCTGTTCGACGGCCTCGTCGTGGGCGTCCTCGTACCACAGCGTGCCGCCTGTCGGCAGGGCCAGCAGCAGCACGCCCAACGCCAGCGCCAGGGGCGCGCGCCCTGGCCACGAGAGCCTGGCGCGCAGGCCGGCGAACGCGCCGTGGACGGCCGCAGCCAGCAGGAGTACGGCGTAGACGGTCACCGCCAGTCCCGGGACGCCGTCCGCGTCCGCGGGCAGGGCCACGAGCAGCAGGACGACGGTCGCCACCCAGCAGGCGGCCATCGCGACCCAGCGCCGGAGCAGTGCGTAGCCGAGGCCGAGACCGCTCAGGTTGAGCAGGGCCACGGCCGCCGCCCGCCGGCCGTCCGGGGCCACGGGTGGCGGGCCGGGTGGTCCAGGCGGCACGGGTGGCATCGGCGGCAGGGCGAACCCCTGGCTCGGACCGTACGGACCTTCGGACATGGTGGCTCCCCCCTCAACAATGCCCGCATGTCTGCGGGAACGGCAGTTTATGGGGCTTCTGTGTGCATCCGACAGAGGAGGAGCAACGGGACGCTGAACTGTAACTTCCCTTGCCGAGCGAGGAGTTGAATCCAGTCACCGTGTCACCGTGACGGTCGGTGCTGCCGGCGCCCGTGCGTGGAGCGGGCCCGGGAAGGCGATGGTGTGGAACATCCGTGCCCGCACACGCGCGGCGAGGGCGCCGGTACAGAACAGGACCAGGCCGATACCGGCGGCGACGCCGAGGGGGCGCGGGCCCAGCAGGCCGAGCGGCAGACCCGCCGCGCCGACCGCCTTCAGGAAGGCCGGCGCTGGAAGGCCGGCGTCGGAAGAAGGCGGGGTAGGCCCCCCGCCTCGCCGCATGCGCGAGCACGAACGGTGCCTTCACGAGGTCGGCTGCGGCGATACCGGCGTCGGTCAGGACGGCCGCCGCACATGACGGTCGGCGGAACGAGGTCCACGACGTCTCCTCCTCGGAAGCCGGAAGCGGACACCGGCGACTCGTCCGGGGGGTGTCCCCGGCCTCGCCGGAGGGGGCCCTGCGCTGTGGTCCACCGGCCGGTGACCGGAGCCGGCCCCCCACGGGTGGGCGTCACCTGGGCTCCGGGCTCCGGCCGACGACCGGAATCCGGTCGTACGGGACGTCGTCCGCTGCTGCGTCGACATCGCGCCGCTCGCGTGAGGCGCACGCGCGAGCACCTTCCGGCAGGGTGCCGCGCGGGGTCAGGCGACCTGGCCGCCGACGCCGGAGCGTCCCTCGGGTACGGACAGCAGGCTGACCGCCACCTGCTCACGGACCTGTTCGCCGAGCACGCCGGTCACCGCATCGGTGATGGCGGCGATCAGGCGCGCCGGTGTGTCCGGCACCTGCGGGTGCCGGTAGGCCGCCTCACGCAGGCGCAGCGTGACGTCCGGGGCGGCCTGGTCGGCCGCTCTCCCGCCGATGCCCCGACGGTGGGCGGGAAGTCCGACGAGGTCGACTACGACGAGGCGGCTGAAGCGGTCGCCGTAGACGGAGCCGACCGCGTCCGTGAGTCCGCGGATCAGACCCTCCTCGGTCTTGCCGTCAAGAGCGCTCTCGCTGATGTGCACGGTGAAGTGCGGCATGGTGGAATCTCCGTTCGTGCCCGTGGCAGCGGGCAGGTAGGCCGGTGAATGCTGGACGGAAACCTTTGCAAGCAAAGCATCTTTGCCATCAAAGGTAAATGGTGAGGGGTGTGTGTGATGGCCGGATCTGCGCGGCGCGGGACCGGGGCGGACGACGTGGACGCCGCGGTGCGCGAGCTGCTGCTGCTCATGCCTCGGATGGTGAGCAGGGCGAAGCGCATTCCCGTGCCCCCGGTGCTGGAGTCGCTGTCGCTGGCGCCCCGTCACCTCTCCCTGTTGTCCTGCCTGCTGTTCGACGGCCCCATGACCGTCAATGAACTGGCCGCCCGTCTGCAGGTGGCCCCCACCACAGTCAGCCTGATGGTGGGGGAGCTGAGCGGGAAGGGCGTGCTGGACCGCCGCGAGGACCCGTCCGACCGGCGCCGCAGAATCGTGGCCGTCTCCCCCGACCAGCACGACGCGATCGCCGCCTGGCTCGCCCCCGGCGCCGCCGCCTGGCGGCGGGCACTCGGCCCCCTCACCCCCGCCCAGCGACGCCTCTTCGTCGACACGCTGCACGCCTACGAGACGGCGGTGGCGGAGGAACGCGAGGGCTGACGCATGTCGCCGCACCGAGGGCCGTCGCCGCCCGTGCCTCCGCCGGCCCGCGCCCCTCAGAGGCGGGCGGCACCGGTGGGATCAGCGGCGCTCCAGGGCTCAGGAGGCCTCACCGGTGCCCACACGGCCCACCGCGAATGAGGCGGGAGCCGGTGAGAGCGCCGACGAGCCGGCCGGTGACCGCTCCGGCGGGGACTGGCTCCGGGTGCGCATGTGAGGGTGACCAACCGCGCGGTGCACAGCCGGGAGGGCCCGTGACATCCTGTGGGGGTGCTTTTGAGCGATCACGCGAGCAGTGTCGAGCTCCGCCTGCTGCGTTATCAGTTCTCCGAAGTCCGCGGTGACCCCTACGACGACAACTGGCTGGTCGTCGGTGGAACGGTCACGACGCCCGAGGGCAGCTGGTCCTTCGCCGATCCGTGTCTTCTGACCGGTGAAGCCCGCGAGGTGTCTGCTTGGTTGCGTGCGGTGGCCGCGGGGACGGTGGCTGTGACGGGACCTGATGCCGAAGGCTGGTTGAACCCGGACACGTGGTTCGTCGAGCCGGTTCTGGCCTTTGGCCTCGCCGATCGGGACGACAGTGAGGCGGTGATTCGCGTTCATCTGTCCTTGGAGGCGGCACCCCCGTGGCAGCAGGGTGATGACGGGGCGGGCATCTACCAGTACGTCGTGGAGGTGCGGATGGATACGGCTGCGCTGATTCACGCCGCTGACCAATGGGACCTTGCTCTGGTTTCCTTCCCGGCTCGCTGATCAGTGGGGACCCTTCTGCGGGGTGTCGGTCGGGGCGTCGAGCGGCTGGCCGAGGTCGGTCAGCAGCTTCTCGATGCGACTGGCCGTGCCATGGTGGCGTTCGACCTCGCGGGCCCAGCCGCTCCGGCGGTCGGCGCAGCGCACATGGGGTACTCGGCAGGGGTCGCGCGGATATCGTGAGGAAGGGGCCCGCCTCATGCACCACGACGAGATGATGACCAAAGTGCAGGCCCTCGCCCAGTTGCCGGACCGGGCGGCGGCCGAACGAGTGGCGCACGCCGTAGTGAGCACGCTGGCGGAGCGGCTGCCGTCCGGGCTCGTCCGGCATGTGGCCGCCCAGCTGCCGCCGGACATGGCGGAGGCGATGCGGCAGGCGGTGGACGCGTCCGCCGGGGCCGACTCCGGAACGTCGGGCGAGCGGTTCGGGCTGATCGTGTTCGCCGGGCGC
Organism: Streptomyces sp. NK08204; assembly: GCF_020400585.1. Taxonomy (GTDB): domain Bacteria; phylum Actinomycetota; class Actinomycetes; order Streptomycetales; family Streptomycetaceae; genus Streptomyces. Next base: position 99,205 of record NZ_JAINVF010000008.1, on the reverse strand, counting down.
ATCGCCGACCGGACCGGCACGGACGAGGAGACGGCCCTGCGTGAGGCCGCCGCCGTCCTGGAGGTGCTCGACGCCGCACTGGCTCCGGAACTCACCGAGCGGATGGCGAACGCGCTGCCCGCCGACATCCGCGAACTGCTGCCGGTGGGACGCGCACGCGAGAGCACCGGCCGCTGAGCCGGGACAGCCCGCGTACCGTCACGTCCCACGGCGTGACAACCGGTCCCACGGGAGCGGTGGCACGCGCGCGTGACGGGCCACGGCCCCGCGGCCTCGCCGCGGGCGCCCACGCCCCGCCAGGGTGCCGCCGGTGCGGAGGGGCACCGCGGGGAGGTTGCAAGGGCGCACGTGGCGCCGTCGGTGGGCCGGACCGGGGAACTCGCGCGGCTCGAGGCGGTGCTCGCCTCGGGCGGTGAGGGATGCGGGCATCGGCAGGAGCCGGCCGAACGAGGTCTGCCGGGGGACGGAACAAACTTCCTGGGGTCGACGGACCTTCCTGGGGCCGTACCAGAGCGTGACGTCCCGCTGATGGCGGCCCTGGAGAGCGGGCCCGTCCACGCCGCACGCGGGCGCGTTGCACGGGCCGCTCCCCCAGCTTGCCCTTACGGTTCTGTAGACGTGACCCGCCGTCAGCGGCAGTCACGCAGAGGAGTCGGGAGGAGTGGTGGGTGATGCGCGCCGGCCGGCGTCCGGCCCCGGCGGAGGGCGCCGGACGGGCCGCGCGGTGCTGGGCAGCAGGCCGGCCCACTCGGTGCGGCTGCCGATGCGCCGCCGTGCCGAGCTGAGAGAGCCGCCGGCCATGCACCGGATGGGATGGCTGCGGACCACGGCGGCCTACGCCTGGCGGCTGATCATCGTCGGCATCGTCGTCTACGGCGTCTTCAGCATCCTCGGCCGCTTCCAGCTCATCGCCGTGGCCCTCTTCCTCGCCCTGGTCGTCACCTCCGTCCTGCGTCCCCTGACGGATCTGCTCAACCGGGTGCTGCCGCGGCCCCTGTGCGTCGCCGTCGCGCTGCTGGGCAGTCTGCTGGCCCTGTTCGCACTGCTGGCCCTGGTGGGCAACGCGGTGGCGAACGAGTCGTCGAAGCTGGTGGGCGAGTTCCGCGGCGGCATCCACCAGATCGAGCAGTGGCTGCAGCGTCCGCCGTTCCGGCTCAGTCCGGGCAAGCTCGCCGACCTGCAGGGCCAGGTGACGAACTACCTGTCCGTGCACCGCTCCCGCCTCCTCACCACCGCCGTGACCGGGCTGGGCCGCGTGGTGGAGGTGGCCACCGGCGTCGCGCTCGCGCTCTTCGCCTCCGTCTTCTTCATCCATTCCGGCGAGCGCCTGTGGGCGTGGGCACGCGACGAGCTGCTGCCCAGCGGTGCCCGCCCGGCCTGGGAGCTGGCGGGGCGGGCGGCGTGGCGGACGTTCGCCGGGTACACGCGCGGCATCATCATCGTGGCCGCCACCAACTCCGTCCTCGTCGGCATCGCGCTGCTCGTGCTGCGGGTGCCGCTCGCGCTGCCGCTGGCGCTGCTGGAGTTCTTCGCGGCGTTCGTGCCGCTGGTGGGCTCGCCGGTGGCGCTCGGCGTGGCCACGGTGGTCGCCCTCGCCGGACGCGGACCGTTCATCGCGGCGGCCGTGCTGGTGCTCATCGTCGTGATCGGCCAGATCGAAGGGCATGTGCTGCACCCGCTGGTGATGAGCTGGGCGGTCCAGCTGCACCCGCTCGTCGTCGCCGTGTCGGTCATCGCGGGCAGCATCGTGGCCGGGGTGATCGGTGCCGTGGTGGCGGTGCCGCTCATCTCGGTGGTGTGGGCGGTGCTGCGCGCACTGCGCGCGGTGCCGCCGTGAGCGGGGTCGGCGAGCGCCCGCCCGCGCCTCGCGGGGGCGGCGCCTGCCGTGTCCGGTCCCGTTGTCAGCCCGTCGTCGGCCCGCGGTCCGTGACGCCCGGGCGGGGACGTCCCTCGGCTGTCCCGGCGCCTTGCAGGTGCCCGGCTCTCGTCCGAGGAGCACTCCTCTACCTGCGGCGCGGTGGACGCCGACGCGAACCCTGGCGGTAGGTCACCGGACGTCGGCGTCGGCCACGACCTCGTGGATGTCCTGTGTGACCGTCGGGTCGGAGGCACCGGTGGTGACGCCGAGGAGGAAGGAGGTGCGCTCGCCGCGGACGGTCAGCAGGGTCATCTCCAGGCGTGCGGAGTCCCCGCCGTCCGTGGAGATCTCCAGGACGGCCGTGTGCGCGGGCCGGCCGTCCACCTCGGTCGCCTGTGACGTGACGAGGGTGGCGGGCCGGTCCGGGAAGAAGAACTCGGCGTTGGAGCGGGCCGCCGCCTCCGTGGCCCGGCGCAGGTCGGCCCGCGCGACGGTCCGCCCGGCGCGGCCGGCCAGCACGGTGGCGCCGCTGGAGGAGTCCGCGCCCGACGTCCGGCTGATCTGGGACGAGAACCCGCCGATCAGGCCGTTGTCCTTGGCGGCGTCGTGCTTCCAGCCCTCCGGCACGGCGTAGGAGAGCCCGGCCCGTGTGTCGGTGACCCGGGGCCTGCCCGCGAGCGGGCCGGAACCGTCCGACCGTGTCCACCAGGTGGCGGCCACGGCACACACGGCGGCCACGACCAGCGCCACCAGGCCGACCGCCCGTCGGCGGCGCGGCCGAGGGGGCGCGGACGGCGGCTGCGGTTCGTGACCGGGAAACGGGTGAGGGTGGGCCTGGGGATGGGGACCAGGGTGCTGGGCCGGGGGGAACGGTGAGGGCGACGTCATGCCCTCACCCTTCAGCAGCTCCCGGGGGCGGCGCCTGAGTCGTCGTACTCATCTTCCGCCGTCCGGGGCCGTTCCTCACCAAGCGGTGGCCACTGGCCCCGGCCCCTCTCCTGCCGGACCTCGGCCGCTGTCCGGGCGGCGGGCAGCCGTTGTGCACCGCGCGATTCCTGCAAGTGCCGCACCGTCCGCAACGGCGCGCCCGCGCGTCAGTGCACGTGCGGACCGCCGGTCGCCTGCGGCCTGCGGTGCGGTACGAGGACCAGGCCGGCCAGGGCGCCGGCCGCGGCGACGGCCGCGCTCGCGGTGAACGCGTCCCGGAAGCCGCCGACAGCACCGTGCTCGATCCCGGAGGCGGCGATCGTGGACAGTACGGCGACGCCGACCGACCCGCCCACCTCGTGGAAGGTGTTGACGACACCGGACGCGAGTCCGGCCTCCTCCGGGGCGACCAGGGCGAGCGCGGTGGTGGTGGCGGTGACGAACACCGCGCCGACGCCGAGCGAGGCGACGACCAGGCCGGGCAGCAGGCGTGCGGGCACGCTGCTCTCGCTCGTCAGCCGGGCGAGCGGCACCGTTCCGGCAGCGGCGATCACCAGCCCGGCGACCGCCGTGACCCGGCTGCCGATCCGGCCCACGAACCGGGATCCGAGGTGGGCGCCGAGCCCCGTCCCCACGGCGACCGGCAGGAAGAACAGGCCGGTACGCAGCGGGCTGTAGCCGCGCAGGTGCTGGAGATAGACCGAGCCGAGGAAGAAATATCCGATCAGCAGCGCGGTGGCGACGAGCATCAGGAAGGCGCCGGCCACCACCGGGCGCCGGGTGAGCATCCGAAGGTCCATCAGCGGGGCCCGGCTCGCGCGCTCGACGGCGGCGAACGCGCCGTACAGCGCGAGGGCGCCGAGCAGCGGCACGGCGGCGCCGGCGCTTGCCCAGCCCGCGTCGCCCGCCTGCACCAGGCCGTAGATCAGCGCGCCGGTGCCCGCGGTGACCAGGACCGCGCCGGGCAGGTCGAGCCGCGCGGGCCGCGGGGCGTTGCGTGGCAGCAGGCCGGGCAGGACCGCGAGCGCGAGGACGCCGACGGGCACGTTGAGGTAGAACACCCACTGCCATCCGGGGCCGGCCGTGAGCGCGCCGCCGAGCAGGACGCCCGCGGCCGAGCCGGTGCCGCCGAGCGCGGCCCACGTGCCGAGGGCCTTGTTGCGCTCGGCGCCGTGGAAGCTGGTCGTGACGATCGACAGCGCGGCCGGGGACAGCAGTGCGGCCCCGACGCCCTGGAAGACCCGCCCGGTCAGCAGCAGGGGCGCGTCCTGGGAGAGCCCGGTGACCAGCGAGGCGCCGGTGAAGACTGCCAGACCGGCGAGCACCGTGCGGTGGGCGCCCAGCGCGTCGGCGAGACGGCCCCCGAGCAGCATCAGCCCGCCGAAGCACAGGGTGTAGGAGGTGACGACCCAGGTGAGCGCTTCGCGGCCGAGGTGCAGGTCGGCCGCCATGTCCGGCAGGGCGACGTTCACGACCGTGACGTCCAGTACGAGCATGAACTGGGTCAGGCAGAGCACCGCCAGCATCGTCCAGCGGCGCGGCAGGGGCGGGGCGGACGGGGGTGGCGCATGGATGGTGCGGTGGGCGTGGCTCATGAACGACTCCTCCGAGAAGCAGGACGGCCCCGACGGGACCGGACCGGCCCGACAGGCGAAGTGAACTGTACGGGCCAGTTCATGTGAACTCAACCGTTCAGTTCAGATCCCTGGGTAGACTGCACCCATGACCTCCTCGAACGCCGTGCCGCCCGCCAAGCAGCCCCCCACCGGCCCGCGCGCCGAGGCCAAGCGTCGCGCCATCGTCGAAGCCGCCCGGGAGCTGTTCCTGCGTGAGGGCTTCGAGGTGAGCGTGGACGCGGTCGCCACGGCCGCGGGCGTGTCGAAGGTGACCGTCTACAACCACTTCGGGAGCAAGGAAGCCCTGTTCATCGGGGCCGTCAAGGACTCACTCGACGGCCCGCTCGGCGACAGCCTGGAGCAGGCGATCGAGCACCTCACCCACGCCGACGACCTGCGTGAGGCGTTCACCGCGACGGCCCGCGCCTGGGTGCACGCCATCCGCGCCAACCCCGACGTCCTCAACCTGCGCAACGTCGTCGCCCGGGAACTGCACCGGTTCCCCGAACTCGGCTCCGTCTGGCAGGACGCCGGACCGGAACGCCATCACCCCGTCGTCGCCGGTGCCCTGCAGCACCTGGTGGACGAAGGCCGGCTCGACGTCCCCGACATCGAGGTGGCGATCCTGCAGCTGTACGCGCTCCTGCTCTATCCGCACCTCGTCTTCGGCGCCTACGGCACCACGATCGACGACGGCCTGACCGACCGTCTGATCGCGAGCGGGGTCGACATGTTCTTGAGGCACTACACGCCGCGCCCGGACGGGCGCTGACCGGCCGTCACGACGGCCGCTTCGGCTCCGACTGGGCGGCCTGCAGGTCGGCGAGGAGTTCGGCCTGGCCGGTCAGGACGCCGGACAGGATGGTGCGGGCCACGCGGAGCAGCTCGGCCACGTGCGGGCTGGTCAGCGAGTAGTAGACGTTCGAGCCCTCCTTGCGGGTCTTCACCAGGTTGGCCCGGCGCAGCACGGCCAGCTGCTGGGAGAGGTGGGCGGGCTCGATGCCCACCTCGGGCAGCATCTCGGCAACCGCGTGCTCGCGCTCGCTCAGCAGTTCCAGGACCCGAATACGCGCGGGATGGCCGAGTGTCTTGAAGAACTCGGCCTTCAACTGGTAGAGCGGTGCGCTCATCGTGCCGTCCCTTTCCCGGTACCCCGTACGGCCGTACCGAACTGCCGAGGTTAGCAATGGTGACGCACCCGGCCCCCGCTGGGGCGAGGTCCTCGCTGGTGAGGCTGGGGACGACCGGTCGGGTGGGTCAGAGCGGCAGGGTGATCCAGATGCTCTTGCCGCCGCCGTCCGCGTCCGGGCGTACCACCGCGGTGCCGCCGAGGCCGAGGGTGAGTTCCATGACGGTGGCCAGTCCGCCGGATCCGGAGCCGGTGACCGCCGCGTGCAGCAGGGGCAGGTGGGGGTGGCGGTCGTGGACGGCGAAGGCCAGGCAGTCGGCGCCCGCCGCGTAGACCACCGTGACCTGCGGGGAGAGCGCCGCGGCGTGGCGGACGCTGTTGGTCACCAGCTCGCTGAGGATCAGCAGTGCCGGGCCCAGCGCGGGACGGCTCGGGCCGATACCCCACTCGGCCCACGCCTGCTCGGCCGTCTCGCGGGCGAGGCCGACGGCGGCCGGCTCGGTGGGCAGGGTGAGCACGTGCCGGCGGGGCAGGGTGCACGGCGGGGTGGTCATCGCACCTCCGGGCGGACCGGGCGGCCGGGCTCCAGGGGCCGGGCGGGTTCCTCGCTGCGGCTTGCGGCCGGCTGGACGGGCAGCACTCCGGCGTTCTCCAGGTGGTCCCGGGCGGCCCGGATCGCCTCGGGGGTGGCGGCGTACTCCCGGCCCTTGTGGCACAGCAGATCCAGGGCGCCCACGGAGTCCAGGACCTGGCGCTGCTCGGGGCGTATCCCGGAGGCCAGGACGAGGATGCCGCGCCGGTTCAGCTTCTCCACCGCGTCCTTGAGGACGAGGGCACCGGTGGCGTCCATGGTCGACACCCGCGACATGCGCAGGATGACCACCCGCACGTCGGCGACCTCGGTCAGCTCCAGCAGGAAGCGGTGGGCGGCGGCGAAGAACAGCGGGCCGTCGATGCGGTAGGCGACGATGTGCTCCGCCAGCAGCCGGTGCTCCTCGGCGGTGTGGTCGCCGCGGTCGAGCGGCACCTGGTCGAGGCGGGCCTGTCGGGCGACGGCACGCAGCGCGAGCGCACCCGCGGCGACCAGGCCGATGAGGACGGCGTAGACGAGGTCGAGGGCGAGCGTGGCGGCGGCGGTGAGGACGAGGACGACCGCGTCGGAGCGGGTGGCCCTGGCCATCGCCCTGAGCGAGCCGACCTCGACCATGCGTATCGCGGTGGCCAGCAGGACACCGGCGAGGGCGGCGAGCGGAATCCTCGAGACCAGGGGCGCCGCCGCGAACACGATCACGGCGAGCGCCGCGGCATGGGTCAGGGCGGCCAGCCGGGAGCCCGCGCCGGTGCGGACGTTTACGGCGGTGCGGGCGATGGCACCGGTCGCGGGGACCCCGCCGAACAGCGGGGCGGCGATGTTGGCGAGACCCTGCCCGAACAGCTCGCGGTCGGGGTCGTGCCGCCGGCCCACCGTCATGCCGTCGGCGACCGACGCCGACAGCAGCGACTCCAGGGCCGCCAGCGCGGCGACGGCGACGGCGGGGGCCAGCAGCGAGCCGAACGAGCCGAGGTCGAGGAAGGACAGCGAGGGGGCGGGCAGACCGGCCGGCAGGGCGCCGATCGGCTTCGCCGCGTCCAGGCCCGCGACCTGCGCCACGACCGTCGCGCCGATGACGGCGACGATGGAGAACGGGATCGCCGGCCGCCACCGCGCCCCGGCCAGCATGACCGCGGCGACCGCGACCGCGAGGCCGACGGCGGTCCAGTTCGGGGCCGCGGCGAACTCCTCGAACGCGCGCCGGGTCACCACCAGCACCCGGTCGCCCTCGGGTTTGGGCACCCCCAGTGCGTTGGGGATCTGCTGGAGCCCGATCACACAGGCGATGCCGAGGGTGAAGCCCTCCACCACCGGTGCGGGCACGTACCGCATGTACTTCCCGGCACGCAGCACGGCCAGGGCGACGAGCATGAGGCCCGCCATGAGCCCGACGGTGAGAACACCGGTGGGTCCGTACTTGCCGACGATCGGGACCAGGACGACGGTCATCGCCCCGGTGGGGCCGGAGACCTGGAGGTTCGAGCCGCCGAACACGGCGGCGAGCGCGCCTGCGACGACGGCGGTGGCCAGGCCGGCCTCGGCGCCGAGCCCGGAGGAGATGCCGAAGCCGAGTGCGAGGGGCAGCGCGACGATCGCGACGGTCAGTCCGGCGAGCAGATCGCGCCGCGGGTCGCGGCGGATGTCCGCGAGATCGCCGCTGTTGGGCAGCAGCGCGGTGATCCGGTCCCGCACGGCGGCCAGGGTCGTCGTCATCGTGCGGTCACCTCGGATTCCCGCAGCTCGGCCAGTAGCTCGGTGCGGCCCGCCAGCATCTCGGTGAGGATGCGCCGCGCGGCCTTCATCAGGTCCGCGACATCCCCGCCGGCCAGCTCGTACACGACGGTCGAGCCGTCCCGCTCGGAGGTGACGATCCCGGAGCGGCGCAGCACCGCGAGCTGCTGCGACAGGCTGGACGGCTCCACCTCGATGGCGGCCAGCAGGTCCCGGACCGGGCTCGGCCCGTCCTGGAGCAGCTCCAGCACCCGGATGCGCACCGGGTGTCCCAGCATCCGGAAGAACTCGGCCTTGGCCTGGTACAGCGGAACGGACACGGGGACAGGCCCTTCTTTCCCGGGACGTGCAGCGCCACACAGCGCCTCAGCCCCGGGGCGGACGCGGAGGGCTGCGTCCGCGGCTACCTGCGAACGCAGCAAACAAAGCATCTAACCAATTGCGAAATTTTGCAACTCCGCATCAGCCGACCCCCGCCTCCGCGCGAAGCCCCCGGGTCCGGTGCGGCGGATCAGGCCTTCTTGACCACGCTGGACTTCAGCTGCATGGCCCCGAAGCCCTCGATCCTGCAGTCGATGTCGTGGCCGTCGGTCCCGTCGACGAGCCGGATGTTGCGGACCTTGGTGCCGGCCTTGATCCCCGAGGGGCTGCCCTTCACCTTGAGCGCCTTGACCACCACCACGGTGTCGCCGTCGCTCAGCACATTGCCGACCGAGTCCTTGACGATCCGCTCAGCGGGCGCGGCGCCCTCGCCGGCACCCTCGGCCGGCACCCATTCGTGGCCGCACTCGGGGCATACCACCAGGGCGTTCATCTCGTAGGTGTACTCGCAGGAGCATTTCGGACAGGGAGGAAGATTCTCAAGCATCCACTCAGAGTAACCGGCCCCGGGCACCACACCGGTCGTCCGGTCGGGCGAGGCCGTGGTGACGGACCGGGTGGGTCCGGAAGTGCTTTCCGGACCCACCCGTGTCACCGGCGGCCGGTTCGGACGGGCCGCCCCACCACGTGGGCGAGGCCGGGCAGGAGCACGCCCTGTTCCACGACCACCCGCTCACCCTGGTCCGGGCCGCCCCCGAGAGGTCAGGGCGCCGACTCGGTGTCGAAGGCCACGAATCGCAGCTCCGAGGTGTAGCGCCTGCCCTCGTCGTCGGTCAGCCAGGCCTGCTCCGGCGTCGGCAGCATCTCGGTGACCGTCACCGTGCCCTCGGGGTCCTTGCGGGCCAGCCGGCGCAGCGCCTTGGCGAGGATGGTGACGTACACGGGGCTGTCGAAGTCGACGTAGAACGGCCGCGATTCGGTCGGGGAGACGACGAAAACGAAGCGGGGCAGACCGAGTCCGGTGCGCCAGTGGCGGGCGCGGACGAACCGGCGGGCCTCGTCCTTGTCGTCGGCGAAGGCGGCGTCCGCCGCCGGCACCCGCCAGGTCTCCCGGGCGACGACGAGCCGGTCGACGGTCACCCGGGGCGAGTGCTCCGCCTCCGGGAGGAATCGGCACAGGTCCATGGCCAGGGTGGTCAGGACGTGCGAGAAGACGTCGATCGCGGGGAACGCCGAGCCGTCCGGGAGGACGACGACGAGATCGCCGTCGCGTTCCTCGACCCGCGCGTCGGCGCTGCGCACGGTGCGCGGCCGGGCGGGATCCGCCGTGAAGTCGGCCAGCGCGACCTGGTGGTCCTGGGGGCGTACGAGGGTGTGGCGGACGCGGGCGGAGAGGCGGGCGCGGTGTTCCTTGGGGATCAGGGGCAGCAGGCGCGGGCCGGGGTGGTCGCGGTCGGTGAGGGCGTGCAGTTCGCGTACGTCGGGATGCTGGTGGGTGAAGAGGGAGGCGCCCAACGTGTTGGCGGCGATGTGGAGTTCGCCGAGGACGAGGGTGAACGCGCCCCGAGCGACTGCCTCGGCCCCGTCGGCGGCGATCATCAGGTCCGGGCTCAGATAGCGTGCGGCCGTCCAGCCGCCCCCGCCCGTGCCGAACTCCTCGCGGACCCGGTCCTCGATGTCCGCGAGCCGTACGCAGACCCGGTGGGCGCCCGGGGCGACGGCGAGGACGCGCTGCCAGCGCTCGGCGAACTCCCGTTGCAGGGAGGTGGCCTCGGCGCGGGCGGGGCCGTGCAGCACGGGCAGGCAGCCGAACCAGAACGACGCCAGGTCGACCGGTCCCTCGGCGGCGAGCCGGTCGTACACGCGGCGCGCCTCGGCCGTCACCGTCGCGGCCAGCCGGGAGGTGAGCCACCCGGCGCTGTCCATCAGGAGGCGCAGCGGGCGCAACGCGTCGAGGACGGCCGGGCCGAGGCGGGCGGTCGCGGCCCGGCGGGTGTCGGAGTACACCAGGGCCCGGCAGGGGGCGGTGGCCGCGGACTTCTCCCGTACGGCGGGCGTGGCGGTCAGGTCGGTGAACTCGCGTTCCAGGCCGGACAGGGCCGTGACCAGCTCGTCCACGTCCCGGGCCGCCGCCACCAGGGCGCGCCCCCGCTCCAGCCGGTCGAGGGCCGCGTGTGCGCGCCGGCGTGGCCCGGGTGCGCCGACGGAGTCCAGCCAGGAGCGCAGGTCGCGGTCGGGGTGGGTGCCGGCGGGGACCTCCAGGCGCCACACCACCCAGCGGCGGGCGACCAGGTCGGCCAGGACGGCCGGCACGTCGAGGCCGGGCAGCTCGGCGGCGATCCGCCGGGCCGGCCGGATGCCGTCGCAGCGGGCGAGTACGGCGGCGGCCTCGGCGGACACGGCCACCGGGCGCCGGCCGGGCACCCGGACCCGGTTCCCGTCCAGTGCGACGAAGGGCACCCGCCGGGGTGCGATCCACTCGCGCAGCTCCGGGTCGGCGTCCAGGGTTTTCGCGAGTGCGTCGATGCCCCAACTCGCCCAGTAGACGGTGGAGTCGGCGATCAGTCCGGACCCGGTGTCGACGGCGACGCCCGGCACGGTCCGGTCCCAGCGGCCCCAGCCGACGGGGCCGAAGAAGCCGATGGTGTCGTTCTTCACGCAGAACCGCTGCCAGTAGTGGGCGACCAGTTCCTCGCGCTGGCGCGGCATGCTGCTGCGGCTGTCCGCGCTCGGGGTCCAGCGCAGGAACGGGGCGATCCCGGAGGCGAGCACCGGCCGGTTCTGCCAGGCGACCGCCTCGCGGAAGGCGGGTATGCGGGCGATGTTCTGCAGGGTGTGGGCGGTGTCCACGGCGGCGCCCGCGAACAGCGGGGTGAACTCCCTCCAGCGGGCGCCGTCGAGGGTGTCGCCGGGGGCGAACTTGTCGGCCGCCTCGGCGAGTCCGGGCGGGGCGAGGCGCAGTACGCCGTCGGCGGGGAAGCCGGGCCCGCGCAGGGCGAACTGCTCCCACAGCCGCCAGCGGCCGAGGGACGGCACGAGGTCTTCGGTCATGGCACGGCTCTCCTTGGCGAGCGCGGGTGGACGACGGGTCGGACGGTCCTGGCCGGCGGAGAAGCGGGTCAGGCGACGCCGTAGTCCGCGTCGACGACCTCGGCCAGGTCCTGGGGCGTGGGGTAGGCGAAGACCAGGGAGACGGGGACGTCCGCACCGAGCACCTCCTGGAGGCGGCCGGTGATCTGGAAGGCGGTGAGCGAATCGCCGCCCGCCTCGTAGAAGTCGGTGTCCGCGGTGAGCTCGGGCAGGCCCAGCACGTCCCGGAAGATGCCGACGAGCAGGTCGAGGGTGCTGGTGGCGGTGGCGGTGGCGGTGTTCGGGTTCATGGTGTCTGCTCCTTGGGCAGTCGTGTGGAGGGCGTGCAGGCGGGCGGCGGTGTTGCCGCCCGAGACGACGGCCACGGCTCGTTCGCGGCGGCCGGCGCGCAGGGCCCCGGCGAGGGCGACGGCTCCGCTCGGTTCGGCGTCGATGCCGTACCGGCGCAGCAGGGCGGTGGCGGCCAGGATCTCGGCGTCGCCGACGGTGATCAGGTCGTCGACGCGGTGGCGGATGATCGGATAGGGGACGTTTCCGGGGCGCTGGCCGCGCAGCCCGTCCGCCACGGTCGTGGCGGGAGGCAGGCGGACCGGACGGCCGGCGGCCAGGGAGCGGGCGTAGCGCGGGGTGAGGGCTGGTTCGACACCGACCACGCGGACGGGGTGGCCGACGGCGGCGAGGCAGACGCCGGCGAGGAGTCCGCCGCCGCCCGTGGGGACGTAGACCGTCTCGGTGTCGGGGGCGTCGGCGAGCACTTCCGTGCCGACGGTGCCCTGACCGGCCACCACCAGGGGATGGTCGGAGGAGGGGATGAACACGGCGCCGCTCTCGCCCGCCAGGGCACGGGCGCGTTCCTCCCGTTCGGCCACCCCGCCGCCCACCTGCACGGTCCGGGCGCCGAGCGCCCGGATGGCGGCGGCCTTGGCCGGGGCCGCGCCCGCCGCGAAGACCACGGTCAGCGGGATGCCGAGCGTGCGGGCGAGCCGGGCGAGGGCGAGGCCGTGGTTGCCGGAGGAGCCGGTGACGATCCGGCGGGCGCCCAGGGCGAGGACGGCGTTGGCGGCGCCGCGTACCTTGAACGAGCCCGCCGACTGGAGGTGTTCGGCCTTCAGCAGCAGCCGCGGGCCGCCCGCCGGCGCCGGTCCGGGCAGCAGCGGGGTGCGGACGACGTGCGGGGCGATACGGTCGGCGGCGGCGCTCAGGTCGGCGTGGCCCAGGCGGACCGCGGTGGCGGTCATGCGGTGCCCCCGGCGCCGGCCAGCAGCCGTCGGTCGGCCTTGCCGCCGCGGGTGGTGGGCAGCGCGTCGAGGCGGAGGAAGCGACGGGGCATCAGGTGGGGCGGGAGCGTGCGGGCGAGGTGGCGGCGCAGCTCCGCGTCGGTGGTGCCGGCCAGATCGCCGGTGACGTGCGCGAGGAGGTGGACGCGCCCCCGGTCGTCGCTGTGGGGCGTGACCACGGCCCCGGTGACGTTCGGGTGGCAGAGCAGGGCGCCCTCGATCTCGGCGGGGTCGACGCGGTAGCCGCGTATCTTCACCTGCCGGTCGGTGCGGCCCACGTAGTGCAGGCCCCCCCGGCCCAGCCAGCCGAGGTCACCGGTGCGGTAGAGGCGGGCGCCGGGCGGGCCGTAGGGGTCGGGGACGAAGCACTCGGCCGTACGGGCCGGCCGGCCGCCGTAGCCGCGGGCCACACCGGCTCCCCCGATGTACACCTCGCCCACGGTGCCGTCGGCGACGGGCGCGAGGTCGGCGTCCAGGACCCGGACGACGGCTCCGGCGCGGGGCGTGCCCACGAGGTCGGCGGAGGGGTCCGGCTCGGCGGGCACGCGGTGCCGGGTGGTGGTCATCGTGCACTCGGTGGGCCCGTACTGGTTGACGAGCGTGCCGGGTACGAGACCGCGTCCGCCGGCGGCGAGGAACGGGCGCAGGGACTCGCCGCTGGAGGCCACCAGGGTGACGCCGGCCAGCGGGTCGTCCAGGCCGGTCTGTCCGGCCAGGTGGGCCAGGAAGGACGGGGTCACGCTCAGCAGGGCCGTCACCCGGTGCTCGCGTACGGTCCGCGCGAACTCCTCGGGACGCAGCAGCCGGGCCCGGTCCACGATCACCAGCCGGGCTCCGGCGAGGAGCGGCGCGAAGGTGTCCCGGATCGAGGCGTCGTAGCCGAGCGGTGCCGTCTGCAGGGCCACCGTGTCGGGGCCGAGGCGGAAGGCGTGGGCGGTGTCCCGCAAGTAGGTGTCCAGTGCGGCGTGTTCGACCAGGACGGCGCTGGGCTCCCCGGTGCTGCCGGAGGTGTGGCTGACGTAGGCGAGGGCGCGGGGGTCGACGGCGGGACGGCCGGGTGCAGGGGGGTCCTGGCTCACGGGCCGGTCCAGCAGGACGGCGGGCAGGTCCGGGCCGAGGGCGGGGTCCAGGGCCGGGGCGAGCGCGGAGGTGGTCACCAGCAGGCGGGCGCCCGCACTGCGGGCGAAGGCGGCCAGGCGCTCGCGGGGCTGCCCGACGTCCAGGGTGAGGAAGGCCGCCCCGCAGCGGAGGACCGCCGCGATGGCCGCCACCGCCTCCGAGCCGTGCTCCACGGCCACCGCGCACACGGTCTCCGGCCCGGCGCCGCACGAACGCAAGCGGCCTGCCAGTTCCTCGATGCGTGCGGCGAGCCGGGCGTAGGTCACGTCCCCGGCCGGGGTGCTGAGCGCGATCCGGCCGGGCTCCCGGGCGGCGTGCTGGGCGATGTCGTCGGCGACGGTGCGCATCACGCCTCCCCCGCTGCCAGGCCGCCGGCCGTCTGGTCGACGGCGACGAAACGGAGTTCGGAGGTGTAACGGCGGCCCTCGTCGTCGGTGAGCCAGGCCTGCTCCGGGGTGGGCAGCATCTCGCTGACCTTCAGCCGGGCGCCGGGGTCCTTGCGGGCGAGCCTGCGGGCCGCCTTGGCGAGGATGGTGACGTACACGGGGCTGTCGAAGTCGACGTAGAACGGCCGGGGTTCGGTCGGCGAGACGACGAACACGAACCGGGGCAGCTCGTGCCGGCGCTGCCAGTGCCGGGCCCGGACGAAGCGCGCGGCCTCCCCCTTCTCGTCCGCGAAGTCCACCTCGTTGACCGGGAGTTGCCAGCTCTCGCGGGCCACGATCATGCGGTCGACGGTGATCCGCGGGGTGTGCTCGCCCTCGGGGCGCAGCGTGAAGCGGTCCATGACGCGCTGGGTGAGCGTGTTGGCGTACACGTCGAGCAGGTCGTAGGCGGTTCCGTCGGGCAGGACGGCGGCCAGGCGGCCGTCCCGGTCCTGGACCTCGACGTCGGCGGCGAGCACGGTGCGGGGGCGGTACGGGTCGCCGGTCTGGTCGACCAGGGCCACGCAGTGGTCCTCGGGCCGGTCCAGGGAGGGCCGGCTACGCGTCGACCACTTCAGCGGGAGTTCCTTGGGCAGCATGGGCAGCAGGCGCGGGCCGGGGAAGTCGCGGCCGGTCTCGGCGATCAGGCTGTCCCGGTCGGGGTGCTGGTGGACGAAGAGGGAGGCGCCCATCGTGTTCAGGGCGCAGTGCATCTCCCCGAGGACGAGTCGGACGTCGCCGCGGGCGAGGGCATCGTCGTCCTCGGCGATCACCAGGACGTCGGGGCTGACGTACCGGGCCAGCGACCAGCCGTCGCCCGGCTCGTCGAACTCGCGGCGCACGCCCTCCGCCAGCTCCTCGGTGGTGAACCGCACCCGGCGCGCGTCCGGCGGCAGGTCGAGGATCCTCGCCCACCTGGCGCGCAGTTCGGCCTGGGCGGCGTCGATCAGGTCACCGGCGTCGGGGTGCGGGGAGGGCAGCGTGTGCAGCCACAGGGTGCCGACGTCCACGGGCTGGCCGTCGGCCCGCAGGCGGTCGTGGGCGGCGCGCAGGCGGGTGCGGACGGCGTCGGCGAAGTGGTTGGTCATCCAGCGGGCGGCGGTCAGGCACAGTCGCAGCGGCTCCAGATGGGCGAGCAGCCCGGCGCCGGCCGTGGCGGTGGCCGCCCGCCGGGTGTCGGAGTACACCAACCCCCGGCAGGGCGCGGTGCGTTCGCCCTTGGCCCGCTGGGCGTCGTTGTCGGTGAGGGCGGCGAAGTCGGCCTCCAGGGCGCCGATCGCGGCGGTCAGCGCGGCGGCGTCGGTACCGGCGGCGCGCACGGCGTCCCGGCGGCGTTCCAGCACGGCGAGTGCGGCCAGGGCCCGGTCCCGGGCTTCGGTGTCGGGGACGCGCTCGAGGATGGCGCGCAGGGCACGGTCGGGGTGGGTGGCGGCGGGCACCTCCAGACGCCAGTGCACCCAGCGGCGGGAGGCCAGCTCGCCGACGATCCGGGCGGCTTCGCCGGCCTCGATGCCGAGGGCCCGGGCGATCGCCTGTGGGTGCCGGGTGCCGTCGCACAGCTCGAGCACGGCCAGCTCGGCCGCGCCGATCGGCTGGGAGGGCCGTCCCGGAACCCGTACGGTCCCGTCCGACAGGCGTACGAAGGACACGCGGCGCGGCGGGATCCAGCGCATCAGGTCCCGGTCCTGGGCGAGGACCTTCGCGAGGGCGTCGATCGCCCAGCCGGAGAAGTACACCTCCGATGCGGCGAGGAAGCCCTGCCCGGCGTCGATGCCCACGGCGTGCGGCGCGGCCGGGTCCCAGCGGCCCCAGCCGACCGGCCCGAAGAAGCCGATGGTGTCGTTCTTCACGCAGAACCGCTGCCAGTAGTGGGCGACCAGTTCCTCGCGCTGGCGCGGCATGCTGCTGCGGCCGGCCGCGCTCGGCGTCCAGCGCAGGAACGGAGCGATACCGGTACGCAGGACGGCCGGGTTCTGCCAGGCCAGGGCCGCCTGGAAACGGGGCTCGGCGGCGATCTCCTGCAGTTGCCGGGCGGTGCGTACGGCGGCCTCGCAGAGATCCTCGGTGAAGGCCTGCCACTCGGGCCCGGCCTGGTCGAAGTCCGGGCCGAACTTGTCGGCGGCCTCCGCCAGTCCGGGCGGGGCGAGGCGCAGCACGCCGTCGGCGGGGAAGCCGGGGCCGCGCAGCGCGAACTGCTCCCACAGCCGCCATCCTCCGCCCGGCAGCAGGACCGGTGCGTGCTCGTCCGACATCGCGTGGCTCCTTCCGGAAAGGGGGTCGCGGGTGGGCGTGGCCCGGCCGGGCGGCGGGTGCCGCCGTCGGGTGTTCCGGGGCGCCGGGCTCTCCGCGACCGGTCAGCACGGTCCCGCGCCGGGGTGGTTCGCCACCAGGGAAGATCCGGCAGCAACGCGCGCCACCGGGTCAGCGCGTTCGTCCCTGCCCTGGCGCGGGGCGCCGGTCCACGCTGGCCTCGTCGGCCTGGCGACCTGCGGCCGGCCCATCACCTGCGGGAGGTTCACCGTGACGCACGACAACTCCGCGACCGGCACGGGCGGTCAGGGGGTCCGCCCCGAGAACGGACGCGCGGACACCGCACCCCCCGACACCGACGAGGTGTATCTCGTGGTGCGCAACGACGAGGAGCAGTACTCGATCTGGCGGGCGGACCGCGAGCTGCCCGCGGGCTGGCACCCGGAGGGCCGGCGCGGTTCCCGGCAGGAGTGCCTGGACCACATCGGCGTGATCTGGACGGACATGCGTCCGCTCAGCCTGCGCCGCCGCCTGGCCGGGGCTGATGTCTGAGCCGCACGCGGGTCCGCTGCTGTCCCGGCCGGCCCATGCCCCGCCGGATGCGCAGGGGCTGTGCCCGGCCGTACTGGACCTGTCGTGCCTGCGGCGTGAGCCCTACGGCCTGCGCCCGCGCGCGTTGCGGGGGCCGCTGGAGCTGTACCTGGCCCAGGTCGGCGCACAGGACGAGCGGGCACTGCGTGACGCGCAGGAGTTGCTGGACGCGGAGGAGAGGGCGCGGGCGCGCGCGTTCCGGCGCGCCCGGGACCGGGACGCCTACGTCGTCGCGCACGCGGCGCTGCGCAGCGTGCTGAGCGTGCTGCTCGGCATCCGGGCCGAGGCGCTGCCGTTGGTGCGTGAACCGTGCGCGGGCTGCGGCGGGCCGCACGGCCGGCCGGCGCTGCGCACGCCGGGCGTGCACTTCTCCCTGTCGCACAGCGGCGGCCTGGTGATGGTGGCGCTCGCTCCGGCGCCGGTGGGCGTCGACGTGGAGGGGCTGGCCACCGCGCAGGCGGTGCTCGACGCACAGTCGGCGCTGCACGTGGCGGAGGCCGACGAGCTGGCGCGGCTGCCCGCGCACGAACGTCCGGCGGCCTTCACGCGGGCCTGGGTCCGCAAGGAGGCCTACCTCAAGGGCCTGGGCACGGGTCTGGTGCGCAATCCGGCGCTGGACTACGTCGGAACCGGTCCGCTGCCCGTGGCACCGGCGGCCGACTGGACCCTGCGGGACGTCCTCGTCCCGGCGGGGTATGCGGCGGCTGTGGCGCTGCAGACGTCCTGACCTGGAGAGACGACATGAGCGGGGGCCGGTCGCAACGACCGGCCCCCGCTGGGCCGTCGGCAGAGGGGTGCGTCGTCACCCGGAGCACCGCGGAACTCCGCCTTCACGACTTCCCCACGTCCCGGGAAGGGCCGCCGCGTTACGATCACACGCGTGACCGCTGCGCAGCCCACGATCCTCGCCACCTCCGGGGGCCACCGCGTCAGCGCCCGCACCAGGGTGCTCTTCGACGGCCTGGTCCACCACGCGGTCGACCTCTCCGGCGTGCACCGCAGACGCCCGCGGATCCTGTACGTCGGCACGGCGGTCGGGGACGCCGAGCACGTCACCGCAAGGATGCACGAGGCGGCCCGGGTGGCGGGCTTCGACCTCACTCCCCTGCACCTGTTCCCCATGCCGAACGTCGAGGACGTCGAGGACACGGTCCTCGGGCACGACGTGGTGTGGGTGATGGGCGGTTCGGTGGCCAACCTGCTCGCCGTGTGGCGGGTGCACCGCCTGGACGCCGTGCTGCGCCGCGCGTGGCGGGCGGGGGTGGTCCTCGCCGGCGTCAGCGCCGGTTCCATCTGCTGGTACCAGGGCGGTGCGACCGACTCCTTCGGGCCCGACCTGCGCCCGGTCACCGACGCGCTCGGGCTGCTGCCGTACGGCAACGGCGTGCACTACGACTCCGACGCGGGCCGGCGCCCGCTGATCCACCGGCTCGTGGCGGACGGCACCTTCGCGACGGCCCACTGCACCGACGACGGGGTGGGCCTGGTCTACCGGGGCACCGAGCTGGTCGAGGCCGTCACCGAAGTGCCGGGCGCCGGCGCGTACGTGGTGACGCGGGAGGGAGGGCGGGCGGTGGAGGAGCGCATCGAACCCCGGCGGCTGCCCGCTGCGCCGTACTGAGGCGTACGTCCCCCGGCTCCCGTCTCCCGCACCGGCCTCCACGGTGCGCCCGACGGGGTGTCAGATGAGGCCGTGGCGGAGGGCGTGGGCGACCGCGTGGGCCCGGTTGCGGGCCTGCAGGCGTGCCATGACCTCGTAGACGACGTTCTTCACGGTGTGCTCGGAACAGCGCAGCAGCCGCGCGATGTCCGCGTTGGCGTGTCCCTCCGCCAGCAGGCACAGCACGGAGGTCTGCCGGGCGGTCAGTGCGGGCCGGGTGCCGGACAGGGCCGGGCCGCCGTGCTCGGGGCCCGCGGTCAGCAGGTGGGAGAGCACCGGGTAGGGAATGCTCGGGTGCGGATGGCCGGCCCGGCGCACCCCGGCCAGCAGCGTCTCCTCGGTGAGGTCCGCGCTCCGCAGGACGACGGCTCCGGCACGCACGGCGCGCAGCAGGCCGGACCGGGTGACGCTGTCGCACACGACGAGCAGCGGCCCTGCGCGCCGCACGTCCCGCAGGGCCCGTTCCGCGTCGTCGGCGACGAGCACGGTGACGGTGCCGGGTTCGTGGGGCGGGCAGGCGGGGTCTTCGGGTCCGGATGTGCAGGCGAGGCCGGCGCGGCGGGCGAGGGTGCGCAGGCGGTCCGCGTCACGCGCGGAGCGGATGCGGATCCGTGGCACACCGGGCGGCGCGGAAAGGGCGGTGACGGTGGCGGCGGCCAGGGCGGGGACGGTGGGCAGCGTGGCCGTCACAGGAGGCCCGCCCGGAGTGCGTAGGCGACCGCGTGGGCGCGGTTGCGCAACCGGAACCGCTGGGTGATGTCGTGCACCACGGTGGTCACGGTGCGCGGGGAGTAGGCGAGGCGCTGGGCTATCTCCGCCGTCTCGTGCCCGTCGGCGACCAGCCGCAGGACCGAGCGTTCACGCTCCGACAGGGCACTGCCCGCCCAGCCACCGCTGCCGTGCCGGGCGGCGCCCGGCCGGTCCAGCACCTGTTCCAGCAGGTCGGGCGGCAGGGTGCAGTCGTCTCGGGCGGCGGCCAGCACCGCGTGGGCCAAGCGCGCCGCGTCGGCCTCGCGGCGCAGCAACAGGCCCCGGGCACCGGCGGCCAGGGCGTGCAGGGCGTCGCCGGAGGCGAGCGCGCCGGCCACGACGACGACGGCCGGCCGGGCGGGCTGGGCGCGGGTGATGCGTACCATGTCGAGTTCGGCGGGTCCGAGCCGGTCCACGGTGAGGACGGCGACCCGTGCGGCACCGGGCTCGCACACGGTCAGCTCCGGGCACGCCAGCAGGGTGCTGCGGGTGCCTGCCTCCAGCACCGGGTCGAGCGCGGCCACACCGACGGGTACGGGTTCTCCCATCTGCTGCTCCTTGGAAGGTCGTCCGCCCTGCCATGAGCGCTGCGGGCGGTGGGGGGTACTGGGCAGCACCCTGCCGTGGGGGCCCGGTGGGGAACATCGGTAGTCGTTCCCCACCTTTCCCGCCGGACCGGCGAGCAGTGCCCCGGGGGACGGGCGCCGGCGCGGCGCTCACAGGGCCGGCGCACGATGACGGCGGGGCGATCCGGGCCGCCGGACGGACCGAGCCGGCTTCTGTGCGGGGCGGGTGGGGGCAGCGGTGGGGGGACGGGGTAGCGGGACACGGGGGTCGAGGGCCGGCGGATGGGGGCTCGGCCCGTCGGCCGAGTGGGAGCGGGGGCCGGATCGGCTCGCCTGTGGGTGGCGCCGTTCTTCTTCGCAGGGGCCTGCGCGAGCGGTCGGACGGATCCGGGTGGACCCTGGCCGACCTGCACTTCTACCCGACCAGACACCGGACGGCCGATGCCCGTCCCCCAGCCGGCACGTAGGCGGGGTGGGGGCCCGCGGAGAATATGGGGGATGGTTCCCCATGTGGGGGGTGTACGGGGTCTGCGACCTTCGTCTCGTGACTGAGACCGCCAGCCTCCCGACTCCCCGGAGCGCCGGCCTGCCGCTCGCCTGGTGGGCCCCGGCGCTGTCCCTCGCGGAACGCCTCGCCGCCCCCGGCCTCCCGGTGGCGGCCGCCGCCACCGCCCCCGCCGGCCCCGCTCCCTGGGCCGCCGGGGACCTCGAAGGCTTCGCCGCACGGCTGGCCCACCTGGGGGTGGACGGCGCCACGGCGGCGGCCCTGGCGGCGGAGAGCGCCGAGCGGCTGGCCGCCCGGACCGCCAAGCCTCGCTGGGCCGCGTACGTCGAAGAGGCCCTGCAGCCGACAGGACAGTACGAGACGGCACCCGAGGGCGAGGCGGCCTGCGGGGGCCCGGCGGCGCACGAGGGCATGGCAGCGCGCGGCACGGAAGGCCGGGAGCCGGAGGCGGACCGCGCCCCGGGAGACGGACCCGACGTCTTCGCCCCCGTCGTACGGCTGCTCGTCGCCCCGGCCACGGCACGCCTGGCCGCCGTCCTGGAGGAACTCCCGGAGGCCGAACAGGCGGTGTGGCGGGGGGCGTTCGAGGAGCGGCTGACGTATCAGCTGGTACGGCAGGCCGCCCGTACCCTGGTCCGCGAACTCGACCTCGCGCGGCGCGCCGGACGGCTGGCCGGGGCCGGCCCGCGCGAGCGGTTCGCCTCCTTCGTCGCCGGGACCGGCGGCCGGCGGGGCCTGGGCGAGCTGCTGGCCGCCTACCCGGTGCTGGCCCGGATGCTCGGGCAGACCGCGCTCGACGCGGCCGACGCCACGGCGGAACTGGTGCGCCGGTTCCGGGCCGACCGGGACGACCTGGTCGCCGGACTCCTCGACGGGCGGGACCCGGGCGCGCTGACCCGGGCCGACCTCGGCCGCGGGGATGCGCACCAGGGCAACCGGGCGGTCGCGGTGCTGCACTTCGCGGCCGGCGACCGGCTCGTGTACAAGCCGCGGTCGCTGGAGCAGCACGCCCTGCTGGACGACCTGGTGGGCTGGCTCAACGCCAGGGTTCCCGGGCTGGACCTGCGCACTCCACGCAGCCTGCGCCGCGAGGCGTACGGGTGGCTGGAGTTCGTGGCACACCGCTGGTGCCGCTCGGTGACCGAGACCGACACGTTCTACCGCCGCCAGGGCGCGCTGCTGGCGCTGCTGTACGCGGTGGACGGCGCGGACATGCACTACGAGAACGTGATCGCCTGCGGCGACCAGCCCGTCCTGGTGGACGCAGAGACCCTGCTCCACACGGGGCTGCCGCAGGCCATGACGGCCGGCGCCGACCCGGCCTCGGACGCCCTGCACTCCTCGGTGCACCGCACCTGCCTGCTCCCCCATCTGCTGATCGGCGAGCACGGGGCGCTCGACATCTCCGCGCTCGGCCGGTCCACCGACGGCACGTACCCGAGCGAGGGCCTGCGCTGGGAGGACAGCGGCACCGACACCATGCGGGCCGTCCGCGCCCTGGTGCTCAGTCCGGCCGCGCAGAACCATCCGCTGCCCGACGGCCACCCGCTGGACGGCGCCGACCACCGGGCGGCCCTGCTGGCGGGCTTCCGCACGGCGTACGCGGCGATCGCCGCGCACGGCGGTGAACTGATCGGCGAAGGCGGGCCCTTGACGGCCAGGGCCGACAGCCCGGCGCGGCTCATCGCCCGCTCGACCCGGCTCTACACGACACTCCTGGAGGAGTCCACGCACCCGTCGCTGCTGAGCGACGCGCTGGCCCGGGAGAGCGTCTTCGCCGTGCTGTGGACGGAGTCGGAGCACGACGAGACACGCCGGCGGCTCGTCGAGCACGAGACGGCCGACCTGTGGCGCGGGGATGTACCGCTGTTCGTCCACCGGCCGTCCGGCACAGGGGTCCGGGCGGCCGGCGGGACCTGGCTCCCCGGGGTGCTGCCGATGGCGAGTCTGGACGCGGTCCGGGCCAAGATCTCCCGGATGGACGAGGTCGACTGCCACGACCAGGAGTGGGTCATCTCGGCCACGCTCGCGGCCCGGGGCGCCGGTTCGCCGCTGGCACGGCCCAGGTCCGAACTGGCGGTGGCGCCGGTGCCGGCCGCTGCGCCGGAGCCGTCCCGGCTGCTCGCCGCGGCCTGCGGGATCGCCGACGAGATCGCGGCCCGCGCGGTGCGCGACGGCGGCCGGACCAACTGGCTGGGGCTGGAACGGGTGTCCGGACCGCACTGGGCGGTGCTGCCCATGGGCGCCGGGCTCGCGCAGGGCTACTGCGGGGCCGCCCTGTTCCTGGCCCAGGCGGACGCGCTGGCCGGGGCCGGCCGGTACGCCACGCTGGCCCGCGAGGCCGTACAGCCGCTGCCCGCGCTGCTGAAGGCGCTGGCCGCCGACCCCGAACTGGGCGCGGCGGCCGGCCCCGGCGCGTACGACGGGCTCGGGGGCATCCTGTACGCCCTGGTGCGGCTGTCGGTCCTGCTGGACCCGGAGCTGACGGGCTGTCTGCCGGACGCCCTCACCGCGCTCGGCCACGCAGCCGCCGCCTGCCCCGACCCGAGCCTGGCCACCGGCACCGCCGGCGCGCTGGCAGCGGCCGTCACCGCCCACGAGGCGGCGGGCGTACCGGAGGCCCTGCGCCTTGCGGACACCGTGGCGGACCGGCTGCTGGTGGCAGTGGCCGGCAGCGACGCAGACCCCGGGTTCGCCGGTGCCTGGGGATTCGCCGACGGCATCGCAGGCATCGGCTGGGCGCTGTTGCGCTACGCCGCGCTGCGGCCCGGACGTGCCGCCGGGCACGCGGAGGCCGGCCGTGCGCTGCTGCGCGACGCGCTCCACGGTGCCGGGGCGGGGGATCCGTCCTGGGCGTCGGGGCTCGCCGGGGTGGCGGCAGCCGCCGCTCAGCCGGCGTCCGGTGCCGATGTGCGGCCCGCGTCGGCGCGGCTCGCTCAGGCCGGGGTGGGTCCGGACCTGAGCCTCGGGCACGGCGGCCTCGGCACCCTGGAGGCCCTGGCCGTGCTCGCCGGACACGGCGAGAGGACTGCCGCCGGGGCTCTGACCGGGCTCACCGGGCAGGTGCTCGCGCTGGTCGAGGCACAGAGCCACCGATGTGCCACCCCCGACCACGTCCCCTCTCCCGGGCTGCTGACCGGACTGTCCGGCATCGGCTACGGGCTGCTCCGTCTGGCCCACCCCGGGACGGTCCCGTCCGTCCTGCTCCTCGGCCACCACCCGGCCCACTGACGCTCAACCGCTCCATCGCGCAACCGCTCGGCCGCTCAACCCCCAAGCGCACCACGGACTCAATCCACCTCCCACCCCGTGTTCCCGCACGGGACACCAGAAGGGGATCACCGCCATGGACCAGAACCTCACCGCCACCGCCACCGCCACCGCCACCGCCGACGCCGCCGGGACCGAGCAGGACGCCGCGGGCGGAATCACGCTCAAGGGCCGCAACCGCGCCTGCGCCCGCGCCCGGGTGCTGGCCGGCCTGGTGCTGACCAGCGGCATCGTCATCACCCTGAGCACGCTGGACACCTCGGTCTCCGCCCCGCAGTGACCCCCGGTCAGATCTGACCACCTCGCGATGGCGCGGACCCGCTCGGCGGGCCCGCGCCGCCGCGTTGGTCTGCGGCGCGACCTGCCGCACATCCCGACATTCCGATTATCATCTGCGTTCATGCGTTCCCATGCGCCTTCCCTGGTCGGGCGGGACCTTCAACTGGGTCTACTCGAAAGCGCCTTGGCCGACACCCGGCAAGGACGCGGCGGTGTGGTCTTCCTGGTCGGCGAGGCCGGTGTCGGCAAGTCGCGGCTGGCGGCGGAGGCCGTGGGCGGTGCGCTCGGGGCCGGGATGCGGGTCCTGCGCGGGCGCAGCAGCACCACGGGCCCGGCCGTACCGTTCCGGCCGCTGACCGAGGCGCTGATGTCGCTGTTCCGCAGCGGCGAACCCCTCGACGACTCGGCCCTGGGTCCCTACCGTCCG
Organism: Streptomyces sp. NK08204; assembly: GCF_020400585.1. GTDB lineage: Bacteria > Actinomycetota > Actinomycetes > Streptomycetales > Streptomycetaceae > Streptomyces. The sequence continues at coordinate 74,822 of NZ_JAINVF010000008.1, read as the reverse complement.
GTCCTCGGACGGCTGATTCCCGACTGGGACACCGGGGAGCGCGAGAGCAGTTCCATGGTCATCCTGGGCGAGGCGGTACTGCGTCTGCTCATGGCCGCCGCCCGCGGCCAGGGCCAGCTCCTGCTGCTGGAGGACCTGCACGACGCCGACCCGGAGACGCTCGGCGTCCTCGAATACCTGGTGGACAACCTCGAATACACGCCGGTCCTGCTGCTCGCCACCGTGCGGACGGACTTCAGCGACGCGCTCGACCTCGCGCAGTCGGCCCGCCGCCGCGGAGCCGCCACTCTGGTGGAACTGCCCCCGCTGACCCGCCCCCAGGTCGACGGCATGGTCGCGGCCCAGCTCGGCACGGACTCCCCCGCCGAGGTGCCGGTGCCGGTGCTGCAGCGGCTGTGGGAGGACAGCGCGGGCAGCCCGTACCTGGTCGAGGAACTGCTGCAGTCCATGATCGGGGCCGGTACCCTGGTGCAGGGGCCGGAGGGCTGGCGGGCGGTCGGCGATTTACGCAGTGACGTCTCCTCCACGCTGGCGCGGGGCATCCTGCGGCGTATCGACCGGCTCGGCGAGCAGGGCCTGACCCTGCTGTCGGCCGCCGCCGTCCTCGGTCGGCGCTTCCCGCTGAGCGTGCTGCAGCGCATGACGGACATCGACGACCGGGCCCTGCTCAGCCATCTGCACGCGGGGGTGGCCGCCCGGCTGGTGATTCCCGACGAGCCCGCCCCCGACTGGTACTCCTTCCGGCACTCCCTCACCGTGGAGGCCCTGTTCACGCAGATGACGCCCGGCCGGCGGGCGGAGCTGGCCCGGCGGGGCGCGGAGGCCACGGAGGAGCTGCATCCCGAACTGGGCGGCGACTGGTGCGCGCTCGCGGCCGGGCTGCGCTGCGAGGCCGGGGACCGCGCCGAAGCCGGGCGGCTGTTCGCCACCGCCGGTGGCCGGGCGCTCGCGGCAGGTGCGCTCGGCTCGGCGGTGACCCTGCTCAGCAGCGCCGAGCGTCTGCTGGCCGCCGGTGCCGACCCCCAGGCCCGGGCGGAAGTGCTGGAGAACCTGCTGCCGGCGCTCGCCGAGGCCGGTGACTTCGCCCGCGCCTTCGACCTGGCCGAGGATCTGCACGCGCTGGACGGCGCGGGCCTCAGTCCCGCCCGGCTGGCCACACTGCACACCCGGCTGGCCAAGGTCGCGCACACGGCGGGCCGATGGGGCGACGGCAACCGGCAGATCTCCCGCGCCCGCGAGGTGCTGACGTCCGCGCCGGACGACGCGACGGCCGCCGCCGTGGACGTCACCGCCGCCTACCTCGCCCTCGACACGCCCGGCCCCGACCGCACCCAGCACGCGGAGAAACTGGCCCGCTCGGCCGCCGACGCCGCGGAGCGGTACGGGCTGCCGGTGGTCGCCTGCCAGGCCCGGGAACTGCTCGCCACGGTCGCCCGGGAGCGGGACCCGGAGGAGTCGGCGGCGATGCTGAAGCAGGCCCTCACCACGGCGGAGCGGCACCGGCTGCCGTTGCAGCGCATGTACGCGGCCACCCGCATGGGCGGCAACGCCTGGCTCGCCGACGGCGACACCGCGGGGCTGCTGGCGGCCCGCGAGGAGGCCCTGCGGCTCGGCTCGGTCAGCATCGTGCACACCGTGGACGGCATCCTCGTCCTCGACAGCGTGCTGCGCGGTGCGTACGACACCGCACGCGAGGCCGCCGTCGAGTGCCTGGCCGTCGTACGCCGCCTGCGGCTCGCCCCCGCCGTGCGCTATGTGCTGACGGCGCAGGCCGCACTCGCGGCGCACCTGGGGGACCGTGCGGGGATGGAGGCAGCGCTGGCGGCGTTCGCCGAGTGGGACGGGTCCGGCTCGCAGGAGGAGCCGCTGGGCTTCGGCCTGGCCCGGGCGTTCTGCGCGCTGCTGGAGGAGGACCGGGAGCTGGCACGGGCGGAACTGGGGTCGGTGCTGACGCTGGAGACGGACAACCCCTCCACCTACCATCTGAGCGGTACGCACGGTCTGGTGCTGCTGCTGGACGTGCTCGCCGGGACCGCGGACCGCGCCCGGCACGACGAGATCACCGCCACCGCCGTGGCCCGGATGCGCTGGAACCGGCAGTTCGTGCTGCTCGCCGACGCCGTGCTGCTCGGCCGGGAGGGCGCGGACGCGGATGCGGCGCAGGCGGTCGAGTCGGCGTTGTCGGTGGCGGAGCCGTATCCGCTGGCCCAGCATCTCGGGCTGCGGCTGATCGCGGACGCCGCGCGCGAGGACTGCTGGGGCGACCCGGTGGGCTGGCTGCGGCGGGCGGAGCACTACTTCCACGGCCGTGACACACCGGCCGTCGCCGGCGCCTGCCGGGCCGCGCTGCGCCGCCTGGGGGCGCCCGTGCACCAGCACCGCACCGGCACCAGCGGTATCCCGGAGGAGCTGCGCGCCCTCGGCGTGACGGTGCGGGAGTTCGAGGTGTTCCGGCTGCTGGCGGAGCGGCTGAGCAACAAGGACGTCGCCGACCGGCTGTTCATCTCACCGCGTACGGCGGAGAAGCACATCGCGAGCCTGATGACCAAGACGGGAGCGGCCAACCGGGCCGACCTGTGCGCCCGTTCGGCCGCCCTGCGTTCCGCCTAGGTGATCGACTCCGAAGTCTGGTCTGGTCATCGTGTGGTGGCATGACTCGGTACTCGGCACTTGACTCGATAGGTGGCACCACGGTCGAACCAGGGAGAAACCTGTTGCTGAGCCGGGCCACGATCGGTATGGGACCTGGCCATGCATGGTGGAACTACTGGAGATGTGTCGCAGTCCGCACAAGGTCGGCGACGGCTCTGGACCGGCTGTGCGGTGGCCAGGCGATCACGGTGGTGACTTTCGGCGCGTCCAGCACGGGCACGGCGGCGAGGTCGCCGTGCAGTTGGGCTCGGCACGACTCCGGTGAGACCGCGCAAGCCCGGCCGAGCGCGACGAGCTGCAACAACTGGGCGTTGTCGCGGACCTGCGGGCCGGGGCCGGGCGGGTAGGTGCCGTCGGGGTCGGGCCAGCGTGGCAGGGGCAGGCCCGGCAGCCCGGTGATGTCGGCCATGTGCACATGGGCCCGAGCGGTGAGCGGATGTCCGGCAGGCAGGACCACCACCTGGCCCTCCGTGCTGAGCTCTTCGGTGTGAAGCCCGGCCGTCGAGTCGAACGGCCGGTGCAGCAGCGCCACGTCGGCCCGGCCCTCGCGCAGGAGCCGTTCCTGCTCGGCCGGGCCGCACAGGATGACGTCGACGGGGAGCGCACCGGGTTCGGCGGCGTACGTGTCGAGCAGTTTCGCCAGCAGTTCCCGGGAGGCGCTGGCTTTGGCGGCCAGGACCAGGCCGGGACGGCCGGTCGCGCTCCCGGCCGCGCGGCGGGTCCGGCGCTCGGCGGCGGCGACCGCGTCCAGGGCCGCCCGGCCCTCGTCCAGCAGCACCGAGCCGGCCTCGGTCAGCGTGACGGTGCGGCTGGTCCGGTCCAGCAGCACTGCTCCGAGCCGGCGTTCGAGCTGCTGGATCGCGCGGGACAGGGGTGGCTGGGCGATCCCGAGCCGCTGTGCGGCGCGCCCGAAGTGCAGTTCTTCGGCGACGGCGACGAAGTAGCGCAGTTCCCGGGTCTCCATGCGGCCACGATACCGGCGTCCATACCCTGAAGGTATCGTCGCCCACCCGATCGGTCTTGGACCGCACCCGGAATCCAGGGGCAGCATGGCCTGCATGAGCGAAACGAAGGTCGCGCTGGTCACCGGCGCGAACAAGGGAATCGGCTACGAGATCGCTGCGGGCCTGGGCGCCCTGGGGTACCGGGTGGCCGTGGGAGCGCGGGATGCGGCCCGGCTGGAAACCGCCGTCGAGAAGCTCCGCGCGGGCGGGGCCGACGCGTTCGGCGTGCTGCTGGACGTGACCGGCGACCGCAGCGCCGCCGACGCCGCGGCATCGGTCGAGCGCCAGGCCGGACGGCTGGACGTGCTGGTCAACAACGCGGGTGTCTCCGGGCCGATGGGCCCGGACTGGGCGCAGGACCCGACGACCCTGGACCTCGATGTGGTCCGCGCGGTCGTGGAGACCAACGTGATCGGCGTCATCCGGGTGACGAACGCGATGCTCCCGTTGCTGCGCCGCTCGTCCTCGCCGCGCATCGTCAACATGTCCAGCAGCGTCGGCTCCGTGGCCCTGCAGTCCGACCCGGATGTCGAGCTGGGCGCGGTCATGGCGGCCTACGCGCCGTCGAAGTCGTTCTTGAACGCCGTGACCGTGCAGTACGCCCGGCAGTTCGCAGGCACGGGCATCCTGATCAACGCCGCCTGCCCGGGCCTGGTCGCGACCGACTTCACGGGCTTTTTCGGGGACCGCACCGCGGAGCAGGGCGCGCTGATCGCCGTCAGACTCGCGACGCTGCCCGATGGCGGCCCGACCGGCAAGTTCTTCGACGACGCCGGCGTCGTGCCCTGGTGATCACGGCACGCTTGCCGGGGTGAGGCCGCTTCGCCCGCGCCTCGAACAGGTTCGTCGACTGCGGCGGCACGAGCTGGTGCCAGGCAGGTTGGCACGCCGATGCCACCTATCGAGGCACGAACGGCATCGCTTCCCAGGTCACGGCTCAGAGCAGGTGCCAAGTATCGCGTCCCGGCACAGGCGTTGAGTTCTGGCGATCGCCCAGGTGCTGCTCGGGTTCGCCGGGGAGCGGCACTGGACCCGTTACGCCCGCAAGCACCTGCGGCATCTGTTCCCGTACGTCCTGGAGCAGTCCGGCTACAACAAGCGGCTGCGCGCGGCCGGGCCGCTGATCGCGGCAATGATCCGAGAGTCGGCGCTGGTCACCCCGACCGGAGTGGACGGGCTGCGTCTGATCGACTCCACGCCTGTGCCGTGCGGCATGTCCCGGGAGACCACGAAGCGCTCGGACCTGGCCGGGGAGGCCGGATACGGCTACTGCGCCTCGCACTCCCGGTTCTTCTGGGGGATGCGCCTGTACCTGCTCACCTCCGCTCAGGGCATGCCGCTGATGTGGTGCCTGGCCAACCCGAAGCTCGAACGGGAAGTGATGACCGCGATGCCGGAGGCCGACCACCACCTGGTGGCCGAGGGCCAGGTACTGCTGGCCGACAAGGGCTTCGCCGGCGGCGAGTTCGAGCAGTTGCGCGCCGAGCTGGGCGTCCACCTGGTCCGCCCGGCCCGGCGCGGCACCGCCGACCCGGCCTCCACCCCCGCCGAGCGCAAGCTGCTGCGTATGCGCCAGCGGATCGAGGCGGTCTTCGACACCCTCGAAGAGCAGCTGTCACTGAACGGCACGGTGCCCGGACCTACGGCGGGATCTTCGCCCGGATCGGTCAGCGCCTGCTGGCCATGGCCGCGGCAATCTGGCACAACACCAAGACCGGTGCCACCAGCAAGCGATCACTGACCGCCTGCGACCACTGACCAGCCCGGACTTCGGACTCGATCATCTACTAGCGCATCTCCCGCACCGCCCGCGACGCGAGGACGGCCAGTCCGGTCAGGGCGAGCACGGCGGCGACCACGCCGAACAGGGCGAACGTGCTGCTGCGGGCCAGCGCGCCGCACAGGACGAGCGACAGCGGTGCCGCGGCGTAGCCGAGGACCATGTCCACGGAGACGAACCGGCTGAGGACGCTCTGCGGGATGTTGCGCTGGATCCAGCTCAGCCCGAACACACCCTGGAAGCCGATGGCGAAGCCCATGGCGAGCACGGTGACGACCACGGCGGCGGTGCTGTGCACCAGGCCGAGGACGGCCATTCCGGCGCCGAGCCAGCCGGCGAGCCCGGCTATCAGCAGGCCCACCGGGGGGCGGCCGCCGAGGGCGCCGCCGGCGAGGGTGCCGAGCATCGCGCCTCCGGCCAGGGAGCCGTTGAGCACGCCGAGGGTGGCCGAACCGCCCCGTAGTACCTGGTCGGCGAGGGTGGCGAAGCCGACCGTGAAGGGCCCGGCGTAACAGAAGTTGACGGCGGTGTCGAGGGCGACGACGGTGCGCAGCCGGGGGTCGCGCCAGGTGTAGGTGACGCCCTCGCGGATACGGGCGCCCAGGGACTGGGGTGCCTCTTCGGCCGCCTCGGTGTCCGGGCGGGTCACGGGGGTGCGGGTGCGGATGCGGGCGACGCACCAGCCGCACAGGGCGAAGCAGACGGCGTCGACGAGGAACGCCACCGGGGCCCGGGTGACGGCGATGACCATGCCGCCGATGGCGGGGCCGATGACGGCGGCGGTCCGGGTGCCCGCGCCGAGCAGCGCGTTGGCCTGGGTGAGCAGGTCCTCGTCGACGACGGAGGGCAGGATGGACACGCGCGCGGGCTGGAAGAAGGCGTCCACGACTCCGAAGGCCGCGGCTGCCGCGCACAGCAGCCACACCGTCAGGTGCCCGGTCAGACCGGTCAGTCCGACCGCCGTCATGAGTGCCGCCCGGGTCCAGCTGGAGGCGGCCATCAGCGTGCGTGTGGACCACGAGTCGCCGAGGGTGCCGCCGACGAGGGTCAGCAGGGCCCTGGGTACGGCCTGGAAGGCCAGGACGTAGCCGAGGGTGAGGGTGGAGCCGGTCAGGCCGAGGGTGATCCAGGAGAAGGCGACGACGCTGAAGCCGTCGCCGAGCAGAGACAGCGACTGTCCCAGCCACAGGAGTCGGAAGGGGCGGTGCCGGGCGGGTGCCCACAGCCGCGGACCGGCGCCGGCAACAGTGGTGGCCATGGTCGAGCCTTTCGTCGTCGGTCGTGAAGGGGCCGCGGCATCCGGCGGAACCGGATGCCGCGGCAGGCAAGCGCCGGTCAGTAGCGCACGGGCAGGGCGGTGAGGCTGCGGTTGAGCAGGGAGGGCTGCCAGGTGAGCCGGTCGGGGTCGGTCAGGGTGAGGTCCGGGTGGTCGCGGACCAGGGTGGTGACGGCGGCCACGGCGACGAGGCGGGCCAGCGCGGCCCCGATGCAGAAGTGGGCGCCGAAGCCGAAGCCGAGGTGGGTGGAGCCGGTGCGGCGGACGTCGAACCGGTCGGGGTCCGGAAAGCAAGCCGGATCGCGGTTGGCGGCTGCGGTGACCAGGAAGATGCGGTCATCGGCGCGCAGGGTGCGGCCGTCCAGGTCCAGGTCGCGGGCGGCGGTGCGGATCGACATCTTGGACGGGCCGTCCAGGCGCAGGGTCTCCTCCACGGCGCCGTGGGCCAGCGCGGGGTCGGCGCGGACGGCGGCGAGCTGGTCGGGGCGGATGTGCAGGGCCAGGACGGTGTTCGCGATGAGGTTGCTGGTGGTCTCCCCGCCGGCGAACGCCATCTGGGTGAGCATCCCGACGAACTCCTCCTCACTGACCGACTCCCCCACCCGGCCCTCGCGCAGCACCTGGCTGATCAGGTCGTCACCGGGCTCGGCCCGGCGGCGGGCGACCAGCGCGCCCAGGTAGTCCTCCAGGCTCACCAGCGCCTGCAGGGAGGCCCGGTACTCGCTCTCCTCCTGGGCGGTGCCGAGGACAAGGTCGGCGACGCGGGCGTTCCAGTACCAGAAGGAGGGGGCGTCGGTGCGCGGGATGCCGAGCCAGCGGGCGAAGACCAGCGCGGGCAGCGGTTTGGCGATGTCGGCCATCAGGTCGCCGCCGCGGCCCGGGACGGCCCGGCGGGCGAGGACGGCCGCGGTGGCCTTCTCGGTGAAGGCGCGGTAGCGGGCGACGGCCCGGGCGGCGAAGGCCTCCTGGAAGACCTGGCGAAGCCTGCGGTGCTGCGGCGGGTCGTTGAAGACCATCCAGCGGGCGAGGATCCCGAAGGCGCGTTCGGCGTCCTCGCCGGCCCCCTGCGGTACGGCGTCCATCAGCGGCCGGACCCGGTCCGCGGAGACCGCTGGGTCGCGCAGGCAGCGCATCACATGGTCGTAGCCGGTGACGAGCCAGGCGTGGTGCATCGGGCTCCAGTGCACCGGGGCGTGCGCGCGCAGCGCGTTGAGGTAGCCGTAGGGCTCGGCGACCGCGTCCGGGGACAGCAGGTAGCGCTCGGTGAAGGCCGGGGCGGTGGTGGTCATCGGTTACCCTCCGCCTCGATCCCGGCCAGCACGGCGGCGATGCCGGACACCCGCGGCTCGGCCAGCATCGACATGTGGTCGCCGTCGCTGATGTGCAGGGTGAGCCCGCCTTCGGCGACCTCACCCCAGCGTGCGACGTAGGTGTCGTAGTCGGCGTCGAGGCCCGGCATCGTCCGGCCGCGCGGTGTCCCGGCGGCCTCGCTGCCGATCACCAGGTGCACATGGCCGGGGTAGGGGCGGGGCTCGTAGGCGGCCAGCGCCGCGAGCAGGGAGTGCCACACCTCGATCGGCGCGTTCTCCACGAGCGCGGCCTCGGCGGGGCTCATGCCGGCGCCCAGCAGCGTGGCGGTGAGTTCGGCCGTGGTCCGGTCGCGCTGGGGTGAGGGCGGCAGCTCGCGCAGCCGGTTCCGCAGCCGCAGGGCGTCACGCAGGTCCTTGGTGACGCCGGTGAGCCGGGCCCGTGCGGCGGCGTTGGGCACATAGGGCTCGATGAGGACCAGTGGGTCCACGCGGTGCCCGGCCTGGTGCAGCTGGGTGGCCATTTCCAGGGCGATGTTGGCGCCCATGGACCAGCCGAGCAGGGCGTGCGGGCCGTCACCGGCCCGATCGGTGATCTCGGCGACGTAGTTGGCGGCGATGCCGGTCACGGTGCTCGGGTCGACACCGCCGAGCAGGCCGCGCGCCTGGAAGGCGTGCACGGGCCGGCCGGGCGGCAGGGCGCGGGCGAGCGGCACGAACCAGGCGGCGCTGCCGCCGGAGGGGTGTATGCACCACAGGGGCTCCCCCGCGCCTTCGCGCAGCCGTACCTCGGAGCTCACGGCGGCCGGTTGGGCCGCGCCGGCGGTACGGGTGGCGTGGGCGGCGAGCCGGGCGATCGTCGGGTGTTCGATGAGGTCGCCGACCGACACGGTCAGGCCTCTTTCGGCGGCCATCAGGGAGACGCGGACCGTGGACAGGGAGCTGCCGCCGATGCGGAAGAAGTCGTCGTGGACGCCGATGCGGGCCAGCCCGAGGACTTCGCGCCACACCTCGGCGAGGACCTTCTCCGCCGGGGTGGCCGGGGCGACGTACTCGGTGTCGCTGGGCCCGCGGTCGGCGGACGGCCGGGGCAGCGCCCGCTTGTCGGTCTTGCCGCTGCGGTTGACGGGCATCCGGTCGAGGAAGACGAAGCGGGCGGGCAGCATGTAGGCGGGCAGGCAGGCGCGCAGGGCGCCGCGCAGCTCCTCGGGGTCGGGCTGCTCGGGACCGCGCGTGACGAGGTAGGCGACGAGCGCCGGTTCGCCGGGCAGGTCGGTGCGGTGCAGGACGACCGCCTGCCGCACCTCGGGCATCTGCCGCAACGCATGCTCGATCTCGCCGAGTTCGATGCGGCACCCCCGCAGTTTGACCTGGCTGTCGCCGCGGCCGAGCCACTCCACCGAACCGTCGGGCCGGCGTACGCCGAGGTCGCCGGTGCGGCACAGGCGCTCGCCGGGGGCGCCGTAGGGGTCGGGGACGTAGGTGGCGGCGGTGAGCGCGGGCCGGCCGAGGTAGCCGCGGGCGACGGCCTGTCCCCCGAGGTAGACCTCGCCGGGCACACCGACGGGGACCGGCTGCAGGTCCTCGTCCAGGACGTGGGCGCTGGTGTTGCGGATCGGGATGCCGATGGGCGGGCGGCCCCGGCCGGGACTCAGTTCGGCGACCACCGACCACACGATGGTCTCGGTGAGGCCGTACAGGTTGTGGAAGCGGCGCCCGCGCGCCCATACGTCGGCGAGTTCGGCCGGGCAGGCCTCGCCGCAGACCTGGAGGACGCGCAGCTCGGGGAAGTCGTCCTCACCGAGGACCGCGAGGGCGCTGGGTGTCATCACGGCGCAGGTGATGTGCTGCTCGCGCAGGGTGCGGGCCAGGTCCGGGCCGGGACGCAGCGCTTCCTTCGGCGCGGTCACCAGGCGCGCCCCGTTGGCGAGGGACGAGGTGAGTTCGTGGATGGAGACGTCGAAGCCGAACGAGGTGAACTGCAGCACACGGTCCTCGGGGGTGACGCGGACGAGGTCGCGCTGGCCCTCGATCAGGTTGGACAGGCCGCGGTGCGGGATGCCGACGCCCTTGGGGACACCGGTGGAGCCGGAGGTGTAGAGGACGTAGGCGAGGTTGTCGGCGCCGGCGTCCGGGCCCGGTACCGGGTCCACCGGTGCCATGGGGGCGTCGAGGTGGAGCACCGGTCCGTCGAAGGGCACGGTCCCGTCGAGCGCCCGCTGGGTGAGCAGCACCCGCATGCCGCTGTCCTCGGCCATGAACGCAAGCCGCTCGGTGGGGTGCTGGGGGTCGAGCGGCAGGAACGCACCGCCCGAGCGCAGGACACCGACCGCCGCACGGACCAGGTCGGGTCCACGCTCGACGCAGATACCGACCACCGTGTCGGGCCCGACTCCCAGTCCGCGCAGCCGCCACGCCAACTCCTCGGTCTGCCGCTGGAGTTCGCCGTAGGTCAGCTCCTGCCCGAGGTGTTCGACCGCGACCGCGTCCGGGGTGCGGGCCGCCTGCGCGGCGATGTGTTCGTGAAACAGCAGCGAGGACGAGGGGATGTCGGGTCCGCGCCCCCACACGTCGATGGCCGTGGTGCGGGCGGCGCCGGTGAGCGCGGGCCGGATCACGCGGGCGTGCGGGTCGGCGACCATGGCCTCCAGCTGGGCGCAGAACACGTCGGCGAGTTGCTCGGCGGTGGCGGGGGCGGCGAACTCCGGGTCGGTGTCCAGGGTGAACGCGTTGACACTCGCGTTCATCATCACCGGGAACATGGTGCGGGCGATCTCCAGGGAGTCGTCCCAGGACTCGTGCGACAGCCGGTGGAGGTTGACGTAGTTGAAGACGGCATCGGTCAGGCTCGTCTCGGTGGGCCGCAGCCCGGCGATGCGGGCGAAGGGAACCCTGCGGTGCGGGAGCATCTCCTGCTCGGCCGTGAACACGTCCCGCAGGTAGGCGAGCCAGTTGCCGCGCGGGCGGGCCACACCGAACGGCACGGTGTTCAGGAACAGTCCGCGCATCCTGTCCGCGCCGGGGATCTCCGGCCGTCCGTTGGTGACCAGGCCGATGCTGTGGCCGATGGCTTCGTCGTCTCGGTCGGCGAACAGGCTCATGGTGTGGTGGAAGGCGGTGAACAGCACGGTGCGGCGGGGCACTCCGGCCTGCCTGGCCAGCCGGCCGACGCCCTCGGCGAGGTGGGCGTAGGAGCGGCGCGCCTCGTGCACCGGTGGCTGCCCCGCCGCGGTGCCGGCCACGCGCCGGCCGAGGGTGACGGGCCGCAGGTCGGCCAGGCAGCGGCGCCAGTACTCCAGTGACTCCTCGTTGTTCAGCGCGGCCCGCTCCAGGGCGACGTACTCGGCGAAGGCGGGGGCGCTCGGCGGGCGGGGGGTGGTGCGGTGGGCCACGGCCTCCCGGTGCAGGGCGAGCAGGTCGGCCACGAGCGAGGTCAGGCTCCAGCCGTCCAGGACGACATGGCAGTCGGTGAGGACGAGGCGCAGGTCGTGGTCGGTGACGTGGTGGAGGTGGATGCGCACGAGAGGCGCGGCGGCGAGGTCGAAGCGGCGTTCGAACTCCTCCTCCACGAATGCGCGCAGTCGGGCCCGCTGCTCGTCCTGCGGCAGTCCGCGCAGGTCGGTGTAGCCGACGGGCAGGTGGGCGCTGCGGTGCACGAGCTGGAGGGGTTCCCGGTAGGAGACGAGATCGACGGAGGTGCGCAGGTTGGGGTGGGCGGCGACGACCGCGTCCACGGCGGCCTGGAAGGCGGCGAGGTCGAAGCCCTCCGGGACGGTGATCTTCAGGTCGGTGACGTTGTGGTAAGCGCCGCGCCGGGGGTCGGCGAGCATCTCGTGGAGCATGCCGGCCTGGAGCATGGTGAGTGGGTAGGCGTCCGCGAGCCCGTCGGGCAGACGGTCGGCGTCGGCCGGGTCCAGCTGGGAGAAGGGAGCGACGGGGGCGGGGACGTCGACGACGTCGGTGACGGCCGTGGCCAGGTCGGCGAGGGTGCGGGAGCGGAAGACGTCGGCGACGGTGAAGCCGAGGCCGGCCTGGCGGGCGAGACCGACCAGGCGCAGCGCCAGGATGGAGTCGCCGCCCAGCTCGAAGAAGTTGCCGGTGCGGCTGACGTGTTCGCTGCCCAGCACCTGGCTCCACACACCGGCGAGCGCCTGCTCCACGGGTCCCTCGGGCGGCACGTGGGTGCCCTGCCCGGTCACGGTGGGCTCGACGGCGGTGAGCGCGGCGCGGTCCACCTTGCCGTTGGCGGTCAGCGGCAGCCGCTCGTGACGGACGAAGAGGGCGGGGACCATGTAGTCGGGCAGGGTCAGGCGCAGTCCCTCGCGCAGGGCGGGTGCGTCGAGCGGGCGCCCCTCGGGGGTGACGACATGGGCGACGAGGCGGGCTGCCCGGCCGTCGCGGCGGGCCACCACGGCGACGTCGGCGACGCCGGGCAGGGCCCGCAGGGCGGTCTCGATCTCGCCGGGCTCGATGCGGTAGCCGCGGATCTTCACCTGGTGGTCCGCGCGGCCGACGTACGCCAACTGGCCGTCGGGCAGGACCCGGACGAGGTCGCCGGTGCGGTACATGCGGGCGCCGGGCGCGCCGAAGGGGTCGTCGAGGAAGCGTTCGGAGGTCAGTTCGGGCCGGTTGCGGTAGCCGCGGGCCACACCGCCGCCGGAGACGTACAGTTCGCCGACGCTGCCCGGCGGCACCAGTCTGCCCCAGGCGTCGAGGACGTAGCCGTGCTGTCCGGCCAGCGGGCGGCCGATGGGCGAGCGGACGGCTCCGTGCACGTCCTCCTCGGTGATGGTGCGGAGGGTGACGTGCACCGTGGTCTCGGTGATGCCGTACATGTTCACCAGGGCGGGACGTGGTCCGGGAGTGGTGAACCAGGTGCGGTAGTCCCCTACGTCGAAGGCGTCGCCGCCGAAGATCACCGTACGCAGGGCGAGTCCGGTGAAGTCGGCTCCGGTGTCCGCGAGGTGGGCGCGCAGGCCCTTGAAGGCGCCCGGGGTCTGGTTGAGGACCGTGACGCCCTCCTCGCGCAACGTGCGGTGCACGGCGGCCGGGTCGCGCACCTCGTCCGCGCCGAGGACGACGACCCGTCCGCCGCTGGTGAGCGGGCCCCACAGTTCCCACACGGAGAAGTCGAACGCGGGCGAGTGCATCAGCGTCCACACATCGGCGGGACCGAAGTCGAAGTGCCGGTCGGCCGCACCGAGCAGCCAGGCGAGGTTGCCGTGGGTGACCTCGACCCCCTTGGGGCGGCCGGTGGAGCCGGAGGTGTAGATGACGTAGGCGAGGTCGTCCGGCGCGGGGTGCGTATCGCCGTCGTCCGGCGCCTGGTCGTGGTCGTCCGGGTCCAGCTCGATGAGGCCGGCCGGCAGGCCCTCGACCGCCGGGCGGGTGGCCGCGTCGGTGACGATCCAGTCGATGCCGGAGTCGGTGACGGTGAACTCGCGCCGGGCCCTGGGGTGGGAGGGGTCGAGCGGGAGGTAGGCGGCTCCGGCGCGCCAGACGGCGAGCAGGGCGACGGCCAGCTCGGGTGTGCGGTCGAGGCAGACACCGACGAGGGAGCCACGGGTGACGCCGCGGGCGCGCAGCCGTCGGGCCAGGGCGGAGGCGCGCGCGTCGAGCTCTCCGTACGTCAGGGAGCGGCCCGAACCGCTGACGGCGACGGCGTGCGGGGTGGCCGCGATGTACTCGGCGAGGCGTTCCGGGGCGGTGGCGGGCGCGGGGATGGGGTCGGTGCCGGCGTTGGCCGGGCCCTCGGGGCCGAGCAACCGGGCGCGTTCGGCGGGGGTGAGGGGGTCGACGGCGCTGAGCGGGGTGTCGGGTGTCGCGCGGAACGCCTCCAGCAGGGCCACGGTGTGCCGGGCGAGCGCGGCGACGGAGGTCTCCTCGAACAGGTCGGGCCGGTAGACGAACACCAGGTCGGTGCGGCCGGCGCCGTCGCGCAGGTCGAGGGTGAGGTCGAACTTGGCGGTGGTGAGGTCGATCCGGTACGGCGTTCCGCTGGTGCCGTCCAGGTCGAAGCCGCCGGGTGTGGCGTCGGTGTGCGTGTAGAGGACCTGGACGAGCGGGTTGCGGGCGAGGTCGCGCTGTGGGCTCAGCGCGTCGACGACCTGTTCGAACGGCAGCGACTGGTGCGAGAACGCCTCCAGGACCCGGTCGCGGGTGCGGGCCAGCAGCGCGGCCGGGGTCGGGTCGTCGCTGACGTCGCCGCGCAGCACGAGGGTGTTGACGAAGAAGCCGACGAGCTGTTCGGTCTCGGCCCGTTCCCGGTTGGCGACGACGGTGCCGACGGCGATGTCGCTCTGCCCGGTGTGGAAGGCCAGCGCGGCCTGGAAGGCGGCCAGGACCGTCATGTACGGGGTCGTGCCGAAGCGCCGGCCCAGCGCGGCGATGCCTTCGGTCAGCGCGGCCGGCAGGGTGACGGTGTGGGCGGCGCCGCGATCGCCGGGGGTGTCCGGGCGGAGGTGGTCGGTGGGCAGCTCCAGCGGGGTCAGGCCGGCCAGCCGGGAGCGCCAGTGGTCCAGCGCGGCGGACTGGTCGCACGTGCGCTGCCAGATGGCGTAGTCGGCGTAGTCCAGGGGCAGTTCGGGCAGCTGTGCACTGCGGCCCCCGGTACTGGCCCGGTACAGCTCGGCCAGGTCGCGGACGATCAGGTCCAGGGACCAGCCGTCGGAGACGATGTGGTGCATGCCGAGGACCAGGACGTGGTCGTCGTCGGCGGCCCGCACGAGGGTGGCGCGGAAGGCGGGTTCGCGGGAGAGGTCGAAGGGCTGGACGGCAGCGGCGTGCACGGCGGCGGCCAGGTGCCGTTCCCGGTCCGCGCCGGCCGGTGAGGTCACCTCCACGACGTCCAGGACACCGCCCGGGGCCGGCAGGATCCGCTGGTACGGGATGCCCTCGTGCTCCGGGAACACTGCGCGCAGCTGCTCGTGCCGGGCGACCAGGTCCGCCACGACCGCGCGCAGGGCCGGGACGTCCAGCGGGCCGGTGAACCGCCAGGCGGCGGGCAGCAGGTAGGTGGCGGCGCCGGGGTCGAGCCGGTCCAGGAAGTACAGGCGCTGCTGGGCCGGGGACAGCGGGATCCGGTCCGGGCGCGGCCGCAGGCGGGTCGGGCCGTCGTCCGGGGCGGCGGTCCGGCCGCGCAGCCGCTGCTCCAGCAGGCGCCGGGCCGCCGGGGACAGTCCGCCGCCCGGGGCGGCGGGGCCGGGACGCACGTCGGATGTGGTCATGGGGGCACTCCGATCTCACTCTTGGAAAAGGAAGCCGTTGAAAGGGGCGGTGCGGCCCCCGGAAGCCGGCGCTCGCAAGCGGCGCACGGAAGCCGTGCTCAGAGGTGGGTGCTCAGCAGCGGGCTCAGCAGCGCGTGCTCAGAAGTCGGCCGTCAGGGAGAGGTCGATCTCGTCGTCGCTCATCTGCGAGATCAGCTCCAGCAGCCGGCGCTCCACCTCGGCGGCGAGCCGCTCCACGGTGGGGTGTTCGAACAGGTCCCGGACCTGCAGCGGGCAGTCGAACGCGGTCCGCAGCCGGGAGGTGACGGACACCGCGCGCAGGGAGTGCCCGCCCAGGGCGAAGAAGTCGTCGTGGACGCCGACCCGCGGCAGGTCGAGCACCTCGCACCAGATCTGCGCGACGACCGTCTCGGCCGGGGTGCGCGGTGCCACGAAAGCGCGCGGCGCGGGCGCCGCCGGTTCGGGCAGGGCGGCGGTGTCCAGCTTTCCCTGCACGGTCAGCGGCAGGGCGTCGAGGACCACGAAGGCCGACGGGACGAGGTAGTGGGGCAGGCGGGCCCGGCAGTGGGTCTCCAGGGACTGAGCGGACAGGCCGCTGCCGGCGGCGTAGCCGACGAGGGCGGGTTCGCCGTACGGGGCGCGGACCACGACGGCGGCGGCCCGGACGCCGGGATGGGCACGCAGCACCGCCTCCGCCTCCCCCGGTTCGACACGGAACCCGCGGATCTTCACCTGGTCGTCGTTGCGGCCGAGGAACTCCAGCTCGCCGGAGGGCAGTCGGCGTACGACGTCACCGGTGCGGTAGAGCCGGCCGCCCGGGGAGCCGAACGGGTCGGGCACGAACCGCTCCGCCGTCAGCGCGGGCCTGCCCAGGTAGCCGCGCGCCAGCTCCGGGCCGCCGATGAGGAGTTCGCCCGGCACACCCTCGGGGACGAGGCCGCCCAGGGGGTCGACGACGTAGGCGCGCCGGCTGCCCAGGGGGTAGCCGATGGGCACCCGGCCGCTCGGGGCCTCGCAGAGTGGCTGCGCGGTGGCGGAGATCACCGCCTCGGTGGGTCCGTAGGTGTTGACCACGGGCACCCCGGGCAGCTGCGCGAACCAGCGCTCCAGGGGGTCGGCGGGCAGCGCCTCTCCCCCGGTCACCAGCAGCCGCAGGCAGGCCAGCCGGGGTGCGAGGGTGTCCAGGCGGGCCACGAGCTCGGCCCAGTAGGACGGGGTGAGTTCCATGACGGTGACCCGCTCGGCCGCGACCCGGTCGGCGAGTTCCTCCGGCGACCAGATCTCGTCCGGGCGCACGATCACCGTGGCCCCGGTGCTCAGCGCGGGCAGGATCTGTTCCAGGGAGGCGTCGAACGAGGTGGACGCGAAGGTGAGCACCCGGTCCCGGGAGGTCAGCCCGAACACCTGGCGGGCCGCCGCCACATGGGCGTCCAGGGCGTGGTGCTCGACGCCGACGGCCTTGGGGCGGCCGGTGGAGCCGGAGGTGAAGATGACGTAGGCGAGGTCGTGGGGGTCCGGCACGTGCCGGGGTGCGTCCGGTGCCGAGGGCCGGGCCTGCCCGATGTCGATCGCGACGGCGCCGAGTCCGGTGACCTTCTCCCGGGTGGGCGCGTCGGTGACCACATGCTGTACGCCCGCCTCGTCCAGCATGTACCGCAGCCGCTCCGCGGGGAGCCCGGCATCGAGCGGGACGTAGACGCCGCCCGTGCGCCAGACGGCGAGCATCGCCGCCACCGGCCACACACCCCGGCCGACGCAGACGCCCACCGCGTCGCCCGGCCGCACCCCCGCGTCGGTCAGCGCGATGGCCAATCCACCGGTCTGGGCGTCCAGTTGTGCGTAGTCGAGCGTCTCCCCCTCGCACACCACGGCCGGGTGGTGCGGCTCTCCTGCCGTCCGGAACCGGGGGGCGGGTGCCGCGTCCCTTCCGGCGCCGGCCACCAGACGGCCGCGTTCCCGCGTGCCGAGCAGAGCGGCCTCGTCCACGCGGCTGCCGGGATCGTCGAGGAGGGCGCGCAGCACCCGGCCGACGTGCCGGGCGAACCGGGTCGCGGTCGCCGGGTCGAACAGGTCGGCGGCGTACTCGACGTTGAGGGCGAACCGGTCGGGCCGCACCAGGAAGGTGGCGGTCAGGTCGAACTTCGCCGATCCCCACGGCAGGGCGAAGGCGGTGGCGTCCAGGCCCGGCAGTCCGCTGCCGCCGGTGGCCGCGTCCTGTACGTCCACCATCACCTGGAACAACGGGTTGCGGGACAGGTCGCGTTCGGGGCGCAGCCGCTCGACGACCTTTTCGAAGGGCACTTCCTGGTGGTCGAAGGCGCCCAGGACGACGTCGCGCACCCGCTCCACGAGCTCGGCGAAGGAGGGCCGTCCGGACAGGTCGGTGCGCAGCACCACCGTGTTGACGAAGAAGCCGACCAGCGGCTCCAGTTCGAGTCGGCCGCGCCCGGCGACGGGAGTGCCCACGGACACGTCGGTCTGCCCGGACCAGCGGGCGAGGACCGCCTGGGCGGCGGCCAGCAGCACCATGAAGCGGGTCGCGCCGTGCTCGCGCGCACAGGCGTCCACGCGTTCGACGAGCCCGGCGGGCAGCTCGACCTCGACCGCGCCGCCCCTGCCGGTGAACGCGGCCGGCCGGGGCCGGTCCGTGGGCAGGTCGAGGGCGGGTGCCGCGTCCAGGGTGCGTTCCCAGTAGGCGAGCTGCGGCTCCAGGGCGCCGCTGTCGGCGCGGTCGCGCTGCCAGACGGCGAAGTCGCCGTACTGCACGGGCAGCGGCGCGAGCGGGGCGGCACGGCCCTGGCGCCGGGCCGCGTAGTGCTCGGCGAGTTCGTCCAGCAGGACACCCTTGGACCAGCCGTCGGTGACGGCGTGGTGCAGGGCGAGGACGGCCACGTGGTCGTCGTCGGCCAGCTCCCACACGCCGGCCCGCAGCAGGGGCGGTCGGGCGAGGTCGAAGCGGCGTGTGGCCAGGGCGGCGGCCTGCCGGCGTACGGCGTCCAGGCGGGAGGTCTCGTCCGGGGCCCCGGGTGCCCGCTCCCAGTGCAGCGGCACCCCGGCCGGGTCGCAGATCTGCTGCACCGGGCGGCCGTCGGACTCGATCAGTGCCGTGCGCAGCACCTCGTGCCGCTCGACCAGGTCGTCCAGGGCCTGCTGCCAGGCGGCGCGGTCGAGACCGCCGCGCACCCGCCAGCAGTACCACAGCAGGTAGGAGTCGCCGCGGTCGGAGGTGCGGTCGAGGAACCACAGGCGTTCCTGGGCGAAGGACAGCGGCAGCGGCCGGGTGCGGTCGACGGGGACGACCTCGGCGGCTCCGCAGGCGCGGGCGGCGGCCACGCGCGGGGTGAACCCGCGGACGGTGGGGTTCTCGAAGACGGTGCGCAGTTCGATCTCGCGGCCCAGGCGCTGGGCGATCCGGGAGACCGCCATGGTGGCGAGCAGGGAGTGTCCGCCGAGGTCGAAGAAGCCGTCGTCGATGCCGATCCGGTCCAGCCCGAGGACGTCCGCCCACACCTCGGCGACGATCCGCTCGGTCTCGTCGCGCGGCGCGACGTAGCCGGGTCCGGCGGCGGGGCGGGCGTGGGCCGCGTCGGGCAGGGCGGACCGGTCGAGTTTGCCGGAGACGCCGACCGGAAGGGCGTCCAGGACGACGAACTCGGAGGGTACGGCGTAGTGCGGCAGAAAGCGGGCACACCAGGCGCGCAGTTCGGCCCGGTCCACGGCGGCATCGCCGGCCAGGGCGGCGTCGGCGGCCGGTACCACGTAGCCGACGAGGCTGCGTCCGGTGGCGCGGTCGGGGCGGGCGGCGGCTGCGGCGACCAGCGGGCAGGCGCGCAGCACCGTCTCCACCTCGCCGAGTTCGATGCGGAAGCCGCGGATCTTGACCTGCTCGTCGCGGCGGCCGACGAACTCCAGGTCTCCGGTGGGCCGCCAGCGGACGATGTCGCCGGTGCGGTACAGCCGGCTGCCGGGCGGCCCGTAGGGGTCGGGCACGAAGCGCTCGGCGGTCAGGGCGGGCCGGTTCAGATAGCCGCGGGCCACTTCCGTGCCACCGATGAGCAGTTCGCCCGAGACACCGACCGGGACGGGTTCGCCGTCGGCGTCGACCACGTACACCCGCCGCCGGCCGAGGGGGCGGCCGATGGGCACGCTGCCGTCGGGCGGGTCGCCCGCGTCGTAGGTGGTGGCGGTGACCGTGGTCTCGGTGGGCCCGTAGGCGTTGCACACGCGTGCCCAGGGCACGGCGGCCCGCCAGACGGCGAGGGTGTCGGCCGGGACGGCCTCGCCGCCCAGCACCAGCAGGCGCAGCGGGGCGAGTGCGGCGGCCAGGCGCCGGTCGAGGCAGAGGGTGAGTTCCGCCCAGTAGGTCGGGGGCACGTTGACGACGGTCAGGGCGTGCCGCTGGACGATCTCGGGCACCTGGGTGGGCAGCCAGGGCTCGTCGGGGCGCATGACGACGGTGGCGCCCGAGGCGAGCGCGGGCAGCACCTGGTCGAGGGAGGCGTCGAAGGAGAAGGAGGCGAAGGCGAGCACCCGGTCGGCGGCGGTGATGCCGAGGCGCTGCCGGGCGGCGGCCACGTGGGAGGCGAGGGCCGCGTGTTCGACACCGACCGCCTTGGGCCGGCCGGTGGAGCCGGAGGTGAAGATGACGTGGGCCAGCTCGCGCGGGTGCGGCCGGTGCCGGGGGCCGTGCGCGTCCGGGGTGACGGTGGTGACGTCGACGGTGACCGGTGCGAGTCCGTCTGCGGTCGCGGCCGTCGCCGGATCGGTGACGATGCACGCCAGTTGCGCCTCTTGGGCCATGAACCGCAGCCGTTCTGCCGGCAGTTCCGGATCGAGCGGTACGTAGGCGCCGCCGGCCCGCCAGACGCCCTCGATCGCGGCGACCGACCACAGGCCGCGCCGCAGCAGCACGCCCACCGCGCTGCCGGCACCGACACCGGCCGCCGTGAGGGCGGCGGCGAGTCCGCCGGTGAGGGCGTCCAGCTCCGCGTAGGTGACGCTGTCGTCGCCGCAGCTGAGAGCGGTCGCGTCGGGGGCGCCGCAGAAGGCGGGCGAGGACGGCGGGGCGGCGGGCGTGTCGGGGGCGTGGTGCCAGTCGGGGCGGGGGCGGGCGGGTGCGCCGGGGATGCCGGGCAGGGTGCGGGCCAGGTCCTGCACGGGCGTGTCGGGGTCGGCGAGCACGGCGCGCAGCAGGGCCACGTAGGCGCGGGCGAAGGCCCGCATGGTGGGGGCGTCGAAGAGGGCGGTGGCGTACTGGAGGATGGCGGCGATGCTGCCGTCGGTGCGCAGCGTGAGGTCGAGGAAGACGTCCAGCGGGGTCTGGGTCAGTGGCGGCTCGACGAGCCGTACGTCGAGGCCGGGCATCCGCACCGCTCGGATCGGGGTGTTGAGCAGGGTGAACGACGCCTGGGCCAGCGGGTGCCGGGACAGGTCCCGGTCGCCGCCGACCACGCCGACCACCTGGTCGAAGGGGGCCTCGGCGTGTGAGAGGTCGCCCAGGACCTGGGCCCGCACCCGGGCCAGCAGGGCGGCGAAGCCCGGCCGGCCGGACAGGTCGGTGCGCAGGACGACCGTGTTGACGAGCGGGCCGATCAGGCGGTCGGCGCCCCGCGCGCCGCGGTCGGCGAGGGTGCTGCACACGGCGACGTCCGTACGGCCCGACCAGTGGCCGAGGAGGGCCTGGTAGGCGGTGAGCAGCAGCATGTAGCGGGTGGCGCGTCCGGTGCGGGCGAGGGCGTCGACTCCGGCGACCAGGTCGGCGGGCAGGTCGAAGCGGACGACGTCGCCGGAGCCGTCCCACACGCGCGGGCGCGGCCGGTCGGTGGGCAGGTCCAGCGGGGTCAGGCCGTCGAGGCGTTCACGCCAGTGGCCGAGCAGCCGCTCCAGGCGTGCTCCGGAGAGCCGTTCGGCCTGGGCGCGGGCGAGGTCGGCGTACCGCACGGCGGGCGGTGTGATGGGCTCGCCGCGGTATCCGGCGGCGAGTTCGTCCAGCAGGACGCCCCAGGACCAGCCGTCCACGGCGATGTGGTGCACCTCGATCAGCAGCAGGTGGTCGTCGGGGGCGACCTGGGCGAGCGTGGCCCGGACCGGGTGCTGTGCGGACAGGTCGACGGGCCGGCCGAGGCAGCGGGCGAACAGGTCGTCCGGACCGTCCACCGCGATCCTGTGCAGCACGACGCCGGTGGCGGCGTCCACGACCGGCACCGGCTCGCCGTCGACGGCGGTGAACCGGGTGCGCAGCACCTCGTGCCGCGCCGCGACCTCGGTCAGGGACTGTTCGAGCCGGTCGGCGTCGAGGTTTCCGCGCAGCCGCAGGACCAGCGGCAGCATCGACCCGGTGGAGGTGCCGGCCAGCTGGTCCAGGAACCACAGCCGGCGCTGCGCGAAGGATGCCGTACGGGTGTCGCCGTCGTTCGGTGCCCCTTCGGGGGCCGGGCCTGCTGTCACTGTGAGCCTCCAAGCCGTGTTTTGCAGCAGACTGCCGCCGGCGTCACGGGGCTCATAGGGAAGAAGACGCAGCACCGGACGCAGACCGGGCTGCCGGGCCCTCCTTCTGACGGGGTCGGGCGGGGCGGGGGCGTCAGCCGGTGGCGAGGTCCCGCAGTGCGCTCGGGGTGCCGTTGAACCGGTCGTGGTCGCCGACCGTCTTCCCGGAGGAGGTGTACTGCCACATCGTGTACGACGACCAGCCCGAGGGCAGCGGCCCCGGTGTCGGGCCGTAGCGGGCGATCCACAGGGGGTTCGTCGCGCCGAAGCCGGTGTAGTCGCCGGTGCACCGGGTCCACCACGTGGTGGACGTGTAGATGACGGCGTTCCGGCCGGTGCGCGCCTTGTAGCGCTTCAGGAAGGCGCGGATCCAACGGATCATCGCGCTCTTGGACTTGCCGTAGCAGGCGTCGCCGTAGGGGTTCCACTCGATGTCGAGCGCGCCGGGCAGGGTCCTGGCGTCCTCGGACCAGCCGCCGCCGTGGTCCACGAAGTGGTCGGCCTGGGCGGCGCCGCGGCTGGTGTCGGGGGTGGCGAAGTGGTAGGCGCCGTGGATGATGCCCATGGCGTACGAGCCGTTGTACTGCCGGGCGAAGTAGGGGTTCTTGTACGACGTCCCCTCCGTCGCCTTGCTGTACGCCCATCGGGTGCCGTTGTCCCACAGTGTCTGCCAGGCGACGACACGCTGGTGGCCGGAGACGTCCACGCCCTCGGTCTGCCCGGTCCGGGTGTCGGGGGCGGCGTCACCGGTGCCGTCGTCGCGGGTGCCGTCGTCGGCGGTGGTCTCGTCGTCGGTGCTGTCGCGTCCGTCGTGGGCGAGGACGCCGATGCCCATGTAGGCGCGGCCCCGCACGGGTGGGACCGGGTCGGAGGCGGGCCGGGCGGCCGGGGCGGACAGGGACAGGAGCAGGCCGGTCAGGACACCGGTGGCGGTCAGGTGTATGTCGCTTCGCACGGAATCCATCTGACCCGCGGTCGGGCGGTACCGCACTCCGGGTACCGCCCAACGAACCCTTGTCCGGCCGGGTTTGGCCCGTTCGGGTGAGCCCGGCCGGTGGCCGGGTCAGCCGTCGATGCGGTGCTGGCTCCAGAAGGAGGTCAGGTCCGTGCTCGTGGCGGCCTGGGCCGCCGCCTTGAACTCGGCCGTGGTGGACACGCCGTACCAGTGGGCGGTCGCGTAGTCCTTCAGCAGCTTGGCCATGGCGGTGTCGCCGATGAGCCGCCGCAGGTCGTGCAGGGCGCACTTGCCGTAGCCGTAGACGACGGTGGAGTAGCGGGAGGAGTTCGCGTCCCAGTACGCCATCGAATTGGTGATCTTCTCCGCGCTGGAGGCCCAGGAGACGCTGCTCCAGCAGTTGGTGCCGGTCTTGCCGAGCGCGAGGTCGGTGGCGTAGTCGGTGAAGGACTCGTCCAGCCAGGGGCTGTTGTACTCGTCGTCGCCGACGATGCCGTACCACCACTGGTGGGCGATCTCGTGGGTGAGCGCGGTGGTGCTGACCAGGTCGAGGACGAAGCCCGGGTACTCCATGCCGCCGAACCAGAAGTTGTTGTCGAGGACCGCGTCCAGTTCGCCGTACGGGTAGGCGCCGAAGCGTGCCGCGTGGGCGTCGACCGCGGACTCGGCCGTGCTGAGCATGGACTGGGCGCTGCTGGAGCTGATCCCCGAGACGGAGTACACGTTCACCGGGACACCGCCGGGCGAGGTGCCGGAGATCTTGGTGAAGGGCCCGGCGGCCCAGGCGAAGTCACGGACCTTGGCGGCGGTCGCGGTGGTGATCGTACGGCCGCTGGAGCCGGGGGTGTCGGTGGAGGCGCCGGTGGCCGGGACCAGCAGGCTGCTGGGGTGGTCGAGGGTCACCTTGAAGTCGGCGGCCAGGGAGTAGAACGACTCGCCGTTGTTGGTGTACGGGTCCAGGTGCCAGCCCGCGGCGTCGCGGACGGCGAGGACCGGCAGGGCGTTGCCGATGAAGCTGAAGGCGCCGTCGTGGCCGAACCGGTCCGCGCCGCTGGGCACGGTGATACCGAGGTCGAAGCCGATCGTGGCGCTCTGGCCCTGACCTAGGGGCGCCGGCAGGGTGATCTTCAGGGCGGTGCAGTCGGCGGAGAGGGAGCCGGCGGTCCCGCCGGTGACGTTGGTGACCGTGATCGGCATCGCCGAGCAGGTGCCGTGGTAGTTGTCCCACAGCCGCAGGTAGACCTCGCTGAGCGCGGTGGCGGAGGCGTTGGTGAAGGACACGCTCTCGTGCCCGTTCCAGCTGGTGCCGCTGCTGTCGCTGCTCAGGTTGACGGTGTACGACGGGGTGGCCGGGGTGCGGGTGGAGTCCGTGGACGGCGGGGTGGTGTCGCCGGAGGTGTCGAGGGCGATGTCGTCCAGCACGAAGCTGGTCTGGAGGCTGTAGTCCTCGGTGCCGGTGAAGGACAGGTCGACGGTCTGGCCGATGAACGCCGAGACGTCGATCGACTTCTTGACGTACCCGGTGTTCTTGTCGAGGTTCGAGTACGTCGCGAGCGTCGTCGTGCCGATCTTCGCCGTCAGTTTGTCGTAGGCGGTGGACGAGGTCGTCTCGGCGGTGTCGACGTGCAGCCAGAAGGTGAGGGTGGCGGTGCTGCATCCGCTCGGGATCGTGACGCTCTGGGTCAGGGTGTCGGTGCGGGTGCTGCCGGTGCCGTCCAGCCAGGCGTAGTAGCTGCCGCCGTGGGCGGTCTCGCCGGTGCGGCTGGTGATGACGGTGGACGAGGACTGGGTCCAGGGGGAGGTGCCGTTCTCGAAGCCGCCGTTGGCGACCACCTGGGTGGGAGCGCAGGTGGCGGCCAGGGGTGCCGTGGCGGGCTGGGCGGCGGCGGGAGTACCGGGGAGGGAGAGGGCGGCCAGCGCGGCGACGGTGAGCACACCGGCGCCGAGGGCCTTGTGGGGGGTCGATCTCAACGCTGCTCCTTTGCGGCGGCCGGGTTCCGGCCTGCTCGGTGACCGCCGGCCGGCGGGGTGCGCCGGGGGCGGCCTCGGTGGGGTTGCGTGATCGCTGTGCGTGGGGTGCGCCGCGCCCTGACGAGGTCGGGGCCACGACTGCCGAAAGAGTGACAGATTTGACCTGCCCATGCCAGAAGATTGGGCGAAGTGAGGGCCGGTGCTCCTGATGCACCGGCCCGGGAAGCGGCGGATCAGCCGGTCTGCAGCACCATGAACAGCGCCCGGAGACGGGTGCCGTCCGGGCCGGACCAGCCGCCCGCCACGTGACCGGCAGCGCCCTGCGGCGGCAGCGGCGGGTTCTCGGGGACGGGGCGCAGGACGCGGTGGACATGGAGGGTGGCGCCCCCGGGTACGGGCACGCGGGTGCCGTCCTGGTCGTCGACGGGCTCGGGGGCGAAGCCGGCCGCAGAGAAGGGGGCGCCGGTGTGGGAGCGGGTCACCTCGCGGTCTGGCGTGTCGGAGAGGCTCTGGTCCTGTGCCTGGACCCTGCCCTCGACCAGGGACAGCAACTCGCCGACCAGGACCGGGTCGTGGCAGCCGTCGTAGGCCCAGCGCTTGCCCAGCACCCCGTGCTCCATCGTCCCGACCAGGGCGTGCTCGGCGCCCTCCAGCGGTGCACCGCGATAGGTGAGCGGCACCAGGTAGGCCGTCCGCCCGTCGCCGGTCGTGTCGGTGACCACCATGAACTCCATCCCGACCTCGCCCTCCGGGTCGTCCAGCCGGAACCCGCCGGCCTTCTCCAGCACCGGCTCCGGTCCGCCCCGGTACCAGGGGCGGGTCGGCAGCCAGTCGGCGAGCAGGTCGACCTTGCTCGGCTTGAGGGTGGTGTGGTGGATCAGGGCCATGCCGGTGCTTCTCTTTTCCGTTGGGCGGGCGTCGACCTTCGCACCCTTTCACATCGTCCGCGCTCGCCCGGGCGCCGGCCGCCCGTCCGTACAGGTCAGCGCCGACGCCAACCCGGCCCAGTGGCTGGGGACTTCACCGGCGACCGGGCGGCAGACCACCGCACCTCGCTCGTGCCCGGTGCGCACCGGGGGACACCCGACCGGGCGACAGGGCGAGCGCACAAGCCCCTCAACTCGTGGGTTCCCGCTTCTGGTCGCCGGGACCTACCGGACGGTATACAGACCCAGTCGAACGCACGAGGGCCGCTCGTCGGTGCCGCCCGACTGCGAGGTCCAGGCCCGAGGGGGAGGATGCATGGTGAACGAGACACGTCCGCGGGGTGCTTCGAGACGCAGGCGGCGGGCCGCCGTGCTCGGGGCGGCGCTGGGCGGCTGCGCCCTGGCCGCCGGTGTGACGACACCGGCCGCCGCACACCCCGGCCCCGGTCGCCACCTCGCCTACGTGGCCCTCGGTGACTCCTACACCTCCGGTCCCGCCATCCCCGAGCAGGTGGACGCCAACTGCCGCCGTTCGGACCGTAATTACCCCTCGCTCGTCGCGGCGCAGCAGCAGGCGACGACGTTCACGGACGTCAGCTGCAGCGGGGCCACGACCGCCGAGATGTGGCAGGCACAGGGCACCAACAAGCCCCAGCTCGACGCGCTGGACCGGGACACCGACCTGGTGACGGTCCAGATCGGCGGCAACGACGTCGGCTTCGGCTCGATCATCGGCACCTGCGCCCGGCTGTCCGTCCAGGACCCGGCCGGCAACCCGTGCGAGCGGTCCTACAACGCGTCCGGGTACGACCAGTTGGCCGTCACGATCGCCGAGACCGCCCCGAAGGTCGACCGGGTGCTGCGTGCCGTGCACGCCAGGGCGCCGCACGCCCGGGTGGTCGTCGTCGGCTACCCGGACCTGCTGCCCGACGACGGCGTCGGCTGCTTCCCGGCGGTGCCGTTCGCACAGGGTGACTTCCCCTATCTGCGGGACACCGAGAAGCGGGTGAACCTGATGCTGCGGCTGGTCGCCGGCTGGAACCGGGCCGAGTACGTCGACACGTACGGGCCCACCGTCGGCCACGACATGTGCAAGGCGCCCGCGGACCGCTGGATCGAGCCCCTGCAGCCGGCCGCGCCGGCGGCCCCCGCGCACCCCAACGCGCAGGGCGAGCAGGCCATGGCGCGGGCCGTGCTGGACCGGCTGGCGCAGGGCCGCGGACGCGACTGACGCGCCGCACGCGTCACGACGACGGCTTCCGCCCGCACACGGGACGGAAGCCGTCGTGGCACGGTGCGCAGGCCGTCGTGGCACGGTGCGCAGGCCGTCGTGGCACGGTGCGCAGGCCGTCGTGGCACGGTGCAGGCCGTCGCGGGACGGGTGGCAGGTCAGCCGCCGAGCGCGCCGCGGACGACGTCCTTGGCCTCCTCCTGCACCCGGGCGAGGTGGTCGGCGCCGAGGAACGACTCGGCGTAGACCTTGTAGACGTCCTCGGTGCCCGAGGGCCGGGCCGCGAACCAGGCGTTGGCGGTGGTCACCTTGATGCCGCCGATGGCGGCGCCGTTGCCGGGCGCCTCGGTGAGCACGGCCGTGACCGCTTCTCCGGCCAGCGTGCCGGCGGTCACCTGTGCCGGGGACAGTGCGGCCAGCAGTGCCTTCTGTTCGCGGGTGGCGGGCGCGTCGATACGGGCGTAGGCGGGTTCGCCGAAGCGGGCGGTCAGCTCGGCGTAATGCTCGGAAGGGGTACGGCCGGTGACGGCGGTGATCTCGGAGGCGAGGAGGGCGAGGAGGATGCCGTCCTTGTCGGTGGTCCACACCGAGCCGTCCCGCCGCAGGAAGGAGGCGCCGGCCGACTCCTCGCCGCCGAACCCGAGGGCGCCGCTGACCAGTCCGTCCACGAACCACTTGAACCCGACCGGTACCTCGACGAGTCGGCGGTCCAGGTCGGCGGCGACCCGGTCGATCATCGTGGAGGAGACGAGGGTCTTGCCGACGCCCGCGTCGGCGGGCCACTGCTCGCGGTGCCGGTAGAGGTAGGAGACGGCGACCGCGAGGTAGTGGTTGGGGTTCATCAGCCCCCCGTCCGGGGTGACGATGCCGTGCCGGTCGGCGTCGGCGTCGTTGCCGGTGGCGATGCGGAACCGGTCACGCTGCTCGATGAGGGAGGCCATGGCGTACGGCGAGGAGCAGTCCATGCGGATCTGGCCGTCCCAGTCCAGCGTCATGAAGCGCCAGGTGGGATCGGTGTGCGGATTGACCACCGTCAGGTCGATGCGGTGCTGTTCGGCGATGCGCCCCCAGTAGCCGACGGACGCGCCGCCGAGCGGGTCGGCCCCGATCCGGATCCCGGCCGTACGGACGGCGTCGAGGTCGAGCACGCTGGGCAGATCGCCGACGTAGCCGCCGAGGAAGTCGTAGCGCCGGGTCGTGTCCACGGCGAGCGCGCGGGCGTAGGGCAGGCGTCGTACGTCCTTCAGGCCGCCCGTGATGATCCGGTTGGCCCGGTCCTGGATCCAGGAGGTCGCATCGGAGGCGGCGGGTCCCCCGCTGGGCGGGTTGTACTTGAAGCCGCCGTCCGCGGGCGGGTTGTGCGAGGGGGTGACGACGACCCCGTCGGCGAGGCCCGAGGTGCGGCCCCGGTTGTGGGTGAGGATGGCGTGCGACACCGCGGGGGTGGGCGTGTAGCCGTCCTCGGCGTCGATGAACACGCTCACGTCGTTCGCGGCGAACACCTCGAGTGCGGTGACCTTCGCCGGTTCCGACAGGGCATGGGTGTCGGCGCCGAGGAAGAGGGGGCCGTCGGTGCCCTGGGCGGCGCGGTACTCGCAGATGGCCTGGCTGGTGGCGGCGATGTGGTCCTCGTTGAAGGCTCTCGCCAGGGACGAACCCCGGTGCCCCGACGTGCCGAACGCCACCCGCTGTGCCGGGTCCGCCGGGTCGGGGTGCAGCGCGTAGTACGCCGTGACCAGCCGCGCCACGTCGACAAGGTCCCCGGGCCCGGCCGGACGGCCGGCTCGCTCGTGCGGCATGAGTCCGTTCCTCCGCAATCGGTGTGATCGAACACTCGACGCCCATCTTTCCCTGCCGGGGGCCCGGCGTGCGAGTACGCCCCACCAGGACGAGACACCTCCAGAACGGCCTGCCCTATGATCCGATCCTCCGATCTCCATTCCATGGTGCCGACTTCGCCGGACGCCTCTTACAGACAGGTCTTCCACCGTGCCCGGATCCACTGCCAAGGCCCCCTGGTTCCTCGCCCGTTGCACGCAGCTGGCCGTGGGCGCGGCGGCCGGTGCCGACTTGGTGCGGGGGCTCCGGGTCCGCGCTCACCTGCTGGATCCGTCGGCCTCTTCGGCCGCCTGGTCCGTGAGGGTGTACCTGTACGTGATGACCGTGGCGATCGTGCTGTTCCTCACCTGGTTCGCCCGCTGCCGGCGCAATGCCGAACTCCTCTGCGCGCAGAAGCTCCCCGGTTCCCCCTCCTGGGCGGTCCTGGCCTGGCTGATACCGGTGTTCAACCTCTGGGTACCGCGCGGGCTCGTGCAGGACGTCCACCGTGCGAGCGCACCCGTCGGCACGGACACGCGCCGCTCGGACACCATGGTGAACGTCTGGTGGTCGGCCTGGATCGGGCATGGCGTACTGCCCCTGGCGGGCAGGTTCGGCGGCGGCACCTCGCTGCCGCTGCTCGTGGCGGTGCAGGCCCTCGGCCTCCTGGCCGCGGCCCTGGCCGTCGCCCTGATCGAGCGCATCACGAAGCTGCAGGCCGCCGGGCTGCGCTCCATGGCTGCGCCGTCCGCCCTCGCCGACCTGCCGCACACCGCGTAGCGCCCGAGGCGCCGGCCGGGGCGCACCAGACCAGGTCGCGCTCGCTGGACCCGCTGGAGCGCGGTGTCCTGCCGTGCGGGTCGGCCGCTACGGCGGTTGGACTTACGAATCTTGAAGGCGCAGGGTGGACGAGCACCGTCGCACACGACGGGCACCCCTACAGCACCACCCGGAGAACCACCGATGAACCACGTCGCGGACCCTGAGCGCTACAACGGCACCATGCGCTACCGGCGCACCGGCCGCTCGGGACTGGACCTGCCCGTCCTGTCCCTGGGCTACTGGCACAACTTCGGCGACGACCGCCCGTTCGAGACGCAGCGCGAGATCGCCCTGCGCGCCTTCGACCTCGGGATCACCCACCACGACCTGGCCAACAACTACGGGCCGCCGTACGGCTCGGCGGAGATCAACTTCGGGCGGCTGCTGAAGCAGGACCTCGCGCCCTACCGGGACGAGCTGGTGATCTCCACCAAGGCCGGCTGGGACATGTGGCCCGGCCCCTACGGGCAGGGCGGCGGCTCCCGGAAGTACGTGCTCGCCTCGCTGGACCAGTCGCTGCGCCGCATGGGCGTGGACTACGTGGACATCTTCTACTCGCACCGGCTGGACGCGAGCACGCCCCTGGAGGAGACGATGGGCGCGCTCGACACCGCCGTCCGCCAGGGCAAGGCCCTGTACGTGGGCATCTCCTCCTACGACACCGAGCGCACCCGTGAGGCCGCTGCCATCCTCCGGGACCTGGGCACCCCGCTGCTGATCCACCAGCCGTCGTACAGCATGCTCAACCGCTGGATCGAGACCGATGGCCTGCTGGACGCGGCCCAGGAGGAGGGCTTCGGCGTCATCGGTTTCACGGCGCTCGCCCAGGGGCTGCTCACCGGCCGCTACCTCGAGGGCGTGCCCCAGGACTCGCGGGCCGCGCAGGGGAAGTCGTTCGACGCCGCCTGGCTGACGGAGGACATGCGCCACCGGCTGCGCGCCCTGAACGACATCGCGGCCCGCCGCGGGCAGACCCTGGGCCAGCTGGCGCTGGCCTGGGCGCTGCGGGACCGGCGGGTCACCTCCCTGGTGATCGGCGCCTCCCGCACCGAGCAGCTGGAGCAGAACGTCGCGGCGCTGGAGAACCTCGACTTCAGCGAGGAGGAACTGGCCGAGATCGACAAGTACGCCACCGACGGCGGCGTCGACCTGTGGCGGGACGCACGACTGGGCAATCTCGACTGAGCCGGGCCCGAAGAGCGGCGTCCGGCGACACCAGCTACCGGCATTCGGGAACCAATCGGACATAGAACCAATGGGACATAATGGAAGGGATCCGGACAGCGTTTTCCCTGCGGTGTCCCCAGAACGTCCCACAATTCCCTCCGATTCCAAGGAGCCGCTCACCGTATGGCGTACGGAGCCGGCCGCAGTCCCCTGCTGCCTCCCCGCCCGGACCTGACGCTCGCCCGGAACTGCGAGCACTGCCTCGGCTGGGGAACTGTCGTCACCCGCGACGGAGAACACGAGCTGTGCCACACCTGCCAGCCCGACCCCGGTGACGCCGGGGGCGACATGGCCCTGTGACAGCCCCGTAGGCATCCCACAGCAGTCACGGCCGCGCCCTCGGTCCACCACGGGCGGGGGGCGCGGCGTCCCGGCGTACCGTGGGGGCATGGCCCCTCCGCTTCCGGGTCCGCTGGCCCACCTGGCGCCGCTGCTCGGGCATTACGGCTACTGGGCCGTCGGGGCCGTCGTCCTCGTGGAGGACTTCGGCGTCCCGGCGCCCGGGGAGACGATCCTCGTCGCCGCGGCGGTCGACGCCGGCGCCGGACGGCTGAACATCGTGGCCGTGGCGTCCATCGCCTTCGCCGCGGCCGTTGTCGGGGACAACATCGGCTACCTCATCGGCCGGACCGGCGGGCGGTCCCTCGTGCACCGCTGGGGCCGCTACGTCTTCCTCACCCCGAAACGCCTGGTGGCCGCCGAGGAGTTCTTCGGCCGGCACGGCGGCAAGATCGTGACCGTGGCCCGGTTCGTCGAGGGCCTGCGCCAGGCCAACGGCATCGTCGCGGGTACGACCGGCATGCACTGGCGCCGTTTCCTCGCCTTCAACGCGCTCGGCGCAGCCCTGTGGGTCGGCCTCTGGGCGACCCTGGCCGACCTGGCGGGCACCCACATCACAACCGTCTACGACCGGATCACCCGCTACGAGGTCTACGTCCTCGCCGGACTTGGCGCGCTGCTCGCGGCGCTGGCCCTACGACACCTGCTGCGGCGGCGTCACGGGAGCTCAGCCGCCGGTTCGACGCAGCCGTGACCGGCCGCCGGACGCCGGCCTGCCGGGCCGCACCGCCACGGCCACGACGCCGGCCGTGACGGGCACGGTGACCGGGACCGACGGCCCGAGGCAGCCGCCGGCCCGCTGACGGGCGTCGGACGGCCCGGACACTGCCCGCGCGTGCCCGGGCCGGACAGGCGGCGGGGTGATCCACTGCGGGGAGCGCCCGCCACCGGATCGGGACGAACAGCGTCGTCCACGAGGAACAGCCGGCGCCGGTCCGGCCGCGTCACGAGCGGACTCTTCGCGCGGGCGACGGGCAGAGCCGTCCGTGTCCGCCGTCGGGCGCCAGGTCCGGGCCCGGGCGGGTCGCCAGTCGGTCGGCACGGTTCCCCGGTCGTCACTGGGTCTCGGTGGGCCGGGTGCGGTCGTCGGTGGCGTCCGGCCGCGGCTCGAGCGGCGGGGCCTCACCCGCGGTGAGGTGCTCCAGCACCTCGACCAGCTCCTGGCAGGCGTGTTCCACCGAGCGCCGGGTGTTGTGCTGTTCGGTGATCACGGCGGACAGCAGCAGCGCGGTCAGGGCCATCGCCCCGTTGAAGGCCTGGAGTTTCGCCATGACCTCGATCTGGCTCAGCCCCTCGAAGCCCCCGACCCCGTCCGTGGCCGCGACGGTGGCCAGCACGGACGTGAACAGTGCGCAGAGCGTGCTGCCCACGAGTTCGAAGCGCAGGGCGGCCCAGATGATCAGCGGATACACGAGGAAGAACAGGCTGACCGAGCTGTAGATGGCCAGCGGTACGAGGCCGCAGGCGACGACGGCCAGAGCGGTCGACTCCTTCCAGCGGCGCCAGGGTGGCGGCCAGCGGGCTCTGTGCAGCAGCAGCAACAACGGTGTGACGATCAGGACGCCCATCGCGTCGCCCACCCACCAGGCCAGCCAGACGGGCAGGAAGCGGTGCGCGGCCAGCTTGTCGGTGGCGACGAGCAGTCCGACGCCGACGGTCGCGCTGATCGTCATCGCGGCCAGCGCACCGAGGAACACCAGGGCGAGGCCGTCCCGCAGCCGGCTGAGGTCGGTGCGGAAGCGGGCGCGGCGCAGCAGCAGTGCCGCACACAGCGGTGCGACCGTGTTGCCGAAGAGAATGCCGATCACGTCGACGTGGGGAGGGTTGATGGACGCGACGACGAGGTAGGCGCCGAGCGCGATGCCGGGCCAGCAGCCCAGCCCGAGGATCAGCAGCGCGGCGACGGCGACACCGGTGGGCGGCCAGACGGGGGTGACGACCGCGCCCTCGACGGTGAGCCGGCGCAGCAGTCCGAGCCGGCCGGCGCCGTAGTAGCAGGCCGCGACGGCCAGCACCTGAACGGCGTAGCCGCCCGGCCGGCGCAGATCCTGGATAGCCACCACAGCAGCAATTCGACACCGAAGGCCGGACGGCGGCGAGGCGAGAGGCGCCCCGTCCGGCCCT
Organism: Streptomyces sp. NK08204; assembly: GCF_020400585.1. GTDB lineage: Bacteria > Actinomycetota > Actinomycetes > Streptomycetales > Streptomycetaceae > Streptomyces. Next base: position 41,678 of record NZ_JAINVF010000008.1, on the reverse strand, counting down.
ATGGCTGAACGCCGGGCCTGTCGAGGCCCACGACGAGGACGGCGGCATCGTCCTCGTGGCCCACGCTCTCGGCGCCCTTGATCACGGCAGCGGCCAGTGCGTGCGACTCCAGGCCGGAGACCGCGGCGATGCCCGCGAGGCGCACCACCTGCTCGAGCCCGTCCTCGATGGTCAGCCTGGGTCCCTCCACCACACCATCGGTGAGCAGCACGAACACTCCGCCGGTGGTGAGCCGGTGCCGGGTGACGGGGTAGTCCATGCCGTGCTGGATGCCGAGCGGCGGCCCCCCTTCGTCGTCGACGACGCCGGACTTGCCGTCGGCCGTGGCCCACACGAAGGGAATGTGCCCGGCCCGCGCGCTCTCCAGCTCGCCCGTGGCGGGGTCGAGCCGCATGAAGGTGCAGGTGGCGAACAGCTCGCTGCCCAGGGACAGCAGCAGGTCGTTGGTGCGGCCGAGGAGTTCTCCCGGCTCGCCGGTGACGGAGGCGAGCGCGCGCAGCCCGGCCCGGACCTGGCCCATGAAGGCGGCGGCCTCGATGTTGTGGCCCTGTACGTCGCCGATGGACAGGCCGATCCGGCCGTCGGGCAGGGCGAAGGCGTCGTACCAGTCGCCGCCCACGTTGAGGCCGGAGCAGGCGGGCGCGTAGCGGACCGCCAGGTGCAGGCCGGGGGCCGCGGGCAGGTCCCGGGGCAGCATGCCGCGCTGCAGGGCGACGGCCAGCTCGACCTGGGTGCGTTGCAGTTCCGCGCGCTCGCGTGCCTGGGCGGTGAGCGACCCGAGTCTGGCCAACAGCTCGTCGCCTTGGTCCGTGGAGCGCTTGCGGGGCATCGATCACTTCCGGCGGGGCGGTGGCCGTTGCGGGCGACCGCCTGGATTTCCAGACAAACGCCTAGTTTTTACCGTTATAGGAAGATCCTGCCCCAGGGGCGGCCGACGGGCCAGCGTACCCGGCCGTCGCCCGGACGGCGCAGCCACGCCATGTTCGCCTGGACCGGCTCCCGGGGCACGGCGTACGCCGTCGACAGGCCGCCGGACGACACGGGCTCGGCACGGCCCAGGAGGCGGGGGACCCGCGCGACGTGCCGGCAGAGCCGCTCGCCAACCCCGCACGCAAGCGGTACGAGGGGGCGGCACCCGGGCTCGCGCCGGGCGGGTCGGCACCGGGCGGAGCGCCCTTCGCGAGCGGCGTACCGGCCCGCACCGACCTCACAGCGGGGAGTGGGCCACCACCGTCACATAGGCGCCGAACAGCAGGGACACGACGGTCAGCGCGGCTCCGACGACCAGCACCTGCGCCGGTCGCGTCCGGAAGGCGTGGGCGAGTGCTCGCGCGGGCGGGATCAGCAGCGGGAAGACCGGCAGCAGGAAGCGCGGCTTGGAGGAGAAGGAACCGGATCCGCAGACCACGACCAGGACCAGGACTCCGGCGAAGACCACCAGGGGCAGCGGAGCGCGGTCCAGGCAGAGCAGCACGAACAGCAGCACCCCGGCCGCGACGACGGCCAGGGCGGCGGGATACACGACGCCACCGCCGTGCAGGAGCAGCGCCCGCAGGAAGCGCAGGGAGCCGGTGCCGAAGTCGAAGCGCGAGCCCCACGCGCTCTGCACCGTGAAGTAGCCGCCGGTCAGGTCGCCGATGCGGTGCCCGACCCACAGCACATAGCCGAGCCAGCCCAGCGGGGCGAGCAGGACCCCCGCCCACAGGGTCACCGGTACCCGGCCGCGCCGGCGCAGCACCTCGTGCGCGGCGGCGGCACCCACCGCGATCGCGACGGCGAAGCCGGTCGGCCGGGTGAGGCCGGCCAGCGCGGCCAGCGCTCCCGCCCACAGCCAGCGGCCCCTGAGCACGCAGTAGAGGGAGCAGGCGGCGAGCGCGGCGAACAACGACTCGGTGTAGGCGATGGTGAGTTCGACGGCGTGCGGCTGCACGGCCCACAGGGCGACCAGCGCGGTGGCGAGGCCCCGCCCCTCCAGCAGATGGCCGATGGCGTAGATGCCGTAGGCGGCCACGCCCGCCGCTGCCCAGGCGATGAGCATCGCGGCCTGGGCGGGGGTGAGCGGCAGCACCAGGGTCAGGGCGCGGATGAGTCCCGGGTAGAGCGGGAAGAACGCCCAGTCGGTCTGGACGGCGCTGGTCGGGGCGACCCAGATGAGGTGGCCGTAACCGTGTGTGGCGATGTGCAGGTACCAACGGGAGTCCCAGGAGTGGGCGAGGCTTCTGACCAGCGGGTGTCCGGTGAGGTGGTTGGTGAAGATCACAGCGAGGACGCCGGCGAGCCGCACGGCCGCGAACAGGGCGAGGGCCGGCAGGGCGCCGGGCGGGATCCGGTGCCGGGCACCCGGGCGCGGGGACGGGCGACGGGGACCGGCGGGGGCGGCCCGTTCGGGCGGGGGGACGGAGGACGTGCTCACCCTCCGACCTGATCACACCGGTCCGCGCGGGCACTCGACGACCCGGGTTTCTTACGATGTTCCACCCTGATTCAGGAACTGACTCCACGGGTGGCGAAACAGGGACGAACCACCCCCGCCCGCCACCCCTGTGAGAGGCCCCATGAAGGGCGGCCGTAAGGTGTGGTTACCATATGAGCGCTGCCTAGCTCGAAAGATAGATCTGTGACTGTCAACGACGACTCGTTCACTAACTGGAAGACCCGCGAGGAGATCGCGGAGTCGATGATCCCGCTCATCGGGAAGCTGCACCGGGAGCGGGACGTGACCGTCCTGCTGCACAGCCGCTCCTTGGTGAACAAGTCGGTGGTCAGCATCCTGAAGACGCACCGCTTCGCCCGGCAGATCGCCGGTGAGGAGCTGTCGGTCACCGAGACCATGCCGTTCCTCCAGGCCCTGACCGCCCTCGACCTCGGGCCCTCCCAGATCGACCTCGGCATGCTGGCCACCATGTACCAGGCCGACGAGCGCGGCCTGAGCGTGGCGGAGTTCACCGCCGAGGCCGTCGCGGGTGCCACCGGCGCCAACAAGATCGACCGCCGCGAGCCGCGCGATGTCGTCCTCTACGGCTTCGGCCGCATCGGCCGGCTCGTCGCCCGCCTGCTGATCGAGAAGGCCGGCTCCGGCAACGGCCTGCGCCTGCGCGCCATCGTCGTGCGCGGCGGCGGCGCGCAGGACATCGTCAAGCGCGCCTCGCTGCTGCGCCGCGACTCCATCCACGGCCAGTTCCAGGGCACGATCACCGTGGACGAGGAGACCAGCACGATCGTCGCCAACGGCAACGCGATCAAGGTCATCTACGCCGACGACCCGACGGCCGTGGACTACACCGAGTACGGCATCCGGGACGCCATCCTCATCGACAACACCGGCAAGTGGCGCGACCGCGAGGGTCTGTCCAATCACCTGCGCCCGGGCATCGAGAAGGTCGTCCTGACCGCGCCGGGCAAGGGCGACGTCCCGAACATCGTGCACGGTGTCAACCACCACACGATCAAGCCGGACGAGCAGATCCTGTCCTGCGCCTCCTGCACCACCAACGCGATCGTCCCGCCGCTGAAGGCGATGGACGACGAGTACGGCGTCCTGCGCGGCCACGTGGAGACCGTCCACTCGTTCACCAACGACCAGAACCTGCTGGACAACTACCACAAGTCCGAGCGCCGGGGCCGCTCCGCGCCGCTCAACATGGTGATCACCGAGACGGGTGCCGCCTCCGCCGTCGCCAAGGCGCTGCCGGACCTCAAGGCGAAGATCAGCGGCAGCTCGATCCGTGTCCCCGTGCCGGACGTCTCGATCGCGATCCTCAACCTGCAGCTGGCCCGTGAGGCCACCCGCGAGGAGGTCCACGACTACCTGCGCGAGGTGTCGCTGACGTCGTCGCTCAAGCGCCAGATCGACTTCACCACGGCGCCCGACGCGGTCTCCAGCGACTTCATCGGCTCGCGCCACGCCTCGATCGTGGACGCCGGCGCGCTCAAGGTCGACGGCGACAACGCCATCCTCTACCTCTGGTACGACAACGAGTTCGGCTACTCCTGCCAGGTCGTCCGCGTCGTCCAGCACGTCTCGGGCGTCGAGTACCCGACCTACCCGGCGACGGCCGTCTGACGGGTGTCCACGCAGGGCGACGGCCGCCGACCGGGTTTCCGGTCGGCGGCCGTCGTCGTTGTGGCGTGTGCGGTCAGGCCTTGCTGGGCGTGGCGCAGGCGCCCGCGGCGCACGCCGTGAGCCACTGGTCGAAGTCGGCGTCGTAGCGGGTGCCGATGCCATCCTGGTAGACGGCGTGGCCGCCGGCGTAGTCGCCGACGCGGAACCGGGCCAGCATGCGCTGGAGGTCGTCGGGGTGGTTCTCGGCCATGTAGCGCACGGCGAGGTAGCCCCACGGGTAGGTACGGATCACATCACTGTTGTCGTACGTGCTCTGGAACAGCGTGCTCAGCTTGTAGGTGTGCTTGCCGGCCTCCTGGACGGCCTGGTCGTCGGCGAGGCCGCGGTAGCTGTAGGAGACGTATTCGGCGACACCCTCGATCCACCAGATGTCCGGCACCGAGATCTGCTGGCCGAAGTCGCCCAACATGTCGTCGCGGCCGTCGAGGAAGTGCGTGAACTCGTGGTTGAGGTTCCAGATCCGGGCCGTGAAGCCGTCGTCATAACCCTTCTGGTACATGATCGACAGCACCTGGTTGGCCGGGTTCGACGGGTCACCGTCCAGTGTCATGCCGCCGTTGTCCGTGCTGATGCCGTACATCGCGCCCGCGTAGGTCTGGTAGTCGGCGCGGCTGGCGAAGACGACGAGCTGGATGGCCGAGACGTACTGGCCCGGTATCGGGCCGTCGGACTTCACCACGGAGCGGAAGTAGGCGTCCTGGTTCAGCACGCTGGCGCAGGCGGCGTCGAGGTCGGCCGCGGTGAGCGCCTGGGCGCGGATGCTGATGTTCGCGTCGCACTGGTGGGTGACGGGCAGGACGGCCTTGGTGAGCTTGCCCGGCAGGTCGCAGACGTCGTAGTACGCGCAGTCGGCGCTGTCGTAGTAGTTCGCCTGCGTGGCCACGGCGACCCAGAGTCCGGCCGTGGGGCCGGTGATCCCGGTCCGGTCCAGCAGGTCCTTGGTCAACGGCTTCACCGCGTCCCGCAGTTCGGGGTGTTCGACGTAACGGGCCAGGTTCATGCCGGCGTTGGCGTCCAGGAAGGCCAGGCTGGTGCCGAGCTGGTCGGTGTTGGCCAGCGCGAAGTCGTGCAGGGTGTCGATGATGCGCGGGTCGGCGTCGAGCGCCTGTACGTACGCCGGGTTCCAGTTGCCGCGCCACAGCGGCGTGTAGACGTCGTTGACGGCCCTGATCATGCTGTCGACGGCGTCGTAGGAGCTGTCGTAGTCCTCGAGCAGCCGCCGGTACACCGACAGATAGCGGCCCTGCTGGTCGGCGCTGTCGGTGAGGATGACGGTCTCGCCGAGGATGTCACCGTTCGCGGCCGTCACGTCCTCGGAGTGGGAACGGGCGAAGAACGTGTCCAGGCCGCCCGTGACGGCGGTGGTCAGGCGCGAGGTGTACGACCCCACGTCGCCGGGATCGTTGAACTGCACGTAGTAGCCGGCGCGCAGGAACATCACGAGCTGCAGCAGACTGCCCGAGTTGTCGCCCTGATAGCGCCCGGCGGTGCGTGTGAACGCCCTTGCCACGGTCTGCATCTGGGACTGCCGGAAGATGTCGTGCGCGTCCTTGCCGGTGACCGGGAAGAGGCTGTTGAGGCACTCCGCGGACGAGGCCTTCACGAAGGAGACCAGGGCGGATCCGGTACGGCTGCCGAAGTCGGCCGGGGTGCAGGACGCCGCCCGGACCCGGTGGGACTCCATACTCCGGTGCCGGGTGAACATCGGTGCCTGCGGCGGGAGTTGTGCCGGACTGAGCTTTCGCGCCTGGCTCGCGGAACGCTCGGTGGCATCGGTGAGCGCACCGGTGGGCGGTGGCACGGGGGTGTGCCGGCGGGAAGCGGTGACGGTCGTGCCGGTGTGTGGCTGGGGTGCCGCGAACGCAGGCGTCGCGAGCAGGCCGGCCACCGTCACGCAGACGGCGGCGGCGCCCGCCACGCGTCTGGGCAGCGTGAAGCGATAGCGCATCAGGATTCCTCCACTGATAGATGCGCCTCTGTGGGGGGTTGAGGCGTGTGAGGCACTTTCTCAGTGCGCCACCGGCCCCAACAATGCCGCGTGACATAGCACATGACATTGATCGCTCATAACATCCTGGCGATCCCTGTACGTCCAGGCCCGCTACGCGCCGGCGATGTTCCAGATGCGCGAGGCCCAGTCCCGCAGGTGCGGTGCCTGCCCGACGAGGTCACGGTAGGCGGCGGTGGCCGACTGGAAGAGGGTCTCCACCACGTCGTCGCCGACGGTGTCAGGCCGCCAGGCCAGCACGTAACGGCACCACAGCGGGGAGCCGGCGAGCGGCTTGACCATGATGTGCGGGATCGGACGCAGCGTCGGCTGGACCATGGCCACCCCGAAGCCGTCGGCGATCATGCTCTGCAGCTGGGTCTGGTCGCCGAGGAACTCGTGGACGGTGACCGGGGCGAACCCGGCCGCCGCACAGGCGTCGTAGAACACCCCGGGCCACCCGGCGCCGTCGTCCGGGGTCACGAACCAGGCGTCCTCGGCCAGGTCCGCCAGCTGCACCTGGGCGCACTGGCGCAGCCGGTGCCGGGAGGGCAGGGCCACGAACGTCGGCTCGGTGACGATCCCCCGGTGTTGCACGGCGGTCGAGTGCCTCAGCTCCATGCCCGGGTAGTCGGCGGCGATGGCCGCGTCCACCGTGCCCTCCTCCAGCAGTTCCACTATCCGCGAGGAGGCGTAGACGCTGTTGACCGCCAGGGACAACTCCGGCAGCCGGGTACGGACGCGGGAGACCGTGCCGGACAGGATGGGCGAGTTGGTCGCTGCCACCCGCAGCGAGCGCCGGGATCGGGCCGCGGCCGACCGGTGGCCGATGGCGTCGGCGCGGGCCAGGACATCCCTGGCCTGCGCGACGACCTCGACGCCGTAGCGGGTGGGCCGCACCCCGCTGCTGCCGCGTTCGAACAGCGGCTCGCCCAGATGGCGCTCGATGCGCCGGAGCTGGGTGCTCACGGCGGGCTGCGAGTACCCGAGCTGTGTGGCCGCACGGCCCACACTGCCCGCGTCGGCGATCGCGCACAGCACACGCAGATGCCGCAGTTCCAGCTCCATCGGCCACTCCCCCGCTCGTCCCACGACCGGTCCCGGGCGAGGGTGCGCCTTGGGTGAAACCGGTGCTCACAGCCACTGCCGACCATGGTGGCGACCGGCGGACCGAAGCGTTCCATCGTGGCGCCGCCGGCACAAGTCGAGGCTCAGTCAGCGGCCGGGCCGCTCACGCTGCGTGCGGACTCCGGTGCCTCGAGTGGCGTACCACGGCTCGTGCCGGCCACGCAGGGGCGCGGGGCCCGCCTCAGTGGCGGCCGATCACCTCGGCGACCCGTATGAACCCGTCCGTGCCGTGGCCGAGCCCGATGACCCGGCGGGCCATGCCCTCCACCGCGCGCATCACCCCCGCGTCGATGCCGTGCGCCTCCGACACCTCGACGACATGGGCCATGCTGGACACGGCCGAGGTGATGGGGTTGATCTGCCCCGAGTAGGTGCCGTTGTCGGCGTCCTCGGCGAAGGTCGCGAACAGCGGCGGCAGGATCGCGCCGATGCCCTGGGCGAAGGGCGCCAGTTCCCCGGCGGTGACGCCCTCGGCCCGGGCGAGCGCCACGGCGTGCGCGAAGCCCGCCATCGCCGTCCAGAAGATGTCGAGCAAGGCGATGTCGTAGGTGGCGGCGCGCCCCACCTCCTCACCGAGATGGGTGTGCGTCCCGCCCAGGGCCTCCAGAACCTCCCGGTGCTCCTCGAAGAGGTCCCGCTGACCGCTGTGCAGGAAGACCGCCTCGGGCGTGCCGATGCTGGGAGCCGGCGTCATGACGGCGCCGTCGAGGTAGCGGATGCCGTGGGACGCCGCCCAGTCCGCGGTGTCGCGGGCGCGGTCCGGGGTGTCGGCGGTGAGGTTCACGACGGTACGGCCCTTCAACGCGCGGGCGACCGGGTCGCGCCGCAGGACGGCGTCGACGGCCGCGTAGTTCACGACACAGACGACGACCAGGTCACCGGCGGCCACGGCCTCCTCGGCGGACGCGGCACCGGCCGCCCCCTGCCCGATCAGCTCCCGGTCCCTGCCCGGCGTACGGTTCCAGACCGTGGTCCGCAGTCCCGCCTTCAGGAACGCGCCGGCGAGCGCGCGCCCCATCGGACCGAGTCCGAGGACGGTGACAGCGGGCCGTGTCGGGGATATGGGCATGACTCAACTCCCGTATGCATGAACGACTATGACAAGATCCGCCGGTAAAGGAAGAGTGGCCGGACGGCGGACCTGAGAGGACGAGGATGACGCGCAGCCGAGCCCGGGACGTGAACGTCTGCGGAGTCACCGCGGCGATCGCGGTGATCGACGGCAAGTGGAAGACGTCGTTGCTGTGGCTGCTGGAGTCCGGCCCGCACCGGCCCGGCGAGCTGCGCCGCCTGCTGCCGGGGCTGAGCGAGAAGGTGCTGACTCAGGCGCTGCGCGAGATGGAGGAGGACGGTCTGGTGCACCGGGAGGTGCACGACACGCTGCCCCTGAAGACCGTGTACTCGCTGACCGGGTTCGGCCGCGACCTGTCCGAGGCGCTCGGCCCGTTGTCGGACTGGGGCCACCGCCGTCTGGAGAGGCTCACCGAGTCCCTCCCGGCGTCCTGACGTACTGTCACCGTCTCACCTCCGTCCCGTTCTCCGTCGGCCCCCGGCCTCGCCCAAGAGCCTCTCGCGTACGGGCAGGGAACGCCAAGTACCCACAAAAAAGTGGGTACGCGGTACTCACACGAGGTGGGCGAAGACCACCAGGTTCTCGGTGTAGTCCTTGACCGAGTGGTCGTAGTCCCCGGCGCAGGTGATGAGCCGGGCCTCGGGGCGGGGCGCGTCGGCGTACACGCGCCTGCTGGGGAACTTGTCCTTCTCGAAGGTCTCGGCGCTGTCCACGACGAAGTCCGCCCTGCTCCCGTCGGCCCGCTCGACGGAGAACCGGTCGCCGGCCTTCAGTTCGTCGAGGTTGGCGAAGACGGCCGCGGAGGTCGCCGTGTCGACGTGCCCGGCGATGATCGAGGTGCCGGCCTCGCCGGGCGCCGCGCCCTTGGAGTACCAGCCGACGAGGTTGGTGTTGGCCGCGGGCGGCGGCTGGAGCTGACCCGAGGCGTTGGTCGTCAGGGCGGTGAAAGGGGCGTTCACGGCGATCTTCGGGATGAGCAGCCGGGTCGGCGCGGACCTCGGCAGCGCCTCGCCGACCCGGTGCGGATCGGCCTGGACGGCGTTCGCGCCCGAGCCGCGGGCCACGTCCGTCGTGACGGACACCCCGTGGTGGCCGCCGAGCACGCCGACGGCCAGGATGGCGGCGGCCACGCCCCACAGCGTCAGCCGCCCGCCGGGGCGGGTGCCCTGGTCGTGCGCCGCCGGTGTGGAGGGGGTCGCGGAGGAGGGATCTGCTGCCATCGGACACCACCTCACTCGGGAACGGCAGCACGGGAATCAGGACAGGACATCGCGGGATGGCGACGGGGTTCCGGCCGCGGGGGCGCGGGCCGCCGGCGTGGTGCGCGCGCCGGCGGCGACCGCTGCCCCCGGGCCGTGGCGGCCGGTCAGGAGGTCTGCTCGACGGCCTTGCGGCGGCGCAGCACGTAGACACCGGTCGCGCCCGCGGCGAGCACGGCCAGCCCACCCGCGGTGACACTGGGCGCGGCGAGTGCGCCGCCGCCGGTGTGCATACCGCCGCGCGGCCCGTCGCGGTCCTCGCCCCGGTCGTTGTAGCCGCGACCGCCGTCCTGGCCCTTGTCCCGGTAGCTCTCGGGATCGAAGCGGCTGTCGTCGCGACCGGAGCCCTGGTCGTCGCCCTTCACCACGGCGAGCGCACCGCCGCCGGTGTGCATACCGCCACGCGGCTTGTCCCGTCCGTGGTCATTGTCGTGGTCGCGGCCCGAATCGTCGTCGTGGTCCCTGCCGGAACCCTTGCCGTGATCGTGGCCGGAACCCTTGCCATGCTCGTTGCCGGAACCCTTGCCATGGTCGCTGTCGTGGTCTCCGCCGGAGCCCTTGTCGTGGTCGCTGTCGCCGTCGTCCGAGCCCCAGTCGTCGCCCCGCACCAGGGACAGCGCACCGCCGCCCGTGTGCACTCCGCCGCGAGGCTTGCCTGCCCGGTCGCCGCCGTGCCCCTTGCCGTAGTGGTGGCCGCCGCCCGAACCCTTGTCGTGGTCACCGCCCGAACCCTTGTCGTGGTCACCGTCCGAACCGTTGTCGTGGTCACCACCCGAACCGTTGTCGTGGTCACCACCCGAACCCTTGTCGTGGTCTCCGCCGTGGTCGCCGTCGTAGTCGCCGTCGTAGTCGCCGTCGTGATCGCTGTCGTGGTCCTGGCTGTACGAGGAGTCGTCACGGCCGCCGTCATCGCCTGCGGGCACCGCGAACGCGGCGCCGGGCGTGGCGAAGGCGAGGGCGGCGGTGGCTGCCGCCGTGGCCAGGAGCATGCGGGCAGAACGCATATCGGTGTCCTTCCGCCGTGGCCGGGCAGCGGATACCTCATCAGCTGGTCACACCGGCCCCGACATGAACCACCGTCAGTCAGCGACGGGTCCCGCACCATCCGAGCCAGCCCAGCCGGGTCACCGCGCCACCCGTCTGAACCAACGCACCCGTCCGCAAACCACGGAGAGGGTCTTGTTATGACCGCCGTCATAACGCAGGCTGGTGCCGACAGCACAGCAGGCCGAAACGGCGGGAGGAAACAGTGGCGGACGGGATGGCGCGCGCCATGTGGGAGCGGTACGAGCCGGTGCACGATCTTGTGTACTTTGCGCCGGAGGCGCACGCGGCGGCGGACGCGCTCGGGCTGCGCGGGTTCTGGATGGGATACTTCGCACTGCGTGCCGCCCCGCTCGGCCCGGTCGGCCCGTCCGTGGTGACGAGCAGTTTCTACGTCTTCCACCCCGCCCGGGTGGGCCGTGCACTGCCGGACGCCTGGGCGTACGCCGCTCCGGCGGACGTGCTGACGGCCCGGTCCGAGGCCATGGAGGCGGCGATGAGCCGCCTGTTCGGCCAGGATGTCCTGGCTTCCGCGGAGTTCACCCAGGCCGCCGACCTCGCCTGGGAGGCGGCGGCAGCGGCCGATGTGCCGGGGCGGGTGCTGGGCGCCGCGAACCAGGCGCTGGACCGCCCGGAGCGGCCCGCCGCGCGGCTGTGGCAGGCGGTGACGACGCTGCGGGAGCACCGCGGTGACGGTCATGTCGCGGCGCTGGTGAGCCGGGGGCTGGGGCCGCTCGAGGCCATGGTGCTCAAGGCGGCGGCCGGGGAGTCCGACGGGCCGTTCCTGCGGGAGACCCGGAAATGGGAGCAGACGGACTGGGATGCCGCCGCGGCCCGGCTGCGCGAGGACGGCCTCCTGGCCGAGGACGGCTCGCCGACCCCGGCCGGGGCGGCCCTGCGCGCGGACATCGAGGCGCTGACCGACGCGGCGGCCGAGCGGCCGTGGACCGTACTGGGCGCGGACCGCGCCTCGCGGCTCGCCGGGCTGCTGGAGCCGCTGGCGCGGGCCGTCGAGGGCTCGGGGCTGCTGCCGCCGGGCAACCCGGTCGGGCTGACCCGGTCGTAGGCCCTCGGCGTCCGACGACCGGCGCGACCACCGCGCAGGTTATTCACCGCCTTGCGGCGGGCGCCGTCGGGGAACGTCCCGGAAGACCTCGTGCATCCGGGCCACGTACAGGCCGGTGCAGACGAAGCCGCGCCCCGTCGGCCGGAGCTCGCCACGCCGGTCGCGCCCGACCGACAGGCGCCGGGGCGGGGGCGTCGGTTGCGGGCCGTACCCTGGGGCCGTGGTCGACCGAGACGAGGATCCGGTACAGGTGGCGGCGCGGCTCACCGGACGCGGGGTCACCGGCGTGCGGGGGCCGTCCGGGTCACCCACCGAAGTCACGCTGAACGGTGGGACGGTGGTGATGGTCAAGCGCGGCGACGCCCCCCGAGTCGTGCGCGCGGAGGTGGCGGGGCTGCGCTGGCTGGCCGCGGCGGGCGCGGTGCGGGTGCCGGAGGTGCTCGGCCACGACGAACACTGGATGGTGACCGAGCGGGTGCCGACCGGCCGCCCCGGACCCGAGGCGGCGCTTTGTTTCGGCCGGGCGCTGGCCGCACTGCACGCCGCCGGCGCACCCGCGTTCGGGGCGCCGCCGCCCGGTGGGCCGCAGGACGCGTACATCGGTCGCGCGCCCATGCGCAACGCCCCGGACGGCGACTGGCCGCGCTGGTACGCCGAGCACCGCGTGCTGCCGTATCTGCGGGCGGCGGTGGACGCGGGCACCCTCGGCGCGGACGAGGCCGCACCGGTGGAGCGGGTCTGCGAGCGGCTCCCGGAGCTGGCCGGGCCGCCCGAACCGCCCGCACGACTGCACGGCGACCTGTGGAACGGCAATGTGCTGTGGGGTGCCGACGGTGAGGTCCGGCTCATCGACCCGGCCGCGCACGGCGGGCACCGGGAGACGGACCTGGCGATGCTCCAGCTGTTCGGCTGCCCTCAGCTGGAGCGGGTCCTGGCCGGGTACCGGGAGGTGTCCCCGCCGGCCGACGGCTGGCGGCAGCGGGTCGGGCTGCACCGGCTCTTCCCGCTGCTGGTGCACGTCGTGCTGTTCGGCCGTGGTTACGTCGACCGGACCCTGGCGGCGGCACGCGACGCACTCGCCGCGCGGTGACCCGGGGAGCTACTCCCCCTCGTCCGGGGCGGTGATCCGCCCGGACTTGATGTAGCGGGCCAGGTTGAGGTGATCGCCGTGCTCCTCGCGCAGCCCCTCCGCCCACAGCACGCTCTGCGTGCCCTCGTGCTTGACCATGCCGGGGCTCACGCCGATGCGGAAGCCGCCGGGCAGCGGCTTGCCGTCACGGTACGGCAGGAAGTCCAGCGGGGTCGGCCCGGCGGAGGCGTACACCGCGCAGTCGGACAGCACCGCGACCGGGTAACAGCCGGTGGCGCGGGCCAGGTTCAGCATCTTGCGGTGCATGTTGACCCGGGCCTTGGAGATGATGGCGGCCCGGATGTCGGGGCGCCAGGTCGGCCGGTCCAGTGCCGCCCAGCGCTCGCCCGGCCGCCAGCCGGAGCGGGCCCGCTCGCGCAGCTTGCCGATGCCGCCCTTGACGGTTGCCTTGATCGCCGCGAGCACGAGCGCGAGGTGCGGGTCGCGGCTCCTGTGACCGTCCATCGCGGACAGGAACTCCTCGGGCGCCAGGTCGGTGGTCACCCCGAGGTCGGCCATCGTGGCGATGTAGGCATCGCGCAGCCGGGTGTACCAGGCGTCCAGGTAGGCGCCGTGCTCGGGACGGACGTAGGCCTCCAAGGGGGCGACCGCGTAGCCGAGTTCGAGCGCGTACGCGACGGTGGGCGTCGCGTACCAGGCGGGGCCCTCCGGCGGCTCGCCGTGCGGGGTGAAGGGGCTGGGCAGCCGGGGGTCGAGAGGGATGTGGGAGAGGTCCACCAGCCAGGAGCCGGGCAGCGCGGGGTCGAACTCCGGGTTGTGCACGTGCCGCGGGGCGCCGAGGCCGACGACCGTGCGGTTGGCGGCTGCCGCGAACGCCATGTTGACGTCGATACCGACCAGGTACGGCTGCATGCACTCCTCGTCGGTCAGCGGCCGGGCCCAGTCGTACGCCTCCTCGAAGAGCATCTCGCTCGGCGTGCGCTGGTGGAAGCGGGGCAGGTGGGCCAGGAGCGGGTGCCCGTCCGGAGCCTCGCAGGGCGCGCAGTCGACGGCCTCGGTCAGGGCGCCCGGGTTCGGCGCGGACACCCACTGGCCGTGCTCGTCCTTCGCGGCGCGGGTCGGTGGATGCAGGGCGGTCATCAGCTCCAGGCCGGTGACGGCGGTGGAGCCGCGCGGGGTGAGCACACGGGTGGCGTAGACACCGAGGACCCTGGCGAGTTCGGCGGCCGGCAGCGTTGCGGCGTCGCCCCAGTGCCGGGCGTCCAGCGCGTGCCAGGACGGCAGGCACAGCTGGACACAGCTGCGCCGGCCGCCCTCGGCGGGGCGGTAGATCCGGGCCCACGGTCCGAAGCCGCGCCTGGTGAGCCGCCAGTCGGCCTTCTGCAGCTGCCGGACCGCCTTGTGCGTGTCGGCGATCCGGCCGGCCAGCCGCTCCTCGTCGCTCAGCCGCGGCGGCAGCCCGTAGCGCACGCACGCCGACTCCGTCAGCACCACGAGCGGGTCGGCGTCCTTGCCGGACCGGTGCAGCCGCGGCTGCCCCAGCCGGGCCTCGGCCAGCGTCCACTCCACCAGCGCGGGCAGCGACTTGGCGGGCACGTCGAGAACCAGCCCGCCGACGCAGTACGCACTCACGCACCCGTCGTCATCGACGTCGACGACGGCGAGCGGCCCGTGCGCGAAACGTGGGTCGACGCCCCCCTCGGCGGCGGTTCGGGCCTTGGCGGGGACGGACTTCCTGGCAGTGGGACGGGACGGAGAGCCGGCACGGGGCACCGGCCGCACAGCCGGCCGTGCACCGCTCGCGGACGCGGCGGCGTGCGGGGCCTCGGACGACGACGCGGCGACCGGCCCCGGAGCAGCGGCTCCCGGCACCCGGCTGCCATCACCCGGCTCGTCCGAGGCAGAAGACGGAACCCCCTGACCCGGAACACCCTGACCCGGCACTCCGGCCCCGAGCACCCGGCCGGCGCCGCCCGGCACGCCGGCGACCGACGACGGCACACCCGGGTCCGGAACAACCGACGGTGATGCCCCGCCACCACCCGGTGCACCGGAGACCGACGGCACGACGGCCGGTGCCGCAGAGGCGGGGCGCGGCGGGCCGGCGTCCACCGGGCCGTCCGGTGCCGCCGCGGCCGACGGCGAAACACGGGGACGGGAGGCAGGCTCTGCCGGCTCCCTGCGGCCCGGGCCGGTCGGCGCGGACCCGGTCGGCGCGGACCCGGTCGGCACGGACCCGGTCGGCACGGACCCGGTCGGGCCCGGCTCCCGGCGCCGCGCGCTTCGCGATGTGTCGGCGGCCGGCTCCGCCGGTTCGGCAGGCGGTGCCGGGTAGCGGGCCGCAAGGCCGTCGAGGAGGCGGCGGTAGGCCTCTCGGCGGTCGCCCTTGGGCTCGGTGCGGCCCGCTTCCCAGGACCGGATACTGGGGACCCGTACGCCGAGGGCCTGGGCGACGGCGGCCTCGGTCAGGCCGGCTGCCTCCCGCAGGCGCGTCCGCTCCGCGGGGGCGGGCAGCACGGTGCCGCCGTCGACGGCGGCGAGCAGCAAGTCCACCGCCGCGAACAGCTCATCGGGCTGGTCCGTCATTTCCACACTCGTCTTTCTACCTGACGCCCTGGCGGATCTCTTCCAGCCGGGTCGTCAGCCGCTGGTGCCGCTGGGAGGCGGCCTGGGAGGAGTTCAGCCCCTGGTGCTGGGCGATCTGCCGCCAGTCCATGCCGCGGCGCCGCGCCTCCATCACCACCTGGCTCTCCAGCCGGTCCACTTGGAGCCGCAGCCCGTCGAAGAGACTCAGGGCCGCACCGATGTCGCCCACAGTGATCTCCGGCACATCCTCGGCGTCGGCCCACACCCGCCCGGTCACCGCCAGCAGCCGGCCGAGGAGCGCCGCGTCCTCGGCGAGCCGGTACGCCGGGGCGCCGCCGGCAGCTGGTCGGGCCGTGAGGGCGGCGAGCCTGAGCCGGGCCGTCTCGCGGGTGTCATGTGCCATGTGCGCATGCTATCCCGGCGCGCCAACAGAACAACGTTTCGTTGTTTCCTTGTTCCGGCACCTTCTCCTTACCCTCTCCACACGACCTTCTTGGCACGCTCTCGGACGCCGATCACGGAGCGTAAGGAAACCAACCACTCGTTCGATTCGTATAAGGACGTGAAAACCGAATCAGGGAGAGCCCATGCAACCGTTCACGCTCAACTACGCGCGGCCCGCTGTGCAGTTGGACGTCACCACTCCGTACGCGTATGACTCCGGACTGCAGTTGAACGTCCTCCCGGACGGGCGGATCGCGGCCACCGACCACGCGACCTTGAGAGCACTGGGCACGACGACCTCGACCGCCGGCTCCAAGACGCACTTCGACGACTGAGCAACGGGCCGACAGCAGATGACCGTGCTCATCCTGACCAGTGAAGAAGACGTGACAGCGGACATGGTGGTCCTCCGGCTGACCGGGACCGGCGTGCCCGTGGTCCGCCTGAACCCCGCCGACCTCACCAACGGGGTGGCGCTGTCGGGCGAGTACGTGCAGGGCGCCTGCCGTGGACACCTGTCCGTCGGCGGGCGCCTGGTGGGCATGAACGGCCTGCGCTCCATCTGGGTGCGCAGGCCCGGCGACCCGGCCGCCCGCGCCGCACAGCCGTCGGCCTGGCTGACCGAGGAGTCGGCGCAGGCGCTGTACGGCATGCTGCGCTGGACGGACGCGCGCTGGATGAACCATCCGGACGCCGCCCGGCGTGCCCGCCACAAGCCCTGGCAGCTGCACCTGGCGCAGCGCAGCGGACTCCCCGTGCCGGCCACGCTCATCACGACCTTCCCGCAGGCGGCCCGGGAGTTCGCGCAACGCTTTCCGGACCTGGTGGTCAAGCCCGTGTCCGGCGCGCACCCGCAGGAACCGCCGCGGGCGGTGCCGACCAGCCGGGTCGCGCCGGACACCGACTTCGCCGCGGTCGCCTACGGCCCGACCCTGCTGCAGCGGCGCGTCGTGAAGCGGGCCGACATCCGGCTCACCGTCGTCGGCGACGCCCTGCTCGCCGCGCGCAAGCCCGCCGACCCGGACGCCGGCTCCGACGAGGTGGACGTCCGTTTCGCCCGGTCGGGCTCCCCCTGGCTTCCGGCCGAGGTGCCTCCCCGTGTCGCCGAGGGTGTCCTGCGGTACATGAGGGGTGCCGAACTGTCCTACGGCGCGTTCGACTTCGCGGAGGACACCGACGGGATCTGGTGGTTCCTGGAGTGCAACCAGTCGGGCCAGTTCGGTTTCGTCGAGATGGACACCGGCCAGCCGATCGCCGCGACCATCGCCGACTGGCTGGCCCGGGACGGGGACCAGGGCGGCGCGGGCGCCGACGCCAACCGGAGCGCGGCCTCTTGACCGAGATGACGGAGCCGGGGCAGCCGGGGCAGCCGGGGAGGCCGGGGAGGCCGGGGAGGCCGGGGAGGCCGGGGAGGCCGGGGAGGCCGGGGGGGCCGAGGGAGCGGACAACGGCCCCGGGGAAGGACGGCGGCATGCGGATCGGACTGCTGGGCACGGGCCCGTGGGCGCGTGCGGCCTACGCCCCCGCGCTCGCCGGGCACCCCGGCCTGGACTTCGCGGGGGTGTGGGGTCGCCGGGCGGATGCGGCGACCGCGCTGGCCGGGCGGTACGGCGTGCGGGCGTACGGCGAGGTGGATGCCCTGCTGGCCGACGTCGACGCGGTGGCAGTGGCGCTCCCGCCGTCCGTGCAGGCGGAGTTGGCGGTGCGGGCGGCGAGGGCGGGCCGTCATCTGCTGCTGGACAAGCCCCTGGCGCTGGGGGTCGCCGAGGCCCGGGCGGTGGTGCAGGCGGTGGAGCGCACCGGGGTGGCGTCGGTGGTGTTCTTCACCACACGCTTCCAGCGGGAACCGGAGGCCTGGATGGCCGAACAGGCTTGCCGGGGAGGCTGGTTCACAGCGCAGGCGCAGTGGCTGGGCGCAGTGTTCACGGGCGACAGTCCGTTCGCCGCCTCGCCGTGGCGGCGGGAGAAGGGCGCGCTGTGGGACGTGGGCCCGCACGCCCTGTCCGTGCTGCTGCCGGTCCTCGGTGACGTACGCCAGGTGGTGGCGGCGGTGCACGGACCGGCGGACACCGTGCACCTGGTCCTCGACCACACCGCCGGCGCGTCGAGCACGCTGACACTGAGCTTGAGCGCCCCCGCGGCGGCGGCCGGGGCGCAGGTCGAACTGCGCGGCGAGTCGGGGGTGACCCTCCTGCCGAGCAGCTCCGAGAGCGCGGTCGCCGCTCTCGCCCGTGCCACGGACGCCCTCCTGGCCGCAGCCGCCACGGGCCGCCCGCACGCCTGCGACGCGGCCTTCGGCCTCCGCGTCACCGAGATCCTGGCGACGGCGGAGGCCCGGCTGAACGGCGGCGGGGCCGGGGGCGCGGCCGACGGCCGGGTCCGGCCGTGAACGCCCCCGCCCCCGCCCGGCTCGCACGTCACCCGGCGTCGGGCACCCGGTCCGCCCAGAAGCTGCGGCGTTCCCGCACGACCGGGTAACCGGCCTCGGTGAAGTGCGCGGCCATCGGGAAGTTGCCCTGGTCGGTGCCGCCCGCGATGAACTCGGCGCCCTGTTCGGCCAGGAAGTGGGTGCACTCGGCGAGCAGGTCGTAGGCGTATCCGTGGCCGCGGTGCTCCGGCAGGACGCCGATGAAGCCGACGCAGGGCCCGGCCGGGTTGCGCGCGGGAATGTGGATGCCGGCCAGGTCACCCTCGGGTGTGCGCGCGATCTGCCACCACTCGCGCGGTGACGGGAACCACCGGAAGATGTCCAGCTCCTCCTGGGCCGCCTGGTCCACCCCGCCCTGTGCGATGGCCCGGAGGGCGTGGGCGTCGAGGGTGACGGAGTGGATGCGGCGCAGGGCGTCGAAGAACACCCGGTCGTCCGGTTCGGGGGAGAAGACGAGGCGTCCGGGGCGCTCGGGCAGGCCCCGGTCCCGGGTCCAGCGGTAGAGGAAGCGGTCCACCAGCGGCTCGTATCCGGCCCTGCGCGCGGCGGCCGTGCGCACGTCGGCGGCGGCTCGCAGATGCGGGGTGTCGCGCCAGCCGACGGGCAGGTCGAGTTCGAGTTCGTCGACCTGCCAGGGCGCGGTCCGCAGGAGTTCGGCCCCGGCGTCGGCCTCGCCGTCGGCCACGTCGAACCAGTTGATCAGGAGAGGCTCGGGGTCCTCCGGCCTCGCCCACCAGGCGGCCCGGGCCACGACCCGGCCGTCACGCACGGCGATGCGCCGCCAGTCGGGGCGGTAACGGGTGGTGCGGTGGCGGTCACCGAAGCCGAGCGGGTCGGGCAGGGTGTCGAACAGGTGTGCACTGCTCTCGTCGAGCGTGCGGATGACCACAGCGGTCAAGGAATCCTCCGGGATCCGTGCTACGTGGAGCGCTCCCGGTCAGACGTGACACGCCCACGCGACGGGGAGGGGGGAGCGCAGGATGGGTGTGAACATGACGCTCGCCTCCTTCTTCCGTCCGTCTCGGGCGTGGTGCCCACAGGCTAGGCGGACGGCCGCTGCCGCGTCCACCGCTTTTGCGGACCGCGGCGTAACGTGGGCGTGTGAGGTCGCAGCGCGGCAGGGCGTCACGTCGGCACGAGGAGGACCGCGGCTGGTTGCGGGGTGCGCCGCCGCCGGGCTGGGTGCGTGTGCTGCCCGTCCTGCTGCTCGTGGGCGTGGCCGGTGCCACGACGGCCACTCCCGACGCGCGCGACATCGGGTTCGTGCTGGGCGCGATCCCCCCGCTGGCCGTGCTGTCGTACGGGCCGCTGGCCACGGGTGTTCTCGGGCTGCTGGTCGTGATCCTGCTGAACCTGCCGGCCGCGCATCTCAACCGGCCCGGCAACACCGACCTGCTGACCATCCTCTTCGTCGCGGCCCTGAGTGTGTTCGTGTCGTACGTGCGCAGTCACCGGGACGCCCAGCTCGTCGCGGAACGCAGTATCGCCGAGGCGGTGCAGCGGGCCGTGCTGCCGCCCCTGCCGGACCGGGTCGGGCGCATCGGATGCGTGGGCCTGTACCGGGCCGCGCAGGACGGCACGCTGGTCGGCGGGGACTTCTTCGACGTACGGGAGGGGCCCTACGGCGTCCGGGCGGTGATGGGCGACGTGCAGGGGCACGGGCTGGCGGCGGTGGGGACGGTCGTGTCGCTGCTGGGGGCGTTCCGGGAGGCGGCGCTCGACCAGCCGGACCTGGAGTCGGTCGCGGCCCGGATGGACCGCAGGCTGGCGACGGACTCGACGCGGGTGCGGTACGCGGAGCTGTTCGCGACGGCGGTGCTGCTGGAGTTCTCCGCCGACGCGGGCGCGGTGCGGGTGGTGACCTGCGGTCATCCCGCGCCCGTGCTGCTGCGCGAGGGGCGCGCCCGGGAGGTCGCGGTGACCCCGGGGGTGCCACTAGGCGTCGGCCTGGTCGGGGCGGACCCGCCCAAGGGGGTCACGCTGTCGCTGGACCCGGGTGACGTGCTGTTCCTGGCCTCCGACGGGGTGTGGGAGGCGCGCGACGCGGACGACGCGTTCTATCCGCTGACCGAGCGGCTGGCCGCCCTGTCCGGTACGGCCCCCGACCCGGCCGCGCTGCCCCGCGAGGTGTGGGCCGAGCTGGTGCGGCACTGCGACGTGCGCGACGACGTGACCATGCTGGTGCTGTCACCCCCCTGACCTGCGGCCGGTATCGGACACCCCGCTGCGTCCGCGACCGGCCAGGCCCGCTCGCGCGGCTTCACGCCCCAGCAGTTGGCCGCTCGCGGTGATCCCGACACCGCGGGACCTGCACGTCCGGGGGCGCACGGTCGCCACGGCCCGGTTCCCGGACGGGCGGCGGACATCACCCCGCGATGCGGAGGCAGCGGCCGGCCGTGCCGCCGGCGCCGGCGGCGGCCCCGGCCCCGGGCGCACGGTAGGGGCCGGGGGATCTTCGACGTCCACGCCCGGACCGGCCGCGACGGCTCGCTGCCGGGCCATGAGGGCGCTGACCGGCGGGGCACGGACGCGGCCGGATTCGAGCCCGGACAGATGTTCACTGTATGTCGTCATGCGATCACGATGTGTACTGGGACAGCGACCGCCTCGCGAGAGCGCTTACCCAGGAGGCCCGCCGTGACCCGCCACGACCGCATCGCCCTCGACCCCTTCGGTACCGACATCGTCGCGGAGAGCGCCCGGCTGCGCGCCCTCGGCGCGGTCGTGCCCGTGGAACTGCCCGGCGGCATCCCCGCCTGGGCGCCCACCGGTCACCACACCCTCCGGGAACTGATCCTCGATGCCCGGGTCAGCAAGGACGCACGCCGGCACTGGCGGCTGTGGCCGCAGATCGGCCGGCACCCGTCCTGGAGCTGGATCGTGACCTGGGTGGGCGTGGTCAACATGCTCTCCGCGTACGGCACGGAGCACGCCCGGCTGCGCAGGCTGGTGGCGCCGAGCTTCACCCACCGGCGCACCGAGGCGATGGGCCCGCGCGTGGCGGCCCTGACGGCCGAACTGCTGGACACGCTGGCGGCGCAGGGTGCCGGCGGGCGCGTCGTCGACCTGCGGGCGCAGTTCGCGCATCCGCTGCCGATGCGCATGATCTGCGACCTGCTCGGTGTCCCGGTCGCGTTACGGCCGGACGCCGCGCGGCTCGTCGCCGACATCATGGACACCTCCGACCAGAGTCCCGAGCAGGCGGCGTCCGTGCAGCAGCGGATCGGCACGGTGCTCGGCGCGCTGATCGAGCACCGGCGTGCGGACCCGGGCGACGACATCACCACGGAGCTGATCCGGGTCCGGGACGAGGCCGGCGACCGGCTCTCGGACGAGGAGCTGCTGCACACGCTGCTCCTGATCGTCGGTGCCGGATTCGAGACCACGGTCAATCTCATCGGCAACGCGATCGTGGCCCTGCTGACGGACCCGGCCCAGCTGGCGGCGGTGCGCTCCGGCACGGTCGGCTGGGCCGCGGTGGTCGAGGAGACCCTGCGGGTGCATCCGTCCATCGCCGCGCTGCCGCTGCGGTTCGCCGTGGACGACCTGACGGTCGGGGAGGTGACGATCCCGGCCGGGGACGCGATCATCACGACGTACGCCGCGGCGGGCCTGGACCCCGAACACTACGGGCCGGACGCGTCCGGCTTCGACGCCGCGCGGGGGACCGACGACCATCTGGCCTTCGGGATCGGCGTACACCGCTGCGTCGGGGCGCCGCTGGCCCGGCTGGAGGCCCTGACGGCGCTCCCGGCGCTGTTCGCCCGCTTCCCCGGACTGCGGCCGGCCGTCGAGCCCGAGGAGCTGCGGCACACTCCGTCGTTCATCGCCCACGGCTGGCGTGAGATTCCGGTCCGGCTGGGGACCTGAGAGCTGGACGCGGGGATTCGACCGGACCCCCGTCCCAGTCGCTCCCCGCGCACTCCTGAACTTATCGGCGGTTCTCACCACGGGGTAGCGCACCGGTGCCCGCCCGGACGCGTGCGGGGCTCATCCGTGCACAGGTGAGTCCGGATGCTTCCGGTTTGCCCGGCCGAGCACGGGTGTGGGGAGGTCCCCGACGACCAGATGGGCCAGGACGACCTCGTACAGATCGGTACCGGTCGCCAGCAGCTGCCGTTCCAGTACGGGTTCGGCGGCCCGGGTGTGTTCCCGGACGGTCTGGGCGTGGACGCCTCGCACGCCGGCGGCCCGTTCGGCGTTCGCGTCGGCGGCGATCCAGGCGCGCAGCGTGCCGCGCAGGTCACGGCCGTCCCCGTCCAGGCGGCCCAGCAGGTCCCGGGCCCACGCGCCCAGTTCCGCGCCGCCGAGCAGATCGCCGAGCCGGACCGGGCCGGGCATGGCCACGGCCGTGCCGTCGAGGTCGTACGGGCCGCCCGTCGCGGCGGTGTTGAGGGCGAGGTGGGCGGCGGCACGGACGGTGAGGACGGAGAAGTCGGCGCCCAGCAGGGCGGCGACGCGGTCCATACGGGCGCGGACGGTGTTACGGCTGACGCCGAGGACCTTGGCCGCGTTGACGGCGGTGAACTCCAGGCCCAGCCGGGTGGTGGCGAGCAGCTCGGCGCGGATGTGGTGCGGCAGGGCGTCCAGCGGGCGCAGCACGTCGGCGGACCAGGCGTGCAGCGCGCTGGGGTCCATCAGCCGTTCGGGGTGGGTGCGTTCGGCGTAGACGGCGGCCTGGTCGGGGCGGAAGCGGGCGACGGCGAGGGCACTGACGGCCTGCCCGTATCCGGTGGCTGTCCGGGCGAGGCTCTGCCGGAGGCTGCCGCCGAGGAAGGTGCCGGGCCGCCCCCCGACGAGCGAGCGCAGCCGCTCCCCCGCCGCCGGTGCCGAGCTGAGGACGATGACATGAGCGTCCATCGCCGGGCAGCGGACGACGAGCGCCTGGCCCTCGGTGACGTCCACGCACTCCTCGGCGAGCCGGTCCCGATCGGCGGGCGAGCCCTCGACGACGTACACATGCGCGCTGTCCTCGGCCAGCAGACCGGGCCACAGGCCGGCGGCGACCCGGCGGGCGGAGACGGTGTCCTCCACCATGAGCAGTTGCAGGATGGCCAGCCGCAGGTCCGCCGCGGCCCGCCGCAGCCGGTACCCGGAGGCCGTCAGCTCCCTCTCTCTCAGGAGCAGTTCCAGGACACGGACGGTGTGCCCCAGGATCTCGGAGAGCTGTCGGTCGAAGGGGGCCGGGCGGGCCACGGCCAGCACCGCGCCCGCCTCCGTGCCCGGCTCGCGGTGCCGTATGCCGAGCAGTCGTACGTGCCGTTCGGCGTCCTGCACGGCGGCGGCGGAGATCCGGCCGGCGGCCACATCGGCGACCACGGCGGGATCGAGCGGCAGGCGCTGCCCGGCGAGCAGGGCGCCGTCCGCGTCCTGGAGACAGACCGTCGCGCCGGCGGTCCGGGCCAGCCAGTCGACCACCCGGCCCGGGTCACGTCCGGCGGGGCGGAGCTGGTCGAGCAACTGCCGCGCCCACGCGCCGTCGCTGTCGTACGGCTGCCGCGCACCCGGGCCCTCGTCCGGTCGACCGGTCACGTGCCCCTCTCCTCGTCCTCGCATCGACCTGGGCGGAATGAACCTGGACCCTACCCGACGGGGCCCCGCCCGTCCTCCACCGCCGACGCCCGGGAACGGCATAAGCTCGGCAGATGGCGAAGTACTTCGACGTGCACCCCGACAACCCGCAGCCGCGCAGCATCGGCCAGATCGCCGACGCGGTGCGCGCGGGGGCGCTCATCGCATATCCCACCGACTCCTGTTACGCACTGGGCTGCCGGCTGGGCAGCCAGGACGGCATGGACCGGATCCGGTCGATCCGCCGCCTCGACGACCGGCACCACTTCACCCTGATGTGCCGGGACTTCGCCCAGCTCGGGCAGTTCGTGCGGGTGGACAACGACGTGTTCCGGGCCGTGAAGGCGTCCACGCCCGGCAGCTACACCTTCATCCTCCCGGCCACCCGCGAGGTGCCGCGCCGGCTGCTGCACCCGAAGAAGAAGACGGTGGGCGTGCGCATCCCCGACCACGTGGTCACCCAGGCGCTGCTCGCCGAGCTGGGCGAGCCGCTGCTGTCCAGCACGCTGCTGCTGCCGGACGAGGCGGAGCCGCTGACACAGGGCTGGGAGATCAAGGACCGGCTCGAGCACGTGGTGGACGCGGTGGTCGACTCGGGCGACTGCGGCACCGAGCCGACCACCGTGGTGGACTTCTCCGGCGACGAGGTGGAGATCGTACGGCACGGCGCGGGAGACACCACCCGCTTCGAATGAGCGACGGAACTCCGGTGAACCGAAACGATCTTGCGTGGCAGCATGAGGGGTGACCGCAGCACCGAGGGGCCCGCGCCTTCCGGTGCCGATCCCACGGGAGGCTTCTCCGCATGACCGCCGTACACGGCACAGCCATCGACATCCCGGCCGCGGACGGCGTCGCAGACGCCTACCTCGCCCACCCGGCCGACGGGAATCCACACCCGGCCGTGCTCTTCTACCAGGACGCCTACGGGCTGCGCCCGCATCTGAGGGCGATGGCCGACCGGCTGGCCGCCGCCGGTTACACCGTCCTGGTGCCGAACGTGTTCTACCGCCACGGCCGCACCCCGGTCGTGGAACTGCCGGACTTCATCGACACCGGAGCCGACCCGACCATCTGGCAGCGGCTCGGCCCCATCCTGGACTCGCTGACGCCGGAGCAGAGCCGACGGGACGCCGACGCGTATCTGGGCTGGCTCGCCGCGAGCCCGCTGGCGGCCGACGGCCCGGTGGCGGTCACCGGCTACTGCATGGGCGCCCGGCTGGTGCTGCGCACAGCGGCCACCCATCCCGACCGGGTCGCCGCCGCGGCGGGCTTCCACGGCGGGATGCTGGCGACCGAGGACGCCGACAGCCCCCACCTGGACGCCGGGAACATCACCGCCGAGCTGTACTTCGGGCACGCCGACGCGGACCGGGCTCTCCCCGAGGAGCAGGTCCATCGGCTGGAAGAGGCCCTCACCGCGGCCGGGGTACGGCACACCTGCGAGGTCTACGAGGGCGCACGCCACGGCTACACCCAGGCGGACACCCCGGCGTACGACCGGGACGCCGACGAACGGCACTGGGCGGCGCTGCTGTCGCTGCTCAAGCGCGCGTTCTGACCGCGCTCCGACATGCGAAGGTCCCGCACGCGGACGGCTTCCGCGTGCGGGACCTCGGTGTGTGTCAGGTCAGCCGGTCGTCAGGGCGGTGTCGTCCACGACGAAGCTGGTCTGCAGCGAGGAGTCCTCCACGCCGTTGAACTTCAGGGTGACCGTCTGGCCCGCCAGCGAGGACAGGTCGAAGGTCTTCTGCGTGTACCCGGAGGCGGCGTTCAGGTTCGAGTACGTCGCCAGGGTGGTCGAACCGGCGGTCACCGTCAGCTTGTCGTACTGGGTGCTGGTGGTGGTCTCGGCGGTGTCGATGTGCAGGTAGAAGGTGAGCGTGGCCTTGCAGCCGGCCGGGATGGTCACCGACTGCGACAGCGTGTCGGTGTGCGACGAACCGTAGCCGTCGAGCCAGGCCTTGTAGGAGCCGCTGTGCGCGGCCTCACCGGTGCTGTTGTCGATGACCCCGCTGGACGCGGTCCAGCCGGTGTTGCCCGACTCGAAGCCGGGGTTGGCCAGCAGCTGGGTCGAGGTGCAGCCGCCGCCGCTGGTGGCGACCGTCCACGTGAAGGTCGCGGTCCCGGTGGCGCCGGTGGAGTCCTTCACCGTCACGGTGGTGCTGGAGGTGCCCGCCGTGGTGGGCGTGCCGGTGATCAGACCCGTGGAGCTGTTGATCGACAGGCCGGCCGGCAGACCGGTGGCACTGTACGTCAGCGCGCCCGCGTTGGTGCTGCTCGCCTGGACCTGCAGGCTCACCGCGGTACCGACGGTGGAGGACTGGTTACCCGGGTTGGTGACCGTCACACCGCTGGCCGGCGGGTTGATGTGGCTGCCGACGTTGATGCCGGCGAACGCGTTGCCCACGCCCGCGTACTGGGCGGAGTTGGTGCCGTAGAGCGCGGCAGCCGCGTTCAGGGCGGCAGTGCGGGCACCCGCGTAGTTGGTGCTGGACGTCATGTACGTCGTCAGCGCCTTGTACCAGATCTGCAGGGCGGCGGCCCGGCCGATGCCGGTGACGGCGACGCCGTCGGAGGTCGGGCTGTTGTAGGTGACGCCGTTGATCACCTTGGTGCCGCTGCCCTCGGAGAGCAGGTAGAACATGTGGTTCGCCGGACCCGACGAGTAGTGCACGTCCAGGTTGCCGACGCCCGAGTACCAGCTGTCCGCCGAGCCGCCGTCCTTGCTCGGCTTGTCCATGTAACGCAGCGGCGTGCCGTTGCCGTTGATGTCGATCTTCTCGCCGATGAGGTAGTCACCGGGGTCCGAGCTGTTGTTCGCGTAGAACTCCACGCCCGTGCCGAAGATGTCGGAGGTGGCCTCGTTCAGGCCGCCGGACTCGCCGCTGTAGTTCAGGCCCGCGGTGTTGGAGGTGACACCGTGGGTCATCTCGTGGCCCGCGACGTCGAGGGAGGTCAGCGGGTCGGTGTTGTTCGAGCCGTCGCCGTAGGTCATGCAGAAGCAGGTGTCGTCCCAGAACGCGTTCACGTACGCGTTGCCGTAGTGGACGCGGGAGTAGGCGGCGACGCCGTCGTTCCTGATGCCGCTGCGGCCGAACGTGTTCTTGTAGAAGTCCCAGGTCTCCTGCGCGCCGTAGTGCGCGTCCGCGCCCGCGGTGGCGGCGTTGGACGTGGTGCCGCCGTCGCCCCAGGTGTCGGTGGACTGCGAGAACAGGGTGCCCGTGCCGGACGTGCCGTGGTTCAGGTTGTACGTCTTGTGGCCACCACGGGTGGTGTCGTACATCTGGTACGTCGAGCCCGACAGCGTGGTGTTGATGCTGACCGTGCCGCTGTAGTGGGTGACGCCGGTACCGGTCATGACCGACTGGTAGCGGTACAGCTCCTTGCCGGTGGTGGCGTCGGTGATGACGTGCAGCTTGCTGGGCGTGCCGTCGTCCTGGAAGCCGCCGATCACCGTCTCCCAGGCGAGCTTCGGCGTGCCCTGGCCGGCCCAGATCACCTTGCGGGCGCTGTCGGCGGTGGGCTTCTTGGCGTCCAGGGCCTTCGCGGCCTTGAGCGCCTTGGCCTGGGCGGCGGACTTGGTGAAGGTCGCGGTGGTGGAGGTGACCTTGATCCGGTGCTTGTTGTTGAAGGTGGTGGTCACCGTGCCCTTGGCCAGGGAGGCCGACGGGGTGTGCACCACGAGGTCGCCGCCGAGGACGGGGAGTCCGGCGTAGGTGCGCTCGTAACGGGTGTGCAGGGTGCCGTCGTTGTCCTTGATGACGTCCCTGACGACCAGCTTCTCCTTCGCGCCGAGCCCGAGGGTGCGGGCCGTCGCGCCGGTCTGCTTCCGGGCGCTGTCGATCAGCGCGCGGTGCTGGGCGGGGCTGAGCTTCGCCTCGAGAGCGCCGGTGCGCAGCGGGCTGGGGTGGGGGGCCGCGGGCGTGGCGGTCGCCGGGACGGCCTGGAGGCCGACGGCGAGGAACGCCGCGGTGGAGACCAGGGCGGCTCCGGCCATGGCCCGCTTGTGGGAAAGGCGTCTGTGGGGAAGGCGTCTCACTCGAACTCCTCCTGCTGCGACCGCCGGGTCGCGGCCGATGACAGACCGCACAGACGGGTCGTCTGCGCGGGTGCGCTGATCTGAGCCGGACCGTGATCCGCGAACAGAACGGGGAGGATCAGCGTGCGGAGGGAGAATGACAGTGATGACCCGTTCATGTCAGCAGGGTGGGATTCAATCGAGGGTTTTCCCTATGGGCCGGCTGTGCGCCGGGACCGCCTCCGGGCACCGCACGGCTGCGCCCGGAGGGAGGCTTTCGTCCCCCTGGGCGGAACAACGGGGGCGGGGTCCTCTGTGGGGTCTCGCCCGGCCTGCGACCTCCTCCAAGCCGGGCCCGGCCCGCGCCTGCCCGCGGACTCCCGGTCACCACGGGGTCGTTACCGCGCACCGATGTCCGACTCCTCACCCGGCAGCGCACACGGCGCCGGCTGGGGCGCGGCCGAACCCGGCGCCTACGAGCGACTGACGCCCGACCGCGTCGAGACCCCCGCGCGACTCCGCCACCGGCAGTGAGGCCCGCCGGGCGACCCGGGTCGCGGCCGGGCTCGGTGACGAGGACGGACGGAGGACTGACAGGGTGGCCGGAGCATCGCGGCCGGCAGGAGGAACGCGTCACCGCTGACCTGGCGGGCGCCGGGTCAAGGACCGCGACCGGCGTCCCTTCACGACATGAGCAGGCGGAGGCCGAGATCTACCGCGTCGAGGTGAGCGAGGTCGCTGTTGCGCTCGGCCCACCGGCCGGAGTCGAGGTCGTCGCGGAGGCTTCGTACCGCCCGCTGCTCGGCCTCCGGCCCGACCCTCGTCCACACCGACCGCTGCGGCCCCGCGTCGAAGCGGTGGACCGCAGCGGTGGCCGGGGCGTGTCAGCCCCGGTGCGTGCGCAGTGTGGTCAGGGCCCGGTCGGCGTGGGTGTTCATGCGCAGTTCGCTGCGGACGACGTCCAGGACTGTCCGGTCCTGGCCGATGACGAAGGTGACGCGCTTGGTGGGCGCGAGGGAGAAGCCGCGCTTGACTCCGAACCGTTCGCGGATCGTGCCGTCGGTGTCGGAGAGCAGCGGCATGCCGAGGGTGTGCCGCCCGGCGAACTCCTGCTGCCGCTCCACGCTGTCCCCGCTGATCCCGACGGGCTGGGCGCCGACGGCGGCGAACTCGGCGGCGAGGTCGCGGAAGTGGCAGGCCTCGGCGGTGCAGCCGGGCGTCAGGGCGGCGGGGTAGAAGAACAGGACGACCGGCCCTTCGGCCAGCAGTTCGGTGAGCCGGCGCGTGGCGCCGGTCTCGTCGGGCAGCGCGAAGTCCTCGACCTTGTCGCCGATCCCGATGGTTTTCGTCACGACTGTCCCTTCCCGTTCCGGGCGGCACCGCGGGCCCACAGCACCAGGGGAACCTGGAGCGGCAGCCGCCCGGGGGCGACGGTCCGCTGCGGGCGGGCAGTTGCCGCCGTTGGATGGCCATCTTCACATGGGCCGGGAACGCCCCGGCGAGGAAGGCCGCGGCCGTCTTCGCGGCCACCGCACGGGTCCGGCGCGTGGCCGTTGCGGCGGCCGGCACCGGCTCCACCGCTTGGCCGGCGTACGTCCAGCACGGGCGAGCCTTCGGACCGGGGCACGGCACCTCCTGTGATGACCTGCCGCCGGATCCTACGGGACGGTACTGGAGGAGGTACCCCTGCCTGCCGTCCGGTAGAGCTCGGTGAGCAGTTCGAGCACGGCCTGCCGAGCAGGGTGCGGGTCGTCGCGCCACCAGGCGAGGCGCACGGCGACGGGTTCGGCGTCGCGCACCGGCCGGTAGGCGATACCGGGCCTCGGATACTGGTGCGCGGTGGACTCGGCCGTCACCCCGATGCCCCGTCCGGCGGCGATGGCGGTGAGCCAGTCGTCCACGTCATGGGTGTCCTCGGTGGCCGGGCGGGCGTCGGGCGGCCACAGCTGCGGTGTGGCGGTACCGGTTCGGCGGTCGATGAGGAGGGTGCGGTCGGCGAGGTCGGCGAGCCGCACCGAACGGCGTCTGGCCAGAGGGTCGTCGGAGGCGAGCGCGCACAGCCGCCGCTCCAGGCCGACGACGGCGGTGCCGAAGCGCCGGTCGTCCAGGGGACGGCGGACGACGCAGAGGTCGCAGGCCCCTTCCGCGAGACCCGCCGACGGCGAGTTGACGCGCACCAGGTGCAGGTCGGTGTCCACGTGCGCCGCGCTCCAGCGCCGCTGGAAGGCGAGGGTGTGGCGGCCGAGCGCCGACCAGGCGTAGCCGATCCGCAGGCGTGTGTGCCCGGAGGTCGCCTCCCGGACCAGGTCGGACACGTCCGCGAGCACCCGCCGGGCCTGTGCCACCACGCGCAGCCCGGTCGCGGTCGGCGTCACCTGCCGGGAGGTGCGCCTGAGCAGCCGTACGCCGAGGGCCCGTTCCAGCGAGGCCAGGGCGCGCGAGACGGCGGCCTGGGAGACACCCAGGGCGATCGCCGCGTCGGTGAAGGTGCCTTCGTCGACGATGGCCACGAGGCAGCGCAGCTGCCGCAGATCGATGCCGTCCATACGGTCAGCGTATAGATGGAGCGGTACATGCATTTTGCGCAAGGACCCGGGCGGCGCACCATCCGGGCATGCGACAAGCTCTCGAACGCCTCACGGCATCCGCTTCTGCGACCGCGCCCGTCCCGGCGCCCGGGGCCCGGCGAGTGGCCGGGGTGGCCACCATGATCGGCAGTGGGCTGTCCAACCAGACGGGTGCCGCCCTCGGAGCGCTGGCCTTCCCCGTCCTCGGTCCCCTCGGTGTGGTGGCGGTCCGGCAGTACGTCGCCGCGCTCGTGCTGCTGGCCGTGGGCAGGCCGCGGTTGAGCGCCCTCACCTGGCGGCAGTGGTGGCCGGTGCTGCTGCTGGCCGGGGTCTTCGGCACGATGAACCTCAGCCTGTACAGCGCCGTCGACCGGATCGGCCTCGGTCTCGCCGTCACCCTGGAGTTCCTGGGCCCGCTCACCGTCGCGCTGGCCGCCGCACGCCGGCGGCTCGACGCCGGGTGCGCGGTGCTGGCGGCGGGCGGGGTGGTCGTACTGGCGCGCCCGCGTCCCTCCGCGGACTACACGGGTATGGCTCTCGGCCTGGTGGCGGCGTGCTGCTGGGCGTCGTACATCCTGCTCAACCGTCTCGTCGGGCGCCGGATCGCCGGGGCGCAGGGCGCGGCGGCGGCAGCGCTGGTGTCCGCCCTCGTCTTCCTGCCGGCCGGGGTCGCGGTCGCCCTGCGCCACCCGCCCACCGCGAGAGCGGTCCTGTGCGCCGTCGCGGCCGGCGTCCTGTCCTCCGCCGTGCCCTACCTCGCCGACCTGCTGACGCTGCGTCACGTCCCCGCCCAGACGTTCGGTCTGTTCATGAGCGTCAACCCGGTGCTCGCCGCCTTGGTCGGACTGCTGGTCCTCGGGCAGCACCTGGGCGGTGCGGAGTGGGCTGCCATCGGGGCCGTCGTGGCCGCGAACGCGGTCAGCATCGCGACGCTGCGCGAGTGACGACCTGCTGGGCCGGCCCTGCGCACCACCGGGCCCGTTCAGGGGAACCGTGGGTGCAGGGCGCGTGAGGACGCCGGCGGCGGTCGAGACCTTCAGCCGTGACCGCCGTGACCCTCCCGCTCGTCCCGCCCATGCTCGCCACCCCCGGCACCCTGCCGCCCGCCGCGCAGGACGCGCGGTGGGCGTACGAGACCAAACAGGACGGCCAGCGGGTGATGGCCTATCTGCCCGGCGACGGCAGCGTGCTGCTGCGGGCCCGCTCGGGTGAGGACATCACCGGCGCCTATCCCGAACTCCGGCCGCTCGGCGGCGCCCTGGGCACCACGCCCGCCGTCCTGGACGGCGAGGTGCTGGCTCTGGACGAGCAGGGGCGGCCCGACTTCCAGTTGCTGCAGAACCGCATGGGCCTCGCGCACGCCCCCGCGCGGGCCGCGCGCCGGGCCGCCCAGGTGCCGGTGCACCTGGTGCTGTTCGACGTGCCCTACCTGTCGGAACCGCTGCTGCGGCTGCCCTACGTACGGCGGCGGGAGCGGCTGGAGGAGTTGGGGCTCGCCGGGCCCAACTGGTCGACTCCGGCGGCCGTCGTCGGGCACGGCGCGCAGGCGCTGCGGGCCACCCGGGAACACGGCCTGGAGGGCATCGTGTGCAAGCGGCTTGACTCGGTGTACGAGCCGGGGGTCCGGTCCCGCGCCTGGGTCAAGATCCGGAACATGCGTGCCGAGGACGTGATCGTCGGCGGCTGGTTGCCCGGCAAGGGGCGGCTGACCGGACTGCCGGGGGCGCTGCTGGTCGGCCAGCGCGCCGGCGGCCGGCTTCGCTACGTCGGCGGGGTGGGCACCGGCTGGAGCGAGGCGGAGCGGACGGAACTGGCGGCGCTGCTGCGGGGCGACGCGAGCAGCCGGTGCCCCTTCGACCCGGTGCCGCGGATCGCGGGTGCCCACTGGGTGCTGCCCCGGCTGGTCGGCGAGGTCAGCTACAGCACCCGTACCCGGGCGGGCATGCTGCGCCAGCCGTCCTGGCTGCGGCTGCGCCCGGACCTCACGCCGGAGGAGTCGGCGGCGGACCTGCCGGAGGGCTTCGCATGACCCGTGGCGAGGCGCGGGGCGGCCTCGCCAGGACCGGCAAGGCGGTCCTGGAGCTGTTCCCGGGAGAACGGGTCCCTGGCCGTCGGCGGCCGGCGGCCCCGCCGGCCGCCGGCCGCGACCACCTCGACCGCGGCTGCACCGCCTCACCCCTGCCGCGAGAGCGGGGCGGTGCTCGACGGGTGCGGCGCGGTCGCCGGCCGGCCGCCGCGGCGAGCAACTGGGAGATCCGCGTTCCGTATTCGTTCCCGCACCGGGCGTGGACCCCCGCCCGGCCGCACCCCATGATGGCCGGATGGATCTTCACGCAGAACTGCCCCCGGCGGTGGACACCACCGCTCTGCTCGATATGGCCGGGGGCCATCACACCCGTACCGCCCGCGCCCTGGGCGTCCGTGAGGCCGCCGGGCACCTGGTGAAGGTGTACGCCCTCACGGCGCCGGGCCGTTCGGTCGGCGAGGCCGCCGCGAAGACGGCGCTGGAACTGGCCGGGGGGCACCTGGCGCTCGGCCGGCTGCGCGGCTCGCTCGGGCTCGCGGTGCTCCTGGTGCACGCGGGCGGTGACGGGGACTACGTCCTGGTGCACACGTGGATCGAGGGCCACATGTCCGACCTCGCCGTGTTCACCGGGCCGGCCGGCCGGCCCGGTGAGCTGCGGCCGGGCCGGGCGGGCCTCGCACCCTGTGTCTGGGAGGCGGCCCTGCTCGCGCACGAGCGGGACGCCTTCTCCCGGCACGTCCTCGACGGGACCGGCCCGCTCGCCGACCGTCTCACCGCCTGGGCCGCGGACACGGTCGAGGGCGAGGTCCGGTGAGCGGCACCCCCCTGATCCGGCACGCCGAGCCCGGTGACCTGCCCCGCGTGGCCGAACTCGCCGCCCTGCACGCCGAGTACGAGCGGGACGCCCCGCCCCCTCCGGGTCTCGCCGACCGGCTGGCCCGCCTGCTGTTCGACACCCCGGCGCCGCGGCTGCGCTGCCTGGTCGCCCAGACGGTGGACGGCCGGATCGTCGGGTACGCCACCTGCGCGCCCGAACTGTCGACGTGGGAGGGGCGCGAGTACCTCCACATGGACTGCCTGTTCCTGGAGGCCGGACACCGCGGCCTCGGACTCGGTGCGCTGCTGGTGGACGCGGTGGTCGCCGAGGCCCGGCGGCTCGGTCTCACCGAGGTGCAGTGGCAGACCCCGGCCTGGAACGAGGGCGCGGTGCGCTTCTACGACCGTCTCGGTGCCCGGGCCAAGGACAAGGTCCGCTACAGCCTGCCCCTGGCCCGATGACCGGTCCGCCCGGGCGGCCGAGGGTCTATCGTGTGCGACATGCCGGTTCCCGAACTGATCCGTATCGTGTCCCGCGACTCGCCCATGGCGCTGGCTCAGGTCGCGCGTGTCCGCGCCGAGTTGGCCGTCCTGCATCCAGGTGTGCGCACCACGGTCGTCCCCGTGCGGACCACCGGCGACAAGTGGCTCGGCGACCTGTCCCAGGTCGAGGGCAAGGGGGCGTTCACCAAGGAGGTGGACGCCGCCCTGCTGGCCGGTGAGGCGGATCTCGCGGTGCACTGCGTGAAGGACGTGCCCGCCGACCGTCCGCTGCCCGCGGGCACGGTGTTCGCCGCGTTCCTGAAGCGGGACGACATCCGGGACGCGCTGGTGCACCCGGGCGGGCTCGCCCTCGACGAACTGCCGGCCGGTACACGCATCGGCACCTCCTCGGTGCGCCGGGTGGCCCAACTGGCGGTGACGCACCCCCATCTGGAGTGTGTGCCGTTCCGCGGCAACGCCAACCGCCGGCTGGAGAAGCTGGCCGCCGGTGACGCGGACGCGCTGCTGCTGGCGGTGTCCGGCCTGGAGCGGATCGGCCGCCGCGACGTGATCAGCGAAGTGCTGTCCCCGGAGACGATGATGCCGCCGATCGGCGCGGGCATCCTCGCCCTGCAGTGCCGGGAGGACGACACCGATCTGATCGACGCGGTCAGCGGGCTCGGCGATCCGGCCACCCACCGGGAGGCGACGGCCGAGCGGATGTTCCTGCATGTGCTGCAGGGCCACTGCAACAGCCCCATCGCCGGCTACGCCCGAGTGGACCGCAGCGGTGAACTGTCCCTGCGCGCCTGCGTGTTCACCCCGGACGGCAAGACCCGGCTGAACGCCCACGAGTGGGCGGGCCGGCTCGATCCGGCCACGCTCGGCACGTCGGTGGCGGTGGCGCTGCTCAGGCAGGGGGCACGGGAGATCATCGACGGCATCCCGCACTGACCTGGGGGCCGGGCACGGCGCAAGACCCGGGGGCGCAGCCCGTCCCCGACCGGTCAGGCGGTGCCCGGCTCGCTCTGGTCCTTCAGGAACACGCTGAGCTGGTGGGCCAGGCTACCCGGCCCGCTGCCCGCCGGCGTGGCCGCCGCGGTCGCCTGCAGTGCGCCGATGCCGCCCGCCCACAGCCGCCGGTCGGTCCACTCGTCGTTCACGCGCAGTTGGACCTGCACGTCCACGTGCGCGAGGGCGGCCTCCGGAGCCGCCGCGTAGAGCACGGCGGTGGCCCGGCGCAGCGGGTAGACGTCGAAGCCCTCGATGAACTGGGAGTTGCGCCAGTCGATGAAGGCGCCCTCCCCGTCCGGGCCGACCCGGACGTCGACCTGACCGTCCTCCAGGTGGATGCCGTAGTGCCGTGCGCCACGGTTCTCGACGGTCACCCGGACACGGAAGTACGCCAGCTCGACGGCGGCGTCGTCGCGTCCGCGCGGCGGCTCGGCCGCCTCCAGGCGATGGACACGGACCCGCAGACCGGCGTGCTCGTCGTACTCGTGCCAGTCCCCGACCACGTTCGGCTCGTACACAGTGCCCCTCTCGACCTTCGAGAGCTGCTGTCTATCTGTGTGCTCAGCGCACTGTCAAATGAGCAGAATGCTCTGTGGTCAGCGGATTCGCCCGCTTTGATCGCTGATCAAGCGCTGCCCAGCAGGAATCCGTGTACGGGCCCCGAGGAGGAGTGCCGGCGCGTGCCGCACATCACGTTCCCGGTCACACCCTGGCCCGGTTCACCCCCCTGCCCCTTATCGGTGCATTTGTCTTGCTGTGCCCCTCTGTGGGAAGCTGATGTCAGTGCTTCGGACCGGAGGCACGTCCGTGGGAGCCCGCTCCGCCGGGTGCCCCGGTGATCCCCCTCCTGGTCCGAGCGCCCCTTCTCCCACGGTGTCTGTCCCTTCCAGCACCTGCTGAGAGAGGTGCGCACCATGCGTGTCACCGCGAGCACGAAACCCCATCCCCATGACGACGCCCCCGACACGGGCGAGTCCTTCGAGCGGCTGGCGACGCTGGCCGACGGTCCTGAGCGCCGGGCGCTCCGGGACGAGGTGGTCCGGTCGTGGCTGCCCATGGCCGAGCGGATCGCCGTGCGCTTCCGGGGGCGCGGGGAGAGCCTGGAAGATCTGTACCAGGTGGCCGCCCTGGGCTTGGTGAAGGCCGTCGACCACTACGATCCCGCACGCGGTCGCGCCTTCGAGGCGTACGCGGTGCCGACCATCACCGGCGAGATCAAGCGCCACTTCCGGGACCACATGTGGACCCTGCACGTACCGCGCCGGGTGCAGGACCTGCGCAACCGGGTACGCGTGGCCGCGAAGGAGCTGGGGCAGACCACTCCGGGCCGGGCGCCCACCGTCGCCGAGATCGCCGCGCACGCCCGGCTCACCGAGGCCGAGGTGCGCACCGGGATGGAGGCCCTGGAGTGCTTCACGGCGCTGTCCCTGGACGCCGAGGTCGCCGGCACGGACGGTTACGCCCTCGGTGACTCGCTCGGCCGGTCCGACCCCGGCTACGACCTCGTCGTCGACCGGGCCGCCGTGGGACCGTGCCTGGCCGCGCTGCCCGAGCGCGAGCGCACCATCCTCTACCTGCGGTTCTTCCGCGGGATGACGCAGAGCCGGATCGCCGAGCAGCTCGGCATCTCGCAGATGCACGTGTCCCGGCTGCTGAGCGGCTGCTTCGACCGGATACGCGAGGAACTGCTCGCCGAGGCCCGCTGATGCCTCACTCGTCCGCCGCGCCGGGGATCTGGGTGGGCCCGTACCGATCGAGGGCGTCCTCCAGCGCGGCACGGATGTCCGACGGGATGTCGCCCCTGCGCCCCCAGATCAGGATCAGCTCCGCGACGTTGCGGAGCTTGATGTTGGTGTGCTGCGAGATGTCCTTCAGCACCTGCCAGCCCTCGTCCGGGGTGACCCGGCCGAGGGCCACGATCATGCCGATCGCCTGGTCGACGACCGCGTGGGAGGCCACGGCCTCCTTCAACTGATCCACCTCGGCCTGCAGGGCGAGGATCCGGTCCGGCTCGCTGTCTCCCATGCCTCCATCGTGCTCACTCGACTGGCCCTCTGCCACCGGGGTACTCGACCTGCGCCCGCCCCGGTTCCGGTTGGACACTGGAACGAGGTCGTCCGTCGGACACCGGAACGAGAGCGGGCCTCGAGGGCCCCGAGACCAGGACGCGACTGAACATGAACCACGACACGCCCGCCGGCGACACGCCGAGGAAGCGAGAGGTCCTCTCGACCAGTTCCGTCTTCGGCGCACCGTGCTGGGTGAGCCTGACCAGCCGCGACCTGGAGGCCACCGAGGAGTTCTACGCGGCCGTGCTGGGCTGGCGCTGGCGTGGCGCCGAGCTCGGTGAGCACTTCCGGATCGCGCTGGCGAACGGGGTGCCGGTGGCCGGGATCGCCGCGGTCGCCTCGATGTGGCAGATGGCGGTGGCCTGGACTCCGTACTTCGCGGTGCGGGACGCCGACGTGGCCGTGGCCCGGGCCCGGGAGCGCGGCGGTACGGCGGCGGTCGGGCCGCTGTCCTTCCCGCCCGGCCGGGCCGCGCTGCTCGCCGACCGGGACGGCGCCACCTTCGGTATCTGGCAGGGTGAGCTGATCTCCAACTGGGAGACGTGGCGGCGGGCGTCACCGACCTTCATCCGGCTGCACACGCGCAACGCCTTCGACTCCGCGATCTTCTACGGGGAGATCCTCGACTGGGCCTCTGAGATTCCGGGCTGCTGCGAGGTCGAGTACGAGGGCGGCGAGGTGGTGCTGCGCAGCCGCGGTGACGTGGTGGCCCGCATCGACTCGGGCGCGGTGGAGGACGCCCCGGACCCCGAGGTGCGAC
Organism: Streptomyces sp. NK08204; assembly: GCF_020400585.1. Taxonomy (GTDB): domain Bacteria; phylum Actinomycetota; class Actinomycetes; order Streptomycetales; family Streptomycetaceae; genus Streptomyces. Next base: position 4,124 of record NZ_JAINVF010000008.1, on the reverse strand, counting down.
CGCACTGGCAGGTCCACTTCGCGGTGGCCGACGTGGCCGCCTGCGCCCGCGCGGCGGAGAAGCACGGCGGCAGCGTCCTGCGCGAGGCGGACGAGTCCGAGGCGATCCTGCGCGACCCCGACGGCGCCCAGTTCACCGTGACCTCGCACCGCGCCCGCTGAGGACGGGCGGCGACCGCCCGCGGGGACCGAAGCCCAGGGCGCGCAGCTCCTCCGCGTGCGGGCCCAGTGCGGTCAGCTCCCCGCGCGCGACGGGCGCGACAGAAGGACCAGGCTGCGGCACTCCACACGGAGCCTGGTGCCCGCCTTGCGTTCGCGTTCGTCGGGGATCCCCTCGGGGTCGGCGGTGTCAATCAGGGTCGTCCAGCGTTCACCGAAGGAGCCATCGGGCAGACGGAAGTCGACCGGCTCCCAGTAGCCGTTGAGCAGCAGCAGGAAGGAGTCGTCGACGACGCGGCGGCCGTAGGGGTCGCGTTCGGCGATGGCGTCGCCGTTGAGGAACATGCCGATCGAGTGGGCGTCCTCGCGGTGCCAGTCCCGGCGGGTCATCTCCCGGGCGTCGGGCCGCAGCCACACCAGGTCGGGCAGCGGCTGCCGCGCGTTGGTCACCGTCTCGCCCCGGAAGAAGCGCCGCCGGCGCAGCACGGGATGCGCGGCGCGCAGGGCGATGAGACGGCGGGTGAAGTCGGCGAGGGCCCGCTGCTCCTCGGTCAGCTCCCAGTTGACCCATGAGATGTCGTTGTCCTGGCAGTAGGCGTTGTTGTTGCCGCGCTGGCTACGGCCGAGTTCGTCGCCGTGGCAGAGCATCGGGATGCCCTGGGACAGCAGCAGCGTGGCCAGCAGGTTGCGCTGCTGCCGGGCGCGGAGTTCGAGCACGGCGGGGTCGCGGGTTTCCCCCTCGGCCCCGCAGTTCCAGGACCGGTTGGCGTTCTCCCCGTCCCGGTTCCCCTCCCCGTTGGCCTCGTTGTGCTTGTCGTTGTACGACACGAGGTCGCGCAGCGTGAAACCGTCGTGGGCGGTGACGAAGTTGACGCTGGCACGCGGCCGGCGCCGGCTGTGCTGGTACAGGTCGGAGGAGCCGGTGAGGCGGGAGGCGAACTCGCCGAGCGAACCGGGCTCGGCGCGCCAGAAGTCCCGTACGGCGTCCCGGTACCTGCCGTTCCACTCGGACCACAACGGCGGGAAGTTGCCCACCTGGTAGCCGCCCTCGCCGACGTCCCACGGCTCGGCGATGAGCTTGACGCGGCTGATCACCGGGTCCTGCTGGATCAGGTCGAAGAACGCCGACAGCCGGTCCACCTCGTGGAACTGCCGGGCCAGGGTGGCCGCGAGGTCGAAGCGGAAGCCGTCGACATGCATCTCGGTGACCCAGTACCGCAACGAGTCCATGATCAGTTGAAGCACGTACGGGTGCCGCATGAGCAGGCTGTTGCCGGTGCCGGTGGTGTCGTAGTAATGCGCCCAGTCACCGTCGACCAGCCGGTAGTAGGAGGCGTTGTCGATGCCCCGGAAGGACAGGGTCGGGCCCATCTCGTTGCCCTCGGCGGTGTGGTTGTAGACCACGTCGAGGATCACTTCCAGGCCGGCCGCGTGCAGCGCCTTCACCATCGCCTTGAACTCGTCGACCTGCTGGCCGCGGCTGCCGAAGGCGGCATAGGCGTTGTGCGGGGCGAAGAAGCCGATGGTGTTGTAGCCCCAGTAGTTGGACAGACCCCGGTCCTGCAGGACGCCGTCCTGCACGAACTGGTGCACCGGCATCAGCTCCACCGCGGTCACGCCGAGCGAGGTCAGATGCTCGATCACCGCGGGATGCGCGAGACCGGCGTAGGTACCGCGCAGCCTGTCGGGGACGTCCGGGTGGGTGCGGGTCAGGCCACGTACATGCGCCTCGTAGATCACGGAGTCCGCGTACGGCGTCCGGGGCGGGCGGTCGTCACCCCAGTCGAAGTACGGGTCGGTGACCACCCCGAGCATGGAGTGCCCGGCACTGTCGGCCGGGGCAGGGCCGTGCGGCGCACGTTCGTAGAGGGAGGCGTGGTTGTCGATCTGCCCGTCCACGGCACGGGCGTACGGATCGAGCAGCAGCTTGGCCGGGTTGCACCGGTGACCCAGGGACGGATCCCAGGGCCCGTGCACCCGGTAGCCGTAGCGCCGGCCGGGGCCGACGCCGGGAAGGTACGCGTGCCAGACGAACCCGTCCACCTCCTGCAGCGGGAGGCAGGTCTCCTTGCCCGCGTCGTCGACGAGGATCAGCTCCACCCGATCGGCGACCTCGCTGAACAGGGCGAAGTTGGTGCCCTGCCCGTCGAAGACGGCACCCAACGGGTAGGGGTGCCCGCTCCACACGGGCACCCCTTTCCTGGACTTGCGGGCGGTCACCGGCTGCCCTCCAGGGCGTCGTCCACGGCGGCCGCGGGGGCGGCCAGCACGACCACCGGTTCCTCACGCGGCACCTGGAGGCCCTGGTTCAGGGCGGGCGCCGGGGAGACGGGCACCAGCGGGACGCGCTCACCGGCGCGGGCACGCTGCGAGAACCAGATGATCTTGCTGCCGGTGTCCGAGGCACAGCAGCCCCAGCCGTCGCTCATGGCGGCGATGTCCGCCAGGCAGGCCCGCAGGTCCTGGTCGGGGCGCAGATCGGGGTCGTCGCCCCCGAACGCGGTGATGAGGTGCTGGCCGTTCCACCACATCTCGATGGAGGTGTGCTTGTCCTTCGCGTGCTCGTCGATCGCCCGCAGCAGCAGTTCGGCGCCGTGGCGGACGGGGACCACGAGGTTCTCGAGGTCCCAGTAACGCAGATGGGCAGCCAGGATGCGGCTGACCTGTCCCACCCGTTCGGGGCTGACTTCCACCTCGATGTGGTAGTAGCAGGGCACTGCGGTCTTCATAGTCGCTTGCTCCTCACCCGCGAAGCTCCCGCTCCCCTCACCTGTCCGAAGGGATTCCAGACACAAAGCGTGAGCGCTTGTCGCTTCAGAGTCACATCCACAGTGGGGCCGCTACGCCATTCGTGCAACACGAGCACCACGACACTCCCGTGGTTGAAGCTCCAACAAGACGCTGCGTGCTCGGACGTGCACCATAAGTGAAAGCCTCGATCGCCGTAACGGTGCCGCGCCCCTCCGTGCGCGGATGCCACCCGAGGGTCGGGAACGCGCCCAGTCGAGAGCGTGGAAGGTGAAGAGGGCCATGCTGCTACCCGCCAAGGCCGAAGTGGCCCGGCAGTTGCGGCGTTATCGGGCGTGGGAGCGGATGATGCTCGCCTCGCCGCACGACCGCACTCTCCGAGCCACCTTCGAGGACTCGGGTTACACACTGTGCGTGCTGATGGGCAAGCGCTGCGCCCGGGAGGCCGCGGACGCCGCCGAGCGGTATCTCCGCACCAACCTGGTCACCTACCTGCAGGAGCAGGACGGTCGGCCGAAACCGGCTCGCACCGCCAGAAGGAGGCCGCCAGAGCGGCGTTCCACGCCGTCGGGCCCCTGACCTGGCACTGTACAGGCGTCTTGGCGGTTCGGCGGCAGCCGAACCGTTTTCTCGGATCGCGAAGCCGGGCCGGGCTGCCCGGCTTCGCACACGGCGGAGGTGAACCACATGCGCAGGACCCCGGCCATCGGCCGCGTACCGGTACGTGACGTCCGGCCGGCCGTGGAGTGCGGCAGGCGCCCGGCGAAAGCGGTGGCCGGGGAGACGTTCCAGGTGACGGCCACCGTGTTCCGTGAAGGGCATGACGCCGTCGGCGCCAACGTCGTCCTGCGCGACCCGTCGGGCCGCCGTGGCCCCTGGACGCCGATGCACGAACTCTCGCCCGGCAGCGACCGCTGGGGCGCGCAGATCACGCCGGACGCCACGGGGCTGTGGTCCTTCCGCGTGGAGGCCTGGAGCCATCCGCTGGCGACCTGGCGGCACGCCGCCTCCGTGAAGGTGCCGGCCGGAATCGACACCGGACTCGTCCTGGAGGAGGGCGCCGAACTCTACGAGCGTGCGGCGGCCGGAGTGCCCAAAGGGCCCCAGCGACAGCAGGTCCTGGCGGCGGCGCACGCCCTCGGCGACGACTCGCTGTCGGTGCACGAGCGATTCAAGGCGGCGCTGGCGCCGGAGGTGGAGGCGGTGCTGGCCCGGTAT
>NZ_JAINVF010000079.1 GCF_020400585.1 Streptomyces sp. NK08204 | reverse complement strand
CTAGGAGTTGTCTTCAAATGTCACGCCCACATCAGGAGCGAGGCTAGGGTGACGGCTGCCTGGTAGGACTCCGCGGTCTTGTCGTAGCGGGTTGCTATGCCTCGCCACTGCTTCAAGCGGTTGAAGCAGCGTTCGACCACGTTGCGCTGCTTGTAGAGCTGCTTGTCGAAGGCCGGCGGGCGTCCGCCCCGGCTGCCGCGCCGGAGCCGGTTGCGGATCTGGTCGGCTCTCTCGGGGATGGTGTGGCTGATGCCGCGGCGTCGCAGCCAGGTCCGTATCGCGCGGGAACTGTAGCCCTTGTCGCCCAGCACGTGGGCGGGCCGTACCCGGGGACGGCCCGGGCCCGTGCGAGGCACCCGGATCGCCTCCATCACGGTGGTGAACTGGGTGCAGTCGTTGGTGTTGCCGCCCGTGAGCACGAAGGCGAGCGGGCGCCCGAAGGCATCGCAGGCCAGGTGGATCTTGCTGGTCAGGCCACCCCGGGAGCGTCCGAGTGCGGGGCTGCGGAGCCCCCTTTTCGGGCTCCGGCGGCATGCTGGTGTGCGCGTATGACGGTGGAGTCGACCGACACCAGCCAGTCGATCTCCCCTGCCGCGTCCGCCCGGGCCTGGGCGGCCTGGAGCATCCGCTCGAAGGTGCCGTCCAGGGCCCACCGGCGAAAGCGGGTGTGCAGCGTGTGCCAGGGGCCGTACCGCTCGGGCACGTCCCGCCAGGCCGTTCCGGTGCGGAACTTCCACACGATCCCGTTGAGCACGGTTCGGTCGTCCAACCGCTTCCGCCCACGCAAGGACTCGGGCAGCAACGGACGGAGGAACTCCCACTCTGCATCGGACAGTTCATGGCGACGTATCACCCGACCATGATCCACCACTCAAGATCATTTGAAGACAGG
>NZ_JAINVF010000078.1 GCF_020400585.1 Streptomyces sp. NK08204 | reverse complement strand
GCACCGTATGGTGCGGGGCTTTCTTGCGTTTCGGATCCGGTCATGGGCCCTGGAGCGTCATCTGCGGCGCCTCGCGACCCGCATTACGTCCTCGCGGAACTCTTCCGGATATGGCGTGGGAACAGCGACATCCTTCCCACCCGCCCTACTGGGCAAGCCATTTCAGATGCCACCCGATCGTGCAGCAGACCGCGACGCTGCCCGCCGGCCGTGCTCCCGTTGCCAAGGAGCTGATCTTCGTCGGCTCCACCAAGTGGCTGGAGCAGTCACCCTTCGACCGGCACGACCGGGCAGCTCTCCACCGACACCGGGCCGCCCTCACCAGCCGCTTACGGCTCCGGCGATTTGCTGACCGCTTGGCCGCGGTGAGCGGCGGATTGCAGGCGAGGCAACGTGCGCTGTTTGCGGAAGATCGGGATGACGGACTGAGCGCGATCAGGCCGAAGACGTTGCGGCAACCGCAGACGGATGCCTGGGCGGTCGATGTCCGGGCATGACGGACGGGAGGCAAGGGCTGGCTCTGCTACGCGGGCCCACCGCTGAAAAGAAGCTCGTACGGCAGGTGATCGCCGTCCGGTACGCGGGGTATGTAGTCCGGGGCCGTGCGTGCAGCCACGGTCAGCAGGCGAGCGGCTGCCTCCTCCTCGGAGACGGGCGCGAGCCCGAGGGCGTGCAGGAGGCGCCCGCGCTCGGTGTCGAAGTCAAGGCGGTCAGCCCGGAGTTCCTCTCCCAGCTCACTGATCGCGAAACCCTTCGCCAGGTCCCGCCACAAGGGCAGTACGACGATGAGCATGATGGCCTCGGCGAGGTCAGCGCCGATCAGGCGGCCTCCTGGAGGGGGCCGCCTTCGCTGGGGTGTAGGTCGTCACCTCACGGGTTCGGGTTCCGGGACGGCGTCCGGCTGCGTCTCGCCCGCCGGGTCGG
>NZ_JAINVF010000077.1 GCF_020400585.1 Streptomyces sp. NK08204 | reverse complement strand
TGATGACCTCGCCCTTGACGAAGATCTGGCCCTTGCCGTTGCCGGAGGCGACGCCGAGGTCGGCCTCCCGGGCCTCGCCGGGGCCGTTGACGACGCAGCCCATCACCGCGACGCGCAGCGGGACGTCCATGCCGGTCAGGCCGGCGGTGACCTCTTCGGCCAGGGTGTAGACGTCCACCTGGGCACGGCCGCAGGAGGGGCAGGAGACGATCTCCAGGCCGCGCCGGCGGAGGTTGAGCGACTCCAGGATCTGGATGCCGACCTTGACCTCCTCGGCGGGCGGGGCGGACAGGGAGACCCGGATGGTGTCGCCGATGCCCTGGCTGAGCAGCGCGCCGAAGGCGACCGCCGACTTGATCGTGCCCTGGAAGGCGGGGCCGGCCTCCGTGACGCCCAGGTGGAGCGGGTAGTCGCACTCTTCGGCGAGCTGCCGGTACGCCTCGATCATCACGACCGGGTCGTTGTGCTTCACCGAGATCTTGATGTCCCGGAAGTCGTGCTCCTCGAAGAGGGACGCCTCCCACAGCGCGGACTCCACCAGCGCCTCGGGGGTCGCCTTGCCGTACTTCTGCAGCAGACGGCGGTCCAGGGAGCCTGCGTTGACGCCGATGCGGATCGGGGTGCCGTGGTCCTTCGCGGCCCGCGCGATCTCCTTGACCTTGTCGTCGAACTGCTTGATGTTGCCCGGGTTGACACGGACGGCCGCGCAGCCCGCCTCGATGGCGGCGAAGACGTACTTGGGCTGGAAGTGGATGTCCGCGATGACCGGGATCTGCGACTTCCTGGCGATCGTGGCCAGCGCGTCGGCGTCGTCCTGCGTCGGGCAGGCCACCCGCACGATCTGGCAGCCCGACGCGGTCAGTTCCGCGATCTGCTGCAGCGTGGCACCGACATCGGACGTACGCGTCGTGGTCATCGACTGCACCGACACCGGCGCG
>NZ_JAINVF010000076.1 GCF_020400585.1 Streptomyces sp. NK08204 | reverse complement strand
GATGCCGACGACCTGGCCGTCGAGCCGGGCCAGCGCGCAGATGATGTTCCGCGCCCAGCGCTCGTGGACCTCCAGGTACTCGCCGTCGTCGACGATCTCCTCGATGACCTTGGCCATGTCGTACGGCTGGTTGCCGTTCACCGGGACCAGGTCCAGCAGCATCTCCGACCGTCGCGCCGGCGGATCGGTGGTGGGCCCGCTGGGCGGGTACTCGCGGTTGTTCGCCGGGAGGAGCGACAGCAGGTACCGCACCTCCTCGATGCAGGTCTCCTCGTCGTCGTACGCGAAGTGGCACACACCGCTGGTCTCCGCGTGCACGTCCGCACCGCCGAGCCCGTTCTGCGTGATCTCCTCGCCCGTCACCGCCTTGACCACGTCCGGCCCGGTGATGAACATCTGCGACGTCTCACGCACCATGAACACGAAGTCCGTCAGAGCCGGACTGTAGGCCGCACCACCCGCACACGGACCCAGCATCACCGAGATCTGCGGGATCACACCCGAAGCCCTGGTGTTGCGCTGGAAGATACCGCCGTACCCCGCAAGGGCCGACACACCCTCCTGAATACGCGCACCCGCACCGTCGTTCAACGACACCAGCGGCGCACCCGCCGCAATCGCCATGTCCATGATCTTGTGGATCTTCGTGGCATGCGCCTCACCCAGCGCACCACCGAAGATCCGGAAATCATGCGCGTACACGAAGACCGTACGACCTTCAACCGTCCCCCAGCCGGTGACAACACCGTCGGTGTACGGCTTCTTCGCCTCCAGACCGAAACCCGACGCCCGGTGCCGACGCAACTGCTCGACCTCCCGGAAAGACCCCGGGTCCAGGAGCAGCTCGATACGCTCCCGCGCCGTCAGCTTGCCCTTGGCGTGCTGCGCCTCGGTCGCCCTCTCGCTCGGACCCGCCACCGCCTGCGCACGAATCCCGTGCAGTTCGGCGAC
>NZ_JAINVF010000075.1 GCF_020400585.1 Streptomyces sp. NK08204 | reverse complement strand
TGAGCTCACGCTGCTCCAGCAGCCCCACGACCGACGGCATCCCCGACCTCCACCTCAGCGACGACACGACACATCACTACTGCCACGAGGCCGCCGACCCTATATTTAGAAGTCATCTCATTTGGTGAGTCTGCGGTAGCAGATGAGGGTGCAGGCGATGCTGGTGAAGGCGAGGAAATGCTCGGCCTTGCGCTCGTAACGGCGGTGGAGGCGGCGGCAGCCGGCGAGCCAGGACATGGTGCGCTCGATGGTCCAGCGGTGGCGGCCCAGCCTCTGCGAGGACTCGATGCCCTTGCGGGCGATGCGGTGGGTAATGCCCCGCTGCCGTAACCATCGCCGCAGGTAGGAGTAGTCGTAGCCCTTGTCGGCGTGGAGCTTGCCAGGCTTGCGTCGCCGTCGTCCGCGGCGGGAGCGGATTGGCGGAATGCCCTTCACCAGCGGGATCAGGGCCTGGCTGTCGTGCAGGTTCGCCCCTGAGATGCCGATGGAGAGCGGCAGACCGGTCCGGTCTGTGATCAAGTGGATCTTCGAGCCGTACTTGCCTCGATCCACAGGATTCGGACCGGTCAGGTCCCCCTTTTCAGGGCCCGCATGTTCACGGAGTCGATGGCGCAGCGGGACCAGTCCAACTCGCCGCGGAGGCCGAGTTCATCGAGGACCAGGCGGTGAAGCTTGGCCCACACTCTGGCCTTTGTCCACTCAGTGAAGCGCCGGCGGGCCGTCGCCCCGGACGGCCCGAATGACGCGGACGGCAACTGCTGCCACGTGCAGCCTGACGTGGCCACGAACACGATTGCCGCCAGAACCTCGCGGTCACCGTGCCGGCGCCGGCCGCCGCCCTGCGGACGCGTCGGCGCCTCCGGCACCACCCGCTGGAACAGCTCCCACAATTCGTCCGGCACCAGCCGCTCAACGATCCCCACCACAGCCGAGAGCCTACCGAACCTCCCAAATGAGATGATGTCTT
>NZ_JAINVF010000074.1 GCF_020400585.1 Streptomyces sp. NK08204 | reverse complement strand
CCTCTCCGCGTTCGTCCTGTTCTCCTCCGCGGCCGGTACCTTCGGTGCGGCGGGGCAGGGCAACTACGCCGCGGCGAACGCGTTCCTGGACGCGCTGGCCGCGCACCGGCGGGCGAACGGTCAGGCGGCGGTCTCGCTGGCGTGGGGCTTCTGGGACCAGCGCAGTGAGATGACCGGTCACCTGGGCAACACCGACATGTCGAGGATGGCGCGCGGTGGGGTGCTCCCGCTCTCCGCGGAACAGGGCCTGGCACTGTTCGACGCCGCCCTCGCCACGGACAACTCCCTTCTGGTACCGGTCCGCTTGGACCCCGCGGCGCTGCTCCCGAACGGCGCTCCGGTGCCGCCGTTGCTGCGTCGGATGGCCGGCACGCCGGCCCGGCGGATTGCGCGGTCGGACGCTGATTCCGGCGACTCGCTGGGCCGGCGACTGGCCGGCCTCCCGCGGGCCGAACGAGACCAGGTCCTGCTCGACCTGGTGAACGCGGGCGTGGCAGCAGTACTCGGGTACGGCACCTCGGACGCGGTCGATCCCGACCGGTCGTTCAAGGAGCTGGGTTTCGACTCGCTGACCGCCGTCGAGCTGCGCAACCGCCTCAACGCGGCCACCGGCCTGCGCCTGCCCGCCACTCTCGTCTTCGACTACCCGACGGCTTCCGCGCTCGCCCGCTACCTGCACGGCGAGTTGGCGGAAGACGAGCCCGCGGGCGGGACGACCGCGGGCGAGCCGACGGCCGTCGCGAACCCGTCCGACGAGCCGATCGCGATCATCGGCATGAGCTGCCGTTACCCAGGCGGTGTCCGTTCACCGGAGGAGCTGTGGGAGCTGCTCGCGAACGGCGGCGACGCGATGGCCGGCTTCCCGGAGGACCGCGGCTGGGACCTCGACCGCCTCTACCACCCGGATCCGGATCACCGCGGCACGGCCTACGCCCGTGAGGGTGGGTTCCTTTACGAAGCCGGCGAGTTCGACCCGGGC
>NZ_JAINVF010000073.1 GCF_020400585.1 Streptomyces sp. NK08204 | reverse complement strand
TCTCCCGCCGCTCCCGCTCCGTGAGCATGTTCAGCTCGGACAGCCGGGCCCCCGGCGCAGCCGCCACCGACGCCGCCAACGTCGCGAAGTGACCAGCCATCCGCTCAACCGTCGCCCGCTCGAACAGATCCGTCCGGTACTCCAGCACCGCGCGCAGTCCGTCCGCCGACTCGACCGCGGTGAGCGTCAGGTCGAACTTGGCGACACCCCGCTCGATCTCGACCGGCTCGGTCCGCGTGCCCGCCAGCTCCCAAGCCTGGTCTTCCGCGCCTCCGGGCGCCTGGAGGACGAACATCGTCTGGAACAGCGGGTTGCGGGACAGGTCGCGGTCGGGGGCGAGTTCCTCCACGAGGCGTTCGAAGGGCAGGTCCTGGTGGTCGTAGGCGCCGAGCGCGGTGTCCTTCACCCGGCCGAGGAGCTCCGTGAAGGCGGGGTCGCCGGACAGGTCGGTGCGCAGGACGAGGGTGTTCACGAAGAAGCCGATCAGGTCCTCCGTCTCCGCGCGGTTGCGGCCGGCGATCGGAGTGCCCACCGCGATGTCGTCCTGCCGGCAGTAGCGGGCCAGGACGATCTGGAACAAGGACAGCAGCGCCATGAACAGGCTCGCCCCCTGCCCGCTCGCCGTCGCCCGCAGCGCGTCCGCCACCTCCGACGGCACCGAGAAGTACACGGTGTCGCCCTCGGCGCCCTCCCGCTCGGCCGGCCTCTGGTGGTCGGTGGGAAGCTCCAGGGCCTGCACCCCCGTGAGGCGCTCACGCCAGTACGCCAACTGCCTCTCCAGGAACTCGCCGCTGAGCTGCTCCCGCTGCCAGGCGGCGAAATCCGCGTACTGGACCGACAGTTCCGGCAGCGACGCCTCACGTCCGGCGACAGCTGCCCCGTACAGCTCACGCAGTTCGCGGGCCAGGATCCCCGAGGACCAGCCGTCCGACACGATGTGGTGCAGCGTGACCAGCACGTACTGGTCGTCGTCCGCGACGCGCACCACGTC
>NZ_JAINVF010000072.1 GCF_020400585.1 Streptomyces sp. NK08204 | reverse complement strand
AAGTTACGGCGTCTCCTGGTGGCTGCCGGTGCGGGGCGGTGTCAGGGAAGGCCGGGCGTTGAGCTCGGCGACTTCGCTCTCGGCCTTTCGGCGGTAGAGCTCCACCATCTGAGCGAGCCGGCCGCGATCCAGCATCCCGGGCCCCGCGGCGCGCTCCATCGCGCGGCCCGCGAGGACGACGCCCGCGGTCGCGTCCAGGCGGGCACGCTCGTACGCGGCGAGCCCTGCCGGCGTGTCGTCGCCCGCCCGCGCCAGCTCGTGGGCGAGAACCCGCGCGTCGAGCACGGCCTGGGAGGCGCCATTGGCCCCGGCGGGATACATGGGGTGGGCGGCGTCGCCGAGCAGCGTCACCCGGCCTCGGCCCCAGGCAGGGAGCGGTTCGCGGTCGACCATGGGGTATTCGAGGACGTGATCGCTGTGCTTCAGCAGCTCGCGGACATCGAGCCAGTCCAGCGACCAGCCGTCGTAGTGGGACAGCGCGTCGTCCAGCCGGCCCGCGCGGTAGTCGTCGGCCGTGTCCACGGTGCCGTCCGCGGGCAGGGGGCCGGGTTCGGCGACGCGTACCAGGCAGACCCAGTTGATCCGGTTCCGGCCGATCGGGTACGCGACGAGCGACGCGGTGCCGTCGCTTGCGACCACCATGGACCGGCCGGTCAGGAAGGGCCGCTCCGACACCGTGATGCCACGCCACATCCGCTGGCCCGACCAGCACAGCGGACCTTCGTTCGGGTGGAGCTGGGAGCGGACCGTCGAGTGCAGCCCGTCCGCACCGATCAGCGCGGTGCCGTCGAGGGTTTCGTCGGCGCCGCTCGCGCGGTCTTGCACGCGGACGCGGACGGCGCCGGGGCGCTCGGTGAAGTCCAGCAGCCGCATGCCGGTGCGCACGGCGTCGGGGCCGAGCCGTTCACGGACCCGCTCGAGGAGCAGCAGCTGCAACTCGCCGCGGTGGACGGAGTACTGCGGCCAGTGGTAGCCCTGGGCCAGCCCGCGCGGCTCGGTGAAGAGCTGGTTGCCCGC
>NZ_JAINVF010000071.1 GCF_020400585.1 Streptomyces sp. NK08204 | reverse complement strand
GGTGGCCGACGTCACGCTGCTGCCGGGCACGGCGTTCGTGGAGCTCGCTCTCCAGGCGGGCGACGCGGTCGGCTGCGACCGGGTGGAGGAGCTGACCATGGAGGCTCCGCTGGTGCTGCCGGAGGAGGGTGGTGTGCGGATCCAGCTCGTCGTGGCCGCGCCCACCGACGCCGGACGGCGCCGGGTGACCGTCTACTCCCGCCCGGAGACCGGCCCGGCGGAGCCCGATGCGGACCCTCAGTGGACCCGCCACGCCACCGGCGTCCTCGCCGCGAGCGGCCCCGCGGTGGTCGCCGCCTCGGCCGACTTGGCGGTCTGGCCGCCGGCGGACGCCGAACCGCTCGACATCGACGGCATGTACGAACGCTTCAACGCCACCGGGCTCGGCTACGGGCCGGTCTTCCAGGGACTGCGCGCCGCCTGGCGCCGCGGCGAGGAGGTCTTCGCGACCATCGCCCTGCCCGCGGAGCAGCGGGATGAGGCGGGCCGGTTCCGGGTACACCCCGCTCTGCTGGACGCGGCGCTGCACGCGATGGCGCTCGGCGGCTTCGTCGCCCGCTCCGCCGAGCCGCAGATCCGGCTGCCCTTCGCCTGGAACGGTGTCTCGCTGCAAGCCGTCGGCGCGCCCGCGCTGCGGGTCCGCCTGGCGCCGGCCGGGTCGGAGGCGATCTCGCTGACGGTCGCCGACGAGTCGGGTCGGCCGGTCGCCTCGGTGGAGTCGCTCGCGGTCCGCACCGTGTCGCCCGACCAGCTCGCGAGCGCCCGCCAGGCGTTCCACGAGTCACTGTTCCGCCTGGACTGGACCGCTCTGCCGGCCCCGGCCGGCGCCGCGGGCAGCACGGCACGCTGGGCCGTGCTCGACGGCGACGCCTCGGGACTGCTGCCGCTGCTGAAGTCGGCGGTCTCCTCGCCCGTGGCTTCGCACCCGGACCTGGCGGCACTGGGCCGGGAACTCGGCTCCGACGGTGCGGCGCCCGAGCTGGTGTTCGCGGCCTGCGCCGCCTCGCCGGCCGGAGCGGACGTCGCCTCGGTGCACGGTGCCGCGCACCGAGCCCTGGAA
>NZ_JAINVF010000070.1 GCF_020400585.1 Streptomyces sp. NK08204 | reverse complement strand
GCGGCGGGTTTCGCGGCCGGGTTGTCGGGGCTGGTGGAGGGCCGGCCGGTTCCGGGTGTGGTCGAGGGTGGTGTCGTCGCGGGTAAGTCGGCGGTGCTGTTCTCGGGGCAGGGGAGCCAGCGTCTGGGTATGGGCCGGGAGCTGTATGAGGCCTTCCCGGTGTTCGCCGATGCGTTCGACGCGGTGTGCGCGGAGCTGGATCGGCACCTGGACATGCCGCTTCGGGATGTGGTGTGGGGTGTGGATGCCGGGTTGTTGAGCGAGACGGTGTTCACGCAGGCCGCGTTGTTCGCGGTGGAGGTGGCGCTGTTCCGGCTGGTGGAGTCGTGGGGGGTTCGTCCGGACTTCGTGGCGGGGCATTCGATCGGTGAGCTGGCGGCTGCGTATGTGGCGGGGGTGTGGTCGCTGGAGGATGCGTGTGTTCTGGTGGCGGCGCGTGGCCGGTTGATGCAGGAGCTGCCGCGTGGTGGTGCGATGGTGGCGGTGCGGGCTGGTGAGGCCGAGGTGCGTGGGCTGCTGGACGAGCGGGTGGGTGTTGCCGCGGTCAACGGTCCGGGTTCGGTCGTGCTGTCGGGTGTCGAGGACGCTGTTCTTGCGGTGGCGGCGCGGTTGGAGGGTGAGGGTCGTAAGACGCGTCGTCTGCGGGTGTCGCATGCGTTCCACTCGTCGTTGATGGAGCCGATGCTGGCGGAGTTCGCGCGGGTCGCGGAGGGTCTGTCGTATGCGGTTCCTCGGATCCCGGTGGTGTCGAACCTGACGGGGGGTGTGGCTGCTGCTGAGGAGCTGTGCTCGCCGGGGTACTGGGTGCGGCATGTGCGGGAGGCGGTGCGTTTCGCGGACGGGGTGTCGGCGCTGGCGGAGCGGGATGTCACGACGTTCCTGGAGCTCGGGCCGGACGGTGTGCTGTCGGCGATGGGGCAGGAGAGTGCTCCGCAGGCGGTGTTCGCTCCGGTGCTGCGCCCCGACCGTGGTGAGGTCGAGGTTCTGACTGAGGCGTTGGCGGCGGTGTATGTGCGGGGCACGGCCGTCGACTGGCTGTCGGTCCTGGCCGCGAACGGGGTGGCGGGACGTCGGGTGGAGTTGCCGACGTATGCGTTCCAGCGTGAGCGCTACTGGCTG
>NZ_JAINVF010000007.1 GCF_020400585.1 Streptomyces sp. NK08204 | reverse complement strand
GACACCCCGGCGGTGGGGGCACCGGCGGTTGGAACGCCGACGGAGACGACCGCAGGACGGGCGCCGGGCCCGGAAACCGCGCAGCGGGGGGGGGGGGGGGGGGAAAGCGGGGGGGGCGGGGCAGGGGGGGCGGGGGGGCCAGGCGGGGTCGGGGGGGCAAGCGGGGCGGGGGGGTCGGGCCGGGCGCTAGGGATGCCGTCGGCCTCCCGCCCCGCGATCAGTTCTCCCCGCCCCAGTCGAAGCCCCGCAGCGCCTCCAGGTTGCGCAGCGCCAGGGGTCCCGGGCCGTCCGGGCCCGCCGCCGGGGAGGTCGTGGTCGCCCAGGACTCCATGGCGACCCGGACCGCGGCTCCGGCCACGGCGGCGGCGAAGCGGTGCCTCGGGGTGACCGTCACCGGTCGGGCGACGCCTTCCTCGGCGTCGTCGACGTCCCGGGCACTCGTGTCGTTCGTGTCGACCGTGTCGTTCTCGACGCTCACGGCGTCCGGGGCGCCCATGGCAGTCGCTGCCGTGCGTGCCGCGAGGATCTCCGCCAGTGCGGCTTCCGACGCCTGGCACACCTCGGCCCACACCTTGCGCAGGGCGGGGCTCGTCACGGCCAGGTGGATCAGGGTCCTGACCCACTCCCAGGACGCCGCGGACACTCCGGCGCCGGGGGCGAGGATGTGGCGGACGGCATGCTCCAGGGCTTCGGGAACGGTGAGGCCGGGCGGGGCCTCGCGGACCGCTTCCGTCCAGCGCTGGGCGCCCGCCGCGTAGAGCGGGGCCACCGCCTCCTCCTTGGTGGCGAAGTAGCGGTAAAAGGTGCGCGGGGCGATACCCGCCGCCTGGGCGATGTCCTCGGCACGGGTGGCCCGCAGGCCCTGGCGGACGAAGAGGGCCGCCGCCGCGCGGGCGATCTCCATACGGGTCTCGGCCTTGCGCCGCTCTGTCAGGGAGCCCCCGGCGGAGGCGGAAAACAGCTGGTGAGAGGAGTTGCCGGTGGTATGGGGGGTGCTCACCCCGGCAGGCTATGCCCATGTGGCAGAATCTGCCATCCAGCGGTTCACCCCGGGGTTCAGGTACGGGGTGGGCCGCCCTCCAGCGTGTTCGGCCGGCAGAAGAGAGACCGGGCTCCGGCGCCTGGGGGGGAGAGCGCCGAAGCCCGGCCTTGGGAGGTCCCGGCGCCGGGGGGGATCGCGTCGGGACGCATGGCTCACACGGCATAGCCGATGTGGGGGGCGTGCGAGCCTGGGGAGTGCGGTCCGTGGGCCCAACTCCTGGGCCCTGAAAGGTTGTTCCCTCGGGCCCCGGAGTTGAAGCGGCGGTACAACGCCATGTTTGCGCCGTCTTTCGCCACGGCGTACGCCGCTCACGGCGCGCGTGACCTACAGCGCGGCGCGACTCACGCCGCCGCGTCGAAGCCGGTGTCGCGGGCCAGCTTCTTCAGCTCGAGCAGCGCGTGCTTCTCGATCTGGCGGATGCGCTCACGGGTCAGGCCGTGCTCCTTCCCGACCTCGGTCAGGGTGCGTTCGCGGCCGTCCTCGATGCCGTACCGCATCTTGATGATGGAGGCCGTGCGCTGGTCCAGGCGGCCGATCAGGTCGTCCAGCTCCTCGCTGCGCAGCAGCGTCATCACCGACTGCTCCGGCGACACCGCCGAGGTGTCCTCCAGCAGGTCACCGAACTGGGTCTCGCCCTCGTCGTCCACCGACATGTTCAGCGAGACCGGGTCGCGGGCCCAGTCGAGCACATCGATGACGCGCTCGGGCGTCGAGCCCAGCTCGGCGGCGATCTCGGCGGGCTCCGGGTCGCGGCCGTTCTCACGGTTGAACTCGCGCTGCACGCGCCGGATGCGGCCCAGTTCCTCCACCAGGTGGACGGGGAGCCGGATCGTGCGGGACTGGTCGGCGATGGAGCGGGTGATGGCCTGACGGATCCACCAGGTGGCGTACGTCGAGAACTTGAAGCCCTTGCGGTAGTCGAACTTCTCGACCGCGCGCACCAGGCCGGCGTTGCCCTCCTGGATCAGGTCCAGCAGGGGCAGGCCGCTGCGCGGGTAGCGCCGGGCCACGGCGACGACCAGGCGGAGGTTGGAGCGGATGAAGACTTCCTTGGCCCGCTCCCCCGCGGCGACCAGCGCCTCGAGTTCCTCACGGGTGGCGTCCGTCGCGCTCTCCTCGTAGCCGTCGAGGACCTGCCTCGCGAACACACCCGCTTCTATGGTCTGGGACAGCTCGACTTCCTTGGCGGCGTCGAGCAGCGGCGTACGCGCGATCTCGTCGAGGTACATACCGACCAGGTCCCGGTCGGCGATCTGGCCGCCGTGGGCGCGAACACTGCTTGCCGAGTCGGCCGTCTCGCCGGAGGCGGACTGACGACGGGCGACGGCACGGGTTGCCATGCGTGCTCCCTTGCGATGGTGGCTGGCGGGTGGTCCTGGCGAACGCTCGGCACTCTCGGCAGCCCGGTGGGACTCTGTCCGGGACTCTCCTCCGAATGCTGCGTCCGAGGGAAACAACGACTGGAATCCGGACACAATTCCCAACCCGCCCCCCAATTTTTCTGATCATGCAGTACCCTGTCCGCCCCACGGGCAGGCGGGATGTCGTCCGGACATACAGAGGTGCAGGTCAGGCCGGGAGTCGAAAGAGACCTGGAGGCCCTCACCGATCTCTGCAATCACTACGTACGCGAGACGTCCGTCACGTTCGATACCGCGATCTTCTCTCCGGAAGAGCGCCGCCCTTGGCTGCTCTCCCACCCGGAAGACGGCCCGCACCGCCTGATGGTTGCCACGGAGGGGCGATCCCGGCGAATTCCGGGGTACGCCCCATCCAGCCCGCACCGGCCGAAACCCGCGTACGCGACGTCCGTGGAGACGTCCGTCCACGTCGCCCCGGACGCCGGGCGGCGCGGAATCGGCACACCGCTCTACGACGCCCTCTGTTCGGGCGGTATACCGGGACATGGCCTGGCACGAGAAGGAGCTGGAGCCCCAGGAATCGCCGGCCCCCGAGGAAGCCCCAGCCCTGTACGAATCCCCAGCCCGGGAGGAAGCCCCAGCCCCCGAGGACCGAAGGATGTCGGGGGCCGAAGGCTGCCGGGGGCCGAAGGATGTCGGGGGCCGAAGGCTGCCGGGGGCCGAAGGCTGCCGGCCGAACTGCACCGGCCGGCCGTCAGCCGAACTGCACCGACCGCTTCGCCAGCCCCATCCAGAACCCGTCGATCACCGACTTCTGCTCGCCGAGCCCGCCGCCGGCCTCCGCCGCGCCCATGGTGACGAACAGCGGGGCGAAGTGCTCGGTGCGCGGGTGTGCGAGACGGCCCGCCGGGGACTTGCGGGTGAAGTCGAGCAGCGCGTCGACATCACCGGCCTCCAGCGCGCGGTGGCCCCAGTCGTCGAACTCCGCCGACCAGCCCGGCACTCCCCCGCCCGCGTGCCGCAGCGCGGCCAGGTTGTGGGTGAAGAAGCCGGAGCCGACGATCAGCACGCCCTCGTCGCGCAGCGGGGCGAGCTTGCGGCCGATGTCCATCAGGCGCTGGGGGTCCAGCGTGGGCAGGGAGATCTGGAGGACGGGGACGTCGGCGTCCGGGTACATCTCGACGAGCGGGACGTAGGCGCCGTGGTCGAGGCCGCGGTCGGCGATGTCCTGGACGGGGGTGCCCGGGGCGCGCAGCAACGCGCGGACGGAGTCGGCCAGGCCGGGGGCACCGGGGGCGGCGTACCGCACCTGGTAGTAGCGCTCCGGGAAGCCCCAGAAGTCGTACACGAGCGGAAGGGGCCGCGTCGCCCCGAGGGCGAGCGGGGCCTCCTCCCAGTGGGCGGAGACCATGAGGACCGCCTTGGGACGGGGCAGGCCGGCGGACCAGGCGGCGAGCTGGCCGGGCCAGACGGGGTCGTCGGCGAGCGGCGGGGCACCGTGGCTCAGGTAGAGGGCGGGCATACGCATGGCGGCGGCTCCGGCTGGTACTCGGTCGACCCCTCACGGGGTGCTTTAACTCTCAAGCTTCACCGTCAGCGTACGTCTTACTTGTTCAACTTTCAAGGAGATGCCTCGTACAGTGGACCGTATGAACACGGCACCGGACCCCGCCGCCGCGCGGCACCGCTGGCTCGACGACGAGGAACAGCGCGTCTGGCGCGCCTACCTGCACGCCACCACCCTGCTGGAGGACCACCTCGACCGGCAGTTGCAGCGGGACGCGGGCATGCCCCACATCTACTACGGCCTGCTCGTCGGCCTCGCCGAGGCACCGGGCCGCCGACTGCGGATGACCGAGCTGGCGATGCAGTCGAAGATCACCCGTTCCCGGCTGTCGCACGCCGTCGCGCGCCTGGAGAAGAACGGCTGGGTCCGCCGCGAGAACTGCCCGTCCGACAAGCGCGGACAGTTCGCGATACTCACCGACGAGGGCTACGAGGTGCTGCGCCGCACCGCGCCGGGCCATGTGACCGCCGTACGGCAGGCGTTGTTCGAACGGCTGAGCCCGGAACAGCAGAAGGCCCTCGGCGAGATCATGGAGATCGTCGCCGAGGGCCTTCAGCCGGACGAAGCGGGTGCGGACCTGCCCTGGCTCCGCTGACAGCCCGACGTCAGTGGGCGAAGACCGGCACCGCGTCCTCGACCGCGTCGGCGCCCTCGCCGGAGGCCACGCCGGTGGTGTCCGGCTTGCCGGCGTTGACGAAGGTCACGGCGATGGCGGAGGCCAGCACCAGCATGCCGACGGCGAACCAGATCGCGTTGGTGTAGCCGTGCACCATGCCCTGCATCTGGACCAGCTGCTGCTGCGGCTTGGTCGTGGCGGTGGCGATGTGGTCCTTGACGTACGACGTCGTCGCGGAGGCGGCGATCGTGTTCAGCAGGGCCGTGCCGATCGCGCCGCCCACCTGCTGGGAGGTGTTGACCATCGCCGAGGCGACACCGGCATCCCGGGGCTCCACGCCCAGGGTGGCCAGGGACATGGCCGGCATGAACGCCGTACCCATGCCCAGGCCCAGCAGCATCATCGCCGGCAGGACGGTCGAGGCGTACGACGAGCCGATCTCCAGCTGGGTCAGCAGGAACATGCCGCCGGCGGCGACCAGGAAGCCGGGGCCCATGAGCGCCCGCGCCGGGACCCGGTTCATCAGCCGCGCGCCGATCTGGGTCGAGCCGGTCATCATGCCCGCGATCATGGGCAGGAAGGCGAAGCCGGTCTTGATCGGCGAGTAGCCCTTGATGACCTGGAGGTAGTAGGTCAGGAAGAGGAAGGTGCCGAACATCGCGATGACCGCGATGCCGAGGGAGAGGTAGACGCCACCGCGGTTGCGGTCGGTGACCACACGCAGGGGCAGCAGCGGGGCCTTGACCTTGGTCTCGGTGACCACGAAGGCCAGCAGGAAGACCGCCGACGCGATGAACAGGCCCACGGTCAGCGGGTCGCTCCAGCCGTCGGACGCGCGGGTGAAGGCGTAGACGAGCGAGACCAGACCGACAGTGGACAGGACGACGCCCGGGATGTCGAGCGGGGAGCGGTTGCGACCGCCCTCCGGCTCACGGATGACGAAGTAGGCGCCGGACGCGGCCACGATGGCGAACGGGATGTTGACGAAGAACGTCCAGCGCCAGTCCAGGTACTCCGTCAGCACGCCGCCGAGGATGAAGCCGACGGCGCCACCGCCACCGGCGATGGCACCGTAGATGCCGAACGCCTTGGCGCGCTCCTTGGCGTCCGTGAACATCACGGCGAGCAGGGAGAGCGCGGCGGGCGCGAGAAGGGCGCCGAAGACGCCCTGGAGGGCGCGGGCGCCGAACATCATGGCGCCGGTCGTGGCCGCACCGCCCAGCGCGGAGGCCGCGGCGAAGCCGACCAGACCGGTGACGAACACGCGCTTGCGGCCCCACAGGTCCGCGAGGCGGCCGCCGAAGAGCAGCAGACCGCCGAAGGCGAGGGCGTAGGCCGTGACGACCCACTGCCGGTTGCCGTCGGATATGCCGAGGTCTCGCTGGGCGGAGGGCAGGGCGATGTTCACGATGGTGGCGTCGAGGACGACCATCAGCTGGGCGAGCGCGATGAAGACGAGCGCCTTCCACCGGTTGGCGTCACCGGCCTCACTGGACGGTGCGACGCCGCGAGCCTTGACGGCTGTTTCGGACATGGGGGTACCCACTTCGGTACTTCGTTGACGGAAAGTGACGAGAAGACGAGCTGGAACGAGCTGCTACGGCATGAGAGAACGGGCTGAGACGGACGAGGTGAGGGCCGGCGAGGCAGAGCTGGTCGTTGGCGCCGGTGGAAACGGTGGCGTCGATGGTGTCAGTGGAAGCGATGGCGTCGGTTGCGTCGGTGCAAGCGATGGCGTCGGTTGCGTCTTGGTGTCGTTGGCGTCGGCGGGGTTGCCGTTCAGGACCGGCGCAGCTCCTTGAGGTTCACGACCGCACCCGGCAGGGCCGAGCGGGCAGGGGCCCGCAACCCGTCCAGGAACAGCTGGAGGTGGCGGTGGACGAAGCGGTCACCGCTCGGGCAGTCCGTGCCGGCCGGGGGCCGGCTGAGCTGCGCCACGGCGACCAGCAGGTCACCGACGCCCACGTCGGCCCGGAGCTGTCCGGCCGCCTGGGCGCGGCCCATGATCTCCTCCACCAGCTGCTCGATCCGGTCCCGGCTGGCTTCCAGGTCGGGGTGGTTCTGGTCGAAGGTGGAGGCGACCATCGGACACAGCGCGCTGATCCGTTCGTCGGCAGCGGCGTGCGCGAAGCGTTCCAGCGCGGCGAACGCGTCACCGGTCTGGGCCAGGGACTGCTCGGCGGCCTCGGCCGTGCGGTCCAGGACCGAGCAGACGACCTCCCGGACGAGCGCATCGCGGTCCGGGAAGTTCCGGTACACCGTGGCGTTGCCGACACCGGCCCGGCGGGCGATCTCGTCGAGCGGCACGTCGGGGCCGTGCTCGACGAACATCTCGCGGGCGGCGGTGACGATCCGCTCCCGGTTGCGCAGGGCGTCGGCGCGGGGCCGGGGCGCCTTGCGCGGCGCGGGAGTTGCGGTCTCCACGGCGTTCTCCTCGGGTCGTAGGCAAGTCATAGGTCGCAGGCCGTTCCAGGCCGGTGCCGGTGATCCGGGGAGGGAGTCCCCGTTTCGCTCGGACACATGGCTAAACGGGGAAGAGCTCCCCGCTTATTTCCCACCCCAGGAAAGTTCGCACGTGATCTGGACCACACTCCGGGGCCCTCATCGGCCCAGGCCCCGGGATCACCCCCAACGGAATCGATGCCCCGTCACATCACCGCCACCGGCTACCCCCGGCCTCGCCCCGCCACGCCCCGCCACCACCGCCATCTCATGTCATGACACGTCATGTCCCGTTGCACCACTCACACCTCACTGCGCCTGTTTCACCCCCGCGCCGCCCCGGAATCCCACGATCGGTCTCTTCCAACGCGCGCCCCTCGCCCCGCCGCCAGAGGGTGAGCGCAAGGGTGCAGCCGAGACCGGCGGCTGCCGCGGAGCGAAGGGTCCATGCATGCAGCCGCAGACGCCCCGCCGCCGCATACGCCCGCGCTCCATACGCCCGCGCCGCGCAGCCCCCCGCCCCATAGCCCCGCGCCGCATGGCCGCCCTGACCGCGGTGACCGCACTGACCCTCGCGGTCAGCACCTCGGCCGGCACCGGACATCTCACGGCGCCCACCACCCCCGGGCCCGTCGGCCTGTCCCGCAACTCCGCCCTCGCACCCTGCCTGGTCCGCGGCAGCCTGGACGTGGAGATGACGGAGGGAGTACCGACCCCCACCGGCTACTCCCGCTCCACGGGCACGGTCCACGCCCTCACCCTGATGATCGACTTCTCCGACGCGCCCGGCGAGGGCAGCGCGATGGGCCGCTTCCACGAGTTCTTCCCGCAGACCCAGGAGTGGTTCCGCACCGCCTCCTACGGCCGCCTCGACTACCGACCCGAGACGCCCATCACCGACTGGCTGCGCATGCCGAAGCCGTTCCGGGCGTACGGCATAGACCGCGGCGCGCCCTTCGACCCCGGCTACCGGCAGCTGGTGCAGGACATCGTGGCCGCCGCCGACCCGGCCGTCGACTTCCGCTCGTACGACCTGCTGAACGTGCTGATCACCCCGAACGCGGGCCCCTCCGCACTGGACACCGTGCTGTCCGTGACCTTCGCCGGCAACACCGAGGCCCCGGTCGCCGACGGCGTCCACGTCGCCAACGCGTCCTTCGTCTACTCCCGCCAGGACGACGGCTCCGGCGCCTTCGCGCGCACCGGCTACCGGGTGCTGCCGCACGAGAACGGCCACACCTTCGGTCTGCCCGACCTCTACACCCAGGAGGGCGGCGGCGCGGTCGGGCACTGGGACATCATGAGCGAGGACTGGGGCGCCAACAACGATCTGCTCGGCTGGCACAAGTGGAAGCTGGGCTGGCTGGACGCGAGCCAGGTCAGCTGCGCGGTGCGGCCGGGCAGCACCGAGTACACGCTGACGCCGCTGTCGCGGACGGGCGGCCCAAAGCTGGTGTTCGCGCCGATCAGCAACCACAGCGGGTACGCGCTGGAACTGCGCGCACCGGGCGGCAACGACGAGACGGTGTGCAAGCCGGGCATCCTCATCTACAAGATCGACGCCTCTGTGGACACCGGCCAGGGCCCGGTCACCGTCTACGACGCCCACCGCGACAGCGGCGGCTGCACCCGCAGCCCCAACGTCCACGCGGAACTCTCCGACGCCACGTTCTCCCCCGGCGAGTCCTTCAAGGACCCGCACCACGGCATCACGGTCGAGGTGCTGACCGCGAACGCCGACGGCAAGTACCGGGTACGGGTGACCCGCCGCCGGCATTGAACGACGGGGCGGCACCCGGAACCGGGTGAGCCATCCCCCTCAGCGGAGCAATGCACCGATCTCCCCGGCGATCTCCCCGGTCATCAGGCGCAGCACCGAGGAGTCCGGGAAGTGGCCGCCACCGACGACGTCCAGACGGAATTCCGCGGTGGTCTCCTCGGCCCACGGGCTCATCAGCTCCGGCGCGGCCATGGGGTCGTCGGCGCCCGCGAACGCCCGGATGGGAAGGTCGAGCGGCACGGCCGGCCGCACGGCATGGTTGCTGAGCACGGTGAGGTCGGCGCGCAGCGTGCGCAGGATGCCCTTGAGGACGGCGGGATGGGTGAACACCTCGGGGGGCGTCCCGCCGAGCTCGCGCATGTACCGCACAAGCCCCTCGTCCGGCCCGTCCCAACCGCGGATCTCGCGCATCACCCCGGGGGCCGGACTGTGGGAGATGAACAGCATGCGCGGCAACGGCATCCCCCGCTCCCGCAGCGCATGCGCGAGCGCCCAGCTCACCCTGCCGCCCATGCTGGCGCCGTAGAAGGCGTACGGCTCCTGCAGAAACGGCTGAACGGCGTCCACCAGGTCATCCACGAGCGACCCCATGTCGACGTAGGCCGGCTCGGCGAACCGCTCCATCCGCCCGGGCAGTTGTACGGCCACGGGCTCGACGTACGAGGGCAACAGCTGCGGCCACTGCCGAAAGGCGGCGGCGCTCCCACCGGCATGATGAAAGCACAACAGCCGCACGGCATCACCGCGACCACCGTCACCGTCGCCGCCATCTCGCCGCAAACGCCGGAACCACCGACGAGCGTCACCGCCTGCCAGCTCCATACCCTTCAGCCCTCCCCCGTGCCGGAAACCGCACCTGCGATCACATCTAGCAGACACCCCGCAACGCTCCGCCCGCAGGGCACCGCCGCTCGGCGGACCACACACCGCCCTGAGCCATCCGCTACGCTGTCCCCAGCCAGGCCTGCACGGCCGGGCACGCCTTCGTAGCTCAGGGGATAGAGCACCGCTCTCCTAAAGCGGGTGTCGCAGGTTCGAATCCTGCCGGGGGCACAGAGAGAAGGGCCAGCTCAGGAGGGATTTCCTCCCAGGCTGGCCCTTTGACGATTCAGGGGTCGTGCCACAGGCGTGCCACTACGGGTCCGCGGGGTCCTTCTCGGATGTGCCGGAGACCACTCCCCCACCGCCCCGGATCATGGCACCGAGCCGGTCGGCGATGGCCCGGTCACGGTCACTGGTCATGTGCTGATAGATCAGCGCGGCGCGCGAGCTGCTGTGGCCCATGCGGGTCATCAACTCGCGTGTGCTGGCGCCGGCCGTCGAGGCGAGCGTATTGCCCGTGTGCCGCAGGTCGTGGAAGTGCAGCTCGGCGGTGACGCCAGCAGCCTTACGGGCCTTGACCCAGTCGTCCCGGAAGTTGCTACGCCGCAGTTGTCCGCCCTGCGGTCCGACGAAGACGTGCCCGTCGCGGCCGGAAGCGGCGAAGTGCTCCAGGTGCTCCGTGACTGCGTCGAGCAATTCGGCGGGGAAGGAAACGGAGCGCACCCCGGCCGCGGACTTCGGCGCCTTGTCGAAGAGCCGGCCGTCCTGCAGCTCGGCTTGCGCGCGGCGAACGGTGACGGTCAGTCCCTCCAGGTCGATGTCCCGGCGCCGCAGGGCCGCCAGCTCCCCGAACCGCAGGGTGGTGAAGGCCGCCAGGAGGACGAGCAGCCGGTAGCGCGGCGCGATGGCATCGGCGATCGCGAAGACCTCCGCGACCGTGAGAACTGGCCGCTCGGGCACGTCGTAGCGGTCCGCGCCCTTGATGCGGCACGGGTTGCGCCGGATCAGCTCGTCGTCCACGGCGGTGTTCATCAGGGCACGCAGCAACTGGTACGCCTTGACCACCGACGGCTCGCCGACGCCGGCCGCCAGGAGCTTGCCGCGCCAGCTACGCACACGGGCAGTCGTCAGGTCGGCCACCGTTCCGGCCCCGAACGTGGGCAGGATGTGCAGCCGCATCACCGACTCGTTCCGCTCACGGGTGCGGTCGGCCAGCTTCCGGTCCCGCAGCCACGCGGTGGCGTACTCGGAGAAGTTCACCGCCCCGGCGTCCGGGTCCGACCACTGCCCGCGCGCGACGTCCGACTCGATGTGCGTCAGCGCGACTTGGGCATCGGTCTTGGTCGCGTACGTCTTCTCAGCCGGACGCAGTTGCCCCGTCTCCGGGTCCCGGTACCGGACCTGCCAACGGCCGGACGGAAGCTGCCTGACCGAACCGAACTCCCGGCCGCGCTCTTCAGGAGCGTTCATCTCGGCATCAGAACGCTGTGACCCACGACTATTTGCGTTCTCCGATACAGCCCGATAGTACGCCGCGTCAAGGCTTCCCATCATGCCGTTATCGTTCAGAGCTGCTCGTACAGTATGCAGAAACTTGAACAGGCTTTGATCGGCTTGATTGCACTGAGTGATAAGGGTGCGATCAGCCTCTGTGTTACCTTCGTGCAGTTCAGCCAGATAACGCAGAAACTCGGCATTGATTGGTTAACTCGCGACATGACTTCATCTGCAACATGGGACGCTATGGCAGGTCCATGCACCGCCACAGCCGCGTAGAGAGGCTGCAGGTCGTGAAACTTGTTCCGGTAGCGATTAGCTATTTCCTTGATGGTATCTTCGTCCCGGAAGTCGATGCCATCCATTATGGCGTCGACGGTGAAATGCCGCATGGCTGTGACCTGACTTCGCACTTCGCTCACGAATCTGATATAGGATTGCGCTCTTGGATCCCGTTGCTCCTGAACGTATTGCGCAGCCAACTGCATGCGCAATTGATTGACCTGAGTGCGAAGCTGCGCATTCCCTTGTTTACTTGCCAGCCATGCGGTGAAGCCGGTAGTAACCCCTGTTCCCACACTTCCGATCACCGCACCGACAAGGCCAGCCAACCCAGCATCCATGGCTTCATCGTGCCCGCCTCGACGGCTGGCGCGCAGGTGATTCCACCCTTCGCCCTAAAGCGGCTCGGTCGCGAGACCCGCCGGCCCGTCTCCCGAAGGAGCTCAGCGGGGTAGCGGGTAACGCGGGACTCTGAGGTCCAGGACTGTGATCCGACACCACTGAGGCCGTCCGAGGCCGCCCAGCGGCGACCAGTGAGACTCATTCGGATTGCGAAGCATCCCCACCCTTCATCGCATAGGTGAGAATAATTCCGATCAGCACCAAGCCGGTGAGTCCAGTAAGGACCACAATAAGTTCAGCCCTCCCTGTAATCGGGGCGACACTGTTACCCAACGTCGCCAGGTTAGTCCAGCTGACGTAAAAATAATCAAGTGCTCCGCCAGGGTGACCATCGGGAAATTTGAAACCGTTCCTCGCTTGAACTTCAGCGATGATAGCGAAAATCAGCGTCGCCTGAAAGAGGAAGATACCCCAAGCCACAATTGCGGAACTAGCCTGCATCCTTACCCGCCCAATGGCCAACTCCAGTCCCACCGCGAGGATTTCCGCCCACCTCCACCACGCAATTACCACCGCCCCAGCCTGGGCCCATTCAGCAGCACCCCTCCGATCGTGATCATTTGCAAGCAGTAGTGCCGCCACGAGAGCTGCGGTCACGGCGATCACATAGACCTCAATGGGCCAAGACTTTCCCCTCGATTTGTGAATAATCCATTGCGAGGGGGTAAGCCACTTTAGCAACTCAAACAAATATTGCACCGTTGGAGACATCAATACGCTGTCGAATTTTCGCTCTTGCGTCGTCGGGTGGGCCAGTCGGTGCAACAGGTTACGAGAGGGCTCCGACACGTTAACTCCTCTTGCGGTGACTTTTTTGCTTTCATGTCTCAGCATTCACCATGAGAGGATCGAACCCATCCCCCAGCATCGACACCAGGTACATTGGTGATCTGGTATTGTCACCCCTTCTCGGCAAGCAGCTCAACACCCAGGCACTACGGCAACCAGGGTGTTCGCAGAAGCTGGGGCCGACGGCAGTGACGGCAGCGCTGACGGCGACGGACGGCAGCGGCACTCGGCAGCCCGGCGCGGTACTGAATAAAGTGCCAGCGACGCAGCTGGCCAAGGCTTGCCCCCATCTTCTAAGCTCTTGGTCGTCATTGCGTCATGAGTCGGCATCCGGCGCCATGCTCATGAACTTGCGGAATCAAGCGTGTGCCGCGCTGCGGTCGTGAACCGCTCGCGAATACCTTCGCGGGCTTCCTGGTTGTTCTTGAGCTCAGCGACGATCGCAGTCGCTTGGTCAAGGAAGACAGCAAATTCGTCATTGTCCTCGTGCGCCTGAGCGATTGCAGCGTTAGCGAGTTCCTCGGCCCGTTCGAAGGCCTCGAACATCACGTCCGCTCCAGGAGGCACTCGAACGTCCTCGATTGCCTCCGCCGTAAGCTCTTGCATCTGCCTTGTAGCCTCCTCCATGGCCTCAACAGCGGATGCCATCGCTGGTAATGTCCCGCTAGTAATGCGTTCGGCTGCCGGCCGCTGCGACTCTGCGAGTTGCATGAGTTTGGTCGCTAGGTCCACGTCGCGCCGAATACTGACGGCGAGCTCTTCCGCTGCCCGAGCCACCTCGGCTGGTCCTAGGATGTCGATCCGCCTCGCGCGCTCTGCCATGCGGCCAGCAGCTTCCTTCAGCGGGTTGATTCCCGGCGAGTCGGAGTTCCCCGGAAGACCCACGGAGCCAATGATGCGAAGGCACTCGTCCCAGGCTGCTAGGAAACCTTCGTACGCCTGAAGCCGCTGTTGCCGCAGCCAGTGGGCTTGATCGACGTCGGCTTGATCGCGGACTGCTGCAAGGTGACTTCTGCACTGATCAACGCTCCCTTCTTCGCGGCACGGGCACCAACGACTGTGCCAGCTAGTCCGAACACCGCAGCCACCAAAGCGAGAACAAGTTCCTTCATGAGCAGACATCATCGCGGCGGCGGCCGTCAGGCGGAATGGGGCGTCTCACAGGGCCTGGTTCCACAGCGCAAGAGGCTCCTCAGGCCGAGCCCGGAACCGTTCGGCTCTGACTAGCGCTGAGATTTCGACCCCGGGAGCGCAGTCGGCGCTGGCCCACTTGGGGGCCCTCGGCAGATGTCAGCCCACCTGCCCGGCTCGAACGGGGCCAGCCCTCCCCCTCCACGGCAGGCCAGTGCTGCAGATGCGGCCGGCGCAGGATGGGACAGCGTTCAGCGTCCCCGAACTGACGATTCACGCGCAGAGGTGCAGCAGGGATGAGTGTCTAACTGCGTGACAACGCCGATGAACAGCGGCGGACGAGCGCGAACGTCTACGGACCAGCAGCGCAGGTGAGAGCCAGATCACCTCAAGGCAGCGCCCCCATCTAGTTGCTTCGGGAGCAAGCGGTCTTGGAGTAAAGCCGGACCGTCCTGCACCACCCATGATGAGCCTTCTGCAGTGCGGCGAGGCGCCCTAGGTTGCGAGGCGCCTCTACGACGACATCGACCAGCGACGCCACTAAATGTCCACGAGCGATGGAAGACCATCAGGAAGGGCCTCCCATCGCCAGCGGAGCCGTGTGCCGCTGGCTACGGGTTCGGTGTCGAGCTGGCCGTAGAGCTCGGTACGGAGCGAGGCACTGGAGCCTGAGCTTCGTTAGTCGTCGAACTGATGAGCACGATGCCGACCACGGCGGCGCATGCTACGACGAATCCCAGGAACACCAGTCGCTGCTTCTGCACAGTCGCCACCCGCCCCCTGGCGTCATCGGCAATGATCCGGTACTTGGACGTACGGTGTTCGAAGAACTTGGTGATCGAGTCCTTGGGCAGGTTCTTGACGATCCTGGCCAAGGCGAGCACCACGCAGACTGCACCGATGGGAATGATGGCCTCCGGGGAAGCCCCATCGAGGAATTGGAAGAACACGATCTGCTGACCCTTATCGTGAAGGTCGGCCAACCGGGGCTATGTCGAACTGCCTTGACCACGCGTGAAGCACAGTTCGAGGCCTGCACGAGACGGACGGACTTTCGCCGCGGAGAGGCGCACCAGAGAGGACTCCCGCTCGCGCAGGGCGCTGCGCCGCCACCCACTTACCGCTCAAGCGGGCAAATGGGCGGCGGAGCAGCACGCTCAGGTCGGGCCGGTGGACTATCGCCCCTGTTGATGGGGGCGCCGGCTCATTGTCTGGTTACGCCTCGATGCGATTCTCAGCCCTGCGGCCCTTGTTCCAGGCGATAGCGACCATGCGGTACGCGGTGGTCACCCGGGATCCCGTGCCCCCGTTGTGGAACCCACCCCGTGAGGACTGGCCGAGGATCTCGGAACGCCACTTGGCTGCACTCCCCATGCTCAGGATCTTCCTGGCCAGTTCCTTGTCGTCGACGAGGTCGCCCCAGCGACCGAGGAACATGCCGATGCCCCCGAGGAGCATGCCGTCCCAAGAGTCCGCACCACGCGCCCACGCGTCCTCCGCGACCGTGAGGGTGCGGTCGAGCACCATCGCACCGTAACGATCCACAATCTGCAGCACGCCAGCCACAGCGCCAACGGTGTTCGTGGAGGACGAGCCGAGGGTCAGCCCGTGCTTCTGAAGGACCCTGTCCGTGTCGATGTACAGGGGGACGCCACCGGTGAGCCCGACGTGATACTCATCGATGGGGCGAGGCTTGTGGGACTCCTTGTTCTTGATCAAGAACAGGATGGCTTCCTGCTCCTGCGTAAGTCCGTGGTGGACCTCGGCCCTGATAGTAGGAATGCCAGCCAGCACGCAGGCACGCCACCGGTGCTGTCCGTCGACGATGTAGAGGTCGCCGTTGGAGCGTTCCGAAGCGATCACGGTCCCGATGGCCCCAGGGACCAACTTGTCGGCGATCTTCTGTGCCCGCCGCTCGTTAAGTGTCCGCTGTGCCTGAGGATCAATATTGAACTCAGAGATCTTGACCTCAACCCCGTAGTCCACTCTGTGGTCGGGGATGTGGAATGCATATCCACCCATAGGCATGCCGGCCTTTCAGCGCATAGATCCGCTACAGGCGCTGCGTAGGGTGGATGCTTCGGCCATGCCGGATTCTGGGAGACAGCGCTTCTCTAGGTAAGCACGTCTCCGTGATCGTTATCAAGTCATGGTCAGAGCTGAGTAGTTGCCCGACGGGTCGGAAGCCATCGGGCTGCACCGCATCGTCGAGCCCCCCAGCAGACCCGTGGTACATCAGTGCGCGGTGCTGGCCACACTCCCCGCACCATGCAAGCCAATTCGGGGGGCCAAAGTGGGGGCCAAACGACGCAGCCAGCCCCGGACACTGCTGGACAGCAACGGACGGTGCCAGCCAGAGGATACGCAGGCCGACGAGCCCACAGGGAGGCTGCCGATGGACTGATCGCGTTCGGGACGAAGAAGTCACCGCGCAATGTCTCGTCACCACGGTTCCGCCGTCGCAACTCGCTCTAACGGACGTCGATCAAGCAGCGTGGCTGAGGTCGGTGGGGGCAGCGCTGCACACGCGCGCCTGATCGGTCGACGCACCCGCCATCGTGGCTGACTGTCGTCGGCCGGGGTTCAGACCTGGGTTCACCGCACACCGGTGCTCCTCCTTGCCTGGGCCATCCACCGACCTAGCTGCGCGTTGTCCTGGTTCGACCATCACGAAGCCCTCAGGCGCTTTACAGTGGCCTCGTCGAGACGCGCTGACCGAGGAGGAGCTCTCATGCGATGCCCCTTCTGTTCAGCGTCCACGGTCGTCGTGGACATCCGCGAAGACGAGTACGGTTCCGTCCGGCGACGCCAGCAGTGTGCCGCATGTCAGCGAAGATTCACGACCGTTGAGACCGTTTCGCTGGTCGCTATCGTGCGTGCCGGAATCACAGAACCCTTCTCGCGGCAGCGCGTGATCACAGGCGTCCGCACGGCAGCACGCCGAAATTTTCGCGTTGTCGATGCACTCGCTCGATCTCGCAGGTCGAAGAGGCGCCTCCTAGCTAGCCCCGCTATCTGCCGCCAGCCTGAACGCCAGTTGATTGAGACCAGCACGAACGGCGCTTGGTCGCCGTTCACGCTGGTTCCTGCTTCGGGCCGGGGCTGATCCAGCGTCGCCGCTCTAGTCATCTAATTCCGCACGCGAGGAGCGCGGTGCGCGGTCCGGCCCTTGAGCGCACCCACGCCTTCATGGGATCACTGATCCACGACCTTGCCATCAACATCCTCAGCGGCCTACTGGTCAGTCTGACCGGACTCGCACTCCGGAGGCTGCGTCAACGCCACATCCGCAGGCGCAACGAGCTGCCATCAACGACTGAGACCGGTACCGGCGAATAACGGCGGGCACTTGCCACGTAGTGACCCCGCCCTCTTGTCACGTGAGGCCGTTCCGCTCTCGAACCAGACCGCAGCTTGAGGTGAGCGAGATCGTCGGCTGCGACGTGTTGAAGGCCAGGGTCAGGTCGCAGTCCTTCATCGAAAGATCACCCTTCCCCGAGTCGACGCGCAGGGTGGGTAAACCGTAGGCAAAATATGACCTCCCGTTTTGCTTGGAATTCCAACGATTTGAGACGGGCTTGCAGGATTGGCTGCAATCTCGCTTAACCGCGTTCGCGGTCAAACGGACGTGTCAAACCTGGTCAGCGCCTCGGTGTGACTCAAATAAGAGTCAAAGCGACAGGTCAAGTGATAGGTGCAAGGCGCTGCTTGCCCCCTTCAACGCGCTTTGCGTAGGCGCCGCCGTGAGCCTCAACATGATGCACAAAGCGGTGCCCGCCTCCACCGCGCTGGTGCGACCCGGACGACGGAGGCGGGCAGTGAACCTATGGAGGCTCGATATGAGTTTGCCCCCTGTCCCGTGGGGCCTGTCAAACCCTGCCGTCCGACCATGGCTGATCACAGTTGTCGTCATCGTGCTGGTGTCCTGTAAGACGGCTGCCAGCGTTGCGAGTGTCTGCGCTGACGCAATGGCGCTTGTAGCCGGTCTGCTTGCTAGCGGTACAGCAGCGAAGTACAGCAACCCCAGCAACCAGCCACGCCCGCAAGCGTCCTCGTAAGACCGTAGGGCGGCCGGTGTGACCCCACCGACCGATCCGCATAGAGCTACGGATCAGAAGGTCGTGCCCTCAGCGTCAGTGACGCCGAGGGCATCGCCGCCTTGACACCCAAGTTGGGCCAGCAGCCCGCCCAAGGTGGCGAGACGTGATCAGCTTGAGGCGTGGAGTCCATCATCGCCAGCGCCATAGCCGTTCTTGGGACCCTACTTGGGTCGGGGATCACTCTGGCGTTTCAGCAGCGCACGACCGACAGGAGCCATCAGTTCACC
Source organism: Streptomyces sp. NK08204 (assembly GCF_020400585.1). Classification (GTDB taxonomy): domain Bacteria; phylum Actinomycetota; class Actinomycetes; order Streptomycetales; family Streptomycetaceae; genus Streptomyces. Next base: position 284,943 of record NZ_JAINVF010000007.1, on the reverse strand, counting down.
CGCCGCGAGAAGCTTCGGCAGGAGCGACTCGATGCCTACTCCGCCTATGCCGGCGCGTTGGTCAACTATCGCCGCTGTCTGGTCCATCTGTGGTTCTGCGAGCATGAGCAGCCGCCACCGGAGGACCCTGACGCCGTTCGTATTCGCGCCTACGACTTGCGGTCCAGTGCCCAGGAGGCCCTATTCCGGGTGCAGATGTTGACGGATGACGACAGTCTGAGTCGGACTGCGGAGGACGTGCTTGCGGACATCACGGAGCTACCCAAGGTGGACACCAGGGCTGAGCTGGACGAGCTGAGAGCACGCACCCGTGACAACATCAGCCGACTCGTCAGCTCAGCGAAGCAGCACCTCTGAGGTACTTGCACCGGCCCCTGGGCTGACTCCGTACGCCGACGGACCGCACCACAACCGCACCAGATCGAACTGGGAACAGCGGGGAACCACGGTGAATGAGGCAGCACCCGCCGAGGCCCCGAGCGAACCGTTCATCCAGGTCAGCGCCGAGACCAGCCCCAAATGCTCGCAGCTTCCCAAGCTGATGCCGCCAACGGAGTCGGCACGGGCAAGCCGCCTCAGCGCTGCCCTCGCGATGTTCGAGTGCCTACGATCGCGCAGTGAGCTACGACATCTACTTCTTGAACCGCCGCGACGGGCAGTCCTGGGACGAGGTCCTGGAGGCGATGGAAGACGCAGCCGAGGACAACGAGCCGATTCCCACCCACCTCCTTGAAGCATGGGACCGAATAATGCCGCAGGCTCGGGCCCTGCTGGGCGAAGTAGAGATCACGCAGTACGAGCAGGAGTCACGGGACCTGAGTCACTCGGGCACCGGCATCGACCTGTCCGTCTTCAGTGACGAGGTGACCATCACTGTGCCCTACTGGCATGCGGGGGACGACGCTGCAGTCGTGCTCGGCCAGGTCTCCACCCTTGCGGCCATTGTCGAGAAGGAGACCGGGCTGACTGCCTACGATCCGCAGACGGAACGTGCGCTGGCGGAGGCGCCGCCGGAAGGCTCGGTTGGGCTGATGTCGCGAATCACCGAGGACTTGCGCAGCCGCTACGGCGGTTGAGCACCGGGCACCGGCGGAGCCAGCCAGGTTCCGAGCCGTCTGCTCGCCGCGTGCCACAGTCGTGCCAGATGCAAGGGTCAGCCACGGTCAACGGGGGTGTCTTGCGGTCGACTTCTCGGTGCCCTGCCCAGGTATCGAAGCTCCAGGTCAGCGCCCCCGCTCCCCAGCCTCTCTCCTAAAGCGGGTGTCGCAGGTTCGAATCCTGCCGGGGGCACAAGGGAAAAGGCCCCGAACCGATCTTGGTTCGGGGCCTCGACGGGCTCGACGGCGTCCGCGTCAACGTCCAGCACTTCCCCTCCGGGGACGTACGCGGCTACAAGATCGCCATCGAAGGCGACACCAACGCCGCAGGCCAGCCGATCTGGTTCTCCGGCTCCGAACCCGCCCCCGACCTGCACCTACGGGCCGTCTTGCCAGAGCGTGCCGATGAGGTTCTCGCCGACCCTGCCTGGCCGGCACTGGCCGCCGCCCTCACCCAAGCCAAGAACGCTGGCCACGACCCCCAACAGCTCCTCCAGCACGCCGCCCGCCAGCGTGCACTGGACGACGCCCGCTCCACCGCCCGAAGCCTCACCTGGCGCATCAAACGCCTCGGCGCATGGCCAGCACCCAGCGAGCAAGCGCGAGCCGCACAGGCACACACGGCCACGATCACGCGAGCGACACCGCCACCTTCCTCAGCGCCATCCACCCCGCCCGTGGCGACCAGCACGGTGAACGACTCCAGCCGCAGACGCTGACCGGTAAAGCAGGCGGAACACAGCCGACGATCGGCCGCCTGCACCTCGTTCGCGTTGAACGCCGACGCCTGGACCAAGCAGCCGCGCCGGGAACAGCCGGTCCGGTCGGCGCGGTTGCATCGACCGAGGAACCGGCGCCGCACGGGCGGGGAACACGGAGACCACAAGGTCGTCCGCCCCACCAGGATCCGGGCCCCAGGATCGCGGTACGCCCGCCGCGCACTCGGACCAAGACGTATTTCTGCAGGAGGACTGTTCCTTGACTGACCGGCCCTTGACGCTCATGGCAGTACACGCCCACCCCGACGACGAAGCCACCGGAACCGGAGGGGTCCTCGCGCGGTACGCGGCGGAAGGCATCCGCACGGTTCTCGTGACGTGTACCGACGGCGGTTGCGGCGACGGACCGGAGGGTGTCAAACCGGGCGATCCCGGGCACGATCCGGCGGCCGTCGCCCTGATGCGCCGTCAAGAACTCGAAGCAAGCTGTGAGGTGCTGAAGGTCAGCAATCTGGAGATGATGAACTATGCCGACTCCGGGATGATGGGCTGGCCCAGCAACGACGCCCCCGGATCCTTCTGGCAGACCCCCGTCGAGGAAGGCGCGGCCCGACTCGCGGAACTCATGCGGCACTACCGACCGGATGTGGTCGTCACCTACGACGAGAACGGCTTCTACGGCCACCCCGACCACATCCAGGCCCACCGCATCACGATGGCGGCGCTGGAGATGACCGCGCTGACACCGAAGGTGTACTGGACCACGATGCCCCGCTCGGGGATGCAGCGGTTCGGGGAGATCATGCGCGAGTTTCATCCGGACATGCCGGAGCCGGATCCTGCCGAGGCCGCCGCGATGGCCGAGATCGGCCTGCCCGACGATGAGATCACCACGTGGGTGGACACCACCGCGTTCAGCGGTCAGAAATTCGACGCGCTGGCCGCGCACGCCAGTCAGGGCGAGAACATCTTCTTCCTCAAGATGGGCAAGGAGAGGTTCGGTGAGTTGATGGGCATGGAGACCTTCGTACGGGTCCAGGACGCCACCGGCGCGGCCGTACCCGAGAACGATCTCTTCGCCGGGCTGCGCTGATCCGCCCGCCCGACCAGCTGGGAAAGCGCATCGACTGCACTGCGCGACCGAGCGAGTCACACACCTGACACCAACTGCGAGACCCTACAGAAGTGCAGGGCCTCGGTTTTCGTCGACGAATCTCATGGCGTGAAGGGAAGCCCTGGCAGGGGCATGTGAGGGCGGCCCGCCCAGTGCAGGAAGTGGGCGGGCCGCCGATGTCGAGGGTGCGGGCACTGGCGTAGTCGGCGTCTGCGAACCCGTAGTCGTGGATGAGGGTCTCGACGTCGTCCACCCGCGTGGGGCCGGTGTCGGCGAGGACCAGGGCGCCGCTGTCTTCGGCGATGCCGACGCCCTTGGGGGCCTTGGCGGGGGTGGCTCCCCAGGGGCCGAAGTAGCGGCGGGACCAGTCGGCGATCTCCTCCGTCTGGGAGGCGACCGTCACGGTGGCGGTGTCGGCGACGATGTGGGTTGCAGTCAGCGGCACGAGGTTGCTCCTTCGCGGGTGATGGTGCAGTAGGCCGCGCCCAACTTGGCGCGGGCGGCTACGAACTGGGCGGCTTCCCGTTCCTTCAGGCTCAGAGGGGTGACGGTGGGCTGACCGGCGGTGATCTGCAACCGGATTCCGAGCCAGACGCCATCGCGGTTGACGGACAGCACATCCGTGCCGTCCTCGACGGCCAGGATCTTGCGCAGGGAGGACACCACGGCGGCACTCGGGCCGTTTCGCACGCGGCCGATCCCGGTGTTGATCCGGCACGGCCGGTCACGGAGTTCGGCCGTCATCGACCATCAAGCCGGACGTCCGGTTTTCACCATAACCGGTCATCATGCGCCGTGAACTCAACCCTCCGTTCGCATGCCCGCAGCACCTCTGATGCAAGTCCCGCACAGCCGCAGCTGGCCTTACGGCCTTCGCTGGAGACACGAGTGCGACCGTCCCATACCTGACGAAACGGCAAGGGCAACGACACTTCGCAGGCTTTGCCCACGCCGCCACGGACAGCGTCCAGGACGCACGGCACCGGTTCTTCGGCATCGACTTCGTCGGCACCGACCACGTCTTCCGACTCAACCGGAAGCGAGTCGAGGCGTTCTCCGGAGTCGCGGAGGATCTCTTCCGCCACCTTGAGGAAGGACGGGTGGAACAGTACCGCCGGGAAATCTACGCTCGCCGGTCCACATGGCCAAGCGACGTCTGGGCACCACGCTGGAACGGTCCCGTCTCCATCCATCCGGATGGTTCCGTACTGGCTATGCGCCTACTGCGCGATTAGTCCGTGTCGGACCCGTAGGAACAGGCGTCACTCGGACCTTTCACAGGCACAGCTCGTGGGTCTGATCCGGTCCGCGGAACAGACTCACGAGCATCGGCACGGGGCTCACGCCTTGGCACCCCGCAGGGCTATGCATCCAACCGTAGAGCCGTCGCCGCGCTCCGGACGCAGCATCAGGGCCGTGGAACGCCTGCACCGACTGGGCAGTAGGACGCGGGCCGCTCTAGGGAATCGGAAGTGTCGACCAAGGGGCCGCCCGTGCAAGGTTGTTGCAGACGCTTCGCACGATGAAGACACGGCGTGATCGGGTTCTTGGTGCAGTGGCCGACCATCCCCACTCTGATCATGTTCCCCGTGCTGGTCTGCGTGTACCTGCGCCTGGCGCGCAGCGAGGAACGGGAAGTCGCCGCCCGGTTCGGCGAACAGTAGACCGCCTACGCCCAACGAACGTCGGCGTTCTGGCCGAAGCTGCGCCACCGGCCACCCACCGCCCGGCAGTCGCGGGGGCGCGCTCGTGGATCGGATCGGCCTGCTGCCTGGAGGTGAGCGATGGTTCCGCAGCGGCCGGCTGCCGGGGAAGGCATCGCCATGGTCACTCCTCGCCGCGGATCACGGCGACCGGGCAGTGTGCGTGATGCAGCAGGGCCTGGCTGACCGAGCCGAGCAGCAGCCCTGTGAAGCCGCCTCGACCACGAGCTCCGGACACGACCAACCGCGCGTCGTGACTCGCCTCGATGAGGGTTGGGCGAATGCGAGAGCGCACCAAGCGCCGCTCCACCGCGACATGTGGGTAACGCGTCAACCACGGGGACAGGGTCTCTTCCAGCAGCCGCTGCTCCTCCTCGCGGAGCCGTTCGATGTCGACCACCATGTTCAGCGGGTCGCCCGGGCCCTCGTAGGCCCGCTCGCTCCAGGTGTTCCACACGTGGAGCGCCAGCAGGCCCGCACCGCGCATCGACGCTTCGGCGAAGGCGAACTCGACAGCCCTTTCACCCGCCGGTGAGCCGTCGACCGCCAGCAGCACGGGGCCGGTGAGGTTCGGCTTGCCCCGGACCACCAGCACCGGGCAATGGCCGTGGGCGGCCAGATGCACGGCGGTGGACCCGAGCAGCAGGCCACCGAACGCGCCAAGCCCGCGGCTGCCCACCACGACGAGCGAGGCGGTGCGCGACTCGATCTCCAGCACCATGAGCGGCTCGCCGACCGTGACCTCCCGGGTGATGTCCACGTGCGGCTCGACTTCGCGTGCCCGCTGTTCGGCCTTGGCCAGCGTGCCGTCCACCAGCTCCCGCACCCCCGCCGCAGCGGGGGTCCAAGGCGGGATCCCCGGGGGGACATGGACCGACGGCCAGCCGAAGGCGTGCACCAGCCTCAGGCCGGTCGCGCGTAGCGCCGCCTCACGCACCGCTGCCTCAACCGCGTCCAGACTGGACGGTGAGCCGTCGACACCCACTACGACCGGCTTCCTCATGGCACCGCCTTCTTGTCAAACGGATCTCGCTGCCTCCTGTACGGGCTCCCTTCCAGATTCCGTCACCGTGCCGCGCGGCGCATCGGGCCGAACGGTCCTGTGCCGAGGGACCGACGACTGGTCGCGCTGACGCGAGCGGTCAGGACGACCGAGGCATCGCGGAACGCCTGCTGCCCCATGAGTACGCCGAGGCTCCGCTGATCATTCTGGCGGCGATGCCGGCGGTACGGCAGGTGCCCACCGCGGTGGTGACGGCGGCACGCGGAGGGGATTCCTGCACGAATCCGATGAGCGCATCACCAGCACCACACCGAAGATCACCGCAGAGTCGACGTACTCACCCAACGCAGCCGTGACGGCGCCCGCGGCCAGCAGGACGTAGATCAGTGGATGGTGGAACTGACGCAGGACCCGCCACAGCAGGCCGCCGCCCACAGCCAGGGGAAGCACATCGGGTCCGAACCGTTCAAGCCTCCGGGCCGCCTCCTCGGTGCTCAGCCCGCCATCGGCGTCGGTCTCCAGCAGCAGTACCACCTCACGGGCCACCACCGCATGGTGCGCGGTCGCCGCGGGGGCGGACGTCTGCCCGGGGGCTCGGGCAACCTCATGGCCGGTCACCGGAACCTCGCACGACCGCGACCGGACAGTGCACGTGATGCAGGACCGCCTGACTTACCGAGCCGAGGAGCAGACCGGTGAACCCACCACGGCCCCGTGCACCGACGACAAGCAGTCCGGCCCTCGCACTCGCCCCGATCAGCGCCTCACGGGCACCGCCCCTCACCACCGTGTGCTCGACCGCAACCTCCGGGTAGCGCTCCTGCCGGCCGGCGACCGCTTCCGCCAGCAGGCGCCTTTCGCCGTCCGCGAGCATGCCTGGAGCCAGTGCATAGGGCTCCGACGGATCCGGCGGAGGAGGAACCGGCACGGTCCACGGCGTCCACGCGTGCAGGGCCACGATGCCGGTGCCGCGCAGGGCCGCTTCGGCGAAGGCGAACTCCACGGCGGCTTCAGCGGCCGGTGAGCCGTCGACGCCGAGCAGGACCGGGCCGGTGCCCTCGGGACGGTCACGCACCACGAGGACCGGACAGCGCCCGTGCGCGGCCAGATGGACCGCCGTCGACCCCAGCATCAGCCCGGCGAAACCTCCCAGCCCCCGGCTGCCCACCACCAGTGCTGCCGTGCGCGACTGGGCCTCCAGCACCGTCAGCGGCCCACCCGCCACCACCGAGTCACCGACCTCGACGTCAGGGGCCACAGAACGGGCGTGCTCCACCGCCTCAACCACCAGACGTCCGGCCGCCTCCCGCAGCACTTCCCCGGCCGACCCCGTGGACCACAGACCGAGCGACGCATACACGGCAGGCAGAAAATACGCGTGCACGATCTTCAGCCCGCACCCGCGAAGCCTCGCCTCACGCGCCGCGACCGCCACAGCGTCCAGGCTGGAAGGCGAGCCGTCGACTCCCACGACAACCGGCGGCCTCACGGCGAGCCTCCAGGCTCCCGAAGCACGACGCCTGCCCCACGTCGAGCGCGGTAGGACCGTCTCAGCCGTACGGAAGGCTCGGCGAGCCCACACGGATGCCAGACCTGGCAGGGGCTGGTGCTCATCATCGGCGCCGCCTCCTCATCCCACTGTCTCCCGGGATCCGACCCCGGTCCTGTCGCCTTGGGCCGCCTGCGCTCGTGCTGCCTCGCAGCAGACGAGGGCGAAAGGATCGGCGTCTTGCTCGACGGTCCGGTGACTTCGACCGGGTGCTCTACGAGACGACGATCCGGACGAGGCTCGAGGCGCGCTCCGGCTCGCCGAAGACGAGGCCGACACCCTCGCCCCACCAGGGCACGGATTCAGCACACCTGAAGGCGGGGAAACCCGTGAACGCGCCCCGGCCCCGGCCGCGGAGGCCGGCGTATTGCCCGTGTGCCGAAGGTCGTGGAAGTGCAGTTCGGCCATGACACCGGCGGCTTGTCAGGAAGTGCCCGGCACAAGGGACGGAACCCGTGTCGGGGCAGGAACACGACGCCAGCGCCGGGGGCAACGTCGGCACACGGAGACCCGCCATCACAGCATCAGCGATTGGCTCGAAGGAAGGCGGCACCCCCGGCCAACACGCCGCGTATCCCCGAATAATCGCCTCGGCTAAAGCCAATGCCGACCAATGCTACTCCGATGATCTTCTCATCATCTTAATTGCCCCTTGGCGACCAAGAACTGCAGGGGAATACCGCCATATTGGTCGTTCTTCTTCTCATGCCAGCGGGTGAGCTTGTCTTACAGGCTCCTGCGATCACACAGTGCAGGTCAATCGGCGAAACCGACTTCCAGGTCTACCCAACGCAGCGGTGCCGGTGCGCCGATTCATGGCTGCCGTTGCCAGCCTTCCGTGAAGACCAACAGGTGAGGAAATGAGAAAGGTTTACGCCTTTTTGCCGGGGCTCGCGGCAGTGGCCGCAGTACTCCCGGCCACACCCAGCTATGCCGCCTCCACGCTCGTAGTCTCCGCCAGCGGACGAACGGCTCACTGCCCCAACGCCACCTACACGACGATTCAGTCCGCCGTCAGCGCGGCATCGTCAGGGGACACCATCCATGTCTGCCCCGGCACCTACAACGAAACCGTCACCGTCACCACGCCGGATCTCACGCTGGAGGGAGAGACCACTCTGCCGCCGGACTGTGATGTGTTCGCACCGCCCAATCCGGCGACGGACTCCATCATCCAGCAATTCCCGAACCCTCCCTCAAGCAACCAGGGAACCGTCTACCTGAACGCGGACAACATCCGGTTCAGGGGCTTCACGGTGCAGAACAACCAAGGCGCCGCGGACAACTCCGGCGGCTTCGCCATCCAGACGACCCCCGCCCACTCCGGCTACGTGATCACGAACAACGTGATTCAGAACAACCCGGCCGGAATCTACTTCAACGCGAGCGGCACAACGCAGTCCGAGGTCGCACAGAACTGCATCCGCTTGAACAACATGGGCTATGGGGTCGCGTCCGCGGCCGGTAACGGCATCTACTCCGACCAGGGCCTGGACAACGCGCTGATCGACAACAACGCGTTCTTCCAGAACAAGAACGGCGCGATCACCCTCGACAAGTACCAGAACATCCTGCGGGCCACCGTCGATCAAAACGTCTCGCACGAGGACGGTGGGCTGCTGAACATCTTCCACTCCACCGACAGTGTGGTGACCGACAACCAGGCGGTCGACAGCACCGGATCCGCGATCTACATCGGAGGCGCCAACTCCGGGCTTCAGGTTCTGCGCAACGACATCCAGGGCAGCTACCACGGCGTGCGCGCGGAAAACGTCGTCGGTGGCCCGTCAGATGCAAACACTCAAATCCAGATCAGCGACAACAACATCCGCAACACCACGCGCGGCGACGGTATCTCGGCAGGTTCGAGCTCACTGACGTTTTCCACCATCTCGGACAACAGCGTGAGCAACAGCGGGCACGACGGCGTCCTCATCGAGGACGCCGGCGTCAACGCCGGCAACCTGGTCACCCGCAACGTGCTGCAGAACAGCCGGGTGTACGACTGCGAAGACCTCACCACCGGCACCGGCACGGCCGGGACGGCGGACACCTGGACGGCCAATCAGGCCAACACGAGCAACCCGGCCGGACTGTGCCCCAGGGTGCCGCCCTCCTTGACGATCAAGAAGACCCACCAGGGAGACTTCAAAGAGGGCAAGCTCGGCACGTACACCATCACGGTCGGCAACAGCGCCGGTGCCGGTTCCACGAACGGCAGCACGGTGACCGTCCGTGACGTCCTTCCCAAGGGACTGACCGCTGCGGCTCTCTCGGGGACCGGATGGACCTGTGACCTGGCCACGCTGACCTGTACCCGTAGTGATGTCCTGGCCGCCGGGCAGAGCTACCCGCCGATCACGCTCACGGTCCTCGTGCCGTGCAACTGCAAGACGCGGCACGACATCGACAGGGTGACGGTCACCGGGGGCGGCGACAGTGCCACGCACACCGCCACAGACCGCACCTACATCAAATGCAAAGAGCCCCACCCCCACCCCAAGCCGCACCCCAAGCCGCACCCCAAGCCCCACCACAAGCCCAAGCCCCACCACCCCAAGCCCCACCGCCACTGACGGTGGCAGCCGGAGGCAAGGGCCGGTCGCTGTAACCCTCTCTGCTCGACAGCGTCGGCAGAGTGGATGAGGTTGGTGGTGGGTGCATCGAGGCGTATCCCGTCGCTCGTCGCACCCACCATCGTTGCTCAACCGATGACCGGGTCGCCCAGTGGCTCAGCGAGCAGGGCGACGGCTTCCCGCTCGCCCTCGCTGACCACGTGCGTGGTGGCCCGAGCTGGGGAAGCAGTGGGTCGAGGAGCGAAGGTTCGGTGCGGGAGCCCGTGGCTCAGACGAGACTCACTCCGGCTCCGGGCCAGGGACGTCAAGGCGACCGCGTACTACATCGACCGACGAAGCACCATCGGCCTCGGGACTACGGTCATTGGGCTGGTGAGTCTCGCCGTGCACGGTGTCAGTGGCCCACGCCGGAACTCGGATCACGTGGACGATCCGGCCAGTGCTCCTCCTGATGCTCGCGCATCGCCAGGCACCCAACCACCGCCACGCGCACACGGATTGAACCCCGCCCGGCAGGGCGAGTAACAACCCTCTCCACTGTGCGTCCGTGCGCGATCTCCCGAGCCGGGCACCTGTGAGCGACGCTCGGTCACCGGATCAGGGCGGCGACTGCTGCCTCGATGCCTTCGACGTCCGGGTCACCACCATCTGAGGTATCGACTTCAACGACGGCATGGGCTCCACCCGGCGGAGCGAAAATCGACCGCTTCATCTCGCCTCGCTGGAACTGAGAGGAGAGCTGTCGGTCGACTGCCCCGCCTCCGGCCGCCCGGGCGCGGAGGCGCTCGGCGATGACCGATTCGCCGGCGACGACGTGAACAGCGAGCACCCGGGCGTCGCATGCGAGGAGCGCATCCAGCAGCTTGCGCGACAACACGGAGGACTCCACGACGAAGCTCGCCCCTGATGAGGCGAGCAGCTGGGCTGCGTCGACCATCACGGCCTCAGCACGGAGGCTCAATGGACCGCCGGCGATGTGGAAGTCCGGGTTGAACTGAACACCACCGTCCTCGGCGACGGAAGCCGAGGACAGCCCGAGACCGGCCTTGATCTCATCCCGGGTCAGGAACGGCACACCGAGGCGGCGCGCCGTTGCGCAGGCAACGGTGGTCTTTCCGGCCCCCGGGGACCCGCATACGGCGACCACGACCGGCCGTTCACGCGTCGACATCCGCCGATCCTGCCGGATCTTGACCATGCTGTCTACGAGCCGATCATGGTCGGCCGAGCGGCCTCGGCGCCGACACCGCCCGCGGTTCGCATCGAGGGGCCCGGGGAACGGTCCCGTAGCCGTGCCACTCTCGTGCCGGAAGGGATGGGGGACTCACGGGGAACTGGGTTTCCACACGGGAGTGTTCGGCCAGACGCACGGGCGTGTTCGCCCGGACTCCGCCCAGTAGCGGTACGGAATCCGCTGCTCACGCCAACCCGGCCGTGGGCTATGGGCCTTGGCGAAAGAGCCGGCCGTCCTGCATCTCCCAGAACGCCTGGCAGCGCGGGGGCCGGCCTGCTCTTCCACGTATCGCTGGACCCGGTCTCTGATCAACTGCCTGGCGTCTGCGGTGGGTTCATGACGACATTCGCCATGGCGCGAGCCATACGCTGGTGGAATCTCCACAGGAAGGGATCTTTGGGGCAGGGGGCGCCGAAGAAGCCCTGTGGTGTCACCTGTCGGGCGTGCTCGCCGCCTTTCCGCCATTCCGCCAGGTCTTGCGGCCCCAGGCCGGTGGGCTTCAGCCGGGCCATGGCGTCGTAGTCGACGAGTTCGGGGAACCAGCGCATCATCAGTGCGCTTTCGATCTCTTCCGCGTGCACACCCAGTTCGCCGGTCAGCTCCAGACCTTCGAACAAGGGCTGCATGGCAAAGACACCCAGGGCAGGTGTCTGCGCGGCGTCGCCGAGCCGGTCGGCGATGAAGTCGGGTTCCACCAGCACGACCCGGGTATGCCCTTCCGCGTGCTGGCGCTGCACGACGTCCAGCAGCATCTGGTTGTGGGCGATGTCCCCCTGGTGGTTGATGACGAAGATCCGCTCGAATCCGTCCGTTGCCAGGGAATCCAGGATGTCGGTGTGCAGCGCGACCGCCGTCTCGGGACGCGTGCGGAAGGTTCCGGGGAAGCTCGAACAGACCTGATTGATGCCCCAGAAAACCGGTGGAGCGATCAGCGCCTCCACCCCGTGCTGCTCCAGTTCCGCCTTCACGAGCCGGCACAGTTGATAGGCGCCGTAGGCATCGGTTCCCAGTGGCAGATGGGGACCGTGCTGCTCTATGACACCGGTGGGGAGCAGCACGCATGCACCTCGACCAGCCGCTGCCTCCACTTCTGGATACGTGAGGTCGGCCATCGTTTCAGTAAATATCGAATACCCGCCTGTCACCCGGGTCTCCTCCCCCTGAGTGCGATGTCAGCCCGCGTCCCGGGCTCCGTGACGATCTTCATGCCCGGGTGAGAAGCCGCGCGATCACCGACATCGACCGGCTCCCGGCCCCGATCTTGGAGGAAGTCAACAGGCCCTAGAGCACTGCCGTTTGACGGGCCCATGCTGCGCCGGACAGGCTCCAGGAGATGGTCGCCTCACTTCCGCGAGACCGTGCGGTGGTGCCCCGGACCGTCCGTTCCGCCGTTGCCCGATGAGTGTGTCCGGAGATCTTTGACGGCAGGGGTTGCGTCGGGGAATCCGGCTTTGCGGGCTCGCTCAGGGCGGCCGGCCGGACTCCGGGTTCCGTTCGGCGTCAGGTCACCAAAGAGCAGTCAGCCGTGAGGAGCTGCCCGCTCGAGGTCCGGGCGATCGTTCCCCCGGTCACCCGCCCCTCAAGGCATGGCAGTCACGATCAGCAGCGTGTGGGGCCGCTACGCGACGCCGGCCATGACCGCGGTCACGACCTTGCGGACGGCCCCGGTGTCCGGTGGGGTGCCTTGCCGGTCGGCGAACAGCATGTGCACGGCCCCGATCAGCGTGGGAGCGAGTGTGTCGATGTCCGCGTCTGCGGTGATGCGGCCGAGGTCGCGTTCAGCGGTGAGGTAGGAGGTGATCGCGGTCGCGGCGTCGCTGAGGACCGGGACGCCGGTGGGCCTGGCCGTGCGCAGGCGGGCACGCAGGTCGTCCCGGGAGGTGACGAGGCTGACGATCGCCACCGCGACCGACCCGAACAGGTCGATCAGTTCCCGGGTGAGGTTGTCGGCCACGGTGCCGGTTCCAGCTGTTCTGCGCAGGGCGGCAGCCTGGTCGTCGATCCGGGCGATGCGGTCCAGCACGAGCTCGGCGAGGAAGGCGTCGAAGTCGGCGAAGTGGCGGTGCAGGACGCCCTTGGCGCAGCCCGCCTCAGTGGTGACCGCCCGGCTGGTCAGCGCGCTCGGTCCGTCGCGGAGCAGGACGCGCTCGGCCGCTTCGAAGAGTTGGTCGCGAACGTCGCGGATGGCTACTCCCGTGGGCACCGCGCAATCTCCCTCGCTCCGTTGGATCGGCCCGTTTCGATTGACGAGTGGGCATGTGCCCACTCATAGTGGGCACATGCCCACTATACCGTCGGGGCGTTCTCCTCGCCCCGGACGCGCGTCCCGTGAATCCGGCCACGCGTCCCATGAACACCGACAGGTGGCGGAATCGTTCGGTTCGGACGCCGAACGCTACGACCGGGCTCGGCCCCACTACCCCCAGGCTTTGGTGGACCGGATCGTCGCCGCCAGCCCGGGACCGGACGTCCTCGACGTCGGCTGCGGCACCGGCATCGTGGCCCGGCAGTTCGAAGCGGCCGGCTCCCGGGTGCTGGGCGTCGACGTCGACGCCCGGATGGCCGACCTGGCGCGCAAGCGCGGACTCGACGTGGAAGTCGCCTCGTTCGAAGCCTGGGACCCGGCCGGGCGGACGTTCGACGCTGTCGTCTCCGGACAGACCTGGCACTGGGTGGACCCGGTCGCCGGCGCAGCCGTGGCGGCGCAGGCCCTGCGCCCTCGCGGCCTGCTGGCCCTGTTCTGGAACGCGGGCCAACCCGGGCCCGAGGTGGCGCACGCCTTTACCGAGGTCTACCGCAGGGTGCTGCCCGACTCGCTCGCCGCCCGTCAAGGGTCGGTGCCGGCCGTGGACGGGTACGCGCCGCTGTGCGCCAAGGCAGCCGACGGGATACGGGAGGCGGGCGCGTTCGCCGAGCCCGAGCAGTGGCGATACGACTGGGACCAGTCCTACACACGGGACGAGTGGCTGGACCAGTTGCCCACCCAAGGCGCCTTCACCCGGCTCCCGCAGGCCCGGTTGGAGGACGTGCTGGCGGGCGTCGGCGCAGCCATCGATGCAGCGGGAGGCAGCTTCACGATGCACTACGCCACCCTGGCGGTCACCGCGACGCGGACCGCGGGTACCTCGCCACCCAGGTGAAGCCGGCGCCGGGCGGGAGATCGGCCGGGCCCTTCCGCAGGGTCGACCGTCCACGTGGAGGTACTCCGCGCCACCCACGAGGGCCGTTCGGGCGCACACGCGGCATGTCCGGTGATCTCGCCGTCGTTCGGCTCTGCGGCGGAACAGCGCGGGCGCGGAACCGCCCAAGCGAAGGGCAGCGTCCCCGGCCCCTCGCCCAACGAGAGACACCGGCGGGCTGACCATGTCCTGCGCCGCCCGGTCCGCACCCTGGAGCCACCCGGGGCCGTGCCTACTCGGGCGTGGGAAGCCGCGTGGGGACGGTGTTGCTCACCTGCTGAAAAATGACCGAGGTGCGGAAGTCGGTGATTTCACCGCGCTTGCTGAGCCGGTCCGTGAGGAAGGCGTGCAGGTGGTCGAGGTCCTGTACGGCGACGTGCAGCAGGAAGTCGTCGCCTCCGGAGAGCACGAAGGTGTGCAGGACTTCCGGCAGACCGCCGGCGAAGCCCTTGAAGGCGTCGATGACGGCGCGGCTGAGGGGCCGCACCTGGACGGAGACGAGCGCCTGAACGCCGCGGTTGAGGGCGGCGGGGTCGATGTCGGCGTGGTAGCCGCGGATGACGCCCCGGCGGTGGAGTGCCCGGACCCGCTCCAGGCAGGTCGAGGGGGCGATGCCGAGTTGCCGGGCGAGTTCACGGTTGGACTGCCGTGCATCTGTCTGGAGGAGCCGGACGATCGCCGAATCAAGTTCATCCATGGTCGACGACCGTACCCGAATATCAGCCATTCGTTCGGTCTGATGGCGAGTTGAGGAGACATTTGTGCAGCATGGCGTCGTCGAATCGGATGAATGAGAACGCGGAGGTCCCATGCTCGATCATGAGCAGGTAGTGATCCGCACTGGCCGGCGCTCCCGTCTGCCGGTCATCGTGGCTGTGCACTCCACGGCACTCGGTCCGGCGGCCGGCGGCCTCCGGCTCTGGCACTACGCCGACTGGCGGGACGGTCTCACCGACGCCCTTCGCCTGTCGGCCGCGATGACCTCCAAGTTCGCCGTGGCGGGGCTCTCGAGCGGCGGCGGGAAGGCGGTCGTGGCCCTGCCGGAAGGGATGGACCTCGGTGCCGGCCGGCGGCGGGACGTCCTGCGTGACGCGGCCGAGGTGATCGCATCGCTGGGCGGTGCGTACGCCACCGGACCGGATGTCGGGACCGGACCCGCCGACATGGCGGTCATCGGGGAATCCACCCCCCACGTGTTCTGCAAGCCGACGGATATGGGGGGAAGCGGCGACTCGTCCCCGCACACCGCGCAGGGGACGCTCGCAGCACTACGGGCTGTCGGTCGACGGCTGTACGGCACCTCCAGCCTGGACGGCCGCAGTCTCGCCGTGATCGGCCTGGGCCGCGTGGGCGCCGGCCTCGCCCGCCTTCTCGCGGCCGACGGAGCCAGGCTGACGGTGACCGACATCGATCCCGGCAAGCGGAAGGTCGGCAACGAGCTCGGCGCTGTCTGGATGTCGCCCGAGGAGATCCTCGCCGCGGACGTGGACATCGTGGTCCCCGCGGCCCTCGGTTCCGTTCTGACCCGGCAGACCGTGGCCGAGCTGCGCTGCCGTGCCGTGGTCGGACCGGCGAACAACCAACTCGCCACGCCGGACGTCTCCGATCTGCTGCACCAGCGCGACATCCTGTGGGTGCCGGATTTCGTCGCCGGCGCAGGCGGTGTCATCCACGCCGTCAGCACCGAACTCCACCACGTCGGAGCGGACGACGCCCGTGCACGGGTCGACGCCATCGAGGACACCGTCGACACCTTGCTGGACACCGCGCAGCTCCGTGGCCAGACCCCGGCGCAGGCGGCGAGCGAACTAGCCCGGCGACGCCTGCGTGCCGCCGCCGGCAGCCCCACCAGCTCACCCACGGCCGCGTTGCGTTTCCGGGCAGCGGGGCCCCGCGACGCCGAGAACATGGCACTGCTGCACGCCGGCAGCTGGCGCCGGCACTACCGCGGTGCGTACTCCGACGCGTTCCTGGACGGCGACGTGGTGGCCGACCGGCGGTCCGTCTGGTCCTCGCGCCTTTCCGACCCGAGCGGCAGTGCGACGGTCGTGGCCGAGGACGACACCGGGCTCGCGGGATTCGTCCACGTCGTCTTCGACGCGGACGACCGCTGGGGCAGCCTCATCGACAACCTGCACCTCGTCGAGCACCGCCGACGCATGGGCCTCGGCACCGCACTGCTCTCCCGTGCCGCGCAGGCCGTCGCCGAACGCGCGAGTGGCCGTGCCCTGTACCTGTGGGTGCTCGAACAGAACGCAGCTGCCCAGGAGTTCTACCGCGCCCTGGGCGGAACCTGCGTCGAGAAGGCGCCGGTGTCGCCCCCCGGCGGCGTACCGTCGCGGCTCGCCGGCTCCCCTGCCAAGCTCCGCTTCACCTGGCCCGACGCCTCGCTGCTCGCGCAGAGCGACAGTGGGCGAGGCGTACCGACAACCCGGAGGACCACGCCATGACCCCCGCCACGGGTAGCGCCGTCGACCACTACGACCGGATGCTCGCCGAGCACTACACCTGGATGCTGGGCGGCGACGTCCACGAGGTCGCGGTCCGGCAGGCCGCGACGCTCGCGGAACTCGGCCTGACAGGAACCGCGGACGGCGGCCCGGCCATCGACCTGGGCTGCGGCTCCGGTGCGCAGACGCTGGCCCTGGTACGCCTCGGCTTCCCCTCGGTGATCGCCGTGGACACCAGCCGCCGCCTGCTCGACGAGCTCGTCACGCACACCCAGGACGCCGCAGTCGTCCGGCCGGTGCACGGCGACATCCGCACCGTCCTGCCCGAGGCGGCCGAGCCGGGCACGGCCGCGGCCGTCGTCTGCATGGGAGACACGCTTCCCCACCTCCCGTCCAAGGCGGACGTCCCCGTGCTGCTCGGCCACATCAGCCGTGCCCTCGCCTCGGGCGGCCACCTCGTCGTCACCTACCGCGACCTCACGACGGAGCTGCACGGTACCGACCGTTTCATTCCGGTACGCGGCAGCGACGACCGGCTCCTCACCTGCTTCCTGGAATACCGCGACGAGGACACGGTGATGGTCCACGACCTGCTCCACACCCGCACGGACGGCTCCTGGCAGCAGCAGGCCGGCAGCTACCCCAAGCTGCGGATCGCGTCCTCATGGCTGGTCGAACAGTGCCGAGCGGCGGGTCTGGAGGTCCGCCACGACGCCGCGGACGCACGGGGGATGCGGATCCTGCACGCCGTCAAGCCCTGACGAGCGCGCAGGGCTCTCACCGGCACTCGGACCCGGAAAGGCGATCGGCATGAACTCCATCAGCCGTGCTGGGACTTCGGCGACCAGAGCCCGAGTCTGCGAGGTCCCCGCCGCAACAGGTGTCACCGCGCGGACGTGCTCGGCCGTCTCGGGACGGAGCGCGGCCGCGATGGCCGGGCCGTCCATGGCCGGGCCGTCCATGGGCGGGCAACTGACCGACAACCACACGCCCGTGGAGCAGGCCGGGTTCCCGCACGGGCTCGTCGCCGACCCGGCTCTCGCCGTCGTCGATGACGCGCCCACTTGCCGAGCCTGGAGCAGGCAGAGCGGTTCGACGCCGGCGCTGCCGGCATTCCTCGACACCGACCGGACCGCACTCGCGCCCCACACCCGCTGCTGGAGTATTTCCCGACGCCGCCGAAAGAAGCTTCCCATCCCCCGACGGGGCCGTCACGGTGCTGCCCGCGCTGCCCGGCGGCCTGCGCGCCTCCCTCGCCACCGGGTTCAGCCCGACCGGCGCCGACGTCCTCGTCCGACCCGACCGGAGTCAGGTATGACAGCACCGCTCCCGCACGCCTCGGCATCCGCCGTGACACGCCGCAGCTACGACACGGTGGCCGAACGCTACGCCGCCGAGATCGGCGACGAACTCGAGGGCAAGCCCCTTGACCGTGCCCTGCTGGACGCCTTCGCCGAACTGGCCTCCGGCGGACCGGTCGTGGACGTCGGCTGCGGCCCGGGCCACGCAACAGCCCACCTGGGCCGCCGCGGAGCCCACACCTTCGGCGTCGACCTGTCGCCCGCCATGTGCACCATCGCGCACCGCGCCACCGCCCTGCCGTTCGCCGCTGCGGACATGACCGCGCTGCCGATCCGCTCGCGGACGGTGAGCGGCATACTGTGCTGGTACGCCGTGATCCACCTGGACCAGGCGCAACGAGCCGCCGCATACAGGGAATTCGCCCGTGTGCTGCGCCCCGCCGGCCATGCCCTCCTCGCCTTCCACACCAGCGACAGCACCACCCGCCCCGGACAGGCCACACACCTCACCGAATGGTGGGACCGCCCCGTCGACCTCACCTTCCGCTTCCTCGATCCGGTCGCCGAAACGGCGGCCCTCGCCGAGGCGGGCCTCGCCCTCACCGCACGACTCGACCGAGCACCGCACCCCGACCACGAGCACCCCAGCCGGCGGACCTACCTCCTGGTACGACGGCTGCCCTAGGCACAGGAGCACACGACCGACCGATCTTCGAGCCGGCCGGAGCCGAAGAGCAGGGCGGCAACTCCGTCACCCGTCGATGCAGGGGAGCGGCGACTTCGGGGGTGAGCCGGCAGGGCAAAGCGACGATGGGCGAGCGAACGCCCTGCTGCCAGAAGATCACGCGGCTCAGGCGGTCGCGCCGTCGAGCTGCCGCCTTGGCAGAGTTCCAGGGCTGTGAAACGCTCGATATGCGGCATATCCCAATTGACACATCCGTCCCTCGTCTGCACGTGTCCCGGACGAGCGAGCCGGGCTCTCTGCCGGGAGTTCATCCGGATCCAGGCTCCCGTTCGGGAGTAAGGAACAGCCATGAGGACGACCGAGCACGTTCACGACCGCGACGACCACAGTGACCCCACCTTGTATCGCACTCCGGCGGATGCCGTCGCCGCGCCCCCGGAAAAGGTCGCCTATGTCGTCGGATTCGACCCGACCGCACAGCGCGCGGACGCGTTGTTCACCGTCGGCACCGACCCCGAATCCCCCGCATACGGCCGCGTGACCTCCCACGCCGAGCTGCCCGACCCGGGCAACGAACTGCACCACTTCGGCTGGAACGCCTGCTCGAGCGCGCTGGCGCACGCCGGCCATCACCACGCTGCGCGTCGCTACCTCATCGTCCCGGGACTGCGCTCGTCCCGGCTGCACGTCTTCGACACCAGCCCCGATCCCGCCCACCCCCGCCTGGTCAAGGTGGTCGAGCCCGAGGAACTGGCCGGCAAGGCCGGATATTCGCGCCCGCACACATTGCACTGTGGTCCCGACGGAGTCTTCCTGTCCTGCCTGGGCGCCGCGGACGGGGCGGACGGGCCTGGCGGCGTCGCGCTCCTGGACCATGAAAGCTTCGAAGTCCTGCGCGCCTGGGAGAGCAGCCGTGGGCCGCAGCGGTTCGCCTACGACGTCTGGTGGCACCTGCGCCAGAACATCGCTGTGACCAGCGAGTGGGGGACTCCGCCGATGATCGAGGACGGCCTTGTCCCCGACCTGCTGCTGGCTCGCCAGTACGGCCACTCTCTGCACTTCTGGGAACTCGACTCCGGCCGGCACCTGCAGCGCGTCGATCTGGGGGACGAGAACCAGATGGTGCTGGAACTGCGCCCCGCGCACGACCCCGAGGCAACGTGGGGGTTCACCAACACCGTGGTCAACGTGGAGGACCTGTCGGCTTCGGTGTGGTTGTGGAACCGGGAGGGCGACGACTTCACGGTCCGCAAGGTGATCACCGTCCCGGCCGAGCCCGCACGGACGGAGGACCTGCCTCCGGCGCTGCAGCCGTTCGGCGCCGTGCCCCCCATGTTCACCGACATCGACCTGTCCGTGGACGACCAGTGGCTGTACGTCTCCGCATGGGGAACCGGCGACCTCCTCCAGTACGACGTGAGCGACCCCTTCCATCCCAGGCAGACAGCGGCCGTGCGTCTTGGCGGCATCGTCGGCCGGCAGCCGCACCCCGCCGCGCCGGACGTTCCGCTGACGGGCGGCGCGCAGATGGTCGAGCTCAGCCGCGACGGGCGGCGCGTGTACCTGACGAACTCCCTGTACTCCGCCTGGGACGAACAGTTCTATCCCGCGGGCATCCACCCGTGGATGGTCAAACTCGACGCCGACACCTCGCACGGAGGGCTCTCGGTCGACAGCGGCTTCTTCCCGCACGACGCGGACTTCCTCGGCTTGCGCGTGCACCAGACGCGCCTGCAAGGCGGTGACGCCTCCTCGGATTCGTACTGCTACCGCCGCTGACGGAGCCGGTGCGCCCGGGCACTGCGCAGCCCGCCGCGCCCCCATCGCGGGGCTCGGTCTTCTGCCCGACGCATGGGAGGAGGAGCAGGTGGCCGGGGTGCCGCAGTGGGCGGTGCCACTCACCGCGCTCGCCCCCACGGGGCGAGCCGGGGCGCGCGGGCGGCATCGGTGCTCGCTCCGCACCGAGTCGGGCGTGCGGTGTGCGTGGCGCTCGGACGCGCCCATCAGCGGCTGGCCCGCGGACCGGCGACTCCTCGCGGCCCCCGGGCCGGTGATTCGGCCACGGCGGCGGTCACTGTCGTGGCCCTCCTCATCACGCTCGCCCTCCTTGCCGGGGCAGTCCACCGCTGAACGCGACCGGGCCACGTCGTCGGCGCGCCCACCGATGGTCCTGCTGCGCTGTGCGTAGCCGCAGCCCGGCGCCGGCACCACGTGGCGCCCTCGCTGCCCCCGATCCCTGTCTGCGCCGATGCGCGCGGTCGCCGCCACTGGGCGGGGAGTGCCTTTCCTGTCGTCGGCGTCACTTTGCGCAGTCACCCGAAAGGGTTATGTGAAGGCGCAGGAGTGCGCGGGTGCGGGTCGCATGAGGAGGGGGCGCTCGCACCAGAGGCGCCCCAAAAGGAGGACGTCATGCTCCGCCACACGATGCGCACGCTCCTGGTCGGCCTCTGCTCCCTGACCGCCGCGTCCCAGGCGGCCACGGCAGTGGCCCTGGCCACGCCGGCCGATCAGCACCGGGCGACACACACCGCAGCCCGGGCTCTCCACGCGCAGACCCTCTCCGATCTCACCACCGCCATGAAGGGCGAGGCGTACGCGAATGCCTCGTACAGCCTTTTCGCCGCCCAGGCAGACGGCCAGGACCAGCCGACCGCCGGCAAGCTCGTCCGCCGCAACCACCCGGCCGTCGGTGAGCTCTTTCGTACGACGGCGCAGACCGAGCTGGACGAACATCTGCGCGAGGCGGCCACCCTGGCCGGTGTGGTCGGCACGAACGCCGCCAACCTGCGCCAGTCCATCAACGGTGAGTCCTACGAGCATCAGGTCATGTACCGGGGCTTCGCCGCCCAGGCCCGCAAGGACGGAGACCTCAAGGCCGCCGATCTGTTCACCGAGATCGCCGCGGACGAGGGCCGCCACCGCGACGCCTACCGCACCGCGCTGACGGTCCTGACCACCGGCCGCGGCACCGTCCCGGCACCGCCGACGGCCAAACCGGTGTCGGTGCCCGCCGGACTGCCGAAGGTCAAGGCCGCCCGCACCAGGACCAACCTCGGCACAGCCATGCACGGTGAGGCGCTCGCCCGCGCCAAGTACATGCTCTTCGCCGCCCACGCCAAGCAGACCGGCCAGCCTGCCCTGGCCCGGCTGTTCGAGGGCACCGCCGGGGTCGAGCTGAACGAGCACTTCGCCGGCGAGGCGGTGCTGGCCGGCCTGGTCCGCACGACGAAGACCAACCTGCGCACGGCCATCACCGGGGAGCGCGCCGAAGCGGCCACCCTGTATCCGGGGTTCGCCCAGCGGGCCACCGCCGTCGGCGACGCCGCGGTCGCCCGCTACTTCCGGGATACGGCCGCCGACGAGGCCCGACACGCGGCCGCGTTCCAGCAGGCACTCGACCAGCTGCGCTGACGCCTGCCTGGCTGAGCCACGAGACCGGCCGGACCCTGGGCAAGGCCGGGGTCCGGCCGGTCGGCGCCCGGCAGGCCGACCGGCCTGCCACCGGGGGCGGCGCAGCTGCCGCCGCATCAGCGCCTGCTGGATTCGCTTGTCGAGAAGCGGCCGTGCCAGGCCGCCTTCGCACCCGAGTCCCCGATCCGGTACGCGTCGATGACGGCGCCGAAGGCCACGACCAGGGCGAGCACCAGCGCCACGACGCGCGCCGGAACGGAGGAGGCCAGCCGGACCGCAGTGGACACCCCGCCCTGCGGGGGACTCCCGGGCACACTGCTGCGCTCCCGCTCCCGGCGGGCTCCGGCGTGACCGATCAGCCAGACGGCGACCGTCAGTACGAACAGGGCGATCACCCACGGAGTGAGGTCGGAGCCCATATCGGCATGCTTCTCCACCAGCGCGGTCTCCCGGACCCGCTCCTCCAGCCATTCGCCGGACTCGGTGGTCAGCACCACCAGAACAAGAGTGAGCAGCCCCAGTGCAGGCAGCACCCAGCCGAATCGCCGCGCTGCCGCAGGCCACAGCGCACAGAGGAGCAGCGCCAACACGGTCAGCGGCACCAGCACGACGGCGCCGTGAACGAACAGGGGATGGCCGGGAAGGCCGTTGATCAGCCCAACATCCACGGGAACTCCTCCGCAGGGTAAAAAGGCACATCTGACCCTATGCCCGCCATTTCAGACATTCTGCGGCAGAGGTGGTCCTGGTACAGGAGACGTGCGTGCGGATGGAGCAATGCCCGTTCTCCGGCGCCGGTGCGCCGGGGCGGTCAGCCGATCCGGTCGGCGGGGCCTACGGAGAGGTAGGTGACGCGGGAGGTCGCACCGCTGTCCGTGCCCTTGGTGGTGACGCTGACGGTCTCCAGCAATGCGCTGGTCTTGGGGTCGATCACCAGGCGGTCGCTGCTCGCGACGCCGTTGAAGACCAGCTCGGTGCCGGTACGGCCGGCGCTGTCCTTGACCGTGCCGACCAGCTTGACGCCCTGGATGTGGGCAAGAGCCCGGTAGAGGCCGGCGCGGAGTCCGGGGCTCGCGGGGGACCCTCCGAGCAGGTTGCCGGCCTGGAGGAACGCCGACTGGCCCGCGTACTCCTTGGAGCTGTTCATCAGGCTCAGCAGCGCCGCCGGGTCGGTGGGGAGACGGTTCAGGTCGTTCCAGGTCAGCGCCTTGGGGCCGAGGCGCCAGTTGAACGTGCCCTGCTTCTTGTGGGTCTGGCCGCCCGCGACGATGTAGGCGTGCATGGAGCGTGAGAAGTAGAGGTCCGCCGTGGTGGCTTGCCTGCCCGGGAGGCTGATCTTCTCGTGCATCTTCCAGTACGGCGCGCTGGAGGCGGGCCTGGCGGCGGCCACCGTGGCGGTACGGTCCAGGACGGTGGCGGCGGTGACGGCCTCCGGTCGCGGTGCGGCGTCGGTGCGGCCGCCGGACGAGCCCGTGCCCGTGACGCCGTACACCACCACCCCGGCCGCCGCGGCGGCGATCGCCAGTGCCGTCGCGACGATCCGCCGGCCATGGGTCAGGGAGCGGCGCCGGAGGGGCACCACCGAGGAGTGCCGCGCGCTCTCCTGACGCGTGGCGGCCTCGACCGCCGCCAGCGCGCGGGCGACGGCCTGCGGCGCCGGGGGCTCGACGCGGCCCGCCGCCCGGAGCGACTCGGCACCGGGGAAGTCGAGGAGGTCCTGTGGCTGGGTCATGCTGTTTCCTTCCGGGGTGAACGTGCGGGAGTGGTGTGCACCAAGGTCAGGTGGCCGAGGGCGGCGAGGCGTTCACGCAGCCGGCCGCGTGCGCGGTGCAGACGGGAGCGGGCCGTGCCGGCGGGGATTCCGACCGCGGCGGCGGCCTCGGTCGGTGTCAGTTGCTCCCAGGACATCAGCAGCAGCAACTCCCGCTCCTCGGCGGGCAGATCGGCCAGCGCCTGACGCAGTTCGGCCGCCAGGGCGGCGGCGTCCAGCCGCTGGTCGACCGCCTGCCACGGGTCGACGGAGGCCGGTTCGGCCGTGGTGGTGTTCCGTGCGGTTCGCCGGATGTGCCCGGCCAGGACGTTACGGGCCACCCCGAACAGCCAGCCGCGGGCCGAGCCGCGGGCGGCGTCGAAGGTGTGCCGCGCCGCGAAGGCCTGCAACCACGCCTCGGCCAGCAGATCGTCGGCTGCGCCGGGCGCACGCCGGGCGAAGTAGCCGTGCAGGGCGGGCGAGAACTGCTCCACCAGGGGTGTGAACGCGGCCGGGTCGTCCGCGGCCCGCGTCAGGAGGGCGTCGCTGTCATGGCCGCCCCGGTGCTCGTGATCCGGTTCCACGGATTCTCCGTCTCCGACCGCCCGACGGCGGTCTCACCCCGTACTTGTCACGTGGCCGAGGAAGCGTTCGCGCCGGCCGACGAGAGAGGGATGGGGGTGTCGTACGGCCCCCAGTAACAGTGACGGGCGTCGCGACGCTGCAAGGGGTGTGCATCTCCTTGGAGTTGTGCGACACCAGTGCAGACTGGGCCGTTTTTCATAATCTTTACGCTTACTGGCGTGTAAGTCGCAGCAAACCCCTGGGGCTGAAGTGCCGTACAGGGGTACGGTTCCGGCGCTCGGCAGTGTGAGATCAGGTGCGGCCGCAGGGGTGGCCGCGGCTTACGCCGAAGAAGCCGGAGACAGTCCATGCGTGTGAATTCCGCACGGCGCAGACCGCGCCGCGGAGCGGAGAGCGGCGGCAGAACGGCACTCGCCGTCGCCGCTGCCGCACTCCTGATAGCGGGGACGGGACCCGTCGCCGCCTACGGGATGACCGACACGGACTCCAGCCGCCATGACGTGGCGGGCGACGAGTCCCACGAACTGATGGAATCCCTCGACTCGTTCAACGAGCAGCGGCTCGCCCCCGGCGGTGAGATCACGCCGGGGGCGTACGCCGGCGCCTGGGCGCACATCAAGAACATGCCGGTGAAGTCCGGCACCTGGAGCGAGGTCACCACCTCCCCGTACAACGAGGACGCGCTGCACTACCGCGACCACTCGGCCTCCAACGGCGGTGGCGGCGCGGGGCACTCGGCCGGCCGTATCGCCGCCCTGGCCACCGACCCGACGCACCAGGGCGTGGTCTACGCGGGTGCCGCCGGCGGCGGTGTGTTCCGCTCCACCGACGACGGCAAGACCTGGACGCCGATCGCCGACCGGCTGCCCGCGCTGTCCGTGGGCGCCCTCGCGGTCGCCCCCGACGGCTCGCTGTGGCTGGCCACCGGCGAGGCGAACACCGCCTCCGACAACTACCTGGGCAGCGGCGTCTACCGGCTCGCGGACCCGGCCACCGGCACCTTCAGCGAGAGCGACAAGGTGGGCGGTGCGGAGCTGGACTCCTCCTCCGTCCACACCGTCACCTTCGACAAGGCCGCCGGCTACGTCTTCGCGGCCACCTCGCACGGCGTCTTCCGGCGCCCGCTGTCGGCCGGGCAGTCCACCGCCTGGACGAAGGTCCTCGCCCCCTGCGCGGGCGTCGGCATCAGCGGTGTCACCTGCGGGGTGAACAGCCACTACGCGGACATCGTCAACGACATCGCCGTACAGCCCGGCAGTGACGGCACCAAGCTGCTGGCCAACGTGGCCTGGCGCAGCGGCGCCGACTACAACGGCTTCTACTACTCCACCGACGCGGGCGTCACCTGGAAGCGGTCCAACCCGACCGGCGCCATCAACCCCGCCGAGATCGGCAACGCCGCCTTCGCCTACGCGGCCGACGGCAGCAGGCTGTACGTCTCGATGGAGTCCCCGAAGCTCCTCAACAAGTCCTCCGGCTCCGGCGTCTCCTCGATCCTCGCCGGCGTGTACGTGAGCCAGAGCGGCGACGCCAACGGCTCGTTCAAGCAGATCGCGACCTCCGCGTCGCTGTCGGCGTCCGGCTCCGCGATGAAGATCAACGCGATCGGCAGCGGCTACCAGCCCGGTTCCCAGGCCTGGTACGACCAGGTGATCAAGGTCGACCCGACCGACCCGAACCACGTCTACCTCGGCCTCGAGGAGATGTTCGAGTCCCGGGACGGCGGCGCCACCTGGAAGACGATCGGCCGGTACTGGGACTTCGGCATGCCGTGCTTCTCCTACGACCCGGACGCGAACTCCTGCGACGGCGACGTGATGCACTCCGACCAGCACGCCATCGCCATCTCGGAGTGGAAGGGCGGCACGCCGGAGGTGTTCGTCGGCAACGACGGCGGCGCCTACTCCCGCCCCACCACGCAGACCACCGCCGGCTGGCGCAACCTGAACGAGTCGGGCACCCTGCGCAACCTCCAGTACTACTCGGTGCGCGCCGGGAAGATGACCGACGGCAGCGGCGACGCCGTCTGGGGCGGCCTCCAGGACAACGGCGTCTCGCTGCTCACGCCCAAGGGTGCCACCTACCAGGGGCAGCAGCTGAACCCGAACGGCGAGATGGTCGCCCCGTTCGGCGGTGACGGCGGCGACCAGCTGGTCAACCCGGACAACGGCTGCCAGACGGTCGGCGAGTACGTCGACCTCGCGCTGCAGATCACGAACAACTGCGGCTACACCGCGAGCGACGACGGCTCCGAGGACGTGATCACCGACATCGCGCCCGGCGACCCGGGAGCCCGCTTCATCGCCCCGTTCAGCGCGGACGAGACCGACCCGAACGGCCTGTGGGTCGCGGGCGGCCAGTACGTGTGGGGCAACACCAAGACCTGGAACAGCACCTCCGGCGCCGACTGGACCAAGCTGTACGACCTGGGCGCGGGCCACTCCGCCTCCGCGGTCACCAGCCGCAACCACGTGACGTGGGCGGCCTGGTGCGGCCCCTGCGGCGCGGTCAACGAGACCTTCGGGCGGGGCATCGCCACCAACTACGGCGGCACCTGGCACCAGGTGAACCTGCCCGCCGACTTCCCGAACCGCTACATCTCCGGTCTGACCATCGACCCGTCCGACGCCTCCGGCAAGACGGTCTACGCGGTGATCAACGGCTTCTCGCGGCACTGGGCCGAGGGTCCGGGGGCCGGCTACGGCCACGTCTGGAAGACCACGGACGGCGGTACGACCTGGAACGACATCAGCGGTGACCCCTCGGCCGCGGACTCCTTCCCGGACGTCCCGGCCAACGCGGCGATGGTCACCAAGGGCGGCACCCTCATGGTCGCCACCGACCTGGGCGTGTTCACCAGCACCTCGGCGGGCCACTGGTCGCGCCTGGGCACCGACCTGCCGGCCTCGCCGGCGGTCTACCTCTCGCCGAGCCCGGACGGCAGCCAGGTGTACGTGGCCACGCACGGCCGCGGCATCTGGAAGACCGCACAGCCGTGACCAGGTAACCCAGAACACCACTGTCAGGCCCCGGACCGGTCGCGGTCCGGGGCCTGACGCGTTTCTTGACACATCCCTGACGTCGGGGACGCATCCTCCAGTACCCACAGCGCCGTCTTCCCCGTTGTCCTGAACTGGATGTAGTCGCGTCGGAGAATGGAGTGCCATGGAAGGCACCGTCGTCGCAGTGGTCGTCGTGGTCCTGCTCGTGCTGTTCGTGCTCAAGAGCGGGATGCGGGTCGTCAACCAGGTGGAGCGCGGGGTGGTGTTCCGGTGGGGGAAGGCTCTGCCGGAGTACCGGCAGCCGGGCGTCACCTTCCTCATCCCGTTCGCCGACCGGATGCGCAAGGTGAACACGCAGGTCGTCACCATGCCGGTGCCCACCCAGGAGGGCATCACCAAGGACAACGTGTCCGTGAAGGTGGACGCCGTCGTCTACTTCCGGGTCACCGACCCGGTACGGGCCGCCATCGAGGTGCAGGACTACGTCTTCGCCGTCGGGCAGGTCGCCCAGTCCTCCCTGCGGTCCATCATCGGCAAGAGCGACCTGGACGACCTGCTGAGCGACCGGGAGCGGCTGCACGAGGGGCTGGCCCTGATGATCGACAGTCCTGCCGCCGGGTGGGGCATCCACATCGACCGCGTCGAGATCAAGGACGTCCAGCTGCCCGAGTCGCTGAAGCGCTCCATGTCCCGGCAGGCCGAGGCGGAGCGGGAGCGGCGGGCCCGGGTCATCACCGCCGACGGTGAGTTCCAGGCCGCTCAGCAGCTCGCCAACGCGTCCAGGATCATGTCGGACACGCCCGAGGCCATGCAGCTGCGGCTCCTCCAGACCGTCGTGGAGGTGGCCGCGGAGAAGAACTCCACGCTCGTGATGCCCTTCCCGGTCGAGCTGCTGCGCTACTTCGACAAGGCCACCCAGAAGATCGCCGCCGACCTCGACGTCAGCGGGGAGAAGACTCCTGCTCCTGCTCCAGCCCCGGCCCCGGCTCCTGCTCCAGCCCCGGCCCCGACTTCGGCCCCGGCCCCGGCCGCGACTCCCTTTCCGGCTCCGGCCGCCGCCCAGGAACTCGGCGAGCAGCCGTAGCCAGCACCAGCGTCACGGACACCGACGCCGCCGCCATCGTCGTCATCGACCACGCCGGCGACATGAGTTGGGCCGCCGCCCCGGCCAGCGTGGCGCTCACGCCCTGCAGGGTCAGCATGCCCGCCGAGTGCAGCCCCAGGGCGTGACCGGCGAGTTCGGCGGGGGTCAGGGCCATCAGGCGTTCCTGCTGGACCAGGCTCGCGCCGAAACCGGCCGACGCGATCGTCACGCAGACGGCCGCGACCGGCAGCCCCGGGTGCGCGAAGAACGGCAGGTACGGCGCCGCCAGCACAAGGAGCAGCAGCAGGGGGGTGGCCGGGCGGGCCCGCACGGCCGGCGGAAGCAGGCGGCCCACCGTGATGTCCCCGGCGAACATGCCGAACGCCGCGCAGGCGAACAGGGTGCCGGCCGCGTCGGGGGCGTACGAGACGTAGAGCGACTCGCAGCCGACGACCAGGCCGTTGGGCAGCCACAGGCCCAGGAAGGTGAGGCGGCGGCTGCGGTCCGACCACAGCAGGGTGTTGGTGCGCCAGGTCTCCGACGCCGAGGGGCGGCCCGCCGTCCGGGGCGGGCGCGCGGTCAGGCCCAGGCGCAGGACCAGCGCGGCCGTCGCGTACAGGGCCGCCGACAGCAGCAGGCAGACCCGCGGGGAGAGCAGGGCGAGGAGTGCGCCGCCCGTCGCGTAGCCGGTGATCTGCATCAGGCCGCTCATCATGTTGAACAGCGAACGCCCCGGCAGATAACCGTCCTTGGTCAGGATCTCGTTCAGCAGGCCCCAGCGGACGCCGCCGCCCAGGGATGCCGCCAGGCCCAGCAGGAGTACGACGGTGAGGACCGCACCGACCGGCAGGCCGGGCAGCGCCTGCAGGGCCGTACCGGCGGCGAAGGTGAGGGCGATACCGGACAGGGCCGTACGCGGGGGCAGCCGGTCGGCGCCGGAGAGCAGGACGGTCGCGCCCAGCACCTGGGCCAGCGACGGGCCGAACATGCTCACCGCGGACAGCAGCGGGGAGCCGGTCGCCCGGTACACGAGCGTGCCGAGCGCGAGACCGCCGACGGTCTGGGCGGCGGTCTGCGCCGCCGTGCCGAGGAAGAGCGGGGTGAACTCCCGCGTACGGATCAGGGATCGGTAACTGGGCATGGCCCGGAGTGTGGGCCTGCCGCGGGGGCGGTCGTTATTGTTTCGCCGATGTGCGAAAACGGCGTAGGGCCGCAGCGGTGTAGGGCTGGAACGGCGTAGGGCCGCTGGGGCGTAGGGGGAGGCGGGGGCTTTGGGGTGGTGGGAGCTCAACGCCGATACGCTCGCCCGGAGCCGGTTCGTGATCTCCCCGTTCGCCGAGGCCTTCGCGGGGCTGAAGCTCCTGCACGCCGGCGAGGGTGCGCACCCCGGTGAGCAGGAGTGGCTGAGGGCCCATCTGCCGCGTTACCGGGCCAGGCTGGCCGCCGACCCGGTGACCGCACGGCTGGTGCGGGCGGGGCTCGGCCGGTTCTGGATCGCCGACTTCCTCACGCCCACGCCCCGCGACGGCGAGAGCTTCGCGGACGCTGTCGCCCGGGTGCGGGCGGTGGGGCCGGGTGCCGCACGGGCCCATCTGCGGCTGTCCCTCGCCGGTCCGCTGCCCGCCGTGCTCGACCGGGACGACCTGGCCGAGCGCGCGGCCTCGCTGCTGGAGTGGGTGTGGGCGGAGACCGTACGGCCGTCCTGGGAGCGGCGTCGGCGGGTGCTGGAGGCGGACGTGTTCGCGCGGACCGCCCAGGTGAGCCGGGGCGGCTGGGCGGGGGTGCTGGACGGCCTGCGGCCCGGCGGCACGCGCTGGCTCGGGGACAACCGCTTGCAGGTCAATCTGCAGGAGTATCCGCCGCACGAGATCTCCGGGGCGGAACTGGTGTTCGTGCCGGTGACCGCGCAGCGGCACGGCTGGGTGGCATGGGAGGAGCGGGAGCGGTACGCCGTGATCTACCCGTGCGCCGGGGCCCTGGCCGACTCCGGCGACCGGGCTGTACCGCCCGGTCTCGGGGCGCTCGTCGGGTCGGCACGGGCGCACGTGCTGGTGCTGCTCGGCTCCCCGATGAGCACCACCCAGCTGACCGCGGTGACCGGGCAGGGGCTGGGTTCGGTCGGCCGCCATCTGCGGGTGCTGCGCGAGGCCGGGCTGGTGCGGCGGTGGCGGGCCGGGCGGTCGGTGCTGTACGCGCGGACGGCGGCCGGTGACGTGCTGGTGGACGGCGGAATCCAGGGCGGCCCCGGGGCCGTCACCCGGCGGGGCTAGCATCCGGGCATGACGACTAACGACCGCAACGGTTCCCCGCTGGACGTCGAGATCGGGGCCCTTCAGGGCGGCTCCGCCGATCTGTCGCAGTACGCCGGACAGGCCGTGCTGCTGGTGAACGTGGCCTCCAAGTGCGGCCTGACCCCGCAGTACGCGGGGCTGGAGAAGCTCCAGGAGCGGTACGCCGGGCAGGGTTTCACCGTGCTCGGGGTGCCCTGCAACCAGTTCCTCGGGCAGGAGCCGGGCACGGCCGAGGAGATCGCCGAGTTCTGCTCGGCGACGTACGGCGTGACCTTTCCGATGACCGAGAAGGTGGAGGTGAACGGGGAGGGCCGGCACCCGCTGTACGAGCGCCTCGTCGGCTTCACCGACGCCGAGGGGCACAGCGGTGACATCCGCTGGAACTTCGAGAAGTTCCTGATCGGCAAGGACGGCCGGGTCGTGGCGCGGTTCTCGCCGCAGACCGAGCCGGAGTCCGCCGCGGTCGTGGCGGCCATCGAGGCCCAGCTGAGCTAGCCGGCCGGCTGGTTGACCTTGCCCCTGGGGCAAGGAGGAGCGTCCCTGTCACCGGGCGAACCGCGCCCGGTGACGGAGGATGCCCAGGTGGACGACGAACTGCTCACCATCGGTGCGTTCGCCGCGCGTGCCCGGCTGTCGGCCAAGGCGCTGCGGCTGTACGACCGGCTCGGCCTGCTGGTCCCTGCCCATGTCGAGGAGACCAGCGGCTACCGCTACTACCACGCCGGCCAGGTCGAACGCGCCCGGCTCGTGGCGATGCTGCGGCAGCTGGACATGCCGCTCGCCCGGATCGCCGAGGTGGTCGGGGCCGAGGGCGCCGAGGCCGCCGACCTGCTCGCCGCCTACTGGGCGGACGTCGAGGCACGGGTGGCCGGACAGCGGAGCCTCGCGGAGTACCTCCGTGGACGACTGTCGGGGAGGAGTTCCGATATGTACGGGAAGTTCGTGGTCGAGACGGTGGACGTACCGGCGCAGGTGGTGGTCACCGAGAAGCGGCACACCCTGGCGGACGAGCTGCCGTCCTGGATCGGCGCGTCGCTGGGGCGGCTGGAGGCCGCGGCGCGGGAGTGCGGGGGCATGGCCGGGGCGCCGTTCGTCGTCTACCACTCCGAGGTGTCGATGGAGAGCGACGGGCCCGCCGAGTCGTGCGTGCCGGTCGAGGACGAGGCGGCGGCGCGGGCGTGGGCCGAGCGGGCGGGACGGGCCTGGGAGACGAGCGTACGGGTGGAGCCGGCCCGGCGGCTGGCCTACACGCGCATCACCAAGGCGCAGGTGGCGCAGCCGCAGATCCTGGCCGCCTACGAGGCGGTGGAGCAGTGGCTGGCCCGGGAAGGGCTGCAGCCGGCCGGACCCTGCCGGGAGGTGTACTTCGGGGACTGGGAGGCTTCGGGGCCCGGAGACCTGGTGTGCGATGTGGCCTTCCCGGTGAGTTGACCCGCTGCTCCCCTGAACAGGGAAGAGCCCTCTCGGCAAGGACGGCGACCGGTCGAGAGGGCTCTGTGGGTGGTGCGGATGAAACTGCGGCTGTCGTGCCGCTGCCGATGCCTTTGCCGTTGTCCTAGCCGTTGCGCTTGCGGCTGCCTCTGTCTTGGTCCTCGGAGGTGCTCTGCGGACAAGGGTCGGGGAGGGCTCCCTAGGCCTTGACCGAGGCCACGAAGGCGTTCCACGCGTCGGCGGGGAACTCCAGGATCGCGCCCTCGAGAACCTTGGAGTCGCGAACGGCGAGTTCGGCGGCATTGTGCGACCTGACCTCGACGCAGGCGCCGTTGCCCGCGGAATAGGAGGACTTCATCCACGTCTCCGAAGCGCCCTGAATCAGTGCCATGTCCACTCCTGTTGCGAGTTGCTGGTGGTGCGGTTCACGCCAACCGTGTCGTCTGATTGGCGTGATCGACGCTACCGGGCAACTGCCCTCACCGGAGACGTCGTTCACTCAACTTGATGGCATATTCCAGGCGTCCCTTACGCGAGATCGGACCGACAGTGTAAGATCCCGCGCTCCTCGCCGATCTTCACCTCCGACAGCCTCAACCGGCTTCCGCCGGGCCTCAGTCGGCGTACTCCTTCGCCATCTTGCCGATGAACTGCCGGGACTGTTCCACGTTGAGGGACTGCGCCCGCAGGTGCTCGTACATCACGGCGTACTTCTGCACGTCCGGTGCCTTCTCCAGGTAGAGGTCGCTGGTGACGCCCTCCAGGTACACCACGCTGGAGTCGGCCGCGTCGGTGAACTCCAGGATCGCGTACTGCCCGTTGAGGCCCGGGTGCGCGCCCACGTCGAAGGGCAGCACCTGCACGGTGACATGGGGGAGCTGGGACATCTGGATCAGGTGCTCCAACTGCTCGCGCATCACCAGCCGGCTGCCGACGACCCGGCGCAGCGCCGCCTCGTCCAGCACCACCCACAGTCGCAGCGGGTTGTTCTCGGCGGTGATACGTTCCTGTCGGCGCATGCGCACCTGTACGCGCTTCTCGATGTCCGCCGCCGCCGTCTCCGGCAGCGCGCCCTGCACCAGGGCCTCCGCGTAGGCGCGGGTCTGCAACAGGCCGGTCACCAGCTGGGGTTCGTACACGCGCAGCGACTCGGCGTCGGTCTCCAGCCCGATGTAGACGCTGTACGGGATGTCGCCGAAGGTGTGCCACCAGCCCTGCTGCCGGGAGTCCCGGGCCATCTCCATCAGCGAGTCGACGACCCGCTGGTCCGCGACCTCGTACACGCCGCACAGGTCGCGCACATCGCGCTGGCTGATGCTCCTCCGGCCGTTCTCCAACCGGCTGATCTTCGACTGCGAGACGAGCAGCCGCTCCGCAACCTCCTCGGCCGTCATGCCCTTGAGCTCACGGAGCCTGCGCAGCTCCTGGCCCAGCCGGCGCCGCCTGACGGTGGGATTGACATTGGACGCCACGGGACGTGCACCTCCGGCTGTCTGCCTGTTCCTTAACGCTTTGCGTATCTGCTGTTGAGCAGACTGCCACCAAGGTTCTTTCTACCGCTGGGAAACGGGGGATATGCGGCGCCTACGCATCAGTTCGGGCACGGCCGGGCCCACAGGGGGCGGAACGCGGCCGAGCGGAGCGGCGAGACCCGTGGGGGGTCTCACCACTCCGCTCGGACCAGCGGCACCCGGACCTGCGTCGAACGCGGCGGAACGGGGTGGAACGGGGTGGAACGGTATTGCACGGTGTCGTACGGGTGCCGGGGACTGACGGTGCGGTGCGGCGGTTCGAACTCCGTCGGCCCTCAGTGGACCGCGGCGCGTGCCATGGATCCGTGGCCGTGGCGCGGTTGCATCGGCACACCGCGGGCGGGTTCCGCCGCGGCCGGCCTGACGCCGGACCCCGCCGGCCGGCCGGCCGCGGCCGGCCCGCGGCGCGGCTGCGCGGCCACACCGTTCTGAACGTCCATCACGGCATGCGCGACCAGCCCGCCCATGGGGTCGTGCCGGATCAGATCCCGCAGCCGGGACCGGGACGAACGTCCCTCGTTCCCCGGATACAGGTGCTTGCCGAGCCCGACGGCGTGGGCCAGCGCGGCGAGCGCCGCGGTCCGCGGGTCCGGCGGAACGCCGGTGCGGATCGCGGTATCCAGCCGGGTTCGGATCTCCCGGCTGATGGCGGTGTCCGTCGCCTGGTACCGCGTCGTCGGAAGTACTCCGCACATCTGTCCCGGTACGGCGGCAACCATGCCGCACCGCTCCAGATGCGAGAGGTAGGTCTGGCGCAGCCCCAACCGGGGCCCGCCGATCCAATGGACGGCACGTACCGGAGCGCCGCGCCTTCGCAGCAACTCCAACGCGCAGTCCAGAGTCGGATCTCCTGTCGGCCGTGGCACCACCACGGCGATACGATCCCCGTCTGGGGCTATCCGTCCGGCCAACGCCAGCTCTACTAGCTGCGCTCCGGCCAGACCGAGGTCGAGCGACTGCGGCTGTGCAGTGGTACCCGTGGCCGGGTCCAGTGCCAGCAACAGAAGCTCCTCCGGAAGTGTTCTGCGGCTCCTGCCCATCCATGCCTCCCCGCGTGGATGAATGACAGGGTGACCCCTCTCACATTGGTCTGTCGAGGGTGCGTGACCGGTTCGTGAGGGAACCGGCAGGTATGTCGTTCTCGTCTACCACAGGGGCCAAGCCCTCACACGGGACACTGGTACATGGTTCGGACAGGGCGCACGAGTGGGCGTCCGGCGCAGGAGGAGGCATTGGTGGCGGGCGAGTCCCCCGACAGGTCGAAGCAGCGCGAGTCGTCGGCAGAACCGACGTCGGGGAGCGCGGTTCCGGTTCCCGAGGCGCGCGATCCGCGTCTGGCGATGTCCCGCGACGGGGACTCCTCCGGCGGGACGACGGACACGGCAACGCAGATTCTCTCCCTGCGCCCCCCGAAGCCCTCCGCCCCCGCCGAGGACCCCGACCTCCGAGAGGCGGTCTCGGCCTGGGTCCGCACGGCCACGCCGAACCTGCCGGAGGACGACACCGCCCCGAAGGACGAGCAGGCCGGGGGTACGCCCGAGGCGGGGTCCGAGGACGCCGCCGCGGCGGATGACGAAGGCGGCGCCGAGGCGCGGCCCGAGGACGCCGACGGGGCGGACGGTGAGGGGGCCGCCGGGGCGGCGGCCGAGGCCGACAGTGAGCCCGAGGCGAAGGCCACGGGCAGCCCTGACGCCTCCGCCGAGGACACCGCCGCCGGGGAGGCCGAGGGAGCCGCTGACGCGGAGACCGACGGGGACACCGACGTGGCCACGGACGGCGCTGACCCGCGGGCCGAGAAGACCACCGAGGCGAAGGCCACGGGAGGCACCGGGGCGGCCGAAGGCAGCGCTGAGGCGCGAGCAGAGAAGACCGCTGACGCGGAGACCGACAGGGACACCGACGTGGCCACGGACGGCGCTGACCCGCGGGCCGAGAAGACCACCGAGGCGAAGGCCGAGGGGACTGCTGACGCGCGGACCGAGGGGGCCGCCGGCACGGAGGCCGTGGGCGAGGACGACGCTGAGGCTCGCACCGAGGGGGACACCGAGGCGGAGGCCAAGGCTGCGGAGGCGGAGGCGACGAACGCCGACGCTGACGCAAACGGGAAGGCGACGCCCACCGCGGACACTGCTGCCGACGCGAAGGCCGACACAGACCAGGGCACGAGCGGCGGCGCGAAGGGGAACGCCGACGCCGGCGATGCCACCGCGGCGGACGCAGATGCGGAGGCCGTGGCGGGCGAGGGTGTGGCCGCGGACCGCGACGGCGACGGCGTAGCCGAGGCGGGGTTGTCCGGCGACGAGCCGGAAGCCGCCGGCGAAGGCGCGCCGCAGGGGCCGCCCGCAGCCGACCGTGGAACCCGCACGGGCGGTGCCGGTGGGGACGAGGACGGCGAGGACGCCGAGGACGGCGAGGACGAAGCCGAGGCGAAGCCGGCCCACGACACGGACACGCCCCCCGCAGACGGGAACGAGGACGCCGAAGGCGAGGCCAAGGCGAAGGGTGTCGATCAGCCCACCGCCGTCTTCAAGGCCGTCCGGCCCCGGAAGCCCGACGTCGATCAGCCGACCACCATGCTGAAGCTCGGCGGTGCCCCCAAGGCGCCGCAGGCTCCCGCCGCCGATTCCGAGCGCACCAGCAAGTTCGTCGCGCTGAAGCCCGACGTCACCACCAGCCTTCCCCAGGTCGGCCCGGAGCGCACCACCCAGCAGCCGCTCCCGCCGAAGCCTCCGCTGGACCTGCTGGCCGAGCTGACGAACACGCCTCCGCCGCCGGAGACCCCGCTCAGGACCATCGTCCGACGGGTCAAGATCTGGACCCCGCTGGTCCTGCTCCTGGCAGTCGTCTTTGCGGTCGTGCAGACTCTGCGCCCGCTCCCCCAGCCCACCCTCGACCTCACCGCGAAGGACACGTACACCTTCGACGGCGGCAAGCTGGACATCCCCTGGCCCAGCCACGGCCAGGCCGCGCTCGACGTCCAGGGCGTCGGCACGTTCGGCAACTCCGGCGACCAGAAGCCCGTACCGATCGCCAGCGTCGCCAAGGTGATGACCGCGTACCTGATCCTGCACGACCACCCCCTCAAGAGCGGCGCCGACGGCCCGAAGATCAAGATCGACCAGGCCGCCGAGGACCAGTCGAACGCCGGCCACGAGTCCACGGTCCATGTCACCAAGGGCGACTCCATCTCGCAGCGCGAGGCTCTGGAAGGCATCCTGATCGCCTCCGCGAACAACGTGGCCCGCCTCCTCGCCCGCTGGGACGCCGGCTCGGAGCAGGCGTTCGTGGCCAAGATGAACGCCACCGCGAAGAAGCTCGGCATGACGAGCACGACGTACACCGACCCCTCGGGCCTGACGGACTCCACCGTCAGCACGGCCGTGGACCAGGTGAAGCTCGCCAAGACCGCGATGACGCTGCCCGCCTTCCGCGAGGTCGCGGCGATGATGTCCTACACCGACTACAAGGGCGGCTACCACTCGAACTGGAACCAGCTGGTCGGCCACAACAACGTCGTCGGCATCAAGACCGGCACCACCACCTCCGCCCTCGGCAACCTCGTCTTCGCGGCGAAGCAGCAGGCCGGCGGCGAGACCCGCACCATCGTCGGCGCCGTGCTGCGCCAGCCCGCGGGCGGTCCGGAGCCCACGATCCTCGACGCCGCCCTGGACAGCAGCGACAAGCTCATCCGGGCCGCGCAGGGTGCGCTCAAGTCGGCGACGATCCTGAAGAAGGGCGATGTCGTCGGGTACGTGGACGACGGTCTCGGCGGCCGTACCCCGGTCGTCGTCACCAAGGACGTCACCGCGGCCGGCTGGGCGGGCCTGAAGGTGAAGCTGTCTTTCACCGCCGACGACGTGCCCCACACGGCGAAGGCCGGCACCAAGGTCGGATCGCTCACCGTGGGTGACGGTTCGGCCGGGGCGGTGAAGGTGCCGGTGGCTCTGGAGAAGGACCTGACCGAGCCCGGTTTCGCGGACAAGCTGACCCGTCTTCGCTGACCCGTCTCCGCTGACCCGTCTTCGCCGACCCGGACCCCCGTCCACGTCCCTCGTACCCCGCCGACGCGGCCCGGCGGCGGGGTGCGTGCTAGCGTCACGAATCGGGGCAGGTCGCGGGGACGCGGCCGAGAAAAGAAGACGGGACAGGGACACGGGGAGTGCCTACAGGTGGCCACAGCGGAGCCGACACGCGCCGACGACGCCGATCCGGGCCCGGGATCCACCTCCGGGTCCGGCCCACGAATACGCCTGTCCGCGACCGGCGGGACCGGGGGGACGGGCGCGACTGACACGAGCAGTCGTCACAACAGCCGTCACGACCGTCGTGACGACGTCGGTGACGACGGCCCGTACGGCCGCCGCAACCCCGGACCGGCGCGCCTTCTCTCCGCCGCCGAACCCCTCCGGCAGCGGCTGCTCGCCCACCCCGTGCTGTCCATGACGGCCCTCTCGGGCGTGCTGCACATCATCTGGTTCTTCACGTTCGCGAACAGTGGTGGCGACCTCGCGGCGCAGGACGCCTGGGCCGAGTTCGTCGGCCGTCACCCCGACTCGGCGTACAACCTCGCCTGGTACGGCGGCATGCACCCGGTGTCGTACAGCGTGGTGTCGCCGTATCTGATGTCGGTTCTCGGCGTGCGTACGACGATGATGATCGCCGGGACGGTGTCGGCGGGCCTGCTGACGCTCGTCCTGATCCGCAGCCGTGCGGTGAAGAACCCGCTGTGGGCCTCGCTCGCCGGGGTCTTCGCGTTCGTCTGCAACGCGATCTCCGGGCGGGTGACCTTCGGGCTCGGCACCATGTTCGCGCTCGGCGCGGTCGCGACGGTCTTCTGCTGGCCGTACCGGTGGCGGTCCAAACGCTGGGCGAAGGCCCTGATCACCGCACCGCTGGCCGCGCTCGCCACCATGGGCTCGCCGGTCGCGGGGCTCTTCGTGGGCCTGATCGCGGTCGCGCTGTTCCTCCAGAAGCGGCGGCCGGGCGCCTGGGCGCTGGGCCTGGCGCCCTCGGTGGTGGTCGCCGTCTCGGCGTGGCTGTTCCCGTTCTCCGGCACGCAGCCGATGACGATCTTCTCGGTGATCCTGCCCCTGTCCTACGGCCTGCTCATCCTGTTCCTCGTCCCCAAGGAGTGGATCACCGTCCGGCTGACGGCGGCCGTGTACAGCGTCGGTGTCGTCCTCGTGTGGCTGATCAGCTCGCAGATCGGCTCGAACATATCGCGGCTGCCGATGCTTTTCGCGGGTGTGACGCTGATCGCGGCGCTGCCGTTCACGGTGCGCAAGTCGCGCAAGTGGTACCTGACCGTGCTGGCCTTCCTGGGCTTCGTCGCCTGGATCGGCGTCAAGTCGGTGGACGACATCATCCACACGACCCCGGCGGCGTCCTGGGCCCGGGAACTGGCCCCGCTGGTGAACGAGCTGCAGAAGGTCGGCGCCGAGAAGGGCCGTGTCGAGGTGGTCCCGGCCCGCTCGCACCGCGAGGCCTCCGCGCTCGCGCCGTACGTCAACCTGGCGCGCGGCTGGAACCGCCAGGCCGACATGGAGCGCAACCCGCTCTTCTACGACGACACGCTGAACTCGGCGAACTACCACGAGTGGCTCCAGCGGTGGGCCGTGCACTTCGTGGTGCTGCCCAAGGACAACCCGGACGGGGACGGCGGCCAGCGCGAGCGCGAGCTGCTGCAGCGCGGGATGCCGTACCTGAGCCAGATCTGGGGCGACGCGAACTGGCAGCTGTTCCAGGTGACCGACCCGACGCCGCTCGCCGAGCCCCACGCGGTGGTGGACCGGGCCGAGCAGGGCGAGCTGACGATCGAGGTGCGCAGGGCCGGACGGATCCTCATCCGGATCCCGTACTCGCCCTGGCTGAGCATCGTGGACGATCACGGCAAGAGCCTGAAGCCCCCGCACAAGCTGTCGGACGGGCGGTCGTACGAGAACGCCAACGGATGTCTGATGGAGACGCCGGAGGATCCCAACGGCGACAAGTGGACGATGCTGCTGGCGCCGAAGGCGGGGACGTACCGGCTGGCCGCGCCGTACCAGTTGCCGCGCGGTACTCCTTGCCCCGACGCGCTGAAGTGACGGACTAACCCCGCGGGTACCTCGCCAGCCACCCCGAAGAGGCTCCCGCCGGTCCGTGCAGCGCGGGCCCCTGGGTCATCTCCATCGCGAAGTCGTCGGCCAGGACCAGGAGGGTCGGGCGGCCCTCCAGTTCGGCGAGCCAGGCCGGGGGGAGGGCGGTTTCGCCGTGCAGGGCGCCGAGGAGGCCGCCGGTGAGGGCGCCCGCGGCGGCCGAGGGGCCGCTCTGGTTCACCGCCAGGCACAGGCCGTGCCGTACGTCCTCGCATACCAGTGCGCAGTAGACGGACGCGGCGAGCAGGCTGTCGGCGGTGGCGTCCCCCGCGAGTTCCTCCACGCGTGCCGGCGTCGGCAGACCCTGCCGTACCGCGCCGAGCGCGTGCTGCAGGGCGTCCGTCACGGGCTCGTGGCCGGGGCGGGCCGCGAGCAGGGCGAGAGCACGCTGCACGGCGCCGTCCAGACTGTCGCCGCGGGCCAGCGCGTGCACGATCACCGCGTACGCGCCCGCCGACAGGGCGGCGACGGGGTGCCCGTGGGTCTGGGCCGCGCACTCCACGGCCAGTTGCACGACGAGCTGGGGTTCCCAGCCGACCAGCAGCCCGAACGGCGCGGACCGGGCGACCGCCTCCGGCCCCAGTTCGCCGGGGTTCTTCGGTGTCTGCAAAGTCCCCATGGTGTCGTCACCGAAGCCGATGAGCAGGGCCCGTGTCGGGTCACGGCGGGCGTACAGCCACTCCTCGCGCGCCAGCCAGCCGTCGTCCTCGCGGCGCTCGTCGGGCCCCCAGTCCCGCTGGGTGGCCGCCCAGCGCCGGTACGCCCGGTGCAGGTCGGTCGGCGGATGCCAGGCGCCGGTGTCGCGGCGCACCTGGGCGCGTATCAGCCCGTCCACGGTGAAGAGGGTGAGCTGGGTGTGGTGGGTGACGGTGCCGCGCCGGCCGTGCCCGAAGGCCAGGTCGAGCAGGCCCTCGCCGCCGTGCACGGAGCGGATCTCCTCCAGGGCGAGCGTGTCCACGGGCCCGCCGAGCGCGTCCCCGACGGCACCGCCGAGCAGCGTGCCGCGCACTCGGCTCCGGAAGTCCTGTTGCTCGGCGCGCCCCCAGACGGGCCCGGCTGTCGCACCCACCCAGACCTCCCCACGGAACCGTCCGTACGTACGACGCACAGCACTGTAATCGACCGGAGGCGGCAGTTCACTGGGGCAAATCAGCCTCGGCGGGGCACTTCGAGAGGTCGGCCCACCATGACGACGTCGTGTCCCAGGGCGGGCACGCTCCTGCCGCCGCGGACGGAAATGCGGCGTCCAGCTCGCCTTCCGGGACTTCTCATGGACCCGGTTCCTGGCCTTCGCGGTGCATCGCCTGCGATGACAGGGCGCTGAGGACGTTTTCCCGTTGGCGCTCCGCCCAGGGGTACTCCGGCCTCAGCCGGAGGGCGTGGTCGAGGTCGGCCAGTGCCTGCGTGTGACGGCCGAGGTTGGACAACGACGCCCCCCGGCTCGCGTACGCCGACGCGTATTCGGGATCGAGGGCGAGCGCGCGGTCGTAGTCGGCGAGGGCTTCCTCGTCGCGCCCGGCCACGCGGAGGGCGTCGCCGCGTTCGCAGCGGCCCCAGGACCAGTCCGGCTGCAGGGCGAGGGCGCGGTCCAGGTCGGCGAGCTGACGGCCGGGCTCGGACCGGGCGCGCCATACGCGGGCCCGGCGGGCGAGCGCCCACGCGTAGTCCGGGTTGAGTTCCAGGGCGTGGTCCAGATCCTCGAGAGCCCGGTCGAGTTCACCCCGGGCGAGGCGGGTCGCGCCCCGGGAGGCCCAGGCGAAGTCGCTGGTCGGGTCGAGCCGGATCGCCTCGTCCAGGTGCTGGATCGCCTCGTCGTGATGGCGGAGCATGCGGTGGTACTCGCCGCGCACCGCATGACTCCACGGGTAGTCCGGCGCAAGCGCCACGGCCTGTTCGATGTCCGCGAGTGCCGCCCCGTAGTCACCCAGTTCGCCGTGGGCCAGCGCCCGGCCGCGGTAGGCCCGCGCCAGCCCGCGATCCAGCTCGATGGCCTTCCCGTACGCGGCCAGCGCCTCGTCGTACGCCCCGGTGCGCCGCAGGCTGTTGCCGCGCAGCGCGTGAGCGAGTGCCCGTTCCGGCTCGTCGAGCGCCGCCCGGTGCAGCAGCCGGCCGAGTGCGGCGGCCACTCCTCCGTCATCGAGGGCCTGCGTCAGATCGCTCCCCCAGCGGGCCACGGTCCCCAGGTCGGCGTCCTGGCCCGCGTCCACAAGGGCCCGCGCCCACCGTTGTGCCGTGGCGTCACCGGAGGCGCAGGCGTGGACGAACTCCCGCAGCAGCACCGGCAGCGCTTGCCGGTCCCCCGTGCACAGCCGGTGATAGGACTCGGCCAGCCGCAGTTCCCGCCACTCCTCGTCCGTCCACAGCTCCTCGGTGTCCCGGGCCCCTTCGATCTCATGACGCCACTGCCCGAACACCTCCGTCAGCCGGCGCTGCAGCTCGCCCCACCTCCGGGGCGACCGTGCCCGCTGCAGCCGGAGCATCGGTGCTCGGACGACGTCGTGGTACCGCACCGCCTCACCGCGCCCGTCGACAAAGGGCAGTTCCCGCACCCAGCCGTACAGGGCGTCGAGTTCCTCCTCGCCGCACTCCGCCACGGCCCGGAACACGTCCGCGTCGAGCCGCCGGGGCAGCGCACAGGCCAGAGCCAGCCCCCGCCGCACGGGATCCCGCTCCCACTTCAGGAACCGCTCCACGGCATCCGCGCTCGGATCCCCCAC
Organism: Streptomyces sp. NK08204; assembly: GCF_020400585.1. Taxonomy (GTDB): domain Bacteria; phylum Actinomycetota; class Actinomycetes; order Streptomycetales; family Streptomycetaceae; genus Streptomyces. The sequence goes on along the minus strand of NZ_JAINVF010000007.1, from coordinate 242,393 downwards.
GTCGCCCGGATCGGTGGGCCTCGCCTCCGCGAGGGTGGAGACGAGAACCGGCAGTCCGGCCGTCAGCCGCAGCACCTCCGCGACGACCGACTCGTCCCGCACGCCGCGGTCCGCGAGCAGGCCCCGGGCCTCCGCCTCCGTGAACGGGCCGAGCGGCAGGTCCGTCATGAAGTCGGCGAAGCCGCCCCAGCGGGCCGTGTCGAAGAGTCGCCGGCCTGCCGTGACCACGACCACGTTGGCGGGCAGCGCCCCGTGCCGGTCGGTCGTCATCAGCTCGTGCAGCCAGCCGTCGACGAACGGTCCGGTCCTTTCGTAGGTGTCGAAGAACAGGACGATCCAGGGTGCGGCGGCGGCCACGGCAGCCAACTCGTCGAGCAGTCTGGGAGTCAGCTCCCGCTCGGGGGACAGCACCAGTTGCACGTCGTCCTGGTTGCCGAACCGGGCGCTGAGGCCACGCCGCAACCGGTCGGCGTACTGGGCCAGTTGGGCGGGGTCGACCGCGCCCACGAAAGGACCGGCCCCCGGCAGCATGCTCAGGCCGGCCAGTCCCGCCCGTACCGCCGTCGCCGTCACCGCCGACGGGCCGTCCGGGTCCGGCTCCAGCCCGGCCATCACCACTTCGGCCTCGTGCCGCCGTTCCCGGTACATGCCCAACGCCTTGTCGAGCCTCTTGAACTCCCTGCCCTGCCGCAGGAATTCACGGCTGATGGCCGCCATGGCCTCCGGGATGCTGCCCACGCCCTCGTCGACGTACGCCGTCAGCGCGCCCCGCTCCCGCGCGATCTGCTCCAACTCCCGTACCAGGAATGTCTTTCCGACACCCGCGTTGCCGTGGACGTGGAAGAGGAAGCGGTGGCGTTCGTCCTCGGGCGGCAGGTCCAGGTTCTCCCGGAACGCCGCCCGTTCGTCGCTCCGGCCGACGAACCCTGCCCGTCTCCGTCGCCCGATCAGCTCCTGCATCGACGGCCGCGCCTGCACCATGCGTATGCCCTTCCCCCTCGGCCGTTCCATTCTGGCTCAATGCGCAGGAGACGAGGTGGCGTTCCCCGGGGAGAATCCCGCCATGACCACCACCCCCCCACGGACTCCCGTCACCCCCGCACGGCGCACCGGCCTCGATCTCGCCTCCGGCGTTCTCACGGGCACGGTCGCCCTCTACATCGCCCTCGTCGCCTTCGGGAACATCACCGACTTCGGGACCAACCAGCAGTTCGTGGAGCATGTGCTCGCCATGGACACGACCTTCAGGGACGACGACCTGATGTGGCGCGCGATCACCAGCAAGGGGCTTCAGGACACCGCTTACGTGGCGATCATCGTGTGGGAGTCGGTGGCCGCCCTCGTCCTGATCTGGGGGACGTCCCTCTGGGTGCGGCGGGACGTCGATCTCGCCCGGCGGTACTCCACCTACGGGCTGCTGATGCTGCTCCTGCTCTTCGGTGCCGGGTTCATCGCCATCGGCGGTGAGTGGTTCGCGATGTGGCAGTCGAAGAGCTGGAACGGGCTGGAGGCGGCGACCCGGGTGGTCGTGCTCAGCGGAGTGGCGCTGGTCGTCAACCAGCTGCCGGGCGGGCGCCAGGCGGGGTCTATGTGACGACCGTCACCTTCGTGCCCTGATCGCCGAAGGCCCACAGGGCGGCGCCGTCCTCCTTGTGCATACGGATGCCGCCCAGCTTCTTGCCGTTCGCGGGCGGCGGTGAAGCGCCGTCGAGGGCATTGGAGAAGGCCACGTTCACACCGGACGCCAGGGTGAAGTACATGACGTGCTCGATCTCGACACCGTCCGAGCCCTTGAGGGACTGGACCCGCCTGATGACCGAGTAGCTGCCGGGCCGGGGGTTCACCGTGCCCGGCCACACCGTGAACGTCCGGCTCGCCTTGCCGGTCGCGTCCACCAGCCAGACCCGCTTCTCACCGAGCGAGTACACGATCCGGCGGCCCGTGCCGGAGTCCGCCGGCAGCGCGGGCGGCGACGGCTGCTGCGGGGTGGCGGACGCGTGGCCGCCCGCCGATGCCGACGGGCGGGGCTTCACAGACGTCGAGGCCGTGGGATGCGGCCCGTGGTTCGCCTGCACGGCCAGGGCGATGACGGCGGCGGTCGCTCCCGCCGTCAGTCCGGAGACCCAGGCCCACGAGGGCAGTCGGGCAGCCACGGGTACGCATCTCCTCCGCTACGGGTCCCCCTCCTCAGCACAGGGGTCGGATCATCGTACTCAGTCCGCGTTCGGGCCAGGACCTCAGTCCAGCACCGGCAGCAGCTCCGGCAGGTGCCCGTCGGAGGCCTCCGCCGCCCGCTGCCGCTCCTGCGGCACCTCTCCGTACAGGGTCGTCCGCGGCTTCGCCGGGCGGCCGGCCGCCTCCGCGACCGCCACCAGGTCCCGCACCGACTTGTACGAGCCGTAGGACGAGCCCGCCATGCGGGAGATCGTCTCCTCCATCAGCGTGCCGCCCAGGTCGTTCGCCCCCGAGCGGAGCATCTCCGCCGCACCCTCTGTGCCCAGCTTGACCCAGCTTGTCTGGATGTTGGGGATCCAGGGGTGGAGGAGGAGGCGGGCCATCGCCGTCACGGCGCGGTTGTCCCTCGTCGTCGGTCCCGGCCGGGCGATGCCCGCCAGGTACACCGGCGCGTTCGTATGGATGAAGGGGAGTGTCACGAACTCCGTGAAGCCGCCCGTCTCCCGCTGGATGCGAGCCAGCGTGCGCAGGTGGCCCAGCCAGTGGCGGGGCTGGTCGACGTGCCCGTACATCATCGTGGAGGACGAGCGGATGCCCAGCTCGTGGGCGGTCGTGACCACCTCGATCCAGGTCGCCGTGGGCAGCTTGCCCTTGGTCAGCACCCAGCGGACCTCGTCGTCCAGGATCTCCGCCGCCGTACCGGGAATGGTGTCCAGGCCCGCTTCCTTCGCCGCCGCCAGCCACTCGCGGACGGACATGCCCGTCCTGGTCGCGCCGTTGACCACCTCCATCGGGGAGAACGCGTGCACGTGCATCCCGGGCACCCGCTCCTTCACCGCCTTCGCGATGTCGAAGTACGCCGTCCCCGGCAGGTCGGGATGGATGCCGCCCTGCATGCACACCTCGACCGCGCCCACGTCCCAGGCCTGCTGGGCGCGGTCCGCGACCTGCTCCAGCGACAGCGTGTACGCGTCGGCGTCCGTCCTGCGCTGCGCGAAGGCGCAGAAGCGGCAGCCGGTGTAGCAGACGTTGGTGAAGTTGATGTTGCGGGTGACGATGTACGTCACGTCGTCGCCCACGGCCGACCTGCGCACGTCGTCCGCGACCCGGCACAGGGCGTCCAGCGCCGGGCCGTCCGCGTGCAGCAGGGCCAGCGCCTCGGCGTCCGTCAGGCGGGTCGGGTCGTCGGCCGCCGTGCGCAGGGCCTGGCGGACGTCCGTGTCGATGCGCTCCGGTGCCATGCCGGGGGCCGCCGCCTCGCGCAGCGCCTCCCAGTCGCCGTACACCTCGTCGAAGTCGTCGCGGCGGTCGGCGGTGCGGCCCTCGGTGTCGATCGTGCGGTGCAGGTCGGTACGGCCGGTCGGTACGAACGCCTCCTCCGGCTCCTGCCACGGGCGGCCCTCGACCACCGCGTCCGGCAGGGCCAGGCCGGTCTCCGGGTCGGCCAGCGCGCTCACGTGCGGGCGCAGCCGCGGGTCCAGCCACGGCTCGCCGCGGCGGACGAACTCCGGGTACACGCACAGGCGTTCACGCAGCTCGAAGCCGGCCGCCGCGGACCGCTCGGCCAGCTCCTCGATCTGCGGCCAGGGGCGCTCGGGGTTGACGTGGTCGATGGTCAGCGGGGAGACCCCGCCCCAGTCGTCGATGCCGGCGCCGATCAGCCGCTCGTACTCGCTGTCGACCAGGTTCGGCGGGGCCTGGAGGCAGGCGGAGGGGCCCATGATGTGGCGGGCGACGGCCACCGTGGCGACCAGGTCGTCCAGTTCGGCATCCGGCATGCCGCGCATCGCCGTGTCCGGCTTGGCGCGGAAGTTCTGGATGATCAGCTCCTGGATGCCGTGGTAGGCCCGGGAGACCTTGCGGAGGGCGAAGAGGGACTCCGCACGCTCCTCGTACGTCTCGCCGATGCCGATGAGCAGGCCGGAGGTGAAGGGGACCGAGGAGCGGCCGGCGTCTTCCAGGACGCGCAGGCGTACGGCCGGTTCCTTGTCCGGGGAGCCGTGGTGCGGGCCGCCGGGCTCGGACCACAGCCGCGTCGCGGTCGTCTCCAGCATCATGCCCATGGAGGGGGCGACGGGCTTCAGACGCTGGAAGTCCGTCCAGGTCATCACGCCGGGGTTGAGGTGGGGCAGGAGCCCGGTCTCCTCCAGGATGCGGACGGAGATCGCGCGGACGTAGGCGATGGTGTCGTCGTAGCCGTGCGCGTCGAGCCATTCGCGCGCCTGCGGCCAGCGGTCCTCGGGCTTGTCGCCGAGGGTGATCAGGGCTTCCTTGCAGCCGAGGGCGGCGCCCTTGCGGGCGATGTCCAGCACCTCGTCCGGGGACATGAACATTCCGTGGCCCGCCCGGCGCAGCTTGCCGGGGACGGTGACGAACGTGCAGTAGTGGCACTTGTCCCGGCACAGCCGGGTCAGGGGGATGAAGACGCTCTTCGAGTAGGTGATGACACCCGGACGGCCCGCTTGTTCGAGGCCCGCGTCCCGTACCCGGGCGGCCGACGCGGCGAGGTCGGTGAGGGCCTCGCCACGGGCCTGGAGCAGTACCGCCGTCTCGGCGACGTCGAGGGCGACGCCGTCGCGGGCGCGTTTGAGGGCGCGACGCATGGAGTTCTCGGTGGGTCCGCCGGTTCCGGAGGTCGCGGAAGTCGTCATCCTTCGAGGATACGTTCGCGCCGATCAAGGACGAGGGGCTGACGAGGGGCTGACGAGGGGTTGGGACGAGGGCTGGAGAAGGCTCGCGTACGCGTCCAGCGCGCGCAGTACCTCCGCCTCCCCCGCGGGCGGCAGCTGGACCACGACCTCCTCGATCCCCAGGTCGGCGTAGTGGGCGAGCTTGCCGGGGGTGGGGTGGACGGCGTACGGGACGCACTGGAGGGTGGCCGGGTCGCGGCCCGCGTCCGCCCACACCGAGCGCAGCACGGGCAGCGACTCGGACAGCCCGCGTCCGCCGATCGGCAGCCAGCCGTCGGCGTACTCGGCGATGTGCGCGAACAGCCCGGGCCCGGCGGCCCCGCCGACCAGGATGCGCGGGCCGACGACCGGTCCGCGCGGCTCGCGCACCGGCTTGGGGAACGCGAGGCTCGGTCGCACACTCCCGAACTCGCCCTCGTGCCCGGTCGGTTCCTCCGACCACAGCGCCCGCATCAGGGCCATGCGGTCACGGACCAGCGCCCGCCGGGTGCGCCACTGAACGCCGTGGTCGGCGGCTTCCTCCACGTTCCAGCCGAAGCCGACGCCGAGGGTGAAGCGCCCGCCGGAGAGATGGTCCAGGGTCGCCGCCTGCTTGGCGAGGTCGATCGGGTCGTGCTGGGCCACCAAGGTGATTCCGGTGCCGAGCCCCAGCCGCTCGGTCACGGCCGCCGCCTGCCCGAGCGCGACGAAGGGGTCGAGCGTACGGCCGTACTCGCGCGGCAGCTCGCCGCCGGCCGGATACGGGGTGGTCCGTTCGACGGGGATGTGGGTGTGCTCCGGCAGGTACAGCCCCGCGAAGCCGCGCGTTTCCAGCTCCCGTGCGAGCCGGGTGGGGGTGACGGTCTCATCGGTGAGGAAGATCGTGACGGCGATGCGCATGGGTCATCTGTACCGGCTGCCGTCCCGTCTGTCGATACCGACCGGTCGGGATTTCGCCGTGGCCCCGCGCCTGCCCCGTATCTACCCTGGACGTGTGACGACCCTGCGCGGCACTCTCGCTCCGGGCGCGCCGGACTGTGTCTACGTGCCCGTGGCAGTACCGCCCGGCACCCGGGAGTTGCACGTCGCCTACGCCTACGACCGGCCCTCGGTGCCGCGCGGCACCCCCGGCAACGCGCTCGACATCGGTCTCTTCGACGAACGCGGTCTCGAGTCGGGTTTTCGGGGATGGTCGGGCGGGGCCCGGACGGAGTTCTTCGTCCGGGCCGACGACGCCACCCCCGGTTATCTGCCGGGCCCGCTCAGCCCGGGGACCTGGCACATCGCGCTCGGTCCCTACACCGTCGCCCCGCAGGGCCTGGCGTACGAGCTGACGGTGACGCTCACCGAAGGGGAGCCCGGCAGGACCCCGCGGCCGGTGTATCCGCCCGCGCGGGCTGCGGGCCGGGGGCGGAACTGGTACCGGGGGGACTGTCACCTGCACTCCTGGCACTCCGACGGCCGGCGCACCCCGGCCGAGATCGCGACGCTGGCCCGCGCTGCCGGACTGGACTTCATCAACAGCTCCGAGCACAACACGACGTCCTCCCACGCCCATTGGGCCGACGTGGCGGGCGACGACCTGCTCGTCCTGCTCGGCGAGGAGGTCACCACGCGCAACGGCCATGTGCTGGCCCTCGGGACCGACCCCGGCACGTTCGTCGACTGGCGCTACCGGGCCCGGGACAACCGCTGGGCGCACTTCGCCCGGGAGATCCGCCGCGCCGGGGGGCTGGTCGTACCGGCGCATCCGTACGCCACGTGCCTCGGATGCGCCTGGAAGTTCGGGTTCGCGGAGGCGGACGCGGTCGAGGTGTGGAACGGGCCGTACACGCCCGACGACGAAGTGGCCCTGGCCGCCTGGGATGCGGGGCTCGCCACCTCGGCACGTGAGCGGCGGGCGTGGCTGCCGGCGATGGGCGGCAGCGACGCCCACCGCGCCCCGGACAAGGTCGGCCTGCCCCAGACGGTCGTCCTCGCCGACGATCTGACCCGGGAGGCGATCCAGGACGGCCTGCGCGCCGGCCATTCGTACGTGGCCGAATCCCCTTACGTACGGCTCGACTTCGACGCGACGGCCGAGTCCGGGCAACAGGCGGTTGCCGGCGAGTGGTTGGAGGTGCCGGACGACATGCCGGTGACGGTCCACCTGGCGGTGACGGGGGCGCCGCGCTGCACGATCCGCTTCGTCACCGACCGGGGCACGCTCTTCACGAGCGGCAACATGCCTGTTTCCGGCGTCGGTTCGGCCCAGTGGCGTACAACTGCCGTGTCCTCGGCGTACGTACGCGCCGAGGTCCGTCACGACCCGGCCGTCACAGCCCTGCCAGGCCCGCTGGCCGCCTTCACCAACCCCGTTTTCCTGGGCCCGGGTCGGCCCTGACCCCCACGCGACACGCCACCGCAGCGTGCAGAAAACATGCGGTTATTGTGAAATGCGGGCCTAGAATCGGCCAGTGTCCTTCGATTCTGACCTTCTCAAGCAGAGTTTCGCCATAGTTGAGCGCCGGGCAGAACAGGCGTCCCGCTTCTTCTACGCACATCTGTTTGCCGCACACCCAGGCATCCGGTCGATGTTCCCCGAGCGCATGGACGAACAGCGCGACCGACTGCTGCTGGCCCTCGGACACGCGGCGGCCCATGCGCACGACACCGACGCGCTGGTCGCCTATCTGCGGCAACTCGGCTTCGACCACCGCAAGTTCGGAGCACGACCCGAGCACTACCCCGCGGTGGGCATGAGCCTGATCGCCACACTGAAGACCTTCTCCGGCGACCAGTGGTCGGAGGAGATCCAGGACACCTGGCTCGCCGCCTACTCCGTCATCAGCACGGTCATGATCGACGCGGCGGCCGAGGCCGACGCGAAGGAACTGCCCGACTACTGGGACGCCGACGTCGTGCGCCACGAGCCGCGCACAGCCGACGTCGCCGTGCTGACGCTGCGCCCCCGCATGCCCTACCCCTACCGGAGCGGCCAGTACCTGAGCCTGACCACGAGCCAGGCCCCGCAGGTCTGGCGGCCCTACTCGATCGCCAACGCGCCACGGCTGGACAACACCTTGGAGCTGCATGTCCGCCGCGTACGGGACGGCGCGCTCAGCCCCGCGCTGGTCGACCTCGTACAGGTCGGCGACGTGGTGCGCCTGGGACCGCCGATGGGCACGCTCGGCGTGCCCGCCACCCCGGGCGGCGGGCTGCTCTGCGTGGCGGGCGGCACCGGCTGGGCACAGATCAAGGCGCTCATCGAGGACCTGGCCCTCCAGCTCGAACCGCCCCCGGTCCAACTGCTCGTGGGCGCACGCACAGAGCGGGACCTCTACGACTGGGACGACCTCACCGCCCTGGCCGACAAACACCACTGGCTGGACGTCGGCGTCGCCCTCGCCCCACGCGCCGGCGGCTCCCAGGACGGCCACGAACGCCTGCTGCGTGAGGTCGCCGCGTGCGCCGTCGCGGCCGGAGTGCAGCACGTGCAGGTGTTCGTCGCCGGCCCGGGCCCCATGGTCGCCGCGGTCCGGACCGCCCTGCGCCAGACCGGGGTCCCGGCCGAGGCGGTGCACAACGACCCGTTCGCCGGCTCTTACGGGGCCAAGCGGCCGTCGGGCAGCGCCGACTGGTTCCTGCGCAGGCGCGAGATCGCCTGGATCAGCCCGCACAACCAGCCCTGAGAGGGCGCCGGCCCTCCCCGGCCGGGGCAGGCACCCGAAGCGCGCTGTACGCGTGCAGGGCGTACGACCCGACGTCGCGCCCCACCCCGCTCTTCTCGAACCCACCGAACGGCACCTCCCCATGGGTTCCCTGCCGCTTGACGAACAGCCGTGCCGTGACGACTCGTCAACTACTGTCCCCGCCCCTCCTGGGCGGCCGCCGTGCGAAGACCGTGTGAGGGCCTTGTGGACCAAGGCGCGCCCATATGTGATCGGCGTCTCGCACGGCTGACGCAACCGCCCGGAACAAGGCAAACTGGCGGAGTTGTTCGAGTGCCTAGGGGGACGAACCCATGGACGGTGGGCCGCGAGTGCCGGAGCAGCGGCGCGCCGACTCCGTGACCATCGCGGAGCCGGCGGCGTTGCGCTTCAGCGTGCTCGGTCCGGTGCGGGCCTGGCGCGGCGAGGCGCCGCTCAGCACGGGCTCCCCTCAGCAGCGCGCCCTGCTGGCAGCCCTGCTGCTGCGCGAGGGCCGTACGGCGACGGCCGCGGAGCTGATCGACGCACTGTGGGGCACCGAGCCTCCCTCGCAGGCACTGGCGGCGTTGCGCACGTACGCGTCCCGGCTGCGGAAGGTCCTGGACCCCGGAGTTCTGGTCAGCGAGTCGGGCGGCTACGCGGTACGCGGCCTGCGTGAGGGCGCCCTGGACCTCGCGGCGGCGCAGGGACTGGCGGCCGAGGCGGAGAAGGCGCGGAGCAACGGCGACCTCGCCCACGCCCGCCGGACCCTGAACCGGGCACTGGCCCTGTGGGACGGTGAGCCGCTGGCCGGCGTCCCCGGCCCGTACGCGGAGGGGCAGCGGGCCAGGCTGGAGGAGTGGCGCCTGGTACTGCTCGAGTCCCGCCTGGACCTGGACCTCGAGCAGGGCTGCCATGCCGAGGCGGTGTCGGAGCTGACGGCCCTGACGGCCGCGCACCCCCTGCGCGAGCGCCTGCGCGAACTGCTGATGCTGGCGCTGTACCGCAGCGGCCGGCAGGCGGAGGCCCTGGCGGTGTACGCCGACACGCGCCGCCTGCTGGCCGACGAACTGGGCGTGGATCCTCGCCCCGGCCTCCGTGAACTGCAACAGCGCATCCTGCAGGCCGACCCGGCTCTGGCCGAGCCCTCGGCACCGGTGACGGAGCCGTCCGTCGTCCCGGTCCGCCCGGCACAGCTGCCCGCGTCGGTCCCCGACTTCACGGGCCGGGCCGCTTTCGTGAGCGAGCTGAGCGACGTACTGGCCTCGGCGTCGGAGGCGGAGGGCCGGGTGATGGCCGTCTCGGCGCTGGCCGGTATCGGCGGCGTGGGCAAGACGACGCTGGCGGTGCACGTGGCCCACCGCGCCCGCCCGGCGTTCCCGGACGGCCAGCTGTACGTGGACCTCCAGGGCGCCGGCCACCGCGCCGCGGAACCGGAAACGGTCCTGGGCTCCTTCCTGCGCGCCCTGGGCACGGCGGACTCCGCGATCCCGGACTCCCTGGAGGAACGGGCGGCGCTGTACCGCTCGGTCCTGGACGGCCGCCGGGTGCTCGTACTCCTGGACAACGCGAAGGACGCGGCCCAGGTACGCCCCCTGCTGCCCGGCACGGAGGGCTGCGCGGCGCTGGTCACGTCGCGGATACGGATGGTGGACCTGGCCGGGGCCCACCTGGTGGACCTGGACGTGATGTCGCCTGACGAGGCGCTGGCGTTGTTCACGAAGATCGTCGGCGTGGAGCGGGTGGCCTCGGAGCGCGAGGCCGCGCTGGACGTCGTCGCGGCCTGCGGTTTCCTCCCCCTGGCCATCCGCATCGCGGCATCCCGCCTGGCGGCCCGCCGCACCTGGACGGTGTCGGTCCTCGCGGCGAAGCTGGCGGACGAGCGGCGCCGGCTCGACGAGCTGCAGGCCGGGGACCTGGCGGTCAAGGCGACCTTCGAACTGGGCTACGGCCAACTGGAGCCCGCCCAGGCGCGGGCGTTCAGACTGCTGGGCCTGGCCGACGGCCCGGACATGTCCCTGGCCGCCGCCGCGGCGGTCCTTGACCTCCCGCCGGAGCAGACGGAGGACCTGCTGGAGTCCCTCGTCGACACGTCACTGCTGGAGTCGGCCGCGCCTGGCCGCTACCGCTTCCACGACCTGGTCCGGCTCTACGCGCGCGCATGCGCGGAGCGGGACGAACAGCCGCCGAGCGAGCGGGAGGCTGCCATGTCGCGGTTGCTGGACTTCTATTTGGCGACGACTGCGCAGGTGTACGCGATCGAGCAGCCCCGGGACCGACTGATCGACGATCTGGAGCCCACGCACTATCCGGGGCTTCGCTTCGTCGACGGGGCGGCGGCCCTCGACTGGTTGTACACGGAGGCGGGGCCGCTGCTGGCCTGCGTGCGGCAGGCGGCGGGAACAAGGAGACTGCGGCGGGCTGTCGACCTCCTCTGGGCAGCCAAGGACTTGACCGAATCCGGGGCCAGCTCGTACCAGTACGAGATGACGGCCAGGGCCACCTGTGAGGCCACCCGAGCCGTGGGCGACAAGCGGGCGGAGGGAAGGGCACGTACGGTACTCAGCGACGTGCTCCTGGTCTCCGGCCGCATCGAGCATGCGGAGGACGAAGCCCGCGTCGCCATGGAACTGGCCGGCACCGCGCAGGACGCCACCGCGGTCAGCTGGGTGGCCAACAACCGGGGACTCATCTGCCTGCACCAGGGCCGGTTCGCCGAGGGAAAGGCCTTGTTCGACCAGGCACTCATAGGTCTGAGGGCAGCGGGGAACCGGCCCTTCGAAGCCACCGTCCTGGGCAACCTGTCACGCGCGTACCTGGGGATGGGTGATACGGCCAAAGCGGTCGAGATCGCGAAGCGCGGCCTAGCGGCACACAGCGAGATCGGGCGCTCCGTGCGCCTCGCCAACAGCCACTTCGCGCTGGGAGTGGCCCTGACCCAGGCCGGACGTCCCAGCGAGGCACTGGACCAGTTCTCCGAGGCCCTGAGCATCTTCAACAACCACCGGCAGCGACTGTGGGAGGGGGTGACCAACTTCCGGATCGCACAGGTGCACCTCGCGGCGCATCGCCCGGCGCAGGCCGCCCAACACGCCGAACTGGCAGTCACCTTGGGGTGCATCGGCGGCGACCGGATGCGAGGGAACGTCCTGACACTCCTGGGACAGGCGCTGGGTGAGCTGGGGCAGGTGGACCGGGCCAGAGCCTGCTGGCACGAAGCGCTCAACCTCTACGAACAAAGCGGTGCGCCGGAGGCCGACACCGTGCGACCGCTCCTCGCGTCCGCAGGGTGACCAAGGCGCTTCTCCACCAGGAAATGCGGACGTTCAGCGTTCGTTTATCTCCTCCCGGCATGCTCGTTCCCGTCAGACCTTCGCATCGGGGGGCAGATGGTCCGACCCGGAGCCCAACCGGTTAGTGTGCGGCTCCGAACGCCCGTCCAGAAGCCTCGGGGGAGCTTCCGGACGGGCGTTCCTCACTCGTCACCAAGCAGAGGAACACAGGCCCATGAGCGACCAGAAGAAGACGACCGTCTCGCCGGACAACAACGCGATGCCCACGCCGCCCGCGACGGACGAGACGATCGTCACCATGAACAACGCCATGCCCACGCCGCCCGCGACGGACGAGGCGATCGTCACCATGAACAACGCCATGCCCGCTCCGCCCGCCCTGGACCTGGACAGCAAGTAAGACCACCCTCCCGACGGGGGTCGGCCGCGACGGCACGGAGGGGGGCCGTCGCGGCCGAGGCGTGTCCAGGGTTCGTGGACGGCGTTCATGGCGGCCCTGCGCACCCGCTGACCCTCCTGTCCCGCCCGGGAATTGGCGGATTCGTTCCACGAGCGCGTGGCCTTGACCGAGGTCGGCGCGGCCTGTGGTGGAACGGATCTGCCAATTCCAGCCTCCAGCCGAGGCCCGGGGGGAGTTGTCCACAGCAAGCGGGGCAAAGAACCTTGTCGAGGGGGGCGTGCTGCTCACCTCGCGGGCGTCGGCGGCCGGGTGGCCCCGGAGCTCGCTCTCGCGGCGGCTTGGCGGCGAAGGGCGGACCCGGATCAGGAGCGGCGCCTGGGCGGAGCCCGGGAGAACGGTCGGTGTGCTCCTGCGGCTGCGGGCGGCCCAACTGCTCAATCCGGGGCTCATCGTCAGTCACCGGCCGGCGGCTCGCCTCTGGATGATCGAGACCCTGGGTGCCGAGGCAGCGAACCGGCTCGAGTTCACCGATCCCGGGCTTCGTACCCGGAGCGGTCCGGCGGCCGGCGTCCGGATCCACCGGATCCCTCTTCCCGTGACCGACATCGTGGAGCGTTGCGGCCTGCGCGTCACCGGGGTCCCTCGTACCCTCGCCGACCTCCTCCGGGCGGGATCGAGGGATGACGCGCTGGTCGCCGTGGAGTCCGCGCTCGGCCACCGCCGGGTCGACGGGGTGCGCCACGCACCGCTCACCACCCCGGCCGCACTGGCGCGTGCCCTCCAAGCCCGCTCCACGGCGCCACCCGGGCCCACGACCGGCTGCGGCTCGCCGATCCCAGGACAGGCTCACCCGCAGAGACGGTGGCCCGACTGCGCATGTCCGACGCCGGCCTGTGTCCGGAGCCCCAGGCCGAGGTCCGCACCCCGGACGGCCGAACCGCCGTCGGCTCGACTTCCTGTTCCGCGCCGCCCCCGCGCTGCCGTGGCGGCTGTGGTGCCGGCCCGTGGAGAGGCCCGTCGGGCTGAGCACCACGAAAGCCAGTACGGCGGTGACCTGACCGTGCGTGCCGCTGCATGCACGCGCGCGTCTTATCGGCGCGGCGCCGCCTGGCGGGGGGTTACGTGGTACGCGCGGTCCCCGTGCCCTTCTCCGCGTCCAGCGCGTACACGCACCGGTCCTTGCTGCACGCGTACACCACACCGTCCTGCACCACGGGCGAGCCGGTGATCTCGCCGCCCGTCGCCAGTTTCCAGCGCAGGCGGCCGTCGTCGGCCTTGAGGGTGTAGAGGAGGTGGTCGGTGGAGCCGAAGTGGATGCGGCCCTCCGCCACCGCGGGCGCGCCGACGACCTCGCCGCCCGCCTGGAACCGCCACTTCGGGGTGCCGGTGACCGCGTCCAGCGTGTAGAGGCCCTTGCCGCTGCCGACGTGGACGTGGCCCGCCGCCACCAGGACCGGCTCGACGGACGAGCGGGCCTCCGTGGCGATGCGCCAGCGGTCGCGGCCGTCGGTGGCGTCGAGGGCGTAGACCGTGCCGAGGTAGTCGGCGAGGTAGACGCCGCCGCCGGTGACCGCGGGGCCGGGGACGAAGGCGGGCGGGCACAGGAAGACCGCCGGGGCCTCGAAGTGCCAGCGCACCATGCCGCTCGCCACGTCGATCGCGAGGACGCGGGTGCCGGCGGACACGTAGACGTAGCCGTCGGGGGCCGGCGTGATGCGGACCGGGACGCCGCCGCAGGAGGCCGCGTCGCCGATGGGGTACGACCAGCGCTCCTCGCCGGTGCGGGCCTCGAGGGCGCGCAGCCGGGCGTCCTGCCAGACGTAGACCGTGCCGTCGTGCACGAGGGGGCCGGCCTCGGGGGACTCGAAGTCGGTCTGGCAGCCGGCGATCTCCCACAGCTTCTGGCCGTTCGCGGCCTCCCACGCCAGGACTCCGCCGCCGCGGGTGCCGGTGACGACCGTGCCGCGGTCGGCCTTGAGGGAGTACACCCAGGCGTCCGTGGACAGCCGCCACAGGTCGGTGCCCTCGCGGGCGTCCAGCGCGAACAGGGTGGGGCCGTCGGAGGCGTGGATACGGCCGTCGGCGACCGCCATGGACCAGGCGACGTCGCGGGTCTTGAAGCGGCGGCGGCCGGTGGACACGTCCAGCGCGTGCACCTCGAAGGAGGTGACGTAGACCAGGCCGCTGTCGACGGCGGGGGTGCCCCAGACGTCGTTGGACATGCGGAAGCGCCAGGGGCGCCAGCCGGTCGCGGACTCGGCCGGTGCGGGCGGGGCGGCCGGCGCGGCGGTGTCGGCGCCGGTCACGCCGGGGCGGGGGCGGGACCATGTCGCGACCAGGCCGGCCTCCGGCGGGGGCGCCTTGACGGCGGCGGCGCGCGCGTCGGCGACCCGGGGGCCGGGGCCGATGGGCACCGGGGCGCCGGCCAGCCGGACCGGCCCGGTGTCGGGCGCGCCCATGGCGCCGACGGGCACCGGGGACGGGGACAGGGAGGGAACGGCGGGATCGTAGGGCGGCGGCGGGGGCACGGGCCCTCGGCCACCGGCACTGGCGCCGCCGCGCGGGCCGGGCGCGGTCGGGGCCGGCTTGGCGGCGGGGCGGCCGCCGCGGCGGGCCTCGATCAGGGCGACGGCCTTCTCGGGCAGCCAGGCGGAGGCGGTGCCGCTGTCGTCGGAGCCGGAGCCGAAGAGGTGGGGGGCGAGCTGGGCCTGGAGGTCGGCGGGGCTGGGCCGGCCGGCGGCCTCCATCTGCATGCAGGCCTCGATGAGCGGGCGCAGCTCGTCCGGCAGGCCGGTCAGGTCGGGGCCCTCGCGCAGCAGCATGAAGACCGTCTCGACCGGGTTGGCGCCGTGGAAGGGCGGGTGGCCGGTGGCCGCGAAGACGAGGGTGGAGCCGAGCGAGAAGACGTCGCTGGCACCGGTGACGCTGCGGGAGTCCTTGGCCTGCTCGGGGGACATGTAGGCGGGGGTGCCGACGGCGACGTTCGTCATCGTCAGACGGGTGTTCGAAACGCCGGACGCGATACCGAAGTCGATCACCCGGGGGCCGTCCTCGACCACGAGCACGTTCGACGGCTTCAGGTCGCGGTGGACCAGGCCCGCGCCATGGATCGACTGGAGGGCCTCCGCGACGCCCGCGGCGAGCCAGCGCACCGCCTGGGCCGGGAGCGGCCCGCAATCGTTCACTATCTCCTCGAGCGAGGGCGCGGGAACGTAGGCGGTGGCCAGCCAGGGCACGGCGGCCCGGGGGTCGGCGTCCACCACGGCCGCCGTGTAGAAGCCGGAGACCGCGCGTGCCGCCTCCACCTCGCGGGTGAAGCGGACCCGGAAGAGCTGGTCCTCGGCCAGCTCGGTGCGCACCGTCTTGATCGCCACGCGCCGGCCGGACGCCGAGCGTGCCAGATAGACCAGCCCCATGCCGCCGGCGCCCAACCGGCCCAGCACCTCGAACGGCCCGATCCGCCGCGGATCGTGCTGCGTCAGCTGATCCACCACTTGCCTGCCACCTCCCCGTACGAACCGCGTCACCCGCATATGGACGCGGCCGAAGTGCAGCGTCTCACCACCGCACCGCCGTGGCGGCACGCACCCTGATTCTTCCTGGCCGAGCCCCTGGTTGCGAACCCGGTGAAAAATCGGGGTGTCTTCGGACAGACTGGATGTTTCAGCGCTGCAGCAGTGCGAACGACGCCCCCTGATTGTCGGTGACCACGGCCACCTGCCCGTACGACGTTCCGAAGGGTGGCGCCTGCACCCGCCCGCCGAGCCGCTGGACGGCCCCGAGGGCGTCCTCCAGGTCCGTGACCCGGAAGTGCGTCAGGAAGTGCGGGGGCATCTCGGCGGGGAACACCTCGGTGACGTCCGCCCGCCCGAAGTCGGGCTCGGCGCCGCTGCCGAACAGGGCGTCGTGGAAGAGGCCGCCGTAGAAGGCGTTGGCGGCGGCGGTGTCCCGGGTGTACAGCTCGGCCCAGACGAAGGTTCCGGGGGCGTACCGGCGCCCGAAGCCCCGGTGGCTGCCCGCCTGCCACAGGGCGAACACCGCGCCCTCGGGGTCGGCGGCGAGAGCGGCGGTGCCGAGGCCGTCCACCGGAAACGGGGCCAGGATCAGCTGTCCGCCGGCGGCGGTGATCCGCCGGCCGAGCCCCTCGGCGTCCGGGGTGGCGAAGTACACGGTCCAGACGGTGGGCATGCGGCCGTCCGCCTTGTGGGCGAGTGCGGCGACCGGCTCCCCGTCCAGCCGGGCCCAGACGAAGGGGCCGTACCCCGCCTCGAAGGTCCACCCGAAAAGCTCACCGTAGAACCGCCTGCCCGCCTCGACGTCGGGCAGCTGGGCGTCCACCCAGCAGGGGACGCCCTCGCGGTACTCCCCCCCGTACGTCTCTCCGTACGCCTCTTCGTTCCCGGATGCCCTGTTTTCGGCCATGTCGTCAAAGTAACCGGGCCGCTCGCACGGCGCAGACCAGCCGCACCACGCTCTGTGTGCCCGTGCACCCCATTTGCAGTCGGCCAAATCGCGCTCCGACCCCCCCTCGGTAAGCTGACGGCATGACAGGACAAGTGCGTACCGTCGACGGCCGCGTGGCCGGCCGGCGTGGGCAGGCGACCCGGCAGAAGCTGCTCGACTGCCTCAGCGAGATGCTCAGCTCCTCCCCTTACCGGGACGTCAAGGTCATCGATGTCGCGCGGAAGGCGGGGACTTCACCTGCGACCTTCTACCAGTACTTTCCGGACGTCGAGGGTGCCGTCCTGGAGATCGCCGAGCAAATGGCCGCCGAGGGCGCGGGGTTGACCGAACTCCTCGCGGGGCGCACCTGGGGCGGTAAGGCGGGCTGGCAGACCGCACAGGAACTCGTGGACGGTTTCCTGGAGTTCTGGCGCAAGCACGATGCGATCCTGCGCGTGGTCGACCTCGGCGCGGCCGAGGGGGATAAACGGTTCTACAAGATCCGCATGAAGATCCTCAATTCGGTGAACAGCTCCCTCGCCGACTCCATCGCGGAACTGCAGTCCAAGGGCAGGGTCGACAAGGACGTCAGCCCGGCGGCGATGGCCGGCTCACTGGTCGCGATGCTCGCGGCGGTGGCCTCCCACCAGAAGGGCTTCCAGTCCTGGGGGGTGAAGCCGGCCCAGCTGAAGCCCAACCTGGCACTGTTGGTCCACCTGGGTGTGACGGGCAAGAAGCCGACGAAGTAGCACCCTCAGCACCCGGCGGCGCCCGGGTGGCACGTCCTGTCTGGCAGGCGGTGGTTTCGCACTCGCGAACCGCCGCCTGTGCGCTGTCCGGGCCTCACGCGGGCAGCGGACGGTCCCGTACCACGTGTTTCATCACCAGCGTCGAGGTGAGCCGCTGCACGCCCGGCAGGGTCGCGAGCCGCTCGTCGTACAGCCGCTGGAAGGCGGCGAGGTCGGCGGTGGCCACCCGCAGCAGATAGTCGGGTTCCCCGAACAGCCGCTGGGCGTCGAGGACGTGCTCCACTTCGCTGACCGCCCGCTCGAACTCCAGGACCGTCTCCCGGTCCTCCTGCCGCATGGAGACGAAGACCAGCGCCTCGAAGTTCAGCCCGAGCGCGCCCGGGTCCACCACCGCCCGGTAGCCCTGGATGGCGCCGGACCGCTCCAGCTCGCGCAGGCGCCGGTGGCACGGCGAGACGCTGAGCCTCACCCGCCCGGCCAGCTCGGTCAGGGTCAGCCGCCCGTCCTGTTGCAGCTCGGCAAGGATTTTCCGGTCCACATCGTCCATGAGGAAGATATTTGCTCGGATAACGCGATCACGGGCAAATTTCGGAAACACCTTTGGGCCATTCACGCCTAATGTCCCCCTCATGGACTCGGGACTGCTCTTCTCCTTCCTCGCCGTCGACCTGCTGCTGGTGTGCGTGCCGGGCGCCGACTGGGCCTACGTCATCGCGACCGCCCTGCGCGGCCGTCCGGTCCCCCGCGCGGTGGCGGGCCTGGTCAGCGGGTACGCCCTGCACACGGTCCTGGCGACGGCGGGCCTCACGGTGCTGGTGGCGGGCTCGCCGCGGCTGCTGACCGCGCTGACCGTGGCGGGCGCCGGGTATCTGCTGTGGCTGGGGTGGGGGGTGCTGCGCCGCCCGGTGGTCCCGGACGCGGCGGCCGGGACCCCAGGCACCGACCGGAGCCTCTTCCTGCGGGGTGCCACGATCAGCGGCCTGAACCCCAAGGGCCTGCTGCTCTACCTCTCGGTACTGCCCCAGTTCCTGACCCTGCGCGGCGACCGGCTGCCCGTCCCGGCACAGACGGCATCCCTGGGCCTGCTGCACATGGCGTGCTGCGCGGCGGTCTATCTCACCGTCGGCGTGCTCGCCCGTGCCCTGCTCGCGGCCCGGCCGGCGGCGGCCCGCGCACTCACCCGGACCTCGGGCGCGGCCATGCTCGGCATCGGGGCGTTCTTGCTGGTGGAGCGGCTGGCCACGCTCTGAGGCCGCACCGAGGGTCCGTGGCGTCCTACGAGGTGATCCGCAGCCGGCGTTCAGCGGGCCCGCGGCGGAGTCCTTCGGGAGGGGGCAGCGGTCCGCGGCCGACCGTGCCTCCCGCACGGCCACGCAGTGGTCCGCCAGCCGGTGCTCCACCGCCCGGGAAGAGCCGACGGAATGCCCGGACCGCTCGCCGCCCGACGTACTCCACGGTCCGCTCCGGCACGCGGTCGGCGCACCAGGGCCTCGGCGGCGGTGCCGTCACCGACTGCGGCGAGGGCGGCCTTCGTGGGGAAGGGCCGGCTGCCGGTGTCCGGAGAACTCCCGGTGCCCATGGCGGTGGTGGCCTGTCGGCCCAACACCTGGGCGTGCGCGGCCGGTTCCTGCCCGTAGAGGCCGCGCGGCAGCCGGGCGGGAGGCGGGCGGGCGCCAAGTGCGGCGATACGGCGGCGGGTTGCCCCGCCGCGGTGCCGCCTCCGGCACGGGGGCTGGTTCTGCTCCTCGGGAACCGTGGTGTTGGGCAGGGACTGAGCCACGGGCCGGGGTGATACTCGGCCCATGGCACAAGAGGATCTCCACGACATGCTCCGGTCCCTGCGGGTGTGGTCGCCCGGGGTGACGGAGCTACGGCCGTTCGACCCGGACAAGGCACCTCCGACACCGCTGCCTCTGTTCACGAGCTGGTTCACGCAGGCGGTGGAGGCGGGGCAGCCGGAGCCGCACACGATGTCACTGGCGACAGCGGACGCGGAGGGGAGGCCGGACGTGCGGATCGTGATGCTGCACGGCGCCGACGCGGACGGCTGGACCTTCGCCAGCCATGCCACCAGCCGCAAGGGCCGCGCGCTGGCCGCCCGCCCGTACGCGGCCCTCGCCTTCTACTGGCCGGTGCTTGCGCGCCAGGTGCGGGTGCGCGGCCCGGTGACGGCGGCCCCCTCGCCCCAGAGCCAGGCGGACCTGCACGCACGCTCCACGGGGGCGCTGGCGGCGGCGCTCACGGGGCGGCAGAGCGAGGAGCTGTCCTCGGTCGCCGAACTGCGGGAGGCGTCGCAGGCCGCCTGGGAGCAGGCCCGGCGCAACCCGGCAGCGCCCTGCCCGACCTGGACCCTGTACCGGCTGCGGCCGGAGACGGTGGAGTTCTTCCAGGGCGACGCCGAGCGGCGTCACGTACGGCTGGAGTACCGCCGCACGGAGTTCGGCTGGAGCAGGGGGCTGCTGTGGCCGTGACACCCGCGTGCCGCCGAGGCGCCGTACGGCCGCACACGCAGCGAAGGGGAACGGCATGAAGTGGCCGCTGCGGCGCAGGCCGCGCACACAGGACGTCCCGGCAGCGGGGCCCGTGCCGCTGACCGGCGTGGCCAAGACGACCGAGCCCGGCCCGGTCGCGGCCCTGGCGGCGCCGGGGCTCGTCACAGCGGGCGGGCCGGTGCTCCAACGGGCGTCCGGCGACGGGAGCCGGGTGGTGGCGCTGACCACCGGTGCGGAGCCGGTGATCCTGGGCATCACACACCGGGGCCCGGGCCACTTCGTGGTGGACGCGCTGGACGGCAGGATGCGCTCCGGAAGTCAGCTCGTCCACACCGAAGGCGCCTTCGCCTGCCGGGCGCTGGCCCATGCGGACGACCGTCCGGTGCGTGCGCTGCGGATCCAGGCGGACGGACCGTGGACGGTCGAGGTGACCGGCCTCGCCGATGCGGTCGTTCTCGACGGCCACGCCGAGCGCGCCGCCTCGGACGTCCTGCGCTACGAAGGCGGCCCGGCCGTCGCACTCCTGCGATACACGGGCGCCCCACGCTCCTCGGACGGCGGCTACTTCCTCACGGACACCTTCGAGCCCGACGGCTCCGGGTTCCTCGACGAACTGGCCAACCACGTCGGCCCCTGGACGGGGGAGGCCCCGCTGCCCGGCCCCTGCCTCATCTACGCGCGGGCGGACGGGCCCTGGTCGGTCACCGTTCATCCCCTGGAGTCATAGATCCCGTCCCCCGAACCCGTACACCGCGAAGTCCGCCACGCCCCGGTAGCCGATCCGCTGGTAGAGGCCGTTGCTCGTCGGGTTCGCGAGGTCGGTGAAGAGGAGCACCTCCCCCACCGAGCGCTCCAGCGCGGCCCGGCTCACCTCGGCGGTCACCGCGCCCGCGTAGCCGTGGCCGCGCAGGTGCGCCGGGGTGTACACCGGGGCCACCCGCGTCTGGCCGGCGATGTCCCGGGTCACGCCGGCCATCGAGACGGGGGTGCCGTCGGGGGACTCCCAGAGGGTGATGCCGCCGTAGGAGATGCGGGCGTCGGCCCAGGCTCCGGCGTCCTCGTTCGCCCGCAGTCCGACGGCGTGCATGAACTCCCCGTACCAGCGCGCCACCAGCTCCCGGTCCGCGGGGCCTGCGGTCCGTGCACGCCCCTGCGGCGGGGGCGCGGGCATCACCAACTCGGCGAGCCGGTAAAGCCGTTGGCGCTGGTGGAGGTCGGCGGGGGCTCCGGTGTGCCGCTGCCAGGACCGCACGAAGGCGGCGGCCGTGTCCCGCGCGGCGACGACGCCGGGGACCGGGTGACCGCGGTCCGCGAGGCGGGCCGCCAGCGCGTCGGCCTCCCCGTCGGTGACCGGGGTGATGTGGACGGGGAGGGGAGGCGTGTGGAACAGCGCCGCGCGGACCGGGCCCCCGCCCAGCCCGCCCAGCGTCCCGAACAGCGGGGGCTCGTCGCCGAAGATGTGCAGGCCGCGGCGCCGCAGCGCGTCCGCCACCGTCAGCGGGACAGTGTGCAGCGCCGGGTGGGAGTGCAGGAAGGCTGCCGCACGGGAGAGGAACTCGTCCAGGTCGCCGGTCAGTTGCCAGTCAGTGGGGTCCATACGGCCATCATCAGGTCCGGCCCTGGGGCCGGACACCCAGGCTCGCTCGCCCTTGCCCTGCGCCGCCGGCCCTCCATCCGCCACAGGGCGAGGCCGGTCCGCGGCACGACCGGGCCGCGGCGCGCCATCCGGCACCGCCGCAACCCCTGGAGGTGACGGTCCGTCAGGCATGCGCTGTGGGAAGCGATCTCGGGCAGGCGACGGTCCGTGACCGATCCGCAACCGATTCCGGTCTTGACCGAGACCCAACAGCCGGGTGCGTGATTACGCTCGCGCTCATGGCAGCTTTCCGCCCTTCCGCCGCGACCCTGGCGCGGATCACCGACGACCGCCCCGTCTACGTCATCGGCGCCGGTCCCGGCGGTCTCGCCGCCGCGTACGCGCTACGGGCGCGCGGCGTGCGGGCGGTGGTCCTGGAGAAGGCCGACCACGTCGGGGCGTCCTGGCGGCGCCACTACGACCGGCTGCGCCTGCACACCACCCGCCGGCTGTCCGCGCTGCCTGGTCTTGCACTGCCCCGCAGGTTCGGGCGCTGGGTGTCCCGGGACAATCTGGTCCGCTACCTGGAGAAGTACGCCGAGCACCACGAGCTGGAGATCGTCACCGGGGTCGAGGTGTCCCGGATCGAGCGGGCCGAGGACGCAGACGGCTGGCTGCTGCACGCCTCCGGCGGGCGGGAGCTGACCGGCCGCGCGGTGGTCGTCGCCACCGGCTTCAACCACACCCCGCGCGTGCCCGACTGGCCCGGCCGCGGGGCGTACGGCCGGGAGGACGGCAGGGAGTTCCGGCACGCC
Organism: Streptomyces sp. NK08204; assembly: GCF_020400585.1. Lineage (GTDB taxonomy): Bacteria > Actinomycetota > Actinomycetes > Streptomycetales > Streptomycetaceae > Streptomyces. The sequence goes on along the minus strand of NZ_JAINVF010000007.1, from coordinate 220,113 downwards.
TGCGAGTACCGCAACGCCGAGCCGTACGCGGGCCGGGACGTGCTCGTCGTCGGCGTCGGCAACACCGGCGCCGAGATCGCCGTGGACCTGGTGGAAGGCGGCGCCGCGCGGGTGCGGCTGGCGGTGCGCACGGTCCCGCACATCGTGCGCCGCTCCACCCTGGGCTGGCCCGCGCAGTACTCGGGCGTGCTGGTACGGCGGCTGCCGGTGCGGCTCGTGGACCAGCTGTGCCGGCTCCAGGCCAGGGTCGGCGTGCCGGACCTGTCCGCCCACGGCCTGCCCCGCCCGGACACCGGCCTGTACAGCAGGGTCAGGCAGGGTGCGATCCCGGTCCAGGACGTCGGCCTGATCGACGCCGTACGGAAGGGGAAGGTCGAGATCGTGGCCGCCGTCGAGTCCTTCGAGGACGGGAAGGTGGTCCTCGCCGACGGCGCGCGGATCGAGCCGGACGCGGTGATCGCGGCGACGGGATACACGCGCGCCCTGGAGGGGCTGGTCGGGCACCTCGGCGTACTGGACGGGCGCGGGAGGCCGGTGGTGCACGGCGGTCGGGCGCCCGCGAACGCGCCCGGTCTGTACTTCACCGGGTTCACCAATCCGATCAGCGGGATGCTCCGGGAGCTGGCCGTCGACGCCGAGAAGATCGCGAAGTCCGTGACCAAGGGGCTTCGCACCGGGCGGTAGCTTTGCCGTTCTGACCGGTGTGTCCGCCAGGACGAGCGGGCGCCGGTGGTCCGGGCCGGGTTCCGGCGGGTGCCGGGCGCCTCCGCGACCGGCGTCACCGTGATCACGGCGCCGCCCGCCGCGCCGGGCCCCGCGGGTTTCGCCTGCCGGCCCTTCTCCTCCCTCTCCCCCGGCCCGCCCCCCGTCTGCTTCCTGGCGGGCCGTACGTCCACGACCTGGCCACGCATCCCCCTGCCGGCGTCTTCCGCGTCGGCGTACTCGCCGCCGGGCATGACGGTCTGCACACCGGTGACGACCGCGCCGGTTCACACGGCCAGTGCGGGAGCCGTCGGGGTCCGCCTGATCACCAGGGCCATCAGGGCCGCCGCCGCGCACAGGGCGCCGGATGCGTACCAGACCATGTCGTAGCTGCCGAAGACATCACGGACGACGCCGCCGAAGAAGGCGACGAGGGCCGCGCCGACCTGGTGGGAGGCGAGCACCCAGCCGAAGACGATGGCGCTGTCCTCGCCGTACTGCTCCCGGCACAGGGCGAGGGTGGGCGGGACGGTGGCCACCCAGTCGAGGCCGTAGAAGACGATGAAGAAGATCATCGGGGGATGGACCGCCGGGCCCAGCAGCATGGGCAGGAACAGGAGCGAGATGCCGCGCAGGGCGTAGTACACGGCCAGCAGGCGACGCGGTTCGAAGCGGTCGGTGAACCAGCCGGAGGCGATCGTGCCGACCACGTCGAACACGCCGACGACCGCGAGCAGCGAGGCCGCCGTCGTGACCGGCATGCCGTGGTCGTGCTCGGCGGGCACGAAGTGCGTCTGGACCAGGCCGTTGGTGGAGGCGCCGCAGATGGCGAAGGTGCCGGCGAGCAGCCAGAAGGGGCCGGTGCGCACCGCGGAGGACAGGACGGTCAGCGCGCGGCGGGCGGCGCCGGTGACCGGGGGTGGCTTGGGTACGAACTCCGTGGCGCCGTACGGCTTCAGGCCCACGTCGGCCGGGTGGTCGCGCAGCAGGAGCCAGACGAGCGGGACGACGGCGAGGGCGGCCAGGGCCACCGTCACGGCGGCCGGACGCCAGTCGTGCGTCTCCACCATCCAGGACAGCAACGGCAGGAAGATCAGCTGGCCGGAAGCGGACCCGGCGGTCAGGATGCCGCTGACCAGGCCGCGTCGCTCGGTGAACCAGCGGTTGGTGACCGTCGCGGCGAAGGCCAGCGCCATGGAGCCGGAGCCGAGGCCGACGAGCAGACCCCAGCACAGCAGCAGCTGCCAGGCCGCCGTCATCCACACGGTCAGCCCGGAGCCGAGCGCGATCACGGTCAGCGCGACCGCGACCACGCGGCGGATGCCGAAGCGGTCCATGAGCGCGGCGGCGAAGGGCGCGGTGAGGCCGTAGAGCACGAGGTTGAGGGAGACGGCCGCGCCGATCGTGCCGCGTGACCAGCCGAACTCCTGGTGCAGCGGGTCGATGAGCAGGCCGGGCAGGGAGCGGAAGGCCGCCGCACCGACGATCGTGACGAACGTGACGGCGGCGACGAACCAGGCACGGTGCACGCGGCTGCGCCGGGCGGGCGGGGCCTGGACGGGGACTGCTGCTGGGCTTGTCTGAGTCACGTCATAGAGCCTCCGGGACGCTGCTCCGCCGAGCGAGTGGCCCGGGGGACAGTGTTCGCTAGGATCGGGCCATGACCGTCGGCCAGGATCACCGCCCGCACCGGATCGCCGTCCTCGCGCTGGACGGCCTGCTCCCCTTCGAGCTGGGCATACCGCACCGGATCTTCGGGCGTCCGCGGGACGCGGAGGGGCGGCCACTGTACGAGGTCGTCACCTGCTCCGTCCGGCCACCGGGCCCCGTCGAGACGGACGCCGACTTCGCGATCCAGGTCGCGCACGGCCCCGACACCCTGGCCACCGCCGACACGGTGATCGTCCCGGCGTCGTACGAACTCGGCCCGGTGTACGAGGAGGGCCGGCTCACCGAGGAGCTGGCCGCCGCGCTCGCCCGGATCCGCCCCGGCACCCGGCTCGCCTCCATCTGCACGGGGGTGTACGTCCTTGCCGCCGCCGGAGTGCTCGACGGCCGCCCGGCGACCACGCACTGGTCGGACGCCGAGCGCTTCCAGCGGATGTTCCCGCGGATCAGGGTCGACGCGGACGTGCTGTTCATCGACGACGGGGATGTGCTGACCTCGGCCGGGGTGGCCGCCGGGATCGATCTGTGCCTGCACATCGTGCGCCGCGACTTCGGCACCGCGGTCGCCAACGACGTGGCCCGGCGCACCGTCGTACCGCCCCACCGCGACGGCGGGCAGGCCCAGTTCATCCAGCGCCCGGTCCCCGACCCCCAGCTCTCCACGACCACGGCGGCCCGCGCCTGGGCCCTGGGCCGCCTGCACGAGCCGATCCAGCTGCGCGACATGGCCGGGCAGGAGGCCATGTCGGTACGCACCTTCACCCGCCGCTTCCGTGAGGAGGTCGGCGTCAGCCCCGGCCAGTGGCTCACCCAGCAGCGCGTCGAACGTGCCCGCCACCTCCTGGAGTCGACCGACCTGTCCGTGGACCAGGTGGCGCGGGACGCCGGTTTCGGCACGGCCCAGTCGATGCGGCAGCACCTACAGCAGGCGCTGGGGGTGACCCCCACGGCGTACCGGCGCACCTTCCGGACGGGGCGGTCGCGAGCGACATGACACGCTCACGTGGGGGTCCGGGGAGTTGTCCACAGCCTGTGGAGAAGAGGGGCGGTGCGCGTTCCTGCCGTCGGCGACGCCCGAGCCGGTTGGCGGCGCGCCCCCCTTGCCGGTTCTCCCCGCGCCGCCGCCCGGCCGCGACCCACACTCGACGAGGGCTGCCGTCGCCGGCCCCTCGCCGTCCCCTCACGGCGAATCGTCGCCCCCTAAGCGTGTTCAACCGGTCACAACCCGTCAACACAGGTAGGACGATTTATCGCTTATGTCCCAAGTGCGCCGACCGCGCACGGGTGCACCCCCGGCGCACCGGCGCACCCGGGATCTACACGGCTTCGAACGCGAGGCCCTCGTACGCGGACAGTCCGCCTCCGTACGCCACCGCTGCGCTCTCGCGGGACTGTGAGCAGCGGTCCAGCTCGCACCAGATGCTCTTTCCGGCACCCTCGGGGGTCCAGCCCCAGCGGTCGGCTAGGCAGTCGACCAGCGCAAGGCCCCGGCCGCCGGTGGCGTCACCGCCGACACAGCGCGGGACGGGCGCCCGGGTGCTGCTGTCGGCCACCTCCAGGCGCACGGTGGCCGAGGCGGCCGACTCGGCCGGGGCGCCCGGCAGCAGGAGCCGCAGCACGGCCGGGCGGCCGGTGTGCACCACGGCGTTGGTCACCAGCTCGGAGACGAGCAGGATCAGGGTCTCGGCCAACGGCTCGTCGGCCGCCACCCCGAACCCGGCGAGCCGGGAGCGGGCCCATCTCCTCGCCCGCCCCACCTCCGCGGGGTCGGGCCGGATTTCCAGCTGCACTTGAAGCACCTGCACCGCTCACACCATCCGAACCGGCGGACACATGACGCCGCGCCGCCCGAACGCCACCGCGGTGCGCGGCGACGATCACGGCGAGGGCCACGATCGTAGCCATTTTCTGCATGGCCAGGACAACGGCTAGAAGCAAGGGTCACGGAACGTGACTCCCTTACGGGAAAGCATGGTTGACGTACAGTCACGCCAACAAGCGCTTCGGGCATATTCCCGCGCGAAGGAGTACCTCAGAGGCATACTGTGCGACGCTTGTGCCGGGGAGTCGAACAGGTAGAACCAGTCGCATCCCACACAAGGTACCGGAGCGGACACCCGACTCCGGGCTGTGACGACTCCCGCGAAGGACACAAGCCGGTATCGACGCTCCGTGGTTCCGGCATGCCACGATCCGCGACACCGGCCGGCGGTTCAGGCCGGCGGATCGGCAGGTCGGCAGGTCGGCAGGTCGGCCAGCGAGGATCTCCTCGCGCTGCGCGCCTCCGCGCGCGCGTCCGGCCCGCACCCGGGCCCCTTCGGACGCAGACGCCCGTCCGCCTCCCAGGTGAAGCCCATGTCACCGTGCGCCGGGCGGCAGTCGCGGGCGCCGCGTACGGCGGCGGCGTCGGCGAGCAGCCGGGCGGCGGCGCTGTCCGCGGAGCCGGCGGTCACGGCCGACGCGTAGACGGCCGCGCGGGCGGTCTCGGCCCTCGCCCCGGCGGGTCGGCGCACAGGTGTCCGACGGCCTGGAACCCCCCGATCGGCTGCGCGAACTGTTCCCGCGGCCGGGCGTGTTGGAGGAGTTGGCCCGCGCTCGCGTTCGGCCGTACGGGGACCTCGAGCCGTGCGTGGGCTGACCGAGAGGCGCTACTGCGGGACCGTGAAGTAGCGCGCGAACGCCGGGACGATCTCCGTTTCGCCGATTCTGCCGTCACCGTCGGTGTCGAGCGCCGTGGCGACCGCGTGGGCGGTGTGTTCCGGGACGTGCAGGACGCGCAGGACACGCACGGCGTCGGCGACCGTGGTGTGGCCGTCGGCGTCGGGGCGCGCCACCGCGAGGGCCGCGTGCAGGAAGGGGCGGGCGATCTCGGCGAAGCGGTCGGGATTGTCACGCAGACGCTTGACCGCGCCGGTGACGAACTCCTCGCGGGTGATGCGCTGGTCGCCGTCCCGGTCCGCGATGCCCGCCATGCCCTGCCAGAACGCCTCCGCACCGGCGTAGAGCGCCTGCCCCTTGTCGGACCGGGCGGTCACGGCGAACTCGGCGAGCAGTACCTGGGCCGCCGCGCTGAAGTCCTCGCGGGCGATCCAGCCGTTGCCGTCCTGGTCCAGGGTGTCGAATCGGGCGGCGATCCTGCGCTCGTACTCGGTACTGACCATGTCTGTTCGGGCCGCCTTAGTGTGCGTGGGTTGATCTGGCACGGAGCGTACGACGCGGCGGGCCGGCAGATGGCGGGAACACCGCCGTTGTGCCAAGACCGGGGGAATACTGCGACAACTGTGTGGCATGCCGTGGACCTCGGCGCGGCAGCCGGGGGCGGGCGGTCAGGCCGAGAGCGGGCCCGCTTCGGCCGTCGGTCCGTCCGCCGTCGCGGACTCCACGTCGGCGCGGACGTCGAACAGGCGGCGGACACCGAGCGCGCCGAGTACCCGGTTGACGTGCGAGCCGTCGTTCGCGCCCCGGTCCGGCAGGATCAGCCGCAGCCGCCCCTGGCAGGACCGGATCAGTCTGCGGGCGGCGACGAGGACACCGACGCCGCTGGAGTCGCAGAAGAAGACGTCGGAGAGGTCCACCACGAGGCGGTGATGGCCCTCGGCGACCGCGTCGTGCACCCGCTGGCGCAGCACCGGCGATGTGATCAGGTCCAGCTCGCCCGACACCCGGAGCACGGCCCAGTCACCGTGTTCCGTGCCGGTCACCTTGAATGCCACAGCCATGCCCCTCCGCTCGCCGGATGTTCCGGAACCGCCCGGAAAACGGAAGCAGTTCCTACGTTTCTTTCCGCGCGGCTGCCCAGCGGCCGTTCCCCGAAACGTCGGGCGACAAACCGACGGTGATCGACTAGGGACTTGTTCAGGTCACTATCGGTCCAGTTCGATCAGTCTTCGGTCAGACTTGGGCACCCACCCCGTGAAGGACGTGTGAAGGGGGCACTATCACGTGCGGCCCTTCGGGGGGCGCGTATTGGCATAAAGGGGCGTGCGTTGTCAGACGTGCCGACTACATTCGAGATCACGGCACCGACACGCTGGACTGGCCGGACACGGGCGAGGGGAGGAACCGCATGGCCGAGAAGGACGTACCACCCCGCTGGGACCGCAAGATGCAGCAGCGGCTCGCCCGCGGTGAAGCCGCCGCCCTGGGCGAGCTGTACGACCGGTTCGCCTCCCTCGTGCACAGCCTCGCCCACCGCGTCCTCGGCGACGAGCAGGGCGCCGACAGCATCACCCGCGAGGTCTTCGCCCACGTCTGGGAACACCCCGAGACCTACAACCCCCAGCAGGGCCCGCTGCGCTCCTGGGTCGCGGGCCTGACCCACCGGCTGGCCGTGCAGCGGCTGCGCGACAGCGAGACCGCCGCGCTGTCCCGGGGCAGCGGCGCCACCGACGAGCGGCAGAGCGCCGCGCGGGTGGTGGAGGACAAGGTGCGCCACGCCTCGGTCGCCGCCCGCGCCGACTACATCGTCCACTCCATGCCCGCCCCGCTGCGCGCCGCCCTGGAGCTGGCCTACTTCCAGCGCCGCGACTACCGCCAGACCGCCGCCGACCTCGGCGTCACCGAGGACGAGGCCCGCCGCCGGCTCCGCCTCGGTCTGCAACTGCTGTCCACCGCCCATGACATGGGGGCACCTCCGGGGTACGGGGGTGCGGTGTGAGCGGGGCGGGACGCTTCGGGGCACACGACGGCTGCGACGACGGGCACGGGAACAGGAACGAGGAGCGGACGAGGCGGGGGCAGGACGGGCGTGGCGGCGGTGCCGTGCCCGGAGGCGACGGGGGTCGCGAACCGGACCGGTCGCCGCGCGTCCGGGTGCCCCGCGCCTCCGTCGAGGACAGCGGACTGTCGCTGCCCGGCCTCGCCGGCCTGGGACAGCCCACACCCGTGCCGATCGACCTGCCGCACGACGTCCTGAAGTCGCTCCTCGGTGCCTGGGCCCTGGCCGCCTGCTCGGCCGCCGAGACCGCGGCCGTCGAGGAGCACCTCGGCACCTGCGGAGCGTGCGCGGACGAGGCACGGCGGCTGCGCGAGGCGGTCGGCCTGCTGCACCAGCCGGAGAGCCTCGACCTGGACCCGCGGCTGCGCCACCGCGTTCTGGAGAGCTGCCTGGACCGCCGGCCGCCGCGCATCCCGGTGCCCGCGTGGGCGGCGCCGTACGACGCCGAGACCGCGCGGCTCGACGCGCTGCTGCAGGACTTCGGGGACGCCGAGTGGCAAGCGCCGGTGCAGCTGCGGTGGTTCGAGGCGGACGCGGCGAAGAGCCGCCGTACCACTGTGGCCGGGGTGATCGCGCACCTGCTGGCGGTGGACGGGCTCGTCGCGGCGGCGCTCGGCCTGACGGCCCCGCCGGCCGAGGGACCAGGGGCCGCCGGGGCCGGACAGGGCGCCGAGGACGCCGCGCGGGGGCCGGCCGCACGCACGGAGGCGTTCTGGCGGGCCACCCGCTTCCCGCAGACCCGGTCGGTGCGGGAGCCCTGGCGGGAGCAGAGCCACGCCCTCGTGCGGACCGTGTCGTTCACGGGCGGCAGCGCCGACGGGCTCGAGGTGCCGTACGGCGACTTCGCGCTGCCGCTGCACGACGCGATGCTGGACCGCGCCTTCGAGTGCTGGGCGCACGCGGAGGACATCGCGGAAGCGGTGGACTACCCGTACGAGCCGCCCGCGCCGCGCCATCTGAGGAAGATGATCGACCTGGCGGTCCGTATGCTGCCGGGCACGCTGGCCGAGCGGCGCCGGGCGGGGCTGTCCGCGCCCGGCCGGAGCCCGCATCTGGTGGCGGCGGGCACGCCGGGGCGCAGCCTGCGCCTGGAGATCGAGGGCGCGGCGGGCGGCGAGTGGCTGATCCCGCTGGACTCGCCCGCCGCAGTGGCCTCCGCGGAGTTCGAGGTGGCCCATGTCGCCCTGGACGGTGCCGAGTTCTGCCGGCTGGCCGCAGGACACGTGTCGCCGCAGGAGGCCGCGGCGGGGCAGGACGGCGACCGGGAGGCGATCAGGGAGGTGCTGGCCGCCGCGGCGGCGCTGAGCCGGAGGTGAGGCGCGCGGCGGTGCTTCCGGTGCCGCAGCCGGGCCGGGGGCGGGGTTCGCTCGCTGAAGCCCCGGGAGGCACGGCCGCCCGCAGCCGCGGTGTCAGGCGAACACCACCGTCCGGCGGCCGTTCAGCAGGATCCTCCGCTCCGCATGCCACTTCACCGCACGTGCCAGCGCCTGGCACTCCACGTCGCGGCCGACGGCGACCAGTTGGTCGGGAGTGGCGTCATGGCCCACGCGCTCGACCTCCTGCTCGATGATCGGGCCCTCGTCCAGGTCGGCCGTCACATAGTGCGCCGTCGCGCCGATCAGCTTCACGCCCCTCGCGTGCGCCTGGTGGTACGGCTTGGCGCCCTTGAAGCTCGGCAGGAAGGAGTGGTGGATGTTGATGATCCGGCCGCTCAGCTCCTTGCACAGGTCGTCCGAGAGGACCTGCATGTAACGGGCGAGGACGACCAGTTCCACCTTCTCCTCGCGCACGAGCTCCAGGAGCCGGGCCTCGGCCTCGGCCTTGGTCTCCTTCGTCACCGGGATGTGGTGGAAGGGGATGTTGTACGAGCCCACCAGCTCGGCGAAGTCGGTGTGGTTCGACACCACGGCCGCGATCTCCACCGGCAGAGCGCCGGTACGGGCGCGGAAGAGCAGGTCGTTCAGGCAGTGGCCGAACTTGCTGACCATCACGACGATGCGCATCTTCTCGTCGGCCCGGTTGATCTGCCAGTCCATGTGGAAGGAGTCACCGATCGCGGCGAAGCTCGCCCGCAGCTTGTCCACCGTCACCGGCGACTCCGCCGAGAAGTGGACGCGCATGAAGAACAGACCCGTGTCGTGGTCGCCGAACTGCTGGCTGTCCTCGATGTTGCAGCCGGTCATGAACAGGTAGCTGGACACCGCGTGCACGATGCCCTTCTTGTCCGGGCAGGAGAGGGTGAGGACGTACTGGTCGGCCGGCGCGGCGGCGGGGGCGGGCTGCTCGTTCATGCACCACAGCGTCTCATGTCCGGACCAGCCCGAGGGGCGCCGTCCGCTACGCGGACCGCGTGAGTATCCGCAGCACCTCGAGGCTCTGCGGCGGCGCGTCCGGGTCGTCCCCGTCGCTCGTCGCCATGCGCACATGGGCGTCCCGCGCCGCCCGCACCGCCTCCGGCCACCCGTGGTGGTCGAGGTAGGCGGCGACCGGCGCGTCCGGGCCGACCTGGTGCATGATCCGCAGCACGCGCAGCACTGCGGTGTCCACGAGCGCCGCCTCCTGGGAGTCCCGGAAGATCGTGCCGACGTATTTCTCCGCCGACCAGTTGTCCAGCCAGGTGTCCTCCACCAACCGGTACACCGCGTCCGTGACGTCGCCGAAGCCGTCGGCACCGGCCAGCCAGACGTCCCGCTGGAACACCGGGTCGGAGAGCATGTGCAGCGCGGAACGCACGTTGCTGCGCCAGCGCCACCACGGCATGTCGTTCAGTGGCATACCGCCCATGGTGGATGAGCGACGGCCGCGACGGGAAGTGTTCTCCGAACCTTGCACGGTCATCGATCGTACGTTCTCCGCCCCACCGGCCTCACCGGCCCCCGCAATTCACCCTGGGGTCACCTTCCGTTGGCCAGAGATCACTTCCCGGTTAGCGGTGTGCGGGAATCGTGCGTGTACATGACCGGCAGGCACACCCGCAGCACCTTCTTCCCTCACTTCTCCCGATCCGTCCGCGCAACCCTTCTGTCCGTGGGCGCGGCGGCCCTGTGTGCGTCGTTCGCCGCCGGATGCGGGGCCATCCCTGGAGCCACGGGGGGCTCCGGGGACGGTCCGATCAAGGTGATGACCTGGGCGCCCCAGGACACCGACGCCACCAACAAGCCCGGCATGCCCGCGATGGCCCGCGCCTACGCGAAGTGGATCAACTCGCACGGCGGCATCAACGGCCGCAAGCTCCGCGTGCTGACCTGCAACGACCACAACGACAGCGTGGGCGCCGCGAAGTGCGCCCGCTGGGCGGCGGCCGAGGACGTGGTCGCGGTCGTCGGCTCCTACAGCCAGTTCGGCGACTCCTACCTCGCCCCGCTGGAGAGCGCCGGCATCCCCTACATCGGCGGTTACGGCGTCACCAAGGACGAGTTCACCGGCTCCATGTCGTACCCGGTCAACGGCGGCCAGCCCGTCCTCCTGGCCGGTCTCGGCAGGGCCCTCGCGGCCCCTTGCGGCCCGGTCGCCCTGATCCGCCCCGACAGCATCGCGGGCGACGAGCTGCCTCCCCTGCTCGACTCCGGGCTGAAGGCGGGCGGGCACCCGGCGGCCAACGACCAGCTGGCCGCCGAGGACGCCACCGAGTACGGCGACCAGGCTCAGCAGGCCCTCCGGTACGCGTCCCGGGACGCGGCACGCCGCGGCTGCGCGGTGCCCGCGCTCGGGGACCGCACCGACACCTTCATGGACTCCTTCCGCCGGGCCCGCGAGGGCTTCCCGACGGTACGCACGGCGACCACGATCGGCAGCGTCGACCAGACGGTGATCAACGCGACGGGCGGGGCGTCCGGGCCGTACGAGGGGGCGTACATCACCAGCTGGTACCCGGTGGCCTCGGACCCCCGCTGGGACCCGATGAAGAAGGTCATCAACGAAGAGGCCTTCGGCGACAACGACATCGACCCCGCCGACGCCGGGGTGCAGACCACCTGGATCGCCTACACCGTGCTGAAGGCCGCCGTGGAAAAGATCGGCAGCGGCGAGGTGACCGCCGACAGCGTGCGGCACATCCTCGACGACGGCCTCAAGATCACCACCGGCGGCCTCACCCCGACCCTGAGCTGGCCCTACGAGAGCAAGCTCGCCTCGGTCGGCTTCCCGCGGCTCGTCAACGCCGCTGTCAACCTCCAGGTCGTCCAGGGCGGCAGGCTGGTCGCGGCCCGCAACGGCATCGGCGGGCGCGACGGCAACATGGACGTGACGCGGACGCTGGAGAACGCCGACCTGAGCTGACGCCCGCGCCCCGGCCCGGCGTCACAGCTGGGTCGGCTGGCGCTGCGTCAGGCCGTACTTCTTGGCGATCGTGTTCCACAGCGCCGCCGCCTTCACCTTCTGCTCGCTGGCGACGCCGCTCTGCCGGTTGCCTGCCTGGGTCTGGCTGGTGATGCGGGCGTGGCCGTGGCGGCAGCCGCGGTGTCCGCCGGTCTGGTCGGCCCATTGCGCGTAGTGGCTGTCGGCCGACGCGGAGGCCTGCCAGGCCTTGGTGAGGGCGGTGGTCAGCTCCGCGCTGGAGGGCAGCTTGTCGACGGACAGCTTGCCCAGCCGGGTGACCAGCTGATTGCGCTGCTTGGCCGCCTCTCGCAGGCTGGAGGCGGCGTCATCGAGGTTGTCGCACTGCCTGACGTCGGACACCGCCTTGATCACCGAGGCGCGGCTGCTGCCGCTGTCGGAGAGCAGCTCGTCCAGGGCGACCGCCTGCTGCCGGGCCGGGTCGGCGCTGGGCGAGGCGGAGTCCTGGGCAGGGACCGACGCGGCGGGGTTCCCGGCCCCGTCGCCCTTGTCCCCGCCGCCACCGCCGCTGAGCAGCGCGCCGGCGCCGACGCCGAGCACCGCGAGGCCGATGCCGACGGCGGCGATCAGCGGCACGCGCGACCGCCCGCCGCCGCGCCGGTCGTGGTCCTCGTCGTCGTACCGCGAGCTGTGGGACGACTGGGGCGGGGTGTGCGGCGGCTGGACCGGGCCGGGGTAGGCGTCCGGCCGCTGGATGCGCGGCAGTTGCTGCGTGGCGCCGGCCGGGCCGTCGGCGGGGGGCCCGCTGCGGAAGAGGTTGTCGAACTCGGCGGGCGGCTGCCGGTCCGCGCCCTGTGCCGGGCCGCCCTGGGCCGGCCCGGAGTACGGCGGGATGAGCTGGGTGGCGTCCGCGTCGGAGGCGGGCGCCGGCTGCTTGGGCGTCAGCCCCAGGTACCGCGTCTCGTCCGCGCCGGACTCGGGCGGCAGCGCGCCCGGCGTCGCCGGGACCGGCGGGATGTACTGGGTGGCACCGTCGGCCGGCGCCGCCGGGACCGGCGGGATGTACTGGGTGGCACCGTCCGCCGGCGCGGCCGGGACCGGCGGGATGTACTGGGTGGCACCGTCGGCCGCCGAGGGCTGCGGGGCGTTCTGCGCCGGGTAGCCGTCCGGCAGGGCGGGCGGCAGGGGCGCGGCGGCGGGCGGGGACGCGTCGTACTGCTGCTGGTGGTGCTGGTACGGGTCCGGAGTGCCGTACGCGGGCTGCTGACCGAAGCCGTACGCGGGATCGTGGCCGTGGGAGGCGTATGCCTGCCCCGGGCCGCCCGCGCCGTACGACGGAGCGCCGTACGCCTGGCCGCCGTACGACGGAGCCGGTGCGCCCTCCGGGGGCAGCGGGCCGGGGCCGGTGGCGGACGGGGGCTGCTGGTCCGCGCCCCAGTGGTGGCCCTGCGGCGCGGGCTGGTTCCGGCCGGGCCCGGGTGTCTGCCCGCCGGGGCCCCAGGAGCCGTCCCAGGCCTGCCCGCCGGCCGGCGCCGGGGATGCGGGTGCGCCGCCGTTCATGCCCGGCAGCACGGGCTCGCCTCCGTCCGAGGGCAGCACGATGCCTTCGTGCGCGCGCTGCGCCGAGGGCTCCTCGCCCTGTCCACTCTGCGTCACCGGGACTCCTACGTAGGGGGGACTTCGGAATCGTCGGCTCACGCTACCGGGTCCCCGGAGTCGGGTGCCACGCAGTCGGTGGCGCGATCTTCCTCCTTGTGACAGCGGTAACAAAACCGGCCCGTCGCACGCTGTTTCCGGCGTCCGAACGGCACCCGTACCGCATGTCGGGTGCCGTTTCCCGCTTGTTCACCGCGCCTTGCGGCCCGGTGGCGCCGATGCGGCCGGTGTTCAGGCGGCCTGGAGGTCGAGACGGGCTCCGAACTCCCTCACCACCGCTTCGTCCCGGAACGGGTCCAGCCGCTGCTGGAGGTCTTCCAGGTACTCCGCACCCCGGTCGGAGCGGAGCGTCTCCAGCAGTCCCACCGCTTTCAGGCCCGTGTGACAGGCCTGTTCGATCTCCCGCTGCTGCACCTGGGCCGTGGCGAGCAGCACGTAGCCGATAGCGCGGCGCCGGGCCCGGGTCTCGGGGTGTCCGGCCAGCGACTGCTCGGCGTACCGGGCCGCCGCATCGGCCTGCCCCAGGTCACGGTGGCAGTGCGCCAACTCGTCCGCGAGATAGGCCTCGTCGAAGTGCGCGATCCACACCGGGTCGTCGCCCGAGGCCGCGTCCGCCGCCTCCATCGCCGTGATCGCCCGCCCGGAGGCGGCCTGCGCGGCGCGTACGTCACCGAGCAGGGCGTGTCCGCGTGCCTCGGCGGCATGGAACATCGCCTCCGCGCGCGGAGTCACCCGCCCCCGCGCCCCCTCCTGCGCCGCCCGCGCCAACTGGGAGATCTCACGCGGGTTTCCGAGCTGCGCGGCCAGATGGCTCATGGAGGCGGCCAGCACATAGCCGCCGTAGCCGCGGTCGTCGGCGGCCTGCGCGAGGCGCAGCGACTGGATGTAGTACCGCTGGGCGAGCCCGGGTTGCCCGGTGTCAACCGCCATGTATCCGGCCAGTTCCGTCAACCGCGCCACGGCAGCGAAGAGTTCACGGCCGACGGCCTCCCGGTACGAGCCCGCGAGCAGCCCGGAGACGACACTGTTGAGGTAATGCACCACCACCGGCCGCACATGGCCGCTGCCGAACCGGTGGTCGAGATCGACGAGCGCCTGGGTCATGGACCGTACGGCCGCCACGTCGGACTGGCCCACGCGCGGCCCCGCCTGCCGGGCGACCTGTGCGTCCGGTGCCGAGATCAGCCAGTCGCGGCTGGGTTCGACCAGCGCGGAGGCGGCGACGGAGGAGCCGGTCAGGAAGTCCCGCCGGCCCACGTCGCTGCGCCACAGCTCGCAGACCTGCTCGATGGCCCCCAGTACCGTCGGCGAGAACTGGAGACCGACCCCCGAGGCGAGGTTCTTGCCGTTGGCCATGCCGATCTCGTCGATCGTGACCGTACGGCCGAGCTTGCGCCCGAGCGCCTCCGCGATGATCGCCGGGGCCCGGCCCCGCGGCTGCTGCCCGCGCAGCCAGCGGGCCACGGACGTCTTGTCGTAGCGCAGGTCGAGACCGTGCTCGGCGCCGCACATGTTGACCCGCCGGGCCAGCCCGGCGTTCGAGCACCCCGCTTCCTGGATGAGTGCCTGCAGCCGTTCGTTCGGCTGCCTCGCGACGAGAGGCCTTGCGGCCATGTGTTACCCCCTGCGAACCCCTGGAGCGTGAAGATCCGGCCGGGTCGATCCGGTCGGGAAGATCCGGTCGGACGATCACTGCCCAGCTGACATACCGTCAATGCGTGACATGTGCGGTTTGCCGGGGTAAAGGCTGATGCCACCCCCCTCGTGGCTACCCAGCCCACTCCCCCCTTCCTCTCGCGCGCCCCGCCCATGCACCCATGCGCCCCGGCTGCCGGATCGGTGCTCCTTCCCCGCGCGCGGGAGGCCCGGGACCCGTGGGGCAGGAGGTTGACGGCCCGGCACCAGGGCCGTAACCCGAGGTGGGTGCGGAAGTTGAGAGGGGCGTGGAAGAGACGATCGCGGGCGCCGAAGACACTCAGATTGCCGGTCGCATTCCCCAGCAACGCGGGGAATCGCTGCTGGAGACCGCCGTACGCTACGCCGAGGAGCGGCACTGGGACGTGTTCCCGGGTGCCTGGCTGGAAGCCGTCGACGGGATGCAGCGCTGCTCGTGCGGTGACGCGGCCTGCCCCGCGCCGGGCGCGCACCCCGGGCGCCCCGACTGGGCGACGCAGGCGACCGGCAGTGCGACCGTCGCGCGCCGGATGTGGCAGCGGCAGCCGGCCGCGTCGATCCTGCTGCCGACGGGGCGGACCTTTGACACGCTGTCCGTCCCGGAGAGCGCCGGGTTCCTGGCGCTGGCCCGGATGGAGCGGATGGAGCTGACCCTCGGCCCGGTGACGCTCACTCCGGACCGGCGCATGCACTTCTTCGTGCTGCCGGGGGCCGCGGCGAAGGTTCCCGAGCTGGTCCGGAAGCTGGGCTGGTCGCCGGCTTCGCTGGACCTGGTGCCGCTGGGAGAGGGCGGGTACGTGGCCGCCCCTCCGACCCGTTTCGGCTCGCGCGGTGCCGTGCAGTGGGCCTGCCGGCCCACCCCGGCGAACCGGTGGCTGCCGGACGCGGAGGAACTGGTCTCGCCGCTCGCCTACGCGTGCGGACGGGACCGGTAGCCGTCAGCCCAGCAGGATCCGGTCCAGAAAAGGCTCGACGGCTGCCCGCAGGGCTTCCGGGCGGTCGTAGTGGACCAGGTGGCCGGCGTCGGCGATCTCGGCGTACTCGCCGCGGGGCAGGACACGGACCATCTCCTGCGCCTCGGCCCGGCCCAGTTCGCCGTCGAGGCCGCGGACGACGAGCGCGGGGCACCGCACCTGCGCCAGCTCCTCCCAGTGGGCGTCGTACACCCACGTCTCGCGGGAGCGGAGCATCTGGTCGGGTTCGAAGACGGGGCGCCAGCCGTCGGCGGTCTCGTGCATGACCTCGGCGTAGAAGGCGCCGCGGGCGGGGCTGGGGCGCTCCAGGCGGGGGTCGTCCTCGCCGAACCACTTGCGGACCTCGGCGAGGGTGGCGAAGGGAACGGGCCAGGAGCGGAACCAGTCGTCCCACTCGCGCTGCGAGGCGGCGCCGAGCGCGGATGCGCGCATGTCGCAGATGACCAGGCCGCGCACCAGGTCCGGGCGCTTGGCGGCCAGCTGCCAGGCGGTCAGCGCACCCATCGCGTGGCCGACGAGGACGGCAGGGGCGAGGCCGAGCTGTTCGAGGGCGGCCTCGGCGTCCTCCACGTACGCCTCCCGGGTGTAGGCGGCCCGCGGGGGCTTGTCGCTCTGGCCGTGCCCGCGCTGGTCGAGGGCGACGGCGCGGCGGCGCTCGGCGAGCCAGCGGGCCGTGGACGCCCAGTGGGAGGCGCGGCCCATCAGGCCATGGAGTAAAAGCACCCCGGCGATTCCAGGATCCGGATCCGCCGGATCCCGCAGGGCCGCCGGATCCGGGAGGTCCCCGGGGTCCGTCTTGGGAGGGTCGGCGAACTCCCAGGCCGCCAGCCGCACCCCGCCGGTTCCCGTCACATCGATCCGCCGTGCCATGCCTGGCACCCCCCAGCTCCGCCTGCCTCGTACCGCTGTCGCTGTCGCACTGCCACTGCGCCGCAGATTATCGAATGGCCATTCGATAAAGCTGTCTCTGCGGACAACACCCCTCATTCGAGTGACACTCCCCGAGGAATGATCGCCGCCGTCGAGGGGATCTCTTCTGGCGGGAGGCGGACCGCTCGGGGAAAAACGGTCCGAGGGGAATGACCCTGAGAGCTCGGGGCTCCGGGTCGGACAGGGGAGGACAGGCCCCGGCGCCGCACGGCGCCGGGGCCCTCTCGTGTCAGCGCTTGGCCACGAACACGTGAGAGGCGATCTCCGGCTGCAGCTCGGCCGCCTCGCCGCCGCTGCCCACCAGCACCCCGCCCGGCGACTCCGTCACGCTCACCACCGAGCCGGGCTGCACACCCGCCCGCCGCAGCGTGTACATCAGCTGCGCGTCCGTCTGGATGGGCTCGCCGATGCGTCGGACGACCACGTTCTTGCCCTCGCTGCCCGCGTCGAGCTCGGCCAGCGACACCATGTTCTCGCCCAGGAAGGGGTCGGCGCCGTCCTTCTCGCCCAGCTCCTCCAGGCCCGGGATCGGGTTGCCGTACGGCGACTCGGTCGGGTGACGCAGCAGCTCCAGCACACGCCGCTCCACCGCCTCGCTCATCACGTGCTCCCAGCGGCAGGCCTCCGCGTGCACCTGCTCCCACTCCAGGCCGATCACGTCGACCAGCAGGCACTCCGCGAGCCGGTGCTTGCGCATCACGCGGGTGGCCAGCCGGCGGCCCTCCTCGGTCAGCTCCAGGTGCCGGTCGCTCGCCACGGCCACCAGTCCGTCACGCTCCATGCGCGCCACGGTCTGACTCACCGTCGGCCCGCTCTGGTCGAGCCGCTCCGCGATGCGGGCGCGCATGGGGACAACGCCTTCCTCTTCGAGCTCGAGGATGGTGCGGAGATACATCTCCGTGGTGTCGATCAGTCCGGACATACGTGCCCCTCGATTACCTCTGCCGGAAGGTCGCCCGGCGCGTGCGCTGGCCCTGGCCCCAATTCTGCCGGATCCCACTGACAAGCGGGCGCCGCCGCACAAACCCGCGCAGCTGCGCCGCCCCTTGCTCGCCGTAGGGCGACGCAGCGGGGCGGGCCCCGGCACCCGGCGCCGAATGCGGTGGACGGGGTGCCCCCGTCGCCCGTACGTTGCCGTCGCATGACCGACCTGCGGATCGTCCCCGTCGCCGGTGACCCGGCGCTCGAACAGTGGCGGCACGTGCACAACGCGATCGTCCCGCCCGCCGCCATGTCCCTCGCCGAGGCCCGCGAGCGGCAGCAGCGCTACCGGCTGGCCAACGCCTACCTCGGTGACGTGCTCGTCGGCTGCTCCACCGTCCGCCCGCCGGCCGGGGAGCAGGCCGTGGCGACCGTCATCGCGCGGGTGCTGCCCGCGTACCGGCGGCGCGGCTTCGGCACCGCCCTGTACGCGGACGGGCTCGCCCACGCGCGGGCGCTCGGCGCCGGGGAGATCGAGACGTGTGTACTGGCGGTGAACGAGGACGGACTGAGGTTCGCCGTGCGGAACGGGTTCGTGGAGACCGACCGGTACGTGCTGGACGGCGAGTGTGACGAATGGGTGGATCTGCGCTGGGGAAAGGCCACGGACAGCGCCGGATGATTCCTTCGGTTTCCTTGAATATTGGCGGAACAGGATGTGTGCTGCGTCACGTTCCAGTTGAATGATGACCAGTGAAGGCCTGTGAAGGCCAGTGAGCGAATCGAGCGCCGCAGGCGCGCCGACGCAGCCTCCAGGGGGTCCAGGTGAGTGCTTCCCGGCGGAGTGGGACCACCGATGAGCTGGGGCCGGACGAGCCCGAGCCACGCGGCCCCGGCGACCCGCACGGTCCGGACGAGTCCGGCGGCTCCGACCTGCTCGCCGCACTGCTGGACGGCATGGACGCGGCCTTGTGCGCCTTCGACGCCGAAGGGGTCGTCACCCACTGGAACCGCGAGGCCGAACGCATTCTGGGGTGGAGCGCCGCGGAGGCGGTGGGCAGGACCGGGTTCGCCGGCTGGGCGGTGCGCAGTGCCGACGCCGAGGAGGTCGAGGCGCGGCTGATGTCCGTCATGCACGCCCCGGGCCGCCAGGTGCACGAGTTCGCCCTGGTCACCAAGGACGGCGGCCGGGTGCTGGTGCGGACCCAGTCCGCCGCGGTGCGCGGGCCCGACGGCAGCCCCGCGGGCGTGTACTGCGCCTTCAGCGAGGTGCACGCGCAGATCGACCTGGAGCGCTCCATCGCCCTGAGCGAGGCCCTGCTGGACGACGCGTCCTGGGGTGTCGTGCTCGTCGACGCCGACCTGCGGCCCGCCGTGGTGAACGCGCACGCGGCCCGCGCGCTCGGCACCGGCCGCACCTCGGCGCTGGGCCGGCCGCTCGGCGAACTGCTCGCCCAGGGCGTGGAGGAGCTGGAGAGCGCCCTCACCCATGTGCTGGCCGAGGGCGCCCCGCCCGCGCCCGCCGAGATGTGGGTGACCGTGCGCGCGCCCGAGGGCGAGAAGCGGCGCTGCTGGCGCAGCGGATTCCTGCGGCTGGCCTCGCCGCTCGCCGAGGAACCGGTGCCGCTCGGGGTCGGCTGGCTCTTCCAGGACGTCACCGAGGCCAAGCAGGGCGAGCAGGAGGCTGACGTACTGCGCTTCCGCACCAACCAGCTGCACCGCGCGGCGCGCGCCGCCGCCGAGTGCGAGGACCCGGCCGAGGCGGCCACCGTCCACCTGGACTTCGCCCTCGCCGGCTTCGCCGACCACGCCCTGCTCGACCGCGTGGCGGGCGCCCCGCGCGCGGACGTCGACGAGACGGCTCCGGTACGGCTGGTACGGCTCGCTGCCACGCCCGCCGGGGCGCCGGGCCCCAGCCGGTTCACGGGCGCGGCCGGGCTGCCGCTGCGGTACGAGCCGGGGCACCCGGCGCTGAGCTGCGTCGAGCGGGCCGGAACCGTGCGGGCCGACGCCGGTTCGGTGCCGCCCGAGCAGGCCCGGGAGTGGGCGCTGGCCCGCCAGTGGCCCGCGGACGCGGTACACGCCCTGTGCGCGGTGCTGCGCAGCCGGGGCCGGACGGTGGGCGTGGTCACCTTCCTGCGCGGCGCGGCCCGCAGCCGCTTCGAGCGCGCGGACGCGGCCTATGCGGAGGACGTGGCGGCCCGCATCGCCACGGCCCTGGACCTGGCGCAGACGGTGAAACCGTAGGGATCAGTTCCGGTAGAAGATCCGGTCCGCGTACTCCTCCATGACACGGCCGTTCCACTCGTGGCCGCCGTCCACGTTGCCGGAGCGCAGCAGCGGGGGCTCGATGCCGCGGTCGGCGAGGACGGCGGCCGTGGTGGCCAGGACGGCCTGCATCAGGGCGGTGGTGACGACCGTGGAGGCGGGGGCGAAGGGGGCCGGGATGGTGTCGAGGGTGAGTTCCGCGTCGCCGACCGCGATCTTCGAGTCGAGGACGACGTCGCAGTGGTCCTTCAGGAAGGTGCCCGAGGCGTGCCGGGAACTCGTCTGCGCGGCGTAGGCCACCGATGTCACGCCGATGACCCGCACACCGAGAGCGCGGGCGTGCACCGCCATCTCCACGGGCAGGGCATTGCGCCCGGACAGGGAGATGATCACCAGGGCGTCGCCGGCACGGAGCGGGGAGGTGTCGAGGACGGCGCTCGCGAGCCCGTCGACGCGCTCGAGGGCGGAGCCGAGGGTCGCCGGGGTGACGTCGACGCCGACGACTCCGGGGACGGCGAGCAGGTTCATCAGGGCGAGTCCGCCCGCGCGGTAGACGACGTCCTGGGCGGCCAGGGAGGAGTGCCCGGCGCCGAAGGCGAACAGGCGGCCACCGGCCGCCACGGTGTCGGCGAGGAGGCCGCCGGCCGCGGCGATCGCCTCGGCCTCCTCCTCGCGGACCCGTTGCAGCAGGCCGATGGCGGCGTCGAAGAACAGGTCGGCAGGCGTGCCGTCGCTCATGCGGTGCCCCTTCGCAGCGTCTGTGTCGCGGATCACCCTGCGGTCTGGACCAATGCGGTGTCAATACGACCGTCACGGCAGTGTGCGGGGGGCGCGCGGACCCCGGCCGACCGGATGAACGTCCTTCGCCTGCGCCGCATCTTCAAAAAAACAGTTGAGCCGTGCCCGGACGCTTCTTAGTGTGTCTCTCACGTGAGAGAGGAGGTGATCGGGTACATGAGTGAAACCCGGACGCGCGAGGTGGCTGCGGGCTGACGGCCTGCCACCACACCGAGTGCGGTGCCGGACCAGCGTGTGCGAGACACATGCAGCCGGCCTAATCCAACGCAGTCACCCGACCCGCGGGCTGCCGGTACGTCCGACCGGCTCCTCCTTCGAGGACCAGGCCCGCGGGTCGTCTGCGTTCACCGGACCTGTTTCGGTGGGCGGTCAGCAGGCGATCAGCAGATCAGCGGGCGATGTCCGCATACCCCTCGATCTCCTGCGGCCTGCGGGGCCCCGGGCCCACATACCGGGCGGACGGCCGTACGAGTCGGCCCGTCCGCTTCTGCTCCAGGATGTGTGCCGACCAGCCGGCCGTCCTGGCGCAGGTGAACATCGACGTGAACATGTGGGCCGGGACCTCGGCGAAGTCCAGCATGATGGCGGCCCAGAACTCCACGTTCGTGGCCAGGACGCGGTCGGGGCGGCGGTTGTGCAGCTCCTCCAGGGCGGCCCTCTCCAACGCCTCGGCGATCTCGAACCTCGGCGCTCCGAGCTCCCGCGCGGTGCGGCGCAGGACGCGGGCGCGGGGATCCTCCGCACGGTAGACGCGGTGGCCGAAGCCCATCAGGCGCTCGCCGCGGTCCAGGGCCCTCTTGACGTACCCCTCGGCGTCGCCCGTGCGCTCGATCTCCTCGATCATGCCGAGGACGCGGGAAGGTGCTCCGCCGTGCAGGGGGCCGGACATCGCGCCCACCGCTCCCGACAGGGCCGCGGCCACGTCCGCCCCCGTCGACGCGATCACCCGCGCCGTGAAGGTGGAGGCGTTCATGCCGTGCTCGGCGGCGGACGTCCAGTAGGCGTCGACGGCCGCGATGTGCTTGGGGTCCGGCTCACCCCGCCAGCGGATCATGAACCGCTCCACGACCGAGCCGGCCTTGTCGATCTCGCGCTGCGGCACCATCGGCAGGCCCTGGCCGCGTGCGGACTGGGCGACGTAGGACAGGGCCATGACGGCGGCGCGGGCGAGGTCGTCGCGGGCCTGCTCCACATCGATGTCCAGAAGGGGCCGCAGGCCCCACACCGGCGCGAGCATGGCGAGCGCCGACTGCACGTCCACCCGGATGTCACCGGAGTGGACGGGGATCGGGAAGGGCTCGGCGGGCGGCAGGCCGGGGTTGAAGGCGCCGTCGACCAGCAGCCCCCACACGTTCCCGAAGGAGACGTGGCCGACCAGGTCCTCGATGTCGACGCCCCGGTAGCGCAGGGCGCCGCCCTCCTTGTCCGGTTCGGCGATCTCCGTCTCGAACGCGACGACTCCTTCGAGTCCGGGTACGAAGTCGGACATCAGCGGCTCCTCGTCAGTGTCGGCGGCGGTCACCCCGGTGATGCCCCGATCGGCCAGTGGTCACCCAACCGCGTGCGGACCAGCACGATAACCCCGGGTGCCATGATTGGGGAGACCATGCGGCACTGAGTGCCATGCGTCGATACGGCAAGATGACCGCGTGACCGACCGCGACCGCTTCCTCGACCCGGCCCTCGACCCCGCCGCCATGCGCAAGCAGTACCAGGCCGCGGGACTCGAAAAGACGGACCTCGCGGCGCATCCGATGGACCAGTTCACGCGCTGGTTCGAGGACGCCGCGCGGGCCGCCGTCCACGGCACGCTGTACGAGCCCAACGCGATGGTCGTCTCGACGGCGGACGACCGGGGACGGCCCAGCTCCCGCACGGTCCTGATGAAGCAGTTCGACACGGACGGCTTCGTCTTCTACACCAACTACGACTCCCGCAAGGCGCGCGAGCTGGCCGTCAACCCGCACGCCTCGCTGCTCTTCCCCTGGCATCCGATCGCCCGCCAGGTCATCGTCACCGGTGTCGCCCGCCGCACCGGCCGGGAGGAGACCGCCGAGTACTTCCGCAGCCGTCCGCACGGCTCCCAGATCGGCGCCTGGGCCAGCGCCCAGTCGTCCGTGATCGCCTCCCGCACCGAGCTGGACGACGCCTATGCCGAGCTGGGAGCGCGCTACCCGGAGGGCGAGTCGGTCCCGTTGCCGCCGCACTGGGGCGGCTTCCGGATCGCTCCGGAGACGGTCGAGTTCTGGCAGGGCCGGGAGAACCGCCTGCACGACCGTCTGCGGTACACGGCCCAGCCGGACGGCGGCTGGACCGTGGAGCGGCTCAGCCCCTGAGACCCGCCGGTGAGCGGGCCCGTCAGGCCGGCGTCAGCAGATTCGCGTGGTGCCGTTCGGCCACCAGCGGGTGGGCCCTCAGCTTGCCCTTCAGCTCGTTGTAGCCGTACTCGGCGAACAGCGGGTTCGCCGGGTCGCTCGTGATGCCCGGGGCCGTCGAGGCGTGCGGGAAGGGCAGCGGTTCGACCTTCGCGTCCAGGCGCGGGTTGTAGAAGAACGGCACCGAGAAGCGCTCGGTGGCACCGGGCGGGCTGACCACGCGGTGGTTGGTGGCCAGCAGGTAGCCGTTGGTCGCCACCTCCAGCAGTTCGCCCAGGTTGACGACGAAGGCACCCTCGATGGGCGGGACGTCGTGGAAGCGGCCGTCCTCGCGCTGGACCTGGAGGCCCCCGACGGTGTCCTGCAGGAGCAGGGTGAGGAAGCCGTAGTCCTTGTGCGCGCCGACGCCCTGGTCGGTGCCGTCACCCGCGCTGCCGGGGTAGCGCACGAGCTTGAGGTGCGGGTGGGCGTGTGCGCCGAAGACCGGGTCGTAGAAGTCGGCGGGCGCGCCGATCGCGGTCAGCAGTTCGTGCAGGAGGCGCTCGGCGACCGTGCTCAGCCTGTCGATCCAGGCCAGGGCCGCGGTGCGCAGCTCGGGGAGAGCGGCCGGCCACTGGTTGGGACCCTGCAGCCACCAGTACGGCGGCTCACCCGGGGCGGGGGCACGGGCGGGGCGCTCAGCGCCTATGTCGAGCTGGTCGCGCCAGTCGCGGGCGCCGGCGGTGCGTTCGTCGCCGGTGCGGGTGTAGCCGCGGAAGTGGGGCGAGTTGATGTTGTCCAGGGCGAGCCGGTCGGCCTCGGGCAGGGCGAAGAAGGCGCGCATGGCGGTGAGGAGTGCGTCCGTCTCCGCCCGGGTCACCCCGTGGCCGACGAGCTGGAAGAAGCCGACGTCGTGTGCGGCGCTGTGCAGCTGCGTGTGGAGCAGGGCGCGGGCCTGGGGTCCGCGGTCGGCGGCCGACAGGTCGATGATCGGGAGCTGGTCGTACGACGGGCTCGTCGCAGTGTGGGTCGTCATGTGGTGCGTCCGCTGGGTGTACGGGGCACAGGGGGCCGCCGAGGGGTGTGGCCGTCCCCCGGGTGCCGGAAAAGGAAGTGGGGGCTGGGTCAGGCGGAACGCCGACAGCCCATGCTCGTGACGCGCACGTAGTCCACGTGGCGGCGGCGAACGAGCATCGGAAGCATGCGCCAAGGGTAACGCGCCCGGATGGTTGCTCCTTCAACTGCCACGTCGGCTGTCCCGCACCGTACGTGACACGGCCCTCCCTCAGCCGAGGGCGTCCTCCATCAGGGACGCCCACTGGGCCACGACCCGTTCGCGGCGGGCGGTGTCGTCGGTGAGGAGGTTGGCGAGGCCCAGGCCCCGGGCCATGTCCAGCAAGCCCTGCACGGTCTCGCGGACGCCGGGGCGGGTTTCGTCGGCGCCGAGGAGTTCGACGGCGATGCGGTGGGTCTCTCGGCCGACGCGGGCCTCCAGCTCGGTCACCCGCAGCCGCAGCTGCTCCTCGTCGGAGGCGGCGACCCACAGGTGCAGGGCGGCGCGGAAGAGGGGGCCGGTGTAGAGGTCGACCAGGGCGCGGACGACGGCCGGGCGGTCGGCGGCGCCCTCCGGGAACAGGGCGCGCAGGGCGGTGGAGCGTTCCTCGGCGACGTACTCGACGGCGGCCGTGAACAGGTCCTCCCGGGTCGGGAAGTGGTGCTGGGCGGCGCCCCGGGAGACGCCCGCCCGTTCGGCGACGACGGCGACGGTGGAGCCGGCCCAGCCGTGCTCGGCGAGGCAGGCCACGGCGGCTTCCAGGAGCCGCTGCCGGGTGGCCCGGCTGCGGTCCTGCTTGGGCACGCGGTCGCGTTCGGCCGTACTCACGCCGGCCATGCCGCTCGCACCGCCCATCTGCTCACACCACCCATGCCGCATCCCGTCTCTGGAGGAAGGCCGTCATCCCCTCCCGGGCCTGGGCGGAGGTGAACAGCCGGGCCGAGAGCGCGGTCAGGTCCGCCGCGTCCCGGTCGAATGTCTCCAGCACCCTAGTCGTGAGCAGCTGTTTCGTCTCGGCCAGGCCTTGCGGCGAGGAGCGGCGCAGGCCGTCGAGGACGGGGGCGAGGGCCTCGTCGACGTCGTCGGCGGTGACGGTGAGCAGCCCGACGCGTACGGCCTCGCGCGCGTCGAAGCGTTCGCCGGTGAGGTAGTAGCGGGCCAGGGCGCGCGGGTCGGCGCGCGGGATCACCGGCAGGGAGATCACCGCGGGGGCGACACCGATGCGGACCTCGGTGAAGGCGAAGGTGGCGGCGGGCCCGGCGGCGCTGATGTCGCAGGCGGCCAGCAGGCCGAGTCCGCCCGCGCGGACGTGCCCGGTGACCCGGGCGATCACGGGTTTGCGCAGGTCGAGGATCTGCCGGAGCAGTCCGACGAGCGCGTCCGGGTCGGGCGGGTCGCGCAGGTCGGCGCCCGCGCAGAAGGTGTTGCCGGTGTGGGTGAGGACGACGGCACGGATGTCCGGGTCCTTGCCGCACTCGGCGAGGCCCCTGGCGAGTTCACCGACGAGGGCCGCCGACAGGGCGTTGCGGGTGTCGGTGGCGTCCAGGCTGAGGGTCTCGACGGCACGCGCGCGCGTGCGCCCGATCAGTGCGGTCATGCGCGCTCCCGGAGCTGTCGGCGCAGGATCTTCCCGGAGGCGGCGCGGGGCACGTCCGCGACGAAGGTGACCTTGCGGATGCGTTTGTAGGGGGCGACGCGTTCGGCGACGTACAGCATGATCTCGTTCTCGCTCAGGTCGGTGGCGGGCCGGGGGACGACGAAGGCGTGCGGGATCTCGTTGCCGTCGTCGTTGTAGGTGCCGATCACGGCGGCATCGGCTATGTCGGGGTGGGTGAGGAGCAGGGCCTCGAGTTCGGCGGGGGCCACCTGGAAGCCCTTGTACTTGATCAGTTCCTTCACCCGGTCGACGACGAACAGCCAGCCGTCCTCGTCGACCCGGCCGACGTCCCCGGTGTGCAGCCAGCCCTCGGTGTCGATCATGGCGGCGGTGGCGTCGGGGCGGCCCAGGTAGCCCTTCATCACCTGCGGACCGCGGATGAGGATCTCCCCGGCCTCCTCGGGGCCGAGGTCCTTGCCGGGGTCGTCCAGGGAGACGATCCGCATCTCGGTGCCGGCGACGAGCTTGCCGACCGTTCCGGGGGGCGCCTGGTGCAGGGCGTCCAGGGGGACGACGTGGGTGGCGGGGGAGAGTTCGGTCATGCCGTAGCCCTGGCCGATGGGGGGCAGGCCGAGGCGGGCGGCGCAGGCGGTGGCGAGCTCCGCGTCCAGGGGGGCGGCGGCGCTGATGACGTGTTCGACGCAGGAGAGGTCGTAGCGGGCGACCGCCGGGTGCTTGGCCAGGGCGAGCACGATCGGCGGGGCGACGTAGAGGCTGGTGATGCGGTGGTTCTCGATGGCCGCGAGGAAGGTCTCCAGGTCGAAGCGGGGCAGGACGACGACCGTCGCGCCCTTGCGCAGCGGGGCGTTCATCAGCGAGGTCAGGCCGTAGATGTGGAAGAGCGGCAGCACGGCCAGCACACGGTCGCCCGGGCCGGCCGGGATCGCGGGCTCCAGCTGCGCGAGGTTGGTGGCGATCTGCCGGTGGGTGAGCATCACGCCCTTGGGGGTGCCGGTGGTGCCGGAGGAGTACGGCAGTGCGGCGATGTCCTCGGCCGGGTCGAAGGCGATCTCGGGTTCGGGCGCGGTCGTGGCGAGCATGTCGATCAGCGACCGGTGTCCGGGTGCGCTGTCGCAGACGAAGATCTCCCCTACTCCGCCGGCGAGTTCGGCGGCCCGGCGGGCGGTCTGCAGCAGCGGGGAGACGGTGACGATCCAGCGGGCGGCGCTGTCGCGGAGCTGCTTCGCGAACTCCTCGGGTGTGGCGAGCGGGTGCACGGTGGTGACACAGGCACCGGCGCGGGTGGCGGCGTAGAAGGCGGTCGGGAAGGCGATGGTGTTGGGACTGTGCAGGGCGAGGACGTCGCCCTTGCGGACGCCCGCGTCGGCGAACGCGGCGGCCAGCCGCCGGTGGAACCGGTCCACTTGCTCGTACGTGAGGGTGGTGCCGTCCGTGCCGTCGACGAGGGCCGGCTGGTCACCGAAATCGGCGGCATGGCCCAGGACGGCTTCGTGGATGGGGAGTTCTACGGGCGGGACGTCTGCGTACGCGCTGCGGAACATGGTTCCTCCAAGCGGCGGCTGGCGGCTGCGGGCGACTGTGCGGCGGCCCAGGGCGTGTTTCGAGAGTCCCGTCTGGCCCGCCACGCTACTTTCGAAACGCGCCCTAGTACGACTTGGGCAGGCCCAGGGTCTGGTGGGACACGTAGTTGAGAATCATCTCGCGGCTCACCGGGGCGATACGAGCCACGCGCGCGCCAGTTATCAGCGAGGCGAGCCCGAACTCGCGCGTCAGGCCGTTGCCGCCGAGGGTGTGCACGGCCTGGTCGACCGCCTTCACACAGGCTTCCCCGGCCGCGTACTTGGCCATGTTGGCGGCCTCGCCCGCGCCGATGTCGTCCCCGGCGTCGTAGAGGTGGGCGGCCTTCTGCATCATCAGGCGGGCCAGTTCGAGGTCGATGTGCGCCTGGGCGAGGGGGTGGGCGATGGCCTGGTGGGCGCCGATCGGGGTCTTCCAGACGCTGCGGTCGCGGGCGTACTCGACGGCCTTGGCGACCGCGTAGCGGCCCATGCCGATCGCGAACGCGGCCGTCATGATCCGCTCGGGGTTGAGTCCGGCGAACAGTTGCAGCAGGCCCGCGTCCTCGTCGCCGACGAGCGCCTCCGCGGGCAGCCGTACATCGTCCAGGACCAGCTCGAACTGCTTCTCGGCGGCGTTGATCTCCATGTCGATGGGCCGCTTCTCGAAGCCCTCGGCGTCCGTCGGGACGATGAACAGGCAGGGCTTGAGACGTCCGGTGCGGGCGTCCTCGGTGCGGCCGACGATCAGCACGGCGTCGGCCATGTCGACCCCGGAGATGAAGACCTTCCGGCCGGTGAGCAGCCAGTCGGTGCCGTCCTTGCGTGCCGTGGTGGTGATGCGGTGGGAGTTGGAGCCGGCGTCGGGTTCGGTGATGCCGAAGGCCATGAGCCGGGTGCCGTCGGCGAGGCCGGGCAGCCAGGCCCGCTTCTGTTCCTCGGTGCCGAAGCGGGAGATGACCGTGCCGCAGATGGCGGGCGACACGACCAGCATGAGCAGCGGGGAACCCGCGGCGCCCAGCTCCTCCAGCACGATGGACAGTTCGGTGATGCCACCGCCACCGCCGCCGTACTCCTCGGGGAGGTTGACGCCGAGGTAGCCGAGCTTGCCGGCCTCGGACCACAGTTCGGCGGGGTGGCGGCCTTCCGCGACGGTGCGGGTGATGTAGTCGCGTCCGTAGCGCTTGCCGAGGGCGGCGACGGCGGCGCGGAGGGCCTTGTGCTCTTCGGATTCGATGACGGGGGTCATGGGACTCCTAGGACGGGGTTTCCTGCACTACGGCGAGCAGCGTTCCTGGCTCCACCTGTTGTCCCGGCTCGACCCGCAGGGACGTCAGTGTGCCCGTGGCCGGTGCCGAGATCCGGTGTTGCATCTTCATCGCCTCCAGCCAGATCAGCGGCTGACCTGCCTGCACGGCGGCTCCCTCCGTCAGGCCCTCGGCGATGCGGACGACCGTGCCGGGCATCGGGGCGAGCAGGGAGCCGGGGGCGAGCTGGGCGGCGGGGTCGGGGAAGCGGGGCAGCGCGGTGAGGGCGGTCGCGCCCACGTACACCCGGTCGCCGTACCGCGCCACCTCGAACCGGCGCTGTACGCCGTCCGCTTCGAGGATGACCAGACGCGCGTCGGCGTGGACGACGCGGACCCCGTCGGCCGCCGGTCCCTGCCGGGTGTGCCGGTAGTGGACCTCGTGTTCCACTCCGGCCATCTCGTACCGCTTGACCTGCGGCTGCGAGGGCACGTTGCGCCAGCCGCCGAACCGGGAGCGGCCGTGCGCGTCGGCCAGCGCGGCGGCCAGCGCGACCAGAGGTGGTCGCGCAGCGACTCCGTTGAGGGCGGTGGTGGCAGACGGGTGGGCGTACGGGTCGGGGGCGGGCTCGGTCAGTTCGGTGAGGTGGCGGTCGTAGAAGCCGGTGTCCATGCGGCCGGCGGCGAACTCCGGATGGCGCAGGGAGCGTACGAGCAGGTCGCGGTTGGTGACCGGCCCGTGCACCGCCGCCCGTTCCAGGGCTCCGGCGAGCTTGCGGATCGCCTCCGCGCGGGTGGGGGCGTGGGCGACGACCTTGGCGAGCATCGGGTCGTAGTGGACGCCGATGGTGTCACCGTCGGTGTACCCCGTGTCGAGGCGGACTCCATCGGGTACGGCGAGGCGGTGCAGGGTGCCGGTCTGCGGGGCCCAGTCGCGGGCCGGGTCCTCGGCGTACAGGCGGGCCTCGACGGCGTGCCCGCGCGCGCTCGGCGGGGCGGTGTCCAGGGGCCGGCCCTCGGCGACGCGGATCTGTTCGGCGACCAGGTCGATGCCGAACACGGCCTCGGTGACGGGGTGTTCGACCTGGAGCCGGGTGTTCATCTCCAGGAAGTGGGCGCGGCCTGCTGCGACCAGGAACTCGACCGTGCCCGCGCCGACGTAGTCGACGGCGCGGGCGGCGCGTACGGCCAGCGCGTGCAGCTCCACCGTGAGCGCATCGGACAGCCCGGGCGCCGGGGCCTCCTCGATCACCTTCTGGTGGCGGCGCTGGAGGGAGCAGTCGCGGGTGCCGAGCGGCCACACCGTGCCGTGGGCGTCGGCGAGGATCTGCACCTCGACGTGGCGGCCGTGCTCGATGTACGGCTCCACGAAGACCTCGCCGTTGCCGAAGGCGCTCACGGCCTCGGCGCGCGCGGCCTCCAGGGCGGCGTGCAGCTCGTCCAGGCGGCGCACGATGCGCATGCCGCGCCCGCCGCCGCCCGCCGCCGCCTTCACCAGGACCGGCAGGTCGGCCTCGGTGACGTCGGCCGCATCCAGGGGCGTGAGGCCCATCAGATGCTTGGCGCGCGTCTTGGACGCCATCGCCTCGATCGCCTCCGGCGGCGGCCCGATCCAGACCAGGCCGGCGTCGCGGACGGCACGGGCGAAGTCGGGGTTCTCGGACAGGAAGCCGTAGCCGGGGTGCACGGCGTCCGCGCCGGCGGCCAGGGCAGCCTTCACGATCAGGTCGCCGCGCAGATAGGTCTCGGCGGGCGCCGCCCCCGGCAGCCGTACGGCCATGTCGGCCACGCGGGCGTGGAGCGCGTGGCCGTCGGCGTCCGAGTGCACGGCGACCGTCCGGATGCCCAGCTCGGCGCAGGTGCGGAAGATCCGGCAGGCGATCTCGCCCCGGTTGGCCACCAGCAGAGTCGAAATCACGTGGTCCCTCACATCCGTCATGACCGTCACATCCGGAAGACGCCGAAGCCGCCGCGCGCACCCTCGTAAGGGGCGGTGTGGAGGGCGGACAGGCACAGGCCGAGGACGGTGCGGGTGTCGCGCGGGTCGATGACGCCGTCGTCGTACAGCCGCCCGGACAGGAACATCGGCAGTGACTCGGACTCGATCTGCTGTTCCACCATGGCGCGCAGGGCGGCGTCGGCGTCCTCGTCGTACGGCTGCCCCTTCGCCGCCGCCGACTGCCGGGCGACGATCGACAGCACGCCCGCGAGCTGCTGCGGGCCCATGACGGCCGACTTGGCGCTGGGCCAGGCGAACAGGAAGCGCGGGTCGTAGGCGCGCCCGCACATGCCGTAGTGCCCGGCGCCGTACGACGCCCCCATGAGCACCGACAGGTGAGGGACCTTCGAGTTGCTGACCGCGTTGATCATCATCGAGCCGTGCTTGATGATCCCGCCCTGTTCGTACTCCTTGCCGACCATGTAGCCGGTGGTGTTGTGCAGGAAGAGCAGCGGGATGTCGCGCTGGTTGGCGAGCTGGATGAACTGGGCTGCCTTCTGCGACTCCTCGCTGAACAGCACGCCCTGCGCGTTGGCCAGGATGCCGACCGGGTAGCCGTGCAGGCTCGCCCAGCCGGTCGCCAGGCTCGTCCCGTACAGGGGTTTGAACTCGTCGAAGTCGGAGCCGTCGACCAGGCGGGCGATGACCTCTCGCGGGTCGAACGGGGTCTTCAGGTCGCCGGGGACGATGCCGAGCAGTTCCTCCGGGTCGTGCACGGGCGGGGCCGCCGGGCCGGGATCGCGGTAGGCCTTGCGGTGGTTCAGGCGGGCGATCACGCGGCGGGCCTGGCGCAGCGCGTCCTGCTCGTCCACGGCGAAGTAGTCGGCGAGGCCGGACACGCGCGCGTGCATCTCGGCGCCGCCCAGGGACTCGTCGTCGCTCTCCTCGCCGGTCGCCATCTTCACCAGCGGCGGCCCGCCGAGGAACACCTTCGCCCGCTCCTTGACCATGATCACGTGGTCGGACATGCCGGGGATGTACGCCCCGCCCGCCGTGGAGTTGCCGAAGACGACGGCCACGGTGGGGATACCGGCGGCGGACAGGCGGGTGAGGTCCCGGAAGACGGCGCCGCCGGGGATGAAGATCTCCTTCTGCGAGGGCAGGTCGGCGCCGCCGGACTCCACCAGGCTGATGCAGGGCAGCCGGTTGGCGAGGGCGATCTCGTTGGCGCGCAGGGACTTCTTCAGGGTCCAGGGGTTGCTGGCGCCGCCGCGCACGGTCGGGTCGTTGGCGGTGATCAGGCATTCCACGCCCTCGACCACGCCGATGCCGGTGACCACGGAGGCGCCGACGGGGTGGTCGCTGCCCCAGGCGGCCAGCGGGGACAGTTCCAGGAAGGGGGTGTCGGGGTCGACCAGCAGCTCGATGCGCTCGCGGGCGAGCAGCTTGCCGCGTCCACGGTGCCGTGCGACGTACTTCTCGCCGCCGCCCGCGAGGGCCTTGGCGTGCTCGGCCTCCAGGTCGGCGAGCTTGGCGAGCATGGCCTCGCGGTGGGACCGGTAGTCGGGGCCGGTGGTGTCGAGGGCGGAGGTCAGGACGGTCACAGGAGGGCCTCCGGGATGTCCAGGTGGCGGGAGCGCAGCCATTCGCCGAGGGCCTTGGCCTGCGGATCGAAGCGGTGCTGGGAGGCGACGCCGGTACCGAGGATCCCCTCGATCACGAAGTTGAGGGCGCGCAGGTTCGGCAGTACGTGCCGGGTGACGGGCAGGTGCCGGGTCTCCGGGAGCAGTTCCCGCAGCCGGTCGGCGGTCAGTTCGTGCACGAGCCACCGCCAGGCCGCGTCGGACGCGCAGGAGCGCACCCACACCCCCACGTTGGCGTTGCCGCCCTTGTCCCCGCTGCGGGCCCCGGCGACCAGGCCGAGGGGGGCGCGGCGGGTGGGGGCGGGCGGGAGCGGCTCGGGGAGCGGCGGGTGGGGCAGGTCGCCGGGGGTGTCGGGGACGTCGGGGGTGTCGGGGGTGTCAGGGGTGTCAGGGGTGTCAGGTACGAGGGTGTCCCGGGCGGAGAGCACAGGCACCCGGCGTCCATCGTGAAGGACGGCCACATGGTCGACGGCACCATGGGGGACATACACATCCTCGAAGACCCCATACGGGGTGCCCTTCCCGGGTGGCGCCAGTACATGGAAGCCGGGGTAGCTGGCCAGCGCCAGTTCGATCGCTGCCCCGCTCAGTGCCCGCCCCACGGTCCGCTCGTCCGGGTCCCGTACGACGAGCCGCAGCAGGGCGCTGGCCGTCTCCTCGGTGTCGGCGTCGGCACGGTCGGTGCGCACGAGGTCCCAACGGACCTCGGCGGGCGGTGACTCGGCGAGCGCGTCGGTGAGCTGCTCGCGCACGAGCGCCGCCTTGGCCTCGATGTCGAGCCCGGTGAGGACGAAGACGACCTCGTTGCGGAAGCCGCCGAGCCGGTTCAGGCCGACCTTGAGCGTGGGCGGCGGCGCCTCCCCGCGCACCCCCTCGATCCGCACCCGGTCGGGCCCCTCCTGGCTCAGCCGTACGGTGTCCAGCCGGGTGGTGACGTCGGGCCCGGGGTACCGGGCGCCGCCGGTCTCGTACAGCAGCTGTGCGGTGACGGTGCCGACGTCGATGAATCCTCCGGTGCCGGGGTGCTTGGTGATGACGCTGCTGCCGTCGGCGTGGATCTCGGCGATCGGGAAGCCGGGACGGCGTACGGCCCCCTGCCCGCGCTCCGCGAAGAAGGCGTAGTTGCCGCCGGTGGCCTGTGGCCCGCACTCCAGCACGTGCCCGGCGGCGACGGCGCCCGCGAGACGGTCGTACTCCCCGGGGCGCCAGCCGAAGCGGGCTGCGGCGGGCCCGGTGACGAGCGCCGCGTCGGTCACCCGGCCGGTGATCACCACGTCCGCGCCCGCCCGCAGGCACTCGGCGATACCGAAGCCGCCGAGGTAGGCGTGGGCGGCGAGGGTGTGGGGGTGGTCGGCGGTGAGGTCGTCGCCCTCGACGTGCGCGACCCGGACGGGGATGCCGAGCCGGCCGGCCAGCTCCCGCACGGCGTCGGCGAGTCCGGCCGGGTTGAGTCCGCCGGCGTTGGTGACGAGCCGTACGCCGCGCTCGTGGGCGAGGCCGAGGCAGTCTTCCAGCTGGCGCAGGAAGGTGCGGGCGTATCCGGCGGCCGGGTCCTTCAGCCGGTCCCGGCCCAGGATGAGCATGGTGAGTTCGGCGAGGTAGTCGCCGGTGAGGACGTCGACCTCGCCGCCGGTGAGCATCTCGCGCAGGGCGTCGAAGCGGTCGCCGTAGAAGCCGGAGAAGTTGCCGATGCGCAGGGGGCCGGCGCCCGCCGTCACCGTCCGGCCTCCTTGGGCGGGCGGCCGGTGCCGGCCGGACCGGCGAAGGCCTGGGCGATGCCGAGCCAGCGGTCGGCGTCCGGGCCCTCGGCCCGGACGGCGAGGTCGGCGCGGTGCGCGCGCTGGGTGACGAGGAGACAGAAGTCGAGGGCGGGGCCGGTGACCCGCTGGGGCGCGTCCTCGGGGCCGTACGTCCACAGGGCTCCGGAGGGGGCCGTCAGCTCGACGCGGAACTCCTCCCCGGGTACCGGAAGCCCGTGCACCCCGAAGGCGAAGTTTCGTGCGCGTACCCCGATGCGGACCACATGCCTGAGCCGGTCGGTGGGTGTGCGCACCACGCCGAGGGCGTCCGCCACATCCTGGCCGTGGGCCCAGGTCTCCATAAGACGTCCGGTGGCCATAGAGGCGGCCGACATGGGTGGCCCGAACCAGGGGAAGCGGGCGCCGTGCGGGGCGGACCGGAGCGCCCGGTCCAGCGCGGCCCGGCCCTCCCGCCAGCGGGACAGCAGTTCCGCGGGCGGGATCCGGGCGCCTTCGTCGGCTGCCTCGTCCACGAAGGAGTCGGGGGCCGCCAGCGCCCGCTTCAGGACCTCCTGGAAGCCCTCCTCGTCCGTGACGGCGAGCAGCGCGGCCCGGTCCGTCCAGTGCAGGTGGGCGATCTGGTGGGCGATGCTCCAGCGAGCGGCGGGTGTCGCGAGCGCCCACTCCTCCTCGCTCAACCCGGCCACCAGGCGGTCGAGTTCTCCACTTTCCTCACGCAGGTCGTCGAAGACGGGCGTCGGCTCAGACATGGGGGGAGCATGGCAGCGACCCGAGAAACAATCAAGCATGCTTGCATGAATTTGGCCGGGGAGGCCCCGGCGGCCCACCGGAAAACCGGGCGCGCCGGACGGGCCGCAGGCCGTACGGTCGTCGGATGCTCCATGACGAAGAAGACGCAGAGGGCGACGGCTACTTCGGGGAGTCCGTCGCGGGGACGTACGACGAGTCGGCGGCGGACATGTTCGACGCGCAGGTCGTGGAACCGGCGGTCGATCTGCTGGCGGAGCTGGCCGGTGACGGCCGGGCGCTGGAACTGGGCATCGGCACCGGGCGCATCGCACTGCCCCTGGCGCGGCGCGGCATCGAGGTGCAGGGCATCGACCTGTCCCGGGCGATGGTGGCCCGGCTGCGGGCCAAGCCGGGCGGCGAAGCGGTCGGGGTGACGATCGGCGACTTCGCCACGACCCGGGTGGACGGCGAATTCTCCGTGGCCTACCTGGTCTTCAACACCGTCATGAATCTGACGTCACAGGACGCCCAGGTGGACTGCTTCCGCAATGTCGCGGACCATCTGCAGCCCGGCGGCCGGTTCGTCGTCGAGGTGATGGTCCCCGATCTGCGCCGGCTTCCGCCCGGGCAGACCGCGGTGCCGTTCCATGTGGGCGGCGACCGGCTGGGCTTCGACGTCTACGACGTCGCGACCCAGTCGATGAGTTCGCACCATGTCAGGGTCACCGACGGCCGCGGCTCCTACCTGTCGATCCCGTTCCGGTACGTGTGGCCCGCGGAGCTGGACCTGATGGCGCGGCTGGCCGGGATGCGGCTGTGCGACCGCTGGGAGGACTGGACGCGGCGGCCCTTCACCAGCGAGAGCAGCGGCCATGTGTCGGTCTGGGAGAAACCGGCCGACTGACCGTGCACCCCCTCCTCATGCCTCCCCCACGGCCGCCTTACCCCGGCCGACCTGCGTCCGCACGGCGCCGACGCTCGCCGCGATGACCAGGGCGATCGCCGCGGCCTGGGTCACGGACAGGGACTGTCCGAGGATCAGGAAGCCGGCGCAGGCCGCGAGGGCCGGTTCCAGGCTCATGAGGATGGCGAAGGTGGAGGCGGGCAGGCGGCGCAGGGCCAGGAGCTCCAGGGTGTAGGGCAGGACCGAGGAGAGGATGGCCACCGCGGAGCCGAGGGCCACGGTCGTCGGGTCGAGCAGCCGGGTGCCGGCGTCGGCGATGCCCACGGGGAGGCAGAGCAGGGCCGCGACCGCCATGGCGAGCGCCAGTCCGTCCGCCTGCGGAAAGCGGCGTCCCGTGCGGGCGCTGAAGACTATGTAGGCCGCCCACATGGCGCCCGCGCCTAGGGCGAAGGCGACACCCACGGTGTCGAGATCACCGAAGCCCCCACCGCCCAGAAGGAAGACACCGGCGAGGGCCAGTGCCGCCCAGAGGGCGTTGATCGCCCGGCGGGAGGCCAGCACGGACAGGGCCAGCGGGCCGAGCACTTCGAGGGTGACGGCGAGGCCCAGCGGGACACGGGCGACCGCCTCGTAGAAGAGGCCGTTCATCGCACCCATGGCCGTCCCGAAGGCGATCACCGTGCCCCAGTCGGTACGCGAGTGGCCACGCAGCCGGGGACGGCAGACGACAAGGAGCACGACGGCCGCCGCGAGCAGCCGCAGGGTGACGACGCCGAGGGCACCGGCCCGCGGCATCAGCGTCACCGCGAGCGCCCCGCCGAACTGCACCGAGACGCCCCCTGCCAGCACCAGCCCGACCGGCCCGAGCGAGCCGGGTGGGCCGAACCGGCGCGGTGTTCCTGCGGGGGCGACCGGGGTCGGCGTGGTGGCGGTCGAGGTGGTCACGGGCGGTTCCAGGTGCTTGATCGGGTTCGTTCATCACGATGTACTACCAGGTCCAGGGTAATAGACCTGGTCAGGTGCATGAACCAGGTATGGAGCTGTCCTGGCTGGTGGGTGCCGTCCCGCGTGCAGCCTAGGTTTCTGTTCGCCCGCCGTTCGGCCTCTCCTCCTCCACCGCCTGCTCGACCGCTTGCTCCACCGCCTGCTCCACCCCCTCCTCCACCGCCTCCTCCAGCGCCTGCGCCAGCACCTCCGCCAGGTGCCGCCCCCGCGCCCCGGCCAGGTGCTCCAGCTGGGTGCGGCACGAGAAGCCGTCCGCCAGGATCACCGCTCCCTCGGGGGCCTGCCGTACGGACGGCAGGAGGTGTTCCTCCGCACAGCTGCGGGACACCTCGAAGTGGCCTTTCTCGAAACCGAAGTTTCCCGCCAGGCCGCAGCAGCCGCCGGAGAGTTCACCGGTCAGGCCGGCTGCCGAGCGCAGCGCGCGGTCAGGGGCATCGCCGAGAACCGCGTGCTGGTGGCAGTGGGTCTGCCCGGCGACCGGGCGGTTCACGGGGGGCGGCGTCCAGTGCGGGGCGTGCTGTTGCAGGGTCTCGGCGAAGGTGCGGACCGCCGCTGCCAGACGCGCCGCGCGCGGGTCGTCCGGCAGGAGTTCCGGGAGGTCGGTGCGCAGGGCCGCCGCGCAGCTGGGCTCCAGGACGACCACCGGGACCCCGGCCTCCAGCACCGGTTCCATCAGGTCCAGGGTGCGGCGCATCACCTTACGGGCGCGGTCGAGCTGACCGGTGGAGACGTACGTCAGGCCGCAGCAGACCCGGCTGCGGCGGACCGCCTGCAGCGCGACCGCCGGTCTCGGGCGGGTCCGTGGTCCGCCGTCCGCGATCCCGCGACCGCGCAGCCGCACGGTCGGCGGCAGTGCCACCCGCAGCCCCGCCGCCCGCAGGACGCGGACGGCCGCCCGGCCGACGGACGGGGAGAGATGCTCGGTGAAGGTGTCCGGCCACAGCACGACCAGGTCGCCGTGGCCGTCGCCTCCCGGCCGTCCCTCGCGGCGCCACCAGCGGGTGAACGTCTGCGACGCCAGGCGGGGGATCTCCCGCTCCGGTGCGATCCCGCCGAGCCGCTTCCCCGCCCACGCCCAGGGCCGTGCCGAGGTGAGCACGTTGAGCAGGGGGGCCGTGCGGGTCAGCGACACCCGGCCCAGCCACTGCGGCAGGCGGCCCATGACCACGTGCGCGGCGGGGCGGCGGCGGCCCGCGTAGTGGTGGTGCAGGAACTCCGCCTTGTAGGTGGCCATGTCGACGCCGACCGGGCAGTCCGAGCGGCAGGCCTTGCAGGACAGGCACAGGTCGAGGGCGTCCCGGACCTCCGTGGACCGCCAGCCGTCGGTGACCAGCTCACCGGCGAGCATCTCGTGCAGCAGCCGGGCCCGCCCGCGCGTCGAGTGCTCCTCCTCCCCGGTCGCGCGGAAGGACGGGCACATGACGGCGGGGCCGGACACCGTCGTCGTACGGCATTTCGCCACGCCGACGCAGCGGCGGACGGCGGCGCGGAAGTCACCGCCGTCGGCCGGGTAGCCGAAGGCCACCGGTACCGGCTCGCGGGGCAGGGCGGCGAAGCGGAGACCGGAGTCCAGCGGGGCCGGGCGGACCAGGATGCCCGGGTTGAGGAGGTCGTCGGGGTCCCAGATCCCCTTGACCCGCTCGAAGAGCCGCACCATCTCCTCGCCGTACATCCTCGGCAGCAGCTCGGCCCGCGCCTGCCCGTCGCCGTGCTCCCCGGAGAGCGAGCCGCCGTGGGACACCACCAGGTCGGCCACTTCCTCCGAGAAGCGCCGGAAGCGGGCGACACCAGGCCCGGTGAGCAGGTCGAAGTCGATGCGGACGTGGATGCAGCCGTCGCCGAAGTGGCCGTACGGAGTGCCCCGCAGCCCGTGGGCGGCGAGCAGGGCGCGGAAGTCCCGCAGGTAGGCGCCGAGCCGGGCGGGCGGCACCGCGCAGTCCTCCCAGCCGGGCCAGGCTTCGGTGCCGTCCGGCATCCGTGTCGCCGTGCCGCTCGCGTCCTCGCGGATGCGCCACAGGGCCCGCTGGACCGCCGGGTCCGTCACCACGAGGGAGTCGACGGCATCGGCCGCGCGGACGATCTCCTGCGCACGCGCGTGTGCCGCGGCCGGCGAATCCCCACCGGTCTCCACGAACAGCCACGCGCCGCCCCGGGGCAGCCCGGCGGTCGAGGGCACCAGGTCGGCCGCCATGCCCTCCACGGTCAGCGGCCCTCCCCCGCTCTCGGCTCCGCTCGAGCGGGGGAGCAGACCCACAGCGGCCTCGGCGGCGGCGCTCTCCTCGCCGTACCCCAGCACGGCGAGGGCACGCGCGCGGGGCATCTCCACCAGCCCTACGACCGCCTGCGTGAGAATGCCCAGAGTGCCTTCGGAGCCGCAGAAGGAACGGGCGATGTCGGCTCCCTTCTCGGGCAGCAGCGCATCCAGCGCGTACCCGGAGATACGGCGGGGCAGTTCGGGGAAACCGGTGCGCAGCCGGGCCAGGTCGCCCTCGACCAGGGTGCGCAGCCCGTCCGGGGCGCCCGCCCAGCCCCGCCCGAGCCGCAGCCGCCGCCCGCGCACGGTGATCACCGACAGCTCCCGGACGCTGTCCGCGGTGGTCCCCCAGGCGACCGAGTGGGACCCGCAGGAGTTGTTGCCGATCATCCCGCCGAGCGTGCACCGGCTGTGCGTGGACGGGTCGGGGCCGAAGCGCAGGCCGTGCGGGGCCGCGGCCTCCTGGAGCCGGTCGAGGACGAGACCCGGCTGGACGAGGGCGGTGCGGGTGCCGGGGTCCAGTTCCAGCAGCCCGTTCATGTGCCGGGTGAAATCCAGTACGACACCGGTACCGGTCGCCTGCCCGGCGATCGACGTACCACCGCCGCGCGCGACCACCGGCACCCCGTGCGTCCGGCACACCTCCAGGGCGGCGGCCACGTCGTCCTCGTCTCTGGGCGTCACCACGCCCAGCGGCACACGCCGGTAGTTGGACGCGTCCATGGTGACCAGCGCCCGGGACGTCGTGTCGAACCCGACCTCGCCCCGGACGGCGCTGCGCAGTTCCGCTTCAAGGCCCGAGAGATCCGTCATGCGTCCAGGATGCATCCGATCACACACAGTCACCGCGACTTGTCCACAGCCGCACGCATATCGTCGTATGAAGTCACAGGTTCGCGGCGCGTCGGTCTCGTCTCATCGGACGGACACGGTTTCCGTCCCGTTTCGCCCAGCGGATACCCTCCGACTCGTGGCCGACATCCAGATCCCCGCTGACATCAAGCCCGCCGACGGACGCTTCGGCGCTGGCCCCTCCAAGGTGCGGACCGAGGCGCTGGACGCCCTCGCCGCCACCGGTACCTCCCTCATGGGCACCTCCCACCGCCAGGCGCCCGTCAAGAACCTGGTGGGCCAGGTCCGCGAAGGCATCAGCTCCCTGTTCTCCCTGCCCGACGGCTACGAGGTCGTCCTCGGCAACGGCGGCTCCACCGCCTTCTGGGACATCGCCACCCACGGTCTGATCGAGAACAAGTCCCAGCACCTCAACTTCGGCGAGTTCTCCTCGAAGTTCGCCAAGGCCGCCAAGCTCGCCCCCTGGCTGGCCGAGCCGACCGTCATCGCCACCGACCCGGGCACCCACCCCGAGGCGCAGGCCGAGGCGGGCGTGGACGTCTACGCCTTCACCCACAACGAGACCTCCACCGGTGTCGCCATGCCGATCAAGCGCGTGACCGGCGCCGACGAGGGTGCGCTCGTCCTCGTGGACGCCACCTCCGGCGCGGGCGGCCTCCCGGTCGACATCGCCGAGACCGACGTCTACTACTTCGCCCCGCAGAAGTCCTTCGCCGCCGACGGCGGCCTGTGGATCGCCCTCTTCTCCCCGGCCGCGATCGAGCGCGCCGAGCGCGTCCACGCGAGCGGGCGGCATGTCCCGGAGTTCTTCTCGCTGCCGACGGCGATCGACAACTCCCGCAAGAACCAGACGTACAACACCCCGGCCCTCGCCACCCTCTTCCTGCTGAACCAGCAGCTGGAGTGGCTCAACGGACAGGGCGGCCTGGCCTGGTCCACGGCCCGTACGAAGGACTCCTCGACCCGCCTGTACTCCTGGGCGGAGGAGAGCAAGTACGCCACCCCGTTCGTCTCGGACCCGGCCAAGCGTTCCCAGGTCATCGGCACGATCGACTTCTCCGACGAGATCGACGCGGCGGCCGT
This sequence comes from Streptomyces sp. NK08204, assembly GCF_020400585.1. Taxonomy (GTDB): domain Bacteria; phylum Actinomycetota; class Actinomycetes; order Streptomycetales; family Streptomycetaceae; genus Streptomyces. The sequence continues at coordinate 179,533 of NZ_JAINVF010000007.1, read as the reverse complement.
CGCCAAGGCGCTGCGCGCCAACGGCATCGTGGACACCGAGCCGTACCGCAAGCTCGGCCGCAACCAGCTGCGCATCGCGATGTTCCCGGCGGTCGACCCGGCGGACGTCGAGGCCCTGACGAAGTGCATCGACTACGTGATCGAGAAGCTCTGACCCGAGGGGCTCTGACCCGAGGGGCTCTGACCCGAGGGGCTCTGACCACTCTCCCGGTATGACCGACCGGGAAGGGCGCCCTGCGGAGTAATCACCGCGGGGCGCCGAGGAGTCGGGGGCTGCTCCCGCCTGGCCTTCTCCCCCGTGTCACAGGCAGCCCGGCTGTCTCGTCTCAGGTCTCGGAGACAGACTTCCGGATCAAGGGTGATGGTCATGCACGTATTCGTGGCAGGCGGGAGCGGGGTCCTGGGCCGGCGGCTGGTGATGCAGCTGGTGGCCCGGGGCCACCAGGTGACAGCCACAACGACGAGTCCGGCCAAGCTGGACCTGCTGGCGCAGCTCGGCGCCGAAGGCGTCGTGATGGACGGGCTGAACGCGGTCTCGGTCGGCGAGGCGGTGGCCGCGGCCCGGCCGGACGCGATCGTGAACCAGATGACGGGCCTTTCCGAGGCGCACGCCGGCAAGCTCAACCTGCGCAACGCCGACCGTTACTTCGCGCCCACCAACCAGCTCCGCACCAAGGGGATGGACCATCTGCTGTCCGCTGCCGAGGCGACCGGCGTCTCGCACGTCGTCACGCAGAGCCACGCCAGTTCCAACGGAATCCGCGAGGGCGGATGGGTCAAGACCGAGGACGACCCGCTCCAGGTGGTGGAGGGGACGAAGGCCCTCGGCCACCTGGAGGCCGCGGTCGTCAGGGCTGGTGGCGCGGCCCTGCGCTACGGCGCGTTCTACGGGCCGGGCGCCAACGACGACCAGGTCAGGATGGTGCGCAAGCGGATGTTCCCGATCGTCGGGGGCGGCACCGGCTACTTCTCCTGGGTACATCTCGACGACGCGGCGAGTGCCACCGTCCTGGCGGTGGAACAGCGGGCGCAGGGTGTGTTCAACATCGTCGATGACGAGCCGGCACCGGTCAGCGATTGGCTTCCCCATCTCGCGCGGTGCGCCGGGGCCAAGCCACCGCGGCGGCTCCCCGCGTGGCTGGCCCGGCTGCTGGCCGGCGAGATGCTGGTGGGCATGATGGCCGAGGGGCGTGGCTTCTCCAACGCCAAGGCCAGGCGGGAGCTGGGCTGGGAACCGCGGTACCCGTCGTGGCGTCAGGGCTTCCGCGAAGAGCTGGCCTGAACTGCTGCTGCTCGCGAGCGCCCCGGAAGACCGTCTTCGCGCCGGACGCCCTCGAGCAGCAGCTCGGCGGCCACCGTCGCCCCGTCGGCGCGGACCGTGCCGGACACGGCCCTTGCCCGGTCGCGGGTCTCGGGGGTCAGGACGGTCTTGAGCGCGGCCGACAGGGACTCGAAGGTCGGAGTCGGCCCGTCGTGCGCCACGCCGATCCCCAGCCCGGCCACCCGGCCGGCCCAGTACGGCTGGTCCGCCAGCTGGGGTACCACCACCTGGGGCGCGCCGGCCCGGGCGGCCGTCGTCGTGGTACCCGCGCCGCCGTGATGCACGACGGCTGCCACCCGCCCGAACAGCGCCTGGTGGTTGGCCTCGCCGACGACGAAACAGTCGTCCCGGTCGTCGATCAGGGTCAGGTCGGCCCAGCCGCGGGACACCACGGCCCGGCGGCCCTGCGCGCGCACCGCGTCGACGGCGACCTGGGCGACGTCCGCCGACGCGTGCATGGGCATGCTGCCGAAGCCGACGTACACCGGCGGATCGCCGGCGTCCAGGAACGCCACCAGATCGTCCGGCAGGGGGCGTTCGTCCGGGACGATCCACGCGCCGGTCTGCACGACGTCGAGGTCGGCCATCCCCTGCCACGGATCGAGGGCCGGGTCGGTGGCCAGCCACGGCCGGGCGCCGATGACGTAGTCGCGGACGTGGTCCACCGGGGGCAGGCCGATCGACGCCCGGTTGATGTTGAGCGCCTCCCCGAACAACTCGTCGACGGTCCGGGCGTCCAGGTCCCACAGCACCCTGTTGTCGGTCACCTCCGGCGGGAGCGGGCGGCCCGGATAGGCAAGCGGCGGGCGGTGCGGCGACGGCAGGGTGACCTGCTGGAAGGTCACCGACACGGAGGGAATGCCGAGTTTCTCGGCCACCGACAGCGCACCGGCCGTGGCCGGCAGCATGCCGGTCGCCACCAGCACGTCGCACCCCTCGGCCGCCGCGGTCACCGCGTCCAGCAGGCCGGCGATGATCGCCGCCGCGCGCTGGGAGATGGACGACGCGGGCAGCGCCGCCTTCGTCAGCGCACGGGCCGACGGGCCGACCGGCACCATGGGCACGCCGACCCCGGCCAGCCGCTGGGCGAAGTCCTCGTCCGGCGGCGCGCACACCCGCACCTCGGCGCCGAGTTCCCGCAACTGCACGGCGAGCCCCGCCATCGGCTCGACGTCCCCACGTGACCCATACGTGGACAACAGCACGCGCATTTTCCCAACTCCCCTATTTCCCACGGCTTCCTCGCCTCGGCCGACGATTCTGGGACACCCAGGGGGCCTTGCCGCAAGGCCCCCTGTGCGCTATACGTTGAGAGTGGCAAGGAGTGGACGAGCTCCTTGCCTTTGCTGTGTGTCGTGAAATGTGCGCGAGTAGGGTGCCTGGCACCAACTTCGTCGTACGACAAGGGCGTTACATGCCGATCGCACGCAGATCGTTACTGACCGGCTCGACGGTTGCCGCGGCCACCACCGCATTCGGCACCTCGGGGAGCGCTGAAGCCTCCAGCCGTTCACAGTCCGCTCCGCTCCCCTTGCTCCAGCGCACGCCGGGCAGCCTCGGCGTGCCCGGCGTGACAGGGCTGCACCTTCAGTTCGGCGCCGACCCCGCCACCGAGATGACCGTCTCCTGGATCAGCCCCCGGTCCGTACGCCGTCCGCAGGTGCGCCTCGGCTCCCCGGACGGAGGCGACGGGCAGGTGATCGACGCCGAGACCCGCACCTACCGCGACGGGCTCTCCGGGCAGGAGGTGTACGTCCACCACGCCCGCCTCAGCAGGCTGCGGCCGGAAACCACCTACCTGTACTCGGCCGGGCACGACGGGGCCGCGCCGGAGAGCGGTTCGTTCACCACGGCGCCACGCCGTCGCACCGCGTTCACCTTCACCAGCTTCGGCGACCAGGGCACGCCCAATCTGCGGCGGGTCGTCAAGTGGCCCACCGGCGACACCCCTTACCCTTCGCCGGCAGGACGCTTCCCGCTCTACACCAGCACCCAGGCCGGCACTCCGGCCTCCGCCGACATCGTGGCCGCGGTGGAACGGGTCGATCCGCTGTTCAACCTGGTGAACGGCGACCTGTGCTACGCCGGTGCGGCCGGCGTCATCGGTGAGGACCGCGTCGCCACCTGGGCGGACTGGTTCATCAGCAACAGCCGTTCGACGCGGCTGCGTCCGTGGATGCCCTGCGTCGGCAACGGCGAGAACGAGAAGGGCAACGGCCCCTTGGGGGTGAGTGGTTACCAGACCTACTTCACCCTGCCCGAGTCGACGGCCGCCGCCGATCCCGAGACCCAGGGCCTGTGGTACGCCTTCACCGTCGGCGCCGTCCGCTTCATCAGCCTGGCCAACGACGACGTGGCGATCCAGGACAGCGGCGACACCTACGTGAACGGATACTCCGCCGGGGAACAACGCCGTTGGCTCGAAAGGGAACTGAAGGCGGCGCGCGGGAACGACGGGATCGACTGGATCGTCGTCTTCATGCACCACCCGATGATCTCCAGCAGCCGCAGCGGCAGCGGCAGCGACCTCGGGATCCGCAAGGCATGGGGCCCGCTCTTCGACATGTACGAGGTGGACCTGGTGCTCTGCGGGCACGAGCACTACTACGAGCGGTCACTGCCGGTCCGCGGTGCCCTGCCGAACGAGGCCCTCACCCCGATCCCGGTCTCCACCAGCACCGATGTCATCGACACCAGCAAGGGCACCGTCCACATGATCATCGGGGGCGGCGGCAACTTCGCCACCAACCAGGACGACCTGTTCGACGAACCCAAGGGCCGCGTCGTCGTCGACCTGAGCTCGGACATGCAGGGCCGCCACCGCAAAGGGATCTTCGTCACCGAAGACGCCCCCTGGCGCGCCGTCCAGGATCGCGTCCACACCCACGGCTTCGCCGCCTTCGACGTCGACCCCGGCGACCGCCGCACCGGCCGCACCCGGATACACGTCACCTACTACACCTTCGACGGCCCCTACGCGGACCTCACCCCGGTGGACACCTTCACCCTCGAACGCCCCCGCACCGACGCCCGGCACCAAGGGAGGCGGTGAGGCGGGCGCACGGCACTCAGCCCCTGCGCCGCAGCCGCCGCAGCCCGAGCAGGGCCAGGATCCCGGCGACCAGGGCGACACCGACCTTCACGCTGCCGCCGACGGAGCCGGCACCGCCCCCGGCCGCGGCAGGACCCCGGCCGCCGGCCGGGGTCCTGCCGTCGTGTCCCCCCGGCGCGTCCTGCACCTGCACCGGGCTGTCCTCGCCCTCGCTGCCGTACAGCAGCTTCGTACCGTCGGCCGAGTAGGTGAGGGACTCCCCCTGTCCCTGGAGGGGTACGTCGAGCTGGCCCTCGCGCGTGATCCGGCCGCCGTTCCAGGCGTAGGAGATACCGCCGAAGTAGCCGCGTACGGCGAGTTGTCGCCCGTCCGGCGAGAAGGCGGCATCGGTGGCCCAGAGGTCGACGGCGGCGACCGGTCTGAACACGTTCGCGCCGGAGGTGGAGAGCGTCGCGGGGCCCTCGTAGAGGTGCCCTCCGTTCTCCTTCTTGTCGACGATGTACACGCGCCCGGTCTTCGGGTGGACGAGGAGCGACTCGGCGTCCCTCGGCCCGTCCGCGTACTTCACGACGTACTGCGTGGCCGTGATCGTCTGGTCCTTGAGCACCTTCGGCTCGGGCAGCCTGTAGATCCACACGAACGGCCACTTGCCGCCGAGGTTGTCACCGATGTCGCCGACGTAGATCTGGTTGCCCGGGCCGATGGAGATGGCCTCGACGTCGCGCGGGGAGCCGATGCCGCGCAGCGTCACCGTGGCGACGGTCTCACCGGTCGCGCTGTCGACGGCGTAGATGTACGGGCCGTCGTCGCTGTCGTTGTGCGTCCAGTAGATGCCGGGGTGCAGGTGGGAGGCGGCCAGGCCGCTGGACTCGGTGATCCGTGGGTCCTTGATCGTGAAACCCCGGTCACCGGTGCCGTCACCGTCCGTGGCGGAGGCGGCCACGGCGAGGGCGCCCACGAGGAGGGCCCCGGCGAGGAGGGCGAACGATCGACGCATGCCCCAAGACTGCCATCCCCGCCGGTGACTCACCCGGGGTGGCGGGCCTCACACGCCAGCCGGGCACCTGATCTACGATGATGAGCGGATGCTCAGGTTCATGCCCGTAGGCGACTCCATGACGATCGGCAGCGCGGGCGAACACACGTGGCGCTACCGGCTGTGGCAACACCTGTGCCGGACGTACGGCGGTCCGTTCACCTTCGTCGGCCCCCGCGAAACGCTGTACGACAAGACCACCGAAGCACCGACGTCGTACGAGTACGCCGACCCCGACTTCCCGCGCGCCCACCTGGCCGGCTGGGGCGAGGGCTGGCTGCACATGGCCCCGCTGGTCGGGGAGGCGGTGCGCACGTACGGGGCCGACGTGCTGCTGGTCTCCCTCGGACTGATCGACCTCGGCTTCTACACGAACGCCGAGCAGACGGCGCAGAACGTGCGCGCCTTCGTCGCACAGGCCCGGGAGGCCGCGCCGCGCATCCGCATGGTGCTGCTGCCGGTGATACCGAACATCCGGGCCGAGGTGGACGCGCCCTTCGCCGAGCAGGTGGACCGCTTCAACGACCTGCTCGCCGAGGCGGTCGCCGACCTGGACGAGCCCCGCTCGCCGATCCTGCTGGCCTCGCCGCCCGAGGCGTACGACATCCACGTCGACACCTACGACGGCACCCATCCGGGCGTGAGCGGGGAGCACCGGATCGCGGGGGCGTTCGCGGGGGCGATGTGGGAGTCGTGGGGAATCGGACAGGCGTACGCGGCCGGAACAGATTGACCGAATTCCGCCGTCTCCTGGTCACGCATCGTTGAACCGCGCGGCTGCATTCTCCGACGGGTCAGCCGGGGAGGAGCGCCACGATGTCGTCCGCCCGAAGGGCGGGGCCCGCGGCGTCTGGTGCGGTGCACCGCAAGGCGGAGGGTCGTCCGCGTACTGGGCGTACACGGACGATCCCGACAACGCGGCGAGGTGCCGTGCCAGGCGTCGCGGGCCAGACGGAACTTCCGAAACACGCCCTAGAACCCAGTCGCTTGCCTAGAGCCCACTCCAAGCCGTTGGCTGGTCGACCATGGAGTACACGCAGCTAGGACGCACCGGACTCAAGGTCAGCCGACTCGTCCTCGGCACCATGAACTTCGGTCCGCAGACCGACGAGGCCGTCAGCCACGCCATCATGGACGCGGCGCTGGACGCGGGCGTCAACTTCTTCGACACCGCCAACGTGTACGGCTGGGGCGAGAACAAGGGCCGCACCGAGAGGATCATCGGCAACTGGTTCGCCCAGGGCGGTGAGCGGCGGGACAAGGTCGTCCTCGCCACCAAGGTGTACGGCAACATGGCCCCCGACGGCGGGTCGGCCTGGCCCAACCACGACAGGTTGTCCGCCCTCAACATCCGGCGCGCGGTGGACGCCAGCCTCAAGCGGCTGCAGACCGACTACATCGACGTCTACCAGTTCCACCACGTCGACCGGAACACACCCTTCGACGAGATCTGGCAGGCCGTCGACGTCCTGGTCCAGCAGGGCAAGATCCTCTACGTCGGCTCGTCGAACTTCCCCGGCTACAAGATCGCCCAGGCCAACGAGACCGCCGCCCGGCGCGGCGGCACGATCGGCCTGGTCAGCGAGCAGTGCCTGTACAACCTCTTCGAGCGCCGCGCCGAGATGGAGATCATTCCGGCCGCGCGGGAGTACGGCCTCGGAGTCATCCCCTGGTCGCCGCTGCACGGCGGCCTGCTGGGCGGGGTGATCCAGAAGGAGGTGCGGGGCAGTCGCCGCGCCACCGGCCGGGCCGCCGACGCCCTCGCCGACCCCGCCGCCCGCGCCCGGATCCAGTCCTACGAGGACCTGTGCGACAAGCACGGCCTGGCGCCCGGCGAGGTCGCCCTGGCCTGGCTGCTGACCCGGCCGGGTGTGACCGGGCCCATCGTCGGTCCGCGCACGGCCGAGCAGCTGGAGTCCGCCCTGCGGGCCGTGGAGCTCGAGCTGGGCGAGGACGTGCTCCTCACCCTGGAAGAGACGTTCCCGGGTCCGGGAGCCTCCCCGGAGGCCTTCGCCTGGTGACAGCGCAGGAGTGAATCACCCCGGAGGCGCGGGGAACTGCGCGGCCGGCCACACACGGTTCGCGGCCGAAGGCCGCCGGCAGTTCCCCGGCCTCCGGCCCCTACTTGATCGCGGAGGACAAAGCCACCACCACGAACAACAGCACAAGCACACCGGCCATGATCCGGTTCCGGGTTTTCGGGTCCACGTAACCGAGCCTAACCAACCCCGCCGAGTTGCCAGCGGGCAACCGCCTCGTACCGCGGCTGCTCCCCCGCCACCCCCGACGTCGGCAGGTTGCTGCGCATCAGCACGAGGTCGGCCACGGTCCAGCTCCGGCTGGTGAACTCGGCGAGCGCGGCGACGTACGGCCGCACCTGCACCGGATGCCGGCTCCGGGCCACCGTCAGGTGGGCCAGGTAGCGGCGGTGCTCCTCCATCGCAAGCCCGCACTTGCGGCCCGCGGCCTCCGCACGGCCGGCCAGCTGCCGCATCACCGGCAGGTCCCCGTCGGCGCCCACCCACAGCACCTGACCGCGCCCGAACTGGCCGCCGCCCCGGAGGGCCAGCGGGAAGGGGTCGGTGTGCCGGGCCGCCCGCTGCAGGCGGGCCGACAGCTCGGGTACGACGTCCTCGCCGACCTCGCCGTAGAAGGCGAGCGTGAAGTGCCAGCCGGGCCGGTTGGTCCAGCGCAGCCGCTCCGTGCCGGGCAGCTTCTTCAACCCGGCGACGGCGGCGGCGAGTTCGTGGACGACCTGCTCCGGGGGCAGCACCGCGGCGAAGAGTCTCATGTGCTCACCATCGCAGACACGTGCGGGGCATGCTGAGGGCATGACGATCAGCATCCGCGAAGGAAGCCTCGACGACGTTCCTCTCATCATCGGCATGTTCGACAGCTCCGTCGCCTGGCTGGTCTCCCAGGGACGGACCCGGCAGTGGGGCAGCGAGCCCCTGTCACCGAACCCGAAGTTCGTGGAGATGGTCGAGGGGTACGTCTCCCGGGGCACCCCTTACATAGCCGAGGTGGACGGCGTCCCGGCCGCCACGCTCACCCTGAGCAGCGCGCCCGGCCCCTACCTGGAGCCCGCCGACGAGCCCGAGCGGTACATCCACCTGCTGGCCTCCGACCGCCGCTTCAAGGGCCACGGCGCCGGTGCCGCGCTGCTCGCCCATGCGGCCGAGGTGACCCGGCAGGCGGGGATCTCCCTGCTGCGCGTGGACTGCTACGCGGGCGACGACGGCAAGCTGGTCGCCTTCTACGAGAAGAACGGTTTCATCCCGACGGAGTCCTTCACCCACGGCCCGGAGGCGTGGCCGGGGCAGGTGCTGGCCCGCAGGGTGCTGTAGCTCTCCCCTGCCGGTGGCCGTCCCCCGCGCCCGGGCACCCTCCCGACCGCACGCTCACGCCGCCGTGGCCAGCTGCTCCCGCTCGCGCGGCACGAAGCGGACCCGTGGGCGGCCGTCGTGCCAGGCCACGGACAGGCGCAGGCCGCCGACGCGGGCCAGGACGAGTCCGATGGTGGCGGCAGCGGCGGCCGACACCGCGCCACCGGCGGCGAAGCCGACCCGGGGGCCGTAGGTGTCGGTGATCCAGCCGACGACGGGCGCGCCGAGCGGCGTACCGCCCATGAAGACCATCATGAACAGGGCCATCACCCGGCCGCGCATGGCCGGGTCGGTGGCCATCTGGACGGCCGTGTTCGCGGTGACGTTGACCGTGAGCCCGCACACCCCGATCGGGACCATGAGCAGCGCGAACAGCCAGTACGACGGCGCGAGCGCGGCCATGGTCTCCAGCGCGCCGAACGCCGTCGCGGCGGCGATCAGCACCCGGAGCCGGGCCGTGCCCCGGCGGGCGGCGAGCAGCGCGCCGCCCAGGGAGCCGACGGCGATCAGGGTGTTGAAGAGGCTGTAGGTGCCGGCACCGGCGTGGAAGACGTCGTCGGCGTAGGCGGACAGCCAGACCGGGAAGTTGAAGCCGAAGGTGCCGATGAACCCGACCAGCACGATCGGCCAGAGCAGCTCGGGGCGGCCGGCGACGTGGCGCAGGCCCTCCCGCAGCTGCCCCTTGCCACGCGGGGCGCGCTCCACCACGTGCAGCTCGCGGGTGCGCATGAGCAGCAGGCCGGCGAGGGGGGCGGCGAAGGACAGGCCGTTGGCGAGGAACGCCCAGCCGGTGCCCACACTGGTGATCAGGAGACCGGCGACGGCGGGGCCGACCAGGCGGGCGGACTGGAAGTTCGCGGAGTTCAGGCTGACCGCGTTCTGCAGCTGCTCGGGGCCGACCATCTCGGAGACGAAGGACTGGCGGGCGGGGTTGTCGACCACGGTGGCGAGGCCGACGGCGAACGCCGCGACATAGACGTGCCAGACCTGGACGTGACCGGTGAGCGTCAGCGCGGCGAGCACCAGGCCGGTGACGGCCATGGCCGTCTGGGTGACCAGCAGCGTGGGGCGCTTGGGGAGGCGGTCCACGAGGACGCCGCCGTAGAGGCCGAACAGCAGCATCGGCAGGAACTGCAGGGCCGTCGTGACACCGACGGCCGCGGAGGATCCGGTGAGGCTGAGGACGAGCCAGTCCTGGGCGATGCGCTGCATCCAGGTGCCGGTGTTGGAGACCACCTGGCCCATGAAGAACAGGCGGTAGTTCCGGATCCTCAGCGAACCGAACATCGAGGACGTGCGGGACACAGAGGTGGAAGCGGGGGTGGAAGCGGGGGTCGTAGGGGTGGTCGGTGCGGGGGCGGAAGGTGCTCCGGATCCCGTACTCAAAAGGGTTCGCCTCCTTGGGTCAGGGCCTTTACAGGTGCGCGAGTTTCTCCAGTACCGGGGCGGCGGCGCGCAGGGTCACCCACTCGTCCTCGTCGAGGCCCTCGACCAGGCGCGCCAGGAACGCGTTGCGCTTGCGGCGGCTCTCCTCGAGCATCGCCTCGGCCTGCTCGGTCTGGGTGACGACCTTCTGGCGCCGGTCCTCGGGGTGCGGCTCGAGCCTGACCAGCCCCTTGGCTTCGAGCAGCGCGACGATACGGGTCATCGACGGGGGCTGGACGTGCTCCTTGCGCGCGAGTTCGCCTGGGGTGGCGGAGCCGCAGCGGGAGAGGGTGCCGAGCACCGACATCTCGGTGGGGCTCAGCGACTCGTCGACCCGCTGGTGCTTGAGCCGACGGGACAGCCGCATCACTGCGGAACGAAGAGCGTTCACGGCGGCTTCGTCGTCGCCATGGGTAAGGTCCGGCATGTTCTTTAGAGTAACTCATTACCCTCTCTAAAGACCACCGGAGCGCGCCCGAACTCCGTGACGGTCGTCACTGAACCATCAGGTCACCCATACGGGTGAGGAGGTTCCGGAAAGTGACGCGAGGAATGGCCGGATGTGGCCAACCTCGTAGGCATGGCGACCACCGTGCTCAGCCTGCGGATGGACGGGGAGCTGCTCGAAAGGCTCCGGCACCACGCGGCGAAAAGAGGAATGAGCGTGCAGGACTATGTGGTCCGCACGCTCATTCGGGACGACTTCGACGAACGGTTCCACACCGCCGTCGAGGAGACGGAGAAGTTCTACGGCCTCACGTGAGGCCGTAGCGACCCGGTCAGGTCAGGCCCAGGGCCGGCATCAGGTAGAAGAAGGCGAACACCGCCGACACGACGTACATCGGCACCGGGATCTCCCGGGGCCGCCCGGCAGCCAGGCGCAGCACCACGAAGGTGATGAAGCCCATGCCGATGCCGTTCGTGATCGAGTACGTGAACGGCATCATCAGCATCGTCACGAACGCCGGGACCGCGATGGTGTAGTCCGCCCAGTCGATCTCCTTGACGGAGTTCGAGAGGATCAGGAAGCCCACCGCGACCAGGGCCGGGGTGGCCGCCTGGGACGGCACCATCGTGGCGACCGGGGTGAGGAAGAGCGCCGCCGTGAAGAGGCCGCCCGTGACGACGTTCGCGAGGCCGGTGCGGGCGCCCTCGCCGACGCCCGCCGTGGACTCCACGAACGCGGTGGTCGCCGAGGAGGAGCTGGCGCCGCCCGCCGCGACCGCGAAGCCGTCGATGAAGAGCACCTTGTTGATGCCCGGCATGTAGCCCTCGGCGTCGGTCAGCTTGGCCTCGTCACTGATGCCCATGATCGTGCCCATCGCGTCGAAGAAGCACGACAGCAGGACCGTGAAGACGAAGAGGATCCCGGTCAGCACACCGACCTTGGAGAAGCCGCCGAAGAGGCTGACCTTGCCGATCAGACCGAAGTCGGGCGTGGCCACCGGGTTGCCCGGCCACTTCGGGACCGTAAGGCCCCACGAGGGGACCTTGGCGACCGCGTTGATGATCATCGCGAGGACGGTCATCCCGACGATGGAGATCAGGATCGCGCCCGGCACCTTGCGCACGATCAGGGCGAAGGTGAGCAGTGCGCCCAGGATGAAGACCAGCACCGGCCAGCCCAGGAGGTGGCCGTTGCCGCCGAGCTGGAGCGGGACGGTGGTCTGGGCGATGTCCGGGATGCGGCTGACGAAGCCGGAGTCGACCAGGCCGATCAGCATGATGAACAGGCCGATGCCGATGGAGATGGCCTTGCGCAGGCCGTAGGGCACGGCGTTCATCACGCGCTCGCGCAGCCCGGTGGCGACGAGCAGCATGACCACGAAGCCGGCGAGGACGACCATGCCCATCGCGTCCGGCCAGCTCATCCGGGGCGCGAGCTGCAGCGCGACGACCGTGTTGACGCCGAGGCCGGCGGCCAGCGCGATCGGGACGTTGCCGAGGACACCCATGAGGAGGGTGGTGACGGCGGCGGTCAGCGCCGTCGCCGTGACCAGCTGGCCGTGGTCCAGGTGGTGCCCGTACATGTCCTTGGCGCTGCCGAGGATGATCGGGTTCAGCACGATGATGTAGGCCATCGCGAAGAAGGTGGCGAAACCGCCGCGGATCTCACGGGCCACGGAGCTGCCGCGCTCGGAGATGCGGAAGTAGCGGTCGAGGGGGCCGAGAACGGGCGCCTGCCCGGGCTTCTCGGGGGCGGGGACCTTGGCGGCGGCCGAGGTGGGCATTTGTATGTTCCTACGAGCAGAAGCGGACAGACGCAAACGGTTTCAGTATGAACATATAAATTGGTTGAACGCTACTCCGCGCGTAGACAAGACGGCCTCGTAAGCTGTGCGCATGGCTAAGTGGACCCCGAGGCACGAGGCGCCGGAGCCCCTGGAGGGCCCCGTGGTCGCCACCATCACCGGCGGCACCATCGTGTGGTTCGTCCTCTTCCTGGTCCAGCTCCCTTTCTACGGCTGGTTCCACGACCACGGCCACCTGTGGTGGCTGTGGACGTGCCTGGCCGGCGGCGGGCTCGGGCTGATCGGTGTCTGGTACGTCCGCAAGCGGGACGCGGCCATCAGACGGGCCGCCGAGAACGGGCGGGACGCAGCACTGCGAGCGCAGTAGCCGCCCTCCTCCCTGGGTCGGAACTTCCCTCCGCTCGGCAGGTGAAGGCGCCCGTCCGCACGTAACGTCGGATGCATGACCCATATAGACGCGGGCGCGGAACTCGACCCCGTGCATCCGGTGGCCCTCCCGGTGACCAGACCGACAGGGCTCACCGGCGCCGAAGTCGCAGAACGCGTCGCGCGCGGGCAGGTCAATGACGTTCCGGTGCGCAGCAGCCGCTCGTTCGGCGAGATCGTCCGGGCGAACGTCTTCACCCGGTTCAACGCGATCATCGGCGTGCTCTGGGTGATCATGCTGTTCGTCGCGCCGATCCAGGACAGCTTCTTCGGCTTCGTGATCCTCGCCAACACCGGCATCGGCATCGTGCAGGAGTGGCGGGCCAAGCAGACCCTGGACTCCCTCGCCGTGATCGGAGAGGCCCGGCCGACCGTGCGGCGGGACGGGATCGCCGTCGAAGTCGCCACGAACGAGATCGTGCTGGGCGACCTCATCGAGACGGGCCCCGGCGACAAGATCGTCGTGGATGGTGTGTGCGCCGAGGCCGACGGGCTGGAGATCGACGAGTCGCTGCTCACCGGTGAGGCCGACCCCGTCGTCAAACGGCCCGGCGACCAGGTCATGTCGGGCAGCTTCGTGGTGGCGGGCGGCGGCGCCTTCACCGCGACCAAGGTGGGCCGGGAGGCCTACGCCGCCCAGCTCGCCGAGGAGGCCTCCCGCTTCACTCTCGTCCACTCCGAACTGCGCACCGGCATCTCCGTCATCCTGAAGTACGTGACCTGGATGATGGTCCCGGCGGCCGTCGGGCTCGTCATCACCCAGCTGGTGGTCAAGGACTACGGCTTCAAGGACGCCGTGGCCCGCACCGTCGGCGGTATCGTCCCCATGGTCCCGGAGGGGCTGGTGCTGCTCACCTCGGTCGCCTTCGCCATCGGTGTCATCCGGCTGGGCCGCCGGCAGTGCCTCGTGCAGGAACTCCCGGCCATCGAGGGCCTGGCCCGCGTGGACACGGTGTGCCTGGACAAGACCGGGACGCTGACCGAGGGCGGCATGGACGTCACCCAGCTCCGCCCGCTCGACGGGGCCGACGAGGCGTACGTACGCAAGGTGCTCGGCGCCCTCGGGGAGTCCGACCCGCGCCCCAACGCCTCCCTCCAGGCCGTCATCGACGCCTTCCCCGACAGCGAGGAATGGCGCTGCGTGGAGTCGCTGCCGTTCTCCTCGGCCCGCAAGTACAGCGGGGCCGCGTTCAGCGAGGGCGACGGCGAGACCAGCACCTGGCTGCTGGGAGCGCCCGACGTGCTGCTCGCCCCCGACGACCGGGCCCTGGCCGAGATCGAGCAGCTCAACGAGCAGGGGCTGCGCGTCCTGCTGCTGGCCCGTGCCACCCGCGACCTGGACGATCCCGAGCCGGCCCGGGGCGCCCGCCCCACCGCCCTGGTCGTCCTCGACCAGCGGCTGCGGCCCGACGCGGCGGACACCCTGGGTTACTTCGCCGAGCAGCGCGTGCGGGCCAAGGTGATCTCCGGGGACAACGCGGTCTCCGTCGGCGCGGTCGCCGCCAAGCTGGGGCTCACGGGCGCCGCGGTGGACGCGCGGCGGCTGCCCGCCGACCGGAAGGGGATGGCCGAGGCGCTGGACGAGGCGACCGTCTTCGGCCGGGTCACCCCCCAGCAGAAGCGGGACATGGTCGGCGCGCTCCAGTCGCGCGGGCACACGGTCGCGATGACCGGCGACGGCGTGAACGACGTGCTGGCCCTGAAGGACGCCGACATCGGCGTGGCCATGGGCTCGGGCTCGGAGGCGACCCGGGCGGTCGCCCAGATCGTGCTGCTGGACAACAGTTTCGCCACGCTGCCGTCGGTGGTCGCCGAGGGCCGCCGGGTGATCGGCAACATCACGCGGGTGGCGACCCTGTTCCTGGTGAAGACGGTCTACTCGGTGCTGCTGGCCCTGCTGGTGGTGTGCTGGCGGGTCGAGTACCCGTTCCTGCCCCGGCACCTGACGCTGCTGTCCACCCTCACCATCGGCGTCCCGGCGTTCTTCCTCGCCCTCGCCCCGAACAGGGAACGCGCGCGACCGCACTTCGTACGGCTGGTGATGCGGTACGCGGTCCCGGGGGGCGTGGTGGCCGGGGCGGCGACCTTCGTGATGTACCTGGTCGCCCGGCATCACTACACCGGGCCGGGCCAGCTGAACGCGGAGACCAGCGCGGCGACCCTGACCCTGTTCCTGGTCTCGATGTGGGTCCTGGCGATCATCGCCCGCCCCTACACCTGGTGGCGGACCGTCCTGGTGGCCGCGATGGGCCTGGGCTTCGTCGTCGTCCTGGCGGTGCCGTCCCTGCAGCGCTTCTTCGCCCTGAAACTGGTGGGTGTCACCATGCCGTGGACGGCGGTCGGCGTGGCGGTGGTGGCGGCGGCCGGCCTGGAGTTCCTGTGGAAATGGGCCGACCGCCGCTTCCCCGCGTGAGAGCGTGAGAGCTACCGCGGGGCAGTCACGGCGTGGGGGTTACTGCACGTCGACGTAGTCGGCCGACGAGCTGACGGCGGCCGTGGTCGAGGTGCCCGCGTAGCTGTAGCGGTAGTAACCGTCGTAGGTGGCGGTGGTCGTCGTCTTCAGGTAGCCCGTGGAGGACGACGTGATCGTCTTGAGGGTGGTCCAGGTCGTGGTGCCACCCTTGCGGTACTGGAGCTTGACGGACTGGCTGGCGAGCGGGATGTACGTTTTGTGGTCCCAGTCCGCACGGGTGAGCTTGCCGGCGACCGTGATGGTCGACCCCTTCTTCACCGGCTCGGGCGTGGCGTCGGCGGTGAGCTTGGAGTAGCGCTGCACCAGGGTGGTGCCCAGACCGCTCTGGTCCTTGTAGCCGACCTTGCTCAGATCGGCGGGGTTGTCCTGGTTCTGGCCGTTGAACGCGACGGCCTCGGCGGCCACGCTCCAGCTGCCGGCCCAGGCGTTCTTCAGGTCACCGTCGGCCGGGTAGATGTCGACCGTGCCGGTGCAGGTGGCGGTCGTGGCGGAGGTGTCGGTGCAGGTGGCCGGCTGGTCGCCGTACAGCTCCGCGGTCGGGGTGTCGTACGTGCCCTTGTACAGGAAGGCGTCCGTGTAGAAGTCGGAGGCCTTGATGTTGACGTCCGAGCCGTGGGTCAGCGTGTACGAGTACTTGGCGCTGACCTCATAGGTGGTGCCGACCTTGATCGACTTGGCGATCGTGACGTTCGAGAAGCTGACGTTCAGCGTGTACGGCGCCCCGGCGGCGTGCGCGGCGGGCACGGCGAGGGCGGACAGGGCCAGGGCGCCGGAAACGGCGGCCACAGCGGCACGTATGCGCATGTGCGTCCCTTGGAGGGAGAAGTGATCTAGGAGTCGGTTGACTCAAGCGATCAGATCCGCAGGACATGCCACTGGTTGTACGGTCGTTGCCTCCCACAGCCAGATTTTGTGCGCCGATTGCCGATCCATTGCACAAGTGAGAGGAAAGATTCCGGCCCTGGGGGAGGAAAGCCCCACCAGGGCCGGAACGGGACGCCGGACGCTTACTGCACGTCGACGAAGTCGGCGGCGGACTTGACCGCCGGGGTGGTCGTGGTGCCCGCGAAGTAGTAGCGGTAGTAACCGTCGTAGGTCGCGGTGGTCGTCGTCTTCAGGTTGCCGTACGAGTCCGACTTGATCGTCTTCAGGGTGGAGTACGCGGTGCCACCCTTCTTGAAGTACTGGAGCTGCACGTACTGGTTGGTGTAACCGGCGTACTTGTGCGTGTCCCAGTTGGCACGGGTCAGCTTGCCCGTGACCGTGATGGTCTTGCCCTTGGCCACCGGCTCCGGGGAGGCGTTGGCCGTCAGCTTGGAGTAGCGCTGGAGCTTGAAGGTGTTGGTGGGGTCCTGGACGACGACGCCGACGTTGTCCAGGTTCGGGTTCGTCGGGTCCTCGCCGTTGAAGGCGACGGCGAAGGCGGCGGCCTTCCAGGTGCCGGCGTCCTCGTTCATCAGCTCGTACGGGTCGATCTCGACGGTGGCCGTGCAGGAGGCGTCCGTGGCGGTCGCGGCGACGCAGGTCGCGTCGTTGCTGTCGAAGAAGTAGATCGAGTCCTCGAACGAGTTGCCGCGGTACAGCTCGACGCCCGCGAAGAAGTCGTCGGCCTGGATGTCGATGTCCGCGGCGTGCGTCAGCGTGAAGGAGACGGGCACCTTGACCACGTTGGTGGTGCCGACGGCGATGTTCTTGCCGTGGTTCACCTTCACGGCGAGGAAGCTGGCGTCCAGCGTGTAGGGCGTGCCCGTGGTGGACGCGGTGAAGGCCGTCTTGCCCCCGGCGGCCTGGGCGGCGTGGGCGGCCTGGCTCGCGGAGGTCTGCGCGGGCACCCGCGGCTCGGCGGCCAGGGCGGCCGGAGCGGCGAGGGCGGACAGGACGACGGCGCCGGAGACGGCGGCCACGGCGGTGCGGATACGCATGTGTGTTCCCCTGTGCGGAAAAGGGTGGTCAGAAAAGAACGTGGGGGGTTGGTGACGCGGCGAAGAAGGCGGCCGGTGCGGCTTACTGCACGTCGACGAAGTCAGAGATGGACCTCGCCGCCGCGGTCGTCGTGGTGCCCGCGAAGGAGAAGCGGTAGTAGCCGTCGTACGTCGCCGTGGTCGTCGCCTTCACGTAGCCCGTGGACGACGAGGTGACGGTCTTCAGCGTCGTCCAGGTGCTGGCGCCCTTCTTCAGGTACTGCAGCTTCACGTACTGCGAGCCGTAGGCGCCGTACTTCAGGGTCTCCCAGTTGGCCCGGGTGAGGGACCCGGTGACGGTGATCGTCTTGCCCTTCGCCACCGGCTCCGGCGAGGCGTTGGACGTCACCTTGGAGGAGCGCTGGAAGAGGAAGGAACCGGCCTTGTCCTTCCAGGAGTAGTTCCCGTCGTTGGCGTCGGCCCAGACGCCGACGTACCAGGTACCGGCGGTGTTGTTCATGAGGTAGTCGACCTTCGGGTCGACCGTCACCGACGCCTTGCAGGTGGAGGTGGTGGCGCTGACGGCCGTGCAGGTGGGCTGGCTCGTCATCAGGAAGCCGCCGTTGGGCCCGGTGAGCACGAATTCGTCCATGCTCTTGATGCCCGAGTCGTCCGACGCCGTCACGCTGACGCTGATGGTCTTGTCGTAGTAGGTGCCGACCTCGACCTTGTTGAAGCTGCCCACGACCACCTTGGTGATCGCGGTGTCGCCGTCACCGCCGTCGGCCATGGCGGCCGGGGCGGCGAGGGCGGACAGAGCCAGAGCGCCGGAGGCGACGGTGACCGCGGCGACAGAGGCACGAATACGCATGTGTTTCCCCCACGTTCAACTGTGAGGAGTCTGGCGACTCCACCACATGTGACCCGGGGAGTAGGTGGAAGGTTGTACTACGAGTAAGAAATTCGTGTGGGAGTTGTCGAGGCGGATTCGGATGTCAGTCGAACCACCGGTCCCGGGCCAGTTCCTCGGTCCGCGAGGGGTCTTCCAGCAGGGCCGCCACCTCGAACCGGCGCGGCCACTGTCCCGCCGCCCAGGCGAGGCCCGCGGCGACGCCCTCCAGGGTGGCCGCGTGCAGCACGCCGTCGTCGGTGAGCCGCCAGTCGATCTCCACGCCGTCCACGACGAGTTCGTCGTGCTCGACATAGGTGCCGGGCGTGCGCGGCCCGAGCAGCACCCGCACCGACTCGGGTACGTCGTGCTCGGTTCCCGCGGAGTGCACCTCGCCGGTGACGGACTCGCTCAGCCGCCGCACCTGGAACAGCTCGGCCAGCTCGGCGGCGCGCGCCGGCCGGACGGGCAGCAGCGGAACACCGGAGGTGAACGGCAGCAGGTCGGGCGAGTCGACCACCACGGCGTCGGCCGCGTCCACGACCTCCACCCGCCCGTCGACCACGGCCCGCAGGTCGTCCGGCAGGGTCACCTGCTCGGGGTCGAGATCCCCCAACGCACCGTAAAGGCCGTGCAGTTGGGCGGAGGACACCACCCGCTCCGGGTCGGCCAGCCGCTCCAGCAGCTCGGCGGCCCCGCCCGGCTCGTCCAGCAGGGCGGCCACGGAGGTCCGCACCCCCAGCGCCCGCAGCACCTGCTCGTCCTCGAATCCGGTGGCGTCGGCCTCGTCGTACAGGCCGCGCAGCAGCGGATCGCCCCCGGCGGCGAGCAGCCCGGCCGGCCGCCGCCCGTCGAGCACGGGGTGCCCCCGCAGCCACCAGGCGGTGTACGGCCGTACGAGCTCGTGCGTGCCGTCGGGCAGCAGGATCCGCACGGGCTGGGTGAGGGCGTCGCGCAACGGCGGCTGGGCCAGTAGCGCGAGCGCCTGCGGCCAGTGGTCGTCGTCGACGAGGTCGAGATCGCGGACGGCGACCAGCTCGGTGGCCACGGGCGGCACCGGGCTGTCCGGGAACCGGTCGAGGATGTCCTCGCACCACACGTCGACGGCGTCGAGCAGTCCCGCGTCGTCGGGCTCGGCGAAATCACCCTCCCGGGGCTCGAGTTCATCGGGGTCGAGGACGACGTCGGTGGCGCGGACGAGCGCGAAGTTCGCGAGGACACCGCACGCGGTCAGCGGCTGCTCCCCCCACTTCTCGGCCAGTTCGGCATCGACGGCGGCGAGTTCGTCCTCGCGGATCACCCGCGCGAACGCACTGCCGGGGAAGACCAGTTCACCGGCGGGCGCAGGCTCCCCGTCCTCGTCGGGCAGCGCGAGGGCGCCCAGCCAGGGCTCGTCGCCGGGCTCCAGACCCGCGTCCCGGACGAGTGCGAGCACGGTGTCGGCCAGCTCCTCGGCGTCGAGGGCGTCCTCCTCCCATCCGATCCCGCCCTCGTCCTCCAGCGAGGCGGCGACGGCGGCCCGCACCTGCGGGGTGGTCAGCACCGCACGCGGCGAGGCGGGCAGCGCGCCCAGCTTCTCCAGCAGAGGATGGGCGGCATCCTGGTGGGCGACCTTCAGCCCGAGGCGCGCCAGCACGTCGGCATCGATGGCCGTCGAGTCCGGCACGGGCAGCAGCACCTGCCGGGGACCGATGGTGGTACGGCCGTCGGCCAGCGGCACCGGCAACCCGGACAGCCGGTCCGGATCCACCCCGGCGAGGCTGTCGTAGAGCCGCCACCACCAGTCCGGATCCTTCTCCAGCCCGGCCAGCCGGTCGATGGCGTCGGCGAGCGACAGCCGGGCGACCCCGAGCGCGCGCAGCTCCACGCGCCGCTCCAGCCCGGCGGGCAGCAGGGTGGGCAGCACTTCGGCGAGCACCCGCACGGTCCCGGCGCCCGCCCCCTCCACGACCTCGGCGTCCCGTGGCCGGAGCACCTCGGGCAGATCGGTGTCGTGCGCCTTGGGCTCGAGGGCCGGCGGCAGGAAGGCGGTACGCGGCAGCCGCTCGAGGACCGCCTGCCGCAACGCCCCGTCCAGCTCGCCCTTGCCCAGCGGGCCGGGCACGAGATCGATGGTCCCCTCCGTCACCGGCCGCCACTCGGCCAGCAGCTCGGCGTAGGCGTCCGCCGCCCGCTGCACGAGGAAGTCGGTGAGGGGGCCCGGGGCCGCGTGCCGCCGGGTGGTGTCCAGCGGGAAGGAGGCGATGAGCAGCGCGGGGACGCCGAGGGGCTCGTCGCTCGGCGTGGGCGCGTGGACGACGGGGCTGGTACGGGGCGGTACGGGCGCGCCGTAGGCGTCCACGGGCACCGCCCAGGTCACCGACCAGTGCGGGCGCAGCCGCTCCTCGACCGGCCGGTCGGCGAGCAGTTCGGGGGTGAGCGGGCCGTGCGCGGAGGAGGTACGCCAGTGCGTCATCCCGTCGCGGGAGTCCTCCACGATCGTGAAGGGCCCGTCGGTACGGCGGCTGAGCCTGCGCGGGTCCTCGTCGTCGATCTCCACGACGACCTCCGTCAGCCCCGGCAGGGCGAGGAGCAGGGCGTCGTCGACGGCACGCAGGAGCCGTTCCGCGAGATCGGCGGCGGCCGAGTCCCGCAACGGCAGGATGACCGCGGTGTCGTACGGGTCCGGGGCGGTGCCCTCGGCGGCGAAGGGCAGACGGAGAAGGGGGACGTGCCCGTCCCGCCGCCGGATCTCGTCGCCGAGTCCCGGACTGTGCCGGGCGACGTCGGCGGCCAGCTCCCGCGCCTCGGCCAGCGACCACCGCACACCACCGTGCCGCCCGACGACAGCGGGCTCGTCGGTGACGGCGAGCACGGCGGCGAACCCGACACCGAACCGGCCGACGGCAGCGTGCCCGGTCTCGGGACCGCGCTTGGCGGAGGCCCGCAGCGTGGCCAGCGACTCGACACCGGCCGCGTCCAGCGGGGCGCCGGTGTTGGCGGCGACGAGCACGCCGTCACGGAGAGTGAGACGCAGCCGTCCCGGCGTCTTCGCCCGGGCGGCGGCGTCGGCGGCGTTCTGCGCCAGCTCGACGACGAGCCGGTCCCGGTACCCGCCGAGGACGAGATCCTCCTCGGCGTTGGCGTCCTCCCGGAACCGGGCGGGACTGGTGGCCCAGGCGTCGAGGACACCGCGCCGCAGCCGGGCGGTGCCGAAGGGGTCGGCGCCCTCGGCCGCCGGCCGCACGTACTTGCTCACGTTCATTCTCCTCGTCGACGTGAGCACGAAGGTACCGCCCCGACGCGCGGGGCATGCGCCGGCACAGGGCGCGGGTCCTTGCCCCGCCGGTCAGCGCGAGGCGTGGGCGACGAACTCCGTCCAGGCGGATGGGGTGACGGCGAGACGGGGGCCGTCGGTGTGCTTGGAGTCGCGGATGTGGATGGTGGTGGGGGTGGGGGCGACTTCTACGCAGGAGTCGCCGTCGGGGCCGCTGCTGTAGCTGCTCTTGAACCACGCCAGTTCGGAGGCGGCACTGGCAGCGGGTGTGCGGATCATGTCTCTCCCAGCAGTTGCTCGATAAGTGCCAGCGACTCCCCAGGGGGAAGAGCCTGAGCCCGGATAGTGCCATAGCGCAGTTCGAGGATGCGCAGGTGCTTCAGGTCCTCGACCGGGCGACCGTTGAACGCGCCGTCGGAACGACCGACACCCGTGCCGTCCTTGAACTTCAGCAACTCGATCCTGCCGCTCATTCCGGGGTGCGGCGCGCTGTCCATCGGCATCAACTGAAGCGTGACGTTGCTCAGTCGTCCCAGCTCCAGCAGACGTTCGAACTGCTGCCGCCGCACCATTCTGCCTCCAACCTTGCGGCGCAGGGCGGCCTCTTCCAGGACGAAACCCAGAGCGGGTGCCGGCGATCGCTCGAAGAGGGAACGCCGGGACATACGGGCGGCCACACGTCGCTCCAGGTCCTGCGGTGTATAGGCAGGCTGCCAGCACTCCAGTAGGGCTCGCGCGTACTCGGGCGTCTGCAGCAGGCCGGCGATGTTGCTGGTCTCGTACACGCCGATCTCCACCGCCTTGGACTCCAGCTCCGCCAGCGCCCGCACCTTCTTCGGGTAGCGAACCCTGTCCACGTCCTCCTTCATCGCGACGATCAGCCCACCCGCCCTCAGCACCCTGTCCGCCTTGTCCAGGTACTCCGGCCGAGGGATCCGCTTCCCGCCCTCCACCTTGTAGACCATGTCCTCGCTGTACCCGACGGCCTTGGCGAAGTCGGCCGCGCGCATGCCCACCGCTTCCCGCCGGAGCCTCAACTGCCGTCCCACCGTGGCGAGTACGGCCAGCCCCCACTCGTCGTCCGGGTCGACATCCCAGCCCGGCTCGTCCGTCTCGTTCACGACCTCAACGTCCGTGGCCACCGCGCACCCCTCCGTCGTACGACCATCCGCGGCGCCCCTACCCACACGGACCCTCCCGACAGTCCGGACATCACCGGACAACGCGCGGACAGTCACCCTACGTATCGGCGCCATCACTGTTTACGGTACGCACGGTCCGCCACGCTGCGTGATGTGAACCAGGAAACCCTCACCGCCATCCCCCACCTCAGCCTCCAACTGTCCCCCACACCACGGGGCGCCCGCCTGGCCCGGCTGCTCGCGACGGAGCAACTGCGCAGCTGGGGCCTTCCGCTGGACCCGGCGGCGCAGATCGTGGCCGAACTGGCGGCGAACGCCGTCACGCACGGCAAGGTCGCGGGCCGGGACTTCCGGCTCATGATGTACGCCGTCGGGGAGACGTTGCGGATCGAGGTGACGGACACGCGCGGCGACCGCCGACCGCAGCCGCAACCCGCCGCTGCCGACGCCGAGTCGGGGCGTGGCCTCGTCCTGATCGAGGCGCTGTCGACCCGCTGGGGAGTGACGGACGGCCCCACCCCGCGCAAGACGGTCTGGGCCGAAGTCGCGCTCTGCGCGCCGTGACCCGGGAATCCATGCTGCGGTGCCATGGGCTGTCCCAACCAAGGAAAGAACGGGGGAAAAGGACCCCACCAAACCCACCCCTCCCGCCCACGGCGCAAACTCACTCACGAGGGTGAACATCGCCAACCGGGCTGGCGTGGCGCCCGGTTGCGGCCTCTACGCTCAGCGCGACAGAGCCGCACAAAGACGACGGCCCCCGGCCGGGACTAGCGATCCCGATCGAGGGCCTGACCACCTAGGAAGCCAAAACCTTCCCGATGGATAACCAGAACCCTAGCGCGTCCTCCCCCGCCCAGTCCCGGGTTGCCGCCAACAACCACCCGAACCGGCGGTCAGCCACCGGCGGACTGATCCACGAGAACACCCGTCACACCACCCGCTTCACGGTGATCGGCAACGACCTGGCCCAGCACCGGACGCTGTCGGGGCTCGCGATCGGCATCGGGGTGCACATCCAGTCGCTTCCGGCCGGGGCCCGCGTCGACATCAAGACGCTGGCCGGCCGCTTCCCCGAGGGAGCGGTCCGGGTCGCCCGCGCACTGCGGGAGCTGGAGGCCGAGGGCTATCTGCGGCGCGAGCGGGAACGCCTGCCCGACGGCCGTATCGTCACCCGCACGATCTCCTGCAACCAGCCCGGACGCCGCAGGGACGAGTGCCACGCGCCCAAGCCGCCCGCGCCCCGCAAAAAGCAGGCACCCCGCAAGGCGCTGCCCGCCGTACCCCGCCCGGCCTGCACGTCCCCCGAGCTGCTCCGGCTCGCGATCGACCTCCTCGCGGCCCTGCGCCAGGACGATCCGCGCCTGCTGCTGTCGGAGTCCGACACGGCCCATCTGGCCCCGGGCGTCGCCGCGTGGCTGGAACGGGACGTGAGTCCCACCGCCGTGCGCCGGGCCCTGACCGCGAACCTGCCACCGGAACCCCTGTGCCGTCCGGCGGCGGTCCTGGCCCATCGCCTGACCGTGCAACTGCCTCCTCCACCGCCGTTCCGGGCCCCGGCGCCAGAACCAACGGTCCGGGACCCCCTCCAGAACTGCGAAGGCTGCGACAGAGCCTTCCGCTCCGCCACCCCAGGACATTGCCGTGACTGCCGCCCCGCCAGTGCCGCCTGAGCACGCCCCTCGTCCCGGGCCGACCCCGGACGCCCTGCGCGCAGCCCTCGCCGTCGTCGCACCGGGCCGCCTGGACGAGATGCAGGGGAGCCGGAAGCGGGCTACCGGCCCGATCCCCGGGAGCCGCCCAGCATGAGAGCGACGATCCTTGCCCCCGGGCACACACGAGGAGCGAACGCCATTCTCGACGGACGGGCTGCCGCTCTACGGCACCTGACCGCCGTTACGAGTGACCCAGGTCCGCCGTCTCCTCGTCGCCCGTCTCCGGGACCGAGCCCGAGTCGCGGGCCGGGCGGAGCGGGAACGGGTCGACCCTGGTCTCGTCGATGACCGGCGCGGGCGGCCGGGGCGGCTTCGGCATGACCGCCGCCTCCGAGTGGGCCCCACAGCCGTACGCCAGGGAGACCACGCGGCCGTCGGCCGGGGAGAACTCGTTCGCGCACACGCCGAAGGCCTGGCCGAGCGAGCCGCCGACCGGGGTGAGGAAGCCGCACGACATGCAGGTGGCCGGGGCCGCCTGGGCCATCGCCGTCTTCGGGCCGTACGCCTCCTCCCAGCGGTCGGCCGCCACGTGCAGGCCGTACCGGGACAGGACGCGGGCGCGGCGCATGCCCAGTTCCTCGGCGACCGCCGCGATGGAACCCCGGGAGGGGGCCGTGGGCTGGATGGCGGGGGCGCCCGGGGTCACGTCCGCGTCCTCGGCGTCCGCCAGCTCCGCCATCTCCTCGGACACGAGCGAGTTCGGCGGCGGCTGCTCCTCCCCGGTGTAGCCGGGCTCCAGGCGCAGGTCCTCCTGGTCGGTGGGGAGCAGATCGCCGGGGCCCAGGTCGCCGGGGCGCAGGCGCTCGCTCCAGGGCACCCACTCGGGGGCGAGGAGCGCGTCGGGGCCGGGGAGGAGGACCACCTCGTCCAGAGTGACGATCTTGGCGCGGGAGGCGCGCGCCACCGTCGCCGCCCAGCGCCAGCCGCGGTACCCCGGCTCCTTGCACTCGAAGAAGTGCGTGACGACGCGGTCGCCCTCCGACACCAGGCCGGTGTGCTCGCCGACCACACCGGGCGCGGCGAGTTCCTCGGCTGCGGCGCGGGCGAGGTCGACCGCCTCGGCGCACAGGCGGTCGGGGGTGCGGCTTCGCGTTGTCGCTGCGCTCACAGGTATCGCTTCTCTCCTACGCCGTCTCAATGAGTGCGGCTGCCTCCGGCGGTGAAGCGGACGGAGCGGACCTGGGGACCGCATCGACGTCTGCATCCGATCGCGCTCGGGCGCACCTCTGCCATCCATTCTGCGTTATGGCTGAGATATGCACGCTACACCGACAAGATTCCTTGGCGCTTCACGGCGGTGCTTCCTGTACCCAGGCCCGTCCCGGTCGGCTTGAAGGCACCGTCACAAACGGGTTCACTCGGCCGAAACCCATCAGTTGGACACTGTCCGAAGGGCAGGAGCCCGGGGAGAGAACAGGACAGTGCAGGACCGGACAGGACAGAACGGAAGGGGGACGTCGGCGGCGTGCGCGCGGTGACGGCACTATTCGGACGGTTCTCGGGGCACTATGGCGTCGTGGCAGCCGCGGACGGCGGGAATGGTCGAGGTGGCGGTGCGGGCCTGAGCGGGGCCGCCCGCGCGGTCGGACGTGCCCTGCACTTTCCGGTCACCGGTGCGGCGCGCGGGCTGCGGAAGGCGACCCACGCGCACGGCGCCGGTGAGTCGGGGCTCGGCAAACTGATCGAGCTGCACGCGGTGAACGGCGCCGGCGATGTCATGATCACTGTCGCGCTCGCCTCCACCGTCTTCTTCTCCGTGCCCACCGACCAGGCGCGCGGGCGCGTCGCGCTGTATCTCGCCATCACCATGGCCCCCTTCACCGTTCTCGCGCCCGTGATCGGCCCGCTGCTGGACCGGCTCCCGCACGGCCGGCGTGCCGCCATGGCGGGTGCCATGCTGGCCCGCGCCCTGCTCGCGCTGATCATCTCGGGGGCGGTGGCCAGCGGCAGCCTGGAGCTGTATCCCGCCGCGCTGGGCGTGCTCGTGGCGTCGAAGGCGTACGGGGTGGTCAGAAGCGCCGTCGTACCGCGGCTGCTGCCGCCGCAGTTCTCGCTGGTGAAGGCCAATTCCCGGGTCACCCTCGCCGGGTTGCTGGCCACCGGCGTCGCCGCGCCGGCCGCGGCGGGGCTGCACGCCGTCGGCGACCCGTGGCCGCTCTACGGCGCCTTCGTGATCTTCCTGGCGGGGACCTTCCTGTCCTTCTCGCTGCCGCCCAAGGTGGACTCCGCCAAGGGCGAGGACGTGGCCCTGCTCGCCGCGGACGAACAGCATCTGCACGGGCCGCACCGCACAGACGCGCCGCGGCCGGGGCTGCGGACCGTCGGCCCGGCCGTCACGCACGCGCTCGGCGCCAACGCCGCCCTGCGCTGCCTGTCCGGCTTCCTGATCTTCTTCCTCGCGTTCCTGCTGCGCGAGCACCCGCTGGCGGGGCAGAGCGCGGCGGTGTCCCTGGGGATAGTCGGCGTCTCCGCCGGTATGGGCAACGCCCTGGGGACGGCCATGGGGGCGTGGCTGAGGTCACGGGCACCGGAGATCATCATCGTCACCGTCGTCGGCATGGCGCTCGGGACGACCGTCGTGGCCGCCGCCCTCTTCGGGGCCTTCCTGGTGGCCTTGCTGGCCGCCGCCGCCGGGTTCGCGCAGGCGCTGGCCAAGCTGTCCCTGGACGCCCTGATCCAGCGGGACGTGCCGGAAGCGGTGCGCACCTCGGCGTTCGCGCGCTCGGAGACGCTGCTGCAGATGGCGTGGGTGTTCGGCGGCGCGGTCGGCATCGTCATGCCGCTCAACGGCGCCCTCGGACTGGCCGTGGCCGCCGTGCTGGTGGCCTGCGGCTGGCTGACCACCCTGCGCGGGCTGCTCGCCTCCGCCCGGCGCGGCGGCCGGCCCCGGGCGCGAGTGGCGTAACGAACCGGGCACGCCGCACCCCACGTGGGCGGACGGCTCCGGGGGCCCGATAACCTTCGGCCATGACCACGCTGCACTCCGCCTCGCGACGCCGCCGCGCCGTCGCCGCCGCCGGCGCCGTTTCCGCCGGACTGCTCGTCCTGTCGGCCTGTGACAAGCCGACGCCCATCTCGACCATCACCGTCGGCCACAGCTGGGTCCACTCCGAAGCCGCCTGCTACAACGACGGCGACGCGCTGGACACGAAGTCCCTCATGAAGTGCGCCACGAACGACAAGGACGCCAAGTCGATCAAGGTCGACCAGGACGAGACGGTCCGCTTCGGTGTCGACCCGAAGATCGCCGACGCCGGCTGGGTCATCCTGGTGAACGGCCGCCAGTTCACCGACGTCAGCAAGAAGACCTACCGCACCATCCCGGGCAGCGCGTTCTTCAACGCCCAGTACGGCACCCAGGGCGAGACGAACACCGTCTCGATCCAGGAGGGCGAGGTCGGCAAGGGCGTCAAGGGCTTCTGGACGTTCAAGCTGAAGAAGGCCTGATCAGTCTGATCCGGCAGAGCAGCCCGAGCACGGCGCCCGTACGCATCCTCGTCGCCACCGCGGTCCCCGCCGAACGGGACGCGGTGGCACGGGCGTTTCCCGGCACGGCCGACGAAGTGCGGCTGCCCGGCGCGGTGCTGTGGCGTACGGCCCGCACAGGGGCCGGTACCTCCGGGGGCGGCTGGGATCTGCTGGCCGCCGGAGTCGGCCCCGCGCTCGCCGCCGCCTCCACCGCCGCGGCGCTGACCGCCGCCGCCCTCGACGGCGCCCCTTACGGCCTCGTCGTGTCGGCCGGTATCGGCGGCGGCTTCCAGCCAGGTGCGCCCGTCGGATCGCTCGTCGTCGCCGATGCCATCACCGTGGCCGACCTGGGCGCCGAGACCGCCGACGGATTCCTCCCGGTCACCGAACTCGGCTTCGGGGCCGTCACGCACCGGCCACCAAAATCACTCGTACGAGTGATGTCCGAAGCCACCGGTGCCCGCCCCGGCACCATCCTCACCGTCTCCACCGTGACCGGCACCGCCGCCCGCGCCGCCGAACTGCGCGCCCGCCACCCCGACGCTCTCGCCGAGGGCATGGAGGGGTTCGGGGCCGCCGAGGCCGCCGCCGCGCACGGGGTACCCGCGCTGGAGATCCGCGCGGTGTCCAACCCGGTCGGCCCGCGCGACCGTGCCGCCTGGCGCATCGGCGACGCCCTGGCAGCGCTCACCGACGCCTTCGCCAACCTCGCACCCGCATTGGAGAGTTGGAACCCGTATGACCACCAGCACGAGCAGTGAGCGGCCCCTGCGGATCGCCTACTCGCCCTGCCCCAACGACACGTTCGTCTTCGACGCCCTCGCCCACGGCCGCGTCCCCGGCGGGCCCGCGCTGGACGTGACGTTCGCCGACATCGACATCACCAACGGCATGGCCGAACGCGGCGAGTTCGACGTCCTGAAGGTGTCGTACGCCGTCCTGCCGTACGTCCTCGACGAGTACGCGCTGCTGCCCTGCGGCGGCGCGCTGGGCCGGGGCTGCGGCCCGCTGGTGCTCACCCGGGAGCCGGACGCCGACCTCACGGGCCGCACGGTCGCCGTGCCCAGCGAGAAGTCCACCGCCTACCTGCTGTTCCGCCTGTGGGCCGCGGACACGCTGAAGGACGGCGGGGTCGGCGAGATCGTCGTCATGCCGTTCCACGAGATCATGCCGGCCGTGCGGGACGGCAAGGTGGACGCCGGACTCGTCATCCACGAGGCACGGTTCACGTACCAGAACTACGGTCTGCACAAGCTCGCCGACATGGGCGAGCACTGGGAGCGGACCACCGGGCTGCCGATCCCCCTGGGCGCGATCATCGCCAAGCGCTCACTGGGCACCGAGACGCTGCACGGGCTCGCGGAGTCCATCACCGCGTCCGTCCGGGCCGCCTGGGACGACCCCGAGGTCTCCCGGCCGTACGTCATGGCGCACGCCCAGGAGATGGATCCGGCCGTTGCCGACCAGCACATCGGCCTGTACGTCAACGAGTTCACCGCCGCCCTCGGCGAGGACGGCTACGCCGCGGTCCGCGGCCTTCTCACCCGCGCGGCGGCCGAGGGGCTGCTGCCGCCCCTCGGCCCGGACGCGCTCGAATTCACCTAGCCGGCTCAGACGTCCAACTGGTCGGCGACCGCCCGCAGCAGGCCGGCGATCTTCTTGCCGGACGCCTTGTCCGGATAGCGGCCCTTCTCCAGCATCGGCGTGATGTTCTCGAGAAGGGTCGTCAGGTCCTGCACGATCGAGGCCAGTTCATCCGGCTTGCGACGCTGGGCCGCCGCGACCGACGGCGTCGGATCGAGCACGGTCACCGAAAGCGCCTGGTCACCGCGCTGCCCGGCGACGACCCCGAACTCCACGCGTTGTCCCGGCTTGAGTGAATCGACTCCGGCGGGGAGAACCGAGGAATGGACGAAGACGTCACCGCCGTCGTCGCGGGAGAGAAAGCCGAAGCCCTTCTCGCTGTTGAACCACTTGACCTTGCCGGTAGGCACGTCTGTCCTCGTCCTCGTACTCGTTGGGGAAACTGCTTCGGAAACGGCTCTTGATAGCACTAGAGCGGGTCCACGATGACCCGCCGCTACCAAGGCTAATGGTCTTCGTGCCGGTGACAAGACGTCCCCCGGCTGTTCCTACGCGCTGGGAACTACCCTGGTCCCGTGCCTGACAAAACCCAAACGAATTCCGCGGCGCCCGGAGACCGGCTGATCCAGGCCGGTGCCATCGTCTTCTTCATCGGGGTCGTGTCCACCCTGGTCACCGTGGCCCCGCTGTTCCTCGGGGCGAAGCCCTTTCCGTCGTACATGTACTGGCTGTGCATGCTCATGGGCGTCGGTTTCCTGCTGGCGGCGGCAGGTGTCCTGCGGTCCGTGGCCGACGGGCGCCGTCAGGCCCGCGAAGCCGCCTCGCGGTAGCCGTCGAGCCAGTCCGGGAAGACGCAGAGGTCGTCGAGCACGACATCCGCACCGGCGGCCCGCAGCTCGTCCGGCGGACACGGACCGGTGGCCACGCAGACCGACAGCGCACCCGCCGTACGGGCTCCGCGCACGTCCCCGACGTGGTCGCCCACGTACACCGCCGCGCTGTGCTCGCGCAGCGCCGCGGCCTTCTGCTCGGCCCACAGGCCGCCCACGACCACGTCGGGCACGATGCCGAGGTGGGCCAGGTGCAGCTTGGCGTTCGGCTCGTACTTCGCCGTGACCACCATCGTGCGCCCGCCGGCCGCCCGCACCGCCTCGATCGCCTCCCGGGCCCCGGCCATGGCGGGCGTCGCGGCTATGGCGATCGCCGGGTACATCGCCCGGTACAGATCGGCCATCTCCTCGACCTGCTCCGCCGGGAACCAGTTGACCAGCTCCTCCACCAGCGGCGGCCCGAGCCGCGTCACCGCCAGATCGGCATCGATGTACGTCCCCGTCCGCTCCGCCAGGGCCACGTAACAGGCACGGATCCCCGGCCGGGAGTCGATCAGGGTCATGTCGAGGTCGAAACCGACGGTCAGCGGGGGCGGGGGCACAGAGGGCATGCGGGCCATTGTGCCGGGTGGGGGTGACGGCACTAGGGCGTGTGTCGAAAGCAGCGTCGTCCGCCCGAAGGGCGGGGCCCGCGGCGTCCGGTGCGGTGCATCGCAAGGCGGAGGGTCGTCCGCGTACTGGGCGTACGCGGACGACCCCGACAACGCGGCGAGGTGCCGTGCCAGGCGTCGCGAGCCAGACGGGACTTTCGAAACACGCCCTAGCGGCGGCGCTGGGAGCGCCACAGCAGGAACAGAGCCGACGCCACGGCCGCGCCCCGGACCATCCACGGCCAGGTGCCGGCCAGGGCGTCACCCATGTGCCCCTGGGCTATGGGTGCGCCCCAGCGGCCGGTGTTCCGACCCCACAGCCAGACCAGCCCGGCCGTGACCGACAGACCGGGCAGGATCACGACCGCCCACTTCGTCTCGGCGGGCGTCAGGCGCCGGGAGCCCCAGGCGATCAGCCAGCCCAGCCCCAGCGCGAACCACTTGCCGAGCACGGCACCCGCGAGCAGCGCCGCGGCGGCCAGCAGCAGCAGGGGATTGGTCCAGCCGGCGGCCGGGCGGGGCAGGAGGCGGCCCGGGGAGAGACGGCGGGGGGAGGAGGCCGCGGGGTCGGGCTGTGCCGCCGGCACCGGGTCCGGGGACTTCTCCATGCCGTCCGCCGGGCGCTCCTCCGCCGCCTTCGTCTCCTTCTGGGGGCGCCTGAGCAGTTCCGGGATCTCCACCCCGCCCACGAACCCCGGCACGGCGTCACCGGCCGTCCCGAACCCGAGCGGGCTGCCGGACTCCACCCGCCACCAGTCGGGCTGCGTCACGCTGTCCCCGAGTTCGTGCGCGGCGGCGAGGTGCGGCGGGGACGGCGCGTCGGGGCGCACGGCCGGCGGATCCGGCTCGGCGGGGCGCGGGCGGGGTACGACCCTGCGCAGGCCCTTGAGGAGGTCCGGCCGCTCCGGCTTCGGCTTCCGCTCCCGCTCTGCGGGAGCGGGCTGTGCCGGTACGGCCGTCGACGGCGCCCGAGACGCACCTGTGGGGCGCGTGATGCCCGTGGGGCCCGGGGTGCCCATGGCACTGGGCGGGCCAGGGGTGCCTCCCGCCGCCGCGACCACCTCGTCCGGCGTGCCCAGGCGGTCCAGGATGCGGCGGACCGCGGCGGGACTGTCCACCGTCACCTTGGCCCGGTGCCGGTCGATCTCGTTGCGCAGCTCCGACACGAGCCGCATCCGTGTGGCCGACGGCAGCTGGCGCTGCTGGGCGATGTCCCCGACACGGCTCAGATACTCGTAGACGACCTGGTCGCTCTCGATCCCCACGGAACCCCTCCGGGGTGCTGCCGACGAAACCCCGGTGAGGACGGTACCGCTTCCCGGCTCACTCGGCTGGAACGCGCTCACCCGCTACCGTTGGCCGGATGAGCAACGAGGAGAAGTCGGCGGCAGCCCCTCGGTCCCTCGCGGAAGCGCTCCGCGCCCGGGACGACGCCTCCCTGGCCGCGCTGCTGCGCAGCCGACCGGACCTCATCACGCCCGTTCCGACCGACCTCACCCAGCTGGCCACCCGCGCCGGTACCCGGGCCTCGGTGCTGCGCGCCCTGGAGCGGCTCGACCGGTTCGCGCTGCAGACGGCGGAGGCGCTGGCCGTGGCCCCGGACCCGGCGTCGTACGAGACGCTGCTCGGGCTGCTGGCCGGTGACGCCGGGGACGCGGCCGTGGCCGCCGCGCTGCCCCGTACGCTCGCGACGCTGCGCGAGCAGGCCCTGGTGTGGGGCGACGACGAGCGGCTGCGGCTGGTGCGGACCGCCCGGGAGCTGCTCGCGCCGTCCCCGCAGCACCCCTCCCCGACCGGCCTCGGGCCGACCGTGCAGGAGGCGACCTCGGGCATGTCACCGGGACGGATGCAGGAGATCGTCACCACGGCCGGGCTGCCCTCGACGTACGACTCGGTCTCCGCCGTGGCCGCGCTCACCGCCCTGTTCACGGACCGCGAGCGGCTGAACGCGCTGCTCGAGAAGGCTCCGGAAGCCTCCCGCGAGGTGCTGTCCCGACTGGTGTGGGGGCCGCCGTACGGGCAGGTCACCCCGGAACCGGCCGCTCATCTGCGCTGGCTGCTCGACCGCGGCCTGCTGCTGCCGACCGCGCCCGGCACGGTCGTCCTGCCCCGCGAGGTCGCCCTGCACCTGCGCCGGGGCCGCGCCCACCGGGAGCCCGAGCCGGTACCGCCCGCCGTCGCGCCGTCCGCGGCGCACGCCCCGCGGATGGTGGACGCCACCGCGGCCGCACAGGCCTACACCGCCCTGTCGACCGTCGAGGAGCTGCTGAAGGACTGGCATGAGGGCGGCCCCGCCGTGCTGCGGGCCGGGGGCCTGAGCGTGCGCGACCTGAAGCGGACCGCCGTCGCCCTCGACGTACCCGAGCCGGTCGCCGCGTTCTGGGTCGAGCTGGCCTACGCGGCCGGCCTGCTCGCCTCCGACGGCGAGGCCGACGAGCGGTATGCAGCCACCCCCGCCTACGACGAGTGGCTGGAGCAGCCCGCCGCCGAGCGCTGGGCGAAGCTGGCCGAGGCGTGGCTGGCGGCCACCCGGACACCGGGGCTGGTCGGCGGGCGGGACGCGAAGGAGCGTACGTTGTCCGCGCTCGGGCCGGGCCTCGACCGTTCCGCCGCGCCCGAGGTACGGCACCGGGTGCTGGCCCTGCTCGCCGGGCTCCCGGAGGGCACGGCGCCCGCCGCCGAGTCCGTGCTGGCCCGGCTGCGCTGGGAACGGCCCCTGCGCGGGCCGCAGGGCGAGGACGACCTGCGCTCCCGG
Source organism: Streptomyces sp. NK08204 (assembly GCF_020400585.1). Lineage (GTDB taxonomy): Bacteria > Actinomycetota > Actinomycetes > Streptomycetales > Streptomycetaceae > Streptomyces. The sequence continues at coordinate 145,972 of NZ_JAINVF010000007.1, read as the reverse complement.
CTCGCCCGCTGGACCCTGTCGGAGGCGGAGCTGCTGGGCGTGACCGGGCGCGGCGCTCTGTCCGCGCACGGACGGGCGCTGCTGGCCGCACCGGCTCCGGCAACGGCCGACGAGTCCGCGAAGCCGTCCGAGCCGGCAGGGTCCGGGGAACCGTCGGGGCCCGGCGACAAGCTGCCCGTCCGGCACCACCATCAGCCCGAACCGCTCGCGCCCCTCGCCCCCTTCGCACCCCTCTCCCCCACCGAACAGCACGTCGCGACCGCCGCCGCTGCCCGGCTGCTCGCACCGCTGCTGCCCGAGCCGCTGGACCACGTCCTGCTCCAGGCGGACCTGACGGCGGTGGCGCCCGGCCCGCTCGAGCGTCCGCTCGCCGACATGCTCGGCGTCCTCGCGGACGTCGAGTCCAAGGGCGGGGCGACGGTGTACCGCTTCACCCCGGGCTCGGTCCGGCGCGCGCTGGACGCCGGGCGGAGCGCCGCCGACCTGCATGCCTTCCTCGCCCGGCACTCCCGCACACCGGTCCCGCAGCCGCTGGCGTATCTGATCGACGACGTGGCCCGCAAGCACGGGCATCTACGGGTCGGCGCGGCCTCGGCGTACGTGCGCTGCGACGACGACGCCCTGCTGAACGAGATCCTCGCCGACAAGCGGGCCGCCGCCCTGCGGCTGCGCCGCCTCGCCCCGACCGTGCTGGCCGCGCAGTCCGACCCGGCCACACTGCTGACGGGCCTGCGCGCCATGGGCTACGCGCCCGCTGCCGAGTCGGCCGAGGGTGACGTCCTGGTCGCCCGCGCCCACGCCCACCGCACCCCGCCGCGCACCGCTCCCGAGCCGGTGCCGGACGGGCCGCCGCCGCCCGACGCCACGCTGCTGACGGCCGCGATCCGGGCGATCAGGGCCGGTGACCTGGCCGCCACCGCCCCGCGCAAGCCCGCCGGGGACCCGGTGGCGCACGGCGAGCTGCCCCGCACCTCCGCCGCCGAGACCCTGGCCACCATGCAGGCCGCCGTCCTGACCGGAGACTCCGTATGGATCGGCTACGTCAACGCCGAGGGCGCCGCGAGCCAGCGTGTGATCGCCCCGATCCGGGTGGAGGGCGGCTTCGTGACGGCGTACGACCACACGGCCGACGAGGTACGCACGTATCCGCTGCACCGGGTGACGGGCGTGGCGGAACTGGCGGACGACTGACGTCCACCGGCCGGCGTCCACCGGCCGACGCGGTCAGCGGACGCCGAATCAGCCGACGTCGATCAGCGGACGTCGATCAGCGGACGTCCTCGGCCGTCGTCCCTCTTCTGCCGTCGGTCTTCTGTCGTCGATCAACTCATCTTGATCACCGGCCAATAGGGCACACTGGACGTTTGGCCGCGTCCTCACACCATGCGGAAGGATGACGTAGGTGAACGGTCCGCTGATCGTCCAGTCCGACAAGACCCTGCTCCTGGAAGTCGACCACGAGCGGGCCGACGCATGCCGTCGGGCCATCGCGCCCTTCGCCGAACTGGAGCGGGCACCCGAGCACATCCACACCTACCGGGTCACCCCGCTCGGGCTGTGGAACGCACGTGCGGCCGGACACGACGCCGAACAGGTCGTGGACGCGCTGGTGCAGTACAGCCGCTATCCGGTGCCGCACGCCCTGCTGGTCGACATCGCCGACACGATGGACCGGTACGGGCGCCTCACCCTCACCAAGCACCCCGCGCACGGCCTCGTCCTCACCACCACCGACCGGCCCGTGCTGGAGGAGGTGCTGAAGTCCAAGCGGATCGCTCCGCTGGTCGGGGCGCGGATCGACCAGGACACCGTGGTCGTGCACCCCTCCGAGCGCGGCCAGATCAAGCAGGTGCTGCTGAAGCTGGGCTGGCCGGCCGAGGACCTCGCCGGATACGTCGACGGCGAGGCGCACCCGATCGACCTGCGTGAGGACGGCTGGACGCTCAGGCCGTACCAGAAGCAGGCTGTGGAGAACTTCTGGCACGGCGGCAGCGGCGTCGTCGTCCTGCCCTGCGGCGCCGGCAAGACGCTGGTCGGCGCGGGATCCATGGCCCAGGCCAAGTCCACCACCCTGATCCTCGTCACCAACACCGTCTCCGCCCGGCAGTGGAAGCACGAGCTGGTGAAGCGGACCTCGCTGACCGAGGACGAGATCGGCGAGTACAGCGGTACGAGGAAGGAGATCCGCCCGGTCACCATCGCCACCTACCAGGTGCTGACCACGAAGCGGAAGGGCGTCTACCCCCACCTCGAACTCTTCGACTCCCGGGACTGGGGTCTCATCGTCTACGACGAGGTGCACCTGCTTCCCGCCCCCGTCTTCAAGTTCACCGCCGACCTCCAGGCGCGCCGCCGCCTCGGCCTGACCGCCACCCTGGTGCGCGAGGACGGCCGCGAGTCGGACGTGTTCTCGCTGATCGGTCCGAAGCGGTTCGACGCGCCCTGGAAGGAGATCGAGGCCCAGGGCTACATCGCGCCCGCCGACTGCGTCGAGGTCCGCGTCAACCTCACCGACTCCGAGCGGCTCGCCTACGCCACCGCCGAGACGGAGGAGAAGTACCGCTTCTGCGCGACGACGGACACCAAGCGGAAGGTCACGGAGGCGATCGTCCGCCGCTTCGCCGGCCAGCAGATCCTGGTGATCGGCCAGTACATCGACCAGCTCGACGAACTGGGCGAGCACCTGGACGCGCCCGTCATCAAGGGCGAGACCTCCAACGCCCAGCGCGAGAAGCTCTTCGACGCCTTCAGGGAGGGCGAGATCAGCGTCCTCGTCGTCTCGAAGGTCGCGAACTTCTCCATCGACCTGCCCGAGGCCACGGTTGCCATCCAGGTCTCCGGCACCTTCGGTTCCCGGCAGGAGGAGGCCCAGCGCCTCGGCCGCGTCCTGCGCCCCAAGGCCGACGGCCACCAGGCCCACTTCTACTCGGTCGTCGCCCGCGACACCATCGACCAGGACTTCGCCGCGCACCGCCAGCGCTTCCTGGCGGAACAGGGCTACGCCTACCGGATCGTGGACGCGGACGAGCTCCTTGCGGAGGGCACCGGCTGATCATCACCGGTGGCGTATGCCCGCTTCCTCGCCGTACTCACCGAGGACCACGACGCCGAACGCGGCCTGGGCGAACACCTTGATGGCACGCAGGGCGTTGCCCAGGAAATGACGATGGGGACCGTCCACGGCCGTGGCACCGGCAGGGGGCCGGGCATGGGCTGGAGTGATGGCTGCTGTGCTCATGTCTCCATGGTGGAACGCCGGGGGCCCGGCCGGCATCGGTCCACGGAGCCAATTCCGGAGCCTGCGCCCAGACCCACGGGTGGAGGCGGTCCCCTACGCGGATGCGCCCGTAGCAGCCTGCATCCCCTGGGTTTCCCCTAGGGGACGGAAAACCGTTCGCCTCCGCCCCGCTTCCTCACCTAAGATCTCCGCTCTTGCCCGCCTCCCTTCACCGGAGCGCCGCCGCCCGGACGGAAACCGGACGGCATCGACGTACCGACGTATCCATGGAGCACGCCCACCGGAGGCACCCCCTTGTCCACGCCCCTGCCCACGTCCAGCGACGACCCCCTCACTCGAGAGCGCTCCCACCTCGCCGCCTCCCGGGCCGCCCTGCGCGCCATGCGCGAGGACGTGGAGGCGCTGGACATCAGCGACGTCACCGCGAACTGGGTCAACGCCGCGGTACTCGCCCGCCAGATCGAGGAGCGCATCAAGGCGCTGGCCGACCTCAGCGACACCCCGCTGTTCTTCGGCCGGCTCGACTACCTGCACGCGCCGGGCGCCGCGCAGGCCGAGGGTGCCGAGGGCGAGCAGTTCTACATCGGGCGGCGGCATGTGCACGACGGCGACGGCGACCCCATGGTCATCGACTGGCGCGCCCCGGTCTCCCAGCCGTTCTACCGGGCCTCCAAGAAGGACCCGATGGACGTCGGGCTGCGCCGCCGCTTCGGTTACACCGGCGGCGAACTCACCGCCTACGAGGACGAGCGCCTGTCCGACCCGGCCGAGCCGGCCACCACCAGCAAGCTGCTCCAGCAGGAGATCGAGCGCCCGCGCGTCGGCCCGATGCGGGACATCGTCGCCACCATCCAGCCCGAGCAGGACGAGATCGTCCGCAGCGGGCTGGCCGGAACCGTGTGCGTGCAGGGCGGCCCCGGCACCGGAAAGACCGCCGTCGGCCTGCACCGCGTCGCCTATCTCCTCTACGCCCACCGGGAACGGCTCGCCCGCACCGGCACCCTGGTCATCGGCCCGAACCGCTCCTTTCTGCACTACATCGAGCAAGTGCTCCCGGCGCTGGGCGAGTTGACCGTGCAGCAGGCCACCGTGGACGACCTGGTCGCCCATGTGGAGGTGCGCGGCACGGACGAGGCGGGTGCCGCTGTCGTCAAGGGTGACGCCAGGATGGCCGAGGTGCTGCGCCGGGCCCTGTACGCGCACGTGACGCTGCCCACCGAGCCGGTCGTCGTCGTGCGCGGCTCGCGCCGCTGGCGGATCCCGGCGTACGAACTGCAGGACATCGTCCGGGAGTTGCTGGAGCGCGACATCCGCTACGGCGCCGCCCTGGAGGCCCTGCCGCAGCGCATCTCGCACGCGGTGCTGGTCCAGATGGAACGGTCCGGCGAGGCCCCGGACGACCGGGTGCAGGACGCGGTCGCCCGCAACAGCGCGGTGAAGGCCGCCGTGAAGGCGGTCTGGCCGGCCGTCGACCCGGCGAAACTGGTGCTGCGCCTGCTGTCCGACGCGGACTTCCTCGCAGAGCACGCCGAGGGGGTCCTCACCGAGGACGAGCAGAAGACGATCCTGTGGACGAAGCCGGCGCGGAGTGTGAAGTCGGCCAAGTGGTCTTCCGCGGACGCCGTGTTGATCGACGAGGCGGCCGACCTGATCCAGCGCACGCACTCGCTGGGCCACGTCGTCCTGGACGAGGCCCAGGACCTGTCCCCCATGCAGTACCGGGCCGTCGGCCGCCGCTGCACCACCGGCAGCGCGACCGTCCTGGGCGACCTGGCCCAGGGCACCACCCCGTGGGCGACGCGGAGTTGGGGCGAGGCGCTCGCCCACCTCGGCAAGCGCGAAGGGATCGTCGAGGAGCTGACGGCGGGTTTCCGTGTCCCCACGGACGTCATCACCTACGCCTCCCGCCTCCTGCCCCACATCGCCCCCGGCCTCACCCCGGTCGCCTCCGTCCGCGAGAACCCGGGCTTCTTCGAGATCCGCACGGCGACGCAGGACTCCGACGTCATCGCCGCGTGCGAGGAGTTGCTGGACAACGAGGGCTCGACCGGCCTGATCGCCGCCGACGCCCGGATCCCGGCGCTCGCCGAGGCCCTGACCGCGGCCGGGATCGGCTACCTGGCCCCCGGTGAGGAGACGACCCGCGAAACCCGCCTGACCCTCGTCCCGGCCTCGCTCGCCAAGGGTCTGGAGTACGACTACGTGGTCCTGGACGAGCCGCGGGCGGTGGTCGACGGCGAGCCGGACGAGCGAACGGGCCTGCGCCGCCTGTACGTTGCGCTGACCCGGGCGGTGTCGGGGCTGATCGTGACGCATGCGGCGCCACTGCCCCCGCAGCTGACCGAGTAGGGGTGCCGCCCGCCGAGTAGGGTGCTGTGCCGTTCTGAGATGTCCCCTTGGAAAGGCCTCCGTTGAGCACGCCGCCGCCTCAGCACCCCGCGTACCAGCAGACTCCAGGGCCGTACCAGCAGGCTCCCCAGGCTGCGGGCCCGTACCAGCAGGCTCCGCAGCCTCCGGGCCCGTACCAGCAGGCTCCGCAGCCTCCGGGCCCGTACCAGCAGCCCGCCACGCCGTATCCGCCGGCGGCCGGGCCGGGACCCGCGCCCGCCTGGCCGCAGCAGTACGGCGGCGGGATGCCGATGAGCGGACCGGCGGGCGCGCCTGCGGGCGGACCGCCCGGCGGGCCGGGAATCTGCCAGTTGTGCGGTGCGGCGCCCGCCGCGCCGGTGACGATCCGCGGTCACCAGGGGATGCTGGTGATCATGCGGTCCCTGCGGCGCCGGGGGGTGTTCTGCCGTACCTGCGCGCTGGCCTCGTTCCGTGAGATGCAGGCGGACACCATGCTGCAGGGCTGGTGGGGTCCGCTGTCGGCGTTCATCACCCCCATCGTCCTGCTGGTCAACCTCGGCGCGCTGTCCGGCATCCGGCGCATCCCCGAGCCCGTGGCGCCCGGTTGGCGACCCCCACTGGACCCGGGCAAACCGGTGTTCCGGCGGCCGGCCGGTGTGCTGGCCCTGATCCCGCTGAGCCTGATCGCCCTGGCGGTGCTCGCCATACCGGTGCTCCTGATCATCGGCCTGCTGGCCGGGCCGAGCGACGACAACGGGCTGGGTGACAGCGGGGGCCGCACCGGTCAAACGACCCTGACGGTCGGTTCGTGCGCCCGCAACGACGCCGCCTGGCCCAAGCAGCGCCTCGAGCCCGTGGAGTGCGGCTCCGCCGACGCGGAGTACCGCGTCAACGCCCCGGCGACCGGCGCGTGCCCGTCCGGGGATTTCATGGCGTACCCGGAGTACAGCGAGGACGGCGCCACGTCGCTGTGCCTGCACCCGCTGAAGGGCTAGGGGCCGGCGGGCGTGTCCAGCACCGCCCGCCACCGGGCGACGGCCTGCGCCGAGACAGGCCCCTGCCATCCGTCGGGACGCGCCGCGCCGCCGATGTGGAAGGCGGTGACGCCGTACTCCCGGAGCCCGGCCACATGATCGAGGCGGAGCCCGCCGCCGGCCAGGATCGTCTGCTCGTACCCGGGCTCCCCGCGCCGCGCCGCCTCCGCGGCCAGCGTCGGCAGACCCTCGTCCACGCCCGTGGCGGCACCCGCGGTGAGGTAGGTGTCGAGGCCCGGCAGGCAGGCGAGCTGCTTGCGCAGGGCCTCCCGGTCGGCGGCCCGGTCGATCGCCCGGTGGAAGGTCCACGGGCACCCGTCCAGCGCGTCGACGACCCGCTCCACGGCCGCCAGGTCCACCCCGCCCGCGGCATCGAGGAAACCGAGCACGAACTGGTCGCCTCCGGCGGCCCGCAGCTCACCTGCGACACCGACCAGCCGGTCCACGTCACCGGCCGCGAACCCGTCCGCCAGCCGCAGCATCACGCGCAGGTCGATGTCGACGGCGGCACGGATACCGGCGACCGTGGTGGGCGACGGGGTGAGTCCGTCGGCCGCCATGTCGGTGACCAGTTCGAGGCGGTCCGCGCCCCCCGCCTGCGCGGCGACCGCGTCCTCGGCGTCGAGTGCGATCACCTCCAGGACTGCACGCTTGCTCATGGCACCCCATTCGTCGGCACTCATCGACCTAGTGGTCTAGTCCAATCCAAGACTACGCCTGCACGGGGCACCTGTAGGGCTCACCCGAAGCCGAACACCGAAAGAGGTGAGGTCACCGGAAGATCTTCAGCTCCCCTGCCGTCGCGCCGGCCAGTTCGTACGGGGCCCCGTTCAGCGGGCGCCCCGCGTAGAGCCGTACGAGCGTGGCGGCGTCGCCGATGTACCGGGCGGGCGGGGCCGCGGCGGCCACGGCACCGAGCCGCAGCGGCTCGTCCACGTCCTCCAGATCGGCGTGCAGCGACACGTGCTCCTTCTCCCGGGTGACCCGCGCCAGCAGCGTCAGGGCGTCGGACAGACCGGCACCCGCGTAGGCCCCCGGCTCCCCGAGAGCGTCCCGCACGTCCCCGGCGTGCACCCTCCCCCACTGCCCTAAAGGCGTGGGGGGACCCCCACCCCCAGCGCGATCACGTCCAGCACCCCGCCGGCCCTGGCGATCGCGGGCCCGGCCTCGGTCATGCCGCGCTCCAGCTCGTCCAGGACCCGCGCGTTCGTCCATTCGGCGCGCTCGGCGATGTCCCGGTCGTTGGACTCGGGCGAGAAGACACCCTCCTCGAACCGTCGCTCCACCACCCGCATCAGCGCGGCGGAACAGTGCGCGAGCACGTCCCGCACGGACCACCCCGGACACGCGGCGGCGGGCAGGTCGAAGTCCGCGTCGGGACGGGCCCGCAGCAACGGAACCAGGGCGTCCCGTTCGACGCGCAGCAGCCGTCCGGGCAGTTCTGGGTCTCGCACTTCCTGGAGGTCATGTAGGTCAGCCATGGGGCCACGCTAAGCACGCCGATCACTGCGCGTCTCTCCGAACGCCGGAAAGAATGGACCCATGGCAGATCCCGACCTCGACGCCCTGCGCACCCGCTTCACCCGCACCCTGGAGGCCGCCCGCACCCCGGGCGAGGGCCCCGACCCCACCCCCTACGCCGACAACCTCCTCACCCGCTGGCAGGAACCGCAGCGCCGCTACCACACCCTGGCCCACCTGACCGCGGTCCTGGACCACATCGAAACCCTGGAGACCTATGCGGCCGACCCGGACGCCGTACGCCTGGCGGCCTGGTTCCACGACGCGGTCTACCTCCCCGACCGCTCCGAGAACGAGGAGCGCTCAGCCCGCCTCGCCGAACGCGCCCTGCCGGAGGCGGGCGTCCCGGCGCCGACAACGGCGGAGGTGGCCCGCCTGGTCCGCCTCACGGTCACCCACGCCCCGGCCGACGACGACACCAACGGCCAGGTCCTGTGCGACGCGGACCTGGCGATCCTGGCCTCACCCCCCTCGGCGTACGCGGTCTACACCGCAGAGGTCCGCAAGGAGTACCACTTCGTCCCGAACGACGCCTTCCGGGAGGGCCGCTCCGCGGTCCTCCGCCAACTCCTCGGCCTGCCGAAGCTGTTCCACACCCCATACGGCCAGGAACACTGGGAGCCCACGGCCCGCTACAACCTCACGTCGGAGCTGGACCTGCTGTCCGCTTGAGGCACGCTCACTTGTTCACCAGAAGGGAAGGAAAAGTCGAATTGCTCATTGCTTTTTATCGATGATGAAGTCGATGCCTGCCGCATGCAAAGCGCCGGCCAGTCTACTCACTTCTACCCGCGTCCCTGTCCGTCCTTCAGTGCGCAGCTTATCCGCTGCCTCCTTGGATTCTGCCAGTGAGCTTCCGTCGATCTCGCGCACTGCCTTGATGAGCCTTGCGCCAGCATTTTGCGTTCTGGAAACATGAATCACCGACTCGCCATTGGCTGCCAGCACGGCACTCCGAACATAGCTGGGGGATGGACCGGAGCCGCCAGCATGCCATGTATCGCCGCACGTTGGGCAAGTGCACTCAGTATCCCAGCGAGGCCTCCCCTCGATAAGGGCCTCCGTTGCCGTGCACGATGCCACCGCTCCGCAATTATCGCACGTTTCTGCGTATGGGCCACTTTCTAGGATCACGTTGACTCTCATTACCACCCTCGCATTCGCCTATATCTCAGTATTGTTTCGTAGAATCTCTCGGACAGGCCGGATCCGTTTTTTTGGGGTGATGGTCCTCGAAGATCCCCCTAGACCACCAACGGTGATGGAGTTCCTCGTGCACGATCGTATCCCGCAACTCATGTCGAGAGACGAAAGAATCGCGTCCTATCTGTATTCCTTCACCGAACTTTGATACCCCATGGCCGACGAATGGACTGTACTGAGGTTTATGCGTGAGTCGGAGGTCAGGGAGGTCCTCTTTGATGATCGCGTCGATCGCGCGATTACGCGCTTGAGCGGTTTTACCTGTCACGTGGCTTAGGTCGGCGGTCCACCGACGAGGCTTGTCCTCGAGGCCTTTCCCCTCAACAAGGGAGGATTCTGAGTCACCTGTCGGTGCTTTACAGGGAGCCAGACCGAGTGGATCCGTCCACGTGTAAGGATTCTGTACATAAGCGGCGGGATTAGGTGCCGGACTTAGCCCAAGTGGATCGGGGGTGAGGTACCGGGCCGTTTCGGGGTCGTAGTGCCGGAAGTAGTTGTAGTGGAGGCCCGTTTCGGGGTCGTAGTACTGACCGGGGAAGCGGAGCGGCGTGTAAGTGGTGCTGTTGACGGCCCACGCCGTCGTTCCCCAGAGCGTGCTTCGGGTACGCCAGGCGATCTCGCCCTGCTCGTCGATCAGCTCGCTCGGAGTGCCGACCAAGTCGGTGACGATCGCGAAGAAGCGGGAGTCGATTTCGTGCTGGGGGGCGTCGGCCGCGGTGATGCGTTCCGTTTGAGTGAGGGGGCGTATGCCCTGGTGGTCCCAGGTGAGGGTTACCGGGTTGGGGAGGTCGGAGGACGTCGTGGTTTGTTCGCAGAGGGTTGTGCCGTCCCAGGTGAAGTCGACCCGCTCTACGACTGTTTCGCCGTCCTCCGCCAGGCGGAGTTTTGCTGTGCGGCGGCCCAGGGGGTCGTAGGTGTAGCGCCAGCGGGTGCCATCGGGAGTCGTCACCGACCTCAGACGGTCCTCCGCGTCCCATTCGTAGCGCCAGGTGTCCGGTTTGCGGGACAGGCGGGTTTTTTGGCGGAGGGTGATGCGGCCGAGGGCGTCGTGTTCGTAGCGGACGTTGCCGGCGCGGGTGATGCGGGTGCCGGTGTAGGTGCGGTCTCCGACTGCCTCCTGGCCCGGGTGGTCGGCCGGCCAGGACGCCTGGGTTTGGTTGCCTGCCTCGTCGTAGGCGTACCTCTCCGTCCAGTCGGCCGCGTGGACCGCCGTCACCCGGCCCGTCGCGTCGAGGTCGAAGCGGCGGGAGCCGGAGAGCTGGTCGTCGATACCGATGACGTTGCCGTCGGCTCGGTAGGTGTACGCCCGGTGCTGGACCATGCGGCCCTCCGCCCCGGTCACCGACTGGGTCGTCAGGCGGCCCAGGGTGTCGAAGGCGTGCTCCAGAGCGATCGTTCCGCCTATGTGGCGGGTCAGTTCGCGGCCTGCCTCGTCGTAGGTGAAGTCGATGGGCCTGCCGGAGGCCACCATGCCGGTGCGGCGGCCCGTCGCGTCGTACGACCACGTCGTCGTGGCCCCGGTCGGAGTCGTGCGGCCTGTGCGGCGGCCCATGGAGTCGTAGGTGTACGTGACCGCGCGCCCGTCGACCATCTCCGAGCGCAGGCGGCCGTGGCGGTCGCGGAGGAGGGTGAGTGTCGTGCCGTCGGGGCCTGTCGCCTGCGCTAGCTGGTCCGTGAGGTCGTAGGCGTACGTCGACACCTGACCCGCCGCGTCCTTGCGGGTCACCTGGCCGGGTTCGTTGCGTTCGAAGGACACCACCTCGCCGAGCGCGTTTCTGCGCGAGGTGAGGCGACCTGCGGAGTCGTACTCGTACGTCAGCGTGCGGTCGTCGAAGTCCGTCTCCGTGACCAGGCGGCCTGCCGCGTCGTATGCGTACGTCCACGTCAGGCCCTGCGGGTTCGTGACCTTGGTCAGGCGCAGTTCCTTGTCGTGGTCGAACTCGTAGCGGACCCCGTCCGGGCCCGTGCGGGCCGTCAGCAGGTCGAAGTGGGTGTACTCGAAGCGGGAGACGCCCCCGATCGGATCGGTGTGGCTGGTGCAGTTGCCCTCGCCGTCGTACGTCCAGGACTCGGCCGTGCCGTCCGGGGCCGTACGGCGGGACAGGTGGCCCTCCACCGTCCACTCCAGGCGCGTCACGGCGCCCGTCGGGTCGGTGATGGTGATCGGGCGGCCGTGGGCGTCCCGTTCGTAGCGCGTCACCGCGCCCAGCGGGTCGGTGATTTCCAGGGGGAGGCCCGCGCGGTCGCAGACGACCGTTGTGGTGTTGCCGAGCGGGTCGGTCACGGAGGTGAGGTGGCCGGCCTCTGTGTAGGTGAAGCGGGTGGTCTGGCCTGTCTGGTCCGTCACCGAGGTGCGGTTGCCCCGCTCGTCGTAGGTCTGTCGTACGACCGTGCCGTCCGGGTTGACCGCCTTCACCGGGAGACCGAGTTCGCTGTACTCCGCCCTCGCCTCGCGGCCGTCCGGGCGTACCGCCCGTGTGAGGTTGCCCGCCTCGTCGTACTCGAACGTCGTCGTGTGGCCGAGCGGGTCGGTCCGGGAGAGCAGGCGGTGGTAGCGGTCGCGGTGGTAGCGGGTCACCGCGCCGAGCGGGTCGGTCTCCGCGACCACCTGCCAGGCTTCGTTGACCAGGTAGCGGCGGGTGTGGCCCTCGCCGGTCGTCGCGGTCGTGGTGCGCAGGCCGGTTTCCGGGTCGGGGTCCCCGTAGCTCAGGCGCAGGGCCATGTGGCCCGCGGAGCCGCCCTCGGCCGTGCAGCGGTCCTGGTCGTCGTACTCGTAGGTGTAGCTGCGGTCGTTCGTGTCCGTCCAGGACGTGACCCGGCCGGCCTCATCGTAGGTGAAACGGAGGGGTAAGCCCGAGGAGTTGACGACCTCGGTGAGGTTGCCGTCCGTGTAGGCGTACCGCTTCAGCTCCTCGCCGGTCGCGGCCAGGTGGAAGGCCGTGACGCGGCCGGCCTCCGTGGTGACGCGTACGGCCTGGCCGCCGCTGGAGACGACGGCGAGCGGGGTGCCCTCCTCGTCGTACTCGAAGGTGATCCAGTTGCCGTTGCGGTCGTCTATCTGCTCCAGGACCGCCAGGTTTTCCGCGGTCGGCGAAGTGCCAGGTGCGGTGGGTGCTCGGGTCCGTGATCGTGTAGCCGTCGGAGACACGGTCCAGGGGCCAGCGGGGGCCGTGGCTGGGGAGAGTCGGCAGGCCCGGTGCCGGGTGCGGGTACGCCAGGAGCAGGCCGTCCTCCGTGACGAAGACGACTCCCTCCGCGTCGATCTCCAGGCGTTGGTCCAGGGTGGAGGACCAGGACGGGCCGAACCAGCGGCCCAGGTGGTAGCCGGACTCCACCCGGCGCTTGAGGACCAGGGGCAGCACGCCGGGGAGGGTGACGTCCGTCTGCGGCAGGTACATCTTGCCGGTGGCGAGGTTGATCGGGTCGGTGCCCTTGCTCTCCACACTGGTTTCGTCGTGGGAGGGTGCCGACGGGTCCTTGGTGACTTCCTCCCGGGCCGGGTTCCCCTCCGCACCGCCCGTCTCCGCCCCGCGTTCCCCGGCCGCCGCCCCCTCTGCCCCCTCTGCCCCCGCTACTCCCTCCGCGCCCTTGACCCCGTCCTCCGCCAGGCGAACGCCATCGGCGGCAGCCCCCTCGGCGCCCGCCTCCGGTAGGAAGAACTGGGGGGCGAGTTCGCCGCCGACTCCGCCGGGGTCTTCGAGGAAGGACTTCCAGAGGGCGTTGCCTGTCTCGGTGGGGTGGGTGACCAAGTGGACGGCGCCGCCGAGGAGTTCCATCTTGTTCTGGAGCGCTTCGTAGGGGTGCGTGACCGCGTAGGGGTCGAGCGGGTTCGCGCCGCGGACCATGTTGTTGATGTCGCCCAGCCCGCGCATGACACCGCCGGAGAAGCGCATGTCCTCCGTCTTGGCGGCGTCCATGACGTCGGCTCCGTCGAGTCCGAGCTGGTTCAGGATCGGCGGCTCGTGGGGGGCGTGCTTCAGCGCTTTCTTGATGCGGTCGGCGGCCTCCGAGGCCAGGTGGTCGCGCTGGCGTCGGGCGTTGGTGAGGATCTGCTCGGCCGCGTGCTTGGCCTTGTCGCCGGGGTCCTGGTCCGGGGGCTTCGGGCCCGGGTCGTCCTTGCCCAGTTCCACGGCGAGGGTGTAGGTCTCCACCTTCTGCTGGTGGGCCTTCGAGGCGGATCTGCCCTCGCGGTACTTCGCCACGGCCTCCCGCGCCTGGCTGCGGGCCCAATCCACCGTGTGTGCGAAGTTCTCCAGGGCCGAGGCGGCCTCCCCGCACGCCTCGGCAGCCTGGCGCCATCCCGTCTGGTGTGTGGCGAACTTCTTGCGGAAGGCATCGGCGGCCTCGCCCTTCCAGTCCGCCGAGTCGAGCTTCGCCATGCCTGACGCCACGGCACTGAAGGCGTTCGCGAAGTTCCGCAGGTGCCCCGCGTTCTCCCGGAGCTTGGACGGGTTGCCGTGGATGAGTTCCTTCTCGTCCTCGGTCTCGTCCAGTTGCTGCTCGTTCACGTGCGCGCCCAGTTTGGACGCGGTGTCGTCGCCCCAGTCGTCGACCTTGTCGGCCGCGCCGTGCGCACCTACGTAGTCGAGCGCGTCGCCCACCCCGTGGGCGCCCTTGTCGATGTAGTGGCCCGTCGTCCGCTTGACGTGGTCGTACCCGGACTTGAGGCCGTCTACGACACTGTTGAACTTCCCCGTGATCGACATCAGTTGCCGTCCCCGGCCTGCGGCCTCGGACCCAACACCTGTTCCAGATAGGTGTTGTACTCCTCGTCACTCATCCCGGCCGCGTTCCGCATCATGGACGGCGAGAGCAGGTTACCCGGCATGCCCTCGCTCGTCGCCATGTCCCAGAGCATGCCTTTCCCCGTCTTGCGGACCGAGTTCACCAGGTTGTCGCGGTCCTTCTCGCCGTAGCCCGTCGTCATCATGGAGTGGTTGATCTGCGACAGGCTCTCCTTCTCCACCTTGTCGCTGGAGGCGAAGGGATCGCCGACGAGGGAGTTGTAGGCGACCTTCAGCGACCCCTTCACGTACTCGTCCGTCTGGTGGAAGGTGCCGGCCGCGAGCCCCAGCGCCTCCGCGAGCGCGTTGCCCTCCTCCATCAGGCCGCGCACTCCCCACTGCCAGCGCTCGCAGAAGGTGTGCAGCATCGCGCCCAGGTGGTCGTCGCCGGCGTCCATGCCGTCCATCTCCAGCTTGGTGAAGCCGCGGCCCGCTCCGGCCCAGCCCTTCATCGTCCCCAGCGAATCCAGTTCGCTCAGCGTCTTGTTGATGCCCTCGGCGATCAGGTGCAGCCCCTGCACCCGCAGATCCGGCTCTCCGCCCCCGCTCGGCGTCATCATTCCCGCCCCTCCCCCTGCCCCATTGACCTCAACCGTTACTCCCGTCGACCGGCGGCGCCCTGACCCCCCGGTCGGTCCAGCGTGAACGCCTCCGGGACGATCCCGACGACCGGTGGCAGCACCATCCCCCGCTCACCGTCGGCCGCGTCCACCAGCACCCCGCACGGCAGCCCGGTCTCCTCGGACACCGCCGGTACGCCCGCATCCAGCACCGCGGCGCCCCAGACCGCCCGGTACCGCCAGGGGCGGTCGGCCTCCCCGCGCGCTCTCGCACAGCGGGCGAGCGCGGCCTCGTCCGTGAACGCGAGGAGCCATCGCACGCCCCGCATCTCCACCGTCAGGGCCGCACCGTTCTCCCCGTAGGGGACGAGGGCGCGGCGGCGCCTGAACTCGCCGAGCTGTGCCAGGAAAGCCCGCCGGTGCGCGCGGACTCGGTCGGTCGTGGCCGTTGTGACCGGTTTCGCTGTGGCAAAGTCGCCAGCGCCCGAAGGTGGTGCCGGTACAGGGGTGGCCTCGCCAGGTGGCGGCTGCACGTCGGCGGGGCACAGAAGCGTCTGTTCCGCGATGTCCGTCAGCGCCGACCTGGGCTGCTGCCTCTCGCGCTCGTGCGTCGGCCCTGTTGTTCCCGCCGGCTCCGCGCCGCCCACAGCGCCTTCCCCCTCGCCGGAAATGTCTCGTTCGAGTTCGGTCGCTTTCGCCCAGTAAACAGTCTGTTATGTTCACATGCGTGCGCTCGCACGAGCAACGCACATCAGGCCAACAGCAGGCAAAGCGTCAGTCAACCGTCCTCGCCGACAAGGGAATTGGCGCGTAATCGCCGAGCGTCTGAAATTCCATCGCCACCGGCCGACCCGGCCACATAGCCTGCGGCCCATGCGTGCATTGAGCGGGGACCATGTGGAAGAGGCCGTGGCGGGCTGCGTGGCGGCGCTGCGGCCGGCGGTGCAGCGGGACTGGGCGGCGGTGAAGGCCGGGGGGCTCGACTGGAACTGCCACGACACGGCGCTCCACATCGCCACAGCCCTCATGCGGTACACCGGCAACCTGGCCGGACGCGCCCAGGACGCCAGCACCCCCTTCCACATCACCCTCGACGACGGCACCGACAACACCGGGCTGCTGCACGTCATCGAGACGGCCGGGGCCGTGCTGGCCGCCGTCGTCCGTACGGCACCGGCCACGGCCCGCGGCTTCCACCCGTTCCCCTTCAACAGCGCCAACCGTGACGGCTTCGCCGCAATGGGCGTCACCGAGGTCCTCCTCCACACGTACGACGCCACGCAGGGGCTGAACGTCGCGTACGAACCCCCGGCGCACCTCGCCGAGTTCGCCCTCACCAGCATCTTCCCGGCCGTCCAGCCCACCACCGACCCCTGGCGCACCCTCCTGTGGGCCACCGGCCGGGGCGAACTGCCCGGCCGCCCCCGGGTCACCGAGTGGCACTGGAGCAACAACCTCGTCATCCCCGGCGACCGCCTCACCCTGCAGGGCGTCACGCCGGCGGCGGCGCGCGATCTGACGGCGGGCGGCGACGGCGGCTTCGAGTGGATCGAGGGCAGCGCGTTCCAGGGCACACG
The DNA here is from genome assembly GCF_020400585.1 of Streptomyces sp. NK08204. GTDB lineage: Bacteria > Actinomycetota > Actinomycetes > Streptomycetales > Streptomycetaceae > Streptomyces. The sequence continues at coordinate 129,706 of NZ_JAINVF010000007.1, read as the reverse complement.
GGACGCCGCGGGCTTCATGCTGAAGGCGTACGAAGCAGGCACGCACCGGCCCGAGTTCGGCGTGTTCGTGCTCGTGCGGCGCGAGGACGGCCGGGCGGTCGGCGGCATGGGCTTCCACCGCTCCCCCGACGAGAACGGCCGGGTGGAGATCGGCTACGACCTCGTCGAGTCCGCCCGCGGCAACGGCTACGCCACGGAGGCGCTGCGCGCACTGTCGGAGTGGGCGCTCGCGAGGGACGACGTACACACCCTGTGCGCGACGATCGACCCGGACAACGCCCCGTCCCAGGCAGTCGTCTCCCGCGCGGGATGGCAGAAGGTGGGCGAGAGCGACGAGGGATTCACCTACGAACTGAAGCGCTGAACCAGCCCCTTCGGCCGGCGCAGGCCGGATGCGCGCAGCAGCCGCACCACCTCGCGGCTGCCGACCTGCACCGCGCCGGCCCCCACCGCGTCCGCGTAGCGGTGGGAGGGGACGTCGTAGTGGTCGCGTTCGAAGGCGCGCCGGGGCAGTCCCAACCCGTCCGCGAACAGCCGCAGCTCCTCGTAGGAGACGTCGCTGATCAGGTGCGACCACATCCGGCCGTGTCCGGGCCAGGTCGGCGGGTCGATGTAGATCGTCACGGGCGCCTCACGAGGACTGCATCCCGTCCGCGGCCCGTCCCAGCGCCCCCACCGCCGCGACCCGCACACCCGCCTTGTGACACACCCAGTGCGGGTCGGGCCCCAGCTCCGGCTCCACGTCCAGCGCGTGCGGGTCGCCCGAGACGCACACCGGGCACAGCGGCCAGCGGCCGTACCGCTCCAGCAGCGCGTCCTGCACGTCCTGCGCGACCAGACCGGCCAGGAAGGCGACACCGTCCGGCCACTGCTCGACCCACCAGCGCCGCTGCGTGACCGAGTCCTCGACCAGCGAGACCACGTCCGCCTCCGCGACCTCGCGCGCGACCAGATCGGCCAGCACCAGGGCGCGCGCCGTGTGCAAAGCCTGCTCAAGAGGGCTGATGGGCTCCATGGTCCCCATTGTGCGCACTCTTGACCCAGCCATCGAACTGAAAATACCTTTCATCCGTGACCCAGGACGTGAAGGAAATTTTCGGCAGTCCGCGCGGCTCCCTCGCCGCCAAGGTGCGCACCCTCGCCCCGTCCATGACCCGGTCCATGCAGCGCGTCGCCGAGGCCGTCGCGAACGACCCGGCGAGCTGCGCCGCCCTCACGGTCACCGGCCTCGCCGAACTCACCGGCACCAGCGAGGCCACGGTCGTGCGCACCGCCCGCCTGCTCGGCTACCCCGGCTACCGCGACCTGCGCCTGGCCCTCGCGGGCCTGGCCGCACAGCAGCAGTCGGGCCGCGCACCCGCCATCACCACGGACATCGCCGTGGACGACCCGATCGCCGACGTCGTCGCCAAGCTGGCCTACGAGGAGCAGCAGACCCTCGCCGACACGGCCGCCGGACTCGACACCGCCCAGCTGGGCGCGGCCGTCACCGCACTGGCCGCCGCCCGGCGGACCGACGTGTACGGCATCGGGGCGTCCGGCCTGGTCGCCCAGGACCTCACGCAGAAGCTGCTGCGGATAGGCCTCATAGCCCATGCGCACAGCGATCCGCACCTCGCGGTGACCAACGCCGTGCAGTTGCGGACGGGCGACGTGGCGATCGCCATCACCCACTCCGGCTCGACGGGGGACGTCATCGAGCCGCTGCGGGTCGCCTTCGAGCACGGGGCGACGACGGTGGCGATCACCGGCCGCCCGGACTCGCCCGTCACCCAGTACGCCGACCATGTGCTGACCACCTCCACTTCCCGGGAGACCGAGCTGCGGCCCGCCGCGATGTCCTCGCGGACCAGCCAACTCCTCGTTGTGGACTGCCTGTTCGTGGGTGTGGCGCAGCAGACGTACGACACCGCGGCGCCGGCGCTGGCAGCGTCGTACGAGGCGCTGGCCCACCGGCATCGCACCAGACCCAGGTGAGTGACAAGCACGCGGATCAGTACGCGATTCGTACGCGAGTGAGAAAGAGCCGCCCCCCATGACCTCCCACGACCTGCGCGCCGAGCTGGCTTCCCTGACCACCGAAGCCTTCCGGCCCGAACTCGCCGAGATCGACCGCCTCCCCACCCTCGACATCGCCCGCCTCATGAACGCCGAGGACACGAGCGTGCCCGCCGCCGTCGCCGCGCGGCTCCCGCAGATCGCCGCCGCCATCGACGCCGTGGCCGCCCGCATGGCACACGGCGGACGTCTGGTCTACGCCGGCGCGGGCACCGCCGGCCGCCTCGGCGTCCTCGACGCCTCCGAGTGCCCGCCCACCTTCAACACCCGTCCCACCCAGGTCATCGGCCTCATCGCGGGCGGCCCCGACGCCGTGGTCAGCTCGGTCGAGGGCGCCGAGGACTCCCCCGAGCTGGCCCGCGAGGACCTCGACGGGCTCGAGCTCACCGCCGACGACACCGTTGTCGGCGTCTCCGCCTCCGGCCGCACCCCGTACGCCATCGGCGCCGTCCGGCACGCACGCGCCGTGGGCGCCCTGACCATCGGCCTGGCCTGCAACGAGGGCAGCGCGCTCGCTTCGGCGGCCGAACACGGCATCGAGGTCGTCGTCGGCCCCGAGCTGCTCACCGGCTCGACCCGCCTGAAGGCCGGTACGGCGCAGAAACTCGTTCTGAACATGCTGTCGACGATCACGATGATCCGGCTCGGCAAGACGTACGGGAACCTGATGGTCGACGTCCGCGCCTCGAACGCCAAGCTCCGGGCGCGCTCGCGTCGCATCGTCGCCCTGGCCACGGGGGCGGGCGACGACGAGATCGAGCGGGCCCTCACCGAGTCGGGCGGCGAGGTGAAGAACGCCATCCTGACGATCCTCGCCGATGTCGACGGCCCGACGGCCGCCCGCCTTCTGGAGGAGTCCGACGGCCATCTGCGCGCCGCGCTGGCGATCGCGACGGGCTGACCGCACGCTCGGAGGCGTGCGACCCAACGACCCCGCCCCGGCATCCGCTCCCGCCTCCTGCGCCGCCACCGCGACCGCCGTCCTCGCTGAGGTCGGCGGCCCGGCGAACGTCACCTCCGTCACCCACTGCATGACCAGACTCCGTCTGACGCTGGCCGACCCCGGGACGGTGAACGCGGAGGGGCTACGAGCGGTCCCGGGGGTCCTGGGGGTGGTGGCGGACGGGGAGTCGTACCAGGTCGTGCTGGGCCCGGGAGTGGTCGCGGACGTGACGGGGGAGGTGGCGGCCCGGGTCACGGAGGTGAAGGAGCACCTGAGCCGGCGCAACGCCACCCCCTTCAAGACGGCCTTGCGCCGTATCGCATCGGTCTTCGTGCCGCTCGTCCCGGCCCTCATCGGCTGCGGAATCCTCGCCGGGCTCAACGGCCTCCTCCTGAACGCCGGCCGACTGCCCGGCCTGACCCCGGCGCTCACCACGATCTCCTCCGCCTTCATGGCGCTGATCGCGGTGTTCGTCGGCCACAACACGGCGAAGGAGTTCGGGGGCACACCGGTGCTGGGCGGGGCGGTGGCGGCGGTGGTCGTGTACCCGGGGGTGGCGAAGGTGACGGCTTTCGGGGTGCACCTGTCCCCCGGGCAGGGCGGCGTCCTCGGCGCACTGGCGGCGGCCCTGCTGGCGACGCGGGTGGAGAAGTGGTGCCGGGGCCGGGCCCCCGGCGCCCTGGACGTCCTGCTCACCCCCACCCTGACCGTCCTGGTCCCCGGCCTGGTCACGCTGTACGGCCTGATGTACGCGGCCGGTACGGTGGCGACGGCGATCGGCACCGCGGCGAACTGGCTCCTGACGACGACCGGAGCCGTGGCCGGCCTGCTCCTCGGCGGCCTCTTCCTCCCCCTGGTCATGCTGGGCCTGCACCAGGCGCTGATCCCCCTCCACACCACCCTCATCGAGCAGCAGGGCTGCACCGTCCTGCTCCCCCTGCTGGCCATGGCGGGCGCGGGCCAGGTGGGTGCGGCGCTCGCGGTGTACGTCCGCCTGCGCCACGACACGCCGCTGCGTACGACGATCAGATCAGCCCTCCCGGCCGGCCTGCTCGGCGTGGGCGAACCCCTGATCTACGCCGTGTCCCTCCCCCTGGGCCGCCCGTTCCTGACCGCCTGCGCGGGCGGCGCGGCGGGCGGCGCGTTCATCGGCTTCTTCGCGATGCTGGGCACGAAGGTGGGCGCGACGGCGATCGGGCCGTCCGGCTGGGCCCTGTTCCCGCTGCTGACGGGGAACAGGGGGCTGCCGCTGACAGCGGCGGTCTATGCGGGCGGCCTGGTGACCGGCTACATCGTGGGCTTCCTGACGACATACGCCTTCGGGTTCCCCCGGCGCCCCCGTGCGGCGGCTCCGGCGTGACGGCGCCCCCTGACCGGTCGTTTCCCCCGGCACGATGACGAGGCTCCTGGCCACCGCCGCCCTCGCCGCCTCCGCCGCCGCTCCCGCCGGCGGCGAGGGAAGCCTCGTCCAGCAGTCCCCCGCCATCCCCGGGGGCGCTACCGTCGAACTGCCGTCCCCGGTCGGCATCACACTGGACACGCAAGAGGCTGAAGGACTACGCGGAACGATCATGAACCATGCCCAGCTCACCGCCCTAGGACGGGCCCTTCGCGTGCTCGGCGAGCACGGGGAGGCCCTCGGCGCCGACACGCCGGACTCACGGCTGCACGAGATCAAGGCCGATCTGCGGCGGGCGCTCGACCTGGTGGAGGAGAGCGTGGCCGCCGGTGCCCCCGCCACCCGGTGCCCGGAGCACCCGCAGGGTCCCGTGGACGAGAGCGCACCCGACCTGTGTCTGCTCTGTGAGACCCGGCGCCGGACCGCCCGGCGGTCGGAGTTCCAGGGCGGCGCACGGGCGCAGGCCGAGCAGGCCCCCGTCTCCGCCCCCTCCCGGTACGGCGTGCGGGGCGACCGGCCGCAGCCCCAGCAGCGGTGGCTGCCGGAGCTGTGGAACGGGCAGGAGTGGCAGTTGTGCGGCACGCCCCGGCGGGACCGGCGCGAGGCCGAGGCGTATCTCGCCGCCCAGCGACGGGGCTCCCGGCCCGCGATGGCCTACCGGCTCGTCCACGAGTTCACCGACTACGAAGTGCTCCGCATCTGGGGCACGCCGGTGCGCGTCGACATCGAGCCCATGGGCAACCTGTAGGCCCCCGGGAGCCTCCCGGACGAGGTCAGCTCAGCGTCTTCAGCTCAGCGTCTTCAGCGCCGCCGCGTCGTACGGCTTCAGCTCCTCGAAGCGGTCGGACAGCACCTTCGCCGCCCACTCCGGGTCCTGGAGCAGTGCGCGGCCCACGGCGACCATGTCGAACTCCTCGGCCTCCAGGCGGTCGAGCAGGTTGTCGATGCCCTTGACCGGGGAGCCCTCGCCCGCGAACGCGTTGATGAAGTCGCCGTCGAGGCCGACCGAGCCGACCGTGACGACCGGCTTTCCGGTGAGCTTCTTCGTCCAGCCGGCGAGGTTGAGGTCGGAGCCCTCGAACTCGGGCAGCCAGTAGCGGCGGGTGGAGGCGTGGAAGGCGTCGACGCCGGCGGCGGCCAGCGGGGTCAGGACGGCCTCCAGCTCCTCGGGGGTCTCGGCGAGGCGGGCGTCGTAGTCCTGCTGCTTCCACTGCGAGTAGCGGAAGAGGATCGGGAAGTCGGCAGAGACCGCCTCGCGGACCGCCGTGACGATCTCCGCGGCGAACTTGGTGCGGGCCACCGGGTCGCCGCCGTACGCGTCGGTGCGGCGGTTGGTGCCCGCCCACAGGAACTGGTCGAGCAGGTAGCCGTGGGCGCCGTGGAGTTCGACGCCGTCGAAGCCGATGCGCTCGGCGGCAGCGGCGGCCTCCGCGAAGGCGGCGATCACGTCGTCCAGGTCCTGCTGCGTCATGGCCTTGCCGGTCACCTCGGCGCCCTCGGTGACGATGCCGGACGGGCCGACGGCGGGGGCGTCGGGGAAGGGGGCGTCGCCCTGCTTGCGGACCATGCCGATGTGCCACAGCTGCGGGACGATCGTGCCGCCCGCCGCGTGGACGTCCTCGGCGACCTTCGCCCAGCCCGCGAGCTGCTCCTCCCCGTGGAACCGCGGGACGCGGTCGCTCTGCCCGGCCGACGCGTGACCCACGTACGTGCCCTCGGTGACGATCAGACCCACCCCGGCGGCGGCGCGGCGGGCGTAGTAGGAGCGGACGTCCTCACCGGGGATGCCGCCCGGGGAGAACATCCGCGTCATCGGAGCCATCACGATCCGGTTGGGAACGGTCAGGCCGTTCAGCGCGATCGGGCGGGACAGGATCTGGGCCGCGCGGGAGACGGCGGTCGTCGTGACGGTCACGGGGGCTCCTGGGGGATAACAGTGCGACTGGCCAGTATGTGCACACGCATTGGTACACATCCTTAAGTAAGTGAGGGTACGGCGTCACGCATTCCCTGCCCCTGTGGACCGTGATGTGATTGGCGCAACACCGAGGGGGGCGGCTGCAGTGACCGGTGCACGTATCGGGGACTACGTGATCGAGCGAGAACTGGGCAGCGGAGGCATGGGCTCGGTCTATCTGGGGCGCTCGCGCTCAGGGCGGGCGGTCGCCATCAAGGTGATCAGAGCGGAGTACGCGGCCGACCCCCGCTTCAGGGACCGGTTCCGCAAGGAGGTCGAGGCCGCTCGCCGGGTCGGCGGCTTCCACACGGCCGCGGTGGTGGACGCCGACCCCGACGCACCGCAGCCGTGGATGGCCAGCGCCTACATCAAGGGGCCGACCCTGGCCGAAGAGGTCGCCCGGCGCGGCCCGTTGAGCGAGGCCCGGCTCTGGGCGCTCACCGCCGCGCTGGCCGAGGCGCTGGCGGCGATCCACTCCTGCGGTCTGGTGCACCGGGACCTCAAGCCGGGCAACATCGTTCTCGCCGAGGACGGGCCGCGCGTCCTGGACTTCGGGATCGCGCGCGCCGCCGAAGGCACGCGGCTGACCGGTGACGGCGTGACGGTCGGGACCCCCGGGTTCCTGGCGCCGGAGCAGGCGCTGGGGCATCCCGTCACCGGGGCCTGCGACGTGTTCGCCCTCGGTGCCGTCGTGGTCGCGGCGGCGGGCGGCAGCGCGTTCGGGGACGGCGCGCCCTACGGCCTGATGTACCGGGCGGTGCACGAGGAAGCGGATGTGTCCGCGGTGCCCGCAGCCCTGCGGGGCCTCGCCCTGGCCTGCCTGCACAAGGAGGCCGGACGGCGCCCCACGCCCCGGGAGTTGCTGGACCTGTGCGATGACCGCACCGGCCCCACGGCCGACCGCACAGCCACTGTGGCCGACCACTCCGGCTCCGGCCTGCACTCCGCCGACACCGAGACGCCGTCCCGGTCCGGCAGCCCGCCTCCGCCGCCGCCCCCGCGGCGCAGTACCCCGCCGCCTCGGCCCGCTGCAGCGCCCCGCGCCGCCTCCGCCGCCGCCCCCGCGGCGCAACTCGCCCTCTACCGGCGCAGCCGTCGGGGCTGGGCGGGCCTGGTACTGCGGAACACGCTCTTCACTTTCGGCTTGATCGGGGCGGTTCTGCTGAGCGGCCCTCTTCTCCATCAGCCCGCCCTGACGGCGGTGTTGTCATTCATCGCGTTCATGATGACCGTGCGCCTCTTCGGCCTGCTCGGCAGCGCCAAGGACGGGCTGGTGCTCGGCGGGCCCGGGATCGGAGTGGGCCCGCCGGACAACCTGGTCGTACTGCACTGGTCCGACATCACCTCCCTGGAACTGGAGAGCGACGGCAAACAGACCGACCTCGTCCTGCGGCTCGCGGGAGGACAGCGTCTGCCCGTCGGCTTCCAGCACCCGACCTGGGTGCGCACCAGCCGGAACGGGCCCACCCGCATCCACACACGAGGGCTCGCCCCGACCGGCGACGCGGGTCCGCTGGCCGACACGGTCCGCGCTCTCGCCGCGCAGCACGGCATCCCCCTGGGGGAGAGCGGGTCCGGTTGAGAAACGCCCGAGGGCGGCACCCCCTGTCGGAACAGGGGATGCCGCCCTCGGTACTGACGGACAGTCGATCAACCTTCAGGTCGATCAGAAGTCCATGTCACCGCCCGGCATGCCGCCGCCGGCCGGGGCCGCGGCCTTCTCCGGCTTGTCGGCGATGACGGCCTCGGTGGTGAGGAACAGCGCGGCGATGGAGGCGGCGTTCTGCAGCGCGGAACGGGTCACCTTCGCCGGGTCGATGATGCCCTCGGCGATCATGTCGACGTACTCGCCCGTGGCGGCGTTCAGACCGTGGCCGACGGCCAGGTTGCGCACCTTCTCCACGACGACGCCACCCTCGAGACCACCGTTGACGGCGATCTGCTTCAGCGGGGCCTCCAGGGCGAGACGGACGGCGTTGGCGCCGGTCGCCTCGTCACCCTCGAGCTCCAGCTTCTCGAAGACCTGGGAGGCCTGCAGCAGGGCCACGCCACCACCGGCGACGATGCCCTCCTCGACGGCCGCCTTCGCGTTGCGGACGGCGTCCTCGATGCGGTGCTTGCGCTCCTTGAGCTCCACCTCGGTGGCGGCGCCGGCCTTGATGACCGCGACACCGCCGGCGAGCTTCGCCAGGCGCTCCTGCAGCTTCTCGCGGTCGTAGTCGGAGTCGCTGTTCTCGATCTCGGCACGGATCTGGTTGACCCGGCCCGCGACCTGGTCGGAGGAACCGGCACCGTCGACGATGGTGGTCTCGTCCTTGGTGATGACCACCTTGCGGGCCTTGCCCAGCAGGTCGAGGGTGGCGTTCTCCAGCTTCAGGCCGACCTCCTCGGAGATGACCTCGCCGCCCGTGAGGATGGCGATGTCGCCGAGCATGGCCTTGCGGCGGTCACCGAAGCCCGGGGCCTTGACGGCGACGGACTTGAAGGTGCCACGGATCTTGTTGACGACCAGGGTCGACAGGGCCTCGCCCTCGACGTCCTCGGCGATGATCAGCAGCGGCTTGCCGGACTGCATGACCTTCTCCAGCAGCGGGAGCAGGTCCTTGACCGAGGAGATCTTGGAGTTGGCGATGAGGATGTACGGGTCCTCGAGCACCGCCTCCATGCGCTCCATGTCGGTCGCGAAGTAGGCGGAGATGTAGCCCTTGTCGAAGCGCATGCCCTCGGTGAGCTCGAGCTCCAGGCCGAAGGTGTTGCTCTCCTCGACGGTGATGACGCCTTCCTTGCCGACCTTGTCCATGGCCTCGGCGATCAGCTCGCCGATCTGGGTGTCGGCGGCGGAGATGGACGCGGTGGAGGCGATCTGCTCCTTGGTCTCGACGTCCTTCGCCTGCTCCAGCAGGGCGGCGGAGACGGCCTCGACGGCCTTCTCGATACCGCGCTTGAGAGCCATCGGGTTGGCGCCGGCGGCGACGTTGCGCAGGCCCTCCTTCACCAGGGCCTGGGCGAGCACGGTCGCGGTGGTCGTACCGTCACCGGCGACGTCGTCCGTCTTCTTGGCGACTTCCTTGACCAGCTCGGCGCCGATCTTCTCGTACGGGTCCTCCAGCTCGATCTCCTTGGCGATGGACACACCATCGTTGGTGATCGTGGGGGCGCCCCACTTCTTCTCGAGGACGACGTTGCGGCCCTTGGGGCCGAGCGTCACCTTCACGGCGTCCGCGAGCTGGTTCATGCCGCGCTCGAGGCCGCGCCGCGCCTCCTCGTCGAACGCGATGATCTTGGCCATGTGAAGTGGTCCCTCCAGGACTGGGGGTGATTCCTTCGGACCGCGCCCGCGCCCGCGACGGACGGCTCGCCGGCCTCGTGGTTCCTTGCCCCACCCGGCCTGCGGGCCTCACCGACCCGGTCCTTCACTGTCACTCTCACCTTCAGAGTGCTAACGCAATGATTAGCACTCGGGCATGGAGAGTGCAAGCGCCTCCCGCCATGCGGCAGGCCCCGTCAGCCGCCCGCGAACACGCGCCCCGGGCGAGCCCCGGGCCGGGGCCACGGGCACGACGAAGGGCCCGCACCCTGTGCGAGGTGCGGGCCCTTCGTCAAAAAATGTTCAGGCGGTGACGCGAACCATGTCGGCCTGCGGGCCCTTCTGGCCCTGCGAGATCTCGAACTCCACCCGCTGACCCTCTTCCAGGGTGCGGTAGCCGTCCATCTGAATCGCGCTGTAGTGGACGAAGACGTCCGCACCACCGTCGACCGCGATGAAGCCGTACCCCTTCTCCGCGTTGAACCACTTGACGGTGCCCTGAGCCATGCCTAACTCCCCTATTACTGGCCCTTGCACAGATCCACACTTCGCGGACCCGGGTCAGACCTCACCCCCCAAATCGGTCGGGGGCGTGCGCCGGAACGCGTCGACCGCGGCTGAATGTATCTGTCCAACTGCCCTCTGCAACAGGTCAATCGGACGAGAATTCTGGACGGGCACCGTCCGGAATGTGGCGAGAATTCGCCTGATCTCAGGGCAAGTCGGGCCCCACAAAGGGAGCAAACGCCGCGTAAAGCCCGCACACTTTGGCTACTTCTTGTCGGGCTCAGGGCGCAAATCCGAGGCTCCCCTCTCGGGGCCCGGAAGCGCGTTCCCCAACTCTACCGCGCTCAATCACGCAGAATTGCCCCCTCCGCTTCCCTTACGGAGGGGGCAATTCTGTGAGCAGTGCGTGACCTGCGTTACTGAGAGGTAATGATCAGCCGCCGGCGACGGCCGGGATGATGGAGACACCGGCGCCGTCCGGGGTCGCCGTCTGAAGGCCCTGCTCGAAGCGGACGTCGTCGTCGTTGACGTACACGTTCACGAAGCGGCGCAGCTTGCCCTGGTCGTCCAGCACGCGGGCGGCGATGCCCGCGTGGTTCTTCTCCAGGTCCTCGATGACCTCGGCGAGCGTCGCGCCCTCGGCGCTGACCTCGGCCTGGCCGCCGGTGTAGGTGCGCAGGATGGTCGGGATACGAACGGTCACACTCATGCGAGACCAGCCTCTCGGAAGGAGTCCAGGTTCGGGCGGATCGTAGCGGTCAGGCCCGTGCCTGCGACCGCGTCGAGGGTCTTGAGGCCGTCGCCGGTGTTGAGGACGACGGTGGTGAGGGACGGGTCCAGGACGCCGTTCTCGATCAGCTTCTTCGTGACGCCGACCGTCACACCGCCCGCCGTCTCCGCGAAGATGCCCTCGGTACGCGCGAGCAGCTTGATCGCGTCCACGACCTGCTCGTCCGTCACGTCCTCCACCGCGCCGCCGGTACGGCGTGCGATGTCCAGGACGTACGGCCCGTCGGCCGGATTGCCGATCGCGAGGGACTTGGCGATGGTGTTCGGCTTCTGGGGGCGCACGACGTCGTGGCCCGCCTTGAAGGCCGTCGACACCGGCGAGCAGCCCTCGGCCTGCGCGCCGAAGATCTTGTACGGCCTGTCCTCGACCAGCCCGAGCCGGATCAGCTCCCGCAGACCCTTGTCGATCTTCGTGAGCTGGGAACCGGAGGCGATCGGGACCACGATCTGATCCGGCAGCCGCCAGCCGAGCTGCTCGCAGATCTCGTACGCCAGGGTCTTGGAGCCCTCCGCGTAGTACGGCCGCAGGTTGACGTTGACGAAGCCCCAGCCCTCGCCGGCCGGGTCACCGATCAGCTCGGAGCAGAAACGGTTCACGTCGTCGTAGTTGCCTTCGATGCCGACGAGTTCGCCGCCGTAGACCGCGGCCATCACGACCTTGCCCTGCTCCAGGTCGTGCGGGATGAACACGCAGGAGCGCAGGCCGGCGCGGGCAGCGGCGGCGCCGACGGCGCCGGCCAGGTTGCCGGTCGAGGAGCAGGACAGGGTGGTGAAGCCGAAGGCGCGGGCGGCCTCCAGGGCCTGGGCGACCACCCGGTCCTTGAAGGAGTGCGTCGGGTTGCCGGAGTCGTCCTTCACGAACAGCCCGCCGGTGACGCCGAGTTCCCGGGCGAGGTTGTCGGCCTTGACGAGCTTGGTCCAGCCGGGGTTGAGGTTCGGCTTGCCGGCCACGTCCGCCGGGACGGGGAGCAGCGGCGCGTACCGCCAGATGTTCGCCGGGCCGGAGTCGATGCGCTGACGCAGTTCCTCGGTGTCGTACGCGGAGAAGTCGTAGGCGATCTCCAGCGGGCCGAAGCACTCCTCGCAGGCGAAGACCGGGCCGAGCGGGACGCGGTGACCGCACTCGCGACAGCTCAGGGCCGCGGCGGGGCCGAGGTCGACGGTCGTGGAGTCGGTGCTGGTTGCAACTGTCTGCGCAGCCATGTGAGGCGAGGCCCTTTCTCCTCATCTTCCTCACGACGCATCTCGCCGTGAGACGGATTTGGCACCTTCCCTAGCCGGGAGCCTCGCGGTGACCATCAAAGGTGGTCTACGAGAACCGACTGGAGGGTTGCCGGGGCTTCATCGGGCCGTGTCCCTCTGCCCCTCTGGATGAGCGGTATGCGGTTGTCAACGCACGCGACCCCCGACATGCGATGGTCATCGGCGTTGTTCAAGACTGTAACCGAAGGCCACCACAGTTGAGATAGTCGTCCGTACCGCGAGATGGATCACACGGCGACGTGTGGCCGTGACAGTGAGGAGTCGCAGACCGTGCTGGAAGAAGTCGAGCGCTGGCTGGCCACCCGCTCCTGGTCCGTGACCGACCGTCCCCTCCACCGCATCCTGTGCGCCAAGCAGCGCACCGGTCAGTCCGTCTCCGTCGTCCTGCCCGCGCTGAACGAGGAGGAGACCGTCGGCGACATCGTCGCGGTCATCCGCCGCGACCTCGTGGAACAGGTCCCACTGGTCGACGAGATCGTCGTCGTCGACTCCGGGTCCACCGACCGTACCTCCGAGGTCGCGGCCGCGGCCGGCGCCCGGGTGGTCCACCGCGACGACATCCTGCCGCGCATCCCGGCCGTCCCCGGCAAGGGCGAGGTGCTGTGGCGCTCCCTGCTGGTGACCAGCGGCGACATCATCTGTTTCATCGACGCCGACCTGCGGGAGTTCTCCGCCGACTTCGTCTCGGGGATCGTCGGCCCGCTGCTCACCGAGCCGGACGTGGACCTGGTCAAGGCGATGTACGACCGCCCGCTGGGCGGCACGGCCGGGCAGGGCGGCCGGGTCACCGAGCTGATGGCCCGCCCGCTGCTGAACATGCACTGGCCGCAGCTCGCCGGGTTCGTGCAGCCGCTCGGCGGCGAGTACGCGGCCCGCCGCTCGCTGCTGGAACAGCTGCCCTTCCCGGTCGGCTACGGCGTGGAGCTGGGCATGCTGGTGGACGCCCTGCACCTGGTGGGCCTGGACGCCCTCGCCCAGGTGGACGTCGGGGTGCGCAGGCACCGGCACCAGGACGGGCAGGCCCTCGGCCGGATGGCCGCGGCGATCTACCGCACCGCCCAGCTCAGGCTCGCCCGCGGACACCTCGTCCGGCCGTCGCTGACCCAGTTCGAGCGGGGCGAGGACGGGTTCGAGCCGCGCACCTACTCGGTGGACACGGAGGAACGGCCGCCGATGACGGAGATCGCCGAGTACGCGGCCCGCAAGGTGGCGTGAAACCGGGGGCAACCGCTGTGTACGGCGTCTGTCCGGGCGGACCGTACGTTTGAGTGTTTCCGGGCCGGGCTAGGTTGAGGACCATGGGTTCCACGCGCGGTGCTGAGGTACTGGTCGCGTCCAATCGCGGCCCGGTTTCGTACGAGGTACGCCCCGGCGGCGGGGCCGGCGCGCTGCACGCCAGACGGGGCGGCGGCGGGCTGGTCTCGGGGCTGTCGGCCATCGGGCCGAGCACCAACGCGGTGTGGGTGTGTGCCGCGCTGAGCGACGGCGACCGGGAGGCGGTACGGCGCGCGGGCGGCGGGCTGCTGCCGGCCGAGGACACCGGCGGGCAGCACGTGCGCATGCTCGACATCGACGCGACCGTGTTCTCCGACGCGTACAACGGCATCGCCAACTCGGTGCTCTGGTTCGTCCACCACATGCTGTACCAGACCCCGCTGGAACCGGTCTTCGACGCGGAGTTCCGGCGGCGGTGGGGGTCGTACGAGGCCTACAACCGTGCCTTCGCCGAGGCGCTGGCGCAGGAGGCGGCCGAGGGGGCGGCGGTGCTGATCCAGGACTACCACCTGGCGCTCGCCCCGCGCATGCTCCGGCAGCTCCGCCCCGACCTGCGCATCGGCCACTTCTCGCACACCCCGTGGGCCCCGCCGGACTACTTCCGGCTGCTGCCCGACGACATCGCCGCCGAGCTGCTGACCGGCATCCTCGGCGCGGACCGGGCCGCCTTCCTGACCCGGCGGTGGGCAGACGCGTTCACCGACTGCTGTCACGCGGTGCTGGGGCCGGGGATCCCCTCGGGTACACGGATCGGCGTGCACGGGCTCGGCGCGGACGCGGACTTCCTGCGGGAGCGGGCGCACCGGGCGGACGTGGACGAGCGGATGGCGGCACTGCGGCAGGAGATCGGCGAGGGGCGCCGGACGATCGTCCGGGTGGACCGCACCGAGCTGTCCAAGAACATCGTGCGCGGGCTGCTGGCGTACCGGCAGCTGCTGGAGGACCACCCCGAGTGGCGGGAACGGGTGGTGCACCTGGCGTTCGCCTACCCGTCGCGGCAGGACCTCGCCGTGTACCGCGACTACACCGCCGAGGTGCGGCGGGTCGCGGAGGAGATCAACTCCACGTACGGCACCGCCGGTTGGACCCCGGTCGTGCTGCACGTCAAGGACGACTTCGCGCGTTCCCTGGCCGCGTACCGGCTCGCGGACGTGGCCCTGGTCAATCCGATCCGGGACGGCATGAACCTGGTCGCCAAGGAGGTGCCGGTCGTGTCGGACGAAGGGTGCGTGCTGGTGCTGTCGCGGGAGGCGGGGGCGTTCGAGGAGCTGGGCGAGGACGCGGTCGTGGTGAACCCCTACGACATCGGAGGGACGGCGGAGGCGTTGTGCCGGGCGCTCGGGATGGCTCCGGAGGAGCGGGCGGAGCGGTCGAAGCGGCTGGCTGCCGCTGCCACGGCCCTGCCGCCGGCGCGGTGGTTCCTGGATCAGCTGGGTGCGCTGGAGCGGTAGCGGCAGGACGCCCTGGCGGTACGACCGGCCGCAGCCGCCTCAAGGCAACCGGGCCGCCAGCGTCCGCAGCAGGCCCACGACGCCCTGTGGGCCGTCCACGACCACGTCCGCTCTTTCCGCCAGTTCCGTGACCTCCGTGCTGCCGCTGCACACCAGGAGGCCGGGGATGCCCTCGGAGCGGAGTTTGTCGACGGCCGCGTAGGCGGGCAGGTCGCCCAGGTCGTCGCCCGCGTAGACGACGCACCCGGCGCCGGTGGTGCGCACGTGGTCGAGGAGGGCCACGCCCTTGTCCGTGCCGGGCGGGCGCAGTTCCAGGACCAGGCGGCCCGGCTCGAGGATCAGGCCGTGCCGGGTGGCCAGGTCGGTGAGGGGGCCGCGCAGGGCCTCGAAGGCGGCCTCGGGGTCGTCGGCGCGACGGGTGTGGACGGCGACCGCGCGGCCCTTCTCCTCGATCCACACGCCGTGCCAGGCGCCGATCCTGTCCAGCAGGCCGGGCAGTTCGGCGCGGACCGCGGCCACGCCGGGGTGCGGGGCCGGTGCGCTGACGGTGCCGGTGACCGCGTCCCAGCGCTCGGCGCCGTAGTGGCCGAGGACGACGAGGTGCTCGAGGGCGGGGACGCCCGCGAAGCCGCCGTAGCGCACCGCGACCCCGGCGGGCCGGCCGGTGATCACGGCGACGGAGGCCACCTTCGGGGCGAGCGCGCTGAGTGCGGGAACGGCGTCGGGGTGGGCGCGGGCCTGCTCGGGGTCGGCGACGATCGGGGCCAGCGTGCCGTCGAAGTCGAGGGCGATCGTGGCGGTGCGGGGGCTTGCCAGCAGTGCCGCCAGTCCGTCCCGGCCGGGCTGGGTCAGCGGGGTCGGCAGAAGGTCCATACAGCCGACACTATCCAGTGGGCGCCTGGGTCACTCCCCGAACGGCGGCTGTCGGCCCGGCATTGCGCCGTCGGTGTCAGCGCTCGGCCCGGCGTGCCTGCCGGATCCGGCGCAGGCGGTTGACCGTGACCGGGTCGTGGGCGAGCGCCCGCTCGTCGTCCAGCAGGGCGTTGAGCAGTTGGTAGTAGCGCACGGGCGCCAGGCCCAGCTCCTCGCGTATCGCCCGCTCCTTCGCGCCGGGGCCGGTGAAGCTCCGGCGCTCCAGCGCGAGGATGGCCTGTTCGCGGTGCCCGAGTTCCATGTCGGCCACCGTAACGCCGTTGCGCCAGGTCGGGGGCGTGTCCGGCGTCGACCATCTCCTTGACCTTGGCGTCGACGTCGTTCCAGGAGTAGACGCTGACGTCGATCCGCACGCCCGGGTGCCTGGCCTCGTACGCCGTGACGAGGGCGTCCCAGTACTTCTTGGAGCTGTTGGCCGCCGAGTCGCCGTAGTCGGCCGCGACCAGTCTGAGGGTCACGTCGGAGGAGCCGGTGCTCCCGCAGCCGCCGAGGGCCACCGTCATGCCCCGTGCGGACACCGCCGCGATCGTTCCTGCCGTACGCCGGCGCCGATCCACCGTCAAAGCCCCAACGTGCTGTCTGACCGTTTCAATATATGGACACTAAGGTCTATACCACGTGAGTGGACTAGACCTCTTATGGGTCCGAGGGCCACACTGTCCCCGTGAGACATGTCATCGCCCTGGACGTGGGCGGTACCGGGATGAAGGCCGCCCTGGTCGGTGACGACGGCGCTCTGCTGCACCGCGCCCGCCGGGCGACCGGCCGCGAGCGCGGCCCGGACGCGGTGGTCGGCACGATCCTCGACTTCGCCGCCGAGCTGCGCGCGTACGGCGTCGAGCGCTACGGCGAACCGGCCGCCGCCGCGGGCATCGCGGTCCCCGGCATCGTCGACGACGACAACGGCGTCGCCGTCTACGCGGCCAACCTCGGCTGGCGGGACGTGCCGCTGCGGGCGCTGCTGGCCGAGCGGCTCGGGGTGCCGGTGGCGCTCGGCCACGACGTGCGCACCGGCGGACTCGCCGAGGGCCGCATCGGCGCGGGCAAGGGCGCCGACCGCTTCCTGTTCGTGCCGCTCGGCACCGGGATCGCCGGCGCCATCGGCCTGGAGGGGCGGGTGGAGTCCGGCGCACACGGCTTCGCGGGCGAGATCGGGCATGTCGTCGTACGACCGGGGGGCGTCCCCTGCCCGTGCGGACAACGCGGCTGTCTGGAGCGGTACGCCTCCGCGTCCGCGGTCAGCGAGGCGTGGGCCGCGGCCTGCGGGGACCCGGCAGCGGACGCGGCCGACTGCGCCAGGGCCGTCGCGTCCGGTGACCCGGATGCCGTCCGGGTCTGGCAGGAGGCGGTGGACGCCCTCGCCGACGGGCTGGTCACCGCGCTCACCCTGCTGGACCCGAGGACGCTGATCATCGGTGGCGGGCTGGCAGAGGCGGGGAAGGTGTTGTTCCAGCCCCTGCGGGCCGCCGTCCAGCAACGGGTCACCTTCCAGAAACTGCCCGCCATCGTCCCCGCCGCGCTGGGGGACACGGCCGGGTGTCTGGGCGCGGGGCTCCTCGCCCGCGATCTGCTGACGACCACTTCTACGACTCCGGAGGTAACCACCTGATGGCTGCCAGCAAGGTTCTCGCAGGTGCTCGGGTGGTGCTGCCCACCGGAACCGTGGAGAGCGGCCAGGTGGCCGTGGACGGCGGGCGCATCGCCGCCGCCGCCCCGGCCGACGCCCAGGTGCTCGACGTGACCGGCCACTGGCTGGTGCCCGGGTTCGTCGACATCCACAACCACGGCGGCGGCGGAGCGTCCTTCTCGGGCACGCCGGACGAGGTGCTGAAGGCCGTCCACACCCATCGCCTGCACGGCACGACCACGCTGGTCGCCTCGACCGTCACCGACGAGATGGACCTGCTGGTGCGGCAGGCCGGGATGCTGAGCGAGCTGGCCGAGCAGGGCGACATCGCGGGCATCCACTTCGAGGGACCGTTCATCTCCCCGTGCCGCAAGGGCGCCCACTCCGAGGATCTGCTGCGCGACCCCGAGCCCGCCGAGGTCCGCAAGCTGATCGACGCGGCGCGCGGCAGGGCGAAGATGGTCACCCTCGCCACCGAGCTGCCGGGCGGCATCGACTCGGTACGGCTGCTCGCGGAGCACGGCGTGATCGCGGCGATCGGCCACACGGACGCCACCTACGAGCAGACCGTGGAGGCCATCGACGCGGGCGCCACGGTCGCCACCCACCTCTTCAACGCCATGCCGGCGCTCCTCCACCGCGCCCCCGGCCCGGTCGCCGCCCTGCTGGAGGACGAACGGGTCACCGTCGAGCTGATCAACGACGGCACCCATCTGCACCCGGCCGCGCTGGAGCTGGCGTTCCATCACGCGGGCGCCGACCGGGTCGCGTTCATCACCGACGCGATGGACGCGGCCGGCATCGGCGACGGCCGCTACATGCTGGGCCCGCTGGAGGTCGAGGTCAGCGAGGGCGTGGCCCGGCTGGTGCACGGCGGCTCGATCGCGGGCTCCACGCTGACCCTGGACCGGGCGTTCAAGCGGGCGGTGACCGTCGACAAGCTCCCGGTGGAGGACGCCGTGGCCGCCCTCTGCGCCAACCCGGCCCGCCTGCTCGGCCTCGAGGACCGCGTCGGCTCGCTGGAACCGGGCAAGGACGCGGACCTGGTGCTGCTGGACGCCGGTTTCGACCTCAAGGGCGTGATGCGCCGGGGCGAGTGGATCGTGGCGCCCCAACTGGGCTGATCTCTCCCTCCCGGTGTCTGGGCCGACCGCCGTGTGTTTGGCATGATCGTGTCCGAACAGCGAAAGCGGAGGACGCGGCGTACAGGGCGGACGCGGCGAGGGAGGTCGGCACGGGTGATCCTCACGGTCACACTGAACACCGCTGTCGACCTCACCTACCGCGTGCGGTCGCTGCGCCCGCACGCCTCGCACCGTGTGCAGGAGGTCATCGAGCGGCCGGGCGGCAAGGGCGTGAACGTGGCCCGGGTCCTCGCGGCCCTCGGCCACGAGTCGACGGTCACCGGCTTCGCGGGCGGCGCCACCGGTCAGGTGCTGCGCGAGCGGCTCGCGGACGTGCCCGGGCTGACCGACGCACTGGTGCCGATCGCCGGGGCGACCCGGCGCACGCTCGCCGTCGTGGACGAAGTGTCCGGCGACACCACCCAGTTCAACGAGCCGGGCCCGCACATAGAGCCGGCCGAGTGGGGCGCCTTCCTGGACCGCTACGAGCAACTGCTGCCCGGCGCCTCCGCGGTGGCCCTGTGCGGCAGTCTGCCGCCGGGGGTGCCGGTGGGCGCGTACGCGCTCCTGGTACGCGCGGCCCACGCCGCCGCGGTCCCCGTCCTGCTGGACACCAGCGGCGAGGCACTGCGCCGCGGGGTCGCGGCCCGGCCCGACATCATCAAGCCGAACGCCGAGGAACTGGCCGAACTCACCGGCTCGCACGAACCGTTGCGGGCCACCCAGGACGCCCGGAGAAGGGGCGCCCACGCGGTGGTCACCTCCCTCGGCGCAGACGGCCTGCTGGCCGTCACCCCCGAGGGCCGCTGGCAGGCCGCCCCACCGGCCCCCGTCCGCGGCAACCCGACCGGCGCGGGCGACTCGGCGGTGGCGGCCCTGCTGTCGGGCCTGGTCGACCGGCTCTCCTGGCCCGACCGCCTGACGCGCGCGGTCGCCCTGTCCGCGGCGACCGTACTGGCGCGGACGGCGGGCGAGTTCGATCCCGCGGCCTACGAGGAGCTGCTGCCTCGGGTCGCCATGAGCGCGTCGGCATGACACTCGCCCGGAAAACGCCGGAGGCCGGGCGAGTCCGCTCACCCGGCCTCGTCCGGCCTCAACTGTCAAGCAACGCGGGTGAGGGCCACCGCCCTGTATCCTCCGGCCGCGCCGAACAGAGACGCGGGATCGCCCTCAGCCGGTGACCTGACCCTTCTTCAGGTACACCTGATCCAGCAGGACGTTGCACTTGTCGCCGGCCTGGCAGGAGATGGAAATCGTGTTGGAACCCTTCTGGAGGGTGGGCCACACGAAAGAGTGGGTCCATCCGTTGGCGAAGTCGCCGTCAGCCGCGCTCCGGTAGTTCTTGAAGTTGACCTTGCTGCCGAATTCCTTGCCGTTGACGGTCACCGTCATCGACTGGTTCTCGCCGGCCACGCTGTACTGCATGAACAGGGTGTACGGGCCGGCCTCGGGAAGGTCGTTGATCGTCCAGGTCACCGAGGAGCCGACCGTGTTGAGGCCGCCCACGTAGACACCGCCCGCCGCCTTGGCGCCGGTGACGTCCGAGGCCTTGGTCGCGCCGCCCGCCAGCTGGAGGGCCTGGGCGTCGGCCTTCGGGAGCTCGCCCGGGGCCGCCGAGGCGCTGCTCGACGGGGTCGGGGAGACGGCCTGGGACTGGGCCGGGTTGGCGTTGGCGTCGTTGCCCGTCTTGTCGCCCGAGTCGCCGCTGATCATCGCGGCGCCGATGCCGATGACGACCGCCGCGACCACCGCGATCGCGCCGATCAGCAGGCCCTTGGTGTTCGGGCCACGGCGGGCGGGAACGGGCGGCGCGGGCCGGCTGCCGGGCGGGGCGCCGCCGGGCAGGGTCTCCGGGGCCTGGTAGTAGGCGTTCGGCTGGCCGTAGGCACCCTGTGTGGGTACGGACGACTGGCCGTACGGAGCGGCCTGCTGCTGGCCGTACTGCCGCTCGCCCACCGCACGCACCCTGCTGACCGAGTTCGGGTAGCCGTAACCGCCGGACGGCGGCTGGGCTCCTCGGGCCTGACCGTCGGCGTAGAGGTAGCCGAACGGGTCGTCGTCCTCGGGCGTGCTCGGGCCGTTGTCGCCGGGCGTCATCCCTAGGTACTCCTCAACAGGTGCGGGCGGGTGCGGTACAAGGCTGGAATGCCGAGCCTACCCGGTCCCGGTGCCCCAAACGGGTGAGCCGCACTGCACCAATGCGCTGACCTGCGGTTCATCCGGCGCGCCGGTGCTGTTTGGGACGAGATCGTTTCTCGACGTACATCCGCTCGTCGGCTGACTTCAGCACTTCGTCCGCCGTCATGCCGCAGTGTGCCCATCCGATGCCGAAACTCGCACCCACCCGGACGGCCCGGCCCTCGGCCCGGATCGGCTGGATGATCTCGTTGCGCAGGCGCACGGCGAGGTCCTGGGCGTCGGCCTTGCCGAGGCCGTCGGCGAGGATCACGAACTCGTCGCCGCCGAGCCGGGCGACGGTGTCCCCGTCGCGCACGCCCCGGGACAGCCGCCGGGCCACCTCGATGAGGACGGCGTCGCCCGCGTTGTGGCCGAAACGGTCGTTGATCGACTTGAAGCCGTCGAGGTCGCAGAAGAGGACCGCCAGGCCCTTGGTGCCGTCGTCGTGGCCGTCCTCGGGGGCGCTGGTGTGCACGTGGTGGTCGAAAGCGTCGTACGCCTCCACGCCGGGCCCGAAGTCGAAGCCGTGCCCGGTGGACAGGTCGTGGGAGGGGTGGCCGTAGGCCGCGTCCAGGGACTCCAGGGCGTGGGTGGGCCGCCTGCACAGTCGGGCGGACAGGCGTGAACGCAGCTCGGCGGAGTTCGGCAGGCCGGTCAGGGAGTCGTGCGAGGCACGGTGCGCGAGCTGCAGCTCGCGGCGTTTGCGTTCCTCTATGTCCTCGACGTGGGTCAGGAGGAAGCGGGGGCCGTCGGCCGCGTCGGCGACGACGGAGTTGCGCAGCGACACCCACACGTACGTGCCGTCCCGGCGGCCGAGGCGCAGTTCCGCGCGCCCGCCCTCCGCCGAGGTCCGCAGCAGCGTGCCGATGTCCTCGGGGTGGACGAGGTCGGAGAAGGAGTAGCGGCGCATCGCGGAGGCGGGGCGGCCCAGCAGGCGGCACAGGGCGTCGTTGCTGCGCAGTATCCGGCCGTGCTGGTCGCCGCCCATCTCGGCGATCGCCATGCCGGAGGGGGCGTACTCGAAGGCCTGCCGGAAGCTCTCCTCGCTGGCGCGCAGGGCCTGCTGCTCGCGCTCCAGGCGGACCAGGGCGCGCTGCATGTTGGACCGCAGGCGGGCGTTGCTGATCGCGATCGCGGCCTGGAAGGCGTACATCTGGAGGGCCTCGCGGCCCCAGGCGCCGGGCCTGCGGCCGTTGCGCGGCCGGTCGACGGACAGGACCCCCAGCAGCTCGCCGTAGGAGCCGCCCTGGGCGCCCGGGGTGTACATGGGGGCGAAGAGCCGGTCGGAGGGGTGCCACTCGTCCTCGAAGCGGGGCTCGGGTCCGTCCGTGAACCATTGCGGGACGTCGTCGTCGTCGAGGACCCAGCCCTCGCTGTGGGGTATGAAGACCAGGTCGCCCCACTGCTCGCCCATGGTCAGCCGTCGCTCCCAGGAGTCGCGGGAGCCGACCCGGCCGGTGATCAGGGCCTCGGCGGCGGAGTTCCCGGCGAGCGCGGCGACGACGAGGTCGCCGTCGGCGCGTACGAGGTTCACGCACGCCATCTCGTATCCGAGGGCGTGCACCACGCCGTCGGCGACGGTCTGCAGCGTGTCCGCCAGGCTGCGTGCCGTGTTCATTTCGGCCATGGCCTGGTGCAGCTGCCGGAGGGATGCAAGACGGACGTACGGCTCAGACTCGGTCTCCATGCTCGCCCTCCCCCCGAGACCTCGCAGCGAATCAAGGGTTCCGAGCCACTGAATCACAGCGCGCTGCTCACTCGGTACACAGGGTCAACAATTCCCGCCCCTTGTGACTCAAGTCACACATAAAGATGGGCAATAGAGTAAGGTTTCCGCATTTTTGCGATTTTCGCTGTCCGTTTGCTGAACGCAGGCGTCGCGGACGGATGCACATGATGTACGAACACGCCCGTCGCTGGTCCTAGGACTCACTTCGGGCGGAGGCCCGATGCGTGGCGTGCCGGGCGGAGAATAGCGTTTCCGGCGTGCTGATGACCCCTTCCCCGACCGCCGCACCCTCCTCCGGGCATGCTGAGGGGGTGAGCAACGACGAGTTCCGGGCAGCGATGTCCCGGCTGGCCGCGGGCGTGGTCCTGGTGACCGCGCAGGAACCGCCGCTGGACCCGGACGACCCCGGGGCGCCGGACGTCGAGGACGTGGGCATGACCGCCACGGCCTTCGTGTCCGTCTCCCTGGACCCGCCGCTGGTGCTGGTCAGCCTGCGCGAGGGGTCGCGGATGGACGACCTGCTCACCGAGCAGCCCCTGTGGGCGGTCTCCGTCCTCGCCGAGAGCCAGCGGCACGTCGCGGGCCGTTTCGCGATGAAGGGCCGTATCAGCGACCGTCTCCTCTTCCAGGACCTCTCCTGCGTCCGCGGCGAGGCCACCGGCGCCCCGCTGGTGGGCGGCGCGCTGGCCACCCTGGAGTGCCGGACCGAGCAGCGGGTGACGGCCGGCGACCACACGCTGGTGATCGGCCGGGTGCTGACCGCGCGCGTGCCGAGCGCGGAGGGCGGACCGCTGCTGTACTTCCGGGGCCGGTACCGGCAGCTGGGCTGACCGGGTACCGCCCGAAATCCCGTCGCGGCGCCGGGCAGGCCCGGCCTACGCTGCGCGGATGACCGCCGACTCGCCCGGCTCGCCGCAGCTGGAAGAGATAACGCCCCACAACCTCGACGCCGCGCTGGGCGTTCGCGTCCGTCCGGACCAGGAGCACGCGGTGGAGCCCGTGGTGAACTCCCTGGCCGAGGCGTATGTCCACCCCGGTGTCGCCTGGCCCCGGCTGATCACCGACGCGGGACGACCGGTCGGTTTCCTGATGGCCTTCCTCGACATCGACTGGCACCTCGACGGCAGTGTGCACCGCTCCGGCCTGTGGCGCCTGAACATCGCCGCCGGGCAGCAGGGCAAGGGCTACGGCCGCTTCGCCGTCGACTCCGTCGCCGCGGAGATCCGCCGCAGGGGCGGCAAGGAGATGTACGTGACCTGGCATCCCGGACCGGACGGCCCCGAGGGGTTCTACCTCCGGCTGGGCTTTCGGAAGAACGGGGAGACGAGCGGCGGGCAGGCGGTCGGCGTGCTGACCCTGGCAGGCGCCGAAGGCACCGAAGGCACCGAAGGCACCGAAGAGACTGGAGCACCGGACAGCGCGGGGGCGTAGAGCGCACCGTTCGCCGCCGGCGTCTCGTCACGTCCAGTCGCGTCCGGAGCGGCCCCGCTTGGTCTGCGCGCGCTGCTTCTTCTCCTGCAGGCGGCGTTCGTTGATGCCGCGTGGGATACGGGTCGGCTTGCGCGGCCTGGGCGGCGGCGCGGTGGCCTCCGCAAGGAGGGACGCGAGCCGCACGGCGGCGGACTCGCGGTTGCGCCACTGGGAGCGGTGCTCGGAGGACCGTACGACCACGACCCCGTCCACGAGGCGCCCGGCCAGCCGCTGCAGCGCCCGCTCCTTCCACACCGGCGGCAGCGCCTCGGTGCCGGCCAGGTCGAAGCGCAGCTCGACCTGCGAGTCGCTCGTGTTGACGTGCTGCCCACCGGGCCCGGACGACCTGGAGAAACGCCACGTCAGCTCGGCCTCGGGAAGCGAGACGGAGCCACGGATGACATAGGGACCAGCCATGCCTCCATGTTCCCGGCCCGGTGCGCCCCGCGTCACCCGGATTTCGCAGACCGGGTAAAAAAGGTAAAGCGATGCGGAACCATGGAGACCCCTCACGACGTTGTCCCCGGTGACGCTAGTTTCGTCGGCACACAGTGACAGAGTGCGTCGGCTAAGAGTGCACGGAAACCAAGGGAAAGGACTCCCAATCATGGCTGTAAGCCTGTCCAAGGGTGGCAACGTCTCGCTCACCAAGGAGGCTCCGGGCCTGACCGCCGTCACCGTGGGCCTCGGCTGGGACGTCCGCACCACCACCGGCACGGACTTCGACCTGGACGCCTCCGCCATCGCGGTCAACACCCAGGGCAAGGTCTACTCGGACAGCCACTTCGTCTTCTTCAACAACAAGCAGACCCCGGACAACTCCATCGTCCACACCGGCGACAACCGCACGGGCGAGGGCGCCGGCGACGACGAGGCGATCAACGTCAACCTGAGCGCCCTCCCGGCCGACGTCGACAAGGTCGTCTTCCCGGTCTCCATCTACGACGCCGAGAACCGCGGCCAGAACTTCGGCCAGGTGCGCAACGCCTACATCCGCGTCATCAACCAGGCCGGCGGCGCCGAGATCGCCCGGTACGACCTCTCCGAGGACGCGGCCACCGAGACGGCCATGATCTTCGGCGAGCTGTACCGCAACGGCGCGGAGTGGAAGTTCCGCGCGGTGGGCCAGGGTTACGCCTCGGGCCTGGTGGGCATCGCCCAGGACTTCGGCGTGAACGTCTGACACACCCTCGCCGAGCCGTACACACAGGGGCTCCCCTGCCGCACCGGCGGCGGGGGAGCCCCTGTTTCAACTCCTGCTGTTCACCTGCCAGTTGATCATGATTTGGCCGTCCGTATAGCGGTTTCGATCGTACGTCTTTCGGATACGAACACGTAAAGTGTTGTCCGGCCTCTGTCAAAACGCGGGCCAAGATGTCACTCTCTCCTCACTCGCCGCACCTCTGTGCATGACCTGTGCCCCACCTGTGTCTCCGACCCCACGGAGACCAGCTCTAAGGAGACCGAGTGAGTCAGCCCCACGCCACCCGTAAGGCCACCGTCCGCGCCGCCGCCCTGATCGGCTCGGCCGCAATGGTCGTCCTCGCCCTCCAGAACGGCGCCGCCACCGCCGCGCCCGAGCACGTCTCCGGCGCCCAGGCCGCCCCGCTCAGCGCCTCCGCCCGCGTCGCGGCCATCAAGACGGCGCAGGAGCACGCCGGTTCGGCCGCCCGCCAGCTCGGTCTGGGCAGCAAGGAGAAGCTGGTCGTCCGGGACGTCATCAAGGACCTCGACGGCACCGTCCACACCCGCTACGAGCGCACCTACGCCGGTCTGCCCGTCCTCGGCGGCGACCTCGTCACCCACGTGGCGAAGAACGGTGACCTCAAGGGCGTCAACAAGGCTGCCAAGGCCCGCATATCCGTGCCCACCACCACCGCGGCCGTCC
The DNA here is from genome assembly GCF_020400585.1 of Streptomyces sp. NK08204. Taxonomy (GTDB): domain Bacteria; phylum Actinomycetota; class Actinomycetes; order Streptomycetales; family Streptomycetaceae; genus Streptomyces. The sequence goes on along the minus strand of NZ_JAINVF010000007.1, from coordinate 103,808 downwards.
CCGCCGCCGAGGCCAAGAAGAGCGCCCTGAAGGCCGCCGCCGGCACCAAGGCCACCACCTCGACCTCCCGCAAGGTCGTCTGGGCGGCCGACGCCAAGCCGGTCCTCGCCTACGAGTCCGTCGTCAAGGGCGTCCAGAAGGACGGCACTCCGAGCGAGCTGCACGTCATCACCGACGCCACCACGGGCAAGGAGATCTACTCCTACCAGGCCATCGACACGGACACCGGCACCGGCAACAGCCGCTACAGCGGCACCGTCAGCCTCAGCACCACCGCCTCCGCCACCGGCGGCTGGGACCTGATCGACGGCGTGCGCGGCGGTCACAAGACGTACGACCTCAACGGCGGCACCTCCGGCACCGGCACGCTCTTCCACGACGCCGACGACGTCTGGGGCGACGGTACGAACACCAACCGTCAGACCGCAGCCGCCGACGCCGCGTACGGCGCCGCCGTCACCTGGGACTTCTACAAGTCCGCCTTCAACCGCAACGGCATCGCGGGCGACGGCAAGGCCGCCTACTCGCGCGTCCACTACGGCAACGCCTACGTCAACGCCTTCTGGAGCGACAGCTGCTTCTGCATGACGTACGGCGACGGCTCGAACAACAACGACCCGCTGACCTCGCTCGACGTCGCCGGTCACGAGATGAGCCACGGCCTGACCGCGGCCACCGCCAAGCTGAACTACCGTGCCGAGTCCGGCGGTCTGAACGAGGCCACCTCCGACATCTTCGGCACCTCGGTGGAGTTCTTCGCGAACAACGCCTCGGACCCCGGTGACTACCTCATCGGCGAGAAGATCGACATCAACGGCAACGGCACCCCGCTGCGCTACATGGACAAGCCCAGCAAGGACGGCGGCTCCGCCGACTACTGGTCCAGCAGGGTCGGCCGCCTCGACGTGCACTACTCGTCCGGCGTCGCCAACCACTTCTTCTACCTGCTGTCCGAGGGCAGCGGCGCGAAGACCGTCAACGGTGTCTCCTACAACTCGCCGACCTACGACGGCTCCACGGTCACCGGCATCGGCCGGGACAAGGCCGACCAGATCTGGTACAAGGCCCTGACCACGTACATGACCTCCACCACGGACTACGCGGGCGCCCGCACCGCCACGCTGAACGCCGCCCGCGACCTGTACGGCTCCGGCAGCGTGGAGTACAACACGGTGGCGGCGGCGTGGAAGGCCGTCAACGTCAACTAGTGCCGGCCATCAGCGCCTAGCGGCAGCCAGCCGCGGCTGACCTCGGTTCACACGGCCGGGCCCTCCGTCGACTCGTCACGGACGGCCCGGCTTTCCGTCTCCGTACAGCCAGTCCTTCCAGATCCCGCCGAAGTCCTCGTCCGGGGCCTTCTTCTCGACGTACGTGGTGAAGTCGGCGGTGCTCGCGGTGCCGTAGCGGTGCGAGGCGACCCAGCCCTGGATGATGTCGTAGAAGGTGTCGTCGCCGACCTTCTGCCGGATCTTGTGCAGGACCATCGCGCCGCGCTCGTAGACGGGCCTGTCGGAGATGTGCGCCGCGCTCGACGGCTTCGCGGGCGGGAACGCCCACAGGGCCTCGTCGTCCCGGTGGTAGAGGTCCGTGAAGGTCTTCTGGGCGCTGTCGCCGCCGTGGTCCTCGTCGTACAGCCACTGCGCGTAGGTGGCGAAACCCTCGTTGAGCCACATGTCCCGCCAGGACTTCGGGGTGACCGCGTCGCCGTACCACTCGTGGGCCAGTTCGTGCACGAGGACGTCGACGGTGGGGGCGCCGGGGAAGTAGGGCCGGTTCTGCGTCTCCAGGGCGTAGCCCGAGTCCTTGGGGCGGTCGACGACCGCGCCGGTGGAGGAGAAGGGGTACGGCCCGAAGTTGTACTCCTCCCACGCGATGATCGCGGGTATCTTCGCGAGGACCCGTCTGCTCGCCGCGGCCTGGGCGGGGTCGACGGCGGTCAGGACCGGCAGGCCGTGCGGGCCGGTGGTGCGGGTGATGTCGAAGTGGCCGACGGCGACCATGGCCAGGTAGCTCGCCATGGGCCGGCCGGTGTGCCAGGCGTAGACGGCATGGCCGCCCTTGTCGGTCCGGCTCGTCAAGTCGCCGTTGGACACGGCCTGGAGGCCCTTCGGCACGGTGACCGTGATGTCGTACGTCGCCTTGTCGGAGGGGTGGTTGTTGCCGGGGAACCAGGCCATCGAGCCGACCGGCTCGCCGAGCCCGGCCGCACCGTCGGCGGTGCGCAGCCAGCCCTCCTTCGAACCGTCGGGGTCGGTGAGGGTGCGCGGGACGCCCGAGTAGCGGACGGTCGTGCTGAAGGTCTCACCCTCGCGCAGGCCGTCATGGGGGCGGACGACGAGTTCCTGTCCCGTGCGGCTGAAGAGGGCACGCCTGCCCTCGACGACGACCGAGTCGACGTGCAGTCCGACGAGGTCCAGGTCGAAGGCGGACAGGTCCTCCGTGGCACGCGCGGTGATCACGGCCCTGCCGGTGAGGCGGCCGGTGCCGGGGGTGTAGTCGAGCGCGAGGTCGTAGTGGCCGACGTCGTATCCGCCGTTGCCCGCCTTCGGGAAGTACGGGTCGCGCACACCGGCTGCGCCCGGGGTGCCGCCCACGCCGCTGTCGCACGCGGTACCGGAGAGGAGGAGAGCGAGCACGCCTGCGACGGCCGGGACAAGGCGCGCGGATCTGGACATGTCAGTGATCTTACGGGCGGCGCCCGCCCCGTCAGGCATGACACCATCTCTTGCGTGCTCGACATCGGCTACGCCCTCTCCAACCGCTTCCCGGATCCGCCGCAGACCGACTACCGCCGCGCGGACGTCCATGCGCTGCGGCACGACCTGTTCTGCGGTGACGTGTACCTCGCGGACACGAAGACGGACCGGGAGCTGTCCACAGCCTGGGGATGGGTGCCGGTGCTGGACTTCGCGTGGGCGCTGTGCGACATCGCGGAACAGCTGGACAAGGACCCGCTGGGCTCCCGCGCGGCCCGGCCGCAGCGGGCGGAGCTGGACTTCACCGAGTCCACGGACCGCATGCTGTTCGAGCGGCGCTTCGGCTGGGTCGACATCACGTCCGACTGGTCGCCGGCCGAGGAGGCGCCGCTCAGCTTCTCCCACGCCGAACTCCGCCGTGAGGCCCGCGACTTCCTGCACGACCTGATCGCCGACCTGACCGACCTCCACGAGGACCTGGCGGAGAACCCGGCGATCTGGACACTCCAGGCGCGTTTCCCCCGGGTGCCGTAGCTCACCCCTCCACGCGGATCCCCAGCTCCCCGGCCAGCAGCGGCGCCAGGTCCAGCAGTTGCGCCGTACTGATCACCGCCCCGGACAGCCGGTCCAGCCCCCGCGCGATCCCCAGCGAAGCGGCCCCGCGCAGGTCCACCTCCGTCAGCGTCACCCCGCTGAAGTCGGCCTCCTTCAGCGTGCAGTCCACGAACTCGACCCGCTCCAGGCGGGCACCCGCGAAGTCCGGCTCGACCAGCACGCAGGACTCGAAGACGACGTCCTTGAGGCGGGCCCCGCGCAGGTTGAGGCAGTCGAGCTTGCCGCCGCGGACGACGACCCGCTCCAGGACGGCGCCGTGCATCTGGGTGCCGCCCAGGCGGGCGTCGGTCAGCTCGACGTCGCGGAATCCGGCCTCGGCGAGATCGGTGCCGACCCCGCGCAGGCCGGTGAGGACGGTGTCGAGGAAGCGGGCGTGGCGCAAGCCCGTCCCGTCCACCGCGCACCCGCTGAGCGCGCAGTCCAGAAACCGGGCGCCCGCCCCGTCCTGCCCGGCCAGGTCCGACTCCCGGAAGTCCAGCCCGTCGTAGTCCCCGTCCGGCGCCAGCTCCCCGCCGGTCCACGGCTCCAGCGCAGGCAGCCGCACCTCCGGCCGGCGCGCGCCCTTCATCCTTGCCCCACCCGTCGCTCTCCTCGTCATGCCCCTCATGCTCCACCCCGCCACTGACAGTGCGCCTCGGCCCGATTCCGACTTGACCTCAAGCTTGGTCGAGGTTGAACAGTGGGCGGAGTCCGCCCAGCCCCCTGAGAGGGAGCCTCATGCGCGCCATACGTCTGCACACCTTCGGCCCGGCCGAGAACCTCGTCCTCGAAGAGGTCCCGGATCCCGCGCCGGGCCCGGGACAGGCGCGTATCGCGGTCCACGCGGCCGGCGTGCACCTTCTCGACACGGCCCTGCGGGAGGGCCACCGCGGGCCGCTGCCGGAACTGCCCTCCCTGCCGACCGTGCCCGGCCGGGAGGTCGCGGGCGTCGTCGACGCGCTCGGTGACGGCGTCGACCCGCTGTGGCTGGGCAGGCGGGTGGTCGCTCATCTGGGCCCCGTGCCCGGGGGCTACGCCGAACTGGCCGTCACCGCCGCCGAACGCCTGCACGACATCCCGCAGAACGTGGACTTCGCCGCCGCCGTCGCGATGATCGGCACGGGCCGCACCGCGCTGGGGATCGCGCAGTTCACCGAGTTGGGACCGGACTCCGTGGTCGTCGTACCGGCGGCGGCGGGCGGCATCGGCACGCTGCTCGTGCAGTACGCGAGGAACGCCGGAGCCGTCGTGATCGGGCTCGCGGGCGGGGCACGCAAGACCGCCCACGTCCGGGCCCAGGGCGCCGATCTCGCCGTCGACTACACCGGCCCCGACTGGCCCGCGAAGGTCCGCGCCCACCTCGGCGGACGGCCCGCCACCGTCGTCTACGACGGCGTCGGCGGCAAGGTCGCGCGGGAGGCCGTCGGGCTGCTCGGACCGGACGGGCGGCACCTCGTCTTCGGCTGGTCGGCGGAGGGCGTCGGGCACGGGCGGGGACACCTCGTCGAGGGCCTCTCCGAGTCCGTCCTCGGCTCGGCCATGCTGCAGAAGGCAGGAGGCCTGCGCGCCCTCGAACTGCGGGCCCTCGACGAGGCCGCCCAGGGCCGGCTGCGCCCGGCCGTCACCCGTTTCCCGCTCGCCGAAGCCGCCGCCGCCCACCGGGCGCTCCAGAACCGCGGCACGATCGGAAAGGTGGTGCTGGAACCATGAAAAGAACGATCAAGCAGGGTTCCCGAACCAACCACGGCACAACGGAAAATGGCAATATCACGCACCAAAATCCCGATAAAATACCTGCGATGCACGGGGATCCATGGTCTTCTGACCCCGTGACTATCGGCCGAACAGGTGAACCCAGTGCAGCCGTTCCCGGCGCGACAACACCCGGCGCGACTGCACCCGACACAACCGACGGAGCCGACCCCCGCCGCTGGTGGGGTCTGGTCGTCATCGCCCTCGCCCAGCTCATGGTGGTGCTGGACGCGACGATCGTGAACATCGCGCTCCCCTCCGCACAGCGCGCTCTGCACATGTCCGACGGCAACCGGCAGTGGGTGATCACCGCCTACACCCTCGCCTTCGGCGGGCTCCTGCTGCTCGGCGGCCGGATCGCCGACCTCGTCGGCCGCAAACGCACCTTCGTCATCGGGCTGATCGGCTTCGCCGCCGCCTCCGCGATCGGCGGCGCGGCGACCACCTCCGGCATGCTCTTCGGTGCCCGCGCCCTGCAGGGTGCCTTCGCCGCCGTCCTCGCGCCCGCCGCACTCAGCCTGCTGACCACGACGTTCTCCGACCCGCGCGAGCGCGGCAAGGCGTTCGGCGTGTACGGCGCCATCGGTGGCAGCGGCACCGCCATCGGGTTCGTCGTCGGCGGCACGCTCACCCAGTACCTGAACTGGCGCTGGTGCCTGTACGTCAACGTGCCCGTCGCCGTCATCGCGGTCATCGGCGCCTTCGCCGTGCTCCGCGAGCGTCCCGTCCCGGCGGGGGCCCGGCTGGACGTGCCCGGCGTGCTGCTCGGCTGCGGCGGTCTCGTCGCCGTCGTCTACGGCTTCAGCCAGGCCGACTCGCGCGGCTGGAGCGACCCGGTGACCCTCGGCCTGTTCGGGGGCGGGGCACTGCTGCTGGCCCTCTTCATCGCGTGGCAGAAGCGGACGCCCCAGCCACTGCTGCCGCTGCACATCCTCGGCGACCGTGACCGCGCGGGCTCCCTCATGACGATGCTGTTCGCGACGATCGGCATCTTCGGCCTGTTCCTGTTCATGACCTACTACCTGCAGATCATCCTCGGCTACTCGCCGGTCAAGGCGGGCCTGGCCTACCTGCCGCTGACCGCCGCGATCCTCGTCGGCTCCACGCAGATCGGGGCGCGCCTGCTCCAACGCGTGCCGCCGCGCCTGGTGATGGTGCCCGGCACGATCCTCGCCTCGGGCGGCCTGCTGCTGCTGACCCGGATGACCGTGCACTCCTCCTACGGCACCGCCGTCCTGCCCTCGCTGCTGCTCATGGGCGTCGGCGCCGGCATGACCTTCATGACGATCTTCGCCACCGCGACCTTCGGCATCCCACCGCGCGACGCGGGCGCCGCCTCGGCCGCGGTCAACACCGCACAGCAGGTGGGTGGTTCGATCGGTACGGCGCTGCTCAACACCATCGCCACCACGAGCAGCACCAGCTACATCACCGCACACCTGCACAGCCCCGCCCAGAAGGCCGTCGTGATCCCGGCGGGCGTGGTCCACGGCTACACCGTGGCCATCGCGTGGGCGGCCGGTCTGACCCTGCTGGCCGGCCTGATCGCGGGCCTGCTGATCACGGCCAAGGCCGCCAAGAACCAGGCAGCGGCCGGCGCACCGGTCGCGGAACCGGTCGGCTGACCCGCCCGGCAAGCCGCCCGGCCGCGCCCCGCGGCTCGGCACACCCCCCAGAGGCGCCCGGTGCGGCGGGCGCCTCAGCGGGGGCTTTCCGGGACCTGTCCGGCGGCCCTAGTGCCGCCCGGCCACCCGGTCCGCCACCTTCGCCAGCCGCGACGACCCGATACCGGGCCGCAGGCGTTCACGCTGGTCGGCGGCGCGGTAGGTGGCGTACATGCCCTGTACGCCGAGCCAGCGGAAGGGCTCCGGCTCCCACTTGCGGACCCTGTGGTTCACCCAGGGCAGCTCGGTCAGCTCGGTGCGGCCGGCCTGCCCCGAGTCCTGCTGGACCAGGTCGCGCAGCGTGCGCGCGGCCAGGTTGGTGGTGGCGACGCCCGAGCCGACGTAGCCGCCCGCCCAGCCCAGGCCCGTGGACCGGTCCAGGGTGACCGTGGCGCACCAGTCGCGCGGCACCCCCAGCACACCCGACCAGGCGTGCTCCACCCGCACACCCGCCAGGGCGGGGAAGAAGCGGACCAGGATCTCGCGCAGGGCCTCGATGGTCACCTCCTGCGTACGGCCGTCGTTGTCCGTCCGCGAGCCGAAGCGGTACGGCACCCCGCGCCCGCCGAGCGCGATCCGGCCGTCTGCCGTGCGCTGCGCGTACATGTAGGCGTGCGCCATGTCCCCGAGCGTCTCCCGGCCTTCCCAGCCGATCGCCGCCCACTGCCCGTCCGACAGCGGCTCGGTGGCGATCATGGAGGAGTTCATCGGCAGCCAGGTCCGCCGCTGCCCCTTCAGGGACGCCGTGAAGCCCTCGGTGCAGCGCAGGACGTAGGGTGCGCGGACCGTGCCGTACGGGGTGACCGCGTGCTTGGGACGGATCTCCGTGACCGGTGTCGCCTCGTGGATGGTGACGCCGAGGGCCTCCACGACCGCCGCGAGCCCCTTCACCAGCTTCACCGGGTGCAGCCGGGCCCCGTGCGGGGTCCAGGCCGAGCCGACCGCGTCGGCGATCCGGATCCGCTCGGCGGTCTGCCGGGCGCCGTACAGCTCGCGGTCCTTCTCGCCGTACGACAGCTCGCGCTCGTGGAATGCCCTCAACCGCGCCAACTGGGCCGGAGTGGTGGCGACTTCGAGAACACCGCCCTTGTGCACATCGGCGTCGACGCCCTCTTCCCCGGCGACCCGGACGACCTCGTCCACGGTGTCGTTCATCGCCTTCTGCAGGCGTACAGCGGCCTCGTGGCCGTGCAGCTTCGCGTACCGGTCGCGGCCCGCGATGCCGTTGTACAACCAGCCGCCGTTGCGTCCGGAGGCGCCGTAACCGCAGAACTTCTGCTCCAGGACGGTGATCCGCAGGAAGGGGGAGGCCTTCTTCAGGTAGTACGCCGTCCACAGGCCCGTGTACCCGCCGCCGACGATCACCACGTCCGCCGTGGCGTCCCCGGGCAGCGGCTCCCGCATCGCCGGGAGGCCGTCGTCCGCGAACCAGAAGGAGATGCCGCCGTTGACGGCACTGCTTGCCGAGCTGCTCATGCGCGGGACGTTAATCCCTGGGAGCGGCCAGTGTCTCCTTCGGATTCCATGCTTTTCCGCAGCCCCTGACCAGCGGACAGCACGCCAGTCCGATCAGCAGGGAGACGAAATGCCCGAAATCGGTGAAGGTCGGCCCCCCGGTCAGCGGCAGCCCGAAGACCACCAGCACCACCAGGACATACGCGTACCGCCACGGCGGCGCGAGCCGGTAGGCGAGCACCCCGATCACCCCGTTCAGCGCGTAACTCACCCCGATGTCCATGGTGTTGACCGCGGAGTACGGGGCGATCCCGTCCCGGATCGCCTTCAGCAGGATGCCCTCGCTGATCAGCGAGGCCAGCACGTGCGCCAGTGTGCACACCGCCAGCCAGCGGGCCGTACCCAGCCAGCGTTCGGCCTGCGCGTGGAAGACCGTGTACAGGAAGGCGTACGGGAACCAGTGCCCACTGTCGATCCACATCGCGCTCGCCACCAGCACCTGCACCGGGTTGTGCGACAGCTCATGGATGTTCGTGGAACGCTGCCGCAGGAAGTCCTGCTCGAACTCCGGCGACATGTGGTGCAGGGCGACGGTCGTGACGAACAGGATCCCCAGCCACACGTACGTGCCGGGAGCACTGCGCACGAACGCCCACACGGCGTTCAGGCCCCGGTTGATTCGCATGAGCCGATTCACGCACGCCGGTGCCGTCGGACGCGCGATCGACATTCCGGGAGGGCCGGCCGACGGGAGTCGTCGCCGGGCAGTTCTCCCGGCGCCCGTGCGGACACCTCTTCCCGAACCGGGAGCGGCTGCCGGCACGGCGTGGACGTGTCGAGCCGCGGTGCCGCCCGGACCAGCGAGCGTGCCCTCGCCTCCGCCTCCGTACGGCTCGGCGCGCAGACGGCGAGCAGACGGAACGGCGCGGAGGGCCGCAGTTCGACGCAGACGGCGGGCCGGCCCGGCCGCAGGACGACGAAATCCGGACCTCCGAGGTGGACGCGCGTGCCGATGCACCGGCTCCCGGGGATCCACACCCCCCGCGCCGGGTCTCCGCGCAGGGCGCGCCACCAGTCCGGCTCCACGGTCACCCGCGACACCGCCGCCAGGGGCACCCGTACCTCGCGGCGCCGCGCGGCCAGTCTCTCCCGCCAGGTCAGGACTACGACGAGGTCGTCACCGTCGACGGCCGTCCGCGCCATGGCTCCGGTCACCTCACGCAGCCGACGTCCAGCACCTCGACCACGTCGCCGTGCACGGTGTACACCAGCCAGCACCACTGGCCGAAGACCGCGGACAGGTCCGCTTCCTGGGTCGTGGTGTCGTGGGAGACCGCGTCGATGAGCGCGATGATCTCCTCGTGCGTCTCGTCCGGCACGCCGAACAGCACGTCGGCGGCCTGCTGGAGCAGTTCGACTCTCATGACGCCCCCGCACAGCTGTCGCCGAGCCCGCGTACGGCCTCTCGGGTCCCCCGCGGGACGGCCGGTCCGCGCGGGCCGGCCGTCCCGCGCGTCTCCTCCTTGCGTCAGGACTCGGTGATCTCGATGTGGCGCGGCTTGGTGGCCTGCGCCTTCGGCACCGTGACGGTCAGCAGTCCGTCGCAGAGCGTCGCGCTGACGTCCTCCGACTTCACGTCGGCGGGCAGGAGCGCCTGGTACTCGAAACGGCCGCTGCGGCGGGTGCTGTGACGCAGGACGCCCTCACGCTCCCGCTCCTTGAACTCACCAGTGATGCGCAGCTCGCGCTCGCTCATCTCGAGGTCGATGTCGTCGCGCTTGATACCCGGCAGTTCCGCCTCGATCACATACGAGTCGTCGGTCTCCCGCATGTCGGCGGCGGGCGCCCAGGCCATCGCGGCCGGAACAGAGGCGGCACCTTCCATCAGCCGATTCATACGCTCGAACAAGTCTTCGAACTGAGCGGCGACGGGTTCACCCCATCCGAACGGCATCGCCCTCTCCAGCAGGCTGCCGGGGCGGCGCCTGACAGGCAACGTCATCGGGGTTCACCTCCCCGAACATGGGTCGTACGTCGTACAGGGACACTTCCCTACTTCGTGTACCCACCACGCCGCAGCCCACCGGGCCCCAGAGGCGATCGGACGGTTCTCGCGTTTCGCACAACGCCCCCACGGTCCAAGATCGTGGGGGCGATTTCCCTTGCTGGAGGCGGAGCCCCCTGTCGGATTCGAACCGACGACCTTCGCTTTACAAGAGCGGTGCTCTGACCAGCTGAGCTAAGGAGGCGTGCACACACCCCGGGGTGTGTGTCTGTGCAGTGTACCCACGTCCCGCCCCGGCCCGGCCGGGAATTCCCGCGAAGTTCACAGTCGCCCGGGTGCTGACAGATGTGGTGAACGGCAGGTACCGTCCTGATCCGGTTCACTCGCGTGGACTACACCGACCACCTTCCTACAACGGATCGTCCGGCACGTTCCTGCCGGTAGAAGGGGGCCCATTCACCATGGCCACTGTCACGTTCGACAAGGCGACCCGGATCTACCCGGGTGCCACCAAGCCCGCCGTCGACGCGCTCGACATCGCGATCGAGGACGGCGAGTTCCTCGTCCTGGTCGGCCCGTCGGGCTGCGGAAAGTCCACCTCCCTGCGGATGCTCGCGGGTCTGGAGGACGTCAACGGCGGCGCCATCCGCATCGGCGACCGCGACGTCACACACCTGCCGCCCAAGGACCGGGACATCGCCATGGTGTTCCAGAACTACGCCCTCTACCCGCACATGACGGTCGCCGACAACATGGGCTTCGCGCTCAAGATCGCCGGCGTCAACAAGGCGGAGATCCGGCAGAAGGTCGAGGAGGCCGCGAAGATCCTCGACCTCACCGAGTACCTGGACCGCAAGCCGAAGGCGCTCTCCGGCGGTCAGCGCCAGCGTGTCGCCATGGGCCGCGCGATCGTGCGTGAGCCGCAGGTGTTCCTCATGGACGAGCCGCTGTCCAACCTGGACGCCAAGCTCCGCGTCTCCACCCGTACGCAGATCGCCTCGCTCCAGCGCCGCCTCGGCATCACCACCGTCTACGTCACCCACGACCAGGTCGAGGCCATGACGATGGGCGACCGCGTGGCCGTACTGAAGGACGGCCTGCTGCAGCAGGTCGACTCGCCGCGGAACATGTACGACAGGCCCGCGAACCTCTTCGTCGCCGGCTTCATCGGTTCCCCGGCCATGAACCTGGTCGAGGTCCCGATCGCCGACGGCGGCGTGAAGTTCGGCAACAGCGTCGTGCCGGTCAGCCGCGAGGCCCTGACGGCCGCCGCCGACAAGGGCGACCGCACGGTGACCGTCGGCGTCCGCCCCGAGCACTTCGACGTGGTCGAGCTGAACGGCTCCACCGCGGCCTCCCTCACCAAGGACGCCTCGGACGCCCCGGCGGGCCTCGCGGTCTCGGTGAACGTCGTCGAGGAGCTGGGTGCCGACGGTTACGTCTACGGCACCGCCGAGGTCGGCGGCGAGATGAAGGACCTGGTGGTTCGCGTGAACGGGCGCCAGGTGCCGGAGAAGGGCTCCACCCTGCACGTCGTACCGCGGCCGGGTGAGATCCACGTGTTCTCGACCTCCACGGGCGAGCGCCTCTCGGACTGACGCATACGACGCAGAGGGCCCCGCAGACACCTGCGGGGCCCTCTGCGCTGCCGCCGGTCAGGCGGAGAGCGTCAACCTATACCCAGAACGAGGCGTGATCTCATCGCCCATTAGAGTGACTGAATGTCTTCGCGTCATTACGGGGCGCTACCCTCACACGCGTGAAGCACTCCACCACCCCTCAGACGCGACGCGGCCACCGGGGCGGCCCTGCCCGCCGGATCGGCCGCACTCTCGCCCTCGTCCTGCCCGTCGTCCTGGTGCTCTCCGGAACCCTCGCGGTCACCCGGGTCGACTGGACGGGAAGCCCCTCCAGTTCGGTGCTCACCGCCACGGACGTCTCCGCGGCGGAGGTGCCCTCCAGGACGGCCGCCCGCGCCCCGCAGGACGTGCTCCGCGACGAGCTGATGGCCGAACTGCAGGACAAGAACCCGGGCGTGGTCCTCACCCACCTCCAGCAGGCGGTCAACGGCCACCCCGCGCTGGCCCGGCACTGTTCCTCCATCGCCCGCGCCCTGGGCCGTACCGCGGTACGCATCTACGGCGCCTCCCGCGCGCAGTCGTACGCCCGCCCGGTGTGCGACACGGCCTTCGCCTCGGGCGTGCTGGCCGCGCGCAGCTGAGCCGCGGTACGCCGCTGTCCCGCCCGGTACCGGGCCGGTACCGGGCAAGCGGCGGTCGGGAAGTGGGTGACCGCACTTCAAGGACCGCCTAGCGGCGCCGGCCCCGGCCGGGGCGCCACGTACAGTGCGGGACATGACCCATCCGAACGCCGCCTCCCGCCCCACTCAAGCCGTCATCCTGGCCGGTGGCCAGGGCTCACGGCTGCGTCCCTACACCGACGACCGGCCCAAGCCGATGGTCGAGATTCCCGGCACGGGCACGCCGATCATCGGTCACCAGTTGGTCTGGCTCGCCGAGGAAGGCGTGACGGACGTGGTGGTCTCCTGCGGCCACCTCGCCGAGGTCCTGCAGAAGTGGCTGGACTCGGCCGACCTGCCCGTGTCCGTCACCACCGTCGTGGAGACCGAGCCTCTCGGCCGCGGCGGCGGCCTCAAGTACGCCGCCGCGCGTCTCCCCCACCCGGACCAGCCCTGGTACGCCACCAACGGCGACATCTGGACCCGTTTCTCCCTGCGGGACATGGCCGACTTCCACACCGAGCGGGACGCCGTGGCGACCCTGGCGTTGGCGCGTCCGCGGATTCCGTGGGGTGCGGTGAAGACCGACGGGTTCGGCCACATCACCGACTTCATCGAGGCTCCGCCGTCGACCTTTGAGATCAACGCCGGCGTGTACGTGTTCTCGCCCGAGTTCGCCGGGATGCTGCCCGAGCGGGGGGACCACGAGCGGACCACGTTCCCCCGACTGGCCCGGGAGCGGAAGCTTGCGGGGTTCCCCCTTCCGCAGGGCGCCTACTGGCGGGCCATCGATACGGCGAAGGACCTGACGGAGGCGGCCAAGGAGCTCTCGACTCTGGGGCGGTAGCCGTCGAAGAGCCGCCCCGTGCCTTTCCGGTACGGGGCGGCTCTTTCGGTTTCCGGACGTCAGCCGAGGAGGCCGCCGACCAGACCCGGCTGCCCCGTCGAGGAGCTGCCGCCGGTGCTTCTCGTGCTGCCGCCCGTGGGGCTGCCGGTGGTGCCGCCCGTCGGGCCCGCCGTCGTGCTGGGGGCGCCGCCCGCCGGGGAGGAGTGGCGGGGCGGGGCCTGGCCCGTGGTGCCCTGGGTCTGGCTGGGAATGGTGGTCGTGGCGCCGGAGGTCCGGGTCGCGTCCGGGGTCGTCGACGCACCGGAGGGACTCGCGCCGGCCGTCGTCGCGCCGTCCGTGGGTGAGGCGGGGGCCGGTGGCGTGCTGCGGTGCCGCTTGCCGGGCTCCTGCGGGAGCGCGGAGCCCGGCAGGTTGTTGCGCGGGGCCTCACCGGGGCCGGGCACGACCACACGGCTGGAGTCGCGGACGGCACCGCCGAGCAGGGAGCCGACGAGGAGGGTGAGGCCCACCGTGACGGCCGTGATCAGGGCGCCACGGCGCAGGACGTAGCGGCGCAGCCCCCAGATGTCGGCGCGGGGGCCGAGCCGCCGCCAGGCGGTGCCCGCGAGGCGGCCGTCCACCGAGTAGACGGGGGCGCCCGCGATGATCAGCGGGGACCAGGCGGCGAGGTAGATGATGTCGGGGGTGTCGTACGCGGGGACCGCCTTCCAGCTGACGGTGACGATGAGGGCGGCGGAGAGCAGGGCCCCGACGACGGCCACCACGCGCTGCCAGCAGCCGAGGATCGTGAGGACGCCCACGACCACCTGGAGGAAGGCGATCACCAGGCCGGAACCGACCGGGTGGTGCAGGGCGAACCGGTGCAACGGCTCGGCGACGTCCCACGGGTGCAGCGTGTTGAGCCACTTGACCATGGAGCCGCGTTTGCCGCCGTCGAAGTAGACGGGGTCGCACAGCTTGCCCATGCCGGCGTAGATGGAGATGAAGCCGAGGAAGATGCGCAGCGGGAGGAGGACGACGCCCAGGTTCATACGGCGGCCGGGGTAGTAGGCGTGCCGGGCCGGGTCGTCGCCCTGACGCTTGGCGGCGCCGGTGTCGTCGGGGTCCACCGGGTGGTCGTCGTAAGGGCCGGACTCGTCGTCGGAGTAGGGGGACTCGCCGTACGGGGAGGTGCTGTAGAGGGACTCGCCGTAGGGGAAGGCGCTGTAGGGGGACTTGCCGTACAGGGACTCGCCGCCGTATCGGGACTCCCCGTACAGGGACTCGCCGCCGTATCGGGAGTCCCCGTATGGGGACTCCTCGTATGGGGACTCGCCGTAGGACGACTCGCCGTAGGACGACTCTCCGTACGGGGGGTCGTCATAGGCGCTGCCGGCCGTGCGCATGTGCGGCAGGAGGCGGGTGCCGTCGTCGGAGGCGGTGCGCTGGTGACCGACCACCGAGGTCTGGACGGTCTGGTCGAGGTCGTCGTAGGCGTCGGCGTAGCCGGTGCCGACGCGCGGGATGACCTGGGTGGCACCGGCCTCGGCGGCGGGGTCGTCGGGGTGGCGGACGCTGCTGCCCCGCACGGCCTGGAGCAGCCGGTGGGCGCCGGTGTCGTCGGGGGCGGACCGGCCGCTCCAGACGACGGGGCGACGGCGGCCCGCCCGGCCCGCGCCGCCCACCGCGGGAATGTGCGCGGTGTCCTGGCCGGCGCTCGCATGCCGGGCGATCCGCGGGTATTGGCCGCGCTTGGCCGAGGCGCCCAGCTGCACGCGGAAGCTGGCGTGATTGACGATGACCTGCGCCGGATCGCTCGGCACCTTCACCATGCTCAGCGCGGGAGCGTCGTCGAACCCGGACTGGAATCCCGACGAGCGGTCCCCCGTGGGTGTGCGGGGTGTTCTGGTGTCCACACTCATCTAACCGAGTGACGAGGAGTTAGGACACTGCTTTGACCGGCCGGATGTGTCCGGACTCCGTCAAGCTCGTCCCGAACACCGGGTGGACGCCAGAATCACCCCTTACGGGTGGGGTCTCGGACGCCTGTTCAGGCGCGTCGGCGTGCCGCCTCGTACAGCACGATCCCCGCCGCCACACCCGCGTTCAGCGACTCCGCGCCACCGGGCATCGCAATGCGCACCCGGGCGTCGCACGTCTCGCTGACCAGGCGGGACAGGCCCTTGCCCTCGCTGCCGACCACGATGACGACCGGCCCCTCGAGGGCCTCCAGGTCGCCGAGTTCCACATCTCCGTCGGCGGCCAGGCCGACGACCGTCATCCCGGCCTTCTTGTACGCCTCCAGCGCCCGGGTCAGGTTGGTGGCGCGGGCGACCGGGGTACGGGCGGCCGTACCGGCGGACGTCTTCCAGGCACCGGCGGTCATGCCGGCCGAACGGCGCTCGGGGACGACGACGCCGTGGCCGCCGAAGGCGGAGACCGAGCGGACGACCGCGCCGAGGTTGCGCGGGTCGGTGACGCCGTCGAGCGCGACGATCAGCGGCTCGGCGCCCTCGTCGTAGGCGGCGTCGGCGAGGTCCTCGGGGTGCGCGTACTCGTACGGCGGGACCTGGAGGACGAGGCCCTGGTGGTTGAGGCCGTTCGTCATGCGGTCCAGCTCGGGACGCGGGGCCTCCATCAGGTTGATGCCACCGCGTTCGGTGGCGAGCTGGAGGGCCTCGCGGACGCGCTCGTCGTTGTCGATGAACTGCTGCACGTAGAGGGTCGAGGCCGGCACGCCCTCGCGCAGCGCCTCGATGACCGGGTTGCGGCCGACGACCAGCTCGGACGCCGACCTGCCGGCGCCCCGGCGCTGCTGCGGGCGGCCCTGCGTGCGGCGGGCCTTGGCCGCGGCGGCGCGCTGCTTGGCGTGGCCCTTGCGCATCTCGGCGGGCGGGGTCGGCCCCTTGCCCTCCAGGCCCCGGCGCCGCTTGCCGCCGCTGCCGACCTGCGCGCCCTTCTTGCCGGACATGCGGCGGTTGTTCGCGGCCATGAGTTATCCGTCTCCGTGAGAGATCGTGCGAGATTTCGCACGTACGTCTGTGCGTCGTATGCAGTGTGCCGCCCGGAAGGCCGGGCGGCACAGTCGATCATGCGGGGTGCTAGCGCGCGCCGAGGGTCCAGCGCGGGCCCTGCGGGCCGTCCTCGATGACCAGGCCGGACTGGTTGAGCTGGTCGCGGATGGCGTCCGCGGTGGCCCAGTCCTTGCGGCCTCGGGCGGACTCGCGCTGGTCCAGGACGAGCCGTACCAGGCTGTCGACCACCCCGTGCAGATCCTCGCCCTGGTCGGCCGCCCCCGCCCAGTGGGCGTCGAACGGGTCGAGACCGAGGATGCCGAGCATGGCGCGCACCTCGGCGAACCGGGCGACCGCGGCGTCCTTGTCGTCGGCGGCCAGTGCGCTGTTGCCCTGGCGGACGGTGGTGTGCACGACGGCGAGGGCCTGCGGGACGCCGAAGTCGTCGTCCATCGCCTCGGCGAAGGCGGCCGGGACCTCGGCGGCCGGATCCACGGCCTTCCCGGCCAGCTCGGTGACGCGCTGCATGAAGCCCTCGATCCGCGCGAACGCGGCCTCGGCCTCACGCAGGGACTCCTCGCTGTACTCGATCATCGAGCGGTAGTGCGGGGTGCCGAGGTAGTAGCGCAGGACGATGGGCCGCCACTGCTTGGTCATCTCCGAGACCAGGACGCTGTTGCCGAGCGACTTGGACATCTTGTCGCCGGCGATGGTGACCCAGGCGTTGTGCAGCCAGTACCGGGCGAACTCGTCGCCGTAGGCCTTGGCCTGGGCGATCTCGTTCTCGTGGTGGGGGAAGATCAGGTCGATGCCGCCGCCGTGGATGTCGAAGGCGGAGCCCAGGTACTTGTGCGCCATCGCCGAGCACTCCAGGTGCCAGCCGGGGCGCCCCGGTCCCCACGGGGTCGGCCAGGTCGGCTCGCCCGGCTTGGCGGCCTTCCACATGGCGAAGTCGCGCGGGTCCCGCTTGCCGGTCTCACCCTCGCCGGACGGCTGGAGCAGGTTGTCCAGCTCCTGCCGGGACAGCTCCAGGTACTGCGGGAAGGACCGCACGTCGAAGTAGACGTTGCCGTCGGCCGCGTAGGCGTGCCCGCGCTCGATCAGACCCTGCATCATCTCGACCATCTCGGTGACATGGCCGGTGGCGCGGGGCTCGTACGTCGGCGGCAGGCAGCCGAGGGCGTGGTAGCCGTCGTTGAAGGCGCGCTCGTTCTCGTACCCGATCGCCCACCAGGGGCGGCCCTGCTCGGCCGCCTTGGCGATGATCTTGTCGTCGATGTCGGTGACGTTGCGGACGAACGTGACCTCGTAACCGCGGTACTGGAACCAGCGGCGCATGATGTCGAAGTTCAGGTACGAACGGACGTGCCCGATGTGCGGGGGCGCCTGCACCGTGGCACCACACAGGTAGATCGAGACACAGCCCGGCTTGAGCGGGGCGAAGTCACGGATCTGCCGGGCGCTGGTGTCGTACAGGCGAATAGTCACCACTCCAGGGTAGTGGGCGCCGGGCGGTGCCTCGTGCCGCTTGGCTCAGAACATGCCCACGACCTTCTGGGGGGTGATCCTGACGACGACCCGGGCGGCGTCGTTGACGGAGTCCGGATTGAACTCCGCGTAGTTCTTGCCGGTGTACTTCATCGACAACTCGTCGATCAGTTCCCTGGCGCCCTCCGTGCTGAACTCCGCGGTGCCCCGGATCTCGCCGTAGACGTAGGGCATCTCAGGGTCCTGGACGACGACGCTCACCCGGGGGTCACGGTCGATGTTCTTCTTCTTGCGCCGGTCGACGGTCGTGGAGAACAGGATCTGGTCCCCGTCCCTCTTCACCCACACCGGAGACAGCTGCGGGCTGCCGTCGGGCTGGACCGTGCCGACCACGATGAAGACGGGACCGTCGAGCAACGACTTGAGCCGGTCGGACAGGGCGGCAGCCATGGGTACCTCCGGAAGACCTCGTCGATGGTGACTCTCCGGGTACCCTCGCACGCCCACGGTCAACCCGCACGGCGATCACCCGGGGCTCCCGGACGAACCGGGGCCAGCAGGGGCTGCGGGGAGCCGGGGCGGGGGCTGCGCGCCAGGGTGCCGGGCTTGCCGGACCGCCGGTGCACGGCGCCTGCCGACTGCGGCGGAGCGGGTCCTTCGGGGTGCGGGCGCGGCCCGGCCGCTGGAAGTGAGGTGGGTGCCGTGCCGCCTGCCGGCCGGCGCATATGACGGTGCTCGGTCGGCAGGCGCCGCCACGCCGCCGGGGTGAGGCGTGCCGGTGGTGGGTGCGTGCCGGCCGCCGTCCCTGCAGGCCCCGTCGCCCGACAGCGTCGGCGACGCGCCGACCCGGGCGAGCAGCCGGGGCCGACACCACCGGCACGCCCCAGACCCGGTGACCCGCCCGCGTCCGGAACCGCCTGCAGCAAAACCGCCTCTACCGGAACCGCCTGCGTGCCTCGTCCGGCGCGTCAGTCCGCGCGCACCACGAGCGCCGTCGCCACCGCCATCAGGCCCTCCTCGCGGCCGGGGAAGCCCAGGCCGTCCGTCGTTGCGCCGGAGACGGAGACGGGGGCGCCGGCTGCCTCGGAGAGGATCTTCTGGGCCTCGTCGCGCCGCTTGCCGATCTTCGGGCGGGGGCCGATGACCTGGACGGCGATGTTGCCGATGGTGAAGCCCGCGTCGCGGACGATCCGGGCGGCCTCGGTGAGCAGCGTGACGCCGGAGGCGCCCGACCACTCGGGGCGCCCGGTGCCGAAGTGCTGCCCGAGGTCGCCGAGCCCGGCCGCGGAGAACAGCGCGTTGCAGGCCGCGTGGGCGACGACGTCCGCGTCGGAGTGCCCGGCCAGGCCCGGCCCCTCGCCTTCCCACTTCAGGCCGGCGCACCACAGCTCGCGGCCCTCCTCGAAGGCGTGGATATCGGTGCCGATGCCGACCTGGGGCAGTACCGGGCGCTGCTCAGAAGCCATCGTTCAGCCTCCTGCGCGCGAGGACCGCCTCGGCCAGGACCAGGTCGAGGGGCCGGGTGACCTTGAAGGCCTCCTCGTGTCCGGGTACGGCCACGACGGTCAGGCCGAGCTGCTCGACCATGCCGGCGTCGTCGGTGACGGCCTCGGTGACGGTGGCGTGGGCGCGGACCAGGGTCTCCCGGTCGAAGCCCTGCGGCGTCTGCACCGCGCGCAGCCGGGCCCGCTCGGGCGTGGCGACGACCGGCTCGGGCGCTCCGGGCTCGGTCGCCGGCTCGACCTCCTTGACGGTGTCGGCGAGCGGCAGCGCGGGCACGACGGCGGGGGCGCCGTCGCGTACGGCCTCGATGACGGCGTCGACGGTGTCCACGGGGACGAGCGGGCGGGCCGCGTCGTGGACGAGGACGATGCCGTACTCGGGCGGAAGGGCGTCCAGGCCGAGCCTGACCGACTCCTGGCGGCTGTCCCCGCCGGGCACGACCAGGAAGTCGGTGCGCTCGGGCAGGGCGTGCAGGTCGAGCAGGGACTTGACCTCGGCGGCGCCGTCGGGCGGGGCCACGACGATCACCAGGGAGACATGGCGGGACGCGGCCAGCGCACGGACCGCGTGGATGAGCATGGGCGTGCCGCTCAGCGGACGCAGCGCTTTGGGGGCGCCCGGACCGAGGCGCACTCCCCGGCCGGCGGCGGGAATCACGGCGGCGACGCCCGCTGCCGTACGAGCCGGCGCGAGCGTGGGGCGCGAAACGTCAGACATCGGTTCCTGTCAGGTTTGTGTGCTCGACCTAGGTGGGTATGGCCTGGAGGAGCGCGGGCGCGACGCCTTGACCGGACCCTTCCGTGACCCTGGTCGAGCCATCCGCCCGGGCCCGGCACGTCAAGTATCGGGGGGATTCGTTCCCTCGAGGTTGTACGGCAGGTGACCGCCCGCCTGGGTGGCCGGCCGGGAGTGGTCGTCCGTCTCGACGGCGAGGGATCTCCGGGGGGATATGGGGATGCGGGGATGAAGATGCCGCAGCGCCCGGCGACACGTCCGTGTCATCGGGCACCGCGGCATTTCACTTTGCTGGGCGCGCGTCAGCGACGACGCGTCAGGAGGCGAGCACCTCGTCGAGCAGGGCCTCGGCCTTGTCCTCGTTCGTGTTCTCCGCGAGAGCCAGCTCGCTCACCAGGATCTGGCGGGCCTTGGCGAGCATGCGCTTCTCGCCCGCGGAGAGACCGCGCTCGCGCTCGCGACGCCAGAGGTCGCGCACGACTTCGGCGACCTTGATGACATCGCCGGAAGCGAGCTTCTCCAGGTTTGCCTTGTAACGACGAGACCAGTTCGTGGGCTCCTCGGCGTACGGCGCGCGCAGCACCTCGAAGACCCGGTCCAGCCCGTCCTGACCGACCACATCACGCACGCCGACGAACTCCGCATTGTCCGCTGGCACACGCACCGTCAGGTCACCCTGGGCGACCTTCAGCACCAAGTAGGTCTTGTCCACGCCTTTGATCTGGCGAGTTTCGATGGCCTCGATCAGCGCGGCCCCGTGATGGGGATAGACCACGGTGTCGCCAACCTTGAACGTCATGTGACAGGTACCCCTTCCGTGGCTATCCAGGGTAACACGGATACGGCGTCTTCTGAATGGCGTTTTCGCAGGTCAGGGCATATCTCCGGGCTTGACAACAGCGACACGGACGTGCTGCGGGGACCCTGCGGAGGCGGGAATTCGCAGGTCGGAGGGGCTCTTCGGGCGGGGTGAAACGCGTACGTTACACACTCGCGACGCCGTCTCCAAGTGGGCGAACATCCCGTTTTGTCCGCTTCCAAGCGTGCGACTTCCGCTACTCCGTTCGGTGACGTGGGTCGGGTACGAGACGAATCCGGAATTGATCACAGACGCCCCCAAGGACGGCCGGCGATCAATATCCGAGGTGATCGCGTATTCCTTCACCTGAAATTTGCGAGACGTGTTGCGGGGACGCCGACAGCAGTGTTGTCCGTGCGCTATGTGAAAGCCGCATGACTGCCGTGCCAAAGTGACTGACGGGTCAGTTGTGACGGCTGGGGTACCCCAGCCGGAGGCAAGCAGGGCGCTTGGGGGAGGGTCGGGTGCGGCCCCGCGGGAACGGCTCGGTAACCTAAGCCCGCTGACAGACACTTAGAGCGGCTTTATAAGGAGCCGCCCCTGCGTTCAAGGAGTTGCCGCCGCCGTGAGCAGCAGCCTTCGACGCGGCGCCCTCGCCGCCTCCGCCATCGTCTTCTCGATCGCCTCGCTCGCCGCCTGCGGCGCCGGCAACAACTCGCAGACCCTGCAGATCAAGCCGGACAACGCGGCGGTCAGCGTCGGGAAGATCAAGATCCAGAACGCCCTGGTCATCACCCAGCCGGACCTGAAGTCGACCGGCCCGGCCGTGGTCTCCGCGACGATCTTCAACACCGGCACCACCGACGAGACCCTCCAGTCGATCACCGTCGGTTCCACCAGCGCCGAGCTGAAGGACGCCAAGGGCCAGAGCCTGACCGTTCCGGCGCACGGCTCCCTGCTCATCGGCGGCCAGGGCAACGCCTCCGCGGTGCTGGCCAGCGGGCGCGAAGCGGTCCAGGACGGCAACGTCCAGAAGGTCACCTTCACCCTCAGCAAGTCCGGCGCGGTAAGCCTGAGCGCCTTCGTCGTGCCCGCCACCAGCTACTTCAGCAAGTGGGGCCCGAACAACATCCCGTCCGCCCCGGCCACCGCCTCGGCCTCCCCGGCCCCGGGCGCGACCGCGTCCAGCGCCGGCAAGCCGGGCAAGGCCAGCCCCTCGGCCACCGCGAGCGAGACGGCGACCACCGGCGCGGCCCCGAGCGACTCGGCGTCCCAGTCGGCGGCGGGTCACTGAGCGACCGCGGACTCCCACGCACGAAGGGCGGTACCCCGTTGGGGTACCGCCCTTCGTCGCAGGCGCACATCAGAGTCGTACGGCTCACGGCTCACGGCTCATAACGCGGCTCACCGCCACGGCGGGCCGGCGGCCGGCAGCTCACGGCCTACGGCTCGAACTTGTAACCCAGCCCGCGAACCGTCACCAGGTACCGCGGCGCGCCCGGGTCCGGCTCGATCTTGGCGCGGAGGCGCTTGACGTGGACGTCGAGGGTCTTGGTGTCGCCCACGTAGTCGGCACCCCAGACGCGGTCGATGAGCTGCATGCGGGTCAGGACACGGCCGGCGTTGCGCAGCAGCATCTCCAGAAGGTCGAACTCCTTCAGCGGGAGGTCGACCTTGGAGCCGCCGACGGTGACCACGTGGCGGTCGACGTCCATGCGGACCGGGCCCGCCTCCAGCGCGGCCGGGGTGACCTCCTCGGGCTCGCCGCGGCGGCGCAGCACCGCGCGGATGCGGGCGACCAGCTCCCGCGAGGAGAAGGGCTTGGTGACGTAGTCGTCGGCCCCTATCTCGAGGCCCACGACCTTGTCGATCTCGCTGTCCTTGGCGGTCACCATGATCACGGGGACGTTGGAGCGGCCCCGCAGCTGGCGGCACACCTCCGTACCGGGCAGACCCGGCAGCATCAGGTCGAGGAGGACGAGGTCGGCGCCGTTGCGCTCGAACTCGTCGAGCCCGTCGGGGCCGGTCGCCGCCACGGCGACCTCGAAGCCCTCCTTACGGAGCATGTACGACAGGGCGTCGGAGAAGGACTCCTCGTCCTCGACGACGAGCACTCGGGTCACGGAAGGACCTCCGGGGCAGGAAGCGGTTCGTACGGGGATGAGTCGGAGGAGCCGTCGGCCTCGTCACCGAGGTCGGGGTGCTGCTGAGCGCGGTCACGGGCCGCACCCGCCTCCGGCAGCCTGAGAGTGAAGGTGGAGCCCTGGCCCTCTGCGCTCCACACCGTGACCTCCCCGCCGTGCGAGGCGGCCACGTGCTTGACGATCGCGAGGCCCAGACCGGTGCCTCCGGTGGCCCGGGAACGGGCCGGGTCGACGCGGTAGAAGCGCTCGAAGATGCGCTCCTTGTCCTTGTCGGAGATGCCGATGCCCTGGTCGGTCACGGCGATCTCGATCAGGTCGCCGCCGGGAGCGGACACCCGACGGGCGGCGATGCCGACACGGGTGCGGGCGGGCGAGTAGTTGACCGCGTTCTCGACCAGGTTGCCGAGGGCGGCGGCGAGCTGCCCCCGGTTCCCCCAGACATGCAGGTCGGCGGTGCCGCCGGCGGCCATGGTGATCTGCTTCGCGCCGGCCTGGTGGCGGCAGCGGTCGACGGCCTCGGCGACCAGCTCGTCCACGCGGACCGGCTCGGCGTCCTCGAGGGGGTCGTCGTTCTGCACCCTCGACAGGTCGATGAGTTCCTGGACCAGGTTGGTCAACCGGGTCGCCTCGATCTGCATACGGCCCGCGAAGCGCTGTACGGCCTCGGGGTCGTCGGAGGCGTCCATGACAGCCTCGGAGAGCAGGGAGAGCGCGCCGACAGGGGTCTTCAGTTCGTGGCTCACGTTGGCCACGAAGTCACGCCGTACGGCCTCGATCCGGCGGGCTTCGGTGAGGTCCTCGACCAGCAGCAGGACCAGGCGGGAGCCGAGCGGAGCCACGCGGGCGGAGACGGCGAGGGCCTCGCCCCGTCCGGTTCCGCGCCGGGGCAGATCCAGCTCCACCTGGCGTATCTCCCCGTCCCGTCTGGTGTCCCGGGCCATCTGGAGCATCGGCTCCACGGCGAGCTTGCCGCCGCGGACCAGCCCGAGGGCGTAGGCGGCGGAACTGGCCTTGACGACGGCGTCGGCCTCGTCGAGGACGACGGCCGAGGAGCGGAGCACGGACAGTACGGTGTCCACGCCGGGCGGGAGTACGGGATCAGTGTGCAAGGAGGTCCTGGTCGGTCGCTTCTGGTCGCGTTCGCTCCAGCGGAACGCCAGCATGGCGATGACACCGGTGAGCACTCCGGCGATCGCTGCCGCTGCGGCGACCGCCGCGTTCACGTCCATGCCTCCAGGTTAGGCATGCCGTACGACATGACCACAGTCGTGGAGGTGGGCCCTCGAACACTCGTCGCCCAGAGTTCACCTTGGAGCCAGTATTGGTTCATTTGGGGTGGAAGAAACGGACGCGTTCGGGGCAGAACGTGGGAGCGTGGGGTTCGCACCGTTGGTTTCGCACGGGCACGTGCTGTCACGGCCCCCGGAACCCCGAAGGCACACGTAGGAGAGGGAACCCTGATGCGGGACGCGTACCACGAGGAACTTGACTCGATCGGCGACGGTCTGGTGGAGATGGCCCGGCTGGTCGGGTCGGCGATCGGGCGCGCCACGACCGCCATGCTCGACGCCGACCTGAAGCTGGCCGAGAGCGTGATCGAGGCCGACCAGAAGGTCGACGAACTCCAGCACGACCTGGAGGCGAGGGCGATAGCCCTGCTCGCTCGTCAGCAGCCGGTGGCGACGGACCTCCGTATCGTCGTCACGTCGCTGCGCATGTCCGCCGACCTGGAGCGGTCCGGCGACCTCGCCCAGCACGTGGCGAAGCTGGCCCGGCTGCGCTTCCCGGCGCGCGCGGTTCCGCAGGACCTGCACGCCACGATCCTGGAGATGGGCCAGCTCGCGCAGCGCCTGATGGCGAAGGCGGCCGAGGTGATCATCACGAAGGACGTCGACCTCGCGCTCCAGCTGGAGCAGGACGACGACGAGATGGACCTTCTGCACCGCACCCTCTTCCAGCACCTGATCGACGACCGGTGGAAGCACGGCATCGAGACCGCGGTGGACGTCACGCTGCTCGGCCGCTACTACGAGCGGTACGCGGACCACGCCGTGGCCGTCGCCAAGCGAGTCGTCTACCTGGTCACCGGCGAGCACGCGGACGAGCTGCAGCAGGACATCCAGCCGGTGACGGGGGGCGAGGGGGCGTAGTCCCGCGGGGCCGGTCCGCCTCAGTGCGCCGTTGATGCGCCCAGCGTGGCGGGCATGAAATGGGCGAGGGCACTCATGCCCCAGCGTCGAGGAGGGACCATGGCCGAATCCCCGAGCACCACGCCCGATCCCACGCAGGAACGCGAGACCGAGCAGCCCGCCGAGATCAGGAGCCTTCCCTTGGTCGGCGCGTGCGGCTGCAGCTCGGGATGCGGCTGCGGGTGCCAGTCGGGCGCCCCCTGCCAGTGCGGCTGAACGATGCCGCGCGACTGAACGACACCGAGGGGCGGTGGGTATGACACCCACCGCCCCTTCGTCGTACCGGATGCCCGCCGGGGAGGGCGGGCGCAGCATGGAAGGACAGGGGAGGACAGGGAAGGACAGGGGAGCACAGAGAAGGACAGGGGAGGGAACGAAGAAGGAGGCGGGGAGGCCATGCCCAAGTTCATGGACGTCCACCGCGGGATGAACGGCATCACGTCCGACCAGCTCACACAGGCCCACCAGGCCGACCTCGCCATTGAGCGCGAGGAGGGTGTGCACTTCGAGCACACCTGGGCGGACCCGGAGTCCGGCACCGTCTACTGCCTCTCCGAGGCCCCCTCCGCCGAGGCCGTCCAGCGCATCCACGAACGCGCCGGCCACCGCGCGGACGAGGTGCACCAGGTACCTCTGCATGCCTGACCGGAGGGTCGCGGCGAAGATCGATGTGATGCTTGAGCACGCAGGTACGCCGGGTGAGGCGATGCCGTCATCGGGCGGCTGCCTCTAGCGGGCCCCCTCATTCACCGCCGCCCTGCATTCACCGCCGCCCTGCGCGGCCGGCCTCGCCGTCGTCCCTGGTGCCTGCGCGGACGAGGGCGAAACGATCACGACTGCCCCTCGTACGACAGCTCCGACGGAATCCGCCCGGCCAGACCATCACCCCGGTGGACCAGACGCGGCCCACCGCGCGCCTCACGGGGCACTCGGACTGACCGCCGACGGACGGCCCCCGAGCCGTCTCGCGGGGGCGGCGGCGGGCTCCATAACCCGCGCTTTCGATGTGCGCGAGTTCGTGGAGAGCCTCCGGCCATTCGGCACATGATCGAAATGCGGTCGGCGTCGCACGCATCAACCATGACGTTGAAGGGCGGAGCGCAAAGCTTGTCAGGCCGAGCACTCCGCCGAGTCGTGCGTGAAAGAAAGAGGGAATCATGACGGCAGCGACGGAGACTCCCACTCGAGAAAAGGCCGGCGTAGGCCAGGAAGAGTTCGGCGAGGAATCCGCCATCGGTCCGCTCCTGCTGGCAACGATGCTGGCGCGCCGCGAGGAGCGGGGCGAGGAGACGGGCATCGAGCACCCCCTCCTCCTGGCGGCACTCATGCGCCGCCGCCGCGAAGAGCGCGGCGAGGAGCCGATCATCGAAAACCCGCTGCTCCTGGCGGCACTCATGCGCCGCCGCCGCGAGGAGCGGGGCGAGGAGTCGATCATCGAACACCCGCTGCTCCTGGCAGCGCTGATGCGCCGTCGTGAAGAGGGCGAAGAATCGATCATCCAGCACCCCCTCCTCCTGGCAGCGCTGATGCGCCGCCGCCGTGAGGAGCAGGGTGAGGAGTCGGGCATCGAGCACCCGCTGCTCCTGGCTGCGCTCATGCGCCGCCGCCGTGAAGAGCGCGGCGACTCGCTGATCCAGCATCCCCTCCTCCTGGCAGCGCTCATGCGCCGCTAGTGGGAAATGGCGTCACCCCTGCCCTCCGATTCCTGCGGTCGTCAGCGTCGGAGGGCAGGTCCCGTAGGGCAATCTAAGACTGAGGAAACACAATGGCAGCTGAGTCCGGCGGACAATCGGAACGGGATCCCTTGGAGGCCTTCATCGACGAGATCTTCGAGGAAATGGTGCGCGATGCCGGATTCCCGCATACCGGCACCGGTGCCAGGCAGGGAAAGGACCCACTGGCGGGAGCCCTGATGGAAGCGGCCGTAGCGTCCCTGTCCCAGCCGCCCTCCCGTTCCTCGGAACTGGAAAGGATGCTGTTCGCGCAGACCCTCGCCACTGCGCTGGCGGATTCTCTCGCTCCTGCACTGGCGAATGTACTGGCCTCGGAGATCATGAAGGTGCTGAACCACCACGCGGCCACTCAAAGAGGCGGCACTCACGAATCCGTCGGCGGGGCCGGCCGCAGCCCCCGCCCCGAACGGTCCTAGCGGCCCCGGACAGCAACATGCCCCTGTCGGCGGAGAGACGCAGGCAGGGGGCATGCTCAGACCCCCACCGCCTCATCACCAGGCGTCGCCCTCGTCTTCCCAGCCAAAGCTCTCCGTCCGCTGCATGCCCGAACAGCACCGCCGGCCTCCCGCCGAGACACTTCTACGCCTCGGTGCTCCTGGACGTGGGAGAGAACATCAAGGCCCTCGCCGAGTACCTCGTACGCTCCGAACCGATGAAGGGCGGGGCGAGCAATGGCAGACGAGTACTTCTTGCTGGTGTGCGACGACGTGCCTCATCACGTGGTGCTCACGGACCCTGGTGTGCGCGTGATGGACGTCGCCCAGGTCGTGCGTCGGCTGACGGGGCTGAGCCTGTGGCGTAGCAGGGTTCTGGCGACGCAGGGTCCCGCCGTCGTTCTCGCCAAGCGTGCCCCGGGAAGACGCGGCGGCAGCCGTCTCGGCCCTCCGCGATGTGGGAGCCCGGGCAGAGGCGAGAGAAGAGCCGGAGCCGGACTTCCTGAAGCACTGAGCACGGCCCGATCAACCGGCTGACGGCCCGGAGACGGCCCAGGGCGAGAGAAAAGCCCCCTCCCAGCGGAGAACCCGCGGGCAGGGGGCTTAATCAATGGGCGATTACTTCTTCTTGCCCTGGTTCTTGACCGCCTCGATGGCTGCCGCTGCCGCCTCGGGGTCGAGGTACTTGCCGCCGGGGGTGACCGGCTTGAAGTCGGCGTCGAGCTCGTAGTACAGGGGGATGCCCGTCGGGATGTTCAGGCCCGCGATGTCGGCGTCCGAGATGCCGTCCAGGTGCTTGACCAGGGCGCGCAGGCTGTTGCCGTGGGCGGCGACCAGGACCGTGCGGCCGGCCAGGAGGTCGGGGACGATGCCGTCGTACCAGTACGGGAGCATGCGGACGACGACGTCCTTGAGGCACTCCGTGTCGGGGCGCAGCTCCGGCGGGATGGAGGCGTAGCGGGGGTCGTTCGCCTGGGAGAACTCGGAGTCGTCCGAGAGCGGGGGCGGCGGGGTGTCGTAGGAGCGGCGCCAGAGCATGAACTGCTCCTCGCCGAACTCGGCCAGCGTCGCCGCCTTGTCCTTGCCCTGCAGGGCGCCGTAGTGGCGCTCGTTCAGGCGCCAGCTGCGGTGGACGGGGATCCAGTGGCGGTCCGCGGCCTCCAGGGCCAGCTGCGCCGTGCGGATCGCGCGCTTCTGGAGGGACGTGTGGAGCACGTCGGGCAGGAGGTCGGCGTCCTTCAGAAGCTCACCGCCGCGGACTGCCTCCTTCTCGCCCTTCTCGTTCAGGTTGACGTCCACCCAGCCGGTGAACAGGTTCTTCGCGTTCCACTCGCTCTCGCCGTGGCGGAGGAGGATCAGCTTGTACGGTGCGTCGGCCATGCCCCAGAGCGTAATCCACACATTCAGCCCCCAGAACGCCCTGCCCAGCAGCCGGACAGCAGGCGGCCTGTGTTAATCGGGTGGCCACGCCTCTCCCCTCGGTTGTAAGTTGCGTTTGCAGCTTGAGCCGCTTACCGCGTCGTACGTCCGGGGGGTCCCTTCGTGTCCGTAGCCAGTCTGAGACGTGCTGCCCGGGAGAGTGTCTCCGGGCTTCCCCGCGAGTTCTGGTGGCTGTGGACCAGCACGCTCGTCAACCGGCTCGGTGCCTTCGTCGCCACCTTCATGGCGCTCTATCTCACCCTCGGCCGCGGGTACTCGGCCTCGTACGCCGGTCTCGTCGCCTCGCTCCACGGGCTCGGCGGGGTCGTCTCCTCCCTGGGTGGCGGGGTGATGGCCGACC
Source organism: Streptomyces sp. NK08204 (assembly GCF_020400585.1). GTDB lineage: Bacteria > Actinomycetota > Actinomycetes > Streptomycetales > Streptomycetaceae > Streptomyces. The sequence goes on along the minus strand of NZ_JAINVF010000007.1, from coordinate 74,758 downwards.
GGCTCGGGCGGCGGCCGACGCTGCTCATCGCCCAGACCGCCACCGCCGGGGCCGTCGCGCTGCTCGGGTTCATGACCGATCCCGTCGCCATCGCCGGTGTCGCCTTCCTCGTCGGCATGGCCTCCAACGCCTCCCGGCCGGCCGTGCAGGCGATGATGGCCGACATCGTGCGGCCGGAGGACCGGGTGCGGGCCTTCTCCCTCAACTACTGGGCCATCAACCTCGGCTTCGCCGTCTCCTCCGCCGCCGCCGGGTTCATCGCCCAGTTCAGCTATCTCGCCGGGTTCCTGATCGAGGCCGGGATGACCCTGGCCTGCGCGGTCGTCGTCTTCCTCAAGCTGCCCGAGTCCCGGCCCACGGCCGGCGCCAAGCAGGCGGAGGACGGCACCGGTCTCGGCACCGTGCTGCGCGACCGGCGGTACATGGCCGTCGTCGGGCTGTCCTTCCTCGTCGCGCTCGTCTTCCAGCAGGGCGCGGTCGGGCTGCCGGTGGCGATGGGCCGCGCCGGGTTCTCACCGGCCGACTACGGCTTCGCCATCGCTGTCAACGGCATCCTGATCGTCGCCCTGCAGATCCCCGTCACCCGCTTCATCGAGCACCGCGATCCGCGCGCCCTGCTGGTCGTCTCCTCGCTCCTCGCGGGCTACGGCTTCGGGCTCACCGCCTTCGCCGGGTCGGTCGGTGTCTTCGCGCTCACGGTGTGCGTGTGGACCCTCGCGGAGATCGTGCACGCCCCGACCCAGACCGGCCTCGTCGTCCGTCTGTCCCCGGTGCACGGGCGCGGGCGCTACCAAGGCATGTACACACTGTCCTGGTCCGTCGCCGCCCTGATCGCTCCGCTGATGTCCGGCACGGTCATCGACCGGTTCGGGGCGCAGTGGCTGTGGGGGGTGTGTGCGGTCGTGGGGACGGTGGCGGCGTTCGGGTACGCGGTGCTCATGCGACGTCTTCCGGAACCGGAAACGCGCAGAGACGCCCGCCCGGTGACACCGGCGGCCGAGACGGGCGCGCAGACGCGCAGCGCCTAGGTGTTCTGTCCCGGGAGGTTGTGGACGGGTGAGCCAGGTCTCGGCTGAGGGGTCGTGAAACGGGTGAGGGCCTCCCGGTTCGGTGTGGATCGCGACTCGCGTACGGCGGGCGGGCCGCTGCAACACCCCCGGGGTCAGCGTGTCAGCCCGCCGGGCGTTCGATCAGGTGCATGAACGCCTCCAGGTTCCGTGTCGACTCGCCGCGGGAGATCCGCCAGGCGTACTCCTTGCGGATGGAGGAGGCGAAGCCCAGTTCCAGAAGGGTGTTGAAGGCACCGTCCGCCGCGTCGAGGATCTGGCCGAGGAGGCGGTCGATGTCCTCGGGGGTGACGCAGGCCAGGGGAAGGCGGGCGGTGACGTAGATGTCGCCGAGGTGGTCGACGGCGTAACTGACGCCGTACAGCTTGAGGTTGCGCTCCAGCAGCCAGCGGTGGACCCCCGACTCGTTCTCGTCGGGATGGCGGATGACGAAGGCGTTGACGGAGAGGGAGTGGCGGCCGACGAGGAACGAGACCGTCGTGGAGAGCTTGCGGGTGCCGGGGAGCTTGACCACGTAGTTCCCGGGCTCGGGGCTCTCCCACTCCAGTTCGGCGTCCTTGAGGGCACCTTCGAGGACCTGCCCGGCCTTTGCCACATCACCCATGGTGGGAGCGTACGCGACGGCGGTGGGACTGCGCCGCGGCCGTGTACACGTCGGCGGTGGCGGTCGCCGCGGCGTCCCAGCCGAAGGAGCGCGCGTGCCCGGCGGCGGCCTCGCCCATGGTCGTCGAGAGGACCGGCTCGTCGGCGAAACGGCTCAGAACGCGGGCGTAGGCGGTGGGGTCGTGGCCCTGGACGAGGAAGCCGGTGACGCCGTCGCGCACAGCCACCGGGAGTCCGCCGACCGAGGCCGCGAGCACGGGGGTGCCGGCCGCCTGGGCCTCTATCGCGACCAGGCCGAAGGACTCGCTGTAGGAGGGCATGACGAGGACGGAGGCCGCCCGGAACCAGTCCGCCAGCTGTTCCTGGCCGACCGGCGGGCGGAAACGTACGACGTCGGCCACGCCGAGCCGGGCGGCGAGCTTCTGCAGGCCCTCGGGCTTGGCGAGGCCGCTGCCGCTGGGCCCGCCGACGACCGGTACGACGATCCGGGAACGCAGCTCCGGGCGCTCGTCCAGCAGGACGGCCACCGCCCGCAGCAGGACGTCCGGTGCTTTCAGGGGCTGTATACGGCCCGCGAAGAGCGGCACCAGGGCGTCCTGCGGGAGACCGAGGCGGGCGCGGGCCGCCGCGCGGCCGTCGGCGGGGCGGAAGCGGTCCAGGTTGACGCCGGGATGGACGACGGCGACCTTGGCCCGGTCGGCCGCGTAGTGCCGGACGAGTTCGTCGGCCTCCTCGGCGGTGTTGGCGATGAGCCGGTCGGCGGCGGCGACGATCTGGGTCTCGCCGATGACCCGGGCGGCGGGCTCGGGGGCGTCGCCGTGGGCCAGGTTGGCGTTCTTGACCTTGGCCATGGTGTGCATGGCGTGCACCAGGGGCACGCCCCAGCGCTGGGCGGCGAGCCAGCCGACGTGGCCGGAGAGCCAGTAGTGGGAGTGGACGAGGTCGTAGTAGCCGGGACGGTGACCGGCCCAGGCCTGCATCACGCCGTGCGTGAAGGCGCACAGCTGCGCGGGCAGGTCCTCCTTGGCCAAGCCCTCGTAGGGGCCCGCGTCGACGTGCCGGACGAGGACACCGGGGGTCAGTTCGACGCTGGGCGGCAGGCCGCCGGCGGTGGCCCGGGTGAAGATCTCGACCTCGATGTTGATGGCCGCGAGGCGCTGGGCCAGTTCCACGATGTAGACGTTCATGCCGCCCGCGTCGCCGGTGCCGGGCTGGTGGAGCGGTGAGGTGTGCACGGAGAGCATGGCGACCCGGCGGGGCCTGCGGTGCAGCCTGAGCAGCGGGGACGGGGCCGGGGAGCGACGCCCGAGTCTGCTGGCGTACTTGCTCACGTGGCGTTCCTCCTCGCTGCGGCATGCCTGCCGGAGGACCCCGGCTCGCCCTCCAAGGGGGTGCAACAGTGGCGGGTGCGGACACCATTCCCGGGCGGGTCCACGGTGGGGCTCTTTACTGAATCATTACCCCTCCCACCCCCTCTTGCTCGCTCATGCGTTCGAGGTCGCTTGGGGTACCCCGGCACCCATACCCTCGTACGTATGGCAGCCCGCACGACGTCCCTCCCCCACCCTCGCCTTCGCTCGAGCGGGGGGACCCCGATCGTGGGGACGGTGACGCGCGGGACCACCAACCCCAACCGGCTGCGCCGTATGGACCGTTGGATAGCGGCCACCCACGGCGCGGAACTGCGGCGCGCCCAGGACCCGGTGGCGATCGACCTGGGCTACGGTGCCGCACCCTGGACCGCCGTCGAGCTGCTCGGCCGGCTGCGCACCGCCGCCCCCCGCGCGCGCGTGGTCGGCGTCGAGATCGAGCCGGAGCGGGTCGCGGCGGCCAAGCCGTACGAGCGCGAGGGGCTCGCCTTCCGGCACGGCGGGTTCGAGATCCCCGTCCCTGGACGCCCGGTGCTCGTGCGGGCCGCCAACGTGCTGCGGCAGTACGACGAGGACCAGGTCGCCGCGGTCTGGGAACGCCTGTGCGCGCGGCTCGCCCCGGCGGACGGCGCCTCGCGCGGGGGGCTGCTCGTCGAGGGGACCTGCGACGAGATCGGGCGGCGGCACGTGTGGGTGGCGCTCGGGCCGGAGGGGCCGCGGACGGTCACGTTCGCGACCCGGCTGGGCTCGCTGGAGCGGCCCTCCGACCTCGCCGAGCGGCTGCCGAAGGCGCTCATCCACCGGAACGTGCCGGGCGAGCCCGTGCACGCCTTCCTGCGCGACTTCGACCGCGCCTGGGCCGCCGCCGCGCCCTACGCCTCCTACGGCGCCCGTCAGCGCTGGATCCGCGCGGTGCGGGACCTCACGGCCGACTGGCCGGTGACGGACTCGGCGGCGCGCTGGCGGCAGGGCGAAGTGACCGTGGCATGGGGGGCGTTGGCGCCGCGCGCCGGCTGACGCGGACCCGGCCGGGAACCGGCTCGCCCGGCCGGCGCCGTACTGCCGCGCCGGGACGCCGGGCCTTGCAGGGGACAAGGCCGCGCAGGCCCTGGCCGGACACGTCCACCTGTCCTCCGGAGTCGGGGCCGGGCAGGCCGACCCCCTCCTCCCGCACGCACGCGCCTCTCTTGCAGCGCGCCGCCCCCGCCGACCGTCGGCAGGTGGAGTCGCCGTCGCCACCGCAGCCCGCCAGGACGAACGCCATCACCGACACCGCAGCGGTCAGCGGTGTCCGGTTCCTCCTCATCGGGGCTCCCGCCCCTCCCCCTCCCCCCGAGCGGGCCGCGTGGCCGGCCGGCCGGCGACCGTGGGGCGCGGACGACGAAGAACCTTTGAAGGACCTTTCAGCCCGTCATGTCCCCCTCTTCCAGGCGGTTACGGTTCACCGTGACGGACAGCGCGCCGGATGCGGAACGACCGCCCGAAGGTGTCACGATCTCCCGGAGCCGTTCATCACATCCACGAGGAGATCACCGCACACACCACGGATGGCCCCTGTCGTTTTGCGCGCGGCCGTGGCACGATCCCTCAGACGACCATAAGTTACTGACGGTAAATCAGCTGGGGGACAGCTATGGGGACAGGCAGACGGGGCCTGCTCACGGCCGCCATGACCGTGGTCTGTGCGGTGACGGTGACCGCGCTGGCGGCACCCGGCACAGCCTTCGCCAACGTGGCGGCACCCACACCCACAACGAGCGCGAGCCCCTCCCCGGCCGCCCCGACTCGCCCGGCCGACAAGGAGCTTGAGCAGGTCCGCGAGAAGCTCGACACGCTGTACCACGATGCGGCCGTGGCCACCGACGCCTACAACGCGGCCGAGGAGAAGGCGGAGAAGCAGTCCGCCCAGATCGTCGAGCTGGCCAAGAAGATCGTCGAGGGACAGCAGAAGCTGGACCGGCTCAAGGACCAGGCGGGCGCGGCGGCCCGCGCCCAGTACCGAAGCGGCGGCCTCCCGCCCACGGCCCAGTTCCTGCTCAGCGACGATCCCGGTCAGGTCCTGGACGGGGCCGGATCGGTGCTCAACGGCCAGCGGGCCACCAGGAACCTGATCAGCGAAATGACCCGCACGCAGAAGGACTTGCGGCAGTACGCGGCCGACGCCTCCGCGCAGTGGCGGAAACTGGAGGCCGGCCGCAAGGCGAAGGCCGCCGCCAAGAAGAAGATCAGACAGCAGATCGCCGCCGCCGAGAAGCTCGAGTCCAGGCTGGAGAAGAAGCAGAGGGAGCGGCTCGCCAAGCTGGAGGCGCAGGCCGCCCTCAAGGCGCAGACCGCCTGGCTGGACACCGGCATCCTCAAGGACATCAAGAGCAAGGCGTCCACGCCGGGCAGGAAAGCGGTCGAGTTCGCCACCGCCCAGCTCGGCAAGCCGTACGTCTGGGGTGCCGAGGGCCCCAAGTCGTACGACTGCTCGGGCCTGACCTCCCAGGCCTGGGCGAAGGCCGGCCACCCCATCCCGCGCACCTCCCAGGAGCAGTGGAAACAGCTCAAGCACGTCGGCATCAAGGACATGCGGCCCGGTGACCTCATCATCTACTTCGACGACGCCAGTCATGTCGCGATGTACGTCGGCGACGGCGCGATCATCCACGCCCCGCGGCCGGGGCGGACGGTGACGGTCGCAGGCGCCGGCTCGATGCCGATCCTGGGTGTCGTACGACCGGACGCGTGAGCCAGGTCATGTGGTCCACGTCTCCACTGGCCGTGCCCCGCCACCCGCACCGCAGGTGACGTGCGTCGTTTCTCCTCAAAACCTGCACCATGTGACGCATCGCACGCCCGGCGCCCGCACAAACCCGGACGGTACGTGAGCTTCGTCATCCCCGCGGTCCCCACAGCCCGCGCAACTCCGGTACGAAAAGCGGCATATGACAGCGTCCCGCGAGCGAGCGGCGGGACTCACACCATTCCGTCCGGGTGGGCACTACCGCTATGGTCACCGGTCGGTGGGTCGAGGTCCCTCGCCCCGCCGTGCCCTCGGGGGGAGGGAAGGAATTACAGGACAATGCCCGTACCCGTACCGCGGCAGAGAGCGATCCCGGCCGTGGAGAGTGGTCAGGCGCAGACCGCCTCCGCAACCGGCGGCCCCCTCAAGGACGAGGCTCACCGCACCGCCACGCCCACCGGCGCGAACGGCGCCACGCTCACCCTGCTGCTGATCGAGGACGATCCGGCCGGCTCGCCGATCGTGCCGGAACTGCTGGACTCCTGTGGCAAGCCCGTCCGCGTGCGCACCGCCCGCAACCTCACCGAGGCCGAGCGGCTGCTCACCGACGACGTCCACTGCATCCTGCTGGACCTCGCCCTTCCGGCGCCCGGAGGCAGCACCGAGGACGACGAGCTGGCCGTGCTCAAGCACGTGCTCGAGCTCGCGCCCCGGCACGCCGTGCTCGCGCTGACCGCCTCCGGCGACGCCGAGCGCGGCACCGAGGCCGTGCGCGTCGGCGCCCAGGACTATCTCTTCCGGGACGAGCTGGACGGCCGGCTGCTGAGCCGGGCCATCCTGTACGCGGTCGAGCGGAAACGTTCCGACACGGCCGAGCGGAAGCTCGCCGAGGGCCGGCTGCGCGCGCAGGAGAACCGCCGGCTGGAGCGGGGCCTGCTGCCCACGCCCCTGCTGGACGGCTCCTCGCTGCGCTTCGCCGCCCGCTACCGCCCCGGACGCTCGCGCGCCCTGCTCGGCGGTGACTTCTACGACTGCGTGCGCACCCCCGACGGGACCGTGCACGTGATGATCGGGGACGTGTGCGGCCACGGCCCGGACGAGGCCGCGCTCGGCGTGGAGCTGCGCATCGCGTGGCGGGCGCTGACCCTGGCCGGGTTGTGCGGGGACGAGCTGCTGGGCACCCTCCAGCAGGTGCTGGAGCACGAGCGCGGGGACGAGGAGATCTTCGCGACGCTGTGCACGGTGGACATCGCCCCGGACGGCCGCCGCGCGGGCCTGTGTCTGGCCGGCCACCCGGCCCCGCTGGTCGCCCGCCCCGGCCACCCCGCCCGGCTGCTGCCGTACGACAGGAACGGCCCCGCCCTCGGCCTGCTGCCCGGCGCCCGCTGGCCCCGGATGGAGGTGGAGCTGGGCGGCGAGTGGAGCCTGATGCTCTACACCGACGGCCTGATCGAGGGCCGGGTCGGCTCGGGCGGGGAGCGCCTGGGCCAGGAAGGCATGGTGGAGATGATCCGCCGCCAGCTGGCCGAGGGGCTGCACGGCGAAGAGCTGCTGCGGGCAGCCGTGCGCGAGGTGCGCCGCCTCAACGGCGGCGAGCTGACGGACGACGTGGCGGTGGTCCTGCTGGACCGCCTGCCGTAGCGCTGCGCCGGTTCAGCGCCTGCCGTTGTAGGGGCCGTACGGGCCGTCGCTGCTGGAGCCACGGCCCCGGCGGCGGCCCGACACCTGCTGGAGGGCCGGGCGTGCGTCCACGAAGAAGACGATCGACGCGACGAGCCCCGCGATCTGCAGGAAGAGCATCGGCACCAGGAGGTTCACCGCGACCGCGATGCCGAGGATGATCAACCAGAAGCCCTTGTTCTGCTTGTCGGCCGCGCGGTACGCATCCTCACGGAACAGTGCGGCCATCACGAAGGCGACCACCGCCATCGCCAGCATGGCGAGGTAGAGCAGCCACATGAACCCCTGGAACCCCTGCATCAGCACAACGACCACCACCCGAGTCGGCTCGTCAATACGGCCACGGTACCCATAGAACGGGCCGGACACCCCAGAGGTGCCCGGCCCGTGGCGGCTCGCCGGTCACTGCTCCGGCGGAATCACCTTCTTCGCGGTGGTGGCCTTGCGCGGGGCCGGGGCCTTCTTCGCCACCGGCTTCTTGTCCTCGGCGGGCTCCTCCTTGGCCCCGGCCGGCTCGGGCTTGCCCTCGACGGCGACCGCGAGGTCCTCGATCCCCTCGGCGGCCTCGCCGCGCCAGTTCCGGACGGCCTGCTCGCCGTGCTCGGCGACCTTCTCGTAGGTCTCGCGGGCCTTGACGGCGTACTCGGCGGCCACGCCGACACCGCGCAGCGCGAGGTCCTGGGCGGTCTCACCGAGCTTCTTCAGGTCGACGTCGAGCGTGCCGATGAACTGGTTCACCTTGGTGTGCAGGGTCTCCTGCGCCTCCTTGGCGCGAGCGGCGGCCTTCTGCTGCACGGCCTTCGGATCGGCGTTGCGCACGGCCTCGATCCGGGCCGGGGCCTCGGTGCGCAGCTGCTCGACCAGGACGGGCACCTTCTTGGCCTGCTGGAAGGCGAGGTCGGCGGTGCCGGCGGCGAAGTAGAGCGGGGTCGGGTCGCTAAGGGTCTTGCGCAGATCGTCGCTGATGGCCATGGTGATGGTCCTCCCGGATTCGCGTTCGGCTGAGGTTGGTGTGGTCCGCGGTGCGGCGACCGGAGCCCTGGTCCGGCTCTATCCGGTCGTCCGCCGCGGACCGGCATCACTGTCCTCGCCGCCCTCGCCGCCGCCGTCCTCGTCCGCCGCGGGCTCGCCGGTCCCGAATCCGTTCTCTTTCCGGAAGGACTCGTAGATCTGCAGCAGCACCTGCTTCTGCCGCTCGTTGAGCGTGGGATCGGCGAGGATGACCGCCCGGGTCTCCACCTCGTCCCGGTCCCGTTCGGAGTCGAGGATGCCTGCGCGGACGTACAGCGTCTCGGCGGAGATGCGCAGGGCCTTGGCGACCTGCTGCAGCACCTCCGCGCTGGGCTTGCGCAACCCGCGCTCGATCTGGCTCAGGTAGGGATTGGACACCCCGGCGGCGTCGGCGAGCTGCCTGAGCGACAGTTGGGCATTGCGCCGCTGTTCGCGCAGGTAGTCACCGAGATTGCCGACGTTGAGCGATGCCATGACTCCACCTTGCTACAACTCCGCTAACAATTGCAAGCACCCGCTTGCAAAAGTGTGTCGGGCGTGTCCGGCACGGCCGTGCGAGCGGACGCCACTGGTCGGCTCTGGTCCGGCCTCGCTCACCGCCACTACCAGCTCACCCATCGCGCCGAGCCCCTCCACGGCCTGGTCCGGGTCAAAGGGCCGACAGAAGGACCGGACAGAGCGGCACCCTGGCTGATCGCAGCCGGACTCCCCGAGCACATCACGCTGATCGGCCTGTCTGCGTCTGCCGCATGGAGACAGGCGGCCATCAGGACGACCTCCTCCTTGTCACGCAGGCCATCGCCGACCTCTCGATCTTGCCCCGAAGATCGTTCTGTTGGAGGCTGAGGCATGCAGAATCTGCCGACATTCGTTCTTGTCCATGGGGCCTTCGCGAATTCGTTCTCGTTCGCACCGCTGCAGGCCGAGCTCGCCTTACTCGGGCACCGCTCGGCCGCGGTCGACCTTCCGGGGCACGGATTCGAGGCGACCCTCCCCTCGGCCTACCAGGCTCCTCAGGATCTCGACGCACTCGCCGCAGAACCAGGGGGCATCAAGGGCGTCACGCTCGCCGACAACGCCGCCCGCGTGATCGAAGTCCTCGAACGGGCCAAGCAGAACGGGCCCACCATTCTCGTCGCCCACAGCCGGGGCGGCATCACGACCACCGCCGTCGCCAACGCCCGGCCCGAGCTGATCGACCGGATCGCTTACGTCTCCGCCTGGTGCCCCGTCGATCTGGACGTGAGCGACTACTACGCCCAGCCGGAGATGGCGGGCGTCGACGCGGGAGCCTTCGCTGCCGCACTCGTCGGGAACCCCGTCGAACTCGGTCTGCTCCGGACCAACTTCCGCACCGCCGACCCGGCAGCGCTCGCCGCGTTCAAGCGGGCGCTCGCCGCCGACCTCACCGATGACGAGTTCCGGACCTTCCTGAACACCTTCCAGCCCGATGAAAACCTCGACGTCGGTACGTCCGCCGACCGGGCACAGGCCACGACCTGGGGCCGGATTCCCAAGACGTATGTGCGCCTGGCCGACGATGCCAGCCTTCCGCTCGCCGTGCAGGACCGCATGATTCGCGAAGCCGACGCGCTCACACCCGACAACCCCTTCGACGTCCAGACACTCGGGGGGAGTCACCTGCACTGGCTCGTCCACCCGGAGCCCGCCGCCAAGCTGCTCGCAAACCTCGCAGCGCGCTGACACTCGTTCGTCCCACTCAACCGTAAGCACCACAGGTCAGAGCCCCACCCGCCCATAGTTATCTGGGACAGGACAGCGCACGACGTCGCCCCGGGAACGGACCGGCAGGGCCGGCAGATCATGGACCCGTGGCCGGCGATGTCGCGGTGCCGCTCTCCCGGACCGGGCTGGGCGGGAGCGTCGACTTCAACGCCACCGGCATGCACGTCCGCGGGGCGGCCTACACAGCGCCGCCCGAACGGATCAGCCAGGCCAGCGCGCGGGCCAGGTAGGGGTTGGCCCGGCGCGGCGCCGTCAGGCCCAGGGAGCCGGTGGCCGCCGCGAGGGTCATGGCGTACGAGTCCAGTGCCCGGCGCACGTTGGGTGCGTCCAGGCTCACCCCGGTGACCAGGCGGTCGAGGTCGATGTACGCCGACCGCACGATCTCGATGCTGCGGTACACCCGCCAGTCCCGCGCCCACTCCCGGGTGTACTCCGCGGGCAGTCGGCTCTCCCAGCGGCGGAACATGCGGTCCCGGATCTCCGGCCGGGTCGGGGTGAGGTGCATGTGCCGGACCAGGTCGTAGAGCGGGTCGCCGACCAGGGCCATCTCCCAGTCGATCAGGGTCAGCGCCCGGCCGTCGTCCCGGCGTACCAGGTTCCAGGGGTTGAGGTCGCCGTGCAGCAGGGCGGGGGTGCGGTGGGCGACCCGGTGCCGGGCGAGGATCTCACGCAGCCGGACGGTGTCCGGCAGGCCGAGGAAACGGGCCAGCTGCTGGGACTCCTTCGGCAGCGCGGCCACCAGGGCCACCAGCTGCTCGCTGAGCCAGCCGTAGAAGCCGAGCCGGTCCGCGACCGGGTCGATCTGGATGTAGTCGACCTCGGTGAGCGCGGCCAACTGGTCGACCAGGCCGTCCGCCTCGTGCGGGAGGAGGCCGTTGACGGGGTGGTCGGGCTTGCTGCCGGGGTCGCGCGGGCCCTCGTAGGTGTGAATGGCGAAGCGGTCGCCGGAGTAGGTGTGGCCGAGGTCCCTGGCGTGGCTCTCGCCCAGCGCCAGCACACGGGGCGCGGCCACCGGCACTCCGGACCGCTCGATCGCCCCGAGGACGGCGTGCTCGCTGAGGAAGCTGCGCTCGCGCCGGACGCCCGCGACCTTGCGGCGGACCACCACCGGGAAGGGCGTACCGGGCACCCACAGCACCGAGTTGAGGTGCGCGGTGCCCTTGAACACCCGGTCGGCCGGTGCCGCGCCCTCGAGGACCAAGGCGTCATGGACGGCGGTGTGCGGGAAGTCGGGGTGTTCCCGCACACGCCGGTCCGGCTTCCAGTCGATCGCCCGGCCGGCCGGGCCGCGCCGCCCCGCGCCGCCGTGCCACACCGGCCCGCCCGGACGTGCGGACGCCCAGCGCAGGAGGATCCGCCCGATCTCCCGCTCGCCCGGCACCTGCGCCAGCCGCAACGGCTCCGCCCCCGCCTCCAGGGCGCGGCACACCCAGGCGGTCGCCTCGTCCAGGCTCGTGCGGTCGAAGGACTCCTCCAGGGACCGCGCCGCCCGCATCACATCGGGATACACGGACTGGGCCCGCTCGAAGGCGACGTAGTGGCGCAGGTCCCGCGCCACGCCGTTGACGGCCTCCGGCCGGACCTCGCGCATGGCGCACACCCACGCCTCGACGACCTCGTCCCACTGGTGGTCCGGGTAGTGCATCCGGACCAGGTGGGTGGCCAGGTCGTGCAGCGGGTCGCCGTAGCTGGCCAGCTCCCAGTCGACGCAGATCAGGGGCGGGTCCCCGCCGTACGACATGATCAGGTTGTCGCGGTGCAGGTCGGCGTGGAGCAGGCTGTAGGGCCGGCGGGACATCGTGGGGACGCGTTCGGCCAGTCGGACGAGGGCGTCCTCCGGCACACCGAGAGCGGTGAACAGTCCGCCGAAGCAGGCCCAGTTGGGCTGCCGGATCTGTACGTCCGCCATGCGGGCCAGGGCCTGGAGGAAGCCCTGGCTGTCGGTGAAGTTCCGGGGCCACAGGGCGGGCAGGGGCGGCAGCGCGGCGCTGCTGCGCACCTGGGCGCTCTCGGCGAGCAGGCCGGCCAGCGCCCTGGTCAGCAGGCCGTCCACCGGTCTGCCGTTGCCGCAGACGCTGGAGAGCGGCACGCCTTCCACATAGCTGTGGACGGCGAAGCCGTCCCCCTCGGCCAGACACTCGGGCACGTTGCGCAGGACCCCCCTGACGGCGCGCAGGATCTCGGCCTCGTTCTGCCAGGTACGGATCACCACAGGCAGTGCGCCTCGGCGCCGCACCCGCACGGTCACGACGGTTCCGGGATCGCGGCCGAGGAGCTGGGCCACCGGCTCGGTCAGCGGCAGGACGTAGTTCTGGTTGTGGAAACCCCGGCTCGCCTGCCCGGTCCTGGTGGCATGCTCCACGAACGCCCGGAGCACGCCCTGACGCCCGGCTGCCCGACCGGCGCGTCCCCCGGCCGTGCCACGGGGGACGGGTGGTGCGTCCACTGGCCGCTCCGGGTTCTCGTGCCGAAAAGTGGAAGGGGAAGGGAAGGGAAGCGAAAGGAAGCGAAAGGAAGCGAAGGGAACGGAAGGGAAGCGAAGGGGAAAGGGCCCTGGTGGAGTCGCCCGACGGGTGGTCGGCCACTCGTATGGCGGTCGGCCGGGACCGGCTGGTTCGCCATCCCCTGCGCACGGATCCGAGCGGTCGCTCAGTCGGTTGGGCGGATGCTATCGCACGGCGCGGCTCTCATCCGCGCGCGGCGCGACCCTCTTCGGTCACCAGTTCCCACACCGCCTCGAACCACTCCGTCATGCTCGCCACGAAGGTCGAACCCGGGGAGTCCGGCCGGCTGTCGCGGACGTGGTGGGTGAGGGTGGCGCCGAGCCCCAGGACATCCAGCCCCGCGACCTCCTCGCCGGTGTCCAGCATCATCGGGCGATTGACCGGTATGTACGGGCCGTGCAGCACCTCGGCACGGTTGATGACGTAGAGCTTGAAGGCCGGGGTGAGCGGGGCGTGGCGGAACTCGAACTCCACGGACGGCACCAGCTTCTCGGCACGCAGTTCCCCGAGGACCTTGCGGAGCGAGGCGGTGTGCCGCTCGGTGATGCCCCGCAGCCGCTCCAGAAGCCGGGCGTCGTCCCTGGGGTCCTTGGCTCTCGGGTACGGCGGGGATTCGGTCGCGGAGGGGAGTACCACGCGCAGGGCGATGCGCCGGGGCGTGATGGCTCCGTTGCGGATGCGCTCCGCCTGGGTGTGGATGTGGAAGTCAAGGCTCTCGGAGGTCAGCGTGTAGACGTCCAGGGACACGTCGCTCTGCTCGAACGCCTCACCGATGAGAGGACCCAGGGTCATCGCATGCCGTGACCGGGTGGCCCGGGGGGCGGAGGAGTGGATGCGCTGCCCCTTGACGACCCGTGAGGCCCGCCCTTGCCGGGACTCGATCCATCCCTCGCCGCGCAGCTCGCGCAGCACCCGCTGCACGGTGTCCCGGGAGACTCCGAACTCCCCTGCCAGGGTGGTCTGCGACGGCAGGAAGGTGCCGAGCGGATAGCCCCCGTCGGTGATCCGTGCCCGCAACTCCTCCGCGACCCGACGGAACTCCGTCCCGCCGGCCTCGTCCGTCCGCTTGTCGGTCACATGCCGTACGTACCTCGCTCCCGAGCACCGCAAACGCATGCCGGTCAGTCAAGCAGTCAGGTCAACTTGCCTGTTAATGGATCTAGTTGACCGGGCATGGACCTACAAGCAGTCAACTTCACCAGGCATGTCCGAGGGGGGTGGTAGCCGTGACGATCCATGTGTGCGGGGTCGACCTGCAGATCGACGATCTGACTCAACTGGCGTTATGGGGGGCGGGTCTGCTGGCGTCCCTGACCGCGTGGGGCCGCAAGCGGTCAGGGCGCGGACATCGGGGGGAACGGCCGGAGAGGAGTCCGGGAGCGGCAGACGTCGCGCACGGCGTGGGCCCGGCGAGGGTCAGCCCTGCGGTGCCCACGGTGCCCACAGTGCCCGCAGTGCCCGCAGCACCGGCTCCAGCGACTCGAGCACGAGCCCGGCTCCGGCCTCCCGCAAGAGCTCTGCCTTCGCTTCGTTACGCGCGTAGCCGAGGAACGGGACGCCGGCGCGCTGTGCGGCGGCGAGGTCCGAGGCGGAGTCGCCGATCATCAGGGCGGCCGAAGGGGCGGCGCCCATCGCGCTCAGGGCGCGGTTGAGGCAGTGCGGGTCGGGTTTGAGGAGGTGCAGGTCCGGGGTGCGGCCGTAGATGTGGGGGGTGAAGCAGGCGGTGAGGCCGCGGTCGTCGAGGTAGGCGCGGACCACCCGCGGGGAGTTGTTGGTGGTGATGGCCAGGCGGGAGCCGACGGCGGTCCAGGTGCGTATCAGGGGGTCGGCGTAGGCGGTGGGCATCGCGGACACCGCGGCCCGCAGCTCCTCCTGGGTGAGACGTTCCTCCAGTTCCGTGACCAGGTCACTGCCGGGGTGCCGGCGGTCCACCGCGCGCAGCACCACGTGCGGGTCCAGTGAGTCCCGCTCGGTATCGGTCAGCAGGCCGTGCAGGCCGCGTCCGGCCAGCCAGTCCACCAGCCCGCTCGCCACCCGTTCCGCCTTGTGCCCCGCGAACAGGCGGCAGATCGGCCCGTCGAAGTCCCACAGCACGACCCGAGCGGAAGAGATCAGTTTCAGCAGCGGTTCAGTCCGTGTCGTCGTCTCAGAGGTCACTAGGAGAGTGTCAGGTCCGTGGTGATGGTTTCCCAGAGGGCGTCGAACCACCTCTGCGATTCCTCCACGAACGCCGCGTCCCGCCGGCCGGCCCGCTTCTCGAAGCAGAACAGCAGTGACTCGGAGCCCAGGGTGTCGTACATCTCCAGCGTCCCGTTGTCGGTGGGCTCCTCGCGCCGCATGATCCTGTAGTACGCGTACAGCGCCTCCTCGCCGTTGAGCAGGTACAGCTTGACCGGCGGGGTGAAGGGCAGCGCGCGGAAGGAGACCTTCACGTCGATGTCGTGGGTGGTGCGCAGGGCCCGCAGGTTGTACTGGAGCACCTGCCCCTGGGCGTTGCGCATGCCCAGCCAGCGCTCGTGCACGGTGTCGTCGTCGCCCTGCCGGTCGACCGGCACCGGGAAGGCGAGGTTGATGTCCCGGGAGGGCAGCAGGATGCGGGCGTCGAGCCGCTCGGGGCGGATGCGGCCCTCGTGGATCAGGCGCAGCGGTTCGCCGAGGGCGGGCAGCAGGCTCTGCGCGGTCAGGCAGACGGCGTCGATGCGCACGTGCGGCGCGGAGAACGCCGCGGTCAGCCGGGGGGCGAGGGCCACCATGGTCGGCTGGGGCTGGTCCCGGACGGGTTGCGGTCCGGCGACGCGCGGCGGGCTGCCCTTGCTGACGCCGCTGAGCAGGCCGTCCGCCTGAAGCACCCGCAGGGCCTGGCGTACGGCGCCGCGTTCCACTCCGAACTCCTCGGCCAGCTCGGCCTGGGTGGGCAGCCGGTCGCCCGCCTTGAGGTCGCCGGTAAGGATGCGCTCGCGCAGGGTGTCGGCGATCTCCTGGGAGGTGAGCCTTCTGCCGCCGTTCACTGCGGGGTTCTCCGACACGTTCATCGCCACGCTTTCCTGGGTCACGACCAGACGCTACAACCTAGCTCCACGTAGCGGGAGTTGTTCCGAAGTTGTTTGGCCATAGCTGCCAAGTGGGGACAACTACAGCATAGTTGGTTGCCAACTTGTTTCAGTTGGCAGACCGGAAGGGGGATCCACCGTGCCAGCCCTCGCGCTCCTCTCCGCCGCCCTCGTCGTCGGCTTCGAACAACTCGTCCAGTGGAAGTACGGCGCTGCCGGCATCGTCGGCCTGCTGCTGCTCTCCGTCGGCAGCAAGGCCAAGAGCCCGGCGGTCAGCTCCGCCGGGGCCGTGCTGCTCGCGGTGCTCCTCGCGGGCCCGGCGCTCTGACGCCGGCACCCGCTACGCCGTCAGCACCAGCTCAGAACTGATCGTGTCCCACAGCGCGTCGAACCACAGATGGGACTGCTCCACGAACGCGGCGTCCCGCCGGCCCGCGCCGGGCGCGAAGGAGAACAGCATCGACCGCGTGCCGTCCGCGTCGTACGTCTGCACGTGTTCCTGCTCGATCTCCCGCTCGCGCCGCCCGAGCGTGTAGTAGGCGAACAGCGCCTCGGCCGCGTTGAGCAGGTACAGCTTGACCGGCGGGGTGAAGGGCAGCGCGCGGAAGGAGACGTCCACGTCGATACCGTGCGTGGTGCGCAGCGCCAGCAGGTTCTGCCGCAGCACCAGGCCCTGGGCGTTGCGCTGGGCCAGCCAGCGCCGGTGCAGCAGATCGCCGTCGGCGGGGTCCACGGGCGCCGGGAAGGCGAGGTCGATGTTCCGGGACGGCAGCAGCACCCGGACGTCGATCTTGGCCGGTTCCAGCTGTCCCGCGTGGATCTGCCGGAGCGGCTCGCCGATCGCCATCGTGAGTGAGACCGAGGTCAGACAGAGCGCGTCGATCTGGACGTGCCGGGCCGCGAAGGCGGTCGCGATGCGCGGCGCGAGGGTCACCATGGTCGGCTGCGGCGGCACGGCGGGACCGGCCGCGGGCCCCAGCGGCACCGGAACCGCGGCGACCGTGGCCGGGGCCCCCTTGGAAATGTTGGTGAGCAGCCGCTCCGACTGCAGAATGCGCAGCGCCTGCCGTACGGCCCCCCGTTCGACACCGAACTCGTCGGCCAGCTCGGCCTGCGTCGGCATGCGCTGGCCCGGGGGCAGCTCACCGGACCGGATCCGGGCACGCAGTTCGTCGGCCACCTCGCGATGTGACCTACGTGGCCGATGGGACCTCTTCGGTCCACTGACGGAAGCGTGTTCCGGTTCCACAGCTCTACAGTACAACTTCCCGCCATCTTGGGGCAGTTCAGGGAAAGATGGTTATGAGCCGCTTCCAAGAGGAGATAAGCACTGTGAAGTTGGTAGCCAACTTGCGGAACCTGGTCGAACTTCCCAGTGGTTGGCCGATCGGGCTTCCTTCCGGAGGGGAGCCGGGAGCCCGGGCAGGGGACGATCACCGGAACGCACAGCCACAACTGAACAAGCCCGCACAGCCACAACTGAACACGCGCAGCACAGCCACAACTGAACAGCTCGCTACGGATGAACCGGACCACCGGTCGAACAGGCAACCGCCGCCGCAGGAGAGGAGCGTCGGAACGTCAGAACATGTCCGGGCAGTACGGCCGCCCGGACGGGCGCAACAGGGCGTCGGCCTTCCGGGCGGCGCCCTCTCGTTCTTCCTGGACCCTTCCGAGGGCCGCGAGCCGCTGCAGTGACTCGTCACCGAGCCACACCGTGGCCAGCTCGGCCGCACCGAGCGTCAGGTCGGCGCTCTGGGCGCGTGTGGGCACGCAGGACGCCCCCTCGGGCGACACCTCCAGCCGGTACCGCCCACCGGCCGTCCCGGCCCCGTCGACGACCTCCAGGACCAGCACCCCCTCGCCCCCGTACGTCCGTGCCTCCAGGGCCCGTACGACGTCCAGGATCCGCACCCAGAGCCAGTCGCCGTGCCCGGTGATCCGGGCGGCGCGCGGGTCGGGCAGGAGCAGGGGAAGCAGGTCGTCCGGGCCGCGTCGGCCGCTCCTGACCTTCGTGACCCGGTCGATCGAGCACAGGAAGTGCCACAGGGCGCGCTGGGCCGCCACCGTCGTGGCGATCAGGCTCCTGACGACGGCGGTGCTGTCCGGATGCTTGCCGCTCCAGGCGCCGTCGGCGTCGTACGTCACCAGGCCCTCGACCTGACCGGCGGCCGAGCGGTACACGGCGTGGTAGGGCTCGGTCCACGGCCGGTACCCCAGGTCCAGGACGCCGGTGTTCAACTGCCACCACAGCGTGTCGCGGCTGACCGCGCCGGGCAGGCTGCGGCGGTACCGTTCGAACAGTTCGGGGCCGAGCTTGCGGACGTCCGCGCCGTCCACCAGGTCGATCCGGCCGCCGTCCGCCGGTCCCGACCAGTGGGGGTCGAGTCCGGCGCGCAGGACGTCGACGGTCCACTCGGTCATCGAGGCCGCCGGGCCGAAGCCGTAGCGGCCGTAGATCGGGTACTCCGCCGCGATCAGGGTGGCGAGGACGTCACCGCGCTCATGGGCCGCCGTCAGGTCACGGCTCATCATCCGGGTCAGCAGGCCCTGCCGGCGGTGGGTGGGGCTGACGGTGACGTTGGAGATCGCGTTCGAGGGGACGAGTGCGCCGCCCACCGCGGTCACTTCCTGAGCGAAGGAGCGGAAGGTCGCCACACAGCGGTCGCCGTCGAAGGCACCGAGCAGCCGGTCCTGATCGAAGTACCGCCGCCGGTCCGCCAGTTGGTTCGCGGACAGGACCGGAGCGAGCAGGAACCCCGTGCTCATCGCGCGCTGCCAGTCCGCGAACTCTGCCTCGTGGACGGCGTCGACAGCTCGGACATCGATCATGGGGTCACGGTAGGACGCGGCACGCCGGGTGTCGCGTCATTTTCCCCGCCACGTCACGTCAGCAGGTCGTCCACCTGCGCCTCGCCCACCCGGTACCGGCGCGCGATCTCCCCGCTGCACTCGTCGGTCGTGCGCTGCAGGCGCTGACGGCGCCCAGAGACCTCCTGCTCGTAGCCGACGAGCCGGCCCATGGCGGTGGCGAGTTCGAGATCGGTGCGCGCCTGGAGGTCCGACAGCTCGACCTCGGCGAGCATCTCGGCGGCCAGTCGCCGGTACTCCTCGTTGTGCGGGGTGCCGAGCGTGACGTGACGGGCCGAGGAGCGGTGCTGGGCCGGGGTGTCCTTGAGGATCTCCGGGAGCCGGTCCACCACCGAGCCGTCCGCCGGGGCCGGCAGGGCGGTCCGGCCGCGCCGGGCCAGTTCCGCGCGCAGGATGTCGATCCGGCCCTGCAGCAGCCGCCGCACATAGCTGAGGTCGGCCTCGTCGCGCTGGGCGTCCCGGCGCAGGGCGCGCAGCTCGGGCAGGGTCAGCAGGGCCAACCGGGGCTCGGGGGGCTGCACGGGCAGCGCGGCAGCAGACGGGACCGACGCAACCGGGACCGACGGGGCCGGGACCGACGGGGCTGGTGGTACCGGTGGAACCGGCGGGCTGTCGCCGCGCTGCGCGGGCGTCCGGGGCATCCCCAGCCGCCCGGTACTCGGTGTGCTCATGTGCGTGTGACCGTTCCCTCGACCGGCGTGTGACAGCATCGTGCCACCCCAAGTGGCAACTATGTGACTGAGTGCCCCCGAACGGCCCCAGATAGGGTGTTAAGGAACAATAACGGGCCCCCGTCGGCCGCGCCCACAGCACCCGGCATGATGGTCGGCATGCGTGCGGTGGTGCAGAGAGTGGACGGCGCGAGCGTCGTCGTGGACGGCGAGACGGTGGGCGCGATCGAGGGCGAGGGGCTCTGCGTCCTGGTCGGGGTGACCCATGAGGACACCAAGGAGAAGGCGGCCCAGCTGGCCCGCAAGCTCTGGTCGATCCGGATGCTGCACGACGAGAAGTCGTGCAGCGACATCGACGCCCCGCTGCTCGTGATCAGCCAGTTCACGCTGTACGGCGACGCCCGTAAGGGCCGCCGCCCCACCTGGAACGCCGCCGCGCCCGGCGATGTCGCGGAGCCGCTGGTGGACGAGGTGGTCGCGCAGCTGCGCGCGCTGGGGGCGACGGTGGCGACGGGCCGGTTCGGCGCGCGGATGCGGGTGTCGCTGACGAACGACGGCCCGTTCACCGTGCTGCTGGAGATCTGACCGCCAGGCCCGGCACGGCCGGAGGGGCCGCCCGGCCGGAGATCCTGACCGGACGGGTCCCGCCTCTAGGGCTCCACGACCGTCTCCTGGGCGGCGGCCGTGTCCCCGGCGACCAGCCGGGCGTCGACCGGAACGTTCCGCTTCACCAGGGCGAGGGCGACCGGGCCCAGCTCGTGGTGGCGTGCGGACGTCGTCACGAAGCCGATCCTGCGACCGTCGGGGCCCTCGTCCGCGAGCCGGATCTCGGTGCCGTGCACCGGCAGGTGCACCTCGCTGCCGTCGAGGTGCAGGAAGACCAGGCGGCGCGGCGGCTTGCCCAGGTTCTGCACCCGGGCGACCGTCTCCTGCCCCCGGTAGCAGCCCTTCTGGAGATGGACGGCCGTGCCGATCCACCCCAGCTCGTGCGGGATGGTCCGGTGGTCGGTCTCGAAGCCGAGACGGGGCCGGTGCTGTTCGACACGCAGCGCCTCGTGGGCGAGGAGACCGGCGGCCGGGCCGTGCGCGGCGGCGAAGGCCTCCAGATCCGCGCGCGGCAGGAACAGGTCACGGCCGTACGCCGTCTCGCGTACGACGACACCCTCGGGCGCCTCGGCGATGGAACCGGCCGGCAGGTGCACCACGGCGAAGTCGGCCGTGCGGTCGGCCACCTCGACCCGGTAGAAGAACTTCATCGACTCCAGGTACGCGACCAGCGCGTCCTGGGTGCCGGGCTCGACGTGCGCCCAGACGGTCGTACCGTCGTCCACCAGGTACAGCGCGTGTTCGATGTGGCCGTGGGCGGAGAGGATCAGCGCCTCGGTGGCCTCACCGACGGGCAGTTCGCTGACGTGCTGGGTGAGCAGCAGGTGCAGCCAGGTCAGCCGGTCCTCACCACTGACGGTGACGACACCCCGGTGCGACAGGTCGACGAAACCGGTGCCCTCGGCGAGGGCGCGCTGCTCGCGGAACAGGTCGCCGTAGTGGGCGGCGACGCCTTCGTCCACGCCCTCGGCGGGGACGGCGCCAGGCAGGGACAGCAGGGGGCTCTTCATACGGGCAAGCCTACGACGTGGTGCTTGTGCCCTTCAGGGAGCAGTCCTTGCAGCGGCCGAAGATCGCGAAGTGCTTCATGTCGGTCTCGAAGCCGAACTGTGCGCGCAGCTTGGCCGTGAACTCCGCGGCCACCGCCACGTCGGCCTCGATGACGTTCTCGCAGTCGCGGCACACCAGGTGCAGATGCCGGTGCCGGTCGGCGAGGTGGTAGGTGGGAGCGCCGTGCCCGAGGTGTGCGTGGCTGACCAGACCCAGCTCCTCCAGCAGCTCCAGCGTCCGGTAGACGGTGGAGATGTTGACCCCCGACGCCGTCTTCCGTACCTCCGCGAGGATGTCGTCGGGGGTCGCGTGCTCAAGGGTGTCGACGGCTTCGAGGACGAGCTGCCGCTGCGGCGTGAGCCGGTAGCCGCGCTGCCTGAGGTCGCTCTTCCAGTCGGTGCTCACCACAGAGCAAGTCTATGGCCGACCGACCGCACCGTGGTGGCGTCGGCATCCGGAAACAAACGGAGCACCGGCCGGCAGCGATCCCGCGACACGCAGGTGGCGGCTCGTTCCGGCCGTCACCTGCGACGCGGCGCGGGGCGCCGGCCTCCGTGGGCCGGCACTCTCCTCGCCGGCCTTGCCCGCCTGCGGCTACTTGAAGAAGGCGATGCCGTCGTCCGGCATGTCGTCGGGGAGGGCCTTGGCCCAGCGCTCGACGTCCTCCGGGGTGACGACCTTCTTCAGGTGTGCCGACATGTAGGGGCGCAGCTCGACCTCGGGAGTCTGCTTCTCGCCGACCCACATCAGGTCGCTCTTGACGTACCCGTACAGCCGCTTGCCACCCGCGTACGGCCGCGAGGACACGGTCCGCGCGACGGTGTCCGTCACCAGGTCGATCTGCGGCTTCTTGTCGGCCATCTCGCCGTACCAGATCTCCACCGTGCCGTCGTCGCGGGTCATCGTGACCTCGACCTTGCGGTCGGCGTCGATCCGCCAGAAGCCGGACTCCGACTCCAGGGGGCGCACCTTGTTGCCGTCGTTGTCCAGCACCCAGGTGTGGGAGTGGTACTGCAGGAAGTCCCGGCCGTCGTGGCTGAAGGTGACCTCCTGCCCGAAGTTGCACTTCTCCGAACCCGGGAAGTCATGCACGCCCGCACCGGCCCAGTTGCCGAGCAGGAAGGCGAGCGGGACGAGGTCCTTGTGCAGGTCGGACGGGATCTCGATCATGATCGGCAGTAGTTCCTAGGTGGGGGTCAGCGCTGGCCCTGGTACAGCTTCTTCACGGTCAGGAGGGCGAAGGCGAGCACGCCGACGCAGACCAGGACCAGCAGGGTTTCGAAGAAGATCTCCACGGGTGCTCCTTGAGCGAGGGTGGGCATACGACAGCCGGGCCCCAGCTTACGCGGCCTGGACCCGGCTCTCTTGACGAGGTGCGTCTCAGCCGAGCAGCTCGGTCTGCAGCGTCACGGTCTGGCGGAACGGCACTGCCTTCGCGGCGCCCTCGCGGGACTGCGTGATCACCGCCAGCGTGTCCCCGGCCGCCAGGTACGCCTGCCGGACCTGCTCACCGCCGTACGGCTCGGTCTCGGCGTACGGCGTGAGCAGGACGTCGTCGACCTGGGCCGCCTGCGGGAAGCCCTCGTCCCGCTCGTACAGGTCGGCGCCGCGCACCAGGTACGTGGGGGCCGAGTAGTTGGTGAGCTCATCGTTCAAGAGGTCCTCGGCCACGGCGGCCGTGGCGAACTGCAGCAGGTGGATCCGGGTCCGCGTGCCGTCCTGGGTGGTCCAGCCGCGTGCCGCGATGTGCCGCAGGCCGTTGTCGGTGAGCTTCTGCCCCAGCTCCCGGCGGTCGCCCTTGTGGTACTGCGCGAGGAAGTCCTTCGTCGCCAGCCAGCCGTCGACGCCGCGCAGGTCGCTTGATGCCCGACCGCACGCCGGCCTAACGGGCCAGGCCCCCGCCCTTGACTCCGTCCACGAAGGCGGCCCAGGCGGGGGCTCCGAGGAGGAGGGGGGTACGGGTCGTGTCCTTGCTGTCTCGGACGGGGACGAGGGAGGGCATGTTGTCGGCGACCTCGATGCAGGCACCGCCGTCCTGGTTGCTGTAGCTGCTCTTGCGCCACATGATGTTGCTCAGGTCAATGGCTCGCATTGCACTTCCTCCAACATCCGCACGATGAACTCCCACGATTCGTCCGGAGACAGGGCCAAATCGCGTACTCGATCGTATCGGAGCTGGAGCTGCTCAACGGCGGTGGTTTCCTGCACCAGTTCACCCGAGTAGCCGGTCTCGACCCATGCGACGACCCGACCGCCGCCCCGGAGGAACATAGCGTCCGTGTTCATCAGTGCATGCAGCCCTCTCGCCCATGGCAACACCTGAATGGTGACGTTGGGGCGCTCCCCCATCGCCAGAAGATGGCGCAATTGTGCGTGCCATTCGGCGGTGTTGCGAAGTGGGCTGCGCAGCACCGCCTCCGAGAGAATCGTGCGGAACTGCGGCCCACCGTCCGCCAACAGCAGTTCACGACGGCCCATGCGCGCCGCCACCTGGCTGTCTAACTCCGCCCCGGTCAGCCCGCCCTGCGTAAGCAGTTCGGCGGCGTACTCCGGCGTCTGCAGCAGCCCGTGAATGATGCTCGGCGAGTACTGCCAAAGACTCACCGCCTCGGCCTCCAACACCATGTACCGCCGATACCGTTCCTTGAACTGCGTCGGATCCGCCACCGCCAGCTCCCACAGCGTGAGCAGCAGCGGTGTCGTCCCGTAGTACTGGTCCAGCGCCTGGACCACCTCCGGGCTCCCCAGCGTCTGCCCCTTCTCCAGCTTGCCGAAAAGGGACGCGTCCCACCCCACCACGTCCGCCAGGCCCCGCAGGCTCACCCCGCGCGCGGCGCGCAGTGACCGCAGCTCCTCGGCAAAACGCACCCTCGGCTCCTGGCTGCGACCCGTGATCACCCTCCGCTGCGGCACCGGCACCCCTCCCCGGTTGTGGAATTTGTGGAATTTCGGCCGACCGGTGTGGAACCACCAGCGGTTCTGGGCGAATTGGCCTCTTGCCTGGGCCATCCTCATGACACCCAGCAGTACGCAGAGTATGGCAACAGCCACATTCCGCATAGATGGTGATCAAAGGAGCGAAGCCCATGCGAACGGAACCGGCCAGCTACGACGACCTGACCCGTCCGCCCCAGCCCGTCCCCGGCTGCGAGGCGTGCGCGGAGCTGGTGGCGTTGCGGGAGGCGGCGCAGGAGGAGTACGACCGCAGCGCGGAGACCGACGCGAACGTCCTGATGCGCCAGCACCTGCGGCGGGAGCACCACGCATGACGGGCGGCGGCGGGCTGCCGTACGAGGAGTGCAGGCGCGAGCAGCAGCGGCGGCAGGAGGCGGGGGTCCCGCTCGACCGGGCGCCCTTGTACCCCGCCTACGCGCTGCCGCCCTTCCACCCCGGCACCCGCGCCACGGCGCGGCACCGGCGGAAGCGCAAGATCGACGGCGACCTGGTGAGCGGTGTGCTCAGCGTGCTGGGTGTCGCCACGCTGCTCGTGACCGTCGTCGTGGCCGCTGTCCGGCCGGGCGGCTGACCGCCGCCCGCGAGGACTACGCTTCCGGCATGGCGAAGAAGCTCGTGATCAAGGTGACGGCGGGGGCCGATGCCCCTGAGCGCTGCTCTCAGGCGTTCACGGTGGCGGCGGTGGCGGTGGCCAGCGGGGTCGAGGTGTCGCTGTGGCTGACGGGAGAGTCGTCCTGGTTCGCGCTGCCGGGGCGGGCCGCCGAGTTCGAGCTGCCGCATGCGGCGCCGCTGCCGGACCTCGTCGAATCCGTCCTCGCGGGCGGGCGGATCACCCTGTGCACCCAGTGCGCCGCACGTCGCGAGATCACGGAGAAGGACGTCATCGAGGGTGTGAGGATCGCGGGCGCGCAGGTCTTCGTGCAGGAGGCGATGGCGGACGGCGCCCAGGCACT
Source organism: Streptomyces sp. NK08204 (assembly GCF_020400585.1). Classification (GTDB taxonomy): domain Bacteria; phylum Actinomycetota; class Actinomycetes; order Streptomycetales; family Streptomycetaceae; genus Streptomyces. The sequence continues at coordinate 49,896 of NZ_JAINVF010000007.1, read as the reverse complement.
CGTGTACTGAGGCACTCGTGTACTGAGCACTCGCGCACCGGGCGGCCCGCTCAGGAGCGAGGGTGTTTCTTGCCGTCCAGCTCGTCCCACCACTCGTCGGACTGCGGGTCGCCGGACGGGTCGTCCCACCAGCGGTCCTCCGGCCCCCGCCGGTTCGCGATCATCGCGGCGACCGGCGGGATGATCATGGCCACCACGCACAGGGCCACGGCGGCGGGGATGGACCACAGGCGTACGACTCCCCAGGCCAGGACGAAGAGGCCGATGCACGTCCCCATCATGGCGAAGTAGATGTGACGCCGCCGCGCGTACATGCATCCAGCGTAAGTCGGAGCACGCCGCCGAGCCCCTCGCGCGCCCCCATCACCCTTTCAGCGGCAGCACTCCGCGGTGGTCGCCCCCTAGGTTCGCGGCATCGGCCGAAGGTCGGCGAAAGGTGATGACGTGCCGCGCAAGAACGCTCTGGGGGCTGCCCTCGTCGCGCTCGTGGCCCTGGGGATCGGCGGGCCGCCGGCGTCGGCGGCGGCCACGCCCGGCACCAGTGCGAAGCCCGGGAAGCCCGTTCCGGGTGTGGCGCCGGCGGGTGCCGACAAGACCGCGGTCTACCTGGACATGGCGGGCCGGATCATCCCCGCGGCCGGGCGTCCCGCCGCGGCCCCGCAGACGGCGCGCTTCCGCTGCACACCGGTCAGCGGGAGAGACAACCCGCACCGGTCCGGGACCGGCGTCGCGGTGTCCGGTCACGGCTGGTGGGACAAAGGGACCTGCAGCAACGACCGCGCCAAGGTCTACAACTGCCTCTACGAGTACTACACGGACAACTCCTGGCGCCAGAAAGCGTGTTCGCCGCGAAAGGAACTCAAGCCGGGCGGCGGCAGCAGCAACCGTACGGTGGCACGGCACGACTGTGCCGACACCCTGCGGACGTCATGGCGCAACCATGTGGACGTCAATGTGATCGGTCAGATCGACACCCCGGAGAAGCCGATGAACGGGGCCGTGGTCGACTGCCGGGTGTACTAGGGAGGGCCAATGGTGCGTCCGTCCGCGGGCCCCATGTTCGCCGCCCTCTACGGCGAGCTGACCCCGCACGCGTGGCACGACCCCGAGCACGACGCCTACCAGCTGTTCCACCAGCGCTCGCTCGCCATGGGCTGGCTGGACGGCCTGTGGGGCATGAACGACGCCGGGTGGGAACATCCGGGCGCCGCTCCCGGGGCGGGCCTGGCCGCATGGTTCCAGGTCGGGGCCGGTCCCGTCCCGGGTGACCGGCCGCTACCGGTGCAGCCGTTCCTGCGGTGCGCCGCGGACACGGCGGAGCGGGTGGGCAGGCTCCGCGTGTCCGCCGTCCAGGTCCTGCTGCCGGTCCAGGGCCTCGATCCCGCGGCCCGCCCGCCGTACGCGCCCGTGCCGTCGATGCAGACGGTCCACTGGTTCGCCGAACGCGACCCCGAATCGAGAACCGCGGTGGAGGTGGCCGTCAGCGGCGGACGGGAGCCGGCCGTCCCCGCCCTGGCCCCGCGGCTGGCCGAACGGCTCCGGCAACTGGACCAGGATGTGTTCGTCTGCGGTTCCCACGAGGCCGCCGGGCCGCAGGACCTGCTCGCCCCGCCGTTCGACGACAGCTTCTGGAACGGTCCGGGGCTGCACGGCGTGGTCCTGCGGGGTGAGTTGGTGGAGTGGTCGTGCGAGGCGGTCGGATGGCTGGCGGAGACGCTGGCGGACCTCGTCGCGGGGCTGGGTGCCCGTTCGCCGCTGTTGCTGACCGTCGCACGAGCCGGGTAGGCGCCCGCGCGGCACCTGTCACAACTGGCGCACAAATCCGCGTTGGCCGGGCCCGGCACGGTTACCGTGTCGTAGCCGAACACCACGGTGCACCGCCACCGCCTACCCGGGGGAAAACACCACATGCGCGCCCTGCGAATAACTCTGATCGTCGTCGTGATCCTGGGCGGGCTCTTCGTGATCGCGGACCGGATCGCCGTCCACTTCGCCGAGGGCGAGGCCGCCGACAAGCTGAAGTCGACGGAGAACCTGGCCTCGACCCCGGACGTGAACATCAAGGGCTTCCCGTTCCTCACCCAGGCCGCCTCCGGCTCCCTGGACGACGTCGAGGTCGGCATCAAGGACTACGACGCGGCCACCGGCACCCCCGGAAAGAGCATCCGGATCGACCACCTGAAGGCCGACATGAAGGACGTCGAGTTCTCCAGCGACTACAGCTCGGCCACCGCGGCCACCGCCACCGGCACCGCGACGATCTCGTACGCAGAGCTGCTGAAGACCGCGAAGTCGGAGCCGACGGAGGTCGCCCCGGGTGTCACGGCCCGTGTCGTCGGCCTCTCCGACGGTGGCAACGGCAAGATCAAGGTCGCGGTGGAGGGGACGGTCTCCTCCCTCGGGATCACGCAGACGGTGTACGTCCTCAGCTCGGTCGCCGTCGAGGACAACAAGGTCCGGGTCCACGCGGACAGCCTGCCCAAGCTGGGCGCAGCCGCGGTCGCCGAGGGCCGCATCCGCCAGATCACCGACTTCCAGCAGGCCGTCGACCAGCTGCCGGGCGGCATCAAGCTGGACAAGGTGCAGGCCGCCCCGGACGGGGTGGAGATCACCGTGAAGGGTGCGGACGTCAAGCTGGCGGGATAGCCGCCGGCAGGAGATGGAGTCGGTGAGACGCCGGTTGTCCGACTGGCGAGACACCCGCGTCCGCAGCGTAGATGCACTCACCCGTACGAGCGCCCAGGGGTCACACCGAGACCCCTGGGCGCTTTCCTTGTCCTACAGTTCGGACGATAGTGTCTCGGCATATGACACACCGGTGACACGCCCACCCGGACGTCCCTACGATCGAGCCCATGAAGCGACAGGCGGATCTCACAAAGCGGCGGGCAGTGGACCTGTGCCGCGTGGCCGCCATGCTCTGTCGCTCCTTCTGAGCGGAACGTCCCCGACCTCCGCGTTTCCCAGCCGCCCTGCTTGAAGGGCGCCTGTGCATCCGCTCCGGCCCAGCCGGAGGCGCACTCGTACGCATTCGCACCCCGCCGCACCTGCCCCGGAGGAGAGAGCATGAGCCGCAGCGACGTCCTCGTAGACGCCGACTGGGTCCAGGACCACCTGGACGACCCGACCATCGCGCTGGTCGAGGTGGACGAGGACACGTCCGCCTACGAGAAGAACCACATCAAGAACGCGATCCGCATCGACTGGACCAAGGACCTCCAGGACCCGGTCCGCCGTGACTTCGTCGACCAGGAGGGCTTCGAGAAGCTCCTGTCGGAGAAGGGCATCGCCAACGACCACACGGTGATCCTCTACGGCGGCAACAACAACTGGTTCGCGTCGTACGCCTACTGGTACTTCAAGCTGTACGGCCACGAGAACGTCAAGCTCCTCGACGGCGGCCGTAAGAAGTGGGAGCTGGACGCCCGCGAGCTGGTCCCCGGCGACGAGGTCCCGGAGCGCCCGAAGACGGACTACAAGGCCAAGCCGCAGGACGCCTCCATCCGCGCCTTCCGCGACGACGTCGTGGCCGCCATCGGCTCGCAGAACCTGGTCGACGTCCGCTCGCCCGACGAGTTCTCCGGCAAGCTGCTGGCCCCGGCCCACCTGCCGCAGGAGCAGTCGCAGCGCCCGGGCCACGTGCCGACCGCCCGCAACATCCCGTGGTCCAAGAACGCCAACGACGACGGCACGTTCAAGTCGGACGAGGAGCTGAAGGCCCTCTACGCCGGCGAGCAGGTGGACCTGTCCAAGGACACGATCGCCTACTGCCGCATCGGTGAGCGCTCGGCCCTGACCTGGTTCGTGCTGCACGAGCTGCTCGGCGTGGAGAACGTCAAGAACTACGACGGCTCCTGGACCGAGTACGGCTCCCTCGTCGGCGTGCCGATCGAGCTCGGCGCCAACAAGTAATCCCACCCGACCGACCTTCTGGTCAGACCCCCCTTACGGAGAGAGACATGTGTGGAGCGAAGGCCGGCGGCCCCGACGCCTCGACGATCAAGCCCGGTGAGACCACGATCCAGGGCCAGGTGACCCGCGACGGCGAGCCGGTGACGGGCTACGTCCGTCTGCTCGACTCGACCGGCGAGTTCACCGCGGAGGTCCCCACCTCCGCCACGGGCCAGTTCCGCTTCTACGCGGCCGAGGGCACCTGGACCGTCCGCGCGCTGGTGCCCGGCGCCACCGCCGACCGCACGGTCGTCGCCCAGAAGGGCGGGCTGGCGGAGGTCGCCATCGCCGTCTGACGGCGTCGCACAACGGCGCCGTCTGACGGCGCCGCACAGGTCTGAAGGGCCGCATCCCCTGGGTTGGACGCCAGTGGGGGTGCGGCCCTTCGGCTTGCCGTCCCGGAGGAGGCTTCCGGGGCTCCTCAAGGGCTCCCAGGGCTCCGGAACCGGGTGCCATTAACCCGGCTCACCGCATCTCTCCGGTAATGACACGCTTACTCCCGGAGTGACCGCTTGTCATATGATCATCCGAAAGGGCTAGCGGCACATCAAGTACCCCGATTGCATGGCGAGTTGACGTTGCGCCGGTGACCGCGCAATCAGGGACAAGCGCGATAAATCCCCCGATCGGCGCTCATCAGCGGAGATGCCCGGCACTTCTGACATGACATCGGTGGCGGTCGTGAATACGTTCATCTCGACCGGCCGATGCGGGCCGGTGTCTCAGAGACTGGAGAAAGCACCATGAAGATCTCCCGTTCCAACTTCGCCACTGCCGCGGTGGCCGCCGCCGCGGCCCTCGCCGCGACCGGCATCACCTACGCCTCGGCGGCCTCCGCACCGGCGCCCGAGGCGGCCCCGGCCGCCGTCACGGCCGCCGCCCCCGCCGCCCCCGCCGCCCCGGCGGCCGGCGCGCCGCTCGGCGGCACCGGCAAGGGCGGCAACAACAACAACGACAACTACGGCAACGACCACGACCGCGACCGCGACCGCGACCGGGGTGACGACTACTACCACGACGGTGGCCGGATCCAGATCAACGAGCGCTCCTACTTCGCGCACCCGGGTGACTGCATCACCGTCGTCAGCGGCCTGGGCGCCAGGTCGCTGAACATCCGCAACGACAGCCACCGGACCGTGGAGGTCTTCCGTGGGGCCGTGTGCGACAACGGCGCCCCCGTCGCCACCGTCGGACCCCACAGCTCCAGCGACGGTGTCCACGTCCGCCGCACCAAGGGCCTCTTCGTCAAGAACGGCGTGGTCGGCAGCTTCCGCGTGGTGGAGAACTACTTCCACGGCGGCGGTTACGGCGGTGGTTACGGCGGTGGCGGCAAGTAATCCAGAAGCCGCTATCTGATTGACATGGAGCCCCGGCCCGCCGGAATCGGGCCGGGGCTCCAGACATGACCATTGTCCGCCAACGCGTGCACCGGGCGCGCCCTGCCGAAACCGGACAGAAGACATCGCCGCGCCCGCCCGCCCGGACGATTCCCTTTGCCCCACCCCTCGTTGACCCCCGCCCGCACCCCACCGCCACCCACTCCGCACCCGGCCTCCCACACCTCCGAACGGGTGACGGGGGTGGGCCACAGGTGTACGGATCCTTCGAGTGCAGGGTTCGCCGGCGGGAGTACGGCACCTCTGGTGCGCTGCGCGACGAGTCCGCCCACCTCGACGACGATGTGGCGGACCTCCTCACCCGCACGCGGAAGCGGCTACGGCATCCACGTCGTGGCGGGCGTGCTCCGCTGGAGCGACGTACGCACCGCCACCCCAGGCTGTTCGTCCGGAGGAACAGGCGGCGGCCATGCTGCGCCCCACCTGGCACGGTCAACTCACCCCCTCGGTGCGAGTGTTGCCGACAGGGCCGCCCGCCCAGCGACTGCCCTCCGCTGCGACGGACCACGCGTGATGCCCGCGCTCCACACCATCACCGCACACCTCGGGGCTCGCTCGGGTGCAGCGGAATGAACGGGGTCACGGACCGGCGGCGCCGTGGCGTCTAACCGAGCGCGCGTCCCAGCGCCCACACCACCGGCGCCGCCGCCGACAGCGGCAGCGCCACCCCCGCCGTGAAGTGGACGAAGCGGGAGGGGTAGTCGTAGCTCGCGACCCGGTGTCCGATCAACGCGCAGATACCGGCCGCCGCGCCGAGCAGCGCACCCTTCGCGCCCATGCCCGTCATGCCGCCGACCGCGATTCCCGCGCCCGCCGCCGCCAGCAGCGAGACCACGACCGACGCGGGGGCCGGCAGGGGCAGCGCGCGGGCCAGGACGGCCACCGCGACCGCCGCCGCGCCCACGGAGACCGCGTGCGCGCCGGCGCCCAGATAGCCGGTGGCGAGGATCGCCAGGGCCGCCGAGGCGACAGTGGCCATCAGGCCGTACATCCGCTCGTCCGGCGAGGCGTGCGAGCGCAGCTGGAGCACCAGCGACAGCAGGACCCAGACGCCGAGGGAGCCCAGGATCGCCGCGGGCGCGTGGTCGCGGCCGGCCGCCAGCACCGCCACGTCCGCCGTGAGCGCCCCGAGGAACGCCAGGGCGATGCCCTGGCGGGCGGGCCACATGCCGTTCAGCCGGAACCAGCCCGCAGCCGTCACGGCCTGGAGCAGCACCAACGGGGCCACGAGGACGTACGAGGCGATGGGCGCCGTCACCGCGAGCAGCAGGCCCAGCACGGCCGTGAGCAGCGCCGGCTGCATCCCTGGTTCGATGATCGGCGAGCGGCCCTCCAACCGGGCCCGCTGGGCATCGGTGACACGGGAGTTGCCGGCGAGGGTGGCGGGGCCGTACGCCGGTCCGGAACCGGACTCCTGCTCCGGATCCGGCTTTGGCTCCGGCTCCGGCTTTGGCTCCGGCTGGGAGACCGGGGGCTGGGGGGCGTACGGCTCGGCGTGGGACGCCGCGTACGACTCGGCGTACTGCTGGTACTGCTGCGCTTCGTACTGCTGGTACTGCTGCGCTTCGTACTGCTGCTGCTGGCCGTACTGCTGCTGGTGCTGGTCGTACTGCTGATGCAGGCCGTACTGCTGGTGCTGGTCGTATTGCTGGTGCTCCTGCACCGGGGGCAGATACGCCGTCTCCGCACCCTGCACCGGCATCTGCACCGACGCGTGCGTCTGCGTCTCCCACGTCTGGCCCTGCCACTGCTGGGTGAGCTGCGGGTCCTGGGCGGGCTGCTGCCCGTACTGCTCATACCCGGGCCATTGCTGCTGGCCGCCCTGATACGGCTGGTCGCTCATCGCTCACCCTCCTGCGAACGGCGGAAGCACCTCGACCGTGCCGCCCTCGGCCAGCCGTACTGTCTCATGCGCGCGGGTCCCGACGGGGTCACCGTCGACGAGGAAGGAGCAGCGCTGGAGCACGCTGGTGAGTTCACCGGGGTGTCGCTCGCGCACGGCGGCGAGCGCGTCGGCGAGCGTGACCGCGTCGTACGGCTCCTCGGCGACCCCGGCCGCGGCCTTGGCGGCGGCCCAGTAGCGCACCGTGACCTTTGGCATCTCGTTCCTCAATCGATGGCGGGCAGAAACTGAAGACAGCTTGCCTGTCAGGCTAGCCCGCCCTGGACACCGCCCAGTGCCCGATCCGGGCGACGAGCGCGTCCCCGGCGGCGTGCTCGGCGTGACCCATGCCCGGCTCCACCCACAGTTCACCGTGGTCGCCGGCCGCCTCGGCCAGCATGCGGGGGTGGTCGAGGGGGAAGTAGCCGTCCCGGTCGCCGTGGACGAGCAGGAGGGGGACAGGGGCGATCTTCGGGACCGCTTCCACCGGGGAGAGGGGTACGGGGTCCCACTCGCGGTGGTGGATGCGGGTGCGCAGGCCGTAGCGGCCGACCAGGCGGCCCTCGGGGCGGGTGACCAGCCAGTGCAGGCGGCGCATGGGGGCCGTGCCCCGGTAGTACCAGCGGGCGGGGGCGCTGACCGAGACCACCGCGTCGACCGTGCCGGGGTTGAGCGCCGCGTGCCGCAGCACGACCGAGCCACCCATGGAGAAGCCGACGGTCACCACGTGCGCGTGCCCGAGGGAACGCGCCCACTCCACCGCGGCGGCAAGGTCGAGCACCTCCTTGTCACCGACCGTGGACCGGCCGCCGGAGGCGCCGTGGCCGCGGAAGGAGAAGGTGACGACGGCGCCGTGACGGGCGAGTACACCGGCGACCCGTCGAACGTGCGGACGATCCACATCCCCGGTGAATCCGTGGGCGATCACGAATGCCGGAACGGCACGCGCTTTCGGATGCTTTTCGTATACGACCGCGCCCGGGTCGTATACGGAATCGATCGGAATTCCGTCGGCCGTGCACAGAAACGTCCGCATAGGGGTAAGTCTGCTTGTCTCGGGATGCGGACGTACGGTGGAACGCACCACACGACCTGCCGGACCGTTGCTCATGTGGGCTATTCTGCTGGCAGAGGACTCGGGCAGCGCAGCCCCCGGGTCCTTTTGTGCTTTCGGAAGCGTCGTATACGAAGCGCCCCGGGATCGCAGAGCAGTGCCGCACCGCACACGTCCTCGCAGGGACCGAGGAGGGACCAGACGTATGAGTTCTCTGCTGCTCCTGACCAATGCACTCCAGCCGTCGGCGGAGGTGCTCCCCGCCCTCGGTCTGCTCCTGCACAGCGTGCGGGTCGCCCCGGCGGAGGGCCCCGCGCTGGTCGACACCCCGGGCGCCGACGTCATCCTGGTCGACGGCCGCCGTGACCTGCCCCAGGTGCGCAGCCTGTGCCAGCTGCTGCGCTCCACCGGCCCCGGCTGCCCGCTCGTCCTGGTCGTCACCGAGGGCGGCCTCGCCGCCGTCACCGCCGACTGGGGCATCGACGACGTCCTCCTCGACACCGCGGGTCCCGCCGAGGTCGAGGCCCGGCTGCGGCTCGCCATGGGACGCCAGCAGATCGTCAACGACGACTCCCCGATGGAGATCCGCAACGGCGATCTGTCGGTGGACGAGGCGACGTACAGCGCGAAACTCAAGGGGCGGGTCCTCGACCTCACCTTCAAGGAGTTCGAGCTGCTCAAATACCTCGCCCAGCACCCGGGCCGGGTCTTCACCCGCGCCCAGCTGCTCCAGGAGGTCTGGGGCTATGACTACTTCGGCGGCACCCGCACGGTCGACGTGCACGTACGTCGGCTGCGCGCCAAGCTCGGCCCGGAGCACGAGGCGCTGATCGGCACCGTCCGCAACGTCGGTTATCGATTCGTTACGCCCGAGAAGGGCGACCGGAACGCCGAGGAGGTCAAGGCCAGGGCGGGCCGGGCAAAGGCGGACGATGCGGATGAATCGGCCGCCCTGGAGGCCGCCGACGTCCACGCGGACGTATAAAGAACACGCGGCGAGGCATGAACATCCCCCCAGCGGGGCATTGCTACCGCACACCCAGCCTTGATACGCCCTGCCCAGAATGGGTCCATCCGCGTAGACTCCGCGCGTGGCCAAGGTGACTCGGGATGACGTGGCACGGCTGGCTGGGACCTCCACCGCCGTCGTCAGTTATGTCATCAACAACGGACCCCGGCCGGTCGCCCCGGCCACGCGCGAGCGTGTCCTCGCCGCGATCAAGGAACTGGGGTACCGGCCAGACCGGGTCGCCCAGGCGATGGCGTCCCGGCGCACGGACCTCATAGGCCTGATCATCCCGGACGCCCGCCAGCCCTTCTTCGGCGAGATGGCGCACGCGGTCGAGCAGGCCGCCTCCGAGCGCGGGAAGATGGTCCTGGTCGGCAACACCGATTACATCGGCGAACGCGAGGTCCACTACCTGCGTGCGTTCCTCGGTATGCGGGTGTCCGGCCTGATCCTCGTCTCGCACGCGCTGAACGACCTCGCCGCCGCGGAGATCGACGCCTGGGACGCCCGGGTGGTGCTGCTGCACGAGCGGCCCGAGGCCATCGACGACGTGGCCGTCGTCACGGACGACCTGGGCGGCGCCCAGCTCGCCGTACGCCACCTGTTGGAGCACGGGTACGAGTACGTCGCCTGTATGGGCGGTACGGCCGAGACGCCGGCCGTCGGCGACCCGGTCTCCGACCACGTCGACGGCTGGAAGCGGGCCATGGCGGAGGCGGGCCTGTCCACCGAGGGCCGGCTCTTCGAAGCGCCGTACAACCGCTACGACGCCTACCGCGTGGGCCTGGAGGTGCTGTCCGGCCCGAACCGGCCGCCGGCGATCTTCTGCTCCACCGACGACCAGGCCATCGGCCTGCTGCGTGCCGCCCGTGAGCTGCGCATCGACGTGCCCGGAGAGCTGGCCGTGGCCGGCTTCGACGACATCAAGGAAGCGGCACTCGCCGACCCGCCGCTGACCACGGTCGCCTCGGACCGCCCGGCGATGGCACGGGCCGCCGTGGACCTCGTCCTGGACGACGGGCTGCGCGTGGCCGGCTCCCGGCGCGAGCGGCTGAGGACCTTCCCGTCCCGGCTGGTGGTCCGCACGAGCTGCGGCTGCGAGTCCTGAGCCGTCCTCGGCACAGGACCCGGGCGTCTTTATATCGGGCAAACGAGGTTCTGTCGGGCTTCTCAGGGAGCACTCACGAAGCTTTCATGGTCACGGGACATCCTGAATGGCATGACCGTGAACCCTGAGTGGCCCCCGCCCCCCTCCAACGAGCCCGCCCAGCCCTTCGCGGCCCCCGAACCCACGCACAGCAAGAAGCGCAGCCGCGGTCCGATCGGCCTGCTCACGGCGGTCGCGATCGTCGCGGCAGCGGTCGGCGGCGGCACGGCCTACGCCTTCCAGGAGCTGACCGGCAAGGACTCGGTCGCCTCCGCCGGGACCACCACCCACGTGGTGCCCTCGAGCAAGAGGGGCAACGTCGCCGCGATCGCCGCCGCGGTCACCCCGAGCGTGGTCGAGATCAACGCGACCCTCGACAACGGCTCCTCCACCGGCTCCGGCGTGATCATCACCCGCGACGGCGAGATCGTCACCAACAACCACGTCATCTCCGGCGCCTCCTCGATCAGGGTGCGCACCAGCGACGGCAGGAGCTACACCGCCGAGGTCGTCGGCACCGACAGCTCCAAGGACCTCGCGTTGATCAAGCTGCGCGGCGCCTCCGGTCTCAAGCCCGCCGCGCTCGGCAGCTCGGGCAGCGTCCAGGTCGGCGACTCGGTCGTGGCGATCGGCTCCCCCGAGGGCCTGACCGGCACCGTCACCAGCGGCATCGTCTCCGCGCTCGACCGGGACGTCACCGTCTCCACGGACGAGAACCAGGGGCAGAACCAGGACGGCGACGGCCAGTGGCCGTTCCAGTTCGGCGGCCGGCAGTTCAACGGCGACACCGGTTCCTCCACGACGACGTACAAGGCGATCCAGACGGACGCCTCGCTCAACCCCGGCAACTCCGGTGGCGCGCTGATCGACGCGAGCGGCGCCGTCATCGGCATCAACTCCGCGATGTACTCGTCGGACGCGCAGCGGTCCTCGTCCTCGGACGCGGGCAGCATCGGCCTCGGTTTCGCCATCCCGGTCAACACCGTCAAGTCCGACCTCGCCAAGCTGCGGTCGGGCGCGAGCAGCTGATCCCCCTCTCCACCAGCCAGCACCATCCAGTCGGCAGGGAGTACGTCATGATCAAGCAGGTTTCCCACCAGGCCGCCGGCCTCGGCCCGGCCGCCCTCACCCTGGCCGTGGACGTGGCGTACGAGCTGCACGCGCCCGCCGTCCCCGTCCGCCCCGCCGAGGACCCGGAGTTCCCCGCGTTCCCGGAGCTGGAGGTCCCGCCGGTTCCCCAGCTGATGGGCCTGCGCACCCCGGCCGCGCGCACCCACCGCCGCAAGGTGCCGCTGAAGCGCCTGACCGCGGTCACGGGCCTGACCACGGCCCAGGTGTGAGCCACGGTCCTCGGGACCGAGCCGCGGTCCGGGCCCACCCCGCGGCCTTCAGGCCCGAACCGCGGTCCGGTCCCGAGTGAAGACCACGTCGACAGCCCCCTCGGCGCTCCGCCGGGCCCCGGATTCCCCTCGTCCCATCAGCTGGAGACCCCGCCGTTCCCCAGCTGATGGGCAGGCCCGTACCCCTCGGCCACGCACTCGACCGAGGCGCCGCTGACGCTCCGGGCCGCGGGCACGGACCCCGGCCACCGCCCGCCGGCCCCGGCCGCCGACCCCGTCCCCGGCCCCGCACCCGCCCTTGGCCCCGCCACCGTCCCTGGCCCCGCACCGTCCGGAAACGCCATCCGGCCGCGCGTGCGGGGCCGCGCCGCGATCCGCGGCGTGAGCACGTCTCCCGGCGCCGAAACATGCGACGCTGAGAGACACGTCGACCACCCCTACCGCCTCCGACCGCCCTCCACCCCACCCCCCGAGGAACCGCCACCGATGAGCCCTGCCGAAGGCGACCGTGACTCCCAGCGCATCCTGATCGTGGACGACGAACCCGCCGTGCGCGAGGCGCTCCAGCGCAGCCTCGCCTTCGAGGGGTACGGCACCGAGGTCGCCGTCGACGGCGCGGACGCGCTGGAGAAGGCGGCCTCGTACCAGCCGGACCTGGTCGTGCTGGACATCCAGATGCCCCGCATGGACGGCCTGACGGCCGCCCGACGCATCCGGGGCACCGGCGACACCACCCCGATCCTCATGCTCACGGCCCGCGACACGGTCGGCGACCGGGTCACCGGACTCGATGCCGGCGCGGACGACTACCTGGTCAAGCCGTTCGAACTGGACGAGCTGTTCGCCCGTATCCGCGCCCTGCTGCGCCGCAGCAACTACGCGGTGGCCGTGTCCGCCGAGGCCCAGGAGGACGAGGCGCTCAGCTTCGCCGACCTGCGCATGGACCTCGCCACCCGCGAGGTCACCCGGGGCGGGCGGCCGGTGGAGCTGACCCGCACGGAATTCACGCTGCTGGAGATGTTCATGGCCCACCCCCGCCAGGTACTCACCCGCGAGCAGATCCTGAAGGCCGTGTGGGGCTTCGACTTCGAGCCCTCGTCCAACTCGCTCGACGTCTACGTCATGTACCTGCGCCGCAAGACCGAGGCGGGCGGCGAGCCGCGCCTCGTGCACACCGTCCGGGGCGTCGGGTACGTGCTCCGCCAGGGCGGCGCGGAGTGAAGCGGCTGGCACGCCGCTACCGGGCGCTGCCGCTGAGGGCGCGACTGGCGGTGCTGGTCGCGGCGGCGGTGGCGTTCGCGGTGGCGGCGGTCTCGGTGTCCTGCTGGTTCATCGTGCAGGGAAAGCTGTACCACCAGGTCGACGACCGCCTGTCGGGCATCGGGAGCCGGACGCTGACCGCCGACGAGGTCACCGCAGTGGTGGCAGCATGCCCCCAGAACGCCGAGGACTCCGACGGCCGCCCCTCCCTCGTCTTCCTCCAGGTCGTCACGGCGAACGGCCGGACCTGTGTCGTGCCGAACTCCGAGGGCGTGTCGGTGAAGGTGACGGCCACGGACAGGGCCGCGGCGAAGAACCCCAGCCTCCGCACCCGTATCTTCCACAACAGCACCGACAGCAAGGGCAACGACGTCCGGGTGATGATCACGGCCGTTCCGGTGGGCGCAGTGGGCCCCACGATCGAGCCCTACCCGGGCGTCGCCGTCATGGTCTCCCTGTCCCTCAAGGACACCCAGAAGACCCTCAACGACCTCGCGCTGATCCTCCTCCTCACCTCCGGCGTCGGAGTCGTGGGAGCGGGCGCCGCGGGCCTGGCGGTGGCGCGGGCGGGCCTGCGTCCGGTCGACAAGCTCACCGAGGCCGTGGAGCGCGTCGCCCGGACCGAGGACCTGTCCATCCGCATCCCGGTGCACGACGACAGCGAGGACGAGGTGGCCCGCCTCTCCCGCTCCTTCAACTCCATGACCGCCTCCCTGGCCAGCTCCCGCGACCTCCAGCAGCAGCTGATCGCGGACGCCGGGCACGAGCTGCGCACCCCTCTGACCTCGCTGCGGACGAACATCGAACTCCTCACCCGCAGCGAGGAGACGGGCCGCCCGATCCCGCCGGAGGACCGCAAGGCCCTGCTGGCCTCCGTGAAGGCACAGGTGACGGAGCTGGCCGCGCTGATCGGCGACCTGCAGGAGCTGTCCCGCTCGGAGGGGCAGCGCGGCGAGCGCGTGCAGGTGGTCTCCTTCCAGGACGCCGTCGAAGCCGCCCTGCGCCGGGCGCGCCTGCGCGGTCCCGAGCTGTCGATCACGGCGGACCTGGACCCCTGGTTCGTACGGGCGGAGCCCTCGGCCCTGGAGCGGGCGATCGTCAACATCCTCGACAACGCGGTCAAGTTCAGCCCTGAGGGCGGCACGATCGAGGTGCAGCTGACCGGTGGCGTCCTGACCGTCCGCGACCACGGCCCCGGCATCGCCGCCGACGAACTCCCCCACGTCTTCGACCGCTTCTGGCGCTCCCCGAGCGCCCGTGCCCTGCCCGGCTCGGGCCTGGGGCTGTCCATCGTGGCGCGCACGGTCCAGCAGGGGGGCGGCACGGTCACCGTGACCGGCGCGAACGGCGACGGCACCCTGGTGACGGTACGGCTGCCGGGGGCACCCGCCGCTCCGCCGGAGACCGTCTGACGCCGGGCGGGGAGCCCACCCGCGCCGCGGTCTGACCACCGGCAGGCCCAGGCCCGCACACCCGCGCCGCGGTCTGACCACCGGCAGGCCCAGGCCCGCACTGCTGCGACCACGGCCACGATCCGGTCCGGGCGATCACCGGACGGCTGATGCCCCTTCACCGTCCGGACGCTGCCGCCCGATGTCGGCCCTCCGGTCCGGGGCTGGCCGTACCCTCGTACGCATGAGCAGCGACGACGCCGTACGGCCCTTTGCCTCCCGTGCCATCGAGACCTACACCGAACTCACCCCGAGCCAGGCCGAGGCCGTGCTCGGGCTGCTCGCGCAGGCCGCACAGGTCGACGGGCAGCAGCCGGTGTCCGAACAGGGCAGGCTGCAACTGCGCGGCGGGCCGCGCGAGGGCGTCTCGCACCTGCTGCTGACCATCGACGGCGAACTCGTCGGCTACGCACAACTGGAGGACACCGACCCGGTGGAGGCGCCGGCCGCCGAACTGGTCGTCCATCCCGGGCACCGCGGGCACGGACACGGCCGGGCGATCGGCTCGGCGCTGCTGGCCGCCTCCGGCAAGCGGCTGCGGGTGTGGGCGCACGGCGGGCACTCCTCCGCCCGCCACCTGGCCCAGGTGCTCGGCCTGACCCTGTTCCGTGAACTGCGCCAGATGCGACGGCCGTTGGCCGGTCTGCAGCTGCCCGAGCCGGCACTGTCCGAGGGGGTGACCGTACGCACCTTCGTGCCCGGCAAGGACGACGCCGCCTGGCTCGCGGTGAACGCGGCGGCCTTCGCCCACCACCCCGAGCAGGGCTCGCTGACCCAGCGCGACCTGGACGACCGCAAGGCCGAGCCGTGGTTCGACCCGGCCGGATTCTTCCTCGCCGAGCGGGACGGGGAGCTGATCGGCTTCCACTGGACGAAGGTGCACCCCGAGGAGGGGCTCGGCGAGGTGTACGTCCTCGGCGTCCGGCCCGGCGAGCAGGGCGGCGGCCTCGGCAAGGCGCTGACCACGATCGGCCTGCGCCATCTGGCCGGTCTCGGCCTGCCGACGGCGATGCTCTACGTCGACGCCGACAACAAGGCGGCCGTGTCGGTGTACGAGCGGCTGGGCTTCACGGTCCACGAGACGGACCTGATGTACCGCACCGAGACGTGACCGCCGGACGGGGCACCGGACCGCGCGGGAGAGACGGTCACCCACCCCGGCCGACACACACGCGGCGTCCGCCCGCACACCCACGGTCACCGCCCGGCCCCCGGCGCACGCACCGCGGTGCGCCCGGGAGCCGCCCCTCGCTAGCCGGGACGTCATGTCGCCGTAACCATTGATTCAGCCGGGCTTGCGACGCTCGGCCAATGACGCCCGCCGTGCCAGAGCCTTCGCCGCCCCCCGAGGGGCCCGCGGGAAGCGGGGCGATGACGCTCCCACCCGCACGTTCCGACGCGCCCGTCACGCCGTGGGCGCGGAACAATGGGTCTATGAGCCAGTCAGACACCCAGGCCGAGGTACAGCACGTCCAGCCCTCCGTGGGCTCCATCGCCGCGCACCGCCCGCACACGGTGGCCGCCGCGGTCTCCGACCTGGAACCCGACATCGACGCGGACCTCGACGCCTACGAGGACTCCGACGCCGAGGGGGCGCCCCTGCCCCAGGGCCGGTTCCTCGACCGGGAACGCAGCTGGCTCGCCTTCAACGAGCGCGTCCTGGAGCTGGCCGAGGACCCGAACACGCCCCTGCTGGAGCGCGCCAACTTCCTGGCGATCTTCGCCAGCAACCTGGACGAGTTCTTCATGGTCCGGGTGGCCGGTCTGAAGCGCCGCATCGCGACCGGGGTCGCCACCCGTTCGGCCTCCGGTCTGCAGCCCCGCGAGGTCCTGGAGATGATCTGGGCCCGCTCGCGCGAGCTGATGGCCCGGCACGCCGCCTGCTACCACGAGGACGTCGCTCCCGCACTCGCGGAGGAGGGCATCCACCTGGTCCGCTGGAACGAGCTGACCGAGAAGGAGCAGGCCCGCCTCTTCACGCTCTTCCGGCACCAGATCTTCCCGGTCCTCACCCCGCTGGCCGTGGACCCCGCGCACCCCTTCCCGTACATCTCCGGCCTGTCCCTGAACCTGGCCGTGGTCGTACGCAACCCGGTGAGCGGCCACAAGCACTTCGCCCGCGTGAAGGTGCCGCCGCTGCTGTCCCGGTTCCTGGAGGCCGCGCCCGGCCGGTACGTCCCGCTGGAGGACGTCATAGCCGCGCACCTGGAGGAACTGTTCCCGGGCATGGAGGTGGTGGAGCACCACGCCTTCCGCCTGACCAGGAACGAGGACCTGGAGGTCGAGGAGGACGACGCGGAGAACCTGCTCCAGGCCCTGGAGAAGGAACTCATGCGGCGCCGCTTCGGGCCGCCGGTGCGCCTGGAGGTCGAGGAGTCCATCGACCGCGAGGTGCTCGACCTGCTGGTGCGCGAGCTGAAGATCTCCGAGGCCGAGGTGTACCCGCTGCCGGGTCCCCTGGACCTCACCGGTCTCTTCCGTATCGCCGGCATCGACCGCCTGGAGCTGAAGTACCCGAAGTACGTCGCGGGCACCCACCGCGACCTCGCCGAGGTCGAGTCGGCCTCCGCGCCCGACATCTTCGCGGCGCTGCGCAGCCGGGACGTCCTGCTGCACCACCCGTACGACTCCTTCTCGACGTCCGTGCAGGCCTTCATCGAGCAGGCGGCCGAGGACCCGGACGTCCTCGCGATCAAGCAGACCCTGTACCGGACCTCCGGCGACTCCCCGATCGTCAACGCGCTCATCGACGCCGCCGAGGCCGGCAAGCAGGTCCTCGTGCTGGTCGAGATCAAGGCCCGCTTCGACGAGCACGCCAACATCAAGTGGGCGAAGCGCCTGGAGGAGGCCGGCTGCCACGTCGTGTACGGCCTGGTCGGTCTGAAGACGCACTGCAAGCTGTCCCTGGTGGTACGCCAGGAGGGTGAGACGCTGCGGCGCTACAGCCACGTCGGCACCGGCAACTACCACCCGAAGACGGCGCGTCTGTACGAGGACCTGGGCCTGCTCACCGCCGACCCGCAGGTCGGCGCGGACCTCTCGGACCTCTTCAACCGCCTGTCCGGCTACTCCCGCCGGGAGACGTACCGCCGGCTCCTGGTCGCCCCCAAGTCGCTGCGGGACGGGCTGGTCTCGCGGATCCACAAGGAGATCAGGAACCACCGCGCGGGCCGCCCGGCGTTCGTCCGCATCAAGGTCAACTCGATCGTCGACGAGGCGATCATCGACGCCTGCTACCGGGCGTCCCAGGCGGGCGTGCCGGTCGACATCTGGGTGCGGGGCATCTGCGCCGTCCGTCCGGGCGTCGCGGGCCTGTCGGAGAACGTCCGGGTCCGCTCGATCCTCGGCCGCTTCCTCGAGCACTCCCGGGTCTTCGCCTTCGGCAACGGCGGCGAACCCGAGGTGTGGATCGGCAGCGCCGACATGATGCACCGCAACCTCGACCGCCGGATAGAGGCCCTGGTCCGGGTCGTCGACCCCGGCCACCGGGCGGCCCTGAACCGGCTGCTCGACACCGGCATGTCCGACTCCACCGCCTCCTGGCACCTCGGCCCCGACGGCGAGTGGACCCGGCACGCGACCGACGCGGACGGACAGCCCCTGCGCAACGTTCAGGAGATGCTCATAGACGCCCGGAGGCGCCGGCGTGGCAATGCAACACCTTGACCCGACGGACCCCGCGGCCGGGACGGTCAGGGGGGACGCCCTCTCAGGCTATCTACGCGCGCAGGCCACGGAGTTCCTGCGCGCGCTGCGCCTGCACCGGGAGTCCGGCGGCAGTACGGCCGGCAACGCCGGGGGGGCCGTCGACGCCGCCAGGGCACTGCGCCGCTCGGCCCGCCGCATCAGCGGCAGCCTCCACACCTTCCGCCCCCTGCTGGACCCCGACTGGTCCGAGGAGATGCGCCCCGAACTGGCTTGGCTGTCCGGCACACTGGGCCTCGAACACGCCTACGAGGCCCGCCTGGAACGCCTCCTGCAGGCCCTGCACAGGCTGTCGGGCGCGACGGTGTTCCCGACACAGGCGGCGCTGACGAACAAAGCCGTGGGCAGGCGAGCCGGCCCGGGCGTGGAGGAAGCACCGTCCAGCCCCGGCGGACCGGCCCGCCCGGCGGCGGGCACAGAGCGCGGCAACCTCACCGTGGGCGCGGCCAAGGCGGGGGCGCTGCTCGAACGGCAGCTCACCCTCGCCCGGACCCGTGCCCACTCCACGGCGCTCCAGGCCATCGGCTCCTCCCGCTTCCACGCCGTCGCCGACAAGGTCGCCGTACTCGCCAGCGAGGTGCCCCTGACCCCGGCCGCCGCCACCACGGACCTGGGCCCGCTGGCCGCCGCGGCGAAGGAACGCCTCACGGACGCCGTCGGCAGCCTGCCGCTGGTCACCGCCGGCCACCCCTACAACGCCGAGGCCCTGATCCACGGCCTGTCCCCGGACCTCACCCCGCACCCCCAGGACGGCCCCTGGCACCAGGTCCGGCTGCTGCTGCGCCTGCACCGGTACGCCCGCGAGGCGATGCACGAGGGCGACGCCCCCGCGGACGTAAGGCTCCTGACGGCCGGCCAGGCGCTGAACCAGCACCGGGACGCCTCGGAGGCGGCAGCGGCGGCGGCCCAGGCGGCCCGTACGCCGCGCATCGCCCCGGCGACGGCGTACGCGCTCGGCGTGCTCCACGCCGACCAGCGGCACGAGGTGGAGGCGGCCCGGTTCGCCTTCCAGCAGGCATGGCTGGGGCAGACGGTCGGCGCACCCTGAACCCTCCCGAGGAGGCGGCGTGAACGACACCTTGGTCCGGGCGGCGGGCTGCGTGCTGTGGCGCCGCTCGCCGGTCCCGGGCGACCTCGAGGTCTGCCTGGTCCACCGGCCCAAGTACGACGACTGGTCCCACCCGAAGGGCAAGCTGAAGCGGGGCGAGGACGCGCTCGCGGGCGCCCTGCGAGAGGTGGTGGAGGAGACCGGCTGCACGGCCGTCCCCGGCACCGAGCTGCCGACTGTGCGCTATCTGGCCAACGGCCGCCCGAAGCAGGTGCGTTACTGGGCGGCAGAGGCTGTTTCCGGCCACTTCACGCCGAACTCGGAGGTCGACCGCGTGCTGTGGCTCTCCCCCGCCGCGGCCCGCTGCCGGCTGACCCAGCCCCGGGACCGGGAGCTGGTGGACGCGCTGGTCCGCAGCCTCGCACCCGGATGAGCGCGGCACCTCATACGGCCGCGGTGTGATCCGCGGCGTCCGTCCTGGCCTGGCTGCGGGCCCGGCGGGCCGGGCCGCGCCAGCCGCATGTGCAGTGGGCCACGCAGAAGCGGCCCTGTTCGCTCGTCGTCGTGAGGTGTACCTGCCCCTGCCGGGCCCTGTCCGGCCCGTCCTGCTGCGCCACCCGGGCAACGTTACCGACTCCGCCGTCGAACGGCGTACGGCCCTCCCACGGGCTTCGTCACCCCCGGTTCCGACCGCGCGTGACGGCGCTCCCTACCCGTCGTTAACCGGATCGAAGGGGGCCCACGGACGTACCGGCTGGGAGTAGGCAGGCGATGGATCGGCGGCAGCACAGGCGCGCGGGCAGGACCGTCGTCGCGGTGGGGATCATGGGGATCACAGCAGGGCTCGGCGCGGCTGTCACGGGCTGCTCCGGCAGCGGGGCCGCCGCCGAGGGCGTGAACGGGCCCGTCGGCGATCCGGTCACCGTGCTGCACGGGGCCGCCGACACCCTGCGCGACGCGGGCAGTTCCAAGGTCAGCACGTCGATGGAGATGGCCACGGGCGGCACCCGGGTCACCATCCGCGGCAGGGGTGTCTACGACTACCGGCGCCGGCTCGGGCACCTCACGGTCGTGCTGCCCGAGGACCCGACGGGCGCCTCGCAGCACCGGCCCATCACCGAACTCCTCACACCGGGCGCCCTGTTCATGAAGAACCGGGGCGCCGGGGTGCCCGCCGACAAATGGGTGCGGGTGGAGACGGCCGCCCTGTCCGACGGCAACCTGGTGACCGGCGGCGCGACCGACCCGTCCACGGCGGCCGAAGTGCTGCGCGGGACGCGCACGGCGACGTACCTCGGCACGACCGAGGTAGGCGGCACCGGGGTACGGCACTACCGGGGGACCGCGGACCTCTCCGTCGCGGCCCGCGGCGCGCCGGCGGACGTGCGGGCGTGCCTCGAGGCGGCGGCCAGAGGATTCGCCACGGCCCAGGTGCCGTTCGACGCCTACCTCGACGACCAGGGCCGCGTCCGCAAGCTCAGGCAGCGCTTCAGCTTCGTCAACGGCCGCCAGAAGACGCCCGTGGCGGTCGCCTCGACCACGCTGCTGTACGGCTTCGGCGCCCCCGTGGACGTACTCCTGCCGCGCTCCAGGGACATCTACGCGGGCTGGATCGCCGAGGACGACGATCAAGGCGGGGACAAGGGCGCAGACAAGGGCCGGAGGGAGGGCGGAAACTAGTCAGTGCCGCCACCCCCGACTAGCCCGTCCGTGCCATGCGCGGGGTCCGGACCGCTGCCTACTCTAGGGAGTCGGTGACGGCGGGGAAGAGGTGAGGCACGTGGCTCCGGCAGGCGGTACGGCGGTCCAGGACCACGTGGCTCTCGCCGAGATAGAGCTGTGCGGAGAGCTGATCATCGCGGCCTCGGCCGCCGAGGACCGGCTCAGCCTGGAAAGCATCGACGAGGTCCTGCGGGTCGCCGAGGAGCGCGAGTCCCGCTGAGGACCGGGTTCAGGTGCGCAGCATGCGGGCGATCGCCTTCGTCGCCTCGTCCACCTTCGCGTCGATCTCGTCACCGCCCTTGAGGGCCGCGTCCGCCACGCAGTGCCGCAGGTGCTCCTCGAGCAGCTGCAGGGCGAACGACTGCAGGGCCTTGGTGGAGGCCGAGACCTGGGTGAGTATGTCGATGCAGTAGGTGTCCTCGTCGACCATGCGCTGCAGGCCGCGGATCTGCCCCTCGATCCGGCGCAGCCGCTTGAGGTGCTCGTCCTTCTGCTTGTGGTAACCGTGCGTGGTCGCGTGGGCCTCGGTCGCCGTCATCACGGGCCTCCCTGTTGTCCGGACGAGCCTGCATATACCCCAGGCGGGTATATGATAGCGAACTTTGCTGGGTATGAGGCCCTTGGTCCGCCCCCGTGCCGATCCGGGTGCCCGATGGGCGACACTGGGGGACGGCCCGATAGCCGTGGCCGGATGATGCGCCTAGCATCAGCCTGACCGAAACCGATGCACCCCGAGGACCCCTTGTGCGCTTTCGTCTGACCCCCAGGGAGACGAGCTTCTACGACATGTTCGCCGCCTCCGCGGACAACATCGTCACCGGCTCGAAACTCCTGATGGAACTGCTCGGGGCGGACGCCTCCGCCCGGGCCGAGATCGCAGAGCGTATGCGGGCCGCGGAACACGCAGGTGACGACGCCACGCATGCGATCTTCCACCAACTGAACTCCTCGTTCATCACGCCCTTCGACCGCGAGGACATCTACTCCCTCGCGTCGTCCCTCGACGACATCATGGACTTCATGGAAGAGGCCGTCGACCTTGTCGTCCTCTACAACATCGAGGAACTGCCCAAGGGCATAGAGCAGCAGATCGAGGTTCTGGCGCGGGCGGCCGAGCTGACCGCGGAGGCCATGCCGCACCTGCGCACGATGGACAACCTCACCGAGTACTGGATCGAGGTCAACCGGCTGGAGAACCAGGCGGACCAGATCCACCGCAAGCTGCTGGCCCACCTCTTCAACGGCAAGTACGACGCGATCGAGGTGCTGAAGCTCAAGCAGATCGTGGACGTCCTGGAAGAGGCGGCGGACGCGTTCGAGCACGTGGCGAACACGGTGGAGACCATCGCCGTCAAGGAGTCCTGAGGCGTCGATGGACACCTTCGCCCTCGTCGCGACCATTCTGGTCGCGCTCTTCTTCACGTACACGAACGGATTCCACGACTCCGCGAACGCGATCGCCACATCGGTGTCGACGCGCGCGCTGACCCCGCGCGCCGCCCTCGCGATGGCCGCCGTGATGAACCTCGCCGGTGCCTTCCTGGGCTCCGGGGTCGCCAAGACCGTCAGCGAGGGCCTGATCGAGACACCCTCGGGCTCGCACGGCATGGGCATCCTCTTCGCGGCCCTGGTCGGCGCGATCGTCTGGAACCTGGTCACCTGGTACTTCGGCCTGCCCTCCTCGTCCTCCCACGCGCTGTTCGGCGGCCTGGTGGGCGCGGCCCTGGCAGGCGGTACGGCCGTGCACTGGAACGGCGTGCTGAACAAGATCATCATTCCGATGATCCTGTCCCCCGTGGTCGGTCTCCTCGTCGGTTACCTGGTCATGACGGCGATCATGTGGATCTTCCGGCGGGCCAACCCGCACAAGGCCAAGCGGGGCTTCCGCATCGCCCAGACCGTCTCGGCGGCCGGCATGGCCCTCGGCCACGGTCTGCAGGACGCCCAGAAGACCATGGGTGTCGTGGTGATGGCCCTGGTGATCTCCGGCCACTCGACCTTCGGCGCCCCGATCCCGGTGTGGGTGAAGATCGTCTCCGCGGTGATGCTGTCGCTCGGCACCTACGCGGGCGGCTGGCGGATCATGCGCACGCTGGGCCGCAAGATCATCGAGCTGGACCCGCCGCAGGGCTTCGCCGCGGAGGCCACGGGCGCCTCGATCATGTTCGGTACGGCGTACCTGTTCAAGGCGCCGATCTCCACCACCCATGTCATCACCTCGGCGATCATGGGCGTGGGCGCCACGAAGCGGCTCAACGCCGTGCGCTGGGGCGTGGCCAAGAACATCGTGCTCGGCTGGTTCATCACGATGCCCGCCGCGGCACTGGTCGCCGCGCTGGCCTTCGAGGTGGTGAACCTGACCGCGCTGTAGGGCCGGGGCCGGGGGGCTCCCGCGCCCCCCGGCCCCGGCCCGTGCCGGACCACCGCCACCCGGGACCACGCGGTGACGGGCACCGGCCAAAAGCAGCGGGCCCGCCCCCGGAGATCCGGGGGCGGGCCTTTTTTGCGTCCTCGCGGTGGCACCGCCATGCAGCACCGCGAGGCGTTCAGGGGCTGCGGATCAGCCGAAGCGGCCCGAGATGTAGTCCTCGGTGGCCTGGACCGACGGGTTGGAGAAGATGCGCTCCGTGTCGTCGATCTCGATCAGCCGGCCGGGCTGGCCGACGGCGGCGAGGTTGAAGAACGCCGTGCGGTCCGAGACACGGGCCGCCTGCTGCATGTTGTGCGTCACGATGACGATCGTGAAGCGCTCCTTCAGCTCACCGATCAGGTCCTCGATGGCGAGGGTGGAGATCGGGTCCAGGGCCGAGCAGGGCTCGTCCATGAGCAGGACCTTCGGTTCCACCGCGATCGCCCGCGCGATGCACAGACGCTGCTGCTGACCACCGGAGAGGCCCGAGCCGGGCTTGTTCAGACGGTCCTTGACCTCGTTCCAGAGGTTCGCGCCCTTGAGCGACCGCTCGACGATGTCGTTCAGCTCGCTCTTGCGGTAGTTGCCGTTCAGGCGCAGGCCCGCCGCCACGTTGTCGAAGATCGACATCGTGGGGAACGGGTTCGGGCGCTGGAACACCATGCCGACCTCGCGGCGCACCGACACCGGGTCGACGCCCGCGCCGTAGAGGTCCTCGTCGTCGAGGAGCACCTTGCCCTCGACCCGGCCGCCCGGGGTGACCTCGTGCATGCGGTTGAGGGTGCGCAGGAACGTCGACTTGCCGCAGCCGGAGGGGCCGATGAACGCCGTCACCGAACGCGGCTCGACGGTCATCGAGATGTCCTCGATCGCCTTGTGGGAGCCGTAGTAGGCGGTCAGTCCGCTTACGTCGATTCGCTTGGCCATTACTGCTTCACTTCCAAAGTCTTCAGTCGCCGAGGCCGCGGTCAGCGACCGGTCTTCGGGGCCTTCCAGCGCGCGATCGCGCGGGCACCCAGGTTGAGGATCATCACGAAGGCGATCAGCGTGAGCGATGCCGCCCAGGCCCTGTCGTACGCCGCACCGGAGCCCGCGCTGTTCGCGAACTGGTTGTAGATGTACAGCGGCAGCGACGCCTGGGCCCCGTGGAAGGGGTCGTTGTTGATGAACGGGTTGCCGAACACCAGCAGCAGCACCGGCGCGGTCTCGCCCGCGATACGGGCGACGGCCAGCATGACGCCGGTGGTGATGCCGCCGATGGAGGTCGGCAGGACCACCTTCAGGATGGTGCGCCACTTCGGCACGCCCAGCGCCAGGGACGCCTCGCGCAGCTCGTTCGGGACGAGCTTGAGCATCTCCTCGGTGGAGCGGACCACGACCGGCATCATCAGGATGGCCAGGGCGAGGGAGCCGGCGAAGCCGGAGGGCCCCAGCTTCATGATGAGCACC
This sequence comes from Streptomyces sp. NK08204, assembly GCF_020400585.1. GTDB lineage: Bacteria > Actinomycetota > Actinomycetes > Streptomycetales > Streptomycetaceae > Streptomyces. The sequence continues at coordinate 25,071 of NZ_JAINVF010000007.1, read as the reverse complement.
AGGCTGAGGATGAACAGACCGGCGACGATCGACGGGATGCCGGTCATCACGTCGACGAAGAAGGTGACCGCCTTGGCGAGCGTGCCCCGCCCGTACTCCACGAGGTAGATCGCGGTGAGGATGCCGATCGGGGCGCCGATCGCGGTGGCGAGGCCCACCTGCTCCAGGCTGCCGATGATGGCGGCGTACACGCCACCGCCCGGCTCGGTGTCGGCGACGACACCCATGGAGTGGCTCAGGAAGTAGGGGTCCAGGACCTTCACACCGCGCGCGACGGTCACCCAGATCAGGGAGACCAGCGGCACCACGGCGACCAGGAAGGCGACCCAGACGAGGCTGGTCGCGACGCGGTCCTTGGCCTGGCGGCGGCCCTCGACGCGCGCGGCGAGCACATACGTGCCGAGGACGAACAGGACCGCGGCGATCAGACCCCACTGGATCTTGCTGTGCAGGCCGGCGGCGAAGGAGATGCCGAGGCCCAGGGCGAGGGAGCCCCCGGCGATCGCCCACGGCGACCACCTGGGCAGGCTGGCGCCGCGCAGGGTGCTGGGCTGCTTGTCGGTGATGACGGCTGCGTGGCTCATGCGTTGGCCCCCGAGTACTCCGCGCGGCGGGCGATGATCAGCCGGGCCGCGCCGTTGACCACCAGCGTGATGACGAACAGGACCAGACCGGACGCGATCAGCGCGTCCCGGCCGAACTCCGTCGCCTCGCTGAACTTGCTGGCGATGTTCTGGGCGAAGGTGCCGCCACCCGGGTTGAGCAGGCTGGCGTGCACGAGGAAGTCGGGGGAGAGGACCGTGGCGACGGCCATGGTCTCGCCGAGGGCGCGGCCCAGGCCGAGCATCGAGGCGGAGATCACGCCGGAGCGGCCGAAGGGCAGCACGGCCATGCGGATGACCTCCCAGCGCGTGGCGCCGAGGGCCAGGGCCGCCTCCTCATGCATCTGCGGGACCTGGCGGAAGACCTCACGGCTCACGTTGGTGATGATCGGCAGGATCATGATCGCGAGCAGGATGCCGACGGTGAGCATCGAACGCGGGGCGCCCTCGTCCCAGGAGAACAGGCCGGTCCAGCCGAGGTAGTCGTTGAGCCAGCCGTAGAGGCCGTTCATGTGCGGCACGAGCACGAGCGCGCCCCACAGGCCGTACACGATGGACGGCACGGCGGCCAGCAGGTCGATCACGTACGCGACGGGGCCGGCCAGCCGGCGCGGTGCGTAGTGCGTGACGAACAGCGCGATGGCGACCGCGACCGGGACCGCCAGGACCATGGCGATGACCGAGGAGACGATCGTGCCGAAGGCCAGCACCGCGATACCGAAGCTCGGCGGGACCAGGCCGGTGTTCCACTCGAAGGTGGTCAGGAAGTTGCCGTGGTCCTTGCTGATCGCCAGGGAGGCACGGTAGGTGAGGAAGACCGCGATCGCGGCCATGATCAGCAACAGCAGAATGCCCGCGCCGCGGGAGAGACCGAGGAAGATGCGGTCACCGGGCCGGGTGGCGCCGCGGGCCAGGCTCGACTGCTCGGCCGCGGGCTGGTGAAGGGGTGGAGATGCGTCAGTTGTCTTCGATATGTCCATCGGGTTCTCCGGTCTGCTGAGCCATGCGCCCCTGTGGGGGCCACGACTCGTGGCGGCGGTGCACCGGACGGTGCGGCCCGGTCACGGGGAGGCCGTGGGACCGGGCCGCACTTTCGGGATCAGGTCAGCTCAGGCCCTCGATGGTGGTGCGGACCTTGGCGTTGATCTCGGCCGGGACGGGGGCGTAGTCGATGCCGGAGAGCATCTTCTGGCCGTCCTCGGAGGCGATGTAGCGCAGGAACGCCTTGGTGGCGGGCAGGGTGTCCGCCTTGTTGCCCTTGTCGCAGACGATCTCGTAGGTGACCAGGGTGATCGGGTAGGCACCCTCGGCCTTGGTGTTGTAGTCCAGCTTCAGCGACAGGTCCTTGCCGGTGCCGACGACCTTCGCGGCGGCGATGTCGGCGGTGGCGCTCTCGGTGCTGGGGGCGACCGGCTTGCTGGCACCGGTCTTGAGGGAGACGGCCTTCATGCCGTCCTTGACGTAGGACAGCTCGAAGTAGCCGATGGCGCCGGAGGTCTGCTTGACCTGCTGGGCCACACCCGCGGACTGCGGAGCGGACTGACCGCCCTTGGCCTGCCAGGCCTTGCCGCCGGAGTACTTCCAGTTGTCCGGGGTGGTGGCGATCAGGTACTTGGTGAAGTTGTCCGTGGTGCCGGACTCGTCCGAGCGGTGGAACGCCTGGATCTTGAGGTCGGGCAGCTTGACGCCCGGGTTCAGCTTGGCGATCGCGCTGTCGTTCCACTTGGTGATCTTGCTGTCGAAGATCTTGGCGATCGTCGGCGCGTCCAGGACGAGGCTGTCGACACCCGGGACGTTGTAGCCGAGGGCGATCGGGCCGCCGACCATCGGCAGGTCGATGCCCTGGCCGCCGTTGCAGACCTTCTTGGAGGCCGCGACCTCTTCGGGCTTCAGCGGGGAGTCGGAACCGGCGAAGGCGACCTGACCCTGGGTGAACGCGGTCACACCGGCGCCGGAGCCGCCACCCTTGTAGTTGATCTGCACCTTGCAGGCGGTGGAGAACTGCTTCACCCAGGCGTCGATGGCGTTCTTCTGCGCGGAGGAGCCGTCTGCGAGCAGCTGACCCTTGGCGTCGTCGCACTTGACCGAGCTGGCGGTGGCCGGGGCAGCCGACTTGCCGCCGCCGTTGCTGTCGCCGTTGTCGTCGGAGCCGCACGCCGTCAGAGCCAGGGCGCCGGTGACGGCGACAGCACCGAGGGAAAGGGCGCGCAGCCGGTTCTTGCGCTGAAGCATCACTTTCGGGAGTTCCTTCCAGGAGCCGCCGCTGTCGGCGGCGCGCGAAGTCGTCGGGGTGCTGAGCGCATCTACGACCGCACTCCGCACCGGGTAAGGCCGAAATTAGGCAGAAGAGGTGAAGCCGCCGAAGGCCGTAAATGAACGGCGGGTGAACCCCTGCCATCGACCCGGTTAGGTCACGGAATGCTTACGGGGAGAGCACGTGCAGGTTCCGACGACCGGGCTGTCTGGTGGGGTATCGGCTGGTAGCGGCGAACGGGGCGGACAGGTATTCGACCTCGTTGGCCCGACCGGGGGAACCCTTGTGCGCAGGACGCCGTCTCGTTCCACGACAGCTTGGAAAGGCGGCGGACATGGAACGGCGTACGTTCATCTCGGGCGGCGCAGCCGCACTGGCGGCGACCACGCTGACCGCGTGCAGCGCGGGTGGCGGCCCGTCCGCCGACCGCTCGGCGCACGTGACGTCGCCCTCCCGCACGTCATCCTCGCGTACGTCGCTGAAGACCACCAGCGCAAGCGCTCCCGCCGACTGGGCCGCCCTCGCCCGCGACCTCGACGGCCCCCTGGTCCGCCCCGGCGACACCGCCTGGAAGACGGCCCACCAGCTGTACAACACCCGCTTCGACGGACTGAAGCCCTCCGCCGTCGCCTATGTCGCCCACACGGACGACATCCGTACGACCCTGGCCTACGCCCGCGCCCACGGCTTGAAGGTGTCGATACGCAACGGCGGACACTCCTACGCCGGTTACTCCTCCGGCGACAACCGACTGATCCTCGACGTGTCCGAACTGAACCGGATCCGGGTGAGCGGCGGGCAGGCGGTCGTCGGCGCCGGCTCGAAGCTGATCGACGTCTACCGGGCGCTGGCCGCGAAGGGCGTGACCATACCCGCGGGCTCGTGCCCCACCGTCGGCGTCTCCGGCCTCGTACTGGGCGGCGGCCACGGCGTCGTCTCCCGCGCGTACGGCCTGACCTGCGACAGCCTCACCCAGGCGACGCTGATCACGGCGGACGGCAGGCAGGTGACCGCTGACGCGAGGAACCACTCCGACCTCTTCTGGGCGCTGCGCGGCGCGGGCAACGGCAACTTCGGCGTCGTCACCGAGCTGGTCTTCCGCACGCACCCGGCGCCCCAGGCGGTGACCGCATACCTGACCTGGCCGTGGGCGAAGGCGGCGGCGGTACTGAAGGCCTGGCAGGAATGGGGGCCGACCCAGCCGGACGAGATCTGGTCCTCCCTGCACCTGGCCGCCACGCCCGGCCGCACACCCACGGTCTCCGTGGCCTGCTTCTCCCTCGGCACCTACGGCGAACTCCAGAACGCCGTGGACCGCCTCGCCCACCAGGCCGGCGCGAACGCCTCCTCCGTCTCCCTGCACCGCCGGGGCTACGAGGAGGCGATGGAGATCTACGCCGGCTGCTCCTCCTTCTCCACCGCCGCCCAGTGCCATCTGCCGGGCTCCACCCCCGGCCGTTCCCCGCAGGGCGCGCTGGGCCGGGAGACGTACGCGGCCCGCTCGGACTTCTTCGACCGCTCCCTGTCCGCGGCGGGCATCCAGACCGTGCTGAAGCAGATCGCCGCCGTCCGGGGCGGCGCGGGCAGCGTCGCGTTCACGGCCCTGGGCGGAGCGGTCAACCGGGTCGGCCCCACGGCGACGGCCTTCGTCCACCGCCGCTCGCGGATGCTCGCGCAGTACATCGCGTCCTGGGGAGCGGGCGCCTCGGGCGGTACGGCCCAGTCCTGGCTGACGTCGGCACGCGACGCGATGAGGCCGTACGCCTCCGGCGCGGCGTACCAGAACTACACGGACCCGACGCTGACGAACTGGCGGAAGGCGTACTACGGGGACGCGGTGAACCGGCTCGGCCAGGTGAAGAAGCGGTACGACCCGGAGAGGTTCTTCTCTTACCCGCAAGGCCTGTGAGAAGGGCACGGAGGAGCAGGACGCGGCGGCTCGGCCGGAACGCTCACGCCGCCAGGTCCCGCTCCTCGGACTCCACAGGGCGGCGCGCACCGGGCAGCAGCGCATTGTCGCCCGGCCCGCGGGCCGGGCGGCGCCGGACGATCCAGCCCGCCCGCCGCGAGCGCTCGACCGCCTTCATCAGCGGGGTGAGCAGGGCCATCGCGGCCGGCGACAGCAGCAGGGCCACCGCCGTGCCCAGGGCGAAACCGCCGATGACGTCGGTCGGGTAGTGGACGCCCATGTACACGCGGCAGAAGCCCTCCAGCAGGGCGAGGGCGATCCCGGCCACTCCGAAGCGGCGGTTGGCGACGAACAGGCCGACCCCCAGCGCCATGGTGATCGTCGCGTGGTCGCTGACGAAGGAGAAGTCGTTCTTGCCGGAGACCAGGACGTCCAGGCCCTGGTGGTCGACGAAGGGCCGGGGCCGTTCCACGAAGCCCCGGATGGGAATGTTGACCAGCACGGCGATACCGGCCGCGAGGGGCGCCCACACCAGGGAGGCGACCGAGGAGGCCGCGTCCTCCCCGCCCCGGCGCCGCAACGACCACCAGCACCACAGCACCAGCAGCACCATGGCGAGGAGCAGGCCGTACTCACCGACGAACTCCATGGCCCGGTCGAACCAGTGCGGTGCGTCCTTGGCCAAGCCGTTGATGTCGTAGAGCAGTTCGACGTCGGGGTTCGATCCGGATTCGGCGAGTACAGCCATCGCGCTGCGGCCCCTTCGTCGGTTTTCCGGACGCACCTCGTGTGCGTGGTGGCTCAGTCGTCAACAGGAACGCACGACTCCCCCTCATACGTTCCACATTCCACGGAATGATCACTCAGACGTTATCGAAGAGAGACTCATCGCCCCAGCTCAGGGGTGGGATTCACAGACGGTGCACGCCCCTTCAGACCTTCGTGGGCAGCGCTTTTGCGCCATCTTCGGTGACCCGGGTGGCACCGAAGTAGTCCGGGGTGTCGATCGGGTCGAACCGGATCACGGCTCCGGTGCGGGGCGCGTCGATCATGTACCCGCCACCCACGTAGATACCCACGTGATGGATGGCCCGCGAGTCACTGAGGTCGTTCGAGAAGAAGACGAGGTCGCCGGGGAGCAGTTGGTCCCGGGAGGGGTGCGGGCCGGCGTTGTACTGGTCGTTGGCGACACGCGGCAGGCTGATGCCCACCTTCTCGTACGCGGCCTTGGTCAGCCCCGAACAGTCGAAGCGTCCACCCTGGTCAGCGCTGCCGTCACCGCCCCACAGGTAGGGCGTGCCGAGCTTGCTCTGGGCGAAGGCGATGGCACCGGCCGCCTGCCGGGTGGGGTCGATCCGGCTGACCGGCGCCGCGAAGCTCTGCTCCAGGCTGCGGATCCGCTGGACGTAGTTCCGCGTCTCGCGGATGGCGGGGACCCCGCCCGCCCTTATGACGCGGTAGGCACCGGCGTTGTAGGCGGCGAGCATGTTGTCGGAGACGTTCCCTGGAACGTCCTTGACGTACTTCGCGAGTTCGCAGTCGTACGAGGCGGCCGACGGAATCGCGTCATTCGGATCCCAGATGTCGCGCTTGCCGTCGCCGTTGCCGTCGATGCCGTGGGTGGCCCAGGTGCCCGGGATGAACTGGGCGATGCCGCGGGCGTCGGCGGGACTGACGACGGTGGGGTTCCAGCCGCTCTCCTGGTACAGCTGGGCGGCGAGCAGGGCCGGGCTCAGCGCGGGGCACAGATTGCCCCACCGCTGCACCAGTTGCTTGTAGGCGGCGGGCACGGCTCCCTTGGCCAGCCCGCGGCTGCCCGCGCCGACCCCGCCGGCGAGATTGCCGGAGACCACGTACACCCCGACGACCAGCAGCATGACGAAGCTCAGCCCGGCGCCCGCGACAGCGCCCACGACGACCCACGTCTTACGCACCGTCAACCGCCCCTCGCCGCCGGTCAGTCCGCCGACAGCAGTGTATGAGCCGACGCCGCCACGTACACGCCAACCTCACACAAACCGGCCCATGTCCGCCACGGCATGCCCTTACCATTGGCGATCGCAACCGCAGACCCGAGCGACACCAGCAGCCGGTACGGGGGAGGCGCCCTTCAATGGCATGGGACGAATGGGAACAGCTCAAGGCCGACGCCGCGGATCGACACCCGGCGAGAATGCAGCTCAACCACCTGCCCGACCCGGGTACCGGTGGCACCAGCGCCTACGGTGACCTCAAGGTCAGCGACGCCGACCTGGCGCAGATCGGCAAAGAGGCGCACTCGCTCTACGACCAGCTGCAGCACAAGGCCCGGGTGGCGCAGTCGAGCAGCGAATCGGCCGCGGGCGACCTCGCCGGACAGGGGTTCCTGCTCGGCAAGGGCCTGAAACACGTGGCCCGGCGCTGGGACGAGCAACTGACCTCGTTACTGGACGCGTGCGGTCAGATCTCCAACCACATGCACGTCACCAAGCGGATCCACGCCGGCGACGACGGTTACATCGGGCGCGCGATGAGCAGCATCGACACCCTGGACGCCGGGTTCGACGAGCGCGTGGGAGCGCCGGGCAAGAAGAACCCGGTGTACTACGGCCACCCGAAGAAGAAGCACTGAGGGAGGCCGCCGCGTGAAGTTCGAAGACCTCTACCACGCCAACTTCAAGCTGCTCGACGACGCCGTCGACGACTGGGGCCTGCTCGTCCGCAACCTGACGGAAATGCAGAAACAGGCGCACGACGGGCTGCACGGCAAGGCGGTCAAGGCCGACTGGCACGGCGTGAACTCCACCGTCTCCAAGGAGTTCATCGGCAAGACGGCCGGCGAGTTCGACGACGCCGCCAAGGAGGCGACGTCGATCCACAACATCCTCCGGGACACCAGGGACGAGCTGAAGAGCTACAAGAACCAGTTACACACGGCCGTCGAGAACGGCCGCAAGAAGAACCTCACGGTCATCCCGTCGGGCGACGGCGGCTTCATCGTCACCATGGCCGTCCACCCGGACCGGGCCGCGCACGGCACCGAGGTCCCCGACCACACCGTCGCGGAGGAGACCTCCCTGCGCGACGAGGTGCAGAAGATCCTCGGCAACGCGGCACAGAGCGACAGCACCGCCTCCGACGTCCTCATGGCGCTCGTGGACGAGAGCGAGTACGGCTTCTCCGGCGCGGTCTACAAGAACCGCGACCAGGCAGCGAAGGCGGTGAAGGAAGCCGACGAACTGGCGAAACTGGCGCGGAAGGACCCGTCGAAACTCACCGCCGCGGACTTCGACAAGATCAACGCCGGCTTGGCGAAGTACCACGACGACCCCCTGTTCGCCGAGGAGTTCACCGAACGTCTGGGCGCCAAGGGCACGACGAAGTTCTGGCTCGGCCTCAACGACGGACCCATCGCCTACGACCGCGGCTACAAATACGCCGAGCTGCAGAAGAACCTGAGCCTGACCCTGGCCACCGCCAGCCAGTCGGACAGCGCGGGCATGTCGGAGTGGAAACACCAGGTCATCACCCTCGGCAACAAGCCGGTCGGCCACAACGGCGGCGTGATCGGCTTCCAGGTGATGAGCAACCTGATGCGCAACGGCGACTTCGACGACAGGTTCATGACCGACTACGGCCGCGCGCTGATGAAGACCGAGCGGTTCTACACGGACGACGGCCGGTACACCGCCTGGCAGGCGAGCACCGGCCCCCAGCTCAACTACGAGGGCTCCGACGGCGGATGGGACCCCCTCACCGGATACCTGAAGGGCCTGTCCCACAATCCCACGGCGGCCACGGACTTCTTCAACGACGACTTCATCCCGAAGGACGGCGACCACAAGAAGGCCGTCTCCAACTTCGAGTACCTCTTCGAGAAGCGCCACTGGCCGATGGACACCTACGACACCCATGGCGTCCACAGCATCGCCGGCCAGAACTACCTGGCCCAGGCCCTGGAGGCAGCGACCACCGGCCACCCGGCCGGAGAGATGCCCACGGTCGACACACCGGCGCACACGAGCGGACAGACGAAGCTGTTCCAGGAGATCGTCTCCAGCGTGGCGGACAAGCCGGAGCTGCTCACGGACAGGCGATACATGTCGGACAGCATGGGCCAGATCGCTTCCGAGTATCTGCCCGACATCGATCGAAGCATCAGCACCGTGCCGCACGTCGACAAGCTGTATCCGATCGAAGGAGCCGCAGCCCGGCTGGATCCCGGGGAAGCGAACAAGTTCCTGTTCGCGGTGGGCCAGAGCCCTGACGGCTACGCCGCGGTAGAGGTTGGCCAGAAGGCGTACATGTCGGAGCTGATGCAGTACCACCTGAACCCGGATCTGCCTGCCGACCGGCGCTTCACCGACGATCACAAACTTCTCGTCCAGACCGTCTCGACGCAGGGTGGCGAGGTCTCGGGAGTGCTCAGCTTGGGCCGTATGGAGGCCATCGCCAGCTGGGCGAAGGGCAAGGACGACGCCTTCGACCACGCCGTCAGCCAGTACCAGAACCTGATCTCCGGCACAGTCGGCACCGTCGTCGGCGTGGGCACGTCCGGCATGGCGACCCCCTGGGCCGGGGCGCTTCTCGGCGGATTCGCCAGCACCGGGACGAGCATGGCGATGACAGAAATGTTCCAAGACGTCCAAGGCAATGCTGCCAATGATGCCCAGGATGCGGAGGCAGACGTATGGCAGCACGGCTTAAAAGGTAACGCCACGTACACCCAGCGAGCGGCAGAGCTCGCGGCCAAGCGCTACCACCTAAATGCGTCGGATCTCACAGCCTACGCGAATAACGCAGCGAATCAAGGATACAAAAACGCCTGGGTCGATATTCACGGTGGAAGTCCGGGCAGCGCCGGCGATATCCCGTGAGGGAAATTGAACCAGGAGGTCACATGACTACCCGACAGTCCCGCGCAAGCCATCATGCCATGTCCGCGATTGCCGCCATCGCGCTTCTCGCCACCCTCTCAGCGTGCAGCAAAGGCGGACAAGAACGTCAATACTCAGTCCCCAATTCCTTGTGCGGAACACCCGTCGACGCCAAGGAGCTGGCCCCGTTCATGCCTCCCGGCAGAAAGGTCAGCGTCGAGCAGGAAGTCGATTATGGGTTCACCAGAACCTGCCGAGTATCCGTCGATTCCAAGCGAGTAATGGAAACCACCGACTCATGGTGGGAAGCAGGCAAGGACACGGCAGACTTCATGAGGGGACAGACCGTGGACGCGGTCGACCACGAGGCTGACAACGGGAGATACCTGTATTCAGGGAATGAAGCTTTCGCGAAGACACACCATTGTGCGAGCAAGCAGCTCATGGGTAATGAACTGTTCACCGCTATCCAGATGCGGGGATCAAGCCATAAAGACACGCAGGCAATGAAGCGGCTGATCGTCAACTACACCAAGGCCATCGAAAAGACGGACACCTGCAAGGACGGAAAGCCGTTCGCGTAGGAAGCGCGGCTCCCCCGACCTGTTCTGGCCTCGCCGCTCCAGATCAGAAGTCGCTGACGGCGTCCCTGTACAGCTCGGCGGCCTCGCGGCCCAGCACCACGCTGTAGGAGATGTCCGCGGTGGTGCCCCCCGCGTCATGGCCGCCGAGCACGCCCACCACCTGCCCGTCGCCGTTGACCCACGGGCTGCCGCTGGTGCCGCTGGTGAAGCGGGGGCAGTCGATGCGCTGCTGGGTGCTGCTGTGCCGGGTCGGCTTGTTGGTGCATCTGATGGGGGCCTCGCGGGAGTCGGGGTAGCCGGTGACGGTCACCGCGGTGGCGCCGGTGGCCACGCCCGTGGCGAACCGGTTGGCCCCGACCACGTCCTCGATCCGCCTGCCGTCCAGGTCCTCGACGACGGCGAACGCGATGTCACTGTCCTCGTCCTGCTCCTTGGCCCACCCGTCGGGCATGTACCGCCTCGTCACCTTCCACACCCCGTACGGCGCCCGCCCGTCCCGGTAACCCGGCACGAACACCAGGTCGCCGTCGGCGCCGCCCGCGCAGTGCGCGGCCGTGACGATGAGATCTCCCTGCGGGCTGTGCACCACCGAGGCCGTGCAGAAATGTCCCCCGGCCAGGCTGCCGGCCCGGTCCGCGCCGAACAGCGCACCGACCCGCACGCTCTGCCGGGTCGCGACCGCGTCGGCGGTGACTCCGAGGGGCCCCGGCCCGTCATCGGCGGCAGCCACGGACGCCGAGGTCAGGGCAAGCATCACCACGGCGCCGAGCAGGGCGGGGCGCGAGGTGATCGAGATGCGTGAGATGCGCTTCATCAGGCCTCACTCTCTCCCACGAAGGTGAGAAATCCGACCCGACTGCATTGAGATTTTCCTGTGACGCCTCCCTGTGACCGCGGAGCCTCTCCGTACCGGGGCACGTCGCCGGTAGCAACGTCACCGCGCAACGGCTCGGGGAACGGCACCGCAGAGTTTTCAGCCCACGATCTACGCCCGGATCCCTGGCGCACCGCCGGTCTTCCCGGCGGTCTGAGGCAGGCTCCCGGGCCACGGGCACGGGCCGTGGCAGGTGCCGGACGACACGGGCATGACTCGCTGCCTCCGTCCTTCCGCCTGGGCGGCATCCCCGGCTGGGCGATCGGTTCCGGCAGGGGGCACGAGGCCCCGCTCGGCTTCGTACCCACGTTACGGGGCCCCCTCCAGTCCCGCCCTCTGCGCCGCCACGAACAGGCATGACTACGCTACGTCACCCCCTCTGTCGGTCGACCCACGGCAACTTCCCGCCTCCGGACGCGCCCAGCCCCCGCAGCACGAAGACACCCCAGGAGTCGGCACAGGCCCGCACGGGGCCCAGACCGCGTCCGGATTCGGCGTCGTCAGGGGGTACGGCAAGGCCCGCACCATCTCCGGCCCGAGCCCGGCCAGCGCGCCGGCCACCAGGCCCGTACGGCCGTTGAGCCGGAAGTTCAGCGGGCCGGTGACGCCCATTCCCGCCGAGGGGACTTCAGGGCGGCGCCGCTGACCCGGCTGGCGAGTCGGGTCACGGCGCCTCCGCCACCACCGGGCGCCACGCCACCCCCGTCAGTTCCTCCGACAGGGTCCACAGGCGGCGGGCCGTCTCCGGGTCGCTCGCCGCCGCGCTGCGGCCCACGAGCGTCGGCGCGCCCCGCAACTCGCCCAGCCCGTCGGGGCCGACGTATGCCGCTCCGGGGAGGTCCTGGGTCGCCGCGTAGAGGGTGGGCAGGGCGCCGGCCCTGTCGTCCTGGGCGATGAGCTTGTTGCCGACGACCATGAGCGCCCGCGCGACCGGGTTCGCCGTGTGACCCTGCAGGTTGGTGGCCGTGTAACCGGGGTGGACCGCCAGGGCGCGCACCGGGGAGCCCGCCTCGGTCAGGCGGCGCTGCAGTTCCAGGGTGAAGAGCAGGTTGGCCAGCTTGGACTGGGCGTAGGCGCGCTGCGGGTTGTAGCGGCCGGTGAGGTTGACGTCGTCGAACTCGATGCGGGCGTCGCCCCAGCGGTGGGCGGCGGAGGCGACCGTCACCACCCGGTCGGTGATGTGCGGCAGCAGCAGGTTCGTCAGGGCGAAGTGACCGAGGTGGTTCGTGCCGAACTGTGTCTCGAAGCCCTGTTTCGTGCGCTGTTCCGGCAGCTTCATCACGCCCGCGTTGTTGATCAGCAGGTCCAGTGGTCGGTCCCAGCCCTCCGCGAACTCACGCACCGAGTCCAGGTCCGCCAGGTCCAGGCGGCGCACCTCGGTGCTGCCGCTCACCTTCGCCGCCGCGGCCCCTCCTCGCGCGAGATCCCGTACGGCGAGCACCACATGCGCCCCGGCCCGGGCCAGCGCCTGGGCCGCGGTGAGGCCGATGCCGCTGTTGCCGCCGGTGATCACGGCCGTGCGGCCGGTCAGGTCGGGGAGGTGGGTCGCGTTCCACTTGGCGTTGGCGCGGGTGCCGCGCCCTGGGGTCGTCGTCTCAGCCATGCAGCCAATGTAGGCAACGCCAACAATGCTGTCAATGACAACAATGATGGCGCCGCCAACAAAGCTGACGCCGTCAACATCGGGATACGATGGTCCGCATGCCGCGCTCGTCCGCAAACCGCCCCTACCACCACGGTGATCTGCGCGCCGCCCTCCTCAAGAGCGCCGAACGCACCCTGCGCGAGAAGGGGACCGGTGCGCTGTCGCTGCGCGAACTGGCCCGCGACATCGGCGTGAGCCATGCCGCCCCCGGCCGGCACTTCAAGGACAAGCAGGCCCTCCTCGACGCCCTCGCACTGGACGGGTACGAGCGCCTCAACCAGGCCCTGGACGCCGCCGGCAGCCCCGGCCAGACCCTTGAGGAGCACATGACGGCGCTCGCGCGGGCCTACCTCGGGTTCGCCGTCGAGCACCCGGAACTGCTGGAGCTGATGTTCGCCCGCAAGCACGACCCCGACAGCTCCGCGCAGCTCGCGGCGGCCGTCGACCGCTCCCTCGGTTCCTTCACCCGGCTCGTCGCCGAGGCGCAGGACCGCGGGGAGATCATCCAGGGCGACCCCGAGCGCATCACCATGTTCGCCGCCGCCAGCATGCACGGCCTCGCCGCACTCATCGCCGGATGCACCCTCGACGCGGACGAGGCCCTGGCCGGCCTGGACGAGCACGTCCAGCTGCTGCTGCACGGCCTCAGCCCCCGCTGACCCGGGGTACCCGCAGCACGCCCCGGCGCCTCCGTCTGCGACCCCTACGACATCACCGCCGGCCGGTACACCTCCGACGGCACCTGCGCCGGCTCCCCCCACGGACGCCTTCTCAGGCCGAGCATTGACGAGGCCTCACATCTGGGGCCCCCGACGACTGCCACCGGGTCCTTGGCGGGGCGAGGCACCCCCTGCGTCCCGTGAGAACATCGACTCGACGCCTCACCCGACCAGTCGTCAGAAACCGCGCCAGGTAGGGGCGGAGGCCGTAAAGGGGGACAACGACGGAACCATACGACAGGTTTCGCTGCGGCCTCATTGCCCGGCGTGACCTGCCGTGATACACAGAGTGACCGTACCAGCCATACGTACGAAACCCGCCAGCCAATGACGTCAAGTCGACATACGACGGCGACGTTGTCGGCGACAATGAGACCTGACCCCTGCACACCGCAGGGTCGTGCGGAACTACCCACCAGGGGCGGTGACTTACATGCTCTTTGCGGCCGACAAGGGAGACATCAACACCATCATCGGCGGGATCGCTCCGGACTGGGGCCCCTTCGGCAGCCTGGGCAACGAGGCCAAGGTGATGATCGAGGTGGTGATGGCCGTCGCCATCCTGCTCTGTCTCGGCATCGCGGTCTGGGGTGCGGCCAAACAGCGCATCGGCGCGACGGCCTTGCGGGACACCTTCAGCGCGGAACAGGGCAAGGGTCTAATCATCGCCGGCCTCACCGGAGTCTTCATCATCGGTTCCCTCGGCACGCTGTTCACGATCGTGTACGGGATGGCGGTCTGACCCCTTCTACCCCTGTTCCGACCCGTTCCAACCTGTTCCACCCTTCTCCTGACCCTTTCCTGCCCTTTCCTGTCCTGTTCCTCCCGTTCCCTCCGGGCGCGCCCGGCCGCCCCAGTCCCCTCCACCCCACCCACCCGTCGTGCCCACCGGCTGAGGTTGCGTTTCCCTGATGTCGAGTCACCACACCGCGCCCGCGCGGGAACCAGCACGGCTACCGTCGTATGTCTACGAGACGGAGGGGGCGTATCCGGCATGAGTCCCGGAGACGAACAGGGCTACACCGAAGCGGGCCACACCAGGACCCGCCTGCCCGAGGGCGACCCCTACGGTGGCGCGCCCCGCAGAAACAGCCGTTCCTCCTCCAGGAGCCTGGTCACGGTCGTCGGCGTCGTCGTACTCCTGATCGCCGCGATCGCCTTCGCGAACCGCAGCGACGACTCGTCGTCCCACGACTCGACCACCAAGCGCACCCCCCCGAAGGCCGCCTCCACCGCAGCCACCGGGACACGTCCGGTCGAGACGAAGAGCGACGGCATCCCGTCGGGGTTCGCGCACAGCGCGCAGGGGGCGGAGAGTGCGGCGGCGAACTACGCCAGCGCGCTCGGGTCTGACGGAATGTTCAATTCCGCGAGACGGCACCAGATCCTGCAGGCCATCTCAGCCCCCGACGCTACGAGCCGTCTTCAGTCCGGATTCGACGCCGACTACTCGTCCGCGTTCCTGAAGGAGATCGGCCTCAACGACGACGGCAGCGCCCCCAGAGGCAACACCTTCGTCAACCGCACGGTTCCTGTCGGCACCAAAGTCACGTCGTTCAACGGCAACACGGCGACCGTCGAGGTCTGGTGCAGTGGCCTCTTCGGCCTCGCCGGTGACAGTTCGACCAATCCGGTGACCAGTAGTTGGTTCACCGTGACCATGAAACTGAGCTGGAGCGGTGGCGACTGGAAGATCCTGGCATCCAGCCAGAAGACGGGTCCCACCCCTGTCACCGGTGACAATCCTGTGTCCGGTGCCGACGAGATCAGCAAAGCGGTCAAGGAGTTCGGAGGCTTCACCTATGCCCGGTAGCCAGCACCGCGCGCTCAAGCTCACCGGCCTCGTGGCTGCCGTACAGACAACGGCCGTGCTGCTGGCCGCGCGTGCCGTCGCAGCACCCAAACCGGTTCCTTCCAAGAGCAACGACGCCTGCTCGCTGATCGCCGGGCCTGCCAAGAAGTACTGCGAAAACAGCAACAGCCGAAAAAACGGCCTCACCGGCTCCACCACCGACCCCCTCTCCTCCTCCACCGACCCCCTCGCCTCCCTGGCCAAGGGCTGTGCCGACGCCGCTTCCTGGACGATCACGAAGCTCAGTGACGCCGTGAAGGAGACCGCGAACGTCGACTTCACGAACGAGAAGTTCCTGCAGCAGTACGCCGTCGTCTTCGCCGCCTCGACCATCCTGACGCTGCTGCTGTGGCTGCTGGCCGTGGCCAAGCGTGCGGTGCGCGGTGTGCCGCTGACCACCGCCATCTCCGAGGCCGTCGGCTTTCTGTGGCTGACGGTGCTGGCCTCGGCCTTCACCCCGCTGATCCTTTACACCGTCGTCTCGGCCACCGACAGCGTCACGGACGTCCTCGCCAAGACCACCGGCGACCAGGCCGACACGTTCTTCGGCACGTTCTCCGGCGCCCTCGGCAAGGGCAACGACATCGGCGGCGGGCCGGTCATGCTGATCGTCGTCTCCATGGTCAGCATCCTCGCCGCCGGCATCCTCTGGCTGGAGCTGGTCATCCGCGCCGCCCTGCTCTACGTCGGCGCTCTCCTCGGCACGGTCGTCTACGCCGGGCTGGTCGACAAGAACCTGTGGGGGCATGTCCGCCGCTGGGCCGGCATCATGATCGCCGTCATCCTCGTGAAGCCCGTGATCGTCATCGTGCTCGGGCTCGCCGGAGCGCTGTCCAGCGACAACGGGCCGGACGCGTTCTCCGCCGTCGTCTCCGGCCTCGCCATCATCCTGCTCGCCATCTTCGCCAGCGCGATGATCTACCGCTTCGTCCCCGGCTTCGGCGACGAGATCTCCGGCTCCCGCAACAACCGCATCATGCAGGGCGCCGAGGGCAAGGCCGCCGCCGTCATCAGCTCCCCCGCCACCCTCGTCGCCCAGGGCATCAAGACCCACAGCTCCCGCGCCGACAACAACGGAGGAGGCGCGGCGGCGAGCAGCAGCGCGCCGCGGCCCTCCAACCCCGCCTCCGGCGGCGTCGCCGCCCACAGCAGCCGCACCCCGGGCGGAAACGGCGGCGGAGCCGTCCCCTCCATCCCGCCCGCGCCCCGCGCGGCCAGCCCGGTCAACACCCCGCACGCCGGCAACACCCGCAACAACCGCTCGGGAGGTGAAGGGCGTTGACGACCGAGTCCCATCTGTCCCATCCGGTCACGCCCCGCCGTACGTATCTCATCGGCCGCGCCCGGCCGAACGCGATCATCGGCCGGAACCGCGAGACCGGCGAGATCGCGCTGATCATCACGGGCGCGTTCCTCGGCATGATGTGCGGCCTCCTCGTCCCGGTGCTGCCCCTGCGGATCGTGCTGCTGACGGGCTTCCCGCTGCTCGCACTCGCCGCCGTGTACGTGCCGTACAAGCGCCGCACCTTCTACAAGTGGTTCGAGATCAACCGCACGTACAAGCGGACCGTCAAGCGCGGCGCCGTCTACCGCTCCGCCGCCATGGAAGCCGGCACCCGCCTCGACGGCCGCGAGGTCGAAGTCGGCCCGCCGCCCGGCATCGGACGGATCAGCTGGCTCGCCGCGCCCTTCGGGCCCGACGAGATCGCCGTACTGCTGCACGCCGACCGCAGAACCGTCACGGCTGCCATCGAGATCGAGGGACCCGGCGTCGGCCTGCGCGACTCCGAGGACCAGGAGGCCCTGGTCGACCGCTTCGGCACGCTGCTCAAGCACGTCGCCAACGGGGACGGCTTCGTCACCCGGCTCCAGATGCTCGCCCGCACCCTGCCCGCCGACCCGGACGCGCACGCCAAGGACGTCGCCCTGCGCGGCGACGACCGCTCACCGCAGTGGCTGCAGCAGTCGTACGACCAGCTCCAGTCCATGGTGTCCACCAGCAGCGAGCAGCACCGCGCCTACCTCGTCGCCTGCATGCACTACACCCGTGAGCTGGCCGCCGAGGCCCAGGCCATGGCGCGGGCCGCACGCCCCCAGGCGGGGCGGAAGCTGGACCGTGACGCAGGAGTCGCCGTCGTCATGGCCCGCGAGCTGACCGACATCTGCTCGCGGCTGCAGGAGGCCGACATCCGCGTCCGCCAGCCCCTCGGACAGGGGCGGCTCGCCTCCCTCATCCACTCCATGTACGACCCGGACCACCCCATCGACCACATCCAGGCGATGACCCAGCGCAATGCCTGGCCGGCCGAGCTGGACGCCATGGAGCCCACCTATCTCCAGGCCAAGACCCGCGAGTCCAGCACCCGCGCCCCCTGGTGCCACGCCACGGCCTGGGTGAAGGAGTGGCCGATGACACCCGTCGGCGTCAACTTCCTCGCGCCGCTTCTCGTCCACACCCCGGACGTCATCCGCACGGTCGCCGTCACGATGGACCTCGAGCCCACCGAGATCGCCATCGAACGCATGCTCACCGAGAAGACCAACGACGAGGCCGAGGCCTCCCGCGCCGCCAAAATGAACCGGACCGTCGACCCCCGGGACATCGCCGCCCACAACCGTCTCGACCAGCGCGGCGAGGATCTCGCCAGCGGCGCCGCCGGCGTCAACCTGGTCGGCTACATCACCGTCTCCGCCCGCTCCCCGGAGGCACTGAACCGTGACAAGCGCACCATAAGGGCCTCCGCAGGCAAGTCGTATCTGAAGCTGGAGTGGTGCGACCGCGAGCACCACCGGGCCTTCGTGAACACACTTCCCTTCGCCACCGGCATCCGAAGGTAGGGGCTGATTCGCCGATGCGGGATCCGCTGTCCGTCCTCACCGACGCCTTCACCTCCTTCCTCTTCGGGAAGGTCGAGACCACCCGGCTGCCGGTGCGCACCTCCACCGGCCAGGCCCAGGCGGTCTACCTGCCGACCGCCGCACCCGGCCTCGGCGACTCCGGCGTCATCATCGGCCGCGAGGTCTACTCCGGGAAGGGCTACATCTACGACCCCTTCCAGCTGTACGGGCAGCAGCTCCCGGCCCCGCACTGGCTCGTCCTCGGCGAGTCCGGCAACGGCAAGTCGGCCCTGGAGAAGACGTACGTCCTGCGGCAACTGCGCTTCAGGGACCGCCAGGTCGTCGTCCTGGACGCCCAGGGCGAGGACGGCGTCGGCGAGTGGAACCTGATCGCGGAGGAGCTGGGGATAACTCCGATCCGGCTCGACCCGACGGCCGCCCTGGACCACGGCATCCGCCTCAACCCCCTGGACCCTTCGATCACGACGACCGGGCAGCTCGCGCTGCTGCGCACGATCATCGAGGTCGCGATGGGCCACGGCCTCGACGAGCGCTCCGGCTTCGCGCTGAAGGTCGCCCACTCGTACGTCAACGAGACGATCGTCGACCGCCAGCCCGTCCTGACGGACATCGTGGAGCAGCTGCGCCACCCGGAACCGGAGTCGGCGGAGGCGATGAACGTCGCCATAGACGACGTACGGGCCTGGGGACTCGACGTCGCCCTGGTGCTCGACCGCCTGGTCGACGGTGACCTGCGCGGCATGTTCGACGGCCCGACGACGGTCGGCATCGACCTGGACGCCCCGCTGATCGTCTTCGACCTGTCCCACATCGACCGCAACTCCATCGCCATGCCCATCCTGATGGCGATCGTCGGCGTGTGGCTGGAGCACACCTGGATCCGCCCCGACCGGAAGAAGCGCATCTTCCTGGTCGAGGAGGCCTGGCACATCATCAACAGCCCGTTCGTGGCACAGCTCTTCCAGCGTCTGCTGAAGTTCGGCCGGCGCCTGGGCCTGTCCTTCGTGGCCGTCGTACACCACCTCTCCGACGTGGTGGACGGGGCGGCGGCCAAGGAGGCGGCGGCGATCCTGAAGATGGCGTCGACCAGGACGATCTACGCCCAGAAGGCCGATGAGGCACGGGCCACGGGCCGGGTACTGGGTTTGCCGAGGTGGGCGGTGGAAATCATCCCGACGCTGACTCCGGGCATCGCCGTCTGGGACGTCAACGGCAACGTCCAGGTGGTCAAACACCTGGTCACGGAGACCGAACGGCCCCTGGTCTTCACCGACCGCGCGATGACCGAGTCCTCCAGCGACCTCGCTGCCGACGACGCGCTGCGCGCCGCCGAGCTGGAGGCGGAGCAGCGGGCGGCGGCCTTCGTGGAACAGCACCTCGGCGACTCCGAATCGACGGTCGCGTAGGCGGAGGGAGAGGCGTGACACCGACACCGGACGATCGCCACGATCGCCGTGCTCACCGGCGGCAGGGCCAGGGCAGTCAGGGCGGCATCCCCGACGGCCTGCTGATCGGCATCCTCGCCTTCCTCCTGGGCATGACCCTGCTGATGTGGACCGCGACCGGCCTGGCGGCCTGGTTCGCCCACGGCGACTGGCCCGACGGCGTCACCTTCACCCGCACTCCCCTGGCCATGCGCCACCTGATCAGCGAACCCCACGACCTCACCGGTGCCTGGCCGGACACCCCTGCGACCCAGCTCTCCGGCTGGGGCCTGTTCTGGGGCCTGTTCATCGGCCAGCTGATGGTCCTGTTCGTCCTGACCGCGTTCGCCCTTGGCGCGGTGGCGAGATGGCGGGCGGGACGGGCCAGGCGGGTGTACGAGAAGGGGGCACCACCCGCCCCCGCTCAGGCACCGCAGCCGTACACGCAGCCGCCCTCGGCGCATCCACAGCCGTACCCGCAGCCCTTGCCGGCCCCGCAACCGTACGCACAGCCGCAACCACAACCACAACCACAACCCGAACCGTACGCGTCATCCCTGCCGCAGCCGCAGCCGCAGCCGCAGCCGCACCATGAGCTGCCCGCGCCCCGCCAGGAGCCCGGGCCGCGCCGGCCGGACGACCACTTCCCCGTCGGCGGTGCAGGAGCGGGCGGGCGGGAGACGGTCCTCGTCGCCGCCAGGGAAGCCCGCCGCACGTCCGCGGTCCAGGCGATCCAGGACGCGTCGGGCCCCGCCCTCGTCGTCACCTCGAACCCCGCCCTCTGGCAGGAGACGAAGGACGCCCGGGCCAAACTGGGCCCCGCCCTCCTGTACGACCCCACCCACCTCTGCGACACCCCGGCCCGCATCCACTGGTCCCCCACATCAGGATGCGAGGACAAGCAGACTGCCTTGCACAGAGCGACAGCCCTGCTCAGCCCCGTCCAGCCCACCGCCAAGATCGACCAAGCGGTGGCCGACACGGCGACAACACTCCTGCGCAGCTACCTCCACGCCGCCGCCCTGGAGAACCGCACCGTCCGCCACGTCCACCGCTGGTCCCAGGGCACCCAGGTCCAGGACGCCGTACGGACCCTGCGTACGCACCCCAAGGCCGCCCCCGGAGCCGCCGGCGAGCTGGAGGCCGCGCTCACCGCGCATCCGGAACGACGGGACATGGCCCAGGAGTTGACGACCCGAGCGCTGGCCTCCCTCTCCACGGTCAACATCCGCGAGTCCTGCACGCCCAACCGAACTGACGCGCTCGCCCTGGATTCCTTCATCCAGGAAGGGGGCACGCTTTACGTGGTCGGCGAATCCATCGAGGACCCCAGGACCAACCCGGGCGCGATGCCCCTCCTGACGGCCCTCGTCGCAAGCGTGGTCGAGCACGGCCGGCGCATGGCCGAACGGTCATCCTCCGGTCGGCTCGACCCACCACTGACCCTCGTCCTGGACGACATCGCGGCGGTGGCGCCCATCCCCCAGCTCCCGGACCTGCTCGCCACGGGAACCGACCAGGGCCTGTCCACCCTGGCCCTGCTCCGCTCACGCGAACAGGCGCGCGCCCGCTGGCCGCACCGCGAGCTACCGGTCTAGGACGAACTCCACCTCGTTCTCCGCCTCGTCCTTGGAGAACGAGAGGACGGCCCCGCTCGGCACGAAGCCCACCTTGCGGTACGCGCCCTGCGCCCGCACGTTGTCCTCGTGCACGATCAGCCGTACCCGCTCCACACCGCGCTCCCACGCCCAGGTCACACCGGTGTCGAACAACAGCTTGATCAGCCCGTTCCCGCGGTGTTCCGGACGCACGAACACGCCGACGACATGCCCCTGCTTCCGGTCGACCGGATACCCGGCCCAGTCCTTGGTCCCTGCTTCCTCGATGATCACGGTGACGGTGCCGGCCCATGTCCCGTCGGGTGCCTCGGCGATGAACTGCCGTGCCCAGGTGCCCTCCTGGGCCGACCGCACGGCCCGCTCCTGGTAGAACGAGTCCGGCCTGCCCAGGGCGTCTTCGTAGGTCTCCATGAACGCGATGTGCGCGACCGGATCACGCAGCGCGTCGAGCCGCAGCTGCTTCACTGCGGGCCAGTCGTCGGGGCGGATCGCGCGGACGACGTAGTCGTCGCTGGTCGGGGTGCTCATGGGGCCACCGTAGCCCGCACCCGTGAGACCGATCACCTGATATCCAGGCCCTGTTGTCAGTGGCGGGCTCTACTGTGAGCGCATGACCACGCTTCCCGATCGACAGAACACGGCGCTGCTCGTCATCGACGTCCAGAACGGTGTGGTGGTGCCGGGCTCCTGGAACCGCGACGCCGTTATCGCGAACATCAACACCCTGATCGACAAGGCCCGCGCGGAGGGTGTGCCGGTGGTCTGGGTGCAGCACCAGGACGAGGAACTGGTGCCCGGCAGCGACATCTGGGAGTACGTCCCGGAGCTGAAGCGGCTGGACACCGAGGCCCTCGTCCACAAGCGGTACAGGGACTCCTTCGAGGACACCGACCTGGAGTCCGTCCTGGCCGCGCGGAAGGTGGGCCGGCTCGTCGTCACGGGCGCCCAGACCGACTTCTGCGTCCGCTCCACACTGCACGGGGCGCTGGCCCGCGGTTACGACGCCACGCTGGTCGCCGACGCCCACACGACGGAGGACCTCACCGAGTACGGCGCTCCCGCCCCGGAGCAGGTGATAGCCCACACCAACTTCTACTGGAGCGGGCAGCACGCGCCCGGCCGCCGGGGCGGGACGGTGAACACGGCGGACGTGACCTTCACAGCCGCCGGCTGACGGTCACCTGCGCCTCGTCGGCCGTCAGTCGTCGTCCTCGTCCAGCTTCTGCGCCTGGTCGTTGGGGACAGCGCCGTAGAGGTCGTGCCTGGGCTCGGGCATCACGCTCCGGGCGCCGCGCACACTCTTCCAGATCGCCTCGTTGAACGTCCGCTCGTCGATCTGGTCCTCCTTGGTGAGGTCCTGCTTCGCCGACACTCCAGCCATCGGCGAATTGACCGTGTTCACAGCTGTCAGGTCGGTGCTCGGCTTCACAGCTGTGTACGGCGAGGAGTCCGGCTCGGCGGTGAAGGCATTCACCATCGGAGTTGCGTACGCGTCGAACTGCGTCATGGGCCGCAGCCCCAGCAGCAGTTCGATCGTGCGCACCATGGACGCGGTGGAGTAGAAGGTGGAGTCGACGCGCCCGGTCTGTGTGTACGGGCTGATGACCTGCGAGAGCGTCCGGTGCGCGTCCACGTGGTCCGGACCGTTCTGCGCATCGTCCTCGGTCACGAAGATCGCGGTCGACTTCCAGTACTTCGAGTGGGAGACGGTGTCCACCAGCTGGCCCAGAGCCCAGTCGTTGTCGGCGACATAGGCCTGTGGGGTCGGCATGCCCGCCTTGGTACCGGAGGTGTGGTCGTTGGGCAGCCGCACCATCTCGAAGGAGGGCAGGTTCCCGTCCTGCTCGTACTGGGCGAACTCCTTCTTCCACTCCTCGATCCGGGGTCCGCCACAGGCACTCGACCGCGCGGTGAACGTGCCGGCCGAGTCCGGGCAGCTCAGGTTGTACGGCCCGTAGGCGTGGTCGGTGGCGGCGTTGAGCACGGGATCGGCGGCCACGGCCTTCCCGCTCGCGTCGGTGCTCGCGTAGAAGCCGTAGTTGCGGAAGGAGACACCCTTGTCGCCCAGCCGCTGCCAGATGTAGGCGTGCTCGGGGTCCTTGTTGGGTGCGATCGCCGGGTCGCCGTTCTCGGACGGGTACGTGTGGTTACGGCCCGAGTAGTTCGCCGGCCACCCCTGCTCGCTGTACGGGTTGGAGTTGGCGGCCACGGTCCAGTTCCAGCCCTGAGCGCTGACCTCGGCGTCCGCGTAGAAGTTGTCGAGGGTGACGAACCTGCGCTGCAGGGCGCGGGCGTTGGGCGCCGAGTCCTCCCCGAACAGGTTCAGGGAGGCGTCCCCGTTCCCCTTCTCCAGCGAGCCGAACTCCTGGTCGTAGGTCCGGTTCTCCTTGACGACGTAGATGACGTGTCTGATCGGCGTCCGCTCCCCGACCCGCCGGGGCACAACGGCCCCCACGGCACGCGGGTTGTTGCCGTCGTCGAAGCCGTTGTTGACGACGACGGTCCGCGTCCAGCCCGCGAGCTGCTTCCACCCGCCGTCGAGCGGGATGGTCGACAGGGTGCCCTTGATCATCGAGCCCGAGTACTGGTCGGGCGACTGGGGCGCGGTCGAGGTCGGATTCGGGTGGCCGGGCCCGTTGTTGGGGCCGGCGCCCAGGCCCTTGGCGTTGGTGACGTACAGCTTGTCGTCGAGCGGGACGACGGCCGTCGGATACCAGGCGGTGGGGATGAGCCCGGCGGTCCGGCCGGTGCTCAGCTCGATGACGGCGATGTCGTTGTTCCCGGAGTTGGCGACATACAGCCGCCGCCCGTCCTCGGACAGTGCGAGGGCATCCGGGTTGCTGCCGACGGGCGCGCTCGGGTAGGGCGCGAGCGATATGGTCCGGGTGACCGTCCGCGTGGCGATGTCGACGACACTCACCTGGTCGCTGTCTCCGTTGGCGACGTACAGCGTGTCCTGACCCTCGTCGGTGACGACGGCATTGGGGTGCGTGCCCACCTCGACCGCCGTCTCGACCACGGGCGCCGGGCCACTGATGTCGAGCACGCTGACGGTGTTCCCGCCCTGGTTGGTGACGAACGCGGTGTTCCCGTCCTCGGCGAGGGCGACGGCGTACGGCGCGTGGCCCACGGCCACGGTCTTCATCGACCCGTCGGCGAGGTCCACGACGGTGACGGCGTCCGCGAGCCGGTCGGCGACGACCAGCCGCTGCCCGTCGGGCGTCACGGCGAGCCCAGCCGGATACATGTTGACGGCCCGGCCGTCAGGGTTCTTCGTGGGCAGCTTGATGGGGGTGGTCTCGGTGAGCCGGCCACCGCTCACGTCGTACGTGTGGATGATCTCGCGTCCACCGCCGCTGGCGTAGGCCCGCTTGCCGTCGGGGCTGAAGGCGAGCCCCGTGAACACGGCCTGGGGACTCGGGTAGAAGATGGTCTGGACGACCTGCGAGTCGGCGGGGTCGACCACCTGGAGGGACTGGGTGCCCTGACCGGCGTTGCTCACGAGGAGCATGCTCTTGTCCGGCGAGAGAACGGCGTTGAGGGGGAGATTGCCCAGTTGGGCCTGGTGGCCGACGGGTGTGACCTTGTAGCCGACGGGAGTTACGGCGGTCCCGTCGCCCTTGGGACCCGCGGTGTCCTGCCCGCCGACGGCCGCGAGCGCTACGGCGGCTCCGGTGGCCAGCACGGCGGTACCAGCCAGCACAGTGACAACTCGACGTCGAATTCTGCGTCTGAGGACCATGGGTCACGACGGTGACACTGACAGTCAACGGTTCGCTAGACCCTGGATGGCGCGAGCATGACCTTGGCTTGAACGCGAAGGAGCCCCAACTCCTGGGCGTGTACCCGGAGTTGGGGCTCCTTCTCAAAATTT
>NZ_JAINVF010000069.1 GCF_020400585.1 Streptomyces sp. NK08204 | reverse complement strand
GCCGGCGGATGTCGTTGAGGCGGGTGATCAGGGGTGCGATGGTGCGGCCCTCGCGGGCGGCGGCGGCCCAGTCGCGGGGTTTGAGCTGGTACTTCTCGGAGTCGAGGTATTCCTCGCTGCCCTCGCGCAGGGGGGTGTTCTCGCACAGTTCGTAGCCGCTGTAGATGCCCCAGGCCGGGGAGAGGGTGGCGGCGAGGACCGCGCGGACCTCGAAGGCGGGCCGGCCTCCGTGCTGGAGGTAGGCGTGCAGGATGTCGGGGGTGTTGACGAAGAGGTTCGGCCGCATGTAGGAGGCCGCCTCCCCCGACAGTTCCGTCAGGTACTCGGTCAGTTCCTGCTTGGTGTTGCGCCAGGTGAAGTAGGTGTACGACTGCTGGAAGCCGATCTGGGCCAGGGTGTGCATCATCGCGGGCCGGGTGAACGCCTCGGCCAGGAAGAGCACGTCGGGGTCGGTGCGGTTGATCTGGGCGATGACGCGTTCCCAGAACACGACGGGTTTGGTGTGCGGGTTGTCCACGCGGAAGATCCGCACCCCGTGGTCCATCCAGTGCCGCAGGACGCGGACCGTCTCGGCGACCAGGCCGTCCATGTCGGCGTCGAAGGCGATGGGGTAGATGTCCTGGTACTTCTTCGGCGGGTTCTCGGCGTGGGCGATGGTGCCGTCGGGGCGGTGGCGGAACCACTCGGGGTGCTTGTGCACCCAGGGATGGTCGGGGGAGCACTGCAGCGCGAAGTCCAGGGCGATCTCCAGACCCAGTTCGCGGGCGCGGGCGACGAAGAAGTCGAAGTCCTCCAGGGTGCCCAGGTCGGGGTGGACGGTGTCGTGTCCGCCCTCGGGGGAGCCGATGGCCCAGGGCACGCCGACGTCGTCGGGGCCGGCGGTGAGGGTGTTGTTGCGGCCCTTGCGGAACGTGGTGCCGATGGGGTGGACCGGCGGGAGGTAGACGACGTCGAAGCCCATGTCCGCGATGGGTTGCAGGCGGCGGGCCGCGGTGCGGAACGTGCCGTGGGGCTGCTCGGCGGTGCCCTCGGAGCGGGGGAAGAACTCGTACCAGGAGCCGTACAGGGCCCGTTCGCGTTCCACCAGCAGCGGCATCGCCTCCGAGGCGGTGACCAACTCCCGCAGCGG
>NZ_JAINVF010000068.1 GCF_020400585.1 Streptomyces sp. NK08204 | reverse complement strand
GTCACCTGGGTCCCACGCCGCGATACTCGGCCCAGTCCCGCGAGGCGGCACACCAGCCAGCCTTTCATCACCACTCGGATACCCGTTCGAGTGAAGCAAGGAGCCGAAGCGACTGGTCCAACTGGGCTTGGTATGCGGCCGGGTGGGCGTCGGCCAGCCGACGGACCCAGGCGGTGGCCGAGTTGAAGCAGAAGATAAACGAGGCAGCGTAAAATCTGTCTTCGCACCGCATCGGTTCAGTCTGTGTCGGCCAGCCACTGGTCGATGAGCGCCTTGCCAATCGAATCGACCCGATACGGGCCGCCGAGCGTAGCGTCCGCCAGCCGCGCGCGCAGTTCCGCGGCCGTGAACCAGCGTGCCTCCACCACTTCCACGTTGTCCACATCGATCGCATCGGAAACGGCCTCGGCGCGAAACCCGATCATCACCCCGGCCGGGAACGGCCACCCCTGGGAACCCTGGTAGGTCACCGCACCCACGGTGACGCCGGCTTCCTCCCGCACCTCGCGGCGCACCGTGTCCTCGAAGCTCTCGCCAATCTCGACGAACCCGGCCAGTGTGCTGAAGCGGTTCGGGCCGGATGCCGCATGGCGGCCGAGCAGGCAGCGCCGGGGCGTGCCCGGAAGCTCTACTAGCACGATCACGGCCGGTTCGATCCGCGGGAACAGCAGCTTCCCACAGTTCTGGCAGGTCCGCAGGTGGCCACCATTGCAGGACCGGGCCGGGCCCCCGCAGGCGCCACAAAACCGCTGATTGCGGTTCCAGTGCAGAATTCCCCGCGCGTACGCCAGCAGACCCGCTTCGTCCGGCGTGATGGTGGGAACCATCGCCCGCACGTCCAGCATCCTGTCCGCGCCGGCCAGCTCGACGGCGCTCTCCCGTTCGAGCCCGGACACATCAGCCGCGAACACCGCCCTCTCGCCTTCGAGGCCGAGCAGCACCCGGTCGCCGGCCGCGACGAGGATGTCCCTCGCCTGGGCCAAGGGCAGCCGCAACGGCGTTTCGTTTCGCACCAGGCACTGGTCCTGCCACAGGGGAATGACCTGGGTACTGGCCCTGGTCAGCAGTGCCTTGATCCAGTCCGAGTCTCCCCGCCGATCAACGACACGGTCGAGCCCCAACCCGCTGTAGTACACCGCTCCTCCTGGATCACAGTGTCCGCCTGTCCTCGACACTAGCGGATACGTCCGCCGACACCCTCCGCAGCCAGAACTTGCCTA
>NZ_JAINVF010000067.1 GCF_020400585.1 Streptomyces sp. NK08204 | reverse complement strand
CTTCGACGCCGCGCTCGGCACGGACGAGGCCGTCCTGCTGCCGGTGCGCCTGGACCTCGGCGCCACGCGCGCCCGCGCCGCCACCGGCACGGTGCCGCCGCTGCTCCGCGGCCTGGTGCGCGCGCCCCTGCGGCGCGCCGTGGAGGCGGGCGACGGCGGCACGGACGGCTCGCCGCTCCAGC
The DNA here is from genome assembly GCF_020400585.1 of Streptomyces sp. NK08204. Lineage (GTDB taxonomy): Bacteria > Actinomycetota > Actinomycetes > Streptomycetales > Streptomycetaceae > Streptomyces. Next base: position 1,289 of record NZ_JAINVF010000067.1, on the reverse strand, counting down.
GGCGGCTGGCCGGCCTGGCGCAGGACGAGCAGGACGCCGTACTGCTCGACCTCGTCCGCAGCCGCGTCGCCACCGTCCTCGGCTACGCCGACCCGGCAGCCGTCGAACCCAGCCGCACCTTCAAGGAGTTGGGCTTCGACTCGCTGACCGCCCTGCAGCTTCGCAACGCGCTCAGCTCGGCCACCGGGCTGCAGCTGCCCGCCACCCTGGTCTTCGACTACCCCACGCCCGCCGTGCTCGCCCGCCACCTGCGGGCCGAGCTGCTGGGCGCGCACACCGACGGACCGGCGTCGACCGCGCCGTTGGCCGGGACCGACGACGAGCTGATCGCGATCGTGGCGATGAGCTGCCGCTACCCGGGCGGCGTCCGCTCGGCCGAGGACCTGTGGCAGCTGCTCACCGAAGGCCGGGACGCGATGGCCGGCTTCCCGCAGGACCGCGGCTGGGATCTGGAAGGTCTCTACGACGCCGACCCCGACGCACCCGGCAAGTGCTACACCCGTGAGGGTGGGTTCCTGTACGACGCGGGGCAGTTCGACCCGGCGTTCTTCGGTATCTCACCGCGTGAGGCCGTCGGGATGGACCCGCAGCAGCGGCTGCTGCTGGAGACGTCCTGGGAGGCCTTCGAGCGGGCCGGTATCGACCCGGACACCGTGCGTGGCAGCCGGACCGGCGTCTTCACCGGCGTGATGTACCACGACTACGGGATCACCAGCTCGGGCAACGCCGGCTCCGGCAGCATCGTCTCCGGACGGGTGGCGTACCACTTCGGCCTCGAAGGCCCGGCGGTCACCGTCGACACCGCTTGCTCTTCCTCGCTGGTGGCGTTGCACCTCGCGGCGCAGGCGCTGCGGCAGGGCGAGTGCACGCTCGCGCTGGCCGGCGGTGTCACCGTGATGTCCACGCCGGGCTCGTTCATCGAGTTCAGCCGCCAGCGTGGCCTGGCCCCGGACGGCCGCTGCAAGCCGTTCGCGGCTGCGGCCGACGGTACGGGCTTCTCCGAGGGCGTGGGTGTGCTGCTGCTGGAGCGGCTGTCGGACGCGCGGCGCAACGGGCACCCCGTCCTTGCCGTGCTGCGCGGCTCGGCCGTGAACCAGGACGGTGCGAGCAACGGCCTGACGGCGCCCAACGGCCCGGCGCAGCAGCGCGTCATCCAGCAGGCGCTGGCCGGCGCCCGGTTGACGCCCGAGCAGATCGACGCCGTCGAGGCGCATGGGACGGGCACGACGCTGGGTGACCCGATCGAGGCGCAGGCACTGCTGGCGACGTACGGCCAGGAACGCCCGGCT
>NZ_JAINVF010000066.1 GCF_020400585.1 Streptomyces sp. NK08204 | reverse complement strand
CATGGGTGTGGCCTGGCACCGGTTCCTGGGCTTCCCGAACATCTGGTTCAAGCGCAACGCCACGGGCGAGTCCGCCCTGGGCGCGCTGCAGCCGATGACGTCGGGCGGCAAGGCGATCGACTTCGCCGATCCCGGTGAGGACGACGTCTTCGGTGTCTCCCAGGTCGAGCAGTTCTCCTGGAAGGGCCTGCTGGACTTCTCCACCTGCACCGAGTGCGGACGCTGCCAGTCCCAGTGCCCCGCCTGGAACACCGGCAAGCCGCTCTCCCCGAAGCTGCTGATCATGTCGCTGCGGGACAACGCCCACGCCAAGGCCCCGTACCTGCTGGCCGGCGGCGGCAAGACCATGGAGGGCGAGGAGAAGGCCTCCGCCGAGCAGCTCAAGGACGTCCCCGCCGCCGCTCTCGCCGAGGCCGAGCGCCCGCTGATCGGCACCGCCGAGGAGAACGGCGTCATCGACCCCGACGTCCTGTGGTCCTGCACCACCTGCGGCGCCTGCGTCGAGCAGTGCCCCGTCGACATCGAGCACATCGACCACATCGTCGACATGCGCCGCTACCAGGTCATGATCGAGTCCGCGTTCCCGTCCGAGGCGGGCACGATGCTCAAGAACCTGGAGAAGAAGGGCAACCCCTGGGGCCTGGCCAAGAAGCAGCGCCTGGAGTGGACCAAGGAGGTCGACTTCGACGTCCCGGTCGTCGGCAAGGACATCGAGGACCTCACCGAGGTCGACTACCTCTACTGGGTCGGCTGCGCCGGCGCCCTGGAGGACCGGGCGAAGAAGACCACCAAGGCCTTCGCCGAACTGCTCCACATCGCGGGCGTGAAGTTCGCGATCATGGGCGGCGACGAGAAGTGCACCGGCGACTCCGCCCGCCGCCTGGGCAACGAGCCCCTCTTCCAGGAACTCGGCATGGAGAACGTCGCCGCGCTGAACATGGCCTTCGGCGAGGAGACCGACGACGACGGCAACGTCACCGCGGAGTCGAAGAAGCCGAAGTCGGCGAAGAAGATCGTCGCCACCTGCCCGCACTGCCTCAACACGCTCGGCAACGAGTACCCGCAGCTCGGCGGCGACTACGAGGTCATCCACCACACCCAGCTGCTCCAGCACCTGGTCGACGAGGGCAAGCTGATCCCCGTCACCCCGGTCGAGGGCATCATCACCTACCACGACCCCTGCTACCTGGGCCGCCACAACAAGATCTACACGCCCCCGCGCGAGATCATCGGCAAGGTCCCCGGCCTGCGCAACGAGGAGATGCACCGCCACAAGGAACGCGGCTTCTGCTGCGGCGCCGGCGGCGCCCGGATGTGGATGGAAGAGCGCATCGGCAAGCGCATCAACAACGAACGCGTCGACGAGGCGCTGTCGCTGAACCCCGACATCGTCTCCACCGCCTGCCCGTTCTGCCTCGTCATGCTCACCGACTCGGTCAACGGCAAGAAGAACGAGGGCAAGGCCAAGGAGTCGATCCAGGTCGTCGACGTCGCCCAGCTCCTCCTCGACTCCGTCAAGACCCCCG
>NZ_JAINVF010000065.1 GCF_020400585.1 Streptomyces sp. NK08204 | reverse complement strand
TCCCGGGACACCCGCCCACCGCGTGGACCTCCCCACCTACGCCTTCCAGCACCAGCGCTACTGGCTGGAGTCAGGCTCGCTGGGCAGCGCGGACGCCTCCTCGCTCGGGCTCGGCGCCGCCCACCACCCGCTGCTGGGCGCGGCCGTGCAGCTCGCTGACGGAAACGCCCTGCTGCTGACCGGCCGGGTCTCGCTGCGCACCCACCCCTGGCTGGCCGACCACACCGTGCGGGGCACGGTCCTGCTGCCCGGGACCGCGCTGGTCGAACTCGCCCTGCGCGCAGGCGATGCGGTCGACTGCGCCCAGGTCGAGGAGCTGACCCTGGAGACGCCGCTCGTCCTGCCCGAACAGGGCGCAGTGCAGGTGCAGGTGCGGGTGGGCGCTGCAGAGGACGAGGCGGGCCGGCGCTCCGTGACCGTCCACTCCCGGCCGGAGGACGCCCAGGACCAGCTCTGGGTACGGCACGCCAGTGGTGTGCTCGCCCCGGTCGGCCGACCGGCTCCGGCGGAGTTGAGCGACTGGCCGCCCACAGGCGCGGAGGCGGTCGAGATTCACGACGCGTACATGCGCCTGGCCGGCATCGGCCTGCAGTACGGTCCGGCCTTCCAGGGCCTGCGGGCCGCCTGGCGGCGCGGCGATGAGCTGTTCGCCGAGGTCGCACTGCCGGAGGGTCAGCGGCAGGACGTGGCCCGCTTCGGCGTGCACCCGGCCCTGCTGGACTCCGCCCTGCACCTCGCCGGGCTGAGCGGCGGCTCCGACCCGGTGGCGGAACCTGCCCGGCTGCCGTTCTCGTGGAGCGGCGTGACGCTGCACGCCACGGGCGCCGAGCGGCTGCGCGTGCGGCTCGCGCGACGCGGGACCGACGGCCTGTCGGTGCTGGTTGCCGACGGCACGGGCGCGCCGGTGGCCTCGGTCGACTCGCTGGTGGCGCGCCCGGTCGACTCGCAGCAGCTCGCGGGCGGCCGGGCGCGGCAGGAGTCGCTGTACGAGCTGGAGTGGGCACCCGTCCTGGCTGCTCCGGAACAGGCCGCCACCGTGGGCTGGGCGGTGGCTGGTGCGGACGAGCTCGGGCTGGCCACGGACGTGGAGTCGGCGGGGCTCGCTGCCGACAGGTTCGCGGATCTCGCGGCCCTGGCGGACTCCGGCACGGTCCCGGGGTACGTCTTCGTGCCGTGTGTGTCCGACTCGGCGCCGGGAGACGTGGCTTCCGCGACGCGGAGCACCGTACAGCGCGTGCTGGGTGTGGTTCAGGAGTGGCTCGCGGATGAGCGGTTCGCCCAGTCACGGCTGGTGCTGGTGACCAGGCGGGCGGTGGCGGCCGGACCGCAGGAGGACGTCCAGGACCTCGCTTCGGCCGCGGCCTGGGGTCTGCTGCGCTCGGCGCAGACGGAGCACCCGGGCAGGTTCGTCCTGGCCGATGTGGATGGCACGAGCGCCTCCGTGGGCGCACTCTGCGCTGCGCTCACTCAGGACGAGTTCGACGAGCCGCAGCTGGCCGTCCGGCAGGGCGTCGTGAGCGCAGTGAGGTTGGCACGAGCCGTCCATGCCGAGGTGGCCCACCG
>NZ_JAINVF010000064.1 GCF_020400585.1 Streptomyces sp. NK08204 | reverse complement strand
CCGCGCTTGACGCCGATCAGGGCGTCCATCAGGTGCAGGCCCTCGAAGGCGTCACGGGCGTAGCGGACCTCGCCCTGGTAGATCTCGTGCAGGTCCTGCTCGACGTAGGCGCGGGTGAGGGCGGCGCCGCCGAGGATCACTGGGTACTTCTCGGCCAGGCCGCGCTGGTTCAGCTCCTCCAGGTTCTCCTTCATGATCACCGTGGACTTCACCAGGAGGCCGGACATGCCGATGACGTCCGCGCCGTGCTCCTCGGCGGCCTCCAGGATCGCGGAGACGGGCTGCTTGATACCCAGGTTGACGACGTTGTAGCCGTTGTTGGACAGGATGATGTCGACGAGGTTCTTGCCGATGTCGTGCACGTCACCGCGCACGGTGGCCAGCACGATGGTGCCCTTGCCCTCGGCGTCCGACTTCTCCATGTGCGGCTCGAGGTAGGCGACCGCGGCCTTCATCACCTCGGCGGACTGCAGGACGAACGGCAGCTGCATCTGCCCGGAACCGAACAGCTCACCGACGACCTTCATACCGTCCAGAAGAACGTCATTGACGATCTCCAGAGCGGGACGCCCCGACAGCGCCTCGTCCAGATCGGCCTCCAGGCCGTTGCGCTCACCGTCGATGATCCGCCGCTTCAGACGCTCCTCCAGCGGCAGCGCCGCCAGCTCCTGCGCCCGGCCCGCCTTCAACGACGTCGCCGTGGCCCCCTCGAACAGCTGCATCAGCTTCTGCAGCGGGTCATACCCCTCACCCCGGCGGTCGTAGACCAGATCCAGAGCGGTCCGCACCTGCTCCTCGTCGAAACGGGCGATCGGCAGGATCTTGGAGGCGTGCACGATCGCCGAGTCCAGACCGGCCTTCACACACTCGTCCAGGAAGACCGAGTTCAGCAGGATACGGGCAGCAGGGTTCAGACCGAAGGAGATGTTCGACAGACCCAGCGTGGTCTGCACCGCCGGATGACGCCTCTTCAGCTCCCGGATCGCCTCGATCGTGGCGACACCGTCCTTGCGGGACTCCTCCTGCCCCGTGCAGATGGTGAACGTCAGACAGTCCACGAGGATGTCCTCCTCACGGATGCCCCAGTTCCCCGTGAGATCCGCGATCAGCCGCTCGGCGATCTCCACCTTCTTCTGCGGCGTACGGGCCTGCCCCTCCTCGTCGATCGTCAGCGCGATCAGCGCGGCACCGTGCTCCCGGGCCAGCGCCGTCACCCTCGCGAACCGGGAATCCGGTCCGTCACCGTCCTCGTAGTTCACCGAGTTGATGACCGCACGGCCGCCCAGCTTCTCCAGACCCGCCTCGATCACCTCCACCTCGGTGGAGTCCAGCACGACCGGCAGCGTCGAGGCCGTCGCGAACCGGCCCGCCAGCTCCGCCATGTCCGCCACACCGTCACGGCCCACGTAGTCCACGCACAGATCCAGCATGTGCGCGCCCTCACGGATCTGCTCCCGGGCCATCTCCACACAGTCGTCCCAGCGGCCCTCCAGCATCGCCTCACGGAACTTCTTCGAACCGTTGGCGTTCGTCCGCTCCCCGATCGCCAGGTACGACGTGTCCTGCCGGAACGGCACG
>NZ_JAINVF010000063.1 GCF_020400585.1 Streptomyces sp. NK08204 | reverse complement strand
TTCTGGTGGACTGGAACGGTGTCGTGGGTTGTTACCCGGACACGGCGACGGTTCACGGGTTGATCGAGGACCGTGTCGCGTTGTGTCCTGACGCGGTGGCGGTGGCGTTCGGTGGTGAGCGCTGGACGTATGCGGGTATCAACGCGCGTGCGAATCAGCTGGCGCATCATCTGCGGGGCAGGGGGGTGGCTGCGGGGACGCTGGTGGCGGTCTGTCTGGATCGTTCGCCCGATCTGATCGCTGTTCTTCTGGGGATCATGAAGGCGGGTGCCGCGTTCGTTCCTGTGGATCCGGAGTACCCGAGTGACCGGATCGGTTACATGGTGCGGGATGTGGATGCGCCGCTGGTCATCACCAGTAGTGGGCTTGAGCATTGTGTGCCGCAGGGGTGTGCGCGTCTGCTGGTGGATGTTCAGTGGCCGGAGGGTCCCGGGAGTGATCCCGAGCCGGTGGCTTCGCCGGATGACCTGGCCTATGTCATCTACACGTCGGGTTCGACGGGCAGGCCGAAGGGGGTCGCTCTCGAGCATCGTGGTGTGGTGAACTACCTGCACTGGTGTGACCGGAACTATCCGGCCGGTGCTGACGGCGGTATCGGCTCGATCCTGTACTCGTCGGTCACTTTCGATCTGACGATCACGGCGTTGTTCCTGCCGTTGATCCAGGGCCAGCAGCTCGTCATTCCGGTGACCGCGCCCGATCAGACGGCTTTCGATGCTGCCATCGATCTGATCTGCACCGGTACTCCGGTCAGTTTCCTCAAGGCCACTCCGTCCCATCTGGAAGTTCTCGCCGCCCATCTCGAGGCCCGTGATGCCCGGCACCGGATCACCACGATCGTCGCCGGTGGTGAGAACCTGGCCCCGCAGTTGGTGGCCCGGCTCCTGGAGGCGGGGAGTACCCGGACGACGATCAGCAACGAGTACGGTGCCACCGAGGGTTCCGTGGCGAACGTGATGAGTCTGACCACCCGGCCGGATCCGCACGGGGGTACCACGACGCTGGGCAGGCCCATCACCAACACCACCGCCTATGTCGTCGACCACCACAACCAGCCGGCGCCTGTGGGGGTGCCCGGGCAGGCTCTGCTGGGTGGTGTCTGTCTGGCCCGTCACTACCACAACCGGCCTGAACTGACCCGGCAGCGTTTCACTCCCAATCCTCTGGCTCCGCCCTGGCCCGACCCGCGGACCTATCACACCGGTGATCTGGTCAAGTGGCGTCCGGACGGCACGCTGGAGTTCATCGGCCGTATCGACAACCAGGTCAAGCTGCGTGGCTACCGCATCGAACTCGGTGAGATCGAGGCGGCCCTGAACGCCCATCCCCATCTCCACACCTGCACCGTCACCACCCGTGAGGACACCCCCGGCAACAGACAACTGGTCGCCTACATCGTCCCCACCCCCGGCAACGCACCGACCGCACACCAGCTCCGCACCCATCTGCAGCAGCAACTGCCCGACTACATGGTCCCGAGCACCTACGTCACCCTGGACCAGCTGCCCCTGACCCCCAACGGCAAGGTCGACACCAAAGCCCTGCCCGCACCCGACCACCACCGACCCGAACTCGGCACCACCTACACCGCACCCCGGA
>NZ_JAINVF010000062.1 GCF_020400585.1 Streptomyces sp. NK08204 | reverse complement strand
AGAAGCCGTTGTCGTACCGATCACGGCGAGTGTGGGTTCGACTGCGGCGGCTCGGTCGGGTGATCTTCCCGTGGTCGGGGCATGAGGGCAGGGCCTCCTGCACAGCTCGTGGGTGTCGAAGTCCATGAGTAACAGGAGGCCCTGGTGCCGCAGTCTTCCGTGCCGCTGCCCGTTGAGTCCAACTCAGCTGCGCCGTCGTGTGATTGCCTCGCGCATGTGTACGGCAATGCCGCCGACCGGCCGCGCAGGCGCCCGTCGTATCCGTCGGACATGACGGATGCCGAGTGGGCCGAGGTGCGTGCGTCGCTGCCGGTGCCGCCCTGGCTGGAGGGCAGGGGCGGCCGGCCGGAGGGCTACTGCCACCGGCAGATGGTCGACGCCGTGCGGTACCTGGTCGCGGGCGGCATCACGTGGCGTGCGATGCCCGCAGACTTCCCCGCGTGGGACCGCGTCTACGCGTTCTGGCGGCGCTGGCGGGACAAGGGCCTGATCGGTGAACTGCACGACCGGCTGCGCGACTGCCTCCGCAAGGCCGAGGGCCGGGATGCAGAGCCGACCGCGGGCATCGTCGACGCCCAGTCGGTCAAGGGCGCCGCGTCGGTGCCGGCCGCGACGCGGGGCTTCGACGGCGGGAAGAAGGTCAACGGCCGAAAGCGGCACATCGTGGTGGACACCCTCGGGCTGCTGCTGGCCGTCATGGTCACGGCCGCGTCCGTCACCGACCGGGACGCCGGTCAGACTCTGCTGGCCCGGCTGCACCAGCGGCACTGGCGGATCACGCGGGTGTGGGCCGACGGCGGCTACACCGGGCGCCTGGTCGACGTCGCCCGCGACATCCTGCGGATCGCGCTGACGGTGGTCAAACGCAGCGACGACACCACCGGGTTCACCGTGCTGCCCAAGCGGTGGCTGGTGGAGCGCACGTTCGCGTGGCTGATGCGCTCCCGGCGCTTGGCCCGCGACTACGAAACACGCACAGACAGCGCGGAGGCGATGATTCTCTGGTCGATGACCATGGTCATGAGCCGACGCCTCGCCCGGAGATCGCGCTGAACATCCCCGGGCTCGCCTCGGCCAGCCAGCCTCGCGCCACCAGGCGCTTCGCCTTCGACCGCACCCCCTCGACCTTCGCCGGAACCGGCTGGAGCTCCAGCGCCGCCGCGAGTTGCCGACAGTCCATCGCCTCTCCGCCAGACCGAGCCCGCTCGGCCAGGATGTCCATGATCCGCCGGTAGTCCGGCGCCAGCACCGCAACCTCGAGCCCGTCGCTCCACACCGGCACCACCGAGCCGGGTACCGCACCGGTCACTTGCACAGGCCGCTCATCGGCCACCAGCCGGGCCTGCTCGCCTCCGCGCGGCTCCGCCAGGACCTGTCCGACTGTCTCGCGGGCAATCACGAACCGCTCCCAGACAGCCTCCGCCTCCCGCAACTCGGCCTGAAGAGCCTCCACCCGCTGCCGGGCAACACGCTCCCGCTCCTCCAGTAGCCCCATCACCGACGGCATCCCGCACCTCCACCCAGGAGACAACACGACATGCCATCACTGCCGCACGACAGCCGAGCTATGCCTGACCAGGAGAAACACTGCGACCACGCTCGGAAAGACAACGGCCTCT
>NZ_JAINVF010000061.1 GCF_020400585.1 Streptomyces sp. NK08204 | reverse complement strand
CTCGACCGTGCGCCGCAGCGCCTCGCGCAGCGCGGCGGCGTCCATACCGGACGATCCGGAGTCGGCGGTGACGGGGACGAACACCGCCTCGGGGAGCGCGGCGCCTTCGGCGACGGCCTGGGCCAGTGCGGCGAGGTCCGGGTAGGTGGGCACGTCGGCGCCCGTCGGCAGCGCGAATCCGCCGTCGAGCACGGCCCACCGGTCCGCGGACGCAGGGGTGGGCGGTGTCGGCAGGCCGGTCCAGTGCAGCCGGAACAGCGAGTCCTGGGAGCCATCGCGAGCGGCTGCCAGCTGCTCGGTCGAGATCGGACGGGTCGCCAGCGCGTCCACCGAGGCCACCGGCCGGCCCGACTCGTCGGCGACGAGGAGCGACAGGGTCCCCGATCCCGTCGGCACCAACCGCACTCGCAGCGCCGTCGCGCCGGTGGCGTGCAGCGCCACGCCGGACCACACGAAGGGGAGGCTGGGCTGGGGGGTTGCGCCTTCCAGCGTCCGCGGGCCGGCCGCGACCGCGTGCAGCGCCGCGTCGAGCAGCGCCGGGTGCACGCCGAAGCGGGCCGCGTCCGCGCGCTGCTCCGCCGGCAGGGCGACGGTCGCGAAGACCTCCTCGCCACGCCGCCACACCGCCTCCAGCCCCTGGAAGGCCGGCCCGTACCCGAGGCCTGCCGCGGCCAGCCGCTCGTACAGGTCCTCGATGCCGACCGCCTGGGCACCCGCCGGGGGCCAGGCGGCCGGCTCGGCCGTCTCCCCCGCAGGCGCCGCGGCGGTGCCGACGGCGAGCGTTCCGGTGGCATGCCGCGTCCAGGGCTGGTCCTGCGCGTCGTCCGGTCGGGCGTACACGCTCACCGCGCGCCGACCTGCGGCGTCCGGCGAGCCGACCACCAGCTGCAGCTGGACCGCGTCCTGCGCGGGCAGCACCAGCGGTGCCTCCAGGGTCAGCTCCTCGATGCGGTCACAGCCGGCCGAGTCCCCCGCCCGCAGGGCGAGTTCGACGAATCCTGTCCCCGGGAGCAGGGTGACGCCCGACACCGTGTGGTCGGCCAACCAGGGGTGCGTGCGCAGCGACAGGCGGCCGGTGAGCAGCAAGGTGTCGGCGTCCGCCGGGGTCACCACCGCGCCCAGCAGCGGGTGTTCGGTGGTGCCCAGCCCGGCCGACGCCACGTCCGCCATGGTGGCGGCGGGCTCCAGCCAGTAACGGCGGCGTTGGAACGCGTAGGTGGGCAGCTCGACCCGCCGCGCGCCGGTTCCGGCGAACAGCGGCGACCAGTCCACCCGTATGCCGCCCACGTGTGCCTGTGCCAGCGAGAGCAGGAACCGCGTCGGCCCGCCCTCGTCGCGACGCAGCGAAGCCAGCACCAGCGCCTCGGAGTCGCCTTGTTGCTCCACGGTTTCCTGGACCGCGGCGGTGAGCACCGGGTGCGGGCTCGCCTCGACGAACGCGCGGTGGCCCGCGGCCAGCAGGGCGCGGACGGTCTCGTCGAAGCGAACCGTCTGGCGCAGGTTGGTGTACCAGTACTCCGCGTCGAGCGTCGTAGTGTCCAACTCCGTCGCAGTGACCGTGGAGTAGAACGGCACTGAGGAGGGGCGGGGAGCAACGTCGGCCAGCACCTCCAGCAGCTCGGTGCGAATCCTGTCGACGTGCGCGGAGTGCGAGGCGTAGTCCACCGGGATCCGGCGGGCG
>NZ_JAINVF010000060.1 GCF_020400585.1 Streptomyces sp. NK08204 | reverse complement strand
CACCGTCAATCATCACCTGGGCCCGGAGCGTCAAGCATCAGCTGGGATCCGACACCACCACCCGGGTCGTGTCCTGTTGAACTGCTGAACCGGCTGGCCCGCCACCGCTGTTCATCAGACTGGCTGTGTCCGTGCTGGACTGCGGCACAGCCGATGGCCGAGAGGCTTGCTCCCTACCATCCCGAGACGGCAGCCCCGCTTGCTGACGAGGCCAGGCTGAGCTATCGGGCGCTCACTTCACTGGCCACGATGACTCACGATGGTACCGGCGTCGCTGTCAGCGCCAGGCCATCGACGCTCTCAGCAACGTACTTCGCCACCCGGCAGACGCCACCGCCGAGCCCGACAACGGCGATGATCCGCCGGTTTATGCAGCACGTGTCCGCTGACGTTGCCGTCAACCGTTGCCGTCAGCTGCCGCAGAGACCTCGCCGAAGCCACATCTGGCAAGGCCGTCCATTCATGACAGCCCCATGCTATTGCGGATACTCACTGCCCGGGAATGACGCAGGAACCTATCCCGCCCCAATTCCCGGGCGCCGGATTCGCGATAAATTCTTTCAATTGAGTCATTCAGGAGCAAATCCGGGACGAGCCGAGTACAGTCGTCGATGAATTCCCTCATAAATTTAGCCGAGACCTTGGCTAGATCAACAAACTCGGCAACCCCTACGACATCGGAGCCCCTCCTTCTGGATTCAACATGCCTGCCATCCAATGAAAGATGAATTTCTGAACCTCCCTCGGCAACAAGCGTCGAATCGCCATCGGCGGCCAGCAAATTAAGCGCATACCTGAGAGACATGGAGAAGTCCAGCAACGGCGTCCTGCCGTACTCGTAAATGGCCTCACCCACTCGAAAGGAGAGCGAGCCGATGAACCAGCGCTCCCGGACCACCCACTCCTCAGCTGCGGCGATCCTGGAGCGATCCACATCTCCTTGACCGGAGACTTCAGGATCGAACTCCCAATTCTTTGCGTAGGACAAATCTGCGAGTCCGGACATAGAAACCACTACTCCCCACTTCCAGGAGCCCACGGATAGGCATTCCGGACGGACCCGTCTGGATTCAGAATTACCTCCACTTCGTCCAAAGGATACCCTCCGTCCTGATCAGCAGCACGCCCGATATATCCACCGTCCCCGATATCGGCCGGCATAACGCCGCGATGGATTGTTCCGGTTCGGCCATTTGTATTTGGGCTGCCGTGCGGGTCGTCCTCTAGGGCGAGGCGAATCGCCCTATCCCTCTCCGCTCCCGACCCCCCCCAAACGGTCTTGGTCGCGTCACGGAGATCACCACCCTCCGTATGATTCCGATCCATGTGCGTACGGGTCTCATCGGTGATGGTGCAATTGGAGTTATGCACCAAGATCGGCACGGTCCCGGCGAGTACATAGTACGTGTGGACATCGCTGACGGTCAGGTCATGCGTGATCTGCTGTTTGGTGAAGTGGCGGACAGCAGCGACCTTGACCTGGCGACCGTCGTTGGTGCGCAGGGTCATGCCCGGGCGCAGGTCGCCAGCGTCCACCCAGCCCCCCTCCGAAGGGGACCAGAACGGGTGCGTGGTGGTGGCGATCAGCGGTGCACTGGAATTTTGCCCCCCTTGACGGTGAGGGCGACGAAATTCTTGTCGTCCTTTGTGAGGATGGTGGCGACGACCTTGTAAGCGGTCGTCTTCCCGTTCTTCGGATCGGTGGTGACTACCTTGTCCCCGATCTTCACGTCCTCAATGCGCTTCAGCCTGCCATCCGCCAGGAGGACTTGCGTCCCGTCCACAAAACTGTGATTGCATCCAACGGATCCGGTTCTGCCGGGTTTTCCTCGATAGGCCTCGCCAGCAAGCAGGGAATTGGTGATCGTATCCTGCAGCGCGTACGAGTGGAATGGTGATTCCACCAGGTGGCCGGTGAGCAGGCCTTCGACCGGGCTGTTGCAGTGAAGGAACTTACAATAATTCTTCAGGAAGTACGAGATCTCAGCATGTGATGCACCGTAGAACCACATCTGGAACGCTGCTTCATACCTGAAGGTCTCCGCTCGGCTTGTCATAAAGATGAGCCGCCTTGTTGTACTCAGCTTCCGAGGTATTACTGGAGTTCCGTACCGGCTTTTTCCCACTGGTGTACAGGATGACCGTCGTATCGTAGGCGACACGAGTGTCCAGCTCGATGACGGACTCGCTCGTGGTCCCGGAGTTGCCGCCGCTGCTGTCGAACATCGGCTTGAGGCCAGTGGGATCACTCTGGGAGATGGGGCTGTTGCGGGAGTACGCGTACCCGTTCATCTGCAGCGGGTCGGTGATGTCGATCAGCGGGTCCGCCGACAGGAAACGCCCCGAGTCCTGGTCGTATTCGCGGGCGCCTATGTGAGTCAGGCCGGAGGCCGTGTCATCAATGCCCACGCCGAGGTACGTGCGCTTGTTGGGCCACGAAGTCGGCTTGGT
>NZ_JAINVF010000006.1 GCF_020400585.1 Streptomyces sp. NK08204 | reverse complement strand
ACTGGGCACGTTCACGGAACTCACCTCCTCGAACCCGGCGGTCCTGGCGTTCCTGCGCGAGTACGGCGACGACCTGGTGCTGTGCGTCAACAACTTCTCCCGGTTCGCCCAGCCCACGGAGCTCGACCTGCGGGTCTTCGACGGCCGCCACCCCGTCGAACTGATCGGCGGGGTGCGCTTCCCCGCCATCGGCGAACTGCCCTATCTGCTGACCCTCGCGGGCCACGGCTTCTACTGGTTCCGGCTCTCCCGAGTCGCATCCCGCATCGGCCGCCGCCGCTGACCGACCGGCGCCGAGGAAAGGACGCGTCACCATGCCGAAGACCATCACACTCCGACCGCGGACCACGGCCGTCGAGCGGCCCCTGGCCTCGCTCAGCGGGCTGTTGCGCGAATGGCTGCCGAGCCAACGCTGGTTCGCGGGCAAGGACCGGCCCGTCACCGATCTGTCGTTGCTGTCCCTGACCGAGCTGTTCCCGGGCTGCATGCACCTGCTGGTCCACGCCTCGCACGCTCCGGTGCCCACTCCCGGCGGCACTCACCCGCCCGGTGACTGCTACCAGTTGCTGCTCGGTGTGCGCGAGCATCTCGCCCCGCGTCTGGAACGCGCCTACATCGGCCGCGCCGAGAAGGGCCCGCTGGCCGGCCTCGCCGTCTACGACGCGCTGCACGACCCGCGCTGTGCCCATCTCCTGCTGGAGCGGCTGAGACAGCCCGGCGCGGCAGGCCCGCTGCGCTTCGATGCGGACCCGGCCACCCGGGTGCCCGGGGGTCTCCCGCCGCGCCTGCTGGACGCCGAGCAGTCCAACTCGTCGATCGTGTACGGCGACGCGTACATCCTGAAGGTCTTCCGCCGCATCCAGCCGGGCGTCAATCCCGACCTGGAGGTGCCGGCCGCGCTGGCCGCGCAGGGCTGTGCGCGGGTGCCCGCGCCGGTGGCCTGGTTCAGCACCGCGGCTCCGCGCCCGGCCACGCTGGGTGTCCTCCAGCCGTTCCTGCCCGACGCCTCCGACGGCTGGACGCTGGCGCTGCGCGCGCTCTCGACGGGTGACGACTTCACCGCCGAGGCCCGTGAGCTGGGCCGGGCCATGGCCGAGGTGCACACCGCGCTGGCGCAGGCGTTCCCGCCCGCCGGACAGACCGAGAACGGCGCCACCGCGCGGGCGATGAGCGCGCGGCTGGACGCCGCCGCGCACGCCGTGCCCGCGTTGCGCCCGTTCGTGCCCGGCCTGCGGGCCGCGTTCGCCGCCCTCGCCACCTGCGACGCCGGCCCGCCGTCCCAGCGCATCCACGGAGACCTGCATCTCGGGCAGGTGCTGCAGGCCGGCCGCGACTGGTTCGTCATCGACTTCGAGGGCGAGCCGTCCCGTCCGCTCACCGAGCGGTGCGCCGCCCAGTCGCCGGTGCGGGACGTGGCCGGGATGCTGCGCTCCTTCGACTACGCGGCCCGGCAGCGCCGCCCCTGGCGGCCGGAGTGGGCCCGCCGCTGCCGGGAGGCGTTCTGCGCGGGCTATGCCGCCCAGGCCGGGTGGGACCCGCGCAAGAAGCACGCGTTGCTGCGGGCGCACGAGACGGACCGCGCGGTCTACGAGGTTCTGTACGAGGCCCGGCACAGGCCCGACTGGCTGCCGGTACCGATGGCCGCGATCAAGCGGCTCGCCGTCTGGGGAGGCTGACGACATGGCATTGCGCGACACTTCACTGCCCGAGGCCGCGGGGCGCGTGGCGGCCAGGGCCGTACCGCTGGCCCCCGCCGAACGCGACCGCCTGCTCGGCGGCGCGCACCACGATCCGCACGCCCTGCTGGGCGCGCACCCGGTTGCGGGCGGCACCCTGTTCCGGGCGCTGCGCCCGAACGCCCGCTCGGTGAGCGTGCTGGTGGACGGGGTGCGCAACCAGCTCGCGTCGGAGGGCGGCGGGCTCTTCTCCGCCGTGCTGCCGTACCCCGAGATCCCGTCGTACACGCTGCTCGTGGCGTACGACGACGGCGAGCAGGAGGCGCACGACCCGTACCGCTTCCTGCCCGCCCTCGGCGAGCTGGACCTGCATCTGATCCGGGAGGGCCGGCACGAGCAGCTGTGGAAGGCGCTCGGCGCGGAGCCGATGACCCACCAGGGCGTGCGCGGCACCCGCTTCACGGTGTGGGCGCCGAACGCCCAAGGGGTGTGCGTCGCCGGGGACTTCACGTACTGGGACGGCACCCAGTACCCGATGCGTTCACTGGGCGCGTCCGGCGTGTGGGAGCTGTTCCTGCCGGACATCGGCGAGGGCACCCGGTACAAGTTCCAGATCACCTCCCGCCACGGTCACCGGTTCCTCAAGGCCGACCCGATGGCACGGCGCACGGAGATGCCGCCGGACACGGCGTCGGTCGTGGCGGTGTCGCGGTACGAGTGGGGGGACGCGGAGTGGATGGCGCACCGCGGTGACACCCCGGTGCACGAGGCGCCGTTCTCGGTGTACGAGGTGCATCTGCCCTCGTGGCGACCCGGGCTGACCTATCGCGGACTGGCGGAGGAACTCCCGGCCTACGTGAAGGAGATGGGCTTCACGCACGTGGAGCTGATGCCGGTCGCCGGGCACCCGTTCAGCGGTTCCTGGGGCTACCAGGTCACCTCCTACTACGCGCCCACGCCCCGCCTCGGTTCCCCGGACGACTTCAGACACCTGGTGGACGCACTGCACCGGGCCGGCATCGGCGTGATCATGGACTGGGTGCCCGCGCACTTCCCCAAGGACGACTGGGCGCTGGCCCGGTTCGACGGCGACGCCTTGTACGAGCCCGGCGACTGGCGGCGGGCCGAGCATCCGGACTGGGGGACGTACGAGTTCGACTACGGGCGCACCGAGGTGCGCAACTTCCTGGTCGCCAACGCGGTGTACTGGTGCGAGGAGTTCCACATCGACGGCCTGCGCGTGGACGCGGTCGCCTCCATGCTCTACCTCGACTACTCCCGCGACTCCGGGCAGTGGGAGCCGAACGTGTTCGGCGGGCGGGAGGACCTGGACGCGGTCGCCTTCCTCCAGGAGATGAACGCCACGGTCTACCGGCGCTGCCCGGGTGTGGTGACCATCGCCGAGGAGTCCACGGCGTGGGACGGCGTGACCCGGCCGACGGACAGCGGCGGCCTCGGCTTCGGACTGAAGTGGAACATGGGCTGGATGCACGACTCGCTGGAGTACATCCAGCACGAGCCGGTGCACCGCAGGTACCACCACAACGAGATGACCTTCTCGATGGTGTACGCCTACAGCGAGAACTACGTCCTGCCGATCTCCCACGACGAGGTCGTCCACGGCAAGCAGGCGCTGGTGTCGAAGATGCCCGGCGACTGGTGGCAGCGGCGCGCCAACCACCGCGCCTATCTCGCCTTCATGTGGGCCCACCCGGGCAAGCAGTTGCTCTTCATGGGCCAGGAGTTCGCGCAGGGCGCCGAGTGGTCGCACGAGCAGGGGCCCGAGTGGTGGCTGCTCGACGACGACTACCACTCCGCCGGTGACCACCGGGGTGTGCGGGATCTGGTGCGGGAGCTGAACACCCGGTACCGGGCGACACCGGCGCTGTGGCAGCGGGACACCGATCCGGGCGGTTTCCGGTGGGTGCTGTGTGACGCGGCGGACGACAATGTCTTCGCGTTCCTGCGGTTCGCCGCCGACGGCACGCCCCTGCTGGCGGCCTCGAACCTGTCCCCCGTCGTCCGTGAGGACTACCGCCTCCGGGTCCCCGACGAGGTCCCGGCCTGGCAGGAGGCGCTGAACACGGACGACACGCGTTACGGCGGCAGCGGTGTCGGCGTCGGTGCTCCGGGGGCCCTGAAGCCCGAGGACGGGTTCCTCCGGCTCCGGCTGCCACCGCTCGCCACTGTCTGGTTGACGCCCGTGCGCTGAGCCCGCAGGTGTCGGCGCCCCTCTGCGACGGGCAGTCAGGCTCGTACAGACCCACGGCTGCTCCATGTGGCATGGACAGAAGGGCGGTACGGCGTGCGCACTGTCGGAGTGGAGGAGGAACTGCTTCTGGTCGACGCGGACAGCGGGGAGCCGAAGGCACTGTCGGCCGCCGTCCTCGCCCGTGCCGCCGAGGACCATCGCGGGCAGGACGTGTTCCAGGAGGAGCTGTTCGGGCAGATGCTGGAGTTCGCCACGCATCCGCAGCGGGACATGGCGGACCTGCGCGCCGAGATCGTGCACTGCCGCAAGGAGGCGGCCCTGCTCGCCGGGGAGGCAGGTGGCGCCGTCGCCGCGCTCGCCACCTGTCCGCTGCCGATCACCCCCGCGCTCACCCGGCGCGAACGCTACGAGTGGATGGCCGGGCAGTTCGGGACCGCCACGCACGACCAGCTCGTGTGCGGCTGCCATGTGCATGTGGCGGTGGAGTCCGACGAGGAGGGCGTCGCCGTCATCGACCGGCTCCGGCCGTGGCTCGCGGTGCTCCGCGCGATCAGCGCCAACTCACCGTTCTGGCAGGGCCAGGACACCGGCTACGCCGGGTACCGCAGCCGGCTGTGGGCGCGCTGTCCGTCGTCGGGGCCGACCGAGCTGTTCGGCTCGGCCGAGCGGTACCACCGGCAGGTGGCGGACATGGTGGCCAGCGGGGTCATCCTCGACGGGGCGATGGTCTACTTCGACGCACGCCTGTCCGCGAAGCACCCGACGGTGGAGATACGGGTGGCGGACGTGTGCCTGCGGGCGGCCACCACCGTCCTCGTCGCCGCGCTGGCCCGCGCCCTGGTGGAGACGGCGGCACGCGACTGGCGGGCCGGCCGGCCGCCGCTGGACCACAGCGTGAGCCTGCTCAGAATGGCCGCCTGGCATGCCGCCCACTCGGGTCTGGACAAGGACCTGCTCGACCCCGTGACCATGCGGCCCAGACCCGCCGAACAGGTGCTGCGCTCGCTGCTGGAGCACAGCGGGCAGGCGCTGGCCGACCACGGTGACGCCGCCCTGGCCGAGGAGGCCGTCGCCGAACTGATGCGCCGGGGCAACGGCGCACGCGAGCAGCGGCTGCTGCTGGAGCAGACGGGCAGTCTGCGCAGCGTCGTCACCGAGTGTGTGCGCCGCACCCAGGACTGAGGGTCGCCCGGGACCGGCGCAGATCATCAGCCGATCACGACTTGCCTGTTCCGGGCGCCGGAACCCGCTCCCTGGGCTAGATTCGAGCACCGCCGACCGCACAGCCGGGCGGCGGAGTGACCCTCCGTACCCACCGGGAGCAGCGCATGCAGGACGTCGCCCTCGCTCCATCGGCCACCCCGCCGCTCACCGGCGGCCTCGCCGACAGCATCTTCGACACAGCCGAACGCCACCCGACCCTGCCCGTGCTCGCGCGCCGCCCGGATCGCGCCGCCGACCGCTGGGAGGAGGTGACGGCGGTCGAGCTGCGGGACGAAGTGGTCGACCTGGCCAAGGGACTGGTCGCCGCCGGCATCTCGCCGGGCCACCGCGTGGCCCTGATGTCCCGCACCCGCTACGAGTGGACCGTGCTCAGTCACGCGCTGTGGGCCGTCGGCGCGGAGGTCGTAGCGGTCCATCCGGCCTCGTCCCGCGACCAGGTCGAGTGGATCCTGCGGGACGCCGACTGCGTGGCCGTCGTGGTGGAGGACGAGCAGGGCGTCATGACCGTCGGCACGGTGTGCGCGGGCCTGCCCCGGCTGCGGCACGTGTGGCAGCTGGACGCGGGCCTGCTGCGCGAGCTGGCGGAGCGGGGCGCGGACATCCCGCTGACCACGGTGGAGTCGCTGCGCCGGATCGTGCTGCCGGACTCGACGGCGGCCGTCGTCTACACCTCCGGCACCTCGGGCCGGCCGCTGGGCTGCGCGCTGACCCATCGCGGTCTGGCCTACCCGTGCGACACCCTGCTCGCCGGCTGGGGCCACACGGCGGCTCCTCCGGGCGAACAGCCGTCCGTGCTGGCCTTCCTGCCGTTCTCCCATGTGTACGGGCTCATGATCCAGCTCATCTGCGTGCGCGGCGGGATCCTGCTGGCGCACGAGCCGGAGTGCACCGAGACGGCAGTGACATCGGGGCTGCGCACCTTCCGGCCGACGTATCTGTACGGGGTGCCGTCGGTGTTCGAGAAGCTGTACAAGACGTTCCTGCGCGGCTCCCAGCAGGCGGGCCGGGGTGCCCTGTTCGAGCGGGCCGCGCAGACCGCGCGGGACTTCGCCGAGGCACAGCAACGCGCGCGGCTGGGAACCGGGGCGGGTCCCGGGTTCGATCTCAGGGTGCAGCACGCGCTGTACGAGCGGACCGTGTACCGCAAGCTGCGGGCCGCGCTCGGCGGGCGCGTGGTGCGGGGCACCTCGGCCGGGTCGTCGCTCAGCCGGGACCTGTCCCTGTTCTATGCGGGCATCGGCCTGTTCGTCCATGACGGGTACGGGCTGACGGAGACCTCCGGCGGGGTCACCATGCAGCCGCTGGGCCGGGAGAAGTCGGGCACCGTGGGTCATGCGCTGCCGGGCACCGAGATCCGGGTGGCCGACGACGGGGAGATCCTGGTGCGGGGGCCGTCGGTGTTCCAGGGCTACATCAGCGACGAGCCGAGGACGCGGGCGGCGCTGCGCGGTGACTGGCTGGCCACCGGGGACATCGGGCACCTCGATGCCGAGGGCTTTCTGACGATCACGGGCCGCAAGAAGGACGTCATCGTCACCAGCGGTGGCCAGAGCGTGGCCCCGGCGCCGTTGGAGCAGCGGCTGCGTATGCATCCGCTGGTCCACCAGGCGGTGGTCGTCGGCGACGGCCGTCCCTGCGTCGGCGCGCTGATCACCCTGGACCCGGACTTCCTCGCGCACTGGCGGTCCGCCCTGGCGCTGTCCGGGGACGCCAAGGCCCGGGAGGCGCGGGAGGAGAACGCGCTGCGGGAGGAGATCGCACGGGCGGTGTCGAGCGCCAACAGCGCGGTGTCCCGTGCCGAGTCCATCCGGGTCCACCTGGTGCTGCAGGAGCCGTTCGCCCAGGACAACGGGCTGCTCACGCCGTCCATGAAGCTGCGCAGGGAGGCCATCACCCGGCACTACGCCGCTCAGATCGACGCGATGTACGCGGCGCGCTCCCGCACCTTCGGACGGCCCGGGACGCGGGAGCCGGCCGACTGGGAGGAGCCGGACAGCGTCTTCCGCTGAGAAATTGCCGACGCGTACCCGGTGCGAGTACGGGAACTCGCAGCGTGGAGGTCGGCGACGTGATGGCGGACAGGCGCAGGAACGGCATACCGGCGGAGGAGGAGTACCAGCGTACGTTCTCCTTCCCGGGTGAGCTGCGCAATGTCACCGGGGCGCGGCTCGCGGCGGAGGAGTTCCTGAGCGTCCTCGCGCGGAACTCGCCGCCCGGCATGCCCGAGCACTGGGACGACATCCTGCTGGTCGTCACCGAGCTGGCCGCCAACGCCGTCCAGTACGCCCCCGGACCCTTCGGGCTGAGCCTGCGCCGGACCTTCGACGGAGTGCACGTCACGATGCGCGACACCAGCAGGACGCGGCCCGAGCCGCGCCCCTTCCGGCCGCGCACGGGCGGCGGCGGCATCGGCTGGCACCTGGTGCAGACGCTGTGTCACCAGGTGAGCGTCGTCGTCGACGACCGCGGCAAGGACATCCATGTGTTCCTGCCCTGGTGAGGTGTATCCGTACGGCTTCCGGTTACTCCGCCTGCCAAGGAGCGTGCCGGCGCGCACCCGTTCGTCTGCCTGCCGCACCCGGCTGGCGCCACGGCTCGGAGCGCGGTGGGATCGAAGGCGGTGCGCAGCGATCCAGGGCGCCCGAACGGCGTCGAGTCGGACCGCCTGGAGCCGCAGGAAGGGATGGACATCGTGACACGACCCAGGATCCTGGTGGTCGGCGCAGGCTTCGCCGGAGTCGAGTGCGTCCGCCGCCTGGAGCGCAAGCTCGCCCCCGCCGAGGCCGACCTCACCCTGGTGACGCCGAACTCCTACCAGCTCTATCTGCCCTTGCTGCCCCAGGTCGCCTCGGGTGTGCTCACACCGCAGTCGATCGCCCTGTCGTTGCGCCGCAGCAGGAAGTACCGCACGCGCATCCTTCCGGGGGGCGCGATCGGCGTGGACCTGAAGGCCAAGGTGTGCGTCGTGCGCACCATCACCGACCGGATCGTCGACGAGCCGTACGACTACATCGTGCTGGCACCGGGCAGCGTGACCCGGACCTTCGACATCCCGGGGCTGAGCGAGCACGCCTTCGGGATGAAGACCCTGGCGGAGGCCGCCTACATCCGCGACCACGTCATCTCGCAGCTCGACCTTGCGGACGCCGCGGACAACCGTGCCGAGCAGGCCGCGCGGCTGCAGTTCGTGGTGGTCGGCGGCGGGTACGCCGGCACCGAGACCGCGGCCTGTCTGCAGCGGCTCACGCACGGGGCCCTCGAGCGTTATCCGCGCCTGGACCCGGCGCTGATCAGGTGGCATCTGATCGACATCGCGCCGAAGCTCATGCCGGAGCTGGGCGAGAAGCTCGGCCGCAGCGCGCAGGAGATCCTGGGCCGGCGCGGGATCGAGGTCTCGCTCGGGGTGTCGGTCGAGAAGGCGGGCGCGCACGAGGTGACGTTCACCGACGGGCGGGTGGTGCCGACCCACACCCTGATCTGGACGGCCGGTGTGGTCGCCAGCCCGCTGATCGCGACGCTCGGCGCGGAGACGGTCCGGGGCCGGCTCGCGGTCACCGCCGAGATGACGCTGCCGGGCCACGACGGGGTGTTCGCGCTCGGCGACGCGGCGGCCGTGCCGGACACGGCCAAGGGCCGGCACGGTGCGGTCTGCCCGCCCACCGCCCAGCACGCCACGCGCCAGGGCAGGAAGGTCGCCGACAACGTCATCGCGGCCCTGCGGGGCCGGCCGCTGACGCCGTACATGCATCACGACCTGGGGCTCGTGGTCGACCTCGGCGGCAAGGACGCCGTGTCCAAGCCGCTCGGCATCGAGCTGCGCGGGGTGCCGGCCCAGGTGGTGGCCCGCGGATACCACTGGTCGGCGCTGCGCACGAACGTCGCCAAGGCCCGCGTGCTGACCAACTGGCTGCTGAACGCGGTCGCGGGCGACGATTTCGTCCGCACCGGGTTCCAGGCGCGCAAGCCCGCCCGGCTGAAGGACTTCGAGTTCACGGACGCCTATCTGACGCCGGAGCAGGTCCGCGCCCGGGTGGAGGGCGAGACCGCGGGAAGCCCCTGACACCGCCGGTGTGCAGACCGGGTTCCGGTACGGCGAAGAGCGCGGCGGCGTGAGGACGGCGGGACGCTCGGGGCGGGTACGGGTGCGTGACCGGCTCGCGGCGTGCGATCCCGGGCTGCTGCGGCTGACCGCCGGTCTGCGCACGGTCACCGCCCTCGGTCTCACCCTCGCCGTCCTGGCCGCCTTGCGGGTTCCGGTGCCCCAGTTGGTCGCGGGTGCCATGGCGGCGATGGTCGCCACGTTCGCCGTCCGGGAGAGGCAGCGCTCGCGGCAGGCGGTCACGCTCGCGCTGGGCCTGCCCGTGGCACTGGTCTCGGTGTCGCTCGGGACGCTGCTGAACCGGCACGTCGTGGCCGGCGACCTGTTCTTCGTCGCCCTCATCTTCTGCGCCGTCTACGGCCGCCGGTTCGGCGACCGCGGTACGGCGCTCGGCCTGATCGGCTTCCAGATCTATTTCCTCTCCCTGTTCGTGCACGCGACCGTCTCCGTGCTGCCCGCCCTCTACGGCGTCATCGGCGTGGCGTTCGGGTGCAGCGCCGCCGCCCGTTTCGTGCTGGTGCCGCAGACCCCGGCGGGCACGCTGGACCGGCTGCGGCGGGCCTTCCGGGCCCGGCTGGGCCAGCTGATCGGCACGCAGCTGGAGCTGCTGGACGCCGGGCCCGAGGAGGTGGACAAGGTCCTGGCGGACCTGCGCACGGGCACCGCCCGGCTGCACGAGACGGCGCTGATGATCCAGGGGCGGCTGGCGGACGGCACCAGCGACGAGGCACTGGCCCGGCTGCTGCAACGCCGGATCGCGGAAGCCGAGATCGCCGCCGAGCGGCTCGGACTGCTGCTGCTCACGGCGCGCAGCGCCGAGCGCACCGACACCCTCACCCTGCACCTGCCGGGGGCGGCGCTGCCCCTGGGCGGCGAGCTTCCGGTGCGGGACGAGGCGACGGCCGGACTGCGCCGGGACCTGCGGGCACTGCGGCTGCTGGTGCTGGTGCCCGCAGGTGAGGCGGCGGGCACCGCGCCGTCGCGGGTCCGCGACCGGCTGCTCGGCTACCGCGAGGAGGAGAACCTGCCCAGCGCGTCCCCGGCCGTGCAGGACGTCTTCCGCGGTCTGGGCGAGGCGGCGCGGGCCGCGCTCGGACTGCGGCTCGCCCTGGAAGGGGCACTGGACGCGTCCGACGACGCCCCGCCGACCGCTCGCTCCCGGGAGGAGCTGGACACGGAGGACGCGGCCATCGAGGCCGGCGAGGGGGGCACCACCGAGGAGGCCGGGCCGACGGGGCTGCGACGGCCCACCACCCGGGCCGCCGTGCAGGTGGCGGCCGGTTCCTCGCTGGCCATCGTCGGCGGCGAGCTGCTGTCCAGCCAGCGCTGGTACTGGGCGGTGCTGACCTGCTGGATCGTTTTCCTCAACACCGCGTCCACGGGTGAGATCCTGATGAAGGGCTACCGGCGGCTGCTGGGCACGGTGCTCGGCGTGGTG
This sequence comes from Streptomyces sp. NK08204, assembly GCF_020400585.1. Lineage (GTDB taxonomy): Bacteria > Actinomycetota > Actinomycetes > Streptomycetales > Streptomycetaceae > Streptomyces. The sequence goes on along the minus strand of NZ_JAINVF010000006.1, from coordinate 360,978 downwards.
GCCGGGATCGGGCTCGCCGGGCTGGTCGGGCACCACACGTGGACGGCGTTCGCGCTGGTGCTGCTGTTCGTCTTCGCGATGTTCTACACCGCGCCGCTGTCCTACACGCTGATGTCGTTCTTCGTCACGGCGATGCTGGGCCTGCTGTACACGCTGCTGAACACCTACAGCCCGTCGGTGCTGCTGCTGCGCGTGGAGGAGACGGCGCTCGGCGCGGGCTGCGGGGTGATCGCGGCGGCGCTGGTGCTGCCGGTCGGGACCGACCGGCGTACCAACGAGCTGCTCGTCGGCGTACTGGACCGGCTCGCCGATGTCACCCGGGCCGCCGTCGACCAGCTGAGCGGCGGACCGGTCGCCGATCTGGTGGAGCGGGCGCGCGAGCTGGACCAGGCACTGGCCGACCTGCGCGCGGCCACCCAGCCGCTGACCCATCCGATCACCCCGCTGCGCGCCCGCCGGGACACCGCCCGCTATGTCGTGGCGCTGCTGGAGACCTGCGCGTACCACGGACGTTCACTCGCGGCGACCGCCGAGCTGCTGCCGACCCACCCGGCGATCGCGGCGGATCCGCGGTTGCGCGGGGCGGGTGCCCGGATCGTGCGCAACATCGAGGCGATCGCCGCGCACGTGGCGGATCCGCGGTCCCCGGCGTCGGTGGAGACGGGCCCGAGCATCGCCTCGATGCTGGAGCCGGGCACGCTGGGCACCCCTCGCTACGGCCGGGTCACGGACCGGGTCCTGCGGCATCTCCAGCGGCTGGACGAGGCGGTCTCCGGCCTGGCCCGCCCGCTCGGCCTCGTGCCGGACCGGTCCGCGAAGCCGTGGACCGCGGAGAGGACGGCGCTGCCGGAGAAGTGATGTGCGAGGCGTCGTCACACGGCGGGCCGGCCGTGCGGGCGTCGGCCGCCCAGGGCCTCCTCGCGGATGCGGGCGCAGCTGCGGCTGATGAGCCGGGAGACGTGCATCTGGGAGATGCCGAGGCGGTCGGCTATGCGGCTCTGCGTCATGTCCTCGAAGAAGCGCATGTAGAGGATGGCCCGCTCCCGTTCGGGCAGCCGGCGCAGGCCCTCCTTGGCGGCCTCGCGGTCGACCACCACGTCGTAGGACGAGTCGACGCAGCCGAGCGTGTCGGCGAGGCTGTGGCCGTCTGCGTCGGCGGACACCTCGGCGTCCAGGGACAGGGTGCTGTAGCTCTCCAGTGCCTCCATCCCGGCGGCGACCTCGTCCTCGGTGAGTCCGGTGTGGGTGGCGATGGCAGTCACGGTGGGTTCGGGTGTGCCGGGGTGCTGGGTGAGGTCGCGGCGGGCCACTCGCACCCGGTTGCGCAGTTCCTGCACCCGGCGGGGCACCCGCAGGGCCCACATCCGGTCCCGGAAGTGCCGCTTGATCTCGCCGGTGATGGTGGGCACGGCGTAGCTCTCGAAGGCGCCGCGCGCGGGATCGAACCGGTCGACGGCCTTGACCAGGCCCAGGGCGGCCACTTGGCGCAGGTCCTCGGCGGATTCGCCCCGGTCACGGAACCGGCTGGCGATCCGGTGGGCCATGGGCAGCCAGGCGGTGACGAGTTCGGCGCGTACGGTGTCCCGTTGGCAACCGTCGCCCAGCTCCGCGAGCCTTGCGAACAGGGCCTCGGTGTCAGGCGCGTCGTGATGGGTCCTCCGCTTGTCGAGCATCCCTTCCCTCCCTGAGTGGTGCCGGATCGCACGGGTCACTCCTCTTCGGCTGACCTGTTGGCGCGCTGTCAAACACCGTGGGGTGACGTTGTCGTCATCGGGTGTCATCGGCGGGCTCGTGCCGGGCACCGGGTGGAGGAGCCCGGCGGGGCCGTCGTGAGCAGCGACAGCGAGTGAAACAGGTCACGTGGCTTGTCTTGATTGCATACGTCACCGCTTGGTGGTTTAGTGTTCATCCATACGTGGTGACGGAGCAGGACCGGAACCGTCCTTCCGCTCCGCCCCGTGCCACCTCATACGGCCCTGGCTGGTTTCCCCCGTCCAGCCAGGGCTTTTTCCTGTCCGCGGCCCTCGAGGTGCCCGGGACAGCGGCAGCGGCTGAAATGGGCTTAGGGAAAGCACCCGTACCTCCGCCGGCGAGGAGCCCCGCGCCATGACCAAAGCGATCAAACTGCTGACCGCGCTGCCACAGGCGCAGCGCGAACGCCTGATGGAACTGGCCAAGGAGGTCTCCTTCCCGGAGGACGCCCGGATCTTCGAGGCGGGCGGCACCGCCGACCGCTTCTGGGTGATCCGCTCGGGCGCGGTCAACCTGGACCAGGAGGTCACCTCCCGGCAGCGGGTGACCGTGGCCACGCTGGGCGCCGGCGACATGCTCGGCTGGTCGTGGCTGTTTCCGCCGTACCAGTGGGACTTCGGGGCGGTGGCCTTCAGCAACGTACGCGCCTACGAGTTCGACGGCCCGTCGGTGCTCGCGCTGTGTGTGGAGGACCCCCTGCTCGGCCTGTCGCTGGTGCGGACCGTCGCCGAGGTCCTCGCGCACCGGCTGGAGACGACCCGCGGCAAGCTGCTGGACCAGTACGCCCTGCGCAAGCGCGGACCGGTGTAGGCCGCCCGCACGCACCGCCGGCTGCCGCGGTCGCCGCACGGGCCGGCTCAGGCCCCGGCGACGAGCGTGACGCCGAGCGCGAGCATGGTGGCGGCGACCAGGCCGTCCAGGAACCGCCAGGCGGCGGGCCTGGTCAGGACGCGGCCGAGCAGCCGGGCGCCGAAGCCGAGCGCGGCGAACCAGCACAGGCTCGCGAACGCGGCGCCCAGACCGAAGGTCCAGCGCAGCGAACCGTGGCCGGCGGCGAGCGAGCCGAGCAGGAACACGGTGTCCAGGTAGACGTGCGGGTTGAGCCAGGTCAGGGCCAGGCAGGTCAGCACCGCCCGACGGCGGGAGCCGGCCGCCTCGCCGTCCGTGCGCAGCCCGGTGCCGGGTCGCAGGACCCGGCGGGCGGCGAGGGCCCCGTAGCAGAGCAGGAAGGCGCCGCCGACGATCCCGACGGCCCTGAGCGCCCCGGGCCAGGCCACCACGGCAGCGCCGACCCCGCCGACACCGAAGGCGATGAGCACCGCGTCGGACAGGGCGCAGATGGCGACCACGGCGAGCACGGCGTCCCGGCGCACCCCCTGCCGCAGGACGAAGGCGTTCTGCGCGCCGATGGCGACGATCAGGGAGAGTCCGGTGCCGAATCCGGCGACCGCGGCGGTCAGAGCGGGGTTCATGCCGTCGACGCTAGGCAAGCGCGTACGGCAAGTACAGCTAAAGATTCTTACGTACCCTTAGCCATTGTGATGACGGAGCTTCCCCTGGAGCAGGTGCGGACCCTGCTCGCCGTGGTCGACGAGGGCACCTTCGACGCCGCCGCCGCGGCCCTGCACGTGACGCCCTCGGCGGTCAGCCAGCGGGTCAAGGCCCTGGAACAGCGCACCGGCCGGGTGCTGCTCCAGCGCACCAAGCCGGTGCGGCCTACCCAGTCCGGTGCGGTGCTGGTGCGGTACGCCCGGCAGCTGGCGCGGCTGGAGCGGGACGCGCGTGGCGAGCTGGGGCTGAGCGGCGCCGGGGAACCGACGCGGGTGTCGGTCGCGGTGAACGCGGACTCGTTGGCGACCTGGTTCCTCGGGGCGCTCACCCGGGTGCGGGGCCTGTGCTTCGAGCTGCACCGCGAGGACGAGGCCCACACCGCGGCACTGCTGCGCGAGGGCCGGGTGATGGCGGCGGTGACCTCCTCGCCCGAGCCGGTGCCGGGCTGCTCGGTCCGCCCGCTGGGCCGGATGCGCTATCTGCCGGTGGCCGCACCGGAGTTCGCCGCGAGCCACCTCGCCGGGCCCCTGCCGGAGGCGCTGCCCGAGGCCCCCGTCGTGGTGTTCGACCGCAAGGACGACTTCCAGGACGGTTTCGTACGGCGGCTGGGCCGCGGCTCCGCGAGCCCGCTGCGGCACTATGTGCCCACCTCGGAGGGGTTCGTCGACGCGATCGCCGCCGGCCTCGGCTGGGGCATGGTCCCGCAGGCGCAGGCCGAGCCGCTGCTGGCCGGGGGCCGCCTGGTGCGTCTCGTGCCGGACGAGTGGACGGACGTGACGCTGTACTGGCAGCAGTGGAAGCTCGACTCCCCCGCGCTCGCCGCGCTCGCCGACGCGGTTGCGGTGACGGCGGCTCAGGAGCTGCGCGGGCACTGAGCGCAGGCCCGGTGTTTCACCGGCGGTACGACGGTGACCCGAACCGGCGTTGCACCGGTGCTGGGCGGACGACATCGATCGCAGGTGACTTAGAGATGAGCGACTGGCGAGAGCAGGCCGCGTGCCGCGGCACGGACCCCGATCTCTTCTTCCCGGTCGGCACGACCGGCCCGGCGGCACAGCAGACACAGCGTGCCAAGAAGGTCTGCGCGTGCTGCCGGGTCCGCGAGCGGTGCCTTCGGTGGGCGCTGGACACGGGACAGTCCATCGGCATCTGGGGCGGCACCACGGAAACGGAACGACGCGCCCTGCGCCGGCGTGTGAGTGTGCGACGACGTCCCTGAGTCATCAGCCCGTGCGCCCTCGGCCCTCGCCGACGAGTCCTGGGTCGTCCGGCGGGCCGTTGCCGGGCAGGTCGTCCTCGGGCGCCTGTGCCGTCGGCAGCCGCAGGGTGAACAGCGCGCCCGCACCGGGCTCGCTCGCGGCCTCGGCGGTGCCGCCGTGAGCGGCGACGAGGTGCCGGACGATCGGCAGCCCGAGCCCGCTGCCGCCGGTGCGCCTGCTGCGGGACTTCTCCGCCCGCCAGAACCGGTCGAAGACGTGCGGCAGGTCCTCCGGCGCAATGCCCGGCCCGGTGTCGGCGACGGTGAGGACGACTTCGGCGCCGTCGCGGCGGACGGCGAGCGTGACCGTGCCGTCGGCGGGGGTGTGCCGCAGCGCGTTGGAGACCAGGTTCCCGAGCGCCTGCCGCATCCGCACCGGGTCGGCGTCCAGCCAGGCGCTGCCGTCGGCCTCGGTGCGCAGGCCGACACCCGCGGTGCGGGCGGCGACGCTGTGCGCGGCGGCCACCTGGTCGACGAGGTCGCGGGCGCGTACCGGTTCGCGGTGCAGACGCAGGGTGCCCGCGTCGGCGGCGGCCAGGTCCTGGAGGTCGTCGATGATCCGCTGGAGCACCAACGCCTCCTCGTGCAGGGAGTCCAGCAGGTCGGGCTCGGGCTCGACCACGCCGTCGCGGACGACCTCCAGCCAGCCGCGGATGTTGGTGAGCGGGCTGCGCAGTTCGTGCGCGATGTCACTGACCATGGCCCTGCGCTGGGCCTCCAGGCGTTCCCGGCGCTCGGTCAGGTCGTTGAACGCCTCCGCGAGGATCCCGGTCTCGTCCCGTGTGGTCACCGGCACCCGCACATGCAGCTCGGGCGGCTGCTGCGCCGCCTCGGTCAGTGCCCGCAGGGGCCTCACGAGCCGGACGGCGACGACGGCGGTCACCGCGACGGTGACGGCGAGCACCAGGCCGGCCGCGCCGGCCACCTTGGCCTTGTTGCCCGGTGACATGTCGAAGCGGGAGGGGTTCTGGTCACCGATACCGAGGAACAGTTCGGCCACCGGGGCGACGTACGGCTCCAGTTGGGCGCGGCGGGCGGTCAGGACGCAGTTCTGCGCGGCCCGCCCGGCCGGGGCGCCGCGCACCGTTGCGTACTTGGCGGTGAAGTAGCCGAGGCCGAAGGGGTCCCTGCCGCTGGGGTCGAGGGTGAGGAACAACGGCCCGCGCAGGTCCATGCCCACCGCTCGCAGACAGGGCCGGGCCAGCTCGGACAGGGCGTCCAGGGCCCTTTGTTCGGTCGGCACCGGGGTGGTGAGCGTGCCGTCGTCGCACACCGACGCGCCGTACCCGGCGACGTCGTCGCCGTCCGTGCCGGTCAGCACGGGCCGCCCGCTCGGGGTCCGTACGACGGTGGTCTGAAGGCCGTAGTGCGCGTAGCACCGCGTGCGCTTGGCGGCCAGAGTGTCCAGGCTCTCCCGCTCGCCCGTCGTGAGCCGGTACGGGCCGACCACGCGCGGGTCGATGCCGCTGAGCTGGGCGCCGGGCTCGGTGTAGGTGTCGGTGCGCAGCGGGTCGACGGTGGCGGCGGGCCGGGGCGGCAGCGGGGTGCCACGCGGCGCGGAGTCGGCGACGAGGGTGCGGTCGGTGGTGGTGAGGGCGATGCGCCGGCCGGTACGGGCGGCCAGCTCGCGGACGGTGCGCCGGACGTCCGCCCAGTCGGGGTGGGTGGCGGCGTAGCCGCTGAGCCGCGCGAGGATGCTGGTGTCGGCGGCGAGGTCCTGGCCCTGTTCCTCCTTCAGGGCGCTGGTCGTGGTGGTCACCGCGAGCCAGGCGGTGGCCGCGACCGAGCAGACGGCGATGAGCGCCGAGACGAACAGCAGCCGGACGAGCAGCCGTTTACGCAGCGGGATACGGCGCTTCACGGCCGGCCGCCGCTCAGTTTGTAGCCGACGCCGAACACGGTCAGCAGCCTCACCGGCCTCCGCGGGTCGGCCTCGATCTTGCGGCGCAGGTTCATGATGTGCACGTCGACGGCCCGCTCGGTGGAGGCCCGGTCGAACCCGCGGGTGGCCTGCAGCAGTTGCCGGCGGGTGAACACCCGGTCCGGCTCCCCCGCCATGGCCAGCAGGATCTGGAACTCCGCCGGGGTGCAGTCCACCAGGACGCCGTCGCAGCGCACCTCGTGCCGTACGGGGTCGACGCTGATCCCGGCCGCGCGCACGCCGGGGTCCCCGTCCCGTGCACCGCCGCGCCCGCTGCGCCGAAGTACGGTGCGGATGCGTGCCATCAGCTCGCGCGGGCTGTACGGCTTGGTCAGGTAGTCGTCGGCGCCCAGTTCGAGGCCGAGCAGCAGGTCGTCCTCGGCGGAGCGGGCGGTGAGCATCACCACCGGGATGTCCGGGCCGCCGTCACCGCCGCGCAACGCCCGGCACACCGCGAAGCCGTCGAGCACCGGGAGCATCAGGTCGAGGACGACGAGGTCGGGCCCCAGCCTGCGGGCCGCGTCGAGCGCGGCGGCTCCGTCGTGCACCACGGTGGCGGTGTGGCCCGCTGCCAGCAGGGAGCGGCGGATCAGCTCGGCCTGTTTCTCGTCGTCCTCGGCGACCAGTACATGTGCGCACACGAGTCGGATCCTAGGGGCCGGTTGTGCAGAGATGGTGGGGCGCCCGCTGCCGCGCCCGGCCCCGCGCGGACTTGTTCCGAAGTCGCCGGGTTTCAGGCGCTGTCCGGCTTGCCCTGCGCATACAGCCAGGTCTGGAACAGTTCGTCCAGGTCCTGCCCGGACTCCCGCTCGGCGAGCCTCACGAACTGTGCCGTGGTGGCGTGCCCGTCCCGGTGCTGCGCCGCCCAGGCACGCAGGATGCGGAAGAAGGTGCGGTCGCCGACGGCCCGGCGCAGTTCGTGCAGGGTCATGGCGCCACGGGCGTAGACGGGCGTGCCGAAGATGTGCGCGCCGCTGCCCGGGTCGCCGGGCGGGTAGGCCCACAGGCCGTCGCTCGCGGGACGGGCGTAGAGGGCGTCGAAGGTCTGCTGGGCGCTGGCGCCGCCGTGCTGTTCGCTGTAGAGCCACTCGGCGTAGCTGGCGAAGCCCTCGTTGAGCCAGATGTCCTTCCAGGAGGTGAGGGACACCGAGTCGCCGAACCACTGGTGGGCGTTCTCGTGCACGAGGGTGCTCAGTCCGGGCGCCGAGTCGTAGAGCGGCCGGGTCTGGGTCTCCAGGGCGTAGCCGACGTCCGGGGCATGGTCGACGATCGATCCGGCGGCCCGGTACGGGTACGGCCCGAACAGCTTGCTCTCCCACGCCAGCACCGAGGGCAGCTTCTTCAGCACCGGCGCGGCGGCACTCGCCTCGCGCGGGTCGACCGCGTTGTACACCTGGGTGCCGTCGCGGGTCGTGTACTTCTCGACCTTGAACTTCCCGATGGTGGCGGTGGCCAGGTAGGCGGCCATGGGCCGGGTCTCGCGCCAGCGGAAGGTGGTGTGCCCGTGCGCGGTGTGCTGCCCGAGCAGGATGCCGTTGGCGACGGCGGTACGGCCCCGGGGGACGGTGATGGAGAAGTCGTACGACGACTTGTCCTTGGGGTGGGAGTTCGCCGGGAACCAGGTCATGGCGCCCTGTGGCTCGCCCGCGACGAAGGCCCCGTCGTCGGTGGGGATCCAGCCGTCGGCGGAGCCGTCCGGGTCGGTGACCGGCCGGGGCGTGCCGTGGTAGGTGACGGTGACGCGGAACTCCTGGCCACTGCGCAGCGTATGACGCGGGGTGATGATCAGCTCCTGGCCGCTGCGGCGGTGGCCGGCGGCGGCGCGGTCGACGCTGACACCGGTGACCGTCAGGCCCAGGAGGTCGAGGTCGAACCGGGAGAGCCGCTGGGTGGCGCGGGCGGTGAGGACCGCGGTGCCGTCCAGGCGCCGGGAGGTGGTGTCGTAACGGAGCGTCAGGTCGTAGTGGCGGACGTGGTAGCCGCCGTTGCCGCTGAGCGGGAAGTAGGGGTCGCCCGCGCCGGGGGCGCCGGGCGAGCCGCTCGCGCCGGGCCCGGCGGCACCGAGCAGCGAGGCGACGACGACGGGGACGACGGCGAGGGCCGCCTCGCGGCGGAGGACTCCGATGCGTCCTGCGGGGTGGTGCCTGCGGGATGGCGTCACATGCGCTCCTTGGGGGTGGAGGCGGTCATGGCGAAGGGCGCCGTCGGCTCGTGCGCGACGAAGAACGACGACGAACGACGAAGAACCTGGGCGCCCTGCCGGCCGCACCGTACGTGCTCGTCGATGCCATGTGACCACGCGTCACCGGATGGATCCGCGTCGCCACGCCCCGCTCGGGCACGGCACGGCCGGCGCCCGCCCTTCGGCGGCGCGGTGCCCGCGGACGACGTCCGAGGAACACGGCGACGCCACGGGGGGCTACTTCACAGCGCCGGCCGTCAGGCCGGAGATGATGCGCCGCTGGAACAGCAGCACGATCAGCACCAGCGGGATGGTGACGATGGTGCCCGCCGCCATGACGGCGGTGTACGGCTCCTGGTGCGGCTGGGCGCCGGTGAAGTTGGCTATGGCCACGGTGACCGGAGCGACCGCGGCCTTGCCGTTGGACAGCAGGCTGGCCAGCAGATACTCGTTCCATGCCGAGATGAACACCAAGATCGCCGTGGTGAACAGGCCGGGGGCCGCCAACGGCAGGATGACCAGCCGGAACGCCTGCCCGGGCGTACACCCGTCGACCCGGGCGGCCTGCTCCAGCTCCCACGGCATCTCGGCGAAGAAGCTGGTGAGGATCCACACGGTCAGCGGCAGCGCGAAGGAGATGTCCGGCAGGATCAGCGCCTGGTAGGTGCCCAGCCAGTGGATGTCGGTGAACAACTGGAACAGCGGGGTGACAAGGGCCACCCCCGGGAACATCGACGCGCCCAGTACGGCGCCCAGCACCAGGAACTTGCCGCGGAAGCGCAGCCGGGCCAGCGCGTAGGCGGCGAACACCCCGACCAGCATGGCGATGCCGGTGGTGGCCAGGCCGATGACGAGGCTGTTGACCAGCGCCTGACCGAAGTGATTGCCGCGGCTGGTATTGAAGGCGGTGCGGAAGTTGTCCAGGGTGACGTGGGTGGGCCACGGCGTGGTGTCGAAGGTGTAGCCGACATCCCGGAAGGCGGTGACGACCATCCAGTAGAACGGCAGCAGGCACCACAGCACGATCGCGGCGATACCGGCGTACAGGCCCAGGCGGCGGGCGGCGGCCCGCCGGCCGACGGGCGCGGCGGCTGTGCGTGAGGCGGGAACCGATGCTGTCGTCATGTCACTTCACCGCTTGTTGCTGGGACCGGACGATGTTGGCTCCGAACAGCTTCACCAGCAGCATCGCCACCAGGAAGATGAACAGGAACGTGATGGTGGACAGCGCGGACGCAGCGCCGTACCCCTGCTGGAGCTGGTCGATGACCAGGATGGACATCGTGGTGGTGGCGTGGCCGGTGCCGCCGCCGCCGTGGGTGAGGATCGCCGGCAGGTCGTAGATGCGCAGCACGTCCAGGACGCGGAACAGCACGGCGACGACCAGGGCGGGGCGCACCAGCGGCAGGGTGATGGAGGTGAAGCGCCGCCAGGGGGTGGCACCGTCGACCTCGGCGGCCTCGTAGAGTTCACCGGGGATGACCTGCAGCCCGGCCAGGAGCAGCAGGGCCACGAACGGCGTGGTCTTCCACACGTCGCCGATGATCACGGTGAACCGGGACGGCCAGGCACCGTCGGTCCACAGGATGTGCGTGCCCAGTACCCGGTTGACGACGCCGTCGTAGGCGAACATGAAGAACCACAGTTTGGCGGTGACCGCGGTGGGGATCGCCCAGGGCACCAGCACACTGGCCCGCAGCAGCGCCCGGCCCTTGAACTCCTTGTTCATCACCAGGGCCATCATCATGCCCAGGACGACCTCGAGGACCACGGTGATCACCGTGAACAGCAGGGTGACCGTGACGGCGTCCCAGAACTCGCTGCCGAGGGTGCCCCGGGGGCAGCTCACCCCGCCGCAGCGCTGCAGCAGCCAGTGGGTGTAGTTGGAGAAGCCGGCGTGCCCGCCGCCCTGGTCGAAGAACCCACCCTGCAGGGACTGGTCCTTGTCGAAGGACTTCACGACGGCGGCGACCACCGGGTAGCCGATGACCAGGCCGAGCAGCAGCATCATCGGGCTGATCAGGATCAGCGCCAGGCGCCCCTCGCCGGCGGTGGCCCGGGGCCGGCGGCGCCGCGGGGCCTCGGGGCCTTCCCGGTCCGGGGCGGCACCCGCCGGGCTGCGGCCTTCGGTGCCCGGGGACGGTGCGCCGTCCCGTCGGCCGGGGGGTGCAGGCGGTGCGGCCTCGGAACTGGTGGAATCGGCCATGTCCGCCTCCTCTCTGACTGCTCGTCTGCTTGCTCGTCGACCTGCTCGCCCGCGCGGAAGGTACGGCGGGGGCGAGCGGCCTTGCGGGTGGACTCGGTTACCGCGAACGGGGCCGGCCTCCGGACGGCGGGCCGCCGGTGGTTCTCCGGGTCCGTGCCGGACCGCTCGCCGTGGCGGTGGTCCGGCACGGCCCGTGCCCGCACCCCGGGCCGGGGTGCGGGCCGGCGGCCGTCAGTTGCCGCTGGTGGCGGCGTTGATCGCGGCCTGCATGTCCTTCAGCGCCTGGCTGACCGGCTTGTCGCCCTTGATCGCGGCGTAGGCGTTCTCCTCGATCGCGGCGGTGACGCCGGGGTAGAACGGCGTGACCGGCCGGCTCTTGGCGCTCGCCAGGGACTCACCGAGGGTCTTGAGGTAGCCCAGCTTGGGGTCGGCGAGCAGCGTGGGGTCGCTGTACAGGCTCTTGAGCGTGGGCGCGTTGGACTCCTTGACCAGCAGGCGGCGCTGGATGGCGTCGCTCTCGTAGAACTTCATGAAGTCCAGCGCGGTCGCCTTGTGCTTGGAGTACACGCTCATGCCCAGGCTGTGGCCGCCCAGGGTGCTGGCACCGATGCCGTTCGGGCCGGGCTCGGGGGCGACGGCGAACTTGCCCTTGACCACCGAACTGCCGTCGGTCGCGGCGAGGTTGTAGACGTAGGACCAGTTGCGCAGGAACAGCAGCTTGCCGGCCTCGAACGCCTGGCGGCCCTGCTCCTCCTGGTAGGTGATGGCCTCCTTGGGGATGTCGCCGTTCTTGTAGGCGTCCGCGAGGAAGCTCAGGCCCTTGGCGGCCTCGGGGGTGTCGACGTCGGCGGTCTTGCCGTCCTCCTTGACCACGTGGCCGCCGGCCGCGTTGATGGCCTCGGAGGCGTTGACGGTCAGTCCCTCGTACTTGGCGAACTGGCCTGCGTAGCAGCCCATCTTGTGCGCCTTGGCGATCTTGCAGTCCTCGAGCAGCTCTGCCCAGGTGGTGGGCGGGTGGGGCACCAGGTCCTTGCGGTAGTAGAGCATGCCGCCGTCGGAGGTGTTGGGGGCGGCGTACAGCTTGCCCTGGTACGTCGCCGCGTCCACGGCCACCTTCAGCAGCGGAGCGGTGTCGATGCCAAGCTTGCCCTCCAGCGGCTGCAGCCAGCCGTGGGCGGCGAACTCGGGTGTCCACACCACGTCGACGCTGACCACGTCGTAGCCGTCGTCCTTGGCCTTGAAGTGCTGGACGAGGTCGTCGTGCTGCTGGTCGGCGCTGTCGCTCTGCTCCTTGAGGGTCACCTTCTCCTTCGGGTGGCTCTTGTTCCACTCCTGGATGATGCCCTTGACGTCACCGGTGTTGTCCTTTCCCTGGACGTAGGTGATCGGACCGCGGCCGTCTTCGTTCTTGCCGGCGTCGCTGCCCCCGTCGGAGCCTCCGCAGCCGGCTGTTGCCAGGGCCAGCAGGGAGACGCCTGCGATGGGGAGGACCAACCTGGAGTGGATGTTCACCTGTTCTCGCCTTTCGTCGGGGAACTCGGTGTGGAAAGTGGTTGTTTCGGCGGCAGTCCCCCACCCGCGGGGTGCGGGCGGCGGGGGTGGGGGGCGGGTCTCAGCCGGCAGGGGCGGCTTCGGTGTCCGCGGGGAGGCGCAGCCATGCCGTGCTGCCCCCGGGCAGCGTTCCCTCGCGCATCGGCGCGCTGGTGAGCATGGGCGGACCCCACCGTTCGGGCAGGTCGAAGCCGTCCTCGCCGAACACGGTCACGCATAGCGCGGTTCCGCGTCGGAAGGCGAGTACATCGGGGCGGTCGGGTGTGCCGACCCAGGTGATGGACCGGTCGGTGGCGGAGAACAGGTCACGGCGCACGCGCAGCGCGTCGCGGTGCAGGGCGAGCGTGGAGCCGGGGTCGTCGGACTGCTCGGAGCGGGCGTACTCGGCGAACCACTGGGGCTGCGGCAGCCACGGCGCGGCGGCCGTGCCGGGCGGCGAGAAGCCGAAACCGGCCGGGTCGGCCGTCCACGGCAGCGGTACGCGGCAGCCGTCGCGTCCCGGGTCCTGCCGGTCGGAGCGGGTCCACGTCGGGTCCTGGCGGGCGGCGTCGGGCAGGTCGAGCACCTCGGGCAGGCCGAGTTCCTCGCCCTGGTAGAGGTAGTGCGACCCGGGCAGGGCGAGCAGCAGCATGACCGCTGCGCGGGCGCGACGCGTGCCGAGGGCGATGTCGACCTCGCCGCGGGGCCGGGACAGGCCGTTCTCCGCGGGGACGGACGGCGGGTACGGGACCGGGTCGGTGATGCCGTAGCGGGTCACGGCCCGGTGCACGTCGTGGTTGGCCAGGGTCCAGGTGATGGTGGCGCCGGTGGCGCCGATCTCGGCGAAGGCGCGGTCGACGGAGGCGCGGAACAGCGCGGCGTCCCACGGCTGGAGCAGCAGGTCGAAGAAGAACGCCTGCGGCAGTTCGTCCTCGCGCAGATAGGCGGCGAGCGCGGTGACGGTGGGCACCCAGACCTCGCCGACCAGGGTCAGCTCGCGCTCCGGGCCGTAGGAGCGGGCTATCCGGCGCCAGCGGCGGAAGACCTCGTGCACCTCGGGCTGGTCCCAGGCGAACTCGTTGAAACCCTCGCCGTGCCAGTCGGGAAGGTCTGTGTGCTTGTACAGGCCGTGGGCGACGTCGATGCGGAATCCGTCGACACCGCGGTCGAACCAGAACCGCAGCACGTCGTCGAACATCTCGGCGATGTCGGGGTGGCGCCAGTTGAAGTCGGGCTGGGTGACGTCGAAGAAGTGCAGGTACCACTGGCCGGGGGAGCCGTCGGGGTCGGTGGTGCGGGTCCAGGCCGGGCCGCCGAACGCCGACTGCCAGTTGTTCGGCGGGAGTTCGCCGTGCTCGCCGCGGCCGTCGCGGAAGACGAACCGGTCCCGCTCCGGGGAGCCGGGCGTGGCGGCCAGTGCCTCGCGGAACCACGGATGCGCGCTGGAGCAGTGGTTGGGCACCAGGTCCATCAGCACCTTCAGGCCGCGGGCGTGCGCCTCCGCCACGAGTGCGTCGAACACGGCGAGATCGCCGTAGTCCGGCTCTATGTCCTGGTAGTCCGCCACGTCGTAGCCGTGATCGGCCTGCGGGGAGGGATAGCAGGGGTTGAGCCAGAACCCGTCGACACCGAGGTCGCTGAGGTGGTCCAGACGCGCCTGCAGGCCCGCCAGGTCACCGATGCCGTCACCGTTGCCGTCGGCGAAGCTGCGCACGTACACCTGGTAGATCACCGCACTGCGCCACCACTCGGGGGTGGTGGCGTTCGTCCCACGTGGCATACCCGTCCTTACGACGCCTGCATGACTTCCGGGCGGCCACCCATGCCCCGTGCAGCTGTTTTGAACGATCAACAGCTGCCGCTACGCTTCTTTTCGGATGCGCGGGGGACCTGCTCTGACAGGGCTTGCAAGCTAGGGGTCCGCTCGGCAGGGTGTCAATGGGCCGCACAACGCGAATTCCCCTGAACCCGAAGGAAGTTGCCAGGCAGTGGCACGGGTGCCGGCGCCGATCCGGTCAGCCGGAGCCGCTGCCGCGGTGCGGACAGCGCTGTCTCGCAGAGGGGGTTCACCGGCCGGCACGGTGTGCTACTTTCCCGCCCATGCCACCGACTCGGCGTCACCCCACCATGGCCGACGTGGCCGAGAGGGCCGGGGTCTCCGTCTCGACGGTCTCACGCACGCTGCGCGGAATGACCACGGTGTCACCCGAGGCACGGGGCCGGGTGGAGAAGGCGGCCCGCGATCTGTCCTTCGTGGCCTCCCGGCACGCCTCCAGCCTGGTCACCGGGAAGACCGGTGCGGTGGCGGTGCTGGCGCCGACGCTGCGGTCGTGGCTCGTGGGCTCGGTGCTCACCGGCATCGGCGGCGTGCTGCGCCGCGCCGGACTGGACCTGGTGATCTACAGCATCTCCGACCCGGCCGAACGCGCCGCCTTCTTCGACCGGTTGCCGGCCCGCCGCAACGCCGACGCGCTGCTGGTGGTCTCCTTCGACCTGACCGAGGGCGAGTACGCGCGCCTGGACGGTCTGGGCATGCCGGTGGTGTACGTCAGCCAGCGGGCACCCGGGCGGACCAGCGTCTGCATCGACGAGGTGGCCGGGGCCTGTCGCGGCACCCAGCACCTGCTCAACCTCGGTCACCGGCGGATCGCCTTCGTGCGCTGCACCGGGACCAGCGGCTTCGCGCACCGGTCCCAGGAACGGCTGACCGGCTACCGCAAGGCGCTCGCCGACGCGGAACTCCCGGCGGACGACGACCTGCTGGTCGCAACCCCGGGCGGCTGGGCAGGCACCCGCAAGGCGCTGGGCAGTCTGTTCGGGCTGCGCTGCCCGCCCACCGCGGTGTTCGCCGAGGCCGACCACATCGCCCTGGAGGTGATCCGGGTGCTGCGCGACGGGCGGGTCCGGGTGCCGGAGCACGTGTCGGTGCTCGGCTTCGACGACCAGGACCTCGCGGAGTGGATCGGCCTGTCGACGGTGGCGCAACCTGCCGTGGAGATCGGGCAGTCGGCCGCCGAGCTGGCCGCCGCGCTCATCGACGACCCGGGCGCCGACCAGGGGCGCCACATCGTGTTGCCCACGCATCTGGTGCCGCGCGGCAGTACGGCGCCGGTGGCGGGCGGCGCGGCTGCGGAGGCCGGGCCCCCGCGGGGGCGGGAGGCGGGGCCGTGAGACAAGGGCGCCGACCGTGCGGCGTCCGCCGTCACGCGCTCTCGCGGACCACCAGCGAGGGCGGGAGCAGCACCCCGGCCGGCCGCGGGGTCTGACCGCGCAGCCGGGCGACGAGCAGCCGCATGATCGTCCGCCCTATCTCGTCCAGTGGCTGGCGGATGCTGGTGAGCGCGGGGGTGACCATCGAGGCGGTCGGGGAGTCGTCGAACCCGATGACGGCCAGGTCGCGGCCTATCTCCCGGCCCTCCAGCCGGGCGGCTGCGTAGCAGCCCAGCGCGAAGGTGTCGCTCGCGGCGACCACCGCGGTCAGCGACGGGGACTGCCGCAGCAGGTCCAGGGCGGCGGTGGTGCTGTCGGTGAGGGTGTCGCGGGCGTAGCGCCGGTGTTCGGTGCCCAGGCCGTGCTTGCGCATCGCGCGGCCCCAGCCGGACAGCCGCTGGTGGCCCGGGCCCGAGGCGCTGGACCAGCCGAGGAAGCCGATGTCGCGGTGGCCCGCGGCGACCAGATGGTCCACGGCCGCCTCGACGCCTGCCGCGCTGTCGACGTCCACCCACAGGTAGTCGGGAGTGGCGGGGCGGGGGCGGCCGAAGCACACGAAGGGCGCGTGGCGCTGGGCGAGCCAGGCCGGGCGCTGGTCGCCGGGGTCGATGCCGGACAGCACGAAACCGTCGACGCTGCCGGTGCGCAGCATGTCGGCGTAGCGGGTGAGTTCGTCTGCGGACCGCCCGGAGCCGAAGACCAGCAGCAGGTAGCCCTCCTCCTCGGCGGCTCTGGTGAGCGCGTGCAGGAAGCTGTCCTGCAGGAAGCTGACGCCGTCGGCGCACTCGGGGCCGAGTCGGTACCCGATCTGGCGGGTGGCGTGGGTGCGCAGCGAACGGGCCACCCGGTTGGGCACATAGCCGAGTTCCTCGATGACCTCGAGGACCCGGGCGAGCGTGTCCGGGCGAACCCGGTCGGGGAAGTTGAGCGCGTTCGACACGGTCTGCCGGGAGACCTTGGCCGCCTGCGCCACCTCGGTGATGGTGGGACCGCTGCGGCCTCGCTCGGTGGTCATGCCGCCTCGCTCGACATCGGGATGTGTGGCCGTCACCCCCCGTGATCACGTCGGGACGATCGCGTACCGGAGGGTTTCAGGGCATCGATTTTGATCGTTCATTACCATCCTCAAGCATTTCTCCACTCGGTGTCAACGAGGCTGCGACTCGGCGGAAAAGGGCCGGCCACCACCCAGCGGTTCTCGCAAGGCGGGAACCGCGGGCCGGACCGCCGCCGAACGGCTCCCGGCCCGGAGCGGTCCGGGCCGGGGCGGGGCGGGGCGGGGCGGGGCGGGTCATCCTCTCGCGGCGGCGGGCGCGGCGGGCGCTGCTCCCGTCAGACGGTCCACCACGCGGTCGTATTGGGGGCGAGCTTGCCCTCGTCGCAGGGCCGGCTGGACAGCAGCGCCGGGCCGGGCACGGGTGCGGGCACCGGCGCGTCGGAGAAGTTCACCGCGCACACGAAGCCGTCCCCACGGCTGAACACCAGGGTCTCGGCGCTTACCCGAAGCCACTTCAGCCCGGAGCCGCGCAGTGGTGCCAGGCTGCGGCGCAACTGGAGGGCGTCGCGGTACACGTGCCATACGGAGGTGCCGTCGCCGCGCAGCCGCTCCACGGAGTGGGCGGCGAACCAGTCGGGCTGGGGCAGCCACACACCGGCCGGTGCCGCGTCGGAGAAACCGAACGGCGCCTGGGTGCCCGACCACGGCAGCGGCACCCGGCAGCCGTCACGTGTCGCCTCCGGCCGGCCGGTTCCCGCCACGATGGGGTCGCTGAGCACCTCCGCCGGCAGGTCGGTGACCTCGGGCAGGCCCAGCTCCTCGCCCTGGTACAGGTAGGTGCTTCCGGGCAGGGCGAGCAGCAGCAGCGCCGCGGCGGCGGCCCGGGCCGCGCCGCGTTCCGCGTCCGGTGTGCCGCCCGGGCCGGCCGGTTCGCTGTAGCGGGTGACCGTGCGCTGCTGGTCGTGGTTGTTGAGCACCCAGGTGACCGGGGCGCCGGTGGTGGCGATGTTCCGCAGGGCGGCGTCGATCCGCTCGTGGAAGACCTTGGCGTCCCAGCCGGCCCGCAGCAGGTCGAAGTAGAACGCCTGGTGCAGCTCGTCGGGGCGTACGTAGCGGGCCTGGTCGGCCGGGGTGGGGGCGGACACCTCGCCGACCAGGGTGCGTTCCCGGCCGTCACGGGCGGTGTACTCCTCGCACAGCGCCCGCCAGCGGCGCCAGACCTGGTGGACCTCGGGCCGGTTCCAGGCCAGCGGGTTGATCGCGTCGCGGGCCCGTTCGTCGGCGCCGGGGTCGGGCGAGTCCGGCAGGTCCGGGTGCTTGAACAGGCCGGCCGCCACGTCGACCCGGAAGCCGTCCACGTCCCGGTCGAGCCAGAACCGCAGGACCTCGTCGAACCAGGCGGGCACCTCGGGTCCGCGCCAGTTCCAGTCCGGCTGGTGCGGGGTGAACATGTGCAGGTACCACTGGCCGGGCCGGCCGTCCGGCTCGGTCACCCGGGTCCAGGCCGGACCACCGAACATGGCCCGCCAGTTGTTCGGCGGCTCGGTACCGCCCGGACCCCGGCCGTCGGCGAAGTGGAACCAGGAGCGGGCGGCGCTGCCCGGCCCGTCGGCCAGTGCCTTGACGAATCGCGGGTGCTGGGTGGAGCAGTGGTTGGGCACGATGTCCAGGATGACCTTCAGGCCCAGCTGGTGGGCTTCGGACACCAGCCGGCCGAACTCGGCCAGATCCCCGAACAACGGGTCGATCGCGCAGTAGTCGGACACGTCGTAGCCGTGGTCGCGCTGTGGGGAAGGGAAGCACGGGCTCAGCCAGATCCCGTCGACGCCCAGTGCGGTCAGGTAGCCCAGCCCCGCCCTGGCGCCCCGCAGATCCCCCACACCGTCACCGTTCCCGTCGCGGAAACTGCGCAGGTATATCTGGTACATCACAGCGTCGCGCCACCAGGGCGCGTGCGGCATCGCCATTGAGTGCCTCCGGAAACCGGCGGATGCCGGCGGTGCGCTGCCGCAGTACGCCCCTGATGAGGGGCTCGCATGGCCGCATTCAGGATCGCCGCGGTGGCGGGCCTGGGCGTGCTGCAACGTCCCGCCGGTGCATCGCCGCCGGTGAACCGGGGGTCTCCCGAGGGGCCGGCGATACGCTGTCCGCGCTAGGTTTTGAACGATCTAATTCTGGACAGGCAGAGGGAACCATCCCTGCCGAATCACTGTCAAGGCGTCCCGGTCCGGGCCCGGTCGGCCGACGGGTGGTCACGTCCCGAAGCCTCTAAGGAGCCTGTGCATGACCACGCGCACCTCCCGTTCGTTCATCCAGGACGCCACCCTCTGCCTGCGGGCACCGGTGGCCGTGCTGTCCCTGCCGGACGGCCAGTTGCGCGGCGGAGCGGAGGGTTACTACCGCGCGGACACCCGCCTGATCAGCCACCTGGTCCTCACCCTGGACGGGGCCGAGCCGGAACCGGTGGACGCCCAGTTGCTCGCCACCGACCGGGCCCGGTTCCTCGCGGTGCACCGCTGCGTCACCGACGACGGGGTGGACCCGAGCATCTCGGTGGACCGGGTGCGCAGCGCGGACGGTGACTTCGAGCGGATCACGGTCACCAACCACGGGCGGGTGCGCCAGCGGCTGCGGCTGACGCTGGCGCTCGCCTGCGACCTGGCCGACATCTCCCAGGTGAGATCCGGCCGCGACACCGCGGGGCTGCCGGCCGTCGCGCTGCCCGGGGGCGCCGGGCTGCGCTGGGCCGGAACCGGCGGCGGCGTGGCGGTCGGCTGCGGTACGGCCGCGGACGCGGTGGACGCGGCGGCCGGCACGCTGAGCTGGGATGTGAGTCTGGAGCCGGGCCAGTGCTGGCGGCAGCGGCTCACGCTGACCGCCGTGCCCGCCCCCGGTGGTGCGGCGGTGGCCGCCCCGGACCGGAGTGCGATGCCGTGGTCACAGGTTCGGGTGACCGGCGCCGACCCACGGCTGCCCCGCCTGCTCGAGCGCAGCCTGGACGACCTCGCGGGACTGCTGCTGGCCGACCCGCAGGATCCCGGCGACCTCTTCCTGGCCGCGGGCGCGCCCTGGTACCTGACGCTGTTCGGCCGGGACTCCCTGTGGGCGGCCCGCATGCTGCTGCCGCTGGGCACCGAGCTGGCCGCGGGCACCCTGCGCGCCCTCGCCCGCCGCCAGGGCACCGGCCACGACCCGCGCAGCGAGGAGCAGCCGGGCAAGATCCTGCACGAGCTGCGCGCCGCGAGCACCGCGCCCACCGGTGACCTGGTGCTGCCGCCGCTGTACTACGGCTCGGTCGACGCCACGTTGCTGTTCGTGGTGCTGCTCGCCGAGGCGTGGCGGTGGGGCATGCCGCACGAGGAGGTGGCAGCCCTCGTGCCGCACGCCGAACGGGCCCTGCACTGGCTGCGCGAGCACGCCGACGCCGACGGCGACGGATTCGTGGAATACGTCCGGGGCAGCGGCGGCGGCCTGGCCAACCAGGGCTGGAAGGACTCCCCCGATGCCGTCCAGTCCGCCCTCGGCGAGCTCGCCCGGCCGCCGATCGCGCTCGCCGAGGTCCAGGGTTACGCGTACCAGGCCGCGGTCGCCGGCGCGGACCTGCTCGACGCCTTCGGGTACGCGGGCGGCGACCGCTGGCGGGCCTGGGCGGCGGAGCTGGCCCGGCGGTTCCGCAACGCGTTCTGGGTGGAGGACGAGCGGGGGCCGTACGTGGCCATCGCGCTGGACGCGGACAAGCGGCCGGTGGACGCGGTGTCCTCCAACCCCGGGCACCTGCTGGGTACCGGCCTCCTGGACGCTGCCGAGTGCGCCCTGGTGGCGGACCGTCTGACGGGCGAGGACATGGACAGCGGCTGGGGCCTGCGCACCATGAGCGCCGACTGCCGGGGGTTCAACCCGCTGGGATACCACACCGGTTCGGTATGGGCCCACGACACGGCGATCGCCGTCGCGGGGCTGGCCGGGGCCGGGCATCCGCAGGCCGCCGCCGTCCTGCTGGACGGCCTGCTCGACGCGGCGGCGGCGTTCGACTACCGCATGCCGGAACTGCACGGCGGCCACCAGCGCGTGGCAGGGGCGCGGCCGACGCCGTACCCCTCGTCCTGCCGTCCCCAGGCGTGGGCCGCCGCGACCGCGGTGAGCCTGCTGACCAGCCTGACCGGGCTGCGGCCCGATGTCCCCGCGGGACGGGTGGTGCTGCGTCCGCTGCCGGTCGGCCCGGCCCGGGGTCTGCAGGTCACCGGTCTGCGGCTGGGCACCGCCGAGATCCGCGTCGGCGTGGACGAGCAGGGTCGCGGCCGTCTCCTCGGCGCGCCCGCGGCGCTGCGCGTCGAGAACTGACCGGAACGGACCGTCCCAGGTGGCTTGACACCCCAGGAGGCGCTGGGTAGAAGCGATACGAGCAAGCGATATGAACGTTCAAACGCTCCGGGATTTCAAAGGGCGTTCACATGCTCCCCAGGCACACCGGCGCAGCGCGCGATGCCCGTGTCCGAGGCCGGCACAGCGACACGGCCCGCGCCCCCGGGCACCCCCGCGTGACCACCGTCGGGTCGGCCGGCACCACCGCAGATCACGTCGTCCCGACAGGAGGTTGTGCATGCGTCGCCTGATCACCCTCGGTACCGCGCTCGTCGCCGCGGTGCCGTTCGTCCTGGGAACCGCACGGTGCGCCGACGGCGCATCCCCGAGGCCCCGGAGGCTCGGCGCTGTCGGTCACCGACCGGCTGGCCGACCGGCGATGCGTCGCGGCCGGCACCCGCGCGTACGAGGTGGGCACGGCGAACGGACGCTACGACGCCATGGGCTGGCACACCGGCGGCGAGATGGGCGGCATCTGTGTCGCCGCCGGTCAAGCTCCTCGACGGCGTCTGGTTCGGGGTCGGCGACACCTGGGTGGGCCGCCCGCCTTCAGCCCACCTCACGCCGCGTCGCGGCCGGTGGGCGGGAGGGCCGCAGTACGCTCACTGGACCGTCCATGAGCCGAGAAGGGGCCGACCGTGAGCGTGCGCGTGCGCCGGATCTACGAAGAGCCCGAGCCCGACGACGGCCTGCGGGTGCTGGTGGACCGGCTGTGGCCGCGCGGGCTCGCCAAGGACGCGGCGCACGTCGACGAGTGGCCCAAGGGGCTCACGCCGTCGAACGAGCTGCGTAAGTGGTTCCACGGCGGGGGCTCCTACGAGGAGTTCCGGCACCGTTACGAGGCCGAGCTGGACGCGCCCGAAGCCGCCGGCCTGCTCGACGGTCTCCGGAAGTCGGCCCGCAAAGGGCCGGTGACGCTGCTGACGGCGTCCAAGACGCCGGAGCAGAGCCACGCCTCGGTGCTGGCGGAGCTGCTGAAGGGCAAGGACTGACGTCAGCTGCTGCTTCAGCCCGTCTGCTTCGCCGCCGCCCGGCCGGCCGCGCGACCCGAGAACAGGCAACCGCCGAGGAAGGTGCCCTCCAGGGCGTTGTAGCCGTGGACGCCACCGCCGCCGAAGCCGGCCACCTCTCCGGCCGCGTACAGTCCGCCGATCGGGCTGCCGTCGGCGCCGAGCGCACGGGAGTCGAGGTCGGTCTGGATACCGCCGAGGGTCTTGCGGGTCAGCACATGCAGCCGGACGCCGATCAGCGGGCCGGCAGCGGGGTCGAGTATCCGGTGCGGCACGGCCACCCGGCCGAGCCGGTCGCCGATGTAGCGGCGGGCGTTGCGGATGCCCTGGACCTGGGAGTCCTTGCTGTAGGGGTTGGACATCTGCCGGTCGCGGGCCTCGATCTGCCGGCGGACCTCGGCCGCGTCCAGCAGCGGCTTGCCGGTCAGCGCGTTCATCTTCGGCACCAGCTGCTCGAGGTTGCCGGCGGTGACGAAGTCGGCGCCCTTGTCGAGGAAGGCCCGCACGGGGGCGGGGGCCCCCTTGCCGAGCAGCCGGTCACGCAGGACGGCCTTGCGGTCCTTGGCGGTGATGTCCGGGTTCTGCTCGGAGCCGGAGAGCGCGAACTCCTTCTCGATGATCTTCCGGGTGAGGATGAACCAGGAGTGGTCGTACCCGGCGATGTCCTCGGTGGTGCGCAGGTACTCGAGGGTGCTCAGGGTGTCGTAGCCGGGCAGGCAGGGGTCGGGCAGGCGGCGGCCGAGGGCGTCGAGCCAGATGGACGACGGGCCGGGCAGGATGCGGATGCCGTGGCCGGGCCAGATCGGATCCCAGTTCTGCAGGCCCTCGGTGTAGTGCCACATGCGGTCGCGGTTGACGAGCCGTACGCCAGCCGCCGCGCTGATGTCGAGCATGCGGCCGTCGACGTAGGCGGGAACGCCCGTGACCATCCGCGCCGGAGGTGTGCCGAGGCGTTCGGGCCAGGAGCGGCGGACGATGTCGTGGTTGCCGCCGATACCGCCGGTGGTGACGATCACGGCCTGGGCGGTGAGTTCGAAGTCGCCGACGCGGTCGCGGTTGGAGGCGACGCCGCGCGGGGAGTCGTCGGCGGCCAGGACGGTGCCGCGCACCCCGCGCACCCTGCCGTCCTCGACGACCAGCTCGTCGACCCGGTGGCGGTGGTGGAAGACGAGCAGTCCGTCCTGCGCCGCCTGCCGGGCGTACCGGACGAAGGGTTCGACCACGCCGGTGCCGGTGCCCCAGCTGATGTGGAAGCGGGGCACGGAGTTGCCGTGGCCGTCGGCGCGCAGGTCGCCGCGTTCGGCCCAGCCGACGGTGGGCAGCAGTTCGATACCGTGCCCGGCGAGCCAGGACCGCTTCTCGCCGGCCGCGAACTCGACGTAGGCGCGGGCCCAGCGCGCCGCCCAGGAGTCCTCGTCCTCCAGCCGGTCGAACCGGGCGCTGCCCCGCCAGTCGTTCCAGGCGAGGTCGAAGGAGTCCTTGATGCCGAGGCGGCGCTGTTCGGGCGAGTCGACGAGGAAGAGCCCGCCGAGGGACCAGAACGCCTGCCCGCCGAGGTTGGCGGCGTTCTCCTGGTCGACCAGGGCCACCCGGCGTCCCCGGCTGGTGAGTTCGTGCACCGCGACCAGGCCGGCGAGGCCCGATCCGACGACGATGACGTCCGCGTCCATGGCGTCCTTTCCTTCCCTCTGGCGACTCGCAGGTCTCATACGTCTCGTACGGGGGTGCCGCTGCCGTCCGTCAGCAGGGCGGTGAGCAGTTGCTTGAGCCAGCTGCGGGCCGCGTCGACGTCCTTGTCCAGCAGCAGCTGGGTGGTGACTCCGTCGTACGCGGCGACCACCGCGCGGGCGGCGCCGTCCACGTCGCCGAGCACGGCCGGCAGTTCGGTGTGGGCGCGGGCCCGCAGGAGCCGGTCGGCGACGGCCTGCCGGAGCCGGGCGCGATGGTCGAGGAGGGCCTCGGCGACGGCCGGGTCCCGGGCGGCGTGCACCAGGAAGTCGGTCTTCACCAGCAGCCAGTCGACGTCCAGCAGCAGCACCTCGGTGACCCGGTCGACAGCGGCCGGAACGTCGAGGTCGGGGCCGTCCTGGGCGAGGGCGTCCGCGACCTGGGCGGCGATGAGGTCGGCGCGTGCCCGGTAGAGGGCGAAGAACAGCTCGTCGAGGGTGGCGAAGTTCGAGTAGAAGGCGCCCCTGCTGTAGTCGGCGGCCTCGCAGATCTCCTCGATGGAGACCCGCCCGAACCCCTTCGCCGCGAACACGGCGAACGCGGCGTCGAGCAGCCGGGCCCGGGTACGCATCCGGCGCCGGGTGACGCGCTTGGGGGACTCCTCCATCGACGCCCGTCCTCCTTGTCCCCTCGGTTCGATGCAAGAACGTATCCGATACATCGATGTATCGAAAGCCCCCGCAGGCGGGATCCCGACGATGACCAGGAGACAAACAGGCAGACATGGGAACACATTTTCGATTGAGGGGGGTACGCTGGACCCATGTCCATGCACCTGCAGGGCTCCCTGTTCGACCAGACCGACGAACTGCGGCTCGGTTCACTCGACGGGCTGCACCGGACCGAGCTGGGGGCAGGGGCCTGGATCGACGAGCTGCCGGGCTGGCTGAGCGGCGCCGACGCCCTGTTCGAACGGCTCGCGGCGGACGTGCCGTGGCGGGCGGAGCGCCGCACCATGTACGACAACGTGGTCGCCGTGCCCCGGCTGCTCGCCCACTACGCCGCCCACGACCCCCTCCCCCACCCCGTGCTCGACGAGGCGCGCACCGCCCTGTCGCGGCACTACGCCGGGGAACTGGGCGAGCCGTTCGCCACCGCCGGGCTGTGCTTCTACCGCGACGGCCGGGACAGCGTCGCCTGGCACGGGGACCGGATCGGGCGCGGCGCACACGAGGACACGATGGTCGCGATCCTCTCCGTGGGCGCACCCCGGGATCTGCTGCTGCGCCCCACGGGCGGGGGCGGCGCCACCGTGCGGCGGCCGCTCGGGCACGGTGACCTCATCGTGATGGGCGGCTCCTGCCAGCGCACCTGGGAGCACTGCGTCCCCAAGACCGCCCGCGCCGCCGGACCGCGCATCAGCGTCCAGTTCCGCCCGCACGGCGTGCGCTGACACGCCCCGCCCACTTGCACAGGAGGGTGGCACATCTGGTTGGCTGTGCCCCGGACATCAGCCGCTCCGGGCCTCGGGGAGATCATGCAGGCAGACGTACGCCAGGTCGCCGACGACACCTTTCTGGTGCACGGCCACCACACCAACTGGGTCATCCTCAAGGACGGCGACGCCGTCACCCTGGTGGACACCGGCTATCCCGGGGACCGGCAGGGGCTGCTCGACTCCCTGGCGCAGGTGGGCAGTTCACCGGAGGCCGTCGCCGCCGTACTGATCACCCACGCGCACAACGACCACATCGGCTCGGCCGAGTACCTGCGCAGCACCCACGGCACCCCGGTCCACCTGCATCCCGCGGAAGTCCCGCACGCCCGCCGGGACTTCCTCCAGCAGGCGAACATCGGGGACGTGGTCCGCAACATCTGGCGGCCCGGTGTCGTGCCGTGGACGGTGCACGTGCTGCGCGTGGGCGGTCTCCGGCACAACCCGGTCACCGCCCCGGAGCCGTTCCCCGGCCAGGGTCCGCTCGACCTGCCCGGCCGCCCCGTGCCCGTGCACACCCCCGGCCACACCGACGGCCACTGCGTCTACCACCTGCCCGACGCCGGCATCGTCATCTCCGGCGACGCCCTGGTCAGCGGCCACGCGACCTCACGGGTCAAGGGACCGCAGCTGCTCCTGGACTTCTTCCACCACGAGCGCGGCCAGGCGCTGGCCTCGCTGGAGACGATCGGGGCGCTCGACGGCGACACCCTGCTGCCCGGACACGGCCCGGTGCACCGCGGCTCCGTGCGCGCGGCGGCGGAACTGGCCCGGGAGCGGGCGTCGTAGTCCGGCCTGGGGTGCCGCGGGCGGGTGCGGGTGTCACTGCCGCGCCCAGCCGCCGTACCGGCGGCTGGGCGGACCCGGACACGCGCCGATCACGCTGCCGGGGTCACAGGAGCCACAGCAGCACGGTCAGGTAGGTGCAGCCGGCGGTCACGGCGAGCGCGATGCCCACGCAGCGCCTGCGCAGCATGTGGTAGCGGTGTTGGTACTCGGCCTGCAGCGAGAGGCACCGAGCCGCGAGGCGCTTCAGGTCCCCCTCGGCCCGTTGCAGATCGTCCGAGACGTAGCGCCGCTCGATCTCTGCCCTCTGCGCTGTCGTCAGCCATTCCATGGAATCGGTGAAGTCCCGCGCGCGCTGCTCCGCCTCCGCGATCCTGGCCTGCCACAGAAGGTATTCCTCCACCTCGTCGGCCAGCGTGCCGTCCACTCCGAGGTCATGCTTGAGACCGCTCATGCGCCCCCCCGCTCGGTCATGGCTGACGCTGCCTGGGCCTCGTGCTCCGTGATCGCGAGATTGGGGTAGTGCAGGTCGAACGCCGGGGATTCGCTGCGGACCCGCGGCAGGGTGACGAAGTTGTGCCGCGGCGGCGGACAGGAGGTCGCCCACTCCAGCGAACGGCCGAAGCCCCACGGGTCGTCCACGCCGACCGGCTTGCCGTACCTGGCCGTCTTCCACACGTTGTACAGGAAAGGCAGCATCGACAGGCCGAGCAGGAAGGAACTGATGGTCGAGACGGTGTTCAGGGCGGTGAAGCCGTCGGCCGCCAGGTAGTCGGCGTAACGACGCGGCATGCCCTCGGCGCCCAGCCAGTGCTGGACCAGGAAGGTGCCGTGGAAGCCGAAGAACAGCGTCCAGAAGGTGATCTTGCCGAGGCGCTCGTCCAGCATCTTGCCGGTGAACTTCGGCCACCAGAAGTGGAAGCCGGCGAACATGGCGAAGACGACCGTACCGAAGACCACGTAGTGGAAGTGGGCCACGACGAAGTACGAGTCCGTGACGTGGAAGTCCATCGGCGGTGAAGCCAGGATGATGCCCGTCAGACCGCCGAACAGGAAGGTGACGAGAAAGCCCGTCGTCCAGAGCATCGGGGTCTCGAAGGACACCGAGCCGTTCCACATGGTGCCGATCCAGTTGAAGAACTTCACACCGGTCGGCACGGCGATCAGGAAGGTCATGAAGGAGAAGAACGGCAGCAGGACGGCACCGGTGGCGAACATGTGGTGCGCCCACACGGTCACGGACAGACCGGCGATCGCGATGGTCGCGGCGATCAGGTTCACGTAGCCGAACACGGGCTTGCGGGAGAAGACCGGGATGATCTCGGTGGCGATACCGAAGAACGGCAGCGCGATGATGTAGACCTCTGGGTGGCCGAAGAACCAGAAGAGGTGCTGCCACAGGATGGGGCCGCCGTTGGCCGGGTCGTAGATGTGGGCGCCGAACTTGCGGTCCGCCTCCAGGGCGAGCAGCGCGGCGGCCAGGGGCGGGAAGGCCAGCAGGACGAGGACACCGGTCAGCAGCACGTTCCAGGTGAAGATCGGCATGCGGAACATGGTCATGCCCGGGGCGCGCAGGCAGATGATCGTGGTGAGGAAGTTGACGGAGCCGAGGATGGTCCCGAAGCCGGAGAAGGCCAGACCCATGATCCACATGTCAGGGCCCAGCCCGATGGAGAACTTCGCATCCGACAACGGGGTGTAGGCGAACCAGCCGAAGTCGGCCGCGCCCTGCGGGGTGAGGAAGCCTCCTACCGCGATGAGCGAACCGAAGAGATACAGCCAGTAGGCGAGCATGTTCAGCCGGGGGAACGCCACGTCCGGGGCGCCGATCTGCAGCGGCATGATCCAGTTCGCGAAGCCCGCGAACAGCGGCGTCGCGAACATCAGCAGCATCACGGTGCCGTGCATCGTGAACGCCTGGTTGTACTGCTCGTTGGACATGATCTGCAGGCCCGGCCGGGCCAGCTCGGCGCGCAGGAGCAGCGCCATCACGCCACCGATGACGAAGAACGCGAACGACGTCGTCAGGTACAGCGTGCCGATGGTCTTGTGGTCGGTGGTCGTCAGCCATTTCACCACGACACTGCCGGGCCGCCTCCCCTTCAGCGGCACCTCGTCGGCGTACGGCTCCTCCGCCGCCAAAGCCTTCGGTTCATTGCCGATGTTCACAAGACCTCTGTCTCCCACTGCTCGCCGTTCGCCCACGGGAACGGTGTGGGCCATCCGCCATCCTGGTGGCGCACGCGGACCAGCGGCGCTCTGCGACACACGGCCGATCGGGGGACTTCGGCCACGACATCGGCACCCGCTACGCGGGCCTGGAGCGGCCCTGTCCGAGCGCGGCCGGCACGCACCGGGTTCGACGCCGCGGTGGCGGACTGCATCGAGAACGTCCTGCCCGTGAGGCGCGTACGCCCCTGGAGCCCACCGCAACCGACCGACTCAGTCGTGCGGGACGACGGCCACCGGGCACTCGGCGTGGTGCAGCACCCCGTGCGCGACCGAGCCGATCCGTGCCCCCACCGCCGTACGGTGCGCCCGCCGTCCGACGACCACCAGCTGGGCGCCGTCGGCCTGCGCCAGCAGCACCTGGCCCGCGCTGCCCATCTCGACGTGCTCGGCCACGGGCACGTCGGGGAACCGCTCCCGCCACGGCCGGAGCGCCTCGGACAGCGCCTTCTTCTCGAAGGGTTCGAGGCCCCCGGCCTCGTCCAGGAGCTGCATCGAGCCGGGGCTGTAGGCGAACACCGGCGGCAGGGTCCAGGCGCGGACGGCCCGGACGGTGGCGCCGCGTGCCGCGGCGGTCTCGAACGCGAACTCCAGTGCGGCGGCGCTGTCCTGCGGGTCGCCCTGCTCTCCCACGACGACATCCCGCCCGGCCACCTCCGCCGCCGGCCGGTCCCCTGCCCGCACCAGGACCACCGGCCGGGTCGCCGTGGCGATCACCTGCTGACCGACCGAGCCCAGCAGGAAACCCATCACCGGCCCGTGCCCGCGCGACCCGAGCACCAGCATCTCGGCGTCCGCCGCCGCCCGGTCCAGTGCCTCCGCCGCGCCGCTCTCCACCACGTCGACGCTCACCAAGAGCTCCGGATGCCGCTCGCGGACGGTGTGCACGGCCTGCGTGACACCGTCCGAGGCCCACCCCTGCTGGGTGTCCCGGTCCGCCGCGGCGACCGTCTCGTCGTAGCGCCACGCGTGCACCACACACAGGGGCAGCCCGCGCCGTACGGCCTCCCGGGCCGCCCAGTGGAGCGCGGCCAGGCTCTCCTCCGTACCGTCCACTCCTGCCGTGATCGGACGTGCCATGCGCGGGTCTCCTCGGTGTGTCGACTGGTGGTTCCGTGCCCACTATCGGCCTGTGGGCCACCCTCGCGCACGTTCACGACGACCTCGTCGGCCGGCCGGCGCACGATCTTCGGCGGACAGGGGCCCGCAGGCTGAGCAACGGGATGCGTGAAAGCCGCCGCGACAAGGCCGTCCCGACCGTCTCGTGGTCCGTGGATCTCGACGGGCCCGTGCCGGACATCTCGGTGCGCGCCCCCGGTGCCCGGCGGCACCCGCTTCCAGGTACTGCGGGGCCACCGGCCGCCGAGGCACCCCTGACCGTCGGTACATCCACGGAGGAGGCCGTATGACCGACGCCGACGCCATCGACCGGGTGTCCCGCCGAGCGGCACCGGCTGTGTGGCGTGCGAGGTGACCGGCGGCCGGTGGTTCCCGTCTCCGCCGCTGCGCGCGGTGCGGGCACATCGGCTGCTGCGACGACTCCCCCGCCCGGCACGCGACCGCGCCCGCGACCGCACACCGGCGAGCCGGGCGAGGGCCGGTTCATTCTTCAGCGGGCGCAGTCGAGGCGGCCGAGGTCGACGGCGTCGGCGATGGCCCGCATGCCCCTGTCGTTCGGGTGCAGATGGTCGCCGCTGTCGAGGGCGGGCAGCAGCCGCTCGCCGTCGTGCGGAATGCGCAGCACGCGGTCGAAGTCGGCCACGGCGTCGAACTCCCCGCTGGTGCGGAGGAACCGGTTCACCTCACGGCGTACGGCCTCGGCGGCCGGATCCCATTCCTGCCAGCCCTTGAACGGGCTCAGGGTGCCGGCGACCACGCACTTTCCGGCCGCGTGCGCCCGGCGGGCGATCTGCCGGTATCCGGCGATGAGATCCCGCGCGGTGACGCCGGTACGGGCCTTGATGTCGTTCACCCCCTCGAAGAGGAGGACGGTGTGCACCCCGGGCTGGGCGAGCACGTCCCGGTCCAGCCGGTGCAGCGCGCTGGGGCCCTCGCTGTCGGAGAGCACCTTGTTGCCCGAGATCCCCTCGTCGGCGACGCCTTGGAGGGCCGCGCCGGAGGTGCTCAGGCGCCTCGCGAGGTAGTCGGGCCAGCGGTGGTCCAGGTCGATGGTGGACTCCAGGCCGTCGGTGATCGAGTCGCCGAGCGCGGCGACGGCGCCGGTGGCGGCTCGCGGCGGTCGTACGGTGACGGCGTCGAGGTACCACCAGGAGTCGGTGGTCCCCGTCCAGTCGGCGGCGCTGTCCTCCGCCGTGTGGTCGCCCCGGCCGGTGTACGACGTCTGCAGGGCCAGCAGGTGGCCGGTGGCGGGGCCTTCCGCGCGGAGGGTGTGGAGGCTGACGGCCAGGTCGGTGTCGGCGGGGATCCGGCCGGACAGCGGGTCGCTCCAGACGGCGGCGCCCGCCGGGATCGTGATCGTGCGCCTGCCGGCGAAGCTGAGGGGCCGGTTGCTGCCCGGCCGCAGCGCGGCTCCCCGGCCGCGCAGGCCCGCGTAGACGCTGTCCAGGGTCAGCGGGTGGTCACCGAAGACGTTGGAGAGGTGCACACGCAGGTCGGTGCCACCGACGCTGGTGTGCACGACGAGCCGGTAGCCCTGGCCGGCCCTCCCGAAGCCCATGCGGTCGGCGCTCGCCGCCCAGGTGACCACCCCGCCGGCCCGGGTGACGGCCTCGGGCATCCGGCCGGCCGCCTGCGCGGGGGCGGCCTGGCAGGCGACGAACGTCAGCACCACTCCGGCAAGACGGCGCAGGCGCGCCGACCGGCCGGTCATCGGCCGGTCACCGGTCGGTCCCGCGGTGCGACGGGCGCGCCGGGTCCGCGACGGCGGGCCGTCCGGGACGCAGCTGCGTACCCCACGCAGATCATGGTCCCGCCGGCACGGCGACTGCGCACCCCGGGAAGCGACCGGACATGCGGATGCCCCGCGCGGGGGCGGGGCATCCGGTGGTGCGGGTGTGTGCGGCCGTCCGTCAGTGGCGGTCGGCCGGCGTGTTGGCGGCGGTGACGTTCACCGCGGCCCACGCCTTGTTCACCGTCTTGTACTCGGTGCTGGTCGAGCCGTACAGGTCCTTGGCCGCCTTCAGCGTCGCGATGCGCGCCTGGTGGAAGTCGGTGGTGGAGACCATGTAGCGGGTCAGCGCACGGTAGAAGATCTTGGTCGCCTTGCCCCGGCCGATGCCGGTGACCGTGGAGTGGTTGTACGTCGGCGAGTAGTAGTTCACGCCGTTGATCGTCTTCGAGCCGCTGCCCTCGGCGAGGAGGTAGTACGCGTGCGAGGAGACACCGGACCCGGCGTGCACCTCGGTGTAGTACGTGTCCGAGGACCAGTAGTCGATCGTGCCCTCGAGCTTGTCGAGCGACGGGTGGTCCAGACGGCGCAGGAACTTCTGCTCCAGGCCGAGCTTCTCGCCGATCAGGAAGTCCGGCGTGTCCTTCGCGTTGTTCGCGTAGAACTCGACGTTGGAGCCGAAGATGTCCGCGAGGGACTCGTTCAGCGCGCCGGGCTCGCCGTACTGGTTGCCGTCGTTGTCGACGTACGTCGGCTGCAGATTGGCGGTCGCCTCGACCACACCGTGGGTCAGCTCGTGGCCGGTGACGTCGAGCACGACGAGCGGCTTCTTGAACATCGAGCCGTCGCCGTCGCCGTACAGCATGCAGTTGCAGGTCGGGTCCCAGAAGGCGTTCGCGACCTTGTTGCCCCAGTGGACCATCGCGTGGGCGGCCTTGCTGTCGTTGCGGATGCCCTTGCGACCGAAGGTCCCCTTGTAGAAGTCCAGGGTCTTGGTCACGCCGTACTGGGCATCGGCGGCGGCGCTGGCGCGGCTGGAGGTCGTGCCGTTGCCCCAGATGTTGGTGGTGTTGGTGAACTTCGTGCCGCGGCTGAAGCTCTCCGTGGTGCTGCCCTTGGCGTCGCGGGTCTCGGTGCCGTACCGGCTCGGGTCCTTGAGCAGGTAGTGGCCGGCCGACGTCGCCGTGGTGGTCAGGCCGACGCTGCCCACGAACAGGGTCTTGCCGGTGCCGTGCGCGGTCGTCGGGTAGGTGACGCCGGAGGGGGCCGGGGTGGTGGCGCCGAGCAGGCCGGAGCCGCCGAGGCCGGTGGCCGGGTCGATCGTCTCGCCGCGCTTGCGCAGGGTGTCGAGCACCCTCGGCGACAGGAACTCGTCCGCGACGGGGGTGTTGCTGCGCACCTTGCCGGTGAGGGCGTCGATGACGACGGTGCTGGCGGCGCCGTTGTCGGTGACCGTCACCTGGTAGGCGAGGGCGGAGGCAGCACCGCGGGCGTCCACGACGAGGCGGGCGTCACCCGCGTCGCCCTTGGCGACCTGGGCGGCCTTGGCCTCGGCCTGGCTCGCGCTCAGCTTGGCCTTGGTGCTGGCCGGCTTGACGGAGTGGTCGGCCGCACGGGTGACACCCGTGTAGGCCAGGTTCCGGTCGAGGTGGACCACGAGGTCGCCGCCGAGGACCGGCATCCCGTCGTGGGTGCGGACGAACCGGACGTGCCGGGCACCCTCGGGGTCGATCATGACGTCCTGGGCGACGAGTTCGTCACCCTTGACGAGGCCGGTCGCAGACGCGTGGTCGACGGCCGCGGTACGGGCGGCCTCCACCAGCAGCGAGGCGTTCGTGGCCGAGGACGCGGCCACCTTCTCCACCCCCGTGGAGGGACCCGCGAAGGCCGTGCCGGCCAGGCCGGTGGCAGCGGTCGTCACCGCGACGGCGACCGCCAGGGTACGTATGTGCGGTCTACGCACTGATCAGGGTTCCTTCGTTCAAAGGCAGCCGGAGTCCCCAACCGCCTTGAGAAATGGCGCTGTTGGTCCGCGCCATGGAGGCTGGTCGGGCCTCCTGGGTCACCCTTTCGGATCAGTCATGCACACGTAAAGGTGGAATGATCCATTTCGCGGCTTTCGTTGACAATCCTTTACAAAAGCTCGCCACAGGGTGATCAGAAGATGACCAACTGTGTGTCGGCTGGGGAGACGGAGCCCGAATCCCCTAGGTTCCCAGGCCTGACTGTGACCGATGTCGCATCAGGAGCCTTACGGATGGGAGTGCATGGCGGATGAGGTCAGCAACGAGGGGCAGGGGCACAGTCCTCGGAGCGGTCGTGCTGTCGCTGCTCGCGGTTCCCGCCAAGGCCGCGACCGGCGAGCCGGACACACCGGCGGCGACGGCGCTGCCTGCGCCCGACACCACGGCACTGGCTGGGGTGCTGCGCTCGGCGGTGCACCAGGGCGCACCGGGTGCCCTGGCACGCATCGACGACCACGGCAGGACGTACCGGGTCACCTACGGGGTCGCCGACCGCGCCGCAGGGCGCGCCATCACCACCGGCGACCGGTTCCGCGTCGGCAGCGTCACCAAGACGTTCTCGGCCGTGGTCCTGCTGCAACTGGCCGACGAACACCGGCTGGACCTGGACGCCCCGGTCAACCGCTATCTGCCCGGGCTCCTGCCGGACGACCGCATCACCGTGCGGCACCTCCTGAGTCATCGCAGCGGCCTGTACGACTACACCGACGACCTGTTCGCCCACAGCGTGTCCGGCTTCCAGGCGGTGCGCGGCAAGGTGTTCACCTACCGACAGCTGGTCGCCCTCTCACTGATGAAGCCCCGCACCAACGCGCCGGGCGCCGCCTACGCGTACTCGAACACCAACTTCGTCGTCGCCGGCATGCTCATCGAGAAGCTGACCGGGCAGTCGGTGCGGACCGCGTACGAGGACCGCATCTTCAAGCCGCTGCAGCTGCGGGACACGTTCTACGTCCACCCGGAGGCCGGGATCCCCGGCCGGTACGCCCGCGGTTACCTCACGCCCGACAGGTCCGGCGCGCCCCTCGTCGACGCGACCGCCCAGACCGTGTCGTGGGCCCAGAGCGCGGGCGCGATCATCTCCAGCGCCCGGGACCTGAACACCTTCTACTCGGCGCTCCTCAGCGGCAGGCTGCTCTCCCCGGCACGCCTGGCGGCGATGGAGCACTGGACGCGGGTCAACAGCACGACGGCGTACGGACTCGGACTGCGCCGCCGCGACCTGTCCTGCGGCATCTCGGTGTACGGCCACACGGGCGCCGTCCAGGGCTACTACACCTACGCCTTCACCACGAAGGACGGCGGCCGCAGCCTCACGGCCGTCGCCAACGCCTCCAACAACACCAGCCTCCTCAACACCCTGGCGGGCGCCCTGGACTCGGCGTTCTGCGGCAAGCCAGGCAAAGCGGCGCGGGGGCCTGCACTCGTGGAACGGAACTCGGACATTCCGTGATCTTGGCGGAACGGAAGCCTCCGGGACACCATGCCCGTATGAAGGGTGATCTCTTTTCCAGCCAGCACGTGGTGCAGCCCGCCGTCGAGCCGGGCATGACCGTCGAGAACGCCAAGTGCATCAGGTACGCGGTGAACGGTGAGATGTACGCCCGCCAGGGCGCGATGGTCGCCTACCGCGGCAGCCTCCAGTTCGAACGCAAGGGTCAGGGCGTCGGCGGCATGCTCAAGCGTGCGGTCACCGGCGAGGGGCTGCCCCTCATGGCGGTGCGCGGGCAGGGCGAGGCCTGGTTCGCGCACGAGGCGCAGAACTGTTTCATCGTCGAGGTGGAGCCGGGCGACCAGTTCACCGTCAACGGTCGCAACGTGCTGTGCTTCGACGCCTCATTGTCGTACGACATCAAGACCGTGAAGGGCTCGGGCATCGCCGGCGGGGGCCTGTTCAACAGCGTGTTCAGCGGGCAGGGCCGACTGGGGCTGATCTGCGAGGGCAACCCGCTGGTCATACCGGTCTCCGCGCAGCACCCGGTGTACGTCGACACGGACGCCGTGGTCGGCTGGACCGCCCATCTGCAGACCTCGCTGCATCGCTCCCAGTCCATCGGCTCGATGCTGCGCGGCGGTTCCGGGGAGGCGGTGCAGTTGGTGCTCCAGGGCGAGGGCTTCGTCGTGGTACGGCCGAGCGAACTCACCCCGCAGAAGACGCAGCAGCACTGACATGCCATGAGGTGATCCGCACCGTACAGGCAACCCGCCCGACCGTCCCGGCCTCCTGACCTTCAGCAGACCACGCCCTGGCCCACGGGCCAGGGCACGTGTCGGCATGCTGCACACGTCCTCTGGCCGATGCGCCGGCCGCAGGACCCGAGCGGCTGCGCCGAGGCCGAACGGGCGCGCGGCCCGGGCGAAGCCGCCCGCCGCGGACTCGTCGTCGCCGCTGGGCACCGCCGGTCGGCCGGGTCCGGGAGGCCGGCCGGGCCTGGAAAGGGAGTCACCGGTCACCCGGCAGGCCGGGGACACCGCCGCGGCGGCGTGGGCCCCGTGGAGCGGCGGCGACTCGCCCGGCAACGCCGGGCGTTCCCGCTGCCCCGGTGGCTGCTCGCGCGCGGCCGATGGAAGGCATCGCGCAGACGAACCGCAACACCGGGGAGCATCCCAGGGCGTACCGCTCTTCTCGGGCAGAGCGGGCCGAGCACGCCGAGGACCGGCGCGGCTCGCGGACATCGTCCCGGTGCGCGACGGCGACACCGGGCGGGCACTCGAGCCGCTGTCCCGGGCGAGGCGACCTGCCGGGAGATGAACCTGTCAGTGCGCTCGCCTCTCCGGGGCCGGCGGGGCGGCCGCCGCCGAGGCGGACGGCAAGGGCGTACGGCAGGCGCCGGCGGTGCTCGATGCTGAAGCGGTGGGTGCGGACGGCCGGACCGTGCTGCCCGAGGCGGTCGCGGCGGAGCCGGTGGACGTCTTCTCGCCGCTCCACGACGACATGCGGACGTCGACCCGACCTGGCCCCGCCCCACGCCCTGTTCGGGTCCGGCCAAGGTGAGGGAACAGAGGCAGTGGGATGATCTCGGGCGCGGAACCCGCTCGGCGGCCGGACCT
Source organism: Streptomyces sp. NK08204 (assembly GCF_020400585.1). Lineage (GTDB taxonomy): Bacteria > Actinomycetota > Actinomycetes > Streptomycetales > Streptomycetaceae > Streptomyces. Next base: position 324,898 of record NZ_JAINVF010000006.1, on the reverse strand, counting down.
CACGTCTTCAGGTCTTCAGGTCAGGTCTTCAGGTCTTCAGGTCTTCAGGTCTTCAGGGCCGAAGGGGTGGGAAGTCTGCGTGGCGCCACAAGGCACGGGCCGTGGTGTTCCGCGCCCCAGCAGCAGTGCTGTCTGCGGTGGCCCAGACATGGGGGGTTGTCGCCGGGCCGTCGAGGGGGGACCAACCGGGGTCACCGGTGGTGGCGAAGCTGACCCACGCTCCCATCATGCGCTGGGACAGCTCATGGTCTGCGGTACTGGGGGGACCTCCGATGAGGAACTCGACACTTTCACGGGTGAGGTTGCCGAAGGCAAAGGGGATGTCGGCGCAGTGCCAGGCGCGTACGACTCCCCCGGGGCCCTTGCGGTGGCGGGCGAAGCAAGACGTGAACGCTCGGCCACCGGCTCGAGCGTGCCGCTCTGCCAGCCGGCTGGTGTACTCGCTGAAGAGCAGGTCGCCGAGGATCGCAAGACAGACGTCGAGGGCCGGGGCGTCGGGCATCAGCTCCCGGTAGCCCGGCAACAGGTCATCGGGGAAGTGCACATCCTGGGCGAGGCGGGCCAGTTGTTCCTCGGTGGTGACGTCGGCACTGCTGCCGACGGCGTTCATCAGCCAGTACTCCTCGGTGGTGTGGCACACCAGAAGGTCCACCTCCTGTGGCGATCCGGCTGCCGTCGCGGACAGGGGATCGCCGGGCAGGACGTCTCCGTCGGCGACCGGACCGTAGATCACAGGGTTGTAGTGACGGAGTCCGGAACCCGGATCTTGCCGGTAGCTGTCGACGACACGATCGCCGGCCGCGACCAGTTCGTGCGGGGGCGCGGCCGTCAGGTGTGTGGGGGTGGCGGGGATGCCGGCCGCCGCAGCAACCCTCCGGGTGGTCTCGGCTGCGAGCTCGACGGAGTAGCAAGGGCCGACCACGCTGTGGGCGATAACGCGGCGGAACAGCCCGCGTGCGCGGTCCATCACCATCAGGCAGGCAGCCGAGGCTGCCCCGGAGGACTGCCCCGCCACCGTGACATTGGCCGGGTCGCCACCGAAGGCGGCGATGTTCTCGCGCACCCACTGCAACGCGGCGATCTGGTCGAGCAAGCCCCGGTTCTCCGGGTACGGCGGCTCGGCACCGGGCGGTATGTGACCGAAGCCTTCAAAACCGAGCCTGTAGTTGAAGGTCACCACCACCAGCCCGGCAGCAGCCAGGGCGGTGCCGTCGAAGTCCGGCTGCGCGGAAGATCCGAAGGTGTAGGCACCACCATGGATCCATACCAGGACCGGCAGCGGGCCACTGTCGGATGCCGGAGCCCAGACGTTCAGCGTGAGGATGTCCTCGTCGCCGGGCGACCAGGACGGCGCCCCGGGAAGCCGCGCCGACTGCGGGGCTACCGGCCCGAAGTCCTGGCACTCACGGACACCCTCCCACGCCTGGACCGGGCGCGGCTCTCTGAAACGGTTGATCCCGAAGGGCGCCGCGGCATAGGGAATACCGAGGAACGCCACGATATCGGGGGCCGGCCGATGGCCCCGGACCAAACCGTCTTTCGTCTTGCGGATGTCCACGGGCTTCCTCTCCACTCGTTCTGTGCCGGAACCGTTCAACGGCCCGTGGCGCTGCGGGGCGTTGGGTCTTGAGGTGCTTTTCCCCCGGGCCCGGGCGCCGCGTTCTCCAGGTCGTCGATACTGCCGGACATGATGGTGCGGATGTGTTCGGTGATGTGCTGGAGGGGCCAGTGCCACCAGGCCAGGGCCAGGAGGCGGTCGATGTCGGCGTCGCTGTGACGGCGGCGGACGAGGCGGGCGGGGTTGCCGCCGACGATGCCGTAGTCGGGTACGTCGTCGACGACGACGGAGCCGGAGGCGATGATCGCTCCGTGGCCGATGCGGACGCCGGGCATCACCATGGCCCGGTACCCGAGCCAGACGTCATGGCCCACCACGGTGTCCCCGCGTCCGGGCAGGCCGGTGATGAGGTCGAAGTGCTCGGCCCAGGAACCACCCATGATCGGGAATGGGAAGGTCGAGGGGCCGTCCATGCGGTGGTTGGCGCCGTTCATGAGGAACCGCACGCCCTCGCCCAGCGCGCAGAACTTCCCGATGACCAGCTTCTCCGGCCCGTAGTGGTACAGCACGTTGCGGGTCTCGAAGGCGGTCGAGTCATCAGGGTCGTCGTAGTAGGAGAACTCTCCGACCTCGATCAGCGGTGAGGTGATCAGCGGCTTCAGCAGCGCCACCCGCGGCTGCTCGGGCATCGGATGCACCACGGCCGGGTCGGCGGGAACAGGCGACATCGCCGGTTGTTTCCTTCCTGAAGCAGTCTTGGCCGGGATGAGTCCCCGGCCGCCGACGCGACGAAGACGGGCACAGCGACCGGAACCCTCAGCCTCGCTGCTGAACGAGGCTGAGGGGAGGGCGCCGATCGTGCTCAGGCCAGGGTGGAGATGCAGAACGGGTGGCCTGCGGGGTCCAGCAGGACCCGCCACCGGTCGGGGTCCGGCTGGAACTCGGGCTTGACGGCCCCGAGGGCCAGCAGGCGGGTTTCGGCGGCATCCAAGTCGTCGACGCCCAGATCGATATGCGCCTGCTTCTCCTGGGAGGGGTCCGGCCAGGTCGGACGGCGGTAGTCGGCCAGCCGGTTGAAACCCAGTCCGGCCGCGCCCTCCTGGCCGAGCAGGACGAAGTGGTCCGTGGAGAAGACCACGGGGAGGCCGAGGACCTCGCTGTAGAAGCGTGCCAGTTCCGCGGGGTCCGGGCAGTCGAAGGTGACCGCCGAGTACCGGAACGCCGTTGCAGAAGTGTTCTCCGTGTTCATGACGGAGACACTATGACGGGACCAGGACAGTTTCGGTCCTGGTCATGTGGAACACTTCAGAACATGATCAGCGCGTCCGCCCGCCTGTTGCGGTTGGTCTCCCTGTTGGCCGCCCGGCCGTCGTGGACCTGTGTCGAGCTGGCTGACCGGATGGCGGTCACGGACCGCACCGTGCGGCGGGACATCGCCAAGCTCCGGGAACTCGGCTACGCCATCGAGTCGGATCCCGGTCCCTGGGGCGGCTACCGCCTCCGTGCCGGATCCCGGGTACCGCCGCTGATCCTCGATGACGAAGAAGCACTCGCCGTGGCCATCGGGCTGCGCGAGGCGGCGATGAGTGGCGCTCTCGGCGGCGACCAGGCCGCGCTGTCGGCGCTGTTGAAACTGCGGCAGGTCCTGCCGCAGCGGATCGCCCAGCGACTGGGCGAGATGGACGCCGCCTTCGTGCAGACCCCCAGAGCCCACGGACCGCAGATCACCCCCGGCATGCTGCTGGAACTGGCCGCCGCGTGCCGCCGGGGCGAGCGCGCCCGCCTTGCGTACCGCGACTGGGCAGGAAAGGCCACGCTCCGAGACGTGGATCCTTACCGCCTCGTCCACACCGGACGCCGGTGGTACTTCGTCGCGCGGGACGTGGCGCAGGGCCAATGGAGGACCTTCCGGGCCGACAGGGTCGACCGACTACAGCCCACCGGGCACCCGGTGGAACTCATCGACCCACCTGACCCGGCGCTGCTCGTCTCCCGCTCCATCGCGACCGGCCCCTACCCGTTCCATGCGACGATCCGCCTTCCGATGCCCATGGACCAGGCCCTGCGGTTGATCCCGTCGACAGTCGGCACCCACCGTCCCGACGGCGCCGACGCCACGGTCGTCGACATCGGCGGGCCCGATGCGGACGGGCTCGCCAGGTACCTCCTCAGCCTGGGCACGCCCCTGCGTGTCCTGTCACCCGAGACGGTCCGGGAAGCCCTGCTGCACCGTACGCGGGAACTCTTCGAAGAGAACGAGCACGGGCAGTCCGAGTAGGACGTCGCATGAGAACGAGCGCCGGCTTCGCGATGCGGTCGAGCGCCCGGTCGCCGCGGACAGCGGCTGCTCGGTCCGGCTCGACGGTCCATGTCCCAGGTGCTTCGGCACCACTTCGATCGGGTGGTTCTGCCGGCCCGCGTGGGGGTCCCGACGGCAGTTCTGAAGCCTCGGGCAGCTTCCGTCAGGGCCGTCCTCCACAGGTGCGCGGGAGGACTGCCGGCTCGGCTCGACTCAGGTCTACGTCAGGTCGCGGACTGCCTGTCGGCTCGGTCACGCTGCCTTTCGGCAGGGCGTGTACCGGCAGGGGATCACGTCGTGGTGGAGAGTTCGACGAGGTGCCGGGCGGTGCCGGCAGGATCGATCACCTGATGGAGGTGGGCGCCGGGCAGGTGTGCCACACGCCAGCCGCGTCCGCGCGCTTCGGCGGCAAGGTCGTCGTACGGAGGGCCGAACAGCAAGTAGGAGCAGGGGTGGTCGTCCCAGCCGTCGGGGACCGGGACGTGCTGCTCGTAGTAGGACAGCGGCAGGGTGGGCTGCTCCTCGATGACTGTCTGCCGCACCACGGGATCGGAGAACATGGGTGCGACGTCTGCCTCGTCCCACCAGTCGGTCCAGCGGGGAAGCCTGCCGTTCACGGCCATCGGGCGGAGGAAGTCCAGCAACTCGGGTGATGCGACCGGGGTCGGTCCGGTTCGGGCCGGCAGCGCGGCATCGACGAAGATGGAGCTGGTCACCGGATGGTCGAGGCCCGAGCGGATCGCCGGGAGAAACAAGCCTGCATTGCTGTGTGCCACCAACGTGACGGGGCTGTCGGACGGGACCTGCCGGAGGTCGTCGCGGACGGCATCGATGGTGCGGGGCCAGAACGGCGGAGCACCGGCGCCGATGTGCAGCAGGGACGGCACCCGTACCTGGTATCCCGCCGCCGTCAGGTGTTCGGCCACAGGGCGCCAGGTCGAGGGGCCCACGGACGGACTGTGCACGAGAACGAAGATCGGCTGCATGTGACGATTCTGGCGCTCATGTCATCGCAGCCGCGACAGTGTTGGCCGTCAGCAGAACGCTTGGCTTCGAAGAAGCTCACGGTGCCCCAAGGCCGTCGCGAAGATCATCGATGCTCGTCGAGGCCGCCCAGGCCTGTTGGCGGACCGTCAACCTGGGCCCACCTCGTCCTGCGCGTCCGAGCCGGAGCACGCTTCGAACGCGGCCTGTCGGTCGAACGTGGCGAGGCGATCGCACCGTGATCGGAGGTTTTCCGCCCTACGATCACGGGTGCTTCAGGACAGACGGCGATCGTTCGGACGGGGGATGCAGAAATGACCGCAGAAGCGCTGGCGATCTTGCAGGCGGCCGGAGCTGAAGGGATCGAGCACCCTGGGGGAACACTGATGGCGCACCTGCAGCGAGTCAGCGCCCTTCTCGCCTCGTGGGGCGCTCGCTCGGCGCTGGTGTCCGCCGGGCTGTGTCACGCGTTCTACGGGACCGACGGGTTCCCGGTAGCCCTGCTGGACCTGGGGCGCCGGGCGGAACTGGTCGAGGCGATCGGCGTCGAGGCCGAAACACTCGTGTACTTCTACGCCTCCTGCGACCGCAAGTCCTCTTACCGGGGCCTGACCGATGACCGAGGTACGTTCGTCGACCGGTTCACCGGCACACGGATGGTTCCGAGCCTCGAAGCACGTCAGGATTTCGCCGAACTCACCGCTGCCAACGAGCTGGACATCGCCGCGATCAGCCCAGAGGTCCGCACGCGCTACGGGGCGGACCTGCTCGAGCTGTTCACTCGGTGGCGGCCACTGCTGTCCGGGTCGGCCTGGGAGCACTGCCGCAGCGTGCTGGGCCGAGCCGTCCACTGACCGTCCGGCACCTCCCCCGTGCGGGGCCCCGTTCGCGGGGGTCGACAGGGCGGCTGACAGACACTGTCAGCCCGCTGTTGCGGGCCGTGAGGTGGGCGGTGGCGGCGACGGGCAGGGTCCGACGGGCGACCCGGGGCCCGGTGGGGCCGCTCACACCGGTTCGTGAAGGCCGGTAACGCCGAACCGCCGAAACGATGTTGACCTCGGGCATGCCGTCAGGTGAGGGTGCGGACGGCGCGGTTCCCAGCCCCGCGCCGGAAGGGTGAGTCACCTTGATCGGCATTTCGGACATCGAAGCCGCCGCGCGTCTGATCGCCGGACACGTCGTACGGACGCCGACCGTGCACAGTCCCGGCCTCACGGCGCTGCTCGGCGTCCCCGTCACCGCCAAGCTGGAACTCCTTCAGCGCACCGGCTCGTTCAAGGCACGCGGTGCGGCGGCCAAGCTGCTGTCACTGAGCGAGGCCGAGCGGGCGGCAGGCGTGGTGGGGGTCAGCGGCGGCAACCACGGCATCGCCCTGGCAGTGATGGCAGCGGCCCTGGATGTGAAGGCGACCGTGGTCATGCCGCGTACGGCGCCCGCCCGGTCGATCAGGATCGCGGAGGAGGCCGGGGCGTCGGTGCGGCTGACCGACGGCATGGACACGGCCTTCGAGTTGGTGACGAGGCTGCGGGACGAGGGGCTGACGCTGGTCCACCCGTTCGACGATCCCCTGGTGATCGCCGGACAGGGCACTGTGGGCCTGGAGCTCGCCGAGGACGCCGCTGACGCCGCCGAGCTGACGGACGTCGTCGTCAGCATCGGCGGCGGGGGGCTGATCGCCGGGGTGGCGGCGGCCCTGCGCGCCCGGTGTCCCAACGTGCGGGTCTGGGGTGTCGAGACGGAGGGCGCCGAGGCGATGTCGGCCGCGCTGAAGGCGGGCGGACCGCTGCCGGTACCGGTGTCGTCCCTGGTCACCACGCTCAGTGCGCCGTCCGTGTCCCCGCTGACCTACGACCATGTGTCCGCTCTGGTCGAGGAGGTGCTGGTGGTCCCGGACCGCGAGGCAGTCCAGGGCTGTCTGGACCTGGCCGAGCACGCCAAGGTGTGGGCGGAGCCGGCCGCGGGCTGTCTGCTGCCGGCGGCCCGGCAGATCGCGGAGCGGGTCGGCTCCGGCGCCCGCATGGGGCTCGTAGTGTGCGGCGGCAACACGGCACCCTCCGAACTCATGGGCTGGGCGGACCGCTTCGATCTGGGGTGATGTCCTCGATCCAACGGCCGGAAACCGACAGGAGTCGTTGAGCGCGACCCGGCCGTCGACTACTTGCGCCCATCCTGGTCTCGGTCGGCATCCTTCCTGCCCATGACGCGTTCATGGGCAGGCTGGGACAGTGGATCGAGTTCGAGACCGCGGCACTGGACGATCCGGAGGAACCGCCGCCTGATCACCGTCTTTGCCCGCTGGGACCGCGTCGCCCGGGCACGGCGCGGGGCCCGAGGCCAAGGGGTCTTCGCGGCGGCAATGGACCGTCGCCCAAACCCGGGTCAGCAAAGCCATCGCCTCGGAAGAGGGCATGTCGGCCGACCTCGGATGCGGCCACCCGCGCTCGGCTGACCGATTCGGAATGAGGCTGTTACGGCCGAGGCAGTGGTGCGGAGCGCGCGATGCGAAATCCCACGTCGTCGATCCGGAAGGTCGGGTGGCTGCGCCGCCGCACCGACGCCCGGCAGCTCCAGTGCTCGTCGGCCCATCCACCACCACGGAGCACCCGGTAGGCCCCGTACACCTCGGCGTCGTAGACGTCCCAGCACCAGTCCCACACGTTGCCCAGCATGTCGTACAGGCCCCATGCGTTGGGCTGCTTGCCGCCGACTGAGTGGATCCGCCCGTCGGAATTGCCCTGGTACCAGGCGACCTCGTCGAGCCGGCCGTACCGCGGGCCAGTAGTACCCGCACGGCAGGCGTGCTCCCATTCGGCCTCGGTCGGCAACCGGTACCCGTCTGCGGAGGTGTCCCATTCGGCCGTCTCGGCGTCGACGCACAGGTGATACGCGGGCGTCAGCCCCTCCCGTCGGGACAAGGCGTTACAGAACCGGACCGCGTCCCACCACGAAACACCCTCGACAGGCAGCCGCTCGCCCTGGGCGCTGCTCGGCCGTTGGCCTGCGACTCGTGCGTACCAGGACTGCGTGACCGGGAACGCCGACATCTGAAACGGCGCTACCTCGACCGGCCAACTGCTCTGCGTCCGCCGGTCCGACAGCGTCACCTGTCCCGACGGGACCGCAACCATCTCGTTTCCTGCCCCCGCGTCCACAACAGCCACCCTACCGGCGTCTTCCCACCGCTCTACCGATCTTTCCGGTCGGCGGTGGGGCCAGGTCAGCTGCGTACACCGTGGAGCCACGTCTGGTCCGTGCGGTGGTGCCCCGCACGGCTGGTAGCGGCTCGCCACCACGCGCGTGACGGGCCCGGCCCCATCGCGTCACCTCCGGGGGCGGGCGACGGATCCCTCCGTCCTGGCGGTCACCCACAGCGAGCGTCGCGCGGCCACGGTCGCCCCATGGGGACGACGTCGTACCGGACCTGGAACGGCTCCCCGGCTACCAGCGGGTCGGCGCCGAGCGGGCCACCACCTTCTCGCTGCGCTTCACCGCCTCGGCCGGGGCGTGGGACGACGCCGTCGACCGGCTGGTGCCGAAGACGTCCTTGCGGACGTCCACGGGAGCCGGCGCACCGACCGGCGCTCACCGGCCGGTGCGCCGGTCGGTGAGCCGCCTAGTCTTCGGACCGGGTGTGCGTGCGGCGTACCCACAGGGGCAGCGCGTACCAGCAGAGCAGGTACCAGGCGACGACGAACGCGACCAGCCACGTCACATAGCCGCCGTGCGAGGCCACCCGGAGGATCAGCAGCAGGGACGAGGTCATGGTGGCGAGCAGCAGGAACAGTCCGATGAGCGTCATCCGGGACGCGACGCGCACCGCCCGCGGCTTGACCCGCCGCCCGGCGACGAGGCGGTGCAGGGACACCGGGCCGATGAGGGCGCCGGTCGCCGCGGCGCCCAGGACGACGGTCACGATGTAGATGACATGGTCGGTGTGGGCGAGACCCGCGTACTTCGGCTGGAAGACGACGGTCAGCAGGAAACCGAACAGGATCTGTACGCCCGTCTGGGCCACGCGGACCTCCTGGATGAGTTCGCCCCACATCCGGTCGGCCCGCTCCTCCTCGCTCTCGTCGCGCCCCCTGCGTCTGCCCTCCTGTCTCATGGGATGCGGTTAACCGCCGAGGTGGGCGTTCAAACGGAACGCCCGCCCGATGGCCGCACCGGCTGTCGGCGCCGGGTCAGCCCCCGGGCGTCAACTGTGCCTGGACGAGTGGGCCGTAGCGGTCCGTGATGGCCTCGACGTCGGTCTCGCGCAGGTGCGGGCCGCGGGCAATGCCGTACATCACGCCGAGGCCGAGGAGCCCGGCGACGGCGAGTTCGGCGCGCAGTCCCGGGTCGGGGCCGGTGAGCCGGGCGGCGAGCCGCTCGGTGACCTGGGCACGGAAGTTGGCACGCACGACGTCGCCGTGGTCGCCGTGCAGCGGGGCGAAGGCGATGCGCAGCAACGGGTCGGTGCCCTGTTCGCGCTGGCTGGACAGGACGTGCCGGACCATGTGCCGGCCGAGGTCGGCCAGCGGCGCGTCCAGCAGGGCGTCGGCGTCGGTGTGGAAGGACATCACACGGGCGAGCAGGGCGTCCTTGTTGCCGAAGTACTTCAGGATCAACGGGGGGCTGACACCGGCCCGTTCGGCGACCGCCTTGAGGGTGATGTCGGCGCGTGCGTGCCGGGCCAGCAGGTACCGGGTGGCCTTGAGGATGGCGGCCTTGGTGGCCTCGGCGTCACGGCGCGCCGAGGCGGGCGCTTCGGGGGCGGGTGGGGTGCTCACGGCACTCATGCTCCCTCCATCGCCCCGTCGCGGGCACCCCGGGTGCCGCTCCGGGCGCGCCGGGTGGCGTCGGACGGGGTGCCGGAGGGAGTGTCGCCGGGGATGGTCAGGGCCGCGGCACAGGCCGCGAGGGCCACGGCGCCGGCCATGGCGAAGGCCAGCAGGTAACCGTGCAGCGTGGGCACCGGGACGCCGGCTGCTGGGCTGCCGAGCGAGCTGCTGTGGTGGACGAGGACCGCGGCGACGGCCGCGCTGGAGGTGGCCTGGCCGATGGTGCGCATCAGGACGTTGACGCCGTTGGCGGAGGCGGTCTGCCCGGCCGGTACGGCGCGCAGGATCAAGGTCGGCAGCGCCGAGTAGGCCAGGGTCGTACCGGTCGACACCACCGTGGCACCCAGGATGACCATCCACAGGTCGCGGCTGTCGGCGATGCGCACCGCGTAGCCGCAGGCGATGACGGCGGCACCCAGGGCGAGCGTGATCCGCGGGCCGCGGGCGGCGGAGATCCGGGCCGAGAGCGGCGAGAACAGGAGCATGGTGACGCCGCCGGGCAGCAGACACAGACCGGTGGCGACGATGGACAGACCGAGGCCGTATCCGGTGGCCTTGGGCGCCTGCACCAGCTGGGCGGTCACCAGCGAGTTGGCGTAGAAGGCGAACCCGGTCAGCAGGGCCGCCACATGCGACAGGCCCACCCGCGGCCGGGTCGCCAGGTGCAGGTCGACCAGGGGCCGCTCGGCACGCAGTTGCTGCCGCCACCACAGGGCGAGGACGACGGCCGCGCCGAGGAACAGCCCGAGGATCCGCGGGCTGTCCCAGCCCCACTGGCCGCCCTGGGAGACGCCGAGGAGCAGGCACACCAGTGCGACGGACAGTCCCAGCGCGCCCAGGACGTCGAAGCGGCCGGGCTCGCGCACGGGCGACTCCCTGACCGCCCACCAGGTGGCCGTCGTGCCCAGGGCGCCCAGGGCGCCGGTCAGCCAGAACATGGTGTGCCAGTCGGCGTACTGCACGACCAGCGCGGCCAGCGGCAGGCCGAGGGCGGCACCGATACCGACCGTGGAACTCATCAGGGCCACAGCCGAGCCCCGGCGCTCGGGGGGCAGCTCGTCGCGCAGGATGCTGATGGACAGCGGTACGACGGAGGCTGCGGCGCCCTGCAGCGCGCGGGCGGTGATGAGTACGCCGATGTCGGAGGAGAGCGCGCACAGCACGGATCCGACGGTCATCAGAGCGAGCGCGGCCGTGAGCACCCGGCGCTTTCCGTACATGTCGCCGGCGCGGCCGAGGACCGGGGTGAGGACGGCGCCGGACAGCAGGGTCGCGGTGACCGTCCAGGAGACGGCAGCCGGGGACGCCCCGGTCAGCCGGGGCAGGTCCGGCAGGAGGGGGACGACCACCGTCTGCATGACCGCCATGAGGATGCCGCCCGACGCCAGCACCGGGATGGTCAGCCGGTCCCGCAGCCGGGGCTCCACGGCGGGTCCTCCGGGCGGCTGGGACGTCGGACGGGATATCGGGGCGGGCTGGTCCATCGGCACTCCTGCGGACGGCACGGGAGACATGGTGAATAACAATTCACCTTATCCGGTGAATGACCATTCACCCAAGCTCTCCGTACCGATTGCGCCACCCACCGACGACGTCCCTCCATGGACTCGCAGGCGAAGTTCGTCTCCAGGGCCGCCAGGCAGGTGCGCATGGCGTGGTCCCGGATGCCGTCGAAGGCGGGTGCAAGGGCGACGGCGGTCAGCGCCGACGTGACCCGGTCGCCGAGCGCCGACACCGTCGGCATCGACTCGCGCAGCTCCGACGAAGCGGCACATGCACCCGCCGAACCTTTGTGGAACGCCTCGGCGAGCAGCCGGCCGGAGGGGCGCGGCCGGTCGCAGGGGCGCAGCCGGTCGCAGGGGCGCAGCCGACCGTAGGTGTCGGTGCCGTCCGCGGTCAGGTACGGCCGGCTCCTCCAGGGAGGGACGAGCCCCGGCCGGCATGGCGTGGGCCCCCGCCCGGACTTCCGGTGCGCCGGGGCGGCAGACGAGCGGATGACCCTCCAGGACGCCGGCGAAGAGCTTCTCCGGCAGCGCCGGTCCGTCGGCCTCGCCCGCCCGCCCGGTCCAGGCCGAGGTCGGTGAGGGTCTCCGGGAACGTTCGACGACGCAGGTGCCGTGCGTGCCGCTGCAGCCGTAGCCGCACCCGGCGTTCTGGCCGCACCACGCCTGTGTCGACGAGTTGTCGGCCGAGCAGCAGGTCCGACACCCCGAGGCCGCGTACGTGCCGGCCGGCGGAACCCGGGGCGCGGTGGACCTGAACGACACGAGGAAGCCGTGGAACGGCGTGCGCCCCGTCGGCCTGCTCGACCGACCACAGGGCGTTCTGCACCTTCGGCTCCTGACCGGCGCCCCGGTCGGACCGCCGTCGGTCGGACCCCCGTCGGTCGGACCCGGTCTGGGTCAGGCCTCGGCGGTACGGCACTCCGGGTGGCCCCAGCCCTGCGCGTTCTTGGCGATGGGCTCGCCCGCGACGTAGGAACGGCCGCACAGGCAGCGACCGGGGAACTTCGCCTTGATGGTGCGCGAGGACGCCGCGCCGCCGGTGCGGCGGGACGGCGCCTTCCGGCGCGGGGCCGCCGCCTTCGGGGTGTCGGGCGACGGCGGCGGCTCGGGCGAGCCGAGCGCACTGCCGGCCGCCTCCTGGACTGAGGCCGCTCGGCTGGCCGCGCGGTCGGCGAAGTCGTTCAGCGGGTCGCCGTCGACCTGATGGGCGGGGACGTACCGGAACTCGACGGTGCGACCGTCGAGGAGCGCGTCGATGCGTACCACCAGCTCCTGGTTGGCGACCGGCTTGCCGGCGGACGTCTTCCAGCCGTTGCGCTTCCAGCCGGGCAGCCAGCTGGTGACGGCCTTCATCGCGTACTGGGAGTCCATCCGGACCTCCAGCGGCACCTCCGGGTCGACGGCCTCGAGCAGCCGCTCCAGCGCCGTCAGCTCGGCCACGTTATTGGTGGCCCGGCCGAGCGGACCGGCCTCCCAGCGGGCCGGTGTCCCCTCGTCGTCCGAGACCACCCATGCCCATCCGGCCGGTCCGGGGTTTCCCTTCGAAGCCCCGTCGCACGCGGCCACCACACGTTCACGCATGTGCTCGATCATGCCATGGCCTGACCGGGGGCCGGTCCGGCCCGGGGCCGGCCCCCGGTCAGGCCTCCGCGAACCTCGGGATCTCGCCCTCGGTGGTCGTGACGTCGATCACCGAGAAGTTCGCACCCTGCGGGTCGCTGAGCGCCGCGAACCGCCCGAAGGGGCTGCTCGTGGGCCCGAAGCGCAATACGGCGCCGAGTTTGGTGGCCCGGGCGACGGCCTCGTCGCAGTCGCTCACGCCGAAGTACACGTTGATGTACGACGGGACCTCGGGCGGGAACTCCTCGGTCATCCGCATCCGGCCGAGGACCGTGTCGTCGCCGATGTCGAAGACCCGGAAGTCGACCCCGTCGTCCTCGAGCTGCTTCACGGTGTAGGGGAAGACGGCGGTGAGGAACGCGTCCGTCCGCTCGGGGTCGCGGGTGAAGATCTCGGCCCAGTTGTAGGCACCGGGCACCGCCGTCGCCTCGAACCCCTCGTGGGTGCCCGCCTGCCAGACGCCGAACACGGCTCCGCCGGGTTCCCGGGCCAGGCACATCGTGCCGAAGTCACCGACCTGCATCGGCTCCATCAGCACCTCGCCGCCGTTCTCCCTGATCTTCGCGGCGGTCGCGGCGGCGTCCGGCGAGGCGAAGTACAGGCACCACTGCGACTGGCCCTCCTGGCCGGGCACGGGCGGGACCACGGCGGCCACCGCCTTGCCGTCCGCATAAGCCTGGGTGTAGTTGCCGTACTCCGACGCGGCCTCGCCGAAGGTCCAGCCGAGGACCTCTCCGTAGAAGTTCCTGGCCCCTTCGACGTCGCTGAACATCGCGTCGGCCCAGCAGGGGGCTCCTTCGGGTAGCACGGCCATGGCGCGGCCTCCTGGTCTGTCTGCCGGTCGGTTCTGCCCCGGTTGTTCACGCTAGCCAGCCCGCCGTCCGCCCGCGCGGTGAACGGGTGCGCGGCGGACACTGGGGATGCGGGCGACGACCGGCCCGGTCCGCCGGAGGGTCACGAGGGGTCGACCGCAAGACGCGCACGGGGCCGAGGGACGGGAAGCAACCCCCGAGGGACGGGAAGGGACCGCCGAGGGACGGAAGGGACGGCCGAAGACACGAAGGGACGGGCCAAGGACGCGAAGGAAGGCGGAGGACGCCATGCGGGCGTGGTCGGTGGTGCGGCCGGGGCCGGTCGAGGACGGACCCCTCCGGCTCGTGGAGCGGCCGGTTCCGGTGCCCGGGCCGGACGAGTTGCTGGTGCGCGTGCGGACCTGCGGGGTGTGCCGGACCGATCTGCACGTCACCGAGGGCGACCTGCCGGTGCACCGGGCCGGGGTGACACCCGGCCATGAGGTCGTCGGCGTGGTCGCTGGGGCCGGGGCCGGGGTCCAGGACTTCACGGGGGGCGACCGGGTGGGCGTGGCCTGGCTGCGGCACACCGACGGGGTGTGCTCGTACTGTGCGCGGGGCGCCGAGAACCTGTGCCCGGGCTCGCGGTACACCGGCTGGGACGCCGACGGAGGGTACGCCGAGTACACCACCGTCCCGGCCGGCTTCGCCTACCGGATGCCCGGGGCCCTGGACGACGTGGCGGCGGCGCCGCTGCTGTGCGCGGGGATCATCGGCCACCGTGCGCTGCGCCGCGCCGGGCTGCCGGCCGGCGGCCGGCTGGGCCTGTACGGCTTCGGGGGCAGCGCCCATCTGTGCGCGCAGGTGGCGCTCGCCGAGGGGGCCAGGGTGCACGTGGTCACCCGGGGCGCCGCGGCCCGGCGGCTGGCGCTGGAGCTGGGCGCCGCCTCCGCACACGACCTTCCCGGGCCGCCGCCGGAGCCGCTGGACGCGGCGATCCTGTTCGCCCCGGCAGGTGAGCTGGTCCCGGTCGCGCTGCGCGCCCTCGACCGGGGAGGGGTGCTGGTGATCGCGGGGATCCACCTGAGCGACGTACCGCCCCTGCACTACGAGAGCGAGCTGTTCTACGAGCGGGAGCTGCGCAGCGTCACCTCCAACACCCGTGCGGACGGACGGGAGTTCCTCTCCCTGGCCGCCCAGTACGGTGTCCACGCGACCACGCACGCCTATCCGCTGTCCGAGGCTCCCAGGGCGCTGGCGGACCTCAAGGCCGACCGCTTCGACGGGGCGGCCGTGCTGGTGAACGACCTGTCCTGAGCCCGTCCCCGGCCCGCTCACCCGGCCCGCTCACCCGGCCCGCTCACCCGGCTCGCTCACCCGGCTCGCGGAAGCAGCCCACCGGCGCGCGGGCGGGCCGCCGGCCGTCCGCGCCCCCCAGGGCAGGTTTACGACTCCCGGGGTGCCGATCCGCCCCTTTCACGCCGTACCGCAGCCCCCACCAGGCCTGTTTGGGTGGATTCAGGCACACGGCCAACACGTTCACCACCGACCGATCCGGTCACTCCTGTCCGCTCACACCCGTTCACCGCTCAGCTGGAGGGAATGTGTCCACACCGCAGGGCGCCACCGGTTCCGCCGTCGACGATCCCGCCCCCGACCCCACGGCCGACGGACAGCTCACCAGTCTGAGCACCCGGGCGGCACGCCAGCTCGCCACGACCACCAAGTCAGAACCACAGATGCAGGCCATCACCTCTCGATGGCTGCTGAAGACCCTGCCCTGGGTGGATGTCAGGGGCGGCACCTACCGGGTCAACCGCCGTCTCCAGCTGCGCACCGGACGCGGCCGGGTGCACTTCGAGCAGAACGGCGCCGACGACATCCGGGTCATTCCCGAGACGCTGACCGAACTGCCGATCCTGCGCGGCTACCCCGACACCGACGTCCTGCGGGAGATCGCCGCCCGCTTCCAGCCCCGTGAGGTGCGCGCCGGTCAGGTGCTGTTCGAGGCGGGCCAGCCCGTCACGGAGGCGTACCTCGTCGTCCACGGCCGCTTCACCCGGTTCACCAACGGCAAGTACGGCGACGAGGAGATCATCGGGGTCGTCACCGACGGCGACCAGATGGGCGACGAGGCGGTCGGGCAGTCCGACCCACTGTGGCTGGCCTCGGTGCGGGCCGAGACAGCGGGCGTGGTGCTGTCGCTGCCCTGGAACGCCGTCCAGGAGTTCAGCGGCCGGGTGCCGTCCCTCGCGGCCCATCTGCGGGCCTATGTCGAGCGGCAGCGCAGGCCCATGAACCGCAAGGGTGAGGCCGAGGTGCCGGTGCAGGCCGGCCACGTGGGCGAGCAGACACTGTCCGGTGGCTTCGTGGACTACGAACTCGCTCCGCGCGAATACGAGTTGTCCCTCACCCAGACCGTGCTGCGGGTCCACACCCGGGTCGCCGACCTCTACAACGACCCCATGGACCAGACCGCGCAGCAGCTCCGGCTGACCGTGGAGGAGATCCGCGAACGCCAGGAGTGGGAGCTCGTCAACAACCGCGAGTTCGGGCTGCTGCACAACGTCGACTACGGGCAGCGGATCAGCAGCCTGACCGGCCCTCCGACCCCGGACGACATGGACGAGCTGCTGTCGATGCGGCGCAAGACCAAGGTGTTCCTCGCCCATCCGAAGGCGATCGCCGCGTTCTTCCGGCAGTGCAACCGGCGCGGTCTGGTGCCCGGCACCACGAACGTCGACGGCCACGAGGTGCCGGCCTGGCGGGGCGTGCCCATCTTCCCGTGCAGCAAGATCCCGGTCAGCGACGACCACACCAGCAGCATCATCGCGCTGCGCACCGGCGAGGCCGACCAGGGCGTGATCGGCCTCTACCGGACGGGGATCCCGGAGGAACACCAGCCGGGCCTGAACGTCCGTTTCATGGGCATCGACTCGGCCGCGATCATCAACTACCTCGTCACCGCCTACTACTCGCTGGCCATCCTCGTCCCCGACGCGGCCGGGATCCTGGAGAACGTCCAGGTCGGACGGCTCCCCGAATGACGGCCCGGAGCATCACATGACCACCACCACGACCCCGTCCACAACGGCGATCCCGTCCACGACCGCACCCGACCCGTCCACGACCGCACCCGCCGCGACCACGACCGCACCCGACCTGTCCACGACCCCGTCCACGACGGCGTATGCACTACCCGGGCCCCCGAACCTGGCCCGGAGCCTGCGGGCCCACCGCCGCACCGGGGTGATCCCCGGTCTGCTGTACCGGCCCGCTGTGCCTGCCGACCCGGAGAAGGTGCGGGAGATCGACCGCCGCCTGGAGGCGTGGGCCCGTGCCGAGGACCTCTTCCCGGCCGCCTGGCACGGGGACTTCGCAGGCTTCCAGTTCGGCCGGGCCGTGGTGCTCCAGCATCCCGGCGCGGTCGACCTGGACCGCCTCACCGCCGCCGGTGAGCTGCTGCTGGCCGAGAACATCGTCGACAGCTGCTACTGCGAGGAGGACGAGGGCCGAGGAGGGGCACGCCGCGGCCTCGGCGGTCGGCTGGTCCTGGCCCAGTCGGCGCTCGACCCCTACCACGGCACTCCCGAACTGGAGGCGCAGTGGCGCCAGGGCGTGCGCGCGGACGGTCCGCTGCGCTCGTACCACTTCGCGCTGCGGGACTTCGCCGGCCTCGCCACGCCGAGCCAGACCGACCGGCTCGTGCACGACCTCGCCCGGCTGCACCTCGGCTACCTGGCCGAGGCCTCCTGGGCGGAGACCCGGTACGTGCCGCGGGTCTGGGAGTACCTGGTGATGCGGCAGTTCAACAACTTCCGTCCCTGCCTGTCCGTCGTGGACGCCGTGGACGGCTACGAGCTGCCCGAACAGGTCTACGCCCGCCCCGAGATCCAGCGGATCACCGCCCTCGCGTGCAACGCGACGACGATCGTCAACGACCTGTACTCCTTCACCAAGGAGCTGGCGAGCGACCCCACCCACCTCAACCTGCCGCAGGTCGTCGCCGCGAACGAGCGGTGCGGGCTGAAGGCCGCCTACCTGACGTCGGTAGAGATCCACAACCGGATCATGTCGGCCTTCGAGGAGGAGTCCGCCCTGCTGTCCGCCGGCTCGCCGCTCATCGAGCGGTACGCCCGCGGACTGGCGGCCTGGGTGTCCGGCAACCACGAGTGGCACGCCACGAACACTCACCGCTACCACCTTCCCGACTACTGGTAACCCGCTTCCCTGACACACCGTCACATGTACCAAGAGGAGTCACCGTTGACCACCGCCCCCGTCACGCGGACCGCACCGGTACCGGCACCGGTACCGACCCAGTCGACCTACCAGAGCCGCGTCGCCGACTACTGGAACGCCGAGGAGAACCCGGTCAACCTCGAACTGGGCAGGATCGACGACCTGTACCACCACCACTACGGCATCGGAGAGGCCGACTGGTCGGTGCTCGACGAGCCGGACCCCGAGCTGCGTCGGGACCGCATCACCAACGAGCTGCACCGCCTGGAACACGCCCAGGCGGAGCTGCTCGCCTCCCATCTCGGCCCGCTCGCGCCCGACGACCGGGTCTTCGACGCCGGCTGCGGCCGGGGCGGCGGCAGCGTCGTGGCGCACCTGCGCTACGGCTGCCACGCCGACGGCGTCACGATCTCCACCAAGCAGGCCGCGTTCGCGAACGAGCAGGCGCGTGCCCGGGGCATCGACGGCAAGGTGCGCTACCACCACCGCAACATGCTCGACACCGGCTTCGCCTCGGGCGCGTACGCGGCGTCCTGGAACAACGAGTCGACCATGTACGTCGAACTGGACCTGCTCTTCGCCGAGCACGCCCGGCTGCTGCGGCGCGGCGGACGGTACGTGGTGATCACCGGCTGCTACGACGACACGTACGGGCAGGCCTCGCGGGAGGTGTCGCTGATCAACGCGCACTACATCTGCGACATCCATCCGCGCTCGGAGTACTTCAAGGCGATGGCGCGTCACCGCTTGGTGCCGGTTCACGTACAGGATCTGACCGACGCCGCGATCCCTTACTGGAAGCTGCGCAAGCAGGCCGGTCATCTGGTCACGGGCATCGAGGACACGTTCCTGGACGCCTACCGCAATGGCAGCTTCCAGTATCTGCTGATCGCGGCCGACCGGGTCTGACGGCCGGGGTCACTCCCCGGCGTACGCCCGCTCCAGCTCGGCGACGTCCAGCTTGCCCATGCTCAGCATGGCCCGGGCGGTGCGCGCGGCCTTCTCCGGGTCGGGGTCGCCGAGCAGGTCGATCAGCCGGTCGTAGACGACCTGCCAGGAGACGCCGTACTTGTCCTTGAGCCAGCCGCAGGGGCCGCCCTCGCCGCCGTCCTCCGTGAGCCGGCTCCAGTAGTGGTCGATCTCCTGCTGGTCACAGCAGTGGATCTGGAAGGAGACGGCCTCGTTGAACGTGAACTGCGGGCCGCCGTTGAGCGCGACGAACTTCTGGCCGTTGGCCGTGAACTCCACTGCGAGCACGGAGCCCGCCGGACCGGGACCGGCCTCGGTGTAGCGGCCGACGCGGCCGATGCCGGAGTTGTTGAACACCGACACGTAGAAATCCGCGGCCTCCTCGGCCTGTCCGTCGAACCAGAGACATGTGGTGAATCCATCGGTGGCCATGAGGACCTCCTGCAGCGTGGAACGCGGTCACCTGTTTCGACCGATCCTCGCCGCAGAACCCATCGGCTGTCCGGACGCCACACGCACCACTGACCCTGGCTCGGTCCGGCGGGTTCGTCGGGCGACTGTGTCAGGCGGCCAGGCAGAGGCCGTTGTACGGCTGGGCGGGCGCGGGCCGGCGAGCCGTGCTCGTCTGCCGGGACAGCTCGCTGTGCACCCGGGACAGCAGACCGCCGAGGTCCAGGCCGAGGGCGTGGGCCGCGGCGGCGAGGATCTCCGAGGAGGCCTCCTTGCGGCCACGTTCGACCTCGGA
The DNA here is from genome assembly GCF_020400585.1 of Streptomyces sp. NK08204. GTDB lineage: Bacteria > Actinomycetota > Actinomycetes > Streptomycetales > Streptomycetaceae > Streptomyces. The sequence goes on along the minus strand of NZ_JAINVF010000006.1, from coordinate 305,365 downwards.
GAGGTAGGGCAGCGAGATCCGGGCTGCTTCCGCCACCTCCTTGAGCGTGCGCTCCTGCGCCTGCCGCTCGCGGCGCAGCACATCACCGACCAGGTCGCGCCACAGCGGCTCCTTGGCCACGGGCGTGTCGGGTCGCAAAGGGATCACTCGGGCTTCGCTCACCTCGTCGCTCATCCCCTCAGCCTAGTTCAGCACCTCAACTCGACGCGTGCGCGCACCCGTTTGCCGACGGGCACGCGTTCCACCGTGATCTCGGCGGCCAGTGCGTGCACGATCTCCAGTCCGTGCCGCCCGATGCGCCGGGGGTCCTTGGGGAAGACGCGGGGCAGAGCGGAGCTGCTGTCGTACACGGCCACCGTGACCGCGGAGTCCGTGCCCTCCAGATCGAGGATGTACGGGCCGTTGCTGTGCCGTTCCGCGTTGGTGACCAGCTCGCTGACGACCAGGAGCAGCTCACCGTGGGTGCGGCCGTCGATGGTGGCACACCATTCGGTCCGCAGCTGCTGAAGGAAGCGGGCGGCGAAATCCCGCGCCTCGGCGATGCATCCGGGTTCGCCGGTGTAGTGCGCCGCGCGTCGCAGCGGCTCCACGGTCACGTCGATACCAGTCGGTTCCACCACCCCACCCAGGTGCTCGGTCATGCTGCCTCTCTCGGAAGCCCGGTCCGGCCGGTCGGCTGTTGCACCGGTCCTCGTACCCCGGGCAAGGGTCCGGCAGTCCCGGACGCGTTCGCCGGGCGCGCACAGCGGCGATCGTCACGCCGTCCGGGGCGTCCGGGGCGTCCGGGGCGTCCGGGGCGTCCGGGGCGTCCGGGGCGTCCGGTGAGACAGCGTACGGCGCTCACGAGTCCGGGGCGCCGGACGGCGCGGACGCTCACGAGCGCGCCTTCCCGTCGTGATGTGCTGGTCGGGCTCGCGGAAGACCCGTCGCAGCGCGCGGCTTTGGTCAGGGAAGTCACGTGGGGGCGTGTCGAGGCGCCACGGCCATCGTGTGCGCCGATCGTGAGGGGCCCGCAAGCCGACGCGGACGGCCCACCCGGCGGGCGGGCTGCGCCGGCGCTGCCTAGCGTGGCAGGGTGAGCCCTCCGACCGTCCCCGCCCGGCCCGTACCCGAGCGGCCCGTCGCCCGGCACGGCTGGGCGCGGGCCGTGGCCACGGTGCTGGCCGGGCTGGCCGTCATGGCACTGACGGCGGCGCTCGGACTGTGGGCGGCCGGAGCGGCGGACCTGCCGGACGGGGCGTTTCCCCGGGTGGTCGCCGCGACCGTGGCCGCCTCCGTCGGGGGGAGCGTCGAACTCTCCGGCAACGCGGGCGCGCTGGCGCAGACCCGGGCCGGTCTCACCGTGATCCCGCTGTCGGTGACCCTGGCCGGTGCGCTGGTGATCGGGGCGTGCTTCCTCCGGCCGCTGCGGCACCGAGCGGTCGCCTCGGCCGGTGAGCTGGCGGGCTGGGCCGCGCGGATCGCGGCGCTGTGGCTGCTCGTGCTGATCGGCCTGGCCCTCGGTGCCCGGCAGACCTTCGCCGTCGACGTGGGCAACGGCATCCTCGCCGATCTCACCGGCCTGTTCGCCGCCGGCCCCCGGGTCGGGTTCACGACGAACGTGCCGCTGACGGTGCTGTTCGGGCTGATGTGGCTGGCCGGGGTGCTGGTGCTCACCCTGCTGGTCGCGCGCGGGGCGCCGCTGCCGGGGCGGCTGCTGCGCCTGCAGGAGTCGGTGCGCCCCGCCGCGCACGCGATGGTGGTGCTGCTGCTCGCCTATGTCGTCGCCGCCCTGGTCGTCGGGCTGGTGACGGCGGCGACGCGCGGGCACCCCGCCACGACATGCGCGCTGATCCTGCTCGGGCTGCCCAATCTGGCGTGGCCGGCGCTCACCGTGGGCCTGGGCGCGACCTGGCACGGCCGCGTGGCGGGCCCGTTCGGGCTGCCGATGCCGCATGTGCTGGACGCGGTCCTGCGCGCCCCCGATGTCTCCACGCTGAACCTGCGCACGCTCGCCGGCTACGACGGCCGGGCGTGGTGGCTCGTGGTGGCCGACGCGGTGCTGCTGCTCGCGGTCGCCGTGCAGATGGCCGTACGCTCACCGGCCGGCGTGCGGACCTGGCAGCACGCCCTGCGCCTGGCCGTCGCACTCGCTCTGACCGTCCTCATGATCTGCCTCGTGGGCCGTGTCTCGGCGCACTACGGTCTGTCCCTTCTCGGCATCGGAAACCTGGGCGGCGGCCTGTCCGGGGAACTCTTCCTCAAACCACAGCTGTGGCAGGCGGTGGGCCTGGGGGCGCTGTGGGGACTGGCCGCCGGTTTCGTGGGCGGTCTGCTGGCGGTGCCGGTACGGCGCCGGGTCGCGTCGGCCGGGCTCTGAGGCCGGGTCTCACCCGCGGAGGACGGGTTCTGCCCAGCCGGTGTGGCGGCCCGGCCCAGGCCAGGGCGGGCCTCGCTCGGCGCGGGCGGCTCGTCGTACTGGTGGGCGGGCCAACAGCAGGGCCGGCCCTGAAAGGCCGCCGTCGCGGGTCGGCGGCGGCGTCGGTGCCGTCGGTGGCGGGCGGGTCCTGGGGCGCCGACGGCGACCAGGCGGCAGCCGTCCGCGCAGTGGATGTGGCCCCCGTCGCCGGGCCGTTGCACGAGCTGCACCGGCGGCAGCGTGTCGAGGGGGGCAGGGGGGCGTGCCGGGTCGGGAGCCTCTCAGGCGGGCATGCCGCACGGCGGGACCACAGGAGGGGGACAAAACCCCCGGCTCGGTGGTGTCGGCACGGCGGTCAGTCGGGCGCCGGCTTCGACGAGTTCGGGCGCCGTCGGTGCCGCCGGCCGCTCCACCATGGCCGGAATTCCACCGATATTCCACCAATTCGCTCACTTTTGCGCCCGTGGGGTCGGCGGACGGCGTGGGCGGCACCGGCGACGCCGGTCAGGCCATGGTGACGACGAGCGCCGGGACGGTGCGCTGCATGCGCAGTGCGTCGACGGACTCGGCGAGCAGCTCGTACTCGGTGGTGTCGTCACTGGCGGCGATCCGCACCAGCCGCCCGCCCGATAACTCGTCGGCGGCCTGCTCCTGCCGGTCGCCGTCGGCGCACCAGGCCCGCAGCAGCGTGGGGACGTCGGCGACGGTGTCCGCGACCGGGACCAGCGCCCCCGCCGGGAAGACGGTGCCCTCGGGAGTGGGGTCGAGCCGCTCGGCGATCCATGACGCCCGGTCGCGCAGCCACCACAGGGCCAGTGCCAGGGTCGGCGCGCGGTACGTGCCGAGCGGTACGCCGATGCGCTGCCCGCCGCACGTGCCGTACGCGGTGACGTGGCACAGGAATTCGTCGTGCACGCTCACTCCCCCGTCGCCTCGCTGGTACGCCGACCAGACCTCGCTGCCGGTGCGGCTCCTGTGCGGTGAAGTGCCCCTGAAGTTCGAGTATCGACACTCCCGAAACGCTGTCACCATGACTTTCCGGCCACACTCTTGGCATATTCACCGCCCGTTCTGGGCGGATTCGCGCAGGCTGGTCGGGTGCCATAGGGGCTCCGCCGATTACGCCGGAGGTAATCGACCGGCCCCGCGCGGCTCGGGCATGGTGGTCACACCGGATCGACGAACCCTGAGATCCGGCTCCTGACCAGCAGATACATCCTCGATGGAGGCTGATTCACCATGTCCGTGAACACCGACCGTTACGAGATCGCCGCGGCCCGTTACTTCGAGGCCTGGAATGCCACCCAGCCGGAGGCCATCACCAAGGCGGTCGCAGCCGCCTGGACCGCCGACGGCGGCTACACCGACCCGCTTGCCGACGTCCAGGGGCACGAGCAGATCGCGGCGGTGATCGCGGCGGTCCACGAGCAGTTCCCGGGGTTCGTGTTCCGGCCGCTCGGCGCGGTGGACGGGCACCACGACACCGCGCGCTTCGCCTGGGAGCTGGTGAACGAGGCCGACGGCTCGGCACCGGTCGCCGGATTCGACGTGGTCACGCTGGACGACGAGGGCCGGATCCGGCAGGTGCTGGGGTTCTTGGACCGGGTGCCGGCCGGCGCCTGAGAGGCGTACGCACAGCGGGCGGAGGGCGACGCACCCCTTCGCCCGCGGCTGCCGCCGTCCTACGGCCGCACGAGCGCGTCGATCAGCGCCAGTTCCTCGGTGTCGAAGTCCAGGTTGCCGACGGCCCCGACGCTGTCCTCGATCTGCCGCGCGCTGCTCGCGCCGACCAGGGCGGAGGTGACCCGGCCGCCGCGCAGCACCCAGGCCAGGGCGAGCTGGGCCAGGCTCTGGCCGCGGGACTTGGCGATCTGGTCCAGGGCGCGCAGCCGGCCCACCAGTTCCTCGGTGACGGCGTCCGAGTGCAGGAAGGGGCTGTCGCTCGCCGCCCGGGAGTCCTCGGGAATGCCGTCGAGGTAGCGGCCGGTGAGCACACCCTGCTCCAGCGGGGAGTAGGCGACCGAGCCGACCTGGAGTTCGTCCAGCGCGTCGAGCAGGCCCTCGTCCTCGGGGCGCCGGTCGAGCATCGAGTAGCGCGGCTGGTGGATGAGCAACGGGGTGCCCAGCTCGCCGAGGATGCGGGCGGCCTCACGGGTCTGCTCCGCCGAGTAGTTGGAGACACCGACATAGAGCGCCTTGCCCTGCTGCACCGCGGAGTGCAGGGCGCCCATGGTCTCCTCCAGCGGAGTGTCCGGGTCGAAGCGGTGCGAGTAGAAGATGTCGACGTACTCCAGGCCCATCCGCCGCAGGCTCTGGTCCAGCGAGGACAGCAGGTACTTGCGGGAGCCCCCTTCACCGTACGGGCCGGGCCACATCAGATAGCCCGCCTTGGTGGAGATGATCAGCTCGTCACGGTACGGCGCGAAGTCCGCCTTCAGCGCCTCGCCGAGCGCGGACTCGGCGGCGCCGGGCGGCGGGCCGTAGTTGTTGGCCAGGTCGAAGTGGGTGACGCCGAGGTCGAACGCGCGGCGCAGGATGGCGCGCTGGGCCTCGACGGGCCGGTCGGGGCCGAAGTTGTGCCACAGGCCGAGCGACAGGACGGGGAGCTTCAGGCCGCTGCGTCCGGCGCGCCGGCAGGGCATGCCGGCGTAGCGGTCGGGGTGGGCGGTGTACAACGCGACTCCAGAGGGGTTGGCACATGGTCTACCGGCCCACTCTTTCCTGGGACGCGGGCAGCGGTCCAACAGGAGAATCCGATGGAATTCAGCGGTTAGGCTTCTCAATCATGGAACTGCGCCATCTTCAGCACTTCGTCGCGGTCGCCGAGGACCAGCATTTCACCAGGGCCGCCGAACGCCTGATGGTGTCCCAGTCGGGTCTGTCCGCCTCCATCCGGGCGCTGGAGCGGGAGTTGCGGGCGCCGCTGTTCGTGCGTACCACCCGCCGGGTGACGCTCACCGAGGCGGGCCGCGCGCTGCTGGCGGAGGCCGAGCGGATCCTGGCCCAGGTGCGTTCGGCGCACGAGGCGGTCGCCGCGGTGCAGGGCGTGCTGCGCGGCACGCTGGCGCTGGGCACCGAGCAGTGCATCGCCGGGGTGCATGTGGCACAGCTGCTGGCGGCGTTCCGGGGACGGCACCCCGATGTGGAGATCCGGCTGCGGCAGGCAGGTTCGGGGGCACTGGCCGACGAGGTCACGGCGGGCCGCCTCGACCTGGCCTTCGCGTACCGCACGCAGGCGGACACCGACCAGCTGCGCTCGCTGTCCCTGACCAGCGAGCCGATGATCGTCCTGTGCCACGGCGGCCACCGCCTCGCCTCGTCCGACGCAGTACTCACGCCGCCGGACCTGGCCGGGGAGGTCTTCGTCGACTTCCAGCCGGACTGGGGCCCGCGCCGCATCACGGACGCCGCCTTCGCCGCGTCCGGGGTCCGGCGGACGGTCGCGCTGGAGGTCAACGACGTACACGGCCTGCTGGACCTGGTCGAGGAGAACCTCGGCATCGCGGTCGTCCCCCGGCACTTCCGGCACAAGCGCCCCACGCTCACGGCGCTCCCGCTCGAGGTCACGGGCGACCCGAAGTACGAGACCGTCGCGCTGCTGCCGCCGGAGCGGGCCACCAGCCCGGCGGCCCGTGCCCTGGTCACCCTGCTGGAAGCGGAGGGCCTGGCCCCGCCCCGGCCGTGCGGGACGTGACGGACGGCGCATTGCGCACGCACGAGCGACGGTGATGCGCGATGGTGGAAGCATGCTTGCGAAGGACATCCTCATCGACGGCTACGGCCGCATCCAGGAAGAAGTCCATGCCGCCCTCGACGGCCTCGGGCCGAAGGAGCTGAACGCCCGCCCGGCCCCCGACGCCAACTCCATCGCCTGGCTCGTCTGGCACCTGACCCGGGTACAGGACGACCACGTCGCCGACGCCTTCGAGCTCGACCAGGTGTGGCTCTCCCAGGGCTGGGAGAAGCGGTTCGGCCTCGGCCTGCCCCGCAACGACATCGGGTACGGGCACAGTCCCGCCAAAGTCGCCGAGGTGCGCGTCGAGTCGGCGGACGCGCTCGCCGAGTACTACGACGCCGTGCACGAGCAGACGCTCGGAGCCCTGCACACGCTCGCCGCGAAGGACCTGGAGCGGATCGTGGACGTGCGCTGGGACCCGCCGGTCACCCTCGGGGTGCGCCTGGTGAGCGTCCTGTCCGACGACCTTCAGCACGTCGGACAGGCCGCATACCTCAAGGGACTGCTTCAGAGCGCGGCGGCGTAACCCGGCAGGACCACGTCCTCGATCAGGGCGTTGCGCTCGTCGAACGGGAGGAAGGCGCTCTTGAGTGCGTTCACCGTGACCGTGCGCAGGTCCTCGACGCCCCAGCCGGCCTCCTCGACCAGCAGGGACATCTCGCGGGTCATCGTCGTACCCGACACCAGACGGTTGTCCGTGTTCAGGGTGACCCGGAAGCCCAGGTCCTTCAGCGCCGTGATCGGGTGCTCGGCGATCGAGGTGGCGCAGCCCGTCTGGAGGTTGGACGTCGGGCACATCTCCAGCGCGATCCGGCGGTCGCGGACCCAGGAGGCGAGGCGGCCGAGCTTGCCGTCCACGATGTCCTCGGTGAGGCGCACGCCGTGGCCGATGCGCTGGGCGCCGCACACCTGCAGGGCCTGGTGGATGCTGGGCAGGCCGTGCGCCTCGCCGGCGTGGATGGTGAACGGCACGTTCTCGCGGCGCAGGTGCTCGAAGGCGTCCAGGTGCTCGGCGGGCGGGAAGCCGTCCTCGGCGCCGGCTATGTCGAAGCCGACGACGCCGGCGTCGCGGTAGGCGACGGCCAGGTCGGCGGCCTCGCGGACCCGGTCGAACATCCGCATGCCGCACAGCAGGGTGCCCACCCGGACCTGAGTGCCCGCGGCGGCGGCCTTCGCCATGCCCGCCGCGAGACCCTCCTGGACGGTCTCCACGACCTCCTTCATGGTCAGCCCACCCCGCACGTTCAGCTCGGGGGCGTAGCGCACCTCGGCGTAGACGACGCCGTCGGCGGCGAGGTCGAGGACGTACTCCTCGGCGGTACGCAGCAGGCCCTCGCGGGTCTGCATGACGGCGAGGGTGTGTTCGAAGGTGGCGATGTAGCGGACCAGGTCGCCGGAGTTGGCGGCCTCGAAGTACCAGGCGGCCAGCTCGTCCGGGTCGGTGGTGGGCAGGGTGTGGCCGACCGCGGCCGCGAGTTCGACGACGGTGGCGGGGCGCAGGCCGCCGTCGAGGTGGTCGTGCAGGACGGCCTTGGGAAGCCGGCGGAGGGTCTCGGTGTCGATGCGGGTCGCGGTCATGGGTGTGCTTCCTCGGCAGATGGTGCGGGGTGGGCGGTGGGTCGGTCGGTGGCGGGCTGGAGCAGGTCCCAGCGGTTGCCGTACAGGTCCCGGAAGACGGCGACGGTGCCGTACGGCTCGTGCCGCGGCTCCTCCAGGAAGGTCACGCCGGCGGCGGCCATACGGGCGTGGTCGCGGGCGAAGTCGTCGGTGTGCAGGAAGAACCCCACGCGTCCGCCGGTCTGGTCCCCGATCCGGGCGCGCTGTTCTGCGCCCTTGGCGCGGGCGAGCAGCAGGCCGGTACCGGCGCCGTCCGGACCGGGCTCGACGACGACCCAGCGGGAGCCGTCCGGCCGGGGCGTGTCCTCGGCCAGCCGGAATCCGAGGGCCTCCGTGTAGAAGCGGATCGCCTCGTCGTAGTCGTCGACCACGAGGGCGACCAGGGCAACGCGTCGCATCGGGACCTTCCGGTGGAGGTGGTTAGCGGGTGAGGTTATACGTAAAACCTCACGGACGCCAGTCCTTGGTCTACGCGCGTCCGCGTGCGGCGGGAGCAGGACCGGTGCCGGGGTGGTGGGCGGCCTGGGCAGGGGGTGCCGACCAGGTGGTCAGCGCCCCGCCTCCCCCCTCGGCGGCCTCGGCCCGGCGATGACGTCCGCCATGCCCGTCACCGGGGGCCGCCGCGGGAGACGACCATGCAGGCCGGCGGGAGGGTGGTGGTCGGGCGCCGGGTCCGGTGGGCGCCCTGGACGGCGGGCAGGGGACCGGGTTGCGCCGGGCGTCGTCACGACAGCCTTTCCGTCGCCCGGCAGATGGCCGTTGATCTGCTGCGTTGAGCAGCAGATGGCGCACATCGCCATGGTCGTCGGCGACGGCAAGGGAGACGGCACCACCTGGCTGGAGCCCGTCACCGGCGATCAGTACGCGCACGCGCTCACCGCGCTCGACGACTGATCCGCGCGTTCGCGCGTTCGACCCCCACCGCTCGTCGTCCTCGTCCTGCGGGAGGCCGCCTCCGGCGCGGACGGCTCCCCGAGCAGCGAGAAGAACGGGCGGACGGTGTTGTCGTGAGTGGCCGAGCAGCCGGTACGGCGGGGCCGAGCGCAGGGGGTGCAGCCGCCCCGGGGACGACCTCGCCGGCCAGCAGGTCATTAACCCTTTGCCGAGGAACCGGCGGGCCAGCTAGATTCTGCCGGCCGTCCGTGTTGTTGCGGACCGGCGCTGTCGACGAGGAGGTGTGGAGCACATGCGCAGGAGTGCCCAGCAGTTGAGCCCGCGTACTGACCTTTGCCACCTCCTCACGACGGAGTCACCTTGTCGCTTCGCATCACCCCACTGACCGACCCCGCTCACGGGCCGCACAGCCGGCGTCTTGCATGGCTGGCGTCCGACGCCGATTCCATCCCGGTCGGGACGGCCTTTCTGCGGCTGTTCACCGGCCCTGGACAGAAGCACCTGGCCGAACTGACCCTGAGTGTCCATCCCGTGGAGCGACGCAGAGGCGTCGGCTCCCGGCTCCTCGACGCCGCCGTGGCCGCCGCCCGGGACGATGCCCGACGCCGCGTCCTCGCGCAGGCTGAGGCGGGATCGCCCGGCGACCGCTTCCTGGCGGCGCGCGGTTTCCGTAAGGTCCTCACACTGAGGTTCTCCCGCTTGCCCCTGGCCGATGTGGACACCACCGCCCTCGACGAGATCGTCGAGCGTCCGCATCCCGGCTACCGGCTGGTGTCCTGGCAGGGAACCGTCCCCGACGGCCTCGCCCAGACGTTCGCCGCCTCACGTCGCGCCATGGACGACATGCCCATGGACGGCACCGACTACGGCACCGTGACCTGGGACGTGGATCGCGTCCGGGCTGCGGCGAAGGCCGTCGAACAGCGCGGCGACCAGCTGCACACCGTCGTCGCCGTCGACGCCTCGGACGGCTCGATCGCCGGGTTCACCGAACTCGTCGTCCCCGGCAACGGCACAGGCGACGGCCAGCACTACGGCACCGGCGTGCTGCCCGAGCACCGGGGACACGGCCTCGGGCGATGGATGAAGGCCGAGTCGATCCGACAGACCTGTGGCCGTTATCCGGGCCTCGGCGGCCTCCTGACCGACACCGCCGACGGCAACACGCACATGAGACAGATCAACGACAGCCTCGGCTACATACCCACGCACACGACACACCAGCACCAGCTCGACGTCTAGCGGCGCACGGGGACGGGCCGGACCTGGGACACCCCCATGTCCGGCCCGTCGACATCTTCGAGGCACGCCCTGGCCACCGCCAGGTCGGTCCGGTGGGGGCGGCCAGGAGCAGGAGCAGAAGCAGCGCGGTCAACGGTCGTCGGATTCGAGCAGGTCCCGCAGGATGCGTTCGTCGTCGGGGCTGAGCTGGGCGACGAAGCGGGCGAGGACCGTCTCACGGTCGCTGTCGCGATCGAGTTCGCTGTGCATCCGGCGCGCGGTGAGGCCCTGGGCGTCCCTGGCCTCCCGGGCGGGGTAGTAGGCGTAACCGCGGCCCTGCCGCTCCCGCTCGACCACGCCCTTGTCGTGCAGCCGGGCGAGGATCGTCGTGACCGTGGTGCGGGCGAGGCCGGCGCCGAGGCTCAGCTGGACCTGGCCGGGCGTCTGGGGTGTACCGGCGGCCCAGAGCGCGGCCATGACACTCGCTTCGAGTTCACCGGCCGACCGGCGTTCTTCCTTGGCCTCGGTCATGGAACGTTCCTCACTCCGTCTTCGTCCACGGCGCTGCGCCCCGTCCGCCCCCGCCCACGGCTGGGAAGACCGTCTACTGGATTGTAGTCAGCGGGCTGCCGTCCACCGGGGTGCGCCGGCGCACCCTTGTGCGCATCGCATCCGGGAACGAGCTGATCGACAGGCCCCGCCACCGCGCAGGCGCTCAGGCGGCCCGGCGCACGGCGTCCAGCCGGTCCAGTTCCTCCTCCGTGAGCCTGATGGCGCCCGCGGCGATGTTGTCGGCGAGGTGGTCGGCGTTGCCGGTGCCGGGGATGGCGAGCACATGCGGGCCCTGGTGCAGAGTCCAGGCGATGCGGACCTGCGCGGGGCTCACGCCGTGCGCGTGGGCGACGGCGAGCACCTCGTCCTGCTGCCGGGCAGCGGTGGCACCACGGTCGGCGCCCTCGCCCGCGATGGCGAAGAAGGGCACGAACGCGATGCCCCGCTCCCCGCACATCCGCAGGAGTTCGTCGGCGTCCGGGTCGGCGGCGGCCAGCCCGAACCGGTTCTGCACGGCCACCACGGGCGCGATCTGCAGCGCCTCGGTCAGGTGCCTGGGTTCGACCGCGGAGATGCCAAGGTGCCGGATCAGGCCCGCTGCGCGCAGGTCGGCGAGTACGCCGAAGTGCTCGGCGATGGAGTCCTGGCGCATGCGGCGCAGGTAGACGAGGTCCAGGTGGTCGCGGCCGAGCTGGCGCAGGTTCTCCTCGACGTGGCCGCGCAGCTGGTCGGGCCGGGCGGAGGTGGCCCACTCGCCGGAGCAGTCGCGGAACGGGCCGACCTTGGTGGCGATCAGCAGGTCGTCCGGGTAGGGGGCGAGCGCGGTGTTGATGAGTTCGTTGGCCGAGCGGAGGGCGGAGAAGTAGAAGGCGGCGGTGTCGATGTGGTTGACGCCGAGTTCCACGGCTCGGCGCAGCACCGCGATCGAGCGTGCGCGGTCGCTGGGCGTGCCGAGGTGGAAGGCGGCGCTGCCCGTCAGCCGCATCGCACCGAAGCCGATGCGGCTGACGGGCAGGTCGCCGAGTGTGAAGGTGCCGGAGGCGTCTGCGGTGATCGTTTCAGCGGTCATCGGCGGAGTGTCGCACACCTGCCGACGGCCCCTGCGGCGGGTTACGGGGGTCAGCCGAGCGGCTTGTCGAGCACCGCCTTGCGGTGGCTGAAGGTCTCGATCGAGTAGCGGCCGTGGTAGCTGCCCATGCCGCTCTCCCCCACTCCGCCGAAGGGCAGGTCGCTGACGGTGAGATGGGCCAGAGGCAGGCCGTGGCCGAGGCCGCCGGAGGACGTCTCGGCGGCGATGCGCTCGCGCGTCTCCTCGGACCCGGAGAAGACGTACAGCGCGAGGGGCTTGTCACGGTCGTTGATGAAGTCGATGGCCTCGTCCAGGCCGGTCACCGTGAGGATCGGCAGGATCGGCCCGAAGATCTCCTCCTGCATCACGGGCGCCTCGGGGGCGACGTCCGCGAGCACGGTCGGCGCGATGTACCTGGTGCTGCGGTCACTGTCGCCGCCGACGGCGACACGGCCCGAGCCCAGCAGGGCGCGGAGCCGGTCGAAATGCCGCTCGTTGACGATCCGGCCGTACTCCGGCGAGGCCGCCGGGTCGGTGCCGAACAGCCCCTGGACGGCATGGGCCAGCGCGGTTTCCAGATCCGCCGCGGTCTGAGGGTCCGTCAGGACGTAGTCGGGAGCGACGCAGGTCTGGCCGGCGTTCAGGAACTTGCCGCGGGCGAGTCGGTCCGCCACCACGGCGAGGTCGGTGCCCCGGTCGACGAACGCCGGGGACTTTCCGCCCAGTTCGAGGGTGACGGGGGTGAGGTGTTCGGCGGCGGCGCGCATCACGATCCGGCCGACGGTTGCGTTGCCGGTGTAGAAGATGTGGTCGAAGCGCTCGGCCAGCAGGGCGGTGGTCTCCGGGACTCCGCCCTCGACCACGGCGACGGCGTCGGTGTCGAGGTAGGCCGGGATCAGCCGGGCCAGCGTGGCAGAGGTAACCGGGGCCAGCTCGCTCGGCTTGGCGACGACCGCGTTGCCCGAGGCGAGCGCGCCGACCAGGGGGGCGAGCAGCAGCTGGGCCGGGTAGTTCCAGGGCGCGATGACGAGGACGACGCCGAGCGGGTCGTACTGCGTCCAGGCCGTCGCGTCGGCGCCGAGGTACGCGGGGACGGGCGCGGGCTCGGGGCGCAGCCAGCCGGCCAGGTGCTCCAGGGTGTGGTCGATCTCGCGGACGGTGAAGTCGATCTCGGTGCGGTGGGCCTCGGTGCCGCTCTTGCCCAGGTCGGCGTGGAGGGCGGCGGCGAGATCGGCACCGTTCTCCGTGAGCAGGGCGCGCAGGCGTCGCAACTGACCGGTACGCCACTGGACGGGCTTGGTGCGGCCGGTGCGGAAGGTGGCGCGCAGCCGGGCGACGATGTCGGCGGGCCGCTCGGGGGTGGAGTGGTTCACGGGTGCCTCACTGGTGGCGCACGGGCTGGTGCGGCCCGGACGCAGGGTCTCGACAGATCAGATGCAGTCAGCAACCTTTCATGCACTCAAGTAAATTCCGGCGATCTCGTGACGCGGCTCACAGCGCGCCCGGACGCGGCGACGAACGGCCCGGGAGGGTGCGACGGCGACGGGAGCCGACGGTGCGCACGGGAGGCCGGGGCGCGGAAACCGGCGTGCACCACGGGCGATGGCGCCGCGGGCCGGACACGCCAGGCCGTGCGGCCCTACGGCATCCGGGGCGACGGGGACGGTACCGGCGACGCGACGGCGACGCGCGTGCCCCGTCACGGCGACGCACGCCGAAGGCCGGAACGCGCCCGGCCGGGGCTCCCTCACCACAGACACCGACCCCTACACATAAACAAGAAATAAGGGCACAATGGGCGCTAAGCGGCGCTTACCGCATACCGCACAAGATGCGGTCGCTGCCTGCACAAGTCAAAGGAGACGAGTCATGGCCAACGTCTCACACAGGGGTGACATAACAAGCCACCCCGATGTCTCCGAAATGCGGGCACGCTACGCCCGCATGCTCGGCGGCCGTGATGTGGCGCTCGTGGACGGGCCGGTGTTCCTGCTCGGCCTGTACTGCGCGGCATCTCCGTGGATCCTGCACTACACGACGAGCCAGCCGGCGCTCGTGACCCACAACCTGATCATGGGCATCGCGATCGGCCTGCTGGCACTCGGATTCACCAGGGCCCCCGAGCGGATGTACGGCCTGAGCTGGGCCATGTGCGCCATGGGTGTCTGGATGGTCATCGCACCGTGGGTCGTGGGCACGAGCCCGGACGCGGGCGTCATCATCAACAACGTCATCATCGGCGGGCTGGCCTTCATCCTCGGGCTGATGTGCGCCGGCACGGCGGCGAAGCGCGCTCCCCAGCCATGAAGACAAGACACGAGGAAAGGAAGACCGATCAGTAAGAGACAGGCAAACACGAAGGCCGGTCCACCCGGGTGGACCGGCCTTCCTCACGCCCGCCTCGACGGCACGCGGGCCGTCGTGCGCGCAGGACGGCGGGCTGACCCTGGTGTCCAGCTCAGACACCACCCGCAGAGCAGCGGGGTGATCACGTGCTCGCGGGCGAATCGGTGACACGGACCGCGACCTGCCGGACGGCCGATCCGTACGAGCCGCGCGGCCCGGCGTGCGGACTCCGGCTGGAACACGCCGGATCGGACACTGCCGGCGGCGTGAACCGGGTGGGCCCGGCCTCGAGGCCGGGCCCGGGGCCTCAGCTGACGTTGAGCGCCGTGTCGTCCAGGACGAACGACGTCTGGAGCGTGGAACCCTCGGTGCCGGTGAACTTGAGGGTCACGGTCTGCCCGGCGTAGCTGCTCAGGTTGAAGCTGCGCTGCGTGTATCCGCTGGCGGCGTTGAGGTTCGAGTAGGTCGCCAGGGTGCTCAGCACGGAGCCGGAGCTGTTGAGCACCTGCACCTTGAGCGTGTCGTACGCCGTGGTGGTCGTGGTCTCCGCCGTGTCGACGTGCAGGTAGAAGCTGAGGTTGGCGCTGGCGCAGCCGGACGGGATGGTCACCGACTGCGAGAGGGTGTCGGTGGTGGCGCTGCCGTAGCCGTCGAGCCAGGCGTAGTAGGAGCCCGTGCGGGGCGACTCGCCGGTGGAGTTGGTGATGACACCGCTCGAGGCGCTCCAGACGGTGTTCCCGGACTCGAAGCCGTTGTTGCCGAGGAGCTGCGCAGCGGTGTAGGTGCCCGTGCCGCCGCCTCCGCCGCCGCTGGTGGTGCCGTCACCGGCCAGCCACGCGGTGGCGTTGAGGGCGAGGGGGGCGTTGGTGGCGGTGGAGTCGTTCCAGCCGTCGTACAGCGTGTTGCCGGACTGGCCGGTGCCGTCGTCGACGGGCGAGCTGTCGCCCCAGAAGGCGACGCGCCCCGCACCGAAGGTGCTGGTCAGGAAGAAGGCGCCGGTGTTGCCGGAGTAACCGGTGCGGTAGAGCAGGCCCTTGACGGAGGAGTTGTCGGCGGGCTTGAGCGTGGCGGTGGTGCCGTTGGCGATCAGGCTCTTGGTGACGTTGCCGAAGGAGCCGTGCAGTACCGGGTTGGTGCTGTCGCTGATGGCCGCCGGGTGGTCGGAGGCGATGTTCAGCGAGTCGATGGAGAAGCCGAACGGGTCTGTGGAGTCGACACTGTTGTTGCTCATCAGGTCGTTGAGGATCTCGACCGCGTCGTAGCCGTCGTTGTTGCGGTCGGCCCCGGTGTGGTCGGAGATCATGAACAGGCCGCCGCCGTTCTTCACGAAGTTCATGATCGCCGTCTTCTCGGCGGCCGTGAACAGCGTGTTCGGCTCGGGCAGGACCAGCGTGTCGAAGTTGGACAGGTCGGTCGAGGAGGTGCCGCCGTAACTGAGGCTGGACCCCGACGGCAGCGTCTTCAGGCTGTAGCTGCCGGTCTTCTGCAGGTCCACGCCCCAGGAGGACAGGGCGCCGGTCCAGTCCGTCTCGGCCGAGGGCGTGGCGTTCTGGCCGAGCGGGTCGGGCTGGCTGGTGGAGATGATCCAGTCGGCGTTGCCGGCCGTCTCGGCGTGGGCGTTGTCGAACAGGACCCGGTGTGTGGTCGCCGCGTGGGCGGGAGCGGCACCGGTGCCGAGCTGGAGGGCGGCTCCGCCGAGGAGCAGCCCGAACCCGGCCAGGGCGGTGGTGAATCTGCGGCTGGACCTGTTGGATCCAAGCATCCGGACGAACCTCCATGAGGGGTGGGGGAGAGGCGGTGCGGGCGCCAATTCTGCGCGCGTAGAACGTGCTAGAGGGTTCTACACGCGTCGATTTATTGAAAGGTACATGGCATGACGGTCCGGTGAACAGAGAGACTGCGTCCGCTACCGTCAAACCTTGTACAAATAGGGGGTCGTGGTGCTCAGCGCGTGGAATCCGAGGCGCTCCAGGATCGGGCGGCTCAGGGGCGAGGCGTCGACCTGGAGGTAGGGGTGGCCGCGGGCGGCGGCCACCCGGGCGCGGTGGGCCACCAGGGCGCGGTAGACACCCCGGCCGCGCCAGGCCTCGACGGTGCCGCCGCCCCACAGTCCGGCGAACGGGGTGCCGGGCACCAGCTCCATACGGGCCGCGCTCACCGGCTCGTCCCCGGCGAGCGCGACCACGGCGACGACCGTGCCGGGGTCGTCGGCCAGCCGGGCACGCAGCCGGTGGCGCAGCCGGGTGCCGTCGGTGCCGAAGGCCTTCTCGTGCACGTCCACGACGAGTTCGACGCCGGCCGGATCGATGACCCGTACGAGGCGGATGCCGGACGGCGGTTCGGCGTCCACGGCGATCCTGGCGGTCTCGCCGGCCAGCAGCGCCTCCTCCGGTTCCGCCCGAAACCCGGCGGCGGCGAGCCTCGAGCCGAGATCCGCCGGCCGGTCGTGCCCGTACAGCTTCCACTCGAAGTCCCGGCCCAGCGCGGTGAAACGGGCGATCTGCTCGTGGATCACCCGGTCCGCGTCTTCTCCCGCCTCGTCCAGGCCGGACCACAGGACACCGTTCCACCCCTGGGCATCGGCAACCTGGCGCACCACCGCACCGGCCCGCTCGAAAAAATCCGGGCCCCGGGCCCGTCGGGCCGGGCGCCCTCGCGCATGGCACGGTCGTAGAGGGCGAGCAGAGAGGTGCGGTCCATGTGCTCACTCCAGCACCGACGGCGCGGCCGGGCAACGGGATCGCCCGCCGCCGGCAGCGGTATCGGCGCCGGTCAGCCGAGTTCGAGGGTGGTGACACCGAAGACGCGCTCCTGGGCGTGGGCGCGGACCGGACCGGTGTACATGCGGGCCGTCTCGAAGGAGGCGGTGAGTCCGGCCTGTTCGGCGAGGGCGGTGCCGGCGGTGTTGGGCTCGGGTACGTCGATGGCGACCGCGTGTCCGGCGACGTCGGCGGTGAGGGCGGTGAACAGCGCTCGCGCGTCGTCGGCGGTGTCGGCGAACAGCGGTCCGATGCGGAGGGTGTCACGGGCGGGGCGGATCACTCCGTAGCCGGTGAGGCGGGAGCCGTCGTGGCGGACGTACGTGCGGTGGCCGGGGGTGGTGAGCCACTCGGCGAGGAAGCGCGGACGGTCGGCCGGGTAACAGGCGCTGTCGTAGGCGGAGATCGCGGCGAAGTCATGGGACGCGGCGCGCCGGACCCCCTCGGGACTCCCCCCGGAGCTCTCGGGCGCGATGCCGGTGAACCGGATGGTGCGGTAGGCGAGTTCGAAGCCGGACTGGCGGTAGTTGTCCTGCTGGGCGACGACTCCGTCCAGGCCGATGGTGCGCTCGCAGGCGTGAGCCAGGGCGGTCTTCCAGGTGGTGAGGCCGTGTCCGTGGCCGCGCAGGCCCGGTCGGACGAGGTAGCAGCCGAGGAATGCGTAGTCGGTGCCGTAGTTGACGACGGATACGGCCGATACGGGTTCCCCGTCGATCCGGCCGAGGAAGAACCCGTCGGGGTCCTGGGCGAAGAAGGCGGGACCGTCGGACAGCCCGGGATTCCAGCCCTCCGCCGCCGCCCACTCGCTGATCACCGGCCAGTCCTCGATGGCGGCCCGCGTGATGACAAGGTCCTGGGGGGCCGGAGAGGTCATGACTACGCTCCCTTTCGCTGGGCTTGCACGGGTCGGTGCGCCGGGTGCCGCACTGGACCCGCAGCATCCTTCCCGATCAACGGGGGCCGCGCCATGAGGGGTTCGGCCACGGCTCGCCCATACCGCGCGGGGCAACGTCCGGCCGGCCAGGCCGCCATGGCGCACCGGCTGTTCCACCGGTGTCAGGGGCCCCACCGGTCCGGCGTCCGGTGGGGCTTTGGCAATGCAGGCGCCGCTGGGTCAGTGGCGGCGCATCGGACGGAAGCGGCGGTAGAGGATCGCGCCGCCGAGGAGGAAGGCCGCGCTGCCGGCCAGCGCGGGGACCGTCATGTCCGTCCCGGTGTGGGCCAGGCTGGCCGTGGGCGGCGCAACCAGGTGCGGGGACCGCGGGGCCGGGTGGTGGGACCTGGCGGGAGCCTGCGGCCTGTGGGTGGCGGGGTGGTGGGCGCGGGGATGATCGGTGCTGGGCTGGTCGCCGGGGGTGCTGACGGACGTGTTGCCCTGGACCGGGTGGGACACGCCGACCACGCCCACGGAGTTCCCGCTGACGTTCACCGGGTGGTGAACGGGGAGCTGGATGCCGTTGCCGCTGACCACGCCGGGCGAGTCGCTCGTCTCGCTCCGCCCCGTCGCGGTGCCGGACGTGGCGGATCCGCCCGTCCTGCCGTTCGGGCAGGCATTGCCCGTCGCCGGGTTCAGCAACCCCACCACATCCACGGTGTTGCCGCACACGTTCACCGGCACATCCACCGGGACCTGGACGGTGTTGCCGCTGACCACGCCGGGCGAGTCGTTCGCCTCGCTCTGCGCGGTAGCGGTGCCTGGCGTGGCGGTTCCGCCCGTCTGCCCACCGCCGTTCGCGCAGGCATTGCCCGTCGCCGAGTTCAGCAACCCCACCACATCCACGGTGTTGCCGCACACGTTCACCGGCACATCCACCGGGACCTGGACCGTGTTGCCGCTGACCACGCCGGGCGAGTCGTTCGCCTCGCTCTGCGCAGTCGCGCCGCCGGACGTGGCGGATCCGCCCGTCCCCCCATTACCGTTCCCGCAGGCATTGCCCGCCGCCGGATTCAGCAACCCCACCACATCCACGCTGTTGCCGCACACGTTCACCGGCACATCCACCGGGACCTGGACCGTGTTGCCGCTGACCACGCCGGGCGAGTCGTTCGCCTCGCTCTGCGCAGTCGCGCCGCCGGACGTGGCGGATCCGCCCGTCCCCCCATTACCGTTCCCGCAGGCATTGCCCGCCGCCGGATTCAGCAACCCCACCACGTCCACGGTATTGCCGCACACGTTCACCGGCACATGCACCGGGACCTGGACCGTGTTGCCGGAGATCAGCCCGGGCGAGCCGGCCGCGGAGCCGTCGGCGGCGGCGCCGTCGGCCGCAAAGGCCGCGGACACCGGAATCGCCACGGCCAGCGCGCCGGAGGCGGCGGCGACGGCGATCACGCTGTTTCGGGTAGCCCGTCTCATTGATTCCTGCCTTCCAGACATAGACGCGGGCACTCACCCGCACGCATAAAACGCGGGAGAAACCATCCGAGTTATGGCTGATCGACCTTTCACCCCGCCGAGTGACAGAGTTATCGAACGCACCGTAAAGATGCTTAATGAGCATTTACGGGGATGGGGCGGGCAAAGAGTACGGCACCGGGTGCCGTCCCGCTCGCCGGGAGGCGGGCCGCCCAGGGCCCCCTTATGGTGATCCGAGGGCGCCGTCCCGGTCCGCAGCGAGCGCCCGGGAGGTGCGATCGATGCTGGTCACGCTATCCACACGGCCCGCCGCGCGACGTTGCGCGAGCGCGGGAGCACTCACCCTGGCGCTGCTCGCGGCCGGGCTGCCCGCAGCGGCTGCCGGGCGGCCGCAGGCCGACCTGTCCCGGTTCTACCGGCAGAAGATCACCTGGGCGGCCTGCAAGGGCCCGGACATGCCCAAGGACCTCCAGTGCTCGAAGGTGACCGTCCCGCTCGACTACGCCAGGCCTGCCGCGGGCACGCTCGACGTGGCGCTGGCGCGCTACCGCGCCACCGGCCCCTCACGAGGCTCGGTGCTGTTGAACTTCGGCGGTCCGGGCGCCCCCGGCATCAGCGGACTCGCCACCGACGGAAAGCCGTACATGGACCTGACGAACAACTACGACGTGGTCACCTTCGACCCGCGCGGAGTGGGCCGGTCCTCCCCCGTGAGCTGCGGCGAAGGCGCCTACGAGGCGACCGCCGCCGGAACCGGGCCCCCTGACGCCGGCCGTCCGCAGGCCCTGCTCCGGCAGTTGCGGCAGGCCGCCCAGGTGTGCGCCAGGAACTCCGGAACGGTGCTGCCGCACATCGGCACCGTGAACGCCTCCCGCGACCTGGACGTGATCCGTCAGGCACTGGGCGACAAGAAGCTCAACTACCTGGGGTTCTCCTACGGAACCCGGCTCGGCGCGGTGTACGCGGCACAGTTCCCGCACCGGGTGGGGCGGCTGGCTCTCGACGGCGTGGACACCCTGACCGAGCCGCTGTCCGAGCAGGGCATCGCGGCCGCCGAGGGGCAGCAGACCGCGCTGGACGATTTCCTGGACTGGTGTGCGACGGACATCGCCTGTCCGTTCGGACAGGACCGGCGCGCGGCCGGGCAGCAGGTCGTCGGGCTCGTACGCTCGCTGGACGAGAACCCGGTGCCCTCGGACGCCGGTGGCTCGTTCTCCGGGCAGGACCTGGTGGGGGCCATCGGGCAGGCCCTCTACAGCAGGGATCTGTGGCCGTCGCTGGAACGCGCGCTGGCCTCGCTGGTCCAGGACGGTGACACCCGGGGCGTGCTGAGCTTCTCCTCCGCCGGCATGAACCCGCGGCACGGCGAGGGCAGCCGGCACCGGTCGGACGGCGGACTCGTCGACGCGCAGGACGTCCCGATGGACAACCTCCCGGCCGCGCTGATGGCGATCGACTGCGCCGACGACCCCGACCGGCCCGCCGCCACGCAGATCACCAAGGACCTGACGAGCCTGCGGGCCGCGTACGAGGAGGCCTCCCCGGTCTTCGGCCGCTACCGGCTCACCCAACTGCTGATGTGCTACGGCCGTCCCAAGGGCACGAACTTCATCCGAAACCGGGTCAAGAACGTCCACTCGGCCCGGATGCTGCTGGTGGGCACGCGCGGCGACCCGGCGACCCCGTACCGCTGGACCGTGGAGACGGCCCGGAGGCTCGGCTCGTCGGCGGTCGTGCTCGACAACAAGGGTGAGGGACACACCGGCTACTCGTCCTCCAAGTGCGTCCACCGCAAGATCAACGACTTCCTGCTGTACGGTTCCCTGCCCGCGAACGGCAGTTCCTGTCCGGTGGACAGGAACTACTGAAGCGCTGTCACCGACGCCTGCCGGCCGACGGACACCTCAGTTCCGGAGGGCCGCCGTACCGAACGTGACCATGACCATGACCGCCACAGGGGAAACCGCCATGCACACCCGCGCCCGTCTCGCCGTACCCGCCGCCGCCTGCGCCGCCGCCCTGGCCCTGCTGTCCGCCGCGCCACGGAGCGAGGCGGTCCCGGGCCGGAGCCCGGCGGCCCCGGGGCACAGTCGGGCAGCCGGCCCGCAGGCCCGGCCCGTGCGCTGTGCGGAACAGGCACTGGTCGTACGGGCGCAGGCCGCCGCCGATCCAGCCTTGGTGCGCGTCAGCGTCACCAACGGGGGTGTCCGCGCCTGCGCCGTCGACCGCGCGCCCATGGTGACCTTCGGTGACCTGGACGGGGCCGCGCTGCCCCTGCCTGCGGGCGGCACAGGCACCTACCGGCTCGGAGCGGGCGAGAGCGCGTACGCCGCCGTGCGCACCATCGGCGACCCGGCGGACCCACAGGGCCGCCGGGTGGGCGTGATCACGGTGGCCGCCGGGGCGTTCCAGTGGGGCCGCTCCTTCACCGCCGGGCAGCTCGGCATCCGGGGCCCGGTCCGGGTGTGGGAGCCGGTGACGACGTGGTGGCAGCCGTCGGCGCGGGCCGCCGACCGGGCCCTGGCCGTCGGCCTCAGCCGGTGATCAGTTCCGGGGAGTACAGGTCCAGCCACTGGGCGAGGTCGAGGGTGACTTCCAGGCCGCGCCGGTCCGCAGCGGCCGTGACCGGGGTGTCGCGCTCGGCCGCCCGCCGGACCTTGTCCCGGTCGACCAGGTCGAAGACGCGGTGGGAGGGCCGGGCGAGGAGGTTCTTGGCCTGGTCCTGCAGGGCCTGGGCGTAGCGGGGATCCTGTGTCGACGGGTACGGGCTCTTGACCCGTTCGTACACCGAGCGCGGCAGGACGTCTGCGACCGCCTCGCGCAGCAGGCTCTTCTCCCGGCCGTCGAAGGACTTCAGGGTCCACGGCGTGTTGTAGACGTACTCCACCAGCCGGTGGTCGCAGAACGGCACCCGGACTTCCAGCCCGACGGCCATGCTCATCCGGTCCTTGCGGTCGAGCAGGAGGCGGACGAAACGGGTCAGGTGGAGATGGCAGATCCGCCGCATGCGGTACTCGAAGTCGCTCTCGCCGTCCAGGCGTCGGATGCCCGCGACGGCGGTGCGGTAGCCGTCGGCGACGTAGGACTCCAGGTCGAGCGACTTGGCGAGGTCGGCGCGCAGCACGCCGGCACTGTCACCGAAGTAGCGGCCGAGGTGCACCAGCCAGGGGAAGGTGTCGGCGTGGCGGACCTCCTCGTCGAAGAAATGGAGGTAGCCGCCGAACACCTCGTCGGCGGACTCGCCGGAGAGGGCGACCGTGGACTGGTCGCGGATGGCGTGGAAGAGCAGCAGCAGCGAGGGGTCCAGGTCGCCGAAGCCGATCGGCAGGTCCCGGGCGCGGAGCACCCGCTCGCGTACGGCGGGGTCGGCGAGGGCACGGGAGTCGAGGACGATGTCCTGATGCTCGGTCCGGGCGAGCCGGGCGACTTCGTGCACGAACGGGGTGTCGGGGGTGCCGCGCAGTTCGTCGGCGAGGAAGTGGTCGCTCTGGCCGACGAAGTCGACGGCGAAGGTGCGGACGCTCTCGCCGTGTTCGGCGAGGCGGCGCGCGGCGAGCGCGGTCATCGCGGAGGAGTCGAGGCCACCGGAGAGCAGGGTGCAGCGCGGGACGTCGGAGACCAGCTGGCGGCGCACGATGTCCTCCAGGAGCGCGCGCACGGTGGTGATCGTGGTGTCGCGGTCGTCGGGGTGCGGCCGGGTCTCGAGCCGCCAGTAGGTGCGGGTGTGCACGCCTGTGCGGCCTACGGTGACGACGGTGCCGGGTTCGACCTCGCGCATACCGTCCCACACGGCGTGTCCGGGCGTTTTGACCAGGGTGAACAGTTCGCGCAGGCCGTCCAGGGAGACCCGGGGACGGACGAGCGGGTGGGCGAGGATCGCCTTGGGTTCGGAGCCGAACAGGACGCCGTCGGGGGTGGGCCGGAAGTAGAGCGGCTTGATGCCCATGCGGTCGCGGATCAGGAGGAGTTGGTCGCGGCGGCCGTCCCACACGGCGAAGGCGTACATGCCGCCCAGCCGCTCTGCGACGGCGTCGCCCCAGGCCAGGTAGCCGCGCAGGACGACCTCGGTGTCCGAGTCGGTTGTGAACTCGTGGCCGAGGGCGGTGAGTTCGTGACGCAGTTCGGTGAAGTTGTACGTCTCCCCGGAGTACACGAGCGCGACCGTCCCCTCGGGGGTGCGCACGGTCATCGGCTGGCGTCCGCCCGGCAGGTCGATGACGGCGAGCCGGCGGTGGCCCAGCGCGGCGGGGCCTTCGGTCCAGGTGCCGCGGTCGTCGGGGCCGCGGCAGGCCATCGTCTCGGTCATCGCGTCGAGGACGGCGGCCTCGGCGGTCAGATCGCGGTCGAAGGAGACCCATCCGGTGATGCCGCACATGCGCTACCTCCACCAGGCGAACAAGCTGTATCAGGCATCTGTACGACGTACACGACAGCGTCTGCCAGGTACCGGGGGCGGTCAACGCGGAAACCGGTCAGGGGCGGGCATCTCGCGGGCGGGCATCTCGCGGGCGGCGATCTCACGGGCGGCCATGTCGCTGCACGGACCGAAGACTTCGGGCCGCCCGGTGCGCGCTACGGCCTCTCGGTCACGAACCGGTCCACGGCCTCGGTCAGCTCGGCCGGCTTCTCCACCGGCAGCTCGTGCCCCGCGTCGATGATGCGCACGACCGCGTCCGGATAGGCCTTGGCCATGCGCAGCATCTGCTTCACGGGAAGCTGGATGTCGTGGTAACCGTGCACCATCAGGGTGGGCGTGCGGATCTCGCCGACGCGGTCGAGGACGTCGAACTCCCGCATCGCGCCGTAGAGCGTCATGACGACCTCACGCGGGGTGTCCGCGGACGAGCGGATGTGGGCGCGGATCTCCTCGCGCGGGTGTCCCGGGGCGAAGGCGCGCTGGATGTTGGCTGCGACGAAGAGCCTGAACGGCGCCAGCGTGGAGGCCGCCATGAGCAGGCCCCGGCCGCGGCTGTAGGTCATGCGGCTGATCGAGTTGACCAGCACCATGCGTTCCACCCGCTCGGGGTGGGCGAGGGCGATGGTCTGGGAGATCATCCCGCCCATGGAGTGCCCGACCAGGACGAAGCGTTCGACCTCGAGGTGGTCGAGCAGGGCGAGGACGTCGTCGGCGAGCGCCGCGATCGTGCGCACCCCGGCCCCGGTGCTCTCGCCGTGCCCGCGCAGGTCCAGCCGGATCACGCGCCGTCTCGGGGCGAAGTGCGCCAGCTGGTGGTCCCAGCGGTGCCGGTTCGCGGTCCAGCCGTGCACGAACACCAGGGGCACGGCCGCGCCGTCGCGCGGGCCCTCGTCGTCGTACGTCAGCCGGGCGCCGTCGACTTCGAGCTGCGGCATGCGGGCCTCCTGGGGGCGGTGGGGTGCGGGACGGTCCGATTACTGGCGGGTACGGTAGCCGGTCACGCACCCCGGCGTCACCGGCGTCCGCCGGGACCCGGCAAGGGGGTGCCCCTCGGGACTCCGTCCCCGCACGTCGGCCAGGAGTCCGCTTTCACCCCGAATGCCGGATGGGTGAATCCGCCCTATCGTGCTGTCATGGAGCATGCACTGAGTCCCGCAACCCTCGCCGAACTGCGGCGCCCGCGCCCCTACCCTGCGGTGTCGGTGCTGACCCCGACACACCGCCGCGCGCCCGGGAGCAGCGGCCAGGATTCGGTCCGCCTGCGCAATGCGGTCGCCGAGGCCCGCAAACGGCTGGAGTCCGATCCCGCGGTGACGCGCGAACGGCGCGCCGACGTCGAGGCGCAGCTCGACCGCGCCCTGGCGGAGGTGGACCTGACGCACGCCGAGGACGGCCTCGTGATCTTTGCGGCGCCGGGTGAGCACCGGGTGTGGTCACTGCCCCGCAGTGTCCCCGAACGCGTGGTGCTGGCAGACACTTTCCTGACCCGCAACCTGGTCTCCGCACAGGCGGCCGAGCGGCCCTTCTGGGTGCTGTCGCTCGCCGCGGACCGCGTGACGCTGTGGAGCGGCGGCCCCGACCGGGTCGTGGAGGACCACTCCGGCGGATTCCCGCTGGTGCACGTCCGGGAGAACTTCGACGCCGAGCGGCAGATGCAGATCGGCGACCAGCCGAGCATCTATGCCGACGAGGGAATGCGCCAGTTCCTGCGCGAGGTGGACACCGCCGTCAGCACGGTCCTGCGCGACCAGCCCCGCCCTCTGTACGTCACCGGGGCGCAGGCGGCTCTGTCCCTGCTGGACGAGGTCGGCAGCGCAGCGAAGTCCGCCGTGCAGGTCCCGCACGGTGGTCTCGCCCACGCCGGTCCGGACGCCGTGTGGCAGGCCCTGCAACCGGTCCTGGAGGCGGAGGCCCACAAGGACACCGCATCCGTGATGAGGGAGCTGACCTCGGCACGCGGCCACAAGACCTTCGCGGCCGGAGTGGACGAGCTGTGGCTCAGCGCCCGCGAAGGCCGCGTCCGGTTGCTCGCGGTCGAGGAGAACTACCGTACGACGGTCCGCGACCAGGGTGACCACCTCGTCCCGGCCGAGCCGGGTGACCTGGACGCCCGCGACGACATCGTGGACGAGATCGTCGAGCAGTGTCTGGAAACCGGCGCCGAGGTCCGCTTCGTGCCCGACGGCACGCTGGGCGACGCCAACGGCATCGCCGGAGTACTCCGCTACTGAGCGAGGCCCCGAGCGGCACCTGGCCCCCCGGCGGGGCTCCCTGACAGCGCTCCCTCCACCCCTTGGCCGCGTACCCTTCGGCGTGATCATCGGCGAGAGGGAGCGCAACACATGGGAGACCTGCTGGGTGTGGCGGTATTGGGTGCCGGACACATGGGCGCCGACCATATACGCCGCCTTGATGAGGTGGTGAGCGGCGCCAGGGTGGTCGCCGTGGCCGATCCGGCGGCCGACCGGGCCCAGGCGGCCGTGGGCGGCCTGGACGAGGTCACGGTGCACACCGACCCGCTGGCCGCGCTCGACGCACCCGGTGTGGACGCCGTGCTGATCGCCTCCCCGGGCCCCGCGCACGAGGAGGTGCTGCTCGGTGCCTTCGAGCGCGGGCTGCCGGTGCTCTGCGAGAAGCCCATGGTGCCGGACTCCGCCGGCGCGCTGCGGGTGCTGGAGGCCGAGGCGCGGCTCGGCCGCCGGCTGGCCCAGATCGGCTTCATGCGCCGCTACGACGCCGAGTACCGCCGGCTCAAGGCCCTGCTGGACGGGGGAGCCCTGGGCCGGCCGCTGATGCTGCACTGCACCCACCGCAACGTCTCCTCCCCCGCCGACTTCACCAGCGAGATGCTGATCAACAGCTCGGTCTCGCACGAGATCGACGCGGCCCGCTGGCTGCTCGGTCAGGAGCTGACGGCGGTGACCGTACTGCGTCCGGCGCCCTCGACGGGGGCACCCGCGGGTCTGCTCGACCCTCAGTTCGTGCTGTTCGAGACCGAGCGGGGCGCCCTGGTCGACGTCGAGGTCTTCGTCAACTGCGGATTCGGCTACCAGGTGCGCTGCGAGGCGGTGTGCGAGGCGGGCAGCGCGCGGATCGGCGACGAGCACACCATGGTGGTCACCACCCGGGGCAGCGCCCGCGAGGAGGTGGCGCAGGACTACCTGGTGCGCTTCGCCGACGCCTACGACCGCGAGGTGCAGGCCTGGGTCGACGCCACCCGGCGCGGCGAGGTCACCGGTCCGAGCGCGTGGGACGGGTACGCGGCGTCCGTCGTCGCCGAGGCGGGGGTCCGGGCGTTGGAGACCGGCAGCCGTACTGCCGTCGAACTCGCCCCGCGCCCGGACCTGTACGCCGGCGTCAGCCGCTGACGCCGGGCGCGCCCGTCTCCAGGTGTCCGGTGAACCGGCGCGACCAGGTCGCGTCGGAATCGACGGTCAGCGTGAAGTCGTACCAGCCGTTCTGGTAGGCGACGGCGTTGAAGAAGTCCTCCGTCGAGGCGCCCGCAGCGACGGTGTACCTCCAGGGGCCGTCGCCCCGGTAGTGGTTCGAGGTGATCGTGAACGTCACCGGCGACGCACCCGAGTTGGCCATCCGGAAGTAGATCGCGAGCTTGCCCGTCCCGGGCTCCACGGCGTAACGGGTGCTCACCTCGGCCGACCTGCCGGCCTTGGTGGCGTCGCCCCGGAAGCGGCGCAGGAAGCGGTTGGGGCCGGTCATCGTCAGGTCGTACTTGCCGCCGCCGTACCCGGTGCCGATGTTGAAGCAGTCGGAGGCGGTGTCGCCCGCGTCGACCGTGTACTGCCAGGGTGTGGTGTCCCGGTAGGCGTTGGGGTGGATGGAGAAGTGGGCCGCCCTGGTCGCCGGGGCGCCCCGGTTGGCCATGGCGAACCAGGCCAGGATCTTGCCGGCGGCCCCGAACTCCAGGTGGTCCAGGTACCCGTTCGGCTGGTACGGCAGCGCGCGGGCCGGACGCGTGCCGGGCTCCTGGGCGGGCAGCGCGTTGTTCGTCGGCACCGGGTTGGGCAGCGGGCCGCAGGTGGCGTAGCCGATGACGCTCGTCGCCGGCAGCTGGACGGGGCCGTTGACCGGGTTGGCGAAGTCGAAGACACCGGTCAGGTCGCCGCTGACCCTGCGCCGCCAGTCGCTGATGTCGGGGCACTTGGCGGGTTTGCCGATCGCTGTCGTCCAGGTCTCCAGGAAGCGCAGCACCGAGGTGTGCTCGAAGACCTCGGAGGAGACCCAGCCGCCGCGCGTCCAGGGTGAGATGACGAGCATCGGCACACGGAAGCCGAAGCCGTAGGGCACGCCGTTGAGGAACTCGCCGGCGGTGCCGGCGGGCGGCGCCGGGGGCGGCACGTGGTCGAAGAAACCGTCGTTCTCGTCGTAGTTGAGGAACAGGACGGTCGAGTCGAACACGTCCGGGTCGGCGGCGAGGGCCTGGTAGACCAGATTGACGAAGTGGGCGCCGTCGCCGGGCGGGGCGTAGGGGTGCTCGGAGGAGGCCTGGTCGGGGACCACCCAGGAGACCTGCGGCAGGGCGCCGGCGAGCACGTCGGCCTTGATGGCCGCGGCGATGTCGTCCGGGGTGGAACCGGTGACCTTCGGTACGGAGGACATGCCCCGGTCGTACAGCGGGTTGCCAGGCTGGGCGTTCGTGAAGTTCTTGAAGTAGGCGCAGCCGTTGTCGCCGTAGTTGTCCGCCGCGTTCTGGTAGACCTTCCAGGTCACCCCGGCCGCCTGCAGCGCCTCGGCGTAGTTCTGCCAGGTCAGCCCGGACTCGTCACCGCCGTCGTAGCTGGTGGAGTCGACCTTGCCGCTCCACAGGTAGGTGCGGTTCGGGCCGGTGGCGCTGAGCGTGGAGCAGAAGTAGGCGTCGCAGATGGTGTAGTTGTCGGCGAGCGCGTAGTGGAAGGGGATGTCGGAGCGGTCCAGGTAGCCGAGCGTGCGGACGTTTCCGACGCCCGCGACCCAGTTGTCGAGGCGGCCCTTGTTCCACGCCGAGTGCTGCGAGGACCACGAGTGCGGCAGGTCGCCGTTGCACTGGGCCAGGGTCTCGCCGTCTTCGCCGCCCGCGGACGGGGTCGCGCTGAGCTTCCACGGGTACTGGCGGCCGAGTCCGTTGGGCTGGTCGAAGACCGAGTATCCGCCGCTCAGGGTGATGCCGCTGCGGTCGTCGAAGCCACGGACGCCCTTGAGGCGGCCGAAGTAGTGGTCGAAACTGCGGTTCTCCTGCATGAGGATCACCACGTGCCTGACGTCCTGGATCGTGCCGGTCGCTGCATTCTCGGCCGCTGCTGCGGTGCGGGTGGTGCCGACGCCCAGCGCCGCGCCCGCCGCCACGGAGGCGCCGAGCCCCACGAAGCCCCTTCGGCTGATCGGTGTCATTCGTCCCGTCCTCGTCACAGGAGTGCCCCTGCGGCACACCGCGCGCCAGGGTGCACGCGCTGATCGCCGAGGTCCATACCTGCACGATGAGGTAAAGGTGAACAATGTTCAAAGTCACCGGAGGGGGCCCGCGCCCCCTCACACCCAGCCGAACAGGGTGCCCAGCCCCCGCTCCACGACCTCCGCGACATCCTCCTGCCCCGCCGCCACCGCCGTGTAGGTGCGCAGCAGGAAGCGGCGCAGGGCGGCGCTGGGGAACTGGAGCACGGCGACGCCGTGGGGCGAGTGGAACTCCAGGACCGTGCGGGTGCGGCCGTGCGGCCAGATCTGCACGTCCCCGTGCCCGGCCGGGGCGCGCAGCCCCTGGTCCAGAAGGGCGCGCGCGAAGGTCCAGGTGACGTCCTCGCCCGCCAGGGCGGCCTCGGCGGGGAAGTCCACGAAGACGGCCAGCGGATCGCCGGTGGTGTAGCGCAGCGTGGCCGACACCGGGATCTCCTGGTCGTCCGCGGCGACGAGCCGGGCGTAGACGAGTTGCTCGATAATGGCGTCCATGCCTTTAAGGAGTCCGCGGAGGCCTTTCGC
Organism: Streptomyces sp. NK08204; assembly: GCF_020400585.1. Taxonomy (GTDB): domain Bacteria; phylum Actinomycetota; class Actinomycetes; order Streptomycetales; family Streptomycetaceae; genus Streptomyces. Next base: position 276,033 of record NZ_JAINVF010000006.1, on the reverse strand, counting down.
ATGACGCCAGATCCGGACAGAGTTCGGCGGGCGCGGCACGATTCGGCCGCCAGGGTGGAACGCATGAGCGTCGTACAGGAGACCGAGCACTGCCCAGGACTCGCACCGATGAGCGAACTCCTTTGTGTCTCACGCGACTTGATGCGACCGACACGCACCCGTTCGCATGCCGGATCAGTCCGGGAAGACTCTGGCATATGCCTGAAGCACCACCGGTTCGTGTGTTGCCAAATCCCTTACACGACGTCGCGGGCTGTGCCACAGTCGTAACGATCCCCCCACGTCCTCCCTGGCCGTACCGTCCCCCATCGGAGTGCGTCATGCCGTCCCCAGTCTCCGCGGACCGACCGTCCGCCCAGCCACCCGGGCGCGGCCCGGTCGAGGCGTTGATCTCGCAGGCGCGGCGGCTCAAGGGCGATGTGCACGCGGTACGGAGGGACGTGCAGGGCGACGCTTCGGACCCGCAGGAACGCTGGCAGCGCGCCCTGTACGACCTCGCCCTGCACCAACTCGACGATCTCGACGCCCACTTGGCTCAGTTACGGGACGGCCTGCCCCCCGTGCCGCCGGTCCCGGCCGAGCCCGCCGAACCGGCCGCCGTAGCCCCCGTACCGGCCGGCTCCCTGCTCAGCCGCATCGGCAGCGCGGAGTGGAACCTGCTCACCGACGAGTCGACTTGGTCCGAGGAGATGTACCGCGTCCTCGGTCTCGACCCGGCCGAGCCCGCCCTCTCGCTGGACGAACTGCCCTCCCTGGTCCTGGAGGAGGACCGGCCGAAGCTGACCGCGATGGTGACGGCCTGCCTGATCGACGCGAAACCCATCGACGGTGAGTTCCGCGTCGTACAGCCCGACGCGTCCGTGCGCAGGGTGCACATGATGGGCGAGCCCGTGCTCGGAGCCGACGGCAGCACCACCTCGATGTGGGCGGTGCTGCGGGACGTCAGTGAACTGCGCCGCAGCCAGCGGACGGTGCACGAGACCCATGACTCGTTGCAGCGTCGGCGCCGGCAGGAGCAGACCGAGCACCGGGTCGCGGTCGAGCTGCAGGAAGCCGTGCTGCCGGCCTGGCGCGGGCCCCTGCGGCTTCCGCGCCAGGGACCGCAGCACCTCGACCTGGCCGCCCGCTGCGCGCCTGCCGCGGCCGGCGCGCACCTCGGCGGCGACTGGTACGACGTGCTGGAGCTGTCCGACGGCGACACCCTGCTCAGCGTCGGTGACCTCACCGGGCACGGCATGGCTGTCGCCTCCGGCATGGCGATGCTGCTCGGGGCCGTGCGCGGGATGGCGATGGCCGGCGCCGAACCCGGACAACTCCTGACCATGCTCGGCCAGTTGCTCGACGCCGGCGCCCAGCCCGCCCTCGGCAGCGCCGTCTGCTGCCGCTACCGGCCCACGACCCGCACCCTCCTCTGGGCGCAGGCAGGCCACCCCGCCCCGCTGCTGTACCGCGACGGGACGGGGCGCATGCTGGGCACGCCGGACGGCGTGCTGCTCGGCGCCACCCCGGGCGCCGCTTACGGGCAGGCCGTTGAGATCCTTCGGCCGGGCGACCTCCTCCTGCTGTACAACGACGGACTGGTGTCCGGAGACAGATCGACTGCCACCACGGACCGCCTGCGCGCACTCGCGCCACGCCTCGCTGCGGCGCGCACCGCGCAGGACTGTGTGGGGACGGTCGTCGAGGAGTTCGTCGGAGCCGAGCGCGCGGACGACGCCTGCGTGCTCGTCGCCCGGGTGATCGCCTGACGGCCGGGTGGTCGCCGGTCGGCCGGGTGGGTGTTTGATGGCACCGCCTTCTACGGCAGCGCACAGAGTCCCTACGCCTGTGCGCCGGCGTCGCCCTTCGCCCTCGGCTTGGGCAGAGCCAGCCTGATCTCCTCCCGTAGTTCGTGGATCTTCGGGTATCCGGCGTACTCGGCGGTGAGCCGGTACATCTGCCGCAGCCGGTCCCAGGTACGGCGGGAGGAGTTCGAGCCCATCGACACCAGTGCCAAGCGGGCGTAGCTCGCCGCCTGTTCGGGGTCGTCGGCGATGAAACAGGCCGACGCCATGGACAGATGGTCGAAGATCTTCGACCGCTCCCGTCCGTCGACGCGCAGCGTCAGCGCCTTCTCCGCGAAGTACTGGGCGTGCACGGCGGCGGCCGGGTCGAACTCCGCCAGGGTCCGGTAGGCAAGGGCCTGCATGCCGTACAGATCCTCGTCCTTGAAGGTCTGCATCCAGTCCGGGTGTTGTGCGTCCTGCCGGTCGGAGACGAAGAGGTCCTCCGCCTGCCCGAGCGTGCGGCGCATCGCCTGGCCCTTGCCCATCGACGCCTGCGCCCAGGCCTCGATGGTGCAGAACATCGCCTTCGTACGCGGCAGCAGACGATCTCCCGAACCCTCCTGGGCGAGCTTCATCAGGTCCAGCGCGTCGTCCGGCCGGCCGAGATGGACCATCTGACGGGCCGCCCGGGACAGGGCCTCTCCGGCACGGGGCCGGTCACCGCCCTCGCGGGCGGCATGGGCAGCGATGACGAAGTACTTCTGGGCCGTGGGCTCCAGGCCGATGTCGTGCGACATCCAGCCCGCGAGAACGGCGAGGTTGGCCGCGACGCCCCACAGGCGCCGCTGGAGATGGGGTGGGTGGTGGTAGGCGAGCATGCCGCCCACCTCGTTGAGCTGGCCCACGACCGCCTTGCGCTGAAGCCCGCCGCCACGGGCCGCGTCCCAGGCGCGGAACACCTCTACCGAGCGCTCCAGTTCCTCGATCTCCTGCGACCCGATGGGGGCGGCCTCGTAGCGGTCGAACCCGACGGGGTCGGCGTGCAGGGGGTCGTCGAGGGCGGGGGCGTCGGCCTTCAGGGCCGGATCGGTGTGCAACCAGTCGTACATGGCGCTGCTGAGTGTGGATCCTGCGGCGAGCGCGGCACCCGCGCCCACCAAGCCGCGTCGGTTGAGCATGAGGTCCATTCCCGTGAATTCGGTGAGGACCGCGGCAGTCCGTTCGGGCGCCCACGGCACGCCGTCGGGATGTTCCTCCATCCCGCCGCCCTGCCGTTTCCCTGCGCGCCCGTGCCGCACCAGACCGAGGTCCTCGATGGTCACGACACGGCCGAGACGCTCGGTGAACAGAGCCGCCAGCACCCTCGGCACGGGATCGCGCGGGATCTCTCCCATGTCGATCCACCGACGGACCCGCGAGGTGTCGGTCGCCAGCTGGGGGTGGCCCATGGCCGCCGCCTGCCGGTTGACCAGCCTCGCGAGTTCGCCCTTCGACCAGCCGGCCAGGCCGAACAGGTCCGCAAGGCGGGTGTTGGGTTGTCCGCTCACGTCAAGCCCCCAGGTTCTCGGCTGAGTTGACAGTAGCCGGGTGGAGGTTGCCGGGCGACTATTCGCCACGGTTCGCCAGGGTGCGCCAGATGGTGTGCCACTGGGCATCGGGTGTCAGGTAGGAACGCGCCACCCCGACCCGGTCGCCATCCTTGAGTCCGTCTGGCACGACGGGCGCACTCCCCAGGGTGCACCCGGGCGGCCGGGCCGGGTGGGCGTCTGCGTTCGGACCATGTGCGCGAGGCATGGGCCGAACGCATGGACGTACAGGCAGGCACCGCAGGCACACGAAGGGATCTGTATCTCCCATGTACGCAGCGTCGTCCTCCGTGTCCGCCCCGCCCCGGCCGCTGCGTTCCCGCCCGGCGGGCAGCGGTCCGTATCTCGACCCGGCGGCGCGGCCCGCGACTCCCGTGCTGGGCGTGGGCCGCCCGCGGCGCGTTCCGGGGCAGCCAGGCCCCCAACCGCTCAGCGGGAGACTCGATCTGTCCGGCCCCCAGGGCACGCAGCTGCGCGCCGCGATCGCCTCGGTGCACCGCATCTGCCCGGAGTTCGCTCCGGTGCAGGTCCTGCGCCGCAGCGGGCGCTCCGTCCTGCTCGTCGGGACGACGGGACGCGCCACGGTCGTCGCCAAGTGTCTCCTGGACCAGTCGGCCGCCTGGGCCGAGCGGATCCGCCACGAAATAGCTGCGTACCGCTCGTTCGTCCGGCACCGGCCGCCGGTCCGGGTGCCTCGGCTGATCGCGGCGGATCCCGAGAACTGCACGCTGGTGATCGAGCGCATGCCGGGCCGGGTGGCCGCGCTGCAGCGGCATCCGCTGGAGGCTCCGCCCCGCACGGACATCCGGGCCGCGCTCGGCGCGATCTGCCGGCTGAACGCCTGGCGGCCTCCGGTGGGCACCTTCGACATGCCGCTGGACTACGCCGTCCGTATCTCCCGGTACCACGAGCTGGGCCTGCTGACCGACCGGGACCTGGGCGACCTCCAGAAGCTGCTGCACGGCATCGCGCACACGGCGGGCCGCCAGGGCATGCTGCAGTTCTGCCACGGCGACGCTCTGCTGTCGAACATGCTCCTGTCCCCCGCCGGTCCCGCCCTGCTCGACTGGGAGCACTCCGGCTGGTACCTGCCGGGATACGACCTGGCGACGCTGTGGCTCGTACTCGGGGACGCGCCGCTGGCCCGGAAGCAGATCAGCCAGATCGCCCAGTCGGCCGGCCCGGCCGCGCGGGACGCCTTCCTGGTGAACCTGATGCTCCTGCTCACCCGGGAGATCCGTACCTATGAGACGGCCGTGCAGCGCTCGATGCACGACACGACCCCGGTGGCACCGGGCACGGCCCACCCGGGTGCTGCGCCGTCCGGCGAGGAACAGCGGCTGCTGCTGAGGCGGCTGCACGACGACTGCCAGCTGGCGCGCAAGGCGGTGCGGGCGGCGGTCGGCACTCGCTGACGGGGACGACGGCTCCGCGGTGCGCCAGAGCGGCGGCGCGCCGCGGACCTTCGTACGGGCACGCGCACCGCCGTCCTTCCTGCGAGGCACGGGAGTCACCCCCACAGGTGTACGCCACTGACGCCCCGCAGGCCCGGCCACCGCCACCGCGAAACTCGCCGGAAACCCTCCGTGACGTGGGAAATCATCGTCCTGAAGGCATCATTGACGGATCGTCGGCAAGCCGGTACCACTGACCCAGCTCGGCGCCGCACGCCCCGCCACGCTCGCCCGTCACAGGAGGCCGCATTGCGAGGATCCGCCACCGACCCCACGGCCGCACCCGGCCACAGACACCTGAAGCGGACCGCCGGCGCCTTCGCCTCCGCGGCCCTGCTGTTGCCGCTGTTCGGCGCGGCCCCGGCCCAGAGCGCCACCGACAGCGCCACCGCTTCCACCACCGGCCGGCTCCAGCAGGCTTTCGCCACCGCGGCGGCCGAGTACCACGTGCCGCAGAGCGTCCTGCTCGCCGTCTCCTACCTCCAGTCCCGCTGGGACTCGCACGCCGGCGCACCCAGTGTGACCGGCGGTTACGGCCCGATGCATCTCACCGACGCCCGGACCGCGCTCACCACGGCCGAGCACTTCGCCGAGGGCGGTGAGGACGCACGGGGTGACACCGCACGCGCCGCCGTGCAGCCGGAGATCAAGGCGCCGGCCGAGTCGGTGCTCCCGAACCGTCTGAAGACGCTGCCGAAGGCGGCGGAGCTGACCGGCATCCCCGCCGAACAACTGCGCACCGACCCGGCGGCGAACGTCACCGGGGGCGCCGCCCTGCTGGCCGCCGCGCAGAAGGAGCTTGGCGAGCCGCTGAGCACCGACCCGGCGGAGTGGTACGGCGCGGTGGCGCGCTTCTCCGGCGCTGACGACTCGGCGACGGCGGCGGCGTACGCCAACGACGTCTACGACGTGCTCCGTACGGGGGAAGAGCGCACCACGGACGCGGGCCAGTTGGTCGCTCTGGCCGCGCAGCCCGAGCTGGACCCCGACACCGCCCAGCTGGCACGGGCGGCCCTGCCCACGCTCCCCAGTGACGGCACCGAGTGTCCCGCGTCGGTGTCCTGCGAATCTGTCCCGGCGCCGTACGCCGAGTTCGGGGACAACGACTACGGCAACCACGACCTCGGTGACCGGCCGGTGTCACAGGGCATCAGGTACATCGTCATCCATGACACGGAGGGTGCCTGGGACGGGGTGCTGAATCTGATCCAGGACCCCACCTATGTGTCGTGGAACTACACCATCCGCTCCACCGACGGTCTGATCGCCCAGCACGTCAAGGCGAAGGACGTGGCCTGGCATGCGGGCAACTGGTACGTCAACGCCAAGTCCATCGGCATCGAGCACGAGGGGTTCCTCGCCAACCCGGACGCCTGGTACACGGAGGCGATGTACCGGTCGTCGGCCCGGCTGGTGAGGTACCTGGCCCGGACCTACGGCATTCCGCTGGACCGCCAGCACATCCTGGGCCACGACACCGTGCCGGGGCCGACCGCCGGCTCCATCCCGGGCATGCACACCGACCCCGGCCCGTACTGGGACTGGCGGCACTACTTCCAGCTGCTGGGCCACCCGTTCACGCGGACCGGCGGCAAGGACGCCGGCCTGGTGACGATCCTGCCGGACTACGCCGCCAATCAGCCCACGTACACCGGCTGCACCACGGCGGGCGCGCCCTGCACGGCCCATGGTTCCAGTGAGGTGCGGCTCTACTCCGACCATGACGAGAACGCGCGGCTGATCAAGGACATCGGGCTGCGCAGGGACCCGACCACCGGGGTGAACGATCTGTCCTCGCGGGTGTCCACCGGCCAGCAGTACGCGGTCGCGGACCGCTGGGGCGACTGGACGGCCATCTGGTACCTCGGGCAGAAGGCCTGGTTCAGGAACCCGGCCGAGGAGCCGACGGCGGTGGGCGCCTCCGGTCTCGTGGTGACCCCGAAGGACGGTCTCACCAGTGTCCCGGTGTACGGCCGCGCCTATCCGGAGAAGGAGGCGTACCCGGCGGGGGTGCCCGCCCAGTCCGTCGTCCCGCTGCCCTACACCATCCCGGCCGGGCAGAAGTACGTGGTCGGTGACGAGGTGCCCGGCGAGTACTACTACGCGGTCACCTTCACCACGGACTCGCACCGGGTCGTCGTCGGCAAGGACCTCTACTACGAGATCCAGTACGGTCACCGGGTCGCCTTCGTGCGCGCGTCGGACGTACGCCTGGAAGGTGCGGCCGACCAGCGCGAGTAGCGCAAGCCGGTCGGCCGGTCGCCCGCGGCCGGTGTCTCAGCCCTGCTGGAAAAGCTCCGCCGGGAGCGGCTTCAGCAGGGCGTACAGGTCGTCGGTGATGGGGCGGTCCCAGGCGGCGATGGTCACGAGCACGCCGTCGCTGCGGTCGAACTGCACGCAGGAGATCCGGCCCTCGGACAGCTTCAGGCGTCGCACGATCAGGAGGTTGTCGCCCAGGAGGACCGGGGTGTCCTCAGTGCCGACGACGGTGACCTCCTCGTCGTTGTCCAGCGCCAGCAGCAGCTGCCCCACCTCGAAGGGGATCTCGTTCTCGGCGACGTCCCGGGCCGGGGAGCCCTCGGGGAGATTGCCGATGATCATGGCGGGGCCGCGGCCACCGAACAGGTCATAGCGCAGGAAGACACCCTGGCAGGTGCCGTCGGGGGCGGGCAGCAGGCCCGCGCCGAGGTTGCCCGGCCAGTCGCCCGGGTCCATGGCCAGCACGTCGAAGTCGGGTCCGGCGGGGGTGGCGCTGCGGCGGCGGAGGAACGACATGCGGCCATGGTACGTGCCCGCACGTGATCGACGACGTGCGGGAGCCCCACCACCGGCCCCTTGCCGATGCTTCACCCGGCTACGGCGCGGGGCACCGCGCGGTCGCACCGCGGCCGGGCCCGGCCCTCACACCGACGGCTCCGGCCGGCAACGCGGCCAGCGGCCTCGCGCGTGCAGAGGACCGTTCGGGTGACCGAGTCCGCCATGCGGGCGGAGGCGAGCGGACGGCGCCGGTGCGGGGCCGACACGACCGGGCGGTGCCATCGAGGACGGCGGCGAGGGGCAGGCCGCGCCGCCGGGCAGGGCCTCGGCATCGGCGCGGACACCCGGGGGGTGGCGCCGCCGGTGCGGGGCCGCGGCCACCGAACGGGAACCTATGGCTCAGGTCAGGTCGAACTCCCCTTCGCGCGCCCCGGACACGAACGCGCCCCATTCGGCGGGGGTGAAGATCAGGGAAGGGCTCTGCGGGCGGCCACTGTTGCGCATCGCGATGAAGCCCTCGACGAAGGCGATCTGGACATCGCCCAGTCCCCCGCTGCTGGACTGCCACTCGGCCTTGCTGAGGTCCAGCTCGGGCTTGTCCCAGCCCGCGAGCGGCTGTTGCTGGGTGGTGGTGCTCTCGGCCACGTCCGTGCTCCTCCCGGTTCCGTCGTCCGCGGGTCAGCCTAGCGACCACCCGGGACGGCCGACAGGCCGTGTGAGAAGGACTTCTGCCCCGCTCTCAGGCGTCGGGTGGCCGGGATCCCACGAGCCGCACGGAGAAGAACGGCAGGCCTCCGCCGCGTGGAATGCCCCAGCGGTCGTGGCGGCGGGCGAGCGGGCGCCTGTCCGCGCTGGCCGCCGCTTGTGCCGCCCGCATGCCCGCCGTGCTCACCGTCTCTCTCGCCGTACTGGCGGGGACGTGCCCGCCCCCGGTCGGCCCGCTGATGCGGACCCTGTGGGGCAGGCTGACGGCGGACGAGGCGCAGCGTCAGTGTGCGTTGAGTCTGGACACGGCAGCGGAGTCCACCGTCTTCGCGCTCGGTCCCGTCCTCGGGGGACTCCTGGTCGCCGCCTCCTCCGCGGCGGCCACGCTCGCGGTGTGCGCGGCACTGGCCATCATTGGCTTCGGCCTGCTGGCGACAGGCTTGCGTCGGACCCCTGCGAGCGTGCGTGTGGCATCCGCCGCTCGTCCTCGAAGTCCCCTGCGAGCCCCAGGGTTCACGCCGTTGCTGTTGCTCGTGCTGGCTGTCGCAGGTGCGCTGTGCCTCTTCGAGGTGGCGGTCCTCGCCGCCTGGGGAACGCTGGTGGCCGGGGTGCTGACCACCCTGTTCTCAGTCGGTGGCGTCCTCGGCGGCCTGGTGTACGGCCGCCGCCGCTGGCGCGGCGCCCTCGCGCGCCGACCGGTGGTGCTGGCCGCCTGTTCCACCGTCTGCTACGCGCTCCCCGCACTGGTGTGCTCCGCACCGGCGGCAGGTATCGCCCTGCTGCTGACCGGGGCGTGCACCGACGTCCTCCTGATCACGGCCTATCAGCTCGTCGACAGGCTCGTCCCCCACGGCTCACGCACCGAGGCCGGCGCGTGGATCAACACCGCCTACAACCTGGGGGCAGCCATGGGGACGGCCGCCGGCGGTGTCCTCGTCGACCGATTCGGTTCACCGGCAGCCTTCGCCGTCACGGCTGGGCTGCTCGGTGTCTGCACCTCGATAGGCGCGCCGCTCACACGTCGGCGTCACGCGACGGACGCCGCAGGAGAGGCCGCACTGTCCCAACCCGAGCCGACGGCTACCTCGCCAGGGCGGGCCTGATCACCGACGCCCGTGATCACCGGTATCGCAACCTGAGAGTCCGGTCGGTGGGTGTTGCTGCCGGCCGCGAGGGCGCCGGCGACGGGGTTGACGCGGACGCCGTCGTCGAAGCGGAGGAACTTGCGCGGGATGACCTCCCGTGCACGCAATGGCGCGTGCAACTCCCCAGTGTCGACGGGGTGTTCGACCCGAGCTTTCTCTGCGGCGAGCCGGGCGGAGGGTCAGTCGGTGAGGTCGCGCACGCCCAGGCCGTGGGCCTGCATGCGGGGGGCGATGCCGCGGATCCAGGCGGGCCGCTCGCACAGCTCGCGGGCCGGTCCCCGGCTGCGGGGACCACCGCGGCGGCGCCGTCGCCGACGGGCGGGCAGTCGCCATCGGTGCGCAGGGGCCGTACGACATGACCAGCCTGGGCGTACGCCATCCAGCGCTCGCCGAGCGGCAAGGCGGACTACCGATGGACGCGGGAAACGACGGTGGCGGCGGACCGGGTCGGGGACCAGTAGGTACGGGACCTACGTCGATGCCGGGAGGCTATCCGTGCGGGCCGGCCCGCAGTCCCCGCTCAGCCGATGGCAGAGCGGCGTCGGCGCCGGCCTCTGCCTCGAGGAAGGCGACGATGCGGCGCACGAACCACTGCGGGTCGTCCAGCCAGGGGTAGTGGCCCGCCCCCGGCTGGACGGCGACCTCGGCGTGCGGGAAGGCGGCGGCGGTGTGGTGGGCCAGGTCGGGGCGGGGGCCGCCGTCGAGTCCGCCCGCGTGGACGAGGACCGGGGCGGCCAGACCGGCGAGGGCCGCCCGGGTCGCGTCCGGGGTGAAGGCACCCTCGGCGAAGTAGCGCTCGCCCGCCTCCTCGTTGGTCTGTGCCGGCTCGGCGTCCGCGTGGGCGCGGGCCGCCTCGTCCCAGCGGCCGTGGAAGAACGGCAGGAACACGTCGTCGAAATCGGCGTCACCGGTGAGCCAGGCCCGGAACGGCGCGAAGGCGTCCTTGAACCAGGGTTCGTCCGCCCGTAGGAGGGCCGCGGCAAGCCGGTCCTCGGGAGTCGCCCGCATCCCGAGAGCCGATGGGTTGGGGGTGACCAGCACGAGCCGTCGCACCCGGTGCGGATGGCGGGCCGTGTAGAGCATCGCCAGGGCGGCGCCCGCCGAGTGGGCGAGCAGATCCATGTGCTCCAGCCCCATGTGGGCGCGCCATAGCTCAACGTCCTCGACCATCCGGTCGCATCGGTAGGTCGCCGGGTCCGCCGGCGCCTCGGAGTCACCCGTGCCGCGCAGGTCGAGCAGGGCGAGCCGACGGTGGGCGGTCAGCCCACCCAGGTCCCCGAGGTAGGCGGAGGCGCGCATGGGACCGCCGGGCAGGACGGCGAGGGGCTCGCCGGTGCCCCGGAGGTGGTAGGCGAGCCGGGTCCCGTCGGCAGCGTCGAAGATCGGCATGCGGAGATCATCACCGTCCCGCCGCCCGTGCCGCAAGGCATTACCCGGGCCCTGATCAGGACCAGGACCAAGACCGACGGGAGCGGGGGTCGGACGGAAAATCACGGCAGACCCCTTGTCTGGAACCGGTTGCCTGAATTTACTGACCTCGAACAGAACGACCGAATGATCGGTCGCCCGGAATGTTCGGTTGACGAACCGAAATGCGCGGTTGACGAAGGAGACGCCCCGATGGCGGATGCGACGGACCTGCTGGACGCGGGCGAAAGGCTCGGACCGGAGGAGCTGCGGGCGCTCCAGCTGGAGCGGCTGCGCGCCTCGCTGCGGCACGCCTATGACCATGTGCCCTTCTACCGCGACTCCTTCGACAAGGCCGGCGTCCACCCCGACGACTGCCGTTCGCTCGCGGACCTGGCCCGCTTCCCCTTCACCACCAAGGCCGACCTGCGGGCGAACTACCCGTACGGGATGTTCGCTGTGCCCCGGGACCGGATCCGCCGCATCCATGCCTCAAGCGGCACCACGGGGCTGCCCACAGTGGTCGGCTACACGGACAACGACCTTTCGGTGTGGGCCGACATGGTGGCGCGTTCGATCCGGGCGGCGGGCGGCCGGCCCGGTGACACCGTGCACGTGGCGTACGGCTATGGCCTCTTCACGGGCGGTCTGGGTGCCCACTACGGCGCCGAACGCCTGGGCTGTACGGTCGTCCCCGCGTCCGGTGGCATGACCTCCCGCCAGGTGCAGCTGATCCGGGACCTGGAACCGGACGTCATCATGGTCACCCCCTCCTACATGCTGACCCTGCTGGACGAGTTCGAACGGCAGGGCGTGGACCCGCGGAGCACCTCCCTGCGGGTGGGCGTCTTCGGCGCGGAGCCGTGGACCGAGCAGATGCGGCGCGAGATCGAGGAGCGGTTCGCGATCGACGCCGTGGACATCTACGGGCTGTCCGAGGTGATCGGCCCGGGTGTGGCCCAGGAGTGCGTGGAGACCAAGGACGGGCTCCATGTGTGGGAGGACCACTTCTACCCGGAGGTGGTGGATCCGATCACCGGCGAGGTGCTGCCGGACGGTGAGCGCGGCGAACTGGTCTTCACCTCGCTGACGAAGGAGGCGATGCCGGTCGTCCGCTACCGCACCCGGGATCTGACCCGTCTGCTGCCCGGCACGGCCCGGGTGTTCCGGCGGATGGAGAAGGTCACCGGCCGCAGCGACGACATGGTCATCCTGCGCGGGGTGAACCTCTTCCCGACCCAGATCGAGGAGATCGTGCTGCGCACCCCCGGCGTGGCGCCGCACTTCCAGCTGCGTCTCACCCGGGAGGGCCGCCTGGACGCGCTCACCGTCCGCGCCGAGGCGCGCCCCGGGGCCACGCCCGAGACCCGGGAGGCGGCCGTGCGGTCCATCGTCGCCGCCGTGAAGGACGGCATCGGCGTGTCCGTGGACGTGGAGATCGTCGAACCGGAGTCCCTGGAGCGGTCGGTGGGCAAGATCCGCCGGATCGTGGATCTCCGGCAGCGGTAGGCGGACAGGGCCGAGACCCGGGGGCCGACGCCTGATGGGACATCAGTTGGCGTGGGCTCCCGGGGAGTCGGTGTGACCTTTCAGGTCCGGACCAACGTGTTACGCGCGTAAATTCTGCTGCCGACAGCTTGTCCGTTGCCCCTGCGACCCTGAATACTCCACTCCGTGTGCTTGTCAGGGGCACGTCGAAAATGCCCTGGGACGATCACGTGCCACCTGGCCGGCCCCCCCACCACCCAGGAGGAACGAGTGAAGGTCAAGATCCCTCGCATCGCCAGACGCTCCGGGTTGATCGCCGTGGCGTCCGGGCTCCTCGCGGCGGCGCTCACGACGCCCGCCGCCCAGGCCGCCTCCCCCGCCAAGGTCTCGCCCGAGACCGCGGCCAAGCTGACCCACACCCTGGGCACCGCCTCGACCGCCGGCTGGTACTACGACGCCAAGGCCAAGACGGCCGTCGTCAACGTCACCACGCAGAAGGCCGCCCAGGCCGTCCGCAAGGCCGGCGCCGTGCCGGAGCTCGTCACCTACAGCTCCGCCCAGCTCGCCAAGGCGAGCGACGCCACCAAGGCCGCCGACATCCCCGGCACCGCCTGGGCCGTCGACCCCAAGAGCGACACCCTCGTGGTGAGCGCCGACAGCAGCGTCTCACGCGCCGAACTGGCCAAGCTGAAGTCCGCCACCGCCGCCTACGGTGACGCCGTCACCGTCAAGCGCGTCAGCGGCACCTTCAAGAAGCTGCTCAACGGCGGCACGGCCATCTACGCCGACGCCGGCTGGCGGTGCTCCGTCGGCTTCAACGTCCGCAACAGCAGCGGCACCTACTACTTCCTGACCGCGGGACACTGCACCGACGGCTTCCCGAACTGGTACACCAGTTCCAGCTTCAGCACCTACATCGGCCCCACCGTCGGATCCAGCTTCCCGACCAACGACTACGGCATCGTCCGCTACGACAACGCCAACGTCACCCACCCCGGCACCGTCAACCTCTACAACGGCAGCAGCCAGGACATCACCACCGCCGCCAACGCGTACGTCGGCGAGTCCGTCAAGCGCAGCGGCTCGACCACCGGCGTCCACGGCGGCACCGTCCAGGCCCTCAACGCCACCGTGAACTACGGCAACGGCGAGATCGTCTACGGCCTCATCCAGACCAATGTCTGCGCCGAGCCCGGCGACTCCGGCGGTTCGCTGTTCGACGGCACCGCGGCCATCGGTCTGACCTCCGGCGGCAGCGGCAACTGCAGCTCCGGCGGTACGACCTTCTTCCAGCCGGTGACCGAAGCACTGAGCGCCTACGGCGTCAGCGTCTACTAGTTCCCACCTCGTGCACCGGTCCGAACAGGCATGAGACCGGGCAGGACCGCTGCTCCCCGGGAAGCAGCGGTCCTGCCCGACTCGCACGGCACCAACTCGCACGGCACCGGACGGCGTTGCTGTGGCTGCAGGAGGAGGGGCACAGTCGGTCCTGCGTTCCGTGACTCCACCCACGACTGAAGTCGCGGGCTTCCTGGATCGGTGGCTAAGCGCTGTCGCAGAGGACCAGCCCGGCCCTGTGCGGGACGTTCAGCGCGCCCACGCGGTCGGCGTTCTCCACCAGGCCGCACTTGACGCACTCGAACTTCGCTTGTGACACGGTTCTCCTTCGCGACGTGCCCGCACCCGCCGAATCTCCGGCGGGCACGTGCGGGAGGTGTTGCGGGCGTCCACTGGGACCACGCGGCGAGCGGCACTCTCAGCCTTCTGCGCCAGGATGCTCAGGAACTGTCCCCAACCCGCGTCGAGGATCCTGCGGTTCAGCCCGGCCTTCGCGGCGGCACCGTTCGGAAGGAACGCGCCATCTTGCCCGGGGTCAGGCTTGGGGGCAGGAGCCTTGGTCATGCCCGCCGTGTTCAGCCGCTCGTGCACGATCACATCGTGCTCACGCACCAGGGCAACGGCCTGCTTGTGGTGGTGGTCGAGCCGCTGACGCCGTATCTTCGCGTGCAGCTGGGCGACCTTCCGTGCTGCGGCCCGGTGCTTCTTCGTCCGGCGCCGGGTGCGCTTCCGCTCGGGCCCGAGCTGTACGAGGCCGTACTGGCCGTCCGCCGCGCGGAGGCGGAGCTGTTCGCGATGTTCATCGACGCGGACGTCATCAAGGCCGTCCGCCGGCGGTATTGACTGGCTACTCCTCGGGCTCCCAGGCGATCAGCTGCTCGAACACCTGCTGGTCGCCCTCGATCTTCAGGTCGCTCAGCGTGAGGCGGCCCCAGACGAAGAGGAGCAGCTGCTCGGCCGTGCCCGTGGCCGAAGCGGAGGCGGGCGCGGCGTGGTCCGTCAGGGGTGCGGGCCAGGCGCCGGTGCCGTCCAGCGTGAGGAGCCAGGAGCGGCCCTCGGTGGCGTGGTAGTGGATGGTGGCGGCCTCGTGCGGCCAGGCCGCCGGGGTGGAGTTGCAGGTGTCGAGAAACTCGGCCACGCCGTCGATCGCGACGTCCGCCGGCATCGGCTGCACGGCGCCTGCGGCGAGCTGGGCGTCGTAGGTGTGCACCAGCACCTCGTGCACCCGGCGCCGGGCAACGCCCCAGGCATTCGCCGGCGACACGCCGGCGTCCCACCACGCCCAGCACTCGCGCTCCGGGCCAGCCTCGCGCAGCGCGCTCAGCAGCAGCTCGTTCGACTCGGCGTACCAGGCCAGCAGCGCCTCGAGCTCGCGCGGCACCTCCGCGGCACCCTTGGCCGGCGGAGCCTCAGCCGGGCCCGCGGCGACGATCGCGGCCCACCAGCGCTGGCCCGTACCCAGGTGCTGCACCAGATCGAACAACGTCCACTCGGGGCAGGACGGCACCGGCGCGTCAAGGCTGGGCGCGGCGGCAACCGCACTCCGGAACGCGGCCGACCGCTCGTCGATCAGTTGCAGCAGAGCGGAAAACTCAAGACCCTCTGTCACATCGTCTACCTATCACCCCAGCTCAGCCGATCGCACCCTATTTTCCGGGCCGTCAGCTGCGAGCCGTTGCTGCCGGTCAGGCAGCGGCGTCCGCGCCATCCCGGCCGGCTGCCACTGGACGACCGTGGTTGCCTGCAGGGCATCCTGTTCGTGCTGCACACCGGGATTCAGTGGGAGTGGCTGCCGCAGGAGCTCGGCTTCGGGTCCGGGATGACGTGCTGGCGCCGGCTGCGGGACTGGCACGAGGCCGGGGTGTGGGACCGGCTGCACCAGGTGCTGCTGACCGAGCTGCACCGTGCCGGAGCTGGACTGGTCCCGGGCGGTGATCGACGGCTCCCACCACCAGGCCCGTCGGGGCGGCCCAAAACCGGGCCGAACCCGGTCGACCGTGCCCGGCCCGGCTCGAAGCACCACGTCATCACCGACGCAGGCGGCACCCCGCTCGCCATCACCCTGACCGGTGGCAACCGCCACGACATCACCCAGCTGCTGCCCCCGCTCGACGCGATCCCCCGGATCCGCGGAGTGACCGGTCGCCCCCGTCACCGGCCACGGCAGTTGTTCGCCGACCGGGGCTACGACTTCGACAAGTACCGTCGGCTCCTGGAGTTCCGCACGGCTCCGGCCTGGGCTCGGTCCGCTGGGTAGTCGAGCGGACGAACGCGTGGATCCACGGCTTCCGGCGGCTACGGATCCGCTGGGAGATCCGCGACGACATCCACGAGGCGTTCCTGAAGCTCGCCTGCTGCGTGATCACCTACAGGCGAGTCCAGGCGTTGTGTCAGCTCCTTCAAGGCCCGGTGTTCAGCGCACCGACCGTCATCGCCGTAAGTGTCTCCCCGAGTGGCTGCTGCCGGTGATCCCGAAGGCAGAAGCTCAACTTGACTCGAGCTCAGTCGCCGCCGCCGCGAAAGCCCCGGCAGGGGCTCAGCCGCCGAGCCGGGCCCGCAGTTCCCGTTTGAGGATCTTCCCGCTCGCGTTGCGCGGCAGCTCGTCCACGAAGAGCACCCTCTTGGGCGCCTTGAAGGCCGGGAGTTTCTCCCGTACGTGGGCGACGAGTTGTTCCTGCGTGACCTCGCCGCGCGGGACGACGACCGCCGTGACGGCCTCGATCCAGCGCGCGTCGGGCAGCCCGATCACGGCGACCTCGGCGACGGCCTCGTGGGTGTACAGGACATCTTCGACCTGACGTGAAGCCACCAGCACTCCACCGGAGTTGATGACGTCCTTCACCCGGTCGACAATGGTGAAGTACCCCTCCGGGTCGCGCACCGCGAGGTCACCGGAGCGGAACCAGCCGTCCCGGAAGGCCTCGGCGGTCTCCTCGGGCCTGTCCCAGTACCCCTCGCACAACTGCGGTGAGCGGTAGACGATTTCACCGGCGGTGCCGTCGGGCACGTCGTCCCCCTTGTCGTCCACCACGCGCGCGTCCACGAACAGCACGGTCCGGCCGCACGAGTCCAGCCGGCCCTCGTGCTCGTCGGGTCCGAGCACCGTGGCCAGGGGGCCGATCTCGCTCTGCCCGAAGCAGTTGTAGAACGCCAGTCCCGGCAGCCGTTCACGCAGCCGCCGCAGCACGGGCACCGGCATGATGGACGCGCCGTAGTACGCCTTGCGCAGGCCGTCGAGGTCCCGGGTGGCGAAGTCGGGCCGGTTCGCCAGGCCGATCCACACCGTGGGCGGCGCGAACAGGCTGTCCACGCGGCCCGCTTCCACGAGGTCCAACAGCCGGTCCCCGTCGGGCGCGTCCAGAATGATGTTCGTCGCGCCGACCGCGAGGTAGGGCAGCAGGAACACGTGCATCTGCGCCGAGTGGTACAGCGGCAGTGCGTGCACCGGCAGGTCGCCCGCGCTCAGGTCGAGGGCGGTGATCGCGCTCAGGTACTCGTGCACCAGGGCCCGGTGGGTCATCATCGCGCCCTTGGGCAGGGCGGTGGTGCCGGAGGTGTACAGCAGCTGCACCAGGTCCTCGGTGCGCGGTTCGGGGCCGTCGTACGGCGGTGTGTCCACCAGCCGGGACAGAAGCGAGTCGCCGGTGTCCCGCAGGGGCAGGACCGGTACGTCCCCGGGGAGTCGTCCTGACAGGTCCGGATCGGCGAGCACCAGTGAGCTGCCCGACTGACGGACCAGGTACGCCAGGTCGTCGCCGGTGAGGTTCTGGTTGACCGGTACGTGGACCAGGCCTGCACGTGCGCAGGCGAGGAAACCGATGAGATAGGCGTCGGAGTTGTGGCCGTAGGCGCCGACCCGGTCGCCCGGCGCCAGGCCCTGGGCGAGCAGCACTGCGGCGGCGCGGGAGACGGCGCCGTCGAGTTCCTCGTACGTCCATGTCCGTGCGCCGTACTCCACCGCGATGCGTGCCGGGGTGCGGCGGGCGCTGCGCCGCAGCACCCCGTCGACGGTGCTGCCTCGTCCCTGCGTCATGACAGCCGATCCTCGGGCCGGCCGGACGGGCAGGTCAAGGACCTTGCCGGAATGCGGGCAGCGGCTCACGCCTGCCGGGTGCGTCCTTCACAGCAGAGGTCGCAGCCGCCTCTTGTACGGCGTGCCGTCGGGCTCACGGGGCATCTCGGTGACGAAGTCGACGCTCCTGGGCCGCCTGCGGCCGGCGAGCCGCCCGGCGCAGTGGTCGAGGAGCGCGGCGGCGGGACCGGGGCCGGGCTCGTACCCGGTGCCCGGTCCACAACGGCCTCGACCTCATTTGCTTTCTGCCGGATCGCTTCCTCCGTCATGGGGTCACGACGTGGCCTCCAGCACCGCCATCGCCGCGTTGTGCCCCGGTACCCCGCTCACCCCTCCCCCGCGCACCGCGCCCGCCCCGCACAACAGGACACGGGCGTGCCGGGTCTCCACCCCCCAGCGCCCGCTGCCCTCCTGGGCGTACGGCCAGGAAAGGGCGCGGTGGAAGATGTTGCCGCCGGGCAGGCGCAGGTCGCGCTCGAGGTCGAGCGGGGTCTTCGCCTCGATGCAGGGGCGTCCCTCGGCATCGAGGGCGAGGCAGTCGGCGAGGGGTTCGGCGAGGTGGGCGTCGAACTGGGCGAGGGTGGACTTCAGCAGTTCCTCACGCACTCCGTCGTTGTCCCGGGCGAAGAGCCGCGCGGGGGTGTGCAGGCCGAAGAGGGTGAGCGTGTGGTAGCCGCGTGCGGCGAGGTCGGGGCCGAGGATGCTGGGGTCGGTCAGGGAGTGGCAGTAGATCTCCGAGGGCGGGGCGGTGGGGAGTTCACCGGCGGCGGCCTGGGCGTGGGCCGTGGCCAGCTGCCGGTAGCCCTCGGCGATGTGGAAGGTGCCGGAGAAGGCCTCGCGGGGATCTACGGAAGGGTCGCGCAGCTTCGGCAGCCGCTTGAGCAGCATGTTGACCTTGAGCTGGGCGCCCTCGGCGGGCTCGGGTGCCGGATCGCCCATCAGCCGGGCGAGTTCCTGCGGAGAGGCGTTGACCAGCACGTACCGGGCCGCGGCGACGCCCTCGCCGTCGGCCGTGCGGTGCACGACCTCGGCGGTGTGTCCGTCGGTGTCGATGCGTACGGCCTCGTGCCCGGTCTCGATGACCGCGCCGGCGGCGCGCGCGGCGGCGGCCAGCGCGTCGGTGAGGGCGCCCATGCCGCCGACCGGCACGTCCCAGGCGCCGGTGCCGCCGCCGATGACGTGGTAGAGGAAGCAGCGGTTCTGGGCCAGGGAGGCGTCGTGGGCGTCGGCGAAGGTGCCGATGAGGGCGTCGGTGAGGACCACGCCTCGGACCAGGTCGTCGGTGAAGCTGTCCTCGACGGCGACGCCGATCGGCTCCTCGAACACGGCCCGCCAGGTGCTCTCGTCGTCGACGCGGCAGCGCAGTTCCTCACGGCTGGGCAGAGGTTCGGTGAGGGTCGGGAACACGCGCCGGGCGAGGCGGCCGGTCATCTCGTAGAAGCGCTGCCAGGCCTCGTACTCGCGCTCGCCGCCGGTGAGCCGGGCGAAGGCCTCACGGGTGCGCTCCTGGTCACCGCCGACGAGCAGTCCGGTGGCGCATCCGCCGCGTTGCACGGGGGTGTACGAGGAGATGGTGCGGGCCCGGACCCGGAAGTCCAGGCCGAGGTCGCGCACGATCTTCGACGGCAGCAGGCTGACCAGGTAGGAGTAGCGCGACAGGCGGGCGTCGACGCCCGCGAACGCGCGGGTGGATACGGCGGCCCCACCGGTGTGGTCCAGACGTTCCAGCACCAGCACGGACCGGCCGGCCCGGGCCAGGTAGGCGGCGGCGACCAGGCCGTTGTGGCCGCCCCCGACGATGACGGCGTCGTACGTGCGGGTTCCCTCGGTGGCAGACATGGTTCTTCGTAACACGCGGTGATCCGCCTCGGCCAGAGGCCGGACCGGTCCCCTGTCGGGGCCTACCGGCCGGCCTTGTGCGGTGCCGGTCGCGCAGCCGGGCCGAGCCTGGCCATCGCGGTCAGGATGTGCTTGGGCGGCAGCTGCCAGCGCAGCCGTGCCGGGACGGCACGCAGCAGTGCGCCGGTCGTCCGCAGCCGACGGGTGACGACGGCGGGTGCGGGGGCCGGTCTGCCGTACAGCTCATGGGCGTACGGCGGCAGAGAGGAGTACGCCAGGTTCGCCACGTGCCGCCAGAGCGCCTCGCGGGCCGGTACGAGCAGGGGGTGGGTCGGCGGGCGTTGCAGGAAGTCGTCCACCGTCTGGGCCTCCTGACCGGCGGTCAGTTCCGGGCGCACCTTCTCGAAATAGGCCTCCATCTCGGCCTGGTCGCCCGGGACGGCCTCCGGGTCGAGGCCCACCAGCCGTGCGCTGACGCGGTGTTCGGCGATGTACCGGTCGGCCTGGGCGTCGCCTAGCGGGAAGCCGGAGCGGCGCACGACGTGCAGGTAGGAGTCGATCTCCGCGCAGTGCACCCACAGCAGCAGGGCTGGTTCGTCGACACCGTACCGCTCACCGGTGTCGGGATCCGTCGCCGACAGCTTGGTGTGGATCTTCCGGACCCGGGCACCGATCCGCTCGGCGGCCTCCGTCGTCCCGTACGTCGTCGTGCCCACGAAGCCGGCCGTGCGCATGAGCCTTCCCCAGGCGTCGCGCCAGAAGTCGGAGTTCTGCATGACTCCCCGCACCGCGCGCGGATGCAGGGCCTGGAGGTAGAGCGCGCGTATGCCTGCGACCCACATCATGGGGTCGGCATGTAAGTGCCAGGTCACGGATCTCGGGGTGAAGAGCCCAGGGTCGCTCATGCCCGCAGGCTAACGCCGCACCCGCGGCATTCCCAGTCCGATCCAGGCGATGATCTCTCGCCGGATCTCGTTGCCGCCTCCGCCGAAGGTACAGCACCGCCGAGCGGTCGCCGCGCTCGAGTTCGCCGTACAGGACGGCGCCCGCCGAGCCCTCCTCGAGCGGGCTCCCGGCGGCGACGATCTCCACGAGCCAGGCGTAGGTGTCCCGCCGGGCCCCGGAGCCGTAGGCCTTGACGGCCGAGGTGTCCTGCGGGGGTGAGGGTGCCCTCCTGACCGGCGCGCGCCATCCGCCAGTTGAGGAGCTTCAAGGTGTCGAGCCGGGTGCCAGATCTTCTGGCCGTTGACGGCGTACTCGTCGCCGTGCTCGCTGGAGCCGATGGCGAAGTCGATCGCGAAGTCATCCCGCCGGAGAGGGCCTTCGGCAGGAGGCCTTCTTGCCTGGGCGGCCTCGTCGGAGAAGACGAACTGCTCCATCATGGTCCGTCCGCGCCCCCGTACTGCTTCGCCCAGCCCACGCCGAGCCGGCCGTCCGCGCCGAGGCGGCGGACGGTGTCGCGGTGAAGCGCTTGTGCGCGGGCGGGGCGGCATACCGGGCGGGGCCTGCTCAGGCGGACCCGGAACGGCCATGCATGTCCGGGCCGGCTCAGTCGAGGCTCTCCAGGAAGGACGAGCAGGCGTCGGCGCATGTCCGGCACGCCGCCGCGGCCGATTCGGCGCCGGCCTGGCCGTCGAAGGCGCCGGCGCATTCGAGGCAGACCGAGCGGCACCACTCCAGCCTGACCCGGATCTGCTCCTCGTCCTGCCAGTTCTGCTCGCCGAGGACATGGCAGGTGGCGTCGCACACCTCGGCACACATGACGCCGAGGCGGCGTACGCGCTCCTGGCGCTCGGTGCCGTCCGGATCGAGCAGACCCGCGCGCACGGCACAAGCCCGGGCGCACTCCGTGCACGCCTGGGCACAGGCGAATCGGTCCTCGAGGAACCGGTAGAGCTGCTCTTGCGATGCCGGCCGGGACACACCCTATGGGTAGCCGGGGTGTGCAGTGCCAAACACCCGTACCGTGCCGGTCTTTGTACGGGCACGCGGGTCGCCGTACGTGGCCGACCGACCACCCATGGTGTCCGGTTCATCCCGTTATAGGCGGGGTATTCCTGTTCTATGAGTTCCATGAGTACCGCAACGATGCCGCTGGCCGCGCCCAGCGGCCTGATGAGTCTCGGGCTCTTCGTGGTGGCCGCAGCCGTGCTGGCGCTCCTGGCCGGCGGGTACTGGATGAACGCCAGGATCAAGTACCGCGAGCCACCCCGGCCTCGCCCCGAGGAGCAACCGCACCTGCCGCCCGAGGGCGCGGTGCGAGAGGTCCGGGAGAACAGGGAATCCCTGGAGGTTCCCGAGGTCCCCAAGGGCGGTCGCCCGCTGACGCCCTACGAGCTGGGCAACGTCGACACCAAGCCGAGCGCCAGCAAGGAACGTCCGCGCTGGAGCAAGGGATCGAGCGGCTCGTTCGGCGGCGGCGGACTGGGCGCCCACTGAACCTGCGCCCTGCCGGACACACCCCTCCCGAGAAAACCGGCAGAGTCCGCCCGAACACGGCACCGGCCCGCGCCGGCCTCCGGCGGCGCCCTGGGAACGTTTCCCGGCGGCGTCCAGGCGGCCGGCGCGGGCCATGTTCTCGCGGTCTCGCTCGGCTCACCCGCACACACCGCGGCGAGAATCTGCTTCGTTCCAGCGGCGTGCGCCGTCCGCCCCGCAGGGGCGCACACCGCCGCCCGTACCCCCGGGATCTTGTCGGCGGCGATGGCGGCGCCCGTCCCGGTCCCGCAGGACACGACCGCCTGGTCGGCCACGCCGTCGGCCACGCCCCGGGCCGCCGCCTCCGAGCAGGCCGTCCACTGCGGGTCGGCCCGAGGCAGTAGCGCGCCGTGCTCGCGCACCTCCTGGCCGCGCCGCCGCAGCTCCGCCGGAGCAGGCGTGCAACGGGTTCGTCCCTGTCGGAGGATCCGACCGCTGGTCAGTGGCCTTCTCCGGCGGCGGCCTGGTGCCCGTCACGCGCCGGCGCCGGGGCCGACAGCCGGTAGGAGCGGACCACGGTGACGACACACACGGCACTGAACACGGCCGCCCAGGGAACGAGACCGCGCACCGCCCCGAACACTCCGCCACCCGGCCCGACGCCCCGCGGCGGCACCCTTCCCCGCGGGTCGTAGACGACGGCCAGCGCGTCCCCCGGCCGGGTCTTCTCGCCGCAGCCGCGCCAGATGGGGGTCTTGAGCGGTACACCGTCAAAGTCCACGACCGAACAGACGTAACGGCCGCCTGCAGCCCCGGTCGCCCCGCTGTCCCGGACGGAGGTGACCACAACCGGTTCCTCCCGGCCCCGCTCCGCGAGAACGACACCCGCAGCGGCCTGGGGTGCCCGCAGGGCGAGGCAGACACCCAGCACTGCCACCGTGCCGACCAACGCGCGACCCGCCCGAGCCAGCAGCAGACAGAGGGTGAGCGCGACCGCACAGGCGAGCCCGGCCTCACCGTCGGCCAGCGCGGGCACTCCCGTCGACGCCCCCGCGAGCGTGGTCCCGAGGATGGCCGTCAGACCGAGGACCGCTACGAAGATCCCCTGCGCAACGAGTCCCCGGGGCGGGAATCCGGCGAATTCCGCCGGCCCCCATACCGTGGCGCGCAGATGGGCCACCACATGGGACTCGACACGGGGCGGGCGGCCACACCGTCGGCCCATGCGCGTATCCCCCTGCCGTCCCTCACCCTACGCTTGCATTATGCAAAATAGCTGGCGGTGCAGGAAGAGCCGACGCGGCGAGCCGTCCGACCAGCCTGGGTCACGCCTCCCGCCCCACCGAGGGGTCCATGTCCCAGCCGAGCGGATGCGGCTCCCCGCCACCCTCGGAAACGGGCGGCTCCCCGCCCACCTCGTTGAACGCGTCGAGGGCCTCGACGAGCGCCCATCGCTGTGCCGGTCGCAGCCGCTGCACAATGGCGGCGATCTCGGCACGGCGCCGGGCGGTCACCGCCTCCACCGTCCGCCGCCCTTCCTCGGTGAGCTGAAGCAAGGTCTCCCGGCGGTTTCCAGGATTGGGCTGCCGGTCCGCCAGTCCGGCAGTGATCAACCGGTCCACCATGCGCATCGCCGTCGAGGGCGCCACGTGCAGCAGTTCGGCCAGGGCGACGAGCTTGGTGGCACCCCGGCCGGCCAGCACGACCAGCATCCTGAACTGAGCCAGGGTGACCCGCTCCTCGACCTCGGCGAGCGAGCGGGCGGAGACCGCCACCAGCAACCGGGAGGCGGTCAGCACCGCTCGAGTGACCGCGTCGACATCGTCCAGGCCCCCCGCCGGGGTCTCCATCTGCGCCATACGTCCTTTCTACCGCGCCGGAGTCCCGAGCCCTGTTGCGCCGAGAGCTGCACTGTGCCGATGAAGATGAATGGCCACGGCTGACGGGACGCGCGTGCGACCGCAGTGCAGACCGCTGGGGGACTGACTCTGCTGACACGAGCGGAACCTGACCCGTTTGGCCGGTGCGGCCGACCGGGCGCGGGCCGACCGGGTGAAGCTCGTTTCACGGTGCCCGTGACCGGTGACGAAGAACACGACTCCAGAAAACGGGTCCCGAAGGCCGGTTCCATGCGCTCACCCCAGAGGCATCTCCCTCTCACGGCCCGGAAACCGAGTTCCCGACGAGCGCCCACAGGTGCGGGTGCCTCGCCCGCGCCAAGGACTCAGCAGAGAGCCCATGCACACGCACACCGATCCCGGGCCGGAGCATCCCGACCGCGTCCTCGCGGCCGATCACTCCTCCGCCTGGATGGACGCGACGATGCGCGACCTCGCGGCGTGTCCACCGGGTCCTCGGCGCCAGGCCCTGCGGGACGCGGCGATCCTGGCCCTGCTCCCGCTGGCGCGGCGTGTGGCGCGCCGCTTCCAAGGACACGGCGAGCAGTTCGAGGACCTGGTGCAGGTCGCCTCGCTGGGCCTTGTGCGGGCGGTCGACGGATTCGTCCCCTCCCGTGGACACGCGTTCCTCTCCTACGCGCTTCCCACCGTCGTCGGTGAGGTCAGACGGCATCTGCGCGACCGGGTACCGGTGATCCGGCTGCCACGGCCGCTTCAGGAGGCGTGCGGGCCGGTCCTCCAGGCCCTGGAGGAACTGGAGCAGCGGTACGGGGGCGTAGCGCCGGGCGCGGAGAAGATCGCAGCGCACCTCGGGATGGAGACCGCCCTGGTGTCGGCCACGCTCCGTGCGTTGCGGGAGTGCCGCCCTGTCTCACTGGATGCGCCGGCCATCGGCCGAGAGGCGCACACGGCAGTGTGCGGGACCGGCCTCGAGCACCGGGGTGTCGACCATGTGGTCGACGTGATGACGCTGGCCTCGGCCGTGCGACGGCTCACCGCACTGGAGCGGCGCATTCTGCATCTGCGTTTCTACCAGGAGCAGAGCCAGCAGCAGATCGCCGCTGCCGTCGGTCTCTCGCAGGGCCAGGTGTCCCGCGTCGTGGCGCACTGCTGTCGGCGGCTGGGCCGAGCTCTCCAGGCCGGCTCGACGGGGCCGGCGGGAGGGGTGCCGGATCGCCGTCAGACCGTCACCGCCGGACAAGAACGACTTGCGCCCGGCCCACGACAGGTGCCGCCGCTCCGGCCGTGCCAGGGATCACCGCGTGCGGAGCCGGATACGGGTGCGGTCCGGTGGGAGGCGTCCGCCGGACGGCCTCCCACCGCGGGGTCGGCAGGCCGACCCTGAGCGCCCGCTCGGCCTGCGCGCCGGACCTGCGCTGCTCGACCGAGCCGGGCCCCGAGGTGACGGACGCCGCGATCACTGCCTTCAGCGGCACTCAGGGACGCACGGCCCTCACCGACGGGCGATCCTGATCCCCGCCGCGGTCAGCGCCGCGCCCACGGCGGTGACGGCCGCCACCCTGAGCAGCCGTTCGGGCAGCGGAGGTTTCGGCGTGGCGGCGGCACCGCGTTCGGGCAGCCCGGTCGCCGCGTCCCTGCCCTTGTCGCGGGCCAGCTTCATCACCTCGGCCACGTGCAGGGCACGCCGCCCGGTGCCGGCGTCCGTGATCTGGGTCTTGCAGGAGAAGCCGTCGGCCACCACCAGGCAGTCGTCGGCGGCGTCCCGTACGGCGGGCAGGAGAGCCTGTTCGCCGCAGGCCATGGAGATCTCGTACTTGCCGGACTCGAAGCCCCAGGACCCGGCGAGGCCGCAGCAGCCGCCCTGGAGGTTGTTCACCTCGAGCCCCATCTGCTCCAGCAGTTGCTGCTCGGGGCTCATGCCGCCGGTGGCGCGGTGGTGGCAGTGGCCCCAGAGCAGAGCCGTGCCGTCGAGCTCTGGCGGGTCGATGCCGAAGGCCCGGAAGAACTCCGGGAAGTGGTAGGCGTTCTTGGTCAGCCGTGCGGCGTCGTCGTCGTGCGGGAGCAGTTTGGGCAGCTCGTCCTTGAAGACCGCCAGACAGCTCGGTTCCATGCCGACGATGGGCGTGCCGGCCCGCAGATGGGGGCGCAGGGTGTCCAGGACGCGGTGGAGGTAGCGCTCCGCGGCGTCGAGGAAACCGTAGTCGTACAGCGGCCGGCCGCAGCAGATGTGCTGCTCGGGCATGACGACCTGCCAGCCGGCGGCCTCGATCGCCTCGACACACGCGACACCGACGTTCGTGTGGAAGTGGTTGTTGAAGGTGTCCGGGAACAGCACGACCGGGCGACCGTTCGGGTTGGTGGTGCCACCGCGACGGACGAACCACTCCTGGAGGGTCATGGGTGCGAAGCGCGGCAGCGGGCGGCGCGGGTCGATGCCTGCCACGAGCTTGGCGATCCGGGCGAGGCCGGGCGTGTGGGTGGCGAGGTTGGCGAGTTCGGGGACGCGGGAGGCGATCCTGGCCACCTGGTCGATGAAGCCGAAGGCGTAGGCGTACCGGGGGCGCCATCGGCGCGGCGACTTGTAGTGGTGGTACAGGAACTCGGCCTTGTAGGTGGGCATGTCCACACTGACGGGGCAGTCGTTGGTGCAGCCCTTGCAGGCCAGGCACAGGTCGAGGGCGTCGTACACCTCCTTGGACTGCCAGCCGTCGGTGAGGACGTCGCCCCTCAGCATCTCGTACAGCAGACGGGCCCGGCCGCGGGTGGTGTGCTTCTCCTCTCGGGTGACCTGGTAGCTGGGGCACATCGTCGTCTCGGCCTGCGGAACCCGGCACTTGCCGATGCCGACGCAGCGCAGGGTGGCGTGGGCGAAGTCGCCGCCGTCCTCCGTGTAGGCGAACTTCAGCGGGTGCCGCGGCGGGTTGTAGTCGGTGCCGAGCTTGAGGTTCTCGTCCAGGCGGTAGGCGTCGACGACCTTGCCCGGGTTCATCTTCCACTGCGGGTCCCAGATGGCCTTGAAATCCCGCATGGCCTGGAGGAGTTCGGGTCCGAACTGTTTCTCCAGCAGTTCGGCGCGCTGCTGGCCGTCGCCGTGTTCGCCGGAGACCGAGCCGCCCAGGGACACGCACAGGTCGGCGGCGTCCTCCAGGAACGCCCGGTAGGTGGCGATGCCGTCGGCGGTGCGCAGGTCGAAGCTGAGCCGGCTGTGGATGCACCCCTGGCCGAAGTGGCCGTACATGGCGCCGGTGATGCCGTGCCGGTCCATGACCTTGCGCAGCTCCCGCACGTACTCGCCGATCCGGTCCGGCGGGACCGCTGAGTCCTCCCAGCCGGGCCAGTGGTCCTTGCCGTCGGGCGGGAACGCGGTCGAGCCGAGACCGCTCTCCCGGATCGCCCAGAGGTGTTCGCTGTCGCCGCCCTCCTGCTGACCCTTGACGATCTTGACGCGGTCCCGTGCGTAGCCCTTGGCGCCGGTGAGCCAGTCGGCGAAGGCGTGGGCCTGCGTCACGGACTCCTCCGCGCTGTCCGCGCCGAACTGCACCACGAGCCAGGCGCCACCCGTGGGCCGCGGCAGCTCCTGGATGTTCGCCGTGTTCATGTTCTGCAGCTTCTGGTCGCGGATGAGCTCGTCGTCCAGTGCCTCCAGGCCGATCGGCTTGAAGCGCCGCACGATCTCCTCGCAGTGCTCGGCGGCGTCGCCGAGGTCGTCGTACTCCACCACGACGGTGGTGCGTTGCAGGAGGGCGGGGGTGAGCATCAGGACGGCCTGCAGGGCGGTGGCGCAGGTGCTCTCGGTGCCGACCAGGGCGCGGGCGACGTTGAAGCCGCGTTCGGGCAGGAGTTCGTCCAGGTTGTATCCGGAGACCCGGCGCGGCACCTGTTCGGCCGGGCGGAATCCGGCCCGGATGACGTCGGCGTACTTGTCGCGCAGGTCCCGCAGCGCCGCGTAGATCTCGCCCTTGCGGCCGCCTGCGGCGATGATGGCGTCGAGGTGCTCCTCCTCGTTCACCCCCACCCAGAAGCGGGCGCCGTCGTAGGTGACGATCTCCAGGGCGTGCACGTTGTCGCTGGTGCGCGGGCCGGGCCCGTACAGCTGTGACTGCACCGAGTGGATACCGCAGGAGTTGTTCCCGATGTTGCCGCCGATCAGGCACCGGGAGTGGGTGGAGGGGTCGGGCCCGAACACCAGGTCGTACTTGCCCGTGTGACGGTTGAGTTCCTCGTTGATCACGCCGGGTTCGCAGGTGACCAGGCGGCGGTCGGGGTCGATCTTCCCGATGCGGGTGAGGTACTTGGAGTGGTCGATCACCACGGCCTCGTTGACCGTCTCGCCGGACAGGCTCGTCCCCCCGCCCCGGTTGAGGATGGGGGCGCCGAAGCGGTGACAGATCCTGTGCACGGCCACGACGTCGTCGAGCGTGCGTGGGACCACCACGCCGATGGGTACCTGCCGGAAGTTGGACGCGTCCTGGGCGTAGAGGCCCAACGAGGCGGTGTCGAAGCGCACTTCTCCTTCGACGGCCCTGCGCAGGGCCCGCTCCAGCCTGCCGATGTCCAGCGTCTGGCGGGCCCGTGGCGCTCCGGGGATCTGCGGGTGGGTCTTGGCCGGGATCTCGCGGGTCGTCCGGCGGGGTGGCTTCGCCATCGGTCTCAACTCTCCTTCACAGCCGGCTCAGGTGGTCCGCGTCCCGTACACGCGGTAGCGCTCGGCGTCGGGCCACTTGACCTCCAGGCCGAGGCCCGGCCGGCCGGTGTCGGGGCTCAGGGCACCGCCGTCGGGCGGCAACGTGCCGTCGAACAGCAGGCGTTCGAACCGCACATGGTCGTGGAAGTACTCCAGGTGCCGCAGCCGGCGCACGGCGCAGAACGCATGGGCCGAGACCGCCGGCGCGCAGTGGGCGGACAGATCCAGGTGGTGGGCCGCGGCCAGACCGGCCGCCTCCAGCACGCCGGTGATGCCCCCGCACCGGGTGACATCGGCCTGGAGACAGTCCACGGCGGGGCCCTCGACCAGGTTGACGAAGTCCCGTGCGGTGTACGCGTACTCTCCCGCCGCGATCTCCAGCCGCTCGGGACCCCGCTCGCGCAGCATGCGCAAGCCCGCCGGATCGGCGGAGCTGACGGGCTCCTCGAACCACCGCACGTCCCACTCCTCGTGGAACCGGCGCGCCCAGTACAAGGCCTGCTTGCGGCCCAGTGCCCCGTTGGCGTCGGTGAAGATCTCCGGCCCGTCACCGACGGCCGTACGGACGGCCGTCAGGCGCTGCGGGTCGCTCCCGGGGTCCCGGGAGGTCTTGAGCTTGACGCGCGGGATCCCCTGCTCCACCCAGCCGGTGAGCTGCTCGGTGAGGCGGTCGAGCGAGTAGTTCGTGAACCCGCCGCTGCCGTACACCGGCACGCGGTCGTGGTACGCCGGGAGCAGGTGGACCAGCGGCAGCTGGAGCAGACGCGCCTTGAGGTCCCACAGCGCCACGTCCACCGCGGAGACGGCCATGGCGCCGACACCCGGACGGCCGGCGTTGCGGATCTGCCGTCCCATCAGGTGCCAGAGGGCCGGTGGCGAGGTCATGTCCTTGCCCTGCAGCACCGCCGCCAGCTCGGAGTCGACGAACGAGGCGACCGACACGTCCCCGTAGGTGTAACCGAGACCGGTACGACCGCCGGCATGCACCCGGACCAGGACCATGGTCGTGGAGTCCCACTCCAGGGTGCCGTCCTCCTCGGTGCCGTCCGGGCCGTCGGTCGGCAGTTCGAAGGCGTGCACGTCGACCGATTCGATCCGGCACCCGTCCAGCGTCGGTCCCGCACCGCTCATGAATGCCGTCCGGGCAGGTGCTCGGCCGCCTCGGTGAGCTTCTGGCGCACCCCCTTGGCGGCGATGCCCGCCCGCTCCGGATCGCGTACGGCGGCCTTGGCGGCCTTCTTGCCCTGCGCCAGCGTGATGTGCGGCGGGATCGGCGCGATCTCCTGGTCCACCTTGAACTCCAGGACCACCGGAACGTTCGAGGCGAGGGCCTCGTCCCAGGCCTTCCCGACTTTCTTCGGCTTGTCGCAGCGAATGCCCTTCAGGCCCAGCATCTCGGCGTACTTGGCGTAGGGCACGTCGGGGATGTACTGCGAGCCGGGGAACTTCGGGTCGCCCGCCATGGCGCGCTGTTCCCAGGTGACCTGGTTGAGGTCCTGGTTGTTGAACACGCAGAAGACGAACGGTGCCGGGCCGGACAGCCGGTCCAGGTACCGCTTGACGGTGATCATCTCGGCCATGCCGTTCATCTGGAACGCCCCGTCACCGACGAAGGCGATCACCGGCCGGTCCGGGTGGGCGAAGCGCGCGGCGATCGCGTACGGCGTGCCCGGGCCCATCGTGGCCAGCGTCCCCGACAGCGACGCCCGCATGCCTTTGCGCAGCTTCAGATGCCGCGCCCACCAGTTCGTCCCCGAGCCGGAATCGGCGGTCAGGATGCAGCCGTCCGGCAGCCGGGGCGACAGCTCGGACGCCACCGCCTGCGGGTTGACGGTGCCGCCGAAGTGCTGTCCGGCCCGCTTCTGGCAGATCGCGTCCCACTCGCGGACGTCCCTCTCGATCTGCTCCCGCCATGTGCGCTCCTGCTTGCGTTCGAGCAGCGGCAGGAGGGCCTTGAGGGTCTCCTTGGCGTCGCCGACGAGATGGGCGTCCATGGGGTAGCGGATGCCGATCATCCGCCCGTCGATGTCGATCTCGACACCCCGGGCCTGGCCCTCGTCCGGCAGCCACTCCGCGTACGGGAAACTCGTGCCCACCATGAGCAGCGTGTCGCAGTTCCGGATCATGTTGTCGCTGGCCTTGCTGCCGAGCAGACCGATCGGACCGGTCACGAACGGCAGGTCGTCCGGGAGGACCTCCCGCCCGAGCAGCGCCTTCGCGACCCCGGCCCCCAGCAGCTCCGCCGTCTCCACGACCTCGCTCTCGGCATGTGCGGCACCCTGACCGATGACCATGGCGACCTTGGTGCCCTCGTTGAGGACGTCCGCGGCCTTGCGCAGCTCGTCGGGGTCGGGCAGCAGGCGGGGGCGGCTCCAGCCGACGCTGGAGAACACCGACCCGTGCGTCTTCGGCGGCGACGGCTGGGCCTTCTCCTCCTGGACGTCCTCCGGGATGATGATCGTCGCGACACCGCGCATGGTCAGCGCGGTCTTGAAGGCCCGGTCGATGACGTGCCGGGCCTGCCCCGGATGCACGACCATCTGGCAGAACTCGGAGACGTCCGCGAACAGCTGGGCGAGGGGGATCTCCTGCTGGTAGTGCGCGCCGAGGGAGAGCCGCTTCTGCTGGCCGACCACGGCGACCACCGGCTGGTGGTCCAGCTTGGCGTCGTACAGCCCGTTCAGCAGATGAACGGCGCCGGGCCCCGAGGTCGCCGTGCAGCAGCCGACCTCGCCGGTGAACTTCGCATGGGCACAGGCCATGAACGCAGCCATCTCCTCGTGCCGCGTCTGGATGAGTTCCGGCTGTCCCTTCGCCCGGTCGAAGGCGCCGAGCAGCCCGTTGATCCCGTCGCCGGGATAGCCGTAGACCCGCTCGATCCCCCATTCCCGCAAGCGTTGCAGTACGTAGTCGGCCACCAGCGTCATGACGTGCTCTCCCTCGGACGCGCACCTCTGCCGTCGGCATTGGGTGACCCGTGGCGAGGTCACGCAAACAGACGGCGACCCTCTTGCGCCCGCTTGGTCGAGCGCGCGTGTGCCCGGGCGGGTGCACCGGTCGAGTCCGTGGGCGCGGGGCGGAGGGCCGGGTGCCGGGGGTGACGCACGCGGGCTCCGCAGGGGCCGCAGCGTCCTTCGATGGTCGTGGTTCCTCCACGGTGACGGAGGGGTCCGGATCCGCGAGCGTCTGCCGCAGTCGGGCCAGGCATCGGGCGAGCAGCCGTGACACATGCATCTGCGAGACACCCACGGCCGCCGCGATCTGCTGCTGGGTGCGGTCGTGGAAGAAGCGCAGGACGAGGATGCGCCGTTCCCGGTCCGGGAACTGCATCAGGGCCCGGATGAGATCCACTCGTTCGGCAGCGGCCTCGAGACCGGCGTGGTACTCCCCCATCACTTCGTTGAGGGCGGCCACGGAACTGTCCGTCCGGTCCGGTGGTGCGTCGAGCGAGCGGGGATGCAGCGCGCCATGGGAGCGCAGGGCCTCGGCGACGAGATCCTCCGGCAGACCACAGGCACGGGCGATCTGCGTCTGCGTGAGCGGGCGTCCGTGACACCGCTGTTCGAGCTCCTGCCGTACGTGCTTGATCTCTCGTCGTGCCTCCTGGACGGACCGCGGCAGCCTGACCAGGCCGATCCGGTCCCGCAGGTGCCGCTTCAGCTCCCCGGTGATCGAGGGCACCGCGTACGACAGGAACGCGTGGCCCCGGTGGGGGTCGTAGCCGTCGATGGCCTTGACCAGCCCCAGACAGGCCACCTGGAGCAGGTCGTCCTGTTCCTCCTTGCCGATGTTGCGGTACTTGGCGGCGATCCGGCGTGCCAGGGGAAGCAGCATGAGGATGGCGTCCTCGCGGGCGGCGTCCCGGGCCCGGCCCGACGGCAGCCTGCTGATCCCTCCGACGAGCTCGTCGATCTGCTCGGAGGACAGCGCGCCGTCGGCGGTGCGGGTCACCGGTGGGCGAAGGGTGCTGAGGGAAGTCATGTGAGCCTCTGCTCCTGGTCGGCTGCCGGGGCATCGGCTGGGTTTCCCGGGGGGTTTGTCCTATGCACATTTCACCCGGCCGGCCGTCCTACCGGGCGCGGGGCCTGGTCCGTCCGGCTGACGACGGACCGGGCGGGGCCAGGAGGACGGGCGTCGGACCGCGGGAAGGGCCGGGAACCGGCGGAGCGGACCGGCTGGCGAGCGTCCCCGTCCGATCGGCAGCTCCGGCGTGTGGACACCCAGGTGGTCCGAGCACCTGGAGGACGCGTGGGCTGCGGCGGCCGAGGAGCACCCGTGGGAACACCGGCAGCCGTTCCGGCGGCGCCGCTGCTGCGCCGCCGGTCGTTTCCCGGCCGGACGACCGGGAAAACCCGAGTGCCATGGATGACAGAGCGGACAGGCCGGCACGGGTGGCGAACGGCCTCTGCCCTCCGTGGGTGCTGCGGGAGTACGCGGTCCTCGCCGACGGCGAACGCGGTGCCGTGGTGGACCCCGAGGGCCGGATCGTGTGGCTGTGCGCCCCGCGCTGGCACAGTGACGCGGTGTTCTCCTCCCTCATCGGCGGCGGCGGGTTCTTCGGCGTGGAGCCGGAGGACCGGTGGCACGTGTGGGGCGGCTACTACGAGGACGGCACGCTGATCCGGGTCAGCCGCTGGGTGACCGCGGACGCCGTGGTCGAGTGCCGGGACGCGCTGGCGATGCCGGCCTCGCCGGACCGTCTGGTGCTGCTGCGCCGGATGCGTGTGGAGCAGGGAGAGGCACGGCTGCGGCTCAGGCTCGAGCCGCGGCCCGGCTTCGGGGCGTGCCGGGTGCGCGACCCCCGCCTGGAGGGTTCGGTGTGGACCGCGGAGGCGGGCGGGCTGCGGCTCCGGCTCCGCGGAGCGCACGGGGCGGCCTGGAACCCTGAATCCGGGC
This sequence comes from Streptomyces sp. NK08204, assembly GCF_020400585.1. Classification (GTDB taxonomy): domain Bacteria; phylum Actinomycetota; class Actinomycetes; order Streptomycetales; family Streptomycetaceae; genus Streptomyces. Next base: position 242,619 of record NZ_JAINVF010000006.1, on the reverse strand, counting down.
TGCGCGGGGCCTTCCGGCTCCGCAAGGGCGAGTGCCAAGACCTCGTCCTGGAGCTGTCGGAACGGGCGAGCACCGCCGCGCTGGACCCGGACCCGCTGTGGGCGCGGACGGAGGACGCCTGGCGACGGGCCGTGCCCGACTGCTCCTCCCTGGCCGCGCCTCGCGACGCCCGGCACGCCTATGCCGTCCTGCGCGGCCTGACGAGTTCCTCCGGGGGCATGGTCGCGGCCGTCACCACCTCCTTGCCGGAACGGGCGAACACCGGACGCAGCTACGACTACCGCTTCGCCTGGCTGCGCGACCAGAGCTACGCGGGCCTTGCGGTCGCCGCGCACGGCCCGCACGACCTGCTCGACGGCACCGTGCGCTTCACCGCCGAACGCATCCTCGCCGACGGCGACGGCCTCCACCCCGCCTACACCGTCGACGGCGGGCGTGTGCCGCAGGAGCAGGGGCTTCCCCTGTCCGGTTACCCGGGGGGCAACGACCGGATCGGCAACCGGGCGGCCTCCCAGTTCCAGCTCGACACGTTCGGGGAGGTGCTTCAGCTCTTCGCCGCCGCCGCGCACCACGACCGGCTCACACCGGAGGCGGAACAGGCGGTCACGGTCGCGGCCGATGCGGTGGAGCGCAACTGGCGAAGGCCCGACGCCGGCCTGTGGGAGCTGGACGAACGGTGGTGGACCCAGTCCCGGCTGAGCGTGGTCTGCGGTCTGCGACAGGTGGCCGAGGCGCTGCCGGGACGGCAGGCGCAGCGGTGCGCCGAGCTGGCGGAGGCCGTCTTCACGGAGACCCGCCGCCGCTGTCTGCGCGCCGACGGCCGGTGGCGGCGGGCCGCCGACGACGACGGCCCGGAGGCCTCGTTGCTGACGCCCCTGGCGCGCGGCTGCCCTCCCAGCGACGATCCGAGCAGCGCGATCACCCGTCGCTTCGTCGAGGAGCAGCTGGCTCGGGACGGGTACGTCTACCGCTTCGGCCACGCGGGGATCCCGCTGGGTGAAGCCGAAGGGGCCTTCCTCCTGTGCGGCTTCACCATGGCACTGGCCACCGACCGCCTCGGAGACCGGGCGGGCGCACTGCGCTGGTTCGAACGGACCCGGGCGGCCTGCGGGCCGTCCGGGCTGTTCGCGGAGGAGTACGACGTGCGTCAGCGCCAGCTGCGCGGCAATCTGCCCCAGGCGTTCGTCCACGCGCTTCTGCTGGAGTGCGCGGTCCGCCTCAACGACGTCTGCGCACTGCCGCGCTGAGACAACTGGTTCAGGGTCACTGCGAGCGCCGTGCCGGCGGCGCCCGCAGCGGCTGCGCCGAGCGCCAGCGCACGCCGGTGGCGGGAGGCCCACAGCTGGAGACTGCGGGAGTGCGCCTCCTGGTCGAAGATCCCGTGCGGTCCGTGGTCGGCGCCGTCGGTGTCGTCGACCGGTTTCCAGAGGTTGGCGGGGCGCGAGGGGTCGAGGGGCTGGTCCATCTGCTGCGAGTCGTAGCCGGTCCGGGCCAGGTATCTCTCCAGCAGGCCCGCTGCGAAGCGCTGTCCCAGCAGGGTGGCGACCGTGGACCCGCCGATCCAGTACTCGCGCCGCTCCGGGTGGTCGGCCGCGTACAGGATGCCCTCGGCGGCGACCTCTGGCTGGTAGACGGGTGCGACCGGCCGTGGATGACGCGGCAGCCTGGCCAGCACCCAGCTGAACTGTGGGGTGTTGAGCCCCGGCAGGTGGGCCGTGGTCACCCGCACGCCGCTGCCGTCGTGCCTCAGCTCGCAGCGCAGGGCGTCGGTGAAACCGCGGATCGCGGCCTTGGCACCGCAGTAGGCCGCCTGCAACGGCACACTGCGGTAGGCCAGGGCCGAGCCGACCTGCACGACCGTGCCCCGGTCGCGGGGCAGCATGCGGCGCAGGGCAGCCTGGGTGCCGTGGACGAAGCCGAGGTACGTCACCTCGGTGGCCCTTTTCAGCTCCTCCGGGCGGATCTCTGTGACCGGGGCGAACAGCGTGGCGAACGCGGCGTTCACCCAGACGTCGATCGGCCCGAGCTGCTCCTCCACCTGCTGCGCGGCGGCCTCCACCTGCTCGGGATCCGCGACGTCGACCACCAGGGGCAGGGCCTGCCCACCGGCCATCCGTACGTCGTGCGCGGCCTGCTCCAGGCCTTTCTGGCCACGGGCCAGCAGCGCCACCGCGGCTCCGCGCGCCCCGAACGCGCGGGCAGTGGCCCGGCCGACGCCTGCGCTCGCGCCCGTGACCACCACGACCTGTGCGCCGTGGTGCGGGCCGTCCTGTCGCGGACCGCTCATTTCTGGCCCCGGCCGGGGAGGTGTTCGGCATACTCGGTGATCTTCTGCCGTACGCCCCTGGCGGTGATGCCGACCCTCTCCGGGTCGTGGAGCGTGGCCATGGCGGTCTTCTTGGCCTGCATCTTCGTGATGTGCGGCGGGATCGGCGCGATCTCGTTGTCGACCTTGAACTCCAGCACCACCGGCTTGTCGGACGCCAGTGCCTCGTCCCAGGCCTCGCCGAGCTTGTGCGGATCGTCGCAGACGATGCCCTTCAGGCCGATCAGCTGGGCGTAAGCGGCGTAGGGGATGTCGGGGATCTCCTGGGACGCGGGGTACTTCGGGTCGCCGGCCATGGCGCGCTGTTCCCAGGTGACCTGGTTGAGGTCCTGGTTGTTGAACACGCAGAAGATGAAGGGGGCGGGCCCGGAGAGCCGGTCGAGATACCGCCTGACGGTGATCATCTCGTTCATGCCGTTCATCTGGAACGCCCCGTCACCGACGAAGGCGATCACCGGCCGGTCCGGGTGGGCGAAGCGCGCGGCGATCGCGTACGGCGTGCCGGGGCCCATCGTGGCCAGCGTCCCCGACAGCGACGCCCGCATACCCTGGCGCAGCTTGAGGTTGCGTGCCCACCAGTTCGTGCCCGAACCGGAGTCGGCCGTGAGGATGCAGTGGTCGGGGAGACGCGGCGACAGCTCGGCGGCGACGGCCTGCGGGTTGATCGTGCCCTCGAAGTGCTGGCTCGCCCACCGCTCGCACAGGTCGTTCCACTCACGGACGTCCTTCTCGACCTGCTCGCGCCAGCCGCGGTCCGTCTTGCGTCGCAGGAGGGGGATCAGCGCGCGGAGGCTCTCCTTGGCGTCGCCGACGAGGTGGGCGTCCATGGGGTAGCGGATGCCGATCATCCGTCCGTCGATGTCGATCTCGACGCCCCGGGCCTGGCCCTCGTCCGGCAGCCACTCCGAGTAGGGGAAGCTGCTGCCGATCATGAAGAGGGTGTCGCACTTCCGGATCATGTTGTCGCTCGCCTTGCTGCCGAGCAGACCGATCGGCCCGGTCACGAACGGCAGGTCGTCCGGGAGGACCTCGCGGCCGAGCAGCGCCTTGGCGACGCCGGCGCCGAGCAGCTCCGCGACCTCGACGACTTCTTCCTGGGCCCTGGCCGCGCCTTGCCCCACCAGCATGGCGACCTTGGTGCCCTCGTTGAGGACGTCCGCGGCCTTGCGCAGCTCGTCGGGGTCGGGCAGCACCCGGGGGCGGCTCCAGCCGACGCTGGAGAACACCGACCCGTGCGTCTTCGGCGGTGACGGCTGGGCGTCCTCCTCCTGGACGTCGTTCGGGATGATGATCGTCGCGACACCGCGCATGGTCAGCGCGGTCTTGAAGGCCCGGTCGATGACGTGCCGGGCCTGTCCCGGGTGGACGACCATCTGGCAGAACTCGGAGACGTCCGCGAAAAGACGTTCCAGGTCGACCTCCTGCTGGTAGTGGGCACCCAGGGAGAGCCGTTTCTGCTGGCCGACCACGGCGACCACCGGCTGGTGGTCCAGCTTGGCGTCGTACAGCCCGTTCAGCAGATGAACGGCGCCGGGCCCCGAGGTCGCCGTGCAGCAGCCGACCTCGCCGGTGAACTTCGCATGGGCGCAGGCCATGAACGCAGCCATCTCCTCGTGCCGCGTCTGGATGAATTCGGGTGTGCCCTGGGCCCGGTCGAAGGCGCCGAGCAGTCCGTTGATGCCGTCACCGGGATAGCCGTACACGCGTTGGACACCCCACTCGGTGAGGCGTTGCAGCACGTAGTCGGCGACTTGTGTCATGGGCGTTCTCCTAGCAGGAGGTGCGAGGGTCGGGCCTCGGGGTTGCCTCGCCGCGCCACGCGTAAACCCTGCCGGTCCGGTGGCCGGCTGCTGTGTCGCCGTATGTGTGCCGGTGCACACCAGGCGATCGGCAAGGCCCGGAAAGCAGCCCGGGAGTGCGTACGGGTGGTCCGGGCGGGGTACCCGTGACCGCTGAGTCCGGAGTGAGGAGGGATCATGGGCACCCTGACCAAGTCGGCCGCACTGAAGACGGCGCGGGCCAAGCCGCTGCTCACCGGAAAGGCGATGGCCGTCGGCGTCGCGACGACCACTCCCGCCTGGTCCCGGCGGATGGCACGCGCTCTGGGCGGCGAGAACGTCGTCGACCTGCTCACCCGCCAGCACCGGCAGATCAAGCTGGGCTTCCTGCGTGCCGCACTGCCCGGCCCGTGGCGCCGCCGGAACTTCGACCGGCTGATGCGCCTGCTCGCCGTGCACGAGGCCGCCGAAGAGGCGCACGTCCACCCCGTCGCGCGCCGCGCACTCCGCCATGGCCGGGAACTGGCCGCCCGTCGGCGCGGCGAGGAGAAGGAGGCCAAGCAGTTGCTGGTCGCTCTGTGGCGGACCGGCCCGGACGGCGCCGGGTATCTGCGGCGCCTGAACGAGGCCCGGCGCGCGGTCACCCAGCACGCCGCACGTGAGGAACGCGAGGAGTTCAAGGCACTGCGCAAGGCGATCAGCCCCTCCCGGCTGCGCATGCTGGGCACCGAGGTCAAAGTCACGCAGGTCTACGCGCCCACCCGGCCGCACCGCTGGGTCAACAACGAGGCCGCGAACAAGCTGGCCGCACCGGTGCTCGGCCCCGTCGACCGGGCGCTCGACGCCGTACGCCATCGCAGGGCCTCCTGAAGGACCGCCGCCTTCGCCGGGGCAGAAGACTGCGCGGTCGGTCAGGTCCGTCCGGCCAGAGGCGGCCAGGGCCGCGCAGCATCCGGAGAACGCGGCGGGGACACCGGAGCGGGCGTGCTCACCGGCAGCTGCCGCCGGTCACCGCGGGGACGGCCACGGAGAACGCGGCCCGCGCAGGTGCTCTGCACGCCACGCGTGCACCGTCCATGCGCTCTGTCCTGTGCGCCACGACAGGTGACCTTCGCGGGCGCAGGGTCGATACTGCCGGTAGAGAAGGCAGTTCGACCGAGTGATCAGCGATCACCATGACCTGACACGTTGTCACCGACGTCGGCTTCGAGTCAGCGACAGACCCGCCACCACCCGCCTGCGACCCCCAGCGAACCGCCGAGACCACATATCGCCCTCAGCCCGGTGACCTGCGAAGACGCAGGTCACCGGGCTCAAGTGCCAAGCTCCCGAGGAGACACCCATGAGGATGCTGATCAACGTCCCGGAGACCGTGGTGGCGGATGCGCTGCGGGGGATGGCAGCCGCGTATCCGGACCTGACCGTGGACGTGGAGAACCGGGTGATCGTACGCCGGGACGCTCCCGTGGCCGGGCAGGTCGCGCTCGTATCGGGCGGAGGGTCGGGACACGAGCCCCTGCACGGTGGGTTCGTCGGGCCGGGCATGCTGTCGGCGGCCTGCCCGGGAGAGGTGTTCACCTCTCCGGTGCCGGACCAGATGGCACGGGCGGCGGCGGCCGTGGACAGCGGGGCCGGGGTGCTGTTCGTCGTGAAGAACTACACGGGTGACGTCCTGAACTTCGACATGGCGGCCGAACTTGCCGAGGACGAGGGCATCCAGGTCGCCAAGGTGCTGGTGGACGACGACGTGGCCGTCACCGACAGTCTCTACACGGCGGGCCGGCGCGGCACCGGCGCGACGCTCTTCGTGGAGAAGATCGCGGGCGCCGCAGCGGCCGAGGGGCAGCCGCTGGAGCGGGTCGAGTCGATCGGTCGGCAGGTGAACGCCGGCTCCCGGAGTTTCGGTGTCGCGCTGAGCGCCTGTACGACACCGGCCAAGGGCAGCCCGACCTTCGATCTGCCCGAGGGCGAACTGGAGTTGGGGATCGGCATCCACGGCGAGCCGGGCCGGGAGCGGCGGGCGATGATGACCTCGGGGGAGATCGCCGACTTCGCGGTCCACGCGATCCTGGACGACCTGGCCCCGCGAAACCCCGTGCTCGTCCTGGTCAACGGCATGGGCGCCACCCCGCTGCTGGAGCTGTACGGGTTCAACGCCGAGGTGCAGCGGGTGCTGCGCGAGCGCGGTGTCGCCGTGGCCCGCACGCTCGTCGGGAACTACGTCACCTCCCTCGACATGGCCGGAGTCTCGGTCACCCTGTGCCAGGTGGACGAGGAACTGCTGCGGCTGTGGGACGCCCCGGTGAGGACCCCGGCACTGCGCTGGGGGATGTGAAACGGCCGTCGCACGGCGGGCGAAGCGATCAACATCCCTGACACGTAAGGAGATCACGTGCTCGACGCCGATTTCTTCCGCCGCTGGATGACGGCCACCGCCGCGTCCGTCGACCGCGAGGCGGAACGGCTCACCGCCCTCGACTCGCCCATCGGGGACGCCGACCACGGCACCAATCTGCAGCGGGGGTTCACCGCCGTGCGCACCGCCCTGGAGAAGGAGGAGCCGCAGACTCCGGGTGCCGTTCTGACGCTGGCCGGGCACAGGCTGATCTCGACGGTGGGCGGCGCGGCCGGGCCGCTGTACGGCACCCTGCTGCGCCGGACCGGCAAGGCGCTCGGCGACGCCGCCGAGGTCGGCGAGGAGCAACTGGCCGAGGCGCTGCGTGCCGGGGTCGACGGGGTGATGAGGCTCGGTGGCGCGGCACCCGGCGACAAGACCATGATCGACGCTCTGGTGCCGGCGGTGGACGCGCTCGGCGACGGCTTCGCCGCCGCGCGCGCCGCCGCGGAGGAGGGGGCGGTGGGCACCATCGCGCTCCGGGCCCGCAAGGGCCGGGCCAGCTATCTCGGTGAGCGCAGCATCGGCCACCAGGATCCGGGCGCGACGTCGTCGGCACTGCTGATCGCCGCGCTGGCCGAGGCGGCGGAGGGCTGACCGTGAGCGACATGAAGCTGGTCGGGATCGTGCTGGTGTCGCACAGCGCGGACGTCGCCGCGTCCGTCGCCGAACTGGCCAAGGGCCTGGCGGGCGGGGCCACGGCGGTGCCGGTCGCGGCGGCGGGCGGTGCGGAGGGCGGCAGGCTCGGCACCAGCGCCGAGCTGATCTCCGCGGCGGCGGCCTCGGTCGACCGGGGTGCCGGGGTCGCGGTGCTCGCCGACCTCGGCAGCGCGGTCCTCACCGTGAAGGCGCTGCTCACCGAGGGCGGCGAAGTCCCCGCCGGTACACGGCTGGTGGACGCCCCGTTCGTCGAGGGAGCGGTGGCCGCGGTGGTCACGGCGGCGGCGGGCGCCGACCTGGACGCGGTGGTGGCGGCGGCCTCGGAGGCGTACGCCTACCGGAAGGTCTGACACGCCGTTCGGTGAACCGCCCGGCACACCGTTCAGCACACCGTTCGCCACGTCGTCCGACGCACTGTCCGGGACAGCGGCCTGAGAGGCAACCGGGGGTGCGGCCGGTCAGTGGTTCGCCACGAAGAGCCGGGCCAGGCGCTCCCCCGTCGCCACCGCCGCCCGGCGGTCCTCGATGGGAGCGACGCGGGAGTTCTTGAAGGCGATGTAGGTGACGCCGGAGTCCGCCCCGCCGGCGCGGGGGTCGGCCCGCATGCCGAGCCCCTGGGCAGCAGCGTAGGAGGCCTCGCCGATGGTGTCGCGCGGGCCGGTGTCACCGACGACCGCGTACTGCACCCGGCCCCGGTAGACGACGGCGGCGACGGAGCCGCCGCGCACGCCCGCCGCGCGGTGGTTCCAGATGCCGCTCGGCGCCGGTACCACGATGTAGGGAAGCGTCTCGGCGTTCAGCCGGCGGCCGTCGGACTGCTGGTAGGCGGTGGAGGCGAAGAAGTGCGGGTCGGTGCGCCGGTTGCAGCGCGCGGTGGGCCGGCCGTCGCAGTCGATGTCGAGGTCGGCCTTCCAGAAGACGGCGTCGCGGGTGCCGCAGACCGGGACGGTCGCGGGGCGGCCGGCGTCGGTGCGGTAGCGGCCGTGGGAGACCTGGGTGCACGCGTCGAGCCGGGCCAGCAGGTCGGCAGCTGCGACAGCGCCCGCGCTGCGGGCCACGGTTCTTGCCGGGGACGCAACGGCGGTGGCCGGGGCCGGCGCCGCCGGGGCGAGCAGGGCGGCGCCGGCCGCGGCCAGCGCCGGCGCATGGACACGCACGATGAGGACCCTCTCCTCGGGGGGACGGAGCGGACATCGTGCCCAATGTGATGCGGCTCTGCGCGCAGGTCCACCCGGGACGGGGCCGGATGGAGCAGTGTTTCGCCGTGAGCCTGACGCGTCGTGAAGCGGAGCCGGGGAACCGGGCCGGTGTCGCCCAGGCCCCCGGCCGCCCGCGTCGGCGCGGGTTCGGCGACGACAGCGTGTCCGCGCCGGAGACATGAACACCCCTGATCCGTCAGGAAGTTCAGCTACAGCGACCCTCAGCATACGTAACGGCCCGGCGTGGTCACCAACCGCACCCCTCTTGCTGCGGCCGACCCGGCCGGGCATATTGGTCCGGACCTATTCCGTGCCACCGTTCCCCGGGAGGCAGGCAGGTGCGACGCGTTCCCCTTCCGTCGGTGCTGGTCTGTGCGGCCCTGCTGGCGGCGGCCTGCGGCTGCAGCCGGGGGGCCGACGGCGACGACGGCCGCGCACCCGGTGCCCCGAGCGGTGTCACCGCCGCGGCCGGCAGCGCCCGCAGCGTGCACGTGATGTGGAACGCGGTGCCGGACACACGAGGCATCCGCTCCTACGAGGTCTATCGCGGCACCACAAAGGTGGGGGAAGTACCGGGCTCTCAGCACATGGTGGACGTCACCAGGCTCAGGCCGTCCACCCTCTATGTCTTCACCGTGCGGGCCCGGGACACCGACGGGCGTCTCGGGCCGTCCAGCCCGGCGGTGCGGGCACGGACGCCCGCCGTGACCGCCGCGGACCACTCGGCCCCGACCCGCCCGCGGCGTCCGGCCGGACGGGTCGTGGGCAACCGGGCCGCCGAGCTGTCCTGGGCAGCCTCCCGGGACGACCGGGCGGTGGTGTCGTACGACGTCTACCAGGGCGGGGTGAAGATCCACAGCGTCGGCGGGGACCAGACGGCGACGGTGGTCACCGGGTTGCGCCCCGGCACCCGGTACGTGTTCACCGTGCGGGCCCGGGACGCGGCCGACAACCTCTCCCCGGCGAGCGCCCCGGTCCGGATCGGTACACCGGGCACCGATGACGGCCGGGACACCGACACCGCGCCCGGTGGCTTCACCGCCTCGACCCACGGGACCGGCGGGGCCTACTACATCGACCTGGCCTGGGATCCGCCGCGCACGGACGGCGTGATCACGGAGTACCAGATCCAGCTCGACGGCAGGACGGCCACCTCGCTGGTGTGGGGCGGCACACCGCCGCGCGGCCGGGCGACGTACAGCTTCTACGCCGGCCGGGACCCCGGGGCCGAGCACCGGGTACGGCTGCGGGCGCGGCTGCCCGACGGCACCTGGGGCGGGTTCTCGCCGGAGCGGACGGTGACCACGGGCGGCTGACCCGCCGCCCACCCGCACACCGGCGGTACGCCGGCGGCGTGCCGGTCTGCGCCGGACGAAGGAATCCGTCACCTGGCCGGATGCCGTCCACGTGCGGGCCCTCCCGAGTCCGCGTTGGCTTCGGTTGAGGCAGCACGGACGCTTCCCGACCCTCGGCGGCGCATGGGACGTACCGCCACCCGTGCCGCCGGAGGCCAGCCAATGCGCACTAGACGACTCCTTCTCGGCTCCGGCCTGACCCTGGCGGCTGCCGCCGCGCTCCCGGCCGGGCTCGCCGGGCCGTCCGCGGCAGCCTCGGGCATCTCCGTGAGCACCACCGGCTCCATGGTCTCGGTGGTCACCAGCGCGTGCACCCAGATCAACGGCAGCTGGGGCACGGCCGCTCTGCTGACCAGCCGTCAGCAGAACTTCTCGCAGGGCCGGCAGGTGGCCCTGTCCGGCACGACCATCAGCCAGTCGGCGGCCTGGTCGGGGGTGAACCCGGGGACGTACACCGTCGTGGTGGTCTGCTCCAGCGGCAGCACGGCGGGTACGCAGTCGGTCATCGTCTCCTCCGCCACGGGTCCCACCATCTCGTCGACGTCGACGCCGGCCCCCTCCCGGGGTGTGATGGGCGGCCTGGGCGGCGCCGCCCGCGACTACGGCACGCTCACCCTCGGCGTGGGCGCGGCCCTGGTCGGCACAGGTGTCATCGCCACGGGCTGGTACCTGCGCCGCCGCTCGAAGCCGTACCGCCTCTGAAGCTGTCAGCGGCCTCGGCAGGCTTCAGGCTTCAGGGAGTCGTGCCAGCTCCTCCACCGCCTGGGTGAGCCACTGCGTCCAGAAGGTCTCCAGATCGATGCCCGCCCGCAGCACCAGATGGCGCAGCCGGTCCTGCGGGGCGTCCCGGTCGGGCGGGAAGTCGCGCTTCTCGATCTCTTGGTACTCGTCCAACTGCCGCCGGTGCAGCTCCAGGTGGCGGCGCAGGTCGTCCTCCAGGCCCGCCGTGCCGACCACGGCGGCGGCACGCAGCCGCAGCAGGAGCACGTCCCGGAGCGGTTTGGGGTCCTGCCCGGCGGCGGTCCAGCGGGCCAGTTCGGCGCGGCCCGCGGGCAGGACCTCGTAGCTCTTCTTCTGCCCGCGGGCCGGCTGCTCGGCCGGCAGTGTGCGGATGTAGCCCTCGGCCTCGAGTTTCCCCAGCTCGCGATAGATCTGCTGGTGCGTCGCGGACCAGAAGTAACCGATCGACTTGTCGAACCGGCGGGTCAGCTCCAGCCCTGACGAGGGCTTTTCCAGCAGGGCCGTGAGGATCGCGTGCGGGAGTGACATGGGCTCATCCTAGGGAGGCGGGGTACGGCCCCTACAGCGCCGCGGCCAGTTCCGTCCCCTGCTTGATGGCCCGCTTGGCGTCCAGTTCGGCCGCGACGTCGGCGCCGCCGATCAGGTGCGCGCTGCGCCCGGCGGCGACCAGCTCGTCGTACAGGTCGCGGCGCGGCTCCTGGCCGGTGCACAGCACGATGGTGTCGACGTCCAGGACCGTGCTCTCGTCGCCGACGGTGATGTGCAGACCGGCGTCGTCGATCCGGTCGTAGCGCACGCCCGGGACCATCGTGACGCCGCGGTGCTTCAGCTCGGCGCGGTGGATCCAGCCGGTGGTCTTGCCGAGGCCGGCGCCGACCTTGCTGGTCTTGCGCTGGAGCAGGTGGACGGTGCGCGGCGGGGCGGGCCGTCGGGGTGCGGCGAGGCCGCCCGGCGCCGAGTAGTCCGTGTCGACGCCCCAGTGCCGGAAGTACGTCTCGGGGTCCTCGTGCGCCTTGTCGCCGCCGTCCGTGAGGAACTCGGCGACGTCGAAGCCGATGCCGCCGGCGCCGAGGACGGCGACGCGGTCGCCGACGGGGGCGCCGCCCTGCAGCACGTCGAGGTAGCCGAGGACGCGGGGGTGGTCGACGCCGGGGATGTCCGGGGTGCGCGGGGTGACGCCGGTGGCGACGACGACCTCGTCGAAACCGTCCAGGTCGGCCGCGCCCACCCAGGTGCCGAGGCGTACGTCCACGCCGTGCGCGTCGAGCTGGTGGCGGAAGTAGCGCAGCGTCTCGTCGAACTCCTGCTTGCCGGGGGCCTTGCGGGCGACGTTGAGCTGGCCGCCGATCTCGCTCGCGGCGTCGAAGAGGGTGACCTGGTGGCCGCGCTCGGCGGCGCTGACGGCGCAGGCCAGTCCGGCCGGACCGGCGCCCACGACCGCGACGTTCTTGCGCCGCCGGGTCGCAGAGAGCACCAGCTCGGTCTCGTGGCAGGCACGCGGGTTGACCAGGCAGGAGGTGATCTGGAGGCTGAACGTGTGGTCCAGGCAGGCCTGGTTGCAGCCGATGCAGGTGTTGATGGCCTCGGGCGTCCCGGCAGCGGCCTTGGCGACGAAATCGGGGTCGGCGAGCATCGGGCGGGCCATGGAGACCATGTCGGCGTAGCCGCCGGCCAGCAGTTCCTCGGCCAGTTCCGGAGTGTTGATGCGGTTGGTGGTCACCAGCGGCACGGACACCTCGCCCATGAGCTTCTTGGTGACCCAGGCGTAGGCGCCGCGCGGCACGGAGGTGGCGATGGTGGGGATGCGGGCCTCGTGCCAGCCGATGCCGGTGTTGATGATGGTCGCTCCCGCGGCCTCGACCGCCTTGGCGAGGGTGACGACCTCCTCCAGGGAGGAGCCGCCCGGCACCAGGTCCAGCATGGACAGCCGGTAGATGATGATGAAGTCGGCGCCGACGGCCTCGCGCACACGCTTGACGATCTCGACCGGGAAGCGCATCCGGTTCTCGTAGGAGCCGCCCCAGCGGTCCGCTCGGTGGTTGGTCTGCGCGGCGATGAACTCGTTGATCAGGTAGCCCTCGGAGCCCATGATCTCGACACCGTCGTAGCCGGCCTGCCGGGCGAGGCGCGCGGCACGGGCGTAGTCGTCGATGGTCCGCTCGATGTCGGCATCGGTCATCTCGCGCGGCACGTGGGGGCTGATCGGGGCCTGCAGGGCGCTCGGCGCGACGAGGTCCTGGTGGTAGGCGTACCGGCCGAAGTGCAGGATCTGCATCGCGATCCGGCCGCCCTCGCGGTGTACGGCCTCGGTGACGACCCTGTGCTGCCCGGCCTCGGTCTCGGTGGTGAGCTTGGCGCCGCCCTCCCAGGGCCGGCCCTCGTCGTTGGGTGCGATGCCGCCGGTGACGATGAGGCCCACTCCCCCGCGCGCGCGGGCGGCGTAGAACGCCGCCATGCGCTCGAAGCCGCGCTCGGCCTCCTCCAGGCCCACGTGCATGGAGCCCATGAGCACACGGTTGGGCAGTGTGGTGAAGCCCAGGTCGAGCGGGGTCATCAGGTGCGGGTATCGGCTCATCGGGCCCTCCGTACGCGGTGTCGTCGCCTCTTGTTGTAGAGGAACCGCGAGCCTCTATGCAACTAGTTGCATAAACGCATGGAGGTGACTCGGGCCACTTCGGTCACCGACCGGAGTGGCCGCCGTGAGGTGACGGCTCCCGGTGAGGACACGGGGATGACGGCACGAGGTGACGGCACACCAGCGCCCCGGCCGGTCAGGAACCGGCCGGGGCGCTGTCGCAGTGAGCCCTGTCAGCGGCTTTCCAGGCGCAGGTGGAGGTCCCGCTCCTGATCGCCGGAGGCCGTGCACGTCTCGTGGACGGTGAAGATGGAGTCCAGCGTGTGACGGAAGCGGTCCACGGCCCAGTAGCCGCCCTGGACGTCCGCCAGGACGGAATGGTCGAGGTGGACGGGCGGGAAGCCCTGCCCGTGGGACTCCGCCACGTCGTACGTGCCGAGCCACACCATCGGGCGGGTCTCGTGGAGCTGCTGCGGCACCTCGTCCGGCCCGCGGTCGGACGCGAAACACCTGCCGAGCACGTCGAAGACGGTGCGGGCGTCCTCCTTGGAGCATCCGCTGATCTCCACCGAGACGGTTTCCGGGTGCGACCGCTCCGTGTTCGTCATTGCCCGCTCCTTTCGTGAGCCCGCCGCGGCGGCACGGACCCGACGCCCCACCGCGTCCATCCCAGCAAAGCACCACCGGTCGGTGAGCACTACCGCTGCGTACCCGGTCGGGTCAGCCGCGGGAGAACCTGTAGGTCATGCTGTCGGTGAGCACGCAGAACCCGGGCGACACGACAACCGCGCGCAGGACGCCGGTACGACGGTCGTAGTCGATGCCCTCCACCTCGAAGGTGCCCGAACAGGAGCTGCGCAGCGGCATCTGGCGCAGGGCCGTGACATGTCCGACGACGTCCGCGGAGCCGTCCGGGGCGGCCGACAGATCGATCTGGAGCAGCGGCTTGGTGAGACCGAAGAGGCTTCCGTCCGGGTCGTCGGAGGAGCACAGCAGGGTCGTCGGGCCGGAGAAGTCGCAGCCCTGGACGTCGCGCACCGGACGGTCCAGGTGGACGGTGGAGGCCTGCGGGAGGTCCACCGAGGGTGAGGTGGCCGGGTTGAGCCCGGGGGTCGGGAAGACCAGCAGGCGGCTCATGGTTCCCCACTCGCCCGACAGCATCCACTGGCCGTCCGGGGAGATCGCGACCCAGGAGTTGTTCAGGGCCTCGCCGGCACCGAGCGTGTGGACGTACTCGGACCAGGCGCCGTCCGGTGCCTGCACCCGGAACATCTTCGAGTTGCCGGAGTCCCTCTGGTAGGGCTCGATGTAGTAGCCGTTGGACGAGGCGTCGGGGTCACCGACGTGATTCCAGCCGCGCAGGGAGACGCTGAGGGGGATGGTGCCGATGCCGGTGTAGCGGTTGGGGCTGCCCGCCGGGACCTCCACCGAGGTCAGACCCTGGCTCTCGGTCAGCGGGTCGGCGCGGTCGGAGCCGGTCTCCGTCCAGGTGTCGGCGGCGGAGGCCGGCGCCGTCGCGGCGAGCGACACGACGACGGCGGTGGCGAGGGTGAGGAGCCCCGTCAGGACGGTGCGACAACGATGTCTGGCGGTTGCGGGCACGGGTGCGGGCATGGCCGACTCCTGGATGGGGGGCGGGGCACTCGGTCGGCGGACAGTCTGGCCCGGCCCGATGGTCATGTACAGACCAATGCAGGATCCATGTGAGTCCGAACTGTCACGGCCCGGGGTCCCGGGCTGTACGGTCTGGGCAGGAGACCGCCGCACCGCGCGCCCCGGCGCGGTGTCTTCGGCTGCCCGCCTGCCACGTGTTGCGAGATGGTGGAGAAAGGCGACGGAGAGTCGGGTGTGAGCGCGGTAGAACCAGGGGAGTCGGCACGGGGGACGGCGTGCCGTGCGGACGGGCGAAGGCGGTGCATGGCATGAGTGCAGCCGGGGCTCCGGCGGCCGAGGGCGGCGGGCCCGCGAGCGGCCCGATGCGGCCGGGCGGCCTGCTCGACGTGCTGCGCGTCGCCTCGGTGGTCCTCGATGCCAACGGCCGGATCGTGCTGTGGAGCCCGCAGGCGGAGGAACTGTTCGGCTACACCGCGCAGGAGGCGCTCGGACAGTACGCCGCCCGGCTGATGGTGCACGAACGGCACCTGGAGCTGGTCGGCAAGCTCTTCGCCGATGTGATGCGCACCGGGCAGAGCTGGGCGGGCGGCTTCCCCATCAGACACAAGGACGGCAGCACCCGTGTGGTCGAGTTCCGCAACATGCGGCTGCTGGACGACCGCGGCGACGTGTACGCGCTGGGGCTCGCCGCCGACCAGTCGACCGTACGGCGGCTGGAGCAGGACGTGGCACTGTCCGAGCGGATGGTGAAGCAGTCACCGATCGGACTCGCCGTCCTGGACACCCGGCTGCGTTTCGTGTCCGTGAACCCGGCCCTGGAGAAGATCAACGGTCTTCCCGCCGTCGAGCACGTGGGGCGCAGGCTGCGCGAGGTGGTGCCGCGGCTGGACGCGGACGCCCTGGAGGCTGCGGCCCGGCGGGTCCTGGAGACCGGTGTGCCGCTGATCGACGACCCGCTCATCGGCCGCACCCCCGCCGACCCCGACGAGGACCATGTGTGGTCGCTGTCGCTGTACCGGCTGGACGACGCCATGAACAACGTGCTGGGGGTGGCGGTCTCGGTGGTGGACATCACCGAGCAGCACCGGGCCTCCGTGGAGGCGGAGACCGCACGGCGCCGCCTCGCGGTCATCGCCGACGCCTCCGCCCGGATCGGTACGACGCTGGAGCTGGAGCGCACCGCACGCGAGCTGGCCGAGGTCGCCGTGCCGGAGCTGGCCGACGTGGCGGCCGTGGATCTGCTGGACGCGGTGGTGGAGGGCCGGCGCACCCGGCTCGGCCCGTCGGAGTCCGCGGTGATCCGCGCCCTGGCGGTGCGCGCGGACGACGGCACGGACGCGGTACGGGCCACCGACCCGCCCGGCCAGATCGCCCGGTACGGTCCCGACCGGCTGGTCACCGAGTGCGTACGCACGGGTGAGTCGGTGCTGGTGCCCCGGGTGAAGGACGAGGACCTGCCGCGCATCGCCAGCTCCGCCGAGGGGGCCGTACTGCTGGGCCGGGCGGGCCTGCACTCCTACGTGGCGGTGCCGCTGATCGCGCGCGGCGAGGTGCTGGGCGCCCTGGACCTCAAGCGCACCCGCAATCCGGCGCCGTTCGACGAGGACGACGTGCTGCTGGCCCGGGAGCTGGCCGCGCGCGCGGCCGTGCAGATCGACAACGCGCGCTGGTACCAGAACGCCCGCAACACCGCGCTCACCCTCCAGCGCAGCCTGCTGCCCAGCCACCCGCCGGTGACGACCGGCCTGGAGGTCGCCTCGCGCTACCAGCCGGCGGGCGCCACCACCGAGGTCGGCGGCGACTGGTTCGACGTCATTCCGCTGGAGGGCGGCAAGACGGCACTCGTGGTGGGCGACGTGATGGGCAGCGGTATCAGCGCGGCGGCGACGATGGGCCGACTGCGCACCGCGACCACCACGCTGGCCGCCCTCGGCCTCGACCCGGCGCGGCTGCTGGAGCACCTGGACAAGACCACCTCCGCCCTGGACCACTCCATCGCGACCTGTGTCTACGCCGTCCACGACCCGCATCTGCGGCAGTGCCGGATCGCCAACGCCGGCCACCTGCCGCCCGCCCGGGTCCGCCCCGGCCGGCCTCCGGAACTGCTCGACCTGCCCACCGGGGTGCCGCTGGGTGTCGGCGGGGTCGAGTTCTCCACCATCACCGTCGACTTCGAACCCGGCGACGAACTGGTCTTCTACACCGACGGGTTGGTGGAGACCCGGCGCCACTCCCTGGACGAGCGCCTGGACTTCATGCTGTCCCTGCTGGACGACCCCGCCCGCCCCCTGGAGGAGTCCTGCGACCTGCTCCTGCGGACTCTGCACCACCCCGACAACCACGACGACGTGGCCCTGCTCATCGCCCGGGCGCAGGAACTGCCGTGAGCCGCTGAGCCTGTCGGGTCACTCGCGCAGGCCGATCACCACATGCGTGTACGCCTCTTCCGGCACCGCCGGACGGGTCCTCATCAGGTCGGCGTCGGTGAACGCCTGCACGGCGGCACGCGCCTGGTGTTCGCCGGTCCCGGTCAGCAGGCAGCCGCCGGGCGCCGGCCGCTCGGGGGCCCGGCGGCCACCCGGCGCAGCACGTGCCGTCCGCACCGCCGTCGAGGGCGGTCAGCGGCTCGTGGTCCCCGGCCTCCCAGCAAGTTGTACTTGACAACTGGAAAGCGCGGAGGAGGTGTTCCCGTGAGCGCAGCGGAGTCGGCCGTCGAGACGATCCAGCACGAGAGGACGATCTTCGCCCACCGGGCGCACACCTCGGCCGGCGCATGCACACGTCCACGGTGAGCCGCCAGATGGCCGCGCTGGAGCGGGCGGGGCTGATCGGGCGCCGCCCGGACCCGGACAACCGCCGCGTCCACGTGTCGCATCTGACGGGGGCGGGAGGAGGACCTGGTGCGGTTCGCCGCCTGCCTGGGGCGGTGCGACACCGGGGCGGGCCGGCCGCCGTCCGGCTGACGCGCATCCTGGCTGGAACTCGCGGTCTGCGACGTGAGCGAGGTGCGCTGGACGGGTACGAGAGGGGTGTGGACCGATCGCGCGCCTGAGCGGCGGCGGGACGCGGCGGGTCGTGGTGCGGCCCGCCCGGCCCCGCCGGCTCCAGCGGCGGCGAGGAGGTGGACATGGGTGCCCGTGTGCGCGCCTGGCGCTGGCGGCGCAATCCGCTGCGGCGCCGGTCGGACGTCATCGAGGCGTGGACGGCGCTGGTCGCGGCCGTCCTGCTCTTCGTGGTCTGTCCCCTGGTGGGGGTGGCGGCGGGTCTGCACGCCCACGACCGGGCGCAGAGCCTCGCCCAGACGCAACGAGCCGAGCGGCACCGGGTGCGTGCCATGGTGACCGGCGACGCGCCTGTGCCGCTGCCCTCGGCGCAGGGCGACCCCGATCGCCCGTACCGGGCCGAGGTGCGCTGGACCGAGCCCGGCAAGGGGCAGCGGACCGCACCGGCCCGGGTTCCGGCGGGCGCCCGGGCCGGCGAGGTGGTCTCCGTCTGGTTCGACGCCCGGGGGCGCAGTGTCTCCGCGCCGCCGGATGCCGTATCGGTCTGGCAGCACACGGTGGCCGTCGGCCTGTGCGCGGCGGGCGGCGCGGCGGGTGTGATCCTGCTCGGGCATGCCGTCGAACGCCGGATCGCCCTGCGCCGCCGGCTGGCCGAGTGGGAGCGCGACTGGGCCCGCACCGGGCCGAAGTGGACCCAGCCCCGGGCATGAGCCCCGGTGACCCGATCGCCGACCGGGTCGCCGACCCGCATCACCGGCCGGACAACCGACCCGACCACTCTCGCACGGGAGGCGGCCCCGCCCGCACAGCGGGGGGCAAGCGCGTGCACGTCATGACCAGGGCCCCGACCAGGCCGACGGGGCCATACAGCGCCCCGGCCTACGAGTTCGCCCTGCCCGCGACGGGCTGAACGCCCGCCACCACCAGCCGGACCCGGGGGCTGCCGTCGCGGCGCCGCCCGAACTCGGGCAGTGCCCGCAGGTCGACGGTGAACCCGGCACGCACCAACTCCCTGAGCACATCGGAGAGTCGGAAGGTGCGGTAGTACATGACGAACGGCGGGCGCCAGACGGCGTTGCGCACCCGCATCACCGCGTCGAAGCCGAGCAGCATCCAGTAGGCCGGACGCGTGGGGCGGGGCGGGGCGAGCACCGGGAAGGCGAAGCAGCCGCCGGGCCGCAGCACCGAGCGGACTTGGGCGAACAGTCCGGGCAGCTCCCGGGGCAGGAAATGGCCGAACGCGCCGAAGCTGACCACCACGTCGAACGCCGCCGTGAAGGGCAGGGCACGGGCGTCACCGCGTACCCAGGCGACGCCCGGCCCGCCGGACCCCGTCCGCCCGGCGCCGGCGAACCGGCGCCGGGCGGCGTCGAGCATGCCCGCGCTGAAGTCGACCCCGGTGACGCTCCGCCGGCACACGGCGGTCAGCACCTCCGCCCCGGCACCGGTGCCGCAGCACAGGTCGAGCCCGTCCTCGAACGGGCCGAGGGGCGCCAGCGCCTTCGCCACGGACTGCAACAGGGACTCGGGCGTGCGGAAGGGGGTCCGGTCGAACTTCGGGGCGAGCAGGTCGTAACCGTGCTCGACGGACGACAGCGCCTGCACGGCCAGTTCGCGGAGCGTCGGTCCCTCGGGGCTGAACATCGGTCAGGCCACACGCTGTTCGAGGACCGTGAGGGCCCGCAGGCACCAGCGCTCGTTCTCCTCCTCGAAGCCGATCCCGGCCATGAGGGTGAGGTACGGCCCGACGCGGTCGGTGGTGCTCAGGTACTCGTCCTCGGACCGCCCGGCGAGGAGGCGCTCGCGCACCCGCCGGTAGCGGTCGAGTTTCCCGCGCGCCCAGCCGAGGCGCTCCTCGATCAGCGCCCGCGGCACCCCGGGGTCGCCGTCGTCCATGGCCTGGATCTTGATCAGGAGTTCGTCCCGGACGGCGGTGGGGCGTCTGGGCGGCTCGGCCGCGAAGGCGCGCAGCTGTGTCCGGCCCGCCTCGGTGAGCGTGAACATCCGCTTGTTGGGCCTGCGCTCCTGCTGCACGATGCGTGCCTCCACGAGCCCGTCACCGGCCAGGCGCTCCAGCTCGCGGTAGAGCTGCTGGGGAGTGGCGGGCCAGAAGTTGGCGAGCGAGACGTCGAACAGCTTGGACAGCTCGTAGCCGGAGGCCTCGCCCTCCAGCAGGGCGGCCAGGACGGCGTACTTGAGCGACATGTGGACAGGCTAGCAGCGAGTGATTACTCTCATGCACACTTATTCAACTAAGTGACTATATGGGAGGCGGAGGCGCGGTCCGCCCGAACACCGCGCCCCGCATCGGGTGGGTCGTCCGGACCCGGCGGCCCGGTCAGTTCTTCAACTGCTCCAGCGTCGCCTTGGTGTCCGTCTTCAGCCAGGCCGTCACGTCGGAGAGGGACGGCGGGTCCGTGTCCTCGTCGTAGGAGCTGAGATAGGCGCTGTAGCTCATCGTGTAGGTCACCCAGCCGTCCCGGACGGCGAGCGTGGCGTAGCGGGAGCCGCTGGAGGAGCCGCTCGTGGTGTCCTCGCTGACGAGGTAGGCCTCGTCGCCGATCCCGCTGACGGCGGTGACGTCGTAGCCCGTGTGGCTGTCGTCGTAGTTCTTCCACAGGGCGGTGAACTCCGGCCCCGGGTCGGTCTTCCTGTGCAGGTCCAGCTGCATGGTCAGGTATGCGTCGGAGAGCGTGGAGCTGCTGCTCTTCTTCAGGCCCAGGCTGCAGTAACCCTCGTCCAGCACCGGCTGCTTGAGGCTGTTGTGGGTGGGCGAGGAGTCACCCTCGGGGTACTCGTCCTTGAAGGACGAGTAGTCCGCGCCGGAGCACAGGTTCGAGGGCGCCGAGTAGCCGCGCAGGTCCGCGCTGTCTCCTGTGCCGCCGATCAGGAACACCCCGGCAGCCCAGGCGGCGGAGGCGACGAGGGCGCCGACGACACCCCACAGCACCGCCCGCCCGGCCCCACCGCCACCACCACCGCCGGACGGCGGCACGGGCACAACGCCGTACTGCGGCGGCTGCGCGTACGGGTTTCCCGGCTGCGGCTGGCCCGGCTGCCCCGGTAAGGGCTGTCCCGGCAGGGGCTGGGCGGACTGCCCGACCAGCGTGGGATGGGCGTAGAAGCTTCCCGGCGGGGGCGACTGGGGGTTCGGGTAGGGGTAGGCCGTCGGCTGCGGCGGAACCGCCGGGGGCGTCTGGGGCTGGGACTGGGGCTGCGACCCGGGCTGGTCGGCAGGCTGCGAGGGCTGCGGTGGCGTGGACATGTCGCGACGATACGGCACGCTTGGTGGCCAAGTCCCCTGAACGTCCTGGATCGTTATGCTCTGGGGACATCTGATGCGGCACGGCGGACATCCTCCCCCATCCTCCCCCGCGGGCCCCACGCGGCGCCAACCGCGCAGCTCACCCGCCTGCACACCCCGGCAGAGCGCGCACGCCGTTCGGCGAAGTAGCTCGCGTGCGCACCAACTCCTGCTGGACGCAACCCCGTTCGAGTGCCGGGAAGCGAGTGAAGAACCGTTCGAGGACGCCGCTCGTGACAGGGGTGGTCCGTGCCAGGGAATCAACACGGCCCCGGAAGCACAACGGGAATCCAGCGGGACTCCGGGAACAGACCCGCCCTCCATGCTGTTGACCGGGGCAGGACGACCGGTATAGTGCAGGCAGCATCTGTGTACGCCCTCTCATAAGGGCGCCGGTGCCAGTTCCTCTCCCAGTCGGCCGGTCCCGGCCGCTTCTCTCAACACCATCTCGTGGCCGCACTCCTGTGCTCTGCCGAGGTGTCGTTCCGGCCGCCGAAGACGCGTGTGTACGTCTGCCGTTCGCGGCCTCTTCCCTCTCTACGCTGCTTCCCGTCCGCGAAAGGACCTGCCCCCGTGACCACCGCACTTGAACGCTCCCCCGCTGCGCCACTGCCGCAGCCCCAGGCCGGCGACCGGCTCGTCAGCGGTGTCCTCGACATCGACGCGCACGGCAAGGGACACCTGCGGGCGGCGAGCCTCCTGCCCACCCCCGCCGACCCGCAGGTCCCCGCCGCGCTGATCAGCCGTCACGGCCTGCGCCGGGGCGACCTCGTCGAGGGCGTCCGCGCGGCGCGGCATGCGCTGACCGAGATCTCACGCGTGGGTGGCCGGGCCCCCGGTGAAAGCCGCCGCCGCTTCCACGATCTCACCCCGCTCCACCCGCACCGGCGCATCCGCCTGGAGCACCCGGCCGCCGGCCTCGCCGGACGCGTCACCGACCTGCTCGCACCGGTCGGCAAGGGCCAGCGCGGGCTCATCGTGGCCCCGCCCAAGAGCGGCAAGACCGTGCTGCTCCAGCAATTCGCCGCGGCCGTCGCCGGAAACCACCCCGAATGCCGCCTGATGGTCCTCCTGCTGGACGAGCGGCCCGAGGAGGTCACCGAGATGCGGCGCTCGGTGCGCGGCGAGGTGTACGCCTCCACCTTCGACCGGTCGCCCAGGGAGCACATCGCCCTCGCGGACCTGGTCGTCGAGCGGGCCAAGCGGCTCGTCGAGGCCGGTGAGGACGTCGTCGTCCTGCTGGACTCCCTGACCCGACTGTGCCGGGCCCACAACAACGCCTCCGCCGCCGGTGGCCGCACTCTCAGCGGCGGTGTCGACGCGGGCGCGCTGCTCGGCCCCAAGCGGTTCTTCGGCGCCGCGCGCCAGGCCGAGGAGGGCGGCTCGCTCACCATCCTCGCCACCGTGCTCGTGGACACCGGCTCCCGTGCCGACGGCTACTTCTTCGAGGAGCTGAAGAGCACCGGCAACATGGAACTACGGCTGGACCGTGAGCCGGCCGCCCGCCGCCTCTTCCCGGCCGTCGGCATCGACGCCACCGGCACCCGTCGGGAGGAACTGCTGCTCACTCCGGCCGAGTTGACGGCCGTACGGGGCCTGCGCCGGGTCCTGCGCGCCCGTGAAGGCGGACCTGCCGGGCTGGAGACCCTCCTGCAGCGGATGCGGGAGACCCCGGACAACACCACGTTCCTGCGCCGCGTGCAGCCGACCCTGCCGTCCGGCTGACCCGGGCCGCCGGGTGCCGTCCGGCTCACCGGGCTGCCCCTGCCGTCCCGCCGTCCCGCCCGGGGCTGCCCCTGCCGTCCCGCCGTCCCGCCCGCGGGGCCGCCCCTGCGACCCGGGCCCCGTCCGACCGGCGTCCCGCCGGCCTGGGCCCGCCCCTGCCGTCCCGCCGGCCGTGCGGCATCCGGGTTGCTCCTCGGGACGTCCGGCCCGGGCAGCACGGTGCGCGGCACACCCCTTCGTACGTTGCTCATATGATCAACGGATTTTCTTGTCGGGCGACCGTGTCGGCCTGTGCGGTGTGTGTGATGAGCGTGCTGGCTCTCACGCCGGCCGCCGCCGGACAGCGTCCCGCGGTTCCCGCGCCGCCCGGGCCACGGGCGGCGGTGCCGCCGCCGTCCCTGCTCTACGACTCCGGCACCCAGGTCAGGCCGCGCCCCGGCGCCCCCGGGCTGCCGGACGTCTCCGCGCTGTCCTGGCTGGTCGCCGACGCCGACAGCGGCGAGGTGCTGGCCGCGAGCGCGGCCCACCGCAGACTGCCGCCGGCGAGCACCCTGAAGACCCTGTTCGCGCTCACCCTGGTGCCGGCCCTGCCCGCCGGTCTGCAGCACCGGGTCCGCAACGAGGAACTGGAGGACATCGGCGAGGGCAGCAGCCTGGTCGGTGTCAAGGAGGGGCACACCTACAGCGTGGCCGATCTGTGGCGCGGGGTGTTCCTCAGCTCCGGCAACGACGCCGTGCACGTACTGGCCTCCCTGGGCGGCGGCTGGGAGGCCACGGCGGCGCGCATGCAGGCCAAGGCCCGCTCGCTGGGCGCCCTGGACACCCATGTCGTCTCCCCCGACGGCTACGACACACCCGGCCAGGTGTCCTCCGCCTACGACCTGGCGGTCTTCGGCCGGGCCGGGCTGCGCGACCCCGACTTCGCCCGGTACTGCTCCACCGCCGAGGCGTCCTTCCCCGGCGACGGTGCGTCGTACGCCATCGAGAACACCAACCGCCTGCTGACCGGCGAGGACGGCGTGGCGCGGTACCCGGGGATCATCGGGGTCAAGAACGGCTATACCAGCAACGCGGGCAACACCCTGGTCGCCGCCGCCCACCAGGGCGGGCGCACGCTCGTGGTGACGGTGCTGAACCCCCAGGCGGGCGGCGGACTCACGGTCTACGAGGAGGCCCGTGCGCTGCTCGACTGGGGCTTTGCCGCGGCCGGGCGGGTGGATCCGGTCGGCTCGCTGGACGGGCTGCGTCCCAGGCCCCGGCACCCCTCCGCCGCACCGGTGGCGGCGGCCACGGCGCCGGGCCACGACTCGGGCTGGCCGGACGCCGCCGTGATGGCCGGTCTCGCCGGGCTCGGCGCCGGGACCGTGACGCTCGTACTGCGGCTCAAGTACGGCCGCGGCGCGCGTGGCTGACCGTCGCCGGCCCCGTCGGCGGACCCGGCAGCAGGCCGGCGCAGGGCGCCACGGGTCTGCGCCCACACGGACGTCTTGCGCCCACGCCCCCGACATGCTCGGCGTGGGCCTCATGGCGGCGCCGTGGCCGGAGGACGTCCCCGGCATCGACGGCTTCCACGCCGACGACGTCTCCACCGGGATCAGCGGTGGCCGTGGACGTCCCTCCCGGCTGAACAACGGGGGCACGAGCATCGGCGGCACCGTCCGGACCGTTTCCGGCCGGCCCGGCCGGCCGGTCAGAACACGGACAGCCCGGTGAGGGTCGTGAACCGGTCCAGGGCCGCCACCCCGGCCACCGAGTTCCCGTGTTCGTCAAGGCCCGGGCTCCACACGCACAGCGTGCACCGGCCGGGTACGACCGCGATGATCCCGCCGCCGACACCGCTCTTGCCGGGCAGACCCACCCGGTAGGCGAAGTCACCGGCCGCGTCGTACGTCCCGCAGGTCAGCATGACCGCGTTGACCTGCTTGGCCTGGCTGCGGGTGAGCAGCCGGGAGCCGTCGGCGCGGATACCGTGCCGGGCCAGGAAACCGGCGGCGAGGGCGAGGTCGGCGCAGGAGGCGGTGACGGAGCACTGCCGGAAGTACTGGCCGAGCAGGACCGGCACGTCGTTGTCGATGTTGCCGTAGGACGCCATGAAATGGGCGAGGGCGGCGTTGCGGTCTCCGTGCGCGGTCTCGGAGGCGGCGACCTCCTCGTCGAAGTCGAGGGCGGGGTTGCCGCTCTCGGCGCGCAGGAAGGCGAGCAGTTCCCCGGCCGCGTCTCCGGTACGGGTCTGCAGGCGGTCGGTGACGACGAGCGCGCCCGCGTTGATGAAGGGGTTGCGCGGGATGCCGTTCTCGTACTCCAGCTGGACCAGGGAGTTGAACGGGTTGCCGGAGGGTTCGCGGCCGACGTGCTCCCAGAGTTCGTCGCCCTCACGGGCCAGGTCCAGGGCGAGTGTGAAGACCTTGGTGATCGACTGGGTCGAGAACGGCTCCCGCCACTCCCCCACCCCGTACACCGTGCCGTCCAGCTCGGCGACGGCCATGCCGAAGCGGCGGGGATCACGGGCCGCGAGAGCGGGGATGTAGTCGGCGGAGCGGCCTCGGCCCGGAGTGCGCTCGATATCGGCCACGATGCGATCAAGAAACGGTTGGAACTGCGCGGACATGATCGTCATGATGCCGCACTTCTGACCGGGGAGCGCCCCCGCGGGACGTCGTGCGGCTCCGTTCGCGGCAGTGGGAGGAGGCCAATCAGGCATGTCTTGGCGCGGACTGCGCGTGCTGGCCCGGCGATCGGGGGTCCGCGCGTCAGGGTGAGTCCGCGATCGCCGCGGATCGGGGTCCGTGCGATCAGTTCGTCCGATCATCGAGAGACAGGAGCGGTCTTGCGCCGGCGAAACGTTTACAGGGGCGCTGTGCTCGGCCTGTGCGGGGCGGCGTCGCTGCTGGCGGGGTGCAGCATGCCCGCGCCCTACGTTCCCGTGCTGGAGAACCCGCGGGGAGGTCGTACGTTCTATCTCAGTCCGGACGGCGACGACGAAGCCGACGGCCGGACTCTGCAGACCGCCTGGCAGACGCTGCGACGTGTCGACGCCGTGCGGCTGAAGCCGGGCGACCGTGTGCTGCTCAGGGGCGGCGCACGGTTCCCGGGTACTCTGAGCATCGGTCAGGGGGACGCGGGCAACGCCCGCAAGCCCGTGGTGATCGAGTCCTACGGCACCGGCCGCGCGGCGATCGCGGCCGTCGGCAGCCACGGCATCGAGGTGCACAACACGAGCGGGATCGTCATCCGCAACCTGGTCCTCACCGGTAACGTCAAGGCCTTCCGCAAGCAGGACGGCATCTCCCTCGTCAGCGACCTGCCCGGCCGGCGGAAACTGCCGTACGTCCGCGTCACGGGCGTCGACGTGTCCGGCTTCCGCAACGGCATCCGGATGCACGGAGGCCCTGGGGGATCCGGCTTCCGGGACGTGGTGCTCCGCGACTGCACGGTGCACAACAACCAGGAGGCGGGTGTCGTGTCGGACGGTCCTGCCTTCGACGCCACCGCGCCCGTCTACGCCCACGAGGACATCACGGTCTCGAAGGTGACGGCATTCCGCAACGACGGCGATCCGCGGGCGGCCGACCGCAACACCGGCAGCGGCATCGTCCTCGGCAGCGTACGCCACGGTGTGGTGGAGGACTCGGACGCCCACGCCAACGGGAAGTCCTCCTCGGCGCAGGCCGCGGAGGGCCCGGAGGGCATCTGGACGTACGACTCGACGCGGATGGTGCTGCAGCGCAACGTCGCCTATGCCAACCGCACCGGCTCCCGGGTGGACGGCGGCGGGTTCGGGCTGGACAACAACGTGTCGCACTCGCTGGTGCAGTACAACCTGTCCTACGACAACGACGGCGCGGGCTTCCTGGCCTACTCCGCCGTCCCGAACCACGCCCACACGGGCAACACGATCCGTTACAACATCAGCCGGGACAACGCCCGCAAGCTCGAGGACTACGGCGGCATCGTGGCGCTCGGGTCGTGGGTGTCGAACCTCGCGATCTACCAGAACACGGTGCTGGCCACGGCACACGGTTCCGTACGGGCACCCGCGCTGCGGCTCCAGCCCAACCTCGACGCCGTCTCCGTGCGCAACAACGTGTTCGCCACCGACGGGCCCCCGCTGGTGGCGGCGGGGGGCCACTTCGACACGTCGGAGGTGGCGATGCAGGGCAACGACTACCACGCTCCCAAGGGCTGGAACCTGGAGTGGGGCGACGGCCGGTACACCGACCTGGCCGCCTGGCGGCAGGCGTCGGGCCAGGAGCTGCAGGGCCCGAGGGCCACCGGGACCAGCGCCGACCCGTGCCTGACCGAGGTCCCGGTGTCCACGAACGGTCCCGGCGTGGGCCGAACCGGCACGAGGCGGGGCGCGCTGGTGACACGGTGCGCCCAGGCGCTGGCGGGTGCCGCCGTGCAGCTGAGCACGGTGGGCGTCGACCCCGGCCCGGTGGACTACTTCGGCACGCCGCTGACCGGCTCGCCGGCCATCGGGGCCGTGCAGCCCGCCCCCAAGGCATGAGGGATCGTCACCCGGAGGGCCTCGCCCTGACCCGGCTGCGGTACGTGCACCGGACGTCCCAGGGCGCGGACGTGCCAGCCGGCCTCGTGCCAGGCCGCCTGGTCCAGGGCATTGCGCGCGTCCAGCATCCGCGGTGCCCGGACCACCTGGGCCAGCTGCGCCGGATCGAGTTCGCGGTACTGGCGCCACTCGGTGAGGTGCAGTACGGCGTCCGCGTCCCGGCACGCCTCCACGACGTCCCTGTGGTACTCCGGGCCGGGCAGGGCGGCTCGCGCGTTGTCGATGCCCTCCGGGTCGTGCACACGGACGTCGGCGCCCTGCGCGGTGATCTCCGCGGTGACGGCCAGGGCCGGCGAGTCGCGCACGTCGTCGCTGTCCGGTTTGAAGGTGGCGCCCAGCACCGCGACGCGCCGCCCGGCGAACGAGCCGCCCAGCAGGTGACGGGCGAGGTCGACGGTGCGGCGGCGCTGCCGCTCGTTGATCCGGTCGACCTGGCGCAGGAACGACACCGCCTCCGACACCTGCAGTTCCTCGGCACGGGCGAGGAAGGCGCGGATGTCCTTGGGCAGGCAGCCACCGCCGAACCCGAGTCCGGCGGAGAGGAACCGGCGCCCGATGCGCTCGTCGTGGCCGAGGGCGTCGGCGAGCGTCACCACGTCGGCGCCCGAGGCGTCGCAGACCTCCGCCATGGCGTTGATGAAGGAGATCTTCGTCGCCAGGAAGGAGTTCGCGGCGACCTTCACCAGTTCCGCGGTGGCCGGATCGGTACTGACGTAGGCGACACCGGCCTGCAGCATCGGCGCGTACACCTCGCGCAGCAGCCGGTCGCCGTCGGGTGTGGTGGCCCCGACCACCAGCCGGTCGGGGTGCAGGGTGTCCCGGACGGCGAACCCCTCGCGCAGGAACTCCGGGTTCCAGACGACCTGGACCTCGACGCCGGGCCGGACCGCCGCCGCCAGCCTGCGGCTGAGCGACCGGGTGGTGCCCACCGGCACGGTGGACTTGCCGACGATCAGGGAGTCGCGGGTGAGCAGCGGCGCCAGCCCGTCCACGACCGCCTCGACATGGCTGAGGTCGGCGGAGAGCGATCCGGGTCGCTGCGGTGTGCCGACGCACACGAAGTGCAGGTCGGCGAAGTCCGCCGCCTCCTGCAGGGACATGGTGAAACGCAGCCGCCCGGACCGGATGTTCCGGACGAGGATCTCCGGCAGGCCGGGTTCGAAGAACGGCGCCCGTCCGGCCGCGAGAGCCTCGATCTTGCGGGCGTCGGTGTCGACGCCGAGGACCTCGTGTCCGATCTCCGCCATGCACGCGGCGTGCACGGCTCCGAGGTATCCCGTACCGATGACAGTCAACCGCATGCACATTCTCCTGTCTTGGAGCCGCCGAGGCGGGGCGGGTCAGCGGGCGTAGCCGTGAGGGTTGAGTTCCTGGAAGCGCCAGGCGTCGCGGCACATGGCGGTGAGGTCACGGGTGGTGGTCCAGCCCCAGGCGGCGGCCACCGCGCTCGCGTCGGCGACGAGCGCGGCGACATCGCCCGGCCTGCGGTCGACCACCTGGTAGGGCACGGACCGGCCGCTCGCCTCCTGGAAGGCGGCCACCAGTTGGAGCACAGAGGTGCCGGTGCCCGTGCCGAGGTTGAACACCCGCATGCCGGTGTCGTCGTCGAGGTGTTCGAGGGCGACGCGGTGGCCTTCCGCGACGTCCATGACGTGGATGTAGTCACGCACTCCGGTGCCGTCAGGCGTGGGGTAGTCGTCGCCGAAGACGCTCAGCCGGTCCCGGCGGCCGACGGCGACCTGGGCGACGTACGGCATGAGGTTGCCGGGGACGCCCCGCGGGTCCTCGCCGAGCAGGCCGCCGGGGTGGGCTCCGACCGGGTTGAAGTAGCGCAGGGCGAGCACCTTCAGCTCCGTGAGGTGGGCGCACACGTCCTGGAGGATCTGCTCGCACAGCAGCTTGGTGTGGGCGTAGGGGTTGGTGGGGGCCACCGGGCTCCGCTCGGTCAGCGGCACGGTCCGCGCGTCGCCGTAGACGGAGCACGACGAGGAGAACACCAGCCGGTGGACCGCGTGTTCGCGCATGACCGAGAGCAGGGCGCAGGTGCCGCCCACGTTCGTGTCGTAGTACTCGACCGGCAGGGCGACCGACTCCCCGACCGCCTTGTGGGCCGCGAAGTGGATGACCGCGTCCACGTGGTGAGCGGCGAACACCTCGCCGAGCGCCTGCCGGTCGCGTACGTCGGCCTGGTAAGCGGCGGCGAGCGGCCGTCCCGCGGTCTTCGCGATGCGGTCCAGGGCGGCGGGAGAGCTGTTGACGTGGTTGTCGACGACGACGACCTCGTAGCCGTGGTCGAGCAGTTCGACGCAGGTGTGACTGCCGATGAATCCCGCGCCGCCGGTCACCAGAACCGTCTCGGGCATGGGGGTACCTCGTTTCGTCGAAGGGCGTGGGCGTCCGGGCGGCGGGCGGGCGGCGTCAGCCCGCGATGAACCCCCGCAGGTAGAGGGGGAAGAGGAGCAGCGCCCAGGCCAGCGGGAACAGAGCAAGGACTCCCGCGGCCAGCGGCAGGGCGACGGTGCGCAGGGCCCGGTACACGCGGACGCCCGCGGACCGGGCGGTCTCCCGGGCATGCAGGGCGCTCACCGCGAGCGTCACCATCCCGTAGGAGAGGGAACCCAGCAGGCACAGGAACACGTAGCCGACCGCGGGCCCGGTCAGCTCACCGATGACGGCCGCGGTGGACAGGACGACGGTGATCAGGAGGTAGGGCAGCATCAGCCTGAGCGGCAGCGGTTCCATGCCGTCCCGGATCTTGGGCGTCACCTTGAAGACGATTTTCTTCGGCCGCAGCCGCTGCACCACCGCCGCCACCACTCCCCACGCCACGTACGGCCAGCGGGTGAGCCCGAACAGCCAGCCCTCCCAGCTCAGCAGGGGCGCGTCGGCGGGCCGTAGCAGACCACGGCTGCGCAACAGCACGGTGAGCAGGACCAGGAAGGCCGACATGGACCAGAAGTGCACGAGGAACGCGGCATAGTTGACGTTGATCCACGGGATGCCGGTGACCGCGGCGACGGGGGGCAGCAACAGGCCGCACGTCGTGGTCAGGGCGAGCAGCGGGTAGTACGAGAGGGCGAAGGCGAACCGCAGCCTGAGCCGGCCGGGCATGCGCCCCAGATGCCGGGGAAGCATGCCGAGCAGCATCACCACCAGGCTCCGCGACCACTGGAACTCCTGGGTCACCATCGCGGCGAAGGTGAGGGGGCCGTCGCCGTGCGCCTCGGCGTCGATGGCGAAGGCGCCCTGCCATCCTGCGGAGTTCAGGAGGAAGGTGGTCGAGAAGTCCTCGGCCAGCTCGGGTCCGAGTCCGCCGATGTCGCGCAGGGCCGCGGTGCGCACCGCGTAGTGGGAGCCGATGCACAGCGGTGCGAGGCCGTCGGTGTGGCCCAGTTGCATCGGCCCGTGGAAGGCGGCTTCGCGGTGCAGCCGTCCGCGGGCCGCCCAGGAGGCGTCCGCGTTGGCGTCGCACACGCTGGGAGCGGCGACGTAGCCGACGGCGGGATCGGCGAACGGCCGGACCGTTTCCCTGAGATAGCCGGGATGCGGTACGTGGTCGACGTCGAGCTGGGCCACCACGTCGTAGTCCTGGTAGCCCCAGTGGTCGTAGAAGTGGGCGAGGTTGCCCTCCTTGCACCGGGTGCGCCGGGGCCAGGAGTCGCGGTGGTAGGCGGCGACTCCGCGCCGGCAGGACACGCGTACGCCGCTCGCCGCACACCAGTCGAGGATCTGCTGGTCCGGGTCCTCGTCGCACAGCCACACGTCGTACGGGTGGGGGAAGTCCTGGCGCAGCATCGCGCTCAGAGTGGTGCGGGCGACGGTCCAGGGCTCGGAGGGCGCCCGGGTCACCACGAACGCGGTGCGCAGCCGGGGCACTTCGACGGCGGGGTGCAGGGTGCGCAGCCGCAGCACCACCGCGATGAAGCACATCGGGAGCAGGGAGAGGTAGAGCAGCAGCGCGCTGTTCACCGTGAAGCCGACCCAGCCTGCCCGGTGTTCCGGTCGCACCCACCACTGCCAGAACCAGCCGAGGGCGCCCAGCCAGCACAGCGAGAGCAGCCCGACCATCAACCGGTCCGCCCGCGGCAGCCGGGGGATCCAGGACCCGGGCGCCGGCCGCAGGGACCGGGGCGGACGGCCGAACACCGGGCCGTCCGGCGGGGTGCCGACGACGTTGCCCGACGACAGGACCAGCAGGTGGGTGCGCAGCGCCTCGTCGGAGTCCTGTGGTGGCGGGGCCAGACGGGTCGCCGCGCCGGGGCCCAGGTGCGTCTGTGTCACGACGCCGTGGGGGTCGCGCCGAGCAGGCGGGGCTGTGCGGCGGCCACGCCGTCCTGCTGCCCGCCCCGGATCGCCGTGAGCGCGGCGGTGAGGCCGCCGGGCCGCTCGGCGAACCACCGCACGGTGCGGCGCAGGCCCTCCTCGATGTCCACCTCGGGCACCCAGCCGAGGCGTTCCGCGGCCCGCGCGATCACCGGCCGGCGGCGGGTGGGGTCGTCCACGGGCAGGGGGTGGAACTGCACCTCGGCCCGGGATCCCGTCAGGTCGAGAACGAGTTCCGCCAGTTTCAGAACCGTCAGTTCGACGGGGTTTCCGAGATTCACCGGTCCGGGTTCGTCACGGTCCAGCATGGCGAGGATTCCGCGTACCAGGTCGTCGACATAGCAGAAACTGCGGGTCTGCTTCCCGTCGCCGTATACGGTCAGGGGTTCTCCGGCGAGGGCCTGGACCACGAAACTGGACACGACCCGTCCGTCGTGCGGACGCATGCGCGGACCATAGGTGTTGAAGATGCGGACGATTCCCGTGTTCGTGTCGCGGTGTGTGCGGTACGCCTGTGTCAGCGCCTCGGCGAAACGCTTGGCCTCGTCATAGACACTGCGCGGCCCGATGGGATTGACGTGTCCCCAGTACGTCTCCTCCTGGGGGTGCACCTCGGGGTCGCCGTACACCTCGCTGGTCGAGGCGAGGACGAAGCGGGCTTCGTGGCGCGTGGCCAGGCGGAGCGCGTTCTCGGTGCCGCGGCTGCCGACAGCGAGCGTCTCCAGCGGGCGCCGCAGATAGTCGGGGGGTGAGGCGGGCGAGGCCAGGTGGGCCACCGCGTCCACGGTGCCCCGCACGTCGATCGAGCGGCTGACGTCCGTGCGGACGAGTTCGAAAGCCGGGTTCTGGAGAAAGGCTGCGACGTTCGCGGGGTCGCCGGTGGAGAAGTCGTCGAGGCAGACGACTTCGTCACCGCGCCGCAGCAGCGCTCCACAAAGATGCGACCCGAGAAAACCGCCGCCACCTGTCACGGCCACACGCATGAATTCTCCTGGTTTCACCGAAGGATTCCGGCACTCCGCCCAGCGGCGGGCGCATATGGACCGCCGTTTGCCGGGACGAGTGACGGCCTTTACCGAGGCCGCGAATTCAGCTTATGAGCGTTTGTAGCACTTTCCGGATAATGGCGAGTGGGACTGAGCCGATCGGCCGGTACTCTCGCGGGGGACGGGCGCCGGACGCCCCGCCACACCCGGGACGCGGGGGGCGCGGTGCCCCCCGGAGGACGTCATCCCTGAGTGTGACGGCGCCCGCGTGTCCGGGCCGGACCGCCGGGTCAGATCGCCGGCATCGTGCTGCTGCCCGCGAGCACCTCCGGACGGAGCAGACCCGCCAGCCGCTCGGCCGGCAGCAGGCCCTTCTCCAGTACGAGTTCGGCGACGCCCCGGCCGGTGACGAGGGCTTCCCTGGCGATGTCGGTGGCAGCCGTGTACCCGATGTGCGGGTTGAGGGCGGTGACCAGGCCGATGGAGTTCTCCACGGTCGCGCGCAACCGCTCGGTGTTGGCGGTGATGCCGTCGACGCAGCGTTCGGCCAGCGTGACGCAGGCCCTCTCCAGGTGGGTGACCGACTCCGACAGGGAGTGCAGGATGATCGGCTCGAACGCGTTGAGCTGGAGCTGGCCGGCCTCGGCGGCCATGGTGATGGCGACGTCGTTGCCGATCACCTCGAAGGCGACCTGGTTGACGACCTCGGGGATCACCGGGTTGACCTTGCCGGGCATGATGGACGAACCGGCCTGCACGGGCGGCAGGTTGATCTCGCCGAGCCCGGCGCGCGGGCCGGACGACAGCAGGCGCAGGTCGTTGCAGCTCTTGGAGAGCTTGACCGCGATCCGCTTGAGCACGCCGGACATCTGCACGAAGGCACCGCAGTCCTGGGTGGCCTCGACCAGGTTGGCGGCGGTGACCAGCGGCAGTCCGGTGATGCCGGCGAGGTGCCGGCGGACCGCCTCGGTGTATCCGGCGGGGGCGTTGAGGCCCGTACCGATGGCCGTGGCGCCGAGGTTGATCTCGTGGATCAGCTCGACGGCCTCGGCCAGACGGCTGCGGTCCTCCTCGATCATGACGGCGTAGGCGGAGAACTCCTGGCCGAGCGTCATCGGCACGGCGTCCTGCAACTGGGTACGGCCCATCTTGAGCACGTCGCGGAACTCGACGGCCTTGCGGGCGAAGGCGTCCTGAAGGACGGACATCGCCTTGAGCAGGCCGTGCACCGCGAACACCGTCGCGATCTTGACGGCGGTGGGGTACACGTCATTGGTGGACTGGCCGAGGTTGACGTCCTCGTTGGGGTGCAGGAACTCGTACTGCCCCTTCGCGTGGCCGAGCAGCTCCAACGCCCGGTTCGCCAGGACCTCGTTGGCGTTCATGTTGGTGGACGTGCCCGCGCCGCCCTGGATGACGTCCACGACGAACTGGTCGTGCAGCTCGCCGGCGCGGATCTCCCGGCAGGCGGCGACGATGGCAGCGGCCTTCTCCGGTGCCAGCAGGCCGAGTTCCTCGTTGGCGAGGGCGGCGGCCTCCTTGACGGCGGCCAGTGCGTCGATCAGGTGCGGGTAGGCGGAGATCGGGGTGCCGGTGATGGGGAAGTTCTCCGTCGCGCGCAGGGTGTGGATGCCCCAGTACGCGGCGGCGGGTACGTCGCGGTCGCCGAGCAGGTCGTGTTCGCTTCGGGTGGGCGCGGTCATGACGTGCGGGTCCTCTTTCCGAGGTACGAGGTGAGAGCGCCCTGGAGGGGCGCGGGGGTGTCGACATGCGGCTTCCGCCGCGCGGGCGCGTCCCGTTACGGACGGCCCGCAGAGGGAGATCGGCCTGGCCGGAGAAGCGCTACGCGCAAGCCGTCAACGGGACCGGGTCCAGCGCCCGCACCGGACGCACGCACCCCACCGGCTCCCCGCCACCGAGCAGCGGCTCGCCCGCGAAGGCGGTGAGCAGGGCCGGGTCGACGCCGGCCCGGGCCAGGGCCGCCGCGGCCACCGGGACGCGGGCGCGGTCGGCGCCGTCGGCGATCTTGACGGCGATGGCGCGGCCGTCGGGCAGCGCGGCCACCTGGACGCCCTCGAAGCCGTCCTTGGCGAGCAGACCGGGCACGGCCCGCATGAGCGCGGCGACGTCCCGGGCCGAGCCGGAGGCCATCTCGGCGTGCTCGCGCATGGCGTCGGCGACGCGTGCCTCGGGGGTGCCGGGTGCCGCCGTGGTGATGCGGGCGGCGGCGCGGGCGAGACCGTGCAGGGAGATGGCGAACAGCGGGGCGCCGCAGCCGTCCACGGTGACGTGTGCCGCGTGCTGGCCGGTGAGGTCCTCGACGGCCTGGGCGACGGCCTGCTGCAGCGGGTGGGCCGGGTCCAGGTAGTCAGCCAGGGACCAGCCGTTCAGCTGGGCCGTCCACAGCATCGCCGCGTGCTTGCCGGAGCAGTTCTGGGCGAGCCGGTCGGGCAGCCGGCCCTCGCGCACCCAGGTGTCCCGGACGGCGGGGTCGTACGGCATGTCGGGGACGTTGCGCAGGTCGTCCGCGCCGAGCCCGGCGAGTTCGAGGATGCGCCGGGTGCCGGCGAGGTGGCGTTCCTCGCCGGAGTGGCTCGCGGCGGCCAGCGACAGCAGTTCCCCGTCGAGCGGCAGCCCGGAGCGCAGCATGGCCACGGCCTGGACGGGCTTGAGGGCCGAGCGCGGGTAGAACGCGGCCTCGATGTCACCGAGCTGGAACTGGACCTGGCCGTCCGCGCCGAGGACGACGACGGATCCGTAGTGGATGCCCTCGACGACACCGCCGCGTATGAGGTGGGCGACGGGAGCGTGGAGGGGCTCTCGGACGACGGGAGCGTCCGCCGGGGAACTGCTGTACATCACTCTGCCTGCATCGTGGGGTCGGGGGGCACGCGGGTCACGCGTCGGCCCCGGTGGAGGTGCGCGCCGTCCGCCGGCGGATGGCGAACCAACCCGCGGTCAGCGCTGCGACGATCAGCGGCAGGCACAGCACGGTGGTGCGTCCGGCGCCGCCGTCGGCGTACATGAGGACCAGGACGGAGGCGAGGAACGCCAGCGTCACCACTTCGGTCCAGGGGGAACCCGGCAGCCGGTAGGAGGGCCGGGCCAGCTCACCCTTCTGGGTCTTCCGCCAGAAGAGCAGGTGACAGATCATGATCATGCCCCAGGTGGCGAGGATGCCGATCGCCGCGAGGTTCAGGACGATCTCGAAGGCGTCCGCCGGGACGACGTAGTTCAGACCGACACCGAGGACACACATACCGCTGGTCAGCAGGATTCCGCCGTACGGGACCTGACTGCGGCTCATCCGGGCGGTGAACTTCGGTGCCGAACCGCTCATGGCCATGGAGCGCAGGATGCGGCCGGTGGAGTACAGACCGGAGTTCAGCGAGGACATGGCCGCGGTGAGCACGACCAGGTTCATGACGTCACCGGCCGCCGGGATCCCGATGTGGGACAGCACCGTCACGAAGGGGCTCTCGCCGGCGGTGTACTTGTTCCAGGGCAGCAGCATCGACAGCAGGACGACCGAGCCGACGTAGAACAGGCCCACGCGCCACATGATCGAGTTGATGGCCTTCGGCATGATCTTCTCGGGGTTCTCGGTCTCACCGGCAGCGACGCCGACCAGTTCGACGGAGGCGTAGGCGAAGACGACGCCCTGGATGATCAGCAGCATGGGCAGCAGGCCGTTCGGGAAGACGCCGCCGTTGTCGGTGATCAGGGACGGGCCCGGGTGGTGGCCGGCGACCGGGTGCTGGGTGACCAGCAGGAAGATGCCGATGCCCATGAAGACCACCAGCGCGCTGACCTTCACGATCGCGAACCAGAACTCCAGTTCGCCGAAGATCCTGACCGAGATCAGATTGACGGTCAGAACGATCGCCAGGGCGACGAACGCGATCAACCATTGCGGGATGTCGGAGAACATCCCCCAGTAGTGGGTGTAGGTGGCCACCGCCGTGATGTCGGCGATGCCGGTGGTGGCCCAGTTGAGGAAGTACATCCAGCCCGCGGTGTACGCGCCCTTCTCGCCGAGGAACTCACGGGCGTACGACACGAAGGCGCCGGAGGACGGGCGGTACAGCACGAGTTCGCCGAGGGCGCGTACGACCAGGAAGGCGAAGACACCGCAGACGGCGTACGCGACGAACAGGGAGGGCCCGGCGTCGGCGAGCCGGCCGCCCGCGCCGAGGAAGAGACCGGTGCCTATGGCACCGCCGATGGCGATCATGTTGACGTGCCGGGACTTCAGCGACTTGCTGTAGCCGGCGTCTCCGGCGTCGACATGGCCGGCCGAGGGTCGCGTCCGACGCGCCTCGTCTTTGAGGTGCTGCTCACTCACGCCTCTGGCCGCCTTCCGTAGGGGGATCGGTGCGCGCGGGGCGCACGATGTCGGTGAGGGTCGTCTCGACGCGGTCGAGGTGGTGGCTCATGGCCTCGACCGCGTCGTGCTCGGAACCGTCGATCAGCGCCTCGACGATGGCCCGGTGCTCACGGTTGGACTGCTCGCGGCGCCCGCCCAGTTCGTTGAGGAAGGCCGACTGGCGCGCCAGTGCGTCGCGGATCTCCTCGATGACCCGCCGGAAGACGGGATTCTGGGCGGCCTCGGCCACGGCCAGGTGGAAAAGGGTGTCCATCGCGACCCACGCGGTGGTGTCCGTCTCCCGCTCCATGCGGTCGAGGAGGTGGGCCAGGTGGTCCAGGTTCTCGGGGCTGCGACGCACGGCGGCGTACCCGGCGACCGGGATCTCGATGTGGCGGCGCACCTCGAGCAGGTCGCTGGCCGCGTAGTCGCCGAAGGTGGGGTCCTCCACGGCGTTCGCGACGACGAAGGTGCCCTTGCCGGTCCGGGAGACCGTCAGCCCCATCGTCTGCAGCGCACGCAGCGCCTCACGCAGGACGGGCCGGGACACTTCGAGGTTGCGGCAGAGCTCGGCCTCGGAGGGGAGCTTCTCGCCGATCGCGTACTGGCCGCGCTCGATGGCGCCGCGCAGGTGGCCGAGGACCGCTTCCATCGCGCTCACGCGCTGCGGACCCGGGCCACCTGTCTGGCTGTCTGACAGGTTCACGGGAGGATCCTGCGGGTTGCGTAAGGGAACTGTCAAGGCATCGCGCAAGGAAACATTCACGGGATGCGGAGCCTGAATGCAGGCATCCGCACCCCGTGGGTGCTGCGGACGTCGAAGGATCTCGCTCAGCTGTCGAGCGTGCCCGTGGCGAGCAGACCCATCAGGACCACGCCGATGACGATCCGGTACAGCACGAAGGCGTTGAAGGAGTGCTTGGCGACGAACTTCAGCAGCCAGGCGATGGAGGCGTACGCCACCACGAACGACACGAGGGTGCCGACGGCCAGCGGGGCGGCGCCCACACCCGCGCCGAGGGCGTCCTTCAGCTCGTAGATGCCGGCGCCGGTCAGGGCCGGGATGCCGAGGAAGAAGGACAGGCGGGTGGCGGCGACCCGGTCCAGGTCCAGGACGAGCGCGGTCGACATGGTCGCGCCGGAGCGGGAGAAGCCGGGGAAGAGCAGCGCGAGGATCTGCGAACAGCCGACCAGCATCGCGTCCTTGAAGGACGTGTCGTCCTCGCCGCGCTTGTGCCGGCCCATCTGGTCGGCGCACCACATCACGGCCGAGCCGACGATCAGCGAGGCGGCCACCACCCACAGCGAGGCGAGCGGACCGTCGATCAGCGGCTTGGCGGCAAGGCCGACCAGCACGATCGGGATGGTGGCGTAGATGACCCACCAGGCGAACTTGTAGTCGTGGTGGTAGCGCTCCTCGCGGTCGGTCAGACCGCGGAACCAGGCGGAGACGATCCGCTTGATGTCCTTGAAGAAGTACACCAGCACGGCGGCGATCGCGCCGACCTGGATGACGGCCGAGAACCCGACGACGGACTTGTCGTCCACGGGAATGTCCATGAGCCCCTCGGTGATCTTGAGGTGGCCGGTGGAGGACACGGGGAGGAACTCGGTCACCCCCTCGACGACTCCGAGGACGACGGCCTGACCGACGGAGATGGCGCTCATGGGATCCAGTTCTGGGATGAGTTGGACGACACTGCTGTAGACAGTCTTGCTTACTATGCCGGGCCGTACGACAAGCGCCTAGGCCCACAGGGTGTCGGCGAGCGACACCCCGGCGAAGGCCGCAGCCAGCCCCGCCCCCACGCTCGCGACGACGTTGACGGCAGCGTAGAGGCCGGAGCCGGCCTCGGTCAGGCGCAGGGTCTCGTAGGAGAAGGTCGAGTACGTCGTCAGCGCGCCGCACAGGCCGGTGCCGAGCAGGAGCTGGAGACGGGGGTCCGCGGCGCCCGCCGAGGCGGCCCCGGTGAGCAGGCCGAGGACCAGACAGCCGGTGGCGTTCACCACGAAGGTGCCCCAGGGGAAGAGCGAGTCGTGCCGGGCCTGGACCGCGCGGTCGGTGAGGTAACGCAGGGGCGCGCCGACCATGGCCCCGAGGACGACCAACAGCCAGTTCACGACGACTTCTCACCCTCCGGGTCCACGGTGTCCGGGCCTGTGCCCGGGTTCGACGCGCGGCCGGCGTACCGGACGACCTCGCACTCGTCCAGGGTCACGAGACCCTCGCCGACCAGTTCGTCCAGCTGCGGCAGGAACGCCCGGACGCGTTCCTCGGTGTCCACGACGACCACCGCGACGGGCAGGTCCTCGCTCAGGGAGAGCAGACGGGAGGTGTGGATGCGGGAGGAGGCGCCGAAGCCCTCGACGCCCCGGAACACGCTGGCCCCGGCGAGCCCTGCGGCGTGCGCTCGGTGCACGATCTCCGAGTACAGGGGCTTGTGGTGCCAGGTGTCGTCCTCGCCGATGTACACGGTGAGCCGCAGGGCCCGGCCGGTGAGTGAGGTCATCGTTGCCTCCGGGTGAGCACGAGGCGGGCGGCGGCCGAGGCCAGCCACACCGCAGCGAGCGCCGCGAGCAGGGTCGCGGCGAGGTAGGCGAGCGCCGTGCGGGGATGCCCGGCGTCGGCGAGTCTGCGGATGTCGACGGCGTAGGTGGAGAAGGTGGTGAATCCGCCGAGCACTCCCGTGCCGAAGAACGGGCGCACCAGCCGGTGGGCGGCCCACACGTCGGTGATGAGCACCATGAAGACGCCGATCACCGCACAGCCGATGACATTGATCAAGAAGGTCGCCCAGGGGAAGGCGCCGGCCGGTGTGGGCCATGCGAGCGTCGTCGCGTAGCGGGCCGTGGCGCCGAGGGCACCGCCGGCGGCGACCACCGCGACGACGGGGGCCTGGGTGCGCCACTCGGACCGCCGCGCCGGTGCGGGGCGGACGCGTACGCTCTCGGCTTCCGGGGCTGTCATGCTCGTACGTCTCCTGTTCGGCCCTGCCCCGACGGGTGATCGGCGGATCATCGACGGATGATCACGGCCGGGAACCAGGGTACCGCCGTGCGCCCCCGCTCTCGCAGGCGCGGGCGCTCGTGGAGGAGCGGGAGCTCCGTGGAGTGTTCACCAGCCCTTCTCGCACATCCGGGCCACTTCGGCGAGTGGATCTCGCCGCGCCGGTCGCGGGGGCGCGGGGGATCCGCCAGTGGCGCGGAGGAGAAACGAGAACCCCTCCGCCCGCGGCTGTCATGGCTCGCACGGACGGAGGGGAGCCGGCTCAGCCGTCGAGTCGTACGACCCGCACGGCCCCCGCCGGGACCGCCAGACAGCCCGCGGCGCGCCCACCCGTCAGCAGTTCGGTACCGGGCCCGTCCAGCGGCACCTCGGCGTCGGCGGCGGTGTGGTTGATCGCGAAGAGGAAGGTGCCCGACTCGTCGGCGCGGCGCACGGTGCCCTCGCCGTGGGTGTGCCGGGTGACGGCCGGGCGGCCCGCGGTGAGCCCGTCGGCGTACGTCCCCACGCTCTCGGCGCCGCGCGGCGCCACGAACTCGGCCCCCACCTCGCCGGTCAGCTCGGCGCCGTCCGGCCCGGTCAGGCGGACCCGCTCGTCCTTCAGCAGCGGCGAGAACTCCTACTGGTCGTTGGTGACGAGGTCGACCTCGCGGCCCCAGGCCCCAGGCCCCAGTAGTCCATCGAGTCGCACTGGCTGAGGGCGGTCATGAAGTTGGTCGTCACCGGCATGCCCGGGCGGCTGCGACCGACATCACCCTGCCGTCGTCCATGACGGACGTCTGGCACCTCCCGGAGCCGGCGGGCCCGGCCCTGGCCGGGCTGGCGATCGCGGTGGCCGGCGCGCTCGTCCCCGCGAGGCGCGCGGCCCGCCTGACCGTCGCAGAGGTGCCGCACAGCGAGTAGGGCCAGAAGGAGACAAACAGGATCGGAAGGTCGAGCACAGCAAACGGGACGGGCAGGAGACGTGGCCCGTCACCGCAACCGGTCAGGATCGAAGAAGCGGCGGCGGGTTCGCCCGTCCTAGCGTGAGAGCACCGACGGAGCCCCGTCGTCCCCGTGTCACGAAGGAGTGAGTGTCATGACCGCCGGCCTGCAGACGATCATCTACCCGGTCAAGGATCCGGCCCGGGCGAAGGCCCTGTTCACCGCGCTGCTGGGGGTCGAGCCGTTCGTCGACGAGCCGTACTACATCGGTTTCAAGGCCGCCGGGCAGGACGTCGGACTCGACCCCCACGGGCACGCGCAGGGTCTGACCGGGCCGGTGCCGTTCTGGCACGTCACCGACCTGCGGGAGCGGCTGGCGGCCCTGGTGGAGGGGGGCGCCGAGCTGCTCCAGGACGTCCGGGACGTCGGCAACGGCCGCCTGATCGCCTCGGTGCAGGACCCCGACGGCAACCTGATCGGGCTGCTCCAGGACCCGGTCTCCTGAGCCCCGGGCGACTGCTCGCACCAGACTAGTTGCACTCTCAACGAATGGCCCGATCGGTGCTACGGTGCGGGTATGGCAGTCAAGACGGCCGACGCCCGGCTCGAAGAACGGTGGCGGGACATCCTGGCGGTGCACGCGCGCACGATGTGCGAGATCGACCGCGCGCTGCACCCGCACGGGCTGGGCGCGAGCGACTTCGAGGTGCTCGACATCCTGGCCGCCGAGTCGCCCGAGGAGGGTGACCACTGCCGGGTGCAGAATCTGGTCGGCCAGGTCCATCTGAGCCAGAGCGCCCTGTCCCGGCTGATCGGACGGCTGGAGAAGGACGGCCTCGTCGAGCGCTCGGTGTGCGCGGAGGACCGGCGCGGGGTGTGGGTCGCGCTCACCCCCAAGGGCCGCCGGCTGCACGCCGAGGTGCTGCCGCTGCAGCGGGCGGTGCTGGAGCGCATGCTGGCCGGGCAGGACCGCTAGAGCGTCAGCTCGGCCCCGTCCGGCAGCACCTCGACCCCCCGCTCGGCCACCTGCGCGCGCGCCGGTGAGGCGGGGTCGAGCAGGGGGTTGGTGCTGCCGAGGTGGGTGTAGATCCGGCGTGGGCCGAGATGGCGGGCCAGGGCCTCCAGTGAGCCCTGGGGGCCGGTGACCGGAAGATGTTCCGCGAATGCCGGTGCGCCGCCGGGCCGCGCCGCCGGGCCCGTCTCGTCGGCCGTGAAGAAGGTGCCGTCCAGCAGCACGCAGTCGGCCCCGGAGCACAGTTCGTCCAGAACGGGGCTCCACGCGCCGACGCTCGGCGCGTACACCAGCACTCCGCCGGTCGCCAGGTCCTCGACGCGGTACGCCGTCACCCAGGGGCCGCCGGACGCGGGCGTCTGCACCGGCACGCGCCTCGGGATCCTGCTGTCCACCGGGTGAGCCGTCACGACCAGGCCGCCGGCCAGCACGAACCCGCCGTCGGCCAGGCTGTCGGCCCACTCCCAGGGGGCGTACCGGTCCAGGGCGGCGCGCATGGGGGTGAGTACGGCGCGGACCGGTGGCGCCGCGTAGGCCTTCAGGCCCTCGGCCCCGCGCAGCGTGCTCAGGCCGGCGACATGGTCCGGCTCGGCGTCGGTGAGCAGCACACCGCGCAGCGGGGTGGCCCCGGGCGCCGGGCCGGGCCACAGGGCGGGGGTGGCGGTGAGCTGGGCCCGCAGGTCGGGCGAGGCGTTCAGCAGCCACCAGTCGCGGCCGTTGCCGGTGACGGCGGCGCACTCCTGGGTTCGGGAGGGCAGCTTGCCGTCCCGGGCGGCGGCGCACTGTACGCAGCCGCAGTTCCACTGCGGGAAGCCGCCCCCGGCGGCGGTGCCCAGCAGGACGACCCTCACGGCCATCGGACCTTTCGCTCGATCGGCGGTCTCCGCTGGGATCTTCCCTCCCCGGGTGGATGACTACCCGGCGGTGGGGGGCAGTTCCGGCCGACCTTGGCCGGGTCGCCGGTCCACGGGGCGCAGGGGCGGGATGGACTCGCCGGGGAAGTCGCGGGGCCCGGTCCACAGGGCGGGTACGGCGTCGCAGCGGCGGCACAGCTCGTAGGCGACGGCCTCGTAGTTGACCCGCCAGCCGTGGAAGTGCGGCCAGGCCTCCTTGGTGCCGCGTTCGGCCCGGAACCCGGTTGTCTCCAGCATCCTCACGGCGGCCTCGAACTCGTCGAAGGTCAGCTGGATCGGGGTGTCCGGGGCCGGGTCGCTGTCGGCGGGGGCGCGCACGGAGAGGGCGATGTCGCGCAGGGCGGTGAACCCGGCGCGCAGCACCAGCCGGGCCTCCGGCGGGGCGGTGCGCGGGTTGAGCGCGAGCTGCAGGGCCGCCGCGTCCATGACGGCGACCAGACCGACCAGCCAGCTGCGGTAGGGGCGGGGGGAGCGGAACGCCAGCAGGACCGGGTACGTGGCGTGGCTCTCTCCCATGTCAGCGGCGAGCCGCTCCCAGGCGCGGTACAGATCGGGCAGCGCGGTCTCGGTGTCGACCAGCCACTGCCGGGCGAGGATCTCCGGGCCCCAGGCGGGCTCGCCGGCCCGGGACTGGAGCAGGGTGACCTCCAGCTCGCGCCGGTTGTACGCGGCGTAGAGCGTGGGCAGGTAGGCGATCTGCAGGGCGATGACGACGGGGCCGGTGGCCGCGGCCGCGAAGTCGAGCGCGGACAGGCGCAGCCGGCCGCCGCCGGCGAAGCCGAGGGTGAAGAGGCTGGAGCCGGCCTCCCGGAACGCGGTGCTCCAGGACAGCGGGGACACCGCGTGGAGCACCAGTCCGAAGCCGGCGAAGGCCCCGCCGAGCCAGAACGCGAGCATGCCGATCAGCATGAGCGGGGCGAGCCAGGTCTGCGCGCGGTCGATGGCCGGGTAGCCGCCCCGGCTCGCGGCGATGCACAGCACCCTGCGCAGGCCCCACCACAGCCGGTACACCAGCCCGGAGTACAGGCCCCGGGGCACCACGAGGGTGCGCACGATGCTGCGCAGGACCAGCAGGAGGACCAGTGCCCCCGCCGCGCCGGAGATCCATTTCATGGGCCCATTCTGTCCCGCGGGCCTGGACAGGGCCGCGCGTTGCGGACGGAACGGGCGCAGACCGGCGCCGCTCGTCCCTCACCGTGCCCCGGCGTGCCC
Organism: Streptomyces sp. NK08204; assembly: GCF_020400585.1. GTDB lineage: Bacteria > Actinomycetota > Actinomycetes > Streptomycetales > Streptomycetaceae > Streptomyces. The sequence continues at coordinate 198,637 of NZ_JAINVF010000006.1, read as the reverse complement.
CGTCGTCCGGCCGCACGACGGGCCGACGGGTCAGCGTGCGAGGAGTGTGCGCACCCCCTGCGAGGTGAGCGTCAGCCCGTGTGCGGAACTGCCGTCGATGGTGAGCGAAAGGTCCTCTTCGGGCCACTGCGAGGCGAGCGCGCCGAGCGGCACCAGGCGGTAGCGCGAGACGAACGGGAGCAGCTCGGTCATCGCGCCTTCCGTGGTGAAGACGGGGACGACCAGATCCCCGCCGGGCTGTTCGAGAACGGGCAGGGCGAGCGTCGAGGAGTCGGCGTCGTCGATCGCGTCGTCCGGCACCGGGACCAGTACGTCACTGTGCGCGAGGGTGTCCAGGGCGGCCTCGTCCTCGGCGTTCGCGGCCAACGCGTCCAGCGCCTGCGAGGCCGGCGTCGGAAGGTCGTCGTGTGCGGGTGTCTCCATGGCAGATCCCCAGGTCGCTGCGTTCGTACGGTCACCCGGACGGGGGTCCGCCCAGGTGCTCCCGCCTCGCGTACCCGTTGGGATCGGGGACATGCGCGCGAATCGGCGGGAGGTCCGGGACCGGACGGTGCGTCCGGCGCGGGCACAGGGCGCCGCGCCGTCGCGGTGGCGGACTCCCACCCGTCGGCCGGCCGCCAGAGTCGCCGGTTCGGGGAGGTGACATGGGTGCAGCGCGATGCCGGCGGGGGGCCGGCCGGGAAGCCGCGCCCGCCGCCCGTGAATCGTCAGCCGGCCATGATCTGGGCGAACCGCTCGGCGCTCACGTTTCCGCCGGAAAGGATCACGCCGACACGGCGCGGGAGAGGATCGACGCGGTGGGCCAGCAGGGCGGCCAGGGCGCTGGCGCCACTCGGCTCCAGGACCGTCTTCAGCCGTTCGAAGGCGAACCGCATCGCCTCCCTGATCTGGTCGTCGCTGACGAGGGAGATCCCGTCCAGCAAGCGCCTGTTGATGGAGAAGGTCAGCTCTCCGGGGGTGTCCAGGGCCTGGCCGTCGGCGATGGTGCGGGGTACGGGGATCGACACCCGGTGGCCCGCGTCCAGGGACCTCTTGGTGTCGTCCCCGGCTTCCGGTTCGACACCCACGACACGGATGTCCGGCAGCAGCCCCTTGGCGGCGACCGCACTGCCCGCGGCCAGCCCACCGCCTCCGACGGGCACGACCAGCGCGTCCAACTGTCCTGCTTCCTCGATGAGTTCGAGTGCGGCGGTGCCCTGCCCGGCGATGACATGCGGATGCTCGTACGGCGGGATCAGGGTGAGCCCCCGTTCGGCGGCGAGCGCCTCGGCGATCGCGGCCCGGTCGCCCGTGTAGCGGTCGTAGGTGACGATCTCGGCGCCGTAGCCGACGGTCGCCTCCAGCTTCGAGCGCGGGGCGTCCTGCGGCATCACGATCACGGCGGTGGTGCTCAGTTCCCGTGCGGCGAGGGCGACGGCCTGCGCGTGATTGCCGGAGGAGTAGGCGGCGATGCCCTTGGCCAGTTGCCCGGCGGACAGCCGGGAGGCGGCGTGGTAGGCGCCGCGGAACTTGAAGGCACCCATGCGCTGCAGGTTCTCGCACTTGATGTGCACCTCGGCGCCGACGAGTTCGTCCAGGGTGCGCGAACGCAGGACCGGGGTGCGGTGGGCGACGCCCTTGATCCGCTCCGCGGCCTCCTGGACGTCTTGCAGCGTGACGGGCTGACGGTCGGGCATGTGCGTTCTCCGTTCTGAGACACCCACCGGGATCTGGAATCATTGTCTAACATGTAGACGAGAAGTCCAGAGATCGGGGTTCTCCGCGACCGAGCAGCCCCGGATGCCGTGACCGGGCAACCCGGATCCCGTGACCGAGCAGCCCCGGATGCCGTGGCCGGGCCACCGAAGAGGAAGTGAGCGCATGGCGGACGCACAGGTGGGGGCGCCGGCCCGGAGCGCCGAGCAGGATGCAGTCATCGCCGCACTCATGCCGGTGATCGACGGAATCGCCGCGACCTTCGGCTCCTGCTGCGAGGTGGTGATCCACGACTTCCGGCGGCCGGAGAACTCGATCGTCGCGCTCGCCGGGTCGGTCACCGGCCGCGGCGTGGGCGGGTCGATGAGCGAGATCGGCATGCGACTGCTGGCGCGCGGCGACGAGGCGGGCGACGAGCTGAACTACCTCACCCGCACCCGGGACGGGAGGCTGGTCAAGGCCTCCACCATGCTGCTGCGGGATTCCCGGGGGACGGTGTTCGGTGCCCTGTGCGTCAATCTCGACGTGACCGCCATCAGCCAAGTGCACACGCTGGTGGGCGAGTTGGCGGGGATCACCGGATCCCCGGCCGCCCTGCCCACCACGACGTTCGGGGACGACGTGGGCGCCGTCGTGGCCGCGATCGTCGACGCCCGCGAGCTGAGCGGCGCCAGGACCTGGGCCCACCTCGGCCGGGACGAACGGCTGGAGCTGTTCCGGGACCTCGACCGGCGTGGTGTGTTCGCCGTGCGCGGCGCGGTCCAGCAGGTCGCCACCCGGCTCGGCATCTCACGGGCCTCGGCCTACAACTACCTCGCGGCAGCGCGGGAGACGGACGAGAAGCCGGGTGGCGACGGTGCGGGATCAGGGCTCAGGCGGGCCAGCCGCCGTACGGCACGGTGATCAGTTCCATGGCGTGACCCGCCGGGTCCATGAAGTACACGCCACGACCGCCGTCGTTGTGGTTGATCTCGTTCGGGTGCCGCATGTGCGGGTCGGCATAGTGCTCGATGCCGCGCTCCTTGATCCGCGTGTACGCCGCGTCGAACTCCTCTTCGGAGACCAGGAAGGCGTAGTGCTGCGGGGTGATCTTCTCCTCGGGGATCGTGGCGAAGTCCAGCGTCACACCGTTGCTCAGGGACACCGCGACGAACGGCCCCCACTCCCCCGCGATCTCCAGGTCCAGCAGTTCCGCGAAGAACTCGGCGGATTCGCGCTTGTCCCGGGAGTGGACGATCGTGTGATTCAACTCGACTGACAAGGAATGCCTCCAGGGGGCATGTCCAAGCACCTCCATGCCTCACCCGGCCGGTGACCGGCACGCGATGCCGAACACTTATTCTAGACGCAGGGTCGCGGGATGATCCACACCACCGGGCTGCCCCGGCCACGGGCGGGCGGCCTAGGGTGCGGACATGACATCCAGGACGTACCTCAGCGAACTCTTCTCACTCGACGGCCGGGTGGCCGTAGTCACCGGCGGCAGTTCGGGCATCGGCCGGGCCATCGCCGGGGCTCTCGCGCGGGCGGGGGCCGGCGTCGTGGTCGTGGCCCGCAGAGAGCCGGAACTTCGGGAAACGGTCGACGAGTTGACGGCGGACGGCTGCCGGGCGGCCTGGGTGAGCGCCGACCTGGGTACGCGCGCCGGGGTGCGCGCGGCGGCGGAGCGGGCCGCCGGCGCGTTCGGAGAGCCCGACATCCTCGTCAACGCCGCCGGGATCAACCTGCGTCCGCCGATGGGCGAGCTGGGCGAGGACGTGTGGGACGCCACCATGGCGGTGAACCTGGAGGCACCCCATCTGCTGGGACAGCGGTTCGGCCCCGGTATGGCCGAACGGGGATTCGGGCGGATCATCCACATCACCTCCCAGCAGGCGCACCGGGCGTTCGTCAACAGCGGCGCCTACGGCGTCTCCAAGGGGGCGCTGGAGTCACTGGCCCGTTCACAGGCCGAGGCATGGTCGCCGTACGGCGTCACCTGCAACACGCTCGTGCCGGGATTCGTCATGACGCCGCTCAACGCGCGCCTGGCGTCCGACCCGGAGAAGGTGGCGGCACTCGCCGCGCGCACCATGGTCGGGCGCAACGGTCTGGCCGAGGACTTCGCGGGCGCCGCGGTCTTCCTGGCGAGCCGCGCCTCCGCCTACGTCACCGGCCAGGCGCTCTTCGTCGACGGCGGGTTCTCCGTGCACTGAGCCCGCCACCGACGGGGCGAGTCATCGCCGCCTGGACATATGATCTGCGCACAGATAATCTCCACGCAGTTGATCGGCGGAGTCGCCGTCGATCAGCGACAAGCGCAGGGGGAACCACATGTGGACGTACGAGCACAGTCTTGACACCGAGGCCGCCCCGGAGGCGATCTGGCGTCTGTGGGCCGATGTCGGGAACTGGGGGGCATGGAACGCCGACATCCGGAGCATCCGCTTCGACGGGCCCTTCGCCGCCGGGGCCGAGATCGTGATGAACCCGGACGGAGAGGAGCCGGTGCACCTCGTCGTCACCGAGACCGTGCCGGGTGAACTCTTCGTGGACGAGGCCCGGTTCGGCGGCATGGTCCTGCGGACGACGCACCGGATCGACCGGGATGGGTCCGGGCGGGGCGGGTCCGGGCGGTGCGGGTCCGGCCGGGGCGGGTCCAGCCGGGGCGGGTCCGGCCGGGGCGGGTCCGGCCGGGGCAAGGGTGAGGGCACCCGGATCCGGGTGACGTACCGGATGGAGATCACCGGCGAGGGCGCGGACGAGTTCGGCCCGAAGATCGGTCCGGCCGTCACCGAGGACTGGCCCGAGACCATGGCGGCCCTGGTCGAGGCGGCGCGCCGCTGATGGCTCTCGATCCCGACAGCAGCCCCGGGTTCCTGCTCTGGCACGCCACCCTGCGCTGGCAGCGGGACATCACCGCGGCCCTGGCCCCCCTGGGGCTGACCCATGTCCAGTTCGTGCTGCTCGCCTGCGCCTGGTGGCTCAACACCCAGGGAGAGCACCCCCGTCAGCTGGCGCTGGCCCGCCAGGCCGGTACGGACGTCAAGATGACGTCACAGGTGCTGCGCACCCTGGAGGGCAAGGGGCTCATCGAGCGCGAGGTCGACCCCTCCGACACCCGCGCCAAGCGGCTGCGCGTCACCGCCGCCGGCGCCGAACTGGCCCCACGCGCGATCGCCGCCGTGGAGGAGGTCGACGCACGCTTCTTCCCTCCAGGGGTGCGGGACGAGGCCGTCGCCGTGCTGCGCCGCCTCACCGCGCCCGGTTCCTGAGTGCCGGGGCGTTCCGAGCGCCCTCCACGAGCAGGTCCGCCAGCCCGTCAGCGAACTGGGTGAGCCGGTCCAGCGGCGGTCCGCTGCGGGCTCTGCGGAACCCGTGGCGGCGGCCCCAGAACGCGGCTCGGACGGCGTGGAACTGGGCCCAGCGCCACACGCGTACGCGATCGAGCTCCGCGGCCCCGGCGAAGACGTCCAGGACGCGGTGGACGGCCATGCGCATGTCGTCCGCCGCGAGGAGGGTGAATGCGCGTGACATGAGCAGTGTGCCGGCGTCGTAGGCCGGGTCTCCTGCACGGCCCTTGGGGTCGACGGCCAGCCATGGTTCACGGTCGGCGCGCAGGATGTTCCTGGCGTGGAGATCGCCGTGGACGAGGAGGTCCGGCTGGGCACGTCCCAGCTCCCGGACAGTCGCCAGGGCGGCGTCCACGGCGCGACGCGACATGGTGTGCGTGAGTTCCCCGGCGTCCTTGCGCAACTGCTCCTCCCAGGCATCGGCCTCGTCCCGGAGCCGGGGCAGGCCGGGCGGTGCTGGGACGGCCAGCCGGCGACTGAGGCGGGCCGCGACCGTCACCACCTCGTCGCCGTCCTCGACCTCCGCCAGGGTCGATGTCCGGCCTCGCTCCAGCAGCATCGCGAAACGCTCGTCGTCGCGCTCGTGCAGCAGGACGGCTCCGCGTCCGCCCCAGGCGGTGAAGGCGTCCGGCTCATGGACATTGCCGGGATGGGGAAACGACACCTTCAGCACGGCGGCCACGCCCTCCCGCCGTCGCACCGGGACGATGAGCCCGACGCCCCCGTGCATGACCCCACCGTCCGGAACACATCCCCAGCTGCCCAGCAACTCCTCGACGATCGACGGCAGTTCGGCGAGCCAGGCCGATCCGGGCTCTCCTTCACGCTCGACCGTGCAGCGTACGAACGTCTCGGGTACCTCGATCATTCGGGCACCCTACTCACCGTCTCCACCAAACATCACAGGCCCCGGGACCCCGGCCGTTCCCGGGGCCGTTCCGCGCGCCTCCATACCCTGGACGCCGCGGGCCACGCGATGCGCCGACCGGCCGCCGCCCGTACCTCGAGGGCGGCGAAGTCCTCGTCGTCGTACCCAGTCCCGAGCGCGGATGCCGCGGATCGCGGAGCGCGGAGCGCGGAGCGCGGACACACGATGTGCCGCTGGGAGCGCGGTCCACACCGCGTCGGTGAGGGTGATCTCCCCTTGCCGGCGTTGCAGTACCGAAGCCGGTGCGCCACGTTCCGTTCACCGACCGCCTCGGGGAATGTCCGATTCCGTGTGCATGATCAGCGGCGTGAGACGTATCGCGGGAATGGTCCTCGCGGTCCTGCTGATCGGCGGCGTGGTGGCGGCTGTCGTGGCGGGGCGGCACGGTGAGGACAAGGGCACGGCAACGAAGACCGTGCGAGGAGTGATCGGGTCGGAGAAGGCCGACTTCTTCGCCGATCCGGACGTGGTGAAGGCCCTCGCCGCCAAGGGCTACACCGTGAAGACGGAGGCGTCGGGGTCCTGGGCCATGGAAGACATGGACCTCAAGGGGTACGACTTCGCCTTCCCCTCCAGCAAGGCACCCGCCGACCAGCTGGCCTCGAAGTACCACGTGCAGGAGCCCCTGCCCCGGCCGTTCTACTCGCCGCTCGTGGTGGTGGCCCACCGCAGCGCGGCCGAGGTACTCGCTGCGGGCGGGCTGGCCGTCCTGGACGGCAAGAGCCGCGGCACCCTGAAGATGGGCGCCTATCTGGACGCCGCTCGCCACAACCGCACCTGGCAGCAGCTCGACGGAGCCTCCCGTCACGGGGAGTTGACCGGCACCCTCTACGTCGCGAGCACCGACCCGGAGTCCTCCAACTCGGGCGCCCTGTACCTCGCCGCCGCCTCTTACGTCGCCAACGGCGGCAAGGTGGTCGCGGGCAAGGCCGACATCGACCGCACCGCGCCCCTGCTGCACCAGCTGGTCAGCGTTCAGGGCGCCCAGCAGTCCAGCTCGGACGCGGTCTTCCGGGACTTCATCAGCGGCGCCGGGAACCCTCTGGTGCTGGTGTACGAGTCCCAGGTCGCCTCGCTGCTCGCCGAACAGCACGGGGCCGGTGCGGAGGACCTGGTGGTCCTGTACCCGGACACCACGGTCAACAGCGACCACACGGTCGTGGCGCTCGACGCGAACGGTCGCGCGCTCGGTGAACTGCTCAGCACCGACCCCGCCCTGCGCAGGCTCGCCGCCCGACACGGATTCCGGCCGCAGGGCGACGCCGCCGAGTTCGTCGCGGCCACCGCGGCACACGCCGCCTACCTCAACCAGAAGCTGACCGGCGTCCGGCAGGCGCCCGTGCCCACCTCCGCGGTGCTGCACGACATGGCCCGCCGGGCACGCGGATGACGGGGGATTGTCACGTGCCCATCAACGAAAGCGAGTTCACCCTCACTCCGCCCGAGGCCGTCACACCCGTGCCGCGGGAGAGAGCCGGCGGGCTGGTGCCCGTTCAGGACGATGTGCGGGCCGACATGGCGCGCAAGGCCGCCGCCTACGTCGAGGGGCTCGCCTCGCTCGACGCCCGCTCGCCCGAGTTCGCGGGCAAGGTCGGGGAGATCACCGGCCTCGGCGCCGGGGACATGCGCACTGCCGCCGCCCAGTCCAACCGGATGCTGGAACGGGCCGTACGCAGCCTGCCCGACAAGGGCGAGGACGCCTCGGCGAAGGTCGCCGGCTCCCTCGTCGAACTCCGGCGTGTGGTCGAGGACCTCGACCCACGTGACCTGCCCACGAGCAAGGCCCGCAAGTTCCTCGCCAAGCTGCCCGGCGGCAACAGACTGCGCGACCACGTCGCCAGGTACGCCTCGTCCCAGTCCACGCTGAACAGGATCGTCGGCTCGCTGCGCGGCGGGCAGGACGAACTGCGGCGGGACAACGCCGCGTTGCAGACCGAGCGGGTGCGGCTGTGGGAGACCATGGGCAAGCTCCAGGAGTACGTCGTCCTCACCGAGGCCCTGGACACGGCCGTCGAGGAGCACATCGCCCAGGTCACGGACCCCCAGCAGGCCGACAGCCTGCGCGCCGACGTCCTCTTCCCGGTGCGGCAGAAGCACCAGGACCTGCTCACCCAGCTCGCGGTGTGCGCACAGGGCTATCTCGCGATGGACGTCGTTCGCCGTAACAACGACGAGCTGATCAAAGGCGTCGACCGGGCCGCCACGACCACCGTCTCGGCCCTGCGTATCTCCGTGATGCTGGCCTCCGCGCTCGACAACCAGAAGAAGGTGGTCGAGCAGGTCAACGCCCTGCGTGGCACGACCGAGGACCTCATCCGGGCCAACTCGGACATGCTCGCCACGCAGAGCGGGGAGATCCAGCGCATCGCCGCCGACCCCGCCGTCGGCGTGGAGACGCTGCGCTCGGCGTTCCAGCAGATCTACCGCACTCTGGACGCCATCGACACCTACAAGGTGCAGGCGACCGAGGTGATGGCCTCCACCGTTCAGTCGCTGACGGACGAGCTGCACAGCGCGAGTGTGCACCTGGAGCGCAGCCGTTCGCAGGGCGCGCTGGAAGGCGGACTCGGATGAGAAGACGCGCACTGGCCCTGCTGACGGTCACGGCCGCGCTGCTGACCGCCTGCACGGCGCAGGAGCACACCGACGATTCGACGGCCCCGAAGGCCGGCACCCTCCGGGTCCTCGCCTCCAGCGAACTCAGTGACATGACCGCCGTGCTCGACCAGGTCCGCAAGGACACCGGCGTCACCGTCCGGCCCACCTACATGGGCACCCTGGACGCCGTCGACCTGATCGCCCGGACCAGGTCCGCCGGGGCGTACGACGCGCTGTGGCTGTCCTCGGACGACTATCTGCGGCTGCGGCCCGACGCGGCGAAGAAGGTGCTCTCGGAAACGCCTGTCATGTCCAGCCCGGTCGCCATCGGCGTCAGGCCGGCCACCGTCCGGGCCCTGGGCTGGAAGCCCCAGCAGGTCACCTGGTCGCAGATCGAGCAGGCGGTGCAGGACGGCAAGCTGACCTACGGCATGACCGATCCGGCCCGCTCCAACTCCGGTTTCTCCACCCTCGTGTCGGTCGCCTCCGCCCTGTCCGGCGCACAGTCGGCGCTGACCGACGCGGATGTCGCCAAGGCGACACCCCGGTTGAAGGAGTTCTTCAAGGGGCAGAAGCTGACGTCGGGTTCGTCGGGCTGGCTGGCGGCGGCGTACGAGCGACGCAGCACGGTCGACGCACTGCTCAACTACGAGTCCGTCCTCAAGGGCATCCCGGGTCTGACGGTGATCCGTCCCCGTGACGGCGTCGTCACCGCCGACTATCCGTTCTCCTCGCTGACCGCCACCGGCGCCCGCACCCGGGAGGACGTCCGCAAGGTGACGCAGGACCTGCGCACCCCCGCCGTGCAGCGGCTCATCACCAAGACGACCCACCGCCGGCCGGTGGTCGCCTCCGTGCCGCCCGCGTCCGGCCTGGACACCAGCCGTCGACGCGAACTTCCCTTCCCCGGCAGCCGGTCCGTCGCCGACGGGCTCCTCGACTCGTACGAGAACGAGCTGCGCCGCCCCTCCCGAACCGTGTACGTCCTCGACACCTCCGGCTCGATGGAGGGCGGGCGGCTGGATGCCCTGAAGAAGGCGCTGACCGATCTCACCGGCGACTTCCGCGACCGCGAAGAGGTCACGCTGATGCCGTTCGGCTCGGACGTGAAGAGCGTACGGACGCACGTCGTGGGCCCGCAGAACCCCAAGGCCGGCCTGGACGCCATCCGGCGGGACACCGAGGCTCTCGAAGCCGACGGAGGCACCGCGATCTACACCTCGCTGGAGAAGGCCTACGACCATCTCGGCACCGGCCGCGACACCTTCACCTCGATCGTGCTGATGACCGACGGCGAGAACACCAGCGGCGTGAAGGCCGGGGACTTCGACGCCTTCTACCGCCGGCTCACCGGCACCCGGCGGGACACCCCCGTCTTCCCGATCCTCTTCGGCGACTCCGACCGCGCGGAGCTGTCACACATCGCCGACCTGACCGGAGGCCGCCTCTTCGACGCCCGGCACGGCTCGCTGGACGGCGCCTTCAAGGAGATCCGTGGCTACCAGTAAGGTCATCGGCTGGCTGGAGTCCCGCAAGAACCTCACCGGCAGCGCCTGCGGGCTGCTCGGCCTGGTGCTGACCTTCACCGGGGTCGCGGGCCCGTACTGGCCGGTCGTGGTCGCGGGCCTGTACGGCGCCGGCGCTCTGATCGCCCCGCCGGAGCGGCCGGCCCTGCCCGACTTCCCGAGCCCGTCGGCACAACTGGACGCGGTGCGCGCCGACTTCGAGAAGCTCGGCGGCTATCTGGCAGGCATCGACCTGCCGCCCGTCCCCGCCGCCGAGCTCACCGAACTGACCGGCCTGCTCGCCGCGTTGCTGGAACCGGGCTGGGTCGCCGAGGCACTCGCCCGGGACCCGGAGGGCGTGCACGCCGTCTCACGGGCGGTACGCCAGGACGTTCCCGAGGCCGTGGACGCCTTCATACGGACCCGCTGGTGGACCCGCCTCACCCCGGGCACGGAACCCCCGGAACGGCACCTGGAGCGCCAGCTGGGGCTGCTGCGCGAGGAAGCCGGTCGCCTGGCCTCGGCCCTGCGGGACGCCGAGGCGCGCCGGCAGGAGTCGCACACGCGGTACTTGGAGGACCGCGGCAAGTGACCGGCCGGCCCCCAGCAGGCGAGATGCCGGCCGGATCCGGCGTCGTGACGGGGCTGCGGACAGCGTCTGCGGACGTCGCCCGGGGCCTTCGGGCAGCTGTCCGTGCCGTGGCCGCCGTGCACCGTGTCATCGCCGTGGCTCGCGCCGACGGCTGACATCACGTCGTTGCATCAGGTGCCGGTTACGCCGTGGCTGCCGCTGGTGCCGGAGCAGGTGAGACCGGACCGGAGATGTCACGGCCGATGCCGGGGGCGGTGCGCGTGGTGATGGACCGGGGGCTCGGGGCGCCGTTCACCGGTCGGCATGACAGGGTGTCGTCCGAGGACGAAGAGGCCACCGACCACCGCGACCACTCCGGCCGCCTGCCAGGCCAGTGCGCCCGGGGTCGTGCGCAGTTCGTCGTGGAGGAAGCCGATACCACAGGCGATGCCGCTCAGGGGTTCGGCGGCGCTCAGCGCAGGCAGGGACAGACGCAACGGCCCGGCCTCGAAGGCACTCTGCACCAGCAGCAGACCCACCACCGCCAGCGCCACGACGGCCCAGGGCTCCCAGGACACGAGCAGTCCGGTGATTCCCCTGGCGCCGATGATGCCGCCGCAGACCCGGGTGAGTGCGTCCTGGAGGCCGTAGAGGGTGCCGGCCGCGGCGGCCAGGAGTGGCGGCCGGTGCAGGAGGCGCAGGTGCTGGGCGATGGCGACGAGGATTCCGGCCAGCGCCAGCACGCAGCCGATCACGAGCCAGTGCCGCAGCGCGCCGACCTGACCCTGACCGCTGTGCGGCCGCCCGGCCAGGATGACGGACGCCACCCCGCCGCTGAGAGCCAGTGCTCCCAGCCATCCGGACCAGCCCAGCGGCTGGTCACCCATCCACCGGGCGAGCGCCATCGCGAAGAGCAGGTTCGTGGTGAGCAACGGCTCCACCTGCCCCAGGTTGCCGTGCGTCAGTGCGAGTGCCCCAAGGATCTGGCCCATGACCATGCAGCCGATGCCTGCCAGCCACAGCGGCACCCGCACGAGGTCCAGCAGCAGCCGGAACGACAGCATCAAGGACAGCGGTTCACGTTCGGCGGCATGCTGCTGGAGCACGAAGCCGAAACCCAGCAGGCACGCGGCGGGAAGGCTGTAGAGGTAGACCACGGCGTTTCATCCTCCTGCCCTGCCCGGTCGCAGACGTCACGACGGCCCAAGCCCGGCCGGGATCGTTCCGCAAAGACACACGTGCGGCCTATCGCCGGGCAGACATCACCGTCCGGCCGGCCCACAGCGGCACAGCTGACCAGCGGGCGGTCATCCGGTCCGTTCGGTGCGGGCCAGCCCAGCAGCGCCGGAGCCGGGACAGCCGCCCGCTCACGCGACTCGACCACGAACCGTGGTGCGCCAGGCCGGACACCGATCGCAGCGGCCCGCCTGGGCGAAGAGACCGCCGACGGGTCGTCTGCGTGGTCGACGGGAAGGTTTGAAATCAGCGGACTCGGGCTACCCCTCGATGGTCGTTGCCTTCGTCGGAGACACGGATGCGCGGGGGTGGACGGGGCGGTCAACGTGCACTCGCGGGTGGTCCACAGGCCGGGCGCCGTCCCGCCCACCACTCAGGAGGTCAGCTTGGGACGCGCCACGGCGGATCCGCACACGGCCTCGCCCTCTCCCCTGTCGGGCACCGCGCCCGCCACCGGCGTGGCGCTCGTGACGGGTGCCTCCTCGGGGATCGGGGCGGCTGTCGCGCGGGCCCTGGCGAAGGAGCGGTGGACACTGCTGGTCTCCGGACGTGACCGTGCCCGGCTGGACATGGTGGCGCGCGAGACGTCCGGCGTTGCGATTCCCTGCGACCTCGCCGACACCGACGGCGCCCGACATCTGGTCAGCCGGGCCCTTCGGCAGGCGCCGGGCATCGATCTGCTCGTCGCCGCGGCCGGAGTGGGCTGGGCCGGGCCGTTCACCTCCATGCCCGTCAGCGAGCTGGACCGGGTGCTCACCGTGGACCTTGCCTCAGTGGTACGTCTGGTCCGGCAGGTCCTGCCGCACATGGTGGCGCGGCGCCGGGGCCGGCTGGTGCTGATCGGCTCGATCGCCGGGTGCGTCGGTGTGCGGGAGGAAGCGGTGTACTCCGCGGCGAAAGCCGGACTCGGCACCTTCGCCGACGCGCTGCGCTACGAGCTGGACGGCACCGGCGTCGCACTGTCTCATGTCGTGCCGGGTGTGGTGGACACCCCCTTCTTCGCCCGGAGAGGGACGCCCTACACCCGCACCCGCCCGCGTCCGATCCCCCCTGAACGGGTGGCCGCAGCAGTCGTCGAGGCGGTGCGCCGGGATCGCCACGAGGTGTTCGTGCCCGGCTGGCTCCGCGTACCCGCGGTGGTTCGCGCCCTCGCGCCCACGTCGTACAAGCGCTTGGCGGCTCGGTTCGGGTGAGCGGCACGGCAGCGAGCCGCGGCGGAGCCACAGGCGGAGCGGACCGGGTTCGAAGGGAGAAGAGCATGCGGGGTGGCATCGGTGTGGGCAGGCTGTTCACCGCGGCCGCGGCCGTCGCCCCGGCACTGGTCGCTGCGGCCCACATCGTGCCGGCCGGGACCTGGCTCTCCGGTCCGCGGCGGGCCTGGCTGCCGGCCCTGGCGGGCATCGGCAGCAGCGACCACGTGGCGCTCACGTTCGACGACGGGCCTGATCCGCGCTCGACCCCCGCTTTCCTGGCCGCGCTGGACGAGCTGGCGGTCCGAGCCACGTTCTTCGTGCTCGGGGAGCAGGTGCTGCGGCACCGGCGGCTGACCCACGACATCGTCCGGCGCGGTCACGAACTCGCCGTCCACGGCTGGACGCACGATCGGCCCTGGCGTCCGGCGCCGGTCAGGGAGGCCCGGCGGCTGGCGCGGACCGCGCGTGCGGTGGCGGAGGTGTCCGGTGTCGCCCCCACCTGGTACCGGCCCCCGTACGGCGTTCTGACCGGCGACCGGCTGCTGGCCGCGCGCCGCATCGGGCTGCGTCCGGTCCTGTGGACGGCCTGGGGCCGCGACTGGACCGCTCACGCCACCGCAGAGTCCGTGGTGGCGAGCGTCCTGCGGGAACTGCGGGGCGGCGGCACGGTGGTATTGCACGACACCGATCGCCACGCGGCACCGGGCTGCTGGCGTGCGGCGCTGGCCGCGCTGCCCTGTCTGGTGGACGCCTGCCGGGCGGCGGGTCTGACAGTCGGGTCGCTCGGCGACCACGGCGTCGGGGGGAGGCCGGCCCCTGGCGTCAGGGCGGAGCGGCCGGTGTGAGACAGGTGCGCGGCCGGGCACCGCCGCCGTCCGTTGTCCGGCACGCGGCAGGGCCGCGCAGATCCGGTGGGCAGCGGTCCGCCATCGGCGGGCGCGGCCGGCGGGCCGTCAGCGTCTTCGGGCGGCCAGCCGTTCCAGGTGAGGTACGACGTCGCCCTGGAAGAAGGGGCGGTCGGCGGCGAGCCGGCGGCCGGGTACCGGGCCGCCCCAGGCGAGGCGGTCCAAACACTGCACCAACTGCCACGAGTCCGAGGCGTGCTCGGTCAGACCGAGCACCGCCATCCGCCGTACCCCCTCCACGCCGTGCCCGGGAATCGGACGGTATCCGACGACCGGGACACCGACGGCGAGCGCCTCGAGCGCCGTCTGTCCCGCGGCGTTGTCCACCAGTGCGGAGCTGGCTGCGATCAGGCCCGGCATGTCCTCCACCCAGCCCATGGCGAGCGTCCCGGGCACCTTCGACAGCAGGCGGCGCAGCCGCTCGTTACGCCCGCACAGGGCGACCGGCAGGTAGCCGGCACCGGACAGCAGCCGGGCCGTCGCCCCGAGTCGGCTTCCGACCCCCCACGCACCCGTGGACAGCAGCACCGGCGGGCGCTCGTCACCGGAGGCGAGCCGCTGCCGCCAGTACGCCTCGCCGGCCGGGTGGGGGCGGAAGCGGTCCGGCAGCAGCGGACCGCATGCGGCGGTGGGGCGTCCCAGACTGCGCCGCACCTCCCGGGCGATCTCCGGGGTGAGGCACAGGTTGAGGTCGTTACCCCGGTGCAGCCACTGCCGGTGGACGGCGAAGTCCGTGATGACCACCGCGCTGGGCACCGCGAGCCGCCCATGGGCCCGCATGCGCCCGGTCAGCTGGGCGGCGAGGTGGAAGACTGCAACGACCGCGTCGGCGCGCTCGTTCGCCACCTTGGCCCGCAACCGGTCCTCTGCCAGCGCCGCGAGCGGCGCACTGCCCGGCCGCGGACCATCACCGGCGCGGAAGAAGGCGGCGTAGATGCCCGCGTACAGCAGGGGGACGTGCCGGACCGCCGAGCGGTAGAAGCTGCGCAGCCCGGCCCCGATGCCGACGGGCAGCATGTCCAGCACGTCCGCGTGCACCGCCTCGTGCCCTGACCGGCGCAGGCGCCGGGCCAGCTCACCGGCCACCATGTCGTGGCCCGACCCCATGCTCGCGCTGATCACCAGCAGGCGGCTCACGGAAGCAGCCGCACCGGCACAGCTGCGGCACCGCGCCCGGACACGAGCGCGTGCGGGGCTGGACAACAAGCCAGGAGGTACGGGCACATATAGGGCATGATTACGGCGCATCGAGCAGTGAGCAACAGGTGTCCGCCGCACGGGTCGGCACGGGCGCCGACCCGTGTCCACCTGCCGGCCCCAGCCGACACGGGAGGTTTTGAACGCGCCTACGGTGGATACGTCTTGTTCGCCCGGTCCGTCTCCGCCTGCCGCCGCCCGCCCACGGAGTGCTCGATGGCCGTCGGCCGGATCTTCCTGCACGACCACGTATCCGCATGAACGTGCTCACCGTCGCCATGGCCCTGCTGTCCGCGCTGTCCAACGCGGCGGCGTCCGTCCTGCAGCGCCGGGCTGCCGTGGAGCCGGACGAGGTCACCGGCCGCGGCGCCAGAGCGGTGGTGGCCCGCCTCGCCGGACTCCTGCGCCGTCCGTACTGGTGGGCCGGAGCGACGGCGATGGTGCTGTCCGCGGTCTTCCAGGTCGTCGCCCTGGACGCCGGACAGCTTTCGGTGGTCCAGCCCCTGCTGGCCACCGAACTGCTGTTCGCCCTGCTCGTCGGCGCGGCGGTGTTCCGCCGCCGTCCCGGCGCCGGGACGTGGCGGTCCTTCGTGATGCTCGCCGGCGGGCTGGCCGTCTTCCTGCTCAGCGCGTCCCCGTCACCCGGCGGTGACCGGGCCGACGACTGGCGCTGGCTCGCCGTCGGCGGCGGGCTGACAGGCTGTGTCGCCGTCCTGCTGGCCGCGGCCCGGCGTCTGCGTGGCCCGCTGCAGGCGGCCACGCTCGGGACCGCGACCGCCGCCTGCTTCGCGGTCACCGCCGCGCTCATCAAGGAAGTGACCGCACGGTTCCCGGAAGGACCCGCCGCGGTCCTCACCACCTGGCACACGTACGCCGGCGCCGCCACCGGCCTGCTGAGCGTGCTGCTGCTCCAGTGGACACTGCAAGCGGGCACCCTGGCCGCCTCCCAGCCTGCCCTGACCTTGGGAGACGCCCTGATCAGCGTGACCCTCGGCGGCCTGCTGTTCGGTGAGAGCATCGCGCTGGGCTGGCACATGCTGCCGGAGGCCGCGGGCGTCGGCCTCATGGCGGCGGGCATCATCGGCCTCACCCGATCGCCCGTGGTGGCCGCAGGCGGCAGCTGGGACGAGGCAGAACCGGGATCGCCAGAGGTCCACCGTGACACATGAGCCGTGCCCTGCGGGCGGTGGTGGACAGGGAGCCGGAACGGAAGCACAGGCAGACGGGCTTGTCGCCCTGGGCGTGGTGAACCCGCTGCGCGGCCGGCCCAGGCTGCCCATGGCCGCCATGCGCCTCATCACGCCGGGTTGCACATCCACTGGAACAACGCCGGACGCCCCACCCCACGCCACCGCGATGCCGATGACCCTGTTCACCCGCAGTCCCGGCCTCGTCCACGCCGCCATCACGTACCTGCCCCCGGTGTGGCGTCACCTCGACGCCTGCATCGCCGGCCGCACCGGCGTGGCCGGGATCATGCCACTCCGTTGGCGCGCACGACCTCGCCGACCCCGGAGAGCATCGACGCCTCCGGCTGGCCCAGGAGTACGGCAAGCAGCCGTTCCTGAAGCGATACACGCCCTGAAGTCCGCGCCGGGTGAGCGGGCCGCGGCTTCGTCGGCCACGACGCGGACGAGTGCCCTGACATGATCCTCGACGGGTCAGGCCCTCCCGCCCGCCAAGGACCGTCCGCGCCGGCCGCGCTGGGTGATACCGGCCCTCCGCAGCCGGCTCGACGAGCGAGTGCGACCGAAGCAGGGCCGTCCCTGGGCCTCCCCACGTCAGATGGACCGCACTCCCGTGATCCCGGTGAGGGCCGGTTCTCGGACCATGCGGCACGTGAACACGCAGCGACGGCCGCGGCACCGAGAACTCATAAAGCCTCTGACTCCCGAGCCAGCCACCCCACATCGTGCCCGGATAGCGCACATCAGACCGTTTCCTCCGCATCCTCATTGAAGCCATCGCGGGGCCCCTGCACTACCACCATGGTGAGCGCACGCACTCCCACGCCCAGAACTATGGTGTCCCACCACATACGCCTCTGACCTGCACGTTCCTACGGTGTGGCGACACGCAAACGTCCCCGTCGAACGCCAGGAAGTGGTGCCGATGTCCTCCCCCGCGACCGCTCCACCAGCCCCCTCGAACCTCCCCCGCATCGTCGCCGCCAGCCTCATCGGCACCACCATCGAGTGGTACGACTTCTTCCTGTACGGCTCCGCCGCCGCGCTGGTGTTCAACAAGCTGTTCTTTCCGGACTCCGATCCGCTGGTCGGCACGCTGCTGTCGTTTCTGACCTATGCCGTCGGGTTCGCGGCCCGGCCGATCGGGGCGCTGGTCTTCGGCCACTACGGCGACCGGTTGGGGCGCAAGAGGCTGCTGGTGCTGAGCCTGGTGCTCATGGGCGGGGCGACCTTCGCCATCGGGCTGCTGCCCACGCACGCGACCGTCGGCAGCGCCGCGCCCGTACTGCTCACCACGCTGCGGCTGGTTCAGGGTTTCGCGCTGGGCGGTGAGTGGGGCGGTGCCGTGCTGCTGGTGTCCGAGCACGGGGATGCGCGCCGACGGGGCTTTTGGGCCTCGTGGCCGCAGACCGGGGCGCCCGCCGGGCAGTTGCTCGCCACCGGTGTGCTCTCGCTGCTCACCGCGGTTCTCTCGGACGACGCGTTCGACAGCTGGGGCTGGCGGATCCCGTTCCTGCTCTCCGGTGTGCTCGTGATGGTCGGTCTGTGGATTCGTCTGTCTGTCGATGAGTCGCCGGTCTTCAAGGAGGCCTTGGAGCGTGCCCGGTCCCGGCAGGCGGACGGTGAAACGGAGAAGCTGCCGCTCGTCTCCGTGCTGCGGCACCACTGGCGGGACGTGCTGGTCGCGATGGGCGCGCGTATGGCGGAGAACATCAGCTACTACGTCATCACCGCCTTCATCCTCGTCTACGCCACCGACTCGGCCGACGTCTCCAAGCAGACCGCCCTCAACGCCGTACTCATCGGCTCCGCCGTGCACTTCGCCGTGATCCCGGCCTGGGGCGCGCTCTCCGACCGGGTCGGGCGCCGGCCCGTGTACCTGCTCGGCGCGGCCGGCGTCGGCCTGTGGATGTTCCCGTTCTTCTCGCTCGTGGACACCGGCAGGTTCGGGTACCTGGTGCTTGCGGTGACCGTCGGGCTGGTGCTGCACGGTGCGATGTACGCGCCGCAGGCCGCGTTCTTCGCCGAGATGTTCGCCACGCGCATGCGGTACTCGGGCGCCTCCATCGGCGCCCAGTTCGCCTCCGTGGCCGCGGGCGCGCCGGCCCCGCTGATCGCCACCGCGCTGCTCGCCGACTACGACAGCTCCACGCCGATCGCCCTGTACGTGATCGCCGCGGCGGTGCTGACTCTGGTCGCCGTGGGCGTGGCCCGGGAGACGCGGCACCGGGACCTCGCGGAGACGGCGGCCGGTGAGGGAGAGGACGACACGGCGGACACTCCGGCGGCCGGGGCTCGGACCGCCTGACCGGCGGCCCCACCCTCCTCCCCCGGCCCCGCTGGCCTCCCGTACGGCGTTCGCCTGCGGGAGGTCAGTGCTGTTCCGGCACCGACAACCTGTGCAGGCGCAGGGCCAGTTGGATCTCCAGGGCCCGGGCCGGAGTCTGCCAGTCCGCGCCCAGCAGACGGCCCACCCGTTCCAGACGCTGGGCGACCGTGTTCACATGGACATGCAGCGCGTCCTTGGTGCGGGCCGGGCTCATGCCGCAGGCGAAGTACGCCTCGATCGTGCGCAGCAGTTCCGTGCCGCGTCGTGCGTCGTACGACGTGATCGCTCCGATGGTGCGCTCGACGAATCCGCCGACGTCCCGTTCTCCCGCGAGGAGCAGGCCGAGGAAGCCGAAGTCCTCGGCCGCCGCGCCGTCGCCCGCGCGGCCCAGCAGGCGCAGCGCGTCCAGGCAGCGGCGGCCTTCGGCGTAGGCGGCGGTCACGGTGTCGGTGTGGGCGGCGAGATCGGTGACGGGGGCGGAGGCGCCGACGGTGACCGGCTGGTGGACGGCCGTGCCCAGCTGGCGGGCGGTTCGGCGGGCCACGTCCGCGGCGGTCTCGCCGGGGCCGAGCGGCAGCAGCAGGACGGTGCCGCCGTCGCGGGCGGCGGCCAGGCCGTGCCGGGTGGCGGCGAGGTGGGACGCGGCCGACCACAGGCGGCGACGGGCGGCGGCCTCCTCGTCGGCGTCGGCGGCCGGGCCGTCCAGTCGCGCGGCGAGGACGACATGGGTGGCGTCCAGGTTCGCGTCGAGCCGGGCGGCGCGTTCGCGCAGCAGGCGCGGATCCCGGTCCCGGGCGTCCAGGAGGTCGTCCAACAGCTCGCCGCGCACGCGCTGTTCGGCCTCGGCCGCGGAGCGGCGGGCGAGCAGCAGCAGCGACGTGACCATCGCCGCGCGTTCCAGCGTGCGCTGGTCGACGGGGTCGAGGCCCGGGTGCCCGTGCAGGACGAGCGCACCGAGGAGTTCACCGCCCGCGGCCACCGCGGCGATCCAGTCGCTGCCGTGCCGTACGGCATGTCCCCCGGCGCGTGAGGCCTCCAGCGCGTCGGCGGGCGCGGCAATGGTCTCGGCGAACTCGACCGTGCCGTCCAGGACCTGGGAGACGGCTGCGGCCACGTCGTGCACCCCACCGCCGCGCAGGACGAGTTCGGCGAGCCGGTCGTGGACCTCGGAGGCGCGCTCGATGACGGCGCTGCGGTCCCGGATGATCTCGTTGGCGCGTTCCAGACCGGCCAGGGCCGCACGCGTCTCGGTGAGCAGGTTGGCGGTGTCGAAGGCGGCGGCGGCGAGCGCGGCGAAGGAGCCGAGCAGGGCGATCTGCTCGCGCTCGAAGACGCGGGCACGACGGTCGGCGGCGTAGAGGACGCCGATGACGTGCGGGCCGAGCATCAGGGGCACGCCGAGGATGGCGACCAGGCCCTCGTCGCGGACGCCCGAGTCGATGGCGAGGGTGTGCTGGAAGCGGTCGTCGTGGAAGTAGTCCTCGGTGACGTACGGTCGCGCGGTCTGGGCGACCAGTCCGCCGAGCCCCTCCCCCATGCCGAGGCGCAGTTGCTGGAAGCGGGCGGCGACGGAGCCCTCCGTCACCCGCATGTAGGTGTCGCCGCGCGCGGGGTCGTTGAGGCTGAGGTAGGCGACGTCCGTGCCGAGCAGGGAGCGGGCGCGCTGCACGATCGCCTGGAGGACGGCGTCCAGGTCCCGCAGTCCTGCCAGGTCGTGGGCGGTCTCGAAGAGCGCGGACAGCTCGGCCTCGCGCCGCCGCCGTCCCTCCAGCTCCGAGCGGACGCGCAGCGCCAGCAGCTTGGCGTGTTCCAGCGCGGCGATACGCGCGGCAGGCCGGCCCTCGGCGCGGGCCATCAGCACCGGCTGTTCGTACGCCTCT
Source organism: Streptomyces sp. NK08204 (assembly GCF_020400585.1). Lineage (GTDB taxonomy): Bacteria > Actinomycetota > Actinomycetes > Streptomycetales > Streptomycetaceae > Streptomyces. The sequence continues at coordinate 178,081 of NZ_JAINVF010000006.1, read as the reverse complement.
GCGGAGGCGTCCCGGGCCAGCAGTTCGAGGTACGGGGCGTCCGCACTGCTGTGGGGCGCGCCGGGGCCGTCAGCGGGACGCTCGGCCGGTCGGAGGTGATCGCGAGACATGGTCACAGGATTCCGCATCGCCGGGCCGACTCGTCCGGCCTGTGGAAAACTCCCGGATCCGGCACGGACCGGCCGTTCGGTGGGGCCCCGTTCGGTGGGGCCGTTCAGTGGGCCGTCCACCCGCCGTCGAGCACCAGGGAGGTGCCGGTGACGAAGGACGCCTGGGGACTGCACAGATAGGCGACGGCCTCGGCGACCTCCTCCGGTTCGATGAGCCGTCGCACGGCACTGTCCTTCAGGAGCACCTCCGACACCACCCGCTCCTCGGGGATGCCGTGTGCCTGGGCCTGGTCGGCGATCTGCTTCTCGACCAGGGGGGTACGCACATAGGCCGGGTTCACACAGTTGGAGGTCACGCCATGGGCCGCGCCCTCCAGAGCTGCCGTCTTGGACAAACCCTCGAGACCATGTTTGGCGGCCACATAGGCGGATTTGAAGGCCGAGGCGCGTAGTCCATGGACGGAGGACACATTGACGATCCGACCCCAGCCCTGCGCGTACATGTGCGGCAGCGCACCGCGAATGAGCCGGAACGGCGCCTCCAGCATCACGGTCAGCACGGTGTGGAAGACGTCGGGCGGGAACTCCTCGATGGGGCGCACCAGTTGCAGGCCGGCGTTGTTGATCAGGACATCGGTGCCTACGGCGGCGCGCTCGGCGGCGTCGAGATCGGTGAGGTCGAGCGTGTGCGGTTCGACCGTGCCCTCGTGGTCTCCGGCCCGCCGGGCGTGTTCCGCCAGCGCGGCCAGGCCCGCCGAGTCACGGTCGACGGCTCTCACCCGTGCGCCCGCCGCAGCGAGGCGAAGCGCGCAGGCGCGACCGATGCCGCTCGCGGCACCGGTGACGAGGACGGTCCGGCCGCCGAGGTCGAGCGGGAGAAGCTGAGCCTGCGGCTGCGCGGCGAGCGGGGGGCTGGACGAGGTCATGTGTCGACCCTAGGCGGGCCCCGCATATCACCACATGTGGCGGACGCCCATAGTTCAGCCGAAAGTCGTAGGGTCAAACCATGTGGGTCCCTCAGTCATGGCCTGCTTGATCCGGAACAGTCCGAACTCGTTCAGATCGGGCAGCGCGTCCACCGCGAACCACCCCACTTCCAGCGACTCGTCGTCGTTCACCCGCGCCTCACCGCCCACGGCCCGGCAGCGGAAGGTGATGTCCATGTACTGGCAGACGTCCCCGTTGTCGTAGGTGACCGGCTCCAGGGCCTGTACGAGGACGACCTGTTCGGCGACGCAGCGCACCGCGGTCTCCTCGAAGACCTCCCGCACAGCGCAGACCGCGGGCTGCTCGCCCGGCTCCGGGATACCCCCGATCACCGCCCACTGTCCGGTGTCGGAGCGCCGGCCCAGCAGCACGCGACCCTCGTCGTCGAAGACGATCGCCGTGACCCCCGGGAGCCACAGCAGCTGGTGGCCCGCCGAGGCCCTGATGGTGCGGATGAACTCAGGAGTAGACATGCGTCCGACCCTAACCGGCCGGTCCACGCAACCTTCGCCGATTCAGGGGGCGTACGACGGTCGTACGGCTACGCGCCACCCGCGCGCCGGCCGCGCACGCCTGACCCGATCGCCCAGCCGATGCCGCCCGCGGCGACCAGGAGCAGGGCGATCTCCGGCAGGACGCCCAGCTGGGTGGCGGGCGTCTTCGAAGTGCGCAGCGGCACCTTCTGGACGAGGTAGGCGGGCACGAACATACCGGTCTTCTGGGTGATCCGCCCGTCGGGCATGATGAACGCGCTGACCCCGCTGGTCACCGGCACGGTGACGGTCCGGCTGTGCTCGACGGCGCGGACCCGGGACATGGCGAGCTGCTGGTACGTCATCTCACTGCGGTCGAACGTCGCGTTGTTGCTGGGCACGGAGATCATCTCCGCGCCGTGCGTGACGGTGTCCCGCACGGCCCAGTCGAAGGCGGCCTCGTAGCAGGTCGCGAGGCCGACCTTGGTGCCTTCGATGTCGAACACGCCCGCCTTGCCGCCCCGGCTGAAGTCCTGGCGGACCATGCTGGTCCAGTTCTTGTTGATCGCGCCGACGAGCCCGCGCAGCGGGAGGTACTCACCGAACGGCTGGATCTGCCGCTTGTCGTAGGTCTGGGTCGGCCCCTTGGCCGGGTCCCACAGGATCTGCTCGTTGAGCAGCCTGCCGTCCTTCTCGACGACGCCGCCGACCGAGATGGGCACGCCGACGGCCTTGGCGGCACTGTCGATCACCGCGGCGGCGTCGGCGTTGGTGAACGGGTCGATGTCGGAGGAGTTCTCCGGCCACAGCACGTAGTCGGGCTTCGCGACCTTGCCCGCCTTGACGGCGGCGGCGAGCTTGAGTGTCTCGCGCGCGTGGTAGTCGAGCACCGCCCGCCGCTGGGCGCTGAACTCCAGCCCGGAGCGCGGCACGTTGCCCTGGATGACGGCCACGGTCGCGGTGCCGTCCTCCGCCTTGTCGCTCACCAGCGATCGGGCGGCGAGCGCGCCCGCCACCGGCGCGGCCACGCTGAGCAGTGCGGCGGCAGCGGTGGCGCGCCGGACGGCCCGGCCGCTCCGCCGCTCGGCGATCAGCCGCACTGCCTCGTACAGACCGAACCCGCACAGGACGACCGCGAAGCTGAGCACGGGCGTGCCGCCCACGGCGGCCAGCGGAAGGAAGACGCCGTCCGCCTGCCCGAAGGCGATCTTGCCCCAGGGGAAGCCGCGGAACGGTACGCGCGCGCGTACGGCCTCGCCGGCCGTCCAGACGGCGGCGGCCCACACCGGCCAGGCCGGCAGCCGGGACACCGCGGTTGTGCCCACCGCGACCAGAGCGACGAAGACCGCCTCGATGGCGGCCAGGGCGAGCCAGGGACCGGGACCGACCTCCACGCCGGTCCACACCAGCAGCGGCAGCAGGAAGCCGAGACCGAAGAGGTAGCCGAGGCCGAGCGCCGCCTTCCACGTGCGTCCGCGCAGCACCCAGGCGAACCCGGCGAAGGCGGGCAGGGCCAGCCACCACACGGTGCGCGGCGGGAAGCTGAGGTAGAGCAGCACGCCGCAGAGCGCGGAGGCGGCGGCCGGCACCAGACGGCGCATCAGACGGTTGCCGCGCGCGCCGGGCGCGGGTTGCGAGGTGAGCTGGTCCGACTGGTCCAGGGAAGTTGCGGTGACGGTCACCCGGGGAGTGTACGGCGCGTGACCAGGGCGCCGACAGCACGGCCGAGGCCGACCTCCGAGCGGGGGCGCGAGCCCTGAACCGGGCGGTCGAGCCCCGAGGGGCGGGAATCACGACCTTCCTGCGCAACTCGTCCACAAACCGGTCATCAGCCGCTACGGTGTGGCCGAGCCTCGGCGGTACGGCCGGACCCGGTGCGTGGCCGAGGCCTGCGAAAGGTCGGGGGACCGGTACGAGGGGCGGCGGGTTGGGGTCGACGGGGACGAGGTCCGTGGCCGGGGTGGGCATGAACACGGACGGCGCCAGGCGAAACGTTTCTGACGGGGTCGGCATGATCCTGCTCGGGTCCTGTGCCGGGTGGTCGCTGATCACCGCGGCGGCTCGGGACGGCCGGCCCGAGGGCATGCTGCTCGCGGTGCTCGCCGTGGCCGCCGGCTATGCCTCGGGCCGGATCTCCGGGGCGCTGCTACCGGTGGCAGCGCCCTGCGCCGGTGCCGTGGCCGGGCTCGCCCTCGCCGTGGCCGAGCCCGGTCTCTCTCCCGGTCTCCGCTACGCCGCCCCCCTCGGGCAGGCCGACGCCACCGCTGCCCTGCTGACGCTGGCCACCGGAGCCGCGTGCTGCGCCGCATGGGCCACGCCCGTGCCGGCGCTGCGGCTCGCCATGAGGGTCCTCGCGGCCGGGATCGCGCTGACGGGTGCCGTCATGGGATCGACGGCCGGGTGCGCGGCCAGTGCCGTCGTCCTGCTGTGCTCGCTCGCCGCGGGCGCGATGCCCCACCGGGGCGCAGGTGTCGCGGGCCTGGCCCTGGCCGCGGCCCTGATGGCGGGGGCCATCTGGGCGGTCGCCGCCGACGCCCTGCCCGGCGGCCTCGCCGATGCGCTCGACAGCCGGTTCACCGGGCACCGGGTGCAGCTGTGGCACGAAGCGCTGCGCCTTGCGGACCGGGACACCGCCCTGGGCGCCGGCCCCGGACGCTTCGGGGAACTGAGCCCCACCGCGCAGCAGTCACTGACACCCGACGGCAGGCCGCACTCGGCCCCGCTCCAGCAGGCCGCCGAGCAGGGGCTCGTCGGGGTGCTTCTGCTCGCCGCAGCGTTCGGCTGGATGCTCTACGCCCTGTGGCGCGGCCCGCGCTCCACCCCGGTCGTCCTCTCGGCGGGCACGGCCCTGACGGCCCTGGCCGCGCTCGCGGCGGTCGGGAACGCGCTGAGCTTCCCCACGGTGACGGCGGGCGCGGGGCTTCTGGCCGGGTGGGCGACCGCGCGATCGTGGGCGGGCGAGGGCGTGGAGCAGCCGCTCTGAGGCCGCGCGAGCCGCGCCCGGTCCCGCCGCACCATGCCCAGGTGATGCGGATGCCATGCCCGAGGCGGTCCGGCGCACCATGCCCGAGTGCCCCGTCACGTCCTCCACGAGGCGATCAGGCGCACCGCCTCCCCCGGGGGCGGTTCAGTGCGCCGCATCCGGGGTGATCGTCCGCAGCCGGGCCCTGATGGCGCGTACCGCCGCTTCGGCGTCGTCGACGGTGATCGTGAAGGTGTGGCCGTCCCACAGACGCAGCACGACGCCCTCGCCCCGCCGGACGACGACCGCGGTGCCCTTCTCGGGGCGCCACCGGTAGCCCCAGCCGCCCCAGTGACGCGGGGTGACGAGCGCGGTGAAGTCGGCGCCGGCGACCTGGGACAACGGGATGCGGCGGCGCGGCACACCGATGTGGCCGCAGCGTACTTCGAGGGACTCCCTGTCGAGCCTGAGATCGACGTGCACGAACGCGAGGGTGCCGAAGAGGACCAGCAGACCGGCCGCGATGCAGCCCACGACGGACATCACCAGCGGGGCGACGCCCGAGGTCCAGGCCGAGTTCACAGCCAGTTCGATGCCCAGCGCCAGGCAGGCCGCGCCGAACAGTGCCAGCAGCCACTGCACCCGGTTGGTGGCACGGCCCGTCCATACGTCGGGGTGTGGAGCGTCCTCGGCGTGGGGGTGGTCCTCCATGTCTACGAGGTTACTCAGGTTTCCCTGCGCCGATACGCGCTCGCACAGGGTGACTGCTCCGGGCGGCCCAGCGGGGTCGCCGACCGGTTCACGCCCGGTCGGGCAGCGGGGTGACGGCGGGCAGCAGCCGTCCTTCGGCGTAGTGCAGCGCGGCCTCGGGCAGCTCACCCTCCCGCCCGCTCAGGAGCACGGTGAGGGTGCCCTCGGCGGAGGCGTCGGGGGCGGGCTGTTCACCGATGCGGCGCAGGGCCTGGGCGGCGACCGCGCCGGCGGAGCCGTGCAGGACGAGCGGGGCGGTGCCGGGGCGCTGCACGGCTGCGCGGATACGTTCCGCCACCAGTTCGTAATGGGTGCAGCCCAGGACGACGGTCGTCACATCGTCCGGTGTCAGTTCGGCCGCCGCGGCGACCGCGGCCTCGATGGCCGTCTCCTCCGCGTACTCGACGGCCTCGGCGAGGCCCCAGCAGGGGACCTCGGTGACCTTGACTCCGTCGGCGAATTTCTCGATGAGGCCGCGCTGGTACGGGCTGCCGGTGGTGGCGGGGGTCGCCCAGATGGCGACGGGCCCGCCGCCGGCCGCGGCCGGCTTGATGGCCGGGACCGTGCCGACCACCGGGATGCCGGGCTCCAGGCGGGCGCGGATGGCGGGCAGGGCGTGCACCGTGGCGGTGTTGCAGCCGATGATCAGGGCGTCGGGTTCGCGGGCCGCGGCGGCCTCGGCGACGACCAGCGCACGCCGGGTGAGGTCCTCGGGCGTGCGTGGCCCCCAGGGCATGCCGTCGGGGTCCAGGGAGAGGACGAGATCCGCGTCGGGTCGCAGGCGCCGTACCGCGGCAGTGGCCGCCAGCAGGCCGATTCCGGAGTCCATGAGCGCGATCTTCACCCGGCAACGATAGACGATGGGCTCTTGTGGACCCCTCCGGTGGGGCAGACTGCGCCCGTGAGCGCCCTCCTGTGGATGACCGTCGCGTCCTTCGCCGCCTGGTGCTGGCTGCTGCTGTGCCAGGGGTTCTTCTGGCGCACCGACGTGCGACTGCCGCCGCGCCGGGACCCGGAGGTGTGGCCCTCGGTCGGTGTGGTCGTCCCGGCCCGTGACGAGGCGGCGGTGCTGTCCGTGAGCCTGCCCTCGCTGCTGGCTCAGGACTATCCGGGGCGGGCGGAGGTCTTCCTGGTGGACGACGGGAGCAGCGACGGCACCGGGCAGCTGGCCCGTGAGCTGTCCCGGCGGTACGGCGGGCTGCCGCTGACGGTGGACTCCCCCGGCGAGCCGCCCGCGGGCTGGACGGGCAAGCTGTGGGCGGTGCGGCACGGCATCGCACGGGCACGCGCGCGCGGGCCCGAGTATCTGCTGCTGACGGACGCGGACATCGCGCACGCGCCGGACAGCCTGCGCGAGCTGGTGGCGGCGGCCCGCACCGGAGGCTTCGACGTCGTGTCGCAGATGGCACGGCTGCGGGTGGAGAGCCTGTGGGAGCGGCTGGTGGTTCCCGCCTTCGTCTATTTCTTCGCTCAGCTGTATCCGTTCCGCCGGATCGGCCGGAAGGGCTCGCGCACGGCGGCAGCAGCGGGCGGCTGCGTGCTGCTGCGCGCGGACATGGCCGCGACGGCACGGATCCCGGACGCCATCCGGCAGGCCGTCATCGACGACGTGGCGCTCGCACGCGCGGTGAAGGACGCCGGAGGGCACGTCTGGCTGGGGCTGGCAGACCGGGTGGACAGCGTGCGGCCGTATCCCCGGCTGGGCGACCTGCGGCGGATGGTCTCGCGCAGCGCCTACGCGCAGTTGCGGCACAACCCGCTGCTGCTGCTCGGTACGGTCGCCGGGCTCACACTGGTGTACCTGCTGCCGCCCGCCGGGGTCGTCGTGGGCGCGACCACGGGCAGCACGGCGACGGCGGTCGCCGGCGCGCTCGCGTGGGCGGTGATGACGGGGACGTACGTGCCGATGCTGCGTTACTACCGGCAGCCGCTCCGGCTCGCCCCGCTGCTGCCGTTCACCGCGTTCCTCTATCTCCTCATGACGGTCGACTCCGCCGTGCAGCACTACCGGGGACGCGGGGCGGCCTGGAAGGGCCGTACGTACGCGCGTCCCGGCGCCCTGCCCGACGAGGGCTGACCGGCGGCCCGCCGGCCCAGCGGCCCGTACCGCTATTTACGGCCCGGGGTCCAGTTCATGCCCCACCCGTAGGCGCGGTCCATGGTCCGCTGCGGGCTCACGCCGCGTTCGGGCACGAGGTACCGCGCCTCGCGCTGGACCAGCAGGTCGCCGCCCGTGTTGGTGATCAGGGCGAGCGCGCACACGGTGGACGGCACCGTGCACTCGTCCAGCGAGAAGTCGATGGCGGCGCCGTGCTGGGGCTGGAGGGTGACGGTGGCGTGCAGGTCGGCGAAGGAGGAGGCGCCTTCGTAGATGGTGACGAAGATCAGGATGCGCCGGAAGTCGCGGGTGTGGTCGAGGTTGACGGTGAGGTTCTCACCGCTCGCCACGGCTCCGGTGCGGTCGTCGCCGTCGAGGTGGATGTACGGCGGCCGGTCGAGCGACCCGAAGGCGTTGCCCAGGGCCTGGACCACTCCCTTGCGGCCGTCGGCGAGTTCGTACAGGGCGCACAGGTCGAGGTCGAGGTTCTGCTGTCCGGTGCCCCAGCGTCCGCCCCAGCCCGGGAGATGTGTGCGCATCTGCCAGTTGAGGTTGACCCGCATGGCTCCGGAGGTGCCGCCCTGCTTGGCGAGCGAGACGGAGGGGGCCGCCTTGGTGAGGGTGACCTTGGACAGGCTCACCGGCGGCGGCAGGGGAACGGCCGTGGCACCCGGAGGCGGCGGGGGCAGCGGTGTTCCCGCAGGCGGTGGGGACAGCAGCGGTCCGGCCGGGGGCTGCACGGGCGCCGGCGGCGCGGTGGGCGGCGCCGGGGACGGGGCCGCGGGCTCATCCACGGTGATCCCGAAGTCGGTCGCCAGACCCTCGAGTCCGCTGCTGTAACCCTGCCCTATGGCGCGGAACTTCCAGCTGCCCTGGCGACGGTAGAACTCGCCGAGAACGAATGCCGTCTCCAGGGTGGCGCCGGGACTGTCGAAGCGGGCGACCACCGTGCCGTCGGACGCGTCGGTCACCTCGATGTACAGGCCGGCGACCTGACCGAAGGTACCGCCGTCGGCGGAGGCCGCGAGGACGACCCGCTCGATCGCCTCCTCCACGCGCGCGAGGTCCACGAAAAGTGTGTCGGTGATCCGGTCCTGCGCGGCGCGCTTGCCCTCGTGGCGCACCGCGCCGGAGGGGTGCGCGGGCTGGTTGTAGAAGACGAAGTCGGCGTCGGAGCGGACCTTTCCGGTGGCGAGCAGCAGTGCCGAGGCATCCGCGTCGGGCACGCCGGGTCCGGAACGCCAGCCCAGTTCGACGCGCAGGGCCCTGCTCGGCACCGGCGTGTTGGACCCCTTCGACATTGACATGTCCGCCCCCATTCTTTCGGCGTCCGGGCGCACCCGGCAGTCCCGGGTCGTCCCTGCCCGCCCAACCTATTCCCGAGCGCGGGGAACTCCCCCGAGCGGCACAGAAAGATCGCCGGTCAACCGACGGTAACCCAACAGGAACTCGTCATTTACGCGATCCAAACGATGACCGGAGTCCCTTTTTGGCGAGTTCGCTCGCATTAGGGATCTCAAGGCCCTGCCGACACGGAAAACAACCCTCTTATCGGTCTCCCCAACCAGCACATCGTGGGCTTAACTTATGTGCCATGACCTCCCCCCGCTCCACTTATGGTGGCGGCTACTACTCCGCCTCCTTCCCGGACACTCCGATCTACGACTCGCTCGTGGCCGAGCGGGGTACCCCGCAGATCGCCCCGATCCGGGTCCCCGCCGTCTACGACTCGAGCAGCAGCCTGCCCGCCCTGCCGGCGGCGCTTCCTGCGCTCCCGGCGGCCCCGTCGCCGCAGGTGCCGGCCTACGGCTACCCGCAGCCGCCCCAGCCCTCTCCGCTGCAGCAGGCGCCCACGGCGTACATCCCGCAGCAGGCGAGCGCGCCCCGCGGCTACCCCGGCCCGCAGGCGCCACAGCAGCGCCCGGCGGCGGGTCCGATGGCGGCGGGCACGGGGTACGAGGCCATGCGCCCCGCCGCGCCGCGCCCCATGCAGCCCCCCTACCAGGACCCGTACAACAACCAGCAGTACCGCGGTTACTGACGGGCGCTCCGGCCGCTGTCGTGCACCTGGCACGATGGTGCCATGGAGAACCCGAAGCTGCAGTCGATCCACGTCCATCCGGTCAAGGCGTTCCGGAGCCACGCGCTCCGGGAGGCCGTGGTGGAGCCCTGGGGCCTGGCCGGGGACCGGCGCTGGACGCTGATCGACAACGGGGGAAAGGTCGTCACACAGCGCGAGGAGCCGCGTCTCGCGCTCGCCGCCGCCGAGCCACAGCCCGGCGGCGGCGTCGTCCTGTCGGCGCCCGGTTGCCGGCCGCTGAGGGTACCGGTGCCGGATGCGGGTCCGACGGTGCCGGTGAACATCTTCGGCACGAAGGTCGAGGCGGTGCCGGCGGACGAGGCCGCCCACGCCTGGTGCAGCGCCTATCTGGGGGCGGAGGTCCGCCTGGTCCACATGGACGATCCGGCCACGCGCCGTCCGGTCGATCCCGCGTACGCGCTGCCCGGTGAGACCGTCAGTTTCGCCGACGGCTACCCACTCCTCGTCACCACGCTCGCCTCACTGGCCGACTTGAACTCCCGGATAGCCGACGGCAGGAACGCGGCCGAGGGCCCGCTGCCCATGAACCGTTTCCGGCCGAACATGGTCGTCGAGGGCACCGAGCCCTGGGCGGAGGACAACTGGTCGCGCATCGCCGTGGGTGAGGTGGTCTTCCGGGTCGCCAAGCCGGCCGGGCGCTGCGTCGTGACGACCACCGACCAGGACTTGGCGGTGCGTGGCCGGGAACCCCTGCACACGCTGGCACGGCACCGCGCCATCGGCGGGCGGCTGATATTCGGACAGTGCCTGGTGCCCCTGTCCCCCGGCACGGTCCGGGTCGGCGACCCGGTGCGGGTGCTCCGGTAGAGCTCGGGGCGCACGGCCTCCTGGCAGCGGAGCGCCGGAGCACGACCACGGGCACGATCACGCCGGCACCCCACAATCCCCCAACTCGGTGCGCGAACGGGGAACCGGGTGCCGGGTCCCCATCGTTGGGACGTGTGAGAAATTCGTGAGAGGTCCCGGTCGGGCGTGACGTCGCTCTCTCCGGACCGGGCCGAAGGCGCACGCCGGGGGGCCGGCCCGGAGCGGAAGGGGGGTGGGATACGTGCGGGCAGTGACGGGTCTGTGGCGCTGGCGGCACAATCCGCTGCGTCGTGCGACGGATCTGGCCGAGGCCTGGGTCGCCCTCGTGGCCCTGGTGCTGATCGCCGTGGCCGCGCCGGTGACAGGCTCTCTGGTCGGCGCCGCCGCGCAGGACTCGCTGCAGCGGTCCGCGCGGCAGCAGCATCACTCCCGGCACCTCGTCACGGCCACGGTGGTGCGTGACCTGGGCGCCGCTCCGCTGGACACCGACCCCGACACCCCCACCGTGCACGAGTCCCGCCGCCGCGTCGTCGCCGACTGGACGGGACCGGACGGCACCCGACGGCACGGGCCGGCCCTGACGCGCCTCAAGTCCCCGCACCACGGCGACCGTTTCAGACTCTGGACGGACGGACACGGCCGAATAACGACTCGCCCGCTGGACTCCGCGACGGCGACGGCACACGCGGTGCTCGCCGGGCTCGGCGCGGCCCTGATGACCGCGGGCCTGGTCGAGGTCGGGCGGCGCCTGGCCGTATGGCGCATGGTCCGCCGCAGGTATGCGCGTTGGGACCAGGCCTGGGACCGGGCGGGTCCGGACTGGGGCAAGGCGGGCACCGGCAGCTGACCGCCTTCCGGCTCTGGTCAACCCACCGCTCGCGCGCACGCTACGGTGGACCGGCCGAAGCGCTTTCGGTGACGGCCACGGACGACGAGCCGTAGGGGCGTGCCGGTTTTCGCGGGCGCCGACGAGCCATCAGTACGACGAGGTGGGGGCACAGCAACGCCATGGCACAGGGCACGGTCCAGGTGACGCACAGCGGCACTTCGCGGTGGCGGCGCCGCACGGGTGAGTACGCCTCGCTCGCCGCCGCCCTGGACGCCGCCGGCGACGGCGACGTCCTCACCATCGCCCCTGGCACCTACCGGGAGAACCTGGTGGTCCAGCGGGCGGTGACGCTGCGCGGCCCCGAGGGCTCGTCGGGCTCGGTGCGGATCGCGCCCGTGGACGGGGTGCCGCTGACCGTCCGCGCCTCGGCCGTGGTGCAGGACCTGCACGTCGAGGGCCAGGACGCGGCTGCTCCCGCAGTGCTGGTCGAGGAGGGCACGCCCGAGCTGCGGGACGTACGGATCGTCACCCGGTCCGCCACGGGCATCGAGGTGCGCGGCGGTGCCCGGCCGACCGTGCGGCGCTGCAGCGTGGACAATCCGGCCGGCATCGGCATCGCCGTGCTGGACGGCGGCGCAGGGGTGTTCGAGGAGTGCGAGGTCGTCTCGGCCGGGCAGGCGGGCGTGGCGGTGCGCGGCGGCGCCCACCCTCGCCTGGAGCGCTGCCGGGTGCACCATGTCTCCGGCACCGGCATCGCCGCGACCGGCGAGAACTCCACGCTGGAGGCGGTCGGTTGCGAGGTGTACGAGGTCCGCGGGGCGGGCGTGCAGGTGACCCAGCGGGCCAGCGCGCACCTGACGGACTGCGATGTACACCGCACCGCCGCCGACGGGGTCACGCTCGACACGGACGCGGTGCTCACACTCGCCGACTGCCGGATCCACGACATCCCCGAGAACGCGGTCGACCTGCGCTCCCGTTCGGTGCTCACCCTGACCAGGACGACGGTCCGTCAGTTCGGGCGCAACGGCCTGTCGGTGTGGGACCCGGGCACCCGGGTGGACGCGCACCAGTGCGAGATCTTCGACAGCACGGGCGACTACCCGGCGGTGTGGGTGAGTGACGGCGCCACCGCGGTCCTCGACTCCTGCCGGGTGCACGACGTGCCGGACGCGCTGTTCGTGCTGGACCGCGGCTCGCGCGCGGACGTCGTGGACAGCGACCTGTCGCAGGTGCGCAACACGGCGGTGTCGGTGAGCGACGGGGCGACCGCCCAGCTGGACGACTGCCGGATCCGGGAGGCGGCCACCGGCGCGTGGTTCCGCGACCACGGCAGCGGGGGCACGCTCAGCAACTGCACCCTGGACGGCACCCAGACCGGAGTGATCGTCACCAAGGGCGCCGACCCGACCATCGAGCGCTGCACGGTCGACTCCCCCGCGGAGGCCGGGTTCTACGTGTCCGCCGGTGGCCGGGGCAGCTTCCTGGGCTGCCGGGTCAGCGGCAGCGGCGGCTACGGCTTCCATGTGATCGACGGCTGCCGTACGACACTGAGGAAGTGCCGTACGGAACGGTGCGCACGCGGCGGCTACGAGTTCGCCGACGCAGGGCCGGACGCGGGCTCCGGGACGGGACCGGTGGTGGAGGACTGCACCAGCGACGAGAGCGGCAGTCTCAGGCCGCCCACGGTCCGCGAGACAGCCGTACAGACGACCTCCCACTCCCCCGGGGTGCTCGGCGTGATCCCCGGGCAGCGCAGCACCGAGCAGGAGACGCTCGTCGCCCCGGCCGAGCCGGAGAAGCCCGCCCGGACGCCGAAGGCCGTGCTCGGTGAACTCGACGCGCTGGTCGGCCTGGAGAGCGTCAAGCTCGAGGTCCGGGCGCTGACCGACATGATCGAGGTGGGCCGGCGCCGGCAGCAGGCGGGCCTGAAGGCGGCCTCGGTCAAACGGCACCTGGTCTTCACCGGCTCCCCCGGTACCGGCAAGACGACGGTCGCCCGGCTCTACGGCGAGATCCTCGCTTCCCTCGGTGTGCTGGAGAAGGGCCACCTGGTCGAGGTGTCCCGGGTCGACCTGGTCGGCGAGCACATCGGCTCCACGGCGATCCGCACCCAGGAGGCGTTCGAACGGGCACGCGGCGGGGTGCTGTTCATCGACGAGGCGTACGCGCTCTCCCCGGAGGACGCCGGCCGGGACTTCGGCAAGGAGGCCATCGACACACTGGTGAAGCTGATGGAGGACCACCGCGACGCGGTGGTGGTGATCGTCGCCGGTTACACGGCGGAGATGGAACGCTTCCTGTCCGTCAACCCGGGTGTGGCCTCCCGTTTCTCACGGACGATCACCTTCGGTGACTACGGCCCCGAGGAACTGCTCAGGATCGTGGAGCAGCAGGCCGAGGAGCACGAGTACCGGCTGGCGCCGGGCGCGTCGGAGGCGCTGCTGAAGTACTTCACGGTGATCCCGAAGGGCCCGGCGTTCGGCAACGGCCGCACCGCGCGCCAGACCTTCGAGGCGATGGTGGAACGGCACGCGAGCCGGGTCGCCCAGCTGGACGATCCGACCAGGGACGACCTGACCCTCCTGTTCGCGGAGGACCTGCCGGAACTGCCCTGACCGGTCGGCGGGGCAGGGTGGACCGGCGGCCCGTACCTGGGCACTGCCGGAGCGGCGGTGCCCTACGGCGGCCTCACCCCGGCTGCTTCGGTTCCGGGCGCTGTCCCGGCAGGTCCGGGTGCAGGCGGGCCAGCAGGCGTGCGCGTTCCCGGGCGAAGGCCGGGTCGGCCTGGTAGTCGCCGTGGCCGAGGACCGGGGCCGGGAGCGGGTGTTGGAGTGTGCGGCCGTAGGCCAAGGGGTCCTGCAGCGGCTCGTGGTCCACATCGGGGACGGCGGTGTCGCGCACGCGGACCGGGCCGCCGATGGGGTCGGTGCGCCGGTAGAGGTTGCGCCAGCAGGCGACGTCCTGGTGCAGGGCGGCCAGCGCGGACGGCCCGAAGTGGGCCGGGAACCAGCGGCCGTACAGGCGCTCCAGCGGGGAACCGTAGGTCAGCAGGGCGACGCGCCGGCGGACCGCGGGCGTCAGCTGCCAGGCGGCAGCGGCGGCGAGGACGCTGCCCTGGGAGTGGCCGGAGAGGACCAGACGGCCCCCGGTGCGCCGGGTCCAGGCCGCCATCCGCCAGGTCAGGTCCGGTACCGCGCGCTCGGCGTAGCAGGGCGGCGCGAAGGGATGGGCGGCGCGCGGCCAGAAGGTGCCGACGTCCCACAGGATGCCGATGGTGCGCCGGGCGGAGGCGTCCTTGTAGGCGCGTCGGCCCCAGGTGACGAACATCAGGAAACCGAGTCCGATCAGCCAGGAGCCGAGTGCCTGCGAGGTCTCGGCCGCGACCCGGACGGCGTCGTACGTGCGGTGCGCGGCCCCGTCGGGGGTCTTTCCGGTGGCCGCGGCCCCCGCCAGCGCTCCGGCGCCCAGGATCAGGGTGGTGGCGGAGAGGACGGCGACGACGAGGGGAGCCCGGTCGGTGAGGGCTGCCATCGCCCGGACGTGGGCGATGGCGCGGCTGCGGGCTGGATCCTCGGGCTCGCCGGGGTGCTCGTGGTGCACCCGCGCGCGCTCGGCGCGACTGAGCCGGGCGGTGCGTACGGCGAGTCCGGCAGCCAGGACCAGCAGGACCGCCAAGAGGGCCGGGATCGCGGACGCCTGCCAGGTCAGTAGCACCGGCGGACCGGCGAGGGAGGCGCGGGTGCCGTCCAGCCAGTCGGCGACGCGCTGTGCGATCCCGCCGGACATCACTCCGCCGAGCGCGCAGGCGAGGAGGGTGACCGCCGGTCCGCCGAGGCCGCGCATACCGGTGCGCGGGTCGGGGTCGCGGCGGTACAGGTCGTGCGCGACGGCGGCGAGGGCGAGGACGAGCAGCCCCTGGGCCAGCATCAGGGCTGCGAAGGCCGGGTCCGCGGGCAGCCGCCCGGCGGACCGCCAGCCGGGCCGGGGCCAGCAGACGTACAGCAGCGTGAGCAGCAGCAGAGCGAGCCCGGCGAGCGGCAGGCCCCGGACGAGGTGCCGGTCCAGCGTCTGGTCGAGGCGGTGCTCGCTGCGCCCCCGGCTGCAGACCACGGCCGCGACGGCGACCGCGCCGCCGCACAGGGCCGCGGCCAGCAGCCAGCTCAGGACGTTCAGGGCCGGGGGGCCGCCGGGGCGGTGGTCGAAGCGGGCCGCCGGTGTGGCGACGGCGGCGGCGACGGTCAGCAGGCCGGCCGCGGTGTGCGCGGCGCGCAGCCGGGCCACCAGACGCCGCCCGTACCAGAAACCGGGCCGGGCGAGGGCGCTGCCGTCGGTCTGCGGTTCGCAGTCACGGGCAGGCTCGGGACTCCAGATCGATTCGGTTTCGCAGGCCACTTCCGTTCCGTGGGGCTCTTCTTCCGTTCCGTGGGACGCTTCCGTTCCGTGAGACGCTTCCGTTCCGTGGGACGCCTCGGTTCCGTGGGACGCCTCGGTTCCGTCGGTCATCGGCCGGTGGGACTCGTAGGCGCTCCAGGTCCGGTGCGAGAGGTACCAGAGCAGACCGGTGAGCGCGGCCGGTGCCGTCGCGGCGAGGGCGAGCCGGCTGCCGGGCGCGGTCCACCAGCCGCCGGACGTGCCGGGCGAGAGGAAGCCCAGCCAGGAGTGGCGGCCGGAGCAGGCACGCACGCCCGCGCACTGCCAGGCCACCAGGTCCACGGTGACCTCGCAGACGGCGGCCACCAGCAGCACGGTCAGGGTGAGCGCGGCCAGGCGCACCAGGAGGCCGTACAGGCGGACGGCGCGCCGCCGGCCCGGTGCGGCCGGGCGCATCCAGTGCGCGAGGTTGACCACCATGAACGGCAGGAGCAACAGCCACAGCGCGCGACTGCCGTCACCGGAGGTGAGATTGCACCAGACGTACGCCTCCTGCACCGGTCCGTTGCGGGGCCGCTCCTCTTCCTCGGCGCCGACGTCCGCGGCACGCCGGAAGACGGCGGCCGTGCGGTCGCCGGTGATCCGGACGGTACGCGGGTCGTCGAGCATCTCCTCGGGCGTGGTGCCGCCGACACCATGGACCAGCAGTTCCAGGTCGGTCTCCGGCCCCCTGCGCCGGGCGGCGACGCCGGGCGCCTGCTCGGCGGCGGTGCGCTCCACGTCCCCTACACCGGTTCGCTCCTGTGCACGTTCCACTGTTCTCGCACTTCCCCCGTGACGTTCTCCCACTTCCCCCGTGACACGGCCTGCGGCCATGTGCGATGCCGCAGCGTGCCGCACAAGGATGGCCTGTTCCAGGACGCCGTACACCTCTCGTCACGGAATCTCCCCGATCCGTGTGACGGCGAGCGTCAGGCACAGGCGGTGGCGCACCCTGTGTCGACCCGTGAAAGGATGGGACGCCCGCGCACCCTGGACGGACCCGGACCTCCTGGTCGATGGGGGTCCCCTTGCTCGAGCGGAGTCGAGGGCCCGGGGAGGTGCGCCGAGCGTGTCGGACGGTTGGCGGCGAAAGGACCGGAGCGTACGTGAGTGAGAATCAGAACCTCCTCGCGGAGCAGCGCCGTGCCCTGATCCTGGACGAGGTCCGGCGCCGGGGCGGCGTTCGGGTCAACGAGCTGACCCGCAGGCTCGGCGTGTCGGACATGACCGTGCGCCGCGATCTGGACGCGCTCGCCCGGCAGGGTGTGCTGGAGAAGGTGCACGGCGGCGCGGTGCCGGTGGTCGAGGCGAGCACCCACGAGCCGGGCTTCGAGGCCAAGTCGGGTCTGGAACCGACCGCCAAGGAGGACATCGCGCGCGCCGCCGCCGAGCTGGTCACGCCGGGTACGGCGATCGCGCTGTCCGGCGGTACGACGACGTACGCGCTCGCGCACCACCTCCTGGAGGTACCGGATCTGACCGTGGTGACGAACTCGGTGCGGGTCGCGGACGTCTTCCACGCGGCGCAGCGGTCCTCGGGGCAGCGGCAGGGCGCCGCCACGGTGGTGCTGACCGGCGGGGTGCGCACCCCGTCCGACTCTCTGGTGGGGCCGGTGGCCGACCAGACGATCTCCGCGCTCCACTTCGATCTGCTGTTCCTCGGGGTGCACGGGATATCGGTCGAGGCCGGTCTGTCCACGCCGAACCTCGCGGAGGCCGAGACCAACCGGCGTCTGGTGCACTCGGCGCGCCGGGTCGTGGTCGTCGCCGACCACACCAAGTGGGGCACGGTGGGCCTCAGTTCGTTCGCCGCGCTGGACCAGGTGGACACGCTGGTCACCGACGCGGGGCTGCCCGCCGCGGCGCGGGCGGAGATCTCCGAGCATCTGCGGCAGCTGGTGGTGGTGGGCGAGACCGAGGACGACGGCACGGGCATCTGACGACAGGCCAGCCACGCCTGCCGGCCCCGAGAAGTTCACGAGGGGGTTCGTGGCCATGGCTCGCCGGCGGCGCCCGGTCGGGACCGGCTTCATCCAGGCCGTGCCCGTACGGCTTGTCTTTCCGGGACATCGCCGCCGGGCCGGACGCCGGTGCCCGTCAGCATCGGGGCCGGGGTGCTACCCGAGGCCGGAAACGGATGCCACCGCGCAGCCGGACCTCACGTCCGTCCGCGGTGGACTGAGCCGAGGGGGCTGTCGGCCCCGCGCGTGCGGTTTCCCTGGACGGGCGCGGTCCAGCGGAAGCTCGACCGGGACGGCGGGATGAGACGGTTGCCGGTGATGAGCCACGCGGGCCCCGAGGGCTTCGCCGGTGTCGCGGTGTCGCGCGACGGGTGCTCCAGGCCGTCTTGAGCAGTCCGCGCCCATGCCGGCAGCGGATGACCGGTGCCTGGACGCGGCACGCGGCCGGCCGACGGCGGCTGCCGCCGCAACGCCTGCGTCACCACCGACTGGCACGTCGACATGTGACGCAGCCGCCGCGGCGGGCCCGCCAAGGCCTGGCTCCTACGCAGGCTCCCTCGGACCGTCCATGCGCCCGTACCCACGTGCAGCACTGACGGCGATGTCCGTCGGCGTTCAACGGAATCGACAAGTACGGCCGGGTCTGCGGCGTCCGGCGCTGGGCGCGCTGAGCGGGGCGCTGGGGCTTCGCGGCGCTGGCGGTGGCCGGACCGGTCGCGGCGGCGGTGTGTCCGCGGTCCAGTCCGGCCACCGCGGTGGGCGGCGCGTCCATCGACGCAACGCCTGCTCCGGTCAAGGACTGGGCGATCCGCCGCTTCGGCCACCGGGACGCGCGTGCGGATGACCCTCACCCTCGACGACACGCCCCCGTTTTCGCCGAACGCGTGAGCGCGGGGCGCGCGTCAGCCCCGCCACACCCCGGTCTCGAGCAGGGACTCGATCGCCTGGGTGTAGGGCGCGATGTCCAGGCCCTGCTCCGCGAGCCAGGCGTCCGCGTAGTACTTGTCGAGGTAGCGGTCGCCGGGGTCGCACAGCAGGGTGACCACGCTGCCCGTGCGGCCCTCGGCGACCATCTCGGAGACGATCTTCAGCGCGCTCCACAGGCCGGTGCCGGTGGAGCCGCCCGCCTTACGGCCGATGGCGCCCTCCAGGGCTCGTACGGCGGCGACGCTGGCCGCGTCCGGGACCTTCATCATGCGGTCGATCGCACCCGGCACGAAACTCGGTTCCATGCGCGGGCGGCCGATGCCCTCGATCCGGGAGCCGCAGTCGCACGTGACGTCCTGAGCGCCGGTGGTCCAGCCCTCGAAGAAACAGGAGTGCTCGGGGTCGGCGACGCAGATGCGGGTGTCGTACTGCATGTAGTGGACGTACCGGGCGAGGGTCGCCGAGGTGCCGCCGGTGCCGGCCGTGGCGACGATCCAGGCGGGCTCCGGGAACCGCTCCAACTCCAGCTGGCGGAAGATCGATTCGGCGATGTTGTTGTTGCCGCGCCAGTCGGTGGCCCGCTCGGCGTAGGTGAACTGGTCCATGTAGTGGCCGCCGGTCTCCACCGCGAGGCGGGCGGACTCCTCGTACATCCTCCGGGAGTCGTCCACGAAGTGGCACTGTCCGCCGTGGAACTCGATCAGGCGGCACTTCTCGGCGCTGGTGGTGCGGGGCATGACCGCGATGAAGGGCACGCCGATCAGCTTGGCGAAATACGCCTCGGAGACGGCCGTAGAGCCACTGGACGCCTCGATCACCGGGCGGCCCGGACGGATCCAGCCGTTGCAGAGGCCGTAGAGGAACAGGGAGCGGGCGAGCCGGTGCTTGAGGCTGCCGGTGGGGTGCGTCGACTCGTCCTTCAGGTAGAGGTCGATGCCCCACTGTTCCGGCAGCGGGAAGCGCAGCAGGTGCGTGTCCGCGGAGCGGTTGGCGTCGGCCTGGACCTTGCGGACGGCTTCTTTCAGCCAGTCGCGGTAGGCGGCGTCACTGCGGTCGACGTCGAGGGTGGCGCCGGTCCGGGTCTTGGGGATCGTACTCACGGCGGGACTCCTTACAGCTGCACACCGACACCGCCTCTCAGGTGACCGGAACACCGATCCTAAGCACCTTCCACACCGGTTCCCACCTGCATAAACGCATCTTTGGTCCGCTCAAAGGGGGCCTGTTGTCCGCATGTGCCAGGCGCACGGGGCGCACGGCGCGATCGTTTTGGGCGCCGGGCGTACCCACCTCGTGCGTACTGGTGCTCCGGGCCGGGCGGAGGCAGACTGCAGGCATGGGACGCTCGTCCCAAACGGGGGTGTACAAGGGATCACGCGCGAGGGGGCGGCGAGAAATGGCGGAACCGGAGTTCACGGCCACGGGCGTGCGGATCGGGAAGCGCCTGCGCTCGCTCACCAGGGCCGGTCAGGTCCGGATCAGCGACGGCAGGCTGGAATTGCTCACCAGTTACGGCAGCGAGATCGACAGCGCGCCCGTGCAGTCGGTGCGCGCCTCCAAGCCGTGGTTCGCGCCGGACGACCGG
Source organism: Streptomyces sp. NK08204 (assembly GCF_020400585.1). Lineage (GTDB taxonomy): Bacteria > Actinomycetota > Actinomycetes > Streptomycetales > Streptomycetaceae > Streptomyces. Next base: position 158,075 of record NZ_JAINVF010000006.1, on the reverse strand, counting down.
GCGCTGGCCGATCTCAACGGCGAGCGCTACCTGCTGACGATGGGCGAGCAGGATCCCGCTCCGGGGAAGCCGGGGCCGCCGGCGGCCCGGAGCTTCATCGAGGCGGTACGCCGGGCCGCCCGCCGCGGCGGCTGAGAGAAACGGCGGCTCGGGCGCGGCGTCTGCGGATGTGGCGCGCGCCCCGGGCGTGAAAGCTCTGGGACTCGGGTCCGGCGGACGCGGACACGCCGGTCGCGGCGAGTTGCGGGAGCGGATCCGCTGCGTCACGCTGGTCTCACGTCACTCTGGGTTTACCGGCGATAACGCTGCGAACCAGCCCGCCGGCCACGACAGCAGGCGGCCGTCTGGACGGGCACCCTGCTGGATCCGTTGTTCTCCGTGTTCCTCCGGTCCTCCGGACCTCACATCGGGGAGTCGCAGCCGTGATCAGTCACCCAAGCAGGCACTGCACGGTGGAGCTCCAAGCCCTGCCGTCGCGGATCGGACAGGTCCGCAGAATCGTATCTGCGCAGTTGCGCTACTGGCGTCTGGATCCCTTGATAGACCGGGCTGCGCTCGGCGTGACCGAGCTGCTCAGCAACGTCCACCGGCACGCCAGACCCGACAAGTCGTGCACCGTCGAGCTGGTGCTGCTGCCGGACCGGCTCACCGTGTCGGTGCGCGACAACGATCCTCGTCTGCCGGCGGTGGCCGAGGTCGCGGACGCGGCCGATGTCGCCCCGATGGCCACGTCCGGGCGGGGCCTGGCGATGGTGGCCGCGCTGAGCGAGAGCTGGGGGGCGCGCCCGGACGGCGACAAGGGCAAGGTCGTGTGGTTCACGCTGCCCGCCCCGACGGCGGTACGCCGGCAGGAGGCGCGAACACCGCACCGCACGGCACAGCGGCAGCCCACGCCGCACTTCGTGGACCTCCAGTCGCCGCCCGCCCCCGTCACCGCCCCCGCCCCCGTCGTCGTCCGCGCCTCACCCCCGGCTCCCGCCCCCGCGGTGGTCCCGGCGGCGGTCCCGGCGGAGGCCGCATCGACTCCCGCCCGGTCGGCCGTCCCCGGCTGACCGGGCGGTGAGCCGTCCGACGGAGAGACGGGGAGCGGGAGCCGGCGGTGTCCCGGCACGCTCGAGCGTTCCCCGCTCACCGCGACCACGAGCCGTACGCGGTGACGGCCGCCGCCAGCTTCAGCGGGGCACCGCCCGGGCGGACCGCTGTCGTCGCCCTGGCCGTGGCCTGGCCGCGGGCGTGGTCGTGGTCGTGGTCGTGGTCGTGCTCATGCGGCACCACCCTGGCCCGTACGGCCGAACTGCTCCTCCAGGACGGACAGTCGGCGCCAGTACTCGTCCTCGTCGATCTCGCCGGAGGCGAAGCGGCGGCCCAGGACCGCGAGCGGCGAGTCGCCGGACGGGCGTCCGGCGTCCAGGGGCCGCCAGGGTCCGCCGCGTCCGCGCCGGACGGTGCGTCGCAGGAAGGTGACGGCGCCGATCACGACGGCCGCCCAGATCAGCGGGACGAACAAAATCCACGGGCCGGGCCCCCCGTCCCAGTTCGCCAGCGTCTGCATGTCGCTTCCTCTCCGTCGTCGCAGGGTCTTCGGGTGATGTCCGAAGACTCCCTCCGGGAGGGGGTGCGAGTCGTCGTGCGGTCGGCGGCAGTGTGGATACCTCCAGGGTGGTACGCGGGCGGTCCGTGACTGCTCCGCGGGGCCGGCGGACGAGGAAAAGGGACTGGCGGAGTGTAACTACTAGTATGTACAGTGATCGCATGAGCACCCCGGAACGACTGATCGAGTCCACCCGCGAGCTGCTGTGGGAGCGTGGCTACGTGGGCACGAGCCCCAAGGCGATCCTGGAGCTCGCCGGGGCGGGCCAGGGCAGCATGTACCACCACTTCAAGGGCAAGCCGGACCTCGCCCTGGCGGCCATCCGGCGCACCGCCGAGGAACTGCGGGCCACCGCCGAGCGAGTCCTCGACGGGCCCGGCACGCCGTACGAGCGCATCAAGGCGTATCTGCTGCGCGAGCGTGATGTGCTGCGCGGCTGCCCGGTCGGACGGCTGACCATGGACCCGGACGTGATGGCGAGCGACGAACTGCGCGCGCCGGTGGACGAGACGATCGCCGCGATCCGGGCACGGATCGCCGAGATCGTCGAAGAGGGCAAACGCCAGGGGCAGTTCGCACCCGGCCTGGACGGCGAGGAGATCGGCTCGGCCGTCCTCGCGACGGTGCAGGGCGGCTATGTGCTGGCCCGTGCCTCGGGTTCCCCCGCCGCATTCGACGCCGGTGTGCGCGGACTGCTCTCCCTGCTCGCACCCGAGGCTCCCCCGACGCACCGAACTCCCCGACAGGAGCAGTGACCTCGTGCACATCACCCGACGACGACCCGACAGCGTGCCGGGCCCGCCGGAGAACTTCACCGGTACGGTCTGGCTGGACGAGATAGCCGCGCCCGCCGCCCCGTCCCGGCTGCGCATGTTCAACGTCCACTTCGCGCCGGGCGCCCACACGGCCTGGCACCGGCACCCGCACGGCCAGGTGCTGCACGTGCTGGAGGGCGAGGGGCTGGTCCGGCGCAGGGGCGGAGAGGTGGAGGAGATCCGCGCGGGCGACACCGTGTGGATCGAGCCGGACGAATGGCACTGGCACGGGGCGGCACCCCACACCTTCATGACCCATCTCGCGGTCGTCGAGGCCGCCGGGGACGGCACCACCGCCGTCTGGGACGCGCACGTGAACGACTACCCCGCCTGAGGCCTGAGAAAGGTATCGCGACATGCATGCAATGCAGTACGAGTTCACCCTGCCCGCCGACTACGACATGGGCGTCATCCGCTCCCGCGTCGCCCGGGTCGCGCATCTGCTGGACGACTGGGACGGCCTCGGCATCAAGACGTACATCCTGCGTGAGCGGGGGGTGCACGGTTCGCCGGTGAACCAGTACGGGCCCTTCTACCTCTGGAACACCATGGAGGGCATGAACCGCTTCCTCTGGGGAGGCACTTTCCAGGGGCCCGTCAACGACTTCGGGCGCCCGGAGGTACGGCAGTGGACGGGGCTGGCGTTCGAGGAGGGCGTCGCCGCCGGGTCCGCGGCCGCGTTCGCCGTGCGACGGCGCCAACCGGTTCCGGAGGGCGTGGACTTGGCCTCGTTCATGGCGGACGCCGCAGGCGAGACCGCACGACTGGCCGCGGAGGACGGTGCGGTGCTGGCGGCGTCCGTCGTGGACACCCGCGCGTGGGAGCTGGTCCACTTCTCGCTCTGGGAGGGCGGGGTGGACGCGCCTTTGAAGGCCGAGGGCGACGTCTTCGAGGTACTGCACCTGTCGGCGCCCGAGCGGCATCTGCTGCCGCGCGGGCAGCAGTGGTGAGCGTGGTCCGTACGGTCCTGGCCGACATACGCCCCGAGGAGCTGGGCGTGTGCGACGCGCACGACCATCTCTTCCTGCGCAGCCCGCGGTTGCCGGGGCAGGAGCTGGACGACCCACGTGCCGCGGGGGCCGAACTGGCCGCTTTCCGGGCCGCGGGTGGCGCCGCCGTCGTGCAGTGGACCCCGTACGGCATGGGCCGGCGGGCTGCGGACCTGCCGGAGCTGTCCCGGGCGAGCGCGGTGCATGTGGTCTGCGCGACAGGCCTGCACCAAGCCGCCCACTACAGCCCGGAGTTGCTCGCGGGGCTGCGCGGCCGGCTGGCCGATCTCTTCGTCCGCGAACTGACCGAGGGCATCGGTACGACGGGTGTGCGCGCCGGGTTCATCAAGGTGGCGGGCGGCTTCCACGCCCTTGACGCACACGCCCGCTGGACCATGACAGCGGCGGCCGAGGCACACCACGCCACCGGTGTGGCCATCGCCGTCCACCTGGAGCTGGGAACCGGAGCCCTGGACGTACTCGACCTGCTGTGCGGCGAGTTGGGCGTCTCCGGTGACCGGGTGATCCTGGGGCATCTGAACCGCTCACCCGACCCGGTGGTGCAGCGCCAGGCCGCCCGGGCGGGCTGCTGGCTGGCCTTCGACGGGCCGTCCCGTGCCCATCACGCCACGGACTGGCGGATGCCGGAGGCCGTACGCGCCCTGGCGGAGGCGGGGTTCGGGGACCGGCTGCTGCTGGGCGGGGACACGGTGACCGCGGGGGCCCGCTCGGTCGACGGCGGTCCTGGAATGCCGTATCTGCTGCGCCGGGTACGGCCACGGCTGGAGGAGGCGGTGGGCGCGGAGCTGGTGGACCGCATCCTCACGGTGCATCCGGGGCAGGCCTTCGGGACCGACTGCCTCTGACCGCCGGCGCACGGGGGGGCGGGGACGGTGGCCCGATCGCGTGGATCTCTGTCCCGCAGGAGGCTGGCCGCCCCGCACACCGTCGGGAGGATGGAGGGAAAGCCCGACGTCAGACCCACCGCACCGAGCAGATGAGGAACACGCCATGGCCCTGGAGATGCGCGACCGCTGCGAGCGTTGTGAGTCAGCCGGGCTGCCGGCCGACGGTCCGGCCCGCATCTGCTCGTACGAGTGCACCTTCTGCGTCGCCTGTGCCGAGGCCATGCGTCACACCTGCCCCAACTGCGGCGGCGAGCTGGTCACCCGGCCCCGCCGGACGCCCGTCACAACCCCGGCCCAGGCCACTGCGTAACCGGCTCACAGCGACGGGTCCGCAGGCAGCAGAGCGACAAGGTCGGGCCACCACACCGCATGCACCCGCCCGAGGTCACTCATGACCTGGCTGTTCTCCGGGCGTGTCGGCAGTCGAGGGAAGGTCGGCCCGGGCGGCAGGAGAAGCCGGGACAGCCGTCACCGCAGTGCCCCCAGCGGGTCGTCCAGTACCGGCTGCCAGGCCAGTTCGGCCGCTCCGACCAGGCTGTTGTGGTCCAGGGTGCAGGGCAGGATCGGCACACCGCCGCTCTGGCCCCACAGGCTGCGGTCGGCGACGACCGCGCGGAGCCGGCCGGGGTCGGCGTCGAGGAGGGTGCGGTGCAGACCGCCCAGAATGATCCGGTCGGGGTTGAGGATGTTGACCAGGCCCGCGAGACCGAGGCCGAGGCGGTCGATCAGTGCCTCGGCGGCTGTGCGGACGGCCGGGTCCGCGTACTGGGTGCGCAACAGGTCGTTGGCCTGCTGGAGCAGGGACACCTCAGGGCCGGGCTCGCGGCCTGCCTGGATGAGCAGGGCCAGCGGGTCCGCCTCCACGTCCAGGCAGCCACGGCTGCCGCAGTGACAGGGGCGGCCCTCGGGATTGACGGTCAGGTGCCCGACCTCCAGGGCGAGGCCCGAACTCCCGCTGTGCAGGCGGCCGTCGAGGACCAGCGCACCGCCCACACCCCGGTGCCCGGTGGCCACGCACAGCAGGTCCCGGGAGCCCCTGCCGGCGCCGTGCCGGTGTTCGGCGAGCGCGGCGAGGTTCACGTCGTTGCCCGCGAACGCCGGGCCGGCGATCCCTGCGGCGCGCACGCACTCCGCGAAGATACGGCGGACCGGGGCGCCCACGGGCCAGGCCAGGTGCAGCGGGTTGAGGGCCAGGCCGTCCGGTTCGGCGACCGCGGACGGTACGGCGAGGCCCGCGCCTACGCAGCGGCGACCGGTCGTACGGAGCAGTTCGGCACCCGCCTCCACCACCGAGCCGAGCACCTTCGCCGGGTCGGCGTCCACGGTTTCGCAGCCGGGCGCGGTCGCCACGATGCGCCCGCCCAGACCGACCAGCGCCGCCCGGAAACCGTCGGCGTGCACCTGCGCGGCGAGCGCCACCGGCCCGTCCTCGGCGACCTCCAGCCGGTGCGAAGGGCGCCCCTGGGACCCGGCCGCCGCGCCGGGCCGGGCGTCGACCCTGATCAGGCCCAGCGCCTCCAGCTCGGCGGCCACCGCACCGGCCGTCGCCCGCGTGACGCCGAGCTCGGCGGTGAGCACGGCACGGGTCGGTGCCCGCCCGGTGTGCACCAGTTCCAGCGCGGGTCCGAGTGCACCGCGCCCCCGGTCCAGCCGTGCCCTGGAAGTGCTCGCATCCCCCGCCTTCCGGGGGTCCGCCTTGCCGCTCATGAGGGCGAGTCTCCCATGATCCGCAGCCGCCGCGTCCTCTGGTCCTCGACGGGCGTGACCTGCACCGCTCTCTACAGGCCGCTCACCCGCAGGGTGATGTTCAGCCGACCGGTCAGGCCCAGCGCCGCCGGGGCCGTGCCCGGGTGGACCCGCGGCACACCGTGGTAGGCCGACCGGGACGGGCCGCCGAACACGAACAGGTCTCCGCTGCGCAGCTCCACGTCCGTGTACGGCCGGGACCGGCTCTCGGTGTTGCCGAAGCGGAAGACGCACGCGTCGCCGAGGCTCAGCGACACCACGGGCGCCGGTGACCGTTCGTCGCCGTCGCGGTGCATGCCCATCCGGGCGCCGACGTCGTAGAAGTTGATCAGCGCGATGTCGTACGGGTCGGCGGGGACGGCCCGCGGGCCGAGTGCGTCGGCCACCGCGCGGCGGCCGAGCTCCCCGAGCCAGTCCGGGAAGGGCTTCACCGGGGTTCCGTCGCCGTCGACGACCGTGCGGGCGTAGGCGTACGGGTACCAGTGCCAGCCCAGGCAGACCTGGCGGGCGGTCATGGTGCCGCCGCCCGGGGTACGGACCGTACGCAGTCCGGCCGGTGGCCGCGCCCACTCCCGGCAGGCGGCGACCAGCTCCCGCTGCCGTCCCGCGCCGAGCCATTCCGGCACGTGCACGGCGCCGGCCGCGACCCGCATCCGCTCTCTGGGAAACAACTCCACGTCCACGCTTCCCATCCTGCCCGAACACCCCGCTCGCCTCGGCCTGCCCAAGAGTCCGCGCGACGGGCCCGTCCACGGCCCGCTCGACATGGCCTGCCCCGAGTCCGCACCGTCGGCCCTGCCCGAAGGGACCACACGCCCGTTCCCGCCGGAAGGACCGCCCGCCTCATGCACCCGAAGAACCCGCACGACCACGCACCACCGGAAAGCCCCGCCCATCTCGCCCCACCAGAACCACCCACGCGACCACGCTCCACCTGAACGCCCAAGAACCCGCACGACCGGCCCGAGCTGTGCATCGTCCCGGCAAAGGCGATCCTGTGCGAGCGTGGCCGACGGGCCGGGGCCGCTAGCCTGGAGTCACGATGAACGACCGTATGACGACGCCGTGGGGCGAGTTCGAGCTGTCCCGCTTCCCTGAGAATCCGCGCGACCGGCTGCGTGCCTGGGACGCCTCCGACGCGTATCTGCTGCGGCACCTGGCCGAGGAGGGGGTGCCGCTCACGGGCACGGTCGTCGTGGTCGGGGACCGCTGGGGCGCCCTGGTCACGGCGCTCGCCGAGCACCGGCCGACGCAGATCACCGACTCCTTCCTGAGCCAGGAGGCGACCCGGGTGAATCTGGCGCGGGCGGGTGTCGCGCCCGGTGTCGTACAGCTGCTCACCACCCAGGATCCGCCGCCGGAGCGCGTGGACGTGCTGCTGGTGCGGGTACCGAAGAGCCTGGCACTGCTGGAGGACCAGTTGCTGCGGCTGGCGCCCGCCGTGCACGCGGACACGGTCGTGGTGGGCACCGGGATGGTCAAGGAGATCCACACGTCGACGCTTCAGCTGTTCGAGCGGGTTCTCGGGCCGACCCGGACCTCGCTGGCGCAGCAGAAGGCGCGGCTGATCCTCTGCACCCCGGACCCGTCGCGTGAGCGGCCCGCGAACCCGTGGCCGTACACCTACGCGCTCCCGGACGGCATCGGCCCGGCCTCGGGTCACACGGTCGTCAACCACGCGGGCGTGTTCTGCGCCGACCGGCTGGACATCGGCACCCGGTTCTTCCTGGCGCACCTGCCCGCACCGGGCGCCGGACGGGTGGTGGACCTCGGGTGCGGGAACGGCGTCGTGGGTACGGCGGTGGCGCTCGCCGACCCCACGGCCGAGGTGCTGTTCGTGGACGAGTCGTTCCAGGCGGTGGCGTCCGCGGAGGCGACGTACAAGGCCAACGGGGTGCCGGGGCATGCCGAGTTCCGGGTCGGGGACGGGCTGGCGGGGGTGGCGCCCGGCAGCGTGGACCTCGTCCTGAACAATCCGCCGTTCCACTCCCACCAGGCGACCACCGACGCCACGGCCTGGCGGATGTTCACCGGGGCGAAGCGCGCGCTGCGCCCCGGCGGCGAACTGTGGGTGATCGGCAACCGGCACCTGGGCTACCACGTGAAACTGAAGCGGCTCTTCGGCAACGCCCAGCTGGTCGCCAGCGACCCGAAGTTCGTGGTGCTCAAGGCCGTCAAGAACGGTTAGCGCCCAGGGTCCCGGGCTCAGGCGGGCCCGCGGCCCAGTACGCCGATGATCCGGCTCACCTCGCCTGCCATCGCCTCCCGGCCGACACTCAAGTACTTGCGGGAGTCGACGGCCTCGGGGTGCGCGGCGAGGAAGTCGCGGATCGCCCCTGTCATCGCCACGTTCAGGGCGGTGCCGACGTTGACCTTGGCGATGCCGCCCGCGACCGCGGCGACCAGGCCGTCGTCGGGGACGCCGGAGGAGCCGTGCAGGACGAGCGGCACGGTCAGCGCGGCGGACAGCCGCTCGAGGAGGCGGTGGTCGAGGGCCGCGGTGCGCACCGTCATGGCGTGCGCGCTGCCGATGGCGACGGCCAGGGCGTCGACGCCGGTGCCGCGGACGAAGTCGTGGGCCTGGTCGGGGTCGGTGCGGGCGCCGGGCGCGTGGGCGTCCAGCGGAGGCCGGCCGTCCTTGCCGCCGATCTGTCCCAACTCGGCCTCGATCCAGAGGCCCCGGGCGTGGGCCCAGTCGGCGGCGGCGCGCGTCGCGGCGAGGTTCTCGGCGTACGGCAGACGGGCCGCGTCGTACATCACGGAGCTGAAGCCGGCGCCGGGTGCCTGGCGCAGCAGATCGTCGCTCTGCACGTGGTCGAGGTGCAGAGCGACGGGTACGTCGGCCCGTTCGGCGGCGGCGACCGCGGCCCGGGCCAGTGGCAGGAGCCGTCCGTAGCGGAACTTGACGGCGTTCTCGCTGACCTGGAGGACAACGGGCACCCCGGTCGCCTCGGCGCCGGAGATGACGGCCTCGACGTGTTCCAGGGTGACGATGTTGAAGGCGGCGACGGCGGAGCGGTTCCCGGCGGCGCGGCCGACCAGCTCGGCGGTGGTCGCGAGGGGCACGGCGGTGTTGTCCCTTCGTGTGGCGGCCTGTCGTGATGCGTCCTGAAAGGCGCTGGTCAGGGCGCGAGGATCACAGAGCGGGTCAGGTGGCGCGGCCGGTCGGGGTCGAGGCCGCGGGCGGCGGCGACGGCGACGGCGAGCCGCTGGACGCGGAGGAGTTCGGCGAGCGGGTCGAGCCCGCCCGCGACCCACAGCCCGCCGGTGCCGCGGACCTGTTCTTCCAGCCCGTCGGGTGCCTCGCCGAGCATCCAGGTCGCCGTGCCGTGGCTGGTGATGCTGATCGGGCCGTGCCGGTACTCCATCGCCGGGTAGGACTCCGTCCAGGACAGCGCGGCCTCACGCATCTTCAGTCCGGCCTCGTTGGCCAGTCCGACGGTCCAGCCACGGCCCAGGAAGGTGAACTGCGTGCAGCCGACCAGGCCTTCGGGCAGCGGAACGGACAGAGCCGTACGGGCGTCGGCCACGGCGGTGTCGGGGTGCAGGCCGAGGTGGGCGCGTAGGAGGGTGAACGCGGTGGTCGCGAAGCGGGTCTGGACGACCGAGCGTTCGTCGGCGAAGTCCAGTACGACGAGATCGTCGGCCGCCGTCGTCACGGGGGTCGCGGGGTCGGCGGTGACGGCCGTGGTCCGCGCGTTTCCTCGCAACGCGCCCAGCAGATCGAGTACCTCGGTGGTGGTGCCGGAACGTGTGAGGGCGACGACTCGGTCGTACGACCGTCCGCGCGGGAACTCGGACGCGGCGAACGCGTCGCTCTCCCCCTGGCCGGTGCTCTCCCGCAGGACGGCCGCCGCCTGCGCCATGAAGTACGACGTCCCACACCCGACGAACGCGACCCGCTCCCCCGGCGCCGGCAGCGCTCCGGCGTGCCGTCCGGCCTCCTCGGCCGCGCGTGTCCAGCACTCGGGCTGGCTGTTCAGCTCGTGCTCGACATGGCTCATGCCACACCCTCCCTAGCTGATTGTTCCTGCAAGATATAGCTATTTTTCGAGCACAATCAAGCATTCGAGCTCAGCGCGGGGTGCGCTAGGGTCGCCGTGAGATCGGAGAACGGTCCGAGAACGGAGGCTGCAGATGTCCCGGGACGCCCGCTGGAAGGCGCTGCTGGAACTTCTCGTCGAGCGCGGCCGGCTGGAGGTCGAGGAGGCCGCGACCGCACTGGAGGTGTCGGCGGCGACGATCCGCCGGGACTTCGACCAGCTCGCCGAGCAGCAGATGCTGGTGCGCACGCGCGGCGGGGCAGTGGTGCACGGGGTGTCGTACGAGCTGCCGTTGCGCTACAAGACGGCCCGCCGCGCCTCCGAGAAGCAGCGCATCGCCAAGGCCGTCGCCGGCCTCGTCGCGCCGGGCGAGGCGGTGGGGCTGACCGGCGGCACGACCACCACGGAGGTGGCCCGGGCGCTCGCCGTGCGCGGCGATCTGAGCAGCGGCTCACCCGCGCTGACGATCGTCACGAACGCGCTCAACATCGCCAACGAGCTTGCCGTACGCCCCCAGTTCAAGATCGTGGTGACGGGCGGGGTGGCGCGCGCACAGTCGTACGAACTCATCGGCCCGCTCGCGGACGGCGTGCTCGCTCAGATCAGGCTCGACGTGGCGGTCCTCGGCGTCGTCGCCTTCGACGTCACGCACGGCGCGGCGGCGCACGACGAGGCGGAGGCCGCGATCAACCGGCTGCTGTGCGAACGCGCCGAGCGGGTGGTGGTGGCCGCCGACTCCAGCAAGCTGGGCCAACGGGCGTTCGCCCGCATCTGCGCGGCGGATCTGGTGAGCACGCTGGTGACGGACACGGCAGTGAGCCAGGACACGGTGGGCCGCTTCGAGGACGCGGGCATCCAGGTCCTGGTGGTCTGACGTCCGCCGGCGTCAGATGCCGCCGAGGTCCGCCTTCACGAACCCCGCGCCACGCTGGTCGTTGCAGCCGAGCGGCTGCCGGTCGCCGGGGTCGGGCCAGACCTGTTGCGCCTGGAGCGCCACGCTGACCAGGGTCAGCAGCAGGTCGACGTCGCTCGCGGCGTCGAGCCGCAGGGTCACCCACTGCGACCCCGGCACGACCCGGATGGCGTCCGAGCCCTTGAAGTTCCCGGCGAACCGCCGGATGGCCCGGTCGGTCAGCCGCAGATCCACATCACGGTCCGAGTGGAAGTGGGCGATCTCGCCCTGCGGCGAACTCACCGCCTGTCCCAGACCACAGCTGGGCATGGCCGGTCTCAGGTCCGGCCAGGTCGCCAAGAGCGCGAGCGCACGCGAGGCCAACGTCATGGGCCCATCATGGCCTGCTCATCCCTCTGCAACCAGCTCGTGAGCAAGCATTAACCGACCTGTATCCGCCCCGCGTTCACACCCCACCCGCGCGTCCCGGCTCCGAGGACCGCGCCAAGTCCGGCCGCTGGGCCATGCGGCACCGCGCGGCCGGGTCAGCCGCCGGTGCAGTCGGGGGCTCCGCCGAGGGTGTGAGCAGGGCAGCGACGGCGGCGACAGCGAAGGCGATAAGGGTCAGGCGTCGCCAGGTGAGGGTGCTGGACATGGTGTCCCCTGTTCGTAGCGGGCGTGCGCGGCTGGGCGTTGTGGTGCATGGCGGTGGAGATGAGCAGTACGGCGGAGGCGGCCAGGAGGATGTCGCCGATGCTGATCACGGCGTGCAGGGCCGGGACAGGGATGGTGTCGCCGAGTGCGAGCAGACGCACGGTGTGCCCTGCGGACACGTTCTTGGCCGTCCGGGGTCCGGCGGCCGGTCCAGCGGCTGCCGCGGCGCAAGGGCCGTAGGGCATGCGGCCGTCGGCGGCGGACGCCAGGGCGTTGAGCAGGGCACCGCCGACGGCAACCGCCACGGCAGCGGCCGTCAGCGGCCGTCAGCGGCCAGGGACGGCCTTGGGCGTTCAGCCCGAGCCATAGCGGGGAGAGGGCGAACACCAGGGCAAGAAGGGGCCTCCGGAGAAGGTGGCTGCTCGCGGCGGGAAGAGCGGCAGTGGCCCGTTCGCCGGGCCAGTGGTTGCCGGAACCGTGAGGTGTGGCTGAAGTCGGCGGGGCCGCGGAAGGCCCAGCGGGCGCCGATGGTGTGGACCAGGCGGTGCCGCAGTCGCGGGTCGACGAGGTCGGCCCCGGCACTTTCCAGGCGCCGCATCCGAGTCGGGGCACGCCTTGAGGGCTGTGTGTGCTCATCTCCAGTGCTGTTCCTGGAAATACTTCGCCAAGGCTGCTCGCGCCGACGATGCCTGAGTGCACAATCACAAGTCGGGGCCTGGGGGGTTCTCCGGCCGTCATGGTTCGATCGAGTTTGTTGGCCGTACCCGGAGCCACGTGCCTGGGGTGCGGCCCGACGGGGGTGGCCGTGCTACGCATCGACATGGACGCACAGACCCTGGCGAACACACGTCTGGCGATTTCGCCGCTCGGGAACATGGTCGACGCCCTGTGGCTGGTCCGGAAGAGCGTGCAGTCCCGTGCCAGAGGGTGGAGCGCTCTGCTCCGAGAGTCGTTCCGCGACGAGAAACTGATCCTGCTCACATCGCTGTTCGGCGGATCGTGGGACTACGTCCCGGACTTTCTCACTCCGCAGCCCGAGGCCTCGGAGATGGCCGTACAGGACGAGTTGCACAGGGTGGCCGGCGCCGACCCTGAGCGGCTGCGCATCGAGCTCCAGATCATGATCGAGGGAAACAGGTCGATGCACGTGCTGGGCAGTCCCGCGCCCAGATCCGTGCTGGATGCGGTGCAACAGGGTGAGCGCGCGTTCGCCGAGCGCTTGGCCGCGGAGCTGGACCGGCTGTGGCAGGTGGCGATCGGGCCGAACTGGGCGCCTCTGCGCGCCCGTATCGAGGCGGACATCACCCGACGAGCCCACACGACCGCACGGGACGGCCTGGCCGGCATGCTCACCAGCCTCCATCCCCGGATCATGTGGGGCGATGACCATCTACGTCTGATCACCCGCTTTCAGGGACGGATCGCCCACAACACTTGCCTGGTCCTCACTCCTTCCGTGTTCAACACCGACCTGCACATGATCATCGATCCGCTTCCGCACGGACCGTTACGCAGGCAGCCGATGCTGGTCTACCCGGCTCCCCCGGAGTCTGGTACCGAACCCGCGGCCATGTCTCCCGCAGGTGCGCTGCTGGGCGTGACCCGGGCCAAGCTCCTCTCCGACCTCGAGACCCCTCGAACCACCACGGAACTGAGCGGGCGTCACTTCCTGGCCGCAAGCAGCGTCTCCTACCACCTGGGGATCCTGCACCGTTCCGGACTGGTCACCAGGACCCGTGTCGGTCACCGCGTCCTGTATCAACGGACTCTCCGCGCCGGCAGTCTGCTGCAAGAGGGCATCTGATCCGGGGAGCCGGTGTTCCGTGATGTTCTTGTGGCCGGCGCGTCGGCGGTCGCTGCACGGGTGGTGAGTGCTCGTCGTCCGTACCGCAGCGACGTGTCCGATGCCCGCGTGGACAGCTGCCCTCATCGGCCCGTGTCACTCAGAAGGACGCATTGAGTCGCCCCTTGGGAGTAGCACCACTCCGCCTGCAGCCAGAACCTCCTATGTTCGCTCCAGGCCCCACGGAAGGAAGACCCATCATGCGCCTGGCCTCGTCTGTTCGCACCGCCCTGGCTGCCGTTGCACTGGTCGGAGGGACGGTGGTGGGCAGCGCGACGCCGGCCAGTGCTGCGACCTGCCCTCACAGCGACTCCCCCAAGATCGACGGCGGGGTGGCCACGTGGACACTGAAGTGCAGGAAGGTCGAGGGGGTCGAGATGCTGTACATCGACGGGTGGGTGGAGGACACCCGGTCCGACGGCCTGTGCGCGGCAGTCACGATCAGGCCCGAGAACCAACGCTACGCGGACGAGGTGAAGGCCTGCGGTTCCGGCAGGCGCGAGCAGATCCACCAGTCCTATACCGGCAGGAGCGCCACGGTGAAGCTGAACCTGCGCTACTGAGGACACGGTACTGAACGACGAGCCGCCTCCGGTTTCGGCCGGAGGCGGCTACTTCCAGATCATCATCATCGGCCTTTCGGTGTATCCGCGAACCGTGGCCCGGCCTCCGGTTGCCGGCACCCCGACGGGCGCGGGGGTTGCGGTCGACCGGTCGAGAGACGTGCGGCCTCGGCAGCCACCCAGTCCAGAAGCACATCCGCCAGGGCAGAGAGGGATCTTCCTTCACCGAGGAGGACGAAGCGGCAGTCGAGACGGTCTCCCGGATTGTGGGGGTTCAGGGTGCCGCAGCGCAGACCCGTACGGTCGATCTGGCCGCCCAGACAGGTGCTGATCCTGTTGCGCAACGGGTCGACCAGGCTCACCCACACCAGCAGGCCGTCTGTCCACAGGCCGTCGACGGGGAAGTCCACGCAGAAGTCTTCCGGTTCCGGCGCCCCACTGGGCCAGGTCGTGACGCGGGCCGCGAGGCGCTCGACCACTGGCCGCCACTCTTCGCCGAACTCCCAGTCCGTGAGGTACTCGTGGAACGGTCCCATCGCGCCAGTGAATCACCGTTGGGTGCGGGCTCGCCCGGCACGTCGACTCCCTGCCCCGCCCGCCTCGTCGAGGAGACGAGTCGTGGCCTGGTCGTGGCGGCCGAGAGCATCCGCGACGGCGGGAGCGCACGAACTCCGTCGGCACATCGTTCTCGAACTCGGCGAGTTCCTCCTCGGTTCCCGGGGCGGCAGGGCAGCGCACCGGGGCCGCTGACCCCCACCGGTCATCGCCCGCGGCCGAGTTCCCGCGCCATCGGGAGCGTCCGGCTCGTGGGCGTGGGCCCACGCGAACATGACGGTCGCGGCCGGCCCGGGCCTCTGCCTCCGCACCGTCCCGACCGACACCGGCCGAAGCTCCGCCGAGCTGGGCGTGCCGAACGCGTGCGGCCATGGCGGCGGCCGTCCCGGGCGATCCGGAGCCTGGATCCTGCAAGACCGTCCGGCGGCACACCTCGACCGCCCCAGACACCCCCACACCCTTGTCGCCGCCGTCGGACATCTCTAGGGTGACTTTGTGCCGCTAATAAACAAAACCCGTTCGCACAGCGTCCTGCCGGGCACCGATCTCACTCGTCTGCGCGCGGCGATCACCGCCTTCTTCGCCCTGGACGGCTTCGTCTTCGCCGGCTGGGTCGTCCGTATCCCCGACATCAAGCACCAGACGCACGCCTCCGCCGGCGCCCTCGGGCTCGCCCTGCTCGGGGTGTCCGCCGGCGCGGTGCTCACCATGACACTGACCGGCAGGCTGTGCCGCCGTTACGGCAGTCACCCGGTGACAGTGGTGTGCATGGTGGTGCTCGCGCTCAGTGTCGCATTGCCCCCGCTCACCCACTCCGCGGCGGCGCTCGGTGCCGTCCTGCTGCTCTTCGGCGCCGGATACGGCGGCGTCAACGTGGCTTTCAACACCGCCGCCGTCGACCTGGTGGCCGCGCTGCGCAGGCCGGTCATGCCGGGTTTCCACGCGGCGTTCAGCCTCGGCGGGATGGCCGGCGCGAGCCTCGGCGGACTGGTCGCCGGAGCGGTCTCCCCCGTCTGGCACCTGTCCGGTCTGACGCTGATCGGGCTGCTGGTCACGGGTGTCGCCGGGCGGACGCTGCTGCGGCACGAGCCTCCCGTGCCCCAGGAACGTGTGCTGCCGGAGACCGGTGGCGGGGCACGCCCGGCGGACGGCCGTACCCGGGGACTGGTCGTGGTGTTCGGGCTGATCGCGCTGTGCACTGCCTACGGCGAGGGGGCCATGGCCGACTGGGGTGCCCTGCATCTCCAGCAGGACCTCGCGGCCTCGTCGGGCTCGGCGGCGGCCGGATACGCGTGTTTCGCACTCGCCATGACCGCCGGCCGGCTGACCGGGACGGCTCTGCTGGAGCGCCTCGGCCGTGCCCGGACTGTGATCGCCGGCGGTACCACCGCAGCGGCGGGCATGCTGCTCGGCTCGCTCGCGCCGTCGGTGTGGGCGGCGCTGCTGGGCTTCGCCGTCACCGGACTCGGCCTCGCCAACCTCTTCCCGGTCGCCGTGGAACGGGCCGGCGCCCTGGCCGGTGCGTCCGGTGTCGCTGTGGCCTCGACCCTGGGCTACGGCGGCATGCTGCTGGGCCCGCCCGCGATCGGGCTCATGGCCGACCGGTTCTCCCTGCCCGTCGCACTCACCAGCGTCGCCGTACTGGCCGCCGTGGCCGCCGCCGTCGGGGTGTCGACCCGGCGGGTCATGAGCGGCTGAGCGAGGCCGGCAGTTCGCGACCCACCAACTTTCCCGTCGGGCAGGCCGGGTGGGCTCCTTGCACGGAAGGGTCCTCTCCAGCCTCGCGCACTCGGCCTTCCGTCGGGCACGCCGAGGCGGGACCGCCGCGGACGCGGACGCGGCCGAGGCCCTGCACACCGAGGAAGACCGGTGCCCCGCACGCCGAGGAAGCAGGCGTACGCGCCGCTGGTGTGGGGCCGCGAGCCGGTGCGGGGGGGCGGACACTCGGGACCCCGACCTCCACGCCGAGCGGCGCCCCGCGTCCGGCCCGGTCGCCGTCGTGTCCCCTCACGCTCCCGATGACGGTCCCGAGGGGAAAAACGCGGGCATCGAGCCGGGTCCATCCTGCAGACTCGGCCGCATGGAGATCGCTGAGTACCTGCAGACACTGGACCGAGAGGGCCGCCTGCTGGCGGCAGCCGCCGAACGTGCGGGCACCGACGCCAAGGTGCCGACCTGCCCCGACTGGCAGGTGCGCGACCTGTTGCGGCACACGGGCGCAGTACACCGGTGGGCCGCCGGGTTCGTCACCGAAGGGCTCGCCACCCCGCGACCCCTCGAGGAGGACCCAGACCTGGACGGCGCCGAGCTGGTGGCCTGGTACCGCGACAGCCACCGCCTGCTGGTGGACACGCTGGACGCCGCCCCCGCCGACCTGGAGTGCTGGACCTTCCATCCGGCGCCCTGCCCCTCGCCGCTGACGTTCTGGACCCGGCGGCAGGCGCACGAGACGACCGTGCACCGGTACGACGCCGAGGCCGCGCTGGGCGCTGCGGCCACCCCGGTCGCCACGGACTTCGCGGTGGACGGCATCGACGAGCTGCTGCGCGGTTTCCACGCCCGCAGCAAGAGCCAGGTACGGACGGACGAGCCGAGGGTGCTGCGGGTGCGGGCGCAGGACGGCGGCGCGGACGCGGTGTGGACCGTACGGCTCAGCGCCGAGCCGCCGGTGACCTCGAGGGACACGGCCGGCACCGCCGATGCCGAACTGTCCGGGCCCGCCGACGAGTTGTACCTGGCGCTGTGGAACCGGGTGCCGGTGCCGCAGGTGGCCGGCGACCGTTCGCTGGCGTCGCTGTGGCGGGCGAAGGCCGGTATCGATTAACGGCGAGGAGCAACCCGGCCGATCCGACGGTTCGTCAGTCGGCCAGCATGCGGGCCAGTACCGCGCGTTGCACGGGCCGTACCTCACCGTGCAACGCGCGCCCCTTCGCCGTGAGCGCCACGCGCACCCCGCGCCGGTCCTCCGGGCACATGGCCCGCTCGACCAGGCCGTCGTTCTCCAGGCGGCCGATCAGCCGGGACAGTGCGCTCTGGCTGAGATGGACCCGCTCGGAGATCTCCTGCACGCGGTAGGCGCAGGCACCGTCCGCCGCCGCGCCCCCCGCGAGCACGTCGAGCACCTCGAAGTCGCTGGCACACAAGCCGTGTCCGCCGAGCGCCCGGTCCAGCTCGCACTGGGTGCGGGCATGCAGGTCCAGGATGCCCCGCCACTGCTCCACGAGCGCCTGCTCGGCCTTCTTCGCCGCCATGACCGCACCGTAGCAGAGAAACAAGGTCATTGCACAAGAATTAAATGCTCTTGCATTCGATGCATGTGCATGTAGTCTCTGTGTCATGACCTCTCCGCTCACTACCCCGGCGCCCCCTTCCTCGACGGGTCGCTGGACTCCCCGGCTGTGGGGCACCCTGCTGGTGCTGTGCGCCGCGATGTTCCTGGACGCGCTCGACGTCTCGATGGTCGGCGTCGCGCTGCCGTCCATCGGCTCCGATCTGCATCTGTCCACGTCCACGCTGCAATGGATCGTCAGCGGCTACATCCTGGGCTACGGCGGCCTGCTCCTTCTCGGCGGACGTACCGCCGATCTGCTGGGCCGGCGCCAGGTGTTCCTGGTCGCCCTCGGCGTCTTCGCCCTGGCCTCGCTGCTCGGCGGTGCCGTGGACTCGGGTCCGCTGCTGATCGCGAGCCGCTTCATCAAGGGACTGAGCGCGGCCTTCACCGCACCGGCCGGTCTGTCGATCATCACGACGACGTTCCCGGAGGGCCCGCTGCGCAACCGCGCGCTCTCCATCTACACCACCTGCGCCGCCACCGGCTTCTCGATGGGCCTGGTGCTCTCCGGTCTGCTCACCGAGGTGAGTTGGCGCTTCACCATGCTGCTGCCCGGCCCCATCGCCCTGGTCGCCCTGCTCGCCGGGGTCAGACTGCTGCCGCGCAGCGCCCGCGAGGAGAACCACGACGGTTACGACGTCCCGGGCGCGGTCCTCGGCACCGCGGCCATGCTGCTGCTGGTCTTCACGGTCGTCCAGGCACCGGAGGCCGGCTGGGCCTCGGCCCGCACCCTGCTGTCGTTCCTCGCGGTCGCCGTGCTGCTGACCGCCTTCGTCCTGATCGAGCGGCGCTCACCGAGCCCGCTGATCCGGCTCGGCGTGCTGCGCTCGGGCAACCAGGTCCGTGCCCAGCTCGGCGCGGTGGCCTTCTTCGGGTCGTACGTCGGCTTCCAGTTCCTGACCACGCTGTACATGCAGTCCCTGCTCGGCTGGTCGGCCCTGCACACGGCGCTCGCCTTCCTGCCGGCGGGCACGCTGGTGGCGGTGTCGTCGACGAAGGTCGGCGCGATCGTGGACCGGTTCGGCACCCAGCGGCTGATCGCGACCGGGTTCGCGCTGATGGTCCTCGGGTACGCGTTGTTCCTGCGCATCGACCTCGACCCGGAGTACGCGGCCGTCATCCTGCCGTCGATGCTGCTGATCGGCGCGGCCTGCGCGCTGGTCTTCCCCTCGCTCAACATCCAGGCCACCAACGGGGTCGAGGACCGCGAGCAGGGCATGGTCTCCGGCCTGCTGAACACCTCGATCCAGGTGGGCGGGGCGATCTTCCTGGCCGTGGTGACGGCCGTGGTGACCGCGCAGGCCCCCGCGCACGCCACTGCGCAGGCCGTCCTCGACAGCTACCGGCCCGGCTTCATGGTCGTCACGGGCATCGCCCTGGCCGGCCTGCTGATCACCCTCCCCGGGCTGCGGGTCCGCCGCAGCCGGCCGACGATCGTCGTCGCCAGGTCCACCGTGAAGGAGGCGGACGCGGACCGCGTGCCGGTCCGCGACTGACAGGGGGCCGCCTCCGTGCGTGCGTCCGGTGGGAGTCGGTTGACCCCGCCGGGCGCACGTCTGTGAGACTGACGGTATGTATGCGTCCGGGGGACATGGGGGGCGGCGCACCAGGGCCGAGCAGGACGCGGCCACGGTGGAGATCGGGTACGCGCTGGTCAGCGCGGCCTTCGCGGCGGCCGTGGTGTTCGGGGCCGTCGCCGGCCCCGCACTGCTCTTCGATCTGCCGCGCCTGCTCGGGGCCGCCCTGCTGCGGCTCGGCCTGGCGGCCGTCCCGGTGGTCTTCATGGCCCGGGTGGTGAGTGTGCTGGTCCGCTTCCGGCAGGCGGGTCAGCCCAGCCAGCCCGGCCGTACCAGCCCCGACTCGTAGGCGAGGACGACGAGTTGGGCGCGGTCACGGGCGCCCAGTTTGACCATCGTGCGGCTGACGTGGGTCTTGGCGGTGAGCGGGCTGACCACCAGGCGCCGGGCGATCTCCTCGTTGGACAGGCCGATGCCGACCAGCGCCATCACCTCGCGTTCCCGCTCGGTGAGCCGGGCCAGGGCGTCCGCGGCGGCGGGTTCCTTGGAGCGGGCGGCGAACTCGGCGATCAGGCGGCGCGTGACGCCCGGCGACAGGAGTGCGTCACCGTCCACCACCGCCCTTACGGCGCGCAGGAGTTCGTCCGGCTCGGTGTCCTTCACCAGGAACCCGGAGGCGCCCGAACGGATCGCCTCGAAGACGTACTCGTCCAGTTCGAAGGTGGTCAGCATGACCACCTTCACGTCCCGCAGCTCCGGGTCCTGGGTGATCCGCCGGGTCGCGGCCAGCCCGTCCAGCAGGGGCATGCGGATGTCCATCAGGACGACGTCGGGCCGCAGTTCGCGCACCTTGTGCAGGGCGTCGTCGCCGTCCGACGCCTCTGCGGCCACCTCGATGCCGGGCTGCGCGTCGAGCAGCGCCCTGAAACCGGCCCGCACCAGCGACTGGTCGTCGGCGAGCAGTACCCGGATCACTGGTCCTCCTTGGTGTGCGACGGCAGTACGGCAAGCACCCGGAAACCGCCGTCGGGGCGCGGGCCCGCCTCGATGGTGCCACCCAGCGCGGCGGCCCGCTCCCGCATCCCGGCCAGCCCGTTCCCGCTGCCGCCGGTGTCCGCGCCGGTCACGGGTCCGTCGTCGTCGATGCGCAGCCGCATGATGCCCTCGCCCTCGTCGTAGGCGAACCGCACGCGCGCGCGGCGCGATCCGGAGTGCCGTACGACATTGGTGAGGGCCTCCTGCACGATCCGGAAGGCGGCGAGGTCCGCGCCGGGTGTCAGCCGGGGCGGCTCGCCCTCGATGTCGACGGTCAGCCCGGCGGACGCGGCCTGTTCGGCGAGTTCGGGCAGCCGGTCCAGGCCGGGCGTGGGGGCGCGCGGGGCGGCGCCCGGGGCGCGCAGGGTGTCGAGGACCTGGCGCACCTCGCCGAGCGCCTCCTTGCTGGCGGCCTTGATCGTGGTGAGCGCCGCACGCGCCTGCTCGGGGTTGCTGTCGAGAAGCGCGAGCCCCATGCCCGCCTGGACGTTGATGACGGAGATGCTGTGGGCGAGGACGTCGTGGAGTTCACGGGCGATCCGCAGCCGCTCCTCGTCCGCGCGCCGTCCGGCCGCCTGGGCGCGGTCCGCGCGTTCCCGCGCCCACTGCTCGCGCCGCACCCGGGCCAGTTCGCAGACCGCGACGATGGCCAGCACCCAGGTGGCTGCGACGGCCTCCTGGCCGAGACCTGCCCTGCTGTCCCCCGCGGGCGGCAGCCAGCGGTAGAGCCAGAGCGCGACCAGGGCGTGCCCGGCCCACAGCAGGCCGACCGCCGTCCAGGCGGCCCGTCGGTGCCCGGCGACGACGGCGGTGAAGCAGCCGAGCGCGACGGCCGCGAACACCGGTCCGTAGGGGTAGCCGCCGGCCAGGTACACCAGGGTCGCGCCGGTCGTGCCGAGGACCACGAGAACGGGGTGGCGGTGCCGCCACAACAGCACCAGCGAGGCCACGAGCAGCAGCACGCGCGCGTAGGGGTCGAGTGGCTGGCGGTGCGGCTGGTCGTGCGCGGCGAAGTTCGAGCCGATCAGCACGAGCGCGGTGAGCAGCACGGTGGAGCGCCACGGCCGGCGGGCGCGGTACGGCTCGGGGTCGTCGGCGCTGTGCCACCGCGGGGGCCCGTACCGCCACCGGCGCGAGGGACCCCCTCCGTACTGCTCATCCATGACCGCCACGCTAGACGCCGCCGGTCGCGGAGGACGTCGGCCGGGCGAGGTGATCACAGCTACTCCCCGGGGAGTACGACGCCCCCCTCGCCACGCCGTCAGCGCAGCCCCACCCCGTGCGCGAGCCGGGTCGCCGCGTGCCGGAAGAACGTCGCCCGGTCCTCCACCACCCGGTGGAACTGCCCGAACAACTCGAATCCGACCAGTCCGAACAGCTGGGCCCACGCCGCCACCAGCGCCGCAGCCGCCTCTGGGGGCAGGTCGGGCGCGAGGTCCGCCGCCATGCGCTCGGCCTCGGGGCGCAGGTCGGCGGGTAGGGGGAGCTCGGCGAGGCCGGGCCCCTGGTGCGCGTCACGGACGATGCCGATGAGGAGCAGGCCGACGCGCGCGGCGGACGGGACGGTGGTCTCGGGGGCGGAGTAGCCGGGCACGGGCGATCCGTAGATCAGGGCGTACTCGTGCGGATGGTCGAGGGCCCACTCGCGTACCGCCTCGCACACGGCGGTCCAGCGCTGCGCAGGGTCCGCGCCGGCCCTCTCCCGGTGGGCGGCCTCCGCCGTCTCCGCCGCCTCACCGAGGGAGTCGTAGGCATCGATGATCAGCGCGGTCAGCAGCTCGTCGCGGCTGGGGAAGTAGCGGTAGAGCGCCGAGGAGACCATGCCCAGCTCACGGGCGACGGCCCGCAGCGACAGCCTGGCCGCGCCCTCGGCCGCGAGCTGTCTGCGCGCCTCGTCCTTGATGGCGGCGGTGACTTCGATTCTGGCCCGCGCGCGGGCGCCTTGTGCGGTGCTCATGCAAGCAGTGTGCCACGCAGGCGGAGCAGTGCACACAGTCGAGAGCAGTGCTCTTGCATTGGAGCGCCGATCTCCCCATACTCGAATCAACCGAGAGCACCGCTCTCTCAAACCGTGAGGGTCACCATGTCGTCTGCGTCGCCGTCTTCTTCCTCGTCCCCTTCCTCGTCCCCTTCCTCGCCCTCTTCCTCGCCCTACTACCTCAAGGGCAGCGCGCTGAACGTGCGGCTGAACGGGTTGATCGGCTGGCTCGCCCGGCACGGGATCAGCCTCGCGGGCAGCGCAGAGCTGTCGGTGCGTGGCCGCAAGAGCGGCCAGATGCAGCGCATCCCGGTGAACCCGCACACCTACGAGGGCGGTCAGTACCTCGTCTCGGCGCGCGGCCACTCCCAGTGGGTGCGCAACATGCGCGCGGCGGGCGGCGGGGAGCTGCGGCTGGGCCGGAAGGTACGCGCGTTCACCGCGGTGGAGCTCCCCGACGCGGAGAAGCTCCCGATCCTGCGGACCTACCTGGAGAAGTGGGGCTGGGAGGTCAACCAGTACTTCCAGGGGGTGACGGCCGAGTCCTCCGACGAGGAGATCGCCGCGGCGGCCGGCGACCACCCCGTCTTCCGGATCACGGTCACGGAGTGACGGAGTCCTGCGCCGCAACGCCGTCCTGCGCCGGGACGCGCCTGCGGTCCAACGCGGTCAGGGCGCGCTGGGCCATCGGGTGGGACCGCACGATCTCGGCCAGCGTCCCCGACCCCTGGGTGATGTCCCGGAACGCCCGCCAGGCCGGGCGGAAGCCGGTGAGGGCCGCGTGGAAGAGACCGGGGCGGCGCTCGAACAAGGTCAGCAGGTGCTTTCCGACGCTCATCTCGACGCCGAGCCCCGCCTTGATCGCGAACGCGTAGTTCAGGGCCTGGCGACGGGCGTCGACCGCGTCGTGCGCCTCGGCGACCCGCACCGCCCACTCCCCCGCCAGCCGGCCCGAGCGCAGCGCGAACGAGATGCCCTCACGGGTCCACGGCTCCAGCAGACCCGCCGCGTCCCCGCACACCAGCACCCGGCCGCGGGACAGCGGCGAGTCGTCGGCCCGGCAGCGGGTCAGGTGGCCGGAGGAGACGCTCGGTTCGAAGCCGGCCAGGCCGAGCCGGGCGACGAAGTCCTCCAGGTACCGTTTGGTGGCCGCGCCCTCGCCCCGCGCGGAGATGACACCGACCGTCAGGGTGTCGCCCTTCGGGAAGACCCAGCCGTAACTGCCCGGGATCGGCCCCCAGTCGAGGAGGATCCGGCCCTTCCAGTCCTGGGCGACGGTCTCCGGCACCGGGATCTCCGCCTCCAGACCGAGGTCCACCAGGTCCAGCTTCACCCCGACGTGGGCACCTATGCGGCTGGCGCTGCCGTCGGCGCCGACGACCGCGCGGGCCAGAACCGTCTCGCCGCCCTGGAGGACCACGGCGACCGTGCGCCGGTCGGGCACCGCCGAGCCGTGCTGCTCGACACGCAGGACCGTGACCCCCGTACGCAGTTCGGCGCCCGCCTTCTGCGCGTGCTCGACCAGCTGCTGGTCGAACTCGGGGCGGTTGACCAGCCCGAACAGCATCTGCTTGGAGCGGCGGGTGCGGGTGAAGCGTCCGTTGTGGGAGAAGGTGACCGCCTGCACGCGGTCCCGGAAGGGCAGCTCGAAGCCGGGCGGCAGGGCGTCGCGCGAGGGACCGATGATGCCGCCGCCGCACGTTTTGTAGCGGGGCAGCTCGGCCTTCTCCAGCAACAGCACGCGCCGTCCGGTCACGGCCGCCGCGTAGGCGGCCGAGGCCCCCGCCGGTCCCGCGCCCACCACGACGACGTCCCACACCCGCTGCACGTCGTCCGCCGAAGAGTTCTCGCCGCTCACGATGGTCTACTGCTCCGATCAAGCCGCTGCCCAACCTGTCCCTCGCATCCTACGGCGGTCGTCCACGCAGGCCGCTGTGGGAGGATCGGTGCACTCAGCAGTTCAATGTCGCACCTACGAGGAGCGTGCCCATGTCGTCGAATCCGGTCGCCGAGACCGTCGCCTCGCTGCTGCCCCGGGCCAAGGCGGAGCTGACCGAACTGGTCGCCTTCAGGTCCGTGGCGGACTTCGCGCAGTTCCCGAAGAGCGAGAGCGAAGGCGCCGCGAACTGGATAGCCGACGCGCTGCACGCCGAGGGCTTCACGGACGTGGCCCTCCTCGACACCCCCGACGGCACCCAGTCGGTGTACGGCTACCTGCCGGGCCCCGAGGGTGCCAGGACGGTCCTGCTCTACGCGCACTACGACGTACAGCCGCCGCTGGACGAGGCCGGCTGGACCAGCCCGCCGTTCGAGCTGACCGAACGGAACGGCCGCTGGTACGGCCGCGGGAGTGCCGACTGCAAGGGCGGCTTCATCATGCACCTGCTCGCGCTGCGTGCGCTGAAGGCGAACGGTGGCGTCCCGGTCCATGTGAAGGTGATCGTGGAGGGCTCCGAGGAACAGGGCACGGGCGGCCTGGAGCGGTACGCCGAGGAGCACCCGGAGCTGCTGGAGGCGGACACGATCGTGATCGGCGACGCGGGCAACTTCCGCGTCGGCCTGCCGACGGTCACCACCACCCTGCGCGGCATGACCTTGCTCCGGGTCGCGATCGACACCCTCGCGGGCAACCTGCACTCGGGCCAGTTCGGCGGCGCCGCCCCGGACGCGCTGGCCGCGCTGATCCGGGTCCTGGACTCGCTGCGCGCCGAGGACGGCTCGACGACGGTCGACGGTCTCGACACGACGGCACGGTGGGACGGTCTGGAGTACACCGAGGAGCAGTTCCGGGCGGACGCCAAGGTGATCGACGGTGTCGGGCTGATCGGCGACGGCTCGGTGGCCGACCGTATCTGGGCCCGCCCCGCGGTCACCGTCCTCGGCATCGACTGCCCGCCCGTCGTCGGCGCCACCCCGTCGGTGCAGTCCGCCGCCCGTGCCCTGATCAGCCTGCGGGTGCCGCCGGGCGTGGACGCCGCCGAGGCTACCAAGCTGCTCCAGGCGCACATCGAGGCGCACACGCCGTGGGGCGCCCGGGTCACCACCGAGCAGGTCGGCCAGGGCCAGCCGTTCCGCGCCGACACCACCAGCCCCGCCTACCAGGCGATGGCCGACGCGATGGCGGTCGCCTACCCGGGCGAGAGCATGCAGTACGCCGGACAGGGCGGTTCCATCCCGCTGTGCAACACCCTCGCCGGGCTGTACCCGCAGGCGGAGATCCTGCTCATCGGCCTGAGCGAGCCCGAGGCGCAGATCCACGCGGTCAACGAGAGCGTGTCCCCGCAGGAGCTGGAGCGGCTGTCGGTCACCGAGGCGCTGTTCCTGCGCAACTACGCCGCAGGCTGAACCGTTCTGCCCTGGGCAGAGGGCCCTCGCCGGCCGGCGGGGGCCCCGCCTACGGTCGGCGCATGGACGTCATCGAACTGCTGCCCCGCCTGCACCTCCTGCGCTTCCCCGTCGGCCAGGCCTACCTCTGGCGCGACGGCAGCGAGTTGACGCTGATCGACGCGGGCACGATCGGCGCGGGGCGGGCCGTCGCCGCCGCCGTCACCGCGCTCGGCCACGCCCCCGAGGACGTACGGCGGATCGTGCTGACCCATTTCCACGAGGATCACGCGGGCGGGGCGGGCGAGTTCGCCGCGCTGAGCGGAGCCGAGGTGTTCGCCCACCATCTGGACGCCCCGTTCGTCCGGGGTGAACGACCGGGCCCGCCGCCGTTGTTCGAGGACTGGGAGCTGCCGATCCACGCGCAGGCGGCGCAGCACCTGCCCGCCGGAGAGCCGGTACGGCCGCGGCGGGTCACCCCGGTGTCCGACGGTGAGGTGCTCGAATTCGGCGGCGGCGCCCAGGTGATCCACGTACCGGGCCACACGGACGGCAGCATCGCCCTCTTCCTGCCCGACGACGGTGTGCTGTTCACGGGCGACACGGTCGCGGCCTCACCGGTCGACGGGTCGGTGATGCCGGGCGTGTTCAACCTGGACAAGTCGCGACTCCTCGCCTCCCTGGGCCGGTTGGCTGACCTCGACGCGGAGGTGGCGTGCTTCGGGCACGGCGAGCCGGTGCTGGGCGGCGCCTTCGCCACGTTGCGCGAACTGGTCGGCGCACGCTGAGCACGCCTCAGACGGACTGTCCGCCGACGGGCACACCCGCCTCCAGGTAGAGCGCGGTTCCGCGTTCACGGGCCCTCAGTGCCCAGCGCAACCGCTCGTAGCGGACCGGCGGCAGCAGGGCGGCGGCCTCCTGCTCGGTGACGAAGCGCCACTCGCGCAGCTCCGGGCCGGGCAGCAGCACCCGGGCCGCCCCGGCGGAGTCCAGCAGGCCACCGTCGAAGAGCATCCGCAGGCCGCCGTAGCCCGGGGGCGCGGGCCGCTCCCAGTCCACGACGAGCAACGGCGGCACCTCCCGCAGCCGTATCCCGGTCTCCTCCGCGACCTCGCGCATCCCGGCACGGGCGGGGGCCTCCCCGCGCTCGACCACGCCACCGGGGAACTCCCACCCGGGCTTGTAGGTGGGGTCCACCAGCAGCACCCGGTCCTGTTCGTCGAAGAGCAGCACCCCGGCGGCGACCGTCTCGGCGGTGGGCTCCGGGGTCTGCACGATGTCGCAGGGCTCCACGGCACCGCGGTCCACGGCCTCGGCGATGCGGACGGCGGTCTCGTACGGGGTGAGGGCGCTGGTGTCGATGACGTACGTGTCGGCAGTGAGCCAGGAGGCGAGGGCGGTCCGGTAGGGCTCGATGTGGTCGTACGACCACTGGCGCACCCGCAGCTCGCCGTCGGACAGGTCGGGCGGGACCTCCCGCCCGGCGATCCGCTCCCGCAGGATCGTTTCAGCCGGGGCGAGGAGCAGATGCCGCACGGCGATCCTGCGGGCGGCGAGGCCACCGAAGATCTCGTCGCGGTACTCCTGGCGCAGCAGGGTCATCGGGACCACGAGGGTTCCGCCCACCTCCGCGAGCATCGCCGCCGCGGCATCGATCACCAGCCGGCGCCAGATCGGCAGATCCTGGTAGTCGCCGACCTCGGCGAGGCGTTTGGGCGGGAGCAGGTAGCGGAGCGTTCCCCCGATGACCTCGGGGTCGAAGAGCGTGCTGTGCGGGATCAGTTCGATCAGTTCCCGTGCGGTCGTGGTCTTCCCCGCACCGAACGCGCCGTTGATCCAGACGACGGTCACGGACTCCCCCTCTTCTGTTGGCCCCCTGTGGCTTGCCCGCTCCACCCTGCCACGGAAACCACGTCCCGTTGAGGGTGCGCACACGGAAGTGCCGGTGCCCCCGTGCGGCGGGGCACCGGCACCCGGCGCCGGACTGCTCCTGTCGGATGTCCGGGCTACTCCTGCCCGAGGGCGTCCTGGTCCGCGGACAGGCCGTCCTGGCCGGCGAGGTGGTCGACCTGGCCGACCGTGCCCGAAAGCCTGAGGTCGTCGAGGGAGCCGCCGTCGGCCGCGTGGGACGGGGTGACGGCCGCCACGACGAATCCGGCGGCGAGAGTGGCGATGGCGAGCATGCTGCGCTTCTTCATGCGCTGATCAACTACGGAACCCGCCGGGGGTAACGCACGTCTCCGCGGTTCTCCTGCCGCTCAGGACCGCCCTCGTCCGCGCGGTCGCTCCTCACCCGGACGTCGGCGCCGCGACGTGCAGGGCCGCCGCAGCCGCCCCCACCAGTCCGGCGTCGGTGCCCATCCGTGCGGGTGTCACCGTGAGGCGCTGGACGAAGGAGAGGGTGGCGTAGCCGGCGAGGGCCTTGCGCAGCGGCGCGAAGAGGACGTCGCCGGCCTTGGCGACGCCCCCGCCGATCACCGCGATGTCGATCTCCACCAGGGTCGCCGTGGCCGCGATCCCGGCGGCCAGCGCCTGCGCGGCCCGCTCGAAGGAGGCCACGGCGACCGGATCGCCCTCACGCGCGGCGGCGGCCACCGCGGCGGCCGAGGTGTCACCGTCGGGCCCCGGCCGCCAGCCCTGCTCCAGGGCGCGGCGGGCGATGTTGGGGCCGCTGGCGATGCGCTCGACGCAGCCGCGCGAGCCGCACGGGCAGGGGTCGCCGTCGAGGTCGACGCTGATGTGGCCGATGTGCCCGGCGTTGCCGGTCGGGCCGGGATGCAGCCGCCCGTTCAGCACCAGGCCGCCGCCGACGCCCGTCGAGACCACCATGCACAGCGCGTCGTCGTGCCCCCGGGCCGCGCCCTGCCAGTGCTCGGCGGCGGTGATCGCCACCCCGTCGCCGATCAACGCGACCGGCAGGCCCCCGGTGACCGCACGAACCCGCTCGACCAGCGGGAAGTCACGCCAGCCCGGCACGTTCACCGGGCTCACGGTGCCCGCCGAGGCGTCCACCGGGCCTGCGCTGCCGATCCCGACGCGGCCGGCGCGTTCCCACAGGGGCGACCCGGCGAGATCTCCGAGCACCTCCTCGACGGCCCCCATGACCCTCTGGCCGTCCTGCTGCGCGGGCGTCGGACGCTGCGCCCGCGCCAGGATCCGTCCGTGACCGTCCACCAGAGCGCCGGCGATCTTGGTGCCGCCGATGTCCAGGGCCGCCACGAGGTCGGTGTGCATCAGAGTCAGATCTCCCCGTTCAACCATGAGTACGCGCGAAACAAGACCACGCCGCAGGCCTGTCGTGACGGAGCACGGGCCGAGACGTGGTGGACAGTCTCTCGCGCACCTGACAACGTTGTCCAGGCTCTATGCTCGACGCCACATCCTCATACAGCCCGATCGAGGCAGCACCCGCGTCGATCCGGGCGATTTCCACGGAACGACAGGACAGGACACCGCTCGTGCCCGAGACCACCCGCCGCGCCGACCGCCTCGCCGCAAGCCGCTACGGCAACCGTCCGACCATGAAGGACGTGGCCGCCCGGGCCGGCGTGGGCCTGAAGACGGTGTCCCGGGTGGTGAACGGCGAGCCCGGGGTCACCCCGGACACCGAGCGCCGGGTGCAGGAGGCGATCGACGCCCTGGGTTTCCGCCGCAACGACAGCGCGCGGGTGCTGCGCAAGGGCCGTACGGCGAGCGTCGGGCTGATCCTGGAGGACCTCGCCGACCCGTTCTACGGACCGCTCAGCCGTGCCGTGGAGGAGGTGGCCCGCGCCCACGGCGCCCTGCTCATCAACGGCTCCAGCGCCGAGGACCCCGAGCGCGAGCAGGAACTGGCGCTGGCCCTGTGCGCGCGGCGCGTGGACGGGCTCGTGGTGATCCCGGCCGGGGACGACCACCGTTATCTCGAGCCGGAGATCAGGGCGGGCGTGGCGACCGTGTTCGTGGACCGCCCGGCCGGGAGGATGGACGCCGATGTCGTGCTGTCGGACAACTACGGCGGCGCCCGGGCCGGTGTCGCCCATCTGATCGCGCACGGCCACCGGCGGATCGGTTTCATCGGTGACATGCCGCGTATTCACACCGCGGCCGAGCGGCTGCGCGGCTACCGGGCCGCCATGGAGGACGCCGGGATACCGGTCGAGGAGCACTGGATGTCGCTCGGAGCGACGAACCCGGAGCGGGTGCGCCGCGCGGCCGAGGACATGCTCTCCGGCCCGTCACCGGTCACCGCGATCTTCACGGGCAACAACCGGGTCACGGTCACCGTGATCCGGGTGCTCGCCGAGCACTCCCGCCGGGTCGCCCTCGTCGGCTTCGACGACATCGAGCTGGCCGACCTGCTCCGGCCGGGCGTGACCGTGGTCGCCCAGGACGCCGCGGCCCTCGGCCGCACCGCCGCGGAGCGCCTGTTCCGCCAGCTGGACGGCCCCGCGAGCCCGCCGGAGCGGATCGAACTGCCGACCCGGCTGATCACCCGCGGCTCGGGCGAGCTGCCGCCCGCGGACTGAGCCGCCGGTGACGGCCGCACCCGGGAGGAACTCGGCCCGGCCATGGCACCCCGCGACCATCCGCCGTCTGCCGGGCGCCCGGCCCGCCGAGTCCGGGCTGCTGCGGGGCGACCGGATGCTGCCGCTGGACCGGCCGGCGTCCGACGACGGCCGGGTGCCTGTCCTCGGCATCGGCTCCCCGCATACCCCGGCCATCTGCGGCACGAGCCGGGCGCGTCGGATTCCCTCGTTCGTCACGGGAGCTGTTCGTCAGCCGGCTGGATCCACGGCATCCGGCCGTGATCGACGCCACCGGGGGTGGGGCGACCCGGCGAATTCCGCCGGGCCTGGCCGCCCGCGCCCGACGCAGGGCTCGGGCCGGCGGACGACGCGGCGCTCGTCGGCGCCCAGGGGGTACGTCAACCGGCACGGCGTGCTGCGCAACGGCGCCGGCACGCCTCGCCCGCATCCCGGCCTGTATGCCCTCCTGGCGGACCGGCGTTCCGGGACCCCTACCCGGGACCCCTACTTCGCGGAGGCCGTCAGGTCGCCGCGGCGGGGTGCCGCGAAGCCCTCCAGGTCGGCACGGGTCAGGCCGGACAGGCGGGCGACCTCGGCGATGTCGAGGGCACCGCAGTCCAGACCGCGCAGCAGGTAGCCGCTGAGCGCCTTGGCGGTGGCGGGCTCGTCCATGACGTCCCCGCCCGCGCGGTGGGCGTAGCGTGCCAGGCGCCCTGCCGCATGCTCGAAGCCCTCGCGGTAGAAGGCGAAGACGGCGGCGTAGCGGGTCGGTATGTGGCCGGGGTGCATGTCCCAGCCCTGGTAGTAGGCGCGGGCCAGGGCACGCCGGGTGAGGCCGTAGTGCAGCCGCCAGGCGTCGTGGACCTTGGCGGTCGGGCCGACGGGCAGGACGTTGGTGGAGCCGTCCGAGACGCGTACGCCGGTGCCGGCGGCGGCGACCTGCATGACCGCCTTGGCATGGTCCGCGGCCGGGTGGTCGCCGGCCTGGTGGGCGGCGGAGACCCCGAGGCAGGCGCTGTAGTCGAAGGTGCCGTAGTGCAGGCCGGTGGCCCGGCCCTCGGCGGCCTGGATCATGCGGGCCACGGTGGCCGTGCCGTCGGTGGCCAGAATGGCCTGGCTGGTCTCGACCTGGATCTCGAAACGGAGACGGCCGGAGTCGAGGCCGTGGACCTTCTCGAAGGCCTCGAGGAGGCGGACGAACGCGCTCACCTGCTCGGCGTACGTCACCTTCGGCAGGGTCAGCACCAGCCCCTCGGGCAGTCCGCCGGCCTCCATCAGGCCGGTGAGGAAGACGTCGAGGGTGCGGATGCCCCGGTCGCGCACCGCGGCCTCCATGCACTTCATGCGGATGCCCATGTACGGCGCCGCCGTGCCGTTGCGGTACGCCTCGGCGATCAGCCGGGCCGCGCGGGCCGCCGCCTCGTCCTCCTCGGCGTCCGGGCGGTGGCCGTAGCCGTCCTCGAAGTCGACGCGCAGGTCTTCGATCGGCTCGCGCTCCAGCTTGGCGCGGACACGGGAGTGAACCGGCTCGGCGAGGTCGTCGGACAGGCCGAGCACCGCCGCGAAGGAGGCCGCGTCGGGGGCGTGCTCGTCGAGGGCGGCGAGGGCCCGGTCGCCCCAGGAGCGGATGGTGTCGGCGGCGAAGACGTCCCCGGGGACGTACACGGTGTGGACGGGCTGCCGGGTGCCGGGGTCGCCGGGGTAGCGGCGCTCCAGTTCCGCGTCGACCGGCGCGAGGGAGGCGCTGATCTCCTCGCTGACGGCACCCGCGAGGCTCGCCGCCACCTTCTCCTGCTGACCCATCCCACACCCTCCAGTTTTCCGCTGTACGGAATCAACAATCCGTTGAATGAAGTTATCCGGGGTGGTTCCCGCCGGTCAACACCTGTCCGGCAGCGTCCAGCATGCACCGAGGCCCCTGTGACCGCGTCGGTCACAGGGGCCTCGTAGGCCAGGGAGGCGGTGAAGGGATCAGCCCTTGCGGGCCTTGATCTCCTCGGTCAGCTGCGGGACGACGTCGAAGAGGTCGCCGACGACACCGAAGTCGACCAGCTCGAAGATCGGGGCTTCGGCGTCCTTGTTGACGGCCACGATCGTCTTCGAGGTCTGCATACCGGCACGGTGCTGGATCGCACCGGAGATGCCGTTGGCGATGTACAGCTGCGGCGACACCGACTTACCGGTCTGACCGACCTGGTTGGTGTGCGGGTACCAGCCCGCGTCCACCGCCGCACGCGAGGCACCGACGGCCGCACCGAGCTGGTCCGCGAGCGCCTCGATGATCGCGAAGTTCTCCGCGCCGTTCACGCCACGGCCACCGGAGACCACGATCGCGGCCTCGGTCAGCTCCGGGCGGCCCGTCGACTCACGCGGCGTACGGCCCGTGATCTTCGTGCCGGTGGCCTTGTCGGAGAAGGTCACGGACAGGGCCTCGACGGCGCCGGCGGCCGGGGCGGCCTCCACGGCGGCGCTGTTCGGCTTGACCGTGATGACCGGGGTGCCCTTGATGACACGGGACTTGGTGGTGAAGGACGCGGCGAACACCGACTGGGTGGCCACCGGGCCCTCGTCACCGGCCTCCAGGTCGACGGCGTCGGTGATGATGCCGGAACCGATGCGCAGCGCCAGACGGGCGGCGATCTCCTTGCCCTCCGCGGAGGACGGGACCAGCACGGCGGCCGGGGAGACGGCCTCGACCGCGGCCTGCAGGGCGTCCACCTTCGGGACGACCAGGTACTCGGCGTACTCGGACGCCTCGTGGGTGAGGACCTTCACCGCGCCGTGCTCGGCGAGGACCGCGGCGGTGTCACCGGCGCCGTTACCGAGGGCGACCGCGACCGGCTCGCCGACACGGCGGGCCAGGGTCAGCAGCTCCAGGGTGGGCTTGCGGACGGCACCGTCCACGTGGTCGACGTAGACGAGGACTTCAGCCATGGGATTGCTCTCCTGCGTAACGAAGTTGAGGGGCGGTCAGCGGGGGCGGGCCTCAGATGAACTTCTGGCCCGCGAGGAACTCAGCGAGCTGCTTGCCGCCCTCGCCCTCGTCCTTGACGATCGTGCCGGCCGTACGGGCCGGACGCTCGGCCACGGCCTCGACCTTGGTGAACGCGCCGTCCAGGCCGACCTCTTCGGCCTCGATGTCCAGGTCGGACAGGTCCCAGGACTCCACCGGCTTCTTCTTGGCCGCCATGATGCCCTTGAACGACGGGTAGCGGGCCTCACCGGACTGGTCGGTCACGGAGACGACCGCCGGGAGCTGCGCCTCGAGCTGCTCGGAGGCGGCGTCGCCGTCGCGGCGGCCCTTGACCGTGCCGTCCTCGATGGAGACCTGGGACAGCAGGGTGACCTGCGGAACACCCAGACGCTCGGCGACCAGCGCCGGGAGCACACCCATGGTGCCGTCGGTGGAGGCCATGCCGGAGACGACCAGGTCGAAACCGGCCTTCTCGATCGCCTTGGCCAGCACCAGGGAGGTACCGATGACGTCGGTGCCGTGCAGGTCGTCGTCCTCGACGTGGATGGCCTTGTCCGCACCCATGGACAGCGCCTTGCGCAGCGCGTCCTTCGCATCCTCGGGGCCGACCGTCAGGACGGTGACCTCGACGTCGTCGTCCGAGTTCTCGGCGATCTGCAGCGCCTGCTCGACCGCGTACTCGTCCAGCTCGGAGAGCAGACCGTCCACGTCGTCACGGTCGACGGTCAGGTCATCGGCGAAGTGCCGGTCGCCAGTGGCGTCGGGCACGTACTTCACAGTGACAACGATCCTCAAGCTCACGCCGGCTCTCCTACTGCATCGTCATTTCCTGGCTGCCTCTTGCAGGCAGCATAGGCGCCTGAAGCGGCCGATCCCGATCGGGGGCGTCCGCGCGCTCCGACCGAAATATTACTCGTCAGTACACCCAGTTCCTGCCCGCTAAGCAAGCGCTTTGAACTGTGACCTTTGCAACGCAGCGTAACCGGAACTCGACGGGTTCGCAGAGGGAGAACGGGGTGATCAATCCCGCAGGCCGTTGAAGCGGCCCTGGTGGTAGAGGAGGGGGCGGCCGACGCCCGTCGGGTCGCCGAGCACCAGTTCCGCGAGCACGATCCGGTGATCACCGGCCGGGATCCGGCCGACGACCCGGCAGACCAGCCAGACCGGCACGTCGTCCAGGACGGGTACTCCTTCCGGGCCCTCGTGCCAGGCCGTGGGCGCGCCGAAGCGGTCAGCGCCGCTGCGCGCGAACGTGGCGGCCAGCTCGCCCTGGTGCTCGCCGAGTATGTGGACGCCGACGTGCTCCGCCTCGGCGATCACGGGCCAGCTGGAGGCGCTCGTGCCGACACCGAAGGAGACGAGCGGCGGCTCGGCGGACACCGAGGCGAGGGAGGTGGCGGTGAAGCCGACCGGTCCGGAGTCTCCGCGTGCGGTGATCACGGCGACACCCGCGGCATGCCGGCGGAAGGCGGAGCGCAGCAGATCGGGGGAGGCGAGCTGGTAAGTGCCGAGGGCGGGCGTGGCCGTCACGGAGTGGTCCTTCTGCGTGGGGAGGCGAGCGGGGTCGATGGTGGTCAACAACCCGGACACCGCGCGCTCGCGGTGCGGACCAGGTCGACGTGGACCCGCCCGAAGAGAAGGAGTTCGATCGGCATAAGGTCAGGCTGACGAAAGGTGGCGGGCGCAGTCAAGGTCGCGCCCGGGAACCGGGAGAAAGATCACGATGTCCTGCGACTGCCTCACACCGCCTGCGCCAGCGCCGCGATGACGTCGGCCTTGCGCGGCTGTCCTGCGGCGCGGCGCACCACCCGGCCGGCCGCGTCGAGGACCAGCACGGTGGGTGTCGTGCGGATCTCCAGCTCCCGTACGAGGCCGAGGTGGGCCTCGGCGTCGATCTCGAGGTGGGTGACGCCGGGGACCATGCCGGCCACCTCACCCAGAATGCGCCGGGTGGCCCGGCAGGGGGCGCAGAACGCGGTCGAGAACTGTACGAGGGTGGCCCGCTCGCCCAGCTCGCCGCCCAGCTCGGCCGCCCCGAGCCGCTTACCGTCGTCCCGCCCGCCCACCCGCATCCGCACTCTCCCGCTTCCCTGCCCCTGCCGCGTTCGGCGGCCCAGCCGCACACCGGTTCACCACCAGCACCGGCACGAGGGAAAAGATTCCCGTAAGGCCAGGTTAAAGATCACGGCCGGAATGTAGGCCGACGTGACGAGAATCTCGCCGCCGCGAGGCACCAGGACTGGCCACCTGTTCGTTCTTCGGGCACGATCTGCGAGACG
The DNA here is from genome assembly GCF_020400585.1 of Streptomyces sp. NK08204. GTDB lineage: Bacteria > Actinomycetota > Actinomycetes > Streptomycetales > Streptomycetaceae > Streptomyces. Next base: position 122,530 of record NZ_JAINVF010000006.1, on the reverse strand, counting down.
CCGTAAACCTACGGCTGCGTAACTTTCCCGCCGGGAGCCCCTTTCCCGAGCAGAGCAGAAAGGGCCCGCCCCACCCATGGCAGAGCTGGTCTACCGTCCCGTCGTCGCTTTCACGAAGACGATGTTCAAGGTCTGGGACCTGAAGATCGACTGCCAGGGGTCGCAGAACATCCCGCGTTCGGGCGGGGCGGTGCTGGTGAGCAATCACATCAGTTACCTGGACTTCATCTTCAACGGCCTGGCGGCCCTCCCGCAGAAGCGGCTGGTGCGCTTCATGGCGAAGGAGTCCGTCTTCCGTCACAAGGTGTCCGGGCCGCTGATGCGCGGCATGAAACACATCCCGGTGGACCGCAAGCAGGGCGAGGCGGCCTACGCCCACGCGCTGGACTCGCTGCGCTCCGGCGAGGTCGTCGGCGTGTTCCCGGAGGCCACCATCTCGCAGTCGTTCACCCTGAAGAGCTTCAAGTCGGGTGCGGCCCGCCTGGCCCAGGAGGCGGGCGTGCCGCTCGTCCCGATGGCGGTGTGGGGCACGCAACGGCTGTGGACCAAGGGCCACCCGCGCAATTTCAAGCGCCACCACCTGCCGGTCACCATCCGCGTGGGCGAGGCGGTCGAGGCCCCCCGCGACCAGTACGCCGGCGCCATCACCCGCCGGCTGCGCGAGCGCGTCCAGGAGCTTCTGGAGGCGGCCCAGCGCACCTATCCCGGCCGCCCCAAGGGCCCGGAGGACTCCTGGTGGCTGCCCGCCCACCTGGGTGGTACGGCGCCCACGGCGGAGCAGCTGCGGGCAGCCGAAGCGCACTGAGCCCCCTCGGCCCGGCATCCCGCGGCGGGCCGGAGCGCACCGACCGGTGGGGTTCGCCGTCGTGACAGGAGAGCCTGACAGCTCTCCCGTGGACGAGTGCGGCTACGGGGGCGGTCGATGCGGCGCTGGGTGACGGTCCTCGGGGACAGCGAAGCGATCGGCGTCGACGACGATGCCCGGCGAGCATGCGGTCCAGGCCCGGCTCCGCGCCGGACGGCACATGGTCCTCGTCGTACACGACGGTGACGGGGTGGACCGCGCGGGCCTGGGCGAGGATGTGGCGTCTGCCCGGGGCCGGGGCCCGGGTGGCGGCGTCTACCACCCGGCCGGGCGGAAGTGGAACCCGGCGGCCGAGAAGGTACTGAGCCCGGCGGCGCAGAGGTCGCGCCCGGCGGTAAGGCGGGAGCAGAAGCCGGCGGACAGGAGAGGCCGCGCCCCGTGACCGTCTCGCCTGGCTCCGGCGGCACCGGCCGGTCGCCACGGCTGGCCCTGGTCGCGGGTGCCGTCGCGGTGCCGCTCGTGCTCGCCGGTGACGACTCCTGCACGAAACTTCCCACCATGACAAGGGACTTGGCCAACCCGGCGGCGGCCACCCGCGCCCTCGACCCCGGCGACGACATGCCCCGCTTCGACGCGGCGCGCGCACTCCTGCCGACCGGCGAGCTGTGCGGCGAGGGCGGCCGGGTGCTCGCCATCAGCTGCAGCACCTCCTCGGCCGCTGGACCCGGCTCGTGCCGCACCGCCGGGCTCGGCACCCCCTCGGCCGTCGAGCTCGGCTTCCGCCCCGGCGCCGGCGTGGTTGCGGTCGGCGAGATCGCCGTCCCGGCCGGTGGGCGCCGTGCGGATGTCCGGGCGGGTGGTCCTGTCCTCGGCCGCTCCCCCGTTGCCCATGGCCGGGAAGGTTGGCGCGTGTGACGAATCCGTCGACAGGCGGGGTGCTCCACGGTTGCCTGTCAGAGGGAGCTGGGGAGTGTTTTCGACAGGTACGACCGGTCCGGGGCGGACTTGAGCGCGTCGAGTACGGCCGGGTGCGCTTCGGCGTACAGGTACGGGTGGTCCAGCTCACCTGATGCCGGGTCGGGGATCCAGGCCAGCCGCTCGCCGTCCAGGGAGAACCTGGCGTCGACGCCGGGTTTGTTGCCGCGCGGGTCCTGGCGGTGCCAGGCGCCGTTGAAGCGCACGGCGACCAGTCCGTGGAGGGCGTGACCGCCGCCGTCGTCGTTCGTGAGGCGCTGGTAGCACAGGGCGGTCGGGATGTCCTCGGCACGCAGTAGCGCGGCGAGGGCGTGGGCCTTGGCGTGGCAGATACCCGTGCCCAAGCTCAGTACGTCCGAGGCTCGCCAGGTGACACGGAGGTCACCCGAGTCCTGGGAGTGCGGGATGGTGTCCCGGACGAATTCATAAGCGGCACGCGCATACCCATACGAGTCGGCGGCGTTCTTGGCCAGCTCGGCGGCCGCCTCCCGGACGACCGGATGGCGATGGTCGATGACCTCGTCAGCGGCCAAGTACGCGGAGAGGTCTGCGGTTTTCTGGATCAGCTCCATGCCTGCAGAGCATAGGAATGCGATCACCCGACAGTCAATGACTTTTCAGGTGACCGCATACCTATGCGGAGCGTGGTGTCAGCGCGCCATCTCCTCCTTGAGCGCCGCCACGAACGCGTCGACATCGTCCTCCGTGGTGTCGAAGGAGCACATCCAGCGCACCACTCCGGCGGCCTCGTCCCAGAAGTAGAACCGGAACCGCTTCTGCAGCCGCTCGCTCACGTCGTGCGGAAGCTTGGCGAAGACGCCGTTGGCCTGCACCGGGTAGAGGATCTCCACCCCGTGCACGGCCCGCACGCCCTCGGCGAGCCGCTGCGCCATCTCGTTGGCGTGCCGGGCGTTGCGCAGCCACAGGTCCTTGGCGAGCAGGGCCTCCAACTGCACCGAGACGAAGCGCATCTTGGAGGCGAGCTGCATCGACATCTTCCGCAGGTGCTTCATCCGCCCCACGGCGTCCTGGTTGAGGACGACGACCGCCTCACCGAACATGGCGCCGTTCTTCGTGCCGCCCAAGGAGAGGATGTCGACGCCGACCGCGCTGGTGAACGTCCGCATGGGCATGTCCAGGGAGGCGGCGGCATTGGCTATGCGGGAGCCGTCCAGGTGCACCTTCATGCCGTGCGCGTGGGCGTGTTCGACGATGGCCCGGATCTCGTCAGGCGTGTAGAGCGTGCCCAGTTCCGTGCTCTGGGTGATCGAGACGACCTGCGGCATGGCACGGTGCTCGTCCTCCCAGCCCCAGGCCTGGCGGTCGATCAGCTCAGGGGTGAGCTTGCCGTCCGGCGTGGGCACGGTGAGCAGCTTCAGCCCGCCCATGCGCTCGGGGGCGCCCCCCTCGTCGACGTTGATGTGCGCGCTCTCGGCGCAGATCACCGCGCCCCAGCGGTCGGTGACCGCCTGGAGCGCGACGACGTTCGCGCCGGTGCCGTTGAAGACCGGGAAGGCCTCCGCGCCGCCACCGAAGTGGCTGCGGATGATCCGCTGGAGGTTCGCGGTGTAGTCGTCCTCGCCGTACGCGACCTGATGGCCGCCGTTGGCCAGGGCCAGGGCGGCGAGCACCTCGGAGTGCACTCCGGCGTAGTTGTCACTGGCGAAACCGCGGACCTGCGGGTCGTGATGGCGACGCGCGTCGGTCTTGGGTGGGTTCACGGCTTCTCGGTCAGCCACAGACGGTTTCCGTTCACTTCGGCGGCGGACTTGCTCCAGACACCCTCGATGGCCTCGGCCAGGTCCTTGACGTCCGTGAAGCCCGCGAACTTCGCGTTGGGGCGTTCGGCGCGCATCGCGTCGTGCACCAGCGCCTTCACCACCAGGATGGCAGCCGCCGTGCGGGGCCCTTCCTCGCCCCCCGCCTTGCGGAAGCCGTCAGCCATGGCGAGCGTCCAGGCCTCGGCCGCGGCCTTGGCGGCGGAGTACGCCGCGTTGCCCGCGGTGGGCTTCGAGGCGCCGGCCGCGCTGATCAGCAGGTAGCGACCGCGGTCACTGCGCTGCAGCGCGTCGTAGAACGCCAGGGAGGTGTGCTGGACGGTACGGATGAGCAGCTTCTCCAGCAGGTCCCAGTCGGCGAGGTCGGTCTCGGCGAAGGTCGCGCTGCCGCGCCAGCCGCCGACGAGGTGGACCAGGCCGTCGATGCGGCCGAACTCCTTCTCGACGCGATCGGCCCAGGCCCGGGTCGAGCCCAGGTCGAGCAGGTCGACCGTCTCCCCGGTGACCGTGGCGCCACCGCGCGCGTAGCGGGCCGCGTCCACGGCCTCCGCCAGGCGCTCCGGATTGTTGTCCGAGCCGACGACCGTCGCCCCGGCCTCGGCGAGCCGGATGAGGGTGGCACGCCCCGCGGGTCCGCCCGCGCCGGCCACCGCGATCACCGCACCGTTGAGAGGCCCGTTCCCCACCATGTTCTTCCCCTTTTGAGCAGTGTTCCGGATGCGGTCGCTCACGCGGCGAGCCGCTCGGCGCTGTCCGCCGTGATGCCCTTGGTGGAGGCGATCACGTTCTTCAGCTTCTTGGACAGGGCCTCATAGAACATGCTCAGCGGAAACTCGTCCGGAAGCACGTCGTCCACCAGCTTGCGCGGCGGCTGGCCCAGGTCCAGGGCCTCCGGTCCCTTGGCCCACTTGGAGCCCGGGTGCGGAGCGAGGTAGTGGGAGACCAGCTCGTAACCGGCGAACCAGTGCACGAGCTTGGGCCGGTCGATGCCGTCCTTGTAGAGCTTCTCGATCTCGGCGCACAGCTGGTTGGTGACCTGCGGGGCGCGCTGCCAGTCTATGGAGAGCTTGTTGTCGGTCCAGCGGACGACGTCGTGCTTGTGGAGGTAGGCGAAGAGCAGCTGGCCGCCGAGCCCGTCGTAGTTGCGCACGCGGTCACCGGTGACCGGGAAGCGGAACATGCGGTCGAAGAGCACCGCGTACTGCACGTCACGAGCCTGCGGGACGCCGTCGGCCTCCAGCTTCACGGCCTCCTTGAAGGCGGTGAGGTCGCAGCGCAGCTCCTCCAGGCCGTACATCCAGAACGGCTGACGCTGCTTGATCATGAACGGGTCGAACGGCAGGTCGCCGTGGCTGTGGGTGCGGTCGTGGACCATGTCCCACAGGACGAAGGCCTCTTCACAGCGCTTCTGGTCGTGGACCATCGCGGCGATGTCCTCGGGCAGCTCCAGGCCCAGGATGCCGACGGCTGCGTCGGTGACCCTGCGGAAGCGGGCGGCCTCGCGGTCGCAGAAGATGCCACCCCAGGAGAATCGTTCCGGCGCCTCGCGCACGGCGATGGTCTCCGGGAAGAGGACGGCGGAGTTGGTGTCGTACCCGGCCGTGAAGTCCTCGAAGGAGATGCCGCAGAACAGCGGGTTGTCGTAACGGGTGCGCTCGAGCTCGGCCAGCCACTGAGGCCAGACCATGCGCAGCACGACCGCCTCGAGGTTGCGGTCGAGGTTGCCGTTCTGGGTGTACATCGGGAAGACGACCAGGTGCTGCAGGCCGTCCACGCGGTTCGCGGCGGGCTGGAAGGCCAGCAGCGAGTCCAGGAAGTCCGGCACCCGGAAGCCACCCTCGGCCCAGCGGCCCAGGTCCTTCACCAGGGCCTCGTGGTAGGCGGCGTCGTGCGGGAGCAGCGGGGAGAGCTGCTGGACCGCGTCCACGACACGCCGTACGGCGGCTTCCGCGTCAGTCCTGGCCGGGGCGCCCTCGGCGGCGAAGTCGATCGACCCGTCCTTCGACTGCCATGGCCGGATCTGCTCCACGGCATCCTTGAGCACCGGCCAGGCCGGGTGCTCAACCACCCTGGTCGACGAAGGAGCCCGATCCTCCGTAGCCGCCTGCACAAGAATTTCCGTCATTTCCCATCCTCCACGGGAGAACCTCGCGTAGGGACACCGTATGCATACCCGGTTTCCGCCAGCAAGAGGGAGCTCGGGAAAATATTCTGTCGACCGCCTTGGTCACCGACATTTTTCCTGCGCCAAACCGTGACGGCGATCACTTTCGCCGTCGAAGCCGGGATAAGACGAGTGCGGGGCGGGCGGGTCTGCCCGCAGGCGGGCAGGATCGGGGTCCTGTCCGACCCTCGTTCACCCTCTCCCGTCCGCCCCCTGCTCGCCCCCGTGCGTGACCCGTTCGAGTCCGTCCGGATCCAGCCACGTCCGGCCGGTCAACGTCCGGACGACGCGCCCACGCGCGGGGGACACACGGAAGCGAGTTCGGGCCAGGTTTCAGGCCGGGTGTCGCCCCCTGTGCCCCCGATCCCCCGCGCAAGCACGGGTTCATCGACGGACCCGGCCATTAGGCTGCGACCTTGCCGCGTGGACGACGACGTCCGTCCGGTCCGCGCGTCGCCGAGCCGCCGTCGACGGAAGCGAGTCGAACCTTGAACTTCCTTACCATCGGTCACCGCGGGGTCATGGGTGTCGAGCCCGAGAACACCCTCCGTTCCTTCGTCGCCGCGCAGCAGGCCGGCCTCGATGTCATCGAACTCGATCTGCACCTGAGCAAGGACGGCGCCCTGGTCGTCATGCACGACGCGGAGGTGGACCGCACGACCGACGGCACCGGCCCGATCGCCGAGAAGACGCTGGCCGAGCTGCGCGCCCTGGACGCGGGCCGCGGAGAGCGCGTGCCGGTGTTCGAGGAGGTGCTGGACGCCGTCAGGACACCGCTGCAGGCCGAGATCAAGGATGTGACGGCGGCCCGGGCGCTCGCCGAGGTCATGCGGCGGCGGGACCTGGTCTCGCGGGTGGAGGTGTCCTCGTTCCACGACGAGGCCGTCGCCGAGATCGCCCGGCTTGTGCCCGGGGTGCGCACGGCGCTGGTGGCCGGCCGCTACGGCACCGACGTGGTGGAGCGCGCGAAGGCCGTGGGTGCCCCGACGCTGTGCCTCGACATCCGCCGGCTGACCCTGGAGATCGCGGAACGCGCGCACGCGGCGGGGCTGCGGGTCATCGGCTGGGTGGTCAACACACAGGACCACCTGCGGCTGGTCCGCGCCCTCCAGCTGGACGGCGCGACCACCGACTACCCGGAGATCAAGCGCACGGCCCGCTTCACCGCGTGACCCGGCCCGGTCTCCCGCCCCGCAGCGGCGTGGGCGTCACACCAGCGGCTTGACCAGCAGCTCGAACCGCAGGTCGTCGCGGCGCGGAATGCCGAAGCGCTCGTCGCCGTACGGGAACGGCGTCATCCGTCCCGTGCGGCGGTAGCCGCGGCGCTCGTACCAGGCGATCAGGTCGTCCCGGACCGAGATCACCGTCATGTGCATCTCGGTGACGCCCCAGGCCTCGCGGGCCTGCCGCTCGGCCTCCGCGATCACGGTCTTGCCGAGACCGGCGCCCTGCAGCGTGGGGCTGACCGCGAACATGCCGAAGTAGGCGTGCTCGTCGCGGTGTTCGAGCTGGCAGCAGGCGACGATACGTCCGTCGCGCTCGACGGTCAGCAGCCTGCTGTCCGGCGACTTGATCACCTCCAGCACGCCCTCGGGGTCGGTCCGCTGCCCGTCCAGGATGTCCGCCTCGGTGGTCCACCCGGCCCGGCTCGCGTCCCCGCGGTACGCCGACTCGACGAGGGCCACCAGGGCGTCGACGTCGGCGTCGGTGGCATCACGGAAGTTGAGTCCGGCGGTGGTGGTCTCCATGGGCGGTCTCCGATCTCGGGCGTGGCTGAGCCAGGGACGAGGGTAACCCTGCCGCTAGGCTCCGCCGGCATGGTGCACGTACTGAGCAGCCGGATCCTCCTGACCCCTACCGACCCCGAACGGTCCCGTGCCTTCTACGGTGAGCAGCTGGGCCTGTCCGTCTACCGCGAGTTCGGCACGGGACCCGAGCGCGGGACCGTGTACTTCCTCGGCGGTGGCTTCCTGGAGCTGTCGGGGCGGGCCACGACGCCGCCGGGGCCCGCCGCGCGGCTGTGGCTCCAGGTCGCGGACGTGACCGCCGCCCAGGACGAACTGGCCGCCCGGGGCGTGCGGATCGTACGGCCGCCGGTGCGGGAGCCGTGGGGACTGATCGAGATGTGGACGGAGGATCCGGACGGCACACCGATCGTGCTGGTGGAGGTCCCGGCGGAGCACCCTCTGCGGTACCGGCCCGGGATCTGACGCCGTCGCGCACGGTCCGTCCCCTCGGGAACGCGGCGGTCGCCGCCCTCAGCCCGGTGTGCCGGGCGTGCCGGGCGTGCCGGGCGTGCCGGGCGTGCCGGGCGTGCCGGAAACGGAAGACACAAGGCCGAGACGGCATCGGCGTACCTGTAGACCTTTTCACGGACCTTTTCACGCCGACCCGGTCGGCACTCCCACCGGCCCTCAGCCGTCCCCGCCCTGCACCGGCGTGCTCCGCCGAGTGCTCCCCGTGTACTCCCTTGCGCTCGCGTGCGCGCCATGTGCCGTGGGCATCGCACCCCTGTACCGATCGTCGAGCCGGGGAGGGACGCGTGCACGGACCGACTCCGGCGGCCTGGCTGCTGGTCGCGCTGTGTGCCGCGACCGGGGCCTACTGCCTGGTGCGGATGCGCAGCGGGCTCGAGGAGCAGCGCCGGGCCGCGGGCGGTGAGGCGCTCATGGGGTTCGGCATGGCCACGATGGCGGTACCCGCGACGGTGTTCACGCCGCCGGGCTGGGCCTGGCCGCTGTACACGGCCGTGTTCGGCGCGGCGGTACTGCACGCGCTGTGGGTCGTACGGGGCGACCGTCACCACCTCCACCACCTGGTGGGAGCCTCGGCGATGGTCTACATGTCGCTCACCATGGCTTCCTCCCCCGCCTCCGCACACCACGCCCACGGCGGTTCCGGGGTGCCGTTGCTGACGGGGATGCTGCTTCTGTACTTCACGGGCTACGTCCTGCGGTCCGGCGCCCGCCTGGTGCCCGCTGCCGCCCGGGCCGGATGCTCGGGAGCCGTACGGTGGGGTGACCGGCCGGAGTTGGCGCGGGCATGCCGCCTATCGATGGGAATCGGCATGGTCACCATGTTGCTGACGATGTGACCGGGCCGGAGACCGCGGGGACCCGGGCTGCGGTGAGGCGGGAGACGGACCAGTGACGCGTAACTGCCTGAGCGTGTGCGTCACTTCACCGCCGAGGACCGTACCCGTACCCGGCGTCGCCCCCATAGGGTGCTGACCATGATGGTCCCCGTGGCCCTGTTGCTGCTCGGCGCCCTGACCGCCGTCCTCGCCCCGCGGTTGCTCGCCCGGGCGGACTGGCTGGACCGGGAGCCGGTCGTCGCCCTGTGGGTCTGGCAGTGCGTGGTGGCGGCCGTCCTGCTGTGCTGCGCACTGTCGATGACACTGAGCGCGGCGGCTGCCTGGCAGGCCGTGCGCGGGCATGTGTTCGCCACGGCTCCGCCCGCTGTGGTGGACGCGTATGCCCTCGGCGCGGCGGGCCCCTGGGCGGCGGCCACCGCGATGACGCTCGCCCTGGGTGGGCTGTGGAGCCTGGCGATGCTGGTACGCGAGGTCGTACGGGCGCGGGGCCGGCGGCGGGCTCGGCGGGCCGAACTTCGCGTGCGGGCACCGCTGTTGCCGGGCGAGGAGCAGGTGAGCGGCCGGCTGGTGGTGCTGGAGGGCGAGCGGCCCGACGCATGGTGGCTGCCCGGCGCCGCGCCGCAGCTCGTCATCACCACAGCCGCACTGCGCCGCCTGAAGGAGCGTCAACTGGACGCCCTCCTCGCCCACGAGCAGGGACACGCGCAGGCCCGGCACGACTGGCTGCTGCACTGCTCCACCGCACTGGCGGACGGATTCCCCCGGATTCCGGTGTTCGCGGCGTTCCAAGCCGAGATGCACCGGCTGGTCGAACTGGCCGCCGACGACATGGCCTCGCGGCGCTTCGGCCGGCTGACGACCGCTCTGGCACTGGTCGAACTCAACGAGGAGCGCGGCGTGTTCGGGCCGTGCCCGGCTGCGCAGGCCCATGTCCCGCAGCGTGTGCACCGGTTGCTGACACCGCCGGACCGGCTCCCGGCACTGCACCGGCTGCGGCTGACGGCGGTCGCCGCGCTGGTACCGGTGCTCCCGGTTCTGGTGGCGTTCGTCCCGGGGCTTCGCGCGCTGGGCTGAGGGCCCCCGCGGTGGACGGTGCCGGGGTAGAGTCCCGGACATGCAGGGAGTGTTGTTCGACTTCTCAGGGACGCTGTTCCGTATCGAGCCGACCGAGTCCTGGCTGCGCGCCGTGCTGGACGAGACCGGGCATGTCATGGCCGAGCCCGAACTGACCGCGACGGCGAAGGCCCTGGAGTCGGCCGGCGCACTGCCCGGCGGGGCGGAACCGGTGGACGTACCGGCGGAGCTGGCGGGGCTGTGGACGGAGCGGGACCGCAGCACGGAGCAGCACCGTGCCGCCTACACGGGCCTGTCCCGCCTGGTGCCGCTGCCCGACCCGAGCCTGCACGACACGTTGTACGACCGGCACATGTCCCCCGCCGCCTGGAGCCCGTACCCGGACGCGGAAAAGGTGCTGCGCACGTTGCGCGAGCGCGGGACGGGCGTCGCCGTGGTCAGCAACATCGGCTGGGACCTGCGCCCGGTGTTCCGCGAGCACGGCCTCGACGCGTATGTGGACGCCTATGTGCTGTCGTACGAACACCGCGTGCAGAAGCCGGACCCGCGGCTGTTCTCTGTCGCGTGCGAGGCGCTCGGCGCCGATCCTCGGCGGGTGCTGATGGTCGGGGACAACCGGGTGGCGGACGGCGGGGCCGCAGCGCTCGGCTGCCGGGTGCACTTCGTGGACCATCTGCCGGTGGCACAACGCCCGGACGCACTGTCGCCGGTGTTGGACCTGGTCGGCTGAATCCCGCCGCCTCTGCCGGAAGCCTCGTCACGCGGCTTTTGCGGGCAGGAACTCGTCGGCTGTGCGCCTGTGTCGTTGCGTGGCCGTCCGTCTGAGACGATCCCCCGTGTCGCCCCAGACGGACGGCAGCTCTGAGCGGACCGCGCACATGGCTGCGGCCCCTGCGTTGAGTATAGTTGGCTGGCAGCCAGTCAACGCAGGAGTTACAGGATGTCCCCGCGAAGCGCCTCGGTCAATGAAGAGTTGCGGCGACGTTCCCGGGAGCGGCTGTTGCAGGCCGCCGTCGAACTCGTCGGCGAGCGGGGGTTCGAGGCCACGACCCTGGGTGACATCGCCGACCGGGCGGGCTCGGCGCGGGGGCTGGTGTCGTACTACTTCCCCGGCAAGCGCCAGTTGGTGCAGTCCGCGGTGCACCGGCTGATGCACCGCACACTGGAGGAGGCACTGGAGCGGGAGCCGCGCACCGAGGACGGCCGGGAGCGGATGGCGCGGGCCATCGACGCCGTCCTGGGCCTGGCCCACGACCGGCCCGTGCTGATGCGTCAGCACATGGCCGGGCTGCTCCATGACGAGGGTTTCGTGCAGTGCCCGGAGCAGCGCCGGCTGGAGGAACTGCTGAGTGACACGGTCGCCCGGTACGGCTCCCAGGACGTCGCGGCCGACTACGCGATGCTGCGGGCGCTGTTGATGGGTGCGGTGTACTCGGCGCTGGTGCCGGGGGTGCCGATGCCGGTCCCTGCACTGCGGGCCGAGCTGTTCACGCGGTACCGGCTCGACTGGGAGCTGGGCATGCCGCCGGGGAGCGGTCCGGGTGCCGGGGCGCCGGACCAGGACCTGTCGCGGTTCTTCGCGACGGAGGACCGCACGGGCGCCTCCTGACCCTCGGCGTCTCCTCCTCGTCGTCGGCCCGTCGACGGCATCCGGAAGTCCCCCGGTCCACCGGAAGCCCTACGCCCCCGATCAGCGGCGTGCGTGCGGGGCGGCAGGAACCCCGCGTCGCGCACCTGGGCGATCATCCCGAGCGACCGGCGCCGGCTGTGACTGGTCGGCGCATCAACGCGAGGACCGGGTCGGCACCCTCGTCCTGGGTGGTGCGGTTCTCCTGGGCGACCGGCAGGCACCCGTCGAGCGAGCACCGTCAGGCCGCGCGGTACGCGGAAGCCGTCGCGGACCGGTCCGGCACGGCCGGGCCCGATCCGCTGCCGGTGCAGTACGCCGGGGACAGGGCGGGCCGTACCTCGGTGTCCTCGAGCGGCAGGCACCCCTCACCGACCAAGACCACGTCGGCCGGGAGCGTGTCTCGGTAACCGGCAACCGCCTGCGGTTCGGGCTCTTCGAGGTCGGGCCGGCCGAGAAGAGGCCGTCGGCCCCCCTCATGATCCGTCGGACGACGTTTGCTCCTGTCCGAAGAGACGAGCCAGGGCCCGGCGAGTGCGCTCGGCAGCGGCCGGATCGGCGAAGAGCTGGATCTCCTGGTTGAACGCCATGTAGAGCCCCACCAGCTCATAGGCGACCTGTTCGGGATCCGTGCCGGAGGGCAGGTCGCCGCGGTCGGCGGCGATGCGTACCTCACCGGCCAGCCGTCGGCGCCACACCCTGTGCAGGCGCGCCACCGCATCCCGCACGGGGCCGCTGCGCGCGTCGAACTCGACGGCTGCGGTGGTGAAGAGGCAGCCGCCGGGGAAGACCTCGCGCTCCGTCTCGATGTATGCGATCCAGGCGCCGCAGACGGCCCACAGCCGGGGAAGGCCGGGCTCTTCGTGCTGCGCCCGTTCCCATACCGTGCGCGCGAAGACCGCTGACGCCCCTTCCAAGGTGGCGAGTTGAAGAGCTTCCTTGGTGCCGAAGTGTCCGAGTACTCCGGCCTTGCTCATGCCCAGATCCGTGGCGAGCCGCCCGATGGTCAGCCCTTCGAGGCCTTCGACCGAGGCGACGGCGATGGCATGTTCCACGATCCGCTCCCGCGTCCTGCGGGCCTCGGCGACGGACTTGCGGGGGCTCATGCCGTCATCGTAGCCAACGACCACCCGTTTAGCTTCCGACCGATCGGTTGCTATATTCCCGGCACTGCTGTCCGACCAAGGAGCATCGCTGTGCCTGGATCCCGTATCGCCGCCCTGGGGCACTACCAGCCCGCCCATGTCCTCACCAATGACGACCTGGCCGGCATGGTCGACACCAGCGACGACTGGATCCGCCGCAGGACGGGGATCGCCACCCGGCGGATCGCCGCGCGGGACGAGTCGGTCACCGACCTGGCAGCCGCCGCCGCGAGCAAGGCGCTGGCCGCATCCGGCCTCCAACCGTCCGACATCGGTCTGATCACCGTGGCGACCTGCTCCGCCGTCGATCGCTGCCCCTCCATCGCCGCCCAGGTCGCAGGCCGCCTCGACATCCCCTCCGCCGTCGCCTACGACCTCAACAACGGCTGCGCCGGGTTCTGCACCGCCCTCGCCGGCGCGGACCACGCGGTACGAGCGGGCGCCGCCCGGCACGCCCTTGTGATCGGCGCCGAGAAGATGTCCGACGTCACCGACTGGAGCGACCGCAGCACCTGCGTCCTGCTCGGCGACGGCGCGGGCGCCGCGGTCATCAGCGCCGACGAGGAGGAGGGAGTCGGCCCGGTCGCCTGGGGCTCGGACCCCACCCGCAGCAATGCCGTCCGCCTGGTCGATGACTGGCATCCCCACTTCGCCCAGGAGGGCCAGACCGTCTTCCGCTGGGTCACCAGCGAACTGCCTGCCATCGCCCGCGAGGCCTGCCACCGCGCCGGACTCACCCCCAACGACCTCGCCGGCGTCGTCACCCACCAGGCCAACCTCCGCATCATCGAGGCCGTCGTACGCCAACTCGACCTGCCCGAGGACGTGGTCGTCGCCAAGGACGTCGTCGACTCCGGCAACACCTCGGCCGCATCCGTCCCCCTGGCCCTGTCCAAGCTGACCGAGGACGGCGCTGTCCCCTCCGGCTCCCCCGTCCTGCTGCTCGCCTTCGGCGGCGGCCTGTCCTGGGCGGGCCAGGTCGTCACCTGCCCCTAGGAGCGGGCCCTAGTAGCGGCAGACCCGCCTGTGTCTCGTGATCTTCCGCACGCGATGACCCCGCCATGCACGGCGAGGACGGACTGCTCGAGGTCGAGCCGGTCAGGGCGAAGCGGCCGCCCCTGCCGCCATCGCTGGACGACTGACTGCCCGAGGGCCACCTCGCCCGGTTCGTCACCGACCTGGTCGACGAGGTGCTGGACCCGGGACCGGTTCTCGCGGACCACACCGACGGCCAACGCCTGCGACGCCCTCGACTACACGACCAACGGCCGTCAGCTCTTCCTACGCGGCGAGAACGGCGCTCGTGGAGAGCGGCGCCTACGCGCCGCCTGCCACAACCTCCGCAAGTTCTTCCGACATGCCGGAACCGCGGGACTCGCCGCCCTGACCGGCTGACCGGCCGGGCCTCCCCGGCCGCATCACAGGCCCACCTCCCGGACACCTGACGGGCAGGACCCGCCAGAGCCTCACAGCTGCCGACGGGACGGCCACGACCGATCCATCGCCCCCCCGGATCACCCCGTCGGCCTCTGCCGCCACGGCTCCGTCGGTGTCATGCTGGAAGCGTCCGCACACCACCTCCTCCGGGCAGGGAGTACCGCTGTGCTGCGTGTCGCCGTCGTCGGTTCCGGGCCGAGCGGGTGCTACACCGCCCAGAGCCTCGTTCAGCAGGACCCGGACGTGCGCGTGGACGTCCTGGACCGGCTGCCGTGCCCGTACGGCCTGGTGCGGTACGGCGTCGCCCCGGACCACGAGAAGATCAAGTCCCTGCAGGGCAGCCTGCGCACGGTGCTGGAGCACGAGCGCGTACGGTTCCTCGGCGGCGTTCCGGTGGGCGGGCCCGGCGGGCTGCCCGTGGAGCGGCTGCGGAGCATGTACCACGCGGTGGTGTACTGCGTGGGCGCCGCCACCGACCGCCGGCTCGGGATTCCCGGCGAGGACCTGCCGGGCAGCTGGTCCGCGACCGAGTTCGTGTCCTGGTACAGCGCACATCCCGACGCACGGGACGCCGGCTTCCTCAGCGGTGTGCGCTCGGCGGTCGTCATCGGGGTGGGCAACGTGGCGGTGGACGTCACGCGCATGCTGGCCCGTGGCGTCACGGAGCTGCGTCCGACGGACATGCCGCAGGAGGCGCTGGACACGCTGGCGACGAGCCGGGTCACCGATGTGCACATGGTGGGCCGGCGCGGCCCCTCGCAGGCCCGGTTCACCACCAAGGAGCTGCGTGAGCTGGGCGGTCTGCCTGACACCCACGTCATCGTGGACCGGGCCGAGTTGGCGCTGGACACCGTTGATCTCGCCACGCTGCCCGCCGCGCGGCGCCGCAATGTGGAGGTCGTGCGCGGCTGGGCGGACCGACCGTCCTCCGGCGCGGCCCGCCGTATCCATGTGCGGTTCTTCCTGCGCCCCGCACAATTGCTGGAGCACGACGGCCGGGTGGGCGCCGTGCGGTTCGAACGGACCGCGCCGGACGGACAGGGCGGCGTCACGGGCACGGGCCGCTACGAGGACGTACCGGCGCAGCTGGTGCTGCGCTCGGTGGGCTACCGCGGGGTGCCGCTGGAGGGGCTGCCGTTCGACCCGGCCACCGGCACCGTCCCGCACCTGGAGGGAAGGGTCGTCCGCGAGGGCGCCGTCTCCCCGGGCGAGTACGTCGCCGGGTGGATCAAGCGTGGGCCGACGGGTGTCATCGGCACCAACCGGCCCTGCGGGAAGGAGACGGCGACCGCTCTGCTCGCCGACGCACCCGCGCTCGCGTCCAGGCAGGTGCCGGAGGACGCGGTCGCGGCGCTGCGGGCGGCGGGGATCGAGCCGGTGCCGTGGACCGGCTGGCAGGCGATCGAGCGGGCCGAGGCGGAGCTGGGTGCGCGGCTGGGGCGGAGCGTGGTCAAACTGGCGGACTGGGACAGGCTCCTGGGAGCAGCACGGTCCGCCTAGGGCGCCGACGCGTCCCCCGGCGGTCGTCCGGCATCCGGTGATCCGTCACTGATCCGTGGCCGCCGCCGGGAGGACCGGCTCAGGGTGCGTCGTGGAGGCGGGCGGACTGCCGGTCGGCGGCTGCGAGGAGGCTGGCGAGAAGTCCCGGGAAGAGGTCGTCCAGGTCGCCCCGGCGCAGGCCGTTCATCTTGGCCGTGCCGCGGTAGACCTGCCGGATCACCCCGCTCTCGCGCAGCACCCGGAAGTGGTGCGTGGTGGTGGACTTCGTCACCGGCAGCTCGAAGTCCGAGCAGGTCAACTCGCCTCCGTCGTCCGCGAGTTCACGCACGATGCGCAGGCGCATCGGGTCGGAGAGGGCGTGCAGCACGGCCTCCAGCCGGATCTCCTCCCGCTCCGGATGCGGAAGCGCACGGCCGGGCGCGACGGCGCCCGTCACGTCGGTCACGTCGGTCACGGCAACTTCCTCTCCCTCGCCTGCCTGCATTGTACGAGGACCATCGTAGTTTGACATCTCTCGTACTACGACGTCTATCGTACGAGTAGCCATTCGGTCCCGTGAACGAACGGAGTCTGTCGTGAGTGCTCTCTTCGCGCCCATCACCCTGCGCGGGGTGACCATCCCGAACCGGGTGTGGATGCCCCCGATGTGCCAGTACTCGGCCGAGCCGGACGGCCCGCAGGCCGGTGTCCCGCACGACTGGCATTTCGCGCACTACGCGGCGCGCGCCACGGGCGGCACCGGACTGATCGTCGTGGAGGCGACGGCGGTCTCGCCGGAGGGCCGGATCTCGCCGTACGACCTGGGTCTGTGGAACGACACCCAGACCGAGGCCTTCCGCCGGATCACCCGCTTCCTCGTGGCGCAGGGCACGGTGCCCGCGATCCAGCTCGGGCACGGCGGCCGTAAGGCCTCGACCGAACGGCCGTGGAGGGGCGGAGCGCCGGTCGGACCGGAGGCGCACGGCTGGCAGCCGCTCGCACCGAGCCCGGTCGCCTTCGACGAACGCCACTCGGAGCCCACCGAGCTGACGACCGACCAGATCCGGGACATCGTCGGCCAGTTCGCCGACGCCGCGCGCCGGGCGCTCGCCGCCGGATTCGAGATCGTCGAGATCCACGGCGCCCACGGCTATCTGATCAACGAGTTCCTCTCCCCGCACTCCAACCACCGCACCGACGCCTACGGCGGCTCGTACGAGAACCGCACCCGGTTCGCCCTCGAGGTCGTCGACGCGGTGCGGGCGGTGTGGCCCGAAGACAAGCCGCTGTTCTTCCGCATCTCGGCCACCGACTGGCTGGAGGAGGGCGGCTGGACCCCGGACGACACGGTTCGGTTCGCCGGCGATCTGCGGGCCCACGGCGTCGACCTCCTGGACGTGTCCACGGGCGGCAACGTCTCCGACGTCCGCATCCCGACCGGCCCCGGGTACCAGGTCCCGTTCGCCGCCCGGGTGAAGGCCGAGACATCGCTGCCGGTCGCCGCGGTGGGGCTGATCACCGAGGCCGGCCATGCCCACAAGATCGTGGCCAACGGCGAGGCCGACGCGGTCCTCCTGGGCCGGGAGCTGCTGCGCAACCCGTCCTGGGCCCGCCATGCGGCCCGGGAACTCGGCGGCGAGGTGCGGGTGCCGGACCAGTACCACCGGTCCGTCTGAAACCCGTCCGGGGGCGTCACGCCAGGTGCTCGCGCCGCCCCACCGAAGCCGCCAGGTCCCGCTGGTACGCGGCGTACGCGGTGCGCAGCGCCTCTCCCGGCCAGTCGGGGGGCAGGAGGCTCGGGGGCAGGACGGGATCGGTGAGCAGGTGGCGTACCGCCGCGGCGAACGCGGTGAGGCGGTCGGCCGGACGGCGGGCACCGCCCGTCCGTGAGAGCAGGCTCCGGGCGGTGGCCGCCCAGTCGTCCAGCGGCCACAGGAGAGCGACCAGGTCCTGCGGGGACTCGTCGGGGCGGGCCGTGTACGTCCGGGCCACGCGGTGGAGATCGTCCGGCAGTGGCCGGCCCAGGTTGGCCGGTCGCAGCCAGACGCCCTCGCGGAGTTCGGCCAGCCGCAGGGCGACCAACCGGGCGCGCAGCTCGGCGCGTTCGGCGGGGCCGCGGCCCGTGGCAGTGATCACCACCATCTCCCAGTCGCCGTGCCACGCGCGCGTGCGGGGATGCACCGCGTCGTCCTGGCGGCGCTGGCGGGCCAGCAGCCGGTCGCTGAGTCCGTAGACGGCGTCCGTGCGCCGGAGGTCTCCGGCGGCCACCATCCGGCTCAGCGCGGCCCGCAGTGTGGAGGCACCGACCCCGAAGGGCTCCACCAGCCGGACCAGGTCCTTCACCGGAAGCTGCGGCGGGTGCGCGCCGAGGAGCAGGCTCAGCACGACAGACCGCGCGGACAGCGGTCGCAGGCCGGCCTCACCGGGCTCGGCGGGCATGTTCATGCGCATGGGCACGTACTGTACGTGCGCCTCATGTTGCATCATTGCTACAGCCGCAGATCAAGCGCAACATAGCCTCATGGTCTCGACACCCGCGCAGACGCCGACGCAGTCGCCGTCACACCCTCGTCAGCAGCACGCCACGCACGACGTCACCAACCAGGCCCCGCCCCTGGCCCCCTACGACGCCTCCGACGACGCGGCGCTGCTGGAGGGCCTGCGCCGGGAGGGCGCCGGCTGGGCCGAGGACGACATCCGCCGTCTGGGCCTGCGGGCCGGCGGTGAGGAGGCGCAGGAGTGGGGCGAGCAGGCCAACCGGCACGAGCCGGAGCTGCGCACCCACGACCGCTACGGCAACCGGATCGACGAGGTCGACTTCCATCCCAGCTGGCACCACCTGATGCGCACCGCGGTCGCCGAAGGCCTGGCGGGCGCCCCCTGGGCGGACCAGCGGCCGGGCTCGCACGTGGCCCGTACCGCGGGCGGCCTGGTGTGGGGGCACACCGAGGCCGGACACGGCTGCCCCACGTCGATGACGTACGCGGCCGTCCCGGCGCTGCGCGCCCAGCCGGATCTGGCCAAGGTTTACGAACCGCTGCTCACCAGCCGCGAGTACGCCCCGGGGCTGCGCGTCCCGACCGAGAAGCCGGGCCTGCTCGCCGGGATGGGCATGACCGAGAAGCAGGGCGGTTCGGACGTGCGCACCAACACGACCGAGGCCACGCCCACCGGCGAGCCCGGCGTGTACACGCTGCGCGGGCACAAGTGGTTCACCTCTGCGCCGATGTGCGACGTCTTCCTGGTGCTCGCGCAGGCGCCCGGCGGCCTGTCCTGCTTCCTGGTGCCCCGTGTGCTTCCGGACGGCAGCCGCAACACCTTCCGCATCCAGCGGCTGAAGGACAAGCTCGGCAACCGGTCCAACGCCTCCTCCGAACCGGAGTTCGACCGGACCGTGGCCTGGCTGGTCGGACCGGAGGGGCGCGGCGTGAAGACCATCATCGAGATGGTCAACTGCACCCGGCTGGACTGTGTGATGTCCTCGGCCACCCTGATGCGCAAGACGCTCGTCGAGGCCGGTCACCACGCACGTCACCGCAGCGCGTTCGGCGCCCGGCTCCTCGACCAGCCCCTGATGCGCAACGTCCTGGCCGACCTCGCCCTGGAGTCGGAGGCGGCGACGACACTGACCCTGCGCCTGGCCGGCGCGGCGGACCGGGCCGTGCGCGGGGACGCCGGCGAGCGGGCTTTCCGGCGGATCGCCACCGCGGTCGGCAAGTACTGGGTGACCAAGCGGGGCCCGGCGTTCACCGCCGAGGCGCTGGAGTGCCTGGGCGGCAACGGCTATGTCGAGGATTCCGGCATGCCCCGCCATTACCGGGAGGCCCCACTGCTGTCCATCTGGGAGGGGTCGGGAAACGTCAACGCGCTGGACGTGCTGCGCGCCCTCGGCCGGGAACCGGAGGCCGCCGAAGCCCTGTTCGCCGAACTCGCACTCGCACGCGGCGCGGACGCCCGGCTGGACACGGCCGTGACCGGGCTGAAGGCGCAGCTGACCGAAACCGGCCAGGTGGGCGCGCGGCGGCTGGTCGAGCGGATGGCCCTCACCCTCCAGGCATCGCTGCTGGTCCGGCACGCCCCGCACCCGGTCGCGGACGCCTTCTGCGCGAGCAGGCTGGGCGGCGACTGGGGCCATTCGTTCGGCACCCTGCCCGCCGCGGCGGACCTCGACGCCGTCCTGGAACGGGCCCTGCCCG
Organism: Streptomyces sp. NK08204; assembly: GCF_020400585.1. GTDB lineage: Bacteria > Actinomycetota > Actinomycetes > Streptomycetales > Streptomycetaceae > Streptomyces. The sequence continues at coordinate 102,756 of NZ_JAINVF010000006.1, read as the reverse complement.
ACCTGAACTGACGCCCTCCCCCGGATGTCGTGTCCATGGCTGGTGACAGCCGACGGATCGCACACAGTCAGCACGTGCTTCCGCTTCGTTGTCAGTGCCGTGGTGCAGACTCGCGATCAGGTGCACTCGCCCGGGGGAGGACAACGTGTTCACGGGGATCGACGAGGTCGACTGGGCCTCGCTGCGGCACGCGTACGGCAGCGCGGAGGAGGTGCCCGGATGGCTGCGGGCACTGGCCTCCGCGGACGCCGCCGAGCGGGAGACCGCGCTCGACGGCCTGTACGGCGCGGTGCATCACCAGGGCAAGGTGTACGACTCGACGCTGGCGTGCGTGCCCTTCCTGTTCTCGCTCGCGGCCCGCGAGGCGGTGCCGGAGCGGGGCGGCATCGTGGAACTGCTGGTCCGCATCGGCGCGGACAGCGCGGGCGGCGACCCGCGGGCGCGCTCGGCCGTGTGCGCGAACGCCGAGTCGTTCGTGGCCCTCGCCGAGGATCCCGACCCGGGGGTGCGCCGGGCCGCGGCGGACGCCGTGGTGCGGTTCCTGGACGAGCCCGGACAGGTCCTGGAGCTGCTGCGCCGGCGGTTCCGCGCCGAGCGGGACGAACGCGTCCTGCTGGCCCTCACCGACGCCCTCGGCCTGTTCGGCCGCCGCAACCAGGGGCACGCCGACGCCGCGGCGGACCTCCTGACCGCGCAGAGCGCACCGCCGTACGCCCCGGCGCCGCGGCTCGCGGCACTCGGCCAGCTCGCACTCACCGCCCCCGGCAGGCTCCCCGCCGACCTGGTGCCGGCGGCCGTGCGGCTGCTGCGGGACAGGTCCGCCCAGCGCGCCCGCGTGCCGGACCCCTCGGATCCCGCCGACCCGGACACCCTGGTGGGGCGGTTACGGCGGCTGCGCCCCTCCGACGAGGAGGGCGCCCATCTGCTGCGCACGCTGCACACCGCACTCGGCGACCGGACAGGCGACCGGATCGCCCTGCTCACCGGGCAGCTGACCAGCCCCGATCCGGTGGACCGGTGCAACGCCGTGTGGATGTCGGCGGGCCTGTTCCGCGAGTGGCGCGCCGACTACACCGGACCCGTCACCCTGATCGGCGCCCAGGTGAAGGCGGATCAGGACCGGTTACGGGACGCGGCGGTCTCGGTGCTGGCGCAGTTGTACGCCCTGGCCGCGCCGGCCGCGGACGACCTGTACGCGCTGGTCGCCGCCCGGCCCGAACTGTGGACGCACCGCTGGGAACGCGCCTGCCCGACCCTGGGCGGCCCGCTGAAGGCCCTGGCGAGGACCGGCGATCCACGAGCAGTCCCGGTACTGGCCCAGCTCCTGGCCGGCCCCGTCGCCCCCGACGGTCTGGGCTTCGAACTCACCCACCTGGGCCGGGCCGCGGTCCCGCTCGCCCCTGCGTTACGGCTCCGGCTCGGCCGGATCCCCCTGGCCTCTTCCGCCGCCGAACTAGCTCCTCCGCTGCTGTCGGCGGTCCGGGCCGTCGAGGACACGGAGGCGGTCCCGGAGGTGCTGCGGCTGCTGCCCGGCTCGGGGGGCCGCCCGGTGGCGTGGGACTCCCTCGTCCCGGACGTGATCAGGACACTGGAGGCACTGGGTGCTGCGGGGTGCGCGAGACCACTGCTGCGGGACTTGCTGAACACCCGGCACGCCGCCCTCGCGGCGGGCGCGCTGTGGTCGGCGGACGGGGACACGACGGCCGTACTCCCGGTCCTGCTGAGGGAGCTGAGGCGCGCAGGACCGGCCGCCCGCCGTCTTGCCGCACGCCGGCTCTCCAGGCTCGGCTCCGCCGCACGCCCTGCCGTACCGGAGCTGCGGCGGGTGACCCGGTCGGGGCGGCCGGCAGGGGAACGGGTGACGGCGGCGTACGCCCTGTGGTGCGTCGACGGGGATCCGGGCCCCGTGCTGCCGGTGTTCCGCACCGCCTGGTCCGAGAACCCGCACACCCGCGCCCCGATCGCCCGGTGCCTGCTCGCCATGGGCTCCGCAGCCGCTCCCTTACGGGACCTGGTGGCCGCCGAACTGGCCACGCCGCGCCGCCATACCGTCCGCGGAAGCGGATGTGCCGGTCAGGACATCCCGAAGGACGAGGCGCTGCTGAAGCGGTGCCGGGAGGTGATGGCGCAGGGGTAGCGGGCGCCTCAGACCATCCGTCGCCACTGCGGGCCCCATCGCGCCCATTCCGTCTCCCATCGGTCCAGGCGGCGGCGCTCCATCCGGTCACGCAGGACCATGCCGCCGACGAAGGGGACTGCGGCGGTGCTCACCCCGACGAAGACGCCGATCAGGCCGGCCCGGAAGGCGGACTCGGAGGCATCTACCGGACGGCTGACGAGGTGGCCCTTCGGGTCGGTCCAGACGATGATCCGGGTGCCGGCCGGGCTCCCCGGCTCGACGCGCACCTCCCCGGTGCGGGTCGAGCCGTCGGCCGCACTCCAGCGCACCTTGGCCCAGATCCGGTCACCCGGGACGACCTCGCTCTGTACCCGCGGCGCCCCCGGGACCGGCGCCACGAGGCGTGCGACGGCGGGGCGCGAGGTCGCGCGTTGCCGGGCCAGCGTGTGCTCCAGCGACCGGTCCGCCGCGAGACCGCACAGCACCCCGGTCAGGACGGTCAGCAGCCACACACCGACCACCACCCAGGCCTCCAGCACGTCGGCCCGCCGCTTCAGCGGATTGCGCCGCCAGCGCCACAGCCGCACCTTCGGACCCCGGAACGCCTTCAAGGCATCCTCCCCACGAGCGCACCGACACACCGGAACGCCCTCCCCTGCGGGAGCGTTGGCCCCCCGCTCACGACGAGTCGTCACTTCGACGGTCGCACGAGACCCCGGTATCGCGCAGGCACATCCGGGAACGGATTCGGCCGATCTTCGCTCCGGGCCGACGACGCCGCTGCGACCTGCGAGAACGTTCCGTACCGGGGAGACTGTCAGTGGCGGGGTGCAGACTGGCCGATAACTGACGGCTACCCGGACGAAGACGTCCCGGAGGTGATCGGCATGACCGAGGTACTGCTCGCCGTGGGCACCCGCAAGGGCCTGTTCATCGGACGGCGGCGCGGTGGCGCCTGGGAGTTCGACGAGAGTCCCTATTTCAACGCCCAGGCCGTCTACTCGGTCGCCATCGACACCCGGGGTGAGCGGCCGAGGCTGCTGGCCGGCGGCGACAGCGCGCACTGGGGACCGTCGGTGTTCCACTCCGACGACCTCGGCCGCACCTGGACCGAACCCGCCCAGCCCGCCGTCAAGTTCCCCCAGGACACCGGAGCTTCGCTGGAGCGGGTGTGGCAGCTGCACCCGGCCGCCGCCGAGCCGGACGTGGTGTACGCGGGCACGGAACCGGCCGCGCTGTACCGCTCGGCGGACCGTGGGGAGACGTTCGAGCTGGTGCGGCCCCTGTGGGAGCACCCCACCCGCTCGCAGTGGGTGCCGGGCGGTGGGGGTGAGGGCCTGCACACGGTGATCACGGACGCGCGCGACCCACGGGCGGTGACCGTGGCCGTCTCCGCGGCCGGGGTGTTCCGTACCACGGACGGCGGCGCGAGCTGGGCGCCGTCCAACTCCGGTGTGTCGGCGGTGTTCCTGCCCGATCCGAACCCGGAGTTCGGTCAGTGCGTGCACAAGGTCGCCAAGGACGCGGGCGACCCGGACCGGCTGTATCTGCAGAACCACTGGGGGGTGTACCGCAGCGACGACGCGGGCGCGCACTGGACCGACATCGGCGCGGGCCTGCCCTCGACGTTCGGCTTCGCCGCCGCGGCTCATCCGCACCGGGGCGGCACGGCGTACGTCTTCCCGATCAACGCCGACGCCGACCGGGTGCCGGCCGGGCGCCGCTGCCGGGTCTTCCGCACGGCCGACGCGGGCGAGAGCTGGGAACCGCTGTCCAGGGGGCTGCCGTCCGAGGACCACTACGGCACGGTGCTGCGCGACGCGCTGTGCACCGACGACGCCGATCCGGCCGGTGTGTACTTCGGCAACCGCAACGGCGAGGTGTTCGCCTCGGCGGACGACGGCGACACCTGGCGGCAACTGGCCGCGCACCTGCCGGACGTGCTGTGTGTGCGAGCGGCGGTGGTCGCCTGAGAGCCTGTGGGGTCCGCCTGCCCCGGCCACCGGTTGATCACCTGCCGCCGTACGGCAGTAGGGTGACGGCCGTGGCACCACGACCCTTGCATGAAATCGTCGAACCGGGCTGGGCGAAGGCCCTGGAACCCGTCGCCGGACGGATCGCCGGGATGGGCGACTTCCTGCGCGCGGAGATCGCCGCGGGACGCACCTACCTTCCGGCCGGACCGAACGTCCTGCGGGCCTTCCAGCAACCCTTCGACGAAGTACGGGTCCTGATCGTCGGTCAGGATCCGTACCCGACCCCGGGCCATGCGGTGGGGCTGTCGTTCTCGGTCGCACCCGACGTCCGCCCGCTGCCGCCGAGCCTGATCAACATCTACCGCGAGCTGACCGCCGACCTGGGACTGCCCCAGCCGGCCACCGGCGACCTGACCCCGTGGACGCAGCAGGGCGTGCTGCTGCTCAACAGGGCGCTCACCACCGCCCCGCGCAGTCCGGGCGCCCATCGCGGCAAGGGCTGGGAGGAGGTCACCGAGCAGGCCATCCGAGCCCTGGCCGGGCGCGGCAAGCCGCTGGTGTCCATCCTGTGGGGCCGGGACGCCCGCAACCTCCGGCCGCTGCTCGGCGCTCTGCCCGCCGTGGAGTCGGCGCACCCCTCGCCCATGTCGGCCGACCGTGGGTTCTTCGGCTCGCGTCCGTTCAGCCGGGCCAACGACCTGCTGATCCAGCAGGGAGGACAACCGGTGGACTGGCGTCTGCCGTGACCGTCGCCGGGTATCTCGCCGTGGACTCGGGGGGCTCCGGCCTCCGGGTCGTCGTCGGCACCCCGGGGCGGGAGCCGTCGGCGGCGCGGGAGACAAGAGAGCCGGTGCGCACCGGCCCGCGCGGGATCGACCCCGGCCATCTGATCGGGCAACTGGTCCCCCTGGCAAGGTCGTTGGCCGCGGAGACCGGTGTGGGCGTACTGGACACCGCCGTTGTGGGCGCCGCCGGGTTCGCCTCCCTGGGCGACGCCCTGCGCGCCGAACTTCCGGGCGCCCTCGCCCGGGAGCTGGGTGTGCGCCGGGTGGCGCTCGCCGCCGACGCCGTCACCGCCTACGTGGGCGCCCTGGGTGCCCGCCCCGGTGCCGTGCTCGCCGCCGGCACCGGCCTCATCGCCATCGGTACCGATCTGACCGGCTGGCGGCGGGCGGACGGCTGGGGGCACCTGCTGGGCGACTGCGGCGGCGGCGCGTGGATCGGCCGGGCCGGCCTCGAGGCCGCGCTGCGCGCCCACGACGGCCGGGAGGGCGGCTCCGGCCCGCTGCTGGCCTGCGCGCAGGAGCAGTTCGGACCGGTGCGTGCGCTGCCCGGCCTGCTCTACCCCCGCTCCGACCGGCCCGCCGTCCTCGCCTCCTTCGCGCCGCGGGTGGCCGCCTGCGCCGGGCACGACCCGGTCGCCGCCGGCATCCTGCGGGCCGCGGCCCGGAACATGGCCGAGTCCGCCGCCGCCGTGTGCCCCGCCTCCGGGGCACCCGAGGTGGCGCTCACCGGCGGTCTGTTCGCGATGGGGGACCCGCTGCTCGTACCGCTCGGCGAGGAGTTGGCGGCCCGGCTGCCGCACGCCCGACGGGTTCCGGCCGAGAGCGACCCGTTGCACGGCGCGGCGCGGATCGCCGCCGACCTGGCGACCGGCCGGCTCACCTTGCCGGGTGAACCGACCTTGCTCCACACGGTCTTCACAAAAGTAGATTGATCCCTTTTCCTATCAAGAGTTCGGCATGTATGCGACATGTGCCTGAATGATGCGTCATGGGTGGGCACCTCGGCAGACAAAACCGGACGGATACCGCTCACCTGCACCCTCCCCGAACAGGGAAGCCCAGGAAGCCAGTAACATGCGGCGCCATGAGCTCCCCCACTGGGCCCGCGTCCGGCCTGCCAGTACGAATGCCGCGACCCCGCCAGCCCGGACGGCACCGCCGCCCGGAACCGCTGGTGGCTCCTGACGGCGCGCCCGCGCTCGTTCTCGCGGTGCCCGGCGTGCCCAGCACCGCCACGTGCGCTCTCGCCGAGGAGGTCGTGAGCATCGCCCGCTCCGAGCTGCCCGGTCTGGACGCCCGGATCGGTTACCTGGACGGGGACGACTCGGAGTTTCCCTCGCTGCGGTCGGTGCTGGCGCACGCCGCCGACGAGCGCACCGCCCGTTACGAGCAGGCACTGGCCGCCGGTGTCGAGGCCGAGGAGCCCGACGGCCCGGTCGCCGTCGTCGTTCCGCTGCTGGCCGGTCCGGACAGCGCCCTGCTGCGGCAGATCCGCCAGTCGGTGATGGACAGCCGGGTCGCCGCCGACCTGACCGACGCCCTCGGCCCGCACCCGCTGCTCGCCGAGGCACTGCACGTACGCCTGTCCGAGGCGGGTCTGGCCCGCGCCGACCGCGCCCGCCTGTTCACCGTGGCCACGGCCGCGGACGGCATCATCCTGGCGTCCGTGGGTGGCGAGGAGGCCGTACAGGCGGCCGGGATCACCGGCATGCTGCTCGCCGCGCGCCTGGCCGTGCCGGTGATGGCGGCGGCCCTGGACCAGGAGGGCGCGATCGCCTCCGTGGCCGAGCAGCTGCGTTCCTCGGGCTCGCAGCAGCTGGCCCTGGCGCCGTACCTGATCGGCCCGGAGATCGACCCCGCGCTGCTGGCGGCGGCTGCCGAGGAGGCGGGCTGCGCCGCCGCCGAGTCGCTGGGTGCCTACCCGGCGATCGGCAAGCTCGCCCTGGCCAAGTACACGACCGCACTGGGCATCGTCCCGCCGCAGGCGCAGGGCACGCCGGTCCGCTGACGCGGACGGCACGGCACGGCACGGCACGGCACCCAGACGACACACGGCCCGCTCCCTCTGCTGGAGCGGGCCGTCGCTGTGCCGGAACGGGCCCGCCGGCTCAGCCGAAGACGACGCAGGAGGCCGCCGTGACCTCCACATGCCCTTCGTAGCGGGGCAGCCCCGTCGTCCCGTCCACGGCGAACCAGGTCACGTCGCCGGAGCGTTCGTTGGCCGCGTACAGGAAGCCGTCGTGCAAGGCCAGCGCGCGCGGCCAGTGGCCGCCGCACGGCACCGCGCCGGTCAGCCGGAGCCCGTCCCCGTCGGCCCCCACGACGGCGAACACGGACAGGACGTCCTCACCGCGCGTCGCGGTCCATACGAAGCGGCCGTCGGGCGAGACGACGATCCCCGAGGGGTAGGCGTCGCCGACCGGGGCGCCCGGCAGGACCGGCACCTCGACCAGCGGCTTGAGGGCGCCGCCACCGGCGTCCCAGCGGCAGACGGTGACCGTGGGGGTGAGTTCGTTGACGACGTAGGCGTGGCCGCCGTCCGGGTGGAAGGCCAGGTGGCGGGGGCCCGAGCCGGGACGCAGCGCGAACTCCCCGTGCAGGACGGGGGCGCCTCCGTCCAGCCGGCACACGCGTACCGAGTCCGTGCCCAGGTCGACGCTGACGGCCCACCGGCCGCTGGGGTCGGGCTGGACCTGGTGGGCGTGCGGGCCGCGCTGCCGCCGGTCGTGCGGGCCCGAGCCGGTGTGCCGGAGCACTCCGGACGGAGCGGCGGCGAGCGTGCCGTCGGGACGCACAGGCACGGCGGTGACGCTGCCGGAGCCGTAGTTGGCGGTCAGGACGTGCCCGGCGTACAGGCTGAGGTGGGTGGGCCCGCTGGCGCCGACGGCCACGGGCAGGCCGACGGGTTCCGGCGTGTCGCCGTGCACCCGGTACGCGGCGACGGCACCGTCGGCCGTCTCGCTGACCGCGTAGAGCGTGCTCCCGTCCGGTGACAGGGCGAGATACGAGGGGTCGGGCAGGTGGTTGAGGGCGGAGACCGGGCTGAGGGCGCCGTCGTGCGGCCGGACCTGCGCGGTCACCAGACCGGGTCCGCCCGCCGCGGTGAACGAGCCGATGAACGCCCTGCACGCCCCGCGCCTGCCCGGCCTGCCGTCCACTGCCACCGCAGTCCCCTCTCGCCACCCGAGGTCGAGCCCGTCCGGGGCCGACGGTAGCAGTCGACCCAGGGCGGTCTAGACCAAGAGTGGCTCGGCGGGGCGCTTCTTCACTCGTGCTCAGGAGAGCCCCGGGCACGACGGGCCTCGGCTCAGGCGCCCACCAGCGGCGACCCCGTCGGTGCCCGCAGCGGCTCGGCCAGGTCGGCGAGGGCGCGCTCCACACGGTGCAGATGGGCCAGGGCGGGCTCGGCGGGTGGCTCCGGCACGAACGTGACGTGGCGGCCCTGGGTGAGGGCCTCCACGGCGGCCTCCACCCGCCAGCAGGCGGCGGCGAGGCGGGCGTCGTGCGAGGCCTCGGGGTCGGCGGCGACGGCGACCAGGCCGCGGATCTCCCGGGCGCAGTCGTCGAGCAGGGCGACCACCCGGCGGGCTCGGTGCTTGCGGCCGAGCATCGGGTTGAGCGGGTGCACCAGCGGGGCGACCGAGAGCCGTACCCGGCCGAGCAACTGCTCCAGCTCGGCGACGAGCGGCGCCGGGTCGGCCGTCGCCGAACCCGCGAGCCGCGCCGCGGCCTCGGCGGTGCAGGCGTGGACGCAGCGCAGGGCGCGCTGGATCCACACGTCGGTGGTGGCGTGGGTGCTGACCGGCAGCACGAACAGGACGGCGAGCACGGCACCGAGCGCGCCCACCGTGGTCTCGGCCGCGCGCAGGGCGAGCAGGGCAGGGCTCAGTACGCCGAGGACGCCGTAGAGCATCTCGGCGAGTACGGTCACCCAGAGCATCATCCAGGTGTAGGACACGGCCGCCGTGTAGAAGATGCCGAAGACGGCGACCGCGACGAGGACAATGGTGGGCGCGGGCGCCCCGTGGACGGGGACGGCGACGAGGAAGCCCAGGCCGATGCCGATCACCGTGCCGAGGACCCGGCGGAAACCGCGCACCAGCGTCTCACCGCGCGAGGCCGTGTTGACGAAGATCCACCAGGTGGCGCCGACGGCCCAGTACCAGCGTTGGCCGGACACCAGCTGGCCGACGACGAGCGCGAAACCCGCGCCCGCGGTCGCCTGGACGGCCTGGCGGGTGGTCACGCGGGCGAGGCCGGTTCCCCCGGGCGGTGCGGGTACGGCCGGCACGGGCAGCCGGCGCTCGTAGCACCACACGCCGAAGCGCACCACCGCGGCACTGAGCACGGACAGCAGGACGGCGGCGTACAGCTCGGGCAGCTGTTCGGGGGTGGCGTGCACGAACTGGGCGACGAAGAACGTCATGAAGGCGAACACGCCGAGGCTGTGCCCGCGCGGGCCCCACCGGCGCGCGTACACGCCGGCGCCGACGACGGCCAGGAAGACCAGGTCCCGCGCCACGGGAACGTTGTGCAGCTCGGCCGCGACGGCGAGCACGGGCACGCCGACGGCGGGCAGCAGCGCAGTGGTGACCGCCTGGCCGCGCACGGTCGGATCCGTGACGGTGAACAGGGCGAGCAGCGCGGCGAGACCGCCGGTGACCGCGCCGACGAGGGAGTGTCCGGCCAGTCCGCAGACCGCGACCGCCAGCCCGATGCCGAGGACGGCCCGCGCGGCGAAGCGCAGGCGCGCCCGCCCCGGGTCCGGAGCCACGAACATCCTCTTCAGCACTACTGCCCGCCCCCTTGTGGTCGTCTGTACGCACGGTGGTTGTCCGCATGCGATCGTCCGCATGAAAAAGGCGCCGCGGGGTCCGCAGCGCCATCGACGCGTCCATGAGAGCATCCGGGCGCCGACTGGCTCAACTCGCTCTGTCATTGCTGAGCCATTGGCCCAGCGGAGCCCGGAGACACCCGGCCGCTGCCGAGCCAACGGACCAGGTCGGGTGTTATGTCCGCAGGCTGCCCGGATGGGCCATTGGTACAGTCTGCGGTGATCACCGTCGGTACGAGGAGGCCGGAGCACCATGGCCGTGGACGAACTCGACACCCGCATCCTGCGGCTGCTGCTGGAGCAGCCGCGCACCAGCGTGCGCGAGTACGCCCGCATCCTCGGTGTCGCCCGCGGCACCCTCCAGGCCCGTCTGGACCGCATGGAGCGCGACGGGGTCATCACCGGTACGGGCCCTTCCCTGTCGCCCGCCGCCCTGGGCCATCCGGTGCTGGCGTTCGTACACATCGAGGTCACCCAGGGCCACCTGGACGACGTCGGGGACGCACTGGCCGCCGTACCGGAGATCGTGGAGGCCTTCTCGATCACCGGTGGCGGGGACCTGCTGGCCCGCGTGGTGGGGCGGGACAACGCCCATCTGGAGGACGTGATCCAGAAGCTGATCAGTCTGCCGGGCGTGGTGCGCACCCGCACGGAGGTGGCGCTGCGCGAGCGGGTCCCGTACCGGCTGCTGCCCCTGGTGGAGTCCGTCGGGCGGGCGGCCCGCGGCTGACACCCCGGGCATGCTGGGCCGCAGGAGCAACCCCGGCGCCCTCTCGGTGGGCCTCCAAGCCCCGGCGGAGGCCCTGCTGAAGGCGTTGTCACCCCGAGATGCGGAAGTTCGTGGAGCTGCCGGCCGGCCCGGCGGCTCGGCGCGGCGCCGGAGGACCGCGTGGTTCTGGCGGACACGGCCCACGGCGCGCCGCCGCGCACGCGGCCGGGATGCGCTGCATCCGCGACCGTACGTGGCCGCGCAGGTCGGCGCCCGGGAATTCGCCACCGCGTCGCTGCTGCGGCGCGCAGGCCAGACGGAGTTCACCGCACAGTCGGCGTACGCGTGGCTCCGGGATGCGGCGGCGCCCACCGAGTCCGTCCGGCCCTGATGCGGGCGGCCCTCCCCGCGGGGCGCGCACCGTCCGGGAACCGCCGGGGGGCCGCCGGCGGTGATCTCTCGCGGTGCGCCCGGGGCGAAGGCCACCTAGCGTGGCCCCATGACTACAGTCCAGCACCGCCCGGCCCCAGGTGACCGGCGGTGGAAGGCGCTCGGGGTCTGTCTGACGGCGGGCTTCATGTCGTTGCTGGACACCTCGATCGTGAACGTGGCGCTTCCGTCGATGCAGCGCGGGCTGCAGGCGAGCGGGGCCGACCTGTCGTGGGTCGTCTCCGGTTACGCCCTTACCTTCGGGCTCGCCCTCGTCCCCGCGGGCAGGCTCGGCGACATGCGCGGGCGCCGCGAGGCCTTCCTCACCGGGCTCGCCCTGTTCATCGTGGCCTCGGCGGCGTGCGGGCTCTCCCCCGGCGCCTCCTGGCTGGTGCTGTTCCGGCTGCTTCAGGGGGCGGCGGCGGGCATGATCGCCCCGCAGACCTCGGGGCTGATCCAGCAGATGTTCCAGGGACGGGAGCGGGCCCGCGCGTTCGGCATGCTGGGCAGCGTCATCGGGGTCTCCACGGCGGTCGGCCCGCTCGCGGGCGGCCTGCTGATCCAGGCGTTCGGCACCGGCGACGGCTGGCGCTGGGTGTTCTACGTCAACCTGCCCATCGGGGTGGCCACCTTCGCCGCGGGGCTGCGGCTGCTGCCCCGGCTCCCGGCGTCGACGGGCAGACGGGAGGAGTTCGACCTGTTCGGGGTGCTGCTCCTCGGCTCGGGCGTGCTGGCGCTGATGCTGCCTCTGGTGCAGGAGCAGCAGTGGGCGGGGCGGCGGAAGTGGGCGCTGCTGCCGGTGGCCGCGCTGCTGCTGGCGGCGTTCTGGGCGTGGGAGCGGCGCGCGGGACGGCGCGGGCGGGCACCCCTGCTCGACCTGCGCCTGTTCTCCCTGCGGTCCTTCACGCTCGGCGCGCTGATCAGCCTGACCTACTTCGCGGGCTTCACCACGGTCTTCTTCGTGTACTCGCTGTTTCTGCAGAACACCGTCGGTTACAGCGCGCTGGCGGCGGGTCTCACGGTCCTGCCCTTCGCCGCCGCCTCGGCGGTCGGCGCAGCCGCCGGCGGCCGGCTGGTGACGCGCTTCGGCCGCAAGCTGGTCGTCGTCGGTCTCAGCGCGGTGGCGCTGGGACTGCTCGGAGTGGTCGTGGCGGTGCAGCTGGTGCCCGGCGAGGGCGTCGGGTGGGCTTCCGCGCTGCCGCTGCTCATCGGGGGCATCGGGTCCGGCCTGACGGTCTCCCCCAACACGACCCTCACCCTCACCCGCGTCCCGGTGCGCCGTGCCGGTGCGGCCGGCGGGGTGCTGCAGACGGGGCAGCGCGTCGGCTCGGCGGCCGGGATCGCCGTCGTGGGCGCGGTGTACTTCGCCCACCAGGCCAACCACAGCCACCCCGCCACGGCGATCCAGCTCGGGTTGCTCACCGCTGTGGGGATCATCATGATCGCGCTGGCCCTGGCGGTCGCCGACCTACGGGAACGCCGGACGCATCCCGAGCCGGAGGGGACCGGGCCACCGGTCGGGCGGGACTGCGAGGAGGGCGGGGCGCAGGAGAGGGTCAGGCGGGCTGTCGAGGGAACCAGACCGGGACACCACCTGGAGACGGGACCGGACACCACCTGAAGACAGGACCGGGACGGGACCGGGCACCACCTGAGAGGGGGACGGGACACCGCCCGGGAACCAGAACGGGGCACCGCCTCTTCCGGACCACTGGCCTTCGGCACGGGCTCCGAGCAGGCACAACCCCGCGCGCAGCTGAAAAGCCACGGCTGCGGGCACTGCTTCCCCGCGGGGTCAGGACCTTCGGCGCGGCTTGCCCCGCTTGACCGGCTTGGCGCCGCCGCCGGATGCCGTGCGGCCACGGGCGGTGCGGGCCGCGGGCTTGCCGCCGGCCGACTTCGCGGGGGGCTGCTGCTGGCGGGTGGCGCGCTGCTCAGGGCGCTTCCGCCTCGGCTCGTCCTCCGGTTTCGCCGTCGCACGGCCCCGCGTGCTGTTGACCGTGCGGCCCCGGACGATGCCGATGAAGTCCTCCACCAGGTCGGTGGTGGCCTCCTGCGGCCAGGACAGGGCGACGCTCGACCCGGGGGCGTCGACGACGGGACGGTAGGTGAGGTCCCTGCGGTGGTACAGACGGGCCAGCGACTGCGGGACGAGCAGGAGGCCGACGCCCGCCGCCACCAGCTCGATGGCGTCCGGCGTGGTCGCGGGCCGCTCGAAGGCGGGCTCGCCGGGCGGGCTGTCCCAGTCGAAGACGTCGTCCAGCGGGTGGAAGAGCACCTCGTCGGCGAGGTCGTCCAGGCTCACCTCGTCCACCGCCGTGATCACATGGTCCTTGGGGACGACGACCACCGTGGTCTCGGTGTAGAGCGGGATGGCGCTGAAGAACGTACGGTCGACCGGCAGCCGTACGAAGCCCGCGTCGGCCTCGCCCGCGCGCAGCACCTCGGGTGCCTCCGCGGCCGGGACCTGGACGAGGGTCATCGGGATGCCGGGCAGACGCTCGTTCCAGATCCGCACCCACTTCGCGGGCGTCACTCCGGGGACGTATGCGAGCCGGAACGACGGTGATTCCTGCGAGCCTGTCACCAGGCCAGGTTACCGGCCGTGGTCGGCTCTCCCGTACGCGGCCGATACCCTTGGCCTCATGAGTTCGCAGCAGAGCACCCAGACGATGAAGCCCGCGACCGCGGCGAAGAAGCTGGGTGTGTACCTCCCCGCCACCCCAGCCGAGTTCCAGGAGGGTGTCGTCTCGCGCGCCGAGCTGAACGAGTTGCAGGCCAACCCGCCCCAGTGGCTGCGCGAGCTGCGAGCGAAGGGCCCCCACCCGCGTCCGGTCGTCGCCGCGAAGCTCGGCGTGTCCATCGCGGGTCTCGCGCGCGCCGGGGTCACCGAGGCACTGACCACCGAGCAGATCGAGGCGCTCAAGCAGGAGCGGCCCGAGTGGCTGGAGAAGGAGCGCGCGACGCAGGCCGAGGTCCGCAAGGAAGCGGCGCGGCTGAAGAACCTGAAGAAGGAGAAGCAGGAGAACCAGGAGAAGGGCGCCCAGCGCCGCTGATCGTCCCGGTTTTCCACAACGCCCTCCGTTTCCGCGGAGGGCGTTGTCAGTGGCCTCCCCTAGAGTTCCCGTCACTTGATCACTGCGGTGCGGGGAGGCACGTATGGGGTGGGTGTCGGCGGGTGACTACGAGGTCGCCCTCGACGGCGGGAAGGTGGTGTGCCGCAACGCTGCCGGGCGGCGGCTGAAGTCCGTACCGCCGAAGATCGCCGACGATCCGGCGGTCGTGGGCCTCAAGCAGCTCGTCGAGTGGCTGGAGCGGCACGAGCGGCAGTGCCTGGCCGATGTCGAGCGGTGGATGGTTCGCTCGCTGCCCGTGCCGTTCGCCGTCGTCACCCGGGTGTGGCCTGACCCCGCCTGGCAGTCGGCGCTGCGCGATCTGGTGGTCACCGGCGCCGACGGCCAGGTCGCCGGGTTCCTGCGGGACGCCGGTTCGGACCGCGGCCTCGGTCTGGTCGACCTCGACGGCGACACCGTCCGCATCACCCCCGATCTCGTCCGCATCCCGCATCCGGTCCTCCTCGAAGACCTCGCGGAACTACGGGAGTTCGCCGTGGAGCTGGGCGTGGAGCAGCGCGCCCGGCAGCTCTTCCGCGAGGTCTGGCACCGCCCGGCCGGCCTCGATGCCGACGCACGGCAGGTGGAGGAGTACGCGGGCGGCTCCTTCAAGGAACTGCGCTTCCTGCACGGCCGGGCCACCCAGCTGGGCTACCGCGTGCGCGGCGGTCACGCGGTGTGTCCCGTCCTGGAGGACGGCCGCGGCATCGAGGCCCGCGTCTGGATCGGAGACTACGAGAGCTACGCGGAGACCGAGACCGGCCCACTGGTGTGGGCCGACGCGGACGGCCGCGTCCTGTCACTCGGTCAGATCGGTCCGGTCGCCTGGTCGGAGGGCATGCGCATGGCGGCGGCGCTGTACGCCGGCCGGGACGTCGAGGACGAGGAGCGGGCGGCATGAACGACCTCACGCAGTACGACACGCAGTACGACGGGACCACGGTCGCCGCCCTCCTGGACGCCGGCGCCGTCCTGCCGCCGGGCAGCACCGCGCGTGAGGACGCCGACGTGCTCACCGTCCGCACCTACACCCACCCCGCCCTGGACGGCCGGCAGGTGGTCCGGCTGGTGCCGGGCACGCTCGGGGAGGCCGAGGACCTGGCGCTGGAGTTCCTGGGCCTGGCCCGCGAACGGGAGGCTCAGGAGATCGGACAGGTGCGCCGGGAGACACTGGGCTTCCCGGCGTGGGCGCTGGTGAACGACCCGGCGAACGGACACCACGCACTGGCCCTCGTCAAGGACGTCGAGCGGCTCGCCCGGCAGGCCAAGTCCCGCCCCGGCAACGCCAAGGAGGGCTTCGAGGCGCTCGGCGAGCGGCTCGGCCGGGCCGTGCCGCACTTCCTGCCGACGTTCTACGAACAGGCCGCGCGTGTCTTCCTGGAGCACGAGAACACCACGTACGCCGCCGCGTTCTTCGGCAAGGCCCGCGAGGCCGAGCGGGTGCACGCGCTCGCGGTGGACGAGGAGCGGCAGCGGGCGGTGTTCCTGGAGTTCGCCTTCGCCGGGGCGCTGACCGTCAAAGCGCTGAAGGAGCATGTGAAGGACCTGACCCGGCGGCTCGACCCGGCTGCCGCCTGGGCGCAGTTCCGGCAGCTGATCGTGGAGCGCTGCGCGGCCGGCATGCCGCCGTACGCCTCACTGCCGCAGGACGCGCGCGGGCTGATCAAGGCGGCGGGCCTGGACCGGGTCACCGAGGAGTGCGCGCTGGTCGCCGACCTGATCGCCTCCCCCGCCGCGGTCCGCGCGCCCGCGTCCTTCTGGACCGCCTACCGTGCCGTCCTGCCCGTCCTCACCGAGCGCCGGCCGGCGGTCCGCGCACGCCTGCTGGAGATCATGCCGACCGGTCTGGGCCGGGAGGTCGAGGACGACGAGTTCTGGCTGACGCTGCTCGCAGGGACCGGGGCCGAGCGGCTGCTGACCGACGAGGAGACGGGGCGGGAGTACGGCGTCGACCCGGGCGAGTGGCTGAGCCGGTGGGCGTCCTTCCGCAAGCACGGCGGCACGTTCTCCCGCCGCTCGCCGGCCACGCTGGCGCTGGTCGAGCGCATGGCCGCGCGGCTGCGGGCCACCGGCCGCCCGGTCGACCTGTTCACCGGGCGCTGGCGTGCCGGGGCCGACCTCGACCTGCTGGACCTGTGCGTGGCCGAGGGCGTCCCACTGGCCGTCCCCGACACGGACGTCCAGGTGTTCCTGCCGCTCGCCGACTGGCTCAAGGACACCCGGGCCGGGGTGCGCGATCTGGTGGCCGTCGCGGCCGACCCGCGCCTTCGGCCTCTGCTGCACGAGGCGGTGGAGACGGTCGGCGGCGACCAGCGGGGCGGCGAACTGCTCACGGCCGTCGCCGCGCATCCCGTCCTGCGGGGGGTCCTGCGCGAGTGGCTGGACGAGGCCGCCGACGACGTCACGCGTGCGGTGGGGCTGCCCGGTGCCCGCAGTACCCTCGACCGGCTGCGCCCCTTCCGGGCGATCGCCTCCGAGGTCGATCCGGACGCCGTCGCCCGCGTCGCCCGGTGCCGGACGACGCCGCTGCTCGGCCGCACCCTGCGCGCCGGAATCCTGGACGAACTGGGCTGGCCCGCCCTGGACGAGGCGCTCGAGCGGCTCGACGCGGAGGTCAGGAAGGGCACCGCGGACACGCTGGCGGTCCACGAGTCCTGGCCCGCGCTGATCCTGGCCCGCCGGCACCGGGCGATCGTCGTCGGCCCCGGCGAGGTGCTCCTCGACCACGCGTTGCGCCTGCCCCAGGAGCTGGACCGCTGGCAGCGCCCCCGGTTCCGGTACGTGGACGGGCAGTTGCTGGTGATGTGGCGACACGGCAGCAAGCAGTACGGCTACTGGTCGGCCCGGCCCGCCGAGGTGTTCGAGCTGGGCGGCGAACAGCTTCCGTCCTGGTGGTCGGGCAACGAGAGCGTCGTCCCGTCGATTCCGCTGCCCGGCGGCGGCCGGGCCACCGGTGGCCGCACCCTGCACGCCGGTGACACGGTCCTGCCGCCGACCCGCGCGGTCATCGGCGACGGCACCACGTACTGGCGTCAGGGCAGGCAGGGCCTGCAGACGGTGTGGCTCGAGTACGACCCGGTCACGGGTGACCACGGCCGCGCTTCGCTGCCCGCGCTGCTGCGCGCCGGCATCCGTGAGGACGCCCGGCTGCTGCCCGGCCAGTGCGAGGTGCTGCCACTGCAACCGGGCCTGGAGAACAGCCCGTTCGGCACCGACGGCACGGTGCTCGGCCGCTGGGTACGCACGGAGGGCGAGGGCGCCGAGGCGCGCAGGACCGCCGGGACGGCGGACGGGCGGACCGTGTCGGTGCCGGTCTTCGGCAGCAGCCGCGCGGGCGCGTTCCCGCTCGGCGCGCTGCGGCTGCCCGGAGGCGCCGAGCCCGTCGTGACGCAACTGTTCCGGCACGTCGGCGTGTTCGCCGGCGACGACACCTCCGCGCACGGCGAACTGGGCCGGGTGCAGCCGAACAATCCCGGGGGCGAGTTCGCCGCCGGGACCCGGCTCGTGCCCCCGCTGCCCTTCTGGCACGCCCTGCGCCCCCGCGACGAGCAGGGCTCGGCCGTGCTGCGCGCCCTCACCGACGAGCAGGCGGCACAGGTGCTGCAGGCCGCCGCGACGGCACTGGCAGGACGCCGGGAGGCGCTGCAGAACGCCGGGTCCGACGAGGCCGCCAGGGCCGCGGTACCCCCGGCGGACGAGGTCCTGGTGGGCGCGGTGGCCAACGCTCTGCCAGGGCTCACCGACGCCCGGCTGATCGTCGGCGTCGCCTCGCTGGTCCGCTCGGCCCTGCGCATCGGCGAGTCGGCCACCGCGTTCGCGAACCCGCCGCAGGAGCGGCCCCGGCAGAGCTCCGCCACCGAGGGCATGTTCGCCGACTACTGTCCCGAGCACGGCGAGGACCACACCGTGCGCGAGGCCGTCGCGGGCATCGCGG
Source organism: Streptomyces sp. NK08204 (assembly GCF_020400585.1). Classification (GTDB taxonomy): domain Bacteria; phylum Actinomycetota; class Actinomycetes; order Streptomycetales; family Streptomycetaceae; genus Streptomyces. The sequence goes on along the minus strand of NZ_JAINVF010000006.1, from coordinate 84,857 downwards.
GCCTGCACGGCTGGTGGCAGGGGAAGCAGTGGAGCACCCTCCGCCAGATCCGGGCCGTGAACCACGTACTGTCCGGGAAGCCCGCCGAGGGCAAGCCGCTGCCCGGCCTGGAGCGCCTGGGCGCCCTGGGTGACGGCTGGCGCAGCGATGAGCACACCGTTCCCGGGATCGGCCTGGTGTGGCCGCCCGTCCTGGGCGTGCTGCGCGCCCTCGCCTACCGGGCGGCGTCGCCCGCCCTGGCCGACGTCCAGCGGGAGGCGCTGCTCCTGCTCTTCGAGGCGCTCGCCGAAGGGCCGCTCGGCTCGGCCGGCGGCACGCTCCGGGAAGTCGTGCTGGGCGAGCCGTCCGACAAGCAGCAGCGCGCCGGGCAGGTGCTGCGCCGCGACGGCCGCACAGTGGTGATCCTCGGCTGCCGGAACATCGACACGCAGCGGAACACGCTGAACTGGCTGGCCCTGGACCACGACCCGTCCGGCGCGTTCGGTGCCGTCGCCCACTTCACGCTGGTCGACGAGGTCCGGTGTCCGTCGGCCATATCGGCCGAGGAGCTGACCGCCGTCACCCGGCTGATCCGGGACAAGGGCGCCGCGCCCTGGCAGGCCGGGGCCGCCGAAGCGCTGCAGACGGCGACCGGCGGCGCACTGGGCCCTGTCCAGGCCACCGTCCTGCTCGGCGGGCTCCTGCCCGAGCCCACGGCGGAGGGACTGGCCGTCATGGGTCTCAAGCCCCGGCAGAGCGAGTTCGGCACGGCCCGGGTCAACACCCTCGGCCACGAGGAGCGGACCGGGCTCCTGGGCGCGCTGCTGCCCGCCGACCCGGCCGCCCTGTGGTCCCATGGCCCGGACACGCAGGCCGCGGGACAGATGTGGGCCGAGCGGCTCGGCTCGCTGGTCCGCGTACCCGAGGACCTCGCCACGGAACTGGCGGGCCTGGGCGCGGCAGACGCCGAGACGGTGCTCAACCCCTCCCGCACCGCATGGCTGAGCCGCACCACGGTCCAGCGCCCGGACGAGAACGGCAGCTTGGTCGGGGAGGACCCCGAGGCGCTGCCCGGCCGGTACGACCTCGCGGGCGCGGTGGACGCCCTCGCCGCGCTGGCCTACGTCCTGCCGTACGGCCATCCCCTGCGCGACCGGCTGCCGGACGGCCTGGCCGCCGTACGCCATCGGATGACCGATCCGGAGCTGATGCTCGGCCTGGACGTCGACTGGACGGAGAAGGGCGCCTCCACCGCCGTCGAACTCCGCAAGGCGTACGGCCTGCCCGCGACCGGCGGCGGCGACGCGTACGGCCTGACCCGGGTCGGGGAGGCGATCGTGCTGCGGCCCTGGTACCAGGACACGGAGGCCGTCCTGGTCCGGCCGGCTGCGCTCACCGGTGCGGACGACCCGGTGTTCGGACTCCTCGAAGGCCTGGTCGGCCCCGCGCGCGGCCACGGCCTGCGGGCACTGCGCACCCTCCTCGGGGAGGAGCTGGGCCGGGCGGTCTCGGCCGGCACGGGGGCGGGGGCCGAAGGCCTGCAGGGCTGTGCCCAGGACCCGACGGTCACGGTGCCCGCGCTCGTCGCCGAGGTGGCCGCGGCGCACGGCCTGGGCGAGGACGCGGCGGTGCTGTACCTCCAGCTGCTGGCCCTGCCCGATCCGACGGACCGCAACTGCATCCGCTGGACCGGCTGGAAGCCCGCCCGGATGAAGCGGGCCCGGGCCGAACTGGCGGCGACGGACCTGGTGGTGGAGGCCAAGCGGCCACGTGCCGGGCGCACCCTGTTCCTGCCCTGCGGCTGGCGCGACCTGAAGTCGCCCGCGCTGCCGGTGGAGACGTGGAAGGAGGGCCTGTACCCGGTGCACGGCCGGCAGCGCGCGCTGCCGTTGCTCCCGGTGCCGGAACTGTTCACCCGCGCCTGGGACCGCGTCCGCTCGGGCGATGCCCCGGCGTACGAGGAACTGACCACACGTGCGACGCGGCGGGGGCGGCGCCGATGAACCACTCGACACCGGCCCCTTCGGCTCCGGTTCGCTTCACCTCTGTTCGCACTCGCCCGGCCTTTGTCCGTACGACGCCGAAGGGCACTTTCCGATGACCACCGTCCTCGCTCCCGACACAACCCGGCAGATCGTCCCGCCCGAGGACCGGTACGCCACCGAGCTGGCCTTCCTCGCCGCGTACGACTCCGCTCCCCGGCCGCCCGCGTGGCGGCTCACGCCCCGGGCCGTCGTCACGTTCGTCATGGGCAGCGGCGGCCAGGCACTGCGGCTGCCCGACGGGGCCGAGGCGCCCGCCGGGGTGCCGCGCCGCCTGGTGGTGGAGGGGAAGTTCGTCGGCGACCGGGCGCTGGTGGAGCGGTGTGTCGTCACGCTCGCCGGTGAACGGGGCCTGCTGCTCGTCGGCGAGCCGGGCACCGCCAAGTCGATGCTCTCCGAGCTGCTGTCGGCGGCCGTGTGCGGCACCAGTGGCCTGGTCGTGCAGGGCACCGCCGGGACGACCGAGGACCAGCTCAAGTACGGCTGGAACTACGCCCTGTTGCTCGCCCAGGGGCCCAGCCGGCAGGCGCTCGTGCCGTCGCCGGTGCTCACCGCGATGACACGGGGAGCGATCGCCCGCGTGGAGGAGGTCACGCGCTGCCTTCCCGAGGTGCAGGACTCGCTGGTGTCGTTGCTGTCGGAGCGCCGCATCGCCATACCCGAACTGGCGGGCAGCGACGATGCGTTGGCGCATGCGGCACCTGGTTTCAGCCTCATCGCCACCGCGAACCTGCGCGACAAGGGGGTGTCCGAGATGTCGGCCGCCCTCAAGCGCCGCTTCAACTTCGAGACGGTGGGCCCGATTTCCGACCTCGACGCCGAGACAGCGCTGGTGCGCAGCCAGGCGAAGGCATCGGTGGAGCGGTCCGGGGCGGCGTTCCAGGTCGACGACGCCGTGCTGGAGGCCCTGGTCACCGCTTTCCGGGACCTGCGGGAGGGACGGTCGGCGGAGGGCTGGGAAGTGGAGCGGCCGTCCACCGTGATGAGCACCGCCGAGGCCGTGTCCGTGGCGGGCGCGCTGGGGCTGGCCGCGGCCTACTTCCCCGGGGACCGGGACGTCCTCGGGCTGCTGCCGGGTCATCTCCTCGGGGTCGTACGCAAGGACGACCCGGCGGACGCGGCACGGCTGCGCGGCTACTGGGACGGTCCGGTCCGGCGCCGTGCCGAGCAGGGCTCCGCCACCTGGCGCACGCTGTGGGACCTGCGCACGGTACTGGAGGGCTGACGACCGTGCCCCGCACCTCTCCCGAAGCGGCCCTGGCAGCCCTGACCGACCCGGCGGCGCCCTACCTCATCGCCGTACGGCACCACGCGCCCTCCCTGGCCGCCGCCGTGCCCGCGCTGCTGGACGCGGCGGAGCCGGACGTGCTGCTGGTCGAACTCCCCGCCGAACTGCAGGACTGGCTTCCCTGGCTCGCCCACGAGGAGACCCGGGCGCCGGTCGCCCTGGCCGCCGCACCCACCGACGGTGTCGGCGGCCCGGCCTTCTACCCGTTCGCCGACTTCTCCCCGGAACTGGCGGCGGTGCGCTGGGCCGCGCGGCACGGGGTACCGGTGATCGCCTGCGACCTGCCGCTGGCGGACCGGGCCTGGACCGCGGGGCCACCGGCGGCTGTGGTGTCTCCGGCACCTTCGGCACCTTCGGCACCTGCCGGGCAGGCCGCCGGTTCGGGGGGCAGCGGCGAGCCGAAGGACGGCAGCGGGACCGGCCGGCCGAGCGGCAGCGGCGTACACCCCTCCGCGTCACGGACGACCGGTGCCGAGCCGGCCGGTGCGGAGGCGGGAAGCGGCTCGGTGCCGCCGCGGACCTCCGGCGGCGCGGCAGTGTCCGGCGACTGCGCCATGGCCGGACTCGGTGGTGCCCTCCGTTCCCGGCTCACCGGCCGGCCCGGTGACGACCTGTGGGATCGGCTGGTCGAGGCCACCGCCCCCGGTTCCGCGCCGCAGGCGCTGCGGCGGGCCGCGCTGCTCACGGGCTGGGCCCTGCGGGCGGACGCGGTCGCCGCGGGCGGGGTGCCGGAGCTGGATCTGCGGCGGGAGCGCTGGATGCGGTCCTGTCTGGCCGCCGCCACGGCCGACGGCAGGCGCGCCGCCGTACTCGTCGGCGCCTTCCACGCCCCGGCACTGCTGGCACCGGCCGAGCCGGTACCGGCCGCCGAGGCGGTGGGCAACGAGCCGGCCTCGACGTGGACGACCTCCCTGATCCCCTACACCTACGCCCTGCTGGACGAGCGCTCCGGCTACCCCGCCGGGATCCGCGACCCCGAATGGCAGCACATGGTGCTGGACGCGGCCGGTGATCCCGCGGCACTGGCGCAGGCGCTGACCCGGGCCGCCGTACGGGTGTGTGCCGAACTCCGTGCGACGGGCCATCCGTCCGGGCCCGCGGACGCGCGGGAGATCGTACGGCTCGCCGGTGATCTGGCCCGGCTCCGGGGGCTGCCCGCAGCGGGCCGGGGTGAGCTGATCGAGGCGGTACAGACCGTGCTGGCACAGGGCGAACCGCACGGGCGGGGCCGGGCCGTCGCCCGGGCGATGGAGAAGGCGCTCGTGGGGACGCGGGAGGGCCGCCCGGCCCCGGCAGCGCCGCGCTGCGGTCTGGCCCCGGCGGTGGAGGCCGAGTTGGCCGCGCTGGGGCTGCCCGGCCCTGCCGACGGCAGCGGCCCCGGCACCGCCCGCGACCTGCGTCTCGATCCCCTCCGCTCCGAGCTGGACCGGCGCCGCGAAGTACTGCTGCGTCGCCTGACGGTGTGCGGAGTGCCGTACGCCGAGCCCAATGCGGTCACCGGTGCGGGGGGTGCCGACGCGCTGACATCCCGCTGGGGGGTGCGCTGGACTCCGGCCACGGCGGCCATGCTGACCGCGGCCGGGGTCCGCGGGGTCACCGCCGCCCAGGCCGCGGAAGGGCTGCTGCGTGAGCGGCGGCGCGTGGAGCAGGGCGCCGGCGGGCCCACGGCGGCACAGGCCCTGCGGGGGTTGGCGGAGGCCGCGCAGTGCGGTCTGCCCGGCCTCACGGACGAGCGGCTGGACGACACCGCCGAGGTGCTGCCGGACTCCGGGACGCTGCCCGAACTCCTCACCGGACTGGACCTGTTGGACCGGCTGCGGGCCGGGCACATCGCCGGGCTCGGCCCCGAGCCGGGCCGTACGTCGCGGGCGGCGGCCGTCGCCGAGTCACTCAGCGTGGCGGCCGTACGCCAGGTGGACGGGCTGACGGGCTCCGACGACCCGGCGGACGCCCACGCACTGCTGGAGCTCGCCCACCGCGCGGATGTGTCGGGGGGCATCCGGCTCATGGACGCGCTGGCCCGGCTGGGCGCCGACGGCTCCCCGCTGATGCGCGGGGCCGCGGGAGCCGTACGGGTGCTGCTGGGACAGGAGAAGGCCGGGGAGTTCGGCGACCGGGTCGCCTCCTGGGTGGACGGTGCCTGCGATCCCGAGTCGCGTTCGGCGCTCGTCGGCCGCCTGACCGGTCTGCTGACCGCAGCCGGGCCACTGCTGGAGTCGGCACCGCCCGCGCTGGAACCGCTGCTGGACCGGGTGGCGGAGCTGTCGGACCGGGATTTCCTGGACCGGCTGCCGGCCTTGCGCGGCGGCTTCGACACGCTCAGCCCGGCCGCCCGCGAACGGCTGCTGACCGTCGTGGAGGAGCGTCTGGGCGAGGACCGGCCGGGCGGGGGCCGCCTGGCCGACACCGGCGCTGTCGATCCCCGCGCGCTGGCCGTGTGGACCCGTGCCGACCTGGCGGCCCGGGAGAGCCTCGGCGCGTTGGGGCTGCTGCCGCCGTCCGGGGCTGCCGTGGAGGCGGCACCCGGGTACGCCGCGGAAGGCGCGCACTCTTCCGCCGCCGGCGTGGGGAACCAGGTCGCCGCGGCGCCGCCGCCCGCGCCCGCCTCCGGCACAGGAAACCAGGTCGTCGCGCCCGCCTCCGGCACGGAGCGCCACCTCGCCCCGGCCGACCGCTGGCGCCTGCTGCTGGGCCGTCGTGACGACCGACTACCGGCCTCGGCACGCCCGTTGGCGACCGCGCTGGACGAGCTGTACGGCAGCGGACGCGGTGAGGGCAGCCGCGGCGACCTCACCGGCGCGGGGCGCGAGGCGTCGTACCCCGGGGTGCGGGAGTGGTCCGAGGAACTGGCCGCGCTGTTCGGGCCGGGCATCCGGGAGGAGGTGCTGGCGGCAGCCGCCGCGGCGGGCCGGCAGGACGTGTTCCAGGCCCTCGACCCGGACAGCGTTCGGCCCTCCGTCGACCTGCTCCGCTCGGTGCTCCGGCACGCGGGCGGGCTGCCGGAGGCACGGCTGGCGGCGCTGCGTCCGCTGGTCCGGCGTCTGGTGGACGCCCTCACCCGGCAGCTGGCCACCCGGCTGCGCCCGGCCCTGCACGGCACCGCGCTGCCACGCCCCAGCCGGCGCCCGGGCGGCAGCCTCGACCTGCCGCGCACGCTGCGGGCCAACCTCGCGACCGCGCGTCGGCTGCCGGACGGCACCGTCCAGGTGGTTCCCGAGCGGCCCGTCTTCCGTACGCGGGCGCGCCGGGCGGCCGACTGGCGGCTCGTCCTGGTCACCGACGTGTCAGGATCCATGGAGGCGTCCACGGTCTGGGCGGCGCTCACCGCCTCGGTACTGGCCGGGGTGCCCACCCTGTCCACGCACTTCCTGGCCTTCTCCACCGAGGTCATCGACCTGACCGACCATGTCGAGGACCCTTTGTCACTGCTGCTGGAGGTCAGCGTGGGCGGCGGCACGCACATCGCCGCCGGACTGCGGCACGCGCGCGAACTGGTCACCGTGCCCTCGCGCACGCTGGTCGTGGTCGTCAGCGACTTCGAGGAGGGCTACCCGATCGGCGGGCTGCTCGCCGAGGTGCGCGCCCTGGTCGGGGCCGGCTGCCACGTGCTGGGCTGCGCGAGCCTGGACGACGCGGGCCGGCCCCGGTACGCCACGGGTGTCGCGGGCCAGTTGGTCGCCGCGGGAATGCCGGTCGCCGCCCTCAGTCCGCTGGAACTCGCCCGTTGGGTAGGAGAGAAGATCGCATGAGCCAGGACGGTGTGAGCCAGGATCTGCCTCCGGTCGCCCCGGCCGTGACCGCCGGACTCGTCGCCGCGCTCTCGCCACGCCTGCGCAAGCGGCTGGACGCGGGCATCGCCAAGCTGGCTCACCGCCCGGCCGTCCGCGACGGCGACACCGTGCGCATCGCCGTCGACGACAGCACGGACATCGAACTGCACGCCCCCGGCGGCGCGGTGACGAAGGCGGACGACATACGGTGCGGCTGTCTGCTGGCCCCGGACTGCCTCCACCGCGCGGCGGCGGCCTCGGCGGCACCGATCGCGGAGCCGGCGGCCCCCTCCGCCGACTCCGGTGCGTCCGAGCCGAGTTCGCAGGAGCCGAGTTCGGCCGCCGTGCCCCAGGCCGCAACCCCTGAGCAGCGGTCCGCCGCCCGTGCCCTGCAGGACGCGGCGAGAGCCGTGCTCGAAGCCGGTACGGACGGATCAGGGGCGGTGCTCCAGGCGGAGTTGCTGCGCGCCGCGCACACCGCACGGCTGGCGGCCCTGCCCAGGGCCGCCGCCTCGGCCGTGTCCACGGTCACCGCGCTGCGCGCGGCCCGCTCGGCGGACCCCGCCTACCGGCTCACCGACCTCGTCGCCGCGCTCCGGGACGTCCTGTCGCTGGCGCACCGCATCCCCCGCGCACAGGGAGCGGAACTCGCCGTGCTGCGCGGCACCGTACGGCAGCCGTACCGCCCGGACGGCTCGCTGCGGCTGTACGGCCTGTTCTGCGAACCGGTGCTCACCGCGAGCGGTTACGCGGGGGCCGTCACCTGGACCGCCGACGCCGAAGGCCGCCTGTACCAGGTGTCCGACGTGGCCCCCGGCGGCTCCGGGCGGGCGGTGGGCGCGGCCGACCGGGCCGTACGCGTCGGCGAGACCGCCCTGACCCACCGTGAACTGTCCCGGGCGGGCCTCGCGGTGTCGGGGGCCACCGTCTCTCCGGCGGGGCGGCTCGGCGCCGGCGCCGGGGTACGGGCGGTCCGCGCGTCCGGTGCCGGCTGGCGCGAGGCACCCCTGGACCGGCTGTGGGCGGTGCCCGCCGCCGAGCAGGTGGGCCGCGCCCTGAGCGGTGGCCATGGGCTGCTCTTCCTCGAGCTCACCCTGGCCGGGGTGGTCCGTGAGGCGACGGGCGACTGTCTGCTGGCCGACTGCGGAGGTGTCGTACTGCGGCTGGCCGCCGCCCACGACCATCCCGCGCTCCCTCACCGCGACAACCTTCGTCTGCTGGCCGCCGCCCGTGGCAGCCGGCTCCGGGTCGTCGCCCGGCTCACTCCGGGCCCCTGTCCCCGGGCGCAACTCCTGGCGACCGAGCACCCGACCGACCCCGGCTCCCGCGTCGACGTCGGTCTGGACCGGCTCCAGCACGCCGACCTGCCGGTGGCACCGGCCGCCCCGCCCACGGCCCCGGCGGTGCCCACGCCGGACGAGGCCCCCATCCACCTGCTGCGCCGGCGCGTCCAGCAGGCGGCCTCGGGCGGCCGACGGGTCCTGTCGTTTCCCGGCAACGGCTCCGCCGACGCGCGGCGGCTGCGGCGGCATGGTCTCGCCACGGCGGGGGACATCCTGGACGAACTGCACGCGGCCGCTGCGGAGCGCTCCCGCGACGCCTTCGGCCGGCTGCTCCCGGCGGACCCCGACCGTTTCGCCCGCGCCTGGCTGGCCGCGGCCCACTACACCGACGAGGTCGACCGGGCGCTGTGCGCGGCGGCCTGGAACGGGTGAGGCGGGGGCGGGCGCGATGTCCGGTCATGACGCGCCGTCCGTGCCCGTTCCCTTCCTCCGCGTCCCCGTAGGCCCCGGCGCCGACCGGTGGGGGACGTTCCCCCGCCGAGCGGGCTCTCGTCGTCGCCCGCACCGTCACGTCGACGGTGCGTGTGCTCGAGGCGGTACCCGCCCTGCTGCGTGACGACCCGCGCTCTGGCGGGGCTGCGTGACGGTCCTGTGTGCGGGCGGCGGTCACCGGCGCGGCGACACCGGCCGGGTGCGCGACGGTCGTGTACGCGTGGCTCCGGCAGGGCCGTTCGTTCGGCGACGCGTCGCCGACGCTGCGGATCGACGAGGACCGGGAGGAGGACGTCGTCCTGCGTCTGCGTTCCGCGGGACAGGTGGCGGATCGTGATCGGTTGGGGCCGTTCAGACGGGGATCCAGTCGGGCCACTGTGGCGGGACGTTACTCGGGGGGCAGAGGCCGGAGTCGCCGGGATAGCCGTCCAGCGTCCCTCGGGTCGCGAAGAACCACCATGCCAGCCCCACCGTCGCACCAGCCACGAACAGCGTCGGCAGTGCGACGCGGACCGCCGTCGGCGCGCGGAGCACCACGTGTCGGCCGACGGCCTGCGCCACGAGCCCGACGAGTGCTTCGCCTCCCACGACCAGAGGGAGCAGAAAGTTGAGCTCGAAGCGTCCGCCGGCTTCGTAGCCCGCGTCGCAGTACGCGCGCGCCCAGACGGTGAGCGACCAGGCGACGCAGCCCATGGCAGCTCCGAACAATGCGGAGCCCGCCCAGGGGAGGCAGGAGCTGGATCTCGGCTTGACTGTGTCCACGACACAGCACGACATCGAACACGCCATGCACGGTTCCACGAGGGGCGGACGAGTGCCCAACTGCGTGCGGCCCAAGGCCGAGCCGCTCCGACGCGGTGCGTGTTTCGGGTGCCGGCCTGCGTCAAGGGGCGAGCCGGGTCGGGTACGCCGGGTCGTCCTGGTTGCCGCGCCGCGCGAGGATCTGCTCGGCCGAAGCTCCGTCGATCAGCAGCAGGAGCTGGTCGGCGGCGTGGGCCGGTCGGGGATGACCAAGCCTGACGAGTTCGCCTGCAAGAAGCCGGCTCACGCGCTCACGGTACTGGCGCGTGACGGCGTGTCCCGGATGGGCGGGGTCGGCCAGGGCCAGGTCGGCGGCGAGATAGCGACAGCCCGAGGACGTCGCCGTCGCGGGCGACCGAGCAACGATCCGCTGGCGCTACCGCTTCGGCGATGGGCCCAGCGACTGCGTTCGCGGCGTGAACCTCATGCGCGTCGAGGAGGGCCGGATCGTGGAGGCCCTCGGCTACAGCAAGACCGCCGCCGAAGTCCCGTCGGCCACCGAGTCGGACGTGGACGAGTGACCGGCAGCCGCGCAGGGCACGGGAAAGGAGCACCGTTTCATGCGTGGCCACCACGTCGACAGCGGCGCCGGGATCGACGCTCTGGCGGTCCGCGAGCGCGCGGACCCGGTCCCCGGCCCCGGGCAGGTCCTGGTTGCCGTACGCGCTGCCGCCCTGAGTTTTCGCGACCTGATGGTGCTGCGCGGCACCTACGTACTCCCGGCGGAACCCGACGTGGTCCCCGTGGCGGACGGAGCCGGCCAGGTGGTGGCGGGGGCCGCGACGTCAGGACGGTGCGGGTCGGAGAGCGGGTGGCCGGCACCGTCTTCCCCAGCTGGCAGGACGGCCCGTTCGGCATCCAGCACCTCCCGCAGCTCGGCGGCTCGCTGGACGGCATGCTCACCGAGCTCGCCCTGATCGACGAAACAGCTCTGGTGTCCGTGCCCGAGCACCTGTCGTTCGAGGAGGCAGCAACACTGCCCTGCGCCGCGGTCACCGCCTGGAACGCCCTGACCGGTGACGGCGACGGGGCCCGCGTGATCGCCCCCACCAGCAGCCCGGCCAAGGCGCAGCGCCTGGCTGAACTCGGAGCGGACGAAGTGATCGACTACAACGCCACTCCCGACTGGCCCAGCAGAGTACGCGAACTGACGCACGACCAGCACGCCGATCGTGTGGTCGACATCGCGGGGCTGATCGAAGAATCACTCAAGGCGGTGAAGGTGGCGGGCCACGTCGCCTGTGTCGGCCTTCTCTCCGAGGCCGCGCCGCCGATCGATCCGTTGGGTGCTCTTCGGCTCTGGTGCCACCGTGTGCGTGCTTGCTGTCGGCAGTCGGGCACAGTTCATGGCGATGAACCGGCTCATCGGACAGAAGGGCATCCGTCCGGTGATCGACCAGGCCTTCCCGTTCGACACGGGCCTTCCCGTTCGACAAGGCCCCGGAGGCATTCCGCTATTACGCGTCAGGATCCGCATGCGGCAAGGTGGTCATCAACAACCGGGCTTGGTGCGGACAATCGAGGACTTCGACTTCCGAGGGCCAAGCTCCGGCCACGTCATCGGATCAGTGGCGCCCGACACCGCCCAGTCGTCGGCCCACCCGATGACGTGGCACCCGACGGCTCCGGCTGCCGTGAGGTCGCCCGCCCGCTGCCGTTCCAGGGAGGACGGGCGAGCTTCACCTGCGACAACAGTCGCCACCCCAGCGGGTACGTTCCGCACCCGCACCGGCTCGCCTTCTGGAATTCGATCGCATCGGTCCGGGAACCCCGTGCCTCGCCGGCCCATCACAGGCAGCCGAGGGTGTGCTATGGTTTCAGGGTTGCAGTCTTTGGTACCCATTAACCTATGTGCGCCTGACGGGAATGTTTCTCCTTCGGGCGCATTATTTGTTTTCCGGCATCTCCGGATGGGGCCTCTGCCTACAGAAGGAGAAGATCATGGCACAGGGAACCGTGAAGTGGTTCAACGCCGAAAAGGGTTTCGGCTTCATCCAGCAGGACGGCGGTGGCCCCGACGTCTTCGCGCACTACTCGAACATCGCCACCCAGGGCTTCCGTGAGCTTCAGGAGGGCCAGCGGGTCTCCTTCGACGTCACGCAGGGCCAGAAGGGCCCGCAGGCGGAGAACATCGTCCCCGCCTGATCGCCGGCGGCGTATCCACGCACCGGGGTTCGCACCGTCATGGTGCGGACCCCGGTTTGCGCTGTTTCCAGGAAGGCAGATAACCGCATGCCCCGTAGGCCCCAGAAGCCGAACCGGCGCACCTCGTCGCCCTCACCGTCCGCGTCGCCCCCCAGGGAGTTCCGGCTGCCGGAAAGCACGACGCCGGCACTTCCGGCCGTCGAGGACTTCGCCGCTATGGACATGCCCGCAGGGCTGCTGAAGACCCTTGCCGCACAGGGCGTCACCACCCCCTTCCCGATCCAGGCCGCCACGCTGCCCAACTCGCTCGCCGGCCGTGACCTGCTGGGACGGGGACGCACCGGCTCCGGCAAGACCCTCGCGTTCGGGCTGGCGCTTCTGGCCCGTACGGCCGGACTGCGGGCCGAACCCAAGGCACCCCTCGCGCTCGTGCTGGTGCCCACCCGGGAACTCGCCCAGCAGGTGACGGACGCGCTGACCCCCTACGCCACGGCGGTGAACCTCCGGCTGGCCACCGTGGTCGGCGGGCTGTCCATCACCAAGCAGGCCGCGGCGCTACGGCGCGGCGCCGAGGTGCTCGTGGCGAGTCCCGGCAGGCTCAACGACCTCGTGGAGCGCGGCGACTGCGTGCTCGACAGCGTACGCATAACGGTGCTGGACGAAGCCGACCAGATGACCGACATGGGCTTCCTGCCGCAGGTGACCAAGCTGATCCAGCAGGTGCGGCCCGACGGACAGCGCATGCTCTTCTCGGCCACCCTGGACCGCAACATCGACCGCCTGGTGCAACGGTTCCTGACCGACCCCGTCGTGCACTCCGTGGACCCGTCCGCAGGAGCGGTGACCACCATGGAGCACCACGTGCTCCACGTCCTGGACGAGACCGACAAGAAGGCCGTCACCACACGCATCGCAGCCCGCGACGGCCGGGTCATCCTCTTCCTCGACACGAAGAGGTCCGCCGACCGGCTCGCCAAGCGGCTCCTGGCCGTCGGTGTCCGTGCGGCCGCACTGCACGGAGGCCGTAGCCAGCCACAGCGGAATCGCACCCTGGAACAGTTCAAGAGCGGCCAGATCACCGCGCTGGCGGCGACGAACGTCGCGGCCCGGGGCATCCACATCGACGACCTCGACCTCGTCGTGAACGTCGATCCCCCCACTGACCACAAGGATTATCTGCACCGGGGCGGCCGAACGGCCCGTGCAGGCGGCACCGGCAGCGTGGTCACACTGGTCCTGCCCGACCAGAAACGGGACGTCACCCAGCTCATGTCGGACGCGGGCATCCGCCCCAGGACAGCCCGTATCACGTCCCGCGACGCGGAACTGGCCGCGATCACCGGTGCCCGCGAGCCTTCCGGCGTTCCCATCACCATCGAAGTCGCCCAACCGGCGACACCGGCAGCGCCCGCCCCGGACCGGAAGACCAGCACCAAGCCCGGCAAGCGGTCCAGCCGCCGCCGGAAAGGCGGCAGCGCAGCGGCGACAGACGCTGCCACCGGAACCAGGGACCGGGGCTCGAACCGCCGGGCCGCAGCAGAGGCAGCAGGAGCCGGCGAGTCTTCCGCGAGCAGCGGGCGCGGTTCTGCCCGCCGGACGGGAGCCGGCAAGGCCACCGGTGGTGCTGTTGGCTCGGGCGGCCGCAGTGCCGACCGCCGGGCCGGGGGCGGAGCTGCGACCGGTACTGCCTCCGGCAAGGTCGCCCGCGGATCCGGCCGACAGGCCGGGAACGGGGCCGCGACCAGCGCTGCCTCCGGCAAGGTCGCCCGCGGATCCGGCCGACGGACGACAGCCGGTGGCGCTGCCGGCACCGGCGACCGGAACCCCGGCCGCAGAGGTGGCCGCGGCACGTCTGCTACGTAGCGCGGATCGCCGCCTTGCTCCTTGTGGCCGGCATGATCGGTGCCGGCCAGTGCGAAGTAGAGCAGGGCGGAGGACTTCCCCCCAGGAGACGCTCGGCCCCGTGGCGTGACGGCCTCAGCGGCGCGCTCGCCGAAGAGGCGGAACAACCGAGCGCCTCCTCCTGCGACCGGGTGGGCTTCCGCCCTGCGGCGGCACCTTGGCATCGACGCTTCGGGGTGGGCGTCGGATGACCCCGGGCGCCCGCTTTGAAGCCGCCGCTCTCGGACAGAAGCGGTCCCGGACGGGCGGACCTCAGTCCCGCGCAGCCGCACAAGGACGCGGCCCAGCCGGTACCGACCGGGCCGCCGTCCTTCAGGACGGTACGCGTCACTGAGCCATCGGTGGCGGCAGGGCCGTGAGCCGGGTGACCGGGGACGCCAGGAGCGCGACCGCCACCACGGCGGAGGCGATCGCCGCGACGGCCAGGGCGCCCCTGCCACCGAGATGACCGGCCAGCAAGCCGGCGGACAGGCCGCCGAGGGCGCCACCGCCGAACAGCAGCGTCCGGAAGGCCGCGGTCATCCGTCCCATCATCGAGGCGGGCGTGCTGGTCTGCCGGAGGCTGACGATGACGACGTTGGCGACGCCGAGGCCGAGATACGTGACGAAGAAGGACACGACGCACATCGCGATCACCACCGATCGGGGCCCGGTGGCGGCGGCGATCAGGCTCGGACCGAGCAGGAGGGCCGACTGGGCCACCAGGTAGACGCGTCCGAGCAGGAAGCGCTTGATGACGGGCCCGGAGATCAGCGCGCCGATCAGGCCGCCCACGGAGGCGGTGGCGAAGATGCCGCCGAGAGCGGACGAGGACAGATGCAGATCGTGTGTGCCGTGGAGCAGGAACATCGTCCACACCGTGACCATGGAGAAGTTGCAGCAGAATCCGACGAGCGCCAGGGCCCGCAGGATCCTGTCCTTCATGACCCAGCGGAGGCCGTCCCGCAGCTCGCCCCAGACATGCCGTCGCGCACCCTTCTCCGGGCGCGGCTCAGGCGTTCGGACGAGCAGCAGGGAGACCAAGGACACCAGGTACGAGAAGGCGTCCACGATCAGCGCCACCGGTGCGGTCAGCGCCGACACCAGCACACCCGCCATACCGGGCCCCGCCACATCGGCCGCGGAGGAGCTGACGCCCATTTTCGCGCTCGCCTCGACGTACTGGCCGGGGTCGCGGACCAGGGTGGGCACGTACGACATCCAGCTCACGTCGAACAGCACCGACGCCACACCGACGGCGCAGGCGATGACCGTCAGGGTGACCAGGCTGAGGGCGTGCGCCCAGTACAGGGCGGGGACCAGCGCAAGCAGAACCATCCGGACGAGGTTCGCGGCGAGCATGACCCGGCGTCGGCGGACCCGGTCCACCCACACCCCGAAGAGCAGAGCGAGGCCGAGGTACGGGACGAGCTGCAGGAAGCGCAGCAGTCCCACCTGCTCGTCGCTCGCCCCGAACGCGCGCATGGCGGTGAGGGGCAGGGCGAGGGTGGTCACCTGGGTGCCGAGCAGCGACACGCTCTCGCCCAGCCAGAACTTCAGGAAGTCCCCGTTGCGCCAGAGGCTCGGCAACGGCGCCGCGGCAGCCGTCGCCGCGCCCGTGGAAGCGTGCACCGACGCCATCAGTGGCTCCCCGGACCGCGCTCGGCGAGCTCGGAGACGGCCGCGGCGACCATGTCGACCTCCTCCTCAGTGTTGTAGTAGTGCGGGGAGAGGCGCAGACACCAGTCGACGTCCTTGTCCGCGAAGTCGTACTGCGCGAACTCCCGGAAACTCAGTGCCGAGTTGACGCCTCGCTCGTCCAGGGCGGCCTTGAACGGCTGCGGCTGCCAGCCGGCGATCTCGAAGGTGACGAGCGCCGCCGGAGCCGGGCCGCCGTCAAGGACCCGTACGCCGGGGAGGGCCGCCAGCCGGTCACGCAGCCCGGCGGCCAGCACGGGCGTCCGGCGGGAGATCGGCTCCAGGCCGACCCGCAGGGCGTAGCGCACCGCGGCCGCGCAGCCGAGAAGGGTGGCGTAGGGGAACTCCCACTCCTCGAACCGTGCCGCGCTGTCCACCGGCCGGTACTTCTCGGGCTCGACCCAGCGGGCCCCGTACATGTCGATGAACAGCGGCTCGTAGCCCTCCTCCAGGACGCGGTCGGAGACGTAGAGGAAGCCCGAACCACGCGGCCCGCGCAGGAACTTGCGGCAGGTCGCGGTCAGCAGGTCGCAGCCGATCGCGTTCACGTCGAGCGGGTACTGACCCGCCGACTGGCAGGCGTCGACGAGATAGAGCAGCTCCAACTCGCGGCAGTGGCGGCCGATGTCGGCGATCGGCTGGACGAGGCCGGAGTTGGTGGGGACGTGGGTCGCGGCGACCAGGCGGGGGCGGTGGGTGCGCATGAGCGCGGCCATGGCGTCGACGTCGACCCCGCTGCCGTCGGGGCGGTCGGGGGCGTGGACGATCTCGACGCCGAATCGTCTGCGTAGGGCGAGGAACGCGATCTGGTTGGAGATGAAGTCGTTGCGCGTGGTGAGGATCGTGTCTCCGGGCTCGAAGTCGATCGCCGACAGTGCCTTGGTGTAGGCGTGGGTGGCGCTGCCGGCGAAGGCGATGTTCCCGGGGCCGGTGCCCAGGAGGTCGGCGATCGAGGTGTAGAAGTCGCGGACCTGGGTCTCTCGGGCGGCCGACGCCTCGTATCCGCCGATCTCCGCTTCGAGTCGGAGGTGGTCGGTCACGGCCGCGAGCACGGGGCGGGCCACCAGGCCGCAGCCGGCGTTGTTGAAGTGGACGACCGACTCGCAGCCAGGGGTGTCGGCGCGGAGGGCCGCGATGTCCGCCGGGGTGAACTCCGCCGAGCTGAGAAGCGATTCTCCAGTAAGGAGAGAAGCGTTACTCTGTTGTCTCATGCATGAGAGTAGCAGTACTGAAGTCCTCGTGGCGATCCTCCGCATGGAGATCGCCCAACTGGCGCCCGGCGAACGGCTGCCGAGCAGCCGTGAATTGACGGGGCGTCATGGCGTCAGTCCGGTGACCGTGTCGCGCGCGTTCGCCCAACTGGCTGCCGAGGGCGAGGTGGTCACCCGTCCCGGCAGCGGCACCTATGTCGCCCCGCGCCACACCCGTGCCAGCGACGACGCCCCGGACACCTCCTGGCAGGCGGTGGCGCTCGCCGGAAACGACTTCGACGCGGGTGCCGCGGACGCCCCCTCGGGCCCGCTGCCGCCCGGGACGATCTCCATGGCGGGCGGCTACCTGCACCCGGCACTGCGCCCGGACCGGGCGCTCAGCGCGGCGCTGGCCCGCGCTGCCCGTCGCCCCGACGCCTGGGACCGGGCACCCGCCGAGGGCCTCGCCCCCCTGCGCGCGATCTTCGCCCGGGTCGCGGGCGGCGACCTGGGCCCGCACGACGTGCTGGTCACCGGCGGCGGGCAGGGCGCGCTGTCGATGCTGTTCCGGGCGCTGGCCGCGCCGGGCAGCCCGGTGCTGGTGGAGTCGCCGACCTACCCGGGCGCGCTGGCCGCTGCCCGCGCTGCGGGGCTGCGCCCGGTACCCGTACCGATGGACGACCACGGTATCCGCCCCGACCTGCTGGCCGACGCCTTCGCCGTGACCGGGGCCCGGCTGCTGTACTGCCAGCCCACCTTCCACAACCCGACCGGCACGGTGCTGACACCCGAGCGGCGGCGTCAGGTCGTGGACGTGGCCCGCGCCACCGGGGCGTTCCTCGTCGAGGACGACTTCGCCCGCCATCTCGGCCACGGGCGACCGGTGCCCCGCCCCCTGGTCGCGGACGACCGCGACGGGACGGTGGTCCACCTGACCTCACTGACCAAGCCGGCCTCACCGAGCCTGCGCATCGGGGCGGTGATCGCCCGCGGGCCGGTGATGCGGCGGCTGCGGGGCATGCGCCGGGTCGATGACTTCTTCATCACCCGCCCTCTGCAGGAGGCCGCCGTGGAACTGGTCAGCACTCCGGCCTGGGACCGCCATCTGCGCACCCTCTCCACCCGGCTGCGGGAACGCTGGACGGTCCTCGCGGGAGCCCTGGCCCGCGACCTGCCGGACTGGGCCGTTCCCCGGATCCCTGACGGCGGCCTCCACCTGTGGGTCCAACTGCCGCCCGGCCTGGAGGACTACGTCCTCGCGGACGCGGCCCGCGCCCACGGCGTGGCGGTCGACGCCGGCACCACCTTCTTCCCGGCCGAGCCCTCCGGCGCCTACCTGCGCCTTGCCTTCGCGGCCGCCGAACACCCCGCCGACCTCACCGAGGGCGTCCGCCGCCTTGCTCAGGCGGCACGGGCATGCGCCGCCGGATGAGGCCCCAGGCCACCCGTCACCGTCCGCCGACCGAGCCACCCCACATGGCAGGGGCCTGCCACTCGCCGACGCAACCGTCAGCCGTCCGACTCAGGGCAACCTTTCGCGCGCCGGGTCGGTGGCCGCCTCGGGGGTCTTCACGATGAGCAGCCCACGGACGCCCTCCGTCGTCGCCGTGACCGGGCAGCACATCGGCGCAGGCCACGTTCGATCCGTCCGGCGTGGGCTTCGGCAGCCGTCCCGGCCGGGCGGGCCGCAGCGACGTGCCGTCCCCGGCGAGGTAGCGCACGCGACTGGAGTCCGAGCGCCTCGTGGTCTTCGGCACCGACGCCTGCACCGCAGCCGCGGCTGCGGCGACAACGCCGAACGGGTCCGCACGTACTACGACGGCAAGCCGTACGGCAGACCGGCGTGCCCGGCGACCCCACCCGGACCGAGGTGACCGACAGCTACGCGGCCGACGGCACGCCGAACTTCATGACGACCCGTGTTCCTTGGGCGGTCGAGCCGAGTATGAGGCGCCAGCGCATGCCAGGGATCACACGGGCGTGGCTCGCCCAGACCGAGCCGTCGCGGAGCCGGCCGGAGTCGGTATGATCCTGGGCACTGCGGACGGGCCGGTTCGCCGGAACAGGATGGCCGAGCAGGGGGAACGGAGCGCGCCGACCGTGGTGCCTTCGGTAGCAGCCAGAGGTGGCCAGTGTGAACAGCCAGGTCCGGCAAGCCGTTTTACGGCGCCCGAGTTCCACGCGGACGCGAGTCTCCTCATGGACGCGCTCCGGGCGGTTGATGACATTGTCGGAGACCATTCCCCGCCACTCCGATAGCATGTTCGAATTAGCGACGATCACCCCCTCCGTCCCCCACCGGAAAACCATGCCATCCAGCGCGAACGGCGGCCTGGTTGACTAGATAACAAATCGGTCAGACAGTTGATACCTATATCATCGCGAGTCTTTTCGCGAATAACCGGCAGAACTACGTACGCCGCGTGGCGTCAACCGCGGGCGATCCTGTGGGCCGCGACGGGCGTGGTGGCACTCGGTTTCCTCATCACGCTGGAGATCGTCGCGCGTCGCTGCTGCGGTACACCGGGGCCGATGACCAATCAGGCGGAAGAGGTGATATTCGCTCCCAAGCCAGGGCCGCTGTACGCGGGTATGGCGTTGATGATGGTGGTGCTCACCTGGCGGCAACGGTTCATCGCGGCTGGTGTCGCGATCGGCATCGACGTCGTCTTCGTAGGGGTGCGGTGGGCGGTCGACGCCAAGATGACCGACGGCCATTTCTTCGGCAACGGCGCGTTGTGGGTGATGCTGGGCTGTGCGGTCATCGCTGTCACGCGCCGCACGGGCCGGGAACGCGTCCTGCTGCTGAAGGGCGTCGGGCTGGGCCTGCTGCTGGTGGCCGGACGCAAGACCGGCGACACCTGGCTGCTCATCACCTCGAAGACCCGCCCGTCGGTGCTCGACCCGTACGTGGCGACCGCCGATCACGCGCTGGGCAACCCGTCGTGGCTGGCAGGCCGGATGGTCGAGGCCACCGGCCCGATCGGCACCCATCTTCTCGGCTGGGTATACGCTCAGCTGGCGGTGGCCGCGGTCGTCGTCGCGCTGTATCAGCTGCGCAACGTGAGGGTCGAACGGCGCTTCCCGCGCCATCATCTGGTGCGCACCTTTCTGGTGATCGGCCTCCTCGGACCGGGCATCTACATGCTCTTCCCGGTGGTCGGACCGGTCTTCGCGTACGGGCCGGGAGCCTCCGGCACCGGTGGCGTGCACTGGGCGGTGGCCAACCTGTGGCCGGACACACCGCCGCCGATCAGCACTCCGCACCCGGTGTCATACGACGAGATCACCCCCCGCAACTGCATGCCCAGTCTGCACACAGCCTGGGCCACCGCGATCTTCATCCATTCCCGCACGGGCCCACGGATCCTGCGGTACGCAGGCGCTTTCTGGCTGATCGCCACGCTCGGCGCAACGCTGGGATTCGGCTACCACTACGGCACGGATCTCGTGGCCGGTGTGGTGTTCGCCCTCACGATCGAAGCAGCTCTCCGCTCGCTCGAACGCGGCTGGGACCGGTCAGGAACCCAGATGGTCGCCCACGGCACAGCGGTCTTCGCCGCACTCTTGGTCTCGTACCGCTATCTGCCGATGGAAATGGCCCTCCATCCGTGGGTGTTCGGACCACTTCTCATTCTGGCGATGATCTCAGTGATCCACGGCTACCTACGGACCACCAGACTGTGGGAGTCGAAAGCCGCACCGGCGCTGCGACCGGACCCGCTACCCGAGCTGGTTTGAGTCAGCCCCGGAAATGGCGCTCACGGACATATACGCACGAGCCGTGCTCCGGGACGACGAGGCCATACGCTCAACGCCTCGCCATCGCGGCTCCGCCGTCGCCGCTGCTCTGATCGAGCTGCAACCCCGAGACCTCAGTCTGGCGGGCTGACGTCTTCAGGACTCGCCGCAGGCCTCACGCAGGCGCTGAACGTTTGCCTCGTGCTCCTCGATCCACTCAGGCGGTGCTTCGAGTCCCAGGGCCACCGTCAACCTGTCGGGGTCGTGGACCGAGAGGGAGAGCCAGCCGTTTTCGTGCGGGTGAAAGTACAGCTCCAGCCCTCGGCTTCCTTGCGGCCAGCTGGCGTCTTCACCAGCACGGAGGCGGCTCAGTGCTTCCTCCCACTCCTGGAGGTGATCAAGCCAGATGCTGGTCTCCAAGCGGGCATTCACGAAATCCGTAGTCACCAGGCACTCGGCTCGAACGTGGGCGCGTCGAGCTTCGTGGGGCCCAACCGCACGCAGGACGAGGGAGACGTCTCGTCCATCAGACAGATGTATCAAGTCAACGGGAACCCACTCGTCCATCCCACTCCCCTTTTCCGGTCGTGTATCCAGTGCTTGCGTGCACGATACGGGCGGAGTCCGACAAGGAGGCTCCCGGGAGCGCGTGAAGGGCGCACCTCCCCAGGTGATGGGCGCCCGACGGATGCTCGCCGCCGCCCTGGGCCGAAGACAACCAGTCCAGCCGAGTTGGCCGCGGAGGCGAAGGAGGCCGGGCGCCGCCTGGCGGTCCGGCACGCGCGGTCCGCTGTCGGTGCGGCGGCCGGAAGGGGACTGCGCGGCCGTGGCAACCTCCCCGTGGACGCGCGGGACGAGGACACCCAGAGGTCTCCGGCGCCCTGTACTGGGTCAGCTCGACCGCATACACGTCGATACCGCATCTGCCGGTTCAGGAACTCGACGATCACCCTCAGCTCCGGCGGGATCCGGTCCGCCATGAACAGCAGGCGCATCTGTCCAGCGGCCGTCCGTCCTCGAAGGAGCACTCCGTACCAGCGATACGCCCCGTTCGCCGCGTGGGCCAGCATCTGCAGGACGGGTGGTAGCACCCTTGGAAGCAGCCGTCGAGGAAGACGAAAGGCGGGCTTCGCAGCACTGAAGCGCCTCAAGCAGGCCAGTTGGCGAAACGCTGCAGGCGTATTAGTGCGCGCGGGTGAGAGGTAGCGCCGCGTCGTTCGTGTCAGGACAGGTGGCACCCCTGCTGTGGAAAGGTGACTGTCGAACACAGATCGAAACAGAGGTGATCATGCGGGGCGCAGTCCGGCGTGTCGTGTGCAGTGCTTCGGTGATGGCCGTGGCCGTGTGGTGGGCGGCTGGGTGCCAGGTGAAGAAGGAACCGGGCTCGGACAAGCTGTATGGCGATGTCCACACGGGAGACACCTCGCACATCAGTGTTCCGACGGTACAGGTCGGATCCTCTGCCGTCGGCCGGGTGCGTGTCACCAATACCGAGGACAAGCCGGTGAAGGTCCGGAGCGTTCATACCAGGGAGAGCACCGCCGGGCCAATGTCCTACCGGTCCAGGGGATCCGCGCGACCGTCGCAGTTCTCCGCCGATCTGGGGACCTGTGCCGGAAGGACGCTCAAGCCCGGCGAGTCCTGCGCGATCGAGATCGTGTCCAAACCGACGGTCGCCGGGGTCAGCACGGTGCTTCTGGTCATCGAGACTGATCCGCCCTCTGCGACCATCCGCGTGGAACTGGTGGTCCATGCGTCGAAATCGGGTGGCACCACCGAAGAACCGCCCAGCGAGCCGGGGAGGCCTACGTACGAGTCGAGGAAGCCCTCTGCCGAGGAGACGAACTCCTCGACCACGCCGGCGCCCGAGAGCAACTCTTCTCCTGCCGCCTCACCCGAGTCCTCCCTCGGCTCACCCGATTCCTCTCCTGGCTCACCGCAATCCTCTCCCGGCTCACCCGAATCCTCTCCGGCCTCACCCGAGTCCTCTCCCGGCTCACCCGAGTCTTCTCCGGAAAGCCCTCATGCACCGCCTGGGGCGACCGAGCCTGGAGACAGCGGGTCCGCTTCCTGACGGGCGGAAAGGCGCTCATGACGGGCGCCCGAGGACGTCGACACGAACGCTGTCGTCGTCGGGCAGCACGACCACCGTGTTGTTCGAGAACGGATGCCATGAGCGATTCACCAGGTAATACCGGCCGTTGCTCTTCGCCAACAGCACGAACCATTCATACCGGTACCGGTAGGGCCCGTGGTCGGGGGCAAGGTCCTCCCGTGAGATGTCGGGCAGGTTGTAGGCGATAGGCTGCCGGGAGTAGACGCGGACCCATGGCCTACCGCGATAGTGACCTCTCGCATCGAGTTGGGCCTGTGCCAGACCGGCATCGTGGGCGTATCGCGCCATGCTGAAGAACAGCGACAGAAAGAGCATGGCGGTGAACAGCGACCCGCCGACCAACCACAGCCTGTCAGTCGGCCGGCCGGCGTTCAGACGACGCTGGTGCGCCATGCGCAGATGGACCGCACAGATCCCCATGGTCGTGCCCAGGGCCACCACCAAAGTGGGGAGGAACTCCCGGACCAGGCCGGGCTGCAGACGGGCAATGATCTCGTTGTTCCACCAAGCGGGACCCATGAACACGACGAGCCCCAGCAGCGTCAGAACAGTCCCCGCGCCCAGCAGGCCCCGGGTCACCCGGCGCCGCAGGCTCCGGCCGCTCCTCAGCAGCCACCGCTCCAGCAGCCCGAAGGCGAGCAGCACGGCGAGCCCACAGCAGAACAGGAACCACAGGGGCAGAAAAAGCGCGTCATCACTGCGCGCAACGTAGCTCTGCGAGGACAGCTGCAGATCGCTCGCCAAGATCCCGAAGAAGGAGTAGTACGACGTGATGTAGGTGCTGCCGAAGTAATAGAGCAGACCAAAGACGACCGTCCCGGGCGCCAGCACGTAGGCCGCCTTCTCGAGAAAGGTCTTTCCAGTCGGCTCCCGAACGGCGGGTCGGCTGCGGCCCGGAAGCCGCACCGGCGAACTGACATGAGGCATCCGCCGTCGCCGCTCACGTCCTTGCGCACACACGGTTCAAGACTGGGCTGCCGCGTCCAGAGCCGCATCCCTGGCCGGTCCAGTCGCGTGATCAAAGCCCGGGTGAGGGCGAGGACGGTCGAGGATGCCTTCTCTTCGCCGGCCAGTACACGGTCTGGATCCGCGCCTGCGACCTGCGCTCCAACGCCCAGGAGGCCCTCTTCCGAGTGCAGATGCTCACGGAGGAGGAAGGCCGGGCCGTACTGCGGAAGACGCCAGATCGAGCGGGGTCGTTACTGTGCCTCAGTGTCTGTGAAGCACGGCTGAGGCTGGTCGAGCACGTTCGCGCGAAAGTGGCCGGGATGAGGCTGGAGCCCTGCCTGTGTGACAACGTCGACGCACAGCAGCGGACAAGCGCGGACGCCTGCAGACCATCAGCGCATGGGGGCGGGGCAGCCCAGGGCGGATCCGCCGTCCAGATCACTTCGGGACGAAGAGGTGGTGGGGTCAAGCTCCGCCGCCCGACCTTACAGAGTCCTGGCCGCCACGGTCGTTCGGCGGGGGCCGGACCTCACCGATGCAGTCCCACCGAAGCGGATCCCTGGCCCAAGAAGCTCAGCCGCACCCGACGGTCGGCATTGTCCTTGTTGGTGTCCGCCAACCTCCGTTAAGTCAACCCTCAGCATGGACGTGCACCTGCCTGGCGAAAGTGCCGCTGCCCAACCGAGGCGGGCATGGCGCGACTCACGGCTCCTTCGTCCGGGAAGAAGTGGTCCGGTCAACAGGCGCCGTTGAAGGGGACGCCGCTACAGCCGGGGTGTCCTTGGCGTCCGTCCCTGCCATCGGTCACTTCCGTCCATGCAAGGCGGCGGACTCTACGGTTCCTGGTACGTGGCTGCACTGGATCCGTGCCTGTCCTTTCGTCACATCGGGAATCTCCGTGGCCTTCCCGGATGCGGGGTCGCCCGCCGCGCCTTCCACCGGCGTAGCTGGTTCCACGGCGCGGAGTTCCAACGGCCCCGTCCACTGTCGACGGCCCTGGCTTCCTTCTCTTCGTCACGACCCGCTCTGGGAGGACGAAGGAACGGGACCACCGGATGACCAGAAGTCGGAATGGACATTCGCGTCCGGAATCGGCTTTCCCGCATAATTCGGTCCAACTGTCTTCGAGGTGGGTGGTGACACCGATGACTTTTCCACACATGGTGTTGCCACTTCAAAGAATGCCTGCCCGTTATCACCAATCAAGAGACGCACATTAAATTCATCTGGCGTCTGAAAATACATGGCTGGACTTTTCGTGTCCCGATTGACGCCGATCTGGTTGTATCCTTGCGATTTCCAGTAACGCTCCACCGCACCTAGAAAGTTCCCCCTCCGCGACTCTGAAATTACAGTCATTACCGCCCGCCGCCTCGATACGTCACAACTACCCTCGGTTGACTCGCCATGGGTCCAGTGCACTGTCGGCTTGATCGCGGCGAACGTGCCGTCAAGGATCTTGTCGGCATGTTCTGCAGCCTCTTGCATGTTCATTTTCTTCGAGTCACCTACAGTCGTTCCGTCCGAAGAGCTGCATCCAGTCAAGAGAAAAGCACCAAGTAGAATTCCAGGGTATACAGTTCTCACCGCGGCTGCTCCCTAACGATCTCGTCAGATCTGCCGACAACAATCCTTGCAATATTGTCCGCCGACATCTGATCTTTTGCAGGGTTGAAGTAGTTGGAGTGGGCTTTCAATCCGTGTAGTGAAAATTCCGCGACAGCTCGTTGAGCTTCTTGAGTGCTGCTGTCGCGGCCTCCCCCTCGTTGGCCTGCCGCATGGCCTTGGTGATGTGCTTGTCGACACGATCTCTGGGCGCACCAGCCGCGTCGCTCATCGTGCGATACCCGTCCGCCGCGTCTGCGTACTCCGACGGATTGATGGCCTTGAGCGTCTTGAGGTCCATGTTCTGTGTCACCGACCCTTGCCCGAGCCGCCGTCGGCGGAGGTGTCCTCGGAATGCACCTTCAGCTTTCCGATCTCCGCATTGATGGCCTCGTCTGTCCTGAGCTGGTCGCGGCCCGTCTTGTCCAGCACTCCCGCGAGCCCGCCGCACAGGTCGCTGATGTCCTTAGACGGCGCTCCCAGGAGTCGTACACACCCTTCTGCGCCACCGCGGTCAGGCATCCCGTCGTCTTACCGAGGCCGGTCTGGCCGTGCTCAAGCTTTGTCATCACCTTTCCGATGTCGCTCTGCACGTCTGCGACGCCTTCGCCTGCGTGGGACCAAGCCGCCTTGTCGGACCTCAACTTGCCGGAGGCGCCGCTGCCGCCTGAGCCGCCGCCTCCCGGGCCATCTGACAGGTGGTTTAGCTGCATCCGTGTCTCGTGACGCTCGCCGCTGCGGCCTTGAGCTGCTCCCACTCCTGCCACGCCACGCGTGGTCCCCTCCCCCAGGTCTCGCTCTGCCAGATGAGGTGTTGTGGATGAGTTGTTGTGAACGTGCGACCGCAACACTTCGGTGATCGAGAACAACGCTAATGCCTGTCCGTCATGCACCCATCTGTATCGGTCACCAAGGCGTCTGAGTATCCGTACTCAGAGAGCCTGGACTCCGATCCCCCGGAGGCACGCTGCCCGGTCCGCAGGTGGGCGCTACCGCGCCGGGGTAATGGCCTGGAGGCGCCGCATGGGTGGACGGTGGTGCGGGGGAAACGCGGCGCCTGCGAGCGACGGTGACCGCTGCGGTCGCTGCTCCGAGAAGTACGACAGCGCCGACGCCCAGCACGATCCAGAAGGTGCTGCTGTCCTCGGACGCTGCCCCCTCTGAGCAATGCTCAGGACTCGCCGAGTCCCGCAAGGCCGCGGGCCACGACTCCGGCGCCTGTGCCACCGGTGTCGTCATCTACAAGGTCGACACCTCGACCGCCACCGGCAGTGGGCCGATCCGGGTGGTCACCAACCCCGATGCCGCCGCCCCCACCGGGAACTGCACCGCGCTGGACATGCAGACCTGGAAGCCCGGCCATTGATTCGAGGACAGCACCGCCCGTATCCGGATCTACGTCAACAGTTCCGACGCGTACAACGACACCGTCTGGACCTACAAGTGGTGACCGCATAGTGCGAGATGCCCACGGTCGAAGGCGGTGTGGTCTGCGCATCATGCGCCGGCCACACCGCCCCTGCGTGCCTTCGGCTCGTATCGGCAGCGCTTCATGCCCCCGGGGAGCGGCGCCCATAACCCGATGTTCTGGGGACCCGGGAGCTGGCCGTGTGGGCCTGGTCACGTACACCCTTGACGCACGCACAGTGAAATGTCACATCACATAGGAGTCACCGTGAGAGCACGAGGTTCCGGGATGGTCATGGCTGCCGCCCTCGGACTCGTCACCGTCGCCGGCTGCGGGGGAGCCGACGGCGGCGACGGGCAGGGCGCGTCGGCGAGCAAGGGAGGCACGCTTCACGTGCTCTCCAGCCTCGACCTGGAGCACCTCGACCCCGCCCGCAACTACGTCACGTCCTCCGAGGACGTGGGCCGCCTCATCTACCGGACGCTGACGACGTACGCGGCGGCACCCGGGCCGGCCGGGGGAAAGATCGTGCCGGATCTGGCAACGGACACCGGCCGCCCGAGCGACGGGGCCCGCACCTGGACCTTCACGCTCAAGGCAGGGGTGAAGTTCGAGGACGGCCGGCCCATCGCCAGCCGGGACATCAAGTACGGGGTCGAGCGGAGCTTCGCCGCGGAACTCCCCGAAGGGCCGCCGTACGCACGCATGTGGCTTGCAGGGGGGCGGAGTTACAAGGGCCCCTACAAGGACAAGCACGGGCTCGCCTCGATCGAGACCCCGGACGGCCGGACGATCGTCTTCAAGCTCAACCGTCCGGTGGCCGACTTCGGTTCCGCGGTGTCGCTGCCGATCTTCGCCCCGGTTCCGCAGGACAAGGACACCGGGATCCGCTACGACAGCAGGCCCTTCTCCTCCGGCCCCTACAGGATCGGGGACTTCGAGCCCAAGAAGCAGCTCACGCTGGTCCGCAACACCCACTGGAGCCCTGCCACCGATACCGTGCGCAAGGGGCTGCCGGACAAGGTCGTGATCGATCTCAACCTCGACCCGGCCGTCGTCGACCAGCGGCTCATCGCCGCCCAGGGGCAGGACGCGGACGCCGTCGCCTTCGAGCCGGTCGGCCCGGCCTCGGTCGGGCCGGTGATGGCCAACCCCGCAGTGCGCAAGCGACTGGTCACCGGTGAGTCGATCAACACGCGGTACCTGAGCATCAACACCCGGCACAAGCCGCTCGACGACGTCCGGGTGCGGCAGGCGATCGCCTACGCGCTGGACAAGGACGCCCTGCGCACCGCCCGGGGCGGACCGATCGCCGGCCAACTGGCCACCACCCTGCTGCCGCCGTCCCTGCCCGGTGCCGTTACCGACGATCCCTTCCCCAGCCCGAGCGGCAAGGGCGATCCGGCCAAGGCGAAGGCGCTGCTCGCCCAGGCAGGCCACGCCTCGGGCCTCAGCCTCACGCTCGACACCCCAGCCACCGCCGGCGGACAGGCGCAGGGCGAGGCCGTGCAGGCATCCCTGGCCAAGGCCGGGATCAAGGTGAAGATCAACGCGATCAGCTCGTCGGCGTTCTACAGCACCGTGGGCAACACCGCCCAGGAGCACGACCTGGTGATCGATGGCTGGACACCCGACTGGCCCGGCGCCTCCACCTACCTGCCCCTCGTTTTCGACGGCCGGCTGATCACCTCCGAGGGCAACAACAACCACGCCCAGTACGGCTCCGCCAAGGTCAACGCCCGTATCGACGCGATCGCCCGGATGAAGGACCCGGCGGCCGCCGCGACCGCCTACGGCTCACTCGCCCAGCAGATCATGCGTGACGCTCCGGTCGTGCCGTTCCTGTGGGACAAGGCGGCGGTCCTGGTCGGCCCCCATGTCACGGGCGCCTACGGGCACATCGCCTACGTCGGCCGCCTGGACCTGGTCTCCCTGGGGCTGCGGAAGTGACCGCCACCCTCCCCGCCCCCGTGCCGTCGTCGGACACGCCACCTCGCGTCGGCCCGGACGAGACGTCCCTGCTGCGCCGGCTGCTGGCCCAGCGTTCCGCCACGGTGGCGCTGGCAGTGGTCGTGCTCCTGGTGCTCATCGCCCTCGCGGCCCCGTTGATCGCCTGGACCGCCGGCTCATCCCCGACCGAGTTCCACTCCGACGCGGTGGATCCGGTGCTCGGCGGGCTGCCGCGGGGCACCGGAGGCGGTATCAGCACCCAGCACTGGCTGGGCGTGGAGCCTGGCAGCGGCCGGGACATTCTCGCCCGTGTCGTCTACGGCGCCCGGGTCTCGCTGCTGATCGCCCTGCTCGCCACCGCCGTGTCGGTGACGCTCGGAACGGCGCTCGGACTGGCCGCCGGGTTCTTCAGCGGCTGGACCGATACCGTCGTCGGCAGGCTGATGGACCTGCTCATGTCCTTTCCCGCCCTCATCTTCATGATCGCGCTGATCTCCGCGGCGCCGGGCGTGAACCGGCAGCTGCTGCTGGTCGTCGTGCTCGGCTTCTTCGGCTGGCCGTACGTCGGGCGGATCGTACGCGGGCAGGCGATGGTGCTGGCCCGCGGCGAGTTCGTGGCCGCGGCCCGTGTGCTGGGTGCCTCCAGGCGCGCACTGCTGGTGCGGGAGGTGCTGCCCAACCTGAGTGGGCCGGTCCTCGTCGTGGCGACCATGTCGATCCCCAGTTACGTCGCCACCGAGGCGGGCCTGTCCTACCTCGGCGTCGGGGTGCGCCCGCCGACCCCCTCGTGGGGCCAGATGATCGCCGCCGCGGTGCCGTGGTATGCCGCCGACCCCGTCTACTTCCTCATCCCAGGCGGCTTCCTGTTCGCGACTGTGCTCGCCTTCAACGTGCTGGGCGACGCAGTACGGGACGCACTCGATCCCCGGAGCCGACGCCGATGATCCTTTATGTCCTGCGCAGGCTGGCCGCGACGGCGCTGATCCTGCTGGTGATCTGCGCGGCCACCTTCGCCATCTTCTATCTGATGCCCGCCGACCCGGCCCAGGGCGCCTGCGGCAAGGCGTGCAGCCCGGAGCGCATTGCCGAGATCCGCACCACGCTCGGCCTGAACCACTCGGTGGGCGTGCAGTTCCGTGACTACCTCATCGGCATCGTGGGCGGTCGTACGTACGGCACGGGTGCGCAGGCCGTGCACTGTCCCGCTCCGTGCCTGGGATTCAGCTTTCAGACCGACCAGCCCGTGTGGCTGAT
This sequence comes from Streptomyces sp. NK08204, assembly GCF_020400585.1. Taxonomy (GTDB): domain Bacteria; phylum Actinomycetota; class Actinomycetes; order Streptomycetales; family Streptomycetaceae; genus Streptomyces. The sequence goes on along the minus strand of NZ_JAINVF010000006.1, from coordinate 55,266 downwards.
GCTCACCGACCGGCTGCCGGTCAGCATCTCCATCGCCCTGGGCGCGGCGGTGCTGTGGCTGCTGGTCGGCGTCACGGCCGGGGTGATCTCCGCGCTGCGCCGCGGCAGCCTGTGGGACCGGGCGGCGATGACGGCCGCACTCGGCGGCGTCTCGCTGCCGGTGTACTTCACCGCCCTGGTGCTGCAGTACCTGCTCGTCGTCAAGCTGGGCCTGTTGCCCTATCCGCAGGCGATCCCGCTCACCGCGGACCCGGTCGGCTGGGTTCAGTCCATGGTCATGCCGTGGATCACGCTGGCGATGCTCTACGCCGGCATCTACGCCCGGATCACCCGCGGTGAGATGCTCGACAGCCTCGGTCAGAACTACGTCCGCACTGCCCGCGCCAAGGGTCTGCCCGAGCCGACGGTGCTGCGCCGGCACGCGCTGCGGCCGGCGCTGATGCCCATCGTGACGATCTTCGGCATGGACCTCGGTGCGCTGCTCGGCGGCGCCCTCATCACCGAGTCGGTCTTCGGCCTGCCCGGCGTGGGAAAGCTCGCGGCCGACGCGATCAACAGCGCCGACCAGCCGGTGATCCTCGGCGTGACGCTGTTCGCCGCGGCGTTCGTCGTGATCGCCAACGTCGTGGTGGACCTGGTCTACGCGCTTCTTGACCCGAGAGTGAGGGCCGTGGGATGACCCTGCTGACCGTACGAGACCTGACCGTGGACTTCGCGAGCGGCGCGCGCGCCGTCGACGGACTCGAACTGGACCTGGCCGCCGGGTCGGTGCTCGGCGTGGTGGGCGAGTCCGGCAGCGGCAAGTCCGTGACCAGCCTGGCCATCATGGGTCTGCTGCGCGGTGCCCACGTCACGGGTGAAGTCCGCTTCGACGGACAGAAGTTGACCGACCTGAGCGGCCGGGCGCTGCGCCGGCTGCGTGGTGACCGGATCGCGATGATCTTCCAGGATCCGCTGTCCTGCCTGAACCCCTACTACCCGGTGGGCTTCCAGATCGCCGAGGCCTACCGTGCACACCGCCGGGCCGGGCGCCGCGAGGGACACCGGGTCGCGGTACGGATGCTGGACCGGGTCGGCATCCCCGAGCCCGAACGCCGCGCCCGCGCCTACCCGCACGAGTTCTCCGGCGGCATGCGTCAGCGCGTGATGATCGCGATGGCCCTGTGCCTGGAGCCCGACCTGCTCATCGCTGACGAACCGACCACCGCGCTCGACGTGACCGTACAGGCCCAGATCCTGGAACTGCTGCGGGAACTACGGGAGCAATCCGGCACCGCAATCATGCTCATCACCCATGACATGGGCGTGGTCGCCGGCCTGGCCGACGAGGTCGTCGTGATGTACAGCGGCCGCGCGGTCGAACGAGGCCTGGTCCGCGAGGTGTTCTACCGCCCGCGCGACACCTACACCAAGGGCCTGCTCGCCTGCGTACCCCGCGTCGACGGGCCGCTGCCCGATCGCCTGCCCACTCTGTCGACGCCGGAGGTGACCGCGTGAACGCGCCCCTGCTCGAAGCACGCGACCTGGTCAAGCGGTTCCCCGTACGGCACGGCCTGACCCGGCGGCTCGCCGGGCAGGTCAGGGCGGTCGACGGGGTGTCGCTGCGAGTGGACGCGGGGGAAACGCTGGGTCTGGTCGGCGAATCCGGCTGCGGCAAGTCCACCGTCGCCCGGCTGCTGACCCGGCTCATCGAACCCACATCAGGAACGATCAGCATGGCCGGACGCGAACTCACCACCATGGACGAGCCGTTGCCGCGGCCCGTGCGCCGCGACCTGCAGATGATCTTCCAAGACCCGTTCTCCTCGCTGAACCCCCGCCAGACCGTCCGGCAGATCCTGACGGCCCCATACCGCTATCAGGGGTTGACTCCCGACGAGCCGGTGGAGGATCTGCTGGTGCGGGTGGGCCTGCGGCCGGAGCACGCCGCCCGCTATCCCCACGAGTTCTCCGGCGGCCAGGCGCAGCGCATCGGTATCGCCCGGGCGCTGGCACTGCGGCCGAAACTGGTGGTGTGCGACGAGCCCGTCTCGGCGCTCGACGTGTCGGTCCAGGCGCAGATCCTCAACCTGCTCAAGGACCTGCAGCAGGAGTACGGGCTCGCCTACGTGTTCATCGCGCACGACCTCGGCGCGGTGCGTCAGATCAGCACGCGCGTCGCGGTGATGTACCTGGGCACGGTCGTGGAGACGGCCGACCGGGACACGCTCTACGGCAGCGCCGCGCACCCGTACACCCACGCCCTGCTCTCCGCCGTACCACTGCCCGATCCGGACGCCGAACGGGCCCGGGAACGGATCGTGCTCCGCGGCGACCTGCCCAGTCCGCTCAGCCCGCCCAGCGGCTGTCCGTTCCGTACCCGTTGCCCGAGGGCGGCCGACCGCTGCGCCACCGAACGGCCCGCGCTCAGCCCGATCGCCCCGGGCCACGAGGTCGCCTGCCACTACCCCGAGCCGTTGACCGAGCAGACGTCCGTGCCGCTTTCCGAGTCGTCTGCCGAGGAAAGGACCTCATGAGCCGCAGCTACCGCCTGCCAGGCCTCGCCGTCACCGACCACACCTTCACCGTGCCGCTCGACCACGCCGACCCTGCGGGACCCTCGATCCAGGTGTTCGCCCGGGAAGTGTCCGACCCGGCCCGCGCCGGCGAGCGCCTGCCCTGGCTGTTGTACCTGCAGGGCGGACCGGGCGGAAAGTCGCCGCGGCCCCTGAACGCCACCACCGGCTGGCTCGCCCGTGCCCTGAGGACCCACCGGGTGCTCCTGCTGGACCAGCGCGGCACGGGCCGCAGCACCCCGGTCACGGCCCGGTCGGCCGGACAGTTCCCCGATGCCCGGAAACTGGCGGCCCATCTCGCCTTCTTCCGCGCGGACTCGATCGTCGCCGACGCGGAACTGATCCGGCACCAGCTGTGTGGCGACGAGCCATGGGAGACGCTCGGCCAGAGCTATGGCGGCTTCCTCACCCTCACCTACCTCTCCCAGGCCCCCGAAGGACTGCGTGCCTGCTACATCACCGGCGGCCTCCCCGGCCTGTACGCCACCGCCGACGACGTCTACACGGCCACCTATCCCGAGGTCAGGGAGAAGGTGACCGCCTTCTACGCCCGTTACCCCGGCGACCGGGAGCTGGTCCGGCGGATCGCTGACCTCCTCGACCGCCGCTCGGTCCGCCTGCCCGACGGCGACCGTCTCACGGTGCGCCGACTGCGCACCCTCGGCCTGGTGCTGGGTATGGGGGACGGAGCCGAGCGCCTGCACTGGCTGCTGGACGAAGCCGTCGGTACCGACGGCGACCTCTCGGCGACCTTTCTGCAGCAGGTGATGAACCTGACGGGGTTTGTCGACAACCCCCTTTTCGCCGTACTCCAGGAATCCATCTTCGCGCAGGGCGGCAAGCCCACCGACTGGGCCGCCGCCCGGGTGCTCACCGACCGCCCGGAGTTCGGTGAGGACGCCGACCCGCTGCTGTTCACAGGCGAGATGTTCTATCCCTGGATGTTCGAGGAGATCGCCGGGCTACGGCCGTTCCACGATGCGGTCCGGCTGCTGGCCGAGCGAACCGACTGGCCCGCGTTGTACGCACCGTCGCGGCTGGCCGCCAACCAGGTGCCGGTGGCCGCCGCGATCTACCACGACGACATGTATGTACCCGCAGAGCTGTCCCTGGCAACCGCGTGCTCGGTCGGCGCGCTGCGCGCCTGGGTCACCAACGAGTGGGAGCACGACGGGGTGACCGCGTCCGGCGAAGGCGTGCTGTCCCGGCTGATGGACCTGGCCGTCGGCCGGGCCTGACGTCCTCCCCCCATTCACCTGCTTGACGTCCTTCCCCTCAACCCGAAGGAGAGAAGAGGAGACATGTCCGGATCCATCAAGAGCATCAGGGCCCTCGCCGCGGGCGCCGCAGCGACGGCGTTCCTGTCGATCACCGCCGCCGCCCCGACCGCGACCGCGGCGCCGGGGCACGGCACCGCTCACGCCACCGACTGTGCTCTCCCCGGCAGGACCGGCTGGACGGACGAGGGCCACGCCACCGACTACACCCAGTTCCAGCGACCCCTCGGCACCAAGCACGTACTCATGCTGTTCGTCGACTTCCCCGACGCCCAGGCTTCCGGTTCCACGTCCGACTACTACCGGGAACTCGCCCCGGCCGGCGACTGGATGAGGAGGGACTCCTACGGCCGGACCCGGCTGGACATCACCCCGCTGGCCCGTTGGGTTCGGATGCCGCAGGACTCCACCAGCTACGGCTTCCAACGTGGGATCACCTTCGAGCAGCACGAGGCGTACGTCCGGCAGGCGGTGGCCGCGGCAGATCCGTACGTCGACTTCTCCCAGTACGCCATGGTCTACATCGTCCCGGCCAAGTCAGCCTCCGCGATCAGCTTCTCACCGACGTACTTGTACGACCCCACCACCGCGGGCGTCACCGCCGACGGCACGCGCATCAAGTGGGCCGTGACGTTCGGGCAGGACATGTGGCACTGGGGCTTCAAGGTCGCCGACCACGAGACCAGCCACACCTTCGGCCTGCCCGACCTCTACGCGTTCACCGGCACCGACTACCACCGCTTCGTCCGCGGCTGGGACCTCATGGGCAATATCGCCGGCGCCGCCCCGCAGCACCTCGGCTGGGAGCGGTGGAAGTTCGGCTGGATCGACGACAGCCAGGTCGCCTGTCTCCCCTCGGCCGGAAGCCGCACCGTCCTCCTCAAGGCCGTCGAAAGCCCCGGCGGAACGAAGATCGCGGTGATCCGTACCGGCGAGACCACCGCCTACGTCGCCGAGTCCCGCAGGGCCGTCGACGCGGACAGCGACGCCTGTTCCACCGGCGTGCTCATCTACAAGGTGGACTCCTCCACCCAGACCGGCTACGGCCCGGTCCAGGTCGTGAACGGCAACGCCGACGCCACCCCGCCCTCGGGCTGCCAGGCCCTGGACATGGCGGCCTTCCACAGCGGGCAGTCCTTCACCGACCCCGACACCGGCGTCCGGATCGACGTGGATGGCAGCGGTCCTCTGCACGATCGGATCACGATGACCAAGCAGTGATTCCCCGGCGGTCACCACGCCGTGCGGGCAAGCCCGTCATGGACGCCCTCCCTGGTGACGCCGAGCTTGGTGAACCTCCTGCCGGGAGGAGAGCTGATCGCCGTAGCCGCGGCGGCCGGGGAGCGCGGGCCGATCAAGGCGCACAGCGAGTACGGCCGCCTCGTACGGATGGGCCGGGTGGCAGGGCGCGCGGCAGCCGGGGCCGCGCGGCGCACCGTAGCAGGGCCATGACCGAGAAGGTCCGCTTCCGCCTCCTCACGGTGGATGTCCCTGGACGACACGGGAGTCCATCAGGCTCGCGTCCAGCTCACCGTGCCGATCATTTCGGCACGCCGCCTGCCGCGCGGTGACTCACTCCGGCAGACGCAGCAGCTCCGGATGGCGCCCGCACCATTGTGCGTAGGCCGGAGTGCCGGCACAGGTGGCGAGATATCCCTCGGCGACCCTTTGGACGATCTCGTCGCCGTGTGCGGCCAGCGGCCCGTCCTGGCGCCAGGCGAGCACGTGGCGGTACCAGAGCGGATTGCCGGCGAGCGGCCGCACGGCGACGCCGGGCACCTCGACGAAGGTCGCCTGGCAGAGGCTGACCGCCAGGCCCGTCCGTACGATGTCGATCAGTTGCCGGCCTTCCGCCTCGTAGGGCGTGCGCGGCTGACGGCCCGTCCGGGAGAAGACGGACGCCCAGTACTCCCGCGTGCGATCGCTGTCCGGGTGGGGCATGGCCCAGTCATCCGCGATGAGTTCCTTCAGGCTCACCTCATCACGTACGACCAGCGGGTGGGTGGACGGGAGCAGGGCGAAGACCGGCTCGGTGACGACCGGGCGCAGGACCACTCCCTCGCGGGGCGGGAGCTCGTGGCCGGGGTTGTCGCCGAGGACCGCCGCTTCCAGGCGTCCTGCCGCGAGGTCGTCCAGCAGCGGCGACGGGGAGTACTGGCATCGGGTCGTCACCTCCGAGCCAGGGATCAATTCCCTGGTGGTCACGATGAGATCGGCGAGCAGTGGCCCGCCCACCGCTCCCAGGCGGACGCGGCCGGAAGCGCTTCCGCAGCGGGCGGCGCGGGCGGTGTCGGCCAGCAGGCCGTCGATGCCCGGCAGGATGGCCCGCGCCCGGGTGAGCACCAGCTCACCCAGCGCGGTGGGTTCGGCACCGGTCTGCCCGCGGTCGAAAATCGGGCCGCCGAGCATGGCCTCGATGCGCCGCAACTGGGCGCTGAGCCCGGGTTGGGTCATGCAGAGCGTCGCGGCAGCACGGGTCAGACTTCCGGCCTCCGCGATCGCGCAGATCACTCGCAAATGCCGCACCTCCAGATCCATGGCGCGGATGGTAGGGAGCGGCACGCGCTTTCCGACAGGGGTCGGACCCACAGTCCCATATGAAATGTCACACATGATCTGACACTGATACGCCAGGCTCGCTCGAAGCCTTGGCAGCCAGTCTGTGCAATGTGGAATATTACTCATCGTGTCACGAGAACTCGGACGTCATCGTCGTCGGGGCCGGAAACGGCATCAGCCTCGGTGCCAGAAGGAGCTCCACCACCCCGCTGTTCGGGGGAGCCGAACAGCGACCACCCGGTCAGCTGCTCACGGCCGTGGCGAATGCTCCGGCTCAGACGGAGTCAGCCCCTGTGAGCCCTCTTCGGGTGGCGCCCACCGTGACATGTCCGGCGTTGGACTCCACGGTGCGGTAGTGGGGTTCGGCGGCGCAAAGGGGCCTGCCTGGTTGTGCATCAGTAGCAGCATCACCACAGCGAAGCCGATGGCCACCACGATCAAGGCGAAGCCTACGGGGTTCCGCGGGTTGTACTCATAGCGGTTCGTCCCCCACTTGCTCCGCTTGAAGACGGGCTCATTGTCGTCGAAGCGCACGGCTACGACCGTATTGCGAGCGCTCGAAGCACTTGAGGGAGGGGGTCGATTTCAGAGCGATGCGATGGCCATCGCCACCAACCAGTCACCGCAGGGAAAGACTCTCTTCGAGACATGGTCTTCGGCTGCCTCCGGGTCAGACGCGAAGGGCCGCGCCCCCGGGAACAGACCATCACGCACCAGCGGCAGCTCGTCGAGACAGACGCCCGCGATGCAGACGGACACCGTGCAGCTCGGGATACCAGTCGGCCTTGACAAACTTCACGGCGTCGCGCTGGATCAACGCAGGCATGGCAGAGCGGCCGGTGCCTTCCATCGTCGTGATGACCTCCCCGATCGTCGCCCTTCCGGCCGCACGCGCCGCCAGTTGTCGATGGAGGTGTCGAGGACGCGGACGTCGCGCCGCGCTCCGTCGACGACGAAGTCTTCCGACCTGCACCTCCACAAGCCTTGGACAGGACCGCGATGGCGCCAGGCGTTGTGGGACCCGGCTGGACCACCCGACCGTGACCATGACTCCAAGGCCCCCGACCACTACGGGAAATCACCCCGTAGCACCGGGACAAGACGCCCAATCTCTCGGCTACGGGCGGCCCAGGGGGAGACTCCGGGGCGGTGATCATTCTTTCGCGCTTCGTTACTCGACATCTCGAGGCGTGGAGAATGGCCGCGTCGTCTTGGCCCGGAACCCGGGGGTCTTGGCTGGCCGAGTGATCAGCGACGTCGAACATCAAGCTCAGCCGGGCATGTGCTCGCGAGCGGTGGCCGCTGCCTGCTCGGCGGCCTCGGCGATCACGGTGGCGGCGCGGGCGGCGCGTCCGGTCGCATGCCAGTCGTGGATGCGCTGGACGGTGGGGCCGGGCGGAAAGACGCCGAGTTGCCCGAGCAGGGTGATGTCGTCGCGGACCGCCTCGTGTCGGACGATCTTGCCGTCCCGCAGGTGCAGTAGATGGACCTGCTCGGAGTCGATCTCGGCCCCGGTGGGCGGGATCGCCTGGACGAGTGCGCCGTCGCGGTAGCGGACGAAGGGGCCAGTGTGCCGACCCTGCATGTGCAGCCGTAGCCATACCTGGTCGCCGTCGTGGGCCAGATCGGTGACGGGGAAGCTCAGGTCGGTGAAGGCGGAGCGCAGCCAGGCGCCCGACGCAAGCACGCCCGCCGGCCCGGGGAGTGAGCAGGGGGCGGGGGAAACGACCGCCTCGCGGTTGACGAAGTCCTTGTGCACGACCGCTGCGGCCAGCGCCGCATCCCCGGTCGCCAGGACCGTGAAGAGTCCGCGGGCCGCGTCCTTGGCTGACATTCCCATCGGGTTCGGTTCCTCTCGCGCATGGGGCGGTTCGCCACCCCGACCGATATTCAGGTTACACACAACCTATTGAATAGGTCGAGCGTTTCCACGGCTAGGCTGGCCCCATGCCGACCAAACGCAAGTACGTCTCGCCCCGGCGGGAGCAGGCCGCCGCCCAGACGCGTACGCAGATCCTCCAGTCGGCGACCCGGCTGTTCGCCGAACGCGGCTACGGGCGGGTGACCATCGCGGACATCGCGGCCGAGGCGGGCGTCTCCTCGAAGGCCGTCTTCGCGAGCGCCGGCAGCAAGGGCGACATCCTCAACGAGATCGTCGACACGGCTGTGCGGACCTCCGGCTACGAGCAGGCGATGCGCGCCGTGCTCGCCGAGCGGGACCCGGAGTCCGTGCTCAGGGCACTGGCCCACGGCACCCGGATGGGGAACGAAGGCATGTTCACCGTGCACGAGGCGATCCACAAGGCGCTGCCGTCGCACGAGGACGGCGAGGCCCTGTGGGAGCGTGCCACCGCCGACTACCGCGCCGCCCTCCGCGCCGCCGCACACCATCTGCACACCCTGGCACCGCCCGCTTGCCCGGAGGAGGAGACGGCGGACCTCCTGTGGTTCTGGTTCGGCCCAGGCGGCTGGCGCACCCTGGTCGCCGAGAACGGCTGGCCCTGGGACCGCGCCGAAGCCTTCCTCCTCCACACCGCCCTCGCCACCCTGCGGACGCCGTAATCCCCTGTTGAAAGGCGGCCGATATGCAGGCCGCAGAGCTGCTGGGACTTGGGCACGGCCACGAAGTCGGACAGCTGGGCAAACGGGCGCCGTCGCCGACGTGGGACCGATCACCTTGCCGCTGGCCACTTCCAGGGCCGCGAACAAGGTGGTGGTGCCGGCGCGGACATAATCGTGGCTGCGACGTTCGGGGCCCCCGGGCATCGTCGGCAGCACACGCTGTGAACGGTCCGTCCACACACAGCACCAGGGTCTTTTCCGGCGGGTCGAGGTAGAGGCCGATCACATCGCGGACCTTGTCGATGAACAGCAGGTCCGTGGACAGCTTGGACGTCTCGCAGCGGTGCGGGGCCAGGGCGAAGGCACGCCAGATCCTGGAGACGGCCGACTGGGACATCCCGGTCGCCGCGGCCATGTACCGGGTCGACCAGTGTGTGGCGTTCGGCGGTTTCTGCTCCAGTGTCTTGACGATGACGCGCTCTACGTCGGCATCGGCGATCTTCCTGGGGACACCGGGCCGTGGCTCGTCGGACAGAGCGTCCAGACCGCGCTCGAGGAAGCGCCTTCGCCAGGTGCGGACCGTGTCAGGAGCAACCTTCAGCCGCCGCGACACCTCCGTGATCGAGCGCCTTTGGGCGCACTCCAGTGCGATCCGGCATCGCAAGGCCAGAGCTTGAGCCGTCGACCGGCGACGCACCCACCCCTCAAGCACAGCGCACTGGGCATCCGTTACCGAAAATGGCGGAATCTTCGGTCCACGACGATTCACACCAAACCAACAACGAACCTCTGACTCAGGTCACTAGAGGCGCACACGGCGCCCGAAGCGTCCGCTTCCAACGGCCCGGCAGGCCGATCCCTGGGGGCCAAACAGGGGGCCGAACGGAGCGGCCGAACAACGACTGACCCGAACTGAAACGGACGGTCCGGGACGGCGCACACGCAGGTCAGCGCTCAGGATCAAGGGCAATACGGTTCTGATCGCGTTCGGGACGAAGAGGTCGCGGGTTGAAGCGTCACCACCTGACCGCGCAGAGTCCTGGTCCGCCACTCGCGTTTGACTACACGATGACAGCCGCGTCAAGGAGGCGGGCACTTCTCAACGCTCCACGGGTCGTTTGGCGCGGCCGGGCCTGCCCATGCAGTCCCACCGAAGCGAATCACTAGCCGAGAAAGCTCAGCCGCACCTGACGGTTGGCATTATCCCGATTCGTGTCCACCAGGCAGACCGACTGCCAGGTGCCCAGTTCCAGTCGGCCGCCGATGACCGGAAGGGTGGCGTGCGGGGGCACCATCGCGGGGACGACGTGGTCGCGGCCGTGGCCGGGACTGCCGTGGCGGTGCTGCCAGCGGTCGTCGGCGGGCAGCAGGGCGTGCAGGGCGGCGAGGAGGTCGTCGTCGCTGCCGGAGCCGGTCTCGATGACGGCGATTCCGGCGGTGGCGTGCGGTACGAAGACGTTCAGCAGGCCGTCGCGGCCGGCCGCCGCCTCGCGCAGGAACTGCTCGCAGTCGCCGGTGATGTCGACGACGCGTTCCTGGGAACCGGTGACGAGGTGCAGCATGCGGGTGGTGAAGGCATCGGGCATGCCCCCATCCTGACCCATGCGCTGTCCTCCCCCGGCCACTCCACCTCGCCGGTTTCCGGCTGCACCGTCCGCCGTCACCTTTTCGGCTCGCATCGCCGTCATGTCCGCCGGCCGGGGACGGCAGTGATCCGGGGCAGGGGAAGATCCCCGCACGGCTCTGCGTTGGTAGAAGCGTGAACGAAACGCGCGAGGTCGACGTGATCGTCATCGGCGCTGGTCAGGCCGGGCTGTCCAGCGCCTATCACCTACGGCGCACCGGCTTGGAGCCGGGCCGTGACTTCGTGGTGCTGGACCACTCCCCCGGGCCGGGCGGCGCCTGGCAGTTCCGGTGGCCGTCGTTGACGTACGGCAAGGTGCACGGGATGCACGCGCTGCCCGGCATGGAGCTGACCGACGCCGACCCGGACCGGCCGTCGGCCGAGGTGATCAGCGAGTACTTCGCCCGGTACGAGCGCACCTTCGACCTGCGGGTACGGCGTCCCGTGGCCGTGACGGCCGTGCGGGAGGGAGGGGGCGGGCGGCTGCTCCTGGAGACCTCGGACGGCAACTGGTCGACGCGGGCGCTGATCAACGCGACCGGTACCTGGGACCGGCCCTTCTGGCCGCGCTACCCCGGCCAGGACACTTTCCGCGGGCGGCAGTTGCACACCGCGCAGTACAACGGCCCCGAAGAGTTCGCGGGGCAACGGGTCGTGGTCGTGGGCGGCGGGGCCTCGGGAACCCAGCATCTGCTGGAGATCGCCCCTTACGCTTCCGCCACCACCTGGGTCACCCGCCGGCCCCCGGTCTTCCGCGAGGGACCGTTCGACCAGGAGGCGGGCCGGGCTGCGGTCGCGCTGGTGGAGGAACGCGTACGGCAGGGACTGCCGCCAAGGAGTGTGGTCTCGGTCACCGGGCTGCCGCTCAACGACGCCGTCCGGCAGGGGCTGGCCGACGGAGTGTTGGACCGGCAGCCGATGTTCGCCCGGATCACACCGGACGGCGTCGAATGGGCCGACGGCCGGCGGGTGGACGCCGATGTGATCCTCTGGGCGACCGGTTTCCGGGCCGCGCTCGATCATCTGACACCGCTGCGGCTGCGCGAGCCGGGCGGCGGGATCCGGGTCGAGGGGACCCGCGCGGTCGCCGATCCGCGTGTCCACCTCGTCGGCTACGGTCCCTCGGCCAGCACCATCGGCGCCAACCGGGCCGGGCGCGCGGCCGTACGGGACATCAGGCGGCTGCTGGCCGAGGAGCAGCCGGTCGCCGCATGACGCCCCGCAGGCTCAGCGGGCGGGCGAACCCTGCGGTGCCGGAGACGGCGCAGTCCGCGCGCCGGGGCTCGCGCCCTTCGGTTGCCCGTCGCCCTGGTGCAGGGCGTTGAACTCCGCCACGTTGCGCAGGTGGGTCGCGTGGTCGGAGGTGAAGCGGGTGTCGCCCGGCTTGACGGTGACGAAGTACAGCCAGTCGCCCCGTGGCGGACTGATCGCGGCGCGCATCGCCTCCGCGCCGGGGTTGTCGATCGGCGTGGGCGGCAGTCCCATGCGCTGATAGGAGTTGTAGGGGCTCTCGATGCGGGTGTCGTCCGTGCTGGCACCGAGGGTGTTGCGGTTCAGCGCGTAGTTGACGGTGGAGTCCATCTGGAGCGGCATGCCGCGCTCGAGCCGGTTGAGGACGACCCTGGCCACCTTCCCCATGTCGGCCTTCGCGTCGGCCTCGGCCTGGACGAGGCTGGCGATGGTGACGAGCTGGTAGACGTTCATGGCGTTGCGCTGTGCCCCGGCCGCGACGGGCGCGCCGTAGAACTGCTTGTTCGCGGTGTCGACCATGAAGCGCAGCACCGACGCGGGAGTCGCGTCCTTGCCGATGGGATAGGTCGCCGGGAAGAGGTACCCCTCCGGGTTGCCCTTGGCGTCGTCCGGGAGTTTCAGGCCGGCCTTGCCGACGGACTCGCGGGTGCTGCCCGGCGGCAGCTTGAGGGCCCTGTCGACCGCGTCGTAGACCTGGCTCGCGCGCCAGCCCTCCGGGATGACGAGGGTGACGGGCCTCGCTTCCTCGTGGCCGCCCCCGAGGGTCAGCAGCGGCACCGCCACGGCGGTACCGGCGACGACGGCGCCGGTCACGACGAGGACGAGCTTGCCCCGGCGCGTCAGTCGAATCGTGCTCCGTGGCGGAGTGTTCGTCAGCATGCGGGCACGGTAATACGCATATCGTCACAAACCTGGCATATTCTGCTTACCTTCAGCTTGTCGGCTCCAGTTGTGCGTCCCGGCGCACCAGGGCCGCGTACCGGCCGTCCAGCTCCAGCAGTTCCTCGTGCGTGCCGCGTTCGGCGACCCGGCCGGAGTCCAGGACCACGATCTGGTCGGCACGGCGGACGGTGGACAGGCGGTGGGCGATGGTGATGGTCGTCCGGTTTGCCGACAACGCGTCGATGGCCTCCTGCACGGCGGCTTCCGTGCGGGTGTCCAGCGCGCTGGTCGCCTCGTCGAGGAGGAGCACCGGCGGGTCGCGCAGGATCGTGCGGGCGATCGCCAGACGCTGCTTCTCCCCACCGGAAAAACGGTGCCCGCGTTCACCGACGACCGTGTCGTACCCGTCGGGCAGCGCCGCGATGTGCTCGTGGATCTGGGCGGCCCGTGCCGCCTCCCGCAGTTCCTCGTCAGTGGCGTCGGGCTTGGCGAAGCGGAGGTTGTCGGCGATCGAGGCGTGGAAGAGGTACGTCTCCTGGGAGACGACGCCGACGGAGCGGGCCAGGGTGTCGAAGTCGAGGTCGCGGACGTCGACACCGTCCAGGGTCACCCGGCCGCCGGTGACGTCGTAGAGGCGGGGCACCAGACAGCCGAGCGTGGACTTGCCCGCGCCGGTCGGGCCGACGATCGCGAGGCTGCCGCCGGCCGGGACGGTGATGTCGATGCCGTCGAGGACGGGGCCGCCCTTGCCGTCGTACCGGAACTCGACGCCGTCGAAGCAGACTTCACCCTTGACCTGGTCGAGGTGGACCGGTTCGGCGCGCTCGGTGATGTCGATCGGCAGGTCGAGGTATTCGAAGATGCGCTGGAACAGGGCGAGCGAGGTCTGGATCTGGACGCCGGTCGCGAGCAGGCTCACGGCCGGGCGGAACAGGCCCTGCTGGAGCGAGACGAAGGCGACGACGGTGCCGAGGGAGACCTCCGGACCGCCGAGCTGGAGGGCGATGCCGGCGGTCCAGTAGATGACCGCGGGCATCGCGGCCATGACGATCGTGATCACGGCCATGCGCCAGCGGCCGGCCATGTTCGATCTCACCTCGAGCTCGACCAGGCGCTCGGACTCCTCGGCGAAGGACGCGGTCAGCGAGTCGGAGCGGCCCATGGTGCGGCCGAGCAGGATGCCGCTGACCGAGAGCGACTCGGTGACCGTGGCGGCCATCGCGGCCATCTGTTTCTGCCGCTGGGTGGTTATCTTCTTGCGTTCGTTGCCGACCCGGCGGCTGATCCACACGAACGCGGGCAGCAGGACGAGCGAGACGATCGTGAGCCGCCAGTCGAGGGCGACCATCGCGGCGATCGTGGCGACGACGCTGGTGGCGTTGGAGACGAGGGACGTGGCGGTGGAGGTGACGGTGGCCTGCATGCCGCCGATGTCGTTGGCGATGCGGGACTGGACCTCGCCGGTGCGGGTGCGGGTGAAGAAGGCGAGCGACATGCGCTGCAGGCGGCCATAGACGGCGGTGCGCAGGTCGTGCATGACGCGCTGGCCGACGGTGGTCGAGATCAGCGTCTGGAGCACGCCGAAGACGCTGGTCAGGACCGCGCTGAGGATCATGCCGAGCGCGAGCAGGCTCAGCAGGCCGGTGCGGCGGTCGGGGATCGCGACGTCCAGCGTCTCCTTGAGGAGGAACGGTGTGGCCACCGAGACCAGCGAGGAGGCGCCGACCAGCAGGCCGACGATCGCGAGCCGCCCGCGGTAGGGACGGAAGAGCTTCAGGATGCGGCGCACCTGCCGGGGCTGTTCCATGGCGTCGGCAGGCGGGGTCCATGAGGGTTCACGGTCGGGATGCATGGGCTCCTACGGCGGTGAGCGGGCGCCGGCGCGGGGCCCCGGCCGACGACGACTTAGAGATCGTAGCTCATTGTTACCTATACTCACAATGAACGGCATCCTGATATTGTTCCCGCATGACCACCCCCGACCCCGACGGCCTGCTCGCCGAGCAGTTGCTGCGGCTCACCCGCCGGGTGCACCGCATCCAGAAACGCCATCTGGAGCGGCGCGACCTGGGTGTCACCCCCGCCCAGTCCCGGTTGCTGCGCACGCTCGCGCACTACGGATCACCGCCGCGCATGGCCGATCTCGCCGAGCGTCTGGAGGTGGTGCCGCGGGCAGTGACGACGCTGGTCGACGGCCTGGAGGCGAGCGGCAAGGTGCGCCGGGCGGCGGACCCGGCGAACCGGCGGGTGACCCGGATCGAGCTGACGGATGCCGGGCGCGCGACCCTGCGTGAGCTGCGCGGCGCCCGCCGGTCGGCGGCCGAGGAGATACTCGCGCCCCTGACGGAGAAGGAGCGCGAGGTGCTCGGTGTGCTGCTGGACACGCTGATCGACGGGGACGCCCCCCACGGTCACGGGGACATCGCCAAAAGCTACGGGGACGCCCGCAAGAGCCGCTGACAGCCGTGCGGCCCCGCCCCGCCGAGGCGGAGAGGGGCCGCGCGTTCACCGGACCGCCTCGGCCTGCCGCACTCAGCAGCGGCTGCGGTCCTCCGTGAGCACTCCCTGGGCCGTGGCCACAGTGCGGTCGTAGCAGCCGTCCGACCCGTACAGCCGGTAGCGCTCCATCGAGGTGCCGACCGCGTGCCGCTGGTCCCGCGGCACGTTCAGAGTGAACGCGGCGTCACCGCTGTAGGTGTCGTCGAGCTGCGACCACGCGGTGCGCCGGCCGTCCTGCCGCTGCACGACCGTGGCCCGGTCGCCGAGGGTCAGCTCGGTGCGCAGCCGGTCGTCCTCGCCGACGGTGATGACGCCGTTCACCGTGTACGTCCGCTGGGTGTGCGACGTGCGTTCGGGGCCGGGTCCGCCGACGGTGACGGTCTCGTCGTCGGTCCAGGTGGCGTCGAGTCCGTCCGTGTTCTCGCCGTCGGTCCAGGTGTGCGCGGAGGTGTTGGCGAGGGTGCGGGTGACCGTGGTGGTCACACGGCCGTGCGAGGTGTCGAGGTACCCGGCGACGGTGAGCCGGTGCCCGGCCCGCGTGTCCACGCGGTTTTCCGAACCAGGCGTGTAGGTGGAGGAGTTGGCGATGTCGGTGACCCGGTGCTCGGTGAGCGCACCGGTGACCTGCGCGCGCTGGGCGTCCTGCCAGACCAGCACGTTCACGGGGGCGCTCCAGCCCGGCTGGCCCGCGGGCACGCCGACCACGGAGACCTCGACGTGATGCGGGCGGCCGTCGTCGAGCAGGCCGGCGTAGGGCGTGAGGTCGTACTCGATGGGCCGGACGTCGAAGGCGTGCGGGGCAGGGACGACGTACCAGAGGAAGGGATTGGACCAGCCACCGGTCCACACGTTCGGGTACGGCGAGGCGATGCCCGCTATTTGGCCGTCGACCTTGATCTGCACCTCGCGATAGGGGCCGTGGTCGGCCTTGCACGAGTACGACGCCGGGTCGGCGACGGTCAGATACCAGAACTCCTCGCAGCCGCCACCGGATCCGGTGGCGTACACCTCTGCGACGACGCGCTCACTGTTGCGCGGGGTGGTGAGGGTCTGGCCGTCGGGGGTGTCGGCGAGGGTCAGGACCCGGTCGGGGGCCGGGGTCCGCGGGTGGCCGGCATAGAAGGTCAGGGTGACGTGCACGTCGATGACGCCGGTGTAGGTGTCGTTGACGACGTTCCCGATCAGCATCTCGACGTCCTGCGCCCTGCGGAAGGTGTCGCTGTAGCGGGTGACGTCCTTCTCGACGTGCCAGGCGATGCCTTCCGGGGACGGCTCGGGCGTCGACGTACGCAGTATCTCGACACCGCCGACGTGCAGATAGCCGAGCCGGTCGTACTGACGGCCCTTCACCTTGCCGTCGAGTTGAAGCACGACCTTGCTCCAGTGGTCGCCGCATCCCTCGGGCGGGGTGTACGTGCCCCGGTAGGGGGTGAAGTCGCGGAACTGGGTGTCGGCCAGGGTGACTTCGCAGGACTCGGTGTGCGGCCGGTCGACGGGCGGCGCCGCGGTGAGCGGGTCGTGCCAGTCGGTACCGAACTCGGCCGGGATGTCGGCGGCTTGGGCGGCGGCAACTCCGGTGCCGAAGAGCATGCCCGCGAGGAGGGTCACCCCTGCGAGCACAGACATGACTATCCGTCTTCTCATGATCGGTGTTCTACGGGGAGCTGACCTCGGAGCGCAATGCCCGGTCCGGGCAGACTGCCGGTCCGGGCCCGCCACAACCCCGGTCGACCGTATTGCCCCATGCAGGCGCACTACATACGGACATCTCATGCGATAAGAGCACCTTGCTGACATAGTGCGGTCATGAAGATCACGACCGTCGGCATGCGAGCGGGGCGTACGGCCCTCGCTCTCGCCTTGGCCGGTGCCGTCGCGTTCACCGGTGCCGCCGTTCTGCACGATGTGCGACCGCGCCCAGGCCACGGCTCATCCGCCCCCGGCTCGGCCTCCTCGTCCGGCCCGGCACCTACCCCCGGTGCGCCGGGCATCGGTGATCCCCTGATGCCGCTCGCCGGCAACGGCGGCTACTCGGTCCGCCGTTACACGCTGGACTTCGACTGGCGGGCACCGCGGACACCCTTCGGTGCCCGCGCCACCATCAGCGCCACCGCCACACAGTCCCTGTCCCGCTTCGATCTCGACTTCGCCGGCAACACGCTGCACGAGGTCACGGTCGACGGCGCACCGGCCACCGCAGTACGCGACGGCGACGAACTCGTCGTGACGCCCGCCCGGCCGATCCCCCGCGGCAGCACGTTCACCACTCGCGTCGCCTACACCGCCGACCCGACCCAGCGACGCCACCGCGACGATGCGATCCAGGACTACGGCTGGGTGCCCACGCCCGACGGAACCCTGGTCTGCGCACAGCCAGACGGCGCCAGAATGATCTTTCCGGCGAACGACCACCCGAGCCTGCGCGCTCCGGTCACCTTCCACATCACCACCCCCGCCGGCCTCAGCGCGGTGGCCAACGGCCGGCTGGTGGGCACCGACCGGCGACCCGATGGGCGCACCCGGTGGACGTACGACTCCGAGCAGCCGATCGCCGCGCAACTGGTCCAGCTGGCGATCGGGAAGTTCGCGTTCGTGGACAGCGCCGGCCCGCACGGCCTGCCCGTCCGGGACGTGGTCCCCGACAAACTGGTCGAGGACACCGCGGCCTACCGCTCGCTCACCGCTGGCCACCTGGACTGGCTGTGGCGGCGGCTCGGCCCGTACCCGTTCGGCCGCTACGGCGTGCTCGTCGGGGACACGGACCTGCCGGTGGCACTGGAGACACAGTCGCTGTCCGTCGTGCCGAAGGACGACCTGCTGGGCGACCGGGTCGACGCCGAACGCAATCTCGTGCACGAGCTGGTCCACCAGTGGACGGGTGACAGCGTCGCCATCCGGCGGTGGTCCGACCTGTGGCTGAGCGAGGGGCACGCCCGCTTCTACGAACGTCTGTACTCCGAGGAGCATGACGGCGTCAGCCTCGAGGCCGCGATGCGGGCGGCCTACGCGCAGCACGACCAGTGGCGTCACGACGACGGGGCACCCGCCGAGCCCACCGAGCCGACGCTGTTCAAGGTGATGCGCTACGACGGCTCGGCGCTGGTGCTGTTCGCCCTGCGGGAGAAGGTCGGTGCGGAGACCTTCGACCGGATCGAGCGGTCCTGGGTGGCGACGTACCGGGGCCGTGCAGCGGGCACCCGGGAGTTCATCGCACTCGCGTCCCGGGTCGCGGGCGAGGACCTGAACCCGTTCCTGACGTCGTGGCTGTACGGGCCGCACACACCGTCCATGCCGGGCCACCCTGACTGGCAGGTGGAACCGGTGCGGCAATGAGGCCGGCCCGCCGCCCACCCGGGAGGCGCAGTCGCTGCCGCCGACCGGGTGGGCTCGGCGGGAGCACTGGTCCAGGTCGGTGACGCTCGGCGCGACGCGGCGCGCCGGGACCGGAAACGTACGGGGGGTGAAGTGAAGGCGTGTCCGCCGAGATGGAGCGTGCGATGAGAAAACCTGCCCCACGCATGGCCAACTCCCTCCGCGGGCGCCGCCGCAAGGCGTACGTGATCACGTCCGCGGCACTGCTGGCGCCGCTGCTGATCATTCCGCTCTCCACCGTCGACGAGAGCCCGGACCGGAGTCTGCAGGACACCTTCGAGAAAGCCGCGAAGGCCTACCACGTACCGCGCAGCGTACTGATGGGTGTGTCGTACATGCAGTCGCGCTGGGACGCCCATCCGGGTGCCCCCAGCGTCGCCGGCGGCTATGGACCGATGCACCTGGTGGACACCGGCCGGGCCCGTGCCCCGGCACCGGCCCCCAGCTCGCCGGCACAGCACGGCGGCAACGCCCGGCAGCACGAGGACACCGCGGGAGCACCCGCCGCACGGGACAACGGAGGTGACGCCGCCACCTCGAACCGCCGCGCCGCACAGCCGGCCGAGCTGGGGCGCGCCGCGCAACTGCTCGACGTCCAGCCGGAGCGCCTGCGCACCGATCCCGCCGCAAATGTACGCGGCGGAGCGGCAGTTCTGGCGGACACACAGCGCCGACTCGGCAAGCCCCTGAGCGACGACCCGGCGGACTGGTGGGAGGCGGTGGAGCGCTTCTCGGGCACGCCCGACGTCACGTCAGCCGCGACCTACGCCAACGACGTCTTCGCGGTGATCCGGCGGGGAGCACACCGGATCACCGCGGAAGGGCAGGACATCACCCTGCCCGCCAGCCCCCGTGTACACCCCCGTGCCGCCCGGATACAGGGCCCACGGCGGTCGAAGGACGCGGAGTGCCCCGCCGAACTGTCCTGCGACTGGCTCCCCGCGCCGTACGAGGAGACCGACGACGGCGGGCACGGCAACCACGACCTGGCCGACCGGCCCCGGGACGTGGGGATCGAGTACATCGTCCTGCACGACACCGAGGCGACGCTGGCGAGCATGTTCAAGACCGTGCAGGATCCGACTGAGGCGTCGTGGCACTACTCGATCCGCTCCAGCGACGGCCACGTCACCCAGCACATCAGGACCAAGGACGAGGCGTGGCACTCCGGCAGCAAGTTCGTGAACGCCCACTCGATCGGCATCGAGCACGAGGGGTTCCTGCGACAGCCGGGCACCTGGTACTCGGAGCCGATGTACCGGGCCTCGGCACGCCTGGTGCGCTACCTGGCCGGGAAATACCGCGTCCCGCTCGACCGGCAGCACATCTTCGGCCATGACAGTGTGCCGGCCCCGACCGCCGAGGCCATCCCCGACATGCACGACGACCCCGGCCCCTTCTGGGACTGGCGGCACTACTTCGACCTCCTCGGCGCGCCGCTTCGGGCCACGGCCGGTCCGCGCAGCGACATGGTGACGATCCTGCCGGACTTCGCCACGCACAAGCCGCTGTTCACCGGGTGCGTGGCCGACGGTGAACCGTGCCCGGTGCACGGCTCCAGCGCCGTCCGCCTGCACATCGAACCGGACGACGACGCACCGCTCGTCCGGGACCCGGGCCGCAGGCCGGACGGCAGGCGGTCCACGGAGGACGTCAACGACCTCGGGTCGCGTGTCTCGGCCGGCCAGACCTTTGCCGTCGCCGGACGCAGCGGCGACTGGACGGCGATCTGGTACCAGGGCAGCAAGGCGTGGTTCAAGAACCCCAGGAAGCAGCCGACGGCCGTCGGTGCGGCCGGCCGGATGGTGACGCCGAAGGAGGGCCTGGAGGAGGTCCCGGTCTTCGGCCGTGTTCTCCCGTCAAGGGACGACCTGCCGGAGGGGGTACCGCCCCAGCCCGAGTCGCCGCTCCCGTACCGCTTTCTGGCGGGTCAGCGGTACGTGACGCAGTCCCGCCTGGAGAGTCCCTATGTCGCCAAGTCGTCCTTCGACGACTCACCCGGATCCGTCGTCAACGGCCGGGAGGGCTACTACGAAATCCAGTTCGGGCACCGGCTCGCCTACGTCCGGGCCGACGATGTGGACGTGGTGACGACGCCGACCACAGCGGGACCGCCGTCGGCGCACGAGGGCCGCCCGGCCCGGCGGTGACGTCGAGGGAGCGGGAGGCTGCCACCGGCCCGCCGAGGTGGTCGGACGCTCTCCGTCGGGCGATCAGGTTGTGCCGCTGGGCGATCAGATTCGCCCTGGCGACCACGACGGGATCGCGGGCCGGGTCGAACCTGCGCAGCCGAGTTCCATCCCCTTCCTGGAGACGCGGACGCAGGCCGAGATGCCGCTGCCGTGGTCCAGGTGCCACCAGATGCCACCACCCCGGTCCTCGCCCCAGGGGCGGGTGGAGTCCTGCGGCGGGGTGCCCGCGAGGCGGTTGCAGTCGATGGCGACGGCATGGTCCACATCGTGCCGGTGGTTCCCGTCCCACTGGTCCAGGTGCCCGTAGGCGCCCTCGTCGTGGACGTCGGGCAGCCGGGTGCCAGGGTCGGGGAGCACACCGCCGGCGCCGGAAATGGTGAACGCGCCGACCAGGTTGCGTTCCTCACCTGCTTGGTGGTCGGTGGTCCAGTCGTACGCCCGGTGTGCGCCGGCGAGATGCCCGCCGCGCGCCGGTGGCCGCCGTGCCAGGTGCAGAGCGCGACCGTGGACAGGGCGGGTCCTCACCGGCCCGACACCGCGACGACCTGTCCGGAGTCGGCGGGGATCCGCGGGTGGAGACGCTCGCTGACGCCTAGGATCCTCGTCGCGTCGGACGCGGGGGCACTCGATCCGGTCGGGTGTTGTGCCGCCTTCAGGTGAAAGCCCTCCGCGGCGGCGGTGCGGGCCGGGGCGAGGCGGGGGTGCTGCCGCACGCGGTGAGGGTCACGAGGAGAGTCCGGAAGGATGCCACCGCGACCGCCCCGTGCCGCACGCTGGCGATCTGCACGGGACCATGGTGGCCCCGCAACCCGATCGGCAGCCTTCCGGGCGTGCGCCGTGCCGGTCGTCCTGACGCGCCGTCGCCCTGGCCGAAACCGGTGGCTTGTGCGGGCTGCCGGAGAAAACCGATTGAAAATCACCACTCGGCGACGCGAACCTTTCACGGCGCCTTGCCGCGCCGCCTCCCGCACCGCCTTCCGCTCTGTCCTCCCTCCCTCTCTCCTGTCCCTTTCTGCCTCTTCCTCCTCCCTGACACGAGCCACTGGGACGTCATGCAGATTCAAGACCTTCCGTACTCCGACCCGGGCGTACCGGATACGCGTTCGGGTCCCCGTTTCCTGTGGTGGCTCGGGCGCAATCAGCTGGACGGGCAGGTGAAGTCGCTCGCCTGGGGCCTGCTGCACTTCGTCTCCGTCTCCGCCCTGCCCTTCTGTGTCGGGCACGCCGTCCAGGCGGTCGTGCACCGCTCCGGCACCCGGCTCGCCCTGACGGGCTGTCTGATGCTGCTGTGCGGTCTCGGCATCGCCGTCGGCGACACCTTCCTGCACCGCACCGCCGTCACGAACTGGATCACGGCCGCCGCCCGCGTCCAGCAGCTGCTGGCCCGCAAAGCGGCCCACCTGGGCTCCGCCCTGACGCGGCGGGTGGCGGCGGGTGAGGTGGTAGCCGTCTCCACCGGAGACGTGGAGAAGATCGGCTGGTTCGTGGAAGCCGTCTCCCGGTTCACCGCCGCCGCGCTGACGGTCGTCCTGGTCTGCACCGGTCTCCTCATCTACCAGCCCGCCCTCGGCGCGGTCGTCGCCGCGGGCCTGCCCGTCGTCGCCCTCGCGGTACTGCCACTGCTGCCCCGGGCGACACGCCGCGCCGACACCCAGCGGGAGAAGGCCGGCCGGGCCACCGAGCTGGCCTCCGACACCGTCGCCGGGCTGCGCGTGCTACGCGGCATCGGCGGCGAGGAGCTGTTCCTCGACCGCTACCGCCGGGCCTCGCAGGAGGTACGGCACGCGGCCGTGCGCAGCGCCCGCATGTGGTCACTGATCTCGGCCATCCAGGTGCTGCTGCCCGGACTGCTGCTCATCGCGGTCGTCTGGTACGGCGCCCACCTGGCGCGTCAGGGCCGGATCACGGTCGGCGAGCTCGTCACCGTCTACAGCTCGGTGATGGTCCTCCACTATCCGCTGCGGCACTTCGAGGAGATCGCGATGGCGTACTCCTTCTCGCGTCCCTCGGCCAGGCGGGCGGCGCGCGTCCTGTCCCTGGAGCGGGCCACGGCCGCCGACGGCTCCGGTGAGCACCGGGCCGAGATGCCGGGCGGGGACCTGTACGACCCGGCCACCGGTCTGCTCGCGCCCGCCGGCCTGTGCACCGCCGTGGTGTGCGGCGATCCCGACGCGGCCGGGCGGCTCGCGGAACGCCTGGGCGGCCACCCCGCCGAACCGGGCCCCTCGGTCCTGCTGGGCGGAGTCGCCCTGGACGAACTCGCGCTCGACAGCGCCCGCACCGCCGTCCTGGTCCAGGACAAGGACCCGGTGCTGCTGTCCGGCACTCTGCGCGAACTCCTCGACGTGCCCGCCTCCGGTGCCGTACGGGCCGCGGACGCGCTGGCCGCCGCGCAGTGCGGGGACGTCCTGGATGCACTCGTGCAGGGATCACTGGACGCCGCCGACCCGCTGGACGCCCGCATCACCGAGCGGGGCCGGTCCCTGTCGGGCGGCCAGCGCCAGCGGCTCGCACTGGCCCGGTCGCTGATCACCGACCCGGAGGTGCTGGTCCTGGACGAGCCGACCTCCGCGGTCGACTCGCACACCGAGGCACGGATCGCGGACGGGCTGCGGCGGCTGCGGTCGGGACGGACGACAGTGGTGTTCACCTCCTCTCCGCTGCTGCTGGACCGCGCGGACCGGGTCGCCCTCGTCCACGAGGGCGAGGTCGTGGCGGTCGGCGCGCACCGCGAGCTGACCGACACCGAGCCGCGGTACCGAGCCGTGGTGACACGCGAGACCGACGACGAACTGGGCAGGGCCGCGGTAGACGGGGGCAGGGCCGGGGCCGGAACCGACGGGAACGCCTTGGTGGGCGCTCCGCAGACCGTCGAAGAGATCGAGGAAAGCGCATGATCGGCGTTGCGCCACCGGCGTACGACCCGGCCGCCCCGACGACCGCCACCACCCTGCCCGTGGGCGCGGCCTCGACCGTGCGCGCCTACGTGGCCGAGCTGTTCCGCCGGCACCGCCGGGCCTTCCTGCTCCTCATCGCCGTCAACACGGTCGCCGTGATCGCCTCGATGGTGGGCCCCTACCTGCTCGGCGGCCTCGTCGCCCGTGTCTCCGACGGCGCGCGGGAACTGCGTCTCGGCCCCACCGTCGGGCTGTTCACGCTCGCGCTGGCCGTGCAGGCCGTGTTCGTCCGGCAGGTGCGGCTGCGCGGCGCGATGCTCGGTGAGCGGATGCTGGCCGACCTGCGGGAGGACTTCCTGGTCCGCTCGGTGGGGTTGCCGCCGGGCGTGCTGGAGCGGGCGGGCACCGGCGACCTGCTCTCGCGCATCACCACCGACATCGACCGGCTGGCCAACGCCATGCGGGAGGCGGTGCCTCAGCTGGCCATCGGCGTCGTGTGGGCCCTGCTGCTGCTCGGCGGGCTGGTCGTGACGGCCCCACCGCTGGCCGCCGCCGTGCTGATCGCGGTGCCGGTGCTGGTGGCGGGGGGCCGCTGGTACTTCAAGCGGGCGCCGTCCGGCTACCGCTCCGAGGCCGCCGGATACGCCGCCGTCGCCGCCGCGCTCGCCGAGACCGTCGATGCAGGTCACACCATCGAGGCGCACCGCCTCGGCGCCCGGCGCATCGCGCTGTCGGAGCGGCGGATCAAGGAGTGGACCGCCTGGGAGCGGTACACCCTGTGGCTGCGGTCCGTGCTCTTCCCGGTGATCAACGCCGTCCACGTCCTCGTGCTCGGCTCGGTCCTGATGGTGGGCGGCGTCTTCGTATTGCGGGGCTGGATCGGGGTCGGTCAGCTGACGACGGGCGCCCTGATCGCACAGATGCTCGTCGACCCCGTCAACCTGATCCTGCGCTGGTACGACGAGGTGCAGGTCGCCCAGGTCTCGCTGGCCCGCCTCGTCGGCGTGCGGGACATCGAGCCGGACGCCGGGGACGACGCGCTGTCCCCCGACGGACGGGACATGCACGCCGATGGTGTGCACTTCGGCTACCGGGAGGGCGTCGACGTGCTGCGCAAGGTGTCCCTTCAGGTCGCCCCGGGCACCCGGCTGGCCCTGGTCGGCCCCTCCGGTGCGGGCAAGTCCACGCTGGGCAGGCTCCTCGCCGGCATCTACGCACCTCGCGACGGCCGGATCACCCTGGGCGGCACCGAACTGTCCCGGATGCCGGCGGAACGCGTCCGCTCCCACGTCGCCCTCGTCAACCAGGAACACCACGTCTTCGTCGGCTCCCTGCGCGACAACCTCCTGCTGGCCCGCACGGGCGCGACCGACGCGGAGCTGTGGGCGGCCCTGGGCGCGGTCGACGCGGACGGGTGGGCGCGGGCACTGGATGACGGCCTGGACACCGAGGTCGGCTCCGGCGGGCTGATGCTCACCCCGGCGCAGGCCCAGCAGATCGCGCTGGCCCGGCTGGTCCTGGCCGATCCGCACACGCTGGTCCTCGATGAGGCGACCTCCCTTCTCGACCCGCGCGCGGCACGCCACCTGGAACGCTCCCTGGCCCGGGTCCTCGACGGCCGCACCGTCGTCGCCATCGCCCACCGCCTGCACACCGCCCACGATGCCGACGTGATCGCCGTGGTGGAGAACGGCCGCATCAGCGAACTGGGCAGTCACGAGGAGCTGGTCGCGGCGGACGGCCCCTACGCAGCCCTCTGGCGGTCGTGGCACGGCTGACCGGGCGGCGTCGGAACCGTGGGCCGGGGCATCCATGCCCAGCACGGCGTCGGCGAGGCCGCCATGGTGGGCACGAGGGCCCCGACGGCGCCGACGGAGGAGCCCGCCGGGTGCTCGAAGCGTCCCGCTCAGTGCGCGGCGCGGGTTCGCCACGGGGCGGAGCAGCCCGCCCAGGACTCGCCTCATGTCCGCCGCGGGGTGGGGCGTGCGGCTCGCAGCTCGGGGTGTACCGCCCACAAGGCGTGCGCCGCTCAGGGCTCCGGCCTTGCCGCCCCGGGCTGGGGAGGTCCCCCCTCGGAGCCGGGGTGCTCGGCACCGGAGACGCGGGGGGCGGGTGCGGTCGAGGCCTCGTCGCGTCCGTTTCGCCGCGCGTGGCCGGTGCGCTGGTGCCTGCCCGGCGCCGTCGACGCGGCCCATGCCGGTGGCAGAGCCGGCGCGCCTGGCCCGTCTCCCGCACTCTCCGGGCTCTCGGCAACGGCCGTGACCACCGCACCGGCCCTGCCCACCGCGCTGCCCGTACCCGCCGCACAGTCCGTACCCACGACGCCGGCCATACCCCGGAGGGGCGGCGCAGGCTCGGGCCAGGAGTCGTGCCGTTGCGCAGTCCCGAACTGGGGTGGAAGGCTGGAAAGCGGCACCGGCTCGGGGAGCGCCCGGGAACTGTTCGGTTCGCGCCGCGTGAAACCCTTGGCGAGCGTGCCGACGACCTGCCTCCCGGCACCGGAGGTACGAGGCCGTCCTCACCACCTGGAGGTACCCGTGGACAACGCCGACGGATGGGGAGATGACGTCTACCAGCCTGATCCGTCCGAGATTCCGGAGGACTCGGGTGTGCTCGACGTGGAGGACACCCTGGACTTCGACGGCGTCGACGACCCCCTCGACCGGGGCTGGTCCCCTCCCGAGCGGCCGTGGGCTGTGGAACACGACGGTGTGACGGCGGCCGAACGCCACGCCGGGGAGACGCTGGACCAGCGGCTCGCCGAGGAGGTGCCCGACCTCGCTCCGATCGACAGCGACGACATCGGCGACTGTCAGGGCAGCGACGGGGAACTCCTGGACAACGAGGTCGGCAACCTCCGCTCCGGCCGCCTGGTCGCGCCGGACGAGGGCGCGCACGAGGACGAGGAGAGCGCGCTGGTCGCCACGGACGTCGGCATCGACGGCGCCGCCGCCTCCGCCGAGGAGGCCGCGGTGCACATCGTGGACGAGGACTTCCTCTCCGGCTGAACCCGCCGAGCCACCCGACCGCTGCCCGGCCGGCCGGCCGGGGAGGTGTGCCTCGCCCTGTCGACCGCACCCGGTGAGCAGAGCGTCGAGTGGGGCGCTGCAGGTCGGGCAGCCCGGTCGCAGGCGGCGGGTCAGATCACGTTGAGGGCCGCCGCGCAGCCCACTCCGCCGAGCAGCATGAACGCCGGCATCAGAACCTTCAGCTCGACCCAGCTGCCTGCCCGGAACCGCATCCCCTTCGGCGGCCCCACCGGATACCAGCGCTTGCGGCCCACGGGGATCGGCCACAGGATCGGGCAGCCGGAGACGGTCAGCGCGTCCCCGATGTCGTGCACCAGCGCGCCCAGGACGACCGGCAGCCCCAGCCACACGTACTCCTGTCCGGGCGCGGTGAACAGCCAGCCGGCGCCGTTGCCCGGCTTGTCCAGCACCCCGGCGAGGATCCACGCGCTGGTCGCCGCGAGCAGCCAGACCAGGATGTCGCTGCTGGAGCCCCGCGCCGCCCGCCACAGCAGACCCTCGATCGCCAGCACCATGTGCGCGAAGAGAATCGCCAGCACCCCCCACCGGCCACCGGTGACGGCCACCGCCGAGCTGCCGGCCCCGATGAGGACCGCCCACAGCCAGGTGTGGGTCAGCGTTCGGTGCCCGCCGGAGCGACGCGGGTCGCCCTTCTTCCTGGTGGCCTTGTAGACGGCGTACGACAGCTTGTCCACGATCTCGCAGAGCCAGCGCGACAGGGGCCCGAAGGCGCGCGAGATGGTGGCCGCCTTGTGGTCCAGGTCCGGGGCGAGGGCCGCACCGGCGCAGATCAGGGCACCGACGAGGAGGACCGGCCACGGCATCGCGTGTCCGGCCGCCGCGGCTGCTGCTCCGACACCGAGCCAGGCAGCGGCCCCCGACAGTGAGTGTGCTGGTCCCATCATGGCCGCTTCCCGCCCCATTCCTCGTGTGCCGCTGTCCAGTTGCCCCGGTGCGCTGACGCTTTGTCGGCGACACAGCGTAGCTGCCGTGATCTTCGTATCCGCAGCCGATTCCCCTCTCGGGGACGAGGCCAGGCAAGATGGGTCCGTGACCCTCATCGATCAGCTGCCGCCGACCGCCGACCCCGACGCCCTGTACGAAGCCTTCGAGTCGTGGGCGCTGGAGCGCGGGCTCACCCTCTACCCGCACCAGGAGGAGGCGCTGATCGAGGTGGTCTCCGGGGCGAACGTGATCGTCTCGACGCCCACCGGCTCCGGCAAGAGCATGATCGCCGCGGGCGCGCACTTCGCCGCCCTGGCCCGGGACGAGGTCACCTTCTACACGGCGCCGATCAAGGCGCTGGTGTCGGAGAAGTTCTTCGAGCTGTGCAAGCTCTTCGGCACCGAGAACGTCGGCATGCTCACCGGTGACGCCTCGGTCAACGCGGACGCGCCGGTGATCTGCTGCACCGCCGAGGTGCTGGCGTCCATCGCGCTGCGTGACGGCAAGGACGCGGACGTCGGCCAGGTCGTGATGGACGAGTTCCACTTCTACGCGGAGGGCGACCGCGGCTGGGCCTGGCAGATCCCGCTGCTGGAACTCCCCCAGGCACAGTTCATCCTGATGTCGGCCACTTTGGGCGATGTGTCCTTCTTCGAGAAGGACCTCACCCGCCGCACCGGCCGTCCCACCTCGGTGGTCCGCTCGGCGACCCGCCCGGTGCCGCTGTCCTACGAGTACAAGCTGACCCCGCTCACCGAGACCCTCACCGACCTGCTGGAGAGCAAGCAGGCGCCCGTCTACATCGTGCACTTCACGCAGGCGCAGGCCGTGGAGCGGGCGCAGGCCCTGATGAGCATCAACATGTGCTCGCGCGAGGAGAAGGACCTGATCGCCGAGCTGATCGGCAACTTCCGCTTCACCACCAAGTTCGGCCGCAATCTCTCCCGCTACGTCCGCCACGGCATCGGCGTGCACCACGCCGGCATGCTGCCGAAGTACCGGCGCCTGGTGGAGAAGCTGGCGCAGGCCGGCCTGCTGAAGGTCATCTGCGGCACGGACACGCTCGGCGTCGGCGTCAACGTGCCCATCCGGACGGTGATGTTCACGGCCCTGACCAAGTACGACGGCAGCCGGGTGCGCACGCTGCGGGCCCGTGAGTTCCACCAGATCGCGGGCCGGGCCGGCCGGGCCGGGTTCGACACGGCGGGGCTCGTGGTCGCGCAGGCGCCCGAGCACGTCATCGAGAACGAGAAGGCCCTCGCCAAGGCGGGCGACGACCCGAAGAAGCGCCGCAAGGTCGTACGCAAGAAGGCGCCGGAGGGTTTCGTCGGCTGGACGGAGAACACCTTCGAGAAGCTCATCGCGTCCGAACCCGAGCCGCTCACCTCGCGCTTCCGGGTCACGCACACGATGCTGCTGTCGGTGATCGCCCGGCCGGGCAATGCCTTCGAGGCGATGCGCCATCTGCTGGAGGACAACCACGAGCCGCGCAGGCAGCAGTTGCGGCACATCCGTCGCGCGATCGCGATCTACCGCTCGCTGCTGGACGGCGGGATCGTGGAGAAGCTCGACAAGCCGGACGCCGAGGGCCGCATCGTCCGGCTTACGGTCGACCTCCAGCAGGACTTCGCGCTGAACCAGCCGCTGTCCACGTTCGCGCTCGCCGCGTTCGAGCTTCTCGACCCGGAGTCGCCGTCCTACGCCCTCGACATGGTGTCGGTGGTGGAATCCACGCTGGACGACCCGCGTCAGATCCTCGTCGCCCAGCAGAACAAGGCGCGCGGCGAGGCCGTCGCCGCGATGAAGGCAGACGGTGTCGAGTACGAGGAGCGCATGGAGCGCCTCCAGGACATCACCTACCCGAAGCCGCTGGAGGAGCTGCTCTTCCACGCGTACAACACCTACCGCAAGAGCCACCCCTGGGTCGGCGACCATCCGCTGTCGCCGAAGTCGGTCATCCGGGACATGTACGAACGGGCGCTTTCCTTCACCGAGTTGGTGTCCTTCTACGAGCTGGCCCGCACCGAGGGCATCGTGCTGCGCTACCTGGCCAGCGCCTACAAGACCCTCGACCACACGATCCCCGACGACCTGAAGTCCGAGGACCTGCAGGACCTGATCGAGTGGCTCGGCGAGATGGTGCGCCAGGTGGACTCCAGCCTGCTGGACGAGTGGGAGCAGCTGGCCAACCCGGAGGAGATGACCGCCGAGGAGGCACAGGAGAAGGCTGACGAGGTCAAGCCCGTCACCACCAACGCGCGTGCCTTCCGGGTCCTGGTCCGCAACGCGATGTTCCGCCGGGTGGAGCTCGCGGCCCTGGATCAGGTGGAGGAACTGGGTGAGATGGACGCCGAGTCCGGCTGGGATGCCGATGCCTGGGGCGAGGCGATGGACAAGTACTGGGACGAGTACGAGGGCCTCGGCACCGGACCCGACGCCCGCGGGCCCAAGCTGCTGGTCATCAAGGAGGAGCCGGAGAACGGTCTGTGGCGCGTCCGCCAGATCTTCGACGACCCGAACAACGACCACGACTGGGGTATCAGCGCCGAGGTCGACCTGGCCGCCTCCGACGCCGAGGGCCGTGCGGTCGTGCGCGTCACCGACGTGGGCCAGCTGTGAACGGGGGCGAGAGTCACCCATGACGAACCCGGCCGAGAGGCTGGTCGAACTGCTCGACCTGGAGCAGATCGAGGTCAACATCTTCCGTGGCCGCAGTCCGCAGGAGTCCTTGCAGCGGGTCTTCGGCGGCCAGGTGGCCGGCCAGGCGCTGGTCGCCGCCGGGCGCACCACCGACAGCGACCGTCCCGTGCACTCGCTGCACGCGTACTTCCTGCGCCCGGGCCGGCCGGGCGTGCCGATCGTGTACCAGGTGGAGCGGGTCCGCGACGGGCGCTCCTTCACGACGCGCCGGGTCACGGCCGTGCAGCAGGGCCGCACGATCTTCAATCTGACCGCCTCCTTCCACAAGGCTGAGCAAGGACCGTTCGAGCACCAGCTGCCGCCGGCCCGTGAGGTGCCGGACCCGGAGTCGCTGCCGACGGTGGCCGAGGAGATCAGTGAACATCTGGGTGCGCTGCCGGAGCAGTGGCAGCGGATGGCGCGCCGCCAGCCCTTCGACATCCGTTATGTCGACCGGCTGCGCTGGAACGCCGAGGACGTCCAGGGAGCCGAGCCGCGCAGCGCCGTCTGGATGCGTGCGGTCGGGCCGCTCGGCGACGACCCGCTGGTGCACACGTGCGCCCTGACCTACGCCAGCGACATGACCTTGCTGGACGCGGTCCGGATCCCGGTCGAACCTCTGTGGGGACCGCGGAACTTCGACCTGGCGTCGCTGGATCACGCGATGTGGTTCCACCGGCCGTTCCGCGCGGACGAGTGGTTCCTGTACGACCAGGAGTCCCCGATCGCCACCGGCGGGCGCGGTCTGGCCCGCGGGCGCATCTACGACCAGCGGGGACGTCTGCTCGTCTCTGTCGTCCAGGAGGGCCTCTTCCGAGCCCTGTAGCTGGGCCCGGTCGTTCAGATCTGCGCGGGGCCGAGACGTCTGCGGCGCAGCCATGACCGCAGGCCGCGATGACGTCGGGGCGCTCCCGGCTCCGGCTCATGGTGTCGGGGCGCCGGCCGTGGGGCCGGCCGTGACAGAGGCTCGACGTGTCGCGGAGCCGGCCGTGGCCCGGGGCGACCGTGGCGCGGGGCCGGGTGCTGCGGGGCGGGGGCGTCGTACGGTACGGCAGGGCGTGGAGCGGGGCGGCGCAGGCGTGCCTCCCGCACCGCTTCCGCCAGCTCACTGCGCAACCACGCGATCTCGTCGGGATCGGCGGCCGTCATGATCTGCTCGGCGAGGAGTGCGGAGGGGGGCCCAGGCATGCCGTGGGCGGGCGGAGTGGTCCGGAAATGGTTCAACTGGGCGCGCTCGCATGGGTCCTTGACGACATCGGCGACCTCTGTGAGTTCGAGGAAGGAGGCGAGGGCGCCGGCGCGTTGCCACGCGTCCTCGGCCTGCCGGAGCAGGAAGCCACGGTGTCGGCTGCGCCAGTTGCGGGCGCGCAGGTCCACTCCGGTCTCGAGCTGACCGCGCACCGCTTCAGGCGTACGCCCCTTGAGCATGGGCGCGTTATCGGTATCAGACGCGAATTGCCGTAGCTCTTCGGCAAGGTAGAGCCAGACCACGGCCCGGTAGCGGCTCAGGTAGAACTTCACGGGCACGAGCAGGCCCACGCGGGCCAGCCGCGTGAACCTGCCGGCCGGAATCTCCATCAGCGCGGCGCCCTCCGCGGTGCCGACGATGCGCACCCGCTCGCGCAGGGTTCCGGGAAAGCCGTCCTGGGTGCGCAGCCGGTCGATCTCCGCCCGTTCGACGCGGCGGTCCCCGCCCCCGCCGTCGTCGGGCACGGTGCGAATCTGGCCGAGAAGGACCGCGAGGTCGAACTCACTTCGTTTGAGGGCAAGTTCGCGGGCTGCACGGCCGGCCGCATAGCTGGCGGGGCGGGTTGGGTCGAAGGTGCTTGCCGACATGCTCGAACTCCCCCGTGGAGTCGGTTTGCTCACGCCGTGTGCGTTCGCCGTTCACACACCGTAGCCGGTTCGCCGCATCTCGTGGCGAGCCTGTGGACAACTTCGCGGGGCGAGACAAACGGGCAGGTCAGACGTCTGTGGCGGGTGCGCGTTCGGGTTGCCGGGCGTCCACCCCGAGATGTTCGCCGACTCGGTTGACGAGCAGGGTCATCTCGTACGCGATCTGGCCGATGTCCGCCTCCGCGCCGCTGAGCACGCACAGACAGCTGCCGGTGCCGGCGGCGGTCACGAACAGCACGGCGTCGTCGTACTCGATCATCGTCTGGCGCACCCGGCCCGCGCCGAAGTGGCGTCCCGAGCCCTTGGCGAGGCTGTGCAACCCGGACGCCACGGCGGCCAAATGCTCGGCGTCCTCGCGGCGGAGGCCGGTGCTGGCCCCCGTGACCAGCCCGTCGTTCGACAGCACCAGCGCGTGCCGTACATGGTCCACCCGCTGTGTCAGGTCGTCCAACAGCCAGCCGAGTCCCTGGTTCTGCGCCATTTCCGTCTCCCCGTGTGACGTCTCCCCCTGACCGGAGGGTCTGTCCGCCAGCCTTCCCCACGACCGGCGTCCGGGCAAGCAGGATGGGCGTATGGCACAGAAGATGACCGATGAGGAATGGCGGGCGTTCGTCTCTTACGGCACCCGAACCGGCAAGCTGTCCACGGTGAGCGCCGACGGGAGCCCGCACGTGGCCCCGGTCTGGTTTCTGGTCGACGGGGACGAACTGGTCTTCAACACCGGCAAGGGGACCGTGAAGGGCCGCAATCTCACGCGTGACGGACGGTTCGCGCTGTGCGTGGACGACGACCGGCCGCCGTTCCACTTCGTGGTGCTGAGCGGACGCGCCCGGTTGTCGGAGGACCTGGCCGAGGTACGTCTTTGGGCCACCCGGATCGCGGCGCGCTACATGGGCGAGGAACGCGCGGACGAGTACGGCGCCCGCAACGGCGTTCCGGGTGAGCTGCTCGCGCGCGCCACCATCGACAAGGTGGTGGCCGTCAAGGACCTGGCCGCCGCCTGATGAGAGGCCTCAGCCCGCCGGGTCCCGGAGCCGGGCGGCGTGTGTCCGCCCGGCGTGTTCGATCAGCCGTATCAGCACTTCCTTGCCCGAGTCCCGGTCGCGTGCGTCGCACAGCACCACGGGAGTGCCCCGGTCGAGCGTCAGGGCCTGGGAGACGTCGTGGGCGCCGTAGGTGCGGGATCCCGGAAAGCAGTTGGCGGCCACGACGAACGGGATGCGCCGGTGCTGGAAGTAGCCGACCGCCGGAAAGCAGTCCTCCAGCCGCCGGGTGTCCGCGAGCACGACGGCGCCGAGCGCTCCCTGTGACAGTTCGTCCCACAGGAACCAGAAGGGGTCCGGCCCCGGTGTGCCGAACAGGTAGAGGGAGAGCCCGGAGCGGATGGTGATGCGCCCGAAGTCCATGGCGACGGCCGTGGTGACCTTGCGTACCGTGCCGTGCGTGTCGTCCGCCGGTCGGTCTGCCTCACCGAGCCGTTCCTCGGCGCGCAGCGCCCGGATCTCGCTGACGGCCCGGATCAGGGTCGTCTTGCCGGCGCCGAACCCGCCGGCGATGAGCACCTTCAGCGTCAGAGCAGACGTCTGGTCGCGGGCGTCGGAGTGGTCGGATGCCATGATCACTTCTCTCGGGAGGGCCGGCTGAGTCATCTACACCGCTCGTGATCCCTGGATGACCGCGCGTGGTGTCCGTGGGCCGGCAGGTGGTCTGGGGCGCCAGGCGGCAGAGGGTCGTGCAGCCCAGTTCCACGAGGTCGCGCAGGTAAGCACCCGAACCGCTCCGACCGGGAGATCCGCGTCCGTGGCCGGCTCGGCGGCGGACTGCGTCTGCGGACGGCACGGCTCGATCGGCCCGCGGTGTTCTGGACCGAGCGCGGCGCCGTCGCCGGTCCCCGGTGCGGCGGGGTCCCGGGTGACGAGCGCGACGAGGCCGAAGCGCATTCCTGCGGGGCCCGGTCGGGTATGCCCGTCGGCCATGGCGTACGGGTGGACCAGCGGTCGGCTCCGCCGTCGTGCCCCTGGGCGCCCGGCTCCGGCGGGCCGCCGGTCGCGTTATCGGTCATCGATGCCGCCTCAACGTGGTGACCGGCCGAAGGCGGCGTGGTCCGGTGTTCTATGCCCCGGGACGCTAGGGGGCACGGGCGCGCAACGAGGAGGCATTTCGAAATGTGTTGGAACATGGCGCAGAGACGCGATGGAACGATCGGTCCCGCTCGAACATGCGCACAGGAATCTGCCCGTGCCGTGAGGGATCATGCAGTACATGAGCGATGACCACGCACACGTCCAGGCGTTCTTCACCGCACGGGCGGCCGACTGGGACAGCAGGTTCCCCGACGACGGCCCTGCCTACGCGGCTGCCGTGGCCGACCTGGGTCTCAGGGCGGGCGACCGCGTGCTCGACGCGGGCTGCGGTACGGGGCGCGCCCTGCCGCCGCTGCGCGCCGCCGTAGAGTCCTCGGGAGTGGTGGTGGGCGTCGACCTCACCCCGGCGATGCTGCAGGCCGCCGTACAAGCGGGCAGGGACCGGGACGGGCGACTGCTGCTCGCCGACGTCGCGGCGCTGCCGCTGCAGTCGGGGTCCCTGGACGCCGTGTTCGCCGCAGGCCTGATCGCCCACCTGCCGCAACCGGTGGCCAACCTGCGGGAGCTGGCCCGCGTGGTGCGGCCGGGCGGCATGCTCGCCCTGTTCCATCCGATCGGGCGGGCGGCCCTGGCAGCGCGTCAGGGTCGGCAGATCACCCCGGACGACCTGCGGGCCGAGGCGAATCTCGGCCCTCTGCTGGCCTGTTGCGGATGGCGCATGACGTCGTACGCGGACGAGGACGCGCGTTTCCTCGCGCTGGCCGTGCGCGAGGACTGACGAGCGGGGCGGCCGGGTCAGTGCCACCCGGCGACGGCCGCCACGAAGGCGTCGGGGTTGTCGAACATGACGTTGTGCCCGGCGCCCGGGACGGTCACCACGCGCACCCCCGTGGCCTCCAGGCGCTCCCTGCCCGGGAGTTCGCCGCTGTGCTCGCCCTGCAGATAGACGCGGTCGACGGCCAGGCCCTCCAAGATCGTGCGCATCACGGGGTCCGAGCCGCGTCGCAGTGCGGCGGCGGTGCGGTGCAGGGCACGCGGATCGGCAAGCCGCATGGTGGCCGCCCACAACGGGCCGACGGCCGCCAGCACGCGCGCGTACGCACTTTCTACGAACTCGTCCTCTTCGTAGGCGGCGATGCCGCTGCTGCCGGCGGTCGGCGGCGGGAACGCGTCCAGGTTGGCCTCGGCGAGGACCAGCCGGGAGACGAGATCGGGCCGCCGGTGGGCGAGCACGATGGCGACGGCGCCGCCCATGCTGTGCGCGATCAGCTCGGAGCGGGCGACTTGCGCCTCGTCCAGGGCGATCGCCACCGCGTCGGCGTGCTCCTCCAGCGTGTAGCCGTAGTGCCGGGGCCGGTCGCTGATGCCGTGCCCGGGCAGGTCCACGAACAGACTCCGGCGGCCCGCAAGTTCGGGACGGGCCGCGATGTGCGCGTGATAGACGGCGGACATCGACCCGAGCCCGTGCAGATACACGCGCGCGGGCTCCGAGCCCGGCACTTCGGTCCAGCGGATCCGGCTCCCCCTGCTGTCGAATTCGGCCTGCTTCAACGTGCCCCTCCCTGATGCCTGCGGCGGCATGACGTGTCCGCCTGCGCACAATACATCGAGGCCGAGGTATAGCTGAAACGAAATATGAATGTCACGAGGTACAGCGGTCTCGGGAGAGAATGCGGTCATGCTGGAACTCGCCATCCTCGGCTTCCTGTACGACGCCCCGCTCCACGGCTACGTCCTGCGCAGGCACATCGCCGCACTCACCGGCCACGTACGGCCCGTCGCCGAGAGCACGCTGTACCCGGCGATCAAGCGGCTGGAGAAGGCAGGCTTGCTGGCCCGGGCCACCGAACCCGGTGCCGTGGCCGCGCCGCGCCACGTGCTGACCCTCACCGAGGAGGGCAGGCGGGAGCTGCGGCGGCGCCTCGCCGAGCCCGCGCAGCGCGAGATCACCGACGAGAACAACTGGTTCACGCTGCTGGCGTTCCTGCGCCACCTCGAGGATCCGACCGCCCAGGCGGCCGTACTGCGGCGCCGACTGGCCTTCCTGGAGGAGCCGGCAAGCTTCTTCTACGACGACGGCGACCGGCCCCTGCGCGCCGAGGAACTGGACGATCCCTTCCGGCGGGGCGTCCTCACCATCGCACGTGCCACGAGCCGGGCCGAGCTGGCCTGGCTCCGCGACACCCTCGCGTCACTCGCAGGAGGCGTCGGCGGCTGAGGCGCCCGGGTGCCGGACGGGGCAGCCACGGAGTCCCGGGACCGGACGGGTGCCCAGGTCGGCCGGCCGGTAGCCGTTCGGATAGCCCTTGACCTCCCGGTTCTGGCGGGCGAAGTGCGGCGCGCTGCGCGGCGGCAAGAGGCGGACCAGCCGACCGCGCGTCCGCACGGCACAGCGGACGAGCGCGGCGGTGGTGGAGGAGGGTGCCGGGTAGCGGAACGCACGCAGCAGCGGGTCGTCGAGCAGGGCGAGCGTGGCCGTGCGCACCAGCGGCGCCAGGGGGCGCGGGTACCAGGACGCCATGAGGTCGAGTGTGGCGTCGGACACCCGCCGCGCCTGCTCGTCCCACCCGAAGTGCGCCTCTTCGTAGGCGTCGAGAAGCGCTTCGAACTCCTCATAGGTCTCGGGGACACCGGGGATGCCCATGTGCCGGCCGAGGGCGCGGTAGTGCTCGGTGCCGGCGACGATCTCGTGCCGGGACAGGCGCCGCCATCCATAGGCGTCGATCCACCGCCTGGGCATCACGACGAAGGTACTGAGCACGTACCGCATGTCGTCGTCGCTGATGTCGTAACTGCGGTGCATCTGGTTGATACGGCGGATCGCGGTCCGCGCCTCCTGCGACGCGAATCCGTGCTCCACGACGGCGTCGAGCAGCAGCGCCGTGTCGTCGTACCGCTTCTGGCTGCGCTCGGTCATCTCCGCCGTCTGCGCCAGCAGCCGCCCGATGCTCGGCACGGCGTACGTGCGGTACAGGGCCAGCTCCAGGGCGCGCGTGTAGTCCCAGGGGAACTCGTGGGCGACGCTGAGCCGGTAGATCTCCGGCGCGTCTGCCACCGGGTCCATGCGACGGATCTGTTCGAGCCGCTCGAAGCGCTTCACCGGGTCGCCCCCCTCCTGCTGCCGAAACTCCAACTCTACGTTCTCCGCGTTGCGCAGAGCAGACGTGACCAGCGAGGATCCCGGGCGGGGTGCAGCGGGGCGCGTGTTCGGCGAGGCTGTCCGCGGCCTTGCGCGGGGCCCGTGCACACTCGGGTCGTTTCGCCCCTGTCCAGGCGGAAACCTGCAGGTCCGCGTGGTGTGCGGAGTCGTGACAAGCGGCTTCCGCTGGCATTAGGGTGCGCGCCGTTGGGTGAACCACTGGGAGGCAGGGATGGCCGGAACGGACGACGAGGCCGTCGCCGCCGCGGACGATGCGCTGTATGTGCTGACGGCGGTACTGCTGACGCCGGCACAGTTTCCGAGCGTGCTGGGCGACGACTATCCGGAGGCCTGTGCGACGCTGGGCCTCGTACCCCACGCCGACGGGTACGGCTTGGTGCTGGGCCAGGACGGCGGTGGGGCTCGCTGGACGGTCGTCATCGACGACGTCTCGCTGGTCGCCGTGGCGATCGCATCCTGGGACTGTGGCATGCAGTACGAGCTGTCGCCGGACGAGCGCGCGGTCGTGACCGCCCTGCCGGGCTGGCCTCTGGCGGTCGCCGTCCAAGCCCCCGGTGTGCCCGCGCCGCACGACCCCGCGGCCGACGTCGCGGAGGGGCGTCCGCTGAGCCCGCCGGACACCAGTACCTGGGGCCCGGCGCAGCGGCGCCTCGGGGCGGACGAGATCGCGCTGCAGTGGGCGTCATGGCGGGAACAGATCGACGACGCCGACTTCACCGCCCCGGGAGAGCCGACGGAGTCCGGCGCGGCCTCGCCGGAGGGCTCGGAGGGCGCCCCTTCGGAAGACGCAGCGGCGGGCGGCGGCCATCAGGGCGTCCGGCGTGTCCTGGCGGAGGCGCGAGCCTATGTCGACTCGCCGCCGCCGATCGGCCGGGTGCGTTCGTCGTTCGCGCCGGGCGACGCCCGTACCCTGCGCGCCGACGGACCCGGCTGGTCGCTCGTGGCCCGCACCGACGACATCGCGTTCGTCCTGCTCGACGAGGAACCCGGAGAGGTCCTCCCCGTGGGCAGGGGGCCTGAACTGCCGGGCCTGCTGGACGCGCTCGACAAGTTGGCCGTACGGCCGATCTGAGCCCATGGGGGCCGCGGCCCGGCCGGAGAGCGCGGCCCCCGGCGCCCGGGCGGCAGGGCACGCGCGACCGCTCGACGGGCCGTCCGAGGCATCCACCCGGCTGTCAGCGGCCCAGTTCCTTGCGTCCGAGCCGACGGAGCCTGCGCCGCTGCGAAGGGTCCAGCGCCAGATACCCGGCCGCCGGCACTCCGACCAGGACCAGGAACACCACCCACCAGGGCAGCCCTACCAGCCACAGGACGAGCCCGACCGCCACACCTCCCGCGGCGATCTTCGCGTTCTTCGACATGAGCGTCGCCTCCTTCACGGCCACTGGCGCTCTCTGCTGTGAGAACGGCCCCGCAGGCGCCGCGGTTCCACCTCCAGCCCCTGAGACATCCCTGAGACTGCCCCCTACGGGCAAGCGACCGCTCCTCTCAGGTCCGCCACCCCGTTGAGGCGTCGAAGGCAGGTGGATCCCGGCCGCCCATCCCGCGGCTACCACTCGGCGAAGTCCTCGTCGTGCCATAAGCCGTCCAGTCGATCCCTCACCCACATCGCCGTCGTACCGTCCGGATTGCTCGCCCGCGCGACTCGGGCGGTCAGGGGCGGATCTTTCTCACCGGAGCGGGGGCGAACGGACAACGAGCACCTCAACTATTGAAGCGACCATCGGAACCGCCCCGAGTGTGCCGGTCGATCATGCCACCGCACTTAGAAACAACAAGATCCCCGACAGGGTCGAGCTCAGGCCCCGCGCAGAGCTGTCTCCAAAAAGCGGCCCCCGCGCAGGGCGGCGTCGACGCAATCCTGTGTCCTTGGTTCCAGACGCCGTCGCGGTCCGACGACCTGTACGGCGGCGACGACCTCGCCGGTGAAGTCGCGGACCGGCACGGCGACCGAGTACAGGCCAGGCTCGGCCTCCTCGTCCACGACGGAGTATCCGCGCCGCCGGGTCAGCTCCAGCCGCCGCAGGAAGTCGTCGAGGTCGGTGGGGGTGTTGGGGCCGTGGCGGACGAACTCGGTGCGGGCGAAGACCGCGGCCACCTCGTCGTCGTCGGCGTCGCTCAGCAGCGCCTGGCCGCAGTCGCTGCAGTAGGCCGGGTAGGGGCGGCCGATCCAGGAGCCGAGCTGGCGGCTGCCCGGCGGAACCCGTTCGGCGATGGTCACGGTGGTGTCGCCGACCAGGATGCCGAGGTAGCAGCTCTCGCCGGTCTCGGCGGCCATCCCCTCCAGCACGGTGAGCCCGTCGGTGCGCAGCCGGTGCGCGGTGAGGTCGCGCGCCGCGGCGTAGAGCCGCCAGTGCGGGGTGACACCGCCCGAGATGTCGTCGCGGCCGACGAACTCCTCCGCGGTCATGGCGGTGAGCATGCGGGACAGCTGGCTGCGGTCGCGGTCCAGCTGCCGGGCCAGCTCCGAGACGGACACGGCCGAGCCGAGCCGCCGGCCGCCGGCCGTACTGCGGGCGAGCGCCGACAGGGCGTCCAGGCCCCTCGTCACGCTTGAGTCCACGCGCCCCTCCGGCATGCCGACACCTGCGTCCACCGGGGCCGCCGTCCCCGTGACCTGTCGCTGCGCACTCTAGCGCCCACCCCTCAAGAATCACGGAATGTGCAGCATCTGCATCTTGCCGTGCATTTAATGCACGCCTAACATCCTCGTACCAGCCGCCGAACGCCGAGGGATGAGAACGCATGGTCACGACGACGATCACGCCGGAAGCCACCGCACAGGACCGAAAGCCCGTACGGCGCCGCACGGTCCGGGCGATCAAGGTGCACTGGCCGGTCCCGGCGGAGACCCTGGCCGCGTGCGCGGCGGGCGACCTGGACGCGTTGCGTGCCGACGAGTCCTTCGCCCCGCTGCTGCGGGTCCTGGAGACCTCACCCGAACTCGGCGACTTCGGCGTCTACGGCGATGTCTTCGAGGTGGCCCTCGGCGTGGAGAGCTTCACCGTGCGGACCGGCGCCAGGCCCACCCTCGGCTCGGTCGGCGGACGCTTCCTCTCCTCGACGCTCGCGGTGACCACGTACGTCGACGCCACGGCCGGCGACGACGAACTGGCCCTGCTCCTCGGCCGCCTCACCGACGTCCACCCTTGGGAGGTCCCGGTGATCGAACTCTCCGCCCCCATGGACCTCGTCACCCGGGCCTGACCCCGCCCCACCCCCGACCTCCTCCTCCCGAGCCCGCCGCCCGCACCGGGCGACCGCTCCCCTCCGTGTGCGACCACCCCCGCGCGCACGCCTCCCCCCGCCGAAAGTGGCCCGACCCCGCAGCCATGTCCTGCCGATCCCCCCCCCACGCCCCGTCCTCCCCGCCCCGCTCCGCAGAGGAGACCGCCGTGTCCGTCTCAGCCGTACCGGAAAACCCGCTGGCCGCCGCCGACTCCGCTCCCCAGCCGCCCTCCGACGGCCTGCGCAGAACCATGCGCTCCCGCCATCTCGTCATGATCGCGATGGGCGGTGTCATCGGCTCGGGTCTCTTCCTCAGCTCGGGGTTCACCGTCTCCCAGGCCGGTCCCCTCGGCGCCGTACTCGCCTACCTGGTTGGCGCGTTCGTCGTCTGGCTGGTGATGGCCTGCCTCGGTGAACTCGCCGTCACCTACCCCGTCTCCGGCGCCTTCCACGTCTACGCCTCCCGCTCGATCGGCCCCGCCACCGGCTTCGCCACCGCCTGGCTGTACTGGCTGACCTGGGCCGTCGCGCTCGGCTCCGAGTTCACCGCGTGCGGACTGCTGATGCAGCGCTGGTTCCCCGGGATCAGCGTCTGGGTGTGGTGCGTGGTCTTCGCGGCCGTCGTCTTCGGCGTGAACGCCTTCTCGGCCCGCGTCTTCGGCGAGACCGAGTACTGGTTCTCGCTGGTCAAGGTGATCGCCGTGGTCACGCTCATCGTCCTCGGCGGCGCCGCCCTGTTCGGCTTCCACCCGCTGGCCTCCGGCGGCTCGCACCCCTTCCTCCTGCAGAACTTCGACACCCCCGACGGCCTCTTCCCGAACGGCTTCTCCGGCGTCCTGGTCACCGTGCTCGCCGCGTTCTACGCCTTCTCCGGCTCCGAGCTGATCGGCGTCGCCGCCGGCGAGACCGAGAACCCGGCCGAGGCCGTCCCGAAGGCGCTGCGCGTCACCGTCGTACGCCTGCTGGTCTTCTTCGTCGGCGCCATCACGGTGATCGCCGCGACCATCCCGTACCAGAAGGTCGGCCTGGACGAGAGCCCGTTCGTCACCGTCTTCTCGTCCCTCGGCATCCCCTACGCCGCCGACGCCATGAACTTCGTGATCATCACCGCGCTGCTGTCGGCCGGCAACAGCGGTCTGTACTCCTGCGCCCGGATGCTGTTCTCCCTCGCGGAGGAGAAGCAGGCCCCGCAGGCGCTGCGCCGGCTCACCCGCCGCGGCATCCCGCTGACGGCGCTCGCGCTCAGCATGCTCGGCGGCCTCGCCTCCCTGGTGAGCAGCGTCGCGGCTCCCGAGACCGTCTACCTGGTGCTGGTGTCGATCGCCGGGTTCGCCGCCGTCGGCGTCTGGATGTCCATCGTCGCCGCGCAGTTCTTCCACCGCCGGGCCTTCCTCCGCGCGGGCGGCGACCTCGGCAGCCTGCCCTACCGCACGCCCTTCTACCCGGTCGTCCCCGTCCTCGCCTTCGTCCTGTGCCTCGCCTCGCTCGTCGGTATCGCCCTGGACCCGGCGCAGGCGACGGCCCTGTACTTCGGCGTCCCGTTCGTCGCGGGCTGCTACCTCTACCACTGGCTGCGGTACGACCGCCGCCGCACTGCTGCCGGGGCGGTCGCGTGAAGCCGCCCACCTGCGTCCTGCTCGACCTCGACGGCACCCTCGTGGACTCCGCCGCAGGCGTGACCGCCAGCGCCGCCGAGGCCCTGCGGGCGGTCGGGGCCCCGGTCCCCGACGCGCCCACGCTGCGCACCTTCGTCGGCCCGCCGATGTACGACACCTTCCGCGACGTCGTAGGCCTGCCGGAGCCCGCCGCGCGGGCCGCTCTCGCCGCCTACCGCGCGGAGTATGCCCGCACCGGCGCCTTTGCCGCCGCCGTGTATGAGGGGATACCCGAACTCCTCGACACCCTGGCCGCGCGCGGGCTCCCGCTGGGCATCGCAACCTCCAAGGTGCAGGACCAGGCCGAGCTGATGGCCCGCCGCTTCGGCCTCGACTCCCGGCTGAGCACCATCTGCGGGGTGTCCGACGAGGCCGGCCGTACGACGAAACGGCTGGTGATCCGGGAGTGCGTCGCCCGGCTGCGGGCGGCCGGCGCGGACGTCAGCCGCCCGCTCATGGTGGGTGACCGGGCCTACGACATCGAGAGCGCCGCCGCCGAAGGGATCCCCGCCGTCCATGTGCGGTGGGGGTACGGCGGCCCCGAGGAGTCGGCGGGCGCCCTCGGATCCGTCACCGAACCGGCCGAACTCGCCGAGCTGTTGAAGAACACCGTCGAAACAGAGGACCAGCACGCATGACATCGCACGCGCACCCGGTCACCACCCCGTCCACCGCTCCCGAACCGCCCTTGTGGGCCCTGCACCGGGAACTGATCGGCAAGACGGTCCGCACCGATCTCACGCACGCCTTCCACCCGGGCCAGCCGCACTTCCCGGCCTTCCCGGACGAGAAGCGCGAGATGCCCTTCGACATGTCCCGCGGCGACGGCTTCAACGTGCACCTGTACACGATCGTCGGGCAGTGGGGCACCCACGTCGACCCGCCCGTGCACTTCGTCGACGGTGCCCGGCCCCTGGACGAGATACCCGTCGACGAGATGATCCTGCCGCTCGTCGTCCTCGACATCACCGAGCGCGTCGACGCCGACCCGGACGCCGTACCGACGCTGGCCGACGTGGCGGCCTGGGAGGCGCGCAACGGCCGTATCCCGCAAGGGGCGTTCGTCGCGCTGCGTACCGGCTGGGGCCGCCGCTGGCCCGACCCGGCAGCCATGGCCAACAAGGACGCGGCGGGGGTGAGCCACTACCCGGGCTGGTCCGCCGAGGTACTGACCCACCTCTTCGAGGAGGCCGGCGTCACCGCGATCGGGCACGAGCAGACCGACACCGACCCGGGACTGGCCACCTCCGCCGGGGACTTCAGCCTGGAGAGCTACGTCCTGGAACGGGACCGCTGGCAGATCGAGCTGATGGCCGACCTCGACCTGGTGCCGGAGGCGGGCGCGCTGATCGTCGCCACCTGGCCCAAGCCGCAGGGCGGTTCGGGCTTCCCGGCCCGCGTCTTCGCCCTGCACCACGCCGACTGACCTCCGCCGCACCACCAGCTCCGGCGGCCGTCCCGACACGGCCGCCGGAGCTTTCGCCGGTCCGGAGACACCTGAGGAGACGGGCACAGCGCCATGGACGCCATCGACGAGCAGATCATCACCGAACTCACCCGCAACGCCCGGATCTCGCACGCCGAGCTGGGCCAGCGGGTGCGGCTGTCCCGCAACGCCGTGCGCCAGCGCGTCGAACGCCTGGAGCGGCAGGGGCACATCGGCGGCTACACGATCGTCCGCCCGTCCCACGGGCCGGA
This sequence comes from Streptomyces sp. NK08204, assembly GCF_020400585.1. Lineage (GTDB taxonomy): Bacteria > Actinomycetota > Actinomycetes > Streptomycetales > Streptomycetaceae > Streptomyces. The sequence continues at coordinate 11,222 of NZ_JAINVF010000006.1, read as the reverse complement.
CCGTGCCGCGGTCGCCGCGCACGTCCTGGTCTACCGCGAGGACCGGATGCGTGGCGGCGACGTCCTCGCCGCTCTCAAACGCATCCCCGAGGTGGTCTCCTGTGATGTCCTCAGCGGCCAGTTCGACCTGCTGGTCAGCGTGGAGGCGGCCACCCTGGAACGCGTACAGGGCATCTGGGAGCAGATAGCCCAGATGCCCGGTGTACGGGACACGGTGACGGCGCTGGCGCTGTCCCGGGTGGTCAGCCGGCCGCGGTGAGGTCCGTGGCCATCAGCCGCAGCGCGGTCTCGCGATCCAGCAGCCCGCGCCGTACGACCACGTCCACCACGTCCGCCCCGGTCCGCGCGGCCTCCCGGGAGACGTCGGCGGCGGTCTCGTGGCCGATGCGCGGGGCGAGCGCCGTCACCGCGCCGACTGTTCCGGCGCCAGTTCGCGCGAGATGCTCCCGGTTGGCGGTGATGCCCGCCACACACCGGGTGCGCAGCGCCTCGCAGCCGTGCGTGAGCCGGCCGATGTGCTGCAACAGCAGGTACCCGATGAGCGGTTCGAACGCATTGAGCTGCAACTGCCCGTTGTCGGCCGCCATGGTGATCGCGACGTCCGCGCCGGCGGTCGCGAACGCGATCTGGTTGACCATCTCGGGAATCACCGGGTTCACCTTCCCCGGCATCACCGACGAACCAGCCTGCACAGCAGGCAGGTTGATCTCCGCGAGGCCCGCGTGCGGCCCGCTGGCGAGCAGCCGCAGATCGCTGCACACCTTCGACAGCTTCACCGCCGTACGCTTCAACACCCCCGACACCAGCAAGAACACACCGGTGTCCGAGGTGGCCTCCACCAGGTCGGCGGCGGGCGTGAGATCGAGTCCGGTCAGCGCCCGCAGATGCCGTACGGCCGCCGCCGCGTAGCCCGGCTCGGCGGCGATGCCGGTGCCGATCGCGGTCGCGCCGAGGCTGGTCTCGGCCAGCAGCGGCAGGGTCTCGCCGATCCGCTGGACGTCCTCGGCGACTGTGACGCCGAAGGCGGCGAACTCCTGGCCCAGCGTCATCGGCACGGCGTCCTGCAACTGGGTGCGGCCCGCTTTCACGACCGTCGCGAACTCCTCGCCCTTGTCAGCGAACTCCGCCGAGAGAAGGGTGAGTTCTCCGGTCAGCTCGGTCAGGGCGGCGCTGATGGCGATCCGCAGCGCGGTGGGGTAGGTGTCGTTCGTGGACTGACAGCGGTTGACATCGTCCAGCGGGTCGAGGTGCTCGTACCGCCCGCGCTCGTGGCCCAGGTGCTCCAGCGCGAGGTTCGCGATCACCTCGTTGGCGTTCATGTTGGTGCTGGTGCCCGCGCCGCCCTGGATGACGTCCACCCGGAACTGGTCGTGGTGACGGCCGTCCGCGACGACCCGGCAGGCCGACGCGACGGCCTGCACCTTGTGCGGTTCCAAGGCCCCGATCTCGCCGTTGGCTAGCGCCGCCGCATGCTTTACCTGCGCCAGCGCGCGGACGAGATGGGGGTGGGCGCCGACGGGGACCCCACTGGCCCGGAAGTTCTCCAGGGCCCGTGCGGTGTGCACGCCCCAGTAGGCCTCGGCGGGCACCGGTACGTCCCCAGCGCGTCGGACTCGATCCGGAACCCGCCGCCGAAGCCTCCGGACGTCCCCGTCCCCGGCTGGCTCACTCCGCCTCCCTGTTGAGGCAGACCACCTTCGGCTGGGTCATCTCCTCGTAGGCGAAGCGCACGCCCTCGCGGCCCATGCTGCCGTACTTGAAGCCGCCGAAGGGCATCGCGTCGAAGCGGTAGTCGGAGGAGTCGTTGACCATCACGCCTCCGGCCTCCAGCAGCTGTGCGGCGGCCATCGCCCGGTCAAGCGAGCCCGTGAAGACGGCCGCGTGCAGGCTGAAGTCGATCTCGTTGGCCCGCTCGACGGCCTCCTCGAAGGAGTCCACGGGCTGGAGCACGACGACCGGTGCGAACGCCTCCTCGCGCCAGAGCGCCGCCGTGCCCGGCACATCCTCCAGCACGGTCGGCGCGTAAAGGCCGCCGTCCCGCTCGTGCCCGCACAGCAGCCGGGCGCCCTCGGCGAGCGCGGCCGTGACCGTGGCCTCGGCGGCGGTCGCCGCCTCCTTGCTGATCATCGGGCCGACGTCGGTGCGCACGTCCGCCGGGTCACCGGCCCGCAACCGCCGGGTCCGCTCGACGAAGGCGTTCCGGAACGCCTCGTACACCTCGCGCTCGACGAGGATGCGCTGGGTGCCGATGCAGTTCTGCCCGGCCGCCCAGAACGCCCCGGAGACGCACGCGTCCACGGCCGCGTCAAGGTCGGCGTCCGCGAACACCAGGACGGGAGCGTTGCCGCCCAGGTCCATCGCAAGTTTCTTCAGACCCGCGGTGCGGGCGATGGCCTCCCCGGTGCGGAACCCGCCGGTGAAGGACACCATCCGCACGTCCGGCGACGCCACCACGGCCGCACCCAGCTCAGCGCCGCCGTTGACCACGGTCACCACCTCCTCCGGCAGCCCGGCCTCCACCAGCGTGTCGACCAGCCGCAGCGCGGACAGGGGTGTGAGCAGGGACGGTTTGAGGACGACCGCGTTGCCTCCCGCGATCGCCGGGCCGAGCTTGTGCGCGACCAAGTTGAGCGGGTCGTTGTACGGCGTGACGGCCGCGATGACGCCCAGCGGCTCACGGGTGAACCAGCCCAGCCGACCCTCGGATCCCGCGTACGCGTCGAACGGCACCACCTCGCCCGCGTTGCGGCGGACCTCGGCGGCGGACAGCCGCAGGGTGTTGACCGCGCGGTCGGTCTCCTTGCGGGCTTGGACCAGTGTCTTGCCCGCCTCAGCGACGATCAGCCGGGCGAACGACTCGGCGCGCTCCTCGATCAGCCGGGCCGCGCCGTCCAGCACGGCCGCGCGGGCGGCGCGGGAGAGCCGGCGGGCCGTCTCCCACCCGGCGCGGGCCCGCCGCAGCACGTCGTCCACGGCGGTGGCCGGGGTGAGACAGACGGAGCCGATGATCTCGCCTGTGTAGGGGTTGCGCACAGAGGCCATGCCCTCAGCCTGTGCGTGGCGGGGCAGCGCGATGTTCAGGGCGATGTCAGCCACGGTGGGCCTCCTGCAGGGTCTTGGCACCGGCGGCCGAGCTGCTCTGCTCGTGGATGCCGATTACGTCGGAGAGCAGGGCGTACGCCGTCTCGGTGCGTCCGGCGCCGGGTCCGCCGACCGTGACGGTGCCCAGCAGGTCGGTATGGAAGGCGACGGTGTTGACGGGGCCGGTGACCCCGGCGAGGGGGTGCCCGTCGGGCAACGCGGCCGGAGCGACCCGGGCCTCCACGGTGCCGTCCGGGCGGCGGGCGGCCGAGCCGACCAGCTTCCAGCGCAGCCCCTCGGCCTCTGCCCGCCGGATGTCCTCGGCGGTGAGCGCCGAGATGCCGGTGCACGGCACGTCCGCGCGGGTCAGGTCGGCGCCCAGCACCTCGTTCGCGAGGATCATGACCTTGAGCTGGACGTCGTACCCCTCGATGTCGGCGGTCGGATCGGCCTCCGCATATCCCAGGTGCTGGGCCTCGGCGACGGCGTCCGCGAAGGACAGGCCGGCCTCCAGGCGGCCGAGGACGTAGTTGGAGGTGCCGTTCAGGACGCCCTCGAAGCCGGTCACGGCCAGTCCGCCGAACATCCGGCGGGCGGTGCGCAGGACGGGGGTGCCGGACATCACCGTGCCCTCGAACTCGAAGCACACGCCGTGCCGCCGGGCCAGTTCGCGCAGGGCCTGGCAGTGCAGGGCGACCGGCCCCTTGTTGGTGGTGCACACGTGCTTGCCAGCCTCGATCGCCCACCGCACGTGCGACAGCGCGGGCTCGCCGTCGGCGGGGTTGGTGAAGGTCGCCTCGGCCACGATGTCGGCGGGCACCTCACGGATCACCCACTCGTTACGGGGCTCCACGCTGCCGCCGTCCATCGCGGAGAAGTCCAGTTCCCCGGGGACGGCGGCGAGCAGCGGTACCAGATCGATCCCGTCCCCGTCCGTGCGGACCAGCGATCCGGCCCGCAGATCGGTGATGGCCACCACCCGCAGCGCGAAACCGAGCTCGGCCTCCAGGGCGTCTCTGCGGCTGGCGATCAGCTCGGCGAGCGCACGGTTCACGCCGCCGAATCCGATGAGCGCGAGGTCGTATCGGGTCATCCGGTCCTCCTTCTCCAGCGGGCACCGCCCACCTGGCGGCCCGGCCACCCACAGCGTCGGGCGCGGGCAGGTCAGTACGACCATGCCGAAGCGATCGGACCGACTGCCGTTGTGCACCGTCCACCTGCCGCACGTCCTGCCGTCGTCGCACCGGCCCGCTGATCAGCGACTCGCTATAGTGCGAACGTGACGACGAACGGCCCCGCACCCCGCCCGCCGGGCAGGGGACAAGCCTCCTCACTGCGCATGGCCCTGCAGATGGTCAACGCGGTCCTGGACCGCGAGGTCTCCGGCCGTAACGGCTTCAACGTCAGCCGACTCGCCGACGAGGTCGGCGTCGAGCGCAGCAAGGCGTCACGCACCATCCAGGATCTGTGCGACAAGGGCTTCCTGGAACGCCGCGACGACTCGACGCTCCGTGCTGGCACCGCCTTCTTCACGACGGCCGCGTCCCTGCACCCCGGCCTGCTCGGCCGCAGCCGTGCGCTGCTGCGCCGCCTGGCCGTCAAGCACGGTGTCGGCGCACGGCTGTCCGTCCGCGACGGCGTCCAGGTCCGGCTGCTGCGCGCCGAGTCCGCCGCGGGCCTCGGCCAGGAGTGGCAGGGCTTGGCGAGCCTCGTCACCCCATGCTGGTGCACCGGCGCCGGCCGCGCGCTCCTCCTCGACCACACCGCCGAGGAGATCACCGCCCTGCTGGACGACTACGAGCTGATCGGTGTCGGCGGCCCCAATGCGGCTCGTTCCGCGAGGGAGGTGGCCGCCGCCAACGACCGCGATCGGCTGCGCGGCTTCGTCGCGGCGCACGGTGAGTTCGAGCACGGCGTCACCGAGTACGCCATCCCTGTGCGTGATACCGCCGGACACATCAGGGGCGCAGTATCGGTCGTCGGCAGGCAGGAGGATCTGGCGACCCGTGAGGAGACCATCCGCACGGACCTCACGGCCGCCGCGACAGCACTGACGAAGTACGTCGACGGTGACAACCCACCTCACTGACACCGCACACAAGAAAGCCCCAAATGGCCGGCCTGGGGTTTCTCTCCGGAGCGAGTGACGAGAATCGAACTCGCACTCTCAGCTCGGCTCTGTCGGGGATCTTGGATATTCCCGGTGCGGCAGCGTGATCAGCGGGCACGTTCGGGCCTGTTTCGCAGGCCGATGCAGTTGTCGAGGGTCCGTTGTCGCTCCGTCCTCGTTCCGGTGAGCAAGTCCCTTCTCTGACCACGCAGATCCGCGGGCGAGCAACCCGGGCGAACGACGTCCTGCGGACGGTCGGCATCCTCGGCGCCCCCGGGGACGCCCCCGGGACGACGGCACCTCGCGGTCGCCGGACCAGCTGGACGTCCCGGCCGCCGCGGGCGTTCCCGTGCTGTCCAAGCAGCTCGTCGTCGGCCTGGGCCGGGTGGACGGGGTGCCGGGGAAGAGCGAGGGCATCGCACGCGGGGGCGACGGCACGCCGGCGCTCGTCCGCGCGACGAGTTCGGGATGACCGGCGGCCCGGGCGCGTTCGACACCCGGGGCCGGCTGGTGGACACGGCGTCAGGACGACGGTGGTGTACGTCGGCTGCCCGAGACACTGTGAACCAGCCGGTGCGCCCCTGGGCCCTCCGAGTCGGTGAATCCGCCCGTCAGCGCGGTTGACCGGGCTGTCCGAACACCGGGGAGAGCGGCTGTACCGGGGCCGCTCTCCCCGCGCGCGGGGAAGCTCAGCCCCGTGCCCCCAGCAGATGGTCCATGGCCAGCTGGTCGAGTCGTTCGAAGCCCATCCCGCGCGCGCCGGCCGCCTCCGCGTCGAAGTCCTCGAAGGCCGTGCGGTCGGCGAGCAGGGCCTGCAGGCCGTCCGCCGCCGTCGCCTGTGCCAGCTCGTCCAGGCGGGCGGCACGCAGTGCCTCCTGGACCTCCGGGTCGGCGCGGAAGGCGGCCGAACGCTCCTTCAGGACGAGGTAGTTCCGCATGCAGCCCGCCGCCGACGCCCACACCCCGTCCAGGTCCTCCGTGCGCGGCGGCTTGAAGTCGAAGTGGCGCGGACCCTCGTAACCGGCGCTCTCCAGAAGGTCGACGAGCCAGAACGCCGCTCGCAGATCACCGGCGCCGAAGCGCAGGTCCTGGTCGTACTTGATGCCGGACTGGCCGTTGAGGTCGATGTGGAAGAGCTTGCCCGCCCACAGGGCCTGCGCGACGCCGTGCGGGAAGTTCAGCCCGGCCATCTGCTCGTGGCCGACCTCGGGGTTGACGCCGTACAGCTCTGGCCGCTCCAGGCGCTCGATAAAGGCGAGCGCGTGGCCGACGGTGGGCAGCAGGATGTCGCCGCGCGGCTCGTTCGGCTTCGGCTCGATGGCGAAGCGGAGGTCGTAGCCCTGGGCGGTGACGTACTCACCGAGCAGGTCGAAGGCCTCCTTCATGCGGTCCAGGGCGGCGCGCACGTCCTTGGCGGCGCCGGACTCGGCGCCCTCGCGGCCACCCCAGGCGACGTACGTCTTCGCGCCCAGTTCGACGGCGAGGTCGATGTTGCGGATCGTCTTGCGCAGGGCGTAGCGGCGCACGTCGCGGTCGTTGGCGGTGAACGCGCCGTCCTTGAAGACGGGGTGCGTGAAGAGGTTGGTGGTGGCCATCGGGACGGTCATGCCGGTCGCGTCGAGGGCCTGGCGGAAGCGCTTGACGTGGGACTCGCGCTCGGTGTCCGAGGCCCCGAAGGGGATCAGGTCGTCGTCGTGGAAGGTCACACCGTAGGCGCCCAGCCCGGCCAGACGGTGCACCGTCTCGACCGGGTCGAGGGCGCGGCGGGTGGCGTCGCCGAACGGGTCCCTTCCCTGCCAGCCGACGGTCCACAGGCCGAAGGTGAACCTGTCGTCGGGGGTGGGCTGGTGGTTCATGCCATGGCTCCTCGCTGCTCCGGACCATTTCGTCATGGCCATTTACAAATTAGTATGCGGACACATCTCTGGGAAGAGACGACCCACCTTGGGGAAGAGACGACGTGTCGTGACGGCACAGTGGAGGGAGAGCCCGATGTCAGCAGCCGAGGGTCCGCTCGTCGTGGGCGTGGACTCGTCCACACAGTCCACGAAGGCGCTGGTCGTCGACGCGTCCACCGGGCAGGTCGTGGCGAGCGGCCGGGCCTCGCACACCGTGTCCTCGGGGGCGGGCCGGGAGAGCGATCCGCGGCAGTGGTGGGATGCGCTGTGCGAGGCGCTGCGCCAGTGCGGCGACGCGGCGCACGAGGCGGCGGCGGTGTCGGTCGGCGGCCAGCAGCACGGCCTGGTCACCCTGGACGAGCACGGCGAACCGGTGCGGCCGGCGCTGCTGTGGAACGACGTCCGTTCGGCGCCCCAGGCCCGCCGCCTGGTCGAGGAGCTGGGCGGCCCGAAGGCCTGGGCGGAGCGGACCGGCAGTGTCCCCGGGGCGTCCTTCACTGTGACCAAGTGGGCGTGGCTGGCGGAGCACGAGCCGGAGGCGGTCCGCGCCACCCGCGCGGTGCGCCTCCCCCACGACTACCTCACCGAGCGTCTCACCGGGCAGGGCACGACCGACCGCGGCGATGTCTCCGGCACCGGCTGGTGGGCGTCCGGAACGGAGACGTACGACACGGAGACGCTCGCGCATATCGGGCTCGATCCGGCGCTGCTCCCCCGGGTGGTGCGGCCGGGGGAGGTGGCCGGCACAGTGCGCGACAGCCAGGATCTTCCGTTCTCGAAGGGCACTCTGGTGGCGCCCGGCACCGGTGACAATGCGGCGGCGGCGCTCGGGCTCGGCCTGCGGCCGGGTACTGCGGTGCTCAGCCTCGGCACCTCCGGCACCGTGTACGCCGTCTCCAAGCACCGCCCGGCCGACCCGACGGGCACCGTGGCGGGCTTCGCCGACGCGCACAGGAACTGGCTGCCGCTGGCCTGCACCCTCAACTGCACGCTCGCCGTCGACCGGGTCGCGGCTCTGCTCGGCCTGGACCGCGAGGCCGTCGAGCCCGGCGGCTGCGCAACCCTGCTGCCGTACCTGGACGGCGAACGCACGCCGAACCTGCCGCACGCCTCCGGGTTGCTGCACGGGCTGCGCCACGACACGACGGCCGGACAGCTGCTGCAGGCCGCCTACGACGGCGCGGTGCACTCACTGCTCGGCGCCCTCGACCTGGTCCTCGACGCGGACGCGGACCGCGGCACCCCGCTGCTGCTGATCGGCGGCGGCGCCCGGGGCAGGGCGTGGCAGGAGACCGTGCGGCGGCTCTCGGGGCAGCCGGTACAGGTACCGCAGGCCCGGGAACTGGTCGCCCTCGGTGCCGCGGCGCAGGCGGCGGGCCTGCTGACCGGCGAGGATCCCGCGGCGGTGGCCCGGCGGTGGAACACGGCCGCGGGTCCGGTGCTGGATGCGGTGGAACGGGACGAGGAGACACTGGTTCGGATCGCCGGGGTACTCTCCGACGCGGCCCCGCTGCTGGAGCGGGGCACGAAAGCAAGGCCGCACGCCCAGAGCCGAGCGGCGGACACCGAGGATCGACGCCAGGCATGACCGCACCGCCGCACCAGTCCCGGCCCTCGGGCGCCGGCCGCGCCCTGCCGGACACCCAGCAGGGCATGCGCCGGCGCAACCTCGCCCGGGTGATGTACGCCGTCAGCGCCGAGGGGCCGCTCTCTCGGGCCGCGGTCGCCTCGCACATCGGGCTGACGCGTGCGGCGGTGTCGACCCTGGTGGACGATTTGATCCGCTGGGGTCTGCTGGAGGAGCTCGGGCCGGAGCGGCCCGGCCGGGTGGGCCGTCCCGGGTCGGCGCTCGCGGTGAGCGGGCACGGCCCGGCCGGGATCGGCGCGGAGATCGGCGTCGACCATCTCGCGGTATGCGCGGTCGACCTGCGCGGCACGGTGCGCGCGCGGGTCGTGCGCCACTGTGGCAACCGTGGGCGTGCACCCGGCCCGGTCATCGAGGATCTGACGGCGCTGGTGCGCCAGGTCGTCACGGACGCGGAGCACGAGGGGCTGTGGCCCGCCGGGCTCGCCGTGGCAGTGCCCGGTCTGGTGGCGCGGGACGGTCGTACGGTCGTACGCGCCCCGAACCTCGACTGGCACGACACCGACGTGGGCGCGCTGCTGCCGGACGGTCCTCCGCTGACCGTGGACAACGAGGCCAACTTCGGCGCCCTGGCCGAGCTGTGGCTCGGCGACCGCACCCCGCGCGACTTCCTGCATGTGTCGGCCGAGATCGGCATCGGTGCGGCGGTGGTGGTGGACGGGCATCTGCTGCGCGGCACACGGGGTTTCGCGGGTGAACTGGGCCATGTGCCGGTACGCCCGGACGGCCCCCCGTGCCCGTGCGGCGGGCGCGGGTGCCTGGAGCAGTACGCGGGCGAGGAGGCGGTGCTGCGTGCCGCCGGGCTCGCACCGCGCGAGGATCCGGTCGGCCTGCTCGCGGAGCGCGCCGAGGCGGGCGATGCGGGCGTCCGGGCAGCCCTGCGGGACGCCGGTACGGCGCTCGGCATCGCCCTCACCGGAGCGGTCAATCTGCTGGATCCCGAGTCGGTCGTGCTCGGCGGCGCCCTGGCCGGTCTCTCACCATGGCTTCTGCCTTCACTGCAGGCGGAGTTGACGGGCCGTACCGCGGGACCGCCGTGCCCGGTGTCGGTGTCCCGGCTGGGCCCGGAAGGCCCGCTGCTCGGCGCGGCGCACTCGGTCGTGCGGGCCGTGCTGGACGACCCGGCGGCGGTGGCGGAGCAGCCCTGACACCTACGCGTCAAGGCCGTTGGGTTCCGGTGCGCCCGAACGGCCGGTCACCCGATGGAGCTCACTCGATCGGGTGACGGAGTTTTCCACAGCTCGCGAGTTGTCCACGCAACCGTGGCGCACCCTTCTGCCCGACTCTCACACGCCGTACCGTGATGCACACGAGGAGCGATCACCGGGCCGTCGTGGCGCTGAAATGGCGCTGCACGCAATGGCAGTTCGCCCCCCGGCGATCGCATCACCGTTGGCCGACACAGAGTCCCCCTTCCGAGAAAGCCCCCACTTCTCCCGAAAGGCACCGTGGATGGACAAGGACCGGGCAAGACCGCACCTGAGCAGGCGTCTGCTCCTGAAAGGCGCAGCCCTCACCGCCGTCCCCTACGCGCTGCTCCCCGGCGCCCCTGCCGTTGCGCAGGTCCAGGCGGTCGACTACCCGCCGGCCGAGTGGCAGCCTGCGAGCATCTCCAACTACACGGCGTCCTCCCGCCCCATCAGTTACGCCATCGACCGGGTCATCATCCATGTCACGCAGGAGACTTATGGCAACACGCTGGCCATCTTCCAGAATCCGCTGAAGAAGGTGTCCGCGCACTATATGGTCCGCTCGGCGGACGGTCACATCGCCCAGTGCGTACGCGAGGCCGACATCGCCTGGCACGCCGGGAACTGGGACTACAACACACGCAGCATCGGCATCGAGCACGAGGGATGGGTGGATCAGCCCGCCTACTTCACCGACGCCCTCTACGAGCAGTCCGCGAAACTGACAGCGGCGATCTGTACGAAATACGGGATCCCCAAGGACAGAGAGCACATCATCGGCCACTACCAGGTCCCCGGCACCGACCACACCGATCCCGGCCCGTACTGGGACTGGGTCCGCTACATCAGACTGGTCAATTTCGCCTAGCGGCGCGCCCGACCGGTTGTCCATGCGAACGCCGCGAGTGACGATGACGGCCGCCGCCGTGTCACCACCGTGACGGCATCGTCTCGTCGTCGTAGCACCGTCCGAGGAGGGGGAGTTGGCCGATCCATGGGTGGCCCTGGAGCCGGGTACGGACCCCGCCGAGCGGGTCCGGGTGCTGCGCCGGGCACACGAGACGTTCACCGCGGTGGGCACGGTGCCGCGGCCGGTACGGCCGGTGGTGGCGGAGTCGTGGCGGCGCAGCGCACGGGCCGGGGTGGCCGTACGCCACATCGGACCTCGTCGGCGACCAGCTTCGATGCGGAGGCCGTCGGAATCCGCGCACCTACAGGAGCATGACGCAGATGGGGCGAGTCGAGCCAGTAGACATCGCGAAGTTGGGCGGTTACTGAGGTTTTCGGGTTGTCGTCGG
>NZ_JAINVF010000059.1 GCF_020400585.1 Streptomyces sp. NK08204 | reverse complement strand
ACGCCGCAAAGGGTGCCCGCCCGGTCGATCTCCCCACCTACGCCTTCCAACGCGACCGATACTGGCTGGAGTCCGACGGCTCCGCGGTGAGCACCGGTACTGCGACGAGCCTCGGGCTGGGTGCCGCCGACCACCCGTTGCTGGGCGCGGTCGTCACGCTGGCGAACGCCGAAGGCCTGCTGCTCACCGGGCGCCTCTCGCTGCGCACGCACCCGTGGCTCGTGGACCACGCGGTGGCCGACACTGTGCTGCTGCCGGGGACGGCGTTCGTCGAACTCGCCCTGCGCGCGGGGGACGCGGTCGGCTGCGACCGCGTCGAGGAGCTGACTCTGGAGGCGCCGCTCGTCCTGCCCGAGCGTGGCGCCGTCCAGGTCCAGCTCGCCGTAGGCGGGCCGGACACGATGGGTCGGCGCTCGCTGAGCGTCTACTCCCGGCCGGAGGACGGCGAGGACCAGCCGTGGACGCGCCACGCCCTGGGCGTGCTGCTGCCCGGCTCCGCCGCCGAGACCCCGGAGGACCTCGCCGCGTGGCCGCCGACCGGCGCCGTGGTGGTCGAGACGGCGGGGACGTACGAGCGCCTTGCGGGCGCCGGTCTGGAGTACGGGCCGGCCTTCCAGGGCCTGCGGGCCGCCTGGCGGCGCGGCGAGGAGGTCTTCGCCGAGGTCGTGCTGCCCGAAGAGCAGCAGCGCGACGCGGCCCGCTTCGGCGTGCACCCGGCCCTGCTCGACGCCGCCCTGCACGCGATGGCGCTCAGCGCCGACGGCCAGGCCGCGGACTTCTCCGAGGCGCCCCGACCCAGCCTGCCGTTCGCGTGGAGCGGGGTCGCCCTGCACGCCACCGGAGCCTCGGCCCTGCGGGTGCGGCTCGTGCCGACCGGCACCGACGCGGTGTCGCTGCTGGTGGCCGATGCCACCGGCGCACCGGTGGCATCGGTCGACTCGCTGGTCACTCGCCCCCTCGCGCCCGAGCAGCTCGGCGGGGCCCGCAACGCACCGCACGAGTCGCTGTACCGGGTGGCCTGGACGGCCGTCCAGCTCCCCGACGGACCGGCACCGGCCCCCGAGTCCTGCGCCGTCATCGCGCAGGCCGGGCACGCCGGCGCGTACCCGGACGTCGACGCTCTCTCGCAGGCCGTCGGCGCCGGCACGCCCGCGCCTGCCGTCGTCCTGGCGCCGCTGGGCTCGACCGGCGGAGAGCTGGACGCCGCCGCGGTGCACGCGCTGGCGCACGAGACGCTGCGCCTGGTGCAGGCATGGGTGGCGGACGAGCGGCTTGCCGGCTCCCGCCTGGTGATCGCGACCCGGGGAGCGGTGGCGGCCGGCGCGCCGGAGGAGGTCACGGACCCGGCGGCGGCGGCCGTCTGGGGCCTGGTGCGCTCGGCGCAGTCCGAGCACCCCGACCGCTTCGTGCTGGTCGACCTGCCGGACGACGCCGACCCGCTGCAGGCTGCTGCCGCGGCCGTGGCCGCCGGCGAGCCGCAGCTGGCGATGCGCGAGGGTGCCTGGCTCGCCCCACGGCTGTCCCGTGTCGCCGCCGTGGCCGCTGATGCGGGCGGCTTCGCGTGGGACCCCGACGGCGCGGTCCTGCTCACCGGCGCCGGCGGCACCATCGGCGGGCTGATCGCACGCCACCTCGTCGCCCGGCACGGGGTGCGGGACCTGCTGCTGGTGAGCCGTCGTGGTCGCGACGCGGCCGGTGCGGTGGAGTTGGCGCAGGAGCTGACTGCTCTGGGTGCCTCGGTGACGTGGGCGGCCTGTGATGTCGCGGACCGCGAGGCGCTGGCGGCGCTGCTGGCCGAGCACCCGGTCACGGGTGTGGTGCACGCGGCCGGCGTGCTGGACGACGGGGTGGTGTCGTCGCTGACGGCCGAGCAGGTGTCCCGGGTGCTGGCGCCCAAGGTGGATGCGGCGGTGCACCTGCACGAGCTGACGCGGCACCTGGACCTGTCGCTGTTCGTTCTGTTCTCCTCGATCGCCGGCACGATCGGCAACCCCGGCCAGGCCAACTACGCTGCGGCCAACGTCTTCCTCGACGCCCTCGCCCGGCGGCGGCGTGCCGAGGGCCTGCCGGTCACCGACCTGATCTGGGGCTACTGGTCCGAGGCCAGCGAGCTGACCGGCCACCTCGGCGAGGAGGACGTCCGCCGGATGCGCGAGGGCGGCATCAGCCCGCTCACCTCCGAGGACGGGCTGGCGCTGTTCGACGCCGCCGGCACCGTCGACGAGGCGGCGCTGCTGCCGGTCCGCCTGGACATCCCCGTGCTGCGCGCCCGTGCCCTGGAGGGCGGGGTACCGGGGCTGCTGCGCGGACTGGTGCGCGTGCCCGCCCGCCGTGCGGTGGACGCGGGCGGCGAGTCCGCCTTCGCCCGCCGGCTGGTCGGCCTGCCGGCCGAGGAGCGGGAAGCGCTGCTGCTGCAGTTGGTCCGCACCCAGGTGGCTGCCGTGCTCGGCCACGCCACGATGGACGCGGTCGACCCCGACCGCGCTTTCAAGGAGCTCGGGTTCGACTCGCTGACCGCCGTGGAGCTGCGTAACCGGCTCAACGGCGCCACCGGCCTGCGCCTGCCCGCCACGCTCGTCTTCGACTACCCCTCGCCACTCGTCCTCGCCCGACACCTGCTGGCGGAACTCGCGGGAACGCAGGCCGGCGACTCCTCGCCGACGGCCGCCGCCGTCGCGCAGGACGAGCCGATCGCCATCGTCGCGATGAGCTGCCGCTACCCGGGCGGGGTGCGCTCGCCCGAGGAGCTGTGGCAGCTGCTCGTGAACGGCCGCGACGCCATCGCCGCCTTCCCGGAGGACCGTGGCTGGGACGTCGAGCGCCTCTACGACCCCACCCCCGGCACCCCGGGCAGGAGCTACGCCCGTGAGGGTGGGTTCCTGTACGACGCGGCGGAGTTCGACCCGGCG
>NZ_JAINVF010000058.1 GCF_020400585.1 Streptomyces sp. NK08204 | reverse complement strand
CCTCCCGCCGCTCCCGCTCCGTGAGCATGTTGAGGTCGCCGATGCGTGCGCCGGGCGAGTCCACCACGGAGGTCAGCAGGGTCTGGAGATGGCCGGCCATGCGCTCGACCGTCTCCGCGTCGAACCTGCCGCGGTCGTAGACGAAGCGGAACTCCAGGGCGCGGCCCGCCGATACGACGAGGGTCAGCGGATAGCCGGTGCGCTCCACGCAGTTGACCAGGCGCCGGGTCAGCCCCTCGGGGAAGTCCGACGGCTTCTGCACCACCGGGTAGTTCTCGAAGACGAGGATGGACCGGAACAGCGGCTCGCCTCGCGGGATCCTGCTGTGTTTCTGCACGTCGACGAGGTGGCAGTACTCCCACTGCCGCATCTCCAGCTGCTCGTCCTGGAGGTCCCGCAGCCACTCGGACACGACCATGTCGCCCGTGAGCCGGCCTCGCACCGGCAGCGTGTTGATGAACAGCCCCATCATCGAGTCGACGCCGGGCAGGGCGATCGAGCGGCCCGAGATGGTGGAGCCGAACAGCACCTCCTCCTGGCGGCTGTACCGTGAGAGCAGGATCGACCACAGGCCCTGGACCAGGGTGTTCATCGTGACGCGCTGGGACTTGGCGTACTCCCGGGCCCGCGTGAACAGCTCGGCGGTGGCGCACACCTCGAACTCGCCGACGCCCGTGTCACCGGTGTCCCGGTCGACGTGCAGGGCGGTGGGCTCGGTGACGCCCGCCAGGTAGTCGGACCAGAACGCCGCGGAGCCGTCGTCCTGGCGGGAGTTGAGCCACTCGATGTAGCGGCGGTAGGGGACGGTCGGCGGCAGCTGGGCGGGGGTGCCGTCGAGCAGCGCCCGGTAGAGGGTGAACAGCTCCTTCTGGAGGATCTGCACACTCCAGCCGTCGAGGAGGATGTGATGGAACGACCAGACGACGATCCGGCGCTGGTCCGCCATCCGGAGCACGGTGACCCGGACCAGCGGGGCCCGGGACAGGTCGAACCCTCGGTCCCAGTCCTCCGCCAGGAAGGCGTCCAGCCGCTCCTCCTGACCGGACAGGCCGCGCAGATCCCGCACCTCGAAGGGGAGCGGAGCCCGGCGCTGCACCACCTGCACCGGCTCCGACACGCCCTCCCACACGAACGCGCTGCGCAGGATCGTGTGCCGGTCGACGAGCTGCTGCCACGCAGCGCCGAACAACGTCTCGTCGAAGGGTCCTTCGACCTCCTCCGTCATCTGCACCATGTACGGGCGCGTGTCGGAGGTGTCCTCCAGCGAGTGGTACAGCATGCCGAACTGCAGGGGCGAGAGTCCGTAGACGTCTTCCACGTTGTGCGCGCTCATATCGAGAACCTCTTCAGGATCGCGGCCATGTCGGCATCACCGACATCGGTGAGGGGAACACCGGGGGACTCCCGGCGGGCGTCGGCGGCTCCGTCGGCACTGCCGGCGATCAGCTCACGCAGGTGACCGAGGACACCGTCGGCCAGGCGCTCGACAGTGCGCCGGTCGTGCAGCGCGGTCGAGTAGCTGATGTACAGGCCGAACGTGTCGCCTTCGACGGCGGCGGTCACGTCCAGCACGTTCCAGCGCATGCCGTCCGGGCCGATCGAGTGGCCCTTGGGCTCGTCGGGACCGGCGTACCGCCCGATGCCCGGCAGGTCCCTGGTGAACTGCCCCAGGTAGTTGAAGTTCACTTCCGGGGTGGGCTGCCGGCGCAGTACGGAAGCCATGTCCGGGGCGCCGAGATGGCGCAGGATGCCGTAGCCGACGCCCTTGTTCGGGATCCGCGCCAACTGCTCGCGGACGGAGTCGAGCGAGGCCACCGGACCGGTGGATCCTGGTTCCAGCCTCAGCGCGACGGGGAAGACGGACGTGAACCATCCGACCGTCCGTGACAGGTCCACGTCCGGGAACAAGTCCTCGCGGCCGTGTCCCTCCAGACCGATCAGGGTCTCGTGCTCGCCCGTCCAGTCTCGTAGGGCGTGCGCCAGCGCGGTGAGCAACGCGTCGTTGATCTGGGTGCTGAAGGCCCGTGGCACGTCCCGCAGCAGCGCACGCGTCTCCTCGGGGCCGAGCGTCGCCACGACGCTGGCGGCGGATCCCAGGTCGTTGCGGCCGTCCCGGTCGCGCGGCAGCCGGCCGGCCGGCTTCGGCTCGGCCCAGTAGGCGAACTCGGTCCGTGCCTGCGCGGAGTCGGCGAAGCCGTGCAGTCGCTGCGCCCACGACCGGAACGACGTCGTCTTCGCCGGCAGCAGGGGCGCGAGCCCGGCGGCCCGACGCTCGTAGCAACTGCCCAGGTCCTCCAGGAGGATCCGCCAGGACACACCGTCGACCGCCAGGTGGTGTACGACGATGAGCAGCCGCTGCCCGCGCGTCGGTCCCCGCTCCAGCAGAGCGGCCCGCAGCAATGGGCCCTTGGCCAGGTCGAGACTCTGCTGCGTCTCCTCCGCGATGTCCAGCGACACCGACGCCAGGGACTCGTCCGCGACACCGGACAGGTCGTGCACGTCGAGGATGCCGGTGTCCACGGTCTCGTCCAGGTACTGCCGCCAGCCGTCGGCGCCCTCCGCGCAGCGCAGGCGGAGCGCGTCATGGTGCTCGATCAGGTCGGCCAGCGCGAGCCGCAGCACGTCGGGATCGAGCCCGTCGGTGACGAGGAGCTCGGCCTGGTTGAAGTGGTCGAACGCCGGCAGATCCTTCTCGAAGAACCAGTGCTCGATCGGCGTCAGCGGGACCTCGCCCACCACACGGCCCTGTTCCGCGTCGACCTGCGTGGCCGTACCGGCGTGGAGCGCGATCTCGGCGATCGTCTGATGCTTGAAGATCAGCCGCGGAGTGAGGTGCACACCGAACTTCTTGGCCCGGGCGATCATCTGGATGCTGATGATCGAATCCCCGCCCAGTTCGAAGAAGTTGTCGTGGATGCCGATGGTGTCGATGCCGAGGATCTCGGACCAGATCGCGGCGAGGGTGCGCTCGGTGTCCG
>NZ_JAINVF010000057.1 GCF_020400585.1 Streptomyces sp. NK08204 | reverse complement strand
CGCGCTGCTAGTGGAGCGCTCGAAGTCGCGCACGAGGCGGCGGCTTTGCATCAGGTGAGCGAAGAACCTCTCCACGATCCACCTCTTCGGTAGCACCACGAAGCCGCGCATGTCGTCGCTGCGCTTGACGATGGCCAGGACCACGGCGAGGACGGCGAGGCTGTATTCGACGAGGCTGCCGGTGTAGCCGCCGTCGGCCCACACCAGAGCCAGTCGGTGGTGCGCGGCGGCGACCTGGGCGAGCAGCACCTGGGCGGCGGCGCGGTCGCCGACGTCCGCGGCGGTGACCATGACCGCGAGCAGCAGGCCGAGCGTGTCGACCACGGCGTGCCGCTTGCGGCCGTTGATCAATTTTCCGCCGTCGAAGCCGCGGCTGTCGGATCCGACGACGGCGTCCGCCTTGACGAACTGGGAGTCGATCACCCCGGCGCTCGGTTCCGGATCCCGTCCGGCCTGCTCGCGGACCTTTCGGCGGAGGCGGTCGTGGAACTCGCGGACTAGGCCGTGGTCGCGCCAGCGTCGGAAGAACGCATAGACCCGGTCCCAGGGTGGGAAGTCGACTGGGATGGCTCGCCACTTCGTTGCGTTGTCGACGAGGTAGCGGATCGCGTCCAGTATCGCTCGGTGGCAGTAGGCCTCCGGTTGGCCGCCCCGGCCGCGCAGCCATCCCGGAACCGGCAGCAGCGGCCGGACGGCCGCCCACTCGGCGTCGGTCATGTCGGTCGGGTAGCGGCGTTCGCGCACCCCGTGGTCGCCGGCGTTCCCGAACCTGTGAGCCAGGCAGTCACACGCGAGGGTGGCCGAAGTGGACCCCGCATCCGCGATGCCGTAGAAATGCGACAACAGGGTCTCCTGGAATGGTCGTTGGCGTAGACACCCTTCGAGCTACCAAGAGGCCCTGCTTTCATGCGTGGTAGCCGCCGCGGCCACCCGATCGAGATCTCCGCTCGACCGAAACCGCTCGGAGAGCGGGCCAACGACCGTCACTAACGACTTGGGGAGCGGTAGCGGCGGGTCTTCGTCCGCGACGTGGCGGCGGCCTGCGGTCGCAGAACTATGGTGTTCGTCATGAACAGCTTCACGATGGTCGAGTTTCCGACGTCTTCGGCCGTGCAGTCGGCTCAGTTCCTCCAAGCGGTCTTTGGATGGGACGCGACTGAGTATGGCCCCGAGTACGTGGACGTGGACTGCGGCAGTGGCGTCAGCCTCGGCTTTCAGCAGGACCGTTCCGAGGCCCCGGCCGCGCCGTTGGCTGTGATCCAGGTCGACGACCTCGATGCGACACACCAAGCCGTGACCGAGGCGGGCGGCACGGTCACGGTCGAAGCGTTCGATTTTCCTGGCGGGCGGCGCTTTCACTTCCGTGAGCCCGGTGGGAACGAACTGGCCGCATGGGTTCCGGCGAGCCAGGGGTGATGCCCCGCTATGCCCGAGCCAGGCCTGTTGTTGACGTCAGTGAGCAGATGCCGCTCTGGCAGTGGTCCTGCCTGCAGCGTTGCTATCGGCATAGAGAAAGCAACGTCGTGAGGGCTGGCAGCGGCTGGCGCGTGACGTGATAGCGGCCGTGCGGGTTGGGCGAGTTGTGACGCTTGCCTGGGCCCGTGCGGCCTGCTCCCATCCTGCCCTGTCCGGGGTCTCGCGCGCACACTTCAGTGAGTTGCTCGAAGAACTTGGGCCGCGCTGGGAGGCTTCGCGGGAGTCGGCGCTGCGTGAGCGGCGCGGTGGTGACCGGCGGCGGGCGGCAGGTGCCGGCCCGAGGCGCGGCTGGTGTTCGTGGACCGGCTGTTGGTCGCCTTGGTGCACTTGCGCCTCGGGCTGCCGCACGCGGCACTCGCCGAGTTGTGGGGAGTGGACCGATCCACGGTCTCCGGCGCGATCCGCGAGGTCCGCCCGCTGCTGGCGTCCCGCGGCTTCGCCGTCCCCGACCGCCCTGGACTGCGAATCCGCACCCTGGAGGACCTGTTCGCCTACGCCGACGCCGAGGGTGTGAAGCTGCGGATTGACGGCACCGAGGTCCAGGTCCGCCGCCCGCGCGCCGGCCGCCCCGGCCGCAAGGCCTTCGTCTCGGGCAAGAAGAAGCAGAACACGATCAAGACGACGACGTTCAGCGACGGCCAGGGCCGCACGCTGTTCAGCGGGGTGATCCGGCCCGGCCGCATGCACGATCAGACCGCCGTGCGCTCCGAGGGCATCGCCGAGCAGTTCCGACAGCACCCTGGCGTGAGGGCGAAGGTCGACGAGGGCTACCGGGGCCTGGCCAACGAGTTCCCCGACCAGGTGAGCGCCCCGCCGAAGAAGCCGAAGGACGACGCGCCGCTGGGCGAGCACCACGCCTGGCGGGAACGGAGGCGCCGCCAGTCCTCGGCACGGATTTGCGTGGAACACACCAATGCCGAGTACAAGCAGTGGCGGCCGCTCCAGAGGTTCACCGGACGCCGAGAGACCTTCGCGGAGACCCACCTCGCCATCGCCGGACTGGTCTCCGACCGCTCCGCCCGGCGCGCGACCCGCCGCAAGCCCAGCACCGAACTGGTGCTCGCCCGGCAGACCGCCTGATCACCCTCCAGCCGACCCGCCAGGTGAGCACGTCCCGAGCTCAATTGCTCCCAAGGTCATAACTTCGAAAGAGCCGCGGGTAGGGGCAGACCTCCAGGGGCTCCGCAGGCCGATCCGCCCAGCGCCACCAGAAGTGACCCGCCGAACACTTCCACGCATGGCGGCACACGCGCTTCTGGTCTTCGTCGCGGAGAGACAGGACAAGACCCAGGCTCTTCAGCGACCGCCCGCAGTCGGGGCAGCTTGGCTGCTCAGGAGGCGTGTCCACGGCCGACAGGGTAGCTCACCCGATCGAGACGCCCGTTCGACCGACACCCCTCAAGATCGGAACGACAACAGCCACTTACAGCGTCCTACAGACGGTCAAGAAGTTCTGCCACTCCGCCGATACCGAGATCCAGCTTCGGCACGTGCCGAAGCTGAAGGGTCTGCCGGACGACCACCGGGGCGACCTCGCACGGATCGTGCTGCCCTACGCCCTGCGTGCCTGGGAGGACCTCCAGAACCCCGAGCGCGGCCTCGTGCGCTTTGAGCCCGACCACTACCTCAAAATCTGGGCACTTAGCTTGTTCTTTATCTACCAGGATCTGCCAGGTCGGCCGATGGCCTTG
>NZ_JAINVF010000056.1 GCF_020400585.1 Streptomyces sp. NK08204 | reverse complement strand
GAGCGTGCCGGATGGTGTGGATGCCGGTTTCTGGGATGCGGTGGAGCGTGGTGATCTGCCGGCGCTGGCTGAGACGTTGGCGTTGGAGGCTGGTGAGTCGCTTGCGGCGGTGGTGCCGGCGTTGTCGGCGTGGCGTCGGCAGAGCCGGGAGCGGTCGTTGGTGGACGGCTGGCGTTATCGGGTGACCTGGTCGCCGGTGCCGGATGCGCAGGCTGTGACCCGGGCTGGTGACTGGCTGGCGGTGGTTCCCCGGGAGGCGGAGGACTCGGCGTGGGTCGCGGAGGTTCTGCGGGGGCTGGGTGCGTGTGGGTTGCGCCTGGTGACCGTGGAGCTGGGCGCGGACGAGGCCGATCGCGCGCTGGTCGGCGAGCGGGTCGGCAAGGCCGTGAGCGAGGCCGGGGTGCCGTTCGCTGGTGTGGTGTCGTTGCTGGGTCTGGCGGAGGGCCGGTGTGAGGTTGCGCCGTCGGTTCCGTCGGGTGTCGCGCTGACGTTGGTGTTGATGCAGGCGTTGGGTGATGCCGGGGTGGAGGCGCCGTTGTGGTGTCTGACCCGTGGTGCGGTGTCGACGGGGCTGTCCGACGGGCTGCGCAGTGCGGTGCAGGCCCAGGTCTGGGGTCTGGGTGGTGTCGCGGCTTCGGAGTTGGGGCGGCGTTGGGGTGGTCTGGTGGACCTTCCCGAGGTGGTGGACGGCCGCACGATGGGTCGGCTGGTCGGGGTGCTCGGTGGTGTGTCGGGTGAGGACCAGGTGGCGTTGCGGGCGTCGGGTGTGCTGGGGCGTCGGGTGCAGCGTGCCGGTGTGCGGGCCGGGGTGTCTCAGTGGCGTGCGTCGGGCAGTGTGCTGATCACTGGTGGTACGGGTGCGTTGGGTGCGCATGTGGCCCGCTGGCTGGCGGGTCGTGGTGCGGAGCATCTGGTGCTGGTGAGTCGGCGTGGTCCGGCCGCGGCGGGTGCTGGGGAGCTGTGCGCGGAGCTGGAGGCACTGGGTGCCCGGGTGACGGTGGTGGCGTGTGATGCGGGTGACCGTGAGGCGCTGGCGGCGGTGCTGGCGGGGATCCCGGCGGAGCTGCCGCTGACGGCGGTGGTGCATACGGCGGGTGTGCTGGACGACGGTGTGCTGGAGGCGATGACGCCGCAGCGTTTCGAGGCTGTGCTGCGTTCGAAGGCGGAGGCCGCGCGTCACCTGCACGAGCTGACCGCCGGGATGGACCTGTCGGCGTTCGTGTTGTTCTCGTCGTTCTCGGGGACGGTGGGTGCGGCTGGTCAGGCGAACTATGCCGCGGCGAACGCGTTCCTGGACGCGCTGGCCGAGCAGCGCCGGGCGGCGGGCCTGCCCGCGACGTCCATCGCGTGGGGCCCGTGGGCCGACGGAGGCATGGCCGCCAAGGACGCGGCGGTCAGCGACCGCATGGAGCGGTTCGGGCTGCCGCCGATGGAGCCCGAGCTGGCGATCGCCGCGCTGCAGCGAGCACTTGAGCAGGACGAGACCTGCCTCGCCATCACCGACATCGACTGGCAGCGCTTCGTGGCCGGCCTGAGCGGCGCGACCCGCCTCGGGCTGCTCTTCGGCGACCTGGCCGAGGTCCGGCAGCTGCGCCGGGCTCCCGAGCCGGGTACGGTCGGCGATGTCCCGTCCTCGGACGGACCCGCGCTGGCCCAGAGCCTCGCCGGTCTGCCGGAGGCCGAACGTGAGCGCATCCTGCTCGACCTGGTGCGCACGCACACGGCCACCGTGCTCGGACACGCCTCGCCCGACGGCATCCGGCCCGAAGGCGGCTTCTTCGAGATCGGCTTCGACTCCCTGACGGCGGTTGAGCTCAGGAACCGCCTGAACGCGGCCACCGGCCTGCAGTTGGGCGCGACCGCGCTGTTCGACTACGCCTCACCGCTCGCCCTCGCCGGTTACCTGAAGGACGAGTTGGCCCAGGACGTCACGCCAGGCGCGTCGTTGTCGGAGGAGATCGACAGGTTGGAGTCCGTCATCTCCACCCTGTCGCTGGACGGCATCGCGCGCTCCAGGGCAGCCGTACGGCTCCAGGCCCTACTGACCAAGTTGACGGAAGGCGAGAGCGGTTCGGGTGCCGCCGCTCACGACGACGACCTGCAGGACGTGTCGATTGACGAACTGTTCGATGTCATCGATCGAGAACTCGGGGACGCCTGAGATGAGCACGAAGATTTCGGTTTCCTTGAGGGAGCAGGGCTGATGTCCAACGAAGAGAAGCTTGTCGACTACCTCAAGCGCGTGATGGGCGATCTGCGTCAGACGCAGCGCCGCCTGCGCGATGTGGAGGACAAGGCCCGCGAGCCGATCGCGATCGTCTCGATGAGCTGCCGCTTCCCCGGGGGCGTCGAGTCCCCGGAGGAGCTGTGGGAACTGCTGGCCCAAGGCGGGGACGCCGTGGGCGAGTTCCCCGACGACCGGGGTTGGGACATCGAGCGGCTTTACGACGCCGACCCCGACCGGACGGGCACCTCGTACGTGCGCGAGGGCGGCTTCCTTCACGGTGCGGGAGAGTTCGACCCGGCGTTCTTCAGCATCTCGCCGCGTGAGGCGCTGGCCATGGACCCGCAGCAGCGCCTGCTGCTGGAGACTGCCTGGGAGACCGTGGAGCGGGCCGGTATCACCCCGGCGTCGCTGCGCGGCAGCAAGGCCGGCGTCTTCATGGGAACCAACGGCCAGGACTACGCGGTCGCCCTGCGTCAGGCTCCCGAAGGCGTCGAGGGGTACCTGGCCACCAGCAGCGCCGCGAGCGTGGTGTCGGGCCGGCTCTCGTACGTCTTCGGGCTGGAGGGCCCGGCGGTGACGGTGGACACGGCGTGCTCGTCGTCGCTGGTGGCGCTGCACCTGGCCGCGCAGGCACTGCGGTCGGGAGAGTGCTCGCTCGCCCTGGCCGGCGGCGTCACCGTCATGGCGACCCCCTGGGTCTTCGTGGAGTTCAGCCGGCAGCGCGGGATGGCGCCCGACGGCCGGAGCAAGGCGTTCTCCGCGGCGGCCGACGGGGCCGGGTGGGGGGAAGGCGTCGGCGTCCTGCTCCTGGAACGGCTCTCGGACGCCCGGCGTCACGGGCACCCGGTCCTGGCGGTCATCCGCGGCACCGCGGTCAACCAGGACGGTGCAAGCAGCGGGTTGACGGTCCCGAACGGGCTCTCCCAGCAGCGCGTGATCCTGGACGCCTTGGCGAACGCGCGGCTGTCGGCTGCGGAGGTGGACGCGGTCGAGGCGCACGGGACGGGTACGACA
>NZ_JAINVF010000055.1 GCF_020400585.1 Streptomyces sp. NK08204 | reverse complement strand
CGCCACGCAGCACATCCTCCAGCGACCACTCCACGAACGGCGAAAGCGCCGCCCCGCACTCGCGGACCCGCTCCGCGAACACCGGCGAGGCATCCAGCAGCCCGGCCGCCATCCCGACCCACTGCGAACCCTGACCCGGGAACACGAACACCACACGTTCGACGGAGCCCGCCACACCGCGCGTCACACCCGCCGCGTCCCGGCCCTCCGCCAGCGCGGCCAGACCGGCCAGGAAGCCCGCCCGGTCATCCGCCACCAGCACCGCCCGGTGATCGAACACCGCACGCGTGGTCGCCAGCGAGAACCCGAGATCCACGACCGACAGCTCCGGCCGCTCCGTCACGAACGCCCGCAGCCGCTCCGCCTGCGCACGCAACGCGGCCTCCGACTTGGCCGACACCACCACCGGCACCGCACCCGAGGGCAGCGCCACGGGCAGTTCCGGCGCATCAGCCGGCTCTTGTACCGGAGCCTGTTCGACCAGCACGTGCGCGTTCGTCCCGCTCATGCCGAAGGAGGACACGCCCGCCCGGCGCGGCTCCCCACGTTCCGGCCACGGCACCGCCTCGGTCAGCAGCTCGACCGCGCCCGCCGACCAGTCGACGTGCGGCGACGGCTCGTCCACGTGGAGCGTGCGCGGCAGCACCCCGTGGCGCATGGCCTGCACCATCTTGATCACGCCCGCGACACCGGCGGCGGCCTGCGTGTGGCCGATGTTCGACTTCACCGACCCCAGCCACAACGGCTGTTCACCGGCCCGCTCCTGACCGTAGGTCGCAAGCAGTGCCTGCGCCTCGATCGGGTCGCCCAGCGTCGTGCCGGTGCCGTGTGCCTCGACCGCGTCGACGTCGGCGGCCGTCAGACCGGCGCTGGCCAGCGCGGCCCGGATCACCCGTTCCTGCGACGGCCCGTTGGGCGCGGTCAGCCCGTTCGACGCACCGTCCTGGTTGACCGCCGAGCCACGCACCACCGCCAGCACCCGATGCCCGTGACGACGGGCGTCCGAGAGCCGTTCCAGGAGCAGGACGCCGACGCCTTCCCCCCACCCGGCCCCGTCGGCCGCCGCGGAGAACGCCTTGCTCCGGCCGTCGGGCGCCATCCCGCGCTGCCGGCTGAACTCCACGAAGACCCAGGGGGTCGCCATGACGGTGACGCCGCCGGCCAGGGCGAGCGAGCACTCTCCCGACCGCAGTGCCTGCGCGGCCAGGTGCAGCGCCACCAGCGACGACGAGCACGCCGTGTCCACCGTCATCGCCGGGCCCTCGAACCCGAAGGTGTACGCGAGCCGCCCGGCCGTCACGCTCAGCGCGTCACCGGTCAGCAGGTAGCCCTCGACTCCGTCCGCGCCCTGGTGCGGGCCCGCGCTGTATCCCTGCAACGCGGCGCCGACGAACACGCCGGTCTGACTGCCGCGCAGTGCGGCCGGGTCGATGCCGGTGCGTTCGAAGGCCTCCCAGGAGGTCTCCAGCAGCAGGCGCTGCTGCGGGTCCATCGCCAGCGCCTCACGCGGCGAGATACCGAAGAAGCCGGGGTCGAACTCGCCTGCGTCGTAGACGAATCCGCCCTCGCGGGTGTAGCTCTTGCCGACCGCGTCAGGATCGGCGTCGAACAGTGCGTCGAGGTCCCAGCCGCGGTCCTGCGGGAAGCCGGAGATCACGTCCCGCTCGTCCAGCAACAGCTGCCACAGTTCCTCCGGGGTACGGACGCCGCCCGGGAAGCGGCAGCTCATCGCGACGATCGCGATCGGGTCGTCGGTGACGGGTGCCACCGGCGCGACAGGCGCCGACGTGGCTTCGTCCTCGCCGTCCGAGTCTCCGAACAGCTCGGTCCGCAGGTGGCGGGCCAGGGCGGCCGGGGTCGGGTAGTCGAACACCGACGTGGCCGGCAGCCGCAGGCCGGTGGCCGCGTTGAGGCGGTTGCGCAGCTCGACGGCGGTCAGCGAGTCGAACCCGTGTTCCCGGAAGGGCCGTTCGGCCTCGACCTCGTCGGAGCCCGCGTGGCCGAGCACGGTGGCCGCGTTGACCCGCACGATTTCCAGCAGCCGGTGGTCGCGCTCCTGCTCGCGCAGCGAGGCCAGCTGCTGACGCAGGGAGGACTCTTCGGCGCCCGCGGCGTCGGCAGCGGCGGCGAGTGCGCGCCGCGGTGCGGTGACGGGCTGCTGCACCAGACCGCGCAGCAGCGCGGGCAGCGTGCCCGTCCGGGCCTGGGTCGCGAGTCCGGCGCCGTCGAACTTCACCGGCACGACGAGTGCCTCCGCCGTGGCGGGGGCCGCGTCGAGCAGGGCGAGGCCTTCGTCGGTGGTCATCGGGACGATGCCGCCGCGGGCCATTCGGGCGAGGTCGGCCGCGTCCAGGTGCCCGGTCATCGCGCTGCGCTCGGCCCACAGACCCCACGCGTACGACACCGCCGGCAACCCCGACGCCCTCCGGTGCGCGGCCAGCGCGTCCAGGAACGCGTTCGCCGCGGCGTAATTGCCCTGCCCCGCCGCACCCAGCACACCCGCAGCCGACGAGAACAACGCGAACAACGCCAGATCCGCACCCGCCGTCAACTCGTGCAGGTTCACCGCCGCATCGACCTTCGCCCGCAGCACCGCATCAATGCGCTCAGGCGTCAGCGACTCCACCACACCGTCGTCCAGCACACCCGCCGCATGCACCACACCCGTCAACGGATGCTCAGCCGGAATCCCCGCCAGCACCCCCGCCAACGCCTCACGGTCCGCCACGTCACAGGCCACCACCGTCACCGAGGCACCCAGTGCCGTCAGCTCGGCCTCCAGCTCCGCCGCACCGGCCGCATCGCGACCACGACGGCTGACGAGCAGCAGGTGGCGTGCACCGTGCTCGGCGACCAGGTGGCGGGCCACCAGCCCGCCCAGCGCGCCCGTGGCACCGGTGAGGAGGACGGTGCCCTCGCCGTCGAGGGCCGTCGGAACGGTCAGTACCACCTTGCCCACATGGCGGGCCTGGCTGACGAACCGGAACGCCTCCGGCGCCCGCCGCACATCCCACACCGCCACCGGCAACGGCTGCAGCACCCCACGCTCGAACAGCTCCACGATCTCCGCGAGCATGCCGCCGATCCGCTCGACCCCCGCCTCCGCAAGGTCGAACGCCCGGTACCGCACCCCCGGATGCGCCAGCGCGACCTCACCGGCCACACGCACATCCCTCTTGCCCATCTCCACAAACCGGCCCCCGCCCGGCAACAACCGCAGCGAAGCATCCACGAACTCACCCGCAAGCGAGTTCAACACCACATCCACCCCGCGACCCGCAGTCACCGAGGCAAACCCGGACACGAAGTCCAAGGTCCGCGAAGACGCAAGATGCCCGTCATCCACACCCAGCGCCCGCACCACGTCCCACTTGCCAGGGCTCGCGGTCGCGAAGACCTCCGCACCCCAGGCCCGCGCCAACTGCACCGCCGCCATACCGACACCACCGGCCGCCGCGTGCACCAGCACCGACTCACCCGCCCGCAGCCCCGCCAAGTCACGCAACGCATACATCGCCGTGACGAAGACCGCCGGGACGGAGGCAGCCTGGGCGAACGACCAGCCCTCCGGTATCCGCACCAGCAACCGGTGATCGGTCACCGCCAGCGGCCCGAAGCCACCCGACAGCATGCC
>NZ_JAINVF010000054.1 GCF_020400585.1 Streptomyces sp. NK08204 | reverse complement strand
GCCTAACGTGCTACGCCGTCTCCAGCTTCGCCGGGACTGAGGCATGATCAGGTGCCGGTCCATATGTTTCAAGGGGGATAGATGAAGCGTTCTGCCACTGCCGTTGCCGCGCTGATACTGATCGCC
The DNA here is from genome assembly GCF_020400585.1 of Streptomyces sp. NK08204. Classification (GTDB taxonomy): domain Bacteria; phylum Actinomycetota; class Actinomycetes; order Streptomycetales; family Streptomycetaceae; genus Streptomyces. Next base: position 3,554 of record NZ_JAINVF010000054.1, on the reverse strand, counting down.
GCGGTGGGTTGTGATGGGCAGTCCGGCACGAAGGCGCAGGCCGGGCCCACCACCTCCGGTCAGGCCGGCGCGGCGCGACCGATGACCGCCGGTGAGGTACGCCGAGCCGTCGTGACTGTGAACCAGCGTGAGGACACCGAAAACTGGGATGCGGCATTCTGGCGGAAGACCGCGGAGGGGCCGTGGTTGGAACAGCGGCTCGCCGCTGTGGACAACCACAAGAAGTACGGCGCCGGTACCGAGCCGAAGCCGACCGGCTCGCCCACAGTCTCGTCACAGGTCCACGCATGGGCGGCTGCCGGGCCTGCTGATGACCGATGGATCCTCGGCGCTTACGAGGCGCGGAGCGCGTCAGTCGGGGACACGGAAAACTCGGCAAGCCAGTACTGGTCGCTCTACCATCAGCAAAAGGGTGACGGCTGGCGCAGGGCCTTCCTGGCATTGGCGCCTTCACTCACCGCACTGCCCGCGCCGGCCACCGACCACGATGGTCAGGCCGTGGTTTCGGGCGACGTCTCGAAGCTCGCCGCGCCGCCGTCTTCCGTCTGCCGCCGGTACGACGACTACATTACCGATAAGAGCGGTACCGCGGCGGACGACGCGTTGTGGAGCAAGGACATCCGCAGCGTACGGGCCTCGTTCAAGACAGCGAAGACGCAACTGCGTGCCGACTTCAACAACCCCGTATCGATCCGCCTCAACAGCGACCCGCAGCCGACGCACCTCGGTCCCGTCTGGCGCACCGCCGACGGCGGAGCGCTGGTGGCATGTGTGGCGGTGACCAAGACAGTCATAGACATGGGCCCTGGCCGGTACATCAAGCTCTCCTCCAGCGGGTGGCCAGGCACCACGGGCATCCGCTGGAACGCCATGACGCAGAGCCAGCTCCACATGATCGTACTGAAGGTACCGGCGGGCTCCCACGAAGTGTCCATCGCTGCCCAGGGGAACTGGCCCTACCACTTCGACGGCACCCGGTACACAGGCAACTGACCCCAGGCCCACGCCGTATTCGGCCAGCTCTGGCCGTCGGGCCAGCCCTGGGCCTGTGACCAGCCTGGTGGCGGGGCCCGGGGCGCCCCGCACCGTCATTCGACATGCGGCAGCTGTACGAATCGCGCCTGCTTCACCCGGCTGAGTGGCACCGATCCGCAGCCGTGACGGGATATCGCGACTCCAGTGGAAGCGGCGCGGGTCGCCGGGGCGCGGGTCGTATATCGCCCGGCCGCCTGCATCGAACTGCCCCAGCTCCGTGGGGACGGCGACGCGGGTGTCGGTCTCGTCTTGCCTCGAGCCGGTGGTATCGAGCATCAAGCAGCAGATCCTCGCCTGACGTCCACACGTCCCATCAAGTGCGCAGGGCGCACAAGGCGCACGCACGCCTGTCCGTCGGACCACGTCGGAGTCTCCTACCCCACGGCGAGTTCACCGGCCACACAGGGACCAGGGCCGACTGAGCCCAAACGACCCGCGCCCTGGTAGCGGAACGCGGACGGTCAGCGGTGTGGCCTTGGTGCGGCGGTTCGGCGGGCGTAGTCGGCCAGGCCCGGTAGTCCGGGCCGGTCTTCGGCGATCCGGGCGGTCAGGGGCGCGTACGGAGGGTCGGCGCGCTTCCAGGGGCGCGGCGAGCTCGACGAGGCGCAGCTGGGTGAGGGCGCCGGCCGCGTCGCCGGTGTCGAGCAGGGCGCGGGCGGTGTCGGTCGCGGCGCGGGCCCGGCGCTCGGGGTTGGGCAGGGCGGCTGGGTCCAGCGCGGCGGCGTATGCGAGCGCTGTGTCGGTGTCGCCGAGCTCGCGGTGGATCCCGATCCGGTACAGGGCGCACTGTGGCGCCGACAGCTCTGGGCGGCGGCCGGCCTCAGCGTGGGCGTGGGTCAGGCGGCGGGCCGTCTGCTCGGCCCGGGCGGCGAGGTCCCGGGCTGCGTGCGGCTGGTGGTCCTGGGCGGCGGTGTAGGCCGCGGTCAGTGCGACCGTGCCCGCTGCATCCAGGGCGGCGGCCGAGGGCCGCGATTCGGCTGTCAGGTGACTGTGGGCCTGCTCCAGCAGGTACATGGCCTGCTGAGTGCGGCCGGTTCGGCGTAGTGGGGTTGCGGCCGCGCGGGCTGCGGCAGCCAGCACCACCGGGTCGCCTGTGCGGTACGCCGCGGTGCCCGCTCGTTCTGCGTGGGCGCCGGCGTCGCCGGTCCGGCCCTGTTTGACGGCCAGCTGGGAGGCGAGCATCCACACACGGGCGGCCAGGGCAGCGCCGACGGAGCCCGCTTCCATGCCGCGTTGCGCCCGGGCCAACAGCAGCGGCAGCATCTGCTCCAGCCGATCGTAGGCGCCGGCCGCGAAGAGTTGGCGGGCAGCGGCGATGTCGGCGGCGGACAGCCGGATGCCGCGGTGCGAGGCCGCCCACACCGCATTCGACGGGGCAAGGGCCGCGGTAGCTGTCAGGAACACTCCCCCACCGAGCAGGCTGCGTCGCTCCATGGGCCCTCCTCCTCGTCGCGGCCCCACAGGGTGCCGGACCGGCATGCCCTGACGCTACGTCCGTAGCCAGGGCGGGCGACAGGGCGCACGGTTGGGTCGCGGTCATCGCCGTGCAGTGCCTGCCCGGTACGACGGAGCCGGACGGCCTCGGCGTGCTGTGGGCCGTGGACCCGGTCACCGCGGAGTGCCGTTACGTCAACGTCTCGGCCGCCGCCTTCGCCCCCTCCCTCGCGCTGTTGGCGACGGTACGGCAACGGATGCGGCGGGCACTGAGGTGGCCGGGCTGCAGGAGCAGTTGGTGGCGCTGGACGCCTCCGCACTGTCGAACGCCGAGACCTGGTGGTCACTGATCGTCGAGCAAATGTGGCACAGGCTATTCTGACCGGCCTCGAAAGCAGCACTCAGCGAGTCAGACTCAGAGAGACCTTCTGTGACCTCGGACCGCCCGGCCCCGCCGACCACCCCCGAACAGGCCCTCGACATCGTCCGCAGCCGCTTCGCCGAGCCCAGGCTGCCCGACGGCTCGCCCGCCGAACTCCGCGTCGAGGAGTTGGACATCGGCTACCTGGTGTACGCGGTGTTCCCGCCGGTCACGGACGCCGCCGGACGGCCTCAGCCGGCTCCCCCCGGCGGCAGCAAGATCGTGGTCTCCAAAGAGACCGGCGAGACCGTCACCGTGCCCAACTACCCGACGCAGGCGGCCATCGACCTGTACCGCCGGCAGCAGGGCTGACCCGTACGGCGAGCGCTCAGTACAGCGAGAACCCGCCGCTGTGCCGGCCCCGGTTCTTCTTGGTCGCGCTCCTTCTCCAACAGCGACTCCCGCTGCCCGAGCAGGGGCGCAGGGCGCGGGCGATGCTGGGGACTCCCGGCCTCACCGTCCGTGACCCGCGCCGAGTCACCTGCGGCGGCTGCGTCGCCGCCTGGAACGCCCGCTGGCCCGGCCAGTTCACCTTCCCCGCCACGAGGGCCTTTCTGGTCGCCGGTGTAGACGTCGCAATCCATACCGAACCGGAAGGCCCTCGTTTCAAGACCCCTCAGCCGAGACCTGGCTCACCCGTCCACAACCTCCCGGGACAGAACAC
>NZ_JAINVF010000053.1 GCF_020400585.1 Streptomyces sp. NK08204 | reverse complement strand
CGTCGTACCCGTCCCATGCGCCTCGACGACGTCGACCTGCCGCGCCGACAGCCGGGCGTTCGCGAGGGCCTGGCGGATCACCCGCTGCTGGGAGGGGCCGTTCGGGGCGGTGAGACCGTTGCTCGCGCCGTCCTGGTTGACCGCCGAGCCACGCACCACCGCCAGCACCCGATGCCCGTGACGACGGGCGTCCGAGAGCCGTTCCAGGAGCAGGACGCCGACGCCTTCCCCCCACCCGGCCCCGTCGGCCGCCGCGGAGAACGCCTTGCTCCGGCCGTCGGGCGCCATCCCGCGCTGCCGGCTGAACTCCACGAAGACCCAGGGGGTCGCCATGACGGTGACGCCGCCGGCCAGGGCGAGTTCACACTCGCCCCGGCGCAGGGCCTGGCTCGCCCAGTGCAAGGCCACCAGGGAGGAGGAGCAGGCGGTGTCGATCGTGACGGCCGGGCCTTCCAGGCCGAAGGTGTACGAGATCCGGCCCGAGGCGACGCTGCCGGCGGTGCCGTTGCCGAGGTAGCCCTCGACACCGGCGGGCACGGTGGTCAGGCCGGATCCGTAGTCGTGGTACATGACGCCGGCGAAGACGCCGGTCCGGCTGCCGCGCACGGTGTGCGGGTCGATACCGGCCCGCTCGAAGGCCTCCCAGGTGGTCTCCAGCAGCAGGCGCTGCTGCGGGTCCATGGCCAGCGCCTCACGCGGCGAGATACCGAAGAACGCCGGATCGAACTCCCCCGCGGCGTCCAGGAATCCGCCTTCGCGGGTGTAACTCTTGCCCGGGGTACCGGGATCCGGGTCGTACAGCCCGTCGACGTCCCAGCCGCGGTCGGCGGGGAACGTCGAGATCGCGTCGGTCTCCGCGGCGACCAGGCGCCACAGCTCCTCGGGCGAGCGGACGCCGCCCGGGTAGCGGCAGCTCATCGCGACGATCGCGATCGGCTCGCGGTCCGCGGACTCCACCTCGTGCAGGCGTTCGCGCGTCTGCTGCAGGTCCGCGATGGCCCGCTTGAGGTAGTCCCTGAGCTTGTCTTCGTTACTCATCGTGCTCTTTCGCTTAGAGATTGGTGATTGCCGGAAGACCGGCTCAGGAGAGTCCGAAATCTTGGTCGACCATGCTGAACAGCTCGTCGTCGGTGGCCGCGTCGAGCTTGTCCAGGAGGGTGGTGCCGGTGGCCGCGTCCGGCGCGTCGCCGTACCGCGCCAGGAGGTCCCGCAGGCGGGCGACGACGCCGGTGCGGCCGATCTCCGCCCAGTCCATCGCGGCCAGACCGGCCTCCAACCGGTCGAGTTCGACGGAGACCGGCACGGCCGCAGCCGTCCCGGCGTCGGGAAGCAGCTGGGTGGCCAGGTGCCGGGCGAGGACGGTGGGGGTCGGGTAGTCGAACACCAGAGTGGCGGTCAGCTGGAGCCCCGTGGCTGCGTTGAGCCGGTTCCGCAGCTCTACAGCGGTCAGCGAGTCGAACCCGAAGTCCTTGAACGCCCGGTCCGCCTCCACGGTGCCGCCGCTCGCATGCCCCAGGACGGCGGCCACGTGCCCGCGCACGAGGTCCAGCAGCATCCGCTCGCGCTCCGCCTCGGGCGCCCCGGCCAGCCGCGCGCGCAGCCCGGCCGCGGCGTCCGCACCACCCGCACCGGCGTCCGCCACCACCCGTCGTACCGGGACGCGGACGAGCTCGCGCAGCAGCGCGGGCACCGGATGCGCGGACTCGCGGGCGGCCGACCGCACCGCCGCCAGGTCCAGGCGGACCGGGAGAACGGCCGCCTCGTCACCCGCGCAGCCCGCGTCGAACAGTGCCAGGCCCTCGGCCGCCGACAGCGCGCTGATACCGGCCCGGCCCATCCGCCGCACGTCCGCCGCGCCGAGGCCGGCGGTCATGCCGCCGGTCCCGCCCGCCTGCTCCCACAGCCCCCAGGCGAGGGAGACCGCAGACAGGCCCTGCGCCCTGCGCTGCTGGGCGAGGGCGTCCAGGAAGGCGTTGGCCGCCGCATAGTTGGCCTGTCCCGCACCGCCGAAGGTGCCCGATACCGAGGAGAAGAGCACGAAGGCGGCGGGCTTGTCGGTGAGCTCGTGCAGGTTGATGGCCGCGTCGACCTTGGGGCGCAGCACGGCGTCCAGCCGCTCGGGGGTAAGCAACTCCACCACCCCGTCGTCCAGCACACCGGCGGCGTGCACCACGCCCGTGACCGGGTGCTCGGTCAGCAGCGCCGCCAACGCGTCACGGTCCGCGACATCGCAGGCCGCCCACGTCACCGAGGCGCCCAAGGCGGTCAGTTCGGCGGTGAGCTGTTCGGCGCCGGGTGCGTTCGCGCCGCGGCGGCCGACCAGCAGCAGCTGCCGTGCACCGCGCTCGGCCACCAGGTGCCGGGCGACCAGGCCGCCCAGCGAGCCGGTGGCACCGGTGATGAGGACGGTGCCGGCGGTGTCCCACACCGCCGCCGCGTTCCCGCCGATGCCCTTGTCCGCGGCGCGGACCAGGCGGGGGGCGAGCACTGTGCCCGAGCGCAGGGCCAGTTGCGGCTCGCCGGTGGCGACTGCCGCCGACAGCACGGCCAGGGGTATCCGGTCCTGGGTGTCGTCGAGGTCGGCGTGGTGGTCGAGATCCTGGTCAAGGCCCTGGTCAAGGCCCTGGTCGAGGTCCTGGTCGAGGTTCTGATCGAGGTCGACCAGGACGAACCGGTCCGGGTGCTCGGACTGCGCTGAGCGCACCAGACCCCAGACGGCGGCCAAGGCCGCGTCGCGCACCTCGTCGGCCGCACCGGTCGCCACCGCACCGCGCGTCACCAGCACCAGGCGGGAGGCGGCGAACCGCTCGTCGCGCAGCCACTCCTGGACCAGGCCCAACGCCTCGCGCGTCACGGCCCGCACGCGGTCCGCGAGGTCCAGGGGGTCCTCGCGGTCCGTCGGCTGGGTGCCGAGCGTGATGCAGACCGCCTCGGGGACCTCGCCGTCCGCGGCGCTCAGCGCGCCGAGGCCGGCGACCCGCGTCAACTGTGGTGTCCCCGTGGAGCGGAGGGCCGGTATCGGCACCGTCTTCCAGTCCAGCCGGAACATGGCACCGTCGGCTCCGCCGCGTGCGCCGTCGATCTGCTCGCGCGAGACCGGGCGCGACACCAGCGCGTCAACGGCGGCCACCGGCTGGCCGAACTCGTCCGCGACGGCGATCGAGACCCCACCTGCACCGGCTGGTGCGAGCCGCACACGCAGCGCCGAGGCGCCTGTGGCGTGAAGCGAGACACCGGTCCAGGCGAAAGGCAGCCGGACCTCGCCGCTCTGCGACTCCGCATCCCCGGGCGTCACGTCGGGGCCGCTGCCGAGGCCCGCCGGGTGGAGGGCCGCGTCAAGCAGCGCGGGGTGCACACCGAAGCGGGCGGCGTCACGCCGCTGCTCCTCGGCGAGCGTCACCTCGGCGAACACCTCCTCCCCGCGACGCCAGACCGCGCGGACGCCCTGGAACGCGGGGCCGTACCCGAGGCCGTCCAGCGCGAAGCGCTCGTACAGGCCGTCGACCTGGACGGCTTCGGCACCGACGGGCGGCCAGACGCTCAGGTCGGACGCGGCTGAGACAGCCGCATCGCCGGTCAGGGAACCCGTGGCGTGCCGGGTCCAGGGCTGGTCCTGGCCGTCGGCCGCGTCCTCGGGACGGGAGTACACGTTGACGGGCCGGCTGCCGTCGTCGGCCGGGCCGCCGACCACCACGCGTAGCTGGACGCCGCCGTCTCCGGGCAGCACCAGCGGCGCCTCCAGCACCAGTTCGTCGAGCCGGCCGCAGCCGACCCGCTCCCCCGCGCGGAGCGCGAGGTCCACGTGCGCGGTTCCCGGCAGCACGGCCGCGCCATGGACG
>NZ_JAINVF010000052.1 GCF_020400585.1 Streptomyces sp. NK08204 | reverse complement strand
TCGCTGTCCGTGCGTGGTCTGACGCACGGTGACATCTCCGCTCACCTGGCCGAGGTCTATGGCGCGAGCGTGTCCAAGCAGACCATCTCGACCATCACCGACAAGGTCATGGACGGGATGGCCGAGTGGCAGAACCGGCCGCTGGACCCGGTCTGTCCGGTGATCTTCATCGACTGCGTGCACGTCAAGGTGCGAGACGGGCAGGTGGCGAACCGGCCCATCTACGTCGCACTCGCGGTCACGGTGGACGGCACGCGCGACATTCTCGGCCTGTGGGCCGGCGACGGCGGCGAAGGCGCCAAGTACTGGCTCCAGGTCCTGACCGAGATCAAGAACCGCGGCGTCGAGGACGTGTGCATGGTCGTCTGCGACGGGCTCAAGGGCCTGCCCGACTCGATCTCGGCGGTCTGGCCCCAGGCGGTGACCCAGACCTGTGTCGTCCACCTGATCCGGGCGTCGTTCCGCTACGCGGGCCGCCACTGCTTGGCCCTCCCACAGCGCGGCCCGTGGTGGGCCTCGGCGTGCGTGGACGGCGGCGGTCACCAGGTCGCCGTACCGCGGTCTCGAAGTCGAGCCGGGCACGCCCCGCCTGACGGCCTTCCACCCCGTTCACCGGATACTTCGCACAGCGACACGGGAGGCTGTGCATCCTATGACCGTGCCTGTCAGCCGTGCGGTGGGCGCCAGAGTGGACATAGTGCTGATCTTGATGGGCGACGGCGAGCCTCCCCGGCCTTCGAAGGCAGGCCAGCCCAAGCCCGGGCGCGCCGGTACGGTGCACACCTGGTCGGTAGGGAAGGAAGAACGGTCATGGGGTGGGGATCGCCGCTGTCGGCGGCATTCCAGCGGTTGGGGTCCAGTCCGAACGCCCACCGGCGGGGCCGGAAGCTGGAGGAGCTTCTGGAGCGGCTGTTCCAGCAGGCCCACTTTCGTGTCCAGCGCAAGGCTGGCATCGCCCGGCCGCGGCAGACGGACCTGGTGGCCAGCTATGGGGACTTGTGGTACCTGATGGGCCGAACTCGGCTACCCGCCACGTCCGTGGCTACCGATGCCCCCCCGGTGCCGTCCTGGGTGTCGTCTCGTACGTGCTGCGCCCGAGGAACGGTCACGGGGTGATCTTGTGGCTGCACTGCCGCGGGGCGAGTTCGTGGCGCATGTCCTCCTCGGCCACGCCGCCGGCGGTATGCGCTCTTGCGCTGGACCGTTTCAGACGTCAACCGTCGAATTGCATCCATTCGATGTCAAAGCCTGAAACGGGCTGCAGTGCGCTGCGGTGCGTGGCACCTGCCCACACCTCGAACCCGCTGTCTTCCCCGGCGTCGGAGACACACATGACGAGTCCCGGCGCGACGTAGAAGCGGGTGGGAGCCCCGGGCCAGAAGGGCCGCAGAGGGACCGGCTGAAGGGGAGCGGTGAGCTGTTGCACCTGGTCGGCGGTGAGCCCGAGGGCGAGCCCGATGTAGTCGGCGCTCATGGCGGCCTCAAAGAGGGAGAACTGGATGAGGAAGCCGCTGAGCGGCTCCTCCTCAGCGACCGTCACTTCATCGAACTCGCGGAACCAGACTGCCGGATCGCACACCGGATCGTCGAGGGTCCACAGAAGACCCCAAAAGAAGCAGCCCTGGTTTTCGACACCGAAGACCAGCAGCTCCCCATGAGGGTCGGTGTGCAGCTCGTGCTCCGGCATGATGCGGTTCTGGCATCCGAGCACGCCCGGCCGTTCCTCCGCCAGCCGGTACAGCTGCCGCAGGCTGCGCGGCAGAGGCCGTGACGCTACCGGTGCGGCTGGCTGGCGCTGGGGCTCATCAGTGGTCGGATACCAGCCGGTGACGAACTGCTCCAGCGCCGCGGCCCGGTCCGTGTTGACGTGCCGGAGCCACCGCAGGTCCGGCAGGTCTGGGGCCGGACGCACCGGGCGGACCCGGTCCAGGACGGACCTGCTCAGGAGCGTGTCAGGCCGCAGCAGGCAGCTCGTCAGCACATGCTCGGCGCTGCCAGGCGCCCGCTGCAATCCCGCCTGACCGACGCGGCCGGTGCCCAGGTACAGCAAGCCCTCGTCGAGGCGGACCAACAGGTGGATCGGCAGCGACGTCTCGTCTGCACCCCATCCTCCTGGTCGGCCCAGGAGCTGTTTCGTCACAGGCGCCGGCGCCGGGCCGACCAGACGGACCTCCTCGGCGTTCCACACGCAACTGCGGTCCGGCGCATCGCCCGCCTCCGTGGTGATCACAGTCCCCACCCGCCCCATCACGACGGTCGCGCCCCCGAAGGTGAAGCGCTCTGCGGCGGCCGAATCTCCCACGAGCGCGTCAATCTGCGCTTCGTCCGCAAGCGCCCACATGGCGATCACCGGAACTCGATCAGTCATGACGGCATTCTCCCTGTTGCATTTGACGCAACATCAAGGTTGGCTCCGCAGCAGCCTTCGCCCCCACCACCGCCCCCACACCGCAGCCCGCCACACCCTCGACCTCCTGCTGCGCCCGGTGCCCTGGTACACACCGCGGAGCTGAGCGTGGGGTACAGAGCATCTATGGCCATGTCGCGGGTTGGTTGACGTGCGTCATGCCTGCAGCGCTGGCTGGAGCGGGCTGTCATTCGATGGGATGGCTGCCCGAGAACGATCTTCCATGCCCGGGGCTGGTGTCGTACGGTCTCAACTGCTGTTCCGTACATGGGGGAGCGGGGCAGGCCGGTTCGGGGAGAGGGGACGGCATCGGGGTGGGCATGGATGAGGAGTGGACCGAGCACGCGGCGTGCCATGCGACTGACCCGGATGAGCTGTTCGTCGACGGCGCCGCGCAGCACACGGCGAAAGCCGTCTGTACAGGCTGTGCCGTGCGCACCGAGTGCCTTGCCTACGCCCTCGACAACCGGATCGAGCACGGGGTTTGGGGCGGGATGACCGATCGGGAGCGGCGTGCTCTGCTGCGGCGCCGGCCGACGGTGACCTCCTGGCGAAGACTGCTGGAGGCGGCGCGTGCGGAGCATGACCAGCCGACCCGCCGAGACGACGACGGGCTCTCGGCCGCCACAGGCTGAATCTGCGGTGCGCACCCCCGTGCGCACCGCTACGAAGGCCGTGATCCAGATTGGATCCGGCATTCATTTTGAAGCATAGGAGTCCGCGAGCCGATGGAGGGTCAGTTGGGACCGGGTGCGAGGTAGAGGGCGGCCAGCCGTGGCAGCCGCCGGCGCATCTCCCGGGAGTCGTCGAAATCGAACGGCTCACCCATGCCCTCGCCTCCACCTGGCTCCGCTGCGGCATGTGCCCGGCTGTAGCTCTCCCAGTCTTCCCAGAAGTCGTCCTCGTCTCCGGTCAGCTGCGTATACGCGCGGCAGGAGACGAAGCTGAAGTCCTCGGCGGACACGACGTCCTGGTCGCCGGAGGCTGCTGCGGCCTGTATGGCGGGGTGTTCGGCGAGTTCGTCCGGGCAGGTGTTGACTCGTTCGTACCAGTGGGGTCCGAGGGCTACGAGGCCGGCGGTGAAGTCGCTGAACCGGTCGTCGGAGCAGCCTCCTCCGATGAGGTAGGCGGCTGCCCATATGTCCCAGCGGTGGACCGCGTGGCGTAGCTGGGTGAAGTGGTGTTCGAACGCGAGGATCTCTTCCTTGGGCATGGCTGCCAGTTGAGCGGCGACCGCGTCATCGAGGGACTCGGCACTGCCTTTGGCTGTGCCGAGTAGGTGCCAGAACGCTTCGTTGTCCATGACGAGGAGTCTGCCAACCTCGCACGCTTATAGCTGCCGGGCCGTCAGGCCCGCGGGTGGGCCGCGCGGAGCGTGGCACACCTGGTGACGCGGAGCGTCACGGTGGCTGGAGCGCAGCGGAGGCCACAGGCCGGCCCAGGAGGGCCGGCCGTGCTCCTGGAGCGCAGCGGAAGGAGCATCAACAAGGCTGCGAAG
>NZ_JAINVF010000051.1 GCF_020400585.1 Streptomyces sp. NK08204 | reverse complement strand
CGTCCACTACGGCAACGGCTACGTGAACGCCTTCTGGAGCGACAGCTGCTTCTGCATGACCTACGGCGACGGCGCGAACAACACCGACCCGCTGACCTCCCTCGACGTCGCCGGCCACGAGATGAGCCACGGCGTCACCGCCAACACCGCCGGCCTGAACTACAGCGGTGAGTCCGGCGGCCTGAACGAGGCCACCTCGGACATCTTCGGCACGGGTGTGGAGTTCTACGCCAACAACGCCTCCGACCCCGGTGACTACCTCATCGGCGAGAAGATCAACATCAACGGCGACGGCACCCCGCTGCGCTACATGGACAAGCCCAGCAAGGACGGCGGCTCCGCCGACTACTGGTCCTCGTCCGTGGGCAGCCTGGACGTCCACTACTCGTCCGGTGTCGCCAACCACTTCTTCTACCTGCTGTCCGAGGGCAGCGGCGCGAAGACCGTCAACGGGGTGTCCTACAACTCGCCCACCTACAACGGTTCCACGGTCACCGGCATCGGCCGGGACAAGGCGCTGCAGATCTGGTACAAGGCGCTGACCACGTACATGACGTCCACCACGAACTACGCGGGCGCCCGCACGGCGACCCTGAGCGCGGCGGCGGCCCTCTACGGCTCCGGCAGCGCCGAGTACAACGCGGTGGCGGCGGCCTGGTCCGCGGTCAACGTCGGCTGACCTGCGACCGGACGGGCTGAGGGCGATACCCGGAAGAGGTTCCTTCCGGGTACCGCCCTACCCTTGTGACCCATGTCCCCGGCGCCCTTCACCTACGAGCCGGTCGGAGCGACCCGCGACGACCTGACCGTCTGCCCGCCCGGCTTCCACCCGATGCTGGTACGCACCCGCCTCGGCGAGGGCCAGGAGCTCTTCCGCCGGGCCGCCGAGGCGGTCCTCACCTGGGAGATGCACCGCGCGATGGGCGTGGGCATCGACGCCACCGCCGACCGCGCGGCCCCCGGCGTCGACGTCACCGTCACCCTCGCCGGCCTGATCAAGGCCCCCTGCCGCATCATCTGGACGGTCGAGGAACCCCGCCGGGCCGGCTGGGCCTACGGCACGCTGGAGGGCCACCCCGAGTGCGGCGAGGAGGCCTTCGTCGTCGACCGCACCGGCGACGGCACGGTCTGGCTCACGGTGGCCGCGTTCAGCCGTGCCCAGAAGTGGTACGCCCGAGCCGGCGGCCCGGCAACCCGAGGCCTCCAGCACGCGTACGCCCGCCGGTGCGGCACAGTGCTCCGGAACCTGGCCACCAGAGATCGCGAGGACTGAGCGGCCAGGGACAAGCCCTCACCGCAGCAACACCCCCGCCCCCTCCACCACCTCCTCCGACGGCACCGTCACCAGTCCCGCCTCCGCCGCCGAGGCCAGCAGGCGGTGGGACGGGAGGATGCGGACCGTGTAGCCGTAGGGGCCCGTGCGGTCCAGGGAGAGGGGGCCCTCGTACACCAGGCGGCCCTCGAGGTCGGGCGCGCCGGACGGCTTCAGCGGGACCGTCGTGGCGTCGGTGATGCGGTCCTCGGAGTCGACGCGTCCCGACACCGCCTGGACCTCGACGTCGTCCGGGCTCAGCTCGCCGAGCCCGACCCTGACCCGCAGGCCGACGCTCGTACCCAGTTCAGCCGTGGCCGTCGTCTCCGTCGTCTCGACGTGGTCGACGCTCACGCCGGGCCACGCGGCGCGCACCCGGGCCTTCCACGCGGCCAGTTCACGCGCGGTGTCCGGGGTCAGCGTGCGGTGGGCCCGGGCGGCGGGGGCGTAGAGCCGCTCGACGTACTCGCGGACCATGCGGCCGGCCAGGACCTTCGGGCCGAGCAGGGTGAGCGTCTGGCGGACCATCGTGATCCAGCGGTCGGGCAGTCCGCCCCGCCCGCGCTCGTAGAAGCGGGGGGCGACCCGCCGCTCCAGCAGGTCGTACAGGGCCGCCGCCTCGATGTCGTCGCGCCGGTCCGGGTCGGTGCCCGCGCCGTCGGCGGTCGGGACGGCCCAGCCGAAGTCCGGCTGGAACCATTCGTCCCACCAGCCGTCGAGCACCGAGAGGTTGAGGCAGCCGTTCAGTGCCGCCTTCATCCCGCTGGTGCCGCAGGCCTCCAGCGGGCGCAGCGGGTTGTTCAGCCAGACGTCGCAGCCCGGGTAGAGCTTCTGCGCCATCCCCATGCCGTAGTCGGGCAGGAAGACGATGCGGTGGCGCACCCGCGGGTCGTCGGCGAACCTCACCAGTTCCTGGACGAGCCGCTTGCCGCTGTCGTCCGCCGGGTGCGCCTTGCCCGCGACGACGATCTGTACCGGGCGCTGCGGGTGCAGCAGCAGCTCCGTCAGGCGGTCGCGGTCGCGCAGCATCAGGGTGAGGCGCTTGTACGACGGCACCCGGCGGGCGAAGCCGATGGTCAGCACCCCGGGGTCGAGAACCCCGTCGATCCAGCCCAACTCGGCGTCCGCGGCACCGCGTTGCCGCCAGGAGGCGCGCAGCCGCTCCCGCACCTCCAGCACCAGCTGTTCGCGCAGGACCCGGCGCAGCTCCCAGATCTCCTGGTCCGGGATGTCGTCGACCGCGTCCCAGCGTTCCGTGCCGCCGACGGTCAGCGCGTCCTCGGCGCACGCGGCGCCGGCCTGCCGGGCCCCGAGGGCGAGCACCTCCGGGGCGACCCAGGTCGGCGCGTGCACCCCGTTGGTCACGGAGGTGATCGGCACCTCCTCGGCGTCGAACCCCGGCCACAGTCCTGCGAACATCTCGCGGCTGACCTGCCCGTGCAGCAGCGAGACGCCGTTGGCCCGCTGGGCGAGCCTGAGCCCCATCACGGCCATGTTGAACAGGTTGGGCTCGCCGCCCGGGTAGGTCTCCATGCCCAGCGCCAGGATGCGCTGCACGTCGATGCGCGGGAGTTCGGCGTCGGGGCCGAAGTACCGGGCGATCACGTCCCGGTCGAAGCGGTCGATGCCGGCCGGCACCGGGGTGTGGGTGGTGAACACGGTTCCGGCCCGCACTGCCTCCAGTGCGGAGTCGAAGTCCAGCCCGGCGTCGTGCAGCTCGGCGATCCGTTCCAGGCCGAGGAAGCCGGCGTGCCCCTCGTTGGTGTGGAACACCTCGGGCTCCGGGTGCCCGGTGAGCGCGCAGTACGTCCTGACGGCCCGCACGCCCCCTATGCCCAGCAGCATCTCCTGCAGCAGCCGGTGCTCGCTGCCGCCGCCGTAGAGCCGGTCGGTGACCCCGCGTTCGCCGAGGTCGTTCTCCTCCACGTCCGAGTCGAGCATCAGCAGCGGCACCCGGCCCACCTGCGCCAGCCAGATCCGGGCGTGCAGCGCCCGGCCGCCGGGCAGCGTGAGGCAGACCCGCGCCGGGCAGCCGTCGTCGTCCCTCAACTGGGTGAGGGGCAGCTCGTTCGGGTCGAGCACCGGGTAGTGCTCCTGCTGCCAGCCGTCCCGGGAGAGGGTCTGCCGGAAGTAGCCGTGCCGGTAGAGCAGGCCGACCCCGATCAGCGGCACTCCGAGGTCGCTGGCCGCTTTGAGGTGGTCGCCGGCGAGGATGCCGAGGCCGCCGGAGTACTGGGGCAGCGCGGCGGTGATCCCGAACTCCGGGGAGAAGTAGGCGACGGCTGCCGGGAGCCCCTCGGCCTGCGTCTGGTACCAGCGCTCGCCGGCCACATAGTCGCCCAGGTCGTCGGCGACCGCGGTGAGGCGGCGCAGGAACCGCCGGTCCCCGGCCAGCTCGGCCAGCCGCGCCGGGGACACGCTGCCCAGCAGCCGCACCGGGTCGCCCCCGGACTTCGCCCAGCGTTCGGGGTCGACGGACTGGAACAGGTCGCGCGTTTCGGCATGCCAGGACCAGCGCAGATTGCGTGCCAGGTCGCTCAGCGGCCGGAGCGGGTCGGGGAGGACGGGACGGACGGTGAACCGACGGATCGCCTTCACAGTGCACCTCCAAGGATGAGGAAGGCTTCAGGCCGGGGAGGGGACGAACTCCTGCGGAGCAGGGCGGAAAGAGGCGATGCGCTGTCAGGGTGATGCGCGGTCCGTCTCAGCAGCGGCGCGCTCACCCTCCGGGTGACAGACGGTCTGGGAGTCGAGGGACCTGCGGGCCTTCCTCGTCTGCGCGGCAACCGAGGAAGGCGGGGCAAGCGGCGGACGCCGCGATCGGCGCCTCCGGGCAGGCCCTGTTCGGGACGGGCCGCACGCAGGGGCGGGACGTGCCGCTGGTGCACCCTGCGCACACCACCACGGACTGCGGACGCTGCGGAGCGAGAACCAAGCACGCACTTCCTCTTTCGGGACGTACCTACCCCTGCACCGGGTGCGGAGTCGAATCCCTCCCCGTCGACCGTAGTGGTTACCGGGGGGTCGGTGGGGTCATGACGGGGCAGGGTGTCGGGGCGCTCCGGTGGCACGCGCGGGGCGCAGGGACCGGCGCGTCGGCCGCCCCGGACGGCGTTCTTGCCGTATGTCGACATACGCGTGAGTAGTTAGCAAGGTGCCGGATTGCCCACCCGAATAGGGTGGAAGGCTCCTGCGGTACGCCTCTCCGCCCAAAACCCCCGTTGAAGCGGACAGGAGCGGTCATGTCAGCCCAGCACCACTCGTCAGCTGCCCCGACCACGAACGCGACACCGGTTACGTCCACGGCCCTGGGCCGGATCCCCGTCCTCGACGTGCGCCCCGTGGTGCAGCGCGGGCGCAGGCCGGCCAAAGCCGTGACCGGTGAGTCCTTCGAGGTGTCGGCCACCGTGTTCCGGGAGGGCCACGATGCCGTCGCCGCGAACGTCGTCCTGCGGGACCCCGGGGGCCGGGCCGGCCCCTGGACACCGATGCGGGAACTGGCCCCGGGCACCGACCGCTGGGGCGCCACGGTCACGGCGGGCGAACCCGGCCACTGGACGTACACGGTGGAGGCCTGGTCGGATCCGGTCACCAGCTGGCGGCACCAGGCCCAGATCAAGATCCCGGCGGGGATCGACACCGAACTCGTCCTGGCGGAGGGCGCGCTGCTGTACGAGCGTGCGGTCGCCGGGGTCCCGGAACGGCAGCGCGGACCGCTGTGGGAGGCGGTGGCGGCCCTGCGCAACGAGAACCGGCCGGCCGCCTGGCGGCTAGCGGCGGCGCTGGCGCCGGAGGTGGAGGCGGTGCTGGACCGGTAC
>NZ_JAINVF010000050.1 GCF_020400585.1 Streptomyces sp. NK08204 | reverse complement strand
CGAAGGGAAGCGCCCGGAGGAAAGCCCGAGAGGGTGAGTACAAAGGAAGCGACCGTTCCTTGAGAACTCAACAGCGTGCCAAAAATCAACGCCAGATATGTTGATACCCCGTCTCCAGCATCCGCTGGGACGAGGTTCCTTTGAAAAACACAGCGAGGACGCTGTGTGCGAGAGGATCATTCCTCCTCTCGCACCGCTCTCGTGGTGTTCATCCCGATCACGGGAAAACATTCACGGAGAGTTTGATCCTGGCTCAGGACGAACGCTGGCGGCGTGCTTAACACATGCAAGTCGAACGATGAAGCCCTTCGGGGTGGATTAGTGGCGAACGGGTGAGTAACACGTGGGCAATCTGCCCTTCACTCTGGGACAAGCCCTGGAAACGGGGTCTAATACCGGATATGAGCCGGGACCGCATGGTCCTGGCTGTAAAGCTCCGGCGGTGAAGGATGAGCCCGCGGCCTATCAGCTTGTTGGTGAGGTAATGGCTCACCAAGGCGACGACGGGTAGCCGGCCTGAGAGGGCGACCGGCCACACTGGGACTGAGACACGGCCCAGACTCCTACGGGAGGCAGCAGTGGGGAATATTGCACAATGGGCGAAAGCCTGATGCAGCGACGCCGCGTGAGGGATGACGGCCTTCGGGTTGTAAACCTCTTTCAGCAGGGAAGAAGCGAAAGTGACGGTACCTGCAGAAGAAGCGCCGGCTAACTACGTGCCAGCAGCCGCGGTAATACGTAGGGCGCAAGCGTTGTCCGGAATTATTGGGCGTAAAGAGCTCGTAGGCGGCTTGTCACGTCGATTGTGAAAGCCCGAGGCTTAACCTCGGGTCTGCAGTCGATACGGGCTAGCTAGAGTGTGGTAGGGGAGATCGGAATTCCTGGTGTAGCGGTGAAATGCGCAGATATCAGGAGGAACACCGGTGGCGAAGGCGGATCTCTGGGCCATTACTGACGCTGAGGAGCGAAAGCGTGGGGAGCGAACAGGATTAGATACCCTGGTAGTCCACGCCGTAAACGGTGGGAACTAGGTGTTGGCGACATTCCACGTCGTCGGTGCCGCAGCTAACGCATTAAGTTCCCCGCCTGGGGAGTACGGCCGCAAGGCTAAAACTCAAAGGAATTGACGGGGGCCCGCACAAGCGGCGGAGCATGTGGCTTAATTCGACGCAACGCGAAGAACCTTACCAAGGCTTGACATACACCGGAAAGCATTAGAGATAGTGCCCCCCTTGTGGTCGGTGTACAGGTGGTGCATGGCTGTCGTCAGCTCGTGTCGTGAGATGTTGGGTTAAGTCCCGCAACGAGCGCAACCCTTGTTCTGTGTTGCCAGCATGCCCTTCGGGGTGATGGGGACTCACAGGAGACCGCCGGGGTCAACTCGGAGGAAGGTGGGGACGACGTCAAGTCATCATGCCCCTTATGTCTTGGGCTGCACACGTGCTACAATGGCCGGTACAAAGAGCTGCGATACCGTGAGGTGGAGCGAATCTCAAAAAGCCGGTCTCAGTTCGGATTGGGGTCTGCAACTCGACCCCATGAAGTCGGAGTCGCTAGTAATCGCAGATCAGCATTGCTGCGGTGAATACGTTCCCGGGCCTTGTACACACCGCCCGTCACGTCACGAAAGTTGGTAACACCCGAAGCCGGTGGCCCAACCCGTAAGGGAGGGAGCTGTCGAAGGTGGGACTAGCGATTGGGACGAAGTCGTAACAAGGTAGCCGTACCGGAAGGTGCGGCTGGATCACCTCCTTTCTAAGGAGCACTTCTTACCGGGCTTGCTCGGTCAGAGGCCAGTACATCGGCGAATGTCCGGTGCTGGTTGCTCATGGGTGGAACGTTGATTATTCGGTATGGTCCAGGACGGGCCAGGCGCTAGTACTGCCCTTTCGGGGCGTGGAACGCTGATCTGGTCGGCTGGCTGTGCCGGGCACGCTGTTGGGTGTCTGAGGGAATGATCTTCTCCTCAGTCGCCGGCCCCAGTGCACTCGGATCTGTCTGGTCCGGGGTGATGGGTGGCTGGTCGTTGTTTGAGAACTGCACAGTGGACGCGAGCATCTGTGGCCAAGTTTTTAAGGGCGCACGGTGGATGCCTTGGCACCAGGAACCGATGAAGGACGTGGGAGGCCGCGATAGTCCCCGGGGAGTCGTCAACCAGGCTTTGATCCGGGGGTTTCCGAATGGGGAAACCCGGCAGTCGTCATGGGCTGTCACCCACTGCTGAACACATAGGCAGTGTGGAGGGAACGAGGGGAAGTGAAACATCTCAGTACCCTCAGGAAGAGAAAACAACCGTGATTCCGGGAGTAGTGGCGAGCGAAACCGGATGAGGCCAAACCGTATACGTGTGAGACCCGGCAGGGGTTGCGTATGCGGGGTTGTGGGATCTCTCTTCTGTTGTCTGCCGGCAACAGGACGAGTCAGAAACCGTTGATGTAGACGAAGGACATGCGAAAGGTCCGGCGTAGAGGGTAAGACCCCCGTAGTCGAAACGTCAGCGGCTCGTTTGAGAGACACCCAAGTAGCACGGGGCCCGAGAAATCCCGTGTGAATCTGGCGGGACCACCCGCTAAGCCTAAATATTCCCTGGTGACCGATAGCGGATAGTACCGTGAGGGAATGGTGAAAAGTACCCCGGGAGGGGAGTGAAATAGTACCTGAAACCGTGTGCCTACAAGCCGTGGGAGCGTCGGGGACTTCGGTCCCTCGTGACTGCGTGCCTTTTGAAGAATGAGCCTGCGAGTTTGCGGTGTGTTGCGAGGTTAACCCGTGTGGGGAAGCCGTAGCGAAAGCGAGTCCGAACAGGGCGGTTGAGTAGCACGCTCAAGACCCGAAGCGGAGTGATCTAGCCATGGGCAGGTTGAAGCGGAGGTAAGACTTCGTGGAGGACCGAACCCACCAGGGTTGAAAACCTGGGGGATGACCTGTGGTTAGGGGTGAAAGGCCAATCAAACTCCGTGATAGCTGGTTCTCCCCGAAATGCATTTAGGTGCAGCGTCGTGTGTTTCTTGCCGGAGGTAGAGCACTGGATAGGCGATGGGCCCTACCGGGTTACTGACCTTAGCCAAACTCCGAATGCCGGTAAGTGAGAGCGCGGCAGTGAGACTGTGGGGGATAAGCTCCATGGTCGAGAGGGAAACAGCCCAGAGCATCGACTAAGGCCCCTAAGCGTACGCTAAGTGGGAAAGGATGTGGAGTCGCACAGACAACCAGGAGGTTGGCTTAGAAGCAGCCACCCTTGAAAGAGTGCGTAATAGCTCACTGGTCTAGTGATTCCGCGCCGACAATGTAGCGGGGCTCAAGCGTACCGCCGAAGTCGTGTCATTGCAGCGTATAGCCCCAACGGGTGCTGTGATGGGTAGGGGAGCGTCGTCTGCCGGGTGAAGCGGCACTGGAAGGTAGTCGTGGACGGTTGACGAGTGAGAATGCAGGCATGAGTAGCGATACAAACGTGAGAAACGTTTGCGCCGATTGACTAAGGGTTCCTGGGTCAAGCTGATCTGCCCAGGGTAAGTCGGGACCTAAGGCGAGGCCGACAGGCGTAGTCGATGGATAACCGGTTGATATTCCGGTACCCGCTGTGAAGCGTCAAACATCGAACCAGGCGATGCTAAGTCCGTGAAGCCGCCCCGGAGCCTTCGGGCAAAGGGGAGTGGTGGAGCCGACGAACCAGACTTGCAGTAGGTGAGTGATGGGGTGACGCAGGAAGGTAGTCCATCCCGGGCGGTGGTTGTCCCGGGGTAAGGGTGTAGGCCGCAAGGTAGGCAAATCCGCCTTGCATACGGCTGAGACCTGATGCCGAGCCGATTGTGGTGAAGTGGATGATCCTATGCTGTCGAGAAAAGCCTCTAGCGAGTTTCATGGCGGCCCGTACCCTAAACCGACTCAGGTGGTCAGGTAGAGAATACCGAGGCGTTCGGGTGAACTATGGTTAAGGAACTCGGCAAAATGCCCCCGTAACTTCGGGAGAAGGGGGGCCAGCTCTGGTGAGAGGACTTGCTCCTCGAGCTGGGGGTGGCCGCAGAGACCAGCGAGAAGCGACTGTTTACTAAAAACACAGGTCCGTGCGAAGCCGTAAGGCGATGTATACGGACTGACGCCTGCCCGGTGCTGGAACGTTAAGGGGACCGGTTAGCTCACTTTCGGGTGGGCGAAGCTGAGAACTTAAGCGCCAGTAAACGGCGGTGGTAACTATAACCATCCTAAGGTAGCGAAATTCCTTGTCGGGTAAGTTCCGACCTGCACGAATGGCGTAACGACTTCTCGACTGTCTCAACCATAGGCCCGGTGAAATTGCACTACGAGTAAAGATGCTCGTTTCGCGCAGCAGGACGGAAAGACCCCGGGACCTTTACTACAGTTTGATATTGGTGTTCGGTTCGGCTTGTGTAGGATAGCTGGGAGACTTTGAAGCAGGCACGCCAGTGTTTGTGGAGTCGTCGTTGAAATACCAGTCTGGTCGTGCTGGATGTCTAACCTGGGTCCGTGATCCGGATCAGGGACAGTGTCTGATGGGTAGTTTAACTGGGGCGGTTGCCTCCTAAAGGGTAACGGAGGCGCCCAAAGGTTCCCTCAGCCTGGTTGGCAATCAGGTGTTGAGTGTAAGTGCACAAGGGAGCTTGACTGTGAGACCGACGGGTCGAGCAGGGACGAAAGTCGGGACTAGTGATCCGGCGGTGGCTTGTGGAAGCGCCGTCGCTCAACGGATAAAAGGTACCCCGGGGATAACAGGCTGATCTTCCCCAAGAGTCCATATCGACGGGATGGTTTGGCACCTCGATGTCGGCTCGTCGCATCCTGGGGCTGGAGTCGGTCCCAAGGGTTGGGCTGTTCGCCCATTAAAGCGGTACGCGAGCTGGGTTTAGAACGTCGTGAGACAGTTCGGTCCCTATCCGCTGTGCGCGTAGGAGTCTTGAGAAGGGCTGTCCCTAGTACGAGAGGACCGGGACGGACGAACCTCTGGTGTGCCAGTTGTTCTGCCAAGGGCATGGCTGGTTGGCTACGTTCGGGAGGGATAACCGCTGAAAGCATCTAAGCGGGAAGCCTGCTTCGAGATGAGGACTCCCACCCACTTGATGGGGTAAGGCTCCCAGTAGACGACTGGGTTGATAGGCCGGATCTGGAAGCCAGGTAACTGGTGGAGGTGACCGGTACTAATAGGCCGAGGGCTTGTCCTCAGTTGCTCGCGTCCACTGTGT
>NZ_JAINVF010000005.1 GCF_020400585.1 Streptomyces sp. NK08204 | reverse complement strand
AGTCAGTCGGGCTTGTCCTCACGGCTGTTGGGCCGTTCCGACGCCTCAAACCCTAGCGGATCCGACCGGCGATTCCCAACCGGGCCGCCGAGTCCCTATTCGAATTGAATTCCGGCATGCCGAAATCAACCCGTACGGGCGATCGTGCTGTGCTTGAGGGGGTGCCGCTCGAGGCGGCGGAGTGTTGCCGGAGAACCGTTACGGCTCCGTGGCAACCCGGAGAACTGTACGGATCCGGCAAGGGTGTGTCAACCGCCGCCTGTCAAGGCTTTTTTCCCGGCCTCAGTCGAGGTCGCTCAGTCGGCCGCCTGCGTCCGGCTGAGCGTGCTCCACGCGGCGCAGGAGCCTGGTGAGGACCTCGCCCAGCACCGTGCGCTCGGCCGGGGTGAGGTCCTGGAGCAGGTCCTCCTCGAAGACGGTCGCAAGGCGCATCGCCTCCAGCCACTTCTCGCGGCCCTCGGGCGTCAGCTCCACGATCACCCGGACGCGGTTGGTCTCGTCGCGCTCCCGGGTGACCAGGCCCTCGGCGACCATGCGGTCGATGCGGTGGGTCATCGCGGCCGGCGTGAGGCCGAGCCGCTTGGCCAGGTCGCTCGGGCCCATGCGGTACGGGGCACCGGAGAGCACGAGGGCCTTGAGGACCTCCCACTCGGTGGTGCTGATGCCGAGGGCCGAGGTCTGGCGGCCGTACGCCACGTTCATCCGGCGGTTCAGCCGGGACAACGCCGACACGATCTTCTCGACCTGCGGGTCGAGGTCCCGGAACTCGCGCTGGTAGGCGGCGATCTGTTCGTCGAGCGGCGGCTCCGTGACGCCTGGAGTGTCGGCCATGGGCGCAGTATCGCACGGAGTCGCTTTGCCTTGAAGTCCTTCACTGTGTACTCTTTAGCTTCGAACTTTAGCTTTGAAGTCTTCACTCCTAACTAGTGAGAGAGGTGAACGTGACCAGGGCGATGGGCGCAGCGATGCGCCGGATCCACGTGGGCAACGCACTCAGCGCATTCGGGCTCGGTTTCACGGTTCCGTACCTGTACGTCTATGTGGCGCAGGTGCGGGGACTGGGGGCCACGACGGCGGGGCTGGTGCTCGCCGTCTTCGCCGTGGCCGCGCTGATCGTGCTGCCGTTCGCCGGCCGGGCGATCGTGCGGCGCGGCCCGCTGCCGGTCCTGCTCGCCGCCCTGGTCACCGCCGCGCTGGGCGCACTCAGCCTGGGGCTCGCGGGCGACGCCACGGCTGTACTGCTGTCGGCCGCCGCGCTCGGCGCGGGGCAGGCCGTGATGCAGCCCGCGCTGGCGACGATGATCGTGGACTGCTCGACGGCGGACACCCGGGCGCGGGCGTTCGCCATGCAGTTCTTCCTGCAGAACCTGGGGCTGGGCATCGGTGGCCTCATAGGCGGCCACCTCGTCGACACGACGCGGGCGTCCTCCTTCACTCTGCTGTTCGCGATCGAGGCGGCGATGTTCCTGCTGCTGGTCGTCGTGATGTCGACGGTGCGGATGCCGCACGCGCCCCGCATGGAGGAGGCACCGACCGGTGCGGTCAAGGGCAGCTGGAAGCAGTTGCTCGGGAACCGGGCGATGGTGCAGCTGTGCGCGCTCGGCTTCGTGCTGTTCTTCGCGTGCTACGGACAGTTCGAGTCCGGTCTGAGCGCCTACGGCGTCGAGGCAGCCGGGATGTCGACCTCCGTGCTGGGGACGGCGCTGGCCGCGAACACGCTGATGATCGTGGTCGCGCAGTTCGCCGTGCTGAGGCTCGTGGAGCGGCGCCGCCGCTCGCGGGTGATCGCCGGGGTCGGTCTGCTCTGGGCGGTGGCCTGGGTGGCCGCCGGGTACGCGGGGCTCGGGCACGGCAGCCAGGAGATGGCGACGGCCGCCTTCGTGTCGGCGTACGCCCTGTTCGGGCTGGGGGAGGCGATGCTGTCGCCGACGGTCGCCCCGCTGGTGGCCGATCTGGCACCGGAGGGCAGGGCCGGGCAGTACAACTCCGCGTTCGCGCTGGTCAAGCAGCTGGCGTTGGCCGTCGGACCGGCGGTGGGCGGGCCGCTTGCGGCGTCGCTGCCGGCGCCGTACATCGTGACGTTTCTGCTGGTCTCGCTGGGCATCACGGGGCTGGCGCTGCGATTGGGGCAGCGGCTCACGCCACTGCAGGATCGGCCATGGTCGGCGGGGAGCCGGGTGGTTTCGCGCGGCGGCGCTGCTGCGGAGCCGGTGTCTGCGGAGGCGTGAGACACCCGGTGGTACGGGGGCCGACCACGGCACGAGCGGCCCCCACCGGGCCGCGCCCGCCGACTCCCTGTCGGCCCGCGGCGCTCACGGCGCTCCCTGGCCCCTCGGCAGCGCGAACTCGCACCACACCGCCTTTCCGCCCCCCGGTGTTCTCCGCGATCCCCAGTTCGAGGCGATCGTGGCCACGATGGCGATGCCTCTGCCCGACTCGTCGGCCGGTTCTGCTCGGCGTCGGCGCGGAAGGTGGTCGTCGCCGTCGGTGACCTCGATGATCAGGCGGCGGTCGGTGCGCCGGAGGCGGAGCCGCATGGGCGGGGTGCCGTGCTGGAGGGAGTTGGCGACCAGCTCGCTGGCGGCGAGGACGCCGAGGTCGTGCAGATCGGCGGGGAAGCGCCAGCTGGTCAGGACACCGGAGGCGAAGGCACGCGCGCGGGGGGCCGCTTCCACCCCGCCGAGGAGTTCCAGTGCGGCATTGCGGAAGAGGTCGCCCTCGGGGCCCGTACGGGCGGGGTGCTGGAGGACGAGGACGGCCACGTCGTCGTCGTGGTCGGCGGTGACGCCGGCCGAGCGGACCAGGCGGTCGCAGATGACCTGCGGGGTCCCCGTGGCACCGGCGAGGGCGCCTTCGAGCGCGGCGATCCCCTCGTCCAGGTCCTCGTCCCTGCGCTCGACCAGGCCGTCGGTGTAGAGGACGGCGGTGGCGCCGGGGCCGAGCGCGACCGAGCCGGAGGCATGCACCCAGCCGCCGGTGCCGAGCGGCGGGCCGGTGGGTTCGTCGGCGCGCGTCACGGTGCCGTTCTCGTCGCGGACCAGGATGGGCAGGTGCCCGGCGGAGGCGTACACCAGGCGGCCCTCGTTGGGGTCGTGGATGGCGTAGACGCAGGTGGCGATCTGGTTGGCGTCGATCTCGGTGGCGAGGCCGTCGAGGAGTTGCAGCACCTCGTGCGGGGGCAGGTCGAGGCGGGCGTACGCGCGTACGGCCGTTCGGAGCTGGCCCATGACCGCCGCCGCGCGGACGCCTCTGCCCATCACGTCGCCGATCACCAGCGCCGTGCGCCCGCCGCCGAGGGTGATCACGTCGTACCAGTCGCCGCCGACCGCCGCCTCGGTGCCGCCGGGCTGGTAAGTGGCGGCGATGCGCAGGTCGTCCGGCTGTTCCAGTTCCTGCGGGAGCAGGGAGCGCTGGAGGGTGACGGCGGTCTCGCGCTGGCGGCGTTCGCTGGCGCGCAGGCGTTCGGCGGCCTCGGCGTGGTCGGTGACGTCGGTGGCGAAGACGAGTACGGCACCCTCGTCGCCGTCGCGGTCGCGGTCCTCGGTCACGGGAGTGCAGGTGAAGGTGTAGGAGCGGCCGTCCACGGCCTTGCGGGACTTCAGGACGCGGGGCCTGCCACTGCGCAGCACCTGGTCGAGGAGAGGGAGCAGGCCCAGTTCGGCCAGTTCCGGGAGGGCCTCGCGGGCGGGTGCGCCCGGAGGGCGCGCGCCGAAGGCCGACACGTAGGCGTCGTTGACGTAGGCGATGCGGTGCTCGGGGCCGTGGACGAGGGCGACGAGCGCCGGGACGCGGTCGAGGACCTCACGCGCGCCCAGGTCGTCGACGGCGGGTACCGGTACCGCTCCGTCGGTCGGTTGTTCGGCGCGGGCCGCGGGCACGGAGCCTTCCCCCCGCCGGTCCGTGGAAACCGCGGTTTCGGTCCGCGCTGCGGCGCGGCGCTGCGTTCCGGGGAGCCGGGCGCTCCAGCGCGTGAAGTTCACAGTGGGGAAAGCCTCGTGGTTGCTGAGGGCGGGCGGGTGGCCCGTCCAAGGTCGTGGGGCAGTCTGGCAGGGTGCGGGCCGCGGCGACATCCGTCAGACGCCCGAGCGGACCGCGGAGTTCCTGGATTCGGTCAGGACGACCCCTTCGGGTCGTCCGAGGGGCTCTGAGGAGGCTTTCCCCCGGCCGCGAGTTCGAACTCCGCTCGTGGATGTTCGAGTGAGCCGAGCGAGACGATCTCCCGTTTGAAGAGTCCGGCGAGGGTCCACTCGGCGAGCACGCGGGCCTTGCGGTTGACGGTGGGCACCCTGCTGAGGTGGTACATGCGGTGCATGAACCAGGCAGGGTAGCCCTTCAGCCTGCGCCCGTAGACCTGGGCGACACCCTTGTGCAGGCCCAGGGAGGCGACCGAGCCCGCGTATCTGTGCGCGTACGTCTCCAGGGGCTCGCCGCGGAGCGCGTGGACGATGTTGTCGCCGAGGACCCTGGCCTGGCGGACCGCGTGCTGTGCGTTGGGCGGTGTCTCGGTGCCGGGTTCGGCGGCCGTGACGTCGGGTACGGCGGCGGCGTCACCCGCGGCCCAGGCGTGTTCGGCGCCGTCCACGGTGAGTTCGGCGGTGCACCTGAGCTTGCCGCGGTCGGTGAGCGGCAGGTCGGTGGCGGCGAGCAGCGGGTGCGGTTTGACGCCGGCGGTCCACACGACCGTACGGGTCGGGAAGCGCTGGCCGTCGCTGAGGACGACGACGCGGTCGGCACAGGACTCCAGGCGGGTCTCCAGCAGCACCTGGATGTTGCGGCGGCGCAGCTCGGTCACGGTGTAGCGGCCCATCTCCGCGCCGACCTCGGGCAGGATGCGGTCGGAGGCCTCCACGAGGATCCATTTCATGTCCTCGGGCCGGACATTGTGGTAGTAGCGCGCGGTGTAGCGGGCCATGTCCTGCAGTTCGGCGAGCGCCTCGACGCCCGCGTAGCCGCCGCCGACGAACACGAAGGTGAGGGCGGCGTCGCGGATCGCGGGGTCGCGGGTGGAAGAGGCGATGTCCATCTGCTCGATCACGTGGTTGCGCAGTCCGATGGCCTCTTCGACGGTCTTGAAGCCGATGCCGTACTCGGCGAGGCCGGGCACGGGCAGCGTGCGGGAGACCGAGCCGGGGGCGAGCACGAGTTCGTCGTAGCCGATCAACTCGGCGGTTCTGCCCTCGTCCTCGGTGGCGAGGGTGGTGAGGGCGGCGGTGCGCGTGGCGTGGTCGATGGAGGTCACCTCGCCGATGACGATGCGGCACCGGCCAAGGACACGGCGCAGGGGTACGACGACGTGCCGGGGAGAGATCGAACCGGCCGCCGCCTCGGGAAGGAAGGGCTGATACGTCATGTAGGCGTCAGGACTGACGACGGTGACCTCGACACTCCCCCGCTTCAGCTCCCGCTTCAGTCTCCGCTGCAGGCGCAGGGCCGTGTACATCCCGACGTAGCCGCCGCCGACAACGAGAATGCGCGCGCGTTCCTTCACCATCCCATGACGCACCCGGCGCTGTTGTTTGTCCACAGCCCCGGCAACTTGTGTGACCGGGGGCCTGGTGCGCGCGGCGGCCGGGACGGGGGCGGAGCGGGACGAAAGCGGGCAGGTCAGAGGGGCCACAGGTGAGGGACCGAAGGGGCGCAATCGGGAGGTATACGCCCCGTACTCCGATCGGGGGGCGCACTGTGCGGAACCTCCCCCTTCTGAATTGACGCTCCCTCAACTATGTTCGTGTGCAGACGGAGTGTAGGGATGGTGGTCGAACGCGTCCGCGACGGGCGGGTCCCGCATGTTGACCGGCGCCGCAGCCGCGCACTCCGGTTTGATTAGTGGGGAGCGTCTCCGGGGGGAGACGTCATTACCGGGGGAAAAACACATGCATGTTCAGGACACTCATTGGGCATCGGCAGCCGCGGTCGCGTCCGGTGGCGCAGCGGTGAGCGCCACGGCGGGCAACGGGCGCGCGAACGGGGCGCGTACGACGCCGCTCCGGGTGGACGCCCAGCGCAATCTGGAACACGTGCTGCGGGCGGCACGTGAGGTCTTCGGCGAGCTGGGGTACGGCGCGCCGATGGAGGACGTGGCGCGGCGCGCGCGGGTCGGTGTCGGCACGGTGTACCGGCGGTTCCCGAGCAAGGACGTGCTGGTGCGGCGGATAGCCGAGGAGGAGACCGCGCGGCTGACCGAGCAGGCGCGGGCCGCGCTCGGGCAGGAGGACGAGCCGTGGTCGGCGCTGTCGCGGTTCCTGCGGACGTCGGTGGCGTCGGGGGCGGGGCGACTGCTGCCGCCGCAGGTGCTGCGGGTCGGGGTCGTGGAGGAGAGCGCGGCGCAGGGCTCCGCCGAGGCGGCTCGGGTGCCGCTGCAGCGGTCGCAGCCGGCGGCGGGAGAGCTGCGGCTGGTGCCGGAGCCTTCGGCAACGGACGAGGAGTACGACACGGGGGCGGCTGCGCTGCTCGACGTGGTGGGGCAGTTGGTGGACCGGGCGCGTGCGGCGGGTGAACTGCGGCCGGACGTCTCCGTCTCCGACGTGCTGCTGGTGATCGCGACGGCGGCGCCGTCCCTGCCGGATGCGGCGCAGCAGGCCGCGGCGTCGGCACGGCTGCTGGACATCCTGCTGGACGGCCTGCGCTCGCGCCCGGCGTAGCCCCACGGGGGCGTGCCTGGGGCGCCGTCTCGGCCACGCCTTCCGCGGCGACGGGTTTCGCACCCGCCCCGCCCGTGCAGCTTCCACGGTCGGGTGCGGGTGGCCCCTGTGCGGGCGTGCGGGGTGCGGGTTCCGGCCGGTCCGGATGGATTCCGCGAGCGCCTTTTCGCCCTGGGCGTTCCCTGCCGGCGGATCTCGTCGGTGAGCCGTGGCCGTGGCGTCTCGCGGTTCGTTCTGCCGGGTGAGGAAGGGGCCCGGTGGTGACAAGTCCGCTCGTATGAGTGGCTGAGGTGGATCGGGTCCTTGAACGCAGGCCCCTGTGGCACGCTGAGCCCGTGAAGGGTTGGGCAGGGCCGGTGTCGGGGGCTTTCCGCGATGGGCGTTGACGGGTGGGACGAGTCGCGCGGTGACGGTGACGCGGAGGCCGATGAGCCGGCCTCGCCGCAGGTGCCGGGTCAGGGCAACCGCGCCGATGTGCCCGCCCCGGCCGAACCGGGTGACCGGACTGTGCCCGCCCAGCGGGACGGCAGCGTGCTTCCGCCGCCCCGGGAGATGCCGCCCGCCGACGGTGAGCTGATCGAGCGGATGCGCGCCGGTGACGACTCCGCGTACGAGGAGCTGTACCGGCGGCACGCGGACGCCGTCCGGCGCTACGCGCGCACCTGCTGCCGGGACGGGCACACCGCCGATGACCTCACCGCCGAGGTGTTCGCCCGGATGTTGCAGGCCGTGCGCGGCGGCTCCGGGCCCGAGCACGCCGTGCGCGCCTATCTGCTGACCTCCGTGCGACGGGTCGCCGCGCACTGGATCAGGTCCGCCCGGCGTGAGCAACTCGTCGACGACTTCGCCGTCTTCGCCCAGCAGGCCTGGCGTGCGTCCGAGGCGTCCGACGACGGCACACCGGACCGGGGTGCCGATGTGCTCGCCCTGCACGAGGCCGAGCGGTCCATGGCCATGCAGGCCTTCCGTTCGCTGCCCGAGCGCTGGCAGGCCGTGCTGTGGCACACCGAGGTCGAGGACGAGTCGCCGAGCGAGGTGGGCGTCCTGTTCGGGCTGGACGCCAACGGCACCCGGGTCCTGGCCAGCCGGGCCCGTGAGGGACTGAAGCAGGCTTACCTCCAGGCCCACGTCAGCGCCGCCCTCGCCGACGACGAGGAGTGCGCCCGCTACGCCGACCGGCTCGGCACCTACGCCCGCCGCAAGCTGCGCATCCGCGCCGAGCGGGGCCTGCGCAAGCATCTGGAGGAGTGCGCCAGGTGCCGGCTTGCCGCCGCGCAGCTCGAAGAGGTCGCGAGCGGCATCCCCGGTGTGGTCCCGGTCGCGGTCGTCGGCTGGTTCGGGGCCGCCGGGTACGCCAAGGCGCTCGGCATCGTCGCCGGCAGCGCGGGGGCCGGGGTCGCGGGTGCAACCGCTGCGGCGACCGGCACGAGCGGCGGGGCGGGCGCGGGGGGCGGGGCCGCCGCCTCGGTGGGCCTCGGCGCGCCCGTGAAGGCGGGTATCGCGGCCGGGGTGGTGGCGGTGGCCGCCGCCGCGCTCGCCATGGCCCTGGTGAACGACAGCCGCCCGGCGAAGGTGGTGGCCGAGCCGTCGCCGCCCCCGTCGGCCGTGCGGTCCGCGCCGTCCACGCCCGCACCGGCCCCGCCGAAGCCGAAGCCCGCGCCGCCGAAACCGGTGGTGTTCGCGCCCACGCCGAAACCCACTCCGCCCCCGAAGGCCACGCCCGAGCCGGCTCCCGATCCGAGGCCCAGGCCCACCCCCACGCCGACCCCGACCCCGACCTCCACGCCGAAGCCGACCTCCACGCCGAAGCCGGCCCCGACGCCCGCTGCCCCGCCGGCTCCCACCGAGTACGAGTGGAGCGACCTGCGCTACGACGTCAACGGTGACGGCACCCGGCCCGAGATGCGGATGGGCGAGAGCAGCTGGGTGTGGCAGCGCCACGGCATGTCCGTCGACGGGAGGCAGTACGCGCGCGGGGTGACCGTCCGCGGCGAGTCCTCCGTCACCGTCGATCTCAACCGGCAGTGCACCGCCTACGACGCGATGGCCGGCGTGGACGACATGACTGCCGGGCTCGGCAAGGTGGTGTTCTCCGTCTACGCCGATGGAGTCCTGCTGTGGCAGTCCGGCATGGTCAAGGGCCGGGACCAGGCCGTCCCCGTCCATGTGGACCTGACCGGGCACAAGACCGTACGGCTCGTCGTCGAACCGCACAGCAACGCCGTCGACCGGGCCGCGTTCGCGGACTGGGCGGACGCGAAGTTCGTCTGCCGGTAGCCACGTCCGGCCGGATCAGCGGCAGGCGGGCGGGCTCGGGCAGGCTCAGCAGCGGTCCGCGGTCGCTGCCGCGCTCGTCGCCGCCGTCGCCGCCGTCAGCTCCCGGAGTACGGCGTCCACATCAAAGGACGCGCCGTGGGCACACTCGGCCGCGTGCCGTTCCGGGGTCAGCGCCGCGCGGGCGCCGGCGTCCACCTGGGCGGCACGGGTGCGCTCCGGCTCGGGACGCGGACGGCCGCCGCGCCAGTGGTCGGCGGCGGCGAAGAGCCGGACCGCGCGCGGCAGATCGCCGAGCCGGGCCAGGAGGTCCGCCGCGATGTCCACCAGCCACGCGGTGACCGACTCCGCGCACCGCCGCTCCACCGCCTCCCGCAGCGCCTCGGCCACGATCGGCAGCCCGCGCGCGGGACCCGACTCGCCCGCCGCGACGAGCGCCTCGATCCCCCGCAGGGACGCCGTGAACTGTGGCGGCAGGTTGCCTCCTCGCGCTGCCGCCCGGGTCTGCTCGTACAGCTCGCGGGCACGGACCGGATCGCCCTTCTCGTGGGCGATGTGCGTCCGCACCAGCAGCACGAAGGCCCGCGCCTCCGCCAGCCCGTACCGGTCGGCCGCCGCTCCCGCCTCGTCCAGGGTGGCCAGCGCCGACGCCGCGTCGCCGGAGCGGTAGGCGATCTCGGCGAGCCGCGTCTTCAGGAACGGCGTCTCGGCGTAGGAGCCCACCTCGTAGGCGAGCCGCAGCGCCTCCTCGTACTCGTCACGGGCCTCCTCGAACCGGCCGCGGGCCATGGCCGCCTCGCCCGCCGCGCTGCACACCTGCGCCCGCATCCAGCGGTCCCCGACGCGTCGGCTGAGCGTGCGCAGCTCGGCCAGGCCCTCGTCCACGCCCCGCAGGTTGCCCGGTGAGTCGACGACGACGTGGGTGCGGTACATCAGGGCGACGCCGATCTCCCAGTCCCCTCCGTACGCCCGGCAGTTGGCGACCGTTGCGGCCGTGTCGGGCACCACGTCCGCCGAACCGCCCAGATAGTAGGAGGTCAGCGGCCAGACGATGCCCGGCAGCCGGGCGGACCGCGGACCGCCGTGCTCGTAGGCGGCCCGCACGCGCGCGATGTACGCCGGGGCCCGCTCGTCGCCCGAGAGATGGTCCACGCTCGACTCGGCCGTCAGGAACAGGTCGAACATCCGCAGGTCCATGCGCCGGTCGCGCAGCGGATGCCCGGACTCGCCGTCGGGCGAGGCGTCGGACGAGGCGTCGGGCGAGGCGTCGGGCGAGGCGTCGGGCGAGGCGTCGGGCGAGGCGTCGGGCGAGGCGAGCAGGGCTGCCACCGGGTCGGCCGACGCCACCAGCGCCATCAGCTCGCTCTCGGGCGCTCCCGCGGGCAGCACGTCCAGGGCGATGCCCAGCCGCAGCACCAGCCGCACCCAGGCCACCGCCTCCTGGCGGTAGTTGCGCAGCCACCAGAACCAGCTGACGGCCAGGACGATCGCGGCGGCCTCCGCCTCGTCGCCGGCGCGGACCGAGCGGTCCAGGGCGGCGCGGATGTTGTCCAGTTCGGTCTCCAGGCGGGCGATCCAGGGCAGTTGCCCCGCGGACCGCAGCTGCGGCTCGGCCTCCTCGACCAGCGCGCGCACCCACGCGCGGTGCCGGCGCTCGGCCGCCACGCGCAGCTCGGGGACCTCGGCCGCGCGCTCGGTGGCGTACTCGTGGATGGTCTCCAGCATCCGGTACCGCATGCCGCCGGAGCCCTCCGTGCCGTACGTGCCGTCCGGGGCGGCGACGACGAGGGACTTGTCGACCAGGGCACCGATCAGGTCCGCCGCCGGGCCGGTGCACACGGCCTCGGCCGCCGCCAGGTCCCAGCCGCCGGCGAACACCGACACCTCGCGCAGCACCGTCCGCTCCCGCTCGTCCAGCAGCTCCCAGGACCAGTCGACCACCGCGCGCAGGGTCTGCTGGCGGGGCAGGACCGTGCGGCTTCCGGAGGTGAGCAGGCGGAAGCGGTCGTCGAGCCGGTCGGCGATCTGCCGCGGGGTCAGCAGCCTGAGCCGGGCCGCGGCCAGTTCGATGGCGAGCGGCAGGCCGTCCAGGCGGCGGCAGATCTCGGCGACGGCCTCGGTGTCGCGGAGCACGCTGTCGGCGTCGGGACGGACGGCCTTCGCGCGCTCCGCGAAGAGACGGTGCGCCTGCTCGGGGACGAGGGGCTCGACCGGACGCACCGACTCACCGGGGACGCCCAGGGGCTCACGGCTGGTGGCGAGGATGGTGAGCCCGGGGCAGTGGGTGAGGAGGGTCTCGGCGAGGTCGGCTGCCGCGCCGATGACGTGTTCGCAGTTGTCGAGGATCAGGAGCCGGCTGCGCTGGGCGCAGTGCTCTATCAGCATGGCCGTGGGGTCGGTCTGCGGCATCGCCAGGTCGTTGGTCAGCAGCACGGTCTCGCGCAGACCGAGCGCACTGACCACCGCGCCGGGCACCGCCTCCGGCCGGTCGAGCGGGGCCAGCTCGACCAGCCATGCCTGCGGGAGCCCGGCGGCGGCCTCCTCGGCGAGGCGGGTCTTCCCCGAGCCGCCCGGTCCGGTGAGCGTGACCAGGCGGGCCCTGTGCAAGTCGGAACGAATGGCCTCGAGTTCTGGTTCCCGGCCGACGAACGACGTCAGGCGGGGGCGGAGATTGCCGGTGCGCTCGGGCGGCTGGGCGAGCGGGTTCCTGGGCGCGGCGGCAGACGGCCCCTGCTGGAGGTCCGCGCCGTCCTGCCTCAGCAGCGCCGTGTGCAGGGCCTGGAGTTCCGGGCCCGGGTCGGTGCCGAAGGTGTCGGCGAGGACGCGGCGGGCCGACTCGTACGCGGCGAGGGCGTCGGCGGAGCGGCCGGTGTCGCGCAGGGCACGGATGAGGAGGGCGTGCAGGGCTTCGTCGCAGGGGCGGGCCGCCGTCAGCTCGGTCAGTTCCGCTACGACGTCCCCGGCGCGGCCCAGTTCGAGGGCGGCGGCGGCACGGGCGCGGACCGCCTCCAGGCGCAGGGCCTCCGGGCGGGTCGCCGCGGTGCGGTCGGGCAGGTCGGCGAGGGCGGGACCGCCGTGCCAGAGGGCGAGGGCCTCGGTGAGGGTGCGGTGCGCGGTGGCCGGGTCGCCTGCGGTGAGGGCCTGGGTGCCGGTGCGGGTGAGGCGCTCGAAGACGTGCAGGTCCACGTCGTCCTCGGTGGCTTCCAGGCGGTAGCCGCCGGGGGCGGAGGTGATGGCGTCGCGGCCGAGGGCGCGGCGGAGGCGGCCGACGAGGGCCTGGAGCGCGGCGGGGGCGTCCTGGGGCGGGTCGTCCACCCAGACCTCGTCGATGAGGGTTTCGGGGGTGGTGGTGCGGGCGGGGCGCAGCGCGAGGGCGGTCAGGAGCGTGCGGAGCCGTTGGCCGCCTATGGGTATGGGGGTGCCCTGGTCGTTGGTCGCCTGGGTCACACCGAGGATTCTGTACCGCACCTGGTCATTGTTACGGGGGTTGGGCGGACGGGCGACGGGGTTTACCCGTGCGGGATGTGCGGGATGTCGGGGATGCGCGCGATGCACGGGGTGTGCGGGGTGTGCGGGCCGGCTGGGGCCGGGCCCGGGGAGGCTGCACTCGCGCGCGCCGGACCGGTGCCGCCGCCCTTGCTGCACGGCTGCCCGCAGTCGCGGCCGCTGCACGGCCTGCGGAACCGCCCCCAGGAACGGTGCAGTGCCCTGCGTCTCTCAGGCGCCCGAGGCCAGGGCTCCCCTCCTCGGCTGGATCCCGGAGGGCACCGCGCGGGCGCGTGCCGGTGTTCCCGTCCAGCAGGTGCCGCGGCGGGCGAGGAGGCGGTTGAGCCAGAGTTCGAGCGAGACCAGGTCGGCCAGACCGTCCAGGGGGAGGGGATCGCCGGACGCTGCCGCGCGGAGGGCCTTGCGCACCACGCGGGCCTCGACCAGGCCGGCCTCCGCCAGGAGGGGCGTGGCGAACAGGTCCATCAGCGGGTCCGCGGCCAGGCGCAGCCCCGCGCGTGTGGCCGCGGCCGAGGATGCGTGGGAGGGGGCGCCCCAGCCGGGCGGAAGGCCGGTGACGCCGGCGCCCTCCAGGACCGTACGCAGGACGGCGGAGCGGGCACCGGGCCGGACGCGCAAGGCCTCCGGGAGGGCGCGGCAGGCGCGGACGACCTGGTTGTCGAGGAAGGGCGCGTGCAGGCGCTGGGAGCGGATCTCGGTGGCCTGTTCCAGGACGCGCCAGTCGGCGGCGTACCGGGCGAGCGCGGCACGCGCGCGGTAGTCGCCGGGCCGTTGGCCGGGGCCTGCCGCGGAGCGGTCCGCCGCGCTCTGCAGCAGAACCGATACTTCAGCCAGCGCCTCGCCTGTCAGCCAGCGCGCCGCCGGCCCGGGTCCGGCCCAGGTCAGCGCGGCGAGGGAGGCACCGACCGCACCCTTGGGCTCCTCGAAGCGGCGCCGCATCAGCCGTTCGGCCAGCACTTCCAGGCCGGACCGGTAGGGGGTGCGGGCCAGTCTGCGGGCCGCGCCGTACACGCGCGCGGGGACCATCACCGAGCCGTCGGCCCGCGCGAGCGCGGCGACCGGGCGGACCAGGTGACGCCGTTTGCGGTCCATCAGGAGGTCGGCGAGGCGCGCGGGGTGGGCGTCGAGGACCTGGCGGGCGCCGTGCCCGGTGAAGTGGTCGGCGCTGCCCGCGGCGAGCCGTGCCCGGTGTCGCGCGGCGGACACGAGCGAGGGGCCGGGCTCGTCGGTGAGCGGGATGTCCAGGTCGGCGTAGGGCAGCACCTCCTCGCCGCCGGTCACCACCACGTGGTGCAGGCGCGGGTTGGCCGCGAGCGTTCCGGCGCGTTCCACCTCGGCCTCCCGGCCGCCGACGGCGAGGTCGTTGAAGGTGACGGCGAGCAGCCGTTCGCCCGCGCCCGTGCCGTGGCCGAGCAGCGTGCCGGGCCTGCCGGGCAGCCCGGCGGCCAGCAGGGCGAGCGTGCCGGAGGCAGGGCCGCCGGACAGGTCGGCGCCGATCCCGGGCACCGGCATGCCGCGCGCGGCGCGCCGCTCGGCGGGGCCCATGCCGGGTACCGGCCCGGGGTCGAGGTCGGGCACGTGCCGGGGTGCCGACAGCCGGGTCCGGACGGCCTCCACCAGGGCGTCCCGTACGGCGTCCACGGCGTGGTGCGGATCGGCGGGGGCCGCGGCCACCGCGAGGGAGGCGACCGGCTCGTAGCCGGTGATCTCGCGCGCCCCAGCGCGCAGGACCAGCGCGTGCCCCGGCGGGATGCGCCGTACCCCCTCGTAGGGGGTGGTGTCGCGCAGGGCCGCCGGTACGTCAGGAGCGGCGAGCAGGGCCGCCAGGTGGCCGAAGTCGAGGTTGGCCTCGGTGAGGTCGGCGAGGGGCAGCGCGGCCGTGGCGTAGGCCGTGCCGCCGGCCCACGGGGTGCAGAACACCGGGCGGGCGCCCGCGAGATCGCCGCAGACGGTGATGCGGCGGCCGACCTGGACGACGGCCGTGTAGCTGCCGGGCCAGGTCGTCAGGTGCCGAAGCGCGCCCCCGCGCGCGGTGAACAGGCCGCGGCGCAGTTCTTCGTCGGAGGCGCCGCAGATGCCGAGGACGGCGATCCGGTTCTCCGCGTCGGCCTTCACCACGCGCACCTCGTCCGGACGCCAGTCGCCGACGGCCCACAGCGGATCGGGGTCGCCCCAAAGGAGTTGGGAGCCGACAGGGTGCAGGCTCTCGCCGTCGTACCCGTTGACACCCGCGTACCCGTCGGTGTCCGCGTATCCGTGGGCACCCGCGGCGGTGCTGCTCCAACCCACCAACCACCGCATCGACGCCTCCACGGACTGTGGACAACCAGTGCACCGTACGAACCGGTCCCCATGCTGCCATGAAGAACGCGCCATGGAGGGGCGGTGACACCGCCTTCGATCGAGGGAAGTCGGGGCGAAGTCGGGGGAAATCAGGAGCGAATCCCGAGGGACGTCGCCGGAGCGTCCGCCGTCGGCCGCATGGGCCGGAGCGACCCGGCAGCCGGGCGGACGACAGCGGGGGCGATGCGAATGCGCCCCGATACGCTCCCCCAAACCGCCCTTCGCGCCCTCAAGTTCCGTGGTGAGAGCGCTCGTCACACCCGACAGACCGGGGTCTGCTTTCGGCCAAATCAGCTGAGGGCGGCGGACTTTGCGCACGCTCCGTACAGGGCTGCGGAGCGCGCGGCGATGCCGGACGCGCACAGTCCGGGAGGCGGGCAGCGCCTCCCGGACCGGTCCGCCACCCGCGGGGATGAAGGTGGCGGTGTCCCCCAGCCCGCTGGATCCAGTACAGCGGGCCGACCCACGCACCGCCATGGAACCGCTCTCCAGATGGCCGGAGAAGAGCGCACGGACAGGCGCACGGCCACACGCCCCGGGGCACACCGCGAGGGGCCGTGCACGGTGCGTACAGGACCGTACTTCCGTACGGACCACAATCCCGCCATCCGGAACAATGCCCCTTAACGCTTGGGATGCGGCGAACTACGCTGGGTTTACGAATGCCGCATGGTTATGCCAGCGCGGCAGCCGTCTGTGTCGAGGGGTGGCGCATGTCCAGGGAGCAACGCGGGCCGAACGAAAAGCTCGGCGCCGTTCTCGCCCTCGCGGGAATCAGCAACGCAGGACTCGCACGACGCGTCAACGACCTCGGCGCACAACGCGGGTTGACTCTTCGCTACGACAAGACGTCGGTGGCGCGCTGGGTGTCGAAGGGCATGGTTCCGCAGGGCGCGGCGCCGCACCTCATCGCGGCTGCCATCGGCCAGAAACTCGGCCGTCCGGTGCCGCTCCACGAGATCGGCCTGGCAGATGCGGATCCGGCCCCGGAAGTGGGGCTGGCCTTCCCCAGAGACGTAGGACAGGCGGTGAAGTCGGCGACGGAGCTGTACCGTCTCGACCTCGCCGGGCGCCGCGCCGGCTCGGGCGGAATCTGGCAGTCGCTCGCCGGGTCGTTCGCGGTGAGCGCATACGCAACGCCCGCCTCACGATGGCTGATAACCCCCGCCGACAGCTCGGTCGCACGCGAGGCGAACTCCTCCGAGGGCTCCGGCGCACCGATCAAAGTCGGCCACAGCGATGTCCGCAAGCTGCGGGAGGCTGCCGAGGACGCCAGGCGCTGGGACTCCAAGTACGGAGGCGGCGACTGGCGTTCGTCCATGGTGCCGGAGTGTTTGAGGGTGGAGGCGGCACCGCTGCTGCTCGGCTCGTACTCCGACGAGGTCGGCCGCGCCCTGTTCGGGGCCTCCGCCGAACTCACCCGGCTCGCGGGCTGGATGGCCTTCGACACCGGCCAGCAGGAGGCCGCACAGCGGTACTACATCCAGGCGCTGCGCCTCGCTCGCGCCGCCGCCGACGTCCCCCTCGGAGGCTATGTGCTGGCCTCCATGTCACTGCAGGCGACGTACCGGGGCTTCGGCGACGAGGGCGTCGATCTCGCCCAGGCCGCCCTGGAGCGCAACCGGGGACTGGCCACCGCCCGCACCATGAGCTTCTTCCGCCTGGTCGAGGCCCGCGCACACGCGCGCGCGGGCGACGCGCAGGCGGCCGGCGCCGCGCTGAAGGCGGCGGAGGGGTGGCTGGAGCGGTCGAGAGACGGTGACCACGACCCGTCCTGGCTCGGTTTCTACTCCTACGACCGGTTCGCCGCGGACGCGGCCGAGTGCTACCGCGACCTGAAGGCGCCCCGGCAGGTCCGCCGCTTCACCGAACAGGCGCTGTCGCGGCCGACGGAGGAGTTCGTACGGTCGCACGGGCTGCGGCTGGTCGTCTCCGCGGTCGCCGAACTGGAGTCGGGGAACCTGGACGCGGCCTGCGAGCAGGGTGTGCGGGCCGTGGAGGTGGCCGGGCGGATCTCGTCCGCCCGGACGACGGAGTACGTCAAGGACCTTCTGCACCGGTTGGAGCCGTACGGGGACGAGCCACGGGTGGCGGAGCTCCGGGAGCGGGCCCGGCCCTTGCTGATGGCTCCGGCGTGAGCGGCACCTCGCACACTCCGACATGAGCGTGCACCCCCGCACCCTCCGCATGAACGGCACCCCCGCACACTCCGGCGTGAGAGAGACCCCACACGCTCCGGTCTGAGAGACACCCCACACGTTTGAAGGCGTTGTCAGTGGCGCAGTGCACTATCGAGGTGGGAGGTGGTGCGAATGCGCGTGGGTGCGTACGACTGCGACGTGCTGGTGGTCGGCGGGGGGATCGTCGGACTGTCCACCGCCTACGCGATCACGCGTGCCGCACCGGGCACGCGGGTGACCGTGCTGGAGAAGGAGCTGGGTCCGGCCCGGCACCAGACGGGGCGCAACAGCGGGGTCATCCACAGCGGGATCTACTACCGTCCGGGCTCCCTGAAAGCGCGGTACGCGGTGCGCGGCGCCGCCGAGATGGTGAAGTTCTGCGCCGAGTACGGCATCGCACACGCCGTCACCGGCAAGCTGATCGTCGCCACCGAGCGGGCGGAACTGCCCCGGCTGCACGCACTCGTCCAGCGCGGCCGGGAGAACGGCATCCCGGTGCGGGAGCTGGGCGCCGCGCAGATCGGCGAGTACGAGCCGGAGGTACGGGGACTCGCGGCCATACACGTCGGGACGACCGGCGTGTGCGACTTCGTGGGCGTCGCCCGGCAGCTCGCGCAGGCCTCCGGGGCCGAGATCCGGTACGGCGCACGGGTCGTCCGCGTGGACCGGCGCCCGGAGCGGGGCGTGGCCGTGCTCACCTCGGCCGGCGACGTCGTACGCGCGCGCGTGCTGGTGAACTGCGCCGGGCTGCACTGCGACGAGGTGGCCCGGCTGACCGGGGACGAGC
The DNA here is from genome assembly GCF_020400585.1 of Streptomyces sp. NK08204. Classification (GTDB taxonomy): domain Bacteria; phylum Actinomycetota; class Actinomycetes; order Streptomycetales; family Streptomycetaceae; genus Streptomyces. The sequence continues at coordinate 417,141 of NZ_JAINVF010000005.1, read as the reverse complement.
CCGGGGTCCGGATCGTGCCGTTCCGTGGGGAGTACTACGAGCTGGCGCGGCCGGAGCTGGTGCGCGGCCTGGTGTATCCGGTGCCGGATCCGGCGTTCCCGTTCCTCGGGGTGCATCTGACCAGAGGGATCGACGGCGGCGTGCACATCGGACCGAACGCGGTGCCGGCGCTGGCCCGCGAGGGCTACGGCTGGGGCGTCGTACGCCCCCGGGAGCTGGCCGGGACGGTGACCTGGCCGGGCTCGTGGGCGATCGCCCGGCGGCACTGGCGGTACGGCGCGGGTGAGCTGCGCCGCTCACTGTCGAAGCGGGCGTTCGTGGAGGCGGTGCGCAGACTGCTGCCCGCGGTCCAGCCGCAGGACCTGGTGCCGGCCCCTGCCGGAGTGCGCGCCCAGGCGGTGCTGCAGGACGGGACGCTGGTGGACGACTTCCTGATCAGACAGGGGGCGCGGGCGGTGCACGTGCTGAACGCGCCGTCGCCGGCGGCGACCGCCTCGCTGCCCATCGGGCGGGAGGTGGGGCGCAGGGCGCTGGACATGCTCGGCTCGCTGCAGTGAGCCCTTGCGCCGGCCCTTCCACCGGCCTTTCCCCTGCTCACCCAACCGTCCCCCCACCCGTCTCTCCGCTGACAGGGCGCCGTCCCGGCAGCCGTAAACTCGGTCTTACTGTGTCTGACTCCCTGAACACCCCCGAAGCACCGCAGCCCGTCGCCGCCGTGCCTCACACCCACGTCCCCGGTGTCTCCGCCCAGCACACCCGGCCCAGAGGTGAGCCGCGGTTCCCGAACGGGCCCAAGGCCGACCCCGCCGGGTCGCACTTCGAGCGGCGCATCCGGAGCTTCCAGCCGCGCCGGAGCCGGGTGACCGCCGGGCAGGCCGACGCCCTGCAACGGCTGTGGCCCACGTGGGGGCTGGACATCGACGGACAGCAGACCATCGACCCCGTCCAGCTGTTCGGGAACACCAACCCCGTCGTCCTGGAGATCGGGTTCGGCATGGGTGAGGCCACCGCGCAGATGGCCGCCGCGGACCCCGGCACCAACGTCCTCGCCGTGGACGTCCACACCCCGGGGCAGGGAAACCTCCTCAGCCTCGCCGAGCAGAACGGGCTTTCCAACATCCGGGTCGCCAACGGCGACGCGATCATCCTGCTCAGGGAGATGCTGCGGCCCGACTCACTGGACGGGCTGCGCGTCTACTTCCCGGACCCCTGGCCCAAGAAGCGGCATCACAAGCGGCGGCTCATCCAGCCCGAGTTCCTGACGCTCGCCGCGACCCGGCTCAAGCCCGGGGCGACCGTGCACTGCGCGACCGACTGGGAGCCGTACGCCGAGCAGATGCTCGATGTGCTCACCGCGCACCCCGACTTCGAGAACACCCAGGCAGACGGCGGTTTCGCGCCACGCCCCGACTTCCGGCCGCTGACCCGTTTCGAGGGGCAGGGACTGGACAAGGGACACGTGGTGAACGATCTGATCTTCCGGCGCGTACCGCACCGGGACCGACAGCCGCACGCCGACCGATAACCGCGACCGACAACCGCGAGCAATACCGCGAGCGACAACCGCACGCCTACCGACGACGGCACCAGCACCAGCTCTCCTCGTCCCTCGCCCTGCCACCGTTAGGGTCGATGCCGTGGCCACCAGTCCTCCGTACCCGCCGTACGCCGCCCCCGGCGACGGCTCGCTCCCCGACCCGCACTGGTGGCAGCGCGGCTGGGTGCGATACGGGGCGCTGGTCACCCTGCTCGCCCTGTCCGGCCTGGTCATCCTCGCGCTGGTACGCCGGCAGACCGGAACCGAGGGGTTCCTCGTCGGGCTCGGGCTGGCCGGGCTGCCGGTGCCGTGGCTCATCGCTGCCTTCTGCTGGCTGGACCGGGTGGAGCCGGGCCCCTGGCGGAACCTGCTGTTCGCGTTCGCCTGGGGCGCGTGCGCGGCGGCGCTGATCGCCATCGTCGCCAACAGCTTCGCGACGAAGTGGATAGCCACCGCGGATCCCGCGAGCGCCGACACGCTCGGCGCCACCGTGATAGCCCCGATCGTCGAGGAGTCCGCGAAGGCCGCGGCCGTGCTGCTGGTCTTCGTCTTCCGCAGACGGGACTTCACCGGGATCGTGGATGGGGTGGTGATAGCCGGGATCACCGCCACCGGGTTCGCGTTCACCGAGAACGTCCTCTACCTCGGCACGGCCTTCGGGACGGACCAGCTCACCGGCGACCGCGGCATCGCCTCCGTCACCGCCGCCACCTTCTTCGTGCGCATCGTGATGTCCCCGTTCGCGCACCCCCTGTTCACCGTGCTCACCGGCATCGGCTTCGGCCTCGCCGCGCGGTCCGCCGACCGGCAGCACGTACGGCGCGTACTGGTCCCGCTCGGCGCGCTGCTGCTCGCGATGGGCGTGCACGCCCTCTGGAACGGCTCCTCGGCCTTCGGCCATTACGGGTTCTTCGCCGTCTACGGCGCGTTCATGATGCCCGCGTTCGGGCTGGTGACCTGGCTCGCGATCTGGACGCGGCAGCGGGAGCTGCGGACCGTGCGGGAGGAGCTGCCGCCGTATGTGTACACCGGGTGGCTCGGGCCGGCCGAGCCGTTCGTGCTCGGTTCGATGCGGGCGCGGCGGCTGGCCCGCGACCACGCCCGGCGGCACTTGGGGGGACGTCCCGCGGCACGCGCGGTGGCGGAGTACGAGGCCAGCGCCACCTCGCTGGCGTTCCTGCGGCACCGGGCCCGACGGGGGCGGGCCGGGCCCGACTTCGCCGTACGGGAGCGGGAGCTGCTGGCGGAGCTGTGGAAGCGCAGGGATGTCTCGCGGCCGGCGTTGGAGTACGCGGCCAGGGCCTCCGCTCCGGCGCCGGTGTACTGGGGTCCGTACGGGTATCCGGCGGTGCCGTACCCCGCGTACAACCCGTATCGGACGTAGCCCGGTGGGTTGCGGAGGCGGCACCGCCGGAACGGACGGTGCTAGGCCGACGCCTCCGCCAGCTGCTTCAGGTCCGCGTCCGTCAGCCTCAGCTCCGCCACGCCCAGCAGTGCCGGCAGCTGGTCCACCGTCCGTGCGGAGGCGATCGGTGCCGTGATCGTCGGCTGGGCCGCCAGCCAGGCGAGGGCGACGGTGGCCACGGAGGCCTCGTGGGCCTCGGCGATCTCGTCCAGGGCAGCGAGGACACGGCGTCCGCGCTCGGAGTCCAGGTGTTTCGCGGCCGCGCCGGCGCGGGCGCTGTCGACCGTCGTACCGGGACGGTACTTGCCGGTGAGGAAACCCGAGGCCAGCGAGAAGTACGGGACGGCCGCGAGGCCCTCGCGGGCGGTGAGGTCGCGCAGCGGGCCCTCGTAGGTGTCGCGGGAGACCAGGTTGTAGTGGGGCTGGAGGGCGACGTAACGGGCGAGGCCCTCGCGGCGGGAGAAGTCGAGGGAGGCCTGGAGGCGCTCCGGGGTGATGTTGGAGGCCGCGATGTGCCGGACCTTCCCGGCCTTCACCAGCTCGTCCAGGGCGCCGATGATCTCCTCGACCGGCACCTCGGGCTTGTCGAAGTGGGTGTAGTAGAGGTCGATGTGGTCGGTGCCCAGACGGCGCAGGGAGGCGTCCGCGGCGGCCTTGATGGTGGCCGCGGACAGGCCCTGGTAGTCCGGGTGCTGGCTGACCTTGGTCGCGACGACGATGTCGGAGCGGTTGCCACGGGCCTTCAGCCACTTGCCGATGATGGTCTCCGACTCGCCACCCCTGTTGCCCTCGGCCCAGGCCGAGTAGGAGTCCGCGGTGTCGACGAAGTTGCCGCCGGCCGCCGCGTAGGCGTCGAGGACGGCGAAGGACGTTTCCTCGTCGGCGGTCCAGCCGAAGACGTTGCCGCCGAGGGCGAGCGGGAAGACTTCCAGGTCGGAGGAGCCGAGTGTGCGCAGAGCAGTCATGCTCTGCGGCAACACCGGCACCGGTGGTCACATTCCGTGCAGCGGGGCGGCGGGGCGCCGGAAACGCGAGGGGCAGGGGCGCGCGCCGGAAGCGAACCGGCAGCCCTGACGTCGGGGGGGTGCCGTCAGGACCGCCGGGGCGGGGGGTGGTGTCCGCGGAGGCGGGACGGATCAGGGGTTGAGGCCCTTGTCGCGCAGCCAGGTCATCGGGTCGACGGCGGTCGCCTGGCCGCCGGGGTGGACCTCCAGGTGGAGGTGCGGGCCGGTGACGTTGCCGGTGGCGCCGATGCGGCCGATGACGTCGCCGGTGTTGACCTTCTGGCCGACGCTGACGTTGATCGAGGACTGGTGGCAGAACCACAGCTCGGTGCCGTCGTCCAGGGTCAGCACGGTCCGGTAGCCGTAGGCGCCGGCCCAGCCCGCCTGCGTGACGGTGCCGCTGTGGACGGCCTTGATGAGCGTGCCCGTGGGAGCGGCGAAGTCGAGGCCGGTGTGGTAGCCGGAGGACCACATCGAGCCGGGCTGCCCGAAGGTGCCGGTCAGGGTGTACGAGACGACGGGCAGGGTGAACTGCTTGGCCAGCTGGGCCAGGCGCTCGGCCTCGGCCTTCTTCTTCGCGATGGCCTCGGCCTGCTCCTTGGCGGCGGCGGCCTTGGCGGCGGCCTCCTGCTCCGCCTTCGCAGCCGCGGCGTCCGTCTGCTTCTCGGCGGCGGCGACCGCAGCGGCGGTGGCCTTGCTGTCGGCCTGGCCCTGCTGCTGCTCGGCCTGGGCCATGATCCGGTTGCGCAGGGCCTCACCCGCGTCCGTGTTGCTCCGCGCGTCCGCGGAGTCCACGCCGACCTGGCTGAGCGTGTCCTCGGTGGCCGCCTCGGGCGCGTGCGGGGAACCGTCCTCGAGCAGGGAGTCGACGGAGGAGGGCAGGTCGGGCAGCGAGACGGCGACCGGGGGCTTGCCGGAGTTTGCGCTGGCGATGCCGCCCGCGCCGACCGCGGCCAGGACGCCGACGCCGAGGACGGTGGAGCTGCGCGCGAGTCCGCCGCGCTGCTTGGCGACACGGTGCCGGCCGCGGACCGGGCGGACGGACTCCTCGGTGGGGTTCCACTCCTCCCAGGGCCCCTCTTCGGCCGGGTGGGGGCCGTAGCCGAAGGCTTCGGTCTCGCGCTGAGCCGGGATGAACGGGGCTTCTGGGGCAGGCCGGTTGGACGCCACGCGGGCGCACTCCTTTCCTTCCTCCGCCTACCGGGTTAGCTGACGGGTTCGGAGCAGGAAGGTCTCCTACACGCGGGAGCCTGTCGTGGACTCGCTCGAGTTCATGACGGCGTCCGCGCGATTCACCCCAAGGTGGTGGTTCCCCGGTTCCCTCACGGGATTCGGCGCGTGAGCGCGGAGCCGCCTCTGGTGACGGCTGGGACGACCGCGCTGCGTTATCGAACGTTAATAGACCCAGCTGTCAGATTCCAAGCCGTTCAGCTTGATCATTAACGCGTTGCGGGGTGGATATAAGCGTCATAACCGAGAGAAAAAGGGCGACTTGACCGGGATTCAGGAGTCACGGTGTTTTTGATGGTGACTCAGATATTATGCGTACGGCTGTCGACCGGTCACCCTGAGTGTCTGCGCCACCCGAAGCCATCCGATGACGCAAACACTCAGGGCCGGAATCCATGTACTGGATTCCGGCCCTGAGCCTTCAGTAGCGGGGACAGGATTTGAACCTGCGACCTCTGGGTTATGAGCCCAGCGAGCTACCGAGCTGCTCCACCCCGCGTCGGTATGGCTCTAGTGTACGCCATCCGCGGGGCGGCGAGCACACCGGTTTATTCACCGGTCAGCAGGTGACGGTTCGGCGCCATGGCCGACTCCTCGTACTCGGTCAGCAGGACGACGTCGACGCCCTCGGCCGACAGCAGTCCGGTACCGTCGGCCGCCGCCACGAACGTGTCCGGCTCGCGCCAGGCCGTGACCACCCGCCGCACCCCCGCCGACAGGATCAGCCGCGCACAGGGAGCGGGCCGTGAGGCCCGGCGGGCACAGGGCTCCAGGCTGCTGTAGACGGTGGCCGAGGGCAGCCTCGGGTCGGCCGGGCCGATCTTCGCCAGCGCCGCCTCCTCCGCGTGGACGACCGGGTCGCCACCCTCCCGCGAGTGGCCGCGCGCCAGCTCGGTCCCGTCCTCGGCCACCACCACCGCCCCCACGCTGAACGCCGTCTCCGAGGGCGGGCACAGCGCTGCCAGCTCGCATGCGATGCGCGTCCAGTGCCGGTCGGCGGCCGTGACCGACCGGCCGGTTCCGGGCGCGGTCGGCTCGTACCGCATCAGTACGACGTCCTCGATGCGGCGGGTCTCGGTGAGACGGAGACGACCGGCCTGGTACGCACCCGGGCCGAACAGCCGGGGGGCCTTCGGGTCCCCGACGAGCAGAGGGGCGAGGACCAGCTGGAGTTCGTCGGCGAGGCCCTGCTGGAGGAGCTGGGTGTGGACGGTGCCGCCGCCCTCGACCATCAGGCGCCGTACGCCGCGCACGTCGTGCAGGTGCTCCAGCAGGGCCCGCCAGTCGAGGCCGGGGCCGAGCGGCACGACATCGGCTGCGACACCGAGGCGGCGGGCCCGCTCGGCGCCCTCGTCGGTGGTGTAGACGAGCTTCTCGCCGCCGGTGTGCCAGAAGCAGGCGGCCGGGTCGAGGTCACCGGAGGCGGTGACCGTCACCTTCAGCGGATACTCCGGCCTGCCCGCACCGACGCGGGCCGCGCGGCGCTCCGGGGAGTTGACCAGGAGCCGTGGGTTGTCCGCTCGGAGGGTGCCGGCGCCGATGAGGACGGCGTCGGCCGAGGCCCGTGTCTCGTCGACCCGGTCGAAGTCGGCCGGGCTGGACAGCAGGAGTCGCTCGGGGCCGGTGTCGTCCAGGTAGCCGTCGAGGGAGACGGCGGCGGACAGCAGCACGTACGGCAGGGGCATCGGCGTCCTCTTTCGGAAGCGGACTTGCTGAGTCGTACCTTCTGAGCGGACTGTCTGAGGCCCACTTTCTCAGGCGGACGGCTGGCTTGGTTCAAGTTTGAAACAAACTTACACTGGCCGCATGACGACCCGCTGGCTCACGCCCGAGGAGCAGCGCGCGTGGCGCGCCTACATCGCCGCCTCCCAGCTGCTGGAGGACGCGATCGACCGGCAGCTCCAGCAGCAGGCCGGCATGCCACACCTGTTCTACTCCGTGCTCGCCAACCTCTCCGAGTCGCCCGACCGGCGGCTGCGCATGACCGATCTCGCTGAGAGGCTGAAGATCACGCGCAGCAGGCTGACGTACGCGGTGACCCGGCTGGAGCGGGACGGGCTGGTGCGCCGCGAGGCCTGCGGATGGGACAAGCGCAGCTGGTTCGCGGCACTGACGGACGAAGGGATGGCGGTGCTGGAGCGTACGGCGCCCGGGCACGTCGACACGGTGCGCGCCGCACTCTTCGACCGGCTCACCCCGGAGCAGGTCCGGCAGCTGGAGGAGATCTGCACGGGGATCGCGGGCGGGTTGCAGGGCGATGACGCCGGGCCCGGGACAACGGCGGGCGGCGACGTCCCGTGGCGGCGCCGCTCGTCGTGCGGATGACCCGCGTCCGCGCAGCGACCGGTCACGATTGCTTTAACTTTTAAGCATGCGGTAGGGTCCCGTGACCTACTGCTTCAAATGTGAAGCAACCGCCCTGGGAGGGACCGCATGCCCGACACCCCCGCCGCCACACCGCGCGCCCGCGTCCGGGTGCCGCTGCGCTTCCACGACGGCTACAGCGCCGACGCCGAACTCGTCACCTTCCACGGTCTGGCCGACGGCCAGGAGCACGTCGCCGTCATCCTCGGCGACCCCGGGCCGGTTCCCCTGGTCCGCCTGCACTCCGAGTGCCTGACCGGCGACGTCTTCGGCTCGGCCCGCTGCGACTGCGGCCCGCAGCTGCGCGAGGCGGTCGAACGCATCGCCGACCGCGGCGGCGTCCTGCTCTACCTCCGTCAGGAGGGCCGCGGCATCGGCCTGTACAACAAGCTCGACGCCTACGCCCTCCAGGACCAGGGCCTCGACACCTACGAAGCGAACGCCGCCCTCGGCCTCCCGGAGGACGCCCGCGACTACACGGCCGCCGCGCAGATGCTGGGCGCCCTCGGCATCGGGGAACTGGACCTGCTGTCCAACAACCCCGACAAGGCCGAACAGTTGCGCGTGCTGGGAGTCGCCGTACGGGACCGGGTACCGACCGGCGTCTTCACCACCGCGCACAACGTCCGCTACCTGCGGGCGAAGGTCCTCCAGACCCAGCACACGCTGCCCCTGACCGAGCTGACCGATCCCGCCGAGCCGACCGGACTTGCCGGACTTGCCGGACTGACCGAGCTGAGCGCCGGCTGACGACCGGTGCACGTTCAGCCGCGGGCCTGTGGTTGTGCGGGGCCGACGCGGTGCACGGCGGTCCATTCGCCGGCTTGGGCGCTCCACGGCGCCGGTTCACCGAGGGGGTGAAGGACTCGGTGCCGACACCCAGCACGCCTACCGCGGCACGGGCACGGAGACCTGCCAGGTGATCACGACGGTCCACCTGCCGCCCGCCCCCACCCGCGCCGGGCCCGCCGACCGGGTGAGCGGCCTTCAGGCTTCCGGTGGCAGGTACGGGTGGCTCGCGATGTCGGCTGCCTGGTCAGTCATCACCCGGCCCGGCGCCGACCTGGGCGGGGACGAGGAGGAGCCGAGTCGGGTCAGGCTGCGGTACAGGGCGGCGCGTCGGCGGTCGGCCGGGCTGACGCCCCAGCTGGAGTAGCGTGGTCAGGGCGAGGCGGTTTCCCGTGTTCGCACCACATCGTCGAACGGGTGGTCCTCTCATGACCGACTCCGACACATCCAGTGGTTCCCGGCATCTGCCGAGCGGTGTCCACCCTGCCGTGAAGCCGGGGAGCGCACTGCTCCGGCTGGAGACGACGGCATCACGCGAAGGCGTACTCGACGGTGCATGGTGGCCGCGGTCGCGTGACATCGGGGCCGAGTTGCCCGCGCTGCTGAGCGCCCTCACCCAGTACCTGGGCCCGCTGAGCCGGGTCGGGCTGGATGCCACGGCTTGGCAGGAGCTTCCGACGCGGATCGTCATCGACGACCGCGTGGTGCACGTGGACTCGTTCCCGGTGGGTGACGACACGGTCTTGATCACCCGGGGCGACAGAGACCACTTCTCGTTGCTGGTTGTCCCGCCGGAGGCGACACCGGAGGCCGCTCACGCGGCGATGTCCCAGGCTGTCCTGGTCGGCAACATCAGCTCGGCGGAACAGATCCTCATCGACACAGGAGGCGGGCAGACGGCGCCCGGCCGGTGAATCGCCTCACCCCGCGGCAGATCCGGCGGTGCGGTCAGCCGCACCATTCCACCAGGAGCAGCGTGGCGTCGTCCGTCGTACGCCCGCCCCGGGCCCGCTTGAGTGTGTGCGACAGGGAACGCGCCACCGCCCGGACCCCTCGGCCGGTCCTCTCCAACCCGTTCACCCAGTCGATCAACTGCTCCTCCCCGAACTGTTCCTCGCCCACCGTGTGCTCCTCGATCAGCCCGTCGGTGAAGCAGAGGACGCGGTCACCCCGCTCCAACCGCAGCTCACTCACCTCCGGCTCCGCACCCCCCAGGCCCACCGGCAGAGTCGTCGGCCCCACCAGCCGGCCCGTGACACGGTGGTCGCGGACGAGCATCGGCGCGGGATGGCCGGCGTTGACCCACTGCAGGCGACCCGTCGTCGTGTCCAGCCGCATCATCTGCGCGGTGACGAAGTGGTCGGCGCCGAACTGTCCCGCCACGGCACGGTCCATGAAGGCGTAGATCTCCGTCAGACCGGTGCCGAGGCGGCGGGCGTGGCGGTAGGCGCCGATGGCCACGGTGGCCGCGCCCAGCCCGTGCCCCATCGCGTCGATCATGGCCAGCTGGAGGACGTCGCCGTTGAGCGCGTAGTCGAAACTGTCCCCCGCCACGTCGTAAGCGGGCTCCAGCACCCCGGCCAGGGCGACACGCGGCATGATCATGGCCAGGGGCGGCAGCAGGGACCACTGGATCTCGGCGGCCACGCTCATCGGTTCACCGCGTCGGGTGCGGAAGAACAGGTCGGAGTATCCGTGCTTGGTCACCAGCAGGTCGGCCACCAGCCCGGAGAGCCGGCGCAGGAGACGGCGGTCGTCGTCGTCGAGGCGGTCCAGCGTCACGGCCATGACGCCCACCTGATCGCCACCGTCCAGCAGCGGCAGGTGGACCCGTACTCCGTCGTCCTCGGGCAGTTCGACGGGCAGCGCATCGAGGAAGCAGCGGCCCGCTGCGGAATCGTCGATCGCCTGCGGGTGGCCGCCCGCGAGGCCCTCACCGGGCAGGGGTACGAGGAGCAGCTGGCCGTAGTCCTGCAGCAGGACCTGCGGACGGCGGCCCCCCAGTCGCTCCGTCATGTCGGCGACCAGTGGGCCGATGAGGTGGGGCGGAAGCTCGTGCGCGCGGTCGAGGACCGCCCCCAACAGCGCTTCCCCGAAGCTCTCGAAGCGATCTGCGCGCGGCTCGGCCGTCATCCGCTCACTCCGTCATGGTCCGTTCTGCTGCCCGTCGCTCCCCTTGCCGAAACCGTCCTCGAACCGTGCGAGGACACTCTGAGCCGACAGCGTCTTCCAGGGATCGGCGACGGCCCATCAGCCGGCCGGCGCTTCCACCGCCCGCCGGGAACGGCGCCGCCGGATCGTACGCCCGACATGCCCTCGGTGCCTCTCCGGCTACGCCCGGTTCGGATCGGCGACCCGAGGCGCAGCCACCGGCCCGCTCTGCGGTGCGCCGGCGCGCAGGCGCTGCTCCGGCGAGGCCCGCAGCAGCGGGGGAGCCGCCGACCGGACCGGACACGCCGAGTCCACGTCGCCGGCAAGCGCAAGTGTCGGCACACCTCGGATGTGTCCGTGAGGGGCGTACCGCCTGCCGAAGGTCGTAGAGAGATCCACGGCAGACGGCCCACTCGCGGGGCACTCTGCCTGACCCCACGCCTACGGGGTATCCACTGGGCCCAGCCCCAAGCACCCTGCGCAGACCGGAAGCACACCTGCTCCCGCACCGCTCACGCACAAGCCCGAAAACACGTCAGCGCCCGAGCCGGCCGAAGCCGACTCAGGCGCTGCGTAGCAGGTCAGAGGGGGTCAACCCTCCCCTGCATCGGTAGGCCCTGTGGGACTCGAACCCACAACCAATGGATTAAAAGTCCACTGCTCTGCCAATTGAGCTAAGGGCCCAGACGATGTTGCCTGTCCGAGCATAGCCGGACGTGGCCGGGTCTCCGATCGAGTATCGGGGACACGGCCACGTCGGGGTGTCGGGAACGGAGCCGGTGTGGTCAGTTTTCGGCCGGCTCGGGGGAGGTTCTGCGAGGGTGCGCCGGCTTCAGGAACCAGTGGCGTGCCGAGGCCAGCCACCAGGCCGCCGCGAAGCCCAGGACGACGAGGACGGCGACCGAGGCGTAGTTGAAGGTCTTCCAGGTGACCGGGGAGACCTGCGGGAGCATGAAGAGAACCGTGATCAGCCCGACCCAGGCGACCGACACGATCCCGACCGGGCGCGACCAGCGGCCCAGGTGCCACGGTCCGCGTTCGAACGCGGCGCCCTTGCGGAGCCGTAGCAGGGTCGGGATGACGTACGCGATGTACAGGCCGATCACCGCGATCGACGTCACCGCCGCGTACGCCGTCGAGTTGATCAGGTACGGCAGACCGAGGACCAGGGCGCCCAGTGCGGCCAGCCACACCGCCGCGACGGGCGTGCGGGTGCGTGGGCTGACGGTGTGCCAGATGCGGGAGAAGGGCAGGGCGCCGTCGCGGGAGAAGGCGTAGATCATGCGGCTGTTGGCGGTGACCGAGGCCATGCCGCAGAACAGCTGGGCGCCGATCACCACCAGCAGGAGCAGCTTGCCGGTCGTCGCGCCGAGGGCGTCCAGGAGGATCTGGGCGGGCGGAGCGCCGGTCGGGGACGCCAGCTCCTTGTCGTACGACTGGATCGCGAAGGTGAAGCCGAGCAGGAGGACGAAACCGGCCACCCAGGAGGTCCAGATCGAGCGGACGATGCCCTTCGGGCCCGCCGTCGACGCGTCGTGGGTCTCCTCCGTCATGTGGGCGGAGGCGTCGTAGCCGGTGAAGGTGTACTGGGCCATGAGGAGGCCGAGCAGTACGACGTAGGGGCTGCTGCTCCAGCCCGTCTTGTTGACGAACTCGGTGAAGACGAAGGACGCCGACCGGTGATGGTCGGGGACGATCGCCAGCGCCCCGACGATGACCGCCACCCCGAGCACGTGCCACCACACGCTCACGTCGTTCAGGAAGGCGACGCTGCGGACGCCGAAGGTGTTCAGCAGGCCGTGCAGCAGCAGGATCCCGGCGAAGAGGAGGACCGTACGGCCAGGGGTCACCCGGAAGCCGAACTGGAGGTCCAGGTAGGCGCCGAGGAAGGACGCGGCACCGAAGTCGATGCCTGCCGTCACGGCCACCTGCCCGAGCACGTTGAACCAGCCCGTGAACCACGCCCAGGCCGCCGCCGAGCGGGCCGGTGCCAGCCGGTGGGCCCAGAAGTACAGACCGGCCGAGGTCGGGTACGCCGAGCAGATCTCGGCCATCGACAGGCCGACGAACAGCGTCATCAGGCCCACCGCCACCCACCCCCAGGTGATCACCGCCGGGCCTCCGGTGACCATCCCGAAGAGGTACAGGGTCAGACAGCCGGACAGGACCGAGATGATCGTGAAGGAGACGGCGTAGTTCGAGAACGCCGACATCCGGCGGGCGAGGACCTGGGTGTAGCCGAGCTGGGCCAGCCGTTCCTCGTCCGACAGGCCGCTCACTCTCGCATCATCTGTCATGCCCCCAGCAATTCCCTTGCCGGGGGTGTGACATGCATCACCTACTGCATTGGTGAGGCTAGAAAAGACCCTTGTAGTACTGCCAGCCGCTGCCGATCTTCACCCGGGCCGCGAAGGAGCCCTTGCCGTCACCGGCGTTGCGGTACAGATTGCCCGCCCCGTCCCGCTCGACCAGGTCGCTCCTGCCGTCACCGGTGATGTCGCCGACGCCGACGATCGCGTTGTACGACGCCCCCCACCCGGTGAACACCTTCACCCGGTCCTTCAGCAGGCCGTTGCCCAGGCCGTCGTAGCGGTACAGCGTCCCGGCCTTGTCCCGCGCGAGTACGTCACCGATGCCGTCGCCGTTCAGGTCGCCGGCACCGACGATCTTCGTGTAGCCCGTCCACGCGGACCGGATCTTCTTCGCCGCCGCCAGCGTGCCGTCGCTCTTCGCCGCGAAGAGGTAGACATCACCGGTCGAGGACTTCCGGGCCAGCAGGTCGGCCCGCCCGTCACCGGTCAGGTCGCCGGGCGAGGTCAGCATGTTGTAGGCGTTCCAGCCGGTGCCGAGCTTGGTGTACGGCGTGGAGGTGCTCAGCGCGCTGCCGCAGGGAACCTTGTAGCCGCGCAGTGACCCGTCGCCCATGCGCACCAGCACGTCGTTGCAGAGGTCCTTGTTCAGGTCGCCGAACGGAACGGCGACCGTCTTCGTCGACCAGCCGTTGGCCGAGACCTTCCCGGAGAACGTGCCCTTGCCCGTCCCCTGCTGGAAGGTCAGCCAACCCGAGGAGCTGAGGGTGAGCAGATCCCCGTAGCCGTCGGCACCGACATGGTCGTGGCGCACCGGGCTGCCCTTGACGATCCGGACCGAGCCGCTCAGCTGCAGGGGCGCGCCGGTCCCGTCGGCCGGGGTGACGGACAACGCCCACTCGTACGTCCCGTTCGGCAGGGGCACGTCACGGCGCGTGTCCACCCCCAACCAGGGCACGTTCAGCTCGCCGCGCGCCACGGCGGTACTGTCCGAGATGTCGACGACCTTGCCGGTCGCCTTGGAACGCACGGTCAGCAGCCAGCCCGAGGCCGGCTTGGACAGCAGCACCGTGGTCAGGGTGTCCGGGACCGTGTCGACGGAGTGCGGGGTGACCGTGCCGGCGTTCTGCGCGGGCGCGAGCAGCCGCAGCGGCTGCTGGGCGACACCGGACGGCACGAGGTGGATCTGCTCCCGGTCGTCGACGTAGGCGGCGTTCGGCCCGGACTCGTCGACCGTCCAGCGCACGTCCCGCTGCGAGACACCGGTGTCGGGCAGGTCGCCGATCACCCGGCTCTCCGGCGTGCCGCCCGCGACGGTCGTGAGCACCAGCTTCCCGGCCTGCTTGTCGTGCGTGACGACGTACCCGTCGCCGAGCTTCGCCTCGTCGGCCGGCACCGGCACGGACTTCTTCGCCGTGCGGTCGTACACCCCGGCCCGGTCGCCGCAGGTCCAGTACAGATAGCGGCCGAGCGCCTGGAGCTCGGTGGGGGTGCAGCCGGAGTCGAGGGTGAGGGTCTCGACGGTCTTCTTCGTGGTCAGGTCGTACGCGGTGACCTGGCCGGGCTCCGCGCCGGCCGTCCAGAGCACGTCGCCGGAGAGCGCCGCGGCACCTGGGGTGCGGGTGACCTTGGCCTGCGCGTCGTCGTGGATCTTGTAGACGTACTGCTGGGTGGCGGTGGTGTACAGGACGTACTCGCCGGAGACGTCGGTGATCCGTCCGCCGGCGGGCACAGAGCGCTCCCACCAGCTGTGCGCGCCCGGACCGTTGACGCGGAGCCGGTCGTAACCGCCGGAATCACGGTTCAGCCAGACGGTCGGTCCCGCCGCCGTGCCGAACACCTGCGAACAGCCGACGTCCGTCGGCGCGCAGGCGTACAGCTTGATGTCGGTGCCGTCGTAGTTCGAACGGTCCCCGAACTCCGGTGTCCCGGTCACGGCGACGTCCCGCCCGTAGGTATCCCGTGTCTGGCTCACACTGTCGTCGGCCTCGACCAGCCGCCCCTGGTCCAGCGACAGGCCCTGGATCTGGAACGGCGGCCTCGGGAGCGCCTTCACCATCGTGACGGCGAGCCTGCCGTCCGCACCCGGACGGATGCGCTGGATGCCCCAGTCGTCGGCGCCGGTGCGGCCGACGACGAGCGCGGTGCCGTCGGGGGCGGCGGAGATCCCGCCGCCGCTGTAGGAGGTGGTGACCACCGTGACCGGGTCGCCGCCCGCGATCGGTACGGCCGTCACCTGCGCCCCCGCGCCGGGGCGGTGGACGAGCCAGTCGCCGACAACGGTGAGGTCGTAGGCCGTGTTGGCGCCGGTCGGGCTGTCCAGGGCGACCTCTGCCGGGGCGGCCGACAGGTCGGCGCGGGTGTACACGTACGCCTTGGTGGCGCCGTTCCCGGCGTACATGACGAGGTGGTCGGGCGAGAGCAGGGTGTTGATGCTGCCGTACGGCAGCACCGGGGTCCAGCTGCGCACCAGCCCGGTGTCCGGATCGACCTCGGCCATGCGCAGACCGTCCAGACCGACGCGGAACATCAGCCCCGAGGCGTCACCGCGCATCGGCTGGCCGATCGTCATCCCGGCCGGCCCGCCGTGGACGATCACGTCCCGCGTGGTGCCGTCGGACCCGGCGGTGAGCAGATGGAAGATCTTGACCGAGGCCCCGCCGTCCGGGGAGGCGAGGTCCTCCGACGTGACGACCGTGCTGCCGTAGACGCCGACTTGGCTCTGCCCCACGGGGACGTTCACCGTGCTCGTCGTGCCGTCGACCGCGTTCCAGAGGTCGACCCGGTCGCTGTAGCGGTAGGCGAGGACGTCACTGCCCGTGCCACTCATGATCATCGCGTCGCCGAGCGGCGGCGCACTGATCGTCCGGCCGTCCGAGTACCGCGTCCACAGGACGCCGGTACGGCCCTCCAGCCAGTGGAAGACCCCCTGCGCGCCGGCGCCCTCGCCGCCCCTCACGGTGGAGGCGTCGAAGAGCAAGGCCCCGGTGTAGGTGCTGCGGTACGTGGCCGGTACGACGGTTTCCTGCTCTGCGCCCGCTGCGACGGCGTCCAGCGGCCCGAAGGCGGAGGCCAGTGCGGCGGAGGCGGCGACGGCCACCACCGCGCGTCTCGCGTGCAAGCGGCGTACGAAGGCATGGCGAGCCATGATGTGTCCCCTCCCCGAGGATCAGCCGGGGGAGCAACCGCTCGCGACCTCCCCTGCCCCGCCGGTCGCATCCCCCTCGCAAGCCGCCGATATTACATGCGCCGCACGCATTGTTGGCCAGCTTTTTACGCAGCGGGCGACCGGGGACGGGCAAGGGCCCGCACGACCGGAGTCGTACGGGCCCTTGTCAGGTCACTCGGTGTCGGCCGACGGCAGCGGCCTGCACCGTCAGCCGTTGCGCTTCCAGCGCGGCTTGTCCTCGCGGCGGCCGAAGGAGCCGGAGCCCCGGTGGTCGTCACGACGGCCGTTGGGGCGGTCGTGGCCGCCGGAGCGGAAGCCCGGACGGTCGTCGCGGCGGTCGCGGTTGAACGGCCGGTCACTGCCCCGGTGCCCACCGCGCTCGTCCCGGCGGAAACCGCCCCGGTCGTCGCGACGCTCGAAACCACGGTCGTCACGGCGCTCGAAACCACGGCCACCCCGGTCGTCACGGCGCTCGAAACCACGGTCGCCACGGTCGCGGTCGAACGGACGGCGGTCGTCACGACGCTCGAAACCACGGCCACCACGGTCGTCACGGCGCTCGAAACCACGGCCACCGCGGTCGTCACGACGCTCGAAACCACGGTCGCCACGGTCGCGGTCGAACGGACGGCGGTCGTCACGGCGCTCGAAACCACGGCCACCCCGCTCGCCACGGTCGCCACGGTCGCGGTCGAAGCCGCGGTCGCGGTCCCGGTCCCGGTCGAACGGACGGCGGTCGTCACGGCGGTCGTCACGACGCTCGAAACCACGGCCACCACGGTCGTCACGGCGCTCGAAGCCGCGCTCCCCACGGTCACCACGCTCGTCGCGGCGCTCGAAGCCGCGCCGCTCCCGGCGCTCGTACGACGGCTCCGCAGCCGCCGGGCGCTCCTCGCGCTCGATGTCGTGCCCGGCCGGCTCCGCCACCACGGACGTCTCGGTCAGGTCCTGCGCCGCGGACGCCTGCGCCTCGGCGACAGCCGCCTCGGGGTCCTCTCCGCGCTCGCGGGCGACCCTGGCGACCAGCCGGTCGGCCTCCTCGCGCAGCTCGGCCGCCCGGCGCTGGGCGCGCTCGAGCTGCTTGGTGAGCTGGGCGACCTCGCGCTCGGCCTGCTGCGCGGCGTTGCCCGCGGACTCGGCCTGGACCTCGGTCATGGAGCGGGCGCCGGTGATCTCGGCGACCTCCGGGTCGAAGGCGGCACCGCCCTGGATGATGTGGCGGGCCGCGTCGACGCCGGCGTCCTCCATCAGGCGGAAGATCTGGCGCCGCTGGTGCGGCAGGGAGAGGGAGACGACCGTACCGGTGCGGCCGGCGCGGGCCGTGCGGCCGGCGCGGTGCAGGTAGTCCTTGTGGTCGCCGGCCGGGTCGACGTTGAGGACGAGGTCGATGCCGTCGACGTGGATACCGCGGGCGGCGACGTCCGTGGCGACGAGGACGTTGACGTAACCGTCCTTGAAGTCGGCCAGCGTCCGGGTGCGGGCGCCCTGGGTCATGCCGCCGTGCAGCGCGTCGGCCTTCACGCCGGCGTCGCGCAGCTGCTCGGCGACACGGTCGGCGCCCAGCTGGGTGCGGACGAAGATGATCGTGCGGCCCTTGCGGGAGGCGATCGCGGCGGTGACCGGCGCCTTGTCCTTGGGCTTCACGATGAGGATGTGGTGGGACATGGTCGTCACCGCGCCCTGGGCCGCGTCCACCTCGTGCGAGACGGGGCTGTTCAGGTAGCGGTCGACGAGGGTCTGGATCTCGTTCTCCATCGTGGCGGAGAAGAGCATCCGCTGGCCGCCCGCCGGGACCTGGTCCAGCAGCTCGGTGACCTCCGGCAGGAAGCCCAGGTCGGACATCTGGTCGGCCTCGTCGAGGACGGCGATGCGCACGTCCTCCAGGGAGCAGGCGCCACGGTTGATGATGTCGCGCAGGCGGCCCGGGGTGGCGACGAGGATGTCGACGCCGCGCTCGAGGGCGTAGATCTGGTTGCCCATCGACGTACCGCCGCAGACGACCTTCATCTTCAGGCCGAGGACGTCGCCGTAGGGCTGCAGGGCGTCGGCGACCTGCATGGCCAGCTCGCGGGTCGGGGTGAGGATGATCGCGCGGGGCCGCTTCTTGGCGGTGTGGCCGCCGGCCAGCTGGGCCAGGGTCGGCAGACCGAAGGAGAGGGTCTTGCCGGAGCCGGTGCGGCCACGGCCGAGGATGTCCTTGCCGGCCAGGGCGTCCGGGATGGTCGCGGCCTGGATCGGGAAGGGGGTGGTGACGCCGTTCTGCGCGAGCTTGCGCACGACACCCTCGGGCAGGCCGAGGTCGGCGAAGGTGGTCTGGGGGGTGGTGTCAGCGGTCTCGGAGGCCGATGCGGCCTCGGTGACCTCGGTCGCCGTCATGTCGACGACGAGAATGTCGTCGTTTTCGGACATGACGATCTGATCAGTGCTGGACACGGACATGCGAATGCGAAACCTTCCGGAGTCTCGTCGGCACGCGCCCGTCAACTCCGTGATTCGCTCACGACCGCCTCGATGCGGTCCGCCACGGCAAGGGAGAGTACGCGCCACACGGCGCGCTCTGTTGGTGGCGCCGGGCAAATGGGATCAAACGATCTACCACCATACGCACCCACCACCCCTCAAGGCAAACCGAGCCCCGAGCCCGCAGGTCAAGGGCCACCGCCCATGCCGCTGAGGCCGCGCCCGTCACGCCGGCACGCCCGCCGCGGGCGCCGGCTCCCGCTGGACCAGCTGGGGTCCCGGCGCCTCATGGGCCGAGGACGACGGCTCGGCCGACGGCGGCACCGAGCTGGGCGGCGGCGGGGTGGGCGGCTCGGGCGACGGCGGGGCAGAGGTGGGCGGGGGCGTGGGGTCGGGCGGGGTCGGGGCCGGACCCCCCGGTTTCGTGGTCTTCCCCGGGGTGCCCGTCTTGCCCGGCCCTCCGGAGGCCGTCGGCGTGCCGACCACCTCGGACGGGCTCGCCGAGCCGGAGGCCGGCTCCTCGGGCTTCGCCTTCCCGCCGTGCTCGCGCTTGCCGCCATCCGCCGCGCCGCCGCCCCCGGGGCCGCCCCCGCCGCCGACCGGGCCGCCGTCAGGCGCCGACTCGCCGTGCCGCCCCGCCGAGTGCGAGGGCCCGGCCCGGCCGGCGTCGTCGCCCACGTTCACACAGCCGGCGGCAGCGGCGACGGCCAGCGCCGTGACGGCAAGACGGGCGGGTACGTACAAGGGGCGCACGGCGGCCACCTCCGGTGGGCAACGAAAGGCGTCAACCTCTCCAACTCCCGCCGCCCGCAAGAAGACACGCGCCCCGTCCGCCTCACCCCGCCACCCCCCGGGGTGAGCGCCCGCGTCATCCGTAGCCGAGCCCATGCAGCCGGGCGTCGTCGATGCCGAAATGATGGGCGATCTCATGCACCACGGTGACCTCGGTCTCGGCGACGACGTCCTCGCGGCTCCCGCACATCCGCAGGGTCGGCCCCCGGTAGACGGTGATCCGGTCCGGCAGGACGCCCGCGTACCACTCGCCACGCTCGGTGAGCGGGGTTCCCTCGTAGAGCCCGAGCAGCTCGGGGTCGTCGGCGGGCGGCTCGTCCTCGACGAACACCGCGACGTTGTCCATCAGCCGTGTCAGCTCCGGCGGAATCCGGTCGAGCGCCTCGGCGACCAGTTCCTCGAACTCCTCGCGTGTCATCTCCAGCACACGGTCATTGTCCGGTACCGATGCCGCATATCCACCGAGGGACTTGGGCATACGGGACCAATGGCCCGCGCCCGTCTCGCCGCTCTGAGCGCTCTGCTGAACCGGAGCCGGCCCCTGGGCCGGGCCCGGCCCGGCCGGCGCCCCGTGGACGGGCTGCCGGAACTGGCGCCCGTCGCCCGCCCCCGCCCCTGGCCGAGCGCGCTGGGGCTCACCGCGGTGGTCCTCGTCGGCGCCTGGCTGGGCCTGCTGATCGCCGGGAGCGTCCAGGCGTCGGTCGGCCCGATGAACACCAGGATGGCGCTACGCCCCTCGCTCACCGGCGGCACGAAGATCAACGTATCCCCGCTGGGCGCGCTGACCCTGGACAGCCATGTCGCGCCGCTCCGCCTGGATGTCGACGTCGACCAGCTCGACCCGCTGCGCTCCCAGGCCCTGGTGGACCACCCCGAACGGCTCTCCGGCCTCCAGGACGAGGTCGCCCGGGACGTCGAGCACGGCACGCTCGACCTGGCCGTACGCTCGGGTGTGGCCGTGGTCTCCGGCGCGACGACCCTCGGTCTCGCCGTCTACCGCCGCCCCCGCCGGGCCCTCGCGGCCGGCGGACTGGCCCTCGCGCTCCTCGCCGCCTCGGGCGCGCAGGCGTACGTCACCTGGAACCCGAAGTCGGTCCTGGAGCCGAAGTTCTCCGGGCTGCTGTCGTCGGCGCCGTCCCTGATCGGCAACGCCCGCAGCATCGTCACGGAATTCGACGTCTACCAACAGGAGTTGGCCCGCCTGGTGACGAACGTGACGAAGCTGTACGACGTCACGTCCACGCTCCCGGCCTACCAGCCGGACCCGAGCACCATCCGGGTGCTGCACGTGTCGGACATCCACCTCAACCCGGCGAGCTGGAAGATCATCGCCTCGCTCGTGGAGCAGTACCAGGTGAACGTGATCGTCGACTCCGGCGACACGATGGATCACGGCACGGCGGCGGAGAACGGCTTCCTGGACCCCGTCGCGGACCTGGGTGTGCCGTACGTCTGGGTCCGGGGCAACCACGACTCCACGGCCACCCAGCGTTATCTGGCGCACATGAAGAACGTGCACGTCCTGGACGACGGCCGGGCTGAGACGATCGCCGGCCTGCGTTTCGCGGGCATGGGCGACCCGCAGTTCACCCCGGACCGTTCGGTGACCCCCGGCGGGAACGCCGCCGAGGCGCTGGCGGGCGACCGGCTGGCCAGCGCCCTGCGGGACCAGCGGGCGGCAGGGACCCCGGTGGACGTGGCGATCGCCCACGAACCGTCGGCGGCGCGCGAGACGGACGGCACGGTGGCGCTGGTCCTGTGCGGCCATCTGCACCACGAGGGCACCGAGACGCTGCCGTACGGCACCCGGCTGCGGATGGAGGGTTCGACGGGCGGCAGCGGGCTGCGTGCGGTGGAGCACAGGTACCCGGCCCCGATCGAGGCGTCGGTCCTCTACTTCGACCGGGACAACCGGCGGCTCCAGGCCTGGGACGAGATCAGGCTGGGCGGCCTCGGCCTGACGACGGCCGAGGTCAGCCGCCACCTGCCGGACGAGAACCAGCCCGGCGCGACCCCGGGCCCGGCAGCCCCGTCCACCCCGGCTCCGGCACCTCCGTCCGCCCCGTCCGGCCGGGCGTCCCCCCGCTTGCCGTAAACCGTTTTGGCGATACTCCCCGCCATCCCATATGCTTCTCACGTCCCCGACGCGCTGAGAAGCGCCCAGGCGGGCCGATAGCCCTCATCGTCTAGCGGCCTAGGACGCCGCCCTTTCAAGGCGGTAGCACGGGTTCGAATCCCGTTGGGGGCACGCACCACCCTGTGCGACACTGTCGTACGAAAGCTTGGTCCTGTGGAGCAGTTTGGAGTGCTCGCCACCCTGTCAAGGTGGAGGCCGCGGGTTCAAATCCCGTCAGGACCGCTGAGGTTTCACGTGAAACCTCGTGGCTGGGTAGCTCAGTTGGTACGAGCGTCCGCCTGAAAAGCGGAAGGTCGCCGGTTCGACCCCGGCCCCAGCCACAGCCAGAAGGCCCCGTTCATCCGAACGGGGCCTTCTTCGTATGCCCCTCACCACATGCCCTTCCTGGTCTGTGGATCGCTTGGCACCGAGGCCGCCCAGCGCTACGTTCTGGCTGATCCAGCGTGTTGGTCAGGGGGCAGGGACGATGAGCGGGGACGAGGTCAGAGGCGTTCAGGACACCGATGTGGAGAAGGACCGGGCCCGGTACGGGTTACTGGCGGTCGTCATCAGCAATCTCGCCATCGCCGGGGTCGCGATCTTCGGCGTGTGGCAGCTCGACGGGGACAAGTCGGTGATCGTCGGTGTACTGACCGCCGCCTTCACCGCCGTGAGCAGCATGACCACTGCCTACCTGGGCATCAAGGCCGTCTCCAACACCGCGAAGTCGATCGCCATGGGGCACGGACCGGCGCGGCAGCCGCAGCACGGCACGCCGCCTGCCCAGACACCGCGGTCTCAGACACCGCCGGCCCAGACACCGCCCGCTCAGCGCAGCACGCCGTGAGCCCCGCCGCAGGGCCGTCGGAGCGAGCCGCACCGCGTCGGGAGCAAATCGTTCGCCAGTGATTTCGGTGAGGTGAGATCCTGGACCGCGTATGTCTACGCATCCAGCCCCCGCCCTCGCCACCCTTGCCCCCCGTCTGACCGAGCTGTCGCTGCGCGACGCGCATCGGCTCGGCAGGCGGCTCGAAGGTGCGCGCAAGATCCGCAAGCCGGAGGCCCGTGCCACCGTCCTCGCCGAGATCGAGGGCGAGATCGGCAAGGCCGAGACCCGCATGGCCGGGCGGCGCACCGGCGTGCCCGCCGTCACCTACCCCGAGCAGCTGCCCGTCAGCCAGAAGAAGGACCTGATCGCCGAGGCCATCCGCGATCACCAGGTCGTCATCGTCGCCGGTGAGACCGGGTCCGGAAAGACCACGCAGATCCCGAAGATCTGCCTGGAGCTGGGCCGCGGGGTACGCGGCATGATCGGGCACACCCAGCCCCGGCGGATCGCCGCCCGTACCGTCGCCGAGCGCGTGGCGGAGGAGCTGCACACACCCCTCGGCGAGGCCGTCGGCTGGAAGGTGCGCTTCACCGACCAGGTCGACCCGGACGCCACCTTCATCAAGCTGATGACGGACGGCATCCTGCTCGCCGAGATCCAGACCGACGGCGAGCTGCGCGCCTACGACACGATCATCATCGACGAGGCCCACGAGCGGTCCCTCAACATCGACTTCCTGCTCGGCTACCTGGCCCAGCTGCTGCCGCGCAGGCCCGACCTCAAGGTCGTCATCACCTCCGCGACCATCGACCCCGAGCGGTTCTCCCGGCACTTCGGCGACGCCCCGATCATCGAGGTCAGCGGACGGACGTATCCGGTCGAGGTGCGCTACCGGCCCCTCCTGGAGGAGTACGCCGAGGATGCCGCGGACGCCGACCGGGATCAGATCACCGCCATCACCGACGCCGTCGAGGAGCTGATGGCCGAGGGGAAGGGCGACATCCTCGTCTTCCTCTCCGGTGAGCGGGAGATCCGGGACACGGCCGACGCCCTGGAGAAGAAGAAGTACAGGTTCACGGAGATCCTGCCCCTGTACGCCCGGCTCTCGCACGCCGAGCAGCACCGGGTGTTCCAGCCGCACACCGGGCGCAGGATCGTTCTGGCGACCAACGTCGCCGAGACGTCCCTCACCGTCCCCGGCATCAAGTACGTCATCGACCCGGGCTTCGCCCGGATCAGCCGCTACAGCCACCGCACCAAGGTCCAGCGGCTCCCCATCGAGCCGATCTCGCAGGCCAGCGCCAACCAGCGCAAGGGCCGCTGCGGACGGACCAGCGACGGCATCTGCATCCGGCTCTACTCCGAGGACGACTTCCTCGCCCGACCGGAGTTCACGGACGCGGAGATCCTGCGGACGAACCTGGCCTCCGTCATCCTGCAGATGACCGCGGCCGGCCTGGGCGAGATCGAGAAGTTCCCCTTCATCGACCCGCCGGACCACCGCAACATCCGCGACGGCGTGCAGCTGCTCCAGGAGCTGGGCGCACTGGACCCCGCGCAGAAGGACCCGCGCAAGCGCCTGACCGACACCGGCCGCAAGCTGGCGCAGCTGCCCGTCGACCCCCGCCTGGCCCGCATGGTCCTGGAGGCCGGCCGCAACGGCTGTGTCCGCGAGGTCATGGTCATCGCCGCCGCGCTGTCCATCCAGGACCCGCGCGAGCGCCCGGCCGACAAACAGGCCCAGGCCGACCAGCAGCACGCCCGCTTCAAGGACGAGACCAGCGACTTCCTCGCCTACCTGAACCTGTGGCGGTACCTGCGCGAGCAGCAGAAGGAACGCGGTTCCAGCTCCTTCCGCCGGATGTGCAAGCAGGAGTACCTGAACTTCCTGCGCATCCGCGAGTGGCAGGACATCTACACCCAGCTGCGTACGGTCGCCAAGCAGATGGGCATGCACGTCAACGAGGACGACGCCCCCGCCGACCGCGTCCATGTCTCCCTCCTCGCCGGCCTGCTCTCCCACATCAGGATGAAGGACGTGAAGGACGGCAACAAGAACGAGTACCTGGGTGCCCGCAACGCCAAGTTCGCGATCTTCCCGGGCTCGGCGCTGTTCAGGAAGCAGCCCCGGTTCCTGATGTCGGCGGAGCTGGTGGAGACGAGCCGCCTGTGGGCGCGGGTCAACGCGAAGATCGAGCCCGAGTGGGTCGAGCCGCTGGCCGGCCACCTGCTCAAGCGCACGTACAGCGAACCGCACTGGGAGAAGGACCAGGCGGCCGTGATGGCGTACGAGAAGGTGACGCTGTACGGCGTCCCGATCATCGCCCAGCGCAAGGTGAACTACGGCCGGATCGACCCCCAGGTCTCGCGCGAGCTGTTCATCCGCAACGCGCTGGTCGAGGGCGACTGGCGCACACACCACAAGTTCTTCGCGGACAACCGCAAACTCCTCAGCGAGGTCGAGGAGCTGGAGCACCGCGCCCGCCGCCGGGACATCGTCGTGGACGACGAGACCCTCTTCGACTTCTACGACCAGCGGGTACCCGAACACGTCGTCTCCGGTGCCCACTTCGACTCCTGGTGGAAGCGGAAGCGGCAGGAGCAGCCCGACTTCCTGGACTTCGAGCGGGAGATGCTCATCCGGGAGTCGGCGGAGGCGGTCACCAAGGCGGACTATCCGGACAGCTGGCGGCAGGGACAGCTGAAGTTCCGGGTGACGTACCAGTTCGAGCCGGGCGCGGACGCGGACGGTGTGACGGTCCACGTCCCGCTCCAGGTCCTCAACCAGGTCACCGACGAGGGCTTCGACTGGCAGATCCCGGGTCTCAGGCAGGAGCTCGTCACCGAGCTGATCCGCTCCCTGCCGAAGCCGATCCGCCGCCACTACGTGCCCGCGCCGAACTACGCGAAGGCGTTCCTGGAGAAGGCGGTGCCCCTTCAGGAGCCGTTGACGGTGACGATGGCGCGGGAACTGAAGCGCATGGTCGGCGTGCCCTTCGAGGCGGACGACTTCGACTGGGCGAAGGTCCCCGACCACCTCCGGATCACCTTCCGGATCGTCGACGAACGCCGCCGTAAGCTCGCCGAGGACAAGGATCTGCAGGCGCTGCAGCTGCGCCTGAAGCCGAAGGCCCGCAAGGCCCTGTCCCAGGCCGCGGCGGAGACCGCCTCCCGCGAGGGCGGCGAGTCGCTGGAGCGCGCGGGCCTGACCGACTGGACGATCGGAACCCTCACCCGGGTCTTCGAGACGCGCCGGGCCGGGCAGCCGGTGAAGGCCTACCCGGCGCTGGTGGACGACGGCGACACGGTCTCCGTCCGCCTCTTCGACACGGAGGCCGAGCAGGCGGAGGCGATGTGGAAGGGCACGCGTCGGCTGATCCTGCGCAACATCCCGGTGAATCCGGCGAAGTTCGCGTCGGAGAAGCTGACGAACGCCCAGAAGCTCGCCCTGTCCGCGAACCCGCACGGCTCGATCCAGGCGCTGTTCGACGACTGCGCGACGGCGGCGGCGGACAAGCTGATCGCTGACTTCGGCGGGCCGGTGTGGGACGAGGAGTCGTATCGGAAGCTGTACGACAGGGTGCGCGCGGAGATCGTGGACACGACCGTCCGCACGGTCGCCCAGGTGCAGCAGGTGCTCACGGCCTGGCAGGCCTGTGAACGCCGTCTGAAGGCCGCTGGCAGCCCCGCGCTGCTGGCGAACCTCACGGACGTCCGCAAGCAGCTGGACGCCCTTGTGAAGCCCGGTTTTGTGACGTGGGCGGGCATACGGCGGCTCCCCGACCTGATGCGCTATCTGGTTGCCGCCGACCGGCGCCTGCAGCAGATGCCGACCGGGGTCCAGCGGGACACCACCCGCATGGAGAAGGTCCACGAGATGCAGGACGAGTACGCCTGGCTCCTGGAGCAGCTTCCGCAGGGCCGGCCGGTGCCGCAGCAGGTGCTGGACATCCGCTGGATGATCGAGGAGCTCCGGGTCAGCTATTTCGCCCACGCGCTGGGCACGGCGTACCCCGTCTCCGACAAGCGGATCGTCAAGGCGATCGACGCCGCCGTCCCGTGACTATCCGTGTACAGCGGGTGAGTTCGACCATCGGGCTCACCTCCTGTACAGTCTCTTCTCGCAGCGCAACGCAGCAAGCCAAGCGCCGCGAAACCTGGTCCTGTGGAGCAGTTTGGAGTGCTCGCCACCCTGTCAAGGTGGAGGCCGCGGGTTCAAATCCCGTCAGGACCGCATTGAGAGAAGGGCCCCCCGAGCGGGGGCCCTTCTGCTGTTGCCGTCCGGGAAGCCGCCCGGCCGAGGACCGGGGGCACGAGCCTGCTGACGCCCACCGCGGGCCGTTCCCGGGGTTGACGGTGGCACGTTCCCTCGGTACCTAGAAACCAGGCTCCCGTTCCCATGTGCGGCCCGGAGGTGGCGTATGGCGGCATCCGTCAGGCACGAGACACGGGCGCTTCTGAGGGCCCATCTGTCGGCCGCCTCGTCCTACCGGCACCTCACCCGCTGTTGCCCGATATGCCGTCAGCTGCTGCGCCTGGCGATGGATTCCGCCCCGAGCACACCGGGACACCTGGAGCCGGGACACCTGGAGCCGGAACACCTGGAGCCGGAACACGCGGAGCAGGAGGCCGGCGTGGACGAAGGCCCCCGACACGCCTGACCAACAGCGCCCCGACGCCAGCGATGGCTCCAACTCCCTTGCGCATGTGGCACGCTGGAATGCGTGGTTCCGCTAGCGCAGGCGAGCGGGAGGCAGCAAGGCGCGGAAGATGTGACGGGTGTCACTGGAAGAGTTTTTGAAACTGTCTCTCTTACCCACGCCCTACAACCGGTCAATTTAATATGTGCAATTGCACTGCACTCACAAACGGCTCGTCACATGCGTCACACCTGCCACTCAGGTCACCGGCCAGAACCCCGCACACAATCGCTCGCACAGGAACCGCACGTGCGAACGGGCACGCGAGCCGGGCGCGAACGCGCGCATAAAAAGATCGCGCTGGACCCGGCGGAGTCCAGCGCGATCGACGACGCACCCCGTGTCGCCGCCATGGAAAGTTCTGATCGGCTCGGGCGTGGGTCCTGTTGGGGCAGGTCCCGCGTCGTGTGGAGCTAGGGTTTCGGGCGCCTCGGACGGATGGGGGGCCGTCCGTTTTGCCCGGTTATTCGGTTGTTCAGGCCTCGCTGCGCTGCTGCGGGATGCCCGCGAGCAGTGCGCGCACCTCGGCCTCGCGGTAGCGGCGGTGCCCACCGAGCGTACGGATGGACGTGAGCTTGCCGGCCTTCGCCCACCGCGTGACCGTCTTCGGGTCGACGCGGAACATGGTGGCGACCTCAGCGGGGGTCAGCAGCGGCTCGGCATCAGGGGTGCGAGCGGTCATGAGCGGCCTCCTCGGGAGAACCGAACCTTCTCGGTTCTTTCCTCTAAATTCTGCACCTTGACCCGCGTTGCCCGAAATGGCGGACGCGAGTCGAGTCGGTTATAGGACGAACGGCTTGTCCTCGGCACTACAACTACACCATCTGTCCAGCCCCGTCGGCCAAACCGATGGAATTGCCCTCCCAGGTGTTCATCAGCGACGGAAGCCGATGGACCATGCCATAGCGGACAGTCACGCCACTGTGACGATCAGTCACAGTGGCGATCAGGAGGCACCGGACCCCCCAAAGCGTGCAATGCTGAGATTCCGCCCATAGTTGAGCACAATAGGACGGACAGAGCCCTCCCCGGGCTCCTTGTCCTATTTTGGCATGAGGGTCGGCAAGAGGCGCAAGAGCCGCGTACGTGCCGTCCATCACCCTTGGGACAAAAGCCCGGATCGGGACCTACGTCCCGTCAGGTGGTCAAGTGTCGTAGACGGTACGTCGTTCGAGG
Source organism: Streptomyces sp. NK08204 (assembly GCF_020400585.1). Taxonomy (GTDB): domain Bacteria; phylum Actinomycetota; class Actinomycetes; order Streptomycetales; family Streptomycetaceae; genus Streptomyces. The sequence goes on along the minus strand of NZ_JAINVF010000005.1, from coordinate 389,110 downwards.
CCATTTCGACCGTGATGTACGTCACTCGCAGCGACTCTTCTGCACTCAATTCGCGGAACGCAGGTCCCGCACCGCCCGCCACCGCTCCACCAGCCGCGCGTACGCCTCCCCAGCGGCCGTCCCGTCGCCCTGGCGCAGCGCCTCGATGCCATGGGCCACGTCCGCCGCCGAGTGGTCGTCCTCCAGCTCACCGGCCGGCACCACGTGCACCAGGCCGCCGTAGTCCAGCTCCACCAGCGCGCGCGGGTGGAACTCCTCCAGCCAGCGGCCGACGTCCACCAGGCCGTCGATCAGCGGCCCCTCCCCGATGGCGTCCTTCAGCGCGCGCAGCGCCCGCGCCACCCGCCGCCGGGCCTGCACCATCGGCGTGCGGTACCGCAGCATCGGCGGCACCTCGCCGGTCCCCTTGTCGTAGCGGCGCTCCTCGTCGGCGACCAGCACGAACCAGTTCAGCGGCACCTGCCAGGTCGCGGTGCGGATCCAGGGCCGGGCGTCGGGGTTGCGGTCGAGCCAGCGCTCGTAGTCCCGGGCGGCCTGGTCGCGCACCACCGGCGGCAGTACCGCGTCCAGCAGCGGCTGCGGCAGTTCCCCGGCGAGGCCGCTGAGCGCCTGCCAGCCGCGCAGCCGGGTCCGCCAGGGGCACACGCAGACCACCCCGTCGGTCTCCAGCACGAAGGCGTCACTGCTCTCGTGCACCGGTACCGCGATCGGCGGAGTGGGCAGCAAGTCGGCGAGGGAGCGGCGCAGTTCGTCCTGGTAGGAGGGGCGGTCGGGGCGGCGGGCGTAGCGCGCCCAGTGGGTCCGCTCCGGCTCCGGGAAGGCTGCCAGCGGCTCGTAGACACGCAGGTACGCGGCATAAGGGACGATCACCGAGGACACCTTGGGCACGCCTGCTCCCTCCCCGTCACACCGGTCTCGAAACCACTGCAAATCGTGCCACGTCGGTGTGCGCGCGAGCGGCACGCGAGGGTGATCCTGAACACTGGGCAGATGGCGGGTGACCGCAGGCTCTACGCTCATCCCACGGCCCCCGCCACCCATACGGGAGCCACTCCCCACCCGCCGCTACTTACACAGGAGTCACCACAGTGACCGACGTAACTGGCGCATCCGCCGGCGTCCTGCACACCCTCTTCCACTCGGACCAGGGTGGCCATGAGCAGGTCGTGCTCTGCCAGGACCGCGCCACCGGCCTCAAGGCCGTGATCGCCATCCACTCCACCGCTCTGGGCCCCGCCCTCGGCGGCACGCGCTTCTACCCCTACGCGACCGAGGCGGAGGCCGTCGCGGACGCCCTCAACCTCTCGCGCGGCATGTCGTACAAGAACGCCATGGCCGGCCTGGACCACGGCGGCGGCAAGGCCGTGATCATCGGTGACCCGGAGCGCGACAAGACCGAGGAGCTGCTCCTCGCCTACGGCCGCATGGTCGCCTCGCTCGGCGGGCGCTACGTCACCGCGTGCGACGTCGGCACCTACGTCGCCGACATGGACGTCGTGGCCCGCGAGTGCCGCTGGACCACCGGCCGCTCCCCCGAGAACGGCGGCGCGGGCGACTCCTCCGTCCTCACCTCCTTCGGCGTCTACCAGGGCATGCGCGCCTCCGCCCAGCACCTGTGGGGCGACCCCTCGCTGCGCGGACGCAAGGTCGGCATCGCCGGCGTCGGCAAGGTCGGCCACCACCTGGTCCGGCACCTGCTGGACGAGGGCGCCGAGGTCGTCATCACGGACGTGCGGGCGGACGCCGTCCAGCGGATCCTCGACGAGCACCCGGAGGGGGTCACGGCCGTCGCCGACACCGACGCCCTGATCCGCGTCGAGGGGCTCGACATCTACGCTCCCTGCGCCCTGGGCGGTGCCCTGAACGACGACACCGTGCCGGTGCTCACCGCGCGAGTGGTGTGCGGCGCGGCCAACAACCAGCTCGCCCACCCGGGCGTGGAGAAGGACCTCGCCGACCGCGGGATCCTCTACGCGCCCGACTACGTGGTGAACGCCGGCGGTGTCATCCAGGTGGCCGACGAGCTGCACGGGTTCGACTTCGAGCGGTGCAAGGCGAAGGCCGCGAAGATCTTCGACACCACGCTGGCGATCTTCGCACGCGCGAAGGAAGACGGGATTCCGCCGGCCGCCGCGGCCGACCGGATCGCCGAGCAGCGCATGGCGGAGGCCCGCGCGGCGCGCTGATTCGCACACATGAACGGTACCCGCCGGCGGGAACTTAGAGAGAACTCTCACTTCCACCGGCGGGTCGGGCCCGGATAAGTGGTTAAAATCGCCACTGACCAGCAAGGACAGGGCGCCTTGATGGTCCTGTGCACACGCGCGTGCTGCGGGCGACGTACCGTATGGGCGCGGGCTCAGGTACCGTGGAAGCCCTACAGGCGGGCTCTCACAGAGAGACCGTCGGGAATCATGAACGCGTGTCAACCAGGGGCCATCGAGCCCCGTCGTTGAGGGGGTCGAGCCATGGGGCGCGGCCGGGCCAAGGCCAAGCAGACGAAGGTCGCCCGCCAGCTGAAGTACAACAGCGGCGGGACGGACTTGTCACGCCTGGCCGAGGAGCTGGGCGCATCGACGTCGAACCAGTCGCCGAACGGCGACCGCTTCGAGGACGCCGATGAGCATGACGACGACGATCTGTACTCGCGCTACGCCGACCTCTATGAGGACGACGACGACGAGGACGAGGACGAGGGTCCCTCGCAGCACCGTCGCGGCGCTTGACCTTGCTTTGAGCACCAGTCCGGTCGGTGGCACAGCCACCGACCGGCTTCTGTGCTGTCCGCAGGTCCAGCCGACCCCGCGGGCTCAGGCGGCGTAGTCGCCCACCAGCTCGGCGCCGGTCTCCTGGTCGCCACGGTCCGTGATCTCGCCCGCGACCCACGCCTCGACCCCGCGGTCGGCCAGCGTGGTCAGGGCCGCGTCGGCGGACTCCTCGGGGACGATCGCCATCATGCCGACGCCCATGTTGAGGGTCTTCTCCAGCTCCAGGCGCTCGACGCTGCCGGTCCGGCCGACCAGGTCGAAGATCGCGCCCGGGGTCCAGGTGGAGCGGTCGACGGTGGCGTGCAGCCCGTCGGGGATCACCCGGGCCAGGTTCGCGGCCAGCCCACCGCCGGTGATGTGGCTGAACGCGTGCACCTCGGTGGTGCGGGTCAGCGCCAGGCAGTCCAGCGAGTAGATCTTCGTCGGCTCCAGCAGCTCCTCGCCGAGGGTGCGGCCGAGGTCGGCGATCTCCGCGTCCAGGGACAGGCCCGCCGTGTTCAGCAGGACATGGCGGACCAGGGAGTACCCGTTCGAGTGAAGCCCGGAGGACGCCATGGCGATCACGGTGTCACCCTTACGGATGCGATCCGCGCCCAGCAGCCGATCGGCCTCCACGACGCCCGTACCGGCGCCGGCGACGTCGAAGTCGTCCGCGCCCAGCAGTCCGGGGTGTTCGGCCGTCTCGCCGCCCACCAGGGCGCAGCCGGCCAGCACACAGCCTTCCGCGATGCCCTTGACGATGGCGGCGACCCGCTCCGGGTACACCTTGCCGACACAGATGTAGTCGGTCATGAACAGCGGCTCGGCACCGCACACCACGATGTCGTCCATGACCATGGCGACCAGGTCGTGGCCGATGGTGTCGTAGACACCCATCTGGCGTGCGATGTCGACCTTCGTACCGACGCCGTCCGTGGCGGAGGCGAGAAGGGGACGCTCGTAGCGCTTGAGGGCGGAGGCGTCGAAGAGCCCGGCGAAGCCGCCGAGGCCGCCCAGGACCTCGGGGCGCTGGGTCTTCTTCACCCACTCCTTCATCAGCTCTACGGCGCGGTCGCCCGCCTCGATGTCGACTCCGGCAGCCGCGTAGGAAGCACCGGTGGAACGGCTCTCAGACATTGCCTGGGATCTTTCGGGTTGGTTTCTACGGGGCTTACGGGCGACGAATCGCGTCGGCCGCGGCCGTGGCGGCCGGCCCGGCGGCCAGCTCGGTCTCCAGCAGCTGCTTGCCGAGCAGCTCAGGGTCCGGCAGCTCCATCGGGTACTCGCCGTCGAAGCAGGCGCGGCACAGGTTCGGCTTGGCGATGGTGGTCGCCTCGATCATGCCGTCGATGGAGATGTAGGCCAGGGAGTCCGCGCCGAGGCTGGTGCCGATCTCCTCGATGGTCATGCCGTTGGCGATCAGCTCCGCGCGGGTGGCGAAGTCGATACCGAAGAAGCAGGGCCACTTCACGGGCGGCGAGGAGATCCGGATGTGGACCTCGGCGGCACCGGCCTCGCGCAGCATGCGCACCAGGGCCCGCTGGGTGTTGCCGCGCACGATCGAGTCGTCCACGACGACCAGGCGCTTGCCCTTGATGACTTCCTTCAGCGGGTTCAGCTTCAGGCGGATACCGAGCTGGCGGATCGTCTGCGAGGGCTGGATGAAGGTGCGGCCGACGTAGGCGTTCTTGACCAGACCCGCGCCGAACGGGATCCCGCTCGCCTCGGCGTAGCCGATGGCGGCCGGGGTGCCGGACTCCGGCGTCGCTATGACCAGGTCGGCCTCGGCGGGGGCCTCCTTGGCGAGACGGCGGCCCATCTCGACCCGGGAGAGGTACACGTTCCGGCCGGCGATCTCGGTGTCCGGGCGGGCCAGGTACACGTACTCGAAGACACAGCCCTTGGGCTTCGCTTCCGCGAATCGCGAGGTGCGCAGGCCGTTCTCGTCGACGGCGACGAACTCGCCCGGCTCGATCTCCCGGACGAAGCTGGCGCCGCAGATGTCCAGCGCGGCGGTCTCGGAGGCGACCACCCAGCCGCGCTCCAGGCGGCCGAGGACCAGCGGGCGGATGCCCTGCGGGTCACGGGCGGCGTAGAGGGTGTGCTCGTCCATGAAGACGAGCGAGAAGGCGCCCCGGACCCGCGGCAGGACCGCGTGCGCGGCCTCCTCGATGGTCAGCGGCTTGCCGTCCTCGTCGACCTGGGCGGCCAGCAGGGCCGTCAGCAGGTCGGTGTCGTTGGTGGCCGCGACCCGGGTGGAGCGGCCATGGGTGTCCTTCGGCAGCTCGGCGACCATCTCGGCGAGCTGCGCCGTGTTCACCAGGTTGCCGTTGTGGCCGAGCGCGATCGAGCCGTGCGCGGTGGCACGGAACGTCGGCTGGGCGTTCTCCCACACGGAGGCGCCGGTGGTCGAGTAGCGGGCGTGACCGACCGCGATATGACCTTGGAGCGAACCGAGAGAGGTCTCGTCGAAGACCTGGGACACCAGCCCCATGTCCTTGAAGACGAGGATCTGGGAGCCATTGCTGACCGCGATTCCCGCGGATTCCTGACCCCGGTGCTGGAGGGCGTAGAGCCCGAAGTACGTGAGCTTTGCGACCTCTTCACCCGGAGCCCAGACACCGAAGACGCCACACGCGTCCTGGGGGCCCTTCTCACCGGGGAGTAGATCGTGATTGAGTCGACCGTCACCACGTGGCACGCCACCGAGTGTAGGCGAGATCGACCACTGGTCCGAATTGGGGATACGCGCCCGTAACAGAGCGGGGGTTGTCGATCAGCTTGGCGGTTTCCGCGTTCTTGCAGGTCAGAAGTGGTTTACCGGTGGACTGGCCGGGTGCGGGACGCGCTGTGGGGCGGGTCGGCGGGCCTCTTCGCCGCATGCATGAGTGAGGTGTCGCACATCATTCGGGCGCGCCGCGGCTGAGGTGGACGGCATCGCCGTCGCCGTCCGTGAGCGTCAGCTTCCCGTCGTCGACCCGCGCGGTGAGCGGGCCGGCGGTGAGCGTGCGGGCGAGGGTCTGCTCGAAGGCCGTACGGGCGCGATCGCAGGCCATCTTGGTCGTACGGACGTCCCCGAACGTGATCCGGTCGCCGTGCACGGTGGCGCGGGCGCTGAACAGGTTGCAGCCCAGGTTGCCGGCCGCCTTGCCGTCGGCGTCGATGCGCAGGCGGGGGGAGGCGGCGGCAGGGGTGTGGTGGACGGTGCCACCGGCGGTGACGCTGTCGACCCGCCATTCGACTCCGGTCACCGGTTCGGGAGCGGCCACGGCACCACTGTCCGCCGTTCTGCCGCCGCAGGCCACCACGAGGGGGAGGAGAGCGGCCACCGCCGTCAGGACTGTGCGCTGCTTGTACCGATTCATACGGATTCGACGTCCTGCGGTGGACGTCGGTTCCGTCACGTCATCAGCGGCAGCAGCCCTCCGATGTCCGCCCGCTCCCCGCTCGCGCCGACCTTCGCCCCCTCCAGCGCGTCCCCCCAGGTCATCCGTCCGGTGGCGAGCCGGACCCAGGTCAGCGGGTCGGTCTCCACGACGTTGGGCGGGGTGCCGCGGGTGTGCCGGGGCCCCTCGACGCACTGCACGACGGCGTACGGCGGCACCCGCACCTCGGTGGAACCGCCGGGCGCCTTCACGGCGAGGGCGTCGGCGAGCAGCCGGGTGGCCGCGGCCAGGGCCTGGCGGTCGTACGGCACCTCCAGGCCGGGCACGGCGGCGTTCAGGTCGTCGGTGTGGACGACGAGTTCTACGGTCCGGGTGACCACGTAGTCGTCCAGGGGCATCGCGCCGACGCTGGTGGCGAGGAGCCGGGTCCCCGGGTGTGTGTCGAGCAGCGCGCGCAGGCTCTCGTCGACGTCGGCGAGGTAGGCGTCGAGGTCGGGGTGGTCCGCGGTGAGTTTCCGGGTGAAGCCGTCGATGGCCGTGGCGTTGACGGCGGTGCCGAAGGGCCACTCGACGAGTGCGACGTCCTGCTTCGACGGGGCCGGCTCGTCCAGGGCGCGGTGGATCGCGGTGAGCGCCATCCCGATGTGGACGACCAGTTCGCGTACGGTCCACTCGCCGAGCCGGGTGGGCAGCACGAGCTGCTCGGGGCTCAGGCCACGGACGGCCTGCCGTACGTGGCCGAGCTGGGCCAGGACAGCCGCCCGGGTCTTGGCGGGGTCGTAGCTGCGGGTGCGCTTCCTGGCCGGTGGCATGACGCCGAGCCTATGCCTTCACGGCGTAGCCCTTCAGGCCTTTTTCCACCAAGCCGAAGGCGTGCCGGGCGCGTTCGGCAGCGTCAGCGGCCACCTGGTCGACGCTCTCGCCGGCGTCGATGCGGCGGTGGTGCTCCTCCACGAGCGCGGTGCGCGTGACGTTGAGCGTGGCAGCGGCTATCAGGGCCAGGGTGGGGTCACCCGTCTCCGCGGTGAGCACGTCGGCCAGCTCCCGGGCGCCGCGTTCGGACGCGACATATGCGCGCTCCTTCAGGACAGGCGTGGCCATGATGACCTGGCGGATCCGGCGGGCGAACGGCTCGGCGTGCAGGCCGACCGAGGGGTCGCGAGACTCGATCATCTCCAGGAACTGCCTGCGGACGGCCTCCACCGCGGACTCGCCCGGCGCCCGCTCGCGCACGGCACGGGCGGCGTCGGAGAAGTGTTCCTCCATGGGGCGAAAGACCAGGTCTTCCTTCGTGCCGAAGTAGTTGAAGACGGTCATCTTGGAGACCTCGGCGGCGTCGGCGATCTCCTGCACCGAGACCGCGTCGAACCCCTTCTCCGCGAACAGTGCGATGGCGGTCCGGTAGATCCGCATCGCGGTCTGCTGCTTCTTGCGCTCGCGCAGCCCCATCGCCTCAGCCATGCCGACACCTTACCAAGACGAATTTTAGGCCAGGACGAAATCTCGCCTCAGATAAAACATTGACTCAGTACATTTATTGGGGCATGGTGCGGTTCATGACCGACACGCAGCGCAAGATCGGCCTCATCGTCTGCCTGATCACGATCGTCCTGGCCGTCCTGGACACCCAGATCGTGTCCGCCGTCACCGTCCCGATCGTCCGGGACCTCGACCCCGATCACGGCATCGGCACAATCCCTTGGCTGGTGAGCGCCTTCTCGCTGGCCTCGGCCGCGATGCTCCCGCTCTACGGCAGACTGTGCGACGTCCTCGGCGCCAAACCGGTCTTCCTCGGCGCCCTGGGTGCCTTCCTGACCGGCTCGGCGCTGTGCGGCGCGGCCCCCTCCATGGGCTGGCTGATCGCCTCCCGGGCCGTCCAGGGTCTCGGCGCGGGCGGGTTGATGAGCGTGACGATGGTCGTCCTCGCCCAGCTGAAGGGGCCCGGCGAGAGGCCGGACAAGGGCGCCGGCACCGGCGGGATCGTCGCGGGCGGTGGCATCGCCGTGGGCCCCTGGCTCGGCGGCTTCCTCGCCGACCACGCGAGCTGGCGCTGGGCGTTCTACGTCAATCTGCCGCTCGGCGTCGCCGCGCTCGCCACCGCCGTGGTCGTGCTGAAGCTCCCCCGCCAGACCACCAGCCGCGCGATCGACTTCGCCGGCGCCGCGCTCGCCGCCGCGTTCTCCACCACTGCGCTGCTGGTCACCGAGTGGGGCGGCAGGCAGTACGCCTGGACGTCCCCGCAGGTCATCGGCGTGGCTCTGGCCTCCGCAGGCACGCTCGGGCTCTTCCTGCGCCGCCAGTTCACCGCCGCCGAACCGATCCTGCCGCCCGCACTCTTCCGGATCCCCGAACTGCGCCTGGGCTTCGCCGTCCAGGGCCTGCTGGGCGCGGCCATGACCGGCGCGATCTACTACGTGCTGGTCTACCTCCAGCTCGTCCGCGGCATCACCAGCTCCTCCGCCGGGCTGTATCTGATCCCTATGGCGACGGGCATCATGGCAGTCGGCCTCGCCGGCGGGCGGCTCGCCGAACGGGGCTGGTCCGAGCGGACCTTCCTGATCAGCGGTTCCGTGGTGGGTACAACCGCGTTCCTGCTGCTGGCCGCCACCGCCGCCGACACCTCACTGTGGCAGCTGCGCGCGGCCCTGCTGCTCGTCGGCCTCGGCTTCGGCCAGCTCCTGGGCCAGCTGATCCAGCTGGTGCAACAGGCGGCCCCGCGCCACCAGCTCGGTGTCGCCACGACCTCGATCCGCTTCTTCCAGACCCTCGGCACGGCCCTGGGCGCCGCCCTCTTCGGTGCCCTGCTGAACCGCCTCTACGACGGCCCCGGCGATGCCGGCTCCCTCGCCGCCCTGCGCGGAGCGGACCGCGCGGCCGGTGTGAGGGCGTACGTGTCCGCGATGGACACGGTGTTCCTGTGCGCGGCCGGACTGATGGGCCTGTGCCTGCTGCTGGCGCTGCTGCTGCCGAAGCCCCGCCCGGCCCAGGACAGCCCGGCCCAGCCCGGGGAGGCGGCACCGGCCGCCCTGTGAGGGCTTCGGTGCGAAGCCCTCCGTGGTGCGAGTGCGGGAAGGCCCCGCCCGTCGACTTGAACGGGCGGGGCCTTCACCGTCGTACGACGGTGACGTACGACGGGTTACGCCAGCAGCGCCGGAATCGTGTTCTCGTGCGCCTCGCGCAGCTCCGTCAGGGAGAGCGCGAACTCGCCCTGGATCTCCACCGCGTCGCCGTCCACGACACCGATGCGGGTGGCCGGCAGGCCCCGCGCACCGCACATGTCGTTGAAGCGGACCTCCTCCGAGCGCGGCACCGCGACGATCGCGCGGCCGGCCGACTCGGAGAAGAGGAAGGTGAAGGCGTCCAGGCCGTCCGGGACGACCAGACGCGCGCCCTTGCCACCGAGCAGCGCGGACTCCACGACCGCCTGGATCAGACCGCCGTCGGACAGGTCGTGCGCGGAGTCGATCATCCCGTCGCGGGAGGCGGAGATCAGGATCTCGGCCAGCAGGCGCTCGCGCTCCAGGTCGACCTTCGGCGGCAGACCGCCGAGGTGGTCGTGGACGACCTGGGACCAGGCCGAGCCGCCGAACTCCTCACGCGTGTCGCCGAGGAGGTAGATCAGCTGGCCGTCCTCCTGGAAGGCGACCGGCGTGCGGCGGGCCACGTCGTCGATGACGCCGAGCACCGCGACCACCGGGGTCGGGTGGATGGCCGCCTCGCCCGTCTGGTTGTAGAGCGAGACGTTGCCGCCCGTCACCGGGGTGCCGAGCTGCTGGCAGGCGTCCGCCAGGCCGCGGACGGCTTCCGCGAACTGCCACATGACCGCCGGGTCCTCGGGCGAGCCGAAGTTCAGGCAGTCCGACACCGCGAGCGGCTTCGCACCCGTCGTCGCCACGTTGCGGTACGCCTCCGCGAGCGCCAGCTGCGCGCCCGCGTACGGGTCCAGCTTGGCGTAGCGGCCGTTTCCGTCCGTGGCGATGGCGACGCCGAGGCCGGTCTTCTCGTCCACGCGGATCATGCCGGAGTCCTCCGGCTGGGCGAGGACGGTGTTGCCCTGCACGAAGTGGTCGTACTGCTGCGTGATCCACTTCTTGGACGCCTGGTTCGGCGAGCCGACCAGCTTCAGGACCTGCTCCTTCAGCTCGCGCGCGTCGGCGGGACGAGGAAGCCTGCCCGCGTCGTCGGCCTGGAGGGCGTCCTGCCAGTCCGGGCGGGCGTACGGGCGCTCGTAGACCGGGCCCTCGTGCGCGACCGTGCGCGGGTTGACGTCCACGATCTTCTCGCCGTGCCAGAAGATCTCCAGCCGGTCGCCGTCCGTCACCTCACCGATGACCGTGGCGATGACGTCCCACTTCTCGCAGATCTCCAGGAAGCGCTCGACCTTCTCCGGCTCCACGACCGCGCACATGCGCTCCTGCGACTCGCTCATGAGGATCTCCTCGGGCGAGAGCGTGGAGTCGCGCAGCGGGACGTCGTCCAGGGTGACGCGCATGCCGCCGGAGCCGTTGGAGGCCAGCTCGCTGGTGGCGCAGGACAGTCCGGCCGCGCCCAGGTCCTGGATGCCGACGACCAGCTTCTCCCGGAACGCCTCCAGGGTGCACTCGATGAGGAGCTTCTCCTGGAAGGGGTCGCCGACCTGGACGGCCGGACGCTTGGAGGGCTTGGCGTCGTCGAAGGTCTCGGAAGCCAGGATCGACGCGCCGCCGATGCCGTCGCCGCCGGTCCGGGCGCCGTACAGGACGACCTTGTTGCCGGCGCCGGAGGCCTTGGCCAGGTGGATGTCCTCGTGCCGCATCACGCCGATGGCACCGGCGTTGACCAGGGGGTTGCCCTGGTAGCAGGAGTCGAAGACGACCTCGCCGCCGATGTTGGGCAGGCCCAGGCAGTTGCCGTAGCCGCCGATGCCGGCGACCACGCCCGGCAGGACGCGCTTGGTGTCGGGGTGGTCGGCCGCGCCGAAGCGCAGCGGGTCGACCACGGCGACCGGGCGGGCGCCCATCGCGATGATGTCGCGGACGATGCCGCCGACACCGGTGGCCGCGCCCTGGTAGGGCTCGACGTACGACGGGTGGTTGTGCGACTCGACCTTGAAGGTGACCGCGTAACCCTGGCCGACGTCCACCACGCCCGCGTTCTCGCCGATGCCGACGAGCAGCGCGTCGCTCTGCGGGGCCTTCTCGCCGAACTGGCGGAGGTGGACCTTGGAGGACTTGTACGAGCAGTGCTCGGACCACATGACCGAGTACATGGCGAGTTCGGCACCGGTCGGGCGGCGGCCGAGGATCTCGACGACCCGGTCGTACTCGTCCTTCTTCAGGCCCAGCTCGGCCCAGGGCAGCTCGACCTCGGGGGTCGCGGCGGCGTGCTCGACCGTGTCCAGAGGCGTCTTGCTCATGCGTTGACCAGCTTCTTGAGGATCGAGGTGAAGAACGGGAGGCCGTCGGTACGACCCGTACCGATCAGCGGCTCGACGGCGTGCTCGGGGTGCGGCATGAGGCCGACGACGTTCCCGGCCTCGTTGGTGATGCCGGCGATGTCCCGCAGCGAGCCGTTCGGGTTGAAGTCCAGGTACCGGAAGACGACCCGACCCTCGGCCTCCAGCTTGTCGAGCGTGTACGAGTCGGCGACGTACCGCCCGTCCATGTTCTTCAGCGGGATGTGGATCTCCTGGCCGGCCGTGTAGTCGCTGGTCCAGGCGGTCTCCGCGTTCTCCACCCGCAGCTTCTGGTCGCGGCAGATGAAGTGGAGGTGGTCGTTGCCGAGCATCCCGCCCGGGAGGAGGTGGGCCTCGGTGAGGACCTGGAAGCCGTTGCAGATGCCGAGGACCGGCAGGCCGTCCTTGGCCTGCTCGATCACGGTCTCCATCACCGGCGAGAACCGGGAGATGGCCCCGGCCCGCAGATAGTCGCCGTAGGAGAAACCGCCGGGCAGCACCACGGCGTCGACCTGCTTGAGGTCCTTGTCCTTGTGCCAGAGGGCGACCGGTTCGGCACCCGCGAGGCGGATCGCGCGCCGGGTGTCCTGGTCGTCCAGGCTCCCCGGGAAAGTGACGACGCCAATACGAGCGGTCACTTGGCCGCCTCCGCGACTTCCGCGACCTCTTCCACCCGGACGGTGAAGTCCTCGATCACGGTGTTGGCGAGGAAGGATTCCGCGAGATCATGGATGCGGGCGAGCGCGGCGTCGTCGACCGGCCCTTCAACTTCCAGTTCGAAACGCTTTCCCTGACGTACGTCCGAGATCCCGTCGAATCCCAGGCGCGGCAGCGCACGCTGGACCGCCTGGCCCTGGGGGTCGAGGATCTCCGGCTTGAGCATGACGTCGACTACGACGCGTGCCACTGGCACTCCCGGTGTGTGGTGCTGAGCAGGTCCCTTCAGGGTACCCGCACAAAATTTCTACGCGAGTAGAGTTGTAGGAAACTACGTGATGGGCATCACGATCGGGTGACGGACGGCTGCGGCCGTGAAAAGTTCTGGAAAAGTTCCCCCCGCCCCCGCCGCCACACGTAATGCACTGGGACACGCGGCGGATTTAGCAGGGCTTCACTTTGTATTGCCAGGCACTGTACAAATGAATTGGCAATAGCCGATACTCGGCACGTCATCGCCGGTGAGCTGTATCGACGTGCCGCACGAAGGGACCGATATTCGTGGCGCAAAAGGTCGTGGTCACTCTCTTTGACGACATCGACGGCTCGGAAGCGGCGGAAACGATCGCCTTCGGACTCGACGGGAAGTCGTACGAGATCGACCTGAACGAATCCAACGCCAAGAAACTGCGTAAGGCGCTCGCGCCCTACGTGGAGGCCGGCCGCAAGCGTTCCCGCTCCGGCAAGGCGTACAAGCAGACCGAGGTCGCTCCCGACCCGGCAGCCGTCCGCGCCTGGGCCCAGGCGAACAAGATGGACGTTCCGGCCCGGGGCCGCATCCCGAAGAAGGTCTACGAGGCGTTCAGCGCCGCCCAGTGAGCCCGCGGGCCCGCGAAGGGGCACCCCTCAGGGCCCGTCAGCGAGCCCTGGGGGCCGCCCGTTTGGCCGGGCGCGCCGCCCACACCCGCCCCTCCCCGCTCCGGCCGGACAGCCGACTTGCGTTACCCCCCTGCTGATCAGCTAGTGTCTGGGACACGCCGAGGGGCGAGGCCGGAAGGCCAGATCCCACGGAGTACATGCGGGTGTAGTTCAGTAGCAGAACATCCCCCTTCCAGGGGGAAGGCGCAGTGTGCGATTCCTGTCACCCGCTCTGGCACCGGTTGTCACGACCACTCTTGTGGATCAGGTAGGCTGGTGCTCGCACCGATCGGTGGGAGCCGGTCGGGAGCAGTGCGGACGTAGCTCAGTTGGTAGAGCGCAACCTTGCCAAGGTTGAGGTCGCGAGTTCGAGCCTCGTCGTCCGCTCGGGAAAAAGACCCCGGTCCATTGGGCCGGGGTCTTTTCGTGTTGCTCAAGTGACCTGTGGTGCTGCGGTGGTGTGAGCGTCGCCACATCCCCGATAGCTGGCGGGCCGTGTGTCTCACCGGGGTCCCAGGTTGGGTATAGTTGCTCTCGCGCAACAGCGCAGTGCGGACGTAGCTCAGTTGGTAGAGCGCAACCTTGCCAAGGTTGAGGTCGCGAGTTCGAGCCTCGTCGTCCGCTCCAGAGAAAACCCCCCCGGCCGGCGCCGGGGGGGTTCTTCGTTTTCTGCGGCTCTTACCAGCTCGTGCCCGTCAGGCGCTCGTACGCCTCCACGTACTTCTGCCGGGTCGCCACCACGACGTGCTCCGGCAGCGACGGCGGGGGCTGCTCGCTCTTGCGGTCCCAGCCCGACTCGGCCGAGGTCAGCCAGTCACGCACGAACTGCTTGTCGTACGAGGGCTGCGCGCGCCCCGGCTGCCACTGGTCGGACGGCCAGAAGCGGGAGGAGTCCGGGGTGAGGACCTCGTCGGCGATGACGAGCCTGTCGCCGTCGAAGCCGAACTCGAATTTGGTGTCGGCCAGGATGATGCCCCGGTCCCGGGCGATGTCCCGGGCACGGGAGTACACGGCGAGCGTGGCCTGGCGCAGCTGGGCGGCGGTCTCCGGACCGACCTGGCGGGCGACCTCTTCGTAGGAGACGTTCTCGTCGTGTTCACCGACCTCGGCCTTGGTGGCCGGGGTGAAGATCGGGGCGGGGAGTTCGGAGCCGTCGACCAGGCCCTCGGGCAGGGCGAGGCCGCAGACGGTGCGGGACTCGTTGTACTCGACCAGACCGGAGCCGGTGAGGTAGCCACGGGCCACGCACTCCACCGGAACCATCTTCAGGGACTTGCAGATCAGCGTGCGGCCCTGCCAGTCGGCGGGGGCACCCTCGGGCACCTCGGCGCTGATCACGTGGTTGGGGACCAGGTCGCGCAGCTGGTCGAACCACCACAGGGAGAGCTGGGTCAGCACCCGGCCCTTGTCGGGGATCTCGGTGGGCAGCACCCAGTCATAGGCGGACATACGGTCGCTGGCGACCATCACGAGGTCGCCCGCCTCGTTCTGGTACAGCTCGCGCACCTTTCCGGTGTGCAGGTGCACCAGGCCCGGAACCTCGATCGGCTCGGGCTTTTCTACGAATCCGGACACGGTTCCTCCCCGTGGTTCTGTCCAAGTGCCTCGATTCTCCCTTATGCGGGCGATGAGTTTCGGCCAGGGGGCCGGTGACGCGTCCGGGGTTTCGGGGGGCCGAGGGCGGACCCGGGAGCGGGGTGGGGCGGGACAGGGGGGACGGGCGAGGTCGGCGGGCGGGCGGGGCGGGCGGGCGGGACGGGGTTAGGCCGGGAGGCGGGGGCCCGGGGGGCAGGAGGCCCGACGGTCGTGGCCAGGAGCGGGGACCAGAGCCATGAGGCCGGGGACCGGGACCTAGGAGGGCCGCGGGCACCCGGGCGGCGGGCGGCGGGCGGCGGGCGCCCCGGGAGAGGCGAGGCCCGGAAACCCGGGGCCGGGGCGGAAGGACCGAGCGGCCCGGGCCCGAAGACTCGGGTCCTGCGGCCCAGCGACCCGAGGCCGGGAACCGGGAGAACCCGGGACGCGGGGGAACCACAAGAACCAAGCCCGGGACCGAAGCCGGGGACCAGGCCGCCGGGCCGAGGACCCGGAGAACCCGGGGGAACCAGAAGAGCCAAGGCCGGGGTAGAGCGGCCGGGGACGCCGGCCTGTACGCCCAGAGGCCGGAACACCAGGCCGCACGTCCGAGACGAGGGCCTCGGGAGCCCGAACGCCGGGGGTGCTGGGGCCGGTGGTGTAGGGGTGGGTCAGTCGCGTTTGCAGATGCGGTCCAGGAGGTTCGCCGTTGCCCGCTGGATTCGGGTGTCCTGGTGGCCGGGGCGGTCCAGGGCCGGGGACCAGGCGAAGGTGCCGGAGGCGAACACCCAGGCACCGGAGGGCGCGCGGTAGAGGGAGGTCTCCTGGTGCCGCACGGCCCCCGCGGTGTCGGTGTAGGGGGAGTGGGCGAGCAGGATGCGTTCGTCGTGCTCGGGCAGCGGGGTACGCGGGAAGTACCGGTCGGCCTCGCCGGCGACCAGACCCTCGATCGCGTCGCCCTCGTGCGCGCCGGTCGCCTCCCACAGCCAGTGGTCCCCGTTGCGGACGATCAGCGGGTGCGGTTCGGGAACCCGGCCCGCGTACTGGATACCGATCAGCCGCTGCTCGGGCCGGTCGATCTCGCGCCACAGCACCGGCCTGCCGGGGCCCTTGCGCTTGCGGCAGGTCAGCAGCCGGTCCTGGGCGCCCGACGGCGATGGCCCCAACTCCACGTGCCAGTACATCGTGTTGGCGGACAGGAAGACCAGCGAGGTGCCGTGGTCGCGGGCCTCCTCGACCGTGCGGCGCATCGCCGTGGACCAGTACTCGTCGTGACCGGGGAAGACGAGACCCCGGTAGCGAGTGGGATCGACGCGGCCGGCGTGCAGATCACGGGCGTCGGCGTAGGCGAGGTCGTAGCCGTAGCGCTCGGCCCAGCGGATGAAATCGTAGGCGTGGCCCACATGCAGGGGCAGGCCCGCGCCCGCGTAGGGACGGTCGAAGGAGACGGTCGTCGCGGCGTCGGCCTCGCCGAGCAGCCGTCCCCGCTCGTCCCAGGCGTGGTAGAGGCTCGCGCCGGTGCGGCCGTCCTCCGGGTACAGGTTGTACGCCTGCCAGGTGATGTCGGGCAGCAGCAGGAGCAGGTCGGCGGGGTGGTCGTCGCGGACCGTGAACGGCACGTGGGAGCGGTAGCCGTCGGCGGTGGTGAGCACGGCCACATAGGCGCCGACGTTCCAGTAGGTGGGCACCTGGAGGCGCCAGGAGAGCCACCAGTGGTGGCAGGAGACGGTGCGGTCGGCGGTCAGCGGCGGGGGCTGGACGATGCCCGAGAGCCGGGGGCTGGTGGTGATCTTGGCTGCGCCGTCGCCGCCGTAGTGGCCGATCCGGTAGACGTCGACGCCGAACTCCTGCGGTGGGTCGACCGTGACGTGGAAGTCGATCGCTTCACCGGGCCGGACGCCGCCGGTCGCGGTGAACCCCTTGATCTGGCAGTGCACGTCGTCGGCCGAGCGGGGGCCGGGCACGCGCGGGCGGTCACGGGTGAACCGCTGCGGGTTCGGGTCGACGTACCAGGGCACGACGTGACCGGTGTCGTCGAAGTAGGTCTCACTGCCGCGCAGCCAGGGCACCGGGCCCTGGCCGAAGGGGTCCGTGACGGCGTGAGCGAGCGCTCCGGAATCCCAGCGGCGGATGTGGTCCGAGGCCATGGACGCCCCCTCCCTCGTGCCCCCGTGCGCTCATAGCTCTGCTCGGGTGCTGTTGGGTGCTGGCTGGTGCGCACTGTCGTATGTCGCAAGCCTTTGCCAGATGCGTGGTCGGTCCCAGCACATCACATAACGCACGGGTCCGGTCACCGTTCGTTGCAAATTGACCAGAAATGGAAGACGGCCCTCCGGCTCAGGGCGCGACAGGTGGGCGGACCGCCTGGTCAGAGGAGCCGCACCGGCTTCTCCGCGCGTATCCCGGACGCGGTCAGCCAGTCGCGCAGCGGGCCAGGGTCTCCCTCCTCGATCAGGCTGAGCACCCTGGGCATCAGGTCGGCGGCCCGCTTGCCGTCCAGCAGCAGCGCCGGCCCGTCGAGCCAGTCCAGGCCAGGCGTCGCGCCGGCGGTGTCGACGGCCGCGCAGCAGACCATCGCCGTCAGGTGGTCGGCGAGGAGTTCGCGGGCGGTGCGCGGGGTCTGCAGCGGGAACAGCGGGAGGGCACCGCCGTCCCACAGGGAGCTGTCGGGCCCGTGCCCGGGGGCGGTCGCAGCGCTCGGCGCGGCGGCCTCCTCCCGCGCCAGCTCGGCACTCAGCCCGGCGGCGAGGGCAGCGCTGCGCTCGGTGCCGGAGCCCGTGCCCTCGTGGTCGTGGTCCTCGCCGGTCTCGCCGGTCTCGCCGGTCTCGTATGTCTCCTGCGCCTCGACGGTCTCGTCTGTTTTGTCGGCTGTTTTGTCGGCCTCGGCGGCCTCGCCGGTCTCCGCGCCGGGTGTCTCATCCTCGGGGCGTTGTCGGGTGACGGCGGGTTCCGTGAGGTGGTCCATTACGCGGGCCAGGGTGGGGCCGCCCGGGTCGGGGGCCGTGGGATCGAGGGAGGGGCGGACACCGAGGGAGTCCAGGACGCGGTGCAGACGGGCGGCGTCGGCGCGCCAGGTGCGGTCCACGACCTCCTCCGGGTACGCCTGCCAGTCCACCGGCGCCCAGTCCCGGCGGGGCTCGGCGGGCCGGCCGTGGAAAAGGCGCGCGGCGAGCAGGGAGACGGCCTCGTCCACCGTGCCGGGCTCCTCCAGCAGGTCGCAGGCGGGCCGCTCGCCGAGGCGGGAGGCGAAGCCCTCGGCGAGGCGGTCGCGCCGGGAGAGCTCGGTCAGCGCCGCCACCACACCGGCGTCCAGCCGGGCCGGCCAGCGGCCCATGCGCCAGGCGGGCAGCGCCACCCTGGTCAGCAGCCGGTCCCAGCCGGCGTACGCCAGACCGACTTGCTCCTGGGCCACGATCCGCAGGCCGTAGTCCACCGTCTGGGCGCGCTCGGCCGCCGCCGCCGCGACCCCGCGCTCCATCTGCGCCGCGTGTTCCCGGCAGCCGCGCAGCAGCAGCCGGGCCACCCCGCCGACGCCTGCGCACACCCAGCGGACGGGCGGACGGCGGCCGGGAAGCGCGGCGACGGCCACGGCCGCGTCCAGCCCGCGTACGAAACGGCGGGCGGCGGCTATGTCCGGGTGCGCGGACGGACCCGTACCGGCGACGACCGGCGCGAGGACCGCGCGCAGCTCACCGACCCGCATCCACCACAGGAACGGGGAGCCGATGACGAGGACGGGGGCGGTGGCCGCGCGGCCGTGGAAGCGGTGCCCAGGACCCGCTATCTCGTCGCGGACCGGGCGCGGGGGCGGGGCGTGGGCCGGGTGGGTGCGGTCCTCCAGCCAGCTGTCGCAGTCCGGGGTGAGCGCTATGGCGGAGGGGGCCGGGACGTCCAGGCGGTCGGCGAGGTCACGCACCATCCGGTACAGGTCCGGGGCGGACCGCTCAGAGACCGGGACCGTGGGGCTCACGGCCGGGCGGGCACGGGCCACGACCAGGGCGATACCGGCGGCGGCCAGCAGCACGAGCACGGCGAGCACGCCCACCGCCCAGCGGGCGGCGTCCCAGCCCGGGCCGACCATATGGCCGGTGGAGCCGCCGGTCAGCAGGATCACCGCGGCTGCCGCGGGCAGCAGGGCCACGCCCAGCGCCCGGCCCCTGACGCGCAGCACGGCCAGGGCCCGGGAACGCGCGGCCTGCGCGCCCGTCTCCCTTCCGATTCCGGTCACGAGCGGCCCTCACCCCCTCCCTGCCGATCCGCTGCCGTCCTGGCGTTGCTCACTCCCCCACTGTGGCACCCGTTACTGACATCGCAATGCCGGTGGGCCAAGTGCCGGAACGCTTGCGCGGCACCCTAGTTGGGGCCCGGGCCCCCGTCAGCTGTATGGCTGATTGCTCACCCGATGGAATGGCTTTGGTCAGAGGTGGGTGACAGACAGCGAAGATCAGGCCCCGGATCGCGCTGAGAATGCGCCAGGCCCCGGATGTGTGTCCGGGGCCTGGGGCGGGGCGTGCGTGACCGGTGGGTTTACGCCTCGGCCGCCTTCGCCGCGATGTCCGTGCGGTGCTGGGAGCCGTCGAGGTGGATGCGGGCCACCGCCCGGTACGCCCGCTCGCGGGCCTGGGCCAGGTGCTCGCCGGTCGCCGTGACGGACAGCACACGCCCGCCCGCGCTGACGACGGCGTCGCCGTCCCGCTTGGTCCCGGCGTGCAGCACGTACGCGTGCGGGGCGTCCTCCGCCGCGACCTCGTCCAGGCCGGTGATCGGGTCGCCGGTGCGTGGGGTACCGGGGTAGTTGTGCGAGGCGATGACCACGGTGACGGCCGCGTCCTCGCTCCAGCGCAGCGGCTCCAGGTCGCCGAGGGTGCCGTTCGCGGCGGCGAGCAGGATGCCGGCCAGCGGGGTCTTCAGGCGGGCCAGCACGACCTGGGTCTCGGGGTCACCGAAGCGGGCGTTGAACTCGATGACCCGGACACCGCGCGAGGTGATCGCGAGACCGGCGTAGAGCAGACCGGAGAACGGCGTGCCCCTGCGGCGCAGCTCGTCCACGGTCGGCTGCAGCACCGTCTCCAGCACCTCTTCGACCAGCTTGGGGTCGGCCCACGGCAGCGGCGAGTACGCGCCCATGCCGCCCGTGTTCGGGCCCTCGTCACCGTCCAGGGCCCGCTTGAAGTCCTGGGCGGGCTGGAGGGGGACGACGGTCCGGCCGTCGGTGATGGCGAAGAGGGACACCTCGGGGCCGTCGAGGAACTCCTCGATGACGACGCGCTCGCAGCCGGCCGCGTGGGCCTTGGCGGCCTCCAGCTCGGAGGTGACGACCACGCCCTTGCCGGCGGCGAGTCCGTCGTCCTTGACGACGTAGGGGGCACCGAACGCGTCGAGGGCCTCGGCGACCTCCTCCGGGGTGGTGCAGACGTACGACCGCGCGGTCGGCACCCCGGCCGCCGCCATGACGTCCTTGGCGAAGGCCTTCGAGCCCTCCAGCTGGGCCGCCTCGCGGGAAGGGCCGAACACCGGGATGCCGGCCTCGCGTACGGCGTCGGCCACGCCGGCGACCAGCGGGGCCTCCGGACCGACCACGACCAGGTCGGCACCGAGGTCGACGGCCAGCGCGGCCACCGCAGCGCCGTCGAGCGCGTCGACCTGGTGCAGCTCGGCGACCTCGGCGATGCCGGCGTTGCCGGGGGCGCAGTACAGCGCGGTGACGTCGGGGTCGAGGGACAGGGAGCGGCACAGGGCGTGTTCGCGGGCGCCGCTGCCGATGACGAGGACCTTCACGGGGTTCAGCCTACTGGCAAGGCTGCCGAAGGTTCGGCGCCGGGTTTGTTGGACTTTCCTCCAAGGGGGTGCCGGCTGTCGGTGACGGCCGTTCCCGGCGGCTACTCGTTGGAGAACTCCTCCACCACCGTCGCACCCAGTTCCCGCACGATCAGTTCGTGGCCGGAGAGGGCCGACTCGTCCAGGTCGGGGTCGTCGTCCTCGGGGATGTCGTCCTCGGGAGCGACAGGGGGCGGCTCGGGCGCCGGGGCGGCGGCCTGCGGGGCTGACGCGACCGGCGCCGGGGCGGCGTGCTGCGGTGCGGCGGGCGCGGGCTGGGGCGCTGCGGGGCGAGGGGCCGGGGCGCCGTAGCCACCGCCGGCGGGGGCGCCGCCGTAGCCCGGCGAGCCACCGGACGACGGGGGCACGGAGCCACCGCCCGACGGGTCGACGATCGCCTCGATCTTCCACTGCACGTTGAACTGCTCGGCCAGGGCCTGTCGCAGCACGTCCTCGCTGCCGCTGCTCGCGAAGTTGTCGCGGGCTCCGGCGTTGACGAACCCGAGCTGGAGGGTGGTGCCGTCGAAGCCGGCCACCTGGGCGTTCTGGCTGAGCAGGATCCAGGTGAAGCGGCGGCGGTTCTTGACGGCCTCCAGGATGTCCTTCCAGAGCATGCGGGGGTCGAGCCCGCCGGCGGGGACGGCTGCGGGAGCCGGAGCGGGCGGCTGGACCGGAGGGGCGGCCGATGCGGGGGCCGCGGCGCGCTGCTGTGCCTGGCCGGAGCCCGCCCGACCCGGCCCTTGCCCTTGCCCTTGCCCTTGGCCGGCTGTGGCGGCCGTGGGCCAGCCGCCGGGGCGCCGGCCGCTGCCGGCCGGGGTGGCGGTGGGCCAGGCGCCGGGGGCCGGGGCACCGGACGGGGAAGGGGTTGTGGGAGGTGCCGGGGGCACGGAGGCGGGCGCCGGGGCCTGGACCGGCGAGGGCTCGGGTGCGGCCGGGCCGGGCGCGGACGGAGCAGCGGGGATCGGACCCGCCCCCTGTCCGCCCCCCGGGACGCCACCGGCGCCCGGCAGACCGGCGTCCGGAGCGCCACCGGCGCCCGGTCCGCCGGTAGAAGCCCGTACGGCCGCGCGGGCTGCCGCGGGGCCGCCGCCGGCCGCAGCGCCCGCGCCCAGGCCCGCAGCCAGAGCCCCGCCATGGGCTTCAGGCCCCGGGACGTACCCGGCGACGGGCGCTCCGGCGCCGGCCGAGAAGTTGACGCCGCGTTCCAGGCGGTCGAGGCGGGCCATGACGGAGCGCTCGTCGCCGTAGGCCGCGGGGAGCAGCACGCGGGCGCAGATGAGTTCCAGCTGGAGGCGGGGCGAGGTGGCGCCGCGCATCTCGGTGAGACCCTCGTTGACCAGGTCGGCGGCGCGGCTGAGCTCGGCGGGCCCGAACGTGTCGGCCTGGGCCTGCATGCGCTCCAGGACGTCGGCGGGGGCGTCGATAAGCCCCTTTTCCACGGCGTCCGGGACAGCGGCGAGGATCACCAGGTCGCGCAGCCGCTCCAGCAGATCGGCGACGAACCGCCGCGGGTCGTTGCCGCCCTCGATGACGCGGTCCACGACCTCGAAGGCGGCGGCACCGTCACCGGTGGCGAAGGCCTCGACGACGGAGTCGAGCAGGGACCCGTCGGTGTAGCCGAGGAGGGAGGTGGCCATGGCGTACGTCACACCATCCTCCGCCGCACCGGCGAGGAGCTGGTCCATGACGGACATGGAGTCACGCACGGACCCGGCACCGGCGCGCACGACGAGCGGGAGCACCCCCTCCTCGACGGGGATGTTCTCCCGCCCGCACACGTCGGCGAGGTAGTCCCGCAGCGTCCCCGGCGGGACGAGCCGGAACGGATAGTGATGCGTACGCGACCGGATGGTCCCGATGACCTTCTCGGGCTCGGTGGTGGCGAAGATGAACTTCAGATGCTCGGGCGGCTCCTCGACGACCTTGAGGAGCGCGTTGAAACCGGCCGACGTGACCATGTGGGCCTCGTCGATGATGTAGATCTTGTACCGGCTGGAAGCGGGACCGAAGAAAGCCTTCTCGCGCAGCTCACGGGCGTCGTCCACGCCACCGTGCGAGGCGGCGTCGATCTCGATGACGTCGATCGAACCCGGTCCGTTCCTGGCGAGGTCCTGGCAGGACTGGCACTCCCCGCAGGGCGTGGGTGTGGGACCTT
The DNA here is from genome assembly GCF_020400585.1 of Streptomyces sp. NK08204. Classification (GTDB taxonomy): domain Bacteria; phylum Actinomycetota; class Actinomycetes; order Streptomycetales; family Streptomycetaceae; genus Streptomyces. The sequence goes on along the minus strand of NZ_JAINVF010000005.1, from coordinate 366,424 downwards.
GCTCACAGTTCAGGCACCTGGCCAGGATCCGCGCGCTGGTCGTCTTGCCGCATCCGCGCGGCCCGCTGAACAGGTACGCGTGATTGACCCGGTTGTTCCGCAGCGCCTGCTGCAGCGGGTCAGTGACATGCTCCTGCCCGATGACCTCCGCGAAGGTCTCCGGGCGGTAGCGGCGGTACAACGCGAGAGACGACACGCATACGAGGTTATAGGCGCCCACTGACAACCAACCCCGCCCAAGGCCACCCCTGGGCAACCGGCTCCGCTTACCCGGAGAACGCAAGCGCCCCCCACGCACCCGCCAGAGCCGACCTACCCTTGCTGCCTTCCGGCCCTGGGGGAGTTCAGTCAGATAGCGCCGCGTGAGGGGCTGTGCACAGAGTACCCGATGTCGGCCTGCAGAAACGAGTTCGCGAGCACTGCCCTCGGTCATGTAATGTTTCCGGCGGAGGATTCGCCTAGAGGCCTAGGGCGCACGCTTGGAAAGCGTGTTGGGGGCAACCCCTCACGAGTTCGAATCTCGTATCCTCCGCCAGCCCGAAGGGCCGGACCGCAGCAGCGGTCCGGCCCTTCGGCGTATGTCTGTCCAAGCAGGCCCTTCCCGAACCCGCGACCGGTGGGAGCGGTCAGCGGGTCGGGGAGGAAGTGGGTGGGGTTGTCGGGAGGGGGCTGATGCCCGGCCCGTAGTGGTCGCGGAGGTAGATGCGGGTGCGGTCCGGGGCGTAGTCGTGGGCGTAGAGGCTGACGCAGCCGGTGTCCGAGGTGCCGTACGGGTCGGCGAGCGGGTCCGGGCTCGCGGTGGGCTCGGGGTCGGCGCCGGGGCAGACGGAGCCGTAGCGCATCCCCTTCTTGAACGACTCCGGTTCCGGCACGCCCAGGTGTCTGAAGTCGTGGGTCCGCACGTCGGTCACGGCGGCCGTGGGCTCCAGCAGCTCGCCGGCCGGCGGATAGGCGGCCAGGAAGGCCCGTGCCTGGGACCTGGTCAGTGTGAAGGTGAGCACACCGGTGTCGAAGCGGGAGGTCACCTGATAGCCAGCCCGCGCGTCCTGAGCCGCGGCCGGGATGTCGACGCCCATGTGCCCGCTCATCCACCCCGGCGTGACGCCCTCGACCCACCTGTCGTCCACGGTCTGCCCGACGGCGCGGTCACCGGCCGGGCCGGTACCGGAGTCGGGTGCGGAGCAGCCTGTCGCCGTCAGGGCGCCCAGGAGGACCAGCGTGCCGAGGGCCGCCCCGGCGGCGCGCGTCCGGCGGTGGCCGCCTGTGTTGTCGTGGGCGTCGTTCATCGGACGGCTGCCCTCCCGGGTGACCTGTGCGTCGTACGGCCCTGCTGTTGCTCCCGGCCCGGGTCCGTGCGTCCGTCCCTGCTTTCGTCGGGGCCCGGCAGCGGAGACTGGTTGGGCTGCGAGGAGCCGAGATCGTAGTGGTGCGTGCTACTGCTCCCCGCCATGTCGTACTCCTGGGCGAGTCCCACCCGGTGGAGCTTGGCCATCTGGCCGTCGGGGATCTTCATCGGGCCCACGTTGACGCCCTTGCCCTCGTCCCAGTTGTAGCGGTCCCAGACGTTCGCCTGGTAGTCGACGGAGATCTTCGGGTTGCCGTGCGCATCCGGTACGGCCGTCACGACGCCGGTGATTGGGACCCCCGTCCTCCGGTCGACCTGCCGCTCGTCCCGCGCACTTGCCAATGTAGCAACTCCCTTTACCTGAACCGGGGGATAACTTGACCTTCCTGCCGCGTCACCCGCACCGGCGCGGACACCGTCACCTGGTCCAGTTCCGAGATCCGGATGGTGGCCTTCAGCGTCCAGGTGCCGGGGAGGGAGAGGGTGAAGGAAGGGGTGGACCAGTAGCCGCCGCGGTCGGTGACCCTGGCGTCCAGGGCCCCCGCGCCGGGTGGGGAGGGTGAGGGTGACGCGGACTTCGGGGCCGGCGGAGAGGCCGCCGTCGAGGCCGTAGATCACCACCTCGACGGAGTTGGTGCCGACACGCCCGGGGTCCAGGGTGCTCTGTACCTTGCCGTGGCCGCCGGGGGCGCCGGTGTCGAAGGGAATCGTGGTGACGGAGGATGCGGCGGTTGCCGATGGCGTAGATCCGGAAGGAGTCGGTCAGCAGGCCGACCGACTCGGTGAAGGTGAGGGTGACGTGTCGGGGCGCGGTGCGCGGGACGGTTCCCGACGAGGACTGACCGAAGCAGCTGGAATCCAGCCGTCAACACCCTGCCCCTGCGTGACGGGCTAGCTGTGACGGCCAGCGAGTCCGTCCTGGGCTGCCAGTTCTGGTTGCACTCACCCCCGTCCATCGCCGTCCGCCATCTGTCGCTGACCACACTCCGCCGCGGGTCAGAACGCTCCTGATCACTCCCGGACCCTCGTACGAACATTTGGAAAGCGTGTTGAGGGCAACCCCTCACGAGTCCGAATCTCGTATCCTCCGCAGCCGCCCAGCAGGGCAGACGAAGGCTCCGACCGGATCACGGTCGGAGCCTTCGCCGTTCCGTGGTCGCGCTTCTGGTGGCAGTTCGCGGCTACCGCCCGTTGAGGAGGCAAGGACCTCCGGCGTGCCTCGTGGTCCGAGTGCAGCCCTCATGTGGACATGTCCGCTCCGGGCAATGGCATGGTCACCGCCTGCGAACGGCCCCAGGGTCCATGTCCCGGCCGTACGTGCCTCCGGTTCCTCCGAACGGCGCCCCCCCATCAGGTCAAGGACCGGGTGCCGTCTGAGTACCGGTACTCAGACGGGCTGGTGGCCGATACGGATGGGGCGCACGAGGCGGCGTCGCTACTGTGCTCCTGATCACGTGTTCGTGGGCCGAATGCGGAGTGGGGCTGTGGTTGGCCGACGCCTGCGGGCGACGGCGGCAACCGCGATCACGGCTCCGAGGCAGAGGCCCGTCGTACTGGTGCGGCTGCGAACGCCCCCGTCAGCCACCTGCCACCCATGAAGGAGGCCGTAGCGGGCACCGTCGGCTTCTTCGGCGGGCGGTCCGGCCGGTGCGCACCGAGGCGTTCGGTGCCAGACACTTCAGGGTGTCGGACGGCCCGATGCCGGTGATCGGCGGGCACGGGACGACCCCAGCACATTCCAACTACTTCAACCCGGCGAGGGACAAGGACCCTGTGTCCGCTGCCAACATCGCGGCCATCGTCGCGGACCGTCCTGACCTCGTGACCTCGTGACCTGGGACAAATACTGATGAAGACCCGTGCTGCGGCCCTCCTGGCGTCAACTCTCATCGTTTCCGGTTGTGGCCTCATCAGTGGCAGTCGAAGTGAGGGCGGGAAAGCGGACGCGACGAAGGGGACGAAGGGGACGAAGGAGACGAACATGAACATGCAGGAAGCGGCCGACCACGCAGAGGGGATCATCGATGCGACCCTCAAGGCGATCAACCCGTCGGTCGAGGTCATGCGGGGGCCGTCGAGCGACTCCAGCTGCACCGACTTCAAGAACGACGGTACCGGTACCGGGTCGGTGAGCCGTCGACGGTACGTAATGACGATCATCTCGGTCGAGCGGCGCGGCAGCTTTCTCGGTGTCGTGCAGCGCTACTGGAAGAAGGAGGGTTACGAGATCATTTCGGTGCGGAACAGCACCGACATGCCCGCGATCTTCGCAACCGCGCCCGACGGCTTCCAGGTCAGCCTGGAGTTCGGGTACAAGGGCCAGGCCGGATTCCACGTGACCTCCCCGTGCGTCGCCGAGTCGAAGGTCACCGAGGCGCCCAGAAAGCCCCTTGATCCGAACTCACCGGAATCCAAGGGACTCCCTTACGTTCACTCCGATTTCTGGTCGGCGCGCACCCCGGTCCCCTCGTCCTCGCCGACAGCATCGGCCGGCGAAGGGTGATTCGAGTCAGCTGAACGGGCCCCCGGGACCGCGTGGTCCCGGGGGCCCCGGCTCCGCGTCGTCAGGAGATGCGGATGTCCGACCAGTTCGTCGCCGTGCCGGCCTGCACCCGGCCGTAGAAGCCGCCGCTGCCGTTGCCCCGGTTCAGCCAGGCGTGGCCGTCCTTGTCGAGCGAGATCAGGTCGGCCCGGCCGTCGCCGGACAGGTCGAGCCCGCCGACCACGTCCTTGTAGGACGTGCCCCAGTCCTTGAAGACCAGCGAGCGGGACGTGAACGTGCCGACGCCGGTCCCGTTGAACCGCCACAACTCGTTCGAGCCGTCAAGGGCCAGCAGGTCGTTCTTGCCGTCGCCGTTGAGGTCCCCGGCGGCGATCAGCCTCTTGTAGCCGCCGAAGCCGGACCCGGCGAGCGTGCGGGCCTTGAACCCGCCCGCGCCGTTGTTCGCGTACACGTACAGGTTCCCGGTCGAGGCGGACCGGGTCAGCAGGTCGGCCCGGCCGTCGCCCGTCACATCGCCGGGCGAGACGACCGTGTTGTACCCGCTCCAGTCCGAGGAGACCTTCACGGAGAACGACTGCTGGTCGGGCAGCCCGCCGCACATCGTCGTGTAGACCCGGGCCTCGCCCTTCGGGGAGCGGACGAACACGTCGTTGCAGCGGTCGCCGTCGAGGTCGCCGAAGGGCAGCACGAGCGTGCCCGTCGGCCAGCCGGTCGCGCGCTGCCCCGCGGACAGCTTGGTCGCGTCGCCCGCGTACACCTTCAGCCCGGTGCTGCCCTGGCCGAACAGGTCGGCCTTGCCGTCGTCCGTGTAGTCACGCCACTTGGGCAGGGCACGGCCGGTGGTGGTGGCACCGTAGACCCCGTCGAGGGCGAAGCTGTTCGACTCGGTCAGCTTGTACTCGTCCCACAGCACGACGGGACGGCCGAGCGCGTCGGCGGCCACCTGCGGCGCACCGGCGAACTGGGCGCTCGTCGCGCTCAGCCGCCGCGGGACGGACCAGGTGCCGCCCTTGAAGACGGCGGCCATCGTGTACTCCTGGTACGAGTACCCCTCCCGCCAGGTCACGGTGACCGTGCCGCCCGAGGTGGCGACCGCGTCGACCGCGCGCACCTTCTTTGCCGTGGAGAACGGCTGCCCGTACGGCAGCCAGCGGCCGGTGGCCGCCGAGCGGACCGCGTACCAGGAGCCGGTCGAGTAGCCGGGCCCGCCGGCGACGAAGAGATCGCCGTTCGGCAGATAGGCGGGGGCCGACATGCCGTAGGTGCTGCCGTAGTTGGCGGCGGACTGCGGCGCGCTCCACTGCGTGGTGCCGGCGGGCCGGTGCGTGTACATGAGCTGGGCAAGGTCGTCGTAGAACACGTCGAAGCCGCCCTGCGGATGCGCGAACACCTTCGGGCGCGCCAGGTCGGTGCTCGGGACCGGGAAGTCCTGGACCGCGGTCCAGGCGGGCGCGCCGAGGGCCTTCTCCAGGGCGACGACGGCCTTGCTCTCCTGCCACTGCCACACCAGCAGGGCGGTGCCGTCCTTGGCGACCGCCAGGTCCATGTTGGCGATGTCGCGGCTGCCGGACGGCGGCTGCTCGTCGAGGTCGACCGGAGCGGTCCACGCGGCCTGCGGGCCGGCCTTCTCCGCGGCCTTCACGACGCCGGAGACCGACCACACGGCGACCAGCCGGCCATCGGGGGCCGCCGCCAGGTGGGTGTAGCCCTTCTCGGGGACCGCGGCGACGTACTCGGGCTCGGAGAAGGCGGTCGCGCCGGGCGCGAGAGTGGCCGTCTTCAGCCAGTAGTTGTCGTGGTCGTCGGCGCGCTTTGCCCGCCAGACCAGGCGCACCGAGCCATCGCCGAGCGAGACCAGCTGTGTGTTGTACCCGCCGGCGTCCGGCCAGGTCTGCGGGGTGAGCCAGCCGGTGCTGCCGGCGGGCCGGATCCGGGTGGAACGGGAGAGTGAGTCGCCGGTGAGGGAGACAAGGGTGCCGTCCGCGGCCGACACCAGGGCGTTCAGCCCGCCCGAGGCGGAGGCGGGGTCGGGGTTCGCGGCATGCAGGGTGCGGGTGCCCCACGCGCCCGGCGCACGCGTCTCGACGGTGACCGGGGCGGTGGTACCCGTGGCCGCGGCCGTGGTGTGCGCGGCGGCCGGGGCCCCGGCCGTCAGGGCGAGGACGGAAGTGAGCGCGATGCCGAGCACCGTGCGGGACTGCGACGTCATGGGAATGCCCCCCAGGCAGGGCGTATCCGCTGGCGCGGATTCGCCGGACTGTTCGACAAGTCAGCAGGAGCGTATCCGAGCCAAGATCAGCCTCCGTCGGGTTCCGACCTGCCCGGAAGGACTTCGGCCGACGCGTCCAGCGCGCGCAGCACCGGGCGGCGATCAACGATGAACTCGACGAGACCTTGCCCTCCTGGCGCCTGCTGGAGCTGGTCGACAGCCGTCGTTGGGGTCAAGGCCTCCGCCAGCCATCGTCACGGAGGTGGCCGGCGGCCTGCGGTCCCATCCTCAGCATCCCGCCGTCCACCGCCCAGGAAGCACCCGTGACGTAGGAGGCGCCCGGGCCCGCGAGGAAGGCGATCACTTCCGCGACCTCCCGGGCATCGCCCGGACGGCCCAACGGCACGCCGGGCCGCCGTTGGGTGGTGACGTCGATGTCCTCCTGGCCGGTCATCGGGGTGGCGATCTCACCCGGAGCGACGGCGTTGACGTTGATCCCGTGCTCGGCCAGTTCCAGCGCCATGACCTGGGTGAGCAGCCCGAGCCCGCCCTTGGCCGCGCAGTACGGCGCGGCACCCACGCGGGGCTGGTGCTCGTGGACACTCGTCACGTTGATGATCCGTCCCCCGCCCCCCTGGGCGATCATGTGACGAGCAGCACGCTGACCGCACAGGAACGGCCCCATCAGATCGACGTCGATGACCTGGCGCACGGTGTCCAGGTCCAGCTCCAGGAACGGGGTCATGGTGCCGGTCCCGGCATTGTTGACCAGTACGTCGATCCTGCCGAACCGCTCGGTCACCAGGTCGACGACCGCGGCGGCCTCCGGCAGCCGGGTGAGGTCCAGGTGCTCGACCACGGCACGGCGGCCGGCCGCGCGTACCTCGTCCGCCGTCCGCTGCGCCCCGTCGTGATCGCGGTGCCAGGTGATGCCGACGTCCATGCCGGCCTCCGCCAGCCGAACAGCGGTGGCACGCCCGATACCGGAGTCGGATCCGGTGACCAGGGCCACGGCGTCCCTGCCGGGCCCGGGGGCGGCTCGGTGCGGTTCCATGCGGGCTCCAAGGTTGTCGCGTCGTTCTCGGGAAACCACACAGCCTTCGGAGGCTTCCGCGTACCCGTCACGGCTCCCACCACACAGGGGGCGCGCCGCACCCGGATCACGAGCGGGGCGGCCGGGCATCGATGACACGCAGGTGTGCGGCGCGCACGTGCTTCTTCCCCGGGGTACTCGGCGACTGCACACGCGGGCCGACTGCGCCCGCACAGACAGGAGGCTGCCATGGCCGACACGAGCCCGATCGAGCTGCAGAAGGCCCTGAAGGGCGCCGACTACCCAGCCAGCCGTGACGATCTCGTCTCCGTCGCCAGGAACAACGGCGCGGACGACAAGATCGTGGACAAGCTCTCGCACGCCAAGGCGCGCCGGTTCGACGGCCCCAACGACGTGCAGAAGGAAGTCTTCGGCGGCGACTAGGGGATACCACCCGGGACCGGCTCATGCGCGCTCCGACGCGACCGCCGGTCCCTTCGTCAGGGCCCCCGGTGCACGGGCTCCAAGGCGCTGATTGCCGCGGGTTCGGCAGGGCACCCGTTCGCTGTGCAGCGGCGACGGCGGATTCTGCTGACGGGCTGGTTCAGCTTTCTGGAAGGCGAGGCGACCGCCGGGGACCTGCTCGCGCCGGCACGGGTGGAGGACGTACTGGAGCGGGCCGGAGTGGACCACGACGTCGCCTGGAGCCCCGGGTTCCGGCCGGAGGGGCCGTCGCCGGCGCAGGTACGCCCGGCTGCTCACTCGCATCTGGTCTTCGATCTGCGGCCCCTTCGTCTGCGGCCCCTTGCACGGGCCGCAGATCGAGGAGCTGCACCTGCGTTTCCCGCGCTGCGAGCGCATCGCCGTGGGCATCTCGGTCGTCGACGCCGCAAGCCCGGCTCTCGACGGCTTCCACCATGTGCTGGCGAGGGACGCTCCGGGCACGGTGCCGACGGTCGACCTGGCGGCCAGGGCGCCGTCCGGCCCGGCCCGCCCCGTGGTGGGGGGTGATCCTGACGCACGGCCAGGGGGAGTACGGACCGCGTCGGCGGCACGGCGGGTCGCCCGGGAGGTGACCAGGTGGCTGTCCGGCCGGGACTGCGCGAGCTGGGAGCCGGAGACCAGGCTGGACACGCAGGACTATGGCGTCGTAGCGGGACGGCTCCCGGTACGGCCGGGCAGAGCCCGGTACGGCCGGGCAGAGCCCGGTACGGCCGGGGGCGAGCGGAACCGGGGCGGGGGACGGATGATCGGCCTATGGACGTCACTCTGCACCTCGCCCAGGATCCCCAGGCCGACGCGCTCCTCGGGCGCAGTCCGCTCGCCGCGCTGACCGGGATGCTGCTGGACCAGCAGATCCCCATGGAGTGGGCGTTCAAGGGCCCGGCGACCATCGCGCGACGCATGGGAGCCGACGACCTGGACGCCCATGAGATCGCCGTCATGGACCCGGAGGCCTTCAGCGCGAAGCTCTCCGAGAAGCCCGCCGTGCACCGCTACCCCGGGTCGATGGCCAAGCGCGTCCAGCAGCTGTGCCAGTACCTGGTCGAGCACTACGACGGCGACGCCGAGGCGGTCTGGCGGGGGGTGGACAGCGGGGCCGAGCTGCTGAGGCGCCTGGAGGACCTGCCCGGCTTCGGCAGGCAGAAGGCGCAGATCTTCCTCGCGCTGCTCGGCAAGCAGCTCGGGGTCAGCCCCGAGGGCTGGCGGGAGGCCGCCGGGGCCTACGGCGAGCCGGGCTCCTTCCGTTCCGTCGCCGACATCACCGGGCCCGAGTCGCTGGCCAAGGTGCGGGCGCACAAGCAGGAGATGAAGGCGGCGGCCAAGTCGGCGAAGGCGCCTGGGAAGTGAGCCCGAGGACGGCTCGGCGGCAGGCCCGGTTTAAGCCTGCTGGACCACCCGGGTGGCGGGGCACGGCGGGCCGTTCTCAGCATGGACCATGGCTGAACCACCGAGCAGCGGTCCCGACTGGGGCCGTGAGTACGACGACCGTGGGGTGCACACCCGGCAGACACCACACGCCCACGAGCCCGAGCCGCCCTTCGAAGGCCCTCTGCACGCCCTGTCCCAGGCCACCTGGAAGGTCGTCCTGGGCACCGGCATCGCCTCGCTGGTCCTGGGCGTCCTGGTGCTGGTCTGGCCGAGTGCCTCCCTGCTCGCCGCCGGCGTCCTGTTCGGCCTCTACCTGGTCATCAGCGGCGTCTTCCAGCTGATCGCCGCGTTCGGCACGCACAAGGCGACCTCGCTGCGGGTGCTGGCCTTCATCAGCGGCGCGCTGTCGATCCTGCTGGGCCTGTTCTGCTTCCGCGGGCCCTTCCAGTCGATCCTGCTGCTCGCCCTGTGGATCGGCATCGGCTGGCTGATCCGCGGGATCACCCAGGCCCTGGCCGCCGCCTCCGACCCCCGGATGCCCGCCCGTGGCTGGCACATCTTCCTCGGGATCGTCACGGTCATCGGCGGCGTCGTGCTCATCGACTCACCCTTCGCGTCGGTCGCCGTGCTGACCCTCGTCGGCGGCATCTGGCTGGTCGCGGTCGGGATCATCGAGACCGTCACCGCGTTCAGCATCCGCGGCCGGGCCCGGCAGGTCCCCCACACGGTGTGAGCGGTGTACGAGCGTCGCGCCCGGCCTCCCGTACGCCGAATCGCCGTCCACAGCCTGTGCATAACCGGGCCGGCTCCGGGCGGCGCACCGTGCTCGCTCCACGGCGGCGTCTGCGCCCCCCTGTTCCGCCGGCGCCTTCCCGACACCTCTTTCCGGCCCCCCGCACCCGCCCCCCGCACCGGTACCGGCCGGTATGCCCATGTTCGCGGAATGTTTCCGGCGTTGCACTCCGGCGCCATGGCTGCGCCCGGAAGCTCTTGACCGGTAGGCTTTCCGTGTGATCTTCAAGCGCATCGGAAACGGCCGGCCGTACCCCGACCACGGCCGGGAAAGCACCCGGCAGTGGGCGGACGTCGCGCCGCGCCCGGTCCGCCTCGATCAGCTCGTGACCACCAAGCAGCAGCTCGACCTGGAGACCCTGCTGGCGGAGGACTCGACGTTCTACGGCGACCTCTTCGCCCACGTCGTGAAGTGGCAGGGCGACCTGTACCTGGAGGACGGCCTGCACCGCGCCGTCCGCGCCGCTCTCCAGCAGCGCCAGGTGCTGCACGCACGCGTGCTCGAACTCGACTGACCGCGGCCGGACACACGGCCGTTGACCCTTTCGGGTTCCACTGAGCGGCGTCGACTGATCATCTAATAGGCATCGCTGCTCGGGCACACTACGCTGCGCCCATGAGCATGCTGACTCCCCCCGGCATGGGCGGCAAGTACCGGATCACGGGAGACAAGTACCCCCGGATGAGCCCTCCGCGGCGGCGCGGCAGGCTCACGCTCGCCGCCGTGGCGTCCGTCGCCGCGCTCGGTCTGCTCGGGTGGGGCACACTGCAGCTCATCGACGTCTTCACCGACGGCGGCAAGAAGACCTCGGCGGCCCGCGCCAAGGACGGCTGCCGGACGGACAAGGCCGCCGCCACCCATGCGAGGGTCCTGCCCGGACCGGGCCAGATCACCGTGAACGTCTACAACGCCACCGAGCGCACCGGGCTCGCCAAGGAGACCGCGGACCAGCTGAAGAAGCGCGGCTTCAGGATCGGTGACGTGGGCAACGCGAGCAAGGAGTTCGACAAGAAGGTCAAGGGCACCGGCGTACTGCTCGGCCCGTCCACCGCGACGAACACCTCACTGCCGGTGCTCGCCACCCAGCTCGCCGACGCCGAGCGCCGCACCGACGCGGGCCGCAAGGGCGCGGTCCTCGACCTGATCCTCGGCGACGCGTTCAAGGGCCTGACGAGCCAGGCGACCGCCGACCACGCGCTGGCCGCGCTGACCGCGCCCGCGGCTTCACCTTCGGCTTCTCCGAAGAAGAACTGCTGAGTTTCGCGGCCGAGGAGCGGGGCTGCCCGGCACCGGCCGACCGCGGCCGTCCGGTGGCTGGTCGCGCGGTTCCCCGCACCCTCCCGTAGGGCGTCTCCCCCGACTCCTGATTCAGCTGTTCAGCTATTCGGCGGCGCCGTACAGCCTGTCGCCCGCGTCTCCCAGGCCCGGGACGATGTAGCCCTGCTCGTTGAGGTGGTCGTCCACCGCCGCCGTGACGACCGTCACCGGCGTGCCCGCCAGCTCGCGTTCCATGATCTCGACGCCCTCCGGGGCGGCGAGCAGCACCACGGCGGTCACGTCGTCGGCACCGCGCTTGATCAGCTCCTGGATGGCCGCGACCAGCGTGCCGCCCGTCGCCAGCATCGGGTCCAGGACGTACACCTGGCGGCCCGACAGGTCCTCCGGCATGCGCGAGGCGTACGTGGAGGACTGGAGCGTCTCCTCGTTGCGGATCATGCCCAGGAAGCCGACCTCGGCGGTCGGCAGCAGCCGGACCATGCCGTCCAGCATGCCGAGACCGGCCCGCAGGATCGGCACCACCAGCGGGCGCGGGCGGGCCAGCTTGACGCCGGTGGTCCGCGCGACGGGCGTCTGGATGTCGACCGCCTCGGTGCGCACGTCCCGCGTGGCCTCGTAGGCGAGCAGGGTGACCAGTTCGTCGGCGAGCCGGCGGAAGGTCGCGGAGTCGGTGCGCTGGTCGCGCAGCGTGGTGAGCTTGTGGGCGACCAAGGGGTGGTCGACGACGTGGAGACGCATGCCCCTAACCGTACCCGCGCTCCAGATCCCTCCGGGCCTGGCGTCGAACCGGCCGTCCGAGGGAAAGTGGGAAGTGGAACCAACTGGGGTGGTGTGACGTGCCTGACCTGCCTGACCTGCCTGATGAGGACGCGTCCGGGGACAACAGGAACCCGGTCGGGTCCGCGATATCCGAGACGGACCCGGCGACACCCGAGACGGACGCCGAACGGCGGCGCCGCCGCGCCCGGTTCCTGCGCGACCTCGCCGAGGCCCGCGCGCTGCGCGACCGGGTTCAGCCCCGGCGTGTCAAGGCCGCCCGGCTGCGGCACGCCATGCGGATGCGAACCTTCCGCTGGTAGACCGGGCCCGGTAAGAAAGTTCCCGGAAAGGTCTGCCGCCAAGGAAGATCAACGATCGCGCCGACGTTTCCGAGGTGGGCGTGCGCGGACGGCTGGAAAAGCCGCGTACGATCCGCAGGTGGCGGCAACGAGTGCGCTGGTGAGTGCTTTTCGCTTCACAACCGGATGCTCGATCAAAACAGCCAGACACAGGGGGCCGAAGACGTCCCCTGAACGCCTTGTTTCTGCCACGATTCCGAGTGGGTGGGGCTCGGAGCCCAGCTCTCTCCGCCCAGAACCTCCGCCGGGGGGACCCCCAACCGGCACGCCTATGACCAGTGGGAGAGTCACGGTGTACTTCGCCGCACTGCTCGCGCGCACCGAAGACGGGTGGGAAGCGAGCGACACAGAGCTCGACGATGTGGAGACCCTGTCGGATCTGGCCGACCTGGCCCGGGAAGCCTCTCCCGACGAGGACACGGTGCTCGTCCTGATCGAGCAGGAGGACGCCTGGTTCGGTGTCGTCCGCGTGGACGGCGAGGACGACCCTCGCATCTACGTCTCGGACGCCGCCGCAGCCGCCCGCAGCGCGTACGGCGAGCTGCTGCTCACCGACGAGCTGCTGGGCCGTGAGCCCGGCGCCGACGCCGGCCCCGACCTGGACTTGCTGGACCTCGACGGCACGGAGGACGGCGAGGACGAGGACGGGGACGAGGAGTCGGGCGCCGCCGCCGACGCGGTCCCGCACAGCCCGGTCGGCGACAGCGAGATCCTCGACGACCTGGGCATCGGTGAGAAGGAGCTGCGCGCGCTGGACGCCGAGGACGCGCTGGGCACGATCGCCGAGGCCCTGGGCGCGTCAGAGGTCCTGGAGACCGTCCGCTGACCGCACCACAGGACCCGGCGGCCACGCCGCGGGATCCGGGAACGCCGCCACAGGCCCCGGGAACCGCACCACAGGCTCCGGGGCGCGCCCCGGAGCCGACGGGCGTCCCGGACCCGGTGCGTGACCCCTGGCGGGCGGCGATGCGGCTCGCCCTGGCCGAGGCCGAGCGGGCCGCCCTGGGCGGCGACGTCCCCGTCGGTGCCGTCGTGCTGTCCCCGGACGGTACGACGGTGCTCGCGACCGGCCACAACGAGCGCGAGGCCACCGGCGATCCCACGGCGCACGCGGAGGTCGTCGCCATCCGGCGGGCAGCGGCGGAGCTCGGCGAGTGGCGGCTGACCGGGTGCACGCTGGTGGTCACCCTGGAGCCCTGCACGATGTGCGCCGGCGCCCTCGTCCAGTCCCGGGTGGACCGCGTCGTCTACGGCGCCCGGGACGAGAAGGCGGGCGCGGCCGGCTCGCTGTGGGACGTGGTGCGGGACCGGCGGCTCAACCACCGGCCGGAGGTCATCGAGGGCGTGCTCGCGGCGGAGTGCGCCCAGCTCCTCACGGAGTTTTTCCGGGATCGGTGAATACCGATTTCAAACCTTGGCCCACCGTGCTGTAAGGTCTCCCTCGGTAGCGTGTCCGAGCGGCCGAAGGAGCTCGCCTCGAAAGCGAGTGTGGCGCAAGTCACCGAGGGTTCAAATCCCTCCGCTACCGCTCGAAAAGGGCCCCGTCGACAGACGGGGCCCTTTCGCATGCGGACCGGATCCGCGGCCTCACCGGCGGCGCAAAGCCCCTCGAACGGCGGGCCGTTGGTCCTCAAATCAGATGTGAAGGTTAAACTCGCGGCCGACAACGGGGGCCACGGGGGCCCGGCCCGGCAGAGGCACTCAGACAGAGGCACAGGGACAGGGGAGGCGGGATGGCGGTGAACGCGAAGAAGATCACTGTGTACGCGCTCGTGGTCTTCGCGCTGTACGTGATCATCACAGACCCGGCCAAGGCCGCCGACTACGTCCAGATAGGCTTCGAGGGCATATCCAACGCGGCCAAGGCCATCGGCGACTTCATGACCTGGGCCGCCAACGGAGGAAAGAGCTGAGACAGCCCATGATCCGCCACCTGGTCCTCTTCAAACTCAACGAGGGCATCGAGCGCGACGATCCCCGGGTCCAGGCGGGCGCGGAGGCCTTCCGGGCCCTCGGCGGCCAGATCGAGGAGCTGCGCTTCTGGGAGTGCGCCTGGAACATCACCGACCGGCCGATCGCCTACGACTTCGCGATCAACTCGGCGGTCGAGGACGCGGACGCGCTCCTGCGGTACCTGGAGCACCCGGCCCACCAGGCCGCCGCCGCCCAGTGGCGGGAGTTCGCCACATGGGTGATCGCCGACTACCCCTTCTGAGGGGTCCTCGCGAGACCATTCGCCACATCAGCCCTCCGCCGGAACGACGGGGGGCTTTCGTGCGTCTTGAGCCTCAACTGGCAGAGTTTGAGGACAACACGGCGTTATGCGGTGCTTGCACACAGTGCACATGTCTTGTGATGCTATGACCGCTTTTGACGGATGATTGACCGATGAAGAGGTGGCGTTGACCGTGTCGGCCAGTACTGCGCCGCCCCAGCAGGAGGCGCCCACCTCCGCCTCCACGCCCACCTCCGCCCCCGCCTCCGCTCCCGCCTCCGCTCCCGCGCCTCCCACGGCTCCCCCTGCCTCTCAGGCCCCCGAGAAACGCCGTGGCGCCGACACCCGCGCACTGACCCAGGTGCTCTTCACCGAGCTGAAGCAGCTCAGTCCCGGCACGCCGGAGCACGACCGGGTGCGCGGAGCACTCATCGAGGCCAACCTCCCGCTCGTGCGCTACGCCGCCGCCCGCTTCCGCTCCCGCAACGAACCCATGGAGGACGTGATCCAGGTCGGCACCATCGGCCTGATCAACGCCATCGACCGCTTCGATCCCGACCGGGGAGTGCAGTTCCCCACCTTCGCGATGCCGACGGTGGTCGGCGAGATCAAGCGGTACTTCCGGGACAACGTCCGCACGGTCCACGTACCGCGCCGCCTGCACGAGCTGTGGGTGCAGGTCAACAGCGCGACCGAGGACCTGACCACCGCCTTCGGGCGCTCGCCCTCCACCGCCGAGATCGCCGAGCGGCTCAGGATCAGCGAGGAGGAGGTGCTGTCCTGCATCGAGGCGGGGCGCTCGTACCACGCGACGTCGCTGGAGGCCGCACAGGAGGGCGACGGGCTGCCCGGCCTGCTGGACCGCATCGGCTACGAGGACCCGGCCCTGGACGGCGTGGAACACCGCGACCTGGTCCGCCACCTCCTGGTCCAGCTCCCCGAGCGGGAGCAGCGGATCCTCCTCCTGCGCTATTACAGCAACCTGACGCAGTCCCAGATCAGCGCGGAACTCGGAGTTTCCCAGATGCACGTCTCACGACTGCTCGCGCGCAGCTTCCAGCGGCTGCGGTCGGCGAACCGGATCGACGCATAACCGCATACAGGAGCGATAGATCACCGGTCCGAGCGAATCACTCACCAGGGCGGTTCCCGACAGTTATGTACAGAAACGGCGTCAGACCCCTTCCCTGCAGGGCTGATTCCCGTCTTGCATGTCGACATGTCACTACAGCGTGTTGCCGACATGTGACATTCTGCGGGAAGCGCGTTTGCCGTGGCTCCGGCTCCGGTATTCAGGTGAAGGCTGCGTTGCTCGAAAGCAGCGCCGCCGCGACCGTCCCGCGACCCAAAGGGGGTGGCATGTCCGCAGAACAGGGCAGCTCCAAGGTGCTCACGCCCACGAAGAGCGAGGCAGCACCCAAGGAACTCGACGCTCTCGACGTGCTCGACAGCCTTGATGGCGTACCGGTACTCGACGCCG
Organism: Streptomyces sp. NK08204; assembly: GCF_020400585.1. Classification (GTDB taxonomy): domain Bacteria; phylum Actinomycetota; class Actinomycetes; order Streptomycetales; family Streptomycetaceae; genus Streptomyces. The sequence goes on along the minus strand of NZ_JAINVF010000005.1, from coordinate 350,578 downwards.
TGCCGGCCCCGGCCGCCCCGGCCGCCGAGGCCACCCCCGCCGTGCCGGACCCGGCGGACATCGACACCCGCACCCTGTCCCGTTCCCTGTTCCTGCGGCTCGCCGCGCTCGACGAGAACAGCCCGGAGCGCGCCTACGTCCGGGACACCCTGATCGAACTGAACCTCCCGCTGGTCCGCTACGCGGCGGCGCGCTTCCGCTCCCGCAACGAGCCGATGGAGGACATCGTCCAGGTCGGCACCATCGGCCTGATCAAGGCGATCGATCGCTTCGACTGCGAACGGGGCGTGGAGTTCCCGACGTTCGCGATGCCGACGGTGGTCGGCGAGATCAAGCGCTTCTTCCGCGACACCTCCTGGTCGGTCCGGGTGCCGCGGAGGCTGCAGGAGCTGCGCCTGGCCCTCACCAAGGCCAGCGACGAGCTGTCCCAGAAGCTCGACCGCTCCCCGACGGTGACGGAACTGGCCGCCGTGCTCGGCGTCTCCGAAGAGGACGTGGTCGACGGCCTCGCGGTGGGCAACGCCTACACGGCCTCCTCGCTGGACTCGCCGGCCCCCGAGGACGACGGCGGGGAGGGCTCCCTTGCCGACCGCCTCGGCTACGAGGACACGGCACTGGAGGGCGTGGAGTACCGCGAGTCCCTCAAACCGCTGCTGGCCAAGCTCCCGCCCCGGGAGCGCCGGATCATCATGCTGCGCTTTTTCGCCAACATGACGCAGTCCCAGATCGGCGAGGAGGTCGGCATCTCCCAGATGCACGTCTCCCGGCTGCTCACCCGGACCCTGGCCCAACTGCGCGAGGGCCTGATCTCCGACTGAGACTCCTCGGAGTCCGCGTACGTCAGGTATCCCGTGGCCGAGCGTCAGCGACCATGGGGCCGGCGCTTCGTGCGACGACATGGACGCGTGGCCGCCGAGGCGCCGTCTTGGCAGCGTCGGCGGCCGTCGTCCGTCCGGGCGGGGCCCTGGGCGCGTGCGGCGGTCCGGGCGGCGGCTACGTGGCCGCAGGAGGCGTACCGAGCCCAGCAGGGGCGCGGGGGGACCGACGGGCCGGTGCGGATGGCACCGCTGACCGGACGACGCCTGCATCGCGGAGCAACCGCAACTCCGCACACATGAACACTTCTTCAGCGCGACGGTGTCGGTCGCGCCCCCCTTCCGGCGCTTCCGCTCCCCCCACGGCGTCCGCCTCCGGCCGGCACCCCGTCGAGCACCACCGGAGGCGAGGCCACATCCGCGCCGCCTGAGCCTGGTTCACCGATGCCGCTGCCAACGCGCGCTGTCGCCGGTTCCGTTACGGCTGCCTACCTCATCCGGGGCGACGTCACACGTATGACGGACCGGTGGTGGTGCGAGGAGGTGACCGTGCCCTTCGTCAACACCGGTGGTCCGTCGGTGCATTCGGGCACGGTGACCTTCGCGACGCCCGCCCTCGGGGCGCTCGGCACCGGCTGAGGAACGGTCGAGGCGACCGCGGACCTGCCGGTGTCCATCGGACCGAGTGCGCGCACGTCCCTGGCGTGGACGGTGTGTGGACGCCCGGCGGATACCCCTGGGCATGCACGTCGAGACGCGGGACATGGCCGTCCGCCGAGTCGAGGACCGTCGCGGAGCGAGCGGCACCGCCGACTTCGCCGGACCCGGCATGCGTACGGGCGCGGCCCCGGAGGCCCGACCGGCCCAGGACGCGCGGTGCCCGTGGCCGCCGCCCCCGGCCTCCCGGCGAGGATGATTCCGGCAGCCGCCACGAGCGGGACGGTGATGCCGCCGACGGAGTGGAGACGGACGGCACCGACACCCTGCCTTCCGGCGAGCCGCAGCGCGCGTGCGCGCGGCCGGCAGGCGTGGCCCCGGCCGGCATCCGGCCGGGCTCGCGTGTCCGGTGCGCGGTTTTACTTCAGCGCCAGCCAGGCCACCGCGGCAACGACGGCCACGGCGACGACGATGCCGATGATCAGGCCGACGCGGGGACCGGAGGAAGCCGCCGCCTGCTGCCGGCCCTGCGGGGCCTCGTCCACGAACGCGCGGAACATCTGCGTGCTGCCTGCGGGGTCGTAGTTGCCCTGGGGGCCCTGGGTGTTAGCCATGGCCCGAGACACTAGCGAATCCGGGTGAGCGGCCCAAGTGCGGGGCCGAATTACTTGCCTTTGCCAACTTTTTGCGCCCACGGACCGACCATTTATTTGCCTGCGGCAACCAATCATCCGTAAGGTTGCCTAGAGCAACGACTTCAGGAGGTGTGGGATGGCCGAGCAGGCGCAGTTCTGGGAGCTGGCACGTCAGCTCAGCGCCATCGGAGCCGTGAAACGGGACCTGGGCCGGATCCTGCCGGCCGACTGCCCGGCCGGCTCGGCCGCCGTACTGACCCTCCTCGACCGCCACGGCGACATGCGCATGGGCAGGCTGGCCGAGCTGCTGGCCGTGGACATGTCGGTCACCAGCCGGCATGTCGCCCATGCCGCCGCCCGCGGCTGGATCGAGCGGTCCCCGGACCCCGCCGACAAGCGCTCACGGATCCTGCGCCTGACACCGGGGGGACTGGCGCAGCTCGACGAGCTGTCCCGGCGGAGCAGCCACCTGCTCGCCGAGCGACTCGCCGACTGGAGCGACGACGAGGTCGGCCAGCTCATCCGGCTGATGACCCGCCTGCGCGCGAGCTTCGGCGACTGCCGCTCCGCACCGGCCGGGTTCCACGACCCCGTACTTCGAGAAACCACCCGTACACCCGCGAGCACGTAAGAGAAGGAAGCCCATGGCAACAACCACACCAGCCGGTGTGCGGGCTCACGCCAAGCACGGGGGAGGCTCCGCGGAGCACGCCCCCATGACCCACCGGCAGATCATGGAGGCGCTGTCCGGCCTGCTTCTGGGCCTGTTCGCCGCCATCCTCTCCTCGACGATCGTCACCAACGCACTGCCGACGATCATCAAGGACCTCGGCGGCGGCCAGTCCGCCTACACCTGGGTCGTCACCGCGGCGCTGCTCGCCATGACGGCCTCCGTGCCGCTGTGGGGCAAGCTCGCCGACCTGGTCAGCAAGAAGGCGCTCGTCCAGATATCCCTGGTCATCTACGTCATCGGCTCGGTCGTCGCCGGTCTGGCGCAGAACCCGGCGATGCTGATCGGCGCCCGTGTCATCCAGGGCCTGGGCGCCGGTGGTCTGTCCGCCCTGGTGCAGGTCGTCATGGCCGCGATGATCTCCCCGCGAGAGCGCGGCCGCTACTCCGGCTACACCGGCGCCACCTTCGCCGTGGCCACCGTCGGCGGCCCGCTGCTCGGCGGCGTCATCACCGACACCGACTGGCTCGGCTGGCGCTACTGCCTGTTCGTCGGCATCCCCTTCGCGCTGATCGCCCTGGTCGTGCTGCAGAAGACGCTGCACCTGCCGGTCGCCAGGCGCCGGGTCAAGGTCGACTGGACGGGCGCCTTCTTCATCACGGCCGCCGCCTCGTTGCTGCTGATCTGGGTCACCTTCGCCGACGACAAGTACGACTGGCTGTCGTGGCAGACGTACACGATGGTGAGCGGCACGATCGTGCTGGCACTGCTGTTCGTGTTCACCGAGACCAGGGCCGCCGAGCCGATCATCCCGCTGCGCCTGTTCCGCAACCGCACGATCTCGCTGGCCTCGCTGGCCTCACTGTTCGTCGGTGTCGGCATGTACTCGGGCACCGTCTTCTTCTCGCAGTACTTCCAACTGGCGCGGGACAAGTCCCCGACGATGTCCGGCGTCATGACCATCCCGATGATCAGCGGCCTGTTCGTCGCCTCCATGATCTCCGGCCGGTTCATCACCGCCACCGGCCGCTGGAAGGGCTGGCTGGTCGCCGGCGGTGTCTCCCTCACGGCCGGCCTGGCCCTGCTCGGCCTGATGCGCTACGACACCCCGTACTGGGAACTGTCGATCTACATGGCGCTGCTGGGCATCGGCGTCGGCACGATGATGCAGAACCTCGTCCTGTCCACCCAGAACCAGGTCGCCCCGAAGGACCTGGGCGCCGCCTCCTCCACGGTGAGCTTCTTCCGCTCGCTCGGCGGTGCGGTCGGCGTCGGCGTCCTCGGCTCGGTGATGTCCACCCGGATCACCCACTACGCCAAGGACAGCATCACCGACCTGAGTCCGAAGGCGCGGATGGCCGCAGCCAGGGCCACGGGCGGCGGCGGGCTGCCGGACATGGACAAGCTGCCCGCCCCGGTGCGCCACTGGCTGGAGGGCGCCTACGGCCACGGCATCGCGGACGTCTTCCTCTACGCGGCGCCCTTCGCCCTGATCTCGCTGATCGTGGTGCTGTTCATCAAGGAGGTCCCGCTGCGGACGTCCGGCGCGCTGGCCCAGACCGCACAGGACCGGGCCCGGGCCGATGGCGACGCCGTCGCCCACGCCGCGGCCACCGTTGACGCCGAGACCACCATGGACGACGTCGTGCGGGAACCCGCACCCGAGAAGGTGCCCGGCTGGGCCGTGCCCGTCGTCCGGCCGGACGGCCCCGCCGAGGCGCCGGCCACCGCGACCGCGGCCCGGCAGCTGACCGCCGTCGCCACGGCGGCCGAGCTCGGGACCCCCGGCGGCACCCCGGTGCACGGTTTCGTACGCGGCGCCGAGAGCGCCCCGGTCCCGCAGGCCGCGGTCACGCTGATCTCCCTCTCCGGCCGCCAGCTGGGCCGTGCGGTCGCCCAGGACGACGGGTCCTATGCGGTGGACGCGCCGGGCGCGGGCTCGTACGTGCTGATCGCCTCCGCCGACGGCTACCAGCCGCAGGCCGCCACGATCGTCGTGGGCGAGGAGGCGCTGGCCTACGACCTCCTGCTCAGCGGCACCAGCGGGTTGACCGGTGTGGTCCGGGCGGCCGGGAGCGCGCTGCCGGTCGAGGACGCGATGGTGATCGTCGCCGATGTACGCGGCGACCTGCTGGCCACCGCATCCACCGGCGGACAGGGCGAGTTCGCCCTCACCGACCTGGTGCCGGGCGCGGTGACCGTCGCGGTCAACGCGAGCGGCTTCCGGCCGCGTGCGCTGCCGGTCGAGGTCGGCGCCACCGGGGTCACCCGGCTCGAGGTCGAACTGGACGCCGGCGCCCGCCTCCAGGGTGTCGTCCGTGCCCCGCACGGCCCGCTGGCCGACGCCCGCGTGACTCTGGTCGACGCGGCGGGCAACGTGGCCGGCACGGCCACCACCGGGCCGGACGGGGCATACGCCTTCACCGACCTGGACAGCGGCGAGTACACCGTCATCGCGACGGGCTACCCGCCGGTGGCCACCGCGCTGACCCTCTCCGGCCCCGGAACCGACGGCCACGACATCGAACTCGCCCACCTTGGCGAGTAGTCGGCCCCGGCCCGCGATGGGTGCGTCCCGAGCGGAGGCGCACCCGTCGCGGGCCGGTTCCCCAGTTCTGCGCGACCGGTTCCCCACGACCGATCCGACTGATTCACACGCCTTCAAGGGAGATGCGGGATGGGACTGACCGCGAGGATCCGCACCCGGGACGGATGGGCCGTGCCCCACGCGGTCGTCACGGTGACCGACACGACCGGTACGCAGGTGCTGCGGGCCCCGGCGGACACCGAGGGAGCCGTACGTGACACCACCGAGCTGGCGCCGGGGGCGTACACGGTGATCGTCACGGCCGTCGGGTACGCGCCCGCCGCGGCCGGCGCGATCGTCACCGCGAGCGGACGCGCCGAGGTCGGCACGGTGACGCTGGCCCGGCAGGGCGGCACCGAGCTGCCGCCGCCCGGCCCGTGGACCCTAGACCCGGCGCACTCCTCGGTGGCCGCGGTCGCCCAGCACCTCGGGATCTCCAGCGTCCGCGGCCGGTTCACCACGTTCGGCGGCACGATCGAGATCGCACCGGACGACGTCACCAGGTCCCGCGTGGAGGCGGTGATCAGGGCCGCGTCCATCGACACCGGCAACGGCATGCGCGACACGCACTTGAGGTCCGCGGACTTCCTCGACGCCGGGAACCACCCGGAGATCACCTACCGCTCCACAGGTCTCACCGGGACCGGCTCGGACCGCTGGACGGTGCACGGCGAGCTGTGCCTGCGCGGCGTCGTCCGCCCGGTCGACCTGGACCTCGCCTACCTGGGCACCGGCACCGACCCGTGGGGCGGCACCCGCGCCGCCTTCCGAGCGACGGCCGAACTGCACCGCGAGGACTTCGCGATCACCTACAACCAGGTCGTCCAGGCCGGCATCGCCGCCATCGGCACCACCCTCAAGGTCGAGCTGGACATCCAGGCCGTCCAGGGCGACACGCTGCCCCGGGCGTAGGACCGACAGGGTCAGCCACCGGGGCACCCGCTGCCCCTAGGCTGCGCCCATGGCACCGAACATCGCGACCAACACCCGGGTATCGCTGGACGAGCTGCTGGACTTCGTACGGCCCCGCCACCGGGCCCTCCTCATCACCCGCCGCTCCGACGGCGGCCCGCAGGCCTCCCCGCTGACCTGCGGGGTCGACGACTCCGGCCGGATCGTCGTCTCCACCTACCCCGAGCGCGCCAAGACCCGCAACGCCAAGCGGGACCCGCACGTGAGCGTGGTCGTGCTGAGCGACGAGTGGAACGGCCCCTGGGTGCAGATCGACGGCACGGCCGAGGTCGTCGACAGCCCGGAGTCCGTGGAGCCGCTGGTCGAGTACTACCGGAACATCGCCGGGGAGCACCCCGACTGGGACGAGTACCGGCAGGCGATGGTCAAGCAGGGGAAGTCCGTCATCCGGGTGACCCCGCAGCGGTGGGGGCCGGTGGCGACCGGCGGTTTTCCGGCGCGGCTCTTCTCCGGCGAGGAGTAGGCCGAGGACAGCCTGCACGGCGGGGTCAGCCGCGCGTGACCATCGCCTCGATGCCGGCCACCAGCAGGTCCAGGGCGAAGGCGAAGTCCCGGTCCATCATCTCGGCGACCGTGTTCCCGCCCCGGGCCGCCACGATGTCCTCCGACTCCTGGACGGCCTCGGCGGTGTCCGGGTCCTGGGCCACCATGCTCATGACCTGCTCGTGGTACTCGTCCGCGGTCAGCCCCGAGTCCGCGATGCGCGCGAAGAGGTGGCCCTCGATGGTGCCGTGGCCGTACACGAACTGGAAGACCGCCGAGATCGCCCCGGTCACCCCGTGTGCGGGCAGCCCGGCGCGGCGGACCACCCGCTGGACCACACGGGAGAAGGCGAGCGCGTTCGGGCCGATGTTGAGGTGGCGCCCGGCGAGCGGGGACAGCCAGGGATGGCGGACCAGCAGCGCCCGGTAGTCGGCGGCCAGCGCGCGCAGCTGGTCCCGCCAGTCCGCCGCGTCGTCCCCCGGGTCGGGCAGCCGCAGTTCTCCGAAGGCGGCGTCGAGGGCGAGTTCCAGCAGGTCGTCCTTGGTGTCGACGTACCAGTACAGGGACATCGCGGTGACGTTCAGCTCGCCCGCCAGCCGCCGCATGGAGAACTTCGTCAGGCCCTCGGCGTCCAGCAGCCGCACCGACGCCGAGGTGATCCGCTCCCGGTCGAGCCCGGAGGGCTGCGCACTGCGCCCGCCGCGCCGTGTCTTGCCTCCCAGCCAGACACTGCCCCGCGCAGCCCTCCGCACCATCGGCACACCTTCCTGGACACCGGCCACTTCTCACGATGCTAGAGCGGCAGCCGTTTCCTGTCGGGTGCTCCAGGTCAGCTCCTGGACGTGCTCGACGTGCTCTGCGTCAGGTCGTAGAAGGTGGCCGAACCGACCGTCACCTTCTTGAAGTTGCTCTCGACCCATGAGGTGATCCGGGACGACGCGCCGTTGCCACCGCCCATGCCGCCGCCCGCGATGAAGTAGTGGATCCTTCCTTGCGCCACGTACTTCTTGAACTGGGCCGGCGTCGGCGACGGGTCGGTGCCGTTGAAGCCGCCGATCGCCATCACCGGTTCTCCGGTGGCCAGTTGGTAGCTGGCGGCGTTCTGGGAGCCGATGCCCGCGGCCACCCAGGTGTAGGCCCCTGCGTCCTTCTCCAGCAGCTTCTTCGCCGCGGAGCTGACGTCGGCGCCGTTCAGCAGGCCGCCGGCGCCACCGCCGCCGCCCATGCCCACCCGGCCGGCCTCACCCGGCACGGGACCACCGGGGAAGCCGTTGCCGTTCCGGCCCGGCATGCCACCACCCGGCAAGCCCTGGCCCTGCCGCTGCCCCTGCCCCTGCCCCTGGCCTGGCATCCCGCCGCCGAAGCCGCCGCGCATACCGCCGCCGTTGCCGCCGGGACCGCCCGGACCACCCGGCCCCGCGCCGGGGCGACCGCCGCCGAAGCCCCTCATGCTCGCGCCCGCCGGGCCCGCCGTCGGAATGGAGCCCATGTGCGCGGAGTTCACCGTGCTCAGGGTGTAGGCCGTCGGGCCTGCCAGCGCGGCGATCAGGCCCGCCGCCGCCGCGCCGAGGGCGAGCCGACGCGGGAGGCGGCCCGCGAAGACCAGCCCGAGCGCCGCCGTCAGGCCGCCGACCAGGACCAGCCACCTCAGCCACGGCAGATGACCGGGCGTGCGGTTGAGCAGGACGTACCCCCAGACCGCCGCGGTCACCACGGAGGCGGTGAGGGCGAGACAGGCCCAGGTCTCCTTCCGCTTCTCCCACAGCAGCCCGGCGCCCATACCGGTCACGGCCGCGAGGTAGGGGGCGAGGGCGACGGTGTAGTACTGGTGGAAGATGCCCGCCATGTAGCTGAAGACCACCATGGTGACCAGCAGCGAACCGCCCCACACCAGGAACGAGGCGCGCGTGACGGACGTACGGCCTGCCCTGCGCGTCGCCCACAGGCCGGCCACCAGCAGGATCAGCGCGGCCGGGAGCAGCCACGAGACCTGGCCGCCGATCTCGGAGTTGAACATCCGGTCCCAGCCCGTGGCACCCCACCGGCCGGCGCCATTGCCGCCACCGCCGCCACCGACGCTGCCGGTCTCGTCGCCGTTGAGCCGGCCGAGGCCGTTGTAGCCGAAGGTCAGCTCCAGGAAGCTGTTGTGCTGCGAACCGCCGACGTACGGGCGGGAGCCGGCCGGCCACAGCTCGACGACGGCCACCCACCAGCCGCCCGCCACGACGAGCGCGACGGTCGCCAGGCCCAGCTGCGCCAGCCGCTTCGCCGGCCGCACCGGAGCGCACACGGCGTAGACGAGCGCGAGCGGCGGCAGGATCAGGAAGGCCTGGAGGGTCTTGGCGAGGAAGGCGAACCCGATCGCGGCACCGGCCCACACCAGCCACCTCGTGCGCCCGTCCTCCACGGCCCGTACGACGAAGTAGCAGGCCAGCGACATCAGCAGGGCCAGCAGCGCGTCCGGGTTGTTGAACCGGAACATCAGCGCCGCGACGGGTGTGAGCGCGAGCACCGCGCCCGCGACCAGTCCGGCGCCGGGGCCGAACCGGCGCCGGACGGCTGCGTACACGACCGCCACCGCGCCCACGCCCATCAGCACCTCGGGCACGAGGACGGCCCAGGAGCTGAGCCCGAAGATCCGTACCGACAGCTCCATCGGCCACAGGAACGCCGAGGGCTTGTCGACCGTGATGGCGTTCCCCGCGTCCAGCGAGCCGAAGAAGAACGCCTTCCAGGACTTGCTGCCCGCCTGCACGGCCGCCGAGTAGAAGGAGTTGGCGTAGCCGGAGGCGCTCAGGTCGTACAGGTAGAGGAGGAGGGTGGCCGCCAGCAGGCCGAGGAGGGCCGGACGCACCCAGCGAGGATCCTCCGGACGGCCGCGCCACAGCCTGCGCGGCAGCCGCTGCCTGGACTCACCGGCGTCCGGGGGACGCTGGGCGTCCGGGGTCGGTGATGCGTTCGGGGTCGATGAAGTCACCGTCGTCCATGAGGCCTTGGGGGCCTGTGAGGCCTCCGGGGCCCGCGGCGGGGTGGCCGTGGCGGGCGGGCCCCAGGCGGAGGGACCACCCCCCGGCTCGGTGGTCGGCTGGTCGTGGTGGGCGGTCATCGGGCATCCCCCGGGTCGGTGTCGTGGGGGCGCGCCGGCTGCAGCCGCAGGGTGGCGTCCCTCCAGTCGTAGGCGGGCGCGGACGGCGTATGCGTGGCGACGGTCCTCGAACCACCGCCACCGCCACCCTCCCCACCCTCCCCGCCGTCGCCGCCGTCGCCGCCGTCACCGCCCCGGTCCGGGAAGACCCAGGCGCGCAGGAGCAGGAAGCGCAGCACGGTCGCCGCGAGGTTGGCGGCGACGAGCACCGTCAGTTCGGTGGAGTGCGCGGCGTGGTCGGTGGCCGCGTCCAGGGCGGCCAGGGAGCCACTGGTCAGGGCGAGTCCGATGGCGAAGACGACCAGACCCTGCGCCTGGTGCCGGACGGTCCCGGCCCGGCCGCGCACCCCGAAGGTGAGGCGGCGGTTGGCGGCGGTGTTGGCGACGGCCGAGACGAGCAGCGCGAGCGCGTTGGCGGCCTGCGAGCCGGAGACGGACCGGAAGCCGCTGTAGAGCGCCAGATAGAACACGGTGGACAGACCGCCGACCACGCAGAACCCGACGAGCTGGCGGGCCAGCCCCCTGGGTACGTCCCTGATCTCCCGGTCGCGCGGGTCGTCACCGAACGGACGGGTGAGCCGGTCCAGCGGCAGCGAACCCGTGGCCAGGGCCTTGCCGATCCGCCACACGCCCTTGAGGTCGTCGGTCGCCGTCCGCAGGATGTGCACGGTGGAGTCGGGGTCGTCCACCCAGTCGACCGGCACCTCGTGGATCCTGAGCCCCGCCCGCTCGGCGAGCACCAGCATCTCGGTGTCGAAGAACCAGCCGGTGTCCTCCACCAGCGGCAGCAGCACCTGGGCCACCTCACGGCGGATCGCCTTGAAGCCGCACTGCGCGTCCGAGAAGCGGGCCTGGAGCGAGCCGCGCAGGATCAGGTTGTAGGCCCGGCTGACGAACTCCCGCTTGGGGCCTCGTACGACCCGGGAGGTGCGGGCGAGACGGGAGCCGATGGCGAGGTCCGAGTGGCCCGAGATCAGCGGCGCCACCAGGGGCAGCAGGGCGTTGAGGTCGGTGGACAGATCGACGTCCATGTAGGCCAGGACCGGGGCGTTCGACGCGGACCACACCGTCCTGAGAGCGCGCCCCCGGCCCTTCTGCTCCAGCCGGAAGCCGGTGACCTCGGGCAGCTCGGCCGCCAGCCGCGCCGCCACCAGCGGGGTGGTGTCCGTGGACGCGTTGTCCGCGATCGTGATGCGGAACGCGTACGGGAAGGTGCGCGTGAGGTGCTCGTGCAGTCTGCGCACGCACGGGGGGAGGTCCTTCTCCTCGTTGTGGACGGGGATCACTACGTCCAGGACAGGCGTACCGGCGTCTGTGGCCGGGAGGTGCTCCCGTGCCGGCAGGGTGCCGGAAGAACAGTCGGTTCGCATGGCACCGACTCTGGTCAGGCCCCCTGTTGTGCCCATGTGGTGGTGCTGTGCTGTGCCTGTGAGTCGAGCGCGGGCTGCCGGACCGGGGCGACCGCGGGCAGCCGCACGGTGAACACGGTCCGCCCCGGCACGCTGTCCACGCTCACGGCACCGCCGTGCGCGGCGGCGACGGCCTGCACGATGGCGAGGCCGAGCCCGGTGGAGCCGGTGGCCCTCGACCGGGCGGAGTCCCCGCGCGCGAACCGCTCGAAGACGTGCGGCAGCAGCTCCGGCGCGATCCCCTGCCCGTCGTCCTCGACGTCGACGCACGTCCAGGGCCCGTGCCGCCGCACGCGCGCGGTGACGGTCGTACCGGGCGGGGTGTGGTTGCGGGCGTTGCCGAGCAGGTTGACCAGCACCTGCTGCAGGCGGGCCGCGTCCGCCGGGACGAGGGCCGGCTCGTCGGGCAGTTCGAGCCGCCAGTTGTGGTCCGTGCCGGCCGCGCGGGCGTCGCTGACGGTGTCGACGACGAGCGGGACCAGGTCGGTCTGTTCGAACTGCAGGGGCCGGCCGGCGTCGAGCCGGGCGAGCAGCAGCAGGTCCTCGACGAGGAGAGTCATCCGCCCCGCCTCGGACTCGATCCGCCCGAGCGCGTGCCGCGTGTCGGGCCCGACCCGTTCCCGTCCGCGCCGGGTCAGCTCGGCGTACCCACGGATGGACGCGAGCGGGGTCCTCAGCTCGTGACTGGCGTCCGCGACGAACTGCCGCACCCGCATCTCGCTCTGCTGACGGGCGTGCAGGGCGCCGTGGACGTGGTCGAGCATGCGGTTGAGCGCGGCACCGACCCGGCCGACCTCGGTGTGCGGGTCGCACTCGGACTCCGGGACCCGCTCGCTGAGGTGCACCTCGCCGGTGTGCAGGGGCAGTTCGGAGACCCGCGTGGCGGTGGCGGCGACCCGGCGCAGCGGGCGGGTGGCCACGCCGACGATGACGGTACCGGCGAGGGAGGCGGCGAGCAGGCCCGCCACCGTGACACAGACCTCCACGACGACGAGGGTGTCGATGTTGTCGTCGACGTCCTTGGTGGGCAGGGCGACGTAGTAGGCGTCGCTGCCGTCGGGGCTCGACTTGTACCGGACGCGGTAGTCACCGAGTCCGGGCAGGCCCGCGGTGTGCGGCTTGCCGTCCTTGGACACCCTGGCGAGGGCCTGCTGCTGCGCGGCGGTGAGGTCGACCGTGCCCATCCTGCGGAACCCGCCGTAGCTGTCCTTCAGCTGCACGGCCTTGCCGGCGCCGGCGATCGCGCCGTTCCTCACGTACGCCGCGACGGTGTTGGGCTGCGTAGGGCCGTTGGCGAGGAGGTGCTCGATCCGTTCGCCCGGCGTGACCCCGGTCCTGTACGGGGAGCCGTTCGTGGACGGCGAGGCGGGCGTGGTCGGGGTGCGGATGCCGGGTTCCCTCCCATCGGGACCCGGGAGCCGGCCGCCCACCGCACGCATGGCGATGTCGCCGACCTTGTCGTCCAGCTGGTCGTACAGATGGGTCCGCAGCGCGAGCGTGGTCACCGTACCGATCACCGCGCACACCACGGCGATCAGCACCACGGACGCGACGACGAGCCGGGTCCGCAGGGTGCACGGCTGTCCCGCCCGGCGTGCCTGCGAACGCGGCCGTCGTCGCCCGCTCATACGGCGGCGGGCTTGATCAGGTAACCGGCTCCGCGCCGGGTGTGGATCATCGGCTCCCGCCCGGCGTCGATCTTCCGCCGCAGGTAGGAGATGTACAGCTCGACGACGTTGGCCTGCCCGCCGAAGTCGTACGACCACACGCGGTCCAGGATCTGTGCCTTGCTGAGCACGCGCCGTGGGTTGCGCATGAGGAAGCGGAGCAGTTCGAACTCGGTGGCGGTGAGGTGAATGGACTGCCCGCCCCGCGACACCTCATGGCTGTCTTCGTCGAGGGTCAGGTCCCCGACGACCAGCACGGACTCCGACCGCCGGCCGGCGGCCCCGGCCCGCCGGATGAGCCCGCGCAGCCGCGCGACGACCTCCTCCAGGCTGAACGGCTTGGTGACGTAGTCGTCCCCGCCGGCGGTGAGCCCGGCGACACGGTCCTCGACGGCGTCCTTGGCGGTCAGGAAGAGCACGGGCACGTCGGGCAGCTCGCGCCGCAGCCGTCCGAGCACGGTGAGCCCGTCCATGTCGGGCAGCATCATGTCCAGGACGACGGCGTCGGGCCGCAACTCACGGGCCGCCTGTACGGCAGCCTGCCCGTGCCCCGCGCTCCTGACCTGCCAGCCCTCGTAGCGAAGAGCCATGCTCAGCAGTTCGGTGATCGACGCCTCGTCGTCCACCACCAGCACGCGGACGGGGCTCCCGTCCGGCCTCAGCAGTTCGGTGCGCCCCTGGGGCGAGGTCGTGGTCATGGTCGACACCATGTCGAGGCCCTCTGAGAACCGGCTTTCACGAGTCTGTGATTTTTCTGAGAAACACCCATGGGACGTCACTCAGGGAACGGCACTTACGGGACATCGCTTACGGGACGTCACTCACGGACGGACCCATGGCTGTTCTCCGGCCGGGCGGCTGGGATCGCGTACCGCCCGTACCACCGCTCCGGCCCCCGCTGCTCGGCGCTCGGCCCTTCGCGCAGGAAGGTCAGAACAGCCCTTCCTGCTCGCGCACGAACTCCCGTACCGGCACGGAGAATCGACCGGTACCGACGGCGAGGGGAACCAGCTCCCATCCGGTCATGAGCCGTGTGTCGAGAACGACGACCCTGCGCCCGTCGACGGCCAGGTGCAGATCGGGCCCGGCGGCGGCGACCAGCTCACCGTCCACGGCCCCGCCCGCGACGAGTTCGGCGACGCAGCCGACGGCACCCGGGGCATCGGCCAGACCGAACACCCCCATGTGATCGACGACCCGGCACGGCATGCGCCGCAACGACTCGGGCCACCGGTCGAGTTCGACGGCACGCTGGTGCAAGGCTCTTACCTCTTCGGCCCGTTCGGCCTCGCTCCCCGGCAGACGGGACCGCACCACCCGCTTGTCCGCGTAGGAGATCCGGTCCGGCACCTGAAGGGCGGCCCGCAGCAGCTCCTCGGTGCGCCGGGCGGCCATCAGCGGGCCGGTGCCGAGCCAGCTGAAGCAGACGGCACCCTGCTCGAGCAGCCGGGCCGAACCCCGTTCGACGGCGGTGATCCCGACCTTGACCATGCCGGGCCCGAACCAGGCCAGGTAGACGCGGTACGGCCGTGGATCGTCGGCGACGGTGTCGGCGGCCACGGAATGCGCCCGGTCCAGCCGCGCACACTCCTCGCACCGGGCCCCCGTACTCCGCCCCGGCACGGCGGCCCGCATCGGACAACCGTGCCGCCGCGCCCCCACACACCGCCGCACAGCCCCCTCCGACACGGCGAAGGCCACCCGCTTGCCCTGATGCAGCGCACTGCGCCGACCGCCGTCCCACTCCAGTACGGGGCCGTGCGGCGTCCAGCGCAGTCCGGAGCATGTCCATACGGGTGCCATCACTCGTGAGGGTAAGGCGTTGGGTCTGACAACGCCCTGCGGGCGGGAGGCCCCTTCGGGGCGGGCGTGCCGCAGCGTGCTCGAGGATGCGCGCGGCGTCACGCCGGTGCGTTCCCACGACCTGGGCTCGCTGTACGCCTCCGGAAACGCAAGAGGCCCCGGATCTCTCCGGGGCCTCTCATCTCATGTGCACTCGGCAGGATTCGAACCTGCAACCTTCTGATCCGTAGTCAGATGCTCTATCCGTTAAGCTACGAGTGCTTGTTCTTTTGTTTCGTCTTCGTTCCCGGCCTTTCGGCCCGTCCCGGCGACAGGAAGAACATTACATGACTGCCGCCGTCATGTGAAATCCGATCCGCACACCCCTTGTGACCTGCGCAAACGCGGAGTGGAGCCCTTGGGGATCCGCCTGCCGCGGCCACCGCGGGCGGGAAAACACCGAAGCCCCGGTCCTGGGGACCGGGGCTTCGGATCGGAAGCGGAGGCGGAGGGATTTGAACCCTCGATGGGCTTTAAGGCCCAAACCGCATTAGCAGTGCGGCGCCATAGACCGGACTAGGCGACGCCTCCAGCACAACCGCTCCCGCGAGCGCGCGAGTGGTGCGTGCAGATGATGACACAGCCGAGTGCGGTGTCACCAATCGCCCCCCACGGTACTAGGGAGGAAGGCCACAGGGCAAAGGGCTTCCTCGGCGAGGCGGCGGTGAGACTTCGGAAGGGGGGCGGCCGGAACGTCCGGCGCGGGCGCGCGTTGGGCAGGGCATGGTTTCCGTGCTGTCGTCTTCCGTCGCGGCGTCGTACCGAGTCGCCGTCGCCGCCCTCGCCGGTTCGCTCTGGGCCGGCGGCGCCCTGGGGGCCGTACCCGCCGCCTCGGCCGGGGCGGAGCCCGTTGATCACCTCACCGTCGTCGTCCGGCACGCGGGCGTGGGGCGGGACGGGACGTACGAGGTGTTCTGTCATCCGGAGGGCGGGCGGCATCCGGATGCGGCGGGGGCCTGCCGGGTGCTCGACGCGAACACGCGCTGGGGGCGGGACCCCTTCGCCCCGGTGGCGCCCATGAGCTCCTGCACCAGGCTCCACGGCGGACCGGCCACTGCTCATGTCACCGGAACCTGGGCCGGACGCCCGGTCGACGCGACGTACGACCGCAGCAACGGGTGTGAGGTCGGGCGGTGGGACAGGATGGTTCCTCTCCTGCCCTCCTTCGGTTCACCTGCGCAGCCCCCTGCCGACGAGGCAGGTTCACGACGGAACGGTCGGGGGCGCAAAGGCCCCGCGGCGGTCCCGGGGAGCCGTCGGGGAGCTGAAGCAATGCGGTCACGCGTTCGCCGTCACTTCCTCGTGGGACCTCCCTCTCATCCGGCGTCGCAAGCGCAACCCGTGCCCTTAGACTCCCTCGCGTGACACCTCGCGGGCCGGTTGGCAAGATGGCCCGAGCGGTCGGCAAGATGCGGTAACAGGGAGGAAGCGTCTCGTGAGCAGCAGGCCATCCCGAGGCGCTGCTCGCCTCGCAGCCATACTCGACGCACTGCCCGACGCGTTGGTCCTGGTCAACGCGAACGGAACCGTCGTCAACGCCAACACCATCGCGCTGGAGGCCTTCGAGGCGCCGGGAACGGCACTCGTCGGGCGCGGCCTGCTCGATCTCCTGCCGCAGTTCGACTCGCGGCTGATCCCGGGCTCCATGCGGCGCCCCGATCACATGGACCCGCGCGGGCGGACCAAGCCGGCGCGGATGGTCGCCCGGCGCACGGACGGGACCGAGTTCCCGGTCGAGGTCACCAGCGCGAACCTGGAGAACGGTCAGCAGGCCTACGACGGTTACGGATACACCGGCGACGAACTGCTGATGATCGTCGTCCGGGACCTGTCCGGGACCGTCGACACCGAGGCCGAGCTGGCCCGCTCGCAGCGGCAGACCGAGATGATCCTGCGGGCCGCGGCCGAGGGCGTCGTGGGGACGGACACGGACGGCCGGATCGTGCTCGTCAATCCGGCCGCCGCCCAGATACTGGGCTACCGGGCCGGTGAGCTGGGCGGCAAGGAGCTGCACACCCTCGTGCTGCACTCCCGCGCCGACGGCTCTCCCTTCCCGTACGCGGAGTCCCCGCTCGCCGACACCCTGCGTTCCGGACGCAAGCACCGGGTGCGCGGGCAGGTGCTGTGGTCGAAGGCCGGGGAGCAGGTCTCCGTCGACCTCACCACCGCGCCCGTCCGCGACGGCGACCAGCTCGTCGGTGCCGTGATGACCTTCACCGACCGGCGGCCGTACGACTCGCTCGCCGAGGAGAAGGCCGCGCTGGAGAAGGCACACGCCGACGAGCTGGAACGGCTCTCCGAGGAGCACGCCTCGGACCTCACCGCGCTGCGTCAGCAGCACGTCACCGAGGTGGAGGAGCTGGACGAGACGCACCGGGAGGAGCTGGCGGCCCACGAGGAGCGGTACGCCTCGCTCGCCGAGCGGGAGAAGGACCGCTACGACGCCCTCGCCGGACGGCACGAGCAGCTCCTCACGCTGCTCGGGCAGTCGCTGCGCGGGCCGCTCGACGAGCTGCGGCGCGAACTGTCCGCCCTGGCCTCCGACGACGCCGGACAGCTGTGGCCCGAGGCCAACCAGGTGCTGCATCACCTCTCCGCCGGCTACTCCCGCATCACCACCCTCATCGACAACGTCCTCGGCTACCAGCGTCTCGACGCGGGCGCGGAGGACATCACCCGTACGAA
Source organism: Streptomyces sp. NK08204 (assembly GCF_020400585.1). GTDB lineage: Bacteria > Actinomycetota > Actinomycetes > Streptomycetales > Streptomycetaceae > Streptomyces. The sequence continues at coordinate 333,011 of NZ_JAINVF010000005.1, read as the reverse complement.
GGTGATGCTGGACGCCGTCGTCGCCGCCGGTGTCGAGGGAGCTGTCGAGCTCATCGGGCCGGGGCGGGTGCAGTTCGCCGTGCACGCACCGCCCATCGAGGCCGAGGTCGACCCACAGCGGCTCGCCACCGCGCTCGCGCATCTCGTGGCGGACGTGGCGGGCGTCGACGCGACCGGCAACTCGCCCGTCTCCGCGGGTGGTTACCTGGACAACACCGTCGTGGTCGCGGCGGCACAGCGCGGCGAGGTCGCGCGGATCGAGGTGCGCGGCCCGTACGCCGGCGGAGACCCGGTGCACGAGCCGATCGTGCGCGGGATCGTGCGCGCGCACGGCGGGGTGCTCCAGACGCACGAGGTGCCGGGCATGAGCGGCAGCGCGTACGTCCTCGAAGTACCGCTCGGCGGCGGGGCCGGGGCCGTTCCCGGGGGCGGGACCGGTACGGTCGCCGTCCAGGGCCAGAGCCAGGACGGCACCGGGTATGCCGAGACTCCGGCCATGGGCACCACCGCGGCCGAACAGGGCACCGGTGGCGGACGTCGGCGGGCCCGGCGGGCCTCCACGGACGCCTTCCTGGAGAGCGATGTTCCGGGCGAGTCCGACGGCAGCGGGTCGGAAGCCCCCACGCCGACCGGGCGGCGCCGCAGGCGGGCCGGGGCGGCGGCCGAGGAGACCGGTCCGGGCACCGACGCCGAGGCGGCCACGGAGACCCCGTCCGGCGGGACCGGGCGACGGCGCGGGCGGCCCGCCGAGAGCAACAACCCCGGGAACGAACACGGCAGCGCAGACGGTGCCGCGGCCGAGGGTGCCGTGGTGACCGCCGCCGAGCATGCGGCGGGGACCGCCGCGGTCGGTACGGGGCTCGGCGGTGCCGTACCGCCGCAGGGTGTGCCCGCGCCCACGGGACGGCGTGCCCGGCGCGACTCCGGCGCGCCGCAGGCCGCCCTGCCGCCCGCGCTGCCCGCCGTCGGCGACGGCCGCGGCGACAGCGGCAGTGGGGAACCGGCGCCGGCCTCGGGGACCACGGGCGCGGAGTCCGAGCCGGATGAGGACGGCCGGCCCACCGGGCGGCGCCGTCGTGCGCTGGCCGCCGCGGCGGAGCGTGCCGCGGCCCAGGAGGCGGGTGTCGGGCGGACGGTCTTCGCCCTGCCGCCGGCCGAGGCCGACCGCTCCCCGGAGTCCGCTGACGCGGCGACAGACGTGACTGATGTGCCTGGCATGGCCGGCGTGGCTGCCGTGGCGGCGGAAGCGCTGCCGCAGGCGGCCGGTCCGGTCGGCCCGGCGCAGGGCGCACTGCCCGGTCAGGCGGTGCAGGTGCCCGGTCAGGCGGTGCAGGTGCCCGCGCAGATGCCGGTGGCCGTCGAACACGTGCCCGGTGACGACGGGCGGCACGACGCCGTACCGCTCAACCAGGCGGAGGAGCACACCCCGCCCCAGCCGCACCCCACGAGCGGCCCGACCGGGCGGCGCCGCCGGGCGGTGGCCCAGCCGGCGGAGCCCGCGCAGCCGGTCGGACCGCAGCCGGTCGCTCCGCAGGGTCTGCCGGCGGCCGTTCCCGCACCGACGGCGGCGACACCTGCCGCCGCGGCTACGGCCGCCGCCGGTCAGGCGACACCGGTGCCCGGCATCCCGGCGCAGGGAACTGCCGGGCAGGGCATCCCCGTCCAGGCCGCCGTACCCCCGGCCGTCGTTCCCCCGGCCGTCGTTCCCCCGGCCGCCGTTCCCCCAGTCGTCGTCCCCGCCCAGGGCACCCTGGGCGAGGGCGTACCCGTGCCTCCGCCCGCCACGCCCGCCCAGGCCCAGCAGCCGCAGCCCCAAGGCCCACAGTCCCCGCAGGTCCCGCAGGTCCCGCAGGTCCCGCAGATCCACGCCACGGCTGCCCCGGTGGCACAGTCCACCCCGGCGGCGGGCACCCCGACAGCTGCCCAGCCGCTGCCCGCGGAGGCCCAGGCGGCGCAGGGTGCACCGACCCCGCCCGCCGGCACTCCCGCGGCCACCGTCCCGGCACAGTGGCCCGGCGCCGATGCGACCCCGGGCGCGGGCACCCCCGTACCCGCCACTCCGGCGCCCGGCACCCCGCTCCCCCCGGCGCGCGCCGCCGTTCAGACGCCGCCGGGTGCTCAGCCGCTGCCCGCCGAGGCCGCGGGGGCAGGCGTGTTCGACCCGAACTCGACTCAGGGGCGGCCCTTCGACCCGAACTCGACTCAGGGGCGGGCCTTCAGCGTGCGGACGCTGGGGCAGGGGGTGCCGTTCGTGCGCCAGGCCGCGCAGGCGCAGCAGCCGACGGCGACTCCGGCCCCGCACGCGCCGGGCGGTTCCGGCCGCCGACGCAAGCTGGGCACGCCGCCCGACCCGGCGGCCCGCGCGGAGGCACAGCCGCAGCCGGAGCAGGAGGCCCGTCCGCATCCGGCGGCCGAGCAGCCGTCCGCGCAGCCACCCACGCAACCCGCACAGCCCTCGCTGCCGGGCCCGACCGGAACCGGGCAACCGCTCGCCGGGCAGTCCCTCGCCGGCCAGCCGCTGCTCGCCCCCGGCACCGAGGGTGCCGGACGGTCGTACGCCATCGGAGCCCCGGACGCCAACGCCGCCGAGGGGCCCGAGCCGCTGGACGGTCCCGGCGGGGCCGTCGAGGTCGCGGACCCCCCGCGCCCGCGCCCGATGGACGACGAGCTGCCCCCGGAGCCGCTGGACAACCCGCGTCGGCTGCTGGTGTGGCCCGCTCCGGACGTGACGACCCAGCAGGCGCTGAGCGACCGCGGCTACCGGCCCGTCATCGTGCACTCGCGCGAGGAGGTCGACGCGCAGATCGCGGCGTTCCCCGCCGCGCTGTTCGTCGACCCGCTGACCGGGCCGATCACCCGGACCGCGCTCCAGTCGCTGCGCCAGGCGGCGGTCGCCGCCGAGGTGCCGGTGCTGGTCACGGCCGGGCTCGGGCAGGCGACGCGCGAGGCGGCGTACGGCGCTGACCCCGCCGTGCTCCTGAAGGCGCTGGCCCCGCGTGACAGCGAGCAGCATCCGCCGCGCGTCCTGCTCATCGAGGAGCACGCGGAAATCGCGCTGGCGCTGACCGCGACGCTGGAGCGGCGCGGGATGCAGGTGGCACGGGCCGCGAGCGATGCCGACGCGGTGACGCTGGCAGGGCAGTTCCGGCCGAACCTCGTGGTGATGGATCTGATGCGGGTCCACCGGCAGCAGGCCGGGATCGTGGACTGGCTGCATGCGAACGGGCAGCTCAACCGCACCCCGCTCGTCGTGTACACCGCTGCTGTCGACCCGGCCGACCTGCCCAGGCTGGCCTCGGGCGAGACCGTGCTGTTCCTCGCCGAGCGCTCCACCAGCGCCGAGGTGCAGTCGCGAATTGTGGATCTGCTGGCGCGGATCGGTACCAACTAGCTCACCTGGGGCTCACTTCGCCGTCAGCCTGCGGGCCGCCTCCTTGACCGAGGCCCGCAGGCGGGCGCGGTCGGTGTCCTCGGTGCCGGTGAGGATGCGTCCCATCTGCGGTACGACGGCGATCCAGTTGGCGATGGCGATGAGCAGGAACAACAGGTCACCGGGCGGAATCGCGTCCGTGATGACACCCCGGTCCTGGCCGTCCTCGATCGAGGCGACCTTGCGGGCGTAGTGGTCCTGGCGCTGCGCCTCGTCAGGAAGTTCGGCGGTGCCGTACTCGATGCCCTCCCAGAAGAGCAGGCGCAGCAGCTCCGGGTGGGCGGCGTGGTAGTCGAGGAGGCGGTCGATCCACCCCTCGATGTCGTCGGGGTCGATGGGCACTGCGGCGGCCAGGTCGACCATGCACCTGCCCAGGACCTGGGTGAACAGCTCCGCCTTGTTGCCGAAGTAGGCGTAGATCAGCTGCTTGTTGGCCTTGGCCGCGGCGGCGATGCGGTCGATGCGGGCGCCTGCGATGCCGTGCCGGGCGAACTCGGCGACCGCCGCGTCGAAGATGCGGGCCTTGGTGGCCTCGGGGTCCCTGACTGCTGCCATGGGGACAGGGTAGGGCCGCACAGGACAAGTAACCAACTATTTGGTTGACACAGATCCGCGCTCGGCACAGACTGTCGACAGACAGGCAACCAACCAGTTAGTTGGCAAGCAGAGGGTCCAGGGGGTATCCCGTTCATGCCGCAGACAACCGTCGCCGCCACCGCCACCGCCACGCGTGAGGATCCGCCGCGCACACAGGCCCGGACCCGGGCGGAGCAGAGCCCCGGCCTCCCTCTCGCCCTGATCGCGCTGTGCACCGCCGTGACGGCCGCGAACATCTACCTCGCCGCCCCGCTGCTGCCGCTGATCGCCCACGCCTTCGGCTCGACCCCCTCCGGGGTCGCCTGGGTCGCCTCGGTCGCTCAGTTCGGCTACGCGGCGGGCCTGCTCTTCTTCGCCCCGCTCGGCGACAGCCTCGACAGGCGGCGCCTGGTCGGCGTCCTCTCACTGGTCGCCGCCGCCGCGCTGGCAGCCGGCGCCGCGGCGACCGGGACCACCGCGCTGGCCGCCGCCATCCTGGTGGCCTCCGCCGCCACCGTCGTGCCCCAGCTGCTGGTCCCGCTGGTCGCCGCCCGCGCTCCCGCCGACCGGCGGGCCCGCCATGTCGCCGCCGTCATCTCCGGGCTGTTCGTCGGCATCGTCGCGGCGCGCGTCCTCGGCGGGCTGATCGGGCAGGCGTACGGCTGGCGGGTGGTGCTGGCCGGAGCCGCCGTCCTGACGGCGGGGCTGGGACTGGTCACCGCCTACGCCCTGCCCCGGGAGGACCGCCCGCGCCGCCGCGGCCCGGTGTTCGCCGGGCTGACCGCCCTGCCGGGGCTCGTCCGCCGCTCGCCCGACCTGTGGCGGGCCTGCGTGAGGCAGGCCGGGATGTTCGGCGCGTGGAGCGCCCTGTGGACCTCGCTCGCGCTGCTGCTGACCGGCCCCCGCTACGGGCTGTCGACCGCGACTGCCGGACTGTTCGGACTGTTCGGACTGTCGGCGAGCGCGGTGGCGCCGCTCGCGGGCGGGCTCGTGGACCGCCTCGGCGCCGGCAAGGTGGTCCGCTCCGCCTATCTGCTCGCCGCCGTCTGCGTCCCGCTGTTCTGGCTCGGCGGGCACGCGCTCGCCGCGCTCTTCGCGGGCGCGGTCGTGCTCCACGCGGGCCTGGTCGCCTCCCTCGTCGCCAACCAGACCCTCGCCCTCACCACCACCGACACCCCCGCGACCGCCAACACCGCGTACATGGTGTCGAGCTTCGCGGGCGGCGCCATCGCCTCCGCCCTGGCCGGACCGGCGTACGGCCACTGGGGATGGGGCGGGGTCTGCGCGGTGGCGGGCGTGTGGCTGCTGCTGGGCTGGGCGACCACTGCCGTCGGGGCGGGGCGCCGGGTACGGCGATGAGCCCGTACGAAGGCGATGAGTCCCGTACGAAAGCGAGCCGGGCGCCCGCCACCCATGTGCGGCGGGCGCCCGGTGCTGCTGTGGGCGGGGGTCAGAGCGTGGTGACGTCCAGCTCGCCTTCCGCGTACTGCCGGCGCAGCACCTTCTTGTCGAACTTGCCCACGCTCGTCTTCGGGACCGCCTCGATGACCGTCCAGCGCTCGGGGAGCTGCCACTTGGCGATGCGGCCCTCCTCGGCGAGGAAGGCGCGCAGGGTCTCGAAGTCGGCGCCGGTGCCCTCCTTGAGGACGACCGTGGCCAGCGGACGCTCGCCCCACTTCTCGTCCGGTACGGCGACCACGGCGGCCTCGGCGACGTCCGGGTGGGACATCAGCGCGTTCTCCAGCTCGACCGAGGAGATCCACTCGCCGCCGGACTTGATGACGTCCTTGGCGCGGTCGGTGAGGGTGAGGAAGCCGTCCGGCGAGATCGTGCCCACGTCGCCCGTCTTCAGCCAGCCGTCCTCGCTGAACTTGTCGGCGGGGCGCAGCGGTTCGGCGTCGGGGCCGTTGTAGTAGGCACCCGCGATCCAGTTGCCGCGCACCTCCAGCTCGCCCGCCGACTCGCCGTCCCAGGGCAGGCGCTCGCCGCCCGGACCGGTCAGGCGCGCCTCGACGCCGGCCGGGAAGCGTCCCTGCGTGAGGCGGTAGGCGAACTCCTCGTCGGTGCCGATCGCGTGGGCCGGCGGGCGGGAGACCGTGCCGAGCGGGGAGGTCTCCGTCATGCCCCAGGCGTGGCAGACCCGCATGCCGAGCTTGTCGAAGGCCGCCATCAGGGAGGGCGGGCAGGCCGAGCCGCCGATGGTGACCTGGCCGAGGGAGGAGACATCGCGCGGGCGGGCGGTGAGTTCGCCGAGCAGGCCCTGCCAGATGGTGGGAACGGCCGCCGCGTGGGTCGGCTTCTCGCGCTCGATCATCTCGGCGAGCGGGGCGGGCTGCAGGAACCGGTCCGGCATCAGCATGTTGACGCCGGTCATGAAGGTCGCGTGCGGCAGGCCCCAGGCGTTGACGTGGAACTGGGGGACCACGATGAGGGAGGTGTCGCGGTCGGTCAGACCCATCGACTGGGTCATGTTGACCTGCATGGAGTGCAGGTAGATCGAGCGGTGGCTGTACACGACGCCCTTGGGGTCGCCGGTGGTGCCGGAGGTGTAACACATGGCGGCGGCCTGGCGTTCGTCCAGCTCCGGCCAGTCGTAGGTGGTGGGGCGGCCGGCGATCAGCTCCTCGTACTCGTGCACCCGCGCTGCGGCGCCTTCGAGGGGAGCGCGGTCACCGGGACCGGCGACCACGATGTGCTCGACCGTGGGCAGCTGGGGCAGCAGAGGCGCGAGCATGGGGATCAGCGAGCCGTTGACGATGATCACGCGGTCGGCGGCGTGGTTGACGATCCACGCCAGCTGATCGGCGGGCAGCCGCAGGTTGAGGGTGTGCAGGATCGAGCCCATGGACGGGACCGCGAAGTACGTCTCGACGTGCTCGGCGTTGTTCCACATGAGCGTCGCGACCCGGTCGTCCGGGCGGACGCCGAGCTCGTCCCGCAGGGCGTTCGCCAGCTGCACCGCGCGTGCCCCGGCCTCGGCGAAGCTGCGCCGCTGCGGCTCGGCGTCACCGGTCCAGGTGATGATCTGGGACTGCCCGTGCACGGTCACTCCGTGCTCGAGGATGCGGGTGACGGTCAGCGGTACGTCCTGCATGGTGCTCAGCACGGCGTCCTCCCGGGGCGGCTCTGCCTACTCGGTGGTAAGGGGATGGCCTGATTCTGGTCGCATACCGCTCGGTATGTCACTAGGTACGGGCGATGCATCACGTCACGTACCGACCGGAATACCGAGAGCCCGGCAGCCACAGGTGACGGAGGGGGACATCTCGGGCGCCGGGGACCCCTGACGCCGGACATCCCGGACGCCGGACACTCTCGGACGCCGCCCATCCTGACACCGCAGGTGCCGGACGCCGCAGATCCCGGACGCCGCAGGCGCCAGACGCGGAGGTGCCAGACGCGGAGGTGCCAGACGCGGAGGTGCCAGACGCGGAGGTGCCGGAATCAGCCTCTTGCCCGCCTCAGCACGCCGGTCCCAGCTCGGGGTCCTCCCGGAGTTTGCCGAGCGCCCGGGACACCGCCGACTTCACCGTGCCCACCGAGACCCCGAGCACCTCGGCGGTCTGGGCCTCGCTGAGGTCCTCGTAGTACCGCAGGACGACCATCGCCCGCTGCCGCGCCGGGAGCTTCATGATCGCCCGCCACATCGCATCGTGCAGCGCCTGCCGCTCGGCCGGGTCGTCGTCGGGCACCGGCTCCGGCTCGGGCAGCTCGTCGCAGACGAACTCCTCCACCCGGCGCTTGCGCCACTGCGAGGTCCGCGTGTTCAGCAGCGCCCGGCGCACATAACCGTCCAGCGCCCGGTGGTCCTCGATCCGCTCCCATGCCACATACGTCTTCGCGAGTGCGGTCTGCAGCAGGTCCTCGGCATCGCACGGGTTCGCGGTCAGCGAGCGGGCGGTACGCAGCAGGACCGGCTGGCGGGCCCGCACGTACGACGCGAAGGACGAGTACGCCTGGGTCTGCCGCGCGGGCGCGGCGGCAACCGAGGCGCCGGTGCAGACGGGTGTGGTCATGGCTCCACGCTAGGAGCGGCTCGGTACCGGCGGATCGGCCGCAGGTCCCGGAGCGGAGTCCCCCTCAGGTTGTAGGGGTGGGGCTGACTGCACCTCCTGAAGGTGGACCGGGGCCCGAGCCTCCTCCGGGTTCTCCCTGGGGCAGGGGTCCAGCCCTCCACCGTCCGGACCAGGCCGGACGGCGGCACTCCGGTTCCGGCTGCCACCAGGGTCCGGCCCGCCTCCGGTGTCTGGTTCACCGCCGCGCCCCGCAGCTGCCGCACCGTCTCCGCCACCCCGTTCACGCCGTGCAGGTACGCCTCCCCGAGCTGCCCCCGTGGGTGTCGGCCCCGGAAAGCACGACGTCCGCACACGTCTGTGCGGCGGCACCAGAGCACCGCCGCACAGACGTGTTGCGACCTTGAAGCACGCCCCGAGGCCCTCCCCACGAGGGACCTCAGCCGGGGCTCACCCCCACAGGTGGGTGAAGTTGACGGCGGTGTTGTCGTTGCCCTGCTGGAGGGCCGTCCACGCGGAGCCGTTCACCTGCGCCGTGTTGTTCTGGTTCGAGGCACCGGAGCCGACCGCGTTCTGTTGACTGGTGGACGAGTTGCCCTTGTTGTCGTGGCCGACCCCGCTGCCGACGACGCCGGCCACGCCTGCGTTCGATCCGTCGCCCGCGAAGGCGCCGTTGTCCGCGACCGCGACGCCGGTGAAGAGGGCGGCTGCGAGCGGGAGAGCGGAGACAGCGGCGAGAACGCGGGCGGTACGGATGCTTGCCATGTTGTTCCTCCAGAACCAGCATTCGGTGGCACTGAGGCCGCGAGTTCGTGAACTACGGCTTTCCCCAGGCATTCGGCCGACCGCCTGGGCTGTCGTGGACGACGTCGCGAGTCCAGAGCTGCCCAGCGGATCTCCGGCAAATCCCCAGGAAGTCCTGATTCGCACGCAAGTGTGACGACAAGCGGATAAACCCCCCAACGCCCTGTTTGATCACCCCACACTCCGACGGTGGAGGGAGCGGACCCCCCTTGCCAAGCACCGCAAGGGGCGAACCGTTCTCCCGGCCTTCCGGCCGGCCTCCCCGTACGGGCGTATCACCCCCGCCCCCCTTCCCTTCATCGAACGTACGTACGAACATAGAGGCATGGCCATCCCCGACCGGCAGGCCACGACGTCGGCCCTCGCGCACGCCCTGTCAGCCGCCGAACGCGGACTGGCCGTCATCCCCCTGTCCCGGACGAAACTCCCGGCCCTGCGCTCCCCCCACCGCGACGATCCCGCTCCGGCACGACCGCCCTGCCACGGCGAGTGCGGGCGCTTCGGTCACGGCGTGTACGACGCCTCGACCGACCCGGTCCGCATCCGCGAACTCTTCACCGCCGCGCCCTGGGCCTCCGGCTACGGCATCGCCTGCGGGCTGCCCCCGCACCACCTGATCGGCGTCGACCTCGACACGAAGGCGACCACCGACTCCTTTGCGGCCCTGCGCGAACTGGCCCTGCGCCACCTGTTCACGATCCCGGAGACAGTCGTCGTCCTCACCCCGAGCGGTGGCCGCCACCTCTGGCTGACCGGCCCGCCGGACGTCGTCGTCCTCAACTCGGCCGGCCGGCTCGCCCCCGGCATCGACATCCGGGGCGCCGGCGGCTACCTCGTCGGCCCCGGCTCCCGCACCGGCCACGGCGTCTACACCACCGCCCCCGGCACCGGGCACCTGCCCCCGGCACCGTGTCCGCCGGCCCTCCTGCGCCTGCTCCTTCCGCCCCCACGCGCCCCGCACCCGGTGGCGCCGCCCTGCGACCACGGCCGGGGCCTGGTCCACTTCGTCCTGACCGCCCATGAGGGCCAGCGCAACACCCGTCTGTTCTGGGCGGCCTGCCGCGCCTACGAGAACGGCATCGGCCCGGCTCTGGTCATCCCTCTGACCGAGGCGGCCCTCGACACCGGCCTGACGGAACGCGAGGCCCGGGCGACGATCGCCTCGGCGGCCCGCATGACGGGACACCGCCCGTGAGCCACGCCGGGGATCAGGGCCGGGTCACCACCACCCTGCCTTCCGAAGGGGACCGCGCGGGGGCGCCGCAGGATTCAGCACGCCCCGGCGCGCGGCATGCGCGTGGTCAGGCCCCGAGGATCGTCTCGCGTGCCGCTCGTGCCCAGATGCCCTGTTGGCGCGGGGTGAAGCCCATGCGGTTCCACTGACAGAGGATGTGCCGGGCCAGGATGCCGCGTGTGCCCACGCCGAGGAGCCCTGCGTTCGCGGCGAGCGCGATGGCTTGGCCGCCGCGCTGCATTCCGGCCGCCCAGTCCGCGTACGCAGCGAGTTGGCCGGTGTTCGTGTCGACGAGACCGGTGTCCATCGTCAGAAGCTCATGGAGCGTCCCGGTCATGGCGGCGACACGGTCCGCCGTGACGTCCTCGGGCAGGGGCCGTTTCTCCTCGACGCGCGCCCATACGTCTCCCTGGTCGCTCCACCCCTGGTCGGCGGCCCGGAGGAAGTGGCTGATGACGAGAAGCGAGGTCGTCATGGCGTCGAGTGTCCCGTCGGCAGCCGTGCTCGTCCGGTGCAGATAGTCGAGGGCGCCCACGCTGTCGATATGGAACAAGTCGTGAGCGATCTCGATGCCCTCCGGGCCGCCGAACGCCATCGTCTTCGGTTCGTACAGGACTGACCGCCAGCGCTTGACCACACCCCACGACACCGCGCTGTTGAGGACACCGGCGAGGTGCTCCGACAGTTCCTCGTCCGTGGCCTCCCGGCCGGGAGTGACGCGGAGGCGCCAGCAGGGGTATTTGCGGACGAACCACCAGGAACCCACCATCCCGGTGTCAGTCGCCTCCCTCAAGGGCGGCAGGAGGTAGGTGAAGAAGGTGAGTTCGGCGGTCGGATAGTCGGCGAACTCGATGTTCACCTGGTGCCACCCCGAGGGGTCCGGACGTGTTGCGAGGGCCATGCGGCCGGCCGCACGATAGCGCGCGGCGGCCTCGGCGAGATGCCCGGGGAAGGTGTGCGCCCAGTCGGCGGCCTCCGCGAGCGGGGTACCAGTGAGGACGGCCAGGACGGCCTGCTCGGTCACGCTGCTGTCGTGCAGGTCCATCCGAGTCCCTTCCGATGGGCGGTCAGACGAGGGGCAGGCAGGCGTCCCGGCCGTGGCGGACGCTTCGCCTGCTTCGGTGCACCGGGGGCGAGCACGGCTCCGGCTGTGCCTTTCCGAAGGCCGGTCGTCGCCGGACCTGCGGCACAGCCGCGGGCGTCATCTCCCGGCAGGCCGGACATCACTGCCCCCGCAGGTCATGGCGCTGAGGCCCTGGTATTCGCGCCGTGCACGGCTGTCTGGGAACGAACCTGGCCGCGATATTGATGCGTGCCTTGTACGTGAGTGGTCCTGGCCGACACCGCGACGGTGCGGCCTTCATCGGAAGCGTCACACAGTGGGTGGTGCCTCAGCCGGTGCCGCGGCATCGACCTACGGGGCGCGCGGGTCAGGGTGACCTGGCGGACAGCTTGCTGGAAGCAGGCCAGAGAAGCGAGTCCCGGCAAGGCGGCCGCCGTGGTGTCGAGGAAGGTCCTCTGCACCTGAACGACACACAGGAAGATCGTGATCGTCGAAAAGAACAGGACGATGCACCACGAGTGCACGGCGCGGCGCTGGTGCATGGCGGCCCTGAGGATGGAGAGCGACGCGACCAGCCAGGGCCCGTACACCATCAGAGGCCACCACGCGACGATGTCGCCGTGTACGCGGGCCGCAGCCACGGCGCGCAGGGGATTGCAGACAACCACTGCACTGAAGAAACTCACCGCGGAGGCGATGACTGCCGCCAGCGCGGCCACCAGATGACTGGCGGCTTGGAATCTGCTCAGGCGCTTGCGCTCACGAACCTTACGGTGCCGACGGGAGACTCTCTTCCACGGCGGCGGTTCCGGCGCGATCTCCTGGAACTTCCGCATGGGCCGGCCGGGGGCCGGAGCGGTGACTGACACCCTGTCGCGGGCCATAGGAGTTCTCGAGCGCCGCTCCCCCATGGCTTCCTGGAGCATCCAGGCCAGTTCCTCGGCCGGATCCCAGGCCGCATCCGGCGGCTGCAAGGGCGCCGAGAAAACGTCGGTCGGGGCCCGGTGACGACCCCTGCCTGTCTCGTAGTGCATCTCCAGGTCATCGGTGGAACGCACTCGGTGGTGATGGATTCCCTCGCGATACATGAAGATAGCCTGACTATTCCACTCCCAGGAAGGAGTATCGACCTTCGCACGTGACCCATCGCCGAGTGATATCGGCTTCTAGTGTGCTCATTGCATCCAGGAATTCTGACAGAGGGGACTCAGTCACGTTGGCCACAGCGTGAAGCTCGCCCATCGTCAGCGTCACCCGACTGGCGGCTCCGCCCTCTCGCTCTTGATCCGCGAGGAGGCGGCAGCGCCCCTCCTCGGCTGTCTTATTCATATCCCAACTAACGCCGCCCCCCTGCTGCGGATGCGTGGCAAATGGGTGGACGGATGCCTGGATAATTATTTAATCGAGGAGGGATCCAGGATGCATATAACCCTGTACGAAAACATGATGCACCCATTGCCCCGGATACCCACGGGGCGAAGAAATGATTTTCCCACAACACGACGTGGGGGAGGCTTCCACGTAAGAAGGGGTGTCTCTCAGTGAGAGACACCCCTTCTTACGGACAACACCTGTGCGGAGGCGGTGGGATTTGAACCCACGGTGACATCGCTGCCACGACGGTTTTCAAGACCGTTCCCTTCGGCCGCTCGGGCACACCTCCCGGCGCCCGCCTGTGATCGGCAGGCGGGGTACAGCGTACCGGCCTCGGGCCGGATCGTGGTGGCGTGGTCCGCGGCTGTGCGCGTGCGCGCGTGCCTGTGGTCAGTTGTCTCCCACGCGCGAGCCGAGGACGAGGTTCGCCGTGTGCTCCTGGCCCGACCGCTTGTAGGTGATCGTGACCCTGTCGCCCGGCTTGTGGGTCCAGATGTCCCCGATCAGGGTCGGGCCGCTGTCGATCACCATGCCGTCCAGCTTGGTGATGACGTCACCCGGCTTGAGGCCCGCCTTGTCGGCCGGGCCGCCCGCCTCGACCGGGGCGGAGCCGCCCGCGCCCTGGTCGGTGATCTTCGCGCCGCCGGTGGACTCCTCCAGGGACACCGACGCGCCGATCCTGGCGTACACCGGCTTGCCGGTCTTGATCAGCTGCTGGGCGACGTACTTGGCCTGGTTGATGGGGATGGCGAAGCCCAGGCCGATCGAGCCGGACTGGCCGGAGCCGAAGCCGCCGCTGTTGGTCGACTGGATCGCGGAGTTGATGCCGATCACCGCGCCGGAGGCGTCCAGCAGCGGGCCGCCGGAGTTGCCCGGGTTGATGGACGCGTCGGTCTGCAGGGCGCTCATGTAGGACGCCTTGCTGCTGGCGCTGCCGTCGCTGGAGGCCACCGGGCGGTTCTTGGCGCTGATGATGCCGGTCGTGACCGTGTTGGACAGGCCGAAGGGCGCGCCGATGGCGATGGTCTCGTCGCCGACGGCCACCTTGTCGGAGTCGCCGAGGGCAAGCGGCTTCAGGTCGCCGGGGGCGTTCTTGAGCCTGATGACGGCGACGTCGTAGCCCTGTGCGTGACCGACGATCTCGGCGTCGTACTTCTTGCCGTCCGGGAAGGTGGCCGTGAGCTTGCCGCCGTTCACGGCGTCGGCCACCACATGGTTGTTGGTGACGATGTGGCCCTGGGTGTCGAAGACGAACCCCGTGCCGGTACCGCCCTCGCCGCTGCTGCTCTCCGCCTCGATGGTGACGGTGCTGGGCAGCGCCCTGGCGGCCACGTTGGCGATCGTGCCGGGGGCGCGCCTGACCTGCGCGACTCCGTTGTCGGAGGCGGAGACGGTGGTGGAGCCGTTGTTGTCGTTGTCCTTGGCCAGCGTGTAGCCGAGGCCACCGCCCAGGCCACCCGCGACCAGGGCCGCCACCAGGACCGCGGCGACCAGTCCGCCGCGCCCGTTGCGGGGCTTGGACGCGGGCTGCTGGTACGACGCTCCCCAGCCGGCCCCGGCACCACCCGCACCGGCACCGGCACCGGCACCGGCAGCTCCGTAGGCCCCCGCGTCGCCGGCGCCGTACGCAGGAGTGGCCGGCGGCGGGGACGGCCAAGAGCCGTCGGGGGCGGCGGGGGCGGCGGGGGTGACCGGGGTGACGGGGGTGGCTGCAGGGGCGGGGGAGGGCGGCTGGGCGCCCTCGGCGGGGTTTTCCTGGGCCTGCGCTGCAGGCACCGGCGGGAGTGGAGCCGTCGGTGCGTTCCCCTCGGGCGCGGAGCCCTGCGGGGAAGCAGCGGGAGATGCCACCGGCACGGGAGGTGCGGACGGGGCCGGGGGTACCGCGTTGCCCTCGTTCTCGGTGCTCACAGCTCTTCTCCTCGATCCAAGGCTGTCGTATCCACGGCTGTCGTATGCAGTCAGCTTTTCCCACGAGCCGTCAGAGCACCATAAGCCGTGGCTGTGCGTCGCGGGCCACCCTTTATATGGGACAGTCAAGGCAAAAGGTGCGTAAACGAGCAGGGTGCTCCCTGCCGTTCACTCCACGGATGCGCCCAGGCCGCCCCGCGTACCCGTCGGCGGTGGCACCATGACGCCGTGACACACGCACCACAGCGCTCCATCCAGGTCGTCGCCCACCGGGGAGCCTCCGAAGACGCCCCCGAACACACACTGGCCGCCTACAAGAAGGCGATCGAGGACGGCGCGGACGCCCTGGAGTGCGATGTACGACTGACCGCCGACGGCCACCTGGTCTGTGTCCACGACCGGCGGGTGAACCGCACCTCCAACGGCCGCGGGGCCGTCTCCGCGCTGGAGCTGGCCGATCTCGCCACCCTGGACTTCGGCTCCTGGAAGAGCCGGGAGGCCTGGCGCGGCCGGGAGGAACCCGACTGGGTACAGCGGCCCGAGGACCGCGGTGACACCTCCGTACTCACCCTGGAGCGGCTGCTGGAGCTGGTCACGGACTCCGGCCGACGGGTGGAGCTGGCCATCGAGACCAAGCACCCCACGCGCTGGGCGGGCCAGGTCGAGGAGCGGCTGCTGACGCTGCTGAAGCGGTTCGGCCTGGACGCACCGGCCGGCGCCGCCGAGTCGCCGGTGCGGATCATGAGCTTCTCCGCCCGCTCCCTGCACCGCATCCGGGCCGCCGCGCCGACCCTGCCGACGGTCTACCTGGTGCAGTTCCTCTCACCACGACTGCGCGACGGGCGCCTGCCCGCGGGCGTGCGGATCGCAGGCCCCTCCATCCGCATCGTGCGCAACAACCCCGCCTACATCGAGCGGCTGAAACGAGCCGGTCACCTTGTCCACGTGTGGACCGTGAACGAGCCCGAGGACGTCGATCTCTGCGTCGAACTCGGCATCGACGCCATCATCACCAACCGCCCCCGCGCGGTGCTGCACCAACTCGGCCGCTGACCCCAAGAGTCAGGTAATGACAGGCCCGCACCCCTTGACCCGGGCCTGCGGCTCCTGGATCCTCCGTTCTCGGCCACACCAACGAAATCAAGCCACAGGACAAGCCTCCCGTCACCGGGAGTGCACCGGCGCGTTCGCTCTGTGAGCAATCGTTGCGAATGCGTCACCGGAAGAGAATTGGCCGGTTTCCGGTACAGGCCAATGGGGCATCCACACCGTGGCGTGGGGCAAAGGAGGTCTCGGGGGTGGCGTTGGTGGTGGCACAGGAGGTGCCCACGTCGTCGAGCATGGCCGTACCCCATGGCCCAGCGGGCGTGGGGAAGGCGAGACACCGGATGCGTGCGCAACTGCGCAGCGGTGGTGTGCCGGAATCGGTCATCGACGACGCCGTACTGATTCTTTCCGAACTGTTGAGCAATGCCTGCAAACACGGTCGGCCACTGGGGGACCGGACGGCCGGGGAGGGCGACGTCCGCGCGGCGTGGCGGGTCGATCCGCGGGGGCGGCTCATCGTCGAGGTGACGGACGGCGGTGGCCCGACCCGCCCGGCTCCGGCCACCCCGTCGGTGACCGCACACGGCGGCCGGGGGCTGAACATCATCACCGCCCTCGCCGACGACTGGGGGGTCCGCGACGACACCCAGGGTGAGGTGACGGTCTGGGTCGTGGTCCACGCGGACGTTCATGATCCGGACGCGGGGTGCCGCTCCGGTGACTTCGCTACGCGCGTCACGGCCTCCGCCGTGGCGGGCCTGGCGGAACTGGACTTCGCGGACGCGTTCGAGGACCTGGACTGACGCCGCCGGAAGCCTTCGGGCAGCGCCGGAAAACCCGCCGGGCCCCTCGATCGCCTACGGGACCCACATGTCCGTTGTCCACAGGTTCCCGTCGGCCATGGCTCGAACGGCTAGGCTCCCGCCGTACAGGACGATCCGTAACCGGGAGACCAACCATGGCCAAGAAGCGCCCCCAGACGAAGGCCAAGCCGCAGATCACGGACGGAGAGATCCCGGTTGTCGGCGCCCGTGAACCCTGCCCCTGCGGCAGCGGCCGGCGCTACAAGGCGTGCCACGGCCGGGCTGCCGCGCACGCGGCGACCGAGCTGGTGCACCGCCCGTTCGAGGGGCTGCCGGGCGAGTGCGACTGGGTGGCGCTGCGGGAGCTGGTCCCGGCCGCCACGGTCGAGCTGACCCTCAAGAACGGCCTGCCCGAGGGCGTCCCCTCGGTCACGCTCGCCACCGTGCTGCCGATGGCCTGGCCGGCGCTGCGCCGGGACGACGGCTCGATCATGCTGGGCCTCCAGAACGACACGGCGTCCGGCGACATCAGCCGCGACCTCGCCGACACCCTCCAGCGCGCCCTGGAGGCCGAGCCCGGCACCCCGGTGCAAGGCCGTCGCGCCCCCGCCGACGCTCCGAGGCTGCAGGATGTCCTCGACCTTGAGGGTGCGTTCGAGCCCGTCGTGCACAGCGGCTTCGAGTTCTGGGTTCCGGACGCGGAGAACGCCACCCCGGAGGTGACCGCCTCCCTGGAGCGGGCCAACGCCGCCGCCATCCCGACCGTGAAACTGACCGGCGTGGACGCGGCCTACTGGTGCCGGACCCCGGAGAAGAACCACCTGCGCTGGGTCATGCCGCATCCGGAGGAGCAGCTTCTGGACGCTCTCGCGCGACTGCACGCCGCGGGCCGCTCCAGCCTCGGCGAGGGCACCCGGCTCGTCGGCTCCTTCCGTGCTCACGGCCTCACCGTGCCGGTCTGGGACCTGCCGAGCGAAGTCACCGCCGAGGACATCGAGAAGCCGGCCGCCGAGTTCGCCGAGCGTCTGTCCGCCGCCCTCGCGGTGCGCGAGCCACTCACGCCCGACGAGCGCCGCGCGCGCGGCGGACTGACCAACCGGCAGGTCACGCTCAGCTGACACCCGGCGCACGCGCGTCACGGCCGGCCGGTCGGCCAGCCGTGAGGCAGCCCCGCCAGGGAAAGTGACTCATGTCACAACTCCCCCTCTCAAGGGGGCAATCCGTGCCCGAATAGCCGAGATCGAATTTGCGAACCGCCGATCTCTTGTTACCGTTCCAGTAGCCCGGTTGCTGGTGCATCCCCCGTCGCCAGCAACCGGGTCTTTCCATGTCCGCGCGCGGTGTACAGCGCGCCCCGAGGCGTCAACTCCCCTGGCGCATCCTCCTGTCCGGGGCCCCCTCCGGACTCCCGCCTCGCCCCCCCGCAGGCTCTCCTACGAACGGTCCTGCGAGCTCTTCTGCGAACTTCCGTCAGATTCCTCGGAGTTCCTCGCGTTGCTGCCCGAGCGCAGCAGCAGCGGGCCGTCCACCGCGGGCGCGGCGAACTCGGCGACCGCCGTGTAGGCGTCCAGCACGCCCCGGCTGTGCTCCCGGGGGGTCTCGCACGTGGCGGGCTCGTCGTCGGCGCCCGTGGCGCACTGTGTCTGGACGGTACGGCCGGCCGGGCCCATCAGGCTCAGCACGGAGTCCACCGGACCGCCGGTGGCGTTGCGGTAGTAGGTGCGCGCCCAGGTCTCCTCGCCGTGTGTCATGACGCAGGTCTGCGCCTGCATCCCGCCCGGAGAGGTGAGTTCGGGACCACAGCGGACGGAGGTGGCCAGGCCCACGCCGAGCAGCAGCGGGGGCCGGCCGGAGGCGGCGGCGGGGCGGGCCTCGGCATCGGTGCCGCGCGGCAACGGGCCTACGGCCGTCGGCCCCGCGTCGCCCACCTGTCCGGCGGACGCCACGGCCAACGGCAGGGCGACAGCCGCCGCGACGGCACCCACGAGGGCCAGCAGACGCAGCCTCCGGGGGGCGGGCCCACCGCGTCGGCGAGCACCGGTCCCGCCGCGTCCGCGGGCGTCCTCCCCGCCGGCTCCGCGAGCATCGGACCCACCGTGCGGTGCCCGTCGAGTGCCGTGTCCACCACCGGCGTTTCGCAGCATGGGCGGAAGATAACGAGCCCGGGCGGCCCGTCGGCCCCGCACGCGCCCGGCACGCCTACAACTCGGGCGCGCTCACACCCGTACGAGTGAGGGCGTCGACCACGGCGTCCACGACCGCCTCCACGTCCGGCATCCAGGGCGAGGCCGAGCCGGGCAGCGGGGCGCGCTCCCAGCGGACTGCGCCCTGGCCGGTCTCGGAGGGGGGCAGAGCGAGATAACCGCCCTCGCCGTGGAAGCGCAGGGAGCCGGGCACGGTGTCCTTGGCGTACAGCAGTTCACCCAACTGCTCCAGGGAATACGGCCGGACGAGCAGCGCCCAGCGGCTCGGCGATGCGATCACCGGGCCGAGGCGCATGCCCCGCCGGTCGAGCAGGTCGAGGGCGCGGGCCGCGGCGGGTGCCGGCAGGCTGACCGCACAGGGCGCCTTGCCTCCCGTGGCCAGGATGACCGGCGCGCCCGGCCGGTTGGTCCACCACCAGCGCACCATGCGCTCGTCGGTGGTGGCGGCGAGCAGACCCGGGTCGAACGGGTGCGCACCGGGCACCGAGCACTCCTGGTCCGGGCAGCCGCAGCGGGCCCGTCCGCGTGGGTCCGGGGCCACGCCCGGAAGTACCGGCCACTGCCATTGGGTCGCGAAGGTCAGGGCCGCGCTGATCAGCTCGGGCCTCCCGTCTTTCCGCCTGGACAGGAGCCTGCGTCGCCTTCCGAGGATCTCGCGCATCAGCGCTCGTTCCTTTCCGTTGCACCGCTGGCAACACCGTGGACCACATCACATCATGTGTCGATCACTTCACTGTGCGTACCTGTTGGCGCATCACGCCCCCGCTCACGACAGGGGAACCCCAAGGGGTGGAGCATGGGCCGCGTCCGCGTCCATCGTGCGTCCATCAGAAGCACGGTTGCGGCGTGGGGTGGCGAAGTCTGGCGTTCTGCCGTCGCGCGTATTTCTCTCCGCCTCCGCCACGGGAGGATGGGGCTCGGCCGTCGGTGGCTATGACGCCCGGGTCCGCCGCCAGGTTCCGGGTGGCCCCCAACCACCCCTGGCCTTCTCCGAGTACGTACCCATCACGACCGCTGTGACGCTCCGTCGAGCAAGCCCAGTCGATCGCAATGGACCGATACCTAAGTAAGTTTTAGGCCAACTTGGCAGTAAGGCAAGGGGTTCGGAAGAAACGCCGAACAGACCTGCGGGAGACCTTCGGACACCAGGAATCCTCGCAGGACAATGCTGGACATCCCCTCACGAGTGCGTGTACATGTGGAGGCACTGCTAGCGGCGCAGAATGACATGGGGGTTTGCGATGCTTCTGAGCAATACGCACCGGTCTGAAAGCCGGACGCCATGAACGCCCCGCACCCTCCGAAAGTGGCTGGAATCGATCCCACAGTCCCCACGCCCACACACACTGTCGCGCCCGCCGCTCCCCCCGCCCCCGGCGCCTGCCCCACCGCACACTCCTCCACCGTTCCGGCCCCGAACGCCCCCGCCCCCGGCGCCCTCCTCCAGGACCGGCTGGCCGGCTGGGTCTCCGACCTGACGACCCTCCAGGAACTCAGCGAGCGCCTGTCCCGCACGGACGCACTGGAACCCGCCCTCCAGGAGCTGCTGCGCGCCGGAGCCGCCCTCGTCGGCGCCCGCCGCGGTCTCGCCGTCCTGGAACCCGCCGACGGGCAGGGCCCCCGCACCACCCTCGGCCTCGGCCTGGGCCGCGCCGACCTCGGCCACCTGGAGACCGTCCCGCACGGCTGCCTGCCGTACGACACCGTCGCGTCCGCCGAGATCCTCCACCCCGACCTGCTCGCCGAGGACGGCCTCGACCCCCGTCACCGCGAGGTGGCCACCCGCCTCGGTTACGCCGCCAGCTACGCCCTCCCCCTGTCCGCCGGCTCCACCGGCCCCCTGGGCGCCGCCGTCTGGCTCTACGACGAACCCGCCGAGCCCCACGAACGGCGACGCCACCTCGCCGGCCTCTACATCCGCCACGCCGCCGAGCACCTCGCCCGGCTCGTGGAAGTGGAGCGCATGCGCGCGTGCATGGCGACCATCACCGAGGAACTGCTGCCCTCCCGGCTCCCGCGCGTGGCCGGCGTCCAGCTCGCCGCCCGGCACCGCACCGGTCCGCGCGGCGGCGGCGACTGGTACGACGCACTGCCGCTGCCGGATGCCGCCCTGGGCCTGTCCGTGGGCTCCGTCACCGGCTCCGGGCCGAGCGCGGTCGCCGCCATGGGCCGGCTGCGCGCCTCTCTGAGGGCCTACGCGGTGATGGAGGGGGAAGACCCGGTCGCCGTCCTGTCCGACCTGGAGCTGCTGCTCCGGCTGACCGAGCCGGCCCGCTCGGCGACCGCCCTCTTCGCCTACTGCGAACCGGCGTTGCGCAAGGTCACGCTGGCCGGCGCAGGGCACAGCCCGCCGCTGCTCATCGGCGAGCGGCGCACCGAGTTCGCCGAGACGTCCGTCTCCGCACCGCTCGGCATGCTCGCCTGCTGGGAGGCGCCCAACGTGGAGATCCAGGCCGAGGCGGGAGAGACGGTCCTGCTCTACACCGACGGGCTGCTGCACCGCACCGGTGACTCCATGGACCGGGCCTTCGCCCGGCTGCACGCGGCAGCCGCGAACACGCCCCGCACGGTGCGCCGCGACCCCGGAGCCCTCGCCGACCACGTCCTGCGCACCCTCCTGCCGGACGGGCTGGACACCACCGACAGCGAGGAGGACGTGGTCCTGCTGGCGGTCCGCTTCGACTGACGGCGACAGCCGCCGCCCGGCTGCCAGGCGCACGCGAGAGATGCGACAAGAGGGCGCGGCGGGCCGGCGTGACAGGTGCGCGACGGGCCACGCGACCGATGCGCGCGGGCGTACCCCGCCCAGGCTGTAATGACCGGGCATAACAGGTCATCCGCCCCCGCTCCCACTCCAGTACGACCGTACGATGATGGAGGTCCCCGCTCGGCCACAAGCACGGGCGTCGCGGGCCCCGGGGGAGATCACATGGCGTATCGAGGAGGATCACGTGTCCGACGAGCTCAACCCGGCTGTCCCCGACTCCGCTACCGCGGAGGGCCCGGAGACCGAGTCCGAGGAGCCCATCAAGCAGCGGAAGAACGGCCTGTACCCGGGCGTCTCCGACGAGCTGGCCGAGAACATGAAGTCGGGCTGGGCCGACACCGAGCTGCGTGACCTGAAGCCGATCGAGCAGGCCGCCGAGACCGCGCGCCGCCGCGCCGCGCTCTCCGCCCGCTTCCCGGGCGAGCGCCTGGTCGTGCCCGCGGGCAACCTGAAGACCCGCTCGAACGACACCGAGTACCCCTTCCGCTCGTCCGTCGAGTACGCCTACCTCACCGGCAACCAGACCGAGGACGGCGTCCTGGTGCTGGAGCCCACCACCGGCGGCCATGAGGCGACGATCTACCTGCTGCCCCGCTCCGACCGCGAGAACGGCGAGTTCTGGCTCTCCGGCCAGGGCGAGCTGTGGGTCGGCCGCCGCCACTCGCTCACCGAGTCCGAGGCGCTCTACGGCATCCCGGCCGCCGACGTCCGCGAGCTGGCGGAGAAGCTGAAGGAGGCCACCGGCCCGGTGCGCGTGGTGCGTGGCTACGACGCCGGCATCGAGGCCGCGCTGACCGACAAGGTCACCGCCGAGCGCGACGAGGAACTGCGCGTCTTCCTCTCCGAGGCCCGGCTGGTCAAGGACGAGTTCGAGATCGGCGAGCTGCAGAAGGCCGTCGACTCGACGGTCCGCGGCTTCGAGGACGTCGTCAGGGTCCTCGACAAGGCCGAGGCGACCTCCGAGCGCTACATCGAGGGCACGTTCTTCCTCCGCGCGCGCGTGGAGGGCAACGACGTCGGCTACGGCTCCATCTGCGCGGCCGGCCCGCACGCCTGCACGCTGCACTGGGTGCGCAACGACGGCCCGGTCCGCTCCGGCGACCTGCTCCTGCTGGACGCGGGCGTGGAGACGCACACCCTCTACACCGCCGACGTCACGCGCACGCTGCCCGTCAACGGCACGTTCAGCGAGATCCAGAAGAAGATCTACGACGCCGTCTACGAGGCCCAGGAGGCCGGCATCGCGGCGGTGAAGCCGGGCGCCAAGTTCCGCGACTTCCACGACGCCGCCCAGCGGGTGCTCGCCGAGAAGATCGTCGAGTGGGGCCTGGTCGAGGGCCCGGTGGAGCGCGTCCTGGAACTCGGCCTGCAGCGCCGCTGGACCCTGCACGGCACCGGCCACATGCTCGGCATGGACGTCCACGACTGCGCCGCCGCCCGGACCGAGACGTACGTGGACGGCACGCTGGAGCCCGGCATGGTCCTCACCGTCGAGCCGGGCCTGTACTTCCAGGCCGACGACCTGACGGTCCCCGAGGAGTACCGCGGCATCGGCGTCCGTATCGAGGACGACATCCTCGTCACCGCGGACGGCAACCGGAACCTGAGTGCCGGGCTGCCCCGGCGTTCGGACGAGGTCGAGGAATGGATGGCGTCCCTGAAGGGCTGACGCCGGACGGAATGGCCGGGTACCGGTGGGTACCCGGCCATTTCACATGCGGGCGTTCATGACAGTGGGGAATCATGATGGTGGGGGGATCATGAACGACTTCTGGTCCGGCATCGGTGTCGACCTGCATCTGGAACCCGACGCGTCGGCGGGGCGGCGCGCAGGCCTGGAGAAGGCGCTGCGGGACGCCGTACGGGACGGACGGCTGGCCCCCGGGACGCGGCTCCCGGCCACCCGGCGGCTCGCCGCGGAACTCGGCATCTCGCGCGGCACGGCCAAGGCCGCGTACGACCAACTGGTCGCCGAGGGATACCTGGTGGCCCGGCAGGGCTCGGGCACCCGGGTCGCCTCGCTGCCCTCCCCCAGCTCCGAGGCACCGCAGACGCACGCAGGCACACGTACCCCGCGTTTCGACCTGCGCCCCGGCAGCCCGGACGTCGGCGCCTTTCCGGCGGCGGCCTGGCTGCGCGCCCTGCGCCGCGCCATCGCCACGGCACCCTCCCTGGCGTACGACTACGGCGATCCGCGCGGCCGGATCGAACTGCGCACCGCGCTGTCCGGCTATCTGGGGCGGGCCCGCGGAGTGCTCGCGCCGCCCGAGAGCATCGTCATCACCTCCGGCTACGTCCAGGGGCTCGCGCTCCTCACGCGCGTGCTGGACGGCGCCACCCTGGCCATGGAGGACCCCGGGCTGCCCTTCCACCGGGAGGTGGTGCGGCGCAACGGCGGGACCGTGCTGCCGGTGCCGGTCGACGCGCGTGGGGTCCGGCCCGACGCGCTGGGCGACGTGGCCGCCGTGGTGGTCACCCCGGCCCACCAGTACCCGACCGGTGTCACCCTGCACCCCGAGCGGCGCCGGGCACTCACCGACTGGGCACGCACGCGCGGCGGGCTCCTCGTCGAGGACGACTACGACGGCGAGTTCCGCTACGACCGGCAGCCGGTGGGTGCCGTGCAGGGCATGGCGCCGGGGCAGGTGGTCTACTTGGGCACCGCCTCCAAGACGCTCGGGCCCGCGCTGCGGCTCGGCTGGATGGTGCTGCCGCCGCATCTGGCGGACGCGGTCGCCGACGCCAAACTGCACAGCGACCACCACACCGAGACCATCGGCCAGCTCGCGCTCGCCGAGCTGATCGACAGCCACGCCTACGACCGGCACGTGCGCGCCTGCCGGCTGCGCTACCGGCGCCGCCGCGACCAACTGCTGGAGCGGCTCGGGGCCCGCAGGCCCGTGCGCGGGGTGGCGGCGGGGCTGCACGCGCTGATCGACGTGCCCGACGAGGCCGCGGTACTGGCCCGAGCCGAGGCGGAGGGACTCGCGCTCGGCGCCCTCGGCAAGTACTGGCACACGCCCGGCAGGGACCGCCCGCAGGGCCTGGTCGTCGGCTACGGCACGCCCAGGGAGCGGTCCTACCCCGAGGCGCTGGAGGCATTGGCGAAGGTTCTCGACGCCTGAAGACGGACACCGCGTCAGGTACGGACGGACCGTCGGCGCAGGCTCACAGCTGCGGGTCGTGGTCGTGCAGGATCCGCTGGAAGAGACGGCAGTCACGCCATACGCCGTCGATGTGCAGGTACTGCGCGGCCAGACCGATCGGCACGAATCCGCACTTCTCCAGAACACGCTGCGATCCGGTGTTCTCCGGCAGCGTGGACGCCTCGAGCCGGTGCAGGTCGAGCGCGTCCCGCGCGATCCGGGCGACCGTGTTCACGGCGGCGGTGGCCAGCCCCTTGTTCTGCTGGTCGGCGGCCACCCAGTAGCCGAGATACGAACTGCAGAAAGGCCCCCGGGAGATACCCGTCAGGGTGATCCTGCCGACGATCCGCCCGTCGGCCGCCTCGAGCACCCATGGCACCGCGAGACCGTCCGCGAACTGCCGCATCAGCCCGTCGATGCGCGCCGCCTGCCCCGCGACGGTGAAGAAGGACGCGGGCCTGACCGGCTCCCATGGTTCGAGGTGCGCCCGGTTCACGAGGTAGGCGAGGCAGAGTCCCTGCGCGTCCTGTGCGGACAGGAGCCGCAACGTCACACCGGCCGCTATCTCCTCGTTCCCCATGAGCCCGCCGTCTTCGAAGAGCATGCGCGCACTGTAACGCGGCCGATCTGCGGGCGGACCGCCGCACGGACCGGCCGGCCTGCGCAACGGGCCGTCACGCCGTGAGCAGGGACGGGTCCTCCTTCCATTTGAGGATCTTGTCGAACCTCACGACCGTCCCGCCCCGGCCCGGCCTGGCCCCGATGTGCACGTGGTCGGCGAGTTCTCTGATCAGACACAGCCCGCGACCCTGCTCGGCGTCCGCGCGGGCCGGCCTGATGTCCTGGATGCGGGCGAGGCCGGGAGCGAATCCTGGCCCGGAATCGGTCACCTCGATACGGCACTTGTCACCGTCGAGGTAGGCGGTCACCCGGTACGCCTCCGAGGAACCGCCGGGCGTCGCGCTCCCGCCGTGCTCGACCGCGTTCGCGCAGGCCTCGCCGAGCGCGACGGACAAGTCGTAGGAGATCTCCGGATCGACGCCCGCCGTCTCCATGGTGCCGATCAGCAGCCGCCGCGCGAGCGGCACGCTCGCGGCCTCGCGCCGCAGATGGAGTGACCACCAGATGCTCATGCTCCAGCCTCCTGGCCGCGGCTCGACATACCGTCACCAACTGCCGTCCGTACGTGGTACGTATTGCCGCCCGTACCTGCCCGTAAGCACCCCCTTGACGTGACTCAGCCCATACGGGCGATGCGCCCCGGTAGAAAACGGTGTATGAGGCGTGGACCTGCCGTACGGCGCGGACGGGCCCAGTGCGATGATGAGCGGGCCATGACTGCCCCCCACCCGCGCACGGCGCGCCCCGGCGCCGCGCTCCGGATCCTGCGGGCCGCGGTGTTCGCCGCGGTCTGTGTCGTGCTGGCCGCGGCCGGGCACGTCCTGGCCTCCTGCGCGCGTGTGCCCCTGTGGGCGCTCGGCGCGGGATTCCTCGGTTCGCTGCTGCTCGTGGCACCGCTCGCGGGACGGGCCCGCTCGCTGCCCGGCATCGCCGCGCTGCTCACGCTCGGCCAGACCGTCCTGCACACCGTGTTCGGGCTGAGCCAGCACGGGGCGACGGGCTCCGGCGCCCTGCCGACGGGCGCCATGGGGTCCCCGGGCTCGATGGGTTCGATGGGCTCGATGCACGCGTCGCTGAGCGCCCCGTTGAACGACACGGCGCTCGTCGAACGGGCCACACGGCTCCTGTGCGGATCCACCCCCTCGGCACTGACCCCCGGGCACGCCTACCGGCTCCTCCTCGACGCCCACCTCCTCCACACCTCCCCCCGGCCGGGCGCCGCGACGGATGCCGCGGGAACCATGGGAGCCGTGCACCAAGCGGCCGGCACCGCCGGCGCCTCGGCCGCGCTGCTGCCCTCCCTTCCGATGCTGCTCGGCCACCTCCTCGCGGCCGTCGCCACGGGCTGGCTGCTGCGCCGCGGCGATCTCGCCGTGCTGCGGCTGATCGAGCTGTCGGCGCACGGAGTTGCCGAAGGGGCGCTCGTACGGTCGCTGCGCGCGGCGCTCGCGCTGGTGCGCGCCCTGTGCACGGGGCTGCCGCCCGCGCCCGAGCACGGTCCGCGTGGCCGCCGCACCGCCACCGACGAGACTCCCGCCCCGCACACCACCGCACTCCAGCACACGGTGATCCGGCGCGGCCCGCCCGCCGCCGTCTTCCTCCTCGCCGCCTGACGCGACGCGACCACCGCTCCACGACAACCGGAGGGGGCCGCCGTCGCGCGGCACGCGCGTGTGCGCGTATCCCCGTTCCGGACCTCACTCAGAGTGGAGTGCCCCTGCCATGCAGGCTTCTCGTTTCACCTCTCGTGTCGCCTCTCGTGTCACCGCCGCCGCTGCCGTCGCCGGCGCGTCCGTCCTCTTCCTCTCCGTGCCCGCCTTCGCGCACGTCGGCGTGCAGCCCGAGGGCGCCGCGGTGAAGGGCGGTTACGCGGTGGTCGACTTCAAGGTGCCCAACGAGCGCGACGACGCCTCGACCACCAGGCTCGAGGTGAACTTCCCGGCGGACCACCCGCTGACCTCGGTCATGCCCGAGCCGCTGGCCGGCTGGAACGTCCAGGTCACCAAGGCCAAGCTCGACAAGCCGCTCACGATGCACGGCAAGAAGATCGACGAGGCCGTCACCAAGATCACCTGGACCGCGGTCGGCAAGGGCATCGAGCCCGGCTACTTCCAGAATTTCCCGCTCTCCCTCGGCGCGCTGCCGGAGAACACCGACCGCCTCGTCTTCAAGGCGATCCAGACGTACTCCGACAAGGAGGTCGTGCGCTGGATCGAGGTGCCGCAGGAGGGCCAGGACGAGCCCGAGAAGCCGGCACCGGTGCTGGAGCTGTCGGCCGCCGACGGCACCGAACACTCCGACGGCTCCGGCAAGGCCGAGAGCACCGGCACGGCAGGGAACACCGCCGCAGCCGAGAACTCCGACTCGCACGACGGCAGCGACACCACCGCGCGCGTGCTCGGTGTCGCCGGCATCGTCGCCGGAGCCGCGGGCGTGGCCTACGGCGTCCTCGCGGGCCGCCGCCGGACCGCCTCCTGATCCACCGTTCCGGATCGCGTACCGGGGGACGTGCGACGCTTCGCACGACCCCCGGTACACGCCCGAACCCTCACCTCTGGGACATGTTCATGCGCAAGAAGACGTTCGCCGCGGCCACGCTGCTCGCCGCCGCCGCCCTGACCCTCTCCGCCTGCGGCAGCAAGGACGACGGCAAGACGCCGGTCGCCGCGGTCTCCGAGGAGACCGGCTCGGGCAAGGCCGCCACCGTCCTCGACCAGCCGTTCGACAAGCCGGACCTCATCCTCACCGACACGCACGGCAAGAGGTACGACCTGCGCAAGGAGACCAAGGGCCACCCGACCCTGATCTACTTCGGTTACACCCACTGCCCCGACGTCTGCCCGGCGACGATGAGCAACATCGCCGTAGCCAAGAAGGCGCTGCCCAAGGCCGAGCAGAACGAGCTCAGGGTCGTGTTCGTCACCACCGACCCGGCTCGTGACACCCCCGCCGAGCTGGGCAAGTGGCTCAAGGGCATCGACCCGCGGTTCATCGGTCTCACCGGCGACTTCAAGGCCATCCAGGCCGGCGCCCGCACCGTCGGCATCGCCGTCGAGCCGACGACGAAGGACAAGAACGGCAAGCTCGTCTCGATGCACGGCACCCAGGTCATCGCGTTCTCGCCGAAGACCGACGCCGGTTACGTCCTCTACGGCGAGGACGCCACGGTCGACGACTACACCAAGGACCTGCCCAAGCTGGTCGAAGGAGCCAAGCCGTGAGGCGTGCGGTCCGGACCGCAGCCGCGCTCGCTGGGGCCCTGGCCCTGGCCGGCTGCTCCGGCTCCGGCTCCGACTCCGACAGGGCCGAACTGTCGGTCAGCTCCTCCTACATGCCGCAACCGGTGACCGCCGACATGGCCGCCGGTTTCCTGACGATCGTCAACAAGGGCGGGGCGAAGGACGAGCTGACCTCGGTCACCAGCGACGTCGCCGGCGAGGTCACCCTGCACAGCACCGCCGGCGGGACCATGACGGAGAAGTCCTCCTTCCCCGTGCCCGCCCACGGCCGACTGGTGTTCCGCAGCGGTGGCAACCACCTGATGTTCGAGCGGCTGAAGCGGAAGCCGGAGCAGGGTACGACGGTCACCGTGAGGCTCACGTTCGCCAAGTCGGGATCCCTCACCGTCGAGATGCCGGTGAAGTCCGCCACGTACAACCCGTCGACCGGCCACTGACGCCGCTGAGAAAGGGACCACCTTGACGCGGACCATCACCCCCCGCCTGCGGACCCTGGTGCTGCTGCTCCTCGCCGTGACCGGCGCCCTGCTGGCAGGCGCCGGCCCGGCCTCCGCGCACGCCGCGCTGACCGGCAGCTCCCCCGCGCAGGGGGTGGTGGTCGACAAGGCGCCCGCCCAGGTGTCACTCACCTTCTCGGAGAAGGTGGCGCTGAGCGACGACTCGCTGCGCGTCCTCGACCCCAGGGGCAAGCCGGTCCAGACGGGCCCGCCGGCCGCCGTGAGCGGGTCGACGTACGCCGTGCACCTCAAGAGCGGCCTCAGCAAGGGCACCTACACGGTGACCTACCAGGTCGTGTCGGCCGACAGCCATCCCGTCTCCGGCGCCTACACCTTCTCCATCGGGGCGCCCTCGCACACCGTCGTCTCCGGCGCCGGGCCGACGGCGGGCGGCGGCTTCGTCGGCGTGCTCTACGGACTCGGGCGGTACGTGTCGTACGCCGGCTTCATCGTGCTGGTGGGCGGCGCCGCCTTCGTACTCGCCTGCTGGCCGCGCGGGTCGGGCGTGCGGCCCCTGCAACGGCTGGTCGTCGGCGGATGGCTCGCGCTCACCGCCGGCACGCTGTGGCTACTGCTCCTGCGTGGCTCGTACACCACCTCCGGGAAGTTCGCCGACGTCTTCGACCTCGGCCTGCTCGACCAGGTTCTGCAGACCAAGAGCGGCGCCGCGCTGGTCTCCCGGCTGTTGCTGCTGTCCACGGCCGCGCTGTTCCTCGCCGTCCTGTTCGGCGCCTACAACCGGCGGGAGGAAAGCGCGGAGAAGCGCGATCTGACGTTCGGCCTCGCGGTCGGCGGGGTGGTCGTCGCCGCCGGGCTGGCGGCGAGCTGGGCGATGGCCGAGCATGCCTCCACCGGGCTCCAGCCGGGCCTCGCCATGCCCGTCGACATCGTTCATCTGCTGGCCGTCGCCGGCTGGCTGGGCGGTCTCACCGCACTCCTGGTCGCCCTGTACCGGGCGCCCGCCGACACCCCGGTCGGTGCCGCCGCCGCCCGCCGCTTCTCCCGCCTCGCCCTCGGCGCCGTCGCCACGCTGGTCGTCACCGGCACCTACCAGTCGTGGCGCCAGCTCGGCTCCTGGTCGGCGCTGACCGAGACCCGGTACGGGCAGCTGCTCCTGGTCAAGATCGGGCTCGTGGCGCTGCTGCTCGGCATCGCACGCATGTCGCGCCGCTGGACACACGGCCTGGACAGCGAAGCCGCCGGGGACAGCGAGCCCACAGGAGGCAGCGAGGCGACCGGCGACGGCGAGGCCACCGGCGACGGCGAGCCGACAGGGCACAGCGAGGCCACCGACGACGCGGACGGGTCCGGCATCGACGACGCGGACGGCCCCCGCACCAGTCCGAGCGACACCACCGCCACGACCGTCACCCTTGACACCCCCGACACTCAGCGCGCAGCTCAGCTCGCCCGCCAGCGGGCCGCGATGGACGCCGCCCGGCGCAAGCGGCTGCGGGACGCCGATCCGCACCGCTCCGGGCTGCGCCGCTCGGTGTTCGCCGAGGCGAGCGTCGCGGTCGTCGTGCTCGCCGTCACCACCCTGCTGACCCAGACCGAGCCGGGCCGCACCGAGCAGGACGCCAAGGCCGCCGCCTCGTCCCCTTCCGGCACAGCCGCAAGGTCCGCTTCCGGCGCGCTGACCCTGGACATGCCCTTCGACACCGGCGGCCCCGACGGCAAGGGCGTCGTACGTGTCGACCTCGACCCCGCACGCGTGGGCGGCAACCTGTTGCACGTCTACGTCGAGCGGCCCAACGGCCGCGCCTTCGACGTCCCGGAGGTGAAGGTCTCCTTCACCCTCGAGGCGAAGAAGATCGGGCCACTTCCCGTGACCCCCGACCACCTCGCCACCGCCCACTGGTCGGCGGCCGGAGTGCAGATCCCCATGGCGGGCGACTGGAAGATCGCCGTCACCGTGCGGACCTCCGACATCGACCAGGCGACCGTCTCCAAGCACGCGCAGATCGGCTGAACGACACCATGGCTGACCAGTCCCGTCCCCGAACGACCGCCCCCAGGGAGACCATTTCCGAGGGTCTCTCACGCCGGACCCTGCTCGGCACCGCGGGCGCCACCGGCCTCGTACTCGGCGCGGCCGGCGGGGCCGTCGGCTACGCCGCCGCGCCCGACCGGGCCACCCCGCTCACCTCGGTGGGCTCCGGCCGGGCGATGTTTCACGGGAAACACCAGCCCGGCATCACCGAGGGGCTTCAGGCGTGCGGCCATCTCGTCGCCTTCGACCTGGCCGCGGGCGCGGGCCGCAAGGAGGCGGCGGCCCTGCTGCGCCGCTGGTCGGCGACGGCCGAGCGGCTGATGTCGGGCGAGGCGGCCCCGCACGGCGACACCGGGGTGGCCCGGGACGCGGGCCCGTCCTCGCTGACGGTCACCTTCGGCTTCGGGCACTCCTTCTTCGGCAGGACCGGCCTGGAGAAGCAGCGACCGAGCGCCCTCGACCCACTGCCCGCCTTCTCCTCCGACCACCTCGACAAGGCACGCAGCGACGGCGACCTGTGGGTGCAGATCGGCGCCGACGACGCCCTGGTCGCCTTCCACGCCCTGCGCGCGCTCCAGAAGGACGCGGGGGCCGCGGCCCGCGTCCGCTGGCAGATGAACGGTTTCAACCGCACCCCGGGTGCCACCGCCCAGCCCATGACGGCCCGCAATCTCATGGGCCAGCTCGACGGCACCCGCAACCCGAAGCCGGCCGACCCCGACTTCGACCGACGCATCTTCGTGCCCGCCTCGGGCGAGCCCGCGTGGATGGCGAACGGCTCCTACGCCGTCGTACGCCGGATCCGCATGCTCCTGGACGACTGGGAGAAGCTGTCCCTCACGGCACAGGAGGCGGTGATCGGGCGCCGCAAGGACAACGGGGCCCCCCTGTCCGGGGGTGACGAGATCACCGCGATGGATCTGGAGAAGACCGACGCGAGCGGGCAGTACGTCGTCCCGCTCAACGCGCACGCCCGGATCAGCAGGCCCGACCGCAACGGGGGCGCGGCCATGCTGCGGCGCCCGTTCTCGTACCACGACGGCTTCGACGCGGACGGTGCTCCGGACGCCGGCCTGCTGTTCGTCTGCTGGCAGGCCGACCCGCTGCGCGGTTTCGTGCCGGTGCAGCGCAAGCTCGACCGGGGTGACGCCCTGTCGGCGTTCGTCCGGCACGAGGCGAGCGGCCTGTTTGCGGTGCCTGGCGGAGCGGCCGAGGGCGAATACGTGGGGCAGCGGTTGTTGGAGGCGTGATTCACGGTGGTCCAGGGCGATTCAGCGTGATTCCAGGTGCCTTCGGTGACTCGGAATGGCTATGGCCGATTCCGGGCGGGAAATCACCCTCTCGTGGTTCCAAACCATCCACTCGGGTGGCTTTCGTGAGACGCGCGAGCCGCGCTTTCCTGCGGCCATTAGGGTGAGGCTATGCCAGCGAGCTATGCGTATCTCGGCCCCGAGGGCACCTTCACCGAAGTCGCCCTGCGCACGCTTCCGGAGGCGGCCACCCGGGAGCTGATCCCGTACGTGTCGGTCCAGTCCGCGCTGGACGCCGTGCGCGCCGGCGAGGCCGAGGCCGCCTTCGTACCGATCGAGAACTCCGTCGAGGGCGGCATCACCACCACCCTGGACGAGCTGGTCGCGGGCGCCCCGCTGACGATCTACCGCGAGGTGCTGCTGTCGATCACCTTCGCGCTGCTGGTCCGGCCGGACACCCGGCTGTCCGACATCAAGACGGTCTCCGCCCATCCGGCGGCCCAGCCACAGGTGCGCAACTGGCTGAAGAAGAACCTGCCCGACGCCACCTGGGAGTCGGCCGCCTCCAATGCGGACGCCGCCCGCCTCGTCCAGGAGGGCCGGTACGACGCTGCCTTCGCGGGCGAGTTCGCCGCCGCCCGGTACGGCCTCAAGGCCCTGGAGACCGGCATCCACGACGCGGAGAACGCGCAGACCCGGTTCGTGCTGGTCGGCCGCCCGGCCCGGCCCGCCGCACCGACCGGTGCCGACAAGACCTCGGTCGTGCTGTGGCAGCGGGACGACCACCCCGGCGGCCTGCGCGATCTGCTGGGCGAATTCGCCTCGCGTGGCATCAACCTCATGCTGCTGCAGTCCCGGCCGACCGGGGCCGGCATCGGCAACTACTGCTTCTGCATCGACGCCGAAGGGCACATCTCCGACCGGCGGATGGCCGAGGCACTGATGGGGCTCAAGCGGATCTGCCTCCAGGTGCGCTTCCTCGGTTCCTATCCACGTGCCGACATCAAGCCGGGCGAGGAGCGGCCGACGCTGCCGGGGACGTCGGACGAGGAGTTCGTGACGGCGGCGGACTGGGTGGCGCGCTGCCAGGACGGCCGGTTCTGACGCAGGCCCGACCTGTGCAGTCGTTATCCACAGAAGTTATCCACAGGTCCGCTTCTCGACCTGGGGACAAGTCGACACGGTGCCGCGATCCGGTCGACAAATCGCCCCGGAAGTCCTCGATGTGGCCACCATCCCGCACATCACCCTTCGTCCACTCGCTTCCTTTGGTTCATCTTTTGGAGCGACCCCTCTCCACCCGAAAGTAGGCGTCAGGCCAGTACACGCAGGGAATTCTTCGGCTCGGCCACACCTTCCGGAGTGATCAATTCCGAAGTCCACAGACTTTCCGCACAGCCTGTGGATAACTCTTCCCGGCGTGCGGATCCCTGTGGACAACCGCACCTGCCAAGTCCCGCACGCGGCAAGGGAATCCGGTCAACGGGCGACTCCCGGCGTGCTCCGTCCCAGGTAATGAGACACATGCCTTTGACACGCTCGGCAATTACGGCATAGCGCAACGTAAGCCGTGGATCAGGACTCCCCGGAATAGTGATTCGTGAGCGGGAACCCGGCACCGGTAGCCTTGGCCCCGTGATTGACCTTCGCCTGCTCCGTGAGGACCCCGACCGTGTGCGCGCCTCCCAGCGCGCCCGTGGAGAGGACGTCGCGCTCGTCGACTCCCTCCTGTCTGCCGACGAGCGGCGCAGGTCGTCCGGCGTCCGCTTCGACGAGCTGCGCGCCGAGCAGAAGTCGCTCGGCAAGCTCATCCCCAAGGCCACCGGCGACGAGAAGGCCGAGCTGCTCAAGCGCGCCGAGCAGCTGAAGGCCGACGTCAAGGCCGCCGAAGCCGAGCGCGACGCGGCCGACGCCGAGACCCAGGAGCTGGTGCTCCGGCTCGGCAACCTCGTCCACCCCGACGTGCCCGTCGGCGGCGAGGAGGACTTCGTCACGCTGGAGACGCACGGCACGATCCGCGACTTCGGCGCCGAGGGCTTCGAGCCCAAGGACCACCTGGAGCTGGGCCAGCTGCTCGGCGCGATCGACGTCGAGCGCGGCGCCAAGGTCTCCGGCTCCCGCTTCTACTTCCTCACCGGCGTCGGCGCCCTGCTGGAGCTGGCCCTGGTGAACGCGGCGCTCGCCCAGGCCACCGCGGCCGGCTTCACGCCGATGCTGACCCCGGCGCTGGTCCGCCCGCAGTCCATGGCCGGCACCGGCTTCCTCGGCCAGGCCGCCCAGGACGTCTACCACCTCGACAAGGACGACCTGTACCTGGTCGGCACGTCCGAGGTGCCGCTGGCGGCCTACCACATGGACGAGATCATCGACGCGGACAAGCTGCCGCTGCGCTACGCGGGCTTCTCCCCCTGCTTCCGCCGCGAGGCAGGCTCGCACGGCAAGGACACCCGGGGCATCTTCCGCGTGCACCAGTTCGACAAGGTCGAGATGTTCACGTACGTCACTCCCGAGGAATCGCAGGAGGAGCACAAGCGCCTGCTGGAGTGGGAGAAGCAGTGGCTGACCTCGCTGGAGCTGCCGTTCCGCGTCATCGACGTCGCCTCCGCCGACCTCGGGGCCTCGGCCTCCCGTAAGTACGACTGCGAGGCGTGGATCCCGACCCAGGGCAAGTACCGGGAGCTGACCTCGACCTCGGACTGCACCGAGTTCCAGTCCCGCCGGCTGTCGATCCGCGTCCGCGACGGCAAGCAGGTCCGCCCGCTGGCCACGCTCAACGGCACGCTGTGCGCCGTACCGCGCACCATCGTGGCGATCCTGGAGAACCACCAGCAGGCCGACGGCTCGGTCCGCGTGCCCCAGGTGCTGCGGCCCTACCTGGGCGGCCGGGAGGTCCTGGAGCCGGTCGCGAAGTGAGCCCCGCCTCTCCCTCTGGGAGGTTCCCGTACCAGCTGATCGCGACCGACCTCGACGGGACGCTCCTGCGTTCCGACGAGTCGGTCGCGCAGCGCACGCGTGAGGCGCTCGCCGCGGCCACCGAGGCGGGCGCGGCGCACATCGTCGTCACCGGCCGCTCGGCCCCCTGGACCCGGCACATCCTCGACGACCTCGGCTACGCCGGCCTCGCCGTCTGCGGCCAGGGCGCCCAGGTCTACGACGCCGGGACGCACCGTCTGCTCACCTCCGTGACCCTGGACCGGCAGCTGGCGGGCGTGGCCCTCGCCAAGATAGAGGCCGAGGTGGGCCCGCTGTACCTGGCGGCCGGCCGTGACGGCCTTGACGGCGACATGCTGGTGGGGCCGGGCTACACGGTCACGGTGGACCTTCCGGCGATCCCCTTCACGGACGCGTCCGACCTCTGGACCGCCCCGCTGAACAAGATCTTCATCCAGCATCCGACGCTGGACGACGACGAACTGGCCGAGGCCGCCCGCAACGCGGCCGGCGGTTTCGTCACCGTCGCGCTCGCGGGAGCAGGCATCGTCGAACTGCTGCCCCTGGGCCTGTCCAAGGCCACGGGCCTGTCCCTGGCGGCCCGCCGCCTGGGACTGAAGGCGGCCGACACGATCGCCTTCGGCGACATGCCGAACGACATCCCGATGTTCGCCTGGGCGTCGCGGGGTGTGGCGATGGCCAACGCCCACGAGGAACTGAAGGCGGTGGCCGACGAGGTGACGGCCTCCAACGACGAGGACGGCATCGCGGTGGTGCTGGAGCGGTTGCTCGGCTGAGAGCCGGGCAAGGGCGACCGCTCGGGCCACCGCTGTGGTCAGTCGTTCCGCGAGGCGGAACGGACGGGCACAGCCTGCAGCGAGGGGCGCCGACATGACCAACCCCGGCCCTGCACACTGGCTTCGACCACAGCGGCGGCGTCTCGCGGCCGCCCCGGGCAGTTCCCACGGCTCCACGGAGGGGTAGCGACTACTCCGGAGCCGGCCTCGGGCTGCCCTGTCGGGAGCCGGACGTACTGCCGTGCATGGACATCGCCCGACTCCTCTCCCAGCTCACCACGCCGGGACGTTCCCGGCGGAAGGGGCACGACCACTCTCCCCCGCAGCTCGCCCGGGCGCCACCGAATTACCGCCCGCCGGGGCCTACTCCTCGCCCGCGAGCGTCAGCGCCCGCAGCTTGCGGCCCGCGTACCAGGTGGCCAGCGCGGTGACCGCCACCAGCAGCACGGTGGCCGTCGGGAGGCCGACGTCCGAGGTGATCAGGTCGCCGCCGGTGACCTTGTGGGCGACCGCCAGCGACCACTGCTGGACGCTCAGCGTGCGCGCGCCGGGGACGAGGGAACCGAACAACGCCTCCCACACGAGCGCGTAGACCAGCCCGAAGACCACCGCGTGCCGCGACACCGTGCCGATGAGCAGGAACAGCGCCGCGTAGGCGATGGAGGCGACCAGCGCCGCGACCGTGTAGGCGACGGCGACCTGCTGCCCGTTGCCGTTGAGGACCATACCTGCGATCAGGGTCGGCACCGCCGAGAACACCATGGTCACCGCGACGGCCACGATCAGCTTGGTGAAGATGATCGCGGGCCGTCTGATCGGCTTGGACAGCAGGTACACCACGGAGCCGTCGTCGATCTCCGGGCCGATCGCGCCGGTGCCCGCGATGACGCCGATGATCGGCACCATCGTGGCGAGGGACAGGCCGCCGAGCAGGTCGGCCGCTGTCTGGTCGTCGGCTCCGGCCAGGGCGCGTACGGCCACGGAGATCACGATCAGCAGCAGCGGCAGCGCGCCGAGGATGAGGGCCCGGCGGCGGCCGAGCAGGGCCCGGTAGGTGAGCCGGGCGACGGTGGGGTCGTACATCTTCGGCCTCCTACGCCGCGACCAGGTACGAGAAGACGGACTCGAGCGACTCGTCGGACGGCGAGACCGTGAACAGACGGATGCCGTGGTCCCGGGCGACTGCCGGCAGCAGGGCGGTGAAGCGGCCGAAGTCGACGGCCTGGACGCGCAGCGCACCCTCGGCGAGGTCGACCTCGATGCCGGACGTCGACGGGTCGGCGATCAGCGCCGCCGCGAGGGCCCGGTCGTCGCTGGAGCGCACCAGGTAGCGGTGCGGGCGGTCGGTCATCAGGCGGCGGATCCTGCGGAAGTCGCCGCTGGCCGCGTGCCGGCCGGCGACGACGACCTCGATGTGCCGGGCGAGCTGCTCGACCTCCTCGAGGATGTGCGAGGAGAACAACACCGTGCGGCCCTCGTCGCCCATCCGTCTGAGCAGCTCCATGAGCTGCATGCGCTGGCGCGGGTCCATGCCGTTGAACGGCTCGTCGAGCAGCAGCAGCGAGGGGTCGTGGACCAGCGCGCTGGCCATCTTCACGCGCTGCCGCATGCCCTTGGAGTACGTGGAGATCTTGCGGTCCTGCGCGTACTCCATCTCGACCGTGGCGAGGGCCCGCCCGGCCGCCCTGGCACCGAGGCCGTGCAACTCGGCGTTGGCGACGACGAATTCGCGGCCGGTGAGGAAGTCGTACATCGCCTCCCGCTCGGGGACGATGCCGATGTGCCGGTAGATCTCCTCGTTGCGCCACACCGGCTGCCCGTCGAGGGTGACCGTGCCGGTGGAGGGGGCGAGGAAACCGCCCATCATGCCGATGAGCGTGGACTTGCCGGCGCCGTTGGGACCGAGCAGGCCGGTGACCCCGGGGCCGATGGTCATGGTGATGTCGTTGACGGCGACCACGTTGCCGAACCAGCGGGAGACATGGTCGATGAAAAGGGTGCTCATGGGCGCAGCCCATTCCTTAGAACGGTGATGGTGGGAGACGGGTGGGTGTGGTCACAGTCCCACCTTCTTGTAGCGGCGCAGCAGGAGGCCGTAGCTCGCGGCGATCACGGCCAGGGCGGCCAGGATGAACACGGCGCCCTGCGCATGGGAGGGGCCCACCCCGCCCGGGTAGGAGGATCCGGCGCCGAGGAAGGCGGACTGGATGCCGCCGATCAGGGTGATGGGCGAGAACAGACCGAACCATGGGACGGCACTGCTGTTGCCGTGGGTGTCGGCGATGGCCTGGAGCGTGGAGACCGCGCCGGAGCTGATGGTCAGCACGGCGATCACTGCGGCGATGCCGAAGCCGCGGCGCGGGGTGACGGCGGCGATGACCAGTCCGATGCCGGCGAAGAGCAGGGAGAGCAGGGCCACGGAGACCAGTGCCTGGGCGAATTCCTTGGTCTGGTGGGCGAAGCCCATCTTGGACAGCAGCGCGCCCGCATACATGACGAGCAGCGGAGCGCCGGTGAGGACGAACAGCGCCGAGGCCAGTGCCGCGAACTTCGCCTGTACGTAGTCGGCGGTCTCGATGGGCCGCGAGAAGTACAGCGGCACGGTCTTGAAGCGCAGGTCGCGGGAGACGGACTGGGGGGCTTGAGAGGCGACGTACAGGCTGATCACGGCCTGCATGACGATCGCGTAGCGGGTGTAGGACACCGGCAGTTCGTGCGCCTTGGTGGCGACGGCGACGGCCACCATGATGGCGGCGGGCACGCACATCACCGCGAACAGCAGCATCGGCAGCACCTTGGACTTCACCGAGCGGCCGAGGCCGTAGGCGCCGCGCAGGGACTGCGAGTACAGCGAGCGGCGGGCGTAGGCGCGGCCGAGGCGGGGGCCGTCGTAGCCGCGGTAGCCGATGTCGTGGATGCGGGTACGGTCGCCACTGTGCGTCGCCAGGGGATGCTCAACCGCCATGGCCGACGGCCTCCTTCCGGTGTTCGTCGCCGCTGGTGAAGACCTCGGAGATGTGGTGCCGGCGCTGCTCCATGCGCACCAGTCCGAGGCCGAGGTCGGCGACCACGTCCCGGACGAGGTCGTACGTCTCCTCGCCCGTGGCGCCGAGCAGCAGGATGTGTCCGGCGCCGGGCAGCCCGCCGCCCTCCTCCTGGATGTCGACCCCGCGCGCGTGCAGTGCGTCGCGGACCGCGCGGGTGCCGTCGGGGTGGGTGTCGCTGTCGGTGACCTCGATCGCGAGGGTGGTCGTGGTCTGCGTGAACTCGCTGGTGGAGCTGGACCGCAGCAGTTTGCCGCCGTCGATGACGACGACGTGGTCGCAGGTGCGTTCCAGTTCGCCCAACAGGTGGGAGGTGACCAGGACCGAGATGCCGAAGTCGGTGTGGATGCGGCGGATCAGGCCGAGCATCTCGTCGCGTCCGACCGGGTCGAGGCCGTTGGTCGGCTCGTCCAGGAAGACCAGCTGCGGATCGTGCACCAACGCCTGGGCGAGCTTCACGCGCTGCTTCATGCCGGTGGAGTAGCCGCCGATGGGGCGGTAGCGCTCCTCGTACAGGCCGACATGACGCAGGGTGTCCGCGGTGCGCTCACGGGCTGCGGTGGGCGGGAGGCCGGACATGCGCGCCATGTGGACGACGAACTCGGTGGCCGAGACGTCAGGCGGCAGGCAGTCGTGCTCCGGCATGTACCCGACGCGTTCACGGATGGCGGCGCCGTCGGTGGCGACGTCCAGGCTCAGCACCCGGGCACGGCCCTCCGTGGCGGGGGACAGACCCAGCAGGATCTTGATCAGGGTGGACTTGCCGGCGCCGTTGGCTCCGACGAGTCCGGTCACACCGGGCCCGATGTCCACGGACAGCCGGTCGAGCGCGGTCACCCGGGGGTACCGCTTGCTCAGGCTTTCGGTCGCGATCACAGTCACGCGTTCGACGGTAGTGATCCGGGCCACTTTCGGTCATCAGACCTCAGAGCCGTGTTGGCATCAGACTCCGGTATTACGGGGCCTTAAGGGTCTGCCCTGACAGGGTGTCGTCCACCGCCGTGGACCACGGGTCGTCCACAGCCCTGGACCGCGGTTGTCCACAGCCCGGGGCTCGCCTATTGACGCCACCTCTAACAACTGCCACATTCACCTCTGTCAAGTTACGGACGCGTACCGCAGTCGGCGAAGGAGTCGGCGGCACGACGGGACGGGGCGGCATGGCGACGGCAGTGAACAGTGAACTCTCCGCGGAGCTGCGGGGATTCAGGCGCGTACAGCGCCTGGCCTACGAGTGCGCGGAGGCGGTCGCCGCGCGCCTCGGACCGGGTGTGACCGAACGCGAGGCGGCCCGGATGCAGCGGCAGTGGCTGCGCGAGCGAGGGGTGCAGGACTGGTTCCACCTGCCCTTCGCCTGGTTCGGGGACCGCACGGCGTTCGTGAACTTCCGCATCCCGCTGCAGTTCTTCCCCACCGACCGCAGACTGGAGCCCGGGATGCCGTTCATCCTGGACATGGCCCCGGTCTACGAGGGATACACCGCGGACATCGGCTACTCGGGCTCGCTCGGCGGCAACCCGGTCCAGGACCGGCTGATGGCCGACCTGGAGGCGCACCGCGAGCTGATCCTGCGCGAGGTGCGCGAGCGGCGCTCACTGCGCGAGATCTACGAGGACGTGGACCGCCTGATGGCCCGCCAGGGCTTCGCCAACCGGCACCGGGCGTATCCGTTCGGCGTGATCGCCCACAAAGTGGACCGGGTGAGGCAGCGCCGCTTCTCGCCTCACCTGTTCGGGTTCGGTGCCCAGTCCCTGAAGGGCCTGGCAGCCGATGCGCTGCACGGCCACCGCGAGGGCTGGTCGCCGCTGTGGTCGCCGTACCGTTTCTCGGACCACCCGCCGCGGCCGGGCCTGTGGGCGGTCGAACCGCACCTCGGCTTCCGGGGGACGGGCGCGAAGTTCGAGGAGATCCTGGTGGTCACCGACTCGCGGGACCCCGAGGAGAGCGCGTTCTGGCTGGACGACGATCTGCCGCACGTGCGGCGCTGGGCGGAGGCGAAGTGACACTGAAGGATGCGCGCGAGCGCTGGGTGAGGACCGGCGGGGTCGAGCTGTGCGTGGCCGAGCTGGGCGACCCGGAGCAGCCGACGGTCGTACTGGTGCACGGCTACCCGGACAGCAAGGAGGTCTGGTCGGAGGTGGCGAACCGCCTGGCCGACCGCTACCAC
Organism: Streptomyces sp. NK08204; assembly: GCF_020400585.1. Lineage (GTDB taxonomy): Bacteria > Actinomycetota > Actinomycetes > Streptomycetales > Streptomycetaceae > Streptomyces. Next base: position 292,103 of record NZ_JAINVF010000005.1, on the reverse strand, counting down.
GTCGTGCTCTACGACGTCCGGGGCCACGGCCGCTCCACGGCACCGCAGCCGCTGCGCGGCGGCTTCACGCTGGCCAAGCTCACCGACGACTTCATGGCCGTCGTGGACGAGGTCAGCCCGGACCGGCCGGTGCACCTGGTCGGGCACGACTGGGGCTCGGTGCAGTCCTGGGAGTTCGTCACGGTCGGCCGCACCGAGGGCCGTATCGCCTCCTTCACCTCCGTCTCGGGACCCTGTCTGGACCACTTCGGGCACTGGATCAACGCACGCGTGAAGCGTCCCACGCCCCGTCGCGTGGGCCAGCTCCTCGGCCAGGGCGCCAGGTCCTGGTACGTCTACCTGCTGCACACCCCCGCCCTGCCGGAACTGGCCTGGCGCGGCCCGCTCGGCAGGCGCTGGCCGAAGATCCTGCAGCGGGCGGAGAAGGTCCCCGGCGACGACTACCCGACCGCTTCCCTGCCCTCCGACGCGGCGCACGGCGCCTGGCTGTACCGGGACAACGTCCGGGCGCGGCTGCGCAGGCCGCGTCCCGACGCGTACGCGCACGCGCCCGTGCAGCTCATCACGCCCCAGGGAGACGTGTTCCTCTCGGAGCGCCTGTACGACGACCTGGGGCAGTGGGTGCCGCAGCTGACCCGCCGCACGCTTCCGGCCAAGCACTGGGTCCCGCGCACCCGGCCTGACCAACTGACTGCCTGGATCGACGAGTTCATCACCTCCGTCGACGCAGGCCGACCTGAGCCGAAGGTCACTGGCCGCCATGTCCAGCGGTTCGGCGGGCAGTTGGTGCTGATCACCGGCGCGGGCAGCGGTATCGGCCGGGCGACGGCGTTCGCGTTCGCCGAGGCCGGCGCGCGCGTGGTAGCGGTCGACCGGGACGCGCAGAGCGCCGCCCGCACCGCCGAGTTGGCCCAGCTGATGGGCGCCCCCGAGGCCTGGGCGGAGACCGCCGACGTCGCCGACGAGCAGGCCATGGAGAAGCTCGCCGAGAAGGTCCACCGCGAGTACGGCGTGCTGGATGTGCTGGTCAACAACGCGGGCATCGGCCTGTCGGGATCCTTCTTCGCCACCACGACCGACGACTGGCGCAAGGTCCTCGACGTGAACCTGTGGGGTGTCGTCCACGGCTGCCGGCTCTTCGGCGCGAAGATGGCCGAGCGCGGCCAGGGAGGCCACATCGTCAACATCGCCTCCGCGGCGGCCTACCAGCCCTCCCGCGTCCTGCCCGCCTACTGCACCTCCAAGGCGGCCGTGCTGATGCTGTCCGAGTGCCTGCGGGCCGAACTCTCCGGCCAGGACATCGGGGTGAGCGCGATCTGCCCCGGATTCGTCAACACGAACATCACCTCCACGGCCCGCTTCGCCGGCGTCGACGCGGCCGAGGAGCGCCGCCGCCAGAAGAACTCAGCCCGTCTGTACGGAATGCGCAACTACCCGCCGGAGAAGGTGGCGGAGGCCGTCCTGGACGCGGTGGTCCGGAACAAGGCGGTGGTTCCGGTGACCCCGGAGGCGAGGGGTGCGCACCTGCTGTCGCGGTTCATGCCGGGGGCGCTGCGGCGGCTTGCGAAGGTCGAACCGAGGCTGTGATGCAGCAGTGTTGAGATGAGCGCGTGAGCAACGGGCCTGTTCACCACCCAAGGAACCCTCCATGACGCCCGTCCGTCCGGACCGATCGGTCGAACGGACCTACCGCATCGGCGATCTCGCCCACGGCGCCGACGCGACCGCGCGCACCATCCGCGCCCACCAGGACCGCGGCCTGCTTCCCTCCCGGGGCGCCTGGAGCGCCGGGGGGCGTGGCAACCTCTCCTCGGAGGTCCACGCCACCCGGCTGCGTGAGATCGACCATCTCCTCGCCCGCGGCCACAACTTGGCCTCGCACAAGGAATTCCTGGAGCCTTCGACAGAGGGCGCGACCTGGGCGGGGTCCTCGGGCTGGCCACGGAGGGGGGAGACCCTGGACGGACGAGGAAGCGGCCCGGGCGCCTCACTCCGATTCCTCAACGGACGTTTTCCGTCTTCGACTTACGGGCTACCGACGTTCTGCTGTCCAGATTGCTGTCGGTGTGGGGCAGTTGAAGAACCAGGTCGAGCAAATAATCTCTCGTTTGCTGTAGTTCACCACCTGGCACGTCTTCGCCTGCTGTATGAACGGACCGGGCCTCCGCACGGACGCCAACGCGACGACGGCAGGCTCGCTCGTACGACGCATGCGACCGCTCGGGCAGCAGCGCGTGGACGCAGAACTTACCTTTCCCAGCGAGGTGTTCGCAGTGCGGCACCTGCACCGGTGGCGAACACGCAGAACCGCGAAAATCCGGGATGAGACGCGCCCTGTCACACGCCCCGCGGAGACGATCCAGGGGCGTGGAACGACTGATTGGCCAGATCGCGCTGCCGAGCTCATCACCCATGCCGCAGAACGGTGGTGCCAGACAATGAGCTTGGATTGCTTGACCTCAAGCAGACTCAGTCTTTTGGGACTTGAGCAACCGTTTTTCGTTCTGTACTAGTTGCCCACACTTGCACCAATTCCCTTGATCGCAAGTACAGTTGGCCGTAAACCGATTCTTCGAAGAATAAAGCTGCGGAATCCGCGCCTCTCGCGCACGCTGATGGCATGGACGAAAGACGCACCGTGAAGGTGTCGAAGTACCTCTCGAAACACCTCCGCCACCAGCCGGAGCGCCTCGGGATCACCCTGGACCCGGGCGGCTGGGTGGAGATCGACACGTTGATCGCCGCGGCAGCCGCGCACGGCTTCCCGTTCACGCGCGAGGAACTCGACCATGTGGTGGCCATCAACGACAAGCAGCGCTTCGCCGTCGAGGGCACGAGAATCCGAGCCAGCCAGGGCCACAGCATCGAGGTCGACCTCGGGATTCCCCCGGCGACCCCGCCGCCGTACCTCTACCACGGCACCGTCGCCCGCAACCTGGACGCCATCCGGGCCGAGGGCCTCAGACCGATGAACAGGCACGACGTCCACCTCTCTGCGGACCGCGACACCGCCACCCGGGTCGGTGCCAGGCGCGGTCGCCCCGTCGTCCTCGCCGTCGACGCCGGTGCCATGCACCGGGACGGCCACGTGTTCCGCGTCAGCGCGAACGGGGTGTGGCTCACCAAGGCGGTGCCGCCCCGCTACCTGCGATTCGCTTCTTGACCGGACAGCCGCCCGCGGTGGCCACTTCCGGCCTTGGTCACAGGGGCCCGTACTCTCGAACGCATGAGTCCGCGTCTGAGCACCGTGATCCTGCCGTACCGCCGCTGGAGCGAGGGCAGCCGTTCGGCCTGGGTGCGAGCCGAGCAGCTCGGCTTCCACGCCGCGTACACCTACGACCACCTGTCCTGGCGGAGCTTCCGCGACCGCCCGTGGTTCGGCGCCATACCGACGCTGACCGCCGCCGCCGCCAGCACCGGCCGGCTGCGCCTCGGCACACTGGTCACCTCGCCGAACTTCCGGCACCCGGTGACCCTCGCCAAGGAGCTGATCTCCCTCGACGACATCTCCGGCGGCCGGATCACCCTCGGCATCGGCGCGGGCGGCACCGGCTTCGACGCCACCGCGATGGGGCAGGAGCCATGGACCCCGCGTGAGCGCGCCGACCGGTTCGCCGAGTTCGTGCCGCTGCTGGACCGGCTGCTCACCGAGGAAGCGGTGACGCACGAGGGCCGGTTCTACTCGGCGCACGAGGCGCGGAACATCCCGGGCTGTGTGCAGCGGCCCCGGTTGCCCTTCGCTGTGGCGGCCACCGGCCCGCGCGGGCTCAAGCTCGCCGCGCGGTACGGCCAGGCGTGGGTGACCACCGGCGACCCCAAGCTGTACGAGAACGGCACCCCGGAGCAGTCCGTGGCGGCCCTGCGCACCCAGATCGGCAAGCTGTCCGAGGCATGTGCCGAAGCCGGACGGGACGTGGCCGAACTGGACAAGGTGCTGCTCACCGGCTTCACCCCGGACCGCGGCCGACCGCTCGAGTCCCTCGACGCCTTCGTGGACTTCGCCGGCCGCCACCGGGATCTGGGCTTCAACGAGATCGTGATCCACTGGCCCGTTCCGGACTCCGACTTCGCCGCGGACGAGAAGGTCTTCGAGCGGATCGCCACGGAGGCACGCGCCCAGCTGGGCTGACGCACGCCGCAACCCCAGCCGTGTGTCACCCGCCCCGTGCCGCACCTGTCGTCTGTGTCTCATCTGTGCGAAGTCCTGCACGGACGTGCTGGCATATGCGTGAGAATGACCGGGTGACCTCAGCGACTCGACAGCCCTGGACCCCGGCCGCGGCTCTGCCGCCACGGCTGATCGCCACTGATCTGGACGGCACTCTGCTGCGGGACGACAAGTCGGTCTCCCCGAGGACGGTCGCCGCGCTGGCCGCCGCCGAGGAGGCGGGCATCGAGGTCTTCTTCGTCACCGGCCGCCCGGCCCGCTGGATGGACGTCGTCAGCGACCACGTCCACGGCCACGGTCTGGCGATCTGCGGCAACGGCGCCGCCGTGGTCGACCTGCACGGCGGCGCAGGCACGCACCGGTTCGTGAAGGTGCGCGAACTCGCCCGGGAGAACGCGCTGCATGCCACGCGGCTGCTGCGCGAGGCGGCGCCCGGCACGGTGTTCGCGGTCGAGCAGACCTTCGGCTTCCATCAGGAACCGGACTATCCCCATCTGCACATGGAGACACCCGACAACCTCCGGCCCGCCGAGGAACTCCTCGCGGCCGACGGTCCGGGCGCCGACCAGCCCGTCCTCAAGATCCTCGCCTACCACCCCGATCTCGACCCTGACGCGTTCCTCACCCTGGCCCGTGTCGCCGTCGGCGACCGCGCCAACGTCACCCGCTCCAGCCCCAGCGCCCTGCTGGAACTCAGCGGCCCCGGCGTCTCCAAGGCCAGCACCCTCGCGCTGTGCTGCGCCGAGCGCGGCATCTCGCAGGAGGAGGTCGTCGCCTTCGGCGACATGCCCAACGACGTCGAGATGCTGACCTGGGCCGGGCAGTCCTACGCGATGGGCAACGCGCACCCGGACGTCATCGCCGCCGCGTCGGGCCGTACCGTCGCCAACAACGAGGACGGCGTGGCGGTCGTGATCGAGCGGATGCTCGCCGAACGTACCTGACACCCGGCCAGCCGGTGCGGCGCGCCCGTTCAGCGCGCGGCACCGGCCGCCGACGCCACCTCCTCGGCCTTCGCCACCTCGTCCGGCGTCGCCCTCTCCTCGGCCTTCGCCGTCTTCTCGGCCTCTGCCTCCCGCCGTGCCATCGTCCGCAGCGGTCCGTCCACCGCGGCCAGTTCCGCGTACGGCCCCCGCTGCACCACCCGGCCCTCGTCGAGCACGATCACCTCGTCCACGGCGTCGAGCCCCGCGAGCCGATGGGTGATGAGAACCGTCGTACGGCCCTCGGTGGCGGCCAGCAGATCGGCGGTGAGCGCGTCGGCGGTCGGCAGGTCCAGGTGCTCAGCGGGCTCGTCCAGGACCAGGACGGGGAAGTCGGCGAGCAGCGCACGGGCCAGCGCGAGCCGCTGCCGCTGGCCGCCCGACAGCCGCGCCCCGTGCTCGCCGACGAGCGTGTCCAGGCCGTCGGGCAGCCCGTCCACCCAGTCCAGCAGCCGGGCCCGGGCCAGGGCCCGGCGCAGATCGGCCTCGTCGGCGTCCTTCCTGGCCAGCAGGAGGTTCTCGCGCACCGAGCTGTCGAACAGATGCGCGTCCTGGGCGCACAGACCGACGAGCCGCCGTACATCGTCACCGGCGAGGGTGTACGCGTCCACGCCGCCGAGGACGTACGAGCCCCTCTGCGGATCGAGGAACCGCAGCAGGACCTGGGCGAGGGTCGTCTTGCCGGAGCCGGAGGGCCCGACCACGGCGATCCGGCAGCCCTGCTCCAGGGTGAGGTCGATCCCGGCGAGCGCGTCCCGGTGCTGCCCGGTGTGCCGTGCGGTCAGCCCCTTGAGCACGACCGGGAACGGCGCAGCAGGCGCCTGCCGGGGCCGCTCCGGTTCGCGTACGGGCTCAGGGGAGTCCAGGACCTCGTACACGCGCTCCGCGCTGCGGCGCACCCGCTGCCGCTGGCGTACGGCGAGCGGCAGCCCGAGTACGGCCTCGAAAACGGCCAGCGGGGTCAGGACCACCACGGCCATCGCCACTCCGCCGAGCCGGCCCGCGACCACCGCCTGGGCGCCCAGCAGCGCGGTTGCGGTGACGGTCAGGCCGGAGATCAGCGCGGTCAGACCGTCACCGAGCGCGGTGACGGCGGCGGCACGCGAGGCGATCCCGGTGAGGGTGCCGTCGGCCTGCCGTGCCGCTGCGGTACGGGCGGGCAGCGCACCGGCGACTGTCAGCTCGGCGGTGCCGGTGAGCAGATCGGCCACGCGGGTCGCGAGCACACCGCGGGCGGGGGCGAGCCGCCGCTCGGTCCGTCGGGCCACGTTCGCGGTGAGCACCGGTACACCGGCGCCGGCCGCCAGCAGGCCCGCCGCGAGCGCGGCCCCCGCCTCGGGCAGGAGCCAGGCCGTGAAGCCGACGGAGACGGCGGAGACGACCAGGGCGACTCCGGCGGGCAGCAGCCAGCGCAGCCAGTAGTCCTGGAGTGCGTCCACGTCGGCGACCAGCCGGGTGAGCAGGTCCCCGCGGCGGGTGGTCCGCAGCCCGGCGGGCGCGAGCCGCTCCAGCCGCCGGTACACGGCGACCCGGGTGTCGGCCAGCATCCGCAGCACGGCGTCGTGCGACACCAGCCGCTCGGCATACCGGAAAACGGCCCGCCCGATCCCGAACGCCCGCGTCGCCGTCACGGCCAGCATCAGGTACAGCACTGGCGGCTGTTGCGAGGCCCGTGAGATGAGCCACCCGGAGGTGGCCATGAGCCCCACAGCACACCCCAGCGCCAGGCTGCCCAGCACCAGCGCCAGCAGAAGCCGCCCACGCCGGGGCCCAGCCATGCCCCGCACCCGCCCCAGCACACTCGGACGCCGCACGGCAGCCCCGCTCTCCGAGGAGCCGCCCGCCGAGCCGCTTCCCACCGAGCCGAGTGCCGCACCGCTCCCCACCGCACCGCCTGTCGGGCCACTTTCCGGTGAGCAGGGTCGGGTGGTGGGCGGACGAAGGCGGGGGTCCAGGGGGCCAAGCCCTTTGGGGGCCTCCAGCCGCACCACCCGGTCCGCAACCTCCAGCAGAGCCGGCCGGTGCACCACAAGCAGCACCGTGCGCCCCACAGCCAGCCTCCGTACCGCCGCCACGATGTCAGCCTCCGTCGCCCCGTCCAGCGCGGCCGTCGGCTCGTCCAGCAACAGCACCGGCCGGTCGGCGACAAAAGCCCGCGCGAGCGCGAGCCGCTGCCGCTGACCGGCGGAGAGACCGGCCCCGTCCTCCCCGAGGACCGTGTCGGCACCTTCGGGCAGCGCGTCCACGAACTCCAACGCGCCGGCGTCCCGCAACGCCCGGCGCACGGCGTCGTCGTCCGCATCGGGACGGGCCAGCCGCACGTTTTCCGCGATGGTGCCGGCGTACAGGTGCGGACGCTGCGGCACCCAGGCGATCCGCGACCGCCACTGATCAAGGTCGAGACCGGTGAGATCGGCTCCCCCGACACGGATCCGGCCGTCAGTGGGCCGCACGAACCCCAGAAGCGCGTGCAACAGCGTCGACTTGCCCGCCCCGCTCGGCCCGACCAGCGCGACGGTCTCGCCGGGCTCCACGGTGAAGGACACCCCGGTCACCGCGTCCTCCGAGCGCCCTGGGTAGCGAACGGTGACCTCGTCGAAGGCCACCCCGCCCGAGGGCACCGCTCCCGTCCCGGACTCCGGCACCGGAGTCTCCAGAACGCTGAAGATCTCCTCGGCGGCGGCGAGCCCCTCGGCCGCCGCGTGGAACTGTGCGCCCACCTGCCGCAGCGGCAGATAGGCCTCGGGTGCCAGCACGAGGATGACCAGGCCGACGTACAGGTCCATGTCGCCGTGTACGAGCCGCATGCCGATCGTCACGGCCACCAGCGCTACCGAGAGGGTGGCGAGCAACTCCAGGGCGAAGGAGGAGAGGAAGGCGATCCGCAGGGTCCGCATGGTGGCCCGCCGGTACTCGCCGGTGATCCGGCGGATGGACTCCGCCTGCGCCTTGGCGCGGCCGAAGACCTTCAGCGTGGGCAGCCCCGCGACCACGTCCAGGAAGTGTCCGGACAGCCGGGACAGCAGCCGCCACTGCCGGTCCGTCCGGGACTGGGTGGCCCAGCCGATCAGCATCATGAACAGGGGGATCAGCGGCAGTGTGGCAACGATGATCACCGCCGACACCCAGTCCTCGGTGACGATCCGGGCCAGCACCGCGACCGGAACGACCACCGCGAGCCCCAGCTGCGGGAGATAGCGCGAGAAGTAGTCGTCGAGGGCGTCGACCCCGCGCGTGGCCAGGGTGACCAGCGAGCCCGTTCGCTGTCCGCTCAGCCACCCCGGGCCGAGTGCCGCCGCCCGGTCGAGAAGCCGGCCGCGCAGTTCGGACTTCACCGCCGCGCTCGCCCGGTGCGCGGCGAGTTCGGTGAGCCAGGAGACCAGCGCCCGGCCGGCCGCGACCGCCGCCAACAGCAGCAGGGGAGTGCGGAGTTCACCCGCCGATCGGCCGTGCTGGAAGGCTCCGACCACCACCTCGGCGACGAGCATCGCCTGCGCGACGAGCAGCCCGGCCCCGACCGCCCCCAGGGCGACGACCGCGCCCAGAAAGAGACGGGTGGACCCGGCATAGCGGACAAGACGCGGATCGATTGGTTTCACGTGAAACACGCCCTTCGGCATGGAGAGGGTGTTTCACGTGAAACATCACGCACCATCGTGAAACACCCTCCCCGGCAAGTCAGTGCGCTGCGGCGGCATCCGGAGCGATGTGCTGCGTACCGATCCGCTTGCGGAACACCCAGTACGTCCAGCCTTGGTAGAGCAGGACGATCGGCGTGGCGATCCCTGCGCACCAGGTCATGATCTTCATGGTGTACGGGCTCGACGACGCGTTGGTGACCGTGAGGCTCCAGTCGCCGTTGAGGGTGGACGGCATGACGTTCGGGAAGAGCGACAGGAACAGCATCGCCACCGCCGCGACGATGGTGAGGCCGGACAGGGCGAACGACCATCCCTCCCGTCCCGCCTGATTGGCCACCAGCGCGGCCACCAGGGCGACGACCGCCACGATCAGGGCGACCAGGCTCTTGCCGTCGCCGCTGTCGGCCTGCGTCCACAGCAGGAAGGCGAGCGCCAGGGCCGCCGCGACGAGGCCGACCCGCAGGGCCAGCTTCCGTGCCCGCGCCCGTATGTCCCCGACCGTCTTGAGCGCGGTGAACACCGCGCCGTGGAAGGTGAAGAGCGTGAGCGTCACCAGACCGCCGAGCAGGGCGTAGGGGTTGAGCAGGTCCCCGACGTTGCCGACGTACTCGAAGTTCCGGTCGATCTTGACGCCGTGCACGATGTTCCCGAAGGCCACGCCCCACAGGAACGCCGGTATCAGCGAGGTCCAGAAGATCGCGGTCTCCCAGTTGCGCTGCCAGTCCTCCTCGGGCCGCTTCGCCCGGTACTCGAAGGCGACACCCCGGACGATCAAGCACACCAGGATGGCCAGCAGAGGCAGGTAGAAGCCGGAGAAGAGCGTGGCGTACCACTCCGGGAAGGCGGCGAAGGTCGCACCGCCCGCCGACAGCAGCCACACCTCGTTGCCGTCCCAGACGGGCCCGATGGTGTTGATCAGCACCCGCCGTTCGGGCCGGTCGCGGGCCAGCAGCTTGGTGAGGATGCCGATCCCGAAGTCGAAGCCTTCCAGGAAGAAGTAGCCGGTCCACAGGACGGCGATCAGGACGAACCAGACGTCGTGAAGTTCCATGACTGTTCCCCGGCCTAGTACGAGAAGGCCATCGGCTTGTCGGCGTCACGCATGTCGCCACCGATCTTCGTGGGTGGATTGAGGTCGGCGTCGGTCAGCACGGGCGGGCCGACCTTGACGTACTTGAGGAGGAGCTTGACCTCAACGACGGCGAGGATGGCGTACAGCGCGGTGAAGACGCTCATCGAGGTGAGGATCTCGCCCTGGGAGACGCCGGGGGAGACCGCTTGCCGGGTCTGCAGGACACCGAAGACTGCCCACGGCTGGCGGCCCATCTCGGTGAAGATCCAGCCCCAGGAGTTGGCGATCAGCGGGAAGGCCAGGGTCCAGACGGAGATCCGCCAGAACCAGGTCGTCAGCTTGGGGCTGAGTGTCTTGTTCCCGAAGAGGACCAGATGCGGCACCTCGTCCTCGCCGACACGCAGATGCTCCGGCAGCATGAACTTCTTGCGGGTCAGCCACAGCCCTGCCAGGCCGAGGGCGAAGGAGGTCATGCCGAAGCCGATCATCCAGCGGAAGCCCCAGAAGGTGACGGGGATGTTGGGCCGGTAGTCGCCGGGCCCGAACTTCTGCTGCTCGGCCCTGTTGACGTCGTTGATGCCGGGGACGTACGAGCTGAAGTCGTCGTTGGCCAGGAAGGACAGCAGGCCGGGGATCTCTATGGCGACGCTGTTGTGGCCCTTCTGCACGTCTCCGTAGGCGAAGATCGAGAAGGGCGCCGGCTTCTGGCCGTCCCAGAGCGCCTCGGCGGCTGCCATCTTCATCGGCTGCTGCTTGAACATGACCTTGCCGAGCGTGTCACCACTGACCGCGGTGAGCAGACCGGCGATGACCACGGTGACCAGACCGAGGCGCAGCGAGGTCTTCATCTCGCGCACGTGCTTCTTGCGGGACAGGTGGTACGCGGCGATGCCGACCATGAAGGCACCGCCGGTCAGGAACGCTGCCGACAGGGTGTGGAAAGCCTGACTGAGTGCGGTGTTCTGGGTCAGAACCTGCCAGAAGTCGGTCAGTTCGGCGCGGCCCTTCGCCTTGTCGATCCTGTAGCCGACGGGGTGCTGCATCCACGAGTTGGCCGCGAGGATGAAATACGCCGACAGGATCGTGCCGATCGAAACCATCCATATGCAGGCCAGGTGGATCTTCTTGGGCAGCTTGTCCCAGCCGAAGATCCACAGACCGATGAACGTGGACTCGAAGAAGAAGGCGATCAGCGCCTCGAAGGCGAGGGGGGCTCCGAAGACGTCACCGACGAACCGCGAGTAGTCCGACCAGTTCATTCCGAACTGGAACTCCTGCACGATGCCGGTGACCACCCCCATCGCGATGTTGATCAGGAAGAGCTTGCCCCAGAACTTGGTCGCTCTGAGGTACTTCTCCTTCTCCGTGCGAACCCAGGCCGTCTGCAGCCCGGCCGTGAGGGCGGCCAGCGAGATCGTTAGAGGGACGAACAGGAAGTGGTAGACGGTGGTGATGCCGAACTGCCAGCGCGCCAGTGTCTCCGGCGCCAAAGCCAAATCCACGTCGTCAGCTCCTTACTCCGCCGCAAACAGCAACGGCAGTTTGCTCCGTTTGTCATAGACATCACGGGAGCAATGAGACTTGCTTGTGAACGCGTTCACATTCACAAGCCATTATGACGCACTGATTTTCGACACTCAAAGGGGGGTCCCACCTTGGCCGCCACGTCAAGCCCTTGGCGGAGACCTCAACACATCGTTGAATTGCGCGCCATGCAGAAACGGGTCTCCTGGTCCGCGGGCAACATCACCGCGACCCTCGACGAGCAGGCACTGGCCGCAGGCCCTCACCGGGGCACTGCCCCTGACCTCCACCGCGCATCCATGGGGCGGGAAGATCTATTTCGACACCGCTGTGGCTGTTTCACGTGAAACGGACGCACGCCAGGCCGTCGAACCTGGCACCGTGGCGTTCCGGACGGATCGGCGACGCACTCGCCCTCCCGTACGGCCCTACACCCGTCTCACGAGGCGACGAATGCCACCTCGCGAGCCCGGTGGTGCAACATCCTGGGCGCCTCGACACGGACGCCCGCATCCTGGCGACCGTGCGAGACGGTGACCCCGTACGCGTGGAACCGGTGGGCGACCGCGGCTGACGGGACGACCAGACCTGACGTAACGGGCACGACCGACCGGAACTGGGACTACAGCTCCTTGTGGAACGCCTCCGCCACCTTCAGGAAGATGTCGTTCGCCTCGGTCTCCCCGACCGTCACCCGCACGCCCTCGCCCGGGAACGGCCGGACCACCACGCCGTGCTGCTCACAGGCCTGGGCGAAAGCGACCGTCTGCTCCCCCAGCCGCAGCCACACGAAGTTCGCCTGGGTCTCCGGCACGGTCCACCCCTGGGCGCGCAGCGCATCGACCACGCGGGTACGCTCGCACACCAGCGACCCCACCCGGCCCAGCAGCTCGTCCTCGGCACGCAGCGAGGCCACGGCCGCGTCCTGCGCGAACTGGCTCACCCCGAACGGCACCGCCGTCTTGCGCAGCGCCGCTGCCACCGGCTCATGAGCGATCGCGAAACCGACGCGCAGCCCGGCGAGGCCGTAGGCCTTGGAGAAGGTTCGCAGCACGCAGACGTTCGGCCGCTCCCGGTACAGCTCGACGCCGTCGGGCACCTCGGTGTCACGGATGAACTCGCGATAGGCCTCGTCCAGCACCACCAGCACATCGCTGGGCACCCGGTCGAGGAACCGTTCCAGCTCGGCCCGCCGCACCACCGTGCCGGTCGGGTTGTTCGGGTTGCACACGAAGATCAGACGCGTCCGGTCGGTGATCGCGTCCGCCATCGCGTCCAGGTCGTGCACATCGCCGGGCGTGAGCGGCACACGCACCGACCGGGCGCCACTGATCTGCGTGATGATCGGGTACGCCTCGAAGGACCGCCAGGCGTAGATCACCTCGTCACCGGGGCCACTGGTGGCCTGCAGCAGTTGCTGGGCGACCCCCACCGAGCCGGTACCGGTGGCCAGGTGCGAGACGGGGACACCGAAGCGCTCCGCGAGCTCGTTCATCAGCTCGGTGCACGCCATGTCCGGGTAGCGGTTGAAGGTGGCAGAAGCCGCGGCCACCCGCTCCAGCACACCCGGCAGCGGGGGATACGGGTTCTCGTTGGAGGACAGCTTGTAGGCCACCGGACCGCCCGTGGCAGCAGGCTTCCCGGGCTTGTAGGTGGGGATACCCTCCAGCTCTGCACGCAGCTTGGGGCTCGTCTCACTCACCGCAGTCCTCCTCGCAACTGCCGGCGGACCGTCGACGCCGCCGGCTTCCATTACTCATCACCATATGAGGATTCGGCGCGGCTGCGTACAGGTGCGAGGCAAAGCCCGTGATCCACATCGGCATCAGGGGCATCGTCAGACGAAGGCGTACGTATCGGGGGGCGCGCCCCGCATATATCTATGCGCCGGTGGCTTGCGCCCTGGCGCGCGTCACCCGTGAAGGTGAGTTGAGACCTCTTCGAAACATCGGACCCTTGGCAGGCCTATGCGGTCCGACACGCCACGTCCTACCAGGAAATCACCCAACTACCTTAACTTTCAATTGAGTTGCCGCTATATGATCATGCAGAAACGTGCCTGTCTACGCGTGCATATGCGTCCGCACTACCCCGCCACATGAGCCCTACTATCGGCTCGCCATGACAGCAGTAGGGAAGCACCAGGTGAGCCGCGCGGAAACCTCACGTCGAGGCAGTCGGCCGGGCCGGGCGGGCATCAGAGATGTGGCCGCCGCCGCCGGAGTCTCCATCACGACCGTCTCCGACGCCCTCAACGGCAAGGGGCGGCTCCCGGATGCCACCCGGCGCCATGTCCGCGAGGTCGCCGACCGGCTGGGATACCGCCCGTCGGCCGCCGCACGCACGCTCCGGACCGGCAGGTCGGGGCTGATCGGCCTGACCGTGACGACGTACGGGGATGAACCTTTCACCTTCACGGAGTTCGCGTACTTCGCCGAGATGGCACGAGCGGCCACCTCGGCGGCACTCGCCCGGGGCTACGCCCTGGTCATCCTGCCCGCGACGTCCCGGCACGACGTGTGGTCGAACGTCGCCCTCGACGGCACAGTCGTCGTCGACCCCTCGGACCAGGACCCCATGGTGAGCGAACTCGTCCAGCAGGGCCTGCCGGTCGTCTCCGACGGCCGCCCGGCCGGCTCGCTCCCGGTCACCGCCTGGGTCGACAACGACCACGAGGCAGCCGTGCTCGGCATCCTCGACCACCTCGCCGCCGCGGGCGCCCGTCGGATCGGCCTGCTCACGGGCACGACGACGGACACCTACACCCATCTGTCCACCACCGCCTACCTGCGCTGGTGCGAGCGGGTCGGCCAGGACCCGGTCTACGAGGCCTATCCGGCGCACGACCCGTGCGCGGGTGCCGTCGCCGCCGACCGGCTGCTCGCCCGCCCCGACCGGCCCGACGCCGTCTACGGCCTGTTCGATCCCAACGGCACCGACCTGCTCGCCGCAGCCCGCCGCTACGGCCTGCGCGTCCCCGACGACCTGCTGCTGGTCTGCTGCAGCGAGTCCACCGTGTACGCCAACACCGAGCCGCCGATCACCACGCTCTCCCTGAAGCCCCGCCGTATCGGCACCGCGGTGGTCCAGCTCCTCATCGACGCCATCGAGGGCGTGGAGTCGGACCAGCCGGTCGAGCAGGTGATACCGACCGAGCTGATCGTGCGGACCTCCTCCCAGCGGCGCCCACAACGCACCACGGTCAGCCCGCCGCGTACCCCGGACGAGGGGTAGCGGCGGAGCACCGCAGCACAGGCGGCGCGCGGCCGAGACACGCGGCGCGCACGGCTCGACACGCCCTGCCGTCGGACGCCCTGCCGGGCGGCCGACGGGGCCCGCAGCCGGACGGTTCCTGGCCGAAGCCCTGCCCAAACGGGGCGAAAGCCGCGGTGCACCGGAGTCTTGTTCCGATTCACCGCCCCGGGGTCATCACACGGCGCGACGCGCATTCCTATGATGGGCCCACGACACCGCGGGCCGTTCGACCAGACAGTCCGAAGCGGTGCAGATGCGGCGCGATGGTGGAGGGGTCGAATGACTCAGGGGGCCGGTCAGGGTCCGGAGGCGGAGCGGACAGCGACGTTGCGCGACTTCCGGGTGCCCGCTTACGTCCACGAGACCGGTCCGTACGTGGACGCCGTCCACCCTGGGAACACCGACGCGCCCACCGAGGAGGCGTACCCCGACGGCTACACGCCCACCCAGCGCGACCTGCCCGTCATCAACCGCGGTGACACACTCCAGGTCTCCGTCGACCCGGCCCCCACCGCCGCCCCTGCGCCGCAGCCGGCGACCGGCCAGGGCCCCCTGTACGTCGTCGGGGACGTCCACGGCTACCTCAACGAACTGGTGGCGGCCCTGCAGGACAAAGGGCTGATCGACGCCTCGGGCCAGTGGTGCGCGGGCACCACCCGGCTGTGGTTCCTCGGCGACTTCACCGACCGCGGCCCAGACGGCATCGGCGTCATCGACCTGGTGATGCGCCTGTCCGCCGAGGCAGCCGCGGCCGGCGGCTACTGCAAGGCCCTCATGGGCAACCACGAGCTGCTGCTGCTCGGCGCCAAGCGGTTCGGCGACACGCCCGTCAACTCCGGTGCGGGCACCGCCACCTTCCAGGCGGCCTGGTTGCTCAACGGCGGCCAGAAGACGGACATGGACCGCCTCCAGGACCACCACCTGCAGTGGATGGCGCGCCTGGACGCCGTCGAGGAGGTCGACGGCTATCTGCTGCTGCACTCCGACACCACCGCCTACCTCGACTACGGCGACTCGATCGAGGCGGTCAACGACACCGTCCGAGAGACGCTCACGCGCAACGACGCGGACGAGTGCTGGGACCTGTTCCGCAAGTTCACCAAGCGCTTCTCCTTCCGGGACGAGGGCGGCGCCGACGCCGTACGCTCCCTCCTCGATACGTACGGCGGCACCCGCGTCGTTCACGGCCACAGCCCCATTCCCTACCTGCTCGGCGAAGTCGGCTCCGAGGACGGCGAGGAGGGCACCGGCCCCGTCGTCGAGGGACCGCACGTCTACGCCGACGGGCTCGCCATCGCCATGGACGGCGGAGTGACCATGGCCGGAAAACTGCTGGTCGAGCAACTTCCGCAGGACACCTGACCGTTCAGCGGGCGGGTGTTCAGCGGCAACTGCGCACAGGCCTGTGACTCAATTTCCGGCAATCCCCTGTCACCGCGCGCCGTCACGGCTCTACCATCGGCTTATCCGTAGCAGGCTCCCCTCCGTTTCTGCCCGACGGCTCGCCGGCGTGCGAGCCCCAAGCCCTACGGAGCATCGGGGGATGCACATGAACAGCGTTCCGCAGCACCTGCTGAGCGAGGACCGCCAGGAATTCGAGCGGATCCTCGATGAGGCGCTGCGCTCCGCACCACACCGTCCGGAACTGGCCGCTGTCGGACAGCGGCTCAACGCCGAACAACTGCGCACCATGGCGCTCAGCGCCACCGCGCTCATCACGGCCGCCGCGGCGACCGAGTACCACCACTACGTGAAGGTCCGCGAGGAACTGCGCCACCCGGCACCGTCCGTCTCCCGGGTCACCGACGCCTCCGGCGCCGCAGAACCGGCTTCGGACGGGACGGACCTCGCCGACACCCTCGCAGAAACCGCCGAGGGCGCCGAGAGCACCGGCGCGGGCGCCGTCGCGGTGATTGCCGTGCTGGCCCCCGTCCTCGCCGGAACCGCTGCGACGATCTTCCTGCTCGTCGGGTACATCCTGAAGATGCTCGCCCCTCGGCAGACCTTCGCCCGGACCATGCTCACCGCCGGCTGGGTGTTCGGTGCCATGACCGCGGCCTCGGTCCTCCTCGCAGCCGTCGGACTGCTGCTCACCGCACTGCGCAACAACGCCTCGGCGGACAGCGAGAGCCACGACGCGGCGGCCGAGAAGATAGCCAGGGCCAGAGAGGCGTGGCGGGACGCCCTGCTGGAGCGCGGCATCATGCCGTTCCTGAGGGACGCGCTCGCCCAGCCCGGCGCGGCGGCCCTGCACCACACGGCCCGCCCCGCCCCGCCCGGCCGGATACCGCGCCTGGGCTACGACCGCCCCGGTTTCAGCAGCCCGGACGACGGCGCCGGGTCCGGCCGGCCGAGCTTCACCAGCCCCGACTACACCAGCCCGGACTTCGGTGGCCCGGAGCACCAGCCGGAATAGCCGGCTCGCCACGGCCTGTCGGCCGACCGACGCATCAGTCGCCGGCCCAGCTGTGTCCGGCCGACGCCGTCACCCGGGCACAGCCACCCTTCGACGCCCGCGTCAGCCGGCCGTCAGCCGACCGCCAGTCGGCCGTCGATCAGCCGTCAGTCGGCCAGGGGCAGATAGACCCGGTTGCCCGACGCGGCGAACTCCTGGGACTTCTGAGCCATGCCCGCCTCGATCTCGGCCTGGCTGCCGCCGTGTTCGCGGCGAATGTCCTGCGAGATCTTCATCGAGCAGAACTTCGGCCCGCACATCGAGCAGAAGTGGGCCGTCTTGGCGGGCTCGGCCGGCAGGGTCTCGTCGTGGAACTCCCGTGCCGTGTCCGGGTCCAGTGCGAGGTTGAACTGGTCCTCCCACCGGAACTCGAAGCGGGCGTCGGACAGTGCGTCGTCCCACGCCTGCGCATCCGGGTGCCCCTTGGCGAGATCGGCCGCGTGGGCGGCGATCTTGTAGGTGATGACGCCGGTCTTGACGTCGTCACGGTTGGGCAGGCCCAAGTGCTCCTTGGGCGTGACGTAGCAGAGCATCGCCGTACCCCACCAAGCGATCATCGCGGCACCGATGCCGGAGGTGATGTGGTCGTACGCCGGCGCGATGTCCGTGGTCAGCGGGCCGAGCGTATAGAACGGAGCTTCATCACAGATCTCCTGCTGAAGGTCGATGTTCTCCTTGATCTTGTGCATCGGGACGTGACCGGGGCCCTCGATCATCGTCTGCACATGGAAACGCCTCGCGATCCGGTTGAGTTCCCCGAGGGTGCGCAGCTCCGCGAACTGCGCCGCGTCGTTGGCGTCCGCGATCGAGCCCGGCCGGAGGCCGTCACCGAGCGAGTACGTGACGTCGTAGGCGGCGAGGATCTCGCACAGTTCCTCGAAGTTCTCGTACAGGAACGATTCCTTGTGGTGCGCCAGACACCAGGCAGCCATGATCGAGCCGCCGCGCGAGACGATGCCGGTCTTACGGTTGGCGGTGAGCGGCACGTACGGCAGCCGGACGCCCGCGTGGACCGTCATGTAGTCCACGCCCTGCTCGGCCTGCTCGATCACGGTGTCCTTGTAGATCTCCCAGGTCAGCTCCTCGGCCTTGCCGTCGACCTTTTCCAGGGCCTGGTAGAGCGGCACCGTGCCGATGGGTACGGGCGAGTTGCGCAGCACCCACTCGCGGGTGGTGTGGATGTTGCGGCCGGTGGAGAGGTCCATGACCGTGTCGGCGCCCCAGCGGGTCGCCCAGGTCATCTTCTCGACCTCCTCCTCGATGGAGGAAGTCACCGCGGAGTTGCCGATGTTGGCGTTGACCTTCACCAGGAACCGCTTGCCGATGATCATCGGCTCGATCTCCGGATGGTTGACATTGGCCGGCAGCACCGCGCGGCCTGCCGCGATCTCCTCCCGGACCACCTCGGGCGAGACGTTCTCCCGGACGGCCACGAACTCCATCTCAGGCGTGATCTCGCCCCGTCGCGCATATGCGAGCTGCGTGACCGCCTCGCCGGGACGGCCGCGCCGCGGCTGGCGCGGGCGTCCGGGGAAGACGGCGTCGAGGTTGCGCAGCCCTCCGCGCGGCGCGGTGTGCTTGATCCCGTCGTCCTCCGGACGGACGGGCCGGCCCGCGTACTCCTCGGTGTCGCCGCGGGCGATGATCCAGTTCTCCCGCAGCGGCGGAAGTCCCCTACGAACGTCGGTGTCGGTGAGTGGATCGGTGTACGGGCCTGATGTGTCGTACAGCGTGACCGACTGCCCGTTGGTGAGGTGCACCTGACGAACCGGCACGCGCAGATCAGGGCGGGAGCCCTCGATGTACGCCTTGTGCCAGCCGATGGACTTCCCGGCCTCCCCGTTCGACGACCCGTTCGTCGCGTTCTGCGTGGAGGCAGGCGTGCGTGCGTCCTTGTTGGTCATGAGACCTACTCCCTACGCCGGCATTACCCGGTAACAGGTTCGGCGGTCGACGCAGCGGTTTCCGTCAGTCGCTGGTTCCCCGTGAAGCCTCGGTAGGTTCCACGTGAAACATCGCGAATACGGAGGTCAGCGCCCTCTCAGCCCGGTGCTCCGAGCTCCCGCGTGTGCAAAGGTGCCTCCACGCTAGCGGCAATCCGGGAGCGGTGAACAGAGGGGGCCCGGTGTTCCCGCGAAGATCGGGCGGGCGCATGTCGCGGCGGCACCCGGCGGGAACGGCGAATCGCCCTGCAGAACCGTTCCTGCATCATTCCGTGCTGCACGGCGGAGCGCTGGCGCCCTGTGCCATGACGCTTCAGCCGGCGCTCTGTTCCTCCGCCAGGATGCGGTCCAGGGCCTCGTCCAGGTGGGCGTCGAAATCGGCGAGCGCACCCTCCTGACCGAGCGGCACGAGCTTGTCCGTACGGTCGAGGAAGGCCACGAGCGGAGGCGTCGAGGAGCGGAACAGCGCGTGGTCGGCACCGACCTGAAGCCTGATCAGCACCTCGCCCAGAGCCTCCGTATCGGCTGGGGCGATATGCACGTCTCCCTCACCGCACGGCCGGCCGACGCCGTCGATCAGCAGTTCACGGCCGAAGGCCCAGGTCACCGGAGCATCGCCGGGCAGGTGGAAGGTGAGCCGCACGGCATAGGGATCACTGGCCTCGTAGTGCAACTCCACCGGAATCCGGAATGAGAGCTCCTCGGACACGAGAAAGCTCATCATGACCTCTGCCTGTACGGACTCGCGCATCGCCTATCCCGTCATATGACATCAACTGGCCGGGATTGATCCCTTTGGCCATCCCCAAATCTTGCTGAATGCACACAGGAGATCACAAGGAGTGAGTTTTCACATACTGATAGAGAGGGCGAGTGTTCCCAGATGTCGCCCGATCTCGGTCTGCAGCCGCTGTGCCGCGGGCAACAGCCGGTCGGCCTCGTGCACCGGCAGCGAGATGGCCATGGTCGCCGCCGTCGTCCCGACCGTGATCGGCACCGCCGCACAGACCGTCCCGAGCGCGTACTCCTGCCGCTCCACCACCGGCCCCATGCGCGGCACACGGGCCAGCCGCCGCAGCAGGGTGTGGTTGTCATGCACGGTGTACGGCGTGACGGCCTGCACGGGGTGACGGGCGAGGTGATCTCGGCGCGCCTCCTCGTCCAGCTGGGAGAGCAGGCACTGCCCGACGGCATGCGCATGACCCGTCTCACGGAAGTCGGCCCACTCCTCGACGGCCGGGGTCTGCCGTGAGTCGGAGACGCACATGACCTCGATCTCACCGTCGCGGTACAGGGCGTAGTACATCGGGGCACCGATGCGATCGCGCCAGTGCGCAAGCATGTCGGCCACCGTGCTGCGACGTTTCTGCTGGGCACTGCTGCTGCTCAGCCGTTCTGCCGCGTCACCGAGGAAGAACAACCCCTTCTCACGGCGCAGATAGCCCTCGTGCACGAGGGTGCGCAGCAGGTGGTAGGCCGTGGGCAGGGCGAGGCCGGTCTCGCGGGCCAGTTGCTTGGCGGGGGCGCCGTACTCGTGCCGGGCCACGGTCTCCATCAGGCGCATCGCGCGCTGGACGGAACCGATGAGGGTCGCGCCCGGGGGCGGTTCCGGGAGGCCCGAGGAGCGCGGTTGTCCGGGGACGGCCGGGCTTGGCGGTCGGCGGACGGGGGGTGGGCAGGAACGCGGCGGGGGTGCGTGGGGTCCTGCGGGTGCGGTGTCAACCGTGGCCAAGGGGTCACTCCCGAAGCGGAGGGTCAGCCCGTGCGAGTAAGAGCACGGTGGGGTGGCGCCGCCCACGAGGCCGAACCCCGTGGGGAGGTTCCGGACTCTAACCGTCCACCACCGCGTGCAGACGGCCTCGGGGGAAACTTCCCTCGCCCGAGGGAACGGGGGCTACCCGTTACGGGCACCGGCTCCGCAGCGTTTGCTCACCAGTCGCTGCGCGACGAGGAGTTCGACAGGAACTTGCGCACGATGTAGATCAGTCCGCCGACCAGGGCGACGAAGATCAGTGCCTTGAAGAGCAGGCCGATCACGAAGCCGACCACGGTCGCTATCAGGCTGCCGAACACGACCAAGGCGATGACCGGCACCGCAACCCACTTCACCCACCACGGAAGTCCCGCGAAGATCTCTCGCATTGCCTCGTCCTTTGCGTCGTGTGCGTCGTAGGTGTTCCGCACTGTCTGCACTCGATGCTAGGGCTGCAAGGGGGCCCTGCGGGGCTCTCGCGTCCCTTGTCCTCCCCTGACCCTTCCCCTAGGGAACCCCGAGGACCGGGCTCAGGCCTCAGGCGGAGAGAAGACGACCAGAACCCTCAGATCCTCACTGATGTGGTGGAACTTGTGGGCCACCCCGGCCGGCACATAGACCACGCTGCCCCGGGCCACCTGGGTGGTCTCCAGACCGACCGTGAGCGACGCCCGGCCGCTGACGACGACGTACACCTCGTCCTGGTTGTGCGGCTTCTGCGGGTCGTGCTCGCCCGCGTTCAGCGCGTACAGGCCGACCGACATGTTCCGCTCCCGCAGAAACTGCAGGTAGGCGCCCTCGTTCGCGGCGCGCTCCGCCTCCAGTTCATCCAGCCGGAATGCCTTCATCACCGTTGCCGACCTCGTCTCAGTGCTCGCTTCTCACCGGTCTGCCACGATCAGACACATGAAGAATTTCGCAGTCAAGACGATTGCCAACGCGGGCGCCCTGGCGGTCGCCGTATGGCTGCTCGACAAGATCACCCTTACCGGTGACAACACAGGCAAGAAGGCCGTCACACTGATACTGGTGGCACTGGTCTTCGGCGTCGTGAACGCCGTGGTCAAGCCGATCGTGAAGGTGCTCACCTTCCCGCTGTTCATCCTGACCCTGGGGCTGATCACCCTGGTCGTCAACGCACTGATGCTGCTGCTGACGTCCTGGGTGTGCGGCAAGCTCCACCTGGGCTTCCACGTGGAGGGCTTCTGGACCGCCGTCCTCGGCGGACTGATCATCTCGGTGGTGTCGTGGGCGCTGCACGTCCTCCTGCCCGACGAGGACTGAGCACACGATGAGCTACCGCGTCTGTTTCGTGTGCACCGGCAACATCTGCCGCTCCCCGATGGCCGAGTCCGTCTTCCGCTCGCGCGTTGCGGAGGCCGGACTGGAGGATCTGGTCGAGGTCGACAGCGCCGGCACCGGCGGCTGGCACGAAGGCGAGGCCGCCGATCCGCGCACCGTCTCGGTCCTCGACGAGCACGGCTACGCCACCGCGCACATCGCCCGCCAGTTCCAGCCGGCCTGGTTCGCCCGCCTCGACCTGGTGCTAGCGCTCGACGCCGGGCACCTCAAGGCCCTGCGCCGCCTCGCGCCCACCGATGAGGACGCGCGCAAGGTCCGTCTGCTGCGCTCCTACGACCCCTCGGCAGGCGACGACGGGCTCGACGTGCCGGACCCGTACTACGGGGGCCGTGACGGCTTCGAGGAGTGCCTTGAGATGGTGGAGGCGGCGAGCACCGGTCTGCTCGCCGCGGTACGGGAACAGGTGGAAGGACGGGCCGCATGAGCGACGCCAAGGAGAACGCGGGCCGCGTCGGCGACGGCACGCGCGCCGTACGGGCGGGACTGCCCGAGCCGGTCAAGCACGAGCCGACGCTGCCCGGACCGGTCTTCGCCGCCCACTTCCACCTGCCCGGCGAGGTGACGGGGCCGTACTCCTACGGCCGTGACGACAACCCGACCTGGACGTTGCTGGAGAACGCCATCGGCGAGCTGGAGGCGCCCGGGCAGGACGATGTCGAGACGCTGGTGTTCGCCTCCGGCATGGCGGCGATCTCCTCTGTGCTGTTCTCACAGCTGCGCGCCGGAGACGCGGTCGTCCTGCCCTCCGACGGCTATCAGGTGCTGCCGCTGGTCGGCGCCCAGCTGCAGGCGTACGGCATCGAGGTGCGCACCGCGCCCACCGGCCAGGACGCCCAGCTGGAGGTCCTCGAGGGGGCACGGCTGCTGTGGATCGAGTCCCCGTCGAACCCGGGGCTGGACGTGTGCGACATCCGGCGCCTGGTAGAGGCGGCACACGCACGTGGCGCCCTGGTGGCTGTCGACAACACGCTCGCCACACCACTCGGGCAGCGCCCGCTGGAGCTGGGCGCCGACTTCTCCGTGGCCAGCGGCACCAAGCAGCTCACGGGTCACGGGGACGTCCTGCTGGGCTACGTCGCCGGCCGCGCGGGTGAAGCGATGACGGCCGTACGCCGCTGGCGCAAGATCGTGGGGGCGATCTCCGGGCCCATGGAGGCCTGGCTGGCGCACCGCTCGATCGCCACGCTCCAGCTGCGCGTGGACCGGCAGAACGCCACCGCCCGCGTTCTCGCCGAGGCCCTGCGGGAACGTCCCGAGGTGTCCGGCCTGCGCTATCCGGGCCTGTCTGACGACCCTTCGCACGCGATCGCCTCGCGGCAGATGCGCCGCTATGGGTGCGTCGTCTCCTTCACACTGCCCACGCGCGCACGTGCCGAGCGTTTCCTGCAGGCACTGCGCCTGGTGGAGGACGCGACAAGCTTCGGCGGGGTGCGCTCCACGGCCGAACGGCGCCGTCGCTGGGGCGGGGACGCGGTCCCGGAGGGCTTCATCCGCATGTCCGTCGGTGCGGAGGACCCGGAGGACCTGGTGGCCGACGTACTGCGCGCCCTGGACGAGTCCGCCGAGTGACGAGACGGCGCACCCGCGCCCGCGCCGACGCCCGGCGGACCTTGGAGAACCCGGGCGTCGGCGAGGTCCACGAGTCGCTGCTTCTTCCCCGGCCATTCACCCCACGTGCTGGTGCGACTGCGGTTTTGCCATGTTTCACGTGGAACCAGCGGGGCCACATTTCTCCCATGACCGTCCGACCCGTGGTCAAGCGCACCGCCCGTGCCGTTCTCCTGGACGGCGACGACCTGATTCTGATCAAGCGGACCAAGCCCGGCGTCGATCCCTACTGGGTCACTCCCGGTGGCGGAGTCGAACCCGAGGACCCGACCGTCGTGCACGCCCTGCACCGTGAGGTGTACGAGGAACTCGGCGCCAAGATCACCGATGTGGTGCCGTGCTTCGTGGACACGGTGGAACACATCGGCGAAGACGGCGGCGCGACCGGCGTGAAGGTGCAGCACTTCTTCGTCTGCCGGCTGGAGTCCATGGACCCGTCGCTGCGCCACGGCCCCGAAGTGGACGAGCCGACCGGTGAGTACGAGATCGTCCGCATTCCGTTCACCCGCGTCGGCATCGCCTCCGTCCACCTCGTCCCCCTGTCGCTGCGTCACTACCTGGACGGCAACATCGAGGGCGTACGCGCCATGCACGCTCCCGACCTCGGCTAGGACCAGAGACTCCGCCTGGTCCGGGACCTGGCGGCGCACGATCCGCAGGGACCGGGTGAAGGACAGGCGGTCAGGGTCCAGGCCCTCGCACAGGGCGCTCTGGTGCATCAGCTGCCGGACGGCGTGGTGCACCAGGAGGAAGCCATAGATCTGCTGTTCCGGTGAATCTTGATTCTCGTCCAGCGTGGTCTCATCGCTGGCCATAGAGCGCCACGTCCGCGGCCCAGGTTCTTGCAAGTGTCGACGAACACGGGGGTTGCCGATCTGCCCGGTGGCGGTGAGCAGCGCCTTCAGCGGCCGGCCGGTCGCGCCGGGTGTCCATCGCCGCCGGGAACAGGGACCGCAGGCCGGGCCGGCGGACCATGAGGAGTGCGTAGAAACACACGAGGTGACCTTGTCAGCGGCGGGGGCGGTCTCGGCCATGGCCCGGCGAATGAGCATCGCGTCGGGAGAGGCCTCCTCGCCCAGCGGCGCGACCCGCTGGGCGAGGACACAGTGCGGCGCTGAAACCCGCACGGGCTCAGGTGCGGGAGCGGCCCCCGTCGGGCCGCCGGAGCGCGGCGGCAGGGCCGATGTCACCTTGCGCGGCGTGCACCAGCCGCCCCCGCCCCACACTCAGGCTGCGTGCCCTGCTCCCCCCCCCAGACACGAGGTCCCCTCTTGCCCCGTTGCAGAGAAAGCGAAGGGACGAACCGCGAGTTCCCTCAACTAAGGTTTTTCTGAGGCGAGTTCATAGGCATCCCAGAGATCACGTCCCGTATAGGCATGCGTCGCGAGTCCGGCCAGATGCCCGTCCGCATTGACCGCCACGGAAACCGGTACGACAGCGAACAGGTCCTTGTCCGACATGGAGTCGCCATACGCGACACAGTCGGCGCGCGTCACACCGAACTCTTCGCACAGCCGGTCCGCGATGGTCACCTTGGCCGCGGCGCTGAGCACTCCGGCGGGGTCCACGGGTTCGGTGAACGGAACGGCGGGGAAACGCGACCCGAAGGCTGCATGTGCGCCCCAGTCGAGAAGTCGTTCCACGAAGAACGAGGGCGACAGGGACACCACCGCGCAATACTCGCCCGACCGTCTTATCTCCGCCCATACTTCGCGGATCCGAGCCAGCCAGGGAGCCGCCTCGAACGCGGCGCTCACATGCTCCTCGGTCAGGTCCGCCCACAGGTCATACACCAGCGTCGCGTACTCCGGGGGCCCTATCTTCCCCGCCGCTATCGCCCGGTCCAGTGCCACCGTCTCCGCCTCCCTGCCCAACTGGCGGGAAATCTCCACCGGAGCGGTCGTGCCGTGCAGCAACGTGCCGTCGAGGTCGAAGAGATGAAGTCTCGTCATGGGCCCGAGGCTAGGGCGCAGCCGTGTTTCACGTGAAACGCTCGCAGTTGCCCATGACCTGTGAGAACGGCCACGACATGACCAAAAGCACCTGCGTCTGTGGCGAAACAGGTGGACGCCGGGGGTGCCGTTCGGACAGCCTGGCCTGCGTGCCGACTCCTTCCCTCGCTCACCTGCCCATTCGCCGCCTGACGCTCCGCGATCTCACCGCCTGCGCCGACTTGTCCGAGGACCGGAGGTGGCCGCGCGAGGAGCACAAGTGGGGCTTCCTCCTCAGCGCCGGCAAGGGTTACGGCATCGACGATCCCGACGGCGGCCTTGTCGCCGCATGCGTGGTCACGGAGTACGGCACCTGGGGACGGCCGGAACTCGGCGCGATCGGCATGGTCCTGGTGGCCGAACGACACGCCCGCCAGGGCGTCGGACGACGCTTGATGCGGCACGTCGTGGCGGCCATGGGAACCACTCCGCTCACCCTGCATGCCACGCCCAACGGGCGACCGCTCTACGAAGAGCTGGGCTTCAAGGTCACCGGCCGGGCGGAGATGCTGATCGGGCACTTCACTACTGCGGGCCCGCAGTCCGGGGTCGCGACACGCGCCGCCACCGCGGAGGATCTCTCCTCGATCCTCCGCCTCGACGAGGAGGTGTTCGGCGCCGACCGGACACCCCTCATCGCCCGGCTGCCCGCATTCGCCGACCGGCTGCACGTGGCCGAGGACGGCGGCCGGCTCGTCGGGTACGCCGCCGCGTGGCCCAACATGGACACCCACGTCGTCGGTCCGCTGATCGCCCGTGACACGGAGACCGCCAAGGCCCTCATCACCTCGCTCGCCGCACATACGGACCGCCCGCTGCGCACCGACATCGACGTACGCCACGAGGAACTGCTGACCTGGGTCAAGGAGCGGGGCCTGGCATCCGTGGCCTTCAACTCGGTCATGACCTATGGCATCACCGACCTGCCGGGCGACTGGACGCGGCGGTTCGCGCCACTGACGGTTGCGGCGGGCTGAGCAGCCGTGCCCTCGAGAGGGCTCAGTGGTGGACGGGCGTCCGCTGACCGGTGCCGCCGGAGGCCACCACGGTGCTGGGCGTGCCCTCCCGGCGCTCCAGAGCGGCCGAGAGGACGGCGAGGAGCAGAGCGGTGGCGGCCAGGGCGGCACCGACCCAGTTCGGGGCGGTGTAGCCGAAACCGGCCGCGATGACGATGCCGCCGAGCCAGGCGGAGAGGGCGTTGCCCAGGTTGAAGGCGCCGATGTTCACGGCCGAGGCGAGTGTCGGGGCACCGTGCGCCTGGTCGAGGACGCGCTTCTGCAGCGGGGGGACGGTCGCGAAGCCGAGGGCACCGATCAACGCGATGGTGACGGCCGCCGCGATCTTGTTGTGCGCGGTGAGTGTGAAAAGCGCGAGGACGACGGCCAGAGCGCCCAAGGACACGTACAGCATCGGCATCAGGGCCCGGTCAGCGAACTTGCCGCCGACGAGGTTGCCGCCGACCATGCCGAGACCGAACAGGACCAGCAGCCAGGTGACCGAGCCATCGGCGAAGCCGGCGACGTGCGTCATCATCGGCGCTACGTAGGTGATGGCCGCGAAGACGCCGCCGAAGCCGAGGACGGTCATCGCCATGGCAAGCAGGACCTGGGTGTTCTTGAAGGCGGCCAGTTCATGGCGCAGGTGCACGCCCTGCGGCCGGGGCACCTCCGGCACCAGTCTGGCGATGCCGGCAAGGCCGGCGACGCCGAGGGCTGCGACGATGCCGAAGGTGACGCGCCAGCCGACGGTCTGCCCGATGAGCGTGCCCAGCGGGACGCCGACGACGTTGGCGACGGTCAGTCCCGTGAACATCGTCGCGATGGCTCCGGCCTTCTTGTCCGGGGCCACCAACTCGGCCGCGACGACCGAGCCGATGCCGAAGAAGGCGCCGTGGGCGAGGGAGGCGACCACCCGTCCGATCAGCATGGTCGCAAAGGTGGGGGCCACGGCGGAGAGCAGGTTTCCCGCGATGAACAGGCCCATCAGCAGCATCAGCATCCGCTTGCGCGGGACCTTGGTGCCTAGCACGGTCATCAGCGGGGCGCCGATCACCACGCCCAGGGCATAGCCGGTCACGAGGAGACCTGCGGTGGGGATGGACACGCCGAAGTCACCCGCGACCTCGGGCAGCAAGCCCATGATCACGAACTCGGTCGTGCCGATGCCGAAGGCCCCGATCGCGAGGGCCAGAAGCGCGAGAGGCATGGGGGTACACCTTCCCAGATGATTGCATAAGCTCGTTTCGCTCCTCTACATTAATTGCATACGCGGGCTATACGCAACAGCTGACTAGTGCGGCCGTGGCCTACCCTGGATCCAGCCGCTCCGGGACGGAGGAAGAACGCCAATGACAGCGACGGACCCCACGGACCCCGCACTCACCGCCCTCGCCCAGGGCTGGTGCGCCCTCTCTCTGCTGCACGGAAGGATCGAGGCGCACATCGAGCGCGCCCTGCAGGCGAAGCACGATCTGAGCGTGCGCGAGTACTCCCTCCTCGACGTGCTCAGCCGGCAGCACGACGGCGACGGCGGGCATCTGCAGATGAAGCAGGTCGCCGACGCGGTCGTCCTCAGCCAGAGCGCCACCACCCGGCTGGTGACCCGGCTGGAGGACCGCGGCCTGCTGGAGCGCTATCTGTGCCCCACGGACCGTCGCGGCATCTACACGAACGTCACAGAGGCAGGCCTCCACCTGCTGCAGGAGGCGCGGCCCACCAACGACACCGCCCTGCGCGAGGCCCTGGACGAGGCGGCCAGAAACCCTGAACTGGCCCCGCTGGTCCGGGTCGTGGAGTCCCTGAACGTGACCGCATAAGGTGCGGCCATGGGAGATCTTGAAATACGGAGCGCAACCGCCGACGACCTCCCGGCGATCGTCGCTCTGCTCGCCGACGACCCGCTGGGCTCCCAGCGTGAGTCCCCTGATGACATGGCGCCGTATCGGGCAGCGCTGCAGCGGTTGAGCGCGGACCCGAACCAGCGTCTCGTGGTCGCCGTCCGTGGGGACCGCGTGGTCGGAACGCTCCAGCTCACGATCATCCCCGGGCTCTCACGCAAGGGAGCGACCCGCTCGATCATCGAAGGCGTACGCGTACACGCCGACGAACGTGGCAATGGCCTGGGCACACAGTTCATCGAGTGGGCGATCGAGGAATCCCGGCGGCAGAAGTGTCAGTTGGTCCAGCTGACCTCCGACAGCAGCCGCACGGACGCCCACCGTTTCTACGAGCGGTTCGGCTTCACCGCCTCGCACGTGGGCTTCAAGCTCCAGCTCTGAAAGGTACCCGGGGTGGGTGTTTCACGTGAAACACCCACCCCGGCGCCGTCAGGGACCGGCTAGTCCGCGATCCCTCGCCATCCCTTCGGGTCCACTCCACCAGGCACGCCGGCTCCCTCCTCGTACGGCTGCCGGGTGAACACGAAGGAACCGAGGTCGAGGTGGCGCACGGACCCGTCCTGGCCTCGTACAGGCCGCAACAGCTCTCCCGCGTAGTAGCCCTCCAGGCCCGTCCAAGTGCCGTCGCCGTTCGAGCGGAAGCGTGACCGGCGGCCACCACCGGTCAGCGGCCCCAGGGAGATCAGGCCGTCGGCCGTCACCCGCAGGCCGAAGGCGTGGGTGCCCCAGTACCACTGCCCCGCCAACTCCAGGACCATCGGGTCAGCCTCCCGCAGTGGCCGCCACGGCTCGGGGATACGCGGTTCCGCCTCGGCGACGATACGGACCAGGTCGGCACCCACCGATCCCAGCAGCGGACCACTGGTGCAGTTGGCCAGCACCACCGCCGCCACGTCGTCCTCCACACTGACGGTGAGGTTCGCGAGGAAGCCCGGTAGCGAGCCGGAGTGCCCGAAGAGGAGCCTTCCGTCACGATGCTGCACCTGCATGCCGAGGCCGTAGGTGATGCCGTCCACCACGTCCGCCGCCTCGGCAGGCGCCGCGGGTGTCCGCATCTGCCGCACCGACTCCACGCTCAGCACCCGGTCGTCCCCTGCGGCCAGGAACGCGGCGAACCGCGCAAGGTCCCCGGTGGTCGACCACAGCTGGCCGGCGGGGGCCATCCGGCCGAGATCCTCCAGCGGTTCGGGCAGCAGCACGTCGGCCCAGGGATGCACCGCCCAGCCACCCGCGTGCGGCGCCTGCGGCTGGGCGCTGGTCCGGTGCAGGCCGAGCGGTTCGAGCACCTCCCTGTGCAGCACGTCCTCCCAGGGCGCCCCGCGCAGTTCTTCGACCAGCGCGCCCAGCAGCGTGTAACCGGGGTTGGAGTAGTGGTGCCGACGGCCGACGGGATGCAGGAGGGGCTTCTTACCGAGGACATCACTCAGCTCGGGCCGCAGCGAGCCCGGGGTCCGCTCCCACCAGGGGCCGGGCGATTCGGCCGCCAACCCCCCGGTGTGCGCAAGCAGTTCGGCGATCGTCGCCTCGCCCGCCCCGGTACCCGGCAGATGCTTCTCCAGCTGATCGCCGAGCTCGAGCAGACCCTCGTCGCGCAGCCGCAGGACCAGTACGGCCGTGAAGGTCTTGGTGATCGACCCGATCCGGTACTGCACGTTCTCGTCCGGTCCGTGCCCGTCCACCGAGGTCCGCGCTCCGTGCCACACGGCACGCCCGCCCCGCACGACCGCGGCGACCACCGAAGGCGCCCGTCCTTCGGCCTGTGCCACGGCGATCCGGTGCAGCAACGCCCGCCGGGTCGCCGGAAGCAACTCTTCCTGAAATGTCGTCATGGGCACAGTCCAGTCGGTGGAACGCGCCACGTCGAATCCTTCACCCGGCACGGCCGGATCAGGTCTGTGCCATGTCCACGAAGCGGGAGTAGTGGCCCTGGAAGGCGACCGTGATCGTCGCCGTCGGACCGTTTCGGTGCTTGGCCACGATCAGGTCGGCCTCGCCCGCGCGCGGGGACTCCTTCTCGTAGGCGTCCTCGCGGTGCAACAGGATGACCATGTCGGCGTCCTGCTCGATGGAGCCGGACTCACGCAGGTCGGAGACCATCGGCTTCTTGTCGGTGCGCTGCTCGGGACCACGGTTGAGCTGGGAAAGCGCGATGACCGGGATCTCCAGCTCCTTGGCGAGCAGCTTGAGGTTACGGGACATGTCCGAGACCTCCTGCTGACGGCTCTCGGCTCGCCTGGAGCCGCCGGACTGCATCAGCTGGAGGTAGTCGATGACGACCAGCTTCAGGTCGTTGCGCTGCTTCAGACGCCGGCACTTGGCGCGGATCTCCATCATCGACAGGTTCGGAGAGTCGTCGATGTAGAGCGGAGCCGCCGAGACGTCCGGCATCCGGCGGGCCAGTCGCGTCCAGTCCTCGTCGGTCATCGTGCCGGACCGCATGTGATGCAGGGCCACCCGTGCCTCGGCGGACAGCAGACGCATCGCGATCTCGTTGCGCCCCATTTCGAGGGAGAAGATCACACTGGGGAGGTTGTGCTTGATCGAGGCGGCGCGGGCGAAGTCCAGTGCGAGGGTGGACTTACCCATGGCGGGACGGGCCGCGATGACGATCATCTGGCCCGGGTGCAGGCCATTGGTCAAGGAGTCGAAGTCCGTGAACCCGGTGGGCACACCCGTCATCTCGCCGCTGCGCGAGCCGATCGCCTCGATCTCGTCCAGCGCACCTTCCATGATGTCGCCGAGCGGAAGGTAGTCCTCGCTGGTGCGCTGCTCGGTGACGGCGTAGATCTCGGCCTGGGCGCTGTTGACGATCTCGTCGACGTCGCCGTCGGCTGCGTATCCCATCTGCGTGATACGTGTGCCGGCCTCGACCAGGCGCCGCAGGACGGCGCGCTCGCGGACGATCTCCGCGTAGTACTCGGCGTTGGCCGCCGTCGGCACGGTCTGGACGAGGCTGTGCAGATACGCCGCGCCACCGACTTTGTTGATCTCGCCGCGCTTGGTCAGTTCGGCGGCGATGGTGATCGGATCGGCCGGCTCACCCTTCGCGTAGACGTCGAGGATCGCCTGATAGATCGTCTCGTGGGCGGGCTTATAGAAGTCGTGGCCTTTGAGGATCTCCACGACGTCGGCGATGGCGTCCTTGGAGAGCAGCATGCCGCCCAGCACGGACTGCTCGGCGTCGAGATCCTGCGGCGGCACCCGCTCGAAGGCGGAACCCCCGCCGTCCCAGGCGCCGTTCTCCCGGCCCCGGTCGTGCTGCTCGTCACGAACCCGGCCCACGTCGCCACGCCGGCGGGAGGCGGGCAGACGATCACTGGGTCCGCTGTCGGCCCACGGATCGTCCAAGGGCTCGGAAATGCTCACCGAGCCACCTCCTCCCGTCCGCACGGCGGACCTCGCCGTGCCCTCTTTTGTACGGCACGGCACTGACAAATCGAGAGGCCCAACTCCGGTTCCGGCGTCGGATTTATGACGTTTCCCAAGCCCTGGAACAGACGTCTCCCGGGCCCGGGGAAGGAGCGGGCGCCGGACAACGGTAGGCCCCTCCGCACCGTCAGCCAATCTGGTTATCCACAGGGCATGTGGACGACGGCCCGGATGCTGTGGAGAACCCCCCGAAACCTGTGCACGACCCAGTGGACAGCCCTGTGAACAAGACCTCGATCCCGGCCATCGAAACGCTCTGACCTGCAAGTTCAACGTCCACCGGCTGTGCAGAAGAAAAACTTCCCCAGTCGGGCCAAGATCGCTTCGAACGCCACGCGAAAGCATCCGCACACAGACAGAGAGTAAGGGTCAATACTGGATTGCGTCTCTTACCTGTGGACGATTAGATTGGTGCTCATGACACAGGCTCCCGCGATACCCAAGGCCACCCGGCGCCGGCACGACCGAGAGATCGTCGCGCTGGCCGTCCCGGCCTTCGGCGCACTCGTCGCCGAGCCCCTCTTCGTCATGGCGGACAGTGCGATCGTCGGCCATCTGGGGACCGCCCAGCTCGCCGGTCTCGGTGTGGCGTCGGCCCTCCTCAGCACCGCCGTGAGCGTCTTCGTTTTTCTCGCCTACGCGACCACGGCTGCCGTGGCCCGGCGTGTCGGCGCCGGTGATCTCCCTTCGGCCATCCGCCAGGGCATGGACGGCATCTGGCTGGCCCTACTCCTTGGCGCCGCCGTCATCGCCGTCGCACTCCCCCTGGCCCCTGGCATCGTGGACCTCTTCGGCTCTTCCGCGACCGCGGCCCCCTACGCCACGACGTACCTGCGGATCTCCGCGCTGGGGATCCCGGCCATGCTCATCGTCCTCGCCGCCACCGGTGTACTCCGCGGTCTGCAGGACACCAGAACCCCGCTCTACGTCGCCATCACCGGCTTCCTCGCCAACGCTGCTCTCAACGCGGGGCTCGTCTACGGCGCCGGACTCGGCATCGCGGGCTCGGCCTGGGGCACCGTCATAGCGCAGTGCGGCATGGCGGCCGTCTACCTGAACGTGGTCGTCCGCGGGGCTCGTCGGCACGGGGCTTCCCTGCGCCCGGACGCCGCCGGTATCCGCGCCTCCGCACAGGCCGGCGTTCCGCTGCTCGTCCGGACCCTCTCACTGCGGGCGATTCTGCTGATCGCCACGGCCGTCGCTGCACGCCTCGGGGATGCCGACATCGCCGCCCACCAGATCATTCTGTCCCTGTGGAGCCTGCTGGCGTTCGTCCTCGACGCCATCGCGATCGCAGGGCAGGCGATCATCGGCCGCTACCTCGGTGCGGGCGATGCCCAAGGTGCTCGCGAGGCATGCCGTCGCATGGTCCAGTGGGGCATCGCCACCGGTGCAGCACTCGGCCTGCTCGTCATAGCGGCACGGCCACTCTTCCTTCCGCTGTTCACCAACGACTCCGGAGTCGAGGACGCGGCGCTGCCTGCACTGCTCATGGTTGCGCTCTCCCAGCCGGTCTGCGGAATCGTCTTCGTCCTGGACGGCGTCCTGATGGGGGCGGGCGACGGGCCGTACCTGGCCGGGGCCATGGTCGTCACGCTGGCCGTCTTCGCACCGCTGGCCCTGCTCGTGCCCGCCCTGGGCGGGGGACTCACCGCGCTCTGGGTGGCGATGACACTGATGATGACCGTTCGCATGCTGACCCTGTGGCTGCGGAGCCGCTCGGGCCGCTGGATCGTGACGGGTGCGACGCGCTGACCGTTTCACGTGAAACAGTCAGCGTTTCACGTGAAACACGAGCCATGCGAAAGGGGCCACACCGGTGAGGGTGCGGCCCCTTTCAGGACTGCTCAAGCCGAGCGCAGCGTCAGGCCGCGACGACCTCGATGCTGACCTTGGCGGCAACCTCGGGGTGCAGACGCACGGAGGTGTCGTGGGCGCCCAGGGTCTTGATCGGGGCGGCCAGCTCGATGCGGCGCTTGTCGACCTCGGGGCCACCGGAAGCCTTGATCGCGGAGGCGATGTCGGCCGGGGTGACGGAACCGAAGAGACGACCGGCGTCGCCGGAGCGAACGGCCAGGCGGACCTTGACACCCTCGAGCTGGGCCTTCACAGCGTTGGCCTGCTCGATGGTCTGGATCTCGTGGATCTTGCGGGCGCGGCGGATCTGCTCGACGTCCTTCTCGCCACCCTTGGTCCAGCGGATAGCGAACTTCCGCGGGATCAGGTAGTTGCGAGCGTAACCGTCCTTGACGTCGACGACGTCGCCCGCGGCACCGAGGCCGGAAACCTCGTGGGTGAGGATGATCTTCATGAGTCGGTCACCCTTCCCTTAGCGCGCGGTGGAGGTGTAGGGCAGCAGCGCCATCTCACGGCTGTTCTTCACAGCCGTGGCGACGTCACGCTGGTGCTGGGTGCAGTTGCCGGTCACGCGGCGGGCACGGATCTTGCCGCGGTCGGAAATGAACTTCCGCAGCATGTTCGTGTCCTTGTAGTCCACGTACGTGACCTTGTCCTTGCAGAACGCGCAGACCTTCTTCTTCGGCTTGCGCACAGGCGGCTTCGCCATGGTGTTTCTCCTGTGTGATCAAGAAGTTTGGGTACGACCCGCCCCCGGTCCGAGGACCTAGAAGGGGGGCTCGTCCGAGTAGCCGCCGCCACCGCCGCCGGAGCCTCCGCCCCAGCCACCGCCCTGGTTGCCACCGGCGGGAGCACCGGTCGCCCACGGGTCGTCTGCCGGAGCACCGCCCTGCTGACCGCCGCCGGGGCCACCGCCCCAGCCGCCGCCACCCTGGCCGCCGCCGTAACCGCCCTGGCCGCCGCGAGCGCCACCGGCGGTCTTGGTGACCTTGGCCGTGGCGTTGCGCAGGCTGGCGCCGACTTCCTCGACGTCCAGTTCGTAGACCGTGCGCTTGACGCCCTCACGGTCCTCGTAGGACCGCTGCTTCAGCCGGCCCTGCACGATGACGCGCATGCCTCGCTGGAGCGACTCGGCGACGTTCTCCGCCGCCTGGCGCCAGACCGAGCAGGTCAGGAACAGGCTTTCGCCGTCCTTCCACTCGTTCGTCTGGCGGTCGAAGGTGCGGGGAGTGGACGCGACACGGAACTTCGCGACCGCCGCACCGGACGGGGTGAAGCGCAGCTCGGGGTCATCGACAAGATTGCCGACGACCGTGATGACGGTCTCGCCTGCCATGGGGGAACCTCTCGGCGGGTTTGCTGCTGGCTGCTTGCTGCTACTCGAATCCCGAGATCAGCTGAGCGGAAGAGCTCAGTGGGTCTCGGGGCGGAGGACCTTGGTCCGGAGGACCGACTCGTTCAGGTTCATCTGGCGGTCGAGCTCCTTGACGACCGCAGGCTCGGCCTGCAGGTCGATGACCGAGTAGATGCCCTCGGGCTTCTTCTTGATCTCGTACGCGAGACGACGACGGCCCCAGGTGTCGACCTTCTCGACCTTGCCGTTGCCCTCACGGACGACGGAGAGGAAGTTCTCGATCAGGGGGGCGACAGCGCGCTCCTCCAGATCGGGGTCGAGGATGACCATCACCTCGTAGTGACGCATGTGGAACCCACCTCCTTTGGACTCAGCGGCCACGGTCGTTCCGTGGCAGGAGGGTTGTGATGCGTGCGCATCGGTACCCGTCTGGGCATGCCTGAACAGACACCGGTGCAGACGG
This sequence comes from Streptomyces sp. NK08204, assembly GCF_020400585.1. Lineage (GTDB taxonomy): Bacteria > Actinomycetota > Actinomycetes > Streptomycetales > Streptomycetaceae > Streptomyces. Next base: position 256,349 of record NZ_JAINVF010000005.1, on the reverse strand, counting down.
TACAGACTACCTGCACACCGGCTTCCGGTTGAAATCCGGCCGCGTAGACCGTCAATCTGTACACATCGGGTGTGTAAGGCGCTACTGTGCGCCGCGATCCGCAGGAGGTGCCTCATGGCACAGCAGGCATTGCGACCCAACACCGCCGGATCCCTGTTCGCCTCCGACGGCAAGGCCCATCCCGTCCAGGACACCCTGATGGTGGTGACACTGGTCCTGGGCTTGCTGTCGTTCATCACGTCCTTCTTCCACGGCCTGCATCTGCTCACGTCCTGGACCGGCCTGGTGGGGATCTTCACCGGCGCGTACGGGCAGTGGATCTCGGTGACCACGCGCGAGCGGACCGTTCTGATCCTGGGTCTCGGTGCCTCGGGGATCGGCTTCCTGATCGGCATGGCACACGGCGGACTGTTCGGCGGCCTCGTCGGCGGCTGAGTCCGCCCGCCGCCACCCCCGGCGGCACCCTCACGCGGTGCCACGGAAGGCCCCGGTGGCCCACGGGCCGGGGTGAAGGTGCCATATGCCCAGTCGGGGCGCCCGGACGGCGCAGTAGGCTTCGGCGCGAGAGCCGGAGCCCCTGACCCCATGGGGACACACCAGCCCGAGGAGCGCCCCGACATGAGCCTGACCCTGAGGACCATCAGCCGCGAGCAACATCTGGCCTACATCCAGAGCCTGCCGGCGGCGAGCCACATGCAGGTCCCGGCCTGGGCCGACGTGAAGGCGGAGTGGCGCTCCGAGAACCTCGGCTGGTTCGACGAGCGCACCGGCGAACTGGTCGGCGTGGGCCTGGTCCTGTACCGCCAGCTGCCCAAGATCAAGCGCTATCTGGCCTATCTGCCCGAGGGCCCGGTCATCAACTGGTTCGCGCCGAACCTGGACGACTGGATCCAGCCGATGCTGGCGCACCTGAAGCAGAAGGGCGCGTTCTCCGTGAAGATGGGCCCGCCGGTGATCATCCGCCGCTGGAACGCGGAGACGATCAAGAAGGGCATCCAGAGCCCGGACGTGAAGCGGCTGCGCGACCTGGAGGCCGACTTCATCGAGCCGCGCGCCTTCGAGGTCGCCGACAAGCTGCGCCGCATGGGCTGGCAGCAGGGCGAGGACGGCGGCGCCGGCTTCGGCGACGTGCAGCCCCGCTACGTCTACCAGGTGCCGCTGGCGAACCGTTCCCTGGAAGAGGTCCACAAGAACTTCAACCAGCTGTGGCGCCGCAACATCAAGAAGGCCGAGAAGGCCGGCGTCGAGGTCGTCCAGGGCGGCTACCAGGACCTCGCCGAGTGGCAGCGGCTGTACGAGATCACGGCCGTGCGCGACCACTTCCGGCCCCGTCCGCTGTCGTACTTCCAGCGCATGTGGGCGGCCCTCAACACCGAGGACCCCAACCGCATGCGGCTGTACTTCGCCCGCCACAACGGCGTGAACCTGTCGGCGGCGACCATGCTGATCGTCGGCGGCCACGTCTGGTACTCCTACGGCGCCTCCGACAACATCGGCCGTGAGGTGCGGCCCTCGAACGCGATGCAGTGGCGGATGCTGCGCGACGCCTACGCGCTCGGCGCGACCGTCTACGACCTGCGCGGCATCTCCGACTCGCTGGACGAGAGCGACCATCTGTTCGGCCTCATCCAGTTCAAGGTCGGCACGGGCGGGCAGGCCGCCGAGTACCTCGGCGAGTGGGACTTCCCGCTGAACAAGCTGCTCCACAAGGCGCTCGACATCTACATGTCGCGCCGTTGAGCCACGGACGTTTGATTCCATAGCCTTCACGGCTCATCCATCTCTGATCCACCCAGCCACGAGAAAGGTTCCGGGTCCGGCCATGGCGCTCACGCTCTACGTCGACACCGCGCGCTGGCGGGCGCACCACAAGCACGTGCAGGAGCAGTTCCCGGGGCTCGTCCCGGTCTGCAAGGGCAACGGCTACGGCTTCGGACACGACCGGCTGGCGGAGGAGGCCACGCGGCTCGGTTCGGACCTGCTCGCCGTCGGCACGACGTACGAGGCCGCGAGCATCAAGGACTTCTTCGGCGGCGACCTGCTGGTGCTCACTCCGTACCGGCGCGGCGAGGAGCCGGTGCCGCTGCCCGACCGCGTCATCCGCTCGGTGTCGTCGGTCGACGGCGTGTACGGCCTCGTCGGCGCCCGGGTGGTCATCGAGGTGATGTCCTCGATGAAGCGGCACGGCATCAGCGAGCAGGACCTGCCGCAGCTGCACCAGGCCATTGAGAACGTCCGGCTGGAGGGCTTCGCCATCCACCTGCCGCTGGACCGCACCGACGGCTCGGACGCCGTCGAGGAGGTCATCGGCTGGATGGACCGGCTGCGCGCGGCCCGGCTGCCGCTGCACACCATGTTCGTCAGCCACCTCAAGGCCGATGAACTGGCCCGGCTCCAGCAGCAGTTCCCGCAGACCCGGTTCCGCGCCCGGATCGGCACCCGGCTGTGGCTGGGGGACCACGAGGCCACGGAGTACCGCGGCGCCGTCCTGGACGTCACGCGCGTGGCCAAGGGTGACCGGTTCGGCTACCGGCAGCAGAAGGCGGCCTCCGACGGCTTCCTGGTGGTCGTGGCGGGCGGTACGTCACACGGGGTGGGCCTGGAGGCCCCGAAGGCCATGCACGGCGTCATGCCGCGCGCCAAGGGCGTCGCACGGGCCGGCCTGGCCACGGTGAACCGGAATCTCTCTCCGTTCGTCTGGGGCGGCAAGCAGCGCTGGTTCGCGGAGCCGCCACACATGCAGGTGTCGATCCTGTTCGTCCCGGCCGACGCCCCCGAGCCGACGGTCGGCGACGAGCTGGTCGCCCATCTGCGGCACACCACCACGCAGTTCGACCGGCTCGTGGACCGCTGACGGCCCTTGGAACGACGAAAAGGCCGTACACGGGGAACTCCGTGTACGGCCTTTCCTTCATTCTCGGTCGTTCGCTCAGAGCGAACGGTCCTCGGAGGACCGGCTTCCCCAGTCCACATGAGGCACGTCGAAGTGGGCGGCGTGCCGCGGCGGACGGGCCGCCGCGCCGAGCACGAAGACGTCCTGCGCGCCGTCGAGCACCCCGCCCGAGGGGTCGTCGTCGCCGGAGCGGCGCACCACGTCCCGCTCCGGCATGAGGATGTCCCGTACGACGACGGCGCACAGGTACAGCGTGCCCAGCAGGTGCAGCACGATCGCCCAGTGGTAGCCGTGCGTCGGCAGGCCCTTGTGGGCGTCGCCGCTGGTCGTGTACGCGAGGTACATCCAGATGCCCAGGAAGTACGCCAGCTCGCACGCCTGCCAGATCAGGAAGTCGCGCCACTTGGGGCGGGCGAGGGCCGCCAGCGGCACCAGCCACAGGACGTACTGCGGTGAGTAGACCTTGTTGGTGAGGATGAAGGCCGCGATCATCAGGAAGGCCAGCTGCGCGAAGCGCGGCCGGCGCGGGGCGGTGAACGTGAGCGCGGCGATGCCGAGGAAGGAGAACACCACCAGGGCGCTGGCCGCGGTGTTCACGAAGTCGGTGCTGGGCGGATGGCTGGAGTTCTGCGCCCAGATCAGCCAGAAGGAGCCGAAGTCGACGCCCCGGTCGTGGCTGAAGCTGTAGAACTTCGCCCAGCCCTCGCGGATGTGGAAGCCCGTCGCGTCGTGCGTGATCATCACCGGAAGGTTCACCACGAGCCAGGCACCCGCCGCTGCGCCCACGGCCTGGAAGAACTCCCGCCATCGGCCCGCCCGCCAGCACAGCACGAGCAGCGGGCCGAGCAGCAGGACGGGATAGAGCTTGGCGGCCGTCGCAAGGCCCAGCAGAACGCCGAAGGCGGCGGCGCGGCCCCGTGCCCACATCAGCATCGCGGCGGCGGTCAGGGCGACCGCGAAGAGGTCCCAGTTGATGGTCGCGGTCAGTGTGAAGGCGGGGGCCAGGGCGACCAGCAGGCCGTCCCAGGGGCGCCGGCGGTGGGTACGCGACACGCAGACGACGATGACGGCCGCGCAGGCCATCAGCATTCCGGCGTTGACGAACCAGTACCACTTCTCCTGGTGCTGGATGCTGCCGCTGTGCGGGGTCAGCCAGGACGCCACCTCCATGAACAGGCCGGTGAGCACCGGGTATTCGAGGTAGCCCATACCGCCGGAGACGTCGTCCGGGATGCGGTCGAAGTACGGCACGAGCCCGTCGGCGAAGCCGCGCCCCTGGTAGAGGTGCGGGATGTCCGAGTAGCAGGCGTGGGTGTACTGGGAGCTGGCGCCGAAGAACCAGCCGCTGTGGTAGCAGGGCGCCTTCTGGACCAGGCCCAGGGCGAACATGCCGATCGCCACGAGGACGACCACCCGGACGGGAGTCAGCCAGGAGGTCCCGGTCAGGGCTCGCCGCCCGATGGGGCCGCCGATCAGCTCACTGCCGGCCGCCGCGACCTCGTCCTCGCGGGTCGGCCGCACCGGTTCCGCCCCGGCGGGCCGCGGGGGCTCGGGCCGGTGCACGCTCGAGGGCGTCATCTCTGCACTGGGCATGGGGCACATCCTGCCCTACGGGCCTGAGAACGGCGCGGGTCCGCCCAGGCGGCTCGGCTGGGCCCGTCAGGGCCCCGTTCGGCCGGCCTCCGCACCGCGGCCCGTCTCAACGCCGACGCCCGGTCAACCAAGAGGCCGGTGCACGGCGCCCCGCGAGGAAGCGCCGCGCACCGGCCTTCGGGTCATCGGTCAGCCCTGGGTGCCGCCGAAGAGTCCGCCGTTGCCGTTGCCTTTGGTACTGCCGGTCGTGGTCCCGGTCGTGTCACTGGCTGAGGGGCTGGGGCTCGGACTGGTGCCTGTGCCGCCGGTCGTCGTTCCTCCGGTGGTGCTGTTGCACTTCCAGCTCCAGCCGTTGCAGGTCTGGCTCGCCGACGGCGACGGCCCGGTCGTGCTCTCGCTGGGCGACGGGCTCGGCTTGGCACTCGGCGTGGCGCTCGGCGTGGCCGCGACCGTCGGGGTCGGCGAGGGCGCGCCGACCTCGTCCTGGACGCTGCCGATCTTGGTGGCGTCCGGGAAGCCGGGGTCGTTCTGGCCCTGCAGTGCGAGCTTCATGTACTCGGTCCACACCGAGGTCGGGATGTCACCACCGTGGATGGAGTCCACGCCGGCGGTGCCGTTCATGGAGAGCAGTTTGTGGTCCTTGGGGTTCTCACGGAACATGGCCACCGAGGTCGACAGCTGCTGGGTGTAGCCGACGAACCAGGCGGACTTGTTCTTGTCGGTCGTACCGGTCTTGCCGGCCGCGGTACGGCCCAGGGCCTTGGCGTTCTGACCCGTACCGTTCTGGATCACGTTCTGCAGGACGTCCGTGACGTTGTTCGCCACGTTGGCGGGCATCGCCTGGCTGGACTTCGGCTTGGTGAAGCCCGGCTTGTCCTCGCCGTTGTACTTGACCTTGGTCACCGAGTACGGGTCCCTGTGCATGCCGGACGCCGCGAACGTGGCGTAGGCGTCGGCCATGCGGATCGCACTCGGGGTGGACGTACCGATGGCGAACGACGGGTTGAGGCTGGACATGCTCTCGTCCAGCACGCCGGACGCCTGGGCGACGTCCCGGACCTTCTGCAGTCCCACGTCCACGGCGAGCTGCACGAACGGCGTGTTGATGGACTGCTCCATGGCCTTGCGCAGGGTGATGTAGCCCCAGGGGTGAGGACTCTCGTTGTTCTGATAGAAGGTCGAGTTGTCCTTGTTGAGGTAGTACGTCCCGTCCGGTCGCCTGACCTTGAGGTGGTCGTCGCCGTTGTACTTGCTGAGCGGGGAGATACCCAGACCGTCGGACTTGTAGGTGCCGTACTCCATCGCCGCGGCGAGCACGAACGGCTTCCACGTCGAGCCGACGGGGACACCCGAGGTGTCCGCGTTGTTGGTGAAGTGGCCCTTCTCGTAGCCGTCACCGCCGTAGAGGGCGACGATCGCCCCGTCGCTCGGATTCACGGACGCCGCGCCGAACTGGACGTACTTGTCCCTGGGCTCCGTCTTGGGGTGCAGACGCTGCTGCTGGATCTTCTTCACGGCGGCGCTCAGGGCGTTGACCTTGTCCTTCTGGAAGGTCGTGTAGATCTGGTACCCGCCCTTGTCGAACTGTGCCTCCGTGATGTCGGAGTGGCTCAGCACGTACTTCTTGGCCGTGTCGGCAAGATAGCTGATCTGGCCGGTCATGCCCTTGGTCGCCTTGCGGCCCTGAGGACTGGGGTACTTCTTGATGGCCTCCTGGTACTGGGCGTCGGTGAGGTGCTTGTCCTTGTGCATCTCACCGAGGATCCAGGCCCAGCGCGCCTTGGAGCGCTCCGTGTTGGCCGCGGCGGTCGCCGCCTTGTCGAGGTCGGCGTTGCCGGCCGGGTCGTAGTACGTCGGGCCCTTGAGCAGCGCGGCGAGGAAAGCGCACTGGCTCCGCGTGAGCTGGACCGCGTCCTTGCCGTAGTACGTCTGCGCGGCGGCCTGGATGCCGTAGGCGCCGCGGCCGAAGTACGACGTGTTCAGGTACCCCCGCATGATGTCGTCCTTGGAGAGCTTCGTGCCCACCTTTATGGAGATGAACATCTCCTTGAACTTGCGGGTGACCGTCTGTTCCTGGCTGAGGTACGTGTTCTTGACGTACTGCTGGGTGATCGTCGAACCACCCTGCGTCTGGCCGCCGCGCGCCATGTTGGCCAGGGCGCGCAGGATACCCATGGGGTCGACGCCCGAGTCCTGGTAGAAGGACTTGTTCTCGGCCGAGATCACCGCGAACTGCATCGCCTTGGGAATCTTGTCGATGCTGACGTTCTGCCGGTTCACACCGGTGCCCGTGGCCACCATCTGGGTGCCGTCGGCCCAGTAGTAGACGTTGTTCTGGGACTTGGCCGCGTCGTTCTCGTTGGGAATGGACACCATCGCGTAGCCGACGCCGACCATCACGACCAGGCTGCCGACGAAGCCGAGGAACATCCCCGAGACGAGCTTCCAGGAGGGCACCCAGCGGCGCCAGCCGAACTTGCCCGCGCGCGGGTAGTCGATGAACCGCTTCTTGCCCGGCGCTGCCGCCGCCCGTCCCCTGCCGCGCCCGGGACCGGTTCCTCCCGGACCACCGCGGCGGCCCGGCGCCGCGTTGTCGGCGGCTCTGCGCCGACCGCCTCGCTGCGCCGCCCGGCGGGCCTCGGCACGGCCGCCGTAAGGGCGCTCCTCACCCCCCGAGTCGCGTGAGTCCGCCCCATAGGAACTGGACCCATAGGAGTCGGCAGGAGACCCGGTGGCGCCTCGCGGTGCCGCACGGCGGCCGGAGGACGCATCGGACTGGCCGCGTCGGGCCGCGGCACGTCCGCCTCCCTGCGGCTGCGGCGGTTTGCGACGGTGCTCGCTCATCGAACGACTACTCCTCGGGCAGGCGCACCCCTGCGCGCCTGGAACGGCGGCTGTTTTCCGGTCCCCCCGGAGTACGGATGTGGTCGGTTGCGCATTCACCCGTACTGCACCGGGGACGACGACGCTCCCCAGACGTCGCTTGGTTCCCGGCGGTGTGCATGCCGCACACACTACGCACCGCCAAAACGCATCTAATACGGAAGTTCACCCCAAAGAAGGCAACTTACCTCACGGGAATCATGGATGTGATCCCGTTCACCACCCTCCCTCTTGTCGCACCCGGAAGGCCGTTCTATCGTCATGATGTATCGAGTCGATACATCAGTGTGAGATAAAGACGCTGAGAAGACGTGGTGAGTGCGGTGCGCGGGCACTGCGGACCGAGAGGAGGCGACGATGAGCCGACGTTCCGGCATCCTCGAGTTCGCCGTGCTCGGCCTGCTGCGCGAGTCCCCCATGCACGGCTACGAGCTGCGTAAGCGACTCAATACGTCACTGGGTGTGTTCCGTGCCTTCAGCTACGGGACCCTGTATCCCTGCCTCAAGACGCTGGTCACCAACGGCTGGTTGACCGAGGAACCCGGAAGCACCCATGAGGACGCCCTCACCGCTCCCCTCGCCGGGCGCCGCGCCAAGATCGTCTACCGGTTGACGGCCGAAGGTAAGGAGCATTTCGAGGAGCTGCTCTCGCAGACCGGTCCCGACGCGTACGAGGACGAGCACTTCGCCGCACGGTTCGCCTTCTTCGGGCAGACCTCGCGTGATGTGCGCATGCGCGTACTGGAGGGCCGTCGCAGCCGCCTGGAGGAGCGCCTGGAGAAGATGCGCGCCTCCCTGGCCCGCACGCGGGAGCGCCTCGACGACTACACCCTCGAGCTCCAGCGCCACGGGATGGAGTCCGTGGAGCGCGAAGTGCGCTGGCTGAACGAGCTCATCGAGAGCGAGCGGGCCGGGCGGGACCTGAGAGGTTCCGTGTCCGGGGGGTCCGCTCAGCAGGACACCACAACTGGATCGACGGGCGGCCTGCCCCGTCCCGGGGAAACCCCCCGGACGGATACGCCCGGCGACACCGCCACGTGACGGCCCAGCCAGGGCCTCACTCGTACACACAGGGAGCAACCGGAATGGCATCGGTTCGCGTAGCCATCGTCGGCGTGGGCAACTGCGCCGCGTCGCTGGTTCAGGGAGTCGAGTACTACAAGGACGCCGACCCCGCGTCCAAGGTCCCCGGCCTGATGCACGTGCAGTTCGGTGACTACCACGTGCGCGACGTCGAGTTCGTCGCCGCGTTCGACGTCGACGCCAAGAAGGTCGGCCTGGACCTCGCCGACGCCATCGGCGCCTCCGAGAACAACACCATCAAGATCTGCGACGTGCCCACCACCGGTGTCACCGTCCAGCGCGGCCACACCCTCGACGGCCTCGGCAAGTACTACCGCGCCACCATCGAGGAATCCGACGCCGAGCCGGTCGACGTCGTCCAGATCCTGAAGGACAAGCAGGTCGACGTCCTGGTCTGCTACCTGCCCGTCGGTTCCGAGGACGCGGCGAAGTTCTACGCGCAGTGCGCCATCGACGCCAAGGTCGCCTTCGTCAACGCCCTTCCGGTCTTCATCGCCGGCACCAAGGAGTGGGCCGACAAGTTCACCGAGGCCGGTGTGCCGATCGTCGGTGACGACATCAAGTCCCAGGTCGGCGCCACCATCACGCACCGCGTCATGGCGAAGCTGTTCGAGGACCGCGGTGTCATCCTCGACCGGACGATGCAGCTGAACGTCGGCGGCAACATGGACTTCAAGAACATGCTCGAGCGTGAGCGCCTGGAGTCCAAGAAGATCTCCAAGACGCAGGCCGTCACCTCCCAGATCCCCGACCGGGACCTCGGCGAGAAGAACGTCCACATCGGCCCCTCCGACTACGTGGCCTGGCTCGACGACCGCAAGTGGGCCTACGTCCGCCTCGAGGGCCGCGCCTTCGGTGACGTCCCGCTGAACCTGGAGTACAAGCTCGAGGTCTGGGACTCCCCGAACTCCGCGGGTGTCATCATCGACGCCCTGCGCGCCGCGAAGATCGCCAAGGACCGCGGCATCGGCGGCCCGATCCTCTCCGCGTCCTCGTACTTCATGAAGTCCCCGCCGGTCCAGTACTTCGACGACGAGGCCCGCGAGAACGTCGAGAAGTTCATCCGCGGCGAGGTCGAGCGCTAAGCACCGCTGCTCGCCGACAACGCTCCTGCCAGGGCTGTGAGGGTCCCCGGGTTCCACGACCCGGGGACCCTCCGCATGTGTGAGGCTGTGCCCCATGCCCGTCGTCCGTGACCTGCGCGTCCTGCTCCGTCTGCGGAACTTCCGGCGCCTGCTGTCGGTGCGCCTGCTCTCCCAGGGCGCCGACGGCGTCTACCAGGTCGCGCTCGCGGCGTACGTCGTCTTCTCCCCGGAGAAGCAGGCCACACCCGCCGCGATCGCCTCGGCGATGGCGGTCCTGCTGCTCCCGTACTCGCTGGTCGGCCCGTTCGCCGGCGTTCTGCTGGACCGGTGGCGGCGCCGACAGGTCTTCGTGCACGGCAATCTGCTGCGGGCCCTCCTGGCCGTGATGACCGCCGGGCTGATGGTCAGCCATGTCCCGGACTGGCTGTTCTACGCCTCCGCGCTGTGCGTCACGGCCGTCAACCGTTTCGTCCTCGCCGGGCTTTCCGCGGCTCTGCCGCGCGTGGTCGACGCCGACCGCCTGGTGCTCGCCAACTCCCTCTCCCCGACGGCCGGAACGCTCGCCGCGACCGCGGGTGGCGGCCTCGCCTTCGCCGTCCGGCTCGCCGCTTCGGGCTCCGATGCCACGGTGGTGCTGCTGGGTGCCTTCCTCTATCTGTGCGCCGCGTTGACCGCACTGAGCATGGCTCCGGACCTGCTCGGCCCCGACCGGGGGTCGACACGGCCCCACCTGCGGACCGCGCTCGCCGTCACCGCGCGCGATCTGCTGGCGGCCGTCAGGCATCTGGCCGGTCCCCGGCGCCGGGAAGCCGTCTGGGCGCTGGCCTCGATGACGCTGATGCGCTTCTGCTACGGCGCGCTGCTCGTCCTGCTGCTCATGCTCTGCCGGTACAGCCTCGCCGCGAATCCCGACGAGGGACTCAGGCTGCTCGGCCTCGCACTGGCGGTGTCCGCAGCGGGTTTCTTCACGGCTGCCGTGGTGACACCGTGGGCGGCGGGGCGGTTCGGCCCTGGCCGCTGGATCGCGGTCTGCTCCGGCGCCGCCATGGTCCTGGAACCAGCGCTCGGTCTGCCGTTCGCCACCGGCCCCCTGCTGGTCGCGGCCTTCGTGCTGGGTCTGATCACCCAGGGCGCCAAGATCTCCACGGACACCATCGTCCAGGCGTCCGTGGACGATGGCTTCCGGGGCCGGATCTTCTCCGTCTACGACGTCCTCTTCAACGTCGCCTTCGTCGGCGCCGCCGGAGTGGCTGCCCTGATGCTCCCGCCGGACGGCCGCTCTGCGCCTCTTGTTGTCGCGGTCGCTGTTGTCTACGGGACGGTTGCTGTGTTTATGGGCCGCTTTGAGCGGCGCAGAGTGTCACATCAATGACACAGAGTCCCCCTGAGTTACAGGGGTGTCATTGTCAGCCGCTAACTTACTTGGGTCTTACCCAGTGCTATGCGAACCAACGTTCCAGGGGGACCCCCAAAGTGACTACTCCGCCGCCGCTCCAGGGTCAGGCTCCGTACCCGCCGCAAGGAGGCCATCCGCAGCAGGGCGGCTACCCGCAGCAGGGTCAAGCCCCCTACCCGCAGCAGGGCCAGGCTCCGTACCCGCCGCAGCCCGGCTATCCCCAGCAGGGTCAGGCTCCGTACCCGCCGCAGCCCGGCTACCCGCAGCAGGGCGGCGCTCCGTATGCTCCGGTGCCCCCGCAGCCCCGACGCAAGCTCAGCTTCAAGACGATCAAAAACATCGCCATCGTCGTGATCGGCCTCAGCGTGGCCGTCGGCGGCTATCTGGCCAGCCGGAACGATGCCGACACGGCAAAGGTCGGCGACTGCATGCACCGTGGCAGCAGCAGCGACACCAGCCCGGACCTCGAGGTCGTCGACTGCGGCTCGTCGAAGGCCCAGTATGTGGTGCTGGCCAAGGTCGATGGCTCTTTCTCCAGAGCCTCGGCGCAGATCACATGCCAGACCAAGGCCAAGGACTTCCAGTACGCCTACACCGAGCAGAAGCGCGGCAGCGACTTCCTGCTCTGCCTGAAGGACTACAAGAAGTAGCAGCCACCGAGACGGCAAGGGGCGATGTTTCACGTGAAACATCGCCCCTCGATTGCGTCTGGGGGTGTGTTTCACGTGAAACACAGCCCTGACGCATGGCCTCAGCCCTGTTCGGCCCACCACTCCTTGAGCGCCGCAACCGCGGCCTCACGCTCCATCGGACCGTTCTCCAGGCGCAGCTCCAGCATGTGCTTGTACGCCTGGCCGACGGCGGGGCCGGGGGCGACGCCAAGGATCTCCATGATCTCGTTACCGTCGAGGTCCGGGCGGATCGCGTCCAGCTCCTCCTGTTCCTGGAGCTGGGCGATGCGCGCCTCCAGGCCGTCGTAGGCCCGGGACAGCGCGGTGGCCTTGCGCTTGTTCCGGGTGGTGCAGTCGGATCGGGTCAGGCTGTGCAGGCGCTCCAGCAGGGGGCCTGCGTCACGGACGTAGCGGCGCACCGCCGAGTCCGTCCACTCCCCGGTGCCGTAGCCGTGGAAACGCAGATGAAGTTCGACCAGCCGCGAGACGTCCTTCACCAGTTCGTTGGAGTACTTCAACGCGGTCATACGCTTCTTGGTCATCTTCGCGCCGACCACCTCATGATGATGGAACGAGACCCGGCCGTCCTTCTCGAAGCGGCGCGTGCGCGGCTTGCCGATGTCGTGCAGCAGCGCGGCCAGCCGAAGCGTGAGGTCGGGGCCGCTCTGCTCCAGCGCCATCGCCTGCTCGAGCACGATCAGCGTGTGTTCGTAGACGTCCTTGTGCCGGTGGTGCTCGTCGCTCTCCAGGCGCAGCGCCGGCAGCTCGGGCAGGACGTGGTCGGCGAGCCCGGTGTCGACCAGCAGGGTCAGGCCCTTGCGGGGGTGCGTGGAGAGGATCAGCTTGTTCAGCTCGTCCCGGACCCGCTCGGCCGAGACGATCTCGATCCGCCCGGCCATGTCCTTCATCGCGGTGACGACCTCCGCAGCCACCTCGAAGTCGAGCTGGGCAGCGAACCGGGCGGCACGCATCATCCGCAGCGGGTCGTCCGAGAACGACTCCTCCGGCGTGCCGGGCGTGCGCAGCACTCGGGCCGCCAGGTCCTCCAGGCCGCCGTACGGGTCGATGAACTCCTTCTCCGGCAGTGCGACGGCCATCGCGTTGACCGTGAAGTCACGGCGGACAAGATCCTCCTCGATGGAGTCGCCGTACGACACCTCGGGCTTGCGCGAGGTGCGGTCGTAGGCCTCCGACCGATAGGTGGTGATCTCGATCTGGAAGTTCCAGTCCGTGTCCTGGACCCGGGCCCGCTTCTGCGCGCCGACGGTGCCGAAGGCGATCCCCACCTCCCAGACGGCATCCGCCCAGGGCCGCACGATCTTCAGTACGTCCTCGGGGCGGGCGTCGGTGGTGAAGTCCAGGTCGTTCCCGAGCCGACCGAGCAGCGCGTCGCGTACCGAGCCGCCGACCAGGGCGAGAGAGAACCCGGCCTCCTGGAATCGGCGGGCGAGGTCGTCGGCGACGGGGGCCACCCGCAGCAGCTCGCTCACCGCGCGCCGCTGCGCCTGGTTCAGGGCAGAGGAAGTGTCATCGTTGGGGTTCGGCACAACAGAAAAGGGTACGTGGCTCCGACGGCGTCGAGCGCCTCCCTTACAGGGACCCCGGACAGCGCGGAAGCGGCGGACAGCCCCCTGCATACCCGCCGCAAGCGATGCTCTTGCGGCGTACAGCCGCTCTCCACTCGATACTGGATATAGAGGGCGGTTCACCGATGCTCTCCGATCTTGTGGCGGAGACCGCGGCACTTCCGCTCAGCGCGCCTCGTTACCATGCGTGGACGCACATTCCGACGACCACTGACGACGAGGGACGGGCGAGCGCGTGGCCGAGGCGGCAGACTTCCAGGGGACCAGTGCCTCACCTGCCCGCCGCTGGCTGCGGCGCACCGGAGCCCTGCTCGCCGGAGCGCCCCTGCTGGCCGGACTGCTCCAGCTGCCCGGCGCCGGCCCCGCGCAGGCATCCTCCTCTTCCTCGGACAGGGTCTCCGTCGCCCTGGACTCGCTCAGCCCCAGCGTGCCCACCGATGGCGACACGGTCACCGTGTCGGGCACGGTGACGAACAACGGCAAGCAGACCGTCACCGACGCGCACGTGGGTCTGCACGTGGGCCTGCCGCTGAACACCCGCTCGTCGATCGACAGCATCGCCCAGCACTTCGACGACGTGCAGTTCGGCACAGGTTCAGAGGTCGGCGGCAAGTACGAGGAGAAGTTCGCCAAGCTGGCCCCGGGCGTAGCCGAGCACTTCAGCATCTCCGTCCCCGTGGACAAGCTCGACCTCGGCCAGGACGGGGTCTACGAGTTCGATGTCGCCCTCTTCGGCCAGACGTCCGATCAGCCGTGGGGCCGGGTGCTCGGGATTCAGCGCACGTTCCTGCCGTGGCAGCCCTCGGAACCCGACACCAAGACGAAGACGACCTTCCTGTGGCCGCTGCTCTCTTCGGTCCATATGACGGCCAGAACCGGCGCCGGTGAACTACAGACACCGATCTTCCTCAACGACGCCCTCGCCAAGGAGATCGCACCGGGTGGCCGGCTCTCCACGATGGTGGATCTGGGCAAGGCTCTCGACGTCACCTGGGTGATCGACCCCGACCTGCTGGCGTCCGTGGACGCCATGGCGGGCAACTACCGGCTCCCGGCCGGCGACGACACCACCACGCCCGCCCCCCGGCAGTCCCAGGCGCTCGCCAAGCAGTGGCTCGCCAAGCTGCAGAAGGCCGTGGCGGGCAAGGAGATCGTCGCGCTGCCCTTCGCCGACCCGGACCTGGCCTCCCTCGCGCACAACGGCACCAGCGTCACCGGCTCGCTCAGCCACCTCAAGGACGCCACCGACGTCGCCACCACCACCGTCAAGACGGTGCTCCACGTCACACCCAGCACCGACTTCGCCTGGCCCGTGGAAGGCGCCGTCGACCCGTCGATCATCAAGGTCGCCACCTCCGCCGGAGCGGACCGGGTGATCGCCCGCAGTGACAGCCTCCAGGAGACCGCCGGACTGCCCTACACGCCCTCCGCGGCCCGCCCGATCGGCGGCGGCACCACGGCCGTGGTCGCCGACGCCCGGCTGTCCAAGGCCTTCGAGGGCGACCTGACGAAGGCGGGCTCGGCCACACTCGCCGTGCAGCAGTTCCTCGCCCAGAGCCTGGCTCTGAACGCGCAGACGAACGAGGAACGCAGCATCGTCGTCGCTCCGCAGCGGATGCCGTCCACGAGTCAGGCGCAGGCCATGGCGGCGGCTGTGGAGGCGCTCGAGGGCGGGACCTGGACCGAGTCACAGGGCCTGACCGCGGCTGCGAAGGCCAAGCCCGACCCGAGCGCCACCACGCGCATCCCGTCGACGTCCGCGTACCCGTCCTCGCTGCGTCGGCACGAACTGCCGAGGAAGGCCTTCGCGCAGATCGCACGCACACAGGACAAGCTCGACAACTTCCAGGTCGTCCTCACCGACCAGTCCCGGGTCGTCACCCCCTTCGGGCGGGCCATAAACCGCGAGATGTCCACGTCGTGGCGGGGCCGTCGCACGGCGGCCCGCGTCTTCCGGGGCGGGGTGGAGGCCTGGCTGGACGACCTCGCCGACCAGGTCAAGCTGATCGACAAGTCGGAGACCAAGCTCTCCGGCCGCAGCGCCACCATCCCGGTGACCGTCCAGAACAACCTCGTCCAGCCTGTCGGCCACCTGGTCCTGCGGCTCACCTCGACCATGCCGACCCGCCTGAAGATCGGCGGCAAGGCCTACTACGAGCAGCCCGTCGAGGTCTCCGGCGGACACAGCCAGTCCGTGAAGTTCACCACCTCGGCCAACGCCAACGGCCGGGTCACCGTGATCGCCCAGCTGTACACCGAGGACGGCACGGAGTACGGGAAGGCCGTCAGCTTCGACGTGAAGGTCACCGAGGTCACCCCCACCGTCATGCTGGTCATCGGCGGCGGTGTGCTCCTTCTCGTCCTCGCCGGCTTCCGCATGTACACCCAGCGCAAGCGGGGTGCCGCCCGCCAGGCCGAGGACGACGGCCCCGACACGGCGGAGAAGGAAACCGACGAGCCCGGGAACCCGGACACGTCCGGAAACCGTCTCCCCGAGGAGTCCGACCCCGCGTCCGGGGCAGATGACCCGGAGCAGCAGAGTGACCATGGGCCGGACACCGCACCGGAAAACACCGACCCGTCCGGGACGGGTGAGAGAGTGGACCGTTGAGCGATGTCGTGGCAGCTGGGCCCGGGACGATGAGGTGGGGTAAGCATGAACGCGCCGTACGACGGTGAACGCGGCCAGGGCGCGGCCGGCTCGGGCTACCCCGGGACGCCGCCCGAGGCCGGCCAGGTGCCGCCGCAGCACGCGGCGGACATGTATCTCCAGGACGCCTACGACCAGGACCCCTACCGGGCGCAGGACCTGACCGCCCAGGACCCGGTCGCCGAGGCGCTGTACGACCGTGCCGCGCACCCGCCGCCGCCTCCGGGGACGTACGAGCAGCAGCAGCCGCTGTACGCCCCGCCGGCCCAGTCCCCGTACGCCCCCGATCCCCGGGTGTGGGCGCAGACCCCTGCACCGGAGCCAGAGGGTGCCACCCCCTACCTGCCGTACGGCGACGATCCGCGCACCACCCAGTTCGTGGGCGTGGACGACCTGGTCACACACTCCGGCGAGGAGCACCACGAGCCGGACGCCTTCGCGCACCTCTTCCGGGACCAGCATCAGGGCGGCGGATATCCGCAGGTGCAACCGCCGGCCGTCCCCGGCCCGGCTGCGGCGCCGGGCGCCGGGCAGGGCCCCCAGCAGACGAACCCCTACGCGGGCGCCCCCTACGCCCAGACCCCGTACCCGACCGCTCCCACCGCTGCCGCCACTCCCGCCGTTCCTGGCTTCGGGCAGCCGGTGCAGCCACCTGTACCGACCCCGGCCCCGGACCAGCCTCCGGCCGAGGTCCCCGCACCGGGTCCGTCAGGTCCCGCGAAGAAGGGCGGGAAGGCGTCCGGCCTGCTGAAGTCCAGCGCGGTCATGGCCGCGGGCACGATGGTCTCCCGCCTCACCGGCTTCATCCGCTCGGCGCTGATCGCCGCGGCGCTGGGCCTCGGCTTTCTGGCCGACTCCTTCCAGGTGGCCTACCAGCTGCCGACCATGATCTACATCCTCACCGTCGGCGGCGGACTCAACTCCGTGTTCGTCCCGCAGCTGGTGCGGTCCATGAAGGAGGACGAGGACGGCGGCGAGGCCTTCGCCAACCGGCTGCTGACCCTCGTGATGGTGGCGCTGGCCGCGCTGACCGGACTCGCGATGTTCGCGGCGCCACTGCTGGTGCGCCTGCTGTCGAACCCGGTCGCCAGCAACCCGGCGGCCAACGACGTCGCCGTCACCTTCACCCGCTACTTCCTGCCCTCGATCTTCTTCATGGGCATCCACGTGGTCATGGGCCAGATCCTCAACGCCCGAGGAAAGTTCGGCGCGATGATGTGGACCCCTGTCCTGAACAACATCGTCATCATCGTGACGCTCGGCATGTTCATCTGGGTCTACGGCACCGCCGCCAACTCCCACATGACGGTCAAGAACATCCCGCCGGAGGGCCAGCGCCTGCTGGGCATCGGCGTGCTGCTCGGCCTGGTCGTCCAGGCGCTGGCGATGATCCCGTACCTGCGCGAGACCGGCTTCCGGATCCGCCTGCGCTTCGACTGGAGAGGCCACGGCCTGGGCAAGGCCGCGATGCTCGCGAAGTGGACGGTCCTGTTCGTCCTCGCCAACCAGGCGGGCGCCATGGTCGTGACCCAGCTGTCCACCGCCGCGGGCAAGGACTCCGGCGTCGGCGGCACCAGCTTCGCGGCCTACGCCAATGCCCAGCTGATCTGGGGCCTGCCGCAGGCCATCATCACGGTGTCCCTCATGGCTGCGCTGCTGCCTCGCATCTCACGGTCGGCCGCCGAGGGCGACGGCGGCGCCGTCCGCGACGACATCTCCCAGGGCCTGCGCACCACCGCGGTCGCCATTGTGCCCATCGCCTTCGGCTTCCTCGCGCTCGGCATCCCGATGTGCACGCTGATCTTCGGCTCCGCGGGCACCGGCGACGCCACCAACATGGGCTACATGCTGATGGCCTTCGCCCTCGGCCTGATCCCGTACTCCGTGCAGTACGTCGTCCTGCGCGCCTTCTACGCCTACGAGGACACCCGCACGCCCTTCTACAACACCGTCATCGTGGCGGCGGTCAACGCGGGTGCCTCGGTGCTCTGCTACGTCCTGCTGCCGTCCCGCTGGGCGGTGGTCGGCATGGCCGGCGCCTACGGCCTCGCCTACGCCATCGGGGTGGGCGTCGCCTGGCGGCGGCTGCGCAAGCGGCTGGGCGGCGACCTGGACGGCGCACGGGTACTGCGGACGTACGCACGGCTCGGCATCGCCTCGGTGCCGGCGGCCCTGCTCAGCGGCGTGGCCTGCTACGGCATCGGGCGCACCCTCGGCCAGGGGGTCGTCGGCTCCTTCGCCGCGCTCCTCGTCGGCGGTGCGGTCCTGCTCGGCGTCTTCTTCGTCGCCGCCCGCCGCATGCGCATCGAGGAACTCAACTCGCTCGTGGGAATGGTCCGCGGACGACTGGGGCGCTGAGGCGGGGGTAGTCGCACAACCATCGCCCGCGGCTGTGTGTCGTGCATAGCAGCGGACTGTGGGCACAATTGGTTTCGGCGTCGGACAGCGCGCAACGGATGGGGAGGCAGGGACGACGGTGGCGGAACGGAGCACGGCTGCCGTCGACGTGGCAGACAACAGCGGTGACCAGCCGCTGACCGCCAAGGCGGACCAGTCCACGGCCGACGGGGTGGCCAAGAACCCGGAGCGGGACACGGACAGCGACGAAGCACAGGGAAGCGGCGGGACCGAGGGTCCCGGGAAGAAGTCCTCGCCCCCCGAACTGCACAGCGGTCACAAACTCGCCAGACGCTACCGCCTCGAGGAGTGCGTCACCCGTCTGGACGGATTCAGCAGCTGGCGTGCGGTCGACGAGAAACTCCGTCGTGCCGTCGGCGTCCACGTCCTGCCCGCGGACCATGCGCGCGCCCGCTCCGTCCTCGCCTCCGCCCGTTCTTCCGCGCTGCTCGGTGACCCGCGCTTCGTCCAGGTCCTCGATGCCGTCGAGGAGAACGACCTCGTGTACGTCGTGCACGAATGGCTGCCCGACGCCGTCGAACTGACCGCTCTGCTCGCGGCCGGACCGCTGGAGCCGCACGACGCCTACCAGATGGTCAGTCAGGTCGCCTCCGCCATGGCCGCCGCGCACCGCGAGGGCCTGGCCCATCTACGACTGAACCCCAACGCCGTCCTGCGCACGTCCACCGGCCAGTGGCGCATCCGCGGCCTCGCGGTGAACGCCGCGCTCCGCGGCGTCAGCTCCGACACCCCGCAGCGCACCGACACGGAGGCGATCGGCGCTCTGCTCTACGCGGCGCTGACCCAGCGCTGGCCGTACGAGAACGACGCCTACGGCCTGTCCGGGCTGCCCAAGGACGTCGGCCTGATCGCGCCCGACCAGGTGCGGGCCGGCGTCCACCGCGGCCTGTCCGAACTGGCCATGCGCGCCCTCGCCAACGACGGGGCGACCGCGTCCCGGCACGAGGCCCCGTGCACCACGCCCGAGGAACTCGTGAAGACGATCGGCGAGATGCCCCGCATCCGCCCGCCGGAGCCGGCGTTCACCGCACCGCCGGAGTACCAGCGCACGACCTACCAGCAGGGCACGTACGGCCGCCCCGCACCGCACCCGGGTGCCACGCAGCCGATCGCGCCTCCGCCGCCTCCGCTGCAGAGCCGCACCGGCAAGGTCCTGAAGTGGGCTGTCTCCGCCCTCCTCATCGCGGCCCTCGGCCTGGGAAGCTGGCAACTGGCGGACGCCCTGATGGGGCAGAAGGACAAGTCCGACGACACGAACAAGAGCCAGCAGACGGGCGACGGCGACAAGAACGGCACGAAGGCGAAGCTGACGCCGATAAAGATCCAGGACAGCCAGGAGTACATTGCCGAGGGCGGTGCCCAGCACCCCGCCGATGTCGACAAGACGTACGACGGCAGCACGTCGACGTACTGGCGGACAAGGACCTTCACCGCCGGTCCCGAGCTGGCGCCGTACAAGCCCGGCGTCGGCATCGTCTACGACCTCGGCTCGGCCCAGCATCTGAACACCGCCACGGTCGACCTGCGCTACTCCGGAGACCACACCACGGTCGAGCTGTACGCGGCCGATTCGCTGACACCGGGGCCGCTGAACTCGATGACCCGGCTCGGCAAAGCCACGACCACCGGCACCACCGCCACGGTGAAGCCCGGCAAGGCCGTGAAGACGCGTTACGTCCTGGTGTGGCTGACGGCCGTGCCGAACTCGGGTTACGACGCCGCCGCCTACGCCGGTGCCGGCTTCAAGCAGGCCATCACCGAAGTGAAGTTCACGGGCTGACGTCTCACCCGGAACCGGAGGGGACAGATGGCAGAGGGCGCCGCATACGACGGAGTGAGCGACCGGGATCTGCTCGCCCGCCATGTGGAGGGCGACCCCCAGGCTTTCGGGGAGATCGTGCGGCGGCACCGGGACCGGCTGTGGGCCGTGGCACTGCGGACGCTGAGGGACCACGAGGAGGCCGCCGACGCGGTGCAGGACGCGCTCATGTCGGCCTACCGGGCGGCCCACACCTTCCGGGGACAGTCGGCCGTCACCACCTGGCTGCACCGGATCACGGTCAACGCCTGCCTCGACCGCGCCCGCAAGGCCTCCTCGCGCAAGACCTCGCCGGTGGACGACACCGAGCGGCTGGAGCAGCTGCTCGAGCCGCATGAAGCGGCCTCTGCCCCGGCCGAGCGCAACGACGTGCACCGGCAGCTGCTCGAAGCCCTCGGCACGCTTCCCTACGAGCAGCGTGCCGCCCTGGTCCTCGTGGACATGCAGGGATACCCCGTGGCCGAGGCGGCCCGGATCCTCGACGTCCCGACGGGGACGGTGAAGAGCCGGTGCGCCCGGGGCAGAGCCAGACTTCTGCCCCTGCTCACCCATCTGCGCCCCGACGGCGCAGAGGCCGGAGAAGAACCCGGGTCGGGACGGAACCGGGTACACGGGACATCCGTCCCACCCGCAGCGGGACCGCAGGAAAGCCCCCCGGGCATGGGACCGAGCGATTCAGCCGTAGTGAAGGGCGGAGGTGGGCGAGCGTGACTTCCACGACGGACACGACCGGGCACCCGGACGTCACAGAGATCTCCGACCTCACCGAAGGCCTGCTGCCACCCTCACGGACCGCGGACATACGGCGCCATCTTGACGGCTGCGAGCTGTGCGCCGACGTCTATGCCTCCCTGGAGGAGATCCGGGGCCTGTTGGGGACGCTTCCGGGCCCGCCGCGTATGCCGGCAGACGTCGCCGGTCGTATCGACGCCGCCCTTGCCGCCGAAGCCTTGTTGAACGCCACCGCACCCGAAGACACCGACGGGACGGACGCAATCTCCCGTCCCGCCCGCTTCTCCGCCGGGAACGGCGCCGGACATGTTTCACGTGAAACATCGGCTCCGGCTGACCGGCCCGCCGGGCGGCCGCAGGCAGCGACCGGACCGGGGCGGAGGGGTTCAGGGCGCGGACGGCGGCGCGTCGGGGCCATCGTCCTTGGTGCCGCGCTCACCGCAGCTGTGCTCGGCGCCGGGACCTATGTCCTGCAGTCAGAGGGCGGCCACTCCTCCGATACAACTGCCCACGCAACGTCCAGCTCGTCCGCGGGCCCCTTCTCCGGGGAGAGTGTGCAGAAGCAGGTGCAGGAGCTGCTCGCCGCCAAGCAGGGCGCGCAGCAGGGGTCGGAGCGGTCGCGCGGCGTCGACTCGGGGAAGAACACGCCCGGCACGAGCGAGAGCGCACACACCCTGCTCCAGAGCCAGGTTGCGGTCCCCGAGTGTGTCCAGCAGGCGATCCATCGCAGCGACAGCGTGCTGGCCGCCAAGACCGGCAGGTACGCCGGAAAAAGCACCTACCTCGTCGTTCTGCCCGACACCCATGACAGCTCACGGGTCACGGCCTATGTCGTCGACGCGGCCTGCGTACTGCGGCATCCCGCCTCGCCGGGCAAGGTGCTTCTGAAGCAGTCCTTCGCTCATCCCTGAGTCCGGGACAGGAGCGTTCGGTCGCGCGTCCCTGAGTCTGCGTGTGCCCAGAGCCAGAGGGAATGCGAGCCCCTTAGGATCCGTTGGGTGGGGTGAGAGTTCTGAACAGTGCTCCCACCGGTCGACAGATGCAGACCAGAGACGAGGAATCAAGCCGTGAGCGACGTCCGTAACGTGATCATCATCGGCTCCGGGCCCGCAGGCTACACGGCGGCGCTCTACACCGCGCGCGCGTCGCTGAAGCCCCTGGTGTTCGAGGGCGCCGTCACCGCAGGTGGCGCGCTGATGAACACCACCGAGGTGGAGAACTTCCCGGGCTTCCGCGACGGCATCATGGGTCCCGAGCTGATGGACAACATGCGGACGCAGGCCGAGCGCTTTGGCGCCGAGCTGATCCCGGACGACATCGTCTCCGTCGACCTGACCGGTGAGATCAAGACCGTCACCGACACCGTGGGCACCGTCCACCGTGCGAAGGCCGTCATCGTCGCGACCGGCTCCCAGCACCGCAAGCTCGGTCTGCCGAACGAGGATGCGCTCTCCGGCCGTGGCGTCTCCTGGTGTGCCACCTGTGACGGGTTCTTCTTCAAGGACCAGGACATCGCCGTCATCGGTGGTGGTGACACCGCGATGGAGGAGGCCACCTTCCTCTCCCGGTTCGCCAAGTCCGTGACGATCGTCCACCGCCGTGACACCCTGCGCGCGTCCAAGGCGATGCAGGACCGAGCGTTCGCCGACCCGAAGATCAAGTTCGTCTGGGACAGCGAGGTCGCGGAGGTCCAGGGCGAGCAGAAGCTCTCCGGCCTGAAGCTGCGCAACGTCAAGACGGGCGAGCTGTCCGACCTGCCCGTGACGGGCCTGTTCATCGCCATCGGCCACGACCCGCGCACCGAGCTGTTCAAGGGCCAGCTGGACCTGGACGACGAGGGCTACCTGAAGGTCGCCTCGCCCTCCACCCGGACCAACCTGACCGGTGTCTTCGCCGCCGGCGACGTGGTCGACCACACCTACCGCCAGGCGATCACCGCGGCCGGCACCGGCTGCTCCTCCGCCCTCGACGCCGAGCGCTTCCTCGCGGCCCTCGCCGACGGGGACAACGCCTAGGCGAAGAGACCACCGACCGACTTCTTCCTTCCCTCCCCACCCCCAACGCATCAAGGTAAGGAGCCCGCCGTGGCCCTGAAGCAAGTGACCGACGCGACCTTCGAAGAGGACGTCCTCAAGAGCGGCAAGCCCGTCCTGGTGGACTTCTGGGCCGAGTGGTGCGGCCCGTGCCGCCAGATCGCCCCGTCCCTCGAGGCGATCGCCGCCGAGCACGGCGACAAGATCGAGATCGTCAAGCTCAACATCGACGAGAACCCGACGACGGCCGCCAAGTACGGCGTGATGTCCATCCCGACCCTGAACGTCTACCAGGGCGGTGAGGTCACCAAGACGATCGTCGGCGCCAAGCCGAAGGCCGCGCTTCTGCGTGACCTCGACGAGTTCATCGCCGAGTGACGTTTCACGTGAAACACGAATGGGCCAACCCCACGGGGATGGCCCATTCGCTTATGCCGCTGCACTGACCCCGCCCCTACAGCGGCCTCAGCACGGGCTCCTTCTGTACCGCTCCCAGGAGCCGGTCGAGTGCCAGCTCCACGTCCTGCTTCCAGGAAAGCGTGGATCGCAGCTCCAGCCGCAGCCGAGGGTGCGTGGGATGCTGCCTGACCGTCTTGAAGCCCACGGCCAGGAGATGCTCCGCGGGCAGCAGGCACGCGGGCTCCTTCCAGCGAGCGTCCCCGAACGCCTCGATCGCCTTGAAGCCGCGCCGCAGCAGATCCTTGGCGACCGTCTGGACCATCACCCGGCCGAGTCCCTGCCCCTGGTATCCAGGCATGATGAACGACGTGATGAGCTGAACCGCATCCGGTGAGACCGGGCTCGTGGGGAACGCCGCGGAGCGCGGCACATAGGCCGGGGGCGCATAGAGCACGAAGCCCACCGGGACGTCATCGACGTAGACCACCCGGCCGCACGATCCCCAGTCCAGCAGGACCGCGGAGATCCAGGCCTCCTTCTCCGGCGCGGCCGTGCCTCCTTTTACCGCCGCCTCTGCGCTGACAGGGTCCAGTTCCCAGAAGACGCACGAACGGCAACGCTGGGGAAGATCCTGAAGGTTGTCCAGCGTGAGCGGTACGAGCCGGCGCCCCATGAAGGCTGTTCCTCGCTTCCCTCGCCCGCGGCATCGCGAGCGGCTGTCGGAGCACTTCGATCCCTGAGCAGGTTGCCGACGAATCCACCGACCGCTCCGAGGCCCGGGACCGCGCTCACCAGTCCGGTGTGACTCATCGTTCGCATGGCCCCTGTTCCCCCGCTCGGAGATGCTGCCAGGTCGATGCGCCATACCTCGTTCGCATCGTATCCGCCATGCGATTGCCTCGATACCGCCTCAAAGCAAAGAGCGGACCGCGTTCCGGCACACACCGGACACGGCCCGCTCCTCCTCAGCCAGAGGCGTCCGGGGGTCAGACGTCGTCGTCCTCGGCCTCGACCTCCTGAAGGCCCTTCTGCAGGACCGGCCCCTCACCGGGGGCAAGGGTGCTGAGGATCCGCTCAAGGTCCTCCATGGAGGCGAACTCGACCGTGATCTTGCCCTTCTTCTGGCCCAGGTCGACCTTCACCCGGGTCTCGAAGCGGTCGGAAAGACGCGTCGCCAGGCTGCTCAGTGCCGGAGAGACCCGTGCACCGGCGCGCGGGCCCTTGGAGCGCTGGGTCGTCTGGGGACGCGAGCCCATCAAGGTCACGATCTCCTCGACGGCCCGCACGGACAGCCCCTCCGCCACGATGCGGTGGGCCAGCCGGTCCTGCTCCTCCGAGTCCTCGACGGACAGCAGCGCCCGCGCGTGTCCGGCGGAGAGCACCCCGGCGGCGACCCGACGCTGGACCGCCGGCGAGAGCTTCAGCAGACGCAGGGTGTTGGAGACCTGCGGACGGGAGCGACCGATCCGGTCGGCCAGCTGGTCGTGCGTGCAGTTGAAGTCCCGCAGCAGCTGGTCGTAGGCGGCTGCCTCCTCCAGCGGGTTCAGTTGGGCACGGTGCAGGTTCTCCAGCAGCGCGTCCAGAAGGAGCTTCTCGTCGTCCGTGGCCCGGACGATCGCCGGAATCGCCTCCAGGCCGGCCTCACGGCAGGCCCGCCAGCGCCGCTCGCCCATGATCAGCTCGTAGCGGGCCGGACCCAGCTGCCGGACGACGACGGGCTGGAGCAGGCCGACCTCCTTGATGGAGGTGACCAGCTCCTGGAGCGCGTCCTCGTCAAAGACCTCACGCGGCTGGCGCGGGTTCGGGGTGATCGCGTCGAGAGGGATCTCGGCGAAGTGGGCACCCATCGGAGGCACGGGCGTCTCCGTGGCAGGGGCCGCCGAGTGCTCCTCGGCTTCACGTGAGACCGACGGCAGCGTGGCCACCTTCGCCGCGGCCACCCCACGGTCGGCCGTCAGCCCCGGGACGGCGGCGGGAGACATGGACGCGCCACTCCCCATCGCGGTCGAGGCCGGGTTCTTCTCCGTCGGGGCAGCGGGGATCAGTGCGCCGAGACCACGGCCCAGCCCCCTCCGTCGCTCGCTCACTGGATCCCCTCCACCATGTTCGGGTTGTTCTGGGCGCCGTTGTTCTGGGCACCGATGTGGGCCTGGCTCGCGTCGTAGCTGATGCCGATGCCCTTGAGCGCGATTTCTCGGGCTGCCTCAAGATAGGAGAGAGCGCCGCTCGATCCTGGATCGTAGGTCAGCACCGTCTGCCCGTAGCTCGGCGCCTCGGAGATACGGACCGAGCGGGGAATGCTCGTCCGCAGCACCTCGTCGCCGAAGTGGGTGCGCACCTCTTCCGCGACCTGGGAGGCGAGACGCGTCCGGCCGTCGTACATGGTGAGCAGGATGGTCGACACATGCAGGGTGGGGTTGAGGTGCCCCCGCACCAGGTCGACGTTACGCAGCAGTTGGCCCAGGCCCTCCAATGCGTAGTACTCGCACTGGATGGGGATGAGGACCTCCTGGCCGGCGACCATCGCGTTGACGGTCAACAGACCGAGGGACGGCGGGCAGTCGATGAGGATGTAGTCCAGCGGCTGCTCGTACGCCTGGATCGCCCGCTGAAGTCGGCTCTCGCGAGCCACCAGCGACACCAACTCGATCTCCGCACCGGCGAGATCGATCGTAGCGGGGGCACAGAAGAGGCCCTCGACGTCCGTCACGGGCTGAACGACCTCGGCGAGAGGCCTGCTCTCCACCAATACGTCGTAGACAGAAGGGACTTCGGCGTGATGGTCGATTCCCAGAGCCGTGGACGCGTTGCCCTGTGGGTCGAGGTCGATCACCAGGACACGGGCACCGTGCAGAGCCAGCGAAGCAGCAAGGTTGACGGTCGTCGTCGTCTTGCCCACACCGCCCTTCTGGTT
Source organism: Streptomyces sp. NK08204 (assembly GCF_020400585.1). Classification (GTDB taxonomy): domain Bacteria; phylum Actinomycetota; class Actinomycetes; order Streptomycetales; family Streptomycetaceae; genus Streptomyces. The sequence continues at coordinate 230,194 of NZ_JAINVF010000005.1, read as the reverse complement.
GGCGACCACGATGACTCGGGTCCGCTCAGGTCGCGGCAGGCCTGCACCGGCACGCCCCAACGCCTCTACCGCCAGTTGGGCAGCACGACCGATGGGAGTGTCGTCCATCGGGGACGGTGTTTCACGTGAAACATCCACCCCCATCGACTCGGTACGGGGACCGGGGACCGGATCGGTCATCGGTCCCGCGATGTTGGCGTCGGACCGCAAGGATTCACTCTCCTCGACTTCAGGCTCGCAATGAACAGAGCCTCCCATGCCTTCCTGGTCGTGAACCAGTGAGGCCTGGTGTTCTGTGGAGAAATCCACCTCTGTGGACAACTCCGTTGCTCCTCTGAGTGAACGGAGAGGTTTCCGGTCGCGAGGTTCGGCCGCGGCGCGGCCACGACTGATGATGCCCTGCAGCAGTGAGCGACGTTTCACGTGAAACACGATGCACAGCGCCGGCGACCGGACCTCCGCGACACTCCGGCTTGCGCAGGTTTGGCAGCTTGTGTGGAGTACGGCCCGTCGTCAGGACGGATCAGCGACGTCGGCGCACGCGACCGGCCCGAGCCGCCTTCGCCCGCTTCGCGGCGAACCGCACACCGCCCGGAGACTCCCCGACCTCGACCCGCACGACGGTGGACAGCGGGTCCACCACTCCCTCACCCACATGCAGGATGGACGTGGAGACCGCACCGAGCTTGCTGAGAGCCGTGGCCGCCGCCTTCAGCTCCTCCTCGGCGGTGTCGCCCTTGAGCGCGAGCATCTCGCCGTACGGGCGCAACAGCGGGATGCCCCATGTGGCCAGCCGGTCCAGCGGAGCCACAGCGCGGGCGGTCACCACATGCACCGGCGGCAGCTTGCCCATGACCTCCTCGGCACGCCCCCGCACGACGGTGACATGCTTCAGGCCGAGCAGCTCGACGACCTCGGTGAGGAAGTTGGTGCGCCGCAGCAAGGGCTCCAGCAGGGTGATGTTCAGGTCGTCCCGGACCAGGGCCAGCGGGATGCCCGGCAACCCGGCGCCCGATCCGACGTCGCACACCGTCACCCCCTCCGGAACGGCCTCCGAGAGCACCGCGCAGTTCAGCAGGTGCCGCTCCCACAGACGGGGGACCTCCCGCGGGCCGATCAGACCCCGCTGCACGCCCGCCTCGGCGAGCAGCTCCGCATAGCGGACCGCATCGGCGAAGCGATCACCAAACACTTCCCGCGCCTGCTCGGGCGCGGGGGGAAGCTCCGCTTCCTCCGTCACGGGGACCGTCCTTCCGTACAGCGCCGACGCTCCGCGCGTCGGCCACCAGAACTACCAGGCTGACAAAGTTCGGCCCCGTCTGCGCTACAGACGGGGCCGGTGAAACGTGGGACCGATCAGGCGGGCAGCACGACGACGAACCGCTGCGGCTCCTCGCCCTCGGACTCGCTGCGCAGTCCGGCGGCCTTGACCGCGTCGTGCACGACCTTGCGCTCGAACGGGGTCATCGGCTTGAGCTTCACGGACTCGCCGGTGCTCTTGGCCTCGGCCGCCGCCTTGGCACCCAGCTCGGACAGCTCGGCCCGCTTCTTGGCCCGGTAGCCCGCGATGTCCAGCATCAGCCGACTGCGGTCGCCGGTCTCCCGGTGCACAGCCAGGCGCGTCAGCTCCTGCAGCGCCTCCAGCACCTCGCCGTCACGGCCGACCAGCTTCTGCAGGTCACGGCTGCCGGTGTCGCTGATGATCGACACAGCGGCGCGGTCGGCCTCGACGTCCATGTCGATGTCGCCGTCGAGGTCGGCGATGTCCAGCAGACCCTCCAGGTAGTCCGCCGCGATCTCGCCCTCCTGCTCCAGGCGGGTGAGGGTGTCTTCACCCTCGGCAGCGGCGGAGGTGGTGCCTTCCGTCACGGGATGGGCTCCTTCTTACTTCTTGGACGGGGACTTGGGCCGCTGCGGGCCACCCTTGCGCTGCCCGGACTGGGCCCTGCTGCGGGTGCCGGAGCCGGGCTTCGACGACTCCTGAACAGCGGCGGGCTTGGCGTCCTGCGGCTCGTCGGACTTCTCCAGCGAGGGGGACTCGGTGTCGCCCGCCTGCTTGGACCCGCCGGACTGACGCTGAGCCTTGGTCTGACGCTTGGGCTGCTGGCGCCGGACCGCGGTGGCGGTGGCCGTGGTGGTGGTCGTGCCGCCGTCCTCGGTCTGCAGCACAGCCTGGCCCTCACTCTTCACCACGGTGCCGTCGGCCTGGGCGGCAAAACCGGCCTTGCTCAGGCCGTTGATGAACTTCCGCTCGAACTCGTTGCGGTCGCGGCCCTTGGCGACGATGGCCTTGACGATGGCCTTCTCGCTGCGCCGGCGGACCTTGCCGTGGTGCGTGACGTGCTTGGTCAGGCGCTCCAGGTAGGCGGCCTGCGCCTTGGAACCCGGGGTCGGGTTGTTGTGGATGACGTACATCTGCTGGCCCATGGTCCACACGTTCGTGGTCAGCCAGTAGACGAGGACACCGACGGGGAACCGGATGCCGAAGAAGGCGAACATGATGGGGAAGACGTACATCAGCATCTTCTGCTGCTGCATGAACGGCGTCTTCACCGTGGTGTCGACGTTCTTCGTCATCAGCTGGCGCTGCGTGTAGAACTGCGACGCCGACATCAGGATGATCATGACCGCGGTGACGACGCGGATGTCCGTCAGCGAGGCGCCGAGCCGCGCGGCCGTGTCGGCGCTGTCCAGGAACTTCGCGGCCAGCGGGGCGCCGAAGATGTGCGCCTGGTGCGCACTGTCCAGCAGCTTCCCGTCGATGACACCGACCTTCTTCTGGCCCGCGATGCCGTTGAGCACGTGGTACAGGGCGAAGAAGAACGGGGACTGCGCGAGGATGGGAAGGCACGAGGACAGCGGGTTGGTGCCCGCGTCCTTGTACAGCTTCATCATCTCTTCGGACTGGCGCTGCCGGTCGTTCTTGTAGCGCTCCTGGATCTTCTTCATCTCCGGCTGGAGCGTCTGCATTGCGCGCGTCGCCTTGATCTGCTTCACGAAGAGCGGGATCAGGCAGATGCGGATCAGAATCACCAGGGACACGATGGACAAGCCCCAGGCCCACCCGGTGTCAGGGCCGAAGATCGCGCCGTACACGGTGTGGAACTGGACGATGACCCATGAAACGGGTGTCGTGATGAAGCTGAAGAGGCTGGCAATCGTGTCCACTAATCATGCTCCTTGGGCATGGGACGAGGTCTCTGCGGCCGGGCTCGAAGGAAGCTCGGATGAAGACTTCTCCTCGGTGGCCGGTTCGGCGGCGGAGGGCCCGCCCTTGCGTGCGCGCCAGGCGTCGCGCAGCATCTCGTGCCACCGCGGACGCTTGCGCGGCGGAACATGGTCCACCCCGCCGAGCGACCACGGGTTGCACCGGAGGATGCGCCAGGCGGTGAGCGCTGTTCCCTTGATCGCACCGTGCCGGTCGATGGCCGTGTAGCCATAGTGGGAGCACGACGGGTAGTACTTGCACACCGGCCCCAGCAGTGGACTGATCGTCCACTGGTACAGCTTGATCAGGGCCAGCAGTGGGTACTTCATCGCGCGCCCCCTCCCAGCAGCCGCTGAACGGCGGCATCGAGGTCTTGGGCCAGCTGTGCGTGGTCCGCGTCACCCGCTCCGGGCAACGCTCGTACGACTACCAGGCTACCGGGGGGGAAGAGGACGACTCGGTCACGCATCAGATGGCGCAGTCTGCGCTTCACTTTGTTGCGCACCACCGCACCACCCACAGCCTTGCTCACGACGAAACCCGCACGCGTCGGGGGAGCGCTCTCCCCAGGCGCGTGCGGGTCCGTGGCACCGCTACGAAGGTGGACGACGAGGGTCGGGCGGCCTGCCCGGCGACCCCGTCGTACCGCGGTCGCGAAGTCCTCGCGCCGCCTCAGCCGGTTCTCGGTGGGCAGCACGACGTCATGACCTGACCGGGATCAGGCGGACAGACGGGCGCGACCCTTGCTACGGCGGGACGCGAGAATCGCGCGGCCGGCACGGGTGCGCATACGCAGCCGGAAGCCGTGGGTCTTCGCGCGACGACGGTTGTTCGGCTGGAAGGTGCGCTTGCTCACTCGGGGGCTCCAGAAAGAATCAGTAGTGGCGGGTGGCCGTCCTGGCTGTCACCGTGCGCCCACGAGAAGCTCGCGTCACGCCCGAGTGCACCGCTTACCGATCACCTGAAGTGACCTGTGCCCATCGGAGGCAGGCGGCAGCAGCCATCGACAACTCGACTTGGTTACGGTACGCGGGGCTGCGCCATCCGGTCAAACCGGGGCCGCTGAGAGACACTGTCCACAGGCTGGGGACAACAACTTGAACCGCACCCGCCGCGCTGACTACCGTGGATGAACTCCGATTCGTTCCCTTATCCCCAACCGACCTGATATCCCGACCCGTCCACGAACCACACGTTCGTGGGACCTGTGAGAGAGCGTGCCCTGTGGCTGACGTACCTGCCGATCTTGCCGCAGTGTGGCCACGAGTTCTGGACCAGCTCCTCGGGGACGGCCGCGGACAGGGTGTCGAGGCGAAGGACGAGCACTGGATCCGGCGCTGCCAGCCGCTTGCGCTGGTCGCGGACACCGCTCTGCTCGCCGTACCGAACGAATTCGCGAAGGGGGTACTGGAGGGCCGCCTCGCGCCGATCGTCAGCGAGACGCTGAGCCGCGAGTGCGGCCGGCCCATCCGTATCGCCATCACCGTGGACGACTCCGCGGGCGAGCCGCCGGCTCCCGCCGCACCGCCGGTCCCGCAGTCGCAGCCCCGCTACGAGGAGCCGCGGTACGAGGAGACCCGGTACGAAGAGACCCGGTACGAGGAGCCGGAGCTGCCCTCCGGACCGTACGAGGGCTACGGTCGCCACCGCGCCGCCGACCAGCTCCCCGGCCCGGACCCGGTGTCCCGCCCGGACCAGCTCCCGGCCGTCCGCCCGGCATACCCGTCCGAGTACCAGCGCCCCGAGCCCGGCGCCTGGCCGCGCCCCGCGCAGGACGATTACCGCCAGGACGATTACCGCAAGGACGAGTACAGCTGGCAGCAGCCGCGGCTCGGCTTCCCGGAACGGGATCCGTACGCCTCGCCGTCGCAGGATCCGTACGGCACCCCGGCGCAGGACTACCGCACGCCCGGCATGGACCGCCCGTCGTACGAGCAGCAGCGCGGCGAGTACGACTCGGCGCGCACGGGGTACGACGCACGCCCGGACTACGAATCCGCGCGCTCCGAGTACGACCAGCGTGATCCCGGCCGCCGTGACCTGACCGAGCAGCCGGGCGGGGCCGGTCCGGCGCACCGCGCGGGCACCGGCCGCCCGGACGCGCCGACGTCGGGCGGCCCCGGTCCGCTGGCCGGGCAGTCGGCGACGGGCGGTTCCGGCGAGCCGACGGCACGGCTCAACCCGAAGTACCTCTTCGACACGTTCGTCATCGGCGCCTCCAACCGCTTCGCGCACGCCGCCGCGGTGGCCGTCGCCGAGGCGCCGGCCAAGGCGTACAACCCCCTGTTCATCTACGGGGAGTCGGGGCTCGGCAAGACGCACCTGCTGCACGCCATCGGGCACTACGCGCGCAGCCTCTACCCGGGCACGCGGGTGCGGTACGTCAGCTCCGAGGAGTTCACCAACGAGTTCATCAACTCCATCCGCGACGGCAAGGGCGACAGCTTCCGCAAGCGCTACCGCGAGATGGACATCCTGCTCGTCGACGACATCCAGTTCCTCGCGGACAAGGAGTCGACGCAGGAGGAGTTCTTCCACACCTTCAACACGCTCCACAACGCGAACAAGCAGATCGTGCTGTCCTCCGACCGGCCGCCCAAGCAGCTGGTCACGCTGGAGGACCGGCTGCGGAACCGGTTCGAGTGGGGTCTGATCACCGACGTCCAGCCGCCCGAGCTGGAGACGCGTATCGCGATCCTGCGCAAGAAGGCGGTACAGGAGCAGCTCAACGCCCCGCCGGAGGTGCTGGAGTTCATCGCCTCCCGGATCTCGCGGAACATCCGTGAGCTGGAGGGCGCGCTGATCCGTGTGACGGCCTTCGCATCGCTCAACCGGCAGCCCGTGGACCTGGGCCTGACCGAGATCGTCCTGAAGGATCTGATCCCGGGCGGCGAGGACAGCGCGCCCGAGATCACCGCGACGGCCATCATGGCGGCCACCGCCGACTACTTCGGGCTGACCGTGGAGGACCTGTGCGGCACCTCCCGGGGGCGCGCGCTGGTCACGGCCCGGCAGATCGCCATGTACCTGTGCCGCGAGCTGACCGATCTGTCGCTGCCGAAGATCGGCGCGCAGTTCGGCGGTCGCGACCACACGACCGTCATGCACGCCGACCGCAAGATCCGCGCGCTGATGGCCGAGCGGCGCTCGATCTACAACCAGGTGACCGAGCTGACGAACCGCATCAAGAACGGCTGACCAGGAACAGCTGACCAGGAACGGCAAGCCAGGACCGGCAGGCCAAGAAGGCCGGCCGCCGGCCGTACCGCCGCGCTGAGGGCGCCCCAGGGAACCTCCCGGGGCGCCTTTTCGCGTGCGGAGGGGCGGCCCGTGAGGCTCCGGGCAGCGGATGAAGCACCGCGCCACCGCCACCCGCTGTTCGATTAACTGCCTGGTTACGGCCACCCTCCACAGATTCGGTGACTTTCTGCCGTCCACACCCTGGGGACTGTGGAGTTGTCCCGAACTGTGTCCACAGGGAGGTTGCCCACTGCGCGTCCTCCCAGCTCAGCCGCCTGTGGAATCGTGGACGGAGGATCTCCACAGACTGTGGACGAAGAGAGGATCCACAGGCTGGGGACGAAGTTTTCCACGGGGAACCCACAGGCTGAGGCGGCTTGTCCCCAGCGATGCCCGGCTTCTCCACACGGCTGTCCACTGTTCGGCAACGCCAGGCACCCGCTCACCGCGTCGAGTGAAAGGCGTCACACGAAGATGCTGGATTGGGGTGTGGGCAACGTGGGTAAATCTGGGGACGCAGCTGGGGAGAACTGCCCCCGGGCTGTGGGCGGAGTGTGCAGAACTTTCTGTTCTCCACAGACACCCCCGGTTGTCCACGGGCCCCACCCACAGGGCCGGTGGATAAAAATCCCACTCTGAGCTGGGAAAACGGGGTTATCCACGGTATCCACAGGCCCTACTACTACTCCCGACTAGAGATAGCTCGGCAATCGTTTTGAAGCGGGACCTGTGCACAACTCGCCCCGTCGAGCCCGGCTGCCCCTCCGGCCGACTTGACCCCGACGGGCACCTGCTGTCAGTGCGGTGCGTCAGACTGGTCCCCGGTGTCCTTCCCGTCGCGGTGGGCGGTGACACCGAGTCGGAGGACTCAGTAGCAACAGCAGGAGGCGGCTTACGGTGAAGATCCGGGTGGAACGCGACGTACTCGCGGAGGCAGTGGCCTGGGCGGCACGCAGCCTCCCGGCCCGTCCGCCGGCGCCTGTCCTCGCCGGCCTGCTGCTCAAGGCCGAGGACGGCCAGCTGAGCCTGTCGAGCTTCGACTACGAGGTCTCCGCGCGTGTGAGTGTCGAGGCCGAGGTCGAGGAGGAGGGCACCGTCCTCGTCTCCGGCCGCCTGCTCGCCGACATCTCCCGCGCCCTGCCCAACCGTCCGGTGGAGATTTCCACAGACGGTGTACGGGCGACCGTGGTCTGCGGCTCCTCCCGCTTCACCCTCCACACCCTCCCTGTGGAGGAGTACCCGGCGCTGCCGCAGATGCCGAGCGCGACGGGCACCGTGCCCGGCGAGGTCTTCGCCGCCGCGGTGTCCCAGGTGGCCATCGCCGCCGGCCGTGACGACACGCTCCCGGTGCTCACCGGTGTGCGCATCGAGATCGAGGGCGACACGGTCACCCTCGCCTCCACCGACCGCTACCGCTTCGCGGTCCGTGAGTTCCTCTGGAAGCCGGAGAACCCCGACGCCTCCGCGGTCGCCCTGGTCCCGGCCAAGACGCTGCTGGACACCGCCAAGTCCCTCGGCGCGGGCGACAGCGTCACGCTGGCGCTGTCCGGCTCCGGCGCGGGCGAGGGCCTGATCGGTTTCGAGGGTGCGGGCCGGCGTACGACCACGCGGCTGCTCGAGGGCGACCTGCCGAAGTACCGCACGCTGTTCCCGACGGAGTTCAACTCCGTGGCCGTGATCGAGACCGCCCCCTTCGTGGAGGCCGTCAAGCGTGTGGCCCTGGTTGCCGAGCGCAACACCCCGGTGAGGCTCAGCTTCGAGCAGGGCGTGCTGATCCTGGAGGCCGGCTCCAGCGACGACGCACAGGCTGTGGAAAGGGTCGACGCCCAGCTGGAGGGCGACGACATCTCGATCGCCTTCAACCCGACGTTCCTGCTGGACGGCCTGAGCGCCATCGACTCCCCGGTGGCCCAGCTGTCGTTCACCACGTCCACGAAGCCGGCGCTGCTCAGCGGCAAGCCGGCGGTCGACGCGGAGGCGGACGACGCGTACAAGTACCTGATCATGCCGGTGCGGCTCAGCGGCTGATTGCGTCCACAGGCTGTGGGCAACTGAGCAAAGTCCCAGGTGAGGGCATACGTATGAGCGCGTATGCCCACAGCTGTGCGCGAGGGGTCGCGGCTAGGCTCGGGGCCGGGCACGCGGTGCCCCTCATGCCACACAGCAACCCAAAGGAACCAAACTGATGGAGCTCGGTCTCGTCGGCCTCGGCAAGATGGGCGGCAACATGCGCGAGCGGATCCGCCGCGCGGGCCACACCGTCATCGGATACGACCGCAACCCCGACGTCGCGGATGTCCACAGCCTGGAAGAGCTTGTGGGCAAGCTCAGCGGTCCGCGCGTGGTCTGGGTGATGGTCCCGGCCGGCGAGCCCACCCAGTCCACCATCGACCAGCTCGCCGAGCTGCTGGAGCCCGGCGACGTGGTGGTGGACGGCGGCAACTCCCGCTGGACGGACGACGAGAAGCACGCCGAGGAGCTGGCCGCCAAGGGCATAGGCTTCGTCGACTGCGGCGTCTCCGGCGGCGTCTGGGGCCTGGAGAACGGCTATGCGCTGATGTACGGCGGCGACGCCGAGCACGTCGCCAGGGTCCAGCCGGTCTTCGACGCGCTCAAGCCGGAGGGCGACTTCGGCTCGGTGCACGCCGGCAAGGTCGGTGCGGGCCATTTCGCGAAGATGGTCCACAACGGCATCGAGTACGCGATGATGCAGGCCTACGCCGAGGGCTGGGAGCTGCTGGAGAAGGTCGACTCCGTGGAGAACGTCCGCGAGGTCTTCCGCTCCTGGCAGGAGGGCACCGTCATCCGCTCCTGGCTGCTCGACCTCGCGGTCAACGCGCTGGACGACGACGAGCACCTGGAGGGCCTGCGCGGTTACGCACAGGACTCCGGTGAGGGACGCTGGACTGTGGAGGCCGCCATCGACAACGCGGTCCCGCTGCCCGCGATCACCGCTTCGCTGTTCGCGCGGTTCGCCTCCCGCCAGGAGGACTCGCCGCAGATGAAGATGATCGCCGCGCTGCGCAACCAGTTCGGCGGTCACGCCGTAGAGAAGAAGTAATCCACAGGATCGCCCCCGCGATCCACAAGCCATCACCACTCTGGGGGAGGTCGGCGAACGACCATGCACGTCACGCATCTTTCGCTGGCCGACTTCCGCTCGTACGCCCGGGTCGAGGTCCCGCTGGACCCGGGCGTCACCGCCTTCGTCGGCCCGAACGGCCAGGGCAAGACCAACCTGGTCGAGGCGGTCGGCTACCTGGCCACACTCGGCAGCCACCGCGTCTCCTCCGACGCCCCCCTGGTCCGCATGGGCGCCGACCGCGCTGTGATCCGGGCGCAGGTCAGGCAGGGCGAGCGGCAGCAGCTGGTCGAGCTGGAGCTGAACCCCGGCAGGGCGAACCGCGCCCGCATCAACCGGTCCTCGCAGGTCAGACCGAGGGACGTGCTGGGGATCGTACGGACGGTGCTGTTCGCGCCCGAGGACCTCGCGCTGGTCAAGGGCGACCCCGGTGAGCGGCGGCGCTTCCTCGACGAGCTGATCACCGCCCGCTCCCCGCGCATGGCGGGCGTGCGCTCGGACTACGAGCGGGTGCTCAAGCAGCGGAACACGCTTCTGAAGACCGCCGCCCTCGCACGGCGGCACGGCGGGCGCTCCATGGACCTGTCGACCCTCGACGTGTGGGACCAGCACCTCGCGCACGCGGGCGCCGAACTGCTCGGCCGGCGCCTGGACCTGATCGCCGCGCTCCAGCCGCTGGCCGACAAGGCCTACGAGCAGCTGGCCCCCGGCGGCGGCCCCGTCGCCCTGGAGTACAAGCCGTCCGCGCCCGGTGAGGCGCACACACGCGAGGATCTCCACGCCCAGCTGATGGCGGCCCTGACCCAGGCGCGCAAACAGGAGATCGAGCGGGGTGTCACCCTCGTGGGACCCCATCGGGACGATCTGGTTCTCAAACTCGGTCAGCTGCCCGCCAAGGGCTATGCCTCCCACGGCGAGTCCTGGTCCTACGCCCTCGCCCTGCGCCTGGCCTCCTACGAACTGCTGCGCGCGGAGGGCAACGAGCCGGTGCTGGTCCTGGACGACGTCTTCGCCGAGCTGGACGCCCGGCGTCGGGAACGGCTGGCCGAGCTGGTCGCGCCCGGTGAACAGGTGCTGGTCACCGCCGCCGTGGACGACGACGTACCCCATGTGCTGGCCGGCGCCCGGTACGCGGTGGCCGGCGGGACGGTGGAGCGCGTATGAGCAGTGACAAGCCCGACGCCCCCAAGAAGAGGCCCGAACCCTCCGGCGTCGACCTCGCGCGCGTGGCGTTGCGCGCCGCGAAGGAGCAGGCACGCGCGCGCGGGGACGCGGCACGGCAGAAGAAGCAGGCCCGGCGCGGTGGCGGTCTGCGCTCTGGTGCGCGCGCCGACGGCCGCGACCCGATGGCGCTCGGCTCGGCGATCAACCGGCTGATCACCGAGCGCGGCTGGGAGACCCCGGCCGCGGTGGGCGGGGTCATGGGCCGCTGGCCGCAGATCGTCGGGGAGGACCTGGCCAAGCACTGCGTGCCGCAGCGCTACGACGAGGACGAGCGCGTCCTGACGGTGGGCTGTGACTCCACGGCCTGGGCGACCCAGTTGCGGCTGCTCGCGCCGACGCTGGTCGCCCGGCTCAACGAGGACCTCGGCCACGGCACGGTCCGGCTGCTGAAGGTCCAGGGGCCCGGCGGCCCGGCCCGCCGCTACGGCCCGCTGCGCGCTCCGGGCAGCACGGGGCCCGGCGACACCTACGGCTGACAGACTGGCCGGTGCTGAACCGGAGGTCGGCGCGCGTGACGTACCTCACGTCTCGGGCTTTGCGTCGGACCGGTCGGCACCCTCGTCGGAGCACCCCTCGTACCACCGCACACAGGTACGGATCACCATCTGACCCGTCGGTAGCAAAGGGTTGACGGCCCGAAGCGCTGAGTGCCGCTGTGAGCCGCTTGAAGCCCCCTTCCGCATATCGGGACCCGGCCGAGACCGGTTGAGGGCGGCACATGGGGACTCAGGTACCGGCAAACCCCCATCACTGTCAGCGCTACCGGTAGACTGAAACGTAATCCCGCCCCAATCGTGGGGACCGCCCGGGAAAAGCTGAGCAACGCTGATTCAAGGCTGACCAACGCAACATGCCGCAGCCGCTCCGGCAACCCTCCCCAGAGGGAGCGCCCTCAGGAGCCCGGCTCGTGCTGTGCCAGAAAGGGCGCTTCGTGGCCGATTCCGGCAACCCCAACGAGAACATCCCGACCACCGACGCCGGCGTGAACGGCGGGGCCGCAGACTCCGGCGCAGGCTCCGCCTCCTACGACGCCAGCGCCATCACCGTGCTCGAAGGGCTGGACGCGGTCCGCAAGCGGCCCGGCATGTACATCGGCTCCACGGGCGAGCGCGGTCTGCACCACCTGGTGTACGAGGTCGTCGACAACTCGGTCGACGAGGCACTGGCCGGGTACGCGGACACGATCGACGTGACGATCCTCGCCGACGGCGGCGTGCGCGTGGTCGACAACGGCCGTGGCATCCCCGTGGGCATCGTCCCCTCCGAGGGCAAGCCGGCGCTCGAGGTCGTGCTGACCGTGCTGCACGCGGGCGGCAAGTTCGGCGGCGGCGGTTACGCCGTCTCCGGCGGTCTGCACGGCGTGGGTGTGTCCGTCGTCAACGCGCTGTCCACGAAGGTCGCCGTCGAGGTGAAGACCGACGGGCACCGCTGGACGCAGGACTACAAGATGGGCGTCCCGACCGCCCCGCTCGTCCAGCACGAGGCGACGGAGGAGACCGGCACGTCGGTGACCTTCTGGGCCGACCCGGAGATCTTCGAGACCACCGAGTACTCCTTCGAGACGCTGTCGCGGCGTTTCCAGGAGATGGCGTTCCTCAACAAGGGTTTGACGATCAAACTCACCGACGAGCGCGAGTCGGCGAAGGCCACCAGCGGCGCGGACGAGGCGGGCGCGGACGAGAGCGCCGAGGTCAAGTCGGTCACGTACCACTACGAGGGCGGCATCGTCGACTTCGTGAAGTACCTCAACTCCCGCAAGGGGGAGGCCGTCAACCCCACGGTGATCGACCTGGAGGCCGAGGACAAGGACAAGAGCCTGTCCCTCGAGGTCGCGATGCAGTGGAACAGCGGCTACAGCGAGGGCGTGTACTCCTTCGCGAACATCATCCACACCCATGAGGGCGGTACGCACGAGGAGGGCTTCCGGGCGGCCCTCACCAGCCTGATCAACAAGTACGCGCGCGACAAGAAGCTGCTGCGCGAGAAGGACGACAACCTCACCGGTGACGACATCCGTGAGGGTCTGACCGCGATCATCTCGGTCAAGCTGAGCGAGCCGCAGTTCGAGGGGCAGACGAAGACCAAGCTGGGCAACACGGAGGCCAAGACCTTCGTGCAGAAGGCGGTCTACGAACACCTCAACGACTGGCTGGACCGCAACCCGAACGAGGCCGCGGACATCGTCCGCAAGGGCATCCAGGCGGCCACCGCGCGTGTGGCGGCCCGTAAGGCGCGCGACCTGACCCGCCGCAAGGGTCTGCTGGAGTCGGCGTCCCTGCCGGGCAAGCTGTCCGACTGCCAGTCGAACGACCCCACCAAGTGCGAGATCTTCATCGTCGAGGGTGACTCCGCCGGCGGCTCGGCCAAGTCCGGTCGCAATCCGCAGTACCAGGCGATCCTCCCGATCCGCGGCAAGATCCTCAACGTCGAGAAGGCCAGGATCGACAAGATCCTGCAGAACCAGGAGATCCAGGCGCTGATCTCCGCCTTCGGCACCGGTGTGCACGAGGACTTCGACATCGAGAAGCTCCGCTATCACAAGATCATCCTGATGGCGGACGCCGACGTCGACGGCCAGCACATCAGCACCCTGTTGCTCACCTTCCTGTTCCGCTTCATGCGGCCGCTGGTCGAGGCCGGGCACGTGTACCTCTCCCGTCCTCCGCTGTACAAGATCAAGTGGGGCCGGGACGACATCGAGTACGCGTACTCGGACCGCGAGCGCGACGCGCTGATCGAGATGGGCCGCCAGCGCGGCAAGCGCATCCGGGAGGACTCGATCCAGCGCTTCAAGGGTCTGGGCGAGATGAACGCCGAGGAGCTGCGTGTGACCACGATGGACCAGGAGCACCGCGTCCTCGGTCAGGTCACCCTGGACGACGCCGCCCAGGCCGACGACCTGTTCTCGGTCCTGATGGGCGAGGACGTCGAGGCCCGTCGCCAGTTCATCCAGCGCAACGCCAAGGACGTCCGCTTCCTCGACATCTGAGTCGGTCTCGGCTGACCGCACCAGGAAGGATCTTCACCAGCAATGGCCGACGAGAACACCCCGCAAACTCCCGAGACCGAGGGCGGCGAGATCACTCTGCGCGTCGAGCCCGTCGGGCTCGAGACGGAGATGCAGCGCTCGTACCTCGACTACGCGATGTCCGTCATCGTCTCGCGTGCGCTGCCCGACGTCCGGGACGGCCTCAAGCCCGTCCACCGCCGTGTGCTGTACGCGATGTACGACGGCGGCTACCGCCCCGAGCGCGGCTTCTACAAGTGCGCCCGTGTCGTCGGCGACGTCATGGGCAACTACCACCCGCACGGCGACTCCTCGATCTACGACGCCCTGGTGCGCCTCGCGCAGCCGTGGGCGATGCGGATGCCGCTGGTGGACTCCAACGGCAACTTCGGCTCTCCGGGCAACGACCCGGCGGCGGCCATGCGCTACACCGAGTGCAAGCTGGCGCCGCTGTCGATGGAGATGGTCCGTGACATCGACGAGGAGACCGTCGACTTCACGGACAACTACGACGGCCGCTCTCAGGAGCCGACCGTCCTGCCGGCCCGCTTCCCGAACCTGCTGATCAACGGCTCGGCCGGTATCGCGGTCGGCATGGCGACCAACATCCCGCCGCACAACCTGCGTGAGGTCGCGGCCGGCGCCCAGTGGTACCTGGAGAACCCCGAGGCGTCGCACGAGGAACTGCTGGACGCGCTCATGGAGCGCATCAAGGGCCCCGATTTCCCGACCGGCGCGCTCGTCGTCGGCCGCAAGGGCATCGAGGAGGCGTACCGCACCGGTCGCGGCTCCATCACGATGCGCGCGGTGGTCGAGGTCGAGGAGATCCAGAACCGCCAGTGCCTGGTGGTCACCGAGCTGCCGTACCAGGTGAACCCGGACAACCTGGCACAGAAGATCGCCGACCTGGTGAAGGACGGGAAGATCGGCGGCATCGCGGACGTCCGGGACGAGACCTCGTCCCGGACCGGCCAGCGCCTCGTCATCGTCCTCAAGCGGGACGCGGTCGCCAAGGTCGTCCTGAACAACCTCTACAAGCACACCGACCTGCAGACGAACTTCGGCGCCAACATGCTGGCGCTGGTCGACGGCGTGCCGCGCACGCTGTCCCTGGACGCGTTCATCCGCCACTGGGTGACGCACCAGATCGAGGTCATCGTCCGCCGGACCCGGTTCCGGCTGCGCAAGGCCGAGGAGCGTGCGCACATCCTGCGCGGTCTGCTGAAGGCCCTGGACGCCATCGACGAGGTCATCGCGCTGATCCGGCGCAGCGAGACCGTCGAGATCGCGCGCAGCGGCCTGATGGACCTCCTCGAGATCGACGAGATCCAGGCCAACGCCATCCTCGAGATGCAGCTGCGCCGTCTGGCCGCCCTGGAGCGCCAGAAGATCGTCCAGGAGCACGACGAACTCCAGGCCAAGATCAACGAGTACAACGAGATCCTCGCCTCGCCGGTCCGTCAGCGCGGGATCGTCAGCGAGGAGCTGGCGGCGATCGTCGAGAAGTACGGCGACGACCGCAAGACCAAGCTGATCCCGTACGAGGGCGACATGTCCATCGAGGACCTGATCGCCGAGGAGGACATCGTCGTCACCGTCACGCGTGGCGGCTACGTCAAGCGGACGAAGACGGACGACTACCGGGCGCAGAAGCGCGGCGGCAAGGGCGTGCGCGGCACGAAGCTGAAGGAAGACGACATCGTCGACCACTTCTTCGTCTCCACCACGCACCACTGGCTGCTGTTCTTCACCAACAAGGGCCGGGTGTACCGGGCGAAGGCGTACGAACTGCCCGAGGCCGGGCGGGACGCGCGCGGGCAGCACGTGGCGAACCTGCTGGCCTTCCAGCCGGACGAGGCGATCGCCGAGATCCTCGCGATCCGCGACTACGAGGCGGCGCCCTACCTGGTGCTGGCCACCAAGTCCGGTCTGGTGAAGAAGACACCGCTGAAGGACTACGACTCCCCGCGCTCCGGCGGTGTCATCGCCATCAACCTGCGCGAGCGGGAGGACGGCCTGGACGACGAGCTGATCGGCGCCGAACTCGTCTCGGCGGACGACGACCTGCTGCTGATCAGCAAGAAGGCGCAGTCGATCCGGTTCACCGCCTCCGACGACACCCTGCGCCCGATGGGCCGCGCCACGTCCGGTGTGAAGGGCATGAGTTTCCGCGAGGGCGACGAACTGCTCTCGATGAATGTCGTGCGACCCGGTACGTTCGTGTTCACTGCCACCGACGGTGGGTACGCGAAGCGGACCGCCGTCGACGAGTACCGCGTCCAGGGCCGCGGCGGCCTCGGCATCAAGGCTGCCAAGATCGTGGAGGACCGGGGTTCGCTCGTCGGTGCGCTGATTGTCGAGGAGAGCGACGAGATCCTCGCGATCACGCTGTCCGGCGGTGTGATTCGTACGCGAGTCAGCGAGGTCAGGGAGACGGGCCGTGACACCATGGGCGTCCAACTGATCAACCTGGGCAAGCGCGATGCCGTGGTCGGTATCGCACGTAACGCCGAGGCCGGGCGTGAGGCGGAGGAGGTCGACGGCGAGGAGCCCGTCGACGAGTCCGCCGAGGGGGCCGCGGCCACCGGCATGGACGAGGGTGAGGCGCCCTCGGCCGAGTAGCACGAGGAGAGAGTCATCGTGAGCGGAGCCACGGGCGCCGGATCGGCCGGTACCCCCACGGGTACGGAAACGAACGGCGGCGGCCGTGGCTCCGCCGCGCGTGCGACGGATTCGCACACGACTCAGCTGCGCAAGGTCGAAGCGGACCGGGGTCAGGCCGGCTCCTCCTCGTCCGAGGCGCACGGATCACAGGGGGGAACCGTGACGGACACCCGAGGCCCGCAGGCCCAGCCGGGCGCGGCCGCGGCCGAAGGGCGGCCGGTGTCGCCGCTGCCCGGAGAGCGGCGACAGGAGCAGCCTGCCGGGCCGTACCACCCGCCGCAGGCCTATTCGGCGCAGGCGCCCGCCGAGGCCGTACGCCGGCCGCGCACCGGCGCGCGCACCGCGCCGCGCGTCCGCAAGGCGCGGCTGCGCGTGGCCAAGGCCGACCCGTGGTCGGTGATGAAGGTCAGCTTCCTGCTGTCCATCGCGCTCGGCATCTGCACGATCGTCGCCTCGGCGGTGCTGTGGATGGTCATGGACGCGATGGGCGTCTTCTCGACGGTCGGCGGGACGATCTCCGAGGCGACCGGCTCCAACGAGTCGAACGGCTTCGACCTCCAGGCGTTCCTCTCGCTTCCCCACGTCCTGATCTTCACGACGATCATCGCGGTCATCGACGTCGTCCTCGCGACGGCGCTCGCGACCCTCGGCGCGTTCATCTACAACCTGTCGGCTGGCTTCGTGGGCGGCGTGGAGCTGACCCTGGCCGAGGACGAGTGACGGTCCCCCGACAACCGATTTTGGGACTGCGGCAGTCGTGCGCTAATCTTCAGGAGTCAGCGCGCGGGACACACCGCAAAGCGCGGCGGGGCTATAGCTCAGTTGGTTAGAGCGCATCCCTGATAAGGATGAGGCCACAGGTTCAAATCCTGTTAGCCCCACCGATACGGAGACCCCCAGTCCACAAGGGCTGGGGGTCTACGGCGTTTCCCGTGCACGTCAGGCCGCTGAGGCAGGCCGAGGCCCTCACCCAGAAAAAAAGGCCCGACCGCTGGCGACGGGGGATGCACCAGCGATCGGGCTATGGCCAAGGGTAACAAGGTTGCCTCAGGCATGGGGCCGGCTCGGTCGAAATTCAGAATTCTTGGCCGATCACCTACGGCTCATCGGCCGCTCGTCCCCTGTCCGGGCTGTCCGTCCCTCTTCCTCAGTCGTTTCTCAGTCGTCGCACGGTGGGTCGTAGGACAGGCGCGGCAGGTACTCGTGCCACTTCTGCCGGCTCAGGACGCCCGGGGTGACCGCGCAGATGTGGCGGATCGCCTGCTCGGTGTCCAGGCTCCACAGGCGGACCGTGTCGGTGCCGCTCGAGACCCCGAGCACGTTCCTGGCCGGGCTGAAGGCCAGGAACGTGCCGGTCTTGGCGTTCGGGCTCATCGACTGGCCGATGGGCGTGGCCCGGGAGGGCTGGACCACGTTCCACAGCCGGACCGTGTTGTCGTCGCCGCCGCTGGCCAGGGTGTCGCCGTGCGCGCTGAAGGTCAGCGAGGTCACCGCCTCGGTGTGGCCGGTGAGGGGAGCGCCCAGCAGGGTCGTCGTGCCGGGGGCGGAGACGTCCCACAGCCGGACCGTGTCGTCGTCGCTGCCGGAGGCCAGGGTGTGTCCGTCCGGGCTGAAGGCCAGCGTGTTGACGGGCCCGGAGTGCTGGGTGAGCGGCCGTCCGAGCGGTGCGACGCGGGCCGGGTCCGTCACGTTCCACAGACGGACGGTGCTGTCCGCGCTGCCGGAGGCGAGCGTGTGCCCGTCCGGGCTGAAGGCGAGGGCGTTGATATAGCCACGGTGGCCGGTGAGCGGCCGTCCGAGCGGTGCGACGCGGGCCGGGTCCGTCACGTTCCACAGACGGATGGTGCGGTCGTCGTAGGCGGTGGCCAGGGTGCGGCCGTCCGGGCTGTAGGCCAGCGCGTCCGGGCCCATGAAGCGCGTGCGCAGGGTGAGGGGACGCCCCAGCGGCCTGGGACGGACCGGGTCGACGACGTTCCACAGGTACACCGAGCGGTTGCCCGTGAGGACGGCGAGGGTGTGGCCGTCGGGGGAGAACACCATGGAACGCTGGCCGCCGTCCGCGCGCATGAACGGTTCTCCCAGCAGTACGGGCCGCCCGGGGGCGGTCACCTTCCACAGCCGGATCCGGCCGTCGCGCGCGGCCGTGGCGAGCACCTTCCCGTCCCGGCGGAACGCTCCGCCGCGGCCGACCATGTCCGACGTCGGCAACGACCACAGACGGACCTTGCTGTCCCCGCTGCCGGTGGCGAGGGTACGGCCGTCCGGGCTGAACCCCAGGGCGTACATCTCGCCGCTGCTGCCCGAGAGCGGCTCGCCGACCTGCGACGCGGCCGCCGGGTCGCTGACGTTCCACAGGCTGGCCGTGCTGTCCGCGCTGGCCGCGGCGAGCATGCCGCCGCGCGGACTGAAGGCCACGGACCAGATCGGGCCGGTGTGGCCGGTCAGCGGGCCGCCGATCGGCGCCGCGTGCGCCGGGTCGGTGACGTTCCACAGGCGGATGGTGTCGTCCGCGCTGCCGGAGGCGAGGGTGCGGCCGTCCGGGCTGAAAGCCAGCGAATGCACGAGGTCCGTGTGGCCCCTCAACTCCCTGGGCAGTCGCTTCGGGCGGCGCGGATCGGACAGGTCCCACAGCCGGATCGTCTGGTCGTCGCCACTCGCCGCGAGCGTGCGCCCGTCGGGGCTGAAAGCGACACAGCGCATCGCGGCCGAGGAGCCGCGCAGCACGCCGAGCGCCGTCGGCCGGGCCGGGTCGGTGACGTTCCACAGCCGGACCGTGCGGTCCTCGCTGACGGAGGCCAGCGTGTGCCCGTCCGGGCTGAACGCGACCAGGTAGATCGTGCCGGTGTGGCTGGTCAGGGGCTGCCCGAGCAGGGCGGCCCGTGCGGGGGAACGGACGTCCCACAGCCGGATCATGCCGTCGTCGCCGGCGCTGGCGAGGGTGTGCCCGTCCGGGCTGAAAACCGCGCTGGACACCCAGCTCGTGTGGCCGGTCAGGGGCTTTCCGAGCGGCCTGGGGCGGCTCGGGTCGGCCACGTTCCACAGCCGTACGGTCCGGTCGTAGCTGGCCGTGGCCAGGGTGCGGCCGTCGGGGCTGAAGGAGGTGAGGTAGACCGCGCCGGTGTGGCCCAGCAGGGGCGTGGCCAGCGACGCGTTCACGATCGACAGCAGCCTGCTGGCGGTGCCCTCGTCGTGCGGGCGCAGCCGGTGCGCCACCAGGTCGAGCTGGGCGGCCAGCGACGGGTCCGTGTGCTGCACCCGGTCCGCCTCGGCGAGCACCTGCTCGAACACGGCGTCGTCCCGCTGCCGCCAGGCGAGCACCGCCGAGCCCGCCGCGAGCACGGCGAGGACCATCACGACCGCCACCGCGCCCCGGCTGATCCACACGGTGCGCCTGCGCAGCCGTACCGAGGCGGCCAGGAACTCCACCGCCCCGCGCGTCAGATACGTGTCACCGGCCGAGCCGGCCCAGCTGCGGGCCTGCTCCAGCCGGGAGCCGCGGTAGAGCAGCGAGCTGTCGCGGCCCGAGTCCTCCCAGGACCGGCCATCCTCCTCCAGGCGCTGGCGCAGCAGGTGGTCGTTGCGGCCGTCGTCTATCCAGTGGCGCAGCCGCGGCCAGGCGTGCAGCAGCGCCTCGTGGGTGATCTCCACGGTGTCCGCGTCCAGCGTCACCAGCCGGGCGCGCACCAGCGCTTCGAGCGACTGTTCCGTCTTGCGGGGGTCGGTGGACTCCGACGCCAGCTGGCGCCGCGTCCCGCGCCTGCGCGTTGCCTGGGTGTCCTCACCGAGCCGGACCAGCCGCAGCAGGAGCAGCCGGGCGGCCTCACGGGCGGCCGGGTCCAGGCCGGACCAGGCGTGTTCGGCGGTCGCCGCCACCGCGCCCTGGATGCCGCCGGCCGCGCGGTATCCGGCCAGCGTCAGCCTGCCCGCCTTGCGGCGCTGCCAGGTGGCGAGCAGGGCATGCGACAGCAGTGGGAGCACCCCCGCGTCGTGCGCCCCGCGCGGCCCGTCGGCGCTGACCTCGCGGACGATCAGCTCGGCCAGCCCCGGCTCCAGCTCCAGCCCGACGGCCTTGGCCGGCCCGATCACCGCTTCGCGCAGCTCCGCGGCGGTCAGCGGGCCGAGCACCATGTGCCGGTGCTGGAGCGCGTCGGCGAGTTCGGGATGGCGCAGGCACTGCTCGTAGAAGTCGGCGCGGACACCGAGGACCACCAGCGCGGGCGCGGCCTCGCCGGATGGGGCGTGGGCGGTGCAGGCCGCGTGCAGGAGCTGGATGAAGGTACGCCGGTCCGCATCGTCGGCGCAGAGGGTGAACGTCTCTTCGAACTGGTCGACGATGACGACCGGACGCGCGTCCGCGGGCGCCTCACGGCGCGCCCACTCCAGCATGGCCGCCCGCACCGCACGCCCGGTTTCCGGGCTGTGGGCACCCGGCGCCGCCGGGTTGTCCGCGGCTAGCCGTTCGGCCTTCTGTGCGCGCTCGGCGACGGGGGCCAGTTCGGGTATGCACCGGGTCAGCTCGGCCAGCGGATCGGCGCCGGGGACCAGTTGGAGGACGGCGCCCGGGCGGTCGGCGGGATCGGCGGAGGACGCGGCCGAGGAGGTGGTGGAGGAGGTGGGGATGGCCGGAGAGGCCGAGGAGGTGGGGGCGGTCGGGGTGGTGAGGTGCGTGGGGTGCCTGGGGTGCGTGGGGTGCGTGGGGTGCGTGGGCGGGCGGTCGGACGGGTCCGGTCCCGGCGGTGCCACACCGCCGCCGCGGTCCGTCAGAGCGCCGTCGCGTATCGCCGGCACGAGGCCGGCGTTCAGCAGGGACGACTTACCGGCGCCCGAGGCGCCCACCAGCATCACCAGCCCGCCCGTCTTCTCGGCGGCGCGGAGCTGGGCGACGAGGGCGTCGGTGCTCCGCTCCCGGCCGAAGAACCAGCGGGCGTCCTCCCAGCGGTACGGCGCCAGACCCCGGTACGGGCACACGCCGCCGGTGACGGGCGGGTCCTGGGCGGATGCCGCCGGGGTCTGCGCCGAGGGCGTCGCGGTGCGCTCGCCGACCGGGTCGGACACCGCGCGTTCCCACAACCGCTGCCAGTGCGCCAGGTCGTACAGGCCGGTGGAGACCGGTACCGGCCGCGCGCGCCGCGCCTCGGGGATCAGGATGTGCAGGACCGCTGCGAGGGCGGTGAACTGCGCGGGTACGTTCTTGGCCCGCCGCCAGTCGCTGATGCGCTGGGCGGACACGCGGACGGGGCGCCCGCGCTCGTCGACCCGCTGTAGCCGGACGACTCCCTCGGACACGCTCTTCAGGGGCGGATTCCCGGCCTCCTTGTAGAGCAGCGCGAGGCGCTCGGCGAAAGCTGTGCGTGCCCCTGAGTCGGAACTCAAGGCCCCACCCCTTACTTCCCCCGTGCATCTGACGTCCGGACCGGAAAACTCACCTTATACGGCTGACCTGCGGATTAGCCCATGACCGGACACCGGAATCTCCTCGGTGGCGAAAACAGGTGGCAGGATTTCGGCGCACTAGGAGACCGCTCACGCACCGTCCGGACAGGCCACCGGCCCAGCGCTCGGAGAGGCAGCTCATGGCGCCGAAGGTTCTCGGTCAACATCCGTCGAAAGCGTGACGCGGCTCACTTGACCCGCAATTCGTTCGGCTCGTGTCGAATCGCCGACTTGGCATGAGCCGACTGCCCCGTACCGTCCGGTACCGGTCCCCGCGTGGGGAGGGACCGGTGCCGGACGGACAGGGGTCTTCACGAGCGTCCTCCGGCACCCGCGTCGCCGTTCTCGGCCTTCCGTACCGCTGCCTCCGGCCTCCGTGCCGCGCAGCCCTGGAAACCTGACGGACCACCAGCCGCCATACGCGCCGTCTGCCGTCCCACCACGGGGTGAGAAGGGGTGTGTGCCGTGGAGACGTCGCTCTGCGGGGGCCAAGGGGCGGCGACTGGCGTCGCTTCGACGTCCCGGGCGCCAGTGCGCACCAGCACCCCGGAACCGCTCCGCCGAACCAGGGGGATCGGTTCAGCGCGTGGTCCGCAGGGCAGTCACGTCCTGGAAGGCACCGAGCCGACGGGGAGGGACCCATGCGGGACGGACATCTGGCGGACGGACAGCTGCGGGACGGAGCCATGCCGGACGGGCGTATCAAGGTCTCCGTTGACCGGGAGCTGTGTTACGGCTCCGCCGAGTGCGCGCACCGGGCTCCGTCCGTGTTCGCGTTCGAGGACGGCTACGGCGTCGTCCGGCCCGGCAGGCAGGAGACCGGTGACGATCCACGGGTGCGGGAAGCGGCGGAGAAGTGCCCCTCGCAGGCCATCGCCATCGCACTCATGGAGTGACCGGATAGCGCCAGTGGAAGCTCGCCAGTGCCCGGGCCCTGGCTTCCGCCACCGCCATGCGGGCGGTGCGTTCGGCGGGGTCGGTGTGGGAGGCCTGGCCGGTCACCTGCCCTTCCCACTTGCGGTACAGCAGACCGACCTCCGCCGAGAACCAGCCACGGCTCACCGCGTTCAGCGCCAGCAGCAGCCCGGTGTCCTCCGAGGCGGGCAAGGCCATCCAGCCGCCCAGGGCGGTCAGCAGGTCCCGGCGGACGCACAGGGTCGCCGGGTGGACCTGGGCGCGGAACCCGTTCTCCTTCCAGAAGGAGAGCACGGCACCGCGCTCGACGGGGCCCTCGTCCGGATCGCCAGGAAAGCCGGCGGTCGAACCGTCCGGCAGCAGGTCGAGGACCCGGGACGTCGTCCAGCCGATCGTGCGGTCCGCCTCCAGCGCGGCCAGGTCCCGGGCGAGCGTGCCCGGCGCGAGCTGG
Source organism: Streptomyces sp. NK08204 (assembly GCF_020400585.1). Classification (GTDB taxonomy): domain Bacteria; phylum Actinomycetota; class Actinomycetes; order Streptomycetales; family Streptomycetaceae; genus Streptomyces. The sequence goes on along the minus strand of NZ_JAINVF010000005.1, from coordinate 206,970 downwards.
TCGTCGGCGTCCAGGACCTTCACGTACTCGCCCCCGGCGTGCGCCAGCGCGATCGTCCGGGCCACCCCGGGGCCGCCCGGCCGGCCCTGGCGGAAGGTCACCCGCTCGTCCGCCGGTACGTACGGGCGGACCGCGTCCGTGCTGCCGTCCTCCTGGATCACCCACTCCCAGTCCCAGCCGTCCGCGAGCCACTGCTCGCGCAGTGACTCGTAGGCCTCCGGCAGGAAGCCGGCGGACGGGCCGTGGACAGCGGTGACAACGGTGATGCGCCGGGTCACGGCGGCACTCACCACCTTTCCAGAGCAGTGGTGAAGAGCAACTCGGTACGGTCGCCCGGCAGTACGACGTAGGAGACCTCGACGACCCGGCCCCCGGTGTCGTACGAGGTCTTGCGGAGCAGGATCACCGGTGTGCCCGGCGGCAGCTCCAGTTCCCGTGCCTCCTCGGGTGCCGGCGGACGCGCGGTGAAACGTTCCTCGATGCGGTCCAGTTCGACGCCCACGGTGGACAGCTGGTGGTGCGTGCCGCCGGGCCAGGGCTCCTTCGAGGCGTCCAGGAGGTCGGGATTGGGGGTGACCAGGGAACGCGGGAGGTAGGAGGTCACGAGCCCGAAGGGGGCCGTCTCCGCGGTGTGACGGGTGCGGTAGCGGCGTTCGAGGAGAGCCGTGCCCTCGGGCACCCCGAAGATCTCCGCCAGCTCCCTGGAGGCGCCGGTCTCGCGGTACCGCGCCCGGAAGACGAGGTCGCCCGGGGTCAGGCCGGTCTCGTGCTCGGTCGCGCCGGCTTCGGACCGGACGGCCGGCGGCTTGTGGACCCGGTCCTTCTCCCACTGGTGACGCCGGTTGTCGCGCACGGCCCGGGTGCGCGGGCTGGTCTGTTCGTCCGCCTTGGGCACTGGTGCTCACGGCTCCGTCCTGGCTCGGCCCCCGCCGCGGTGCGTCGGCGCGTTCCTTCCGTCAGCCTATGACTCCGGAAGAGGGGGTGCCGAGCCGGGGATGGCGGTGGACGGGCCAGGGAACTCCGAACATGCGAGACCCCGGCCGGGTCCGGCCGGGGGTCGTTCCGTGTCGACTGGTGCGTACGCAAGTCGCCGTGTGTCGAGACGTCCGCGTGCCGCGTGTGCGGCCGGTCAGCAGGCGAGCGCGAGCGCCGACCGGGACAGGGATCCGGCGCCTTCCTCTTCCGTCTCGGTGAGGGGATCGGTGAGGGGCTTGGCGGCGGGATCGGTGAGGGGCTTGGCGAGGGGCTTGGCGAGGGGCCTGGCGAGGGGCCTGTGGCGGCAACTCGGGGACTTCCCGTGGGCCTCGGCCCTGATGCGCTGCTTCATCGTGGGGGGCAGGGCCCTGGCGTGGGACCAGGGCCGGGACCAGTGCGTCATCACCGGGGTCGTCGGCACCGTCCGGTGCGGGACGCTGTCGCTGTTCGGGCTCTCGGTGCGGGGCGCGGCCGTCGCGGCGGCGGGGGCGGCGGTGACGAGTCCGAGCGCCGTGCACAGCGCGAGGAAGGCGGTGACGATGGCGGTCCACAGCTGCATGACCTTGTTCCGGGCCATGGCCCCTCACTTTCGGGTCGGGCGATTTGCGTACTTTCCTCATGCTGTGTATGAGGATCGCGAAGTGGTGGACCGACGCCCGTGGCGCGTTGATGTTCAGATGAACACCACTCGGATGGGTGCATGAGTGCGGAGGAAACGCCCAAAGCGTGGTGATAGCGAGCGAAGGGGGAGCAAAGTAACCGTCCGTGCGGGTGTGATCACCCTCTGGTCGAAACCCCGTGGACCTGGCCTATTGCGCTGGCGGAGGCCTGAGTTGGGCCACGGCGCAGGTCACCGATCGATATCGGCCGGTGTGTATAGTCGGGCGCCAGAGGTCCCCTACGTCAAGGAAAGACGAGGTTGCGCGGTGAAGAAGCTGCTCCTGGTCGCACTGGCCGCCATCGGCGGGCTCCTCGTGTACCGCCAGATCCAGGCGGATCGCGCCGAGCAGGATCTGTGGACGGAGGCCACCGACTCCGTGCCCACGGGTTCGTGAGTGCCGACATCAGAAACTGACACAGACCCCGGTCGCCCCCGCGGCCGGGGTTTCGTGTTGCCGGGCCCCGCTGGGCGGTGTACGGCCGTGGGCGGCGCCGGGTGACCGTGTTCCGGACGCGGCGGCCGGTTCGGACAGCCCTGCGGATTGCACGGATGGCGCAGTGGTGCGCGGGGCAGGATGGGCCACGGTCCCGGTGACGGTTGCGACGGGCGGCGGTGGCGGAGCGGCAGGGGGTGCCTGGTGCGGGGGCGAGGGTGGGGGCGAGCGCATACGAGGACGTGCCGGCCAGGCGTACGGCGGCTGGTTCGCGCCGTGACCGTGGCCGTGACCATGTCCGTGGCCGTGTCCGTGATTGCGGCTGCCGATGTCGCCGTTGGTGCCGCCGCGTCCCCGGCGGGCGCGCGGCCGGGGGCGTACGGCTTCGCGCCCGGCGCCCGGTCGGTCACCGGCGCGGCGGACCCCGCCGAAGCCGTAGGGCTGGAGCCGGGCCGGACCTACCGCGGCTCCATCCCGAGGAACGGCAGGCTGTACTACCGCCTCGACCTCGCCGCCACGACCACGGCGTACGTCCCCGTCACCGCCGTACCGCCGGCCGGCACCACCGTCACCGCCACCGACGGGATCCGCGTGTCGGTGCAGGACGCGCACGGGGGCTCCTGCTCCTTCGCCTCGGCCCGCTTCGGCGCCGGGCTCAGCCCCCGCCCCGTCACGGCCCTGGGCCGGCGCGAGGCCGGCAAGGCGCTGTGCCAGGGGGCCGGCCCGTACTACGTGCTCGTCGAACGCCTCGATGCCGAGGGCCCCGGCGCGGCGGCCTCGGCACCACAGCGCTGGGACCTGGAGATAGCGCCCGTCACGGAACCACGCCTCACACGCCCCGGGCCCACGACGGCTCCGCGGACCTGGAGCTCCGCCTCCCCCGAACCCCTCACCGGCAAGCCCGCGGACCGGTCCGGCGGTACGGGCTTCGCCTGGGCCGGCCTGCTCGGCCAGGGAGTGTGGCGGACGGCCCTCGCCCCCGGCGGAACCGCCTTCTTCAAGGTGCCGGTCGACTGGGGCCGCCACCTTCAGGCCACCGCCGAACTGGGCGCTGCCCCGGGGCGCGGCTACGTCGGCGGCGCGCTGAACCTGTCCCTGTACAACCCCGCGCGCGGCTACGTCGACGACGCCGCCCTCGGCTACACCGGCACCGAGCGGTCCGCCACCCTCGACCCGCTGCCGCCCGTCGAGTACGCCAACCGGTACGCCGTCATCGCCCGGGCCGCCGCCATGCGCTTCGCCGGGGACTACTACCTGGTCGTCCACCTGAGTGAACAGCTGGCCGGAACGTTCGGGCAGGGGCCGTTCCCGGTGACGCTGAGGGTACGGATCGACGGGCAGGCGCACGCCGGGCCCGGATATGCCGGGCGGTCCGAGCCGGGCGGCGTCTTCACGGTCACGGAGCAGGACCGGGAGGCGGCGATGACCGGCGGCATGGGCCGCACCGGTGGCGGCGACAGCGGTGGCGACGACACCGCGATGATGGCGCTCGCCGTCGGCGGGATCGGTACGGGTAGCGCGCTGCTGCTGGTGCTCGGCGGCTGGACGGTGGCCGCCCGGCGGCCTCAGATGCGGGCCAGGGCCCAGAAGCCCACGGCGTAACAGGCCAGCGCCAGCAGCAGCACCGGGATCACCACCTTGGCGGGGGGACCCGGCCGCCGAATTGCCCGACGCGCCCGTCGGCCGCGCACGGAGGGGGCCGACGGTCCCGGCTCCTGGGCGGTGTACGAAGCGGTGGAGGCCGTGGAGTACGGCTGCTGGGAGTGTTGCAGGGGCTGCTGGGGCGGCTGGGGCGTGTACGGCCGGGCGGCGTACGACGGTGGGGTGGACGGCTCCGGCGGGTACGGGCGCTGGGGGGTGGCCGGGGGTGTCCCTGGTGGCGGGAGATGGAAGCTCCCCGTGTCCGACATGGCGGACGGAGGTGCTGGGGACGGCGCGGAGGAAGGGAAGCGGTCCGTACCTCCCGGTCCGCCGACCGGTGCCCCGACCGGTCCAACGACCGGAGTTCCGGCCCCCGTGCCCGGAGTCGCCGTCCGGGGAGTCCCCGTCCCCCACGGTGTGGTGCCGGAGTCGCCCTCGGCGCTCGTACCGGCGCTCGTACCGGGGCTCGTACCGGGGCTCGTACCGGCACTCCTGAGCAACTCCGCAGCCACCCCGGAGGCCGCCCTGAGAGGGCCGTCCGGGCCGAATCCTGGCGGCAGGGGGCCGAGTTGGTCGAAGATCTCGATCAGCTCGTCGTCGACGCCCGGTTCCGGGAGGAGTTCCGCGGCGGAGGCGAGCGCCTTGCGCGCACCCGTGGCGGTACGGAAACGGGCCTCGGGATCGGGCTGGATCAGGGTGGCGACGACGTCCCACAGCGGCTCGGGAATGCCCTTGGGGGCACCCGGGACGCCGTGTTCCGCGAAGTACTGTATGAGTGCCTTGGCGTCGGGCTTGGCTCCTTCGAGCAGATACAGGGCGACCAGACCGACCGCGAACAGGTCGGCGGGGAAGTCCGGTTCGGCACCCAGCATCTGTTCGGGAGCGAGGTAACCGGGCGTGCCGACGACGAGGTTGGTCTCCGTCAGGCGAGGCTCACCGAGCCGCATGGCGATGCCGAAGTCGGACAGCCTGAGCCGCGGCCGGCCGGTGCCGGTGGCCTCGAGGAGGACGTTGGCGGGCTTGATGTCCCGGTGGACGACGCCCTCGGCGTGCACCGCGGCGAGCCCGGACAGGAGCTGGTCGAGCAGGGTGCACACGAACGCCGGCGGGAGGGGGCCGTAGTCGCCGACGAGGTGGACCAGGGAGCCGCCGGTGACCAGGTCCATGGTGAACAGCACCTTGTCGTCGTCGGCGGCCCAGCTGGCCGGGGCGAGGACATGGGGGTGGTCGATCCGCAGGGCCTGCTCCCGGACGAAGCGCAGGAGGGAGTGGGCGTCGCGCTGCTGCAGCACCTTGGCGGCCACGTAACGCCGTCGGCGATGGTCCCAGGCACGCCATACGGCACCCACACCACCGCGTCCGATCGGGTCGGCCAGCTCGTACCGTCCGGCGAAGACCTCACCCATGGCTACGTGTCGCTCCTCCCCGTGTGGTCATCCCCCTTGCCTCCCCCGGTGTTCCCCCTTCAGACCCTTGCTTCCCCCTTGCTTCCCTCTTTGCTGCCTCGGCCCGGTCCCGGACCCCCTCCGGCGAACCGGGCCGCGGTGTCAGCTCTGGTGGGCCTGGTAGTGCGCGACCGCGTCGGAGGTGCGGCCGGCGCCGTAGACCCGGAGGAACTCTGCCAGCTCCGGGTGGGTCGGGGCGAGGGTGTCGGCGGCGTCGATGATGTCACCGGCGGCGGCCACCGAGCGCAGCAGCGACTGGATCTCGCGGACCACCCGCTTGACCGTGGGGGCGCCCGAACTGTTCGTCGTATGCGTGGTGTTGATGAGCACCGAGCCTCCCTGGGACTTCTTGATCTCGTCCATGCGCTCGGTCGCCTCGGCGGCGCTGACACTGCCGTCCGCAACCTGTGCCGCCAACTCCTGCAGCAGCTGCACCCGCTGAACCACCGCGGGATTGCCGATCTTGGCCCGCTGGCCGCTCATCAGCTGCGAGAGCATCGGGGCGGACAGCCCCAGGGCTGCCGCGAGCCGGGCCTGGTTGAGCCCGAGATCGTCGATGAGCTTACGGAAGAGCGCCCCCAACGGCTCCCCGTACCAGTTCCGCTGCAGCTCTCGCGCTCTCGCGGTGGCTTCCTGCTGTGCGGCGTCCATTGCGTCTCCCCATCGCTTCCCCAAGAAACCGCGGTTCGCTGTAGCGAACCACGCCGAGCATCTTACGGAGCGTGGTCATCCTCGGGGACCCCCAATCTTTTTGCGGGATACCGGGGGTGACCCGGTACTCTGTTCTGTGACGCCCGTCGGGACACAGACCCTCCGGCCGGGCGTTCATGCCCGGGGCCTTAGCTCAGTTGGTAGAGCGCCGTCTTTGCATGGCGGATGTCAGGGGTTCGACTCCCCTAGGCTCCACTCTGTATGACCCCTCTGAACTGCGGAAACGCGGTTCAGGGGGGTCTTTTTGTGCCGGTTTTCCGTACTGCTCGGCTCAGCTTTCACCAGGGCCGGCCCGTGTCCCGCCGCCCATTGATCCGCCAGTGGCGCAGACAGGCCGCACCCGAGGGTGCGGCCCTGGCAGGACGTCGGTGGTCCCCGCCCTCGGCCTCATGGAGCGTACGGAGCTCATGGAGCCGGGGCCCGGCTGCCCGTCTCGGCGAGTACGGTCGCGATGCCCTCGTGGGCCAAGGACTCCTCATAGCGGTATCCCAGCCTCGGTGCCAGCTCCAGGACCTGCCGGTGCAGGCGCAGGGCCTCTTCGGGCAGGCCCGCGAGACGGCAGGTCTCGGCATAGCCGTTGAGGAAGCGGACCTTCCAGTGTTCCTCGAACAGCTCGTCCAACAGGGCGAAGGCCGCACGGTGGCTGGCCAGGGCCTCCTCGTACCGGCCCATCTGACGGAGCGCGACACCAAGGCAGTTGAGGCACCACGCCTCGTTGTGCACGTGCCGGTCCTCGCGGGACAGTGCCAGCGCCCGGCGCAGGTGCTGCGTCGCCTCGTCGGGTGCCTCGTGGGCGATCGCCACGCCGAGGGTGATCCGAGCCGTCAGCGTGGGCGGCCAGGCGGGGTCGGGGTGCGGGACGCACAGCACCTGCTGGGCCCGCTGTGCCGCCTCCTCGCGGTGGCCCAGCTGCAGCATCGCCCAGGCCTCCGCTGCCGCGGCGTGGGCCGCACCCGTCGGGCTGCCGACCCGCTCGTACAGCTCTCCCGCCAGCCGGAAGAGCGCGAGCGGCTCCTCGATGTGCCCCGTGTCCCAGCTCAGATAGCCGCGGCGCATGGCCAGTTCGGCCTCGGCGTGCGTGTCCCCCGCCCCGGACAGGCCCCGCTCGGCCGCCTCGTACGCCGCGGCGGCCTCCGCCATCCGGCCCGCGTTGTAGCGAGCGAAGCCCAGGTCGCTGTGCGCCTCGGCCAGTTGCAGCGGATCGCCCACGCGCTGCGCGGCGGCCAGCGCCCGCTCGAAGAGCACATTGAGATGCGTCGTGCCGCACCGCCGTGCGAAGTACGCCCGCAGGAACCGCGGCAGTTCGCACACATGCCGGTCGGCGCCGACGGCGACCGCCGTCTCGAAGGCGGCCATCAGGTTCCCGTACTCCGTGACGAGCCAGGCAAAGGCCTCGTTCTTGTCCGCGAACCGCGGCAGCTCGGCCGGAGGACGGCCCGCAGAGGCCGAGCGGCCGGGCGCGAGGAACGGCATCGCGGCGTCGGCGGCGGCTGCCGCGTGCACGTAGTAGTCGAGCACACGGCCCAGCGCCCGCTCCCGCTCGGCCGGCGGATCCAGCTCCGCGCAAGCCCGGCGAGCGTGCTGGTGCACCAGGTCGTGCAGCCGGTAACGGTCCGCCGCCGGCTGCTGGACGAGGTGCGCATCGAGCAGGTCCTCCAGCATCGCCCGGGCCTCGCGCAGCGGCACCTCCGCCAGCGCCGCCACCACGTACTCGTCGAAGGACGCGCCGGGCAGCAGGCCCAGCAACCGGAACAGGCGCCCCTGGGACCGCTTCAGCTGCCGCACCGACATGGCGAACGCCGCGCTGAACACGGCGTCGAACTCGCTCACGCCTTCCGACATCCGCTCGACGAGGACGCCCACGGTCCAGCCCGGCCGGTGCCGCAGCCGGGCCCCGGCCAGCCGCAGGGCCAGCGGCAGCCGGCCGCACAGCCGGAGCACCTCGGCGGCGGACTCAGGATCGCGGGCCAGCCTGCCCCCCGGGCCGCCGGGATCGCCGCTCGCACGGGCCAGCAGCTCCGCGCTCTCCCGCGGGCTCAGTACGTCCAGCGACACCGGGGGCACCTCGTCCAGGCCCAGCAACCGGTTGCGGCTCGTGATCAGGGCCACCGTGTCCCCGGCGCCGGGCAGCAGCGGACGGACCTGCTCGGCGTCGGCAGCGTTGTCGAGCACCACGACGGCCCGGCGGCGGGCCAGCTCCGACCGCCAGCAGGCGGCCAGCTGTTCGAGGCCCTCCTGTGGGACCCTCTCGGACGGCACGTCCAGCGCCCCGAGCAGCATCCGCAGCGCGGAGTCGGGATCGAGCGGCTCCCGGCCCTCGGTGAACCCGTGCAGATCCACATACAGCTGGGCGTCCGGGTACTGGTCGGCGAGCCGGTGTGCGGCGTGCACCGCCAGACAGGTCTTGCCGACGCCCGCCATGCCGTCGACGGCGACCACCCGGTGGCTGTCCACCGCGGCGAACACGGCGGCGAGCTGCTCCTCGCGCCCCGTGAAGTCGGACACGTCGCGCGGCAGATCGTTACGGGGACGCGGATGGACCTCGCGGCTCGCCTTCGGGGGCGCCGGCAAGGGATGCGAGGACCGTTCCCACAGGGGGCGCAGGGGACGGGGATCGCGCTTGACGAGACGGCAGAGGGCCACCACCGCGGGCCAGGGCGGCACGGTCTGCCCGCCGAGGTAGCGGGACAGCGACGATGAACTGAGGCCGGTGTCCCTCGCGAGGGCCCGTACGCCGAGCCCGGACAGTTCCTGGAGCAGACGCAGCCGGGCCGCCAGCTCCTCGTGGGGATCGCCCTTCACCGTCCGCTGTTGCTGTTGCTGCTTTTGCTGACGCACGTCCACCGTTCCCCCGTCTCCCTGTCCCACTCGGGAAGAAATCTCCCGGGCCAAGTCGCCGCTGGTCAAGGCCGTTACGGCTGTCCCACGGTGTCCCATCGCCATCGCCGCGGCACGCCGGTCCGGCTGTCATGGAGTCACACCCCGGGAACACCGGGCGACGAACCGGAAGAGGAGCAGATCAGATGCAGTCCCGCATGCAGAACCCCGCCATGGTGCTGTCCGGTGCGATGCAGCCCATCCAGGAACTCATGAAGGTCGTGCACTCCGCAGGTGTGGACGGGCAGATCCTGGAACTGCTGCACCTGCGCGTCAGCCAGATCAACGGCTGCAGCGCCTGCGTCGACATGGGCACCAGGTCGGCTCGTAAGGCCGGGGTGAGCGACGAGCGGCTGGCCACGGTCGCTGCCTGGAGGGAGGCCCCGTACTTCAGCGAGGAGGAGCGGGCCGCCCTGGCGCTGGCCGAGGCCGCGACGCGGCTGGCGGACCGTCCCGACGCGGTGAGCGACGAGATCTGGGACACGGCCGCCACCTACTTCGACGAGAAGCAGCTGGCCGCGATCGTGCTGATGGTCGGCGTCACCAACCTGTTCAACCGGCTCAACGCCACCACCCGCCAGATCGCCGGCGCGTGGGGCTGACGGGCAGCGGGAGAGGAGAACATCAGTGACAGCATCCCAGGGCTTCACAGCCGAGGAACGCAGCGCGATGCAGGAGCGCGCCCAGGAGCTGAAGGCGTCCGCGCGCCGGGGATCGCGCGCCGCGAAGGCGGCAGAGGACGAGGCCGCCGTGCTCGCAAAGATCGCCGAGATGCAGGACTCGGACCGGGTCATGGCCGAACGCATCCACGCCGTCATCAAGGCCGGCGCGCCGGAGCTGGCGCCGAAACTCTGGTACGGGATGCCCGCGTATGCCAAGGACGGCAAGGTCGTCTGCTTCTTCCAGAGCGCGCAGAAGTTCAACGCGAGATACGCCACGTTCGGCTTCAGCGACAAGGCGAACCTCGACGACGGCGCCATGTGGCCTGCCTCCTTCGCCCTGAAGGAGCTGACCGCCGCCGGCGAGGCGAGGATCGCCGAACTGGTGAGGAAAGCGGTGAGCTGAGCGCTGACAGCAAGGCGACACGCCGCTGGTTCACGTTTCACGTGAAACATGCAGGGGGACGGGCGGGCGACAGTCCCACCTCGCCCGCCCCGCCCCCAGCAGTTCCAGACTCATTCGCCCGCGCCGTCCCGGGACTGGTTCGCCCCTCGCCCGCGCCGTCCCAGGTCTGACCGACCCGCGCCGTCCCAGGACCGACGGACCGCGTCGTCCGGGTCTGACCCACCCTCGGCTCAGCCCTGATCGTCGTCGTCCGTCGACTCGTCCTCGGCCTCCTTCGCCTGGACCTCCGGGTCAAGGACCGAGCCGCTGCCGTCCACCGAGCTGAGCCGGCCCGCCTCGGGCACCTCCGTCGCGGCGGGCGGTTCGACCAGCCAGTCGGGGTTGGCCTGCTTGTCCCACCACTTCCAGGCCGCGAACGCACTGCCCGCCAGAGCGGTCAGCAGCGCCGCCGTCTTGGCGGCACGGCCCGCCCGCGAGCGCCGCACGTTGCGCCGGGCCATCTTCTGGATGTCCTCCGCCGAGACATTGCCGCGCAGCGCGGCCAGGGCGGCGGCGCCGCGTGCGGCGGCCTCCTCACGCACCGGAGCGGCCACGGCCACCGCCTGCTCGATCTTCGGACGCGAGTATTCGGCCGCCTGCCGGGCGGCTTTGCGGGTACGGGCGGCGGCTTCGTGCGCGGCCAGGTCCACCTTCGGCGGCACATGCGCACGGGCCTGTTCGAGACGCGGGACAAGCCGGGCGTCGTACTGCACGCGCGCCTGTTCGGCGGCCTGGGACATCACGGGCGCAAGCCGTACGCGCGCCTCCTGGGCATAGTGCGCGGCACGCTCCCTGGCTGTGTCGGCGTACGGTGCCACCACTTCCGCGGCGTGCAGCACGCTGTCCTTCGCCGAGCCGGTCGCGGCGCGCACGCTGTCGATGCGGGTCACGGGTTCCTCCTCCTCGGTGGCGGTACGGTATATCGCCTTTCCACCCTTTTACGGATCATGCCTGTGAACGCTCAGCCTGGCATGCGGAGCGGGCATATGGGTGCCTACCACCCCATACAGAGCGCATCCGTGCAACAGCACCCTGCCACGGCACTGCCGCGGAAAGCCCGCCCCGGGTCCCGCTTCCCGGTGGAACTCCTGCCCACCGGGCGACGAACGGCCACGGTCGTGCGAGGATCTGGGAGTCACGGAAAGACAACGGAAGGCAGATCGTGGCCGAGCAGCTTTACGCCACCCTGAAGACCAACCACGGCGACATCGTGGTCCGGCTCTTCCCGAACCACGCGCCCAAGACGGTCAACAACTTCGTCGAGCTCGCCACGGGCGAGCGCGAGTGGAAGCACCCGGCCACCGGCGCCGTGAGCAAGGACAAGCTCTACGACGGCACGATCTTCCACCGGGTCATCAGCGGCTTCATGATCCAGGGCGGCGACCCGCTGGGCACCGGCATCGGCGGCCCCGGCTACAAGTTCGAGGACGAGTTCCACCCCGACCTCTCCTTCAACAAGCCGTACCTCCTCGCCATGGCCAACGCCGGCCCGGGCACCAACGGCTCGCAGTTCTTCATCACCGTCGCGCCGACGACCTGGCTGAACCGCAAGCACACCATCTTCGGTGAGGTCGTCGACGAGGCCAGCCAGAAGGTCGTGGACGCCATCGCCGCCGTGCCCACGAGGGGCAGCGACCGCCCGGTCAACGACGTCGTCATCGAGTCGGTCGTCGTCGAGAAGCGCGAGGGCTGAGGCCCACCGCCCGCGCGCCACGCGCGGGGAACCAATCGCCCCGCTCGTCCGTAAGGATGAGCGGGGCGGGGTGTTGCCCGGGGGGTAGTACCACGACGAGCAAGGGGATCTCATGGACCAGGCAGCAGGGAGCACGCAGGACGCCAGGAGCGGCCTGCCCGTGTGCTACCGGCACCCGGACCGCGAGACAGGCGTGCGCTGCACCCGCTGTGAACGCCCCATCTGCCCCGAGTGCATGATCAGCGCGTCGGTCGGCTTCCAGTGCCACGACTGTGTGCGCGGCGGATCAGGCACCGGGCCCACCCCCGCCGCTTCCCGGCCGCGTACGGTCGCGGGGGGCACCCTGACGGCCGACCCGCGGCTGCTCACCAAGCTGCTGATCGGCATCAACCTCGCCGCCTACCTGGTCCAGCTGACGGTCGGCGACAGCTTCACCGACCGGTTCGAACTCGTCGGCCGGTTCTACTCCTACCACCTCGGCGGGCTGCAGGGTGTCACGGAGGGCCAGTACTACCGGCTGCTGACCGCGATGTTCCTGCACGGCGGGTACGCCCACATCCTGTTCAACATGCTCAGCCTGTGGTGGATCGGCGGCCCCCTGGAAGCCGCCCTCGGCCGCGCTCGCTATATCGCCCTCTACATCGTCTCCGGCCTGGCGGGCAGCGCCCTCACCTATCTGCTCGTCGAGCCCGGCCAGCCGTCCCTGGGCGCCTCCGGAGCGATCTTCGGCCTCTTCGGCGCCACCGCCGTGCTGATGCGCCGTCTGAACTACGACATGCGGCCGATCATGGCCCTTCTGGTGATCAACCTGATCATCACCTTCGAGGTCTCGAACATCGCCTGGCAGGCTCACATCGGCGGGCTCGTCGCGGGTGTCGTCACCGGGTACGCGATGGTGCATGCCCCACGCCACAGGCGGGCGCTGATTCAGTACGGGACCTGTGCGCTGGTGCTGGCCCTCACCGTCGTCCTCGTCCTGATCAGGACCGCTCAGCTCACCTGAACCGAACCGTTGTCCACAGAGTGTGGCGGATCTTGTGCACAGTGTGCGGACACAGCTGCGCCCCCTGTTGCTCGGATGTGTTTTCCCAGGTCAAACAGGGGGCGAACGGGCGTGCGGCGGCCGGTAGGGCAGTCACACCGGCGTCAACGCCCAGCGAGTTATCCACAGATGGTCGTTCTTTTTCCCCACCGTGTGGACAGCGGTTGTGGATAACTCAGGGGACAAGCCCTGGGCAGAGCTGTTCCGGAGCTGCTGCCCGCGCTACTTCCACTGCGTGGAGACACCGAACCCGGCGGCGATGAAGCCGAAACCGACCACGATGTTCCAGTTGTCCAGGGCGTCGATGGGCAGCGACCCGTCGGTCACGTAGAAGACGACGATCCAGGCCAGGCCGATGAGGAACATGGCCAGCATGACCGGCGCGACCCAGCCGCGACTGTCCAGCTTGATCGCCTGCGCCTGCTTCGCCGGCGGCGGCGTGTAGTCGGCCTTCTTGCGGATACGTGACTTCGGCACGAGGGTCTCTCCTGTCGATGCGCTGCGTGGCCGCGCAGGTAACTGGGTCGGGCTCGGGGCAGCGTACAAGGGGACAGCAAGGGCACGCTGAATCCTCCCCCGGGCGTCCGTTAGCGTAGTGCTTCCGCGGCGCCGAAGGAGATAAGGGTACGTTGAGCAATTCTGCCGACTCCCCCGGGACGGGATCAACGGGTTCCAGCCCCGCTCCCGGGCCCCGCTTCCGGCCCGTGCGGATCCTCACGGCCGCCGTCTTCGCGCTGGCGGGGCTCATCTTCTTCACCAGCTTCGACACGGCCAAGGGCACCGACATCCGCCGGGACGACTCCCTGCTGAAGCTGTCCGACCTGATCCAGCAGCGCAGCCGCAAGAACAAGGAGCTGGACGAGTCCAACGCGGCCCTGCGCGACAGCGTGGAGTCCCTGGCCAAGAGCGACGGCGGCAGCACCAGGGCCCAGGACGAGAAGCTCACCGGGCTGGAGAAGAGCGCGGGCACCCGGCCGCTCACCGGCCAGGCGATCACCGTCACCCTGAACGACGCCCCGCCGAACGCCACCGCCAAGCTCCCCGGCTACCCCGAGCCGCAGCCGGACTACCTGGTCATCCACCAGCAGGACCTGCAGGCCGTGGTGAACGCCCTCTGGCAGGGCGGCGCCAAGGGGATCAAGGTCATGGACCAGCGGCTGATCTCCACCAGCGCGGTGCGCTGCGTCGGCAACACCCTGATCCTCCAGGGCCGCGTGTACTCGCCGCCGTACAAGATCACCGCAGTCGGCGATCCGGGACGGCTCCAGCGGGCGCTCGCGGCGAGCAAGGCGATCCAGACCTACATGGTCTACGTGAACGTCTACGGCCTCGGCTGGAAGGTCACCGAGGACGGGACGGTGACTCTGCCGGGCTACTCGGGCACAGTGGATCTGCACTACGCCGAGCCCGCGAAGTAGGTGCCCCAGCCAGGCGCCGCCGGTGCGCGTCGCCGGGACGCGGCCGGGCGACGCGGTGGTGCCGACCGACGGGACGACCTGGCTCACGTACCGGATCGACAAAGGGTCGTACAAAACCGTCCCCACCGACGTCAACGTCATCGATGCTGGGCCACCTGGGTCCGGGTGCACGCGTCGGGGCCGGTGCCTCACGCTCAGACCACCTGCTCACCGCAGGGGGACACAGCCACCGGCTGATCGTCCGGGTGCACCGGACTCCGCACAGCCCGTGGAGTCAGGCGAACCGAGGGCTCTGCGCCGTTAGTCTGGTGCAGTGCGGCGGGAGTCAGGTGCCGTGGGGATACGGAAGGGACGGCATGTACGGCTGGATCTGGCGGCATCTGCCAGGGAACGTGTGGGTGAGGGCGCTGATCTCCCTCGCACTGGCCCTGGCCGTGATCTACGTCCTCTTCCAGTACGTCTTCCCCTGGGCTGAACCGCTGCTGCCCTTCAACGATGTGACGGTGGACAACCAGTGAGCGCGCGGATTCTCGTCGTCGACAACTACGACAGCTTCGTTTTCAATCTCGTGCAGTACCTGTACCAGCTGGGCGCCGAGTGCGAGGTCCTGCGCAACGACGAGGTGTCGACGGCACACGCCCAGGACGGCTTCGACGGTGTGCTGCTCTCGCCCGGTCCCGGGACGCCGGAGGAGGCGGGCGTGTGCGTGGACATGGTCCGCCACTGCGCCGCGACCGGGGTGCCGGTCTTCGGCGTGTGCCTCGGCATGCAGTCGATGCAGGTGGCGTACGGCGGGGTGGTGGACCGGGCGCCGGAGCTGCTGCACGGCAAGACCTCCCTGGTGGAGCACGAGGGCAAGGGCGTCTTCGCGGGCCTGCCCTCCCCCTTCACGGCGACCCGCTACCACTCCCTGGCCGCCGAGCCGGCGACGGTTCCGGCCGAGCTGGAGGTCACGGCCCGCACGCACGACGGCATCATCATGGGCCTGCGCCACCGTGAACTCCCCGTGGAGGGGGTGCAGTTCCATCCCGAGTCGGTGCTGACCGAGCACGGGCACCGGATGCTGGCCAACTGGCTGGTGGAGTGCGGCGACCAGGGTGCCGTGGCGAGATCGGCGGGGCTCGCCCCGGTGGTGGGCAGGGCCACGGCGTGACCGCGCTGCGCCCCGAGCGCGAGGACTTGTACGGCGAGCCGCCGTACGGTCCGTACGGCAGTGCGCCGTACGCGGGCGGGGCCATGGGCGCGGATCCGGGTACGGGCGACCCGCCGACGACACCACTGCCGGCCCTGGAGCTGCCGGACCCGGAGCCGCCGGGCCGGAAGCCGCCGGTGCAGAAGCCGTCGGCTCTGGACGACGAGACGATGGCGCTGCGGATCCCCGATCCGCCTCGGGCGGGCCTGGAGAGCCCATCCGTACGCGCCTCCGGGGCCTCTTCGGCCCGCGCTGCCGCTGGAACCACTCCGGGTGGCCGTGCGGCCCGCAGAAAGGCCGCCAAGCGGCGCGGCGGACGGCACGGCGCGGGCCGTGGGGCGGCGCCCGCACAGGAGGCGGACCCTCAGCGGGACCCGGAGCGGGACCCTCAGCGGGACCCGGAGCGGGACCCGGAGCGCCCGCTCAGCCGGGTGGAGGCGCGGCGGCAGGCGAGGTTGCGCAAGCCGAGCCCGGCGACCGTCGCGAGCCGGGTGATCGGCGAGGTGTTCATCACCACCGGCGTGCTGATGCTGCTGTTCGTCACCTACCAGCTGTGGTGGACGAACGTCCGGGCGCACGCGCAGGCCGGCAAGGAGACCCGCAGCCTCCAGCACGACTGGGCGAGCGGCAAGCGGGCGCCGGGGGTGTTCGAGCCGGGGCAGGGCTTCGCAATCCTGCACATCCCCAAGCTGGACGTGGTGGCGCCGATCGCCGAGGGAGTCAGCAACAAGAAGGTGCTCGACAAGGGCATGGTCGGACACTATGGCGAAAGCCCGCTGAAGACGGCGATGCCGTACGCCAGGACCGGTAACTTCGGACTGGCCGCGCACCGCAACACGCATGGTGAGCCCTTCCGCTACATCAACAGGCTCAGGCCGGGCGACGCGGTCGTGGTGGAGACGCAGGACACCTACTTCGTGTACAAGGTGACGTCGACGCTGCCGGTGACGCCGCCGTCCAACACCAGCGTGCTGGACCCGGTCCCGCCGCAGTCCGGCTTCACCGGGCCGGGCCGCTACATCACCCTGACGACCTGCACGCCGGAGTTCACCAGCAAGTACCGGCTGATCGTCTGGGGCAAGATGGTCGAGGAACGCCCGCGCAGCAAAGGCAAGCCGGACGAGCTGATCGATTAGTCGAGCAGGGGCAGAGGAAACTGTGACAGCGACCGCCGACGAGACCGAAGAGCACAGCGACGCGTCCGAGGAGGCACCGACCCCGGGCCGCCGGCGTTCCGGCCGGATCGCCCGGGTGGTCAGCGTCTTCGGGGAACTCCTCATCACGGTGGGCCTGGTGCTCGGCCTGTTCGTCGTCTACTCCCTGTGGTGGACGAACGTGATAGCGGACCGCAAGGCCGACCGGCAGGCGCACAGGGTCCGCGACCACTGGGCCCACGCCACCGACTCCGGCCCCGGCGCGCTCGACACCAAGGACGGCATCGGCTTCCTGCACGTGCCCGCGATGCGGAACGGCGCGGTCCTGGTCGAGAAGGGCACCGGCACCGACGTCCTGAACAACGGCGTCGCCGGCTACTACACGGACCCCGTGAAGGCGACCCTGCCCACGTCGGGCAAGGACGGCAACTTCGCCCTGGCCGCCCACCGGGACGGCCACGGCGCCAAGTTCCACAACATCGACAAGGTGAAGGAGGGCGACCCGGTCGTCTTCGAGACGAGGGACGACTGGTACGTCTACAAGGTCTTCGCGATCCTCCCCGAGACCTCGAAGTACGACGTCGACGTCCTCGCCTCGGTGCCCAAGGAGTCCGGCAGGAAGAAGCCGGGCCACTACATCACCCTGACGACTTGCACGCCCGTGTACACCTCCCGTTACCGGTATGCGGTGTGGGGCGAACTGGTCCGCGTGGAGAAGGTGGACAGCAAGCGGACCCCGCCGAGGGAGCTGCGAGGCTGACAGACGTCCTGCGAGCAGCTCTGTCGTCTACCACGGCGATGGCCCGAAGCCGCAACATCGACTTGCGACTTCGGGCCTCTTCGACGGAGCTATCGCAGCGCTTTGAGGCGGGCGCCTGCGCTCCACGCCTCCAATTCGTCACGGTTCACCGTGATGACGCCGCTCAGCTCGGCGACGGCTTGTGCCTCGGCGCTGAAGTTGCAGGTGGCGACGAACAGAGCCACGTCCATACGGTCTACGGTTCGTGCCGCGCCGGCAAACTTCTGCATGTCGGCGCTGGGGACGCTCCAGCGACCGCTCCGGTTCTTGCACTGCACGGCCACGGTACGTCCGTCGGCCGCACGCGCGGTCACGTCGATGCCCCGGTCGCTGCGGGCGGGTCGTACGACGACGTCAGTGCAGCCGTCGCGGCGGAGCAGATCGGCCACATGCCGTTCCAGCGCCTGCCAGGTCATGCTGCTGAGCGATGCCCTGACGGTGTCGGTCGGGACGTCTCCTTCGAGTGTGCTGAGGCGCCTGTGGTGCCAGCACAGCCTTTGCTCGACGTTCTCGATGTCCTGACGCAGCTCGACGAGTTCGCGGCGATGTTCGCTGGACGAAGCGATCAGGGCGTTGAACAGGGGCACGACGGTCTTGCCGAGGATCTGGCTGATGCGCTGATCGATGCGGTCGTCGAGGGAGGGGAGGTGTGCAGTGCCGAGGTTGTCCACAGGCTGTGTGCGCGCCAGGTACTCCATGTCGAGGAGGTACGTGCGCACCTGACGGGCGACCTCGCTGTCGCGGAGGAGCATGGCGACGTTGAGGACGGCTCGGCGGGAGTAGATGGTGAGGTTCCGGCGCGCCTGTGGATAACTGCCCAGCGAGAGTGACACGTTGTCACTCTCGAATTGTCGCAGGTCAGCGCCACGCAGTACCGCCATTCCGTTGGCTGCCAGTTCTTCGCGGT
Organism: Streptomyces sp. NK08204; assembly: GCF_020400585.1. GTDB lineage: Bacteria > Actinomycetota > Actinomycetes > Streptomycetales > Streptomycetaceae > Streptomyces. The sequence goes on along the minus strand of NZ_JAINVF010000005.1, from coordinate 188,918 downwards.
GGCGCTTGGTGAGCTGACGGTCAGCCTCGACGGTGACCTCGAAGTAGGCCGCCACCATCGCTGTCGTCACATGCATCCCGTCAGGGAGGAGCGACAGGGCCTTCACCCTGTCGAGCACGTCTGTGCGGTCGAGCACGCTGCTGCGCAGCGTCTTCGATTCCAGCAGCGCCGATTCGTTGATCACGTTCCGCCCCTCCGGTGCGTGGCTGTCCGGCCGGGGCAGAGCTGTGAGTACCCACCCCACCCGTTCAACGACGCGTGAAATGCGAAGACACGATCGACGGGGGCGCTGGAGTGCCACTGCCTCACACATCACCACCCTGACGTGACGAAGGGGTCCCTGCCGGAATCTTCCGGCAGGGACCCCTTCGTAGCGGTGCGTGGCGTCAGCCGTTGACACCGCCGAAGATGTTCGTGCCGCCCTGGTCGCCGCCGCTCTGGTCGACAGTGATCAGGGTGACGGTGTCCCCTGCGTTGACCGAGCTGCCCGGGGGCGGGTTGGAGCCCATCACCATGGCCTTGTCATCCTGGGGGCCCTGGACACTGACCTGGAGACCCTGGGCCTGCAGCATCTTCGTGGCGTCCTTGAGCGTGTGGCCCTGGACGGGTGGAACCGTCGTCGGGCCGCTGGTGTTTCCCTGAAGCTTGCCGACGCTCACCGCGATCGGCGTGTTCTTGGAGACCTGCTGGCCCCCGGCAGGATTGGTGCCCGTGACCTTGCCGTCCTGGTTGGGGTCGGTGACGGGTGCGTCGTTGCAGGTCGGCACCAGGCCCAGCTGCTGCAGCTCGGTCTTGGCCTCGTCGCACGACTTGCCGACGACGTCACTGGGGATCGTGACCTTCTCCTCCGGCTTGGCGACCGTGAGGGTGATCGTGGTGCCCTTCTCCTTCTGGACGCCGCCCGTCGGGTCCTGCGTGATGACGACGTCCGGTGTCTGGGTGGACACCTGGGTCTTCTTCTCGACCTGGAAGCCCTTGTCCTTCAGCAGGGCCTCGGCCTGGTCGTACTGCTGGCCCCGTACGTCCGGCACGAGGACCTTGGGCGCGCCCGTGGAGACGACCACGTGGACGACCGTGTTCTTGGCGACCTTCAGGCCCTGCTGCGGGTCCTGCGAGCACACGTTGCCCCTGGGCTGGTTCGCGCAGGCTTTCCGGGTGGGCTCGCCCAGCTGCAGGTCGGAGTTGACGGCCATCTTCTGGGCGGCGCTGTAGCTGTTGCCGACGAAGTTCGGCACCGGCACCTTGTCGTTGGCCGCGTCGTCCCCGCTGAACACCGACTTCCCGATGAGGATCGCGCCGACGAGCACCAGGAGGCCGGCGACGACCAGGAGGATCGTGGAGGTGTTGGACTTCTTCTGCTGCTGGCGGCGGCGGTCGGGGCGCTCGTCGTAGCCGTAGCCGCCGTCGTCCGGGTTCATCGGCGGGAGCATGGTGGTCGCGCCGGCGCCCTGGTCGGGGCGCAGGGCGGTCGTCGGCTGGTCGTCGGGGTAGCCGCCGTAGCCCACCGCACCCATCGCCGCCGTGGCCCCGACCGGCTGGCCGTCGAGGCAGGCCTCGATGTCGGCGCGCATCTCGTCGGCCGACTGGTAGCGGTAGTTCGGGTCCTTGACCAGTGCCTTGAGGACGATCGCGTCCATCTCGGGAGTGATCTCGGGGTCGAACACGCTCGGCGGCTGGGCCTCCTCGCGGACGTGCTGGTAGGCCACCGCCACCGGGGAGTCGCCCACGAAGGGCGGGCGGACGGTCAGCAGCTCGTAGAGCAGGCAGCCGGTCGAATAAAGGTCGGATCTCGCGTCGACCTGCTCGCCCTTGGCCTGCTCCGGCGAGAGGTACTGGGCCGTACCGATCACCGCGGCCGTCTGCGTCATGGTCATACCGGCGTCGCCCATGGCGCGGGCGATACCGAAGTCCATCACCTTGACCTGGCCGTTGCGGGTCAGCATGACGTTGGCCGGCTTGATGTCACGGTGGACGATGCCGTTGCGGTGGGCGTACTCCAGGCCCTGGAGGATGCCCACGGTCATCTCCATCGCCCGCTCGGGCAGCAGCTTGCGACCGGAGTGCAGCAGCTCACGCAGCGTGGAGCCGTCCACGTACTCCATCACGATGTACGGGATGGAGACCCCGTCGATGTAGTCCTCGCCCGTGTCGTAGACCGCGACGATCGCGGGATGGTTGAGCGAGGCGGCCGACTGGGCCTCCCGGCGGAACCGGGCCTGGAAGGACGGATCACGCGCGAGGTCCGCGCGCAGCGTCTTCACCGCCACGGTGCGGCCGAGCCGGATGTCATGCGCGAGGTAGACCTCCGCCATGCCACCACGGCCGAGCACCTGGCCCAGCTCGTACCGGCCGCCGAGGCGACGCGGCTCTTCCATAGCTACTACCAGCCCTCTCCGTCGGTCTCGGCCGTGCACCTCCGTGCACGGCCCAAGGCTGCCGTCCGGGCCTACCGTACCCGGCTCGTTCTGTATGACCTGGCCAAGCCCGTAACCCGATACAGGACCGGTATCGCAACGTGCAACGATGTGAAGGGGTGTGAGCGGCGTCACTCACCAGGGTCGGTTCCTCGGATGACCCGGGCCGGCGAGATCACTTCTTGGAGTTGATGACCGCCTCCATGACGCTCTTCGCGATCGGCGCGGCCAGGCCGCCGCCGGAGATGTCGTCACGGTTGGCGTTCTCGTCCTCGATCACCACGGCGACCGCGACCGGCGAGCTGTTGTCGGGGAGCTTGGCGTAGGAGATGAACCAGGCGTAGGGGTTCGCGCTGTTCGCGACGCCGTGCTGGGCGGTACCGGTCTTGCCGCCGACGGTCACTCCGCCGCCGATCTGCGCGTTCTTGCCAGTGCCTTCCTTGACGACCGTCTCCATCATCGACTGCAGGATCTGCGCGTTGCTGGAGGACAGCGGGCGGCTCAGCTCCTGCGGCTCGGTCTGCGTGACGGTGTCCAGGCTGGAGGACTGGAGCTTGTCGATCATGTACGGCTTCATCAGCTTGCCGTCGTTGGCGACCGCCGAGGCGACCATGGCCATCTGCAGTGGGGTGGCGGCGGTGTTGTACTGGCCGATCGAGGACAGTGCGGTCTGCGAGGAGTTCATGTCGTCGGAGAAGACCGACGCGTTGGCGCGGACCGGGGTGAACTGCTCGGCGTCGAAGCCGAACTTCTTCGCCTCCTCCAGCATCTTGTCGTTGCCGAGGTCGGCGCCGATCTTGCCGAAGACGGTGTTGCAGGAGTACTGCAGCGCGACCCGCATGGTCGCGTTCTCGCAGGGAATGTTGCCCTCGTTCTTCAGCTGGGTCCTGGTGCCCGGCATGGTCCACGGCAGGGGCGAGTCGGTCTTCTCGTCGGCCGAGGTGTACTTGCCGTTCTCCAGCGCTGCCGCCGCGGTGACCACCTTGAACGTGGAGCCCGGCGGGTAGGTCTCGCGCAGCGCCCGGTTCAGCATCGGGTCGGCGGGGTTGTACTTCTTCTGCAGCTTCTTCCACGCCTTGGCGTCGGCGTTGGTGTACCCGGCGAACGACGAGGGGTCGTACGACGGATAGGAGGCCAGCGCGAGGATCTTGCCGGTGGAGGGCTCCAGGGCGACCACGGCACCCTTGCCGCCCCGGGACTTCAGGCCCTCCCACGCGGCCTTCTGCGCCGCCGCGTTGAGGGTGGTGACGACGTTGCCGCCCTGCTGCTCCTTGCCCGTGATCATGTCGAGGGTCTTGCGGAAGAACAGCCGGTCGTCGTTGCCGGTGAGGATGCCGTCCTCGAGGGCCTCGAGCTGCGTGGCGCCGAAGGCCTGCGAGGCGTATCCGGTGACCGGTGCCCACATGGGGCCGTTCTTGTAGGTGCGCTTGTACTTGAGGTCGTTCAGGCCCTTGGTGCTGACTTCGCTGGACCCGGTGATGGGGTTGCCGTCGACGATGATGTCGCCGCGCGGTGTGGAGTAGCGGGCGATCGTGACGCGGCGGTTCTTCGGGTCGTCCTTGAGGCTGTCGGCCTTGACGTACTGGAGCCAGTTGTCGCGCAGCAGCAGGGTGAGGATCAGCAGCCCGCAGAAGATCGCGATCCGGCGCAGGGGCTTGTTCACGGGCGGACCACCTGGGTCATCTCGGCGTCGGGGTTGCCGGCGGGGGTGGGCGCCGGGCGGCGGGCGGTGTCGCTGATGCGGATCAGGATGCCGATGAGCGCCCAGTTCGCGATCACGGACGAACCGCCGTAGGCGAGGAACGGCATCGTCATACCGGTCAGGGGGATGAGCCCCATCACGCCGCCGGCGACGACGAACACCTGGAGGGCGAAGGCGCCGGACAGGCCGATGGCGAGCAGTTTGCCGAAGGGGTCGCGGGCGGCGAGGGCGGTGCGTACGCCGCGCTCCACGATCAGGCCGTAGATCAGCAGGATGGCCATGATGCCGGCCAGGCCCAGTTCCTCGCCGAAGGTGGCGAGGATGAAGTCGGAGTTGGCGGCGAACTTGATCAGCTCGGAGTGGCCCTGGCCCCAGCCGGAGCCGAGGGTGCCGCCGGAGCCGAACGCCCACAGGGCCTGCATGGCCTGCTCGGAGTGGCCGTCGACGCCCTGCTGGGAGAGCGTGTACTCCTTCATCGGGTCGAGCCACGCCTGGACGCGCATCTTCACGTGCGATTCGACCGAGGCCACGCCGACGGCGCCGACCGCGGACATCAGCAGACCGAAGACGATCCAGCTGGTCCGCTCGGTGGCGACGTACAGCATGATCACGAACATGCCGAAGAACAGCAGCGACGTACCGAGGTCGGTCTCGAAGACCAGGATGAGGATCGAGATCGCCCAGACGACGAGGATCGGCCCGAGGTCACGGCCGCGCGGCAGGTACAGGCCCATGAACCGGCGGCTGGCGAGGGCCAGCGCGTCGCGCTTCACCATCAGGTAGCCGGCGAAGAAGATCGCGAGCACGATCTTGGCGAACTCACCGGGCTGGATGGTGAAGCCGCCGACCGAGATCCAGATCTTGGCGCCGTAGACGTTGAGGCCGAGGCCCGGGACCAGCGGGAGGAGGAGCAGGAACAGCGCGGCCGCCATCGAGATGTAGGTGTAGCGCTGCAGCGTGCGGTGGTCCTTGAGGAAGAACAGCACGGCGACGAACAGGGCGATGCCCATGGCGGTGTACATGAGCTGGGTGGTCGCCTTGCCGCCCGCCACATGGATCTGCTGCAGTGCCTTGGACTGGTCGAGCCGCCAGATGGCGACCAGGCCGAGCCCGTTGAGCAGGGTGGCCAGCGGCAGCAGCAGCGGGTCGGCGTACGGCGCGAACTTCCGTACGACGACATGGGCGATGCCGGCCAGCAGGCCGAGGCCGAGGCCGTAGCTCAGCAGGCCCGCGGGCACCTTGTCGTCGATGGCCAGGCCCACGTTGGCGTAGGCGAACACCGGGATGGCCACGGCGAAGGCCAGTAGGGCCAGTTCGGTGTTGCGGCGGCTGGGCGCGCCGATGGCGCCGATCGTGGACGTGTGATGCGTCGGCGGGTTCGTAGTACTGCTCATCGTGTGACGGGGCCTCTCACGGCTTGCCTACTGCTTGCCGCACTGGTCGACGACCTTCTGCTCATCCTCGGAGAGGCTGGGACCGGGCTGGGCGGTCGCGGTCGCGGTCGGGGTCGGAGACTTCGAGGGGGACTTCGAGGACGGTGCCGACGCCGACGGGTTCGCGCTCGGCGACGCCTTGGACGTGAAGGCGGTACGAGTGGTTCCCGTGGTGCTTCCCGTCTTGGCCGGCATCCGTGAGGCGTTCCGCTCGGCGTCGGTGGCCTGGGCCTTGCGTTCCGCCTGCTTCCTGCACGCGGACGCCTGGATGGCCAGGGCGTCGATCTTCGCGCGGGCTTCCGTCAGGCCGCCCTCCGTGATCGTGTTCTTGACCTGCTTCTGCTGGTAGGCCGGCAGGTACTTGAGTTCGATCTCGGGGTGGTCCTTCTCCACCTTCGACAGCGACACCCAGGCCAGGTCCTGGCTGATGCCGCGGTACAGCGCCACGTGGCCGCCGTTGGCGCCGACGTAGTACTGCGTCTGCGTCCAGCGGTAGCCGCCGTACAGGCCGCCGCCGATCACGGCCAGCGCGAGCCCGCTGTACAGGGACCGCTTCAGCCACGTGCGGCTCTTGGCGGGCTTGGTGAAGTCCGCGTCGCCGTACTCGCCGAGGCCGCCGGCCGGGACGTAGCCGGTGGTGTCGCCGGAGCCGGGCGGGCCGAACTCTCCGCCGCCGCCCTGTCCGCGGCCCTGGCGGCCGAGGTGCGAGGCGCGGCCGGCCGGGGTCTGCATGATGCCGTTGTCATGCAGGTGGTGCGGGTTCTCGGCGACGGCGCCGACCACGACCGGGGTGTCGGACAGCTGTCCGGCGAGGGTGTCGCCGGTGTCCAGGTCGAGGACGTCGGCGACGATGACGGTGATGTTGTCGGGGCCGCCGCCGCGCAGCGCGAGCTGGATCAGCTCCTGCACGGTCTCCTGCGGGCCCTGGTAGCTGGCGAGGGTCTCCTCCATGGTCTGGTGGGAGACGACGCCGGACAGGCCGTCGGAGCAGATCAGGTAGCGGTCGCCGGCGCGGACCTCGCGGATCGACAGGTCGGGTTCGACGTGGTCGCCGCTGCCGAGGGCGCGCATGAGCAGGGAGCGCTGCGGGTGGGTGGTGGCCTCTTCCTCGGTGATGCGGCCCTCGTCGACCAGCCGCTGCACCCAGGTGTGGTCCTGGGTGATCTGGGTCAGTGCCCCGTCGCGCAGGAGGTACGCCCGCGAGTCGCCGACGTGCACGAGGCCGAGCCGCTGCCCGGTCCACAGCAGGGCGGTGAGCGTGGTGCCCATGCCCTCCAGCTGGGGGTCCTCCTCGACCATGGCGCGCAGCTGGTCGTTGGCGCGCTGCACTGCGACGCCGAGCGAGGTGAGGATGTCGGAGCCGGGCACGTCGTCGTCGAGCGTGACCAGCGTGGAGATCACCTCGGATGAGGCGACCTCGCCGGCCGCCTGGCCGCCCATGCCGTCGGCGATCGCGAGCAGGCGCGGACCGGCGTAACCGGAGTCCTCGTTGCCCTCCCGGATCATGCCCTTGTGCGATCCGGCGGCAAAGCGCAGTGACAGACTCATGCGCACCTCGCCCGTCGGCTCCGAATGCAGCCGGTCGTGTCGGGCCACACTGCCCACCCTCCGGTCGGGAGCGCGCCGGGGACCGGGGTGTGGTCCGCCGCTGCGTGCTCGCTCCGCTCGCTCATTGTCGTACTACTTCCGCAGCTCGATGACAGTCTTGCCGATGCGGATCGGCGCGCCCAGCGGGATCGGTGTGGGAGTCGTCAGCCGGGACCGGTCCAGGTACGTTCCGTTGGTGGAGCCGAGATCCTCGACGATCCACTGGCCGTCGCGGTCGGGGTAGATCCTGGCATGGCGGCTGGAGGCGTAGTCGTCGTCCAGCACGATCGTGGAGTCGTGCGCCCGGCCCAGGGTGATGGTCTGACCCGCGAGCGCCACGGTGGTGCCGGTGAGGGTGCCCTCGGTCACGACCAGCTTGGTGGGGGCGTTGCGGCGCTGCCGTCCGCCGCCCTGCTGGCCGCGCTGCTGCGGGGGCGCGGCCTGCTGCCGGGCCGCCTGCTGCCGGGTGCCCTGCTGCTGGCGTCCGGCGTCCCTACGCGATCCGCGCTGGGTGACGCGCGTACCGAACAGGTCGCTCCGGATGACCTGCACGGCCACGATCACGAACAGCCACAGTACGGCCAGGAAACCCAGCCGCATGACCGTGAGGGTCAGCTCTGACATTGCCCCCGCTTCACCCTTCGGCTTGCCTATAGATAACGGTGGTGCTGCCCACGACGATCCGCGAGCCGTCGCGGAGCGTAGCGCGGGTGGTGTGCTGCCCGTCCACCACGATGCCGTTGGTGGAGCCGAGATCCTGGATCGTCGAGGGCGTTCCGGTTCGGATCTCGCAGTGCCGGCGGGAGACGCCGGGGTCGTCGATCCGCACGTCGGCGTCGGTGCTGCGGCCCAGCACCAGCGTCGGGCGGGAGATCTGGTGGCGGGTGCCGTTGATCTCGATCCAGTAGCGGGTGCGCCCGCCGCTCGGGGGGGTGGCCGGGGGCCGCTGGCCGGCGGGCTGCGGGTAGCCGTAGCCGCCGGGGCGGGCGCCGGGCGGTGGCGCGGAGGGCATCGGGGGGACACCGGCGGGGGCGGGCGGGTAGCCGTGGCCGCCGGGAGCGCCGTGGCCGGGCCGGCCGGGCGGGGCTGCGGGGGCCGGAGAGGCCTGCTGGCTGCTGGAGGAGGCGAGTGTGCGGCTGCGGACCCGGTACAGGCCGGTGTCGAGGTCTTCGGCCTTCTCCAGGTTGACCTTGATCGGGCCCATGAAGGTGTAGCGCTGCTGCTTGGCGTAGTCGCGCACCATGCCGGCCAGCTCGTCGCCGAGCTGCCCGGAGTAGGGGCTGAGGCGCTCGTAGTCCGGCGCGCTCAGCTCCACGATGAAGTCATTGGGGACGACGGTGCGGTCCCGGTTCCAGATGGTGGCGTTGTTGTCGCACTCCCTCTGGAGCGCGCCGGCGATCTCCACGGGCTGGACCTCGGACTTGAAGACCTTCGCGAAGGTGCCGTTGACCAGGCCTTCGAGACGCTGCTCGAACTTCTTCAGGACTCCCATGGGGCACCTCCTCCGTCGCTGCCGCTCTGCCTTCTACTACCTGCTGCTCGCTGATCGTATCTACGCGCCCGGCGATCAGCCGGTTCCCCCAGCGCCTCCCCTGCGAACTCCTCCCCTTCCTGGCAAGGATCGTAAAGGCGGGCTGAGACCAGTGTCCCGCACCGGACGGCGGACCTGTCCCCCTCCGGGGGAGACGGCCGGGACCGGTACGAGGTTGATACGTGTGAACAAGGGCTCCTGACACGTGCGGGCTCGTGCGGGCACTCGTGCGGGCACTTGTGCGGGCTCGTGCCGGATCGTGCGGGTGGTCGGGCCGGGCTGGTGCGGGCGGGTGCGGGGGTGCCGGGTGGTGCGGGGGCCGGGAGGGAAGGGATGTGAATCCACCCCGTGCGACGTGCTAATGTTCTCGATGTCGGAAGGGGCCAGCCCGAAAGGGAAGGAACCGGAAGACACACCCAATGCGCGGGTGGCGGAATAGGCAGACGCGCTGGATTCAGGTTCCAGTGCCCGCAAGGGCGTGGGGGTTCAACTCCCCCCTCGCGCACACCGTAGGAACGGGCGGCATCGATCACGATGCCGCCCGTTCCTTCTTTCCGATCGGTGCGGACCCGTTTGTTCGTCGATCTTCGTCGATCTCCCCTTCATGTGACGAATGTCTCGCGGAGGGTTGCGGCCGGGTCGGGGCTCGGGGCTCGCTCAAGCCCCGAGAACGGCGCGCCTGTTACCTGTTACCTGGCTCTTCCGTTGGCCGTGCGGCGGTCCATGCGGCGTCGCCTGACGGACCCCAGGTACGTGATCAGAGACGCGGCTACGACCGAGACGGTGACACCGAGCATCAGCTGGTCGACGGTTGCCACCTTGGTCACCGCGTAGGCGATGCCAGCCAGCACCGCGCACGCCCCCAAGCCCCTGAGGGTGTTCATCTCTCTCCCTGATCTACTTCCACGCGGACACGCGGGTCACATACGACTTGATGATCGACGAAATGAGCCAATACATCCGGACCACCGTGTACACCAGCTCGGGTACCAGGACGGCTTCGACGAGCATCGCCTTCCAGCCGAGGTTCCGGACCCGGAGCGCGGGATAGACGATCCAGAACGCGAAGAGCGCCCAGAGCAGGGCCTGGTGGTGGAAGCCGTACTCAGCGAGCAGGATGAGCTGCCGGGAACCCCATCCCAGGATGTAGGCGAAGCCGATCAGCCCCATGGCGATGGTGGTGATGGAGTGCCAGGTGAACTTCGTCCAGCCGCGGCGGCGCAGGGTGTCCACGGTCCCGCGGCTCCACCGCTCGCGCTGCTGGATCAGCTCCCGCAGCGTGGGCATGAGGTCGGTGTAGGCGATGCAGAGCTGGTTGGCGGTCACCTTCCAGCCCGACTCCTTCAGGGCCAGCGTGGTCTCGTAGTCCTCGACCAGGTTCCTGTGGTCTTCCCAGAAGACCTCGCCCCGCCAGTCGATCAGGCCCTGCAGTGCCTCGGCCCGGTAGAAGGAGCCGGCCCCCGACATGGTGTGCACGTCCTGTCGGTACCGCGCGTTGGCGGCCCGGCCGTACTCGATGATCTGCATGCCGAGGAGGAACCGCTGCCAGGGATTGCGCCACAGGTCGGTGCGGCCGAGGCAGGCGGCGCTGACGCCGCCGAGTTCGGGGTCGGACGCGATGACGTTGCGGGCTCGCTCGATGAACCGCGGGTGCAGTTCCGTGTCGGCGTCCATGACGAGGACGTGCCGCACCCGGTTGTTCAACCGCCCGCCGACGGACTCCCTGAGCCAGCTGAGTCCGAAGTTGAGCGCGCCCGCCTTCTTGTGCGGGTTGTTGTCGAAGGTCAGGACGACGGTCAGCGGCGAGCGCTCGTCGTCGGCGAACCGGCGCGCGTATTCCTCGGTGCGGTCGGTCGAGTTGTTGACCACCACGACGATGAGATCCGGGCGCCGGGTCTGCGCCGCCAGGGACTCCAACGACGTGAGGACTCCGACCTCCTCGTTCCGGGCCGGAACGAGGACGACGGTCTCGTAGACGACATCGCTCTGCGGTTCGGCCTGCGAACCGCGGCCTCTTCGGTGTCTGCTGCGCGCTGCGCGCGGCGACTCGGCACGCGTACGGCGCGCCGTGGTGTCCACCACTGGTGATCCCCCCAAGGAATCATTCGCACAACGCCCCACCGCTGTGCGCACGGCATGAAAACGCCACCCGGAAAATACAGCACCCAGGCCGCGTCGGCCCATTGCAAGCCCGGCGGCAGGGCGCGGTCAGCGACGGCGTAATGGAACCGCAGGCGAACTCCATGCGTCCCGTTTGCACGACAAAGGCGCGACAATTCCGACAGTGCGCCCCATAGGGTGCCATCGGATGACCCCTAGGCAAGTGACGAAAAGCACACCGGCAGGGTTGAAACATGGGACGCCTCTGGAGCGTCTTACCGAGTTTGACTACGCTGCCTGCGGTGATCAGCCGCAGATACGAGAAGCAGCGGGCCTTCTCGGCCGCACGCCGCGGGGGCTTTTCGTGAGCCGCCGCCGCAACTCCGACTCTCCTCGACGCGCACGAAACGCAGCCGTGCTCGTGCTCCTCGTGTGCCTCCTCGTCGCGGGTGGCGTCGTGTTCCATTCTCTGTGGCGGTCCGGCGAGTCCGAAGCCCCTGTGCTCACGGTTCGGTATCGAACCGGTGCCCCGGCCACGACCACCGTGGCGAAGCCGTGGGTGGAAGTCATCAACAGCTCCGGTAGGCCCGTCGATCTGCGCGATGTGACGCTGCGGTACTACTACACGGCGGACGGCGGCTCCGCGTACGGCTCGAACTGCGTCCAGACCTCCCTCGGCTGCTCGTACATCACCCAGACGACAGACCGGGCGGGCCGTCCGGCCCCGCATGCCGACCACTACCTCCAGATCGGCTTCACCGCGGCTGCGGGCAGCCTTGCCCCCGGCAAGTCCAGCGAGGGCATCGGACTTCAGCTCTACCGCGTCGACCACAAGAGGCTGAACCAGTCGGACGACCGCTCGTTCAACGCCAAGGACACCACCTACACGCCGTCGAAGCTCGTGACCGCGTACCTCGACGGAGCCCTGGTCTGGGGGGAGGAACCGGACGGGGGTACCGCTGCTCCCGGGCCCGGCGCGGCCTCTTCCGCCTCCAGCGCGCACAGGCCGGCCGCGGCCACGACGCCCGCGGGCGTCCTCTTCGACGACTTCGACTACACGGGTGCCGACGACCCGGCGCTCTCTGCCCATGGCTGGGAGGTGCGCAGCGGCGAAGGCGGCCCGGGGATCAAGGACACCTGGTCGGCGAAGGGCGTCAGTTTCCCCGCCGGGGAGGACGGCCGTGCAGGTCAGGCCCTGCAGCTGCGGGCTGTCACGGACGGAACCGCGCAGGGCACCCGGCAGTCCGAGTTCCACCGCACCGGCCCGACCGTCTTGACCGGCACCCTCGTCGCCCGGGTGTACTTCAGCGACGGCCCGGCGAGCGGCAGCGACGGCGACCACGTCTCCCAGTCCTTCTTCACCATCTCCCCGGACCACGCGTCGTCGAAGTACAGCGAACTCGACTACGAGTACATGCCCAACGGCGGATGGGGAGTGCTGGGCCCCCGGCTCGACACGACGAGCTGGCGCAGCAGTGACCTCAGCAGCGTGGGGGACCGGGTCACCCGCTCCCGTACGCAGAAGCTCGGCGGCTGGCACACCATGGTGATCACCTCCGTGGACGGGGTGACCACCTACTCCATGGACGGCCAGAGGCTGTTCTCGAGCAGCGGCGGGTACTTCCCGCGCGAGCGCATGAGCATCAACTTCAGCGCGTGGTTCATCGACCTTCCGTTCAAGGGGGCGCCGCGCGCCTGGGACATGCGGGTCGACTGGCTCTACTACCGCTCCGGCAAGGCTCTGTCCGCGAAGGACGCCGAGAAGGCCGTGGCCGCCTACGCCGCCTCGGGGAGCCACTACGTCGACACGCTGCCCAAGTCCTGACGGCACCGTGGCCGCGGGCGCGGCCGGTGGTGTGCGTGAGGTGTGCGGGCACAGCGCGGCGTGGGTGCTCGTGCCGGGGTTTGTCCACAACGGCTGGGTTTTCCACAGGGTCTGACGTGATTCAGCCGTCCGCTGTACGGTCTGCACGAGTTGATGTTCGTGGCGCGGTTCGTGTCGAAGTTCGTGGCGGGATTCGTGCCACTGTTCGCGCGAGCGCATGTACGGGTTGCGGGGGAGGCGGTCGTGGTGACCGAAGCGGGTGCGGGAGCGGCTCGGCCGACGGGTCGGAGGCTGCCCCAGGTGCGCGGCTTTGCGCGGTGGCCGTCCCCGGGCACCCCGAAGGAGGAGGGCAAGGCGCTGCGGGCGAGCGTGCCGCGCTGCACGCACCGCACCTTCGACCTCGACGGCTCCCGCCCGGACGCGGTGAGCGCGGTCGAGGAGTCCAATGCCGGACGCATCCCTGAGCTGACCCCGATCCGGGTGGGGCGGATGGCCGCGACCCCGTTCGCCTTCCTGCGCGGCTCGGCCGGCCTCATGGCGTACGACCTCGCGCGCACCCCGACGACCAGGATCGGCACCCAGATATGCGGCGACGCCCACGCCGCCAACTTCGGCCTCTACGGCGACGCCCGCGGCGGCCTGGTCATCGACCTGAACGACTTCGACGAGACCGTGCACGGCCCCTGGGAGTGGGACCTGAAGCGGCTCGCGGCCTCTTTGGTGCTGGCCGGGCGTGAGGCGGGCGCAGACGAGGACACCTGCCGCGCGGCGGCGCAGGACGCGGCCGGCGCCTACCGCCGCACCATGCGGCTGCTCGCCAAGCTGCCCGCGCTGGACGCCTGGAACGCCATCGCGGACGAGGAACTGGTCTCGCACACCGACGCCCACGACCTGATCGGCACGCTGGAACGGGTCTCGGAGAAGGCGCGCGCCAACACCAGCGGCCGGTTCGCCGCGAAGTCGACCGAGGCCACCGAGGACGGCGGACGCCGGTTCGTGGACGCGCCCCCGGTCCTGCGCCGCGTCCCGGACGCCGAGGCAGCCGCAGTGGCCGCGTCCCTGGAGCAGTACGTCACGACGCTGTCCGAGGACCGCCTCCCGCTGCTTGCCCGGCATGCCGTGCACGATGTGGCCTTCCGCGTCGTCGGCACCGGCAGCGTGGGCACCCGCTCGTACGTGGTGCTGCTCCTCGATCACCGCGGACAGCCGCTGGTGCTCCAGGTGAAGGAGGCTCGCCCCTCGGCGCTCGTCCCGCATCTGGCCACGGCCGGCCTCCAGGCAGCACCGGTGGCCCACGAGGGCCGCCGGGTGGTCCTCGGCCAGCAGCGGATGCAGGTCGTCAGCGACATCCTGCTGGGCTGGACGACGGTCGACGGGCGGCCCTACCAGGTGCGTCAGTTCCGCAACCGCAAGGGCAGCGTCGACCCGGCCGCCCTCGCCGCCGACCAGATGGACGACTACGGCCGCATGACCGGCGCCCTGCTGGCCCGTGCCCACGCCCATGGCGCCGACCCGCGCCTCATCGCCGGCTATTGCGGAAAGAACGAGGAGCTGGACGAGGCGATAGCCGCCTTCGCCGTCACCTACGCCGACCGCACGGAGGCGGACCACGCCGAACTGGTCACGGGCATCCGGACGGGCCGGGTCGCGGCCGAGCTGGGGGTGTGACGGGCGACAGCCCGCAGCAGCCCCCGGAGGGGCGAGAGGCACTGCGCGACCAGCCACGACGAGGCCGCACCCGGCGAAGGCCCGCAGCGCTACGGCGAGACACCGCTCCCCGGTCCGAGCCCAGCGCAACGGCTACCCTGGGGCGCGTGACGACCCCGGAAGCCGAGCAGTCCCAGGCACCGCGGCCCGAGGAGCGGCTCGAACAAGCCGTACGGGCCGCCGAGCAGGCCTTGATCGAGTACGAGATCGCGGTGGAGACCTTCCGCGTCGAGGTCGAGAACTTCTCCCGGCTGCACGATCAGAAACTCGGCCCGCTCTACGCCCGCCTCGAGGAACTGGACGCACGGATCGCCGAGGCCCGGGCCGCCCGCAGCGGCGATCCCGAGGACCTCCGCCGTGCCGAGGAGGCCCGCGCCCGCGTCCAGCCCCTCCCCGGTGTCGAAGAACTCCTGCACGGCTGGATGGACGGCCACGGTCTGTTCCCGGAGGCCGCCGCGATGCTCACCGACCAGGCCGTACGGCCTCCGGAGCGGGTGCGTCCCAGCGAAGAGGCGCGCAAGCTCTACCGCGAGCTGGCCCGCAAGGTCCACCCCGACCTCGCGCAGGAGGAGAACGAACGGCAGCGGCGCGAGGAGTTCCTCATCCGCGTCAACGCCGCGTACGCCCGCGGCGACGAGACCCAGCTGACGGAGCTGGCAGAGGAATGGGCGGCGGGGCCCGTACCGCCCGAGCGTCTCCCGAGCCCCAGCGAGGAGCTGTACGACCGCCTCGAATGGCTCGCCCAGCGCAAGGAACTGCTCACCCTGGTCGCCCGCGAACTGGAGGAGGGTGCGATCGCCGCCATGCTCCGCCTCGCCCCGGACGATCCCGACGGCCTGCTGGACGAGATCGCGGGCAAACTGCACACCGACATCACCGAGCGGGAGACCGAGCTGGCGGGCCTGCTGGCGGGGGAGTGAACCACGCGATCCGTCGGGTAGCGTCGGAGGCATGAGTTTCGGAGCTGGTGTTCCCACGGTCGAGGTCACGGACCTCAAGGACGGCGACTTCCTGCTGGACGTCCGCGAGGACGACGAGTGGCAGGCGGGCCACGCCGCGGGGGCGCTGCACATCCCCATCAGCGAGTTCGTCGCCCGTTACGGCGAGCTGACCGAGGCCGCCCCACAGGACGGCCGCGTACACGTCATCTGCCGCTCCGGTGGTCGCTCGGCCCAGGTCACGATGTACCTGGTCCAGCAGGGCATCGACGCGGTGAACGTCGACGGCGGCATGCAGGTCTGGGCCGCCGCGGGCCGCCCGGTCGTCACCGACGACGGCCAGCAGGGCTTCGTCCTGTAGTGGGACAGGTCGTGGGTCCGCTGAGCGGATGCGCCGCCAGCAGGTCCCCCAGCGCCTCTGCGTGAGCGCCCGGCGGGCCGAGCGCCGGTTCCAGGTGCTCGGCCCAGGCGTGGTACCGGTGCAGGGCGTACTCCGTGTCCGCGCCGAACCCGGCGTGCAGCAGCCGAACTGCTCGCCGCTTCGCGGTGTACGCGCCGATCATCCCAAGCACCTGGTCATCCCAGGCACCCGCTCACCGAGCCCGAGTGCCGCCGCTGGCCGGCAGAGCGTCCAGGGCCATGGCCACCCCGCCGTGCGCATGCGGCACGAGCGTCAGCAACGGTCCCCCGGCCCGGCGTGCGCGGGTACGACGACCAACTCCTGTGTCGCACGCCCAGGGAACCTCCGTCTGCCCCCCCCGGTCGAGCATCCACAACCCGCCGCCGCGACGGGCGCCGACGGCGAGCGGGGCGGGCCGTGCCCGGTACGGCCCTGCGGGGCGACCGTCAGGACCGGATCAGCCTGTACGGCCGCCGCGCCCGCGCTGTGCTCCAGCGGCGGCGCCCGGGCGAGCACGCCAGTACTCGTCCTGGGAGATGCCGGTCGTGGACAGCTCACGGAACGCGTCGATGCGCGGAGCCACGTCGGTCAGGCGCTGGTGCCATCAGGCGTAAGCGAGAGCAGGCCCGGTGCGGGATGGTCCGCCCAGCCGTCGGCCAGAACGGTGTCGATGGCGTCGGCCGGCATGGCGATGCCGGCGTTGACGGCGAGGGTCGACAGGACTTCGGTGTCGGCGATCTCGGGGGTGTCGCGGATGACGTTGAGGACTTGTCAGGCGAGTCGTGTGAGGCCGAACGCCTTCAGCATGGCGTTCATCTGACAGGTGTTGGTCTGTGGCGCCCGGCAGGGCGGTGTCGGGGACCGACGTACGCCAGGGAGGGGCCTTGCCGGTGGAAGCCTGCGGGCGCAGCCGGTCCCGGGCGCAGCCGCAGGCGGAGGACGTCACTGAGGCGTGGGCGTGTGGGACAGGAGTGTGGGCCAGTCCTGGGCGACGGCCCAGTCGGTGAAGCTGTGCCAGTTGACTTCGGGGTAGTCGCGGCGTAGCCCGGTGACGTCGACGTCGAGGCCGGCGGTCGTGAAGTACTCGAACATGGCTGCCAGGTCGGCCGATCGAGTCCGGACGTAGGCGAGGGGTACTTCCTGGTGGGCGACCGGGAGACCGATGGCGGTCGCGAGGATCTCCGCCATCTGTCCGGGGGTGCGCTTGTCGGAGGCGATGTCGATGCGAAGTCCGGTGAACTCGTCATGGCGCTGGAGGGCCAGCGCGGCGAAGGCGCCGATGTCGGCGGCGGGGATGAGCGTGAGGGGGCGGTCGGCGGGCATGGGCCAGGCGAAGGTGCCGTCGCGCAGCCCGTCGAGAGTCCAGCCGCTGGTGTAGTTGTCCATGAACGCGGCCGGGGCGATCACCGTCCAGGGCACCCCGGCTGCGCGCAGGTGCTGCTCGATCAGGTGCTTGCTCTCGTAATGCGGGACGCCGGTGCCCCGGTCGGCGTGGGCGGCGGAGGTGAACACGATGTGCCGGATATCGACCTCTGCTGCGGCATCGACGAGGGTCGTGCCCTGCCGGACTTCGGTGGCAGTGTCGGTGCCGAACGGGGTGGTGACCGCGAAGAGTGAGTCCGCTCCGGTGAGGGCGGCCTCCAGCGAAGGGCGGTCGTCGAAGTCGGCGTGGCGTACTTGGGCGCCGAGGCTGCGCAGGGCGTCGGCGGCGGGTGAGTCGGGCCGGTGGGTCAGCGCACGCACCTGGTGGCCAGCTGCCAGCAGGGCGCGGGTGGTGGCCCCTCCTTGGGCTCCGGTGGCTCCGGTGACGGCAACGGTGAGCATGGTTCCCCCATGAGTATTATCGCTGTGTAGCGCATTAACTGCGTCACGCAGAAGACTAGGAGAAATTGCTGCGCCGTGCAGCAATTTGGAGTGTGATCCAGATGGCAGACACACGTCGGGCCCGGCTGTACGAGGAGTTGTCGAGGGAGTCCCGCCGCTACCTGGCGGCCTACGTGCTGTTCAACCAAGCCATCGCCGACCATCTCGGACTGCATCCGACCGACGTGCAGTGTCTGAGCCTGCTGACAGCAGAGCCCGGGCCGCTCACGGTCAAGCAGATCGCCGACATGACGGGCCTGACCACAGGATCGGCCACACGCCTGGTCGACCGGCTCGAACGTGGCGGCTACGTCCTCCGCACCCCCGACCCACAAGACCGCCGCCGTGTGCTGGTCAGTCCGGTGCCGGAGCGCATGGCCCGCGTCACCTCGGTGTGGGACGACCTCGGCCAGACGTGGCAGAGGCTCCTCGACGACCACACCGAGGACGAACTTGAGGTGATCACCCGGCACATGCGACGAGCACACGACCTCAGCCACACCCAGATGCGGCGTTTGCGGTCCCGGCCGAAAGCGGACTGAGTCCGCCGGGTTCGCGTAGCGGCCACACGTTCTGGTCATTCCGCCGCAGCGCCGGCTCCCGTTCGGGCGGCCGATCCGCGCCGCGGGGCCGGTGTCGAGAAGGTGGCAACGAGGAGGACAGGTGCGGCCACTGGGCCCCATCGCCGCATTGCGTCGATCGCGCCGTCGCACGCTCGTTCAGGAGATGCTTCGCCGGAACACTTCCTGCCGGCTCAGCGCCCCGCTCGGCAGGAATGCGGACGTGCCTGACTGGCTCACGTGCATGAGGGGCCACCAGACAACTGTGAGGCAGGCGCGGAAACGGGGGCTTGCCCCTCACACGCCTCACGCTCTGGTCGGGCCGGACAACCTTGGCGGACTCACGCAGCACCAGGCACCACGCGATGGCGTCCAAACACCCCGGGCTGTACCCGGGCTCGAGCAGCAGGCTGAGCAGATCGGCGTCCGCGAGTCTGCCTCGCCGTTCCCGGTCGACGTCCTCGGCGACGGTCCCGGTGATGAGCGCCGGACTGGGCGCCGCATCCACGGGCCACGCCGGCGAACACGCCACGCGCCCTCCGGGCGCCGCCTGCTGCTCCACGCTGAAGGTGAAGTCCATGACCTGTCCTCCCGGAGGAGCCGGTCCCTGCCCACCGAAGCGCGGGGATAGGGCGTCGGAGGGCAGGGCAGAACAGGTTTTGAGTCATGACAAGGGAACCAAGCGTCGACTCAGCGGTCGAAATCCAGTTCCACGTGTTCCGTCACCGGGTGCGACTGGCAGGCCAGCACGAAACCGGCCTCGGTTTCCTCCTCCTCCAGCGCGAAGTTGCGGTCCATGCGCACCTCGCCCGAGACCAGGAAGGCTCGGCAGGTGCCGCACACCCCGCCCTTGCAGGCGTAGGGCGCGTCGGGCCGGTTGCGCAGGACCGTCTCCAGCAGGGACTCGCCGTCCTGCACCGGCCAGCTGCCGCCGCGTCCGTCCAGCCGGGCGGTGACGGTGCTGTGCTCGGGTGCCGACGCAGTCCGGTCCGGGGCTGGAGCGGCGTCCACATGGAAGATCTCCTGGTGGATTCGGGACCGGTCCACGCCCAGTTCGCGCAGCGCCTTCTCCGCACCCTGCACCAGCCCGTAGGGCCCGCACAGGAACCACCCCGCCACCTGTCCGACCGGCAGCAGCGCGGGCAGCAGTCCGGTGAGCCGCTCATGGTCGAGCCGCCCGGACGGCAGGCCCGCCTGCTGCTCCTCCCGGGAGAGCACGGTCACCAGCTGAAGCCGCTCCGGATAGCGGTCCTTCAGGTCGGCGACCTCCTCAAGGAACATCATCGAGGCGGCCGTGCGGTCACTGCGTATCAGGCAGAACCGGGCCTCGGGCTCGCGTGCCAGCAGCGTCGAGACGATGGACAGGACGGGCGTGATGCCGCTGCCGCCGACGACGGCGGCGTACACACCCGGTGCCGGTTCCAGGGTGAAGCGCCCGGCCGGGGTCATCACGTCCAGCCTGTCGCCGGGGTTGATCTCCTTCAACGCGTAGGTCGAGAACGCGCCACCCTCCAGCAGGCGTACGCCCACCCGCAGGGTGCTCGGTCCCTCGCCGTCCGGGTCGGGTGCGGGGGAGCAGATCGAGTAGGTGCGCCGTATCTCGGTGCCGTCGACGACGCGGCGCAGGGCGAGGTGCTGACCGGGCGCGTGCCGGTACTCCCCGCGCAGCTCCGGCGGGACGGCGAGGGTGAGTGCGACGGAGTCGTCGGTGAGCCGGTCGACCGCGGCCACCTGGAGCGGGTGGAAGCGCGCCATCACAACTCCTTGAAGTGGTCGAACGGTTCACGGCAGGCGAGGCAGCGGCGCAGCGCCTTGCACGCGGTGGAGGAGAACCGGCTCAGCAACTCGGTGTCGGCGGATCCGCAGTGCGGGCAGCGGAGGGGGTCGGCGGCCTCGGCTCGCTGCGTCGCACCGGTCCGGGTCGGGCTGAGGGTGAGCGGCACCGGGCCGGTGTCGTGGCGCTCACGCGGGGGAGCTATGCCGAACTCCTGGAGCTTGCGGCGGCCTTCGGCGGTGATGTCGTCGGTGGACCAGGCGGGCGTGAGCACGGTGCGGACGGTGACCTCGCGCACGCCGTGCGCATGCAGGACCCGTTCGATGTCCGACGTCATCGCCTCGAGAGCCGGACAGCCGGTGTAGGTGGGGGTGAGGTCGACCTCGACCGCGTCGGGGCCGTTGACCCGGACGGCGCGCAGAACACCCAGCTCATGGAGCGTGAGCACGGGCAGTTCGGGATCGGGCACCGAGCCGGCCAGCTCCAGCAGTTCCGTTTCCAGGGTGGTGGCGGTCACCATGTCGCCCCCGGATGGCTGCGGTGCAGGTGCTGCATCTCGGCGAGCATCCGCCCGAACGATTCGGTGTGCAGGCCCTGCCGGCCGGCGCCCGCCGCCCAGGCGCCGGTGCGCGGCCCCGCGGGCACGGTCAGGGTGGCCCGGCCGAGAACGTCCGTGACGGACTCCAGCCAGGCGGCCTCCATGCCCGCCCAGTCGACGTCCAGGCCCTCCACCGGCTGGAACATCTCCCCCGTGAAACGCCACAGCGCGTCGCATGCCCGCTGCATGCGCTCCCGGCTGACGTCGGTGCCGTCACCGAGTCGCAGGGTCCACTGCTCGGCGTGGTCGCGGTGGTAGGCGACCTCCTTGACCGCCTTGGCGGCCAGCGGTGCGAACGGGCCGTCCAGGGCGGCGAGTTCGCCGTAGAGCAGCTGCTGGTAGGTGGAGAAGTACAGCTGGCGGGCGATCGTGTGGGCGAAGTCGCCGTTGGGCTGTTCGACCAGCTGGAGGTTGCGGAAGTCCCGCTCCTCGCGCAGGTACGCAAGCTCGTCCTCGTCGCCGGCCATGGACAGCAGGATCCGGGCCTGGCCGAGGAGGTCGAGGGCGATGTTGGCGAGGGCGACCTCCTCTTCGAGGACGGGGGCGTGGCCGGCCCACTCCCCCAGACGATGGGAGAGCACCAGGGCGTCGTCGCCGAGGGCGAGTGCGGCGGTCACGGGGACGGTGGCGGTCACAGGTGCTTCACCCCGTCCGGGATCTCGTAGAACGTCGGGTGCCGGTAGGCCTTGTCGGCGGCGGGCTCGAAGAAGGGGTCCTTCTCGTCGGGCGAGGAGGCGGTGATCACGGAGGCGGGGACGACCCAGATCGAGACGCCTTCGCCGCGCCGGGTGTACAGATCGCGGGCGTTGCGCAGGGCGAGTTGCGCGTCCGGGGCGTGCAGGCTGCCGGCGTGGGTGTGGGAGAGGCCGCGCCTGGAGCGCACGAAGACCTCCCACAGGGGCCAGTCGGTGGTGCTCATGCTCGGTTCGCTCCCGTCTCCGCGGTGTTCCCGGTGTCTCCGGGGGTGCCGGTGTCGGCGGTGTCGGTGGTGGTTCGGGTGTGCTTGGACGCGTAGGCGGCGGCTGCCTCCCGCACCCATGCGCCCTCGTCGTGTGCGCGCCTGCGCTGGGTGATGCGCTGTTCGTTGCAAGGGCCGTTGCCCTTGAGGACCTCCCAGAACTCCGTCCAGTCGATCGCGCCGAAGTCGTAGTGACCGCGCTCCTCGTTCCACCGCAGATCCGGGTCGGGGAGGGTGAGGCCCAGGGACTCGGCCTGCGGGACGCAGATGTCGACGAAGCGCTGGCGCAGCTCGTCGTTGGAGTGGCGCTTGATCTTCCAGGCCATCGACTGCGCGGAGTGCTGGGACTCGTCGTCCGGCGGACCGAACATCATCAAGGAGGGCCACCACCAGCGGTTCACCGCGTCCTGCGCCATCGCGCGCTGCTCGGCGGTGCCGTTGCTGAGGGCCAGCAGCAGTTCGTAGCCCTGGCGCTGGTGGAAGGACTCCTCCTTGCAGATCCGCACCATGGCGCGCGCGTAGGGGCCGTAGGAGCAGCGGCACAGGGGGACCTGGTTGGTGATGGCGGCGCCGTCCACCAGCCAGCCGATCGCGCCGACGTCGGCCCAGGTCAGCGTGGGGTAGTTGAAGATCGAGGAGTACTTCTGGCGGCCGCTGTGCAGCTTGTCGAGGAGTTCGTCGCGGCTGGTGCCGAGGGTTTCGGCCGCGCTGTACAGGTACAGGCCGTGGCCGGCCTCGTCCTGGACCTTCGCCATCAGGATCGCCTTGCGGCGCAGGGTGGGCGCCCGGGTGATCCAGTTGGCCTCCGGCTGCATGCCGATGATCTCGGAGTGCGCGTGCTGGGCGATCTGCCGGACCAGTGTGGCGCGGTAGGCGTCGGGCATCCAGTCGCGTGGTTCGACGCGTTCGTCCGCGGCCACCGCCGCGTCGAAGGCGTGCTGGTAGGCCGTCGTGTCGACGGTGTCCGGTGCGCCGTCCGCCGGTGTGCCGGCCGTGCGGTGCGCGGCTGCTGTGGCCATGCGGTCCCCCTGACTGACCTCGGGCTCTGCCTGAACGCTTTCCCGACCGATCGTTCGGTCCGTGCGTGTCAATGGTGGGCCGGGCCGCCGCGAGGTGTCAACTGCTGTGGAAAACCGCGCCGGCTGCCTGTGGAAAAGCCGGGAGACTCCCCAGGGCTGCGCCGGGTCGGCGCGGCTGAGTACCGTTCCGTGCGGGTGTCGCGGATCTCATCGCGTGACGCCGAGCATCATGCGGCGCCTGTGGCGGGCGGACGGACCAGGAAACGGAACGGGGATCGGGACGGGATGGACGCGTACGACGAGGACTCGCACGCCCGGCCGGGGCCGGACGGGCCGCAGGGGGTGCGTCGCCCGGAGGCCACCGCAACACGGGGCTGCACCGGGTCCCACGACCACCCGGGGTCATCCGGCCATCCTGAGTCAGAGGCTTCTATCGGGTCGCAGGCCTCTACCGGGGCACAGGGCCTCCTTGAGTCACAGGCCCGCCCAGGGTCACAGGCCCTCTCAGGGTCGCAGGACACACCTGGCTCGCTTGGCAGCACCGGCTCACAGGTCAGGACCGCCGCGCAGTTGCCCGTCGGCTCCCCGGAACTCCCCGCGTCCCAGGCCTCCACCGGTGTCGCCGCCCTCTCCCTGCGCTACCAGGTCGTCGCGGCGCTCGCGCTGGCGGTGATCGGTGTGGCTGCCTGTGTGCACCTGGCGATGGTGTTCCTGAGCCTCGCTCCGGAGAACACGGTGTCCAAGCAGCACGGCGCGGCGATCTCGGACTGGGTGAATCCGGAGTTCGAGCAGAACTGGAAGCTGTTCGCCCCGAACCCGCTGCAGCAGAACATCGCCGTCCAGGTGCGCGCGGAGGTGCGCATGAAGGACGGCATGCTGCGCACCACCGGCTGGAACGACCTCTCCGCCCTGGACGGAGCGGCCATCGACGGCAACCTGGTGCCCAGCCACACCCAGCAGAACGAGCTGCGCCGCGCGTGGGACTTCTTCCTGGGCTCGCACACCGCCGACAACCGTGCGATGGGCCTGCGCGGCGCACTCTCCGAGCAGTACCTGCGCCGGATCGTGGTGATGCGCCTGTACCGGGCGGACGCGACCGCCGAGCAGGGTGTCGTCCAGCGCGTGCAGGTGCGCTCCAGCACCACCAATGTGCAGCCGCCGAAGTGGAGCGGTGAGCGGGTCTCCGAGACGCCTGTCTACCGCGAGCTGCCCTGGTGGACGGTGACGGCCGACGAGGCCGCGGGAGGTGTGCGGTGAACCGTGTCTCTCTGACTCTCTCGCGTGGCATCGCCCGGGTCACCGGCTCGGCCCTCGGCCCGTACCAGAGCGCCGTGATCCGGATCGGCTTCGCCGGGACCTGGCTGCTGTTCCTGCTGCGCGAGTTCCCGCACCGCCAGGAGCTGTACGGCCCTGCCGGACCCTGGGCCTGGGACCTCGCCAAGCGACTGACCGACGACAACCACGCCTTCACGGCACTGCTGTGGTCGAGGGGCCAGCTGTGGTTCGAGTGCTGCTACGCACTGGCGGTCCTCGCCTCCGCGCTGCTGCTGCTCGGCTGGCGCACCCGCACTGCGTCCGTGCTGTTCATGCTCGGTGTGCTGTCGCTGCAGAACCGCAGTGTCTTCATGGGCGACGGCGGCGACAACGTGCTTCACCTGATGGCTTTGTACCTGGTGTTCACGCGCTGCGCCCAGGTGTGGTCGCTGGACGCGCTGCGGACGTCGCGGGCCGAGGAGTCTCGCGCGCGGGGGGTGCGGGTCCCCGGTGACCGGGTGGGGCCGGTGCTCTGGACGGTCCTCGGCCTGGCGCTCGGCACGGCCACCCTGACCGGCCGGTTCGACAACGGCTGGCTGGTGCCCGCGCTGCTGTGGACGGTGTGGACGGTCCTCGGCCTGTGGTGGGCGGTCGGGCGCTGGGCGAAGTCGCCGGAGCCGCGGATCCTGTTGGACGTCGTCGCCAACGTCGTCCACAACACAGCCCTGGTCGTGATCATGGCCGAGGCGTGTCTGATCTACGCCACCGCCGGCTGGTACAAGATCCAGGGCTCGCGCTGGCAGGACGGCACCGCCGTGTACTACCCGCTGCACCTGGACTACTTCTCGCCCTGGCCGGGCCTCGCCGACCTGATGTCCGCCAGCGGCACGATCATGATGCTGGTGGCCTACGGGACGGTGATGGTGCAGGTCGCCTTCCCGTTCACGCTGTTCAACCGGCGGGTCAAGAACGTCCTGCTGGTGCTGATGATGACCGAGCACGCCGTGATCGCGGTCGTCCTCGGCCTGCCGTTCTTCTCCCTGGCGATGATCACCGCGGACGCGGTGTTCCTGCCGACGTCGTTCCTGCGCCGGCTGGGCGCGCTGGCGGCACGTGCACGTGGGCGGCTGCTGCGGCGCGGTGACGGCACGGTGCCACCGCCGCGCTCCCCGGAGCAGAGCACGCCGGGCCGCGTAGGGTTCACCGCATGACCGACCCCCTGACCCGCTGGCGGCAGCATGCCGCGGACACCGTGCTGCTCGACGGCTTCCACGCCCTGAAGCACGCGCTGCGCTTCGGGGCCGAGGTCCCGGTGGCGGTCACCAACGACCGGCGCGCCGCCCTCGCCCTCGCCGAGGAGCTGGCCGGGGACGTACACGACCGGCTGGCGGCGCTGCTGACCGAGGTGCCGCAGGAGACGTACGCCTCCCTCGTGCCCCGCCCGCACCCCACCGGGGTGGCAGCGCTGGCCGTACGACCCTCCCGTGAGGCCAACCTGCGGGCGCTGGCCCGCACCCCGCGCACCGCCCCGGTCGTGGTCCTCGACCATCCGCGCAACCTGGGAAACGCCGGAGCCGTCATCCGGCTGGCCGCAGGCTTCGGGGCGACCGGTGTGGTCACCACGGGCACGCTCGACCCCTGGCACCCCACGGTGGTGCGCGGTGGCGCGGGGCTGCACTTCGCGACCGCCGTGGAGCGGCTCGGCGTCGACGAGCTGCCCGCCGGGCCGCTGTTCGCGCTCGACCCGGAGGGCGAGGACATCCGCGGCACGAAGCTGCCCGACGACGCCGTACTGGCCTTCGGGTCGGAGCGCAGCGGCCTGTCGGCCGAGCTGCGCGCGCGTGCCGACCGTCTGCTCCGGCTGCCGATGCGCCCCCAGGTCTCCAGCTACAACCTCGCCACCAGTGTGGCGATGACGCTGTACCACTGGAGCGCCGCCGGGGGCGCAGCCGCCGTCCGCTGAGGACGGCTCAGGCCTGCCGGCGGACCTCCACAACCCGGAACCGGTTGGCCACGAACGCGCCGTCGCACAGCGCGGCGTTGGCCGCCGGGTTGCCGCCCGAGCCATGGAAGTCGGAGAACGCGGCCGTCTGGTTCACGTACACCCCGCTCGTCAGGTTGAAGGACAGCTGGGCGGACTCCTCCAGGCACACCTCCTCGACGGCCCGCTCGGCCTCCGCGTCGGCGGTGTACGCGCCGACCGTCATCGCGCCCTTCTCGCGTACCGTGCGGCGCAGCAGCCCGACCGCGTCGTCCAGCGAGTCGACGGCGACGGCGAAGGAGACCGGGCCGAAGCACTCGCTCATGTAGGCGGCCTCGTCGTCCGGCTTGGCACCGTCCAGCTTGACGATGACCGGGGTGCGCACGACCGCGTCCGGGAACTCCGGGTTGGTGATCTCGCGGGAGGCGAGGGCGACCTCGCCGAGGCCGGCCGCGGCCTCCAGACGGGCCTTCACGTCCGGGTTGACGATCGCGCCGAGCAGGGCGTTCGCGCGCGCGTCGTCGCCGAGGAGGCCGTCGACCGCGCGGGCGAGGTCGGCGGTGACCTCGTCGAAGGTCTTGGGGCCCTCGTCGGTGCGGATGCCGTCGCGCGGGATCAGCAGGTTCTGCGGGGTGGTGCACATCTGGCCGCTGTACAGGGACAGCGAGAACGCCAGGTTGGACAGCATGCCCTTGTAGTCGTCCGTCGAGTGGACGATCACCGTGTTGACGCCGGCCTTTTCCGTGTAGACCTGCGCCTGGCGGGCGTTGGCCTCCAGCCAGTCACCGAACGCCGTCGACCCCGTGTAGTCGATGATCTTGATCTCGGGGCGGGTGGCGAGCGTCTTGGCGATGCCCTCGCCGGGGCGCTCGGCGGCCAGCGCCACCAGGTTCGGGTCGAAGCCCGCCTCGGCGAGCACGTCCCGGGCGATGCGCACGGTGAGTGCGAGCGGCAGCACCGCACGCGGGTGCGGCTTGACCAGGACGGCGTTGCCGGTGGCCAGGGAGGCGAAGAGGCCCGGGTAGCCGTTCCAGGTCGGGAAGGTGTTGCAGCCGATGACCAGGCCGATGCCGCGCGGAACCGGCGTGAACTGCTTGGTGAGGACCAGCGGGTCGCGCTTGCCCTGCGGCTTGCTCCACTCGGCCGTCCCGGGGGTGCGGACCTGCTCCGCGTACGCGTAGGCCACCGCCTCCAGGCCGCGGTCCTGGGCGTGCGGGCCGCCCGCCTGGAAGGCCATCATGAACGCCTGTCCGCTGGTGTGCATGACCGCGTGCGCGAACTGGTGCGTGCGGTCGCTGATCCGCTTGAGGATCTCCAGGCACACCGCGGCACGCAGCTCCGGGCCCGCGTCCCGCCAGGCGGGCTGCCCGGCCTTCATCGCGGGCAGCAGCACGTCGAGGTCCGCGTGCGGGTAGGTCACGCCCAGCTCGATGCCGTAGGGGGAGACCTCCTCGCCCACCCAGTCGTCGGTGCCGGGCTGGTCGGTGAGGTCCAGGCGGTTGCCCAGCAGGGCGTCGAAGGCGGCCTTGCCCGCCGCCGCGTCCAGGCTGCCGTGCTCGCCGTAGGCCTTGGGGTGCTCGGGGTGCGGAGACCAGTACGCGCGTGTGCGGATCGCTTCCAGCGCCTGGTCGAGAGTGGACCGGTGCTTGGCGATCAGCTCGTGCGCGGTCGGTTCGGCGGCCATGCGGGACCAACTCCTCGTCTGGAGAACTCTTCGTCTAGTTCATGACCTGGCAGAAACATGGGCAGGGACAGCCGGTGAGAGCTAGAGTAACCGAACGATCGGTCGGGACAAGGGGGCCTGCCGCATCTGTGGAAAACCCCGTGCGGGAGGATCGCGCTCATGACAGCACTCGACCTCAGCAGCCCCGTGGCCGTCGTCGGCACCGGCACCATGGGCCAGGGCATCGCCCAGGTCGCGCTGGTCGCCGGGCACCCCGTGCGGCTCTACGACACCGTGCCCGGACGTGCCCGGGACGCGGTCGCCGCCATCGGGGCCCGCCTCGACCGGCTCGTGGCCAAGGACCGGCTCTCCGCCGCCGCCCGGGACGCGGCCCTCACCCGTCTCAGGCCTGTCGACGCCCTCACGGAGCTGGCCGAGTGCGGGCTGGTCGTCGAGGCCGTCCTGGAGCGGCTGGACGTCAAGCAGCGGCTCTTCGGCGAGCTGGAGGAGATCGTCGCCGAGGACTGCCTGCTCGCCACCAACACCTCGTCCCTGTCGGTGACGGCCATCGGCGGCGCCCTGCGCCACCCCGGCCGGTTCGTGGGCCTGCACTTCTTCAACCCGGCGCCGCTGCTGCCCCTGGTCGAGGTCGTCTCCGGGTTCGCCACCGACGTCACATCGGCCACGCGCGCGTACGAGACCGCCCGCGCCTGGGGCAAGACGCCGGTAGCCTGCGCGGACACCCCCGGCTTCATCGTCAACCGGATCGCCCGGCCCTTCTACGCCGAGGCGTTCGCGGTCTACGAGGCGCAGGCCGCCGACCCGGCCACCATCGACGCCGTCCTGCGTGAGTGCGGCGGCTTCAAAATGGGAGCCTTCGAACTGACCGACCTGATCGGGCAGGACGTCAACGAGTCCGTCACCCACTCCGTGTGGCAGTCCTTCTTCCAGGACGTGCGTTTCACGCCGTCCCTGGCCCAGCGCCGCCTGGTGGAGTCCGGCAGGCTCGGCCGCAAGACGGGGCACGGCTGGTACGACTACGCCGACGGAGCCGAGCGCGCCGAGCCGCACACCGCCGAGAAGGAGCAGCCGCCCGCCTACGTCATCGCCGAGGGCGGGCTGGGGCCCGCGGCCGAGCTGCTCGCGCTGATCCGCGAGGCGGGCATCCGGGTTCGCGAGGAGGAAGAGGACCACGGCACCCGTCTGGTGCTGCCGAGCGGTGGCCAGCTGGTGCTCGCCGACGGCCAGACCTCGGTGGAGTTCCGGGACGTCGTCTACTTCGACCTCGCCCTCGACTACCGCACCGCCACCCGCGTCGCCCTGTCCGCCTCCCAGGACACCTCACCCCAGACCCTCGCCGAGGCCACCGGCCTCTTCCAGGCGCTCGGCAAGGACGTCAGCGTCATCGGCGACATCCCCGGCATGATCGTCGCCCGTGCCGTCGCCCGGATCATCGACCTCGCGTACGACGCCGTCGCCAAGGGCGTGGCCACCGAGGAGGACGTCGACACCGCGATGCGGCTCGGCGTCAACTACCCGCTCGGCCCCTTCGAATGGAGCCGCAGGCTCGGCCGCGACGTCGCCTTCGACATCCTGGACGAGATGCACGAGCGCGACCCCTCCGGACGCTACGCGCCCTCCCTCGCGCTCTACCGTCACGCCTATGCCACCGACAAGCGGGAGGGCACCTCATGACCACCGCCAGGCGCGACACGTACACCCCCGAGACACTGCTCTCCGTGGCCGTCCGGATCTTCAACGAACGCGGCTACGACGGCACCTCCATGGAGCATCTCTCCAAGGCGGCCGGCATCTCCAAGTCGTCCATCTACCACCACGTCAGCGGCAAGGAGGAGCTGCTGCGCCGGGCCGTCAGCCGGGCGCTGGACGGCCTGTTCGCCATCCTGGAGGAGGAGCCCGCGCGCGCGGGGCGGCCCGCCGACCGCCTGGAGCACGTCGTACGGCGCATGGTCGAGGTGCTCATAGCCGAGCTGCCGTACGTGACGCTGCTGCTGCGCGTGCGCGGCAACACCGCCACCGAACGGTGGGCGCTGGAGCGGCGCCGCGACTTCGACCACCGCGTGGCCGACCTGCTGAGGGCCGCGGCGGCCGAGGGCGACATACGCGGTGACGTGGAGGTGCGCCTGGCCACCCGGCTGGTCTTCGGAATGATCAACTCCATCGTGGAGTGGTACCGGCCCGAGGTGCGCGGCGCGAGCCACCGTGAGGTGTCCGACGCGGTCGTGAAGCTGGTCTTCTCGGGGCTGCGCCGGGGCTGATCACCCTTCCGGCTCCAGGTCCTCCTCCTCGAACACCAGCAGCGTGCGCGTGCTCAGCACCTCGGGTATCGCCTGGAGCCGGGTGAGCACCAGCTCGCGCAGCGCCCTGTTGTCGGGCGTGTGCACCAGCAGCAGTACGTCGAAGTCCCCGCCCACCAGAGCGATGTGAGAGGCGCCGGGGAGCCGGCGCAGCTGCTCGCGAACCGTGCGCCAGGTGTTCTGGACGATCTTCAGCGTCACGTACGCCGACGTGCCGTGCCCCGCCCGTTCGTGGTCCACGCGGGCACTGAAGCCCCGTATCACCCCGTCCTCGACCAGCCGGTTGATGCGGGCGTAGGCATTGGCGCGCGAGACGTGGACCCGTTCGGCGACGGACCGTATGGATGCGCGGCCGTCCGCCTGGAGGATTTTCAGGATGTCCTGATCGATGGCGTCGAGCGGCCGTGGCGGCACGAGCGGGATGCTCCCCTGCGGCCCGTCGGCCATTTGTTCAACTGCCATGTCCCCCCGCTTTGCCGCCGTGGACGTCCTGCATTCATTCCAGGCTGTGGAGAACCGTTTGTCCACAGCCCGAAGGTGCCTGTAGCCAAAATGTGCCGACGACCGAACAATCGGTAGGTGAGGCGGGTCACAGCCGACACGCCTCTCGTAGTCACTCCCACGAGGAGGTGCCGTCATGACGGTCATGGAGCAGCGGGGCGCGTATCGGCCATCGCCGCCGC
The DNA here is from genome assembly GCF_020400585.1 of Streptomyces sp. NK08204. GTDB lineage: Bacteria > Actinomycetota > Actinomycetes > Streptomycetales > Streptomycetaceae > Streptomyces. The sequence continues at coordinate 158,610 of NZ_JAINVF010000005.1, read as the reverse complement.
CCGCCTGGCAGCCCCGTATGGACCCCGCGCCGCTGCTGCCCGACGCCGAGCCCTACCGCGTCCTCGGCACCGAGGCGGCCGGAAAGGCCGACCCGGACCTGCTGCGCCGGCTCTACAGCGAGCTTGTACGCGGTCGCCGCTACAACACGCAGGCCACCGCGCTCACCAAGCAGGGCCGCCTCGCCGTCTACCCCTCCAGCACCGGCCAGGAGGCCTGTGAGGTCGCCGCCGCGCTGGCCCTCGAAGAGCGCGACTGGCTCTTCCCCAGCTACCGCGACACCCTCGCCGTCGTCGCCCGGGGCGTCGACCCCGCCGAGGCCCTCACCCTGCTGCGCGGTGACTGGCACAGCGGCTACGACCCCTACGCCCACCGGGTCGCCCCCCTCAGCACCCCGCTCGCCACCCAGCTCCCGCACGCCGTCGGCCTCGCCCACGCCGCCCGCCTCAAGGGCGACGACGTGGTCGCGCTCGCCATGATCGGCGACGGCGGCACCAGCGAGGGCGACTTCCACGAGGCGCTGAACTTCGCGGCCGTCTGGCAGGCACCGGTCGTCTTCCTCGTGCAGAACAACGGCTTCGCCATCTCCGTCCCGCTCGACAAGCAGACCGCCGCGCCCTCCCTGGCCCACAAGGCCGTCGGCTACGGCATGCCGGGCCGGCTGGTCGACGGCAACGACGCCGTCGCCGTCCACGAGGTGCTCCGTGACGCCGTACAGCGCGCGCGAGAGGGCGGCGGCCCGACCCTGATCGAGGCGGTGACCTACCGCATCGACGCCCACACCAACGCCGACGACGCCACCCGCTACCGGGGCGACGCCGAGGTCGAGGCCTGGCGCGCCCACGACCCGATCGAGCTGCTGGGGCGGGAGATGACCACGCGCGGACTGCTCGACGAGGCAGGTGTCGAGGCCGCCCGGCAGGACGCCGAGGCGATGGCCGCCGCCCTGCGTGAGCGCATGAACCGCGACCCCGAGCTGAACCCCATGGACCTGTTCGACCACGTATACGCCGAGACCACGGCGCAACTGCGCGAGCAGCGCGCCCTGCTGCAGGCCGAACTGGCAGCCGAGCAGGACGACGAGCACCACCAGGAAGGCGGTCACCGATGACCACCGTGGCCGTCAAGCCCGCCACCATGGCCCAGGCCCTCACGCGTGCCATGCGCGATGCCATGGCCGCCGACCCCACCGTCCATGTCATGGGCGAGGACGTCGGCACGCTCGGTGGCGTCTTCCGTGTCACCGACGGACTCGCCAAGGAGTTCGGCGAGGACCGCTGCACCGACACCCCGCTCGCCGAGGCGGGCATCCTCGGCACCGCCGTCGGCATGGCCATGTACGGGCTGCGCCCGGTCGTCGAGATGCAGTTCGACGCCTTCGCCTACCCGGCGTTCGAGCAACTGATCAGCCACGTCTCCCGGATGCGCAACCGCACGCGCGGCAGGATGCCCCTGCCGATCACCGTCCGCGTCCCCTACGGCGGCGGCATCGGCGGCGTCGAGCACCACAGCGACTCCTCCGAGGCCTACTACATGGCCACCCCCGGGCTGCACGTCGTCACGCCGGCGACCGTCGCCGACGCCTACGGGCTGCTGCGCCAGGCCATCGCCTCCGACGACCCGGTGGTCTTCCTGGAGCCCAAGCGGCTGTACTGGTCGAAGGACTCCTGGAACCCCGAGGAGCCCACCGACGTCGAGCCCATCGGCCGGGCGGTGGTCCGGCGCGCGGGCCGCAGCGCCACGCTCATCACCTACGGCCCGTCCCTGCCGGTCTGTCTGGAGGCCGCCGAGGCCGCGCAGGCGGAGGGCTGGGACCTGGAGGTCGTCGACCTGCGCTCCCTGGTGCCGTTCGACGACGAGACGGTCTGCGCGGCCGTGCGGCGTACCGGACGTGCGGTCGTCGTGCACGAGGCGACCGGTTTCGGCGGACCGGGCGGGGAGATCGCGGCCCGCATCACCGAGCGCTGCTTCCACCACCTTGAGGCGCCGGTGCTGCGCGTGGCCGGGTTCGACATCCCCTACCCGCCGCCCATGCTGGAGCGGCACCACCTGCCCGGCGTCGACCGCATCCTGGACGCCGTCGCGCGTCTGCAGTGGGAGGCCGGGAGCTGATGGCACAGGTGCTGGAGTTCAAGCTTCCCGACCTCGGCGAGGGCCTCACCGAGGCGGAGATCGTCCGCTGGCTGGTCCAGGTCGGCGACGTCGTCACCATCGACCAGCCGGTCGTGGAGGTCGAGACGGCCAAGGCGATGGTCGAGGTCCCCTGCCCGTACGGCGGTGTGGTCACCGCACGCTTCGGCGAGGAGGGCACCGAGCTGCCCGTCGGCGCACCCCTGTTGACAGTGGCCGTGGGCTCGACGGCTTCCGACGGCGAGGGCGGGGGCTCGGGCAACGTACTGGTCGGCTACGGCACCTCCGAAGCGCCGACCCGGCGGCGCAGGGTGCGGCCGGCACCGCCGGTGGCCCCAGAAGCGCCGGCAGCCGCCGCGCCCCCCGTGGTCCCGGCAGCCGTCGTAGCCCCAGTCCCGGCAGTCCACGCCGAGGGTCCCGTGCCCGTGATCTCGCCCCTGGTGCGCAGGCTCGCCCGCGAGGGCGGCGTGGATCTGCGCTGCCTGGCGGGCTCAGGACCGGACGGCCTGATCCTGCGCGCGGACGTCGAGAAGGCGCTCCGCGCCCAGACGGCACCCGCCCCGACGGGACAGGCGCTCACCGCCTCCACACCTCCCGCCGCCGCGCCCACGCACTCCTCCGTCCGCAACGGCATCCGCACCCCCCTCAAGGGCATTCGCGGGGCCGTGGCCGACAAGCTGTCGCGCAGCCGCCGGGAGATCCCCGACGCCACCTGCTGGGTCGATGCGGACGCCACCGAACTCATGCGCGCCCGGGCCGCGATGAACGCGGCGGGCGGAACGAAGATCTCCCTGCTCTCCCTGCTCGCCCGCATCTGCACCGCCGCCCTCGCCCGCTTCCCCGAGCTGAACTCCTACGTCGATGCCGACGCCCGCGAGGTCGTCCAACTCGACCAGGTGCACCTGGGGTTCGCCGCGCAGACGGAACGCGGACTGGTCGTACCGGTCGTCCGGGACGCCCATGCGCGCGACGCCGAGTCGCTGACCGCGGAGTTCGCCCGGCTCACCGAGGCCGCGCGGACCGGGACGCTCACCCCCGGGGACCTCACCGGTGGCACCTTCACGTTGAACAACTACGGAGTCTTCGGCGTCGACGGCTCCACCCCGATCATCAACCACCCCGAAGCAGCCATGCTCGGCGTCGGCCGCATCGTCCCCAAGCCCTGGGTGCACGAGGGCGAGCTGGCCGTGCGCCAGGTCGTCCAGCTCTCGCTCACCTTCGACCACCGGGTGTGCGACGGCGGCACGGCGGGCGGCTTCCTGCGGTACGTGGCGGACTGCGTGGAACAGCCGACGGTGCTCCTGCGCACGCTCTGACTGCCCCCTTCACGCGTGCGGAGTTCTTTTCCCTCGGCGAAAGAACTCCGCACGCGGTGCAGACGTAGGTGCGCTCGGACAACGGCAGAGGGCCCGGCGTCCCGGAGGTGCCCCGTCCCTCCGACGGACTCTGTGGGGTACTCGGGCTTCTCCGGGAATCCCGGTGACCCGGAGGAGAGCTCGGACAGAGATACTCATGAGGTGACCGAGAACGCTCCCGTCGCCCCCGGGGCCCCCGCGCCGTACGACGCCGTCGTGCTCGCCGGCGGCGCCGCCCGGCGGCTCGGCGGGGCCGACAAGCCTGGTGTGCGGGTCGGTGGGCGCGCGCTGCTCGACCGGGTGCTCGCGGCCTGTGCGGGCGCCCGCACCACTGTCGTCGTGGCGGACCCCCGGCCCACCGCGCGCCCCGTGCGCTGGGCGCGCGAGGAGCCGCCCGGTGCCGGGCCGGTCGCCGCGCTGGAGGCCGGCCTGCGGCACACCGCCGCCGAGTACACCGCCGTTCTCTCCGCCGACCTGCCGTTCCTCGACACGGCCACGGTGGAGCGGCTGCTGAGCGCCCTAGCCGCCACCGGTGCCGACGGCGCGCTGCTCACCGACGCCGACGGCCGCGACCAACCGCTCGTCGCCGCCTACCGCACAGCGGCCCTGCGCCGCGAACTCGCCGGCCTCGCCGAGGCGGACCACGGCCTCACCGGTCTGCCCCTGCGCAGGCTCACCGGCGCTCTCCAGCTCACCCGCGTCCCGGACCCGCTCGCGTCCTTCGACTGCGACACCTGGGACGACATCGTCAATGCCAGGGCACGCATCAGGGAGCATGGGCACGTGTTGGATGAATGGATCTCCGCAGTCAAGGACGAACTGGGCATCGACCTGGAGGTCGACACCGGCGTCCTGCTCGACCTGGCCCGCGACGCCGCGCACGGCGTGGCCCGGCCCGCCGCCCCGCTGACCACCTTCCTCGTCGGCTACGCCGCCGCCCAGGGCGACGGCGGCCCGGAAGCCGTCGCCGAGGCCGCCCGCAAGGCCACCGCGCTGGCGTTGCGGTGGGAGGCGGAGAACGATGCGAACCCCACCGGCCCGGGTGGGGACGCGTCCGCCCCGGACGCCGGATGACCGCCCCCGGCCACCGGGCCTCGTCAGCCGCCGAGAACATCGACGACCTCGACGTCGAGGAGGCCCTGGCCCTCGTGAGGGAAGGCAAGGACGACGGCGCCGGCCACATGCCCGCCTCCGGGCCGCGAGGCGCGGACCGGCAGGCCGAGCACCGTGCCGAGCGGCACCGGGCCACCCCGTGGCCGCAGGCCCGCGAGATCGCCGCGCGCGCAGCACGCCGCCGCAGCCGCAGGAGCGCGGGCGACACCCCCGCCGCCGTCCGCCGGACCCCCGTCTCCGTGCCCCTCGCCGAAGCGCTCGGCCTGGTCCTGGCGGCGCCCCTCGACGCGCTCACCGACCTGCCTTCCTTCGACACCTCCGCGATGGACGGCTGGGCGGTCGCCGGCCCCGGCCCCTGGGACGTGCGGGACGAGGGCGTTCTCGCCGGGCACGCGCGGCCCGAGCCGCTCACCGACGGGGAGGCGGTCCGCATCGCCACCGGCGCCCGTATCCCCGCCGACACCACCGCCGTCCTGCGCAGCGAACACGGCCGGCTCGACGCCAAGGGCCGCCTGCACGCCCTGCGCGAGCCGGGCCACGGCCAGGACATCCGTCCGCGCGGACAGGAGTGCCGCAGCGGCGACCAGTTGCTGCCCGTCGGCACCCTGGTCACCCCCGCCGTCCTGGGCCTGGCGGCAGCTGCCGGATACGACACTGTCACCGCCGTCCCCCGGCCCAGCGCCGACGTCCTCGTCCTCGGCGACGAGTTGCTCACCGAGGGGCTCCCGCACGACGGACTGATCCGCGACGCGCTCGGCCCCATGCTGCCGTCCTGGCTGCGCGCCCTCGGCGCCGAAGTGACCGCCGTGCGCAGGGTCGGTGACGACGCCGAGTCCCTTTACCAGGCGATCACCGCCTCCACCGCCGACCTCGTCGTCACCACCGGCGGCACCGCCGCCGGGCCCGTCGACCACGTCCACCCCACCCTGGAACGCATCGGCGCCGAACTCCTCGTCGACGGGGTCGAGGTGCGCCCCGGCCACCCCATGCTGCTGGCCCGCCTGAACGAGACCCAGCACCTCGTGGGCCTGCCCGGCAACCCCCTCGCGGCCGTCTCCGGCCTGCTCACGCTCGCCGAGCCCCTGCTGCGTACCCTCGCCGCCCGTCCCGCCCCGGAGGCGTACACGCTGCCGCTCGCGGAGACGGTGCACGGGCATCCCTACGACACCCGGCTCATCCCCGTGGTGCTGCGCGGAGACCGCGCCATGCCACTGCACTACAACGGTCCGGCCATGCTGCGCGGCATCGCCGCCGCCGACGCCGTGGCGGTCGTACCGCCGGGCGGGGCACGGCAGGGGGAGGAAGCGGAACTCCTGGACCTGCCGTGGGCCGCGGCCGGGATCGGGGTGTGTTTCACGTGAAACGTCCCGGGCTGTGAGGCCCGGTGCAGTTCGCCCGCCTGGGCGGTGGCGTAGCGTCGGCCGCATGCATGCGATCACGATTCCCGAACCCGGTGGTCCAGAGGCGCTCGTGTGGGACGAGGTCCCCGATCCCGTGCCCGGCGAGGGAGAGGTGCTGGTCGAGGTGGTGGCCAGCGCCGTCAACCGCGCCGACATTCTGCAGCGGCAGGGCTTCTACAACCCGCCGCCCGGCGCCTCCCCCTACCCTGGCCTGGAGTGCTCCGGACGGATCGCCGCGCTCGGCCCCGGGGTGTCCGGCTGGGTCGTCGGCGACGAGGTGTGCGCGCTGCTGGCGGGCGGCGGCTACGCCCAGAAGGTCGTCGTGCCGGCCGGACAGCTGCTGCCCGTGCCCGCCGGTATCGGCCCCAAGCAGGCCGCGGCCCTGCCCGAGGTGGTCTGTACGGTCTGGTCCAACGTCTTCATGATCGCCCACCTGCGACCCGGCGAGACGCTGCTCGTGCACGGCGGCTCCAGCGGTATCGGCACCTTGGCGATCCAGCTCGCCAAGGCGGTCGGCGCCAAGGTCGCGGTCACGGCCGGTACGAAGGAGAAGCTGGAGCGCTGCGCCGAGCTGGGCGCCGACGTGCTGATCAACTACCGCGAACAGGACTTCGTCGCCGAGATCGATCAGGCCACCGCCGGCGCGGGCGCCGATGTCATCCTCGACAACATGGGCGCCAAGTACCTGGACCGCAACATTCAGGCGCTCGCCGTCAACGGACGGCTCGCGATCATCGGTATGCAGGGCGGTGTCAAGGGTGAGCTGAACATCGGCAGCCTGCTGAACAAGCGGGCCGCCATCAGCGCCACCTCCCTGCGTGCCCGCCCGCTGGCGGAGAAGGCGTCCATCGTGGCCGCCGTCCGGGAGCACGTGTGGCCGCTGGTCGCCGGGGGCCGGGTCCGTCCGGTCGTCGACCGCGAACTGCCGATGCCGCAGGCGGCCGAGGCCCACCGTGTGGTGGAGGCAGGCGGCCACGTCGGCAAGGTGCTGCTGGTCGCGCCGTAGGGACGTGCGGACGCGTGGACCGGTTCGAAGAGAGGTCCTCACGAGCGTTCCGGTTCACGTCCTGCGGAGCCGCAGCCCCAGGAATGCAAGGCCGAGTCCCAGGCCGATGAGGACCAGGCCGCTGCCCAGCGGCAGGATCCGCAGGACCGGCTCGTCGGCCTGGTCCTCGGCCCGGGGCACGGCGTTCTGGGCGGCGGGCCGCCGCCGAGGCGTCGCCGGGGACTCGTCGGGCGGGGCGGCCGTGAGGGTCTGGGCAGTCCCGGCCGGGGCGTCCGCCGTCTCCGGCTCCTCCGGCCGGGGGGCGTCGGTGCCGGGGACCTCGTCGGGCCTGGTGTCGTCGTCGCCCTCCACCTCCGCCGCCGGCCCGTCCGGCCGGCCCGGCCTCATCCGCCCCTCACCGGGCCGGCTCCCCGCGCGCGACGGTCTGACGGCGGATTTCGGGGTGGACACGGAGGCCGAGGGTGAAGCGGAACGGGGCGCACGCGCGGCGGGAGACGGTACGCCCGTGGCGCCGGGGGAGCGCGAGGGAGCGGACCGCTCGGCGCTGTAGGCGTCGGCCGTGCCGTACGTGTCGGCCATGCCGTACGCGGGCAGGGCCACCGCCAGGACCACCGCCAGGACGAGCAGCAGCCGCACGAGGCGAAGCGTGATGCGAAGCCATGGAGTCACGTCGGCGACCTCCTGGAGCCGAGTTGCCGTGACCGACGGGAAGCCGACGGAAGACCGATGGGAAGCCGACGGAAGACCGAGGAGAAGCTGACGGAAGACCGACCGGAAGCCGACGGAAGAACCGATGGATTTCCAGCCTCACATTCAATGGCGGACCCGGCATTCCGGGTTGGTCCGAAGGGTCGAAGGCCGGCGTTTATGGTGGATCGCCCGCGCCAGGGGGCACCACGGTGATGAGGTGTAGGGGTGCGAGAGAATGGCGGCATGGAGATGCCGAGGAACGAAAGGTCGCCGGAGAACCCGCAGATCCTGGTCGTGGGCCAGGACGGCATGGCGCTCAGCGGTGGTAACGGGGACGAGGACTCCCGCGAGATTCCGGTGACGGAGCAGGTCGAGCAGCCTGCCAAGGTCATGCGGATCGGCAGCATGATCAAGCAGCTCCTGGAGGAGGTGCGCGCGGCTCCTCTGGACGAGGCGAGCCGGGCCCGGCTCAAGGAGATCCACCGCAGCTCGGTCAAGGAGCTGGAGGACGGTCTGGCGCCCGAGCTGGTCGAGGAACTGGAGCGGATCTCCCTGCCGTTCACCGACGAAGCGACCCCGAGCGATGCCGAACTGCGCATCGCGCAGGCGCAGCTCGTGGGCTGGCTGGAGGGCCTCTTCCACGGGATCCAGACGACGCTGTTCGCCCAGCAGATGGCCGCGCGGGCCCAGTTGGAGCAGATGCGCCGCGCGCTCCCGCCGGGCGTGGGCGGCCACGAGGGCCCCGACGAACACCGAACCGGCGGCCGAGCGGGCGGACCGTACCTGTAAAACGGCTCACCCCAGCACGCAGGGCCCGGCGAACCACCGCCGGGCCCTGCGGCTCAGTCTGCGTCAGGCGGCATTCCCTGAGTGGGCGTCAAAGCCTCTGTGCAGTCCACCCTTTCGGGTTTTCCGCTCCTCCAGCAGGGCCTGCCTGGCGACCCCGGAGGTGCCTCCCCGACGGCAGCCGATTGACGGCGGCCGCCCCCTTACCGGGTCACTGCGCGGGGTTGCCCGTGGACACGTTGAGCTGGATCTCGACGTTCTTCGGGTCCACGTCGGTGTCTTCCTTGGGGAACTGGTCGATGACCGCGCCGTCGCCCCAGGTGTTGTCGTCGACGTACACCACCTTCACCCGCCAACCCGCCGCCTGTGCACATGCCTTGACGGACTTGATGTACTTGAACCGGAAGTCCGGCAGCATGACCTTGTCCGGGTCGTCGTACGACTCCGTCGGCTCGGTGCACTTGGTCTTGTCGATGACCTTGCTGGTGTCCGGGCCGCGGTAGCCGGGTGCGTGGGAGGGCGAGGCCGACGCGCTCGCGTTGGTGCTGCCGCCCTTGTCGTCGCTGCCGCCGCTGTTCAGCGTCAGTGCGACGATCAGGCCGACGACCGCGACGAGGGACACCGCGACCGAGCCGATGATCACCGGCTTGTTGCTCTTGCCGCCACCCGAGCCGGCGGGCTGCACGGCCGTGGACGGCGTGCCGCCGTACGGAGGAGGCGTGGCGGGCGTCTGCTGGCCGTAACCCATCGGGGGAGGCGTCTGGTAGCCGCCCTGCTGCGGGTAGCCGTACGAGGGGGCGGGAGCGGGCGTCGGGGCGCCGTACGGGCTCGGGACCGGTGTCGGCTGGTACGGCGACTGCACCGGCCCGGTGGGCGTGGGCGTCGCCTGGTCGACCGGCGGGAACACCGCGGAGCCGACGCCAGAGCCGCTCTGCCCCGCCGTGCCGGGCACGATGCTCGGCGCGGCCGCCTGGAAGGACGCGGCGACGCGCAGGCACTCGTCGCGCATCGCCTCGGCGGTCGGGAAGCGCTCGTTCGGGTTCTTCTTCAGTGCACGGGAGACCAGTGCGTCCACCGCCGGCGGCAGGGATCGGTTGATCGAGGAGGGCGCCACCGGCTCCTCCTGCACGTGCGCGTACGCGATCGCCAGCGGTGAATCCGCGTCGAACGGCAGCCGCCCGGTGACCAGCTGGAACAGCATGATGCCGACCGAGTACAGGTCGGAGCGGGCGTCCACGCCCCGGCCGAGGGCCTGCTCGGGCGAGAGGTACTGCGGAGTGCCGACCACCATGCCGGTCTGGGTCATCGAGGTGACGCCGGACTGCATGGCACGGGCGATGCCGAAGTCCATGACCTTGACCACACCGCGCTTGGTCATCATGACGTTGCCCGGCTTGATGTCGCGGTGGACCAGCCCCATCTCGTGGCTGATCTCCAGTGCCGCCAGCACATCGGCGGTGATCTTCAGCGCCTTGTCGGCGGGCATCGCACCGTACTGGCGGATGTCGTCCTCCAGGACCGAGCCCAGCGGGCGGCCCTCGATGTACTCCATGACGATGTACGGAGTCGTCATGCCGCCCAGCTCGTCCTCGCCGGTGTCGAAGACGGAGACGATGTTGGTGTGCGTGAGCTTGGCCACGGCCTGGGCCTCGCGGCGGAAGCGCTCGCGGAAGGCCTGTTCCCGGCCGAGTTCGGTGTGCAGGGTCTTGATCGCGACCTGGCGGTCGAGCACGGCGTCGTACGCCAGATGCACCGAGGCCATGCCGCCCTCGCCGAGCAGGTCGCGCAGCTGATAGCGGCCTCCGGCCACCGCCTGCCCCACATGCCGGCCCTGTGCGCCGTCCTGGCTCATCTCTCCGCGTCCCCCATTGGCCGTCCGGCGCCTTCGTTGACCGAGTTGATCGGATAGGCCTTGATCGAATATGTCATTCCCGGCCAAGTCTGCCCTAGGGCAGTGACACGTCAAGCTCGGTGCCCGTTCCGTGACCGTACGCGAAAGAAGCGTCGCGCAAGCGTTACGGGTGGTGTACGCCCGGCTCACAGAACTTGCACGACAGCGTGCGCTGCGGGTTTGATGGCCGGTCCGGCTGCGGGCGGTCCTGGTTCCGGTTCCGGGCCGGTGGTTTCCACGGAGGCTGTAGCGTGGCCGACGGAGACCCGTGACAACACCGCGCGCACCGCGGGCAGAGACGACGGCGAGGACCGATGGCACAGACGCACAGCGCCCAGGGCCCGTCCGACCCCGAGGCGACTGGCGGCGGCATGGCAGACGCGCCGGAGACGTGGGGCAACGGAGGGCTCGTCGGCGACGGCAGGTACCGGCTGACCCACCGGCTGGGCCGGGGCGGCATGGCCGAGGTCTTCGCGGCCGAGGACGTGCGCCTGGGCCGTACGGTCGCGGTCAAGCTGCTGCGTGCCGACCTCGCCGAGGACCCGGTCTCCAAGGCCCGCTTCACGCGTGAGGCACAGTCGGTCGCCGGGCTCAACCACCATGCGATCGTCGCCGTGTACGACTCCGGCGAGGACGTGGTCGGCGGCCAGTCCGTGCCGTACATCGTGATGGAGCTGGTCGAGGGCCGCACCATCCGGGATCTGCTGATCAACGCCGAGGCGCCGGGCCCCGAGCAGGCCCTGGTCATCGTCTCCGGGGTGCTGGAGGCGCTCGCCTACTCGCACCAGCACGGCATCGTGCACCGTGACATCAAGCCGGCCAACGTGATCATCACTGACAGCGGCGCCGTCAAGGTGATGGACTTCGGCATCGCCCGGGCCCTGCACGGCGCGTCGACGACGATGACGCAGACCGGCATGGTCATGGGCACGCCGCAGTATCTCTCCCCGGAGCAGGCGCTCGGCAAGGCCGTCGACCACCGCTCCGACCTGTACGCGACCGGCTGTCTGCTCTACGAACTCCTCGCGCTGCGGCCCCCCTTCACCGGCGAGACGCCGCTGTCGGTGGTCTACCAGCACGTCCAGGACATGCCGGTGCCGCCGTCGCAGATCTCCGACGGCGGGTGCCCGCCGGAGCTGGACGGCCTGGTCATGCGCTCGCTCGCCAAGGAGCCCGACGACCGCTTCCAGACGGCCGAGGAGATGCGCGGCCTGGTCCAGTACGGGCTGCAGATGCTCTACGAGCAGGGCGCGCACACCGGCACCTGGAACACCGGCCCGGTGGACATGCACGACGGCCGCCGGACCCCGTCGGGCGGCTTCGCGCGGACGACCGCCATGCCGCACCCGATGGACGCCTCGGGCACCACGCAGATCCCACAGCCGCTGCTGCCCGCCGGATACGGCAATGGTGACGACGGCGGCTTCGAAGGGCACGGCAACAAGGGCAGCGGGCGCGGCAAGCTGTGGATCCTCGCCGTCCTGGCGGTGATCGCGATCGCGGCGGGCGTGGCCGTGGCGCTGAACCACGGAAACGGCAACGGGGGCAGCGGCGGCGGCAGCACGCCGACGGCGACCCACTCCAAGAGCACGAAGCACAAGACGCCCTCGGCGACCCCGTCCGAGGAGACCACCCACGAGCCGAGCGGCTCGACCACCGGGGGTGGCAGCTCGCAAACGGGCACCGGTCCTGGCTGGTCGCAGTCGTCCACGCCGTCGGTCACCCCGTCCGAGACGGCCAGCTCCGCCCCGACCGACCAGCCGACGGCTCCGCAGACCTCGCCGCAGCCGACTGCTCCGCAGACCACCCCCACCGAGCCGACGGACCCGCCGACGGACCCGGGCACCGGCGGCACGGACACGGGCACCACGGTCGGCGGCACCGATGCGGGCACCAGCCCTTGAAGCGGTCCTACGCCCCCTGAGACGGTGACGGCGTCTCCGTGAGGCGGCGTCAGCCCGAAGAAATTGCCGGGACGGTGAACGGTCGTCACTGCGCGAACGCGTCGGACACCACGTCGTACTCGCGCATCCACCACACCGCGAGCGCGGAGGCGGCCGGGAACTGGCAGTCCGCGCGGGTGTCGCCGCGCTCGTAGTGCCGGCGAGGCATCCAGAAGTCGTTCAGGCGGTCCCATCACACGCGGTGCACGGCAGCCGCCAGCTCCGAGGGCGCGGCCCCGGTCGCGTCCCGGTACGCGCGCGTAGGACCGCATTTTCGGCAGGTCGAGCGCTCCCGCGGGCCGTACGGCGAAGATCGCGGCGGCGCGTACGGTCCCCTCCGCGCGGGCCTGCACGCCGAGCCCGTCCCAGTCCACGACGGCGGCAGGGCCATCCCCCTCGCAGAGCAGGTTGAACGGTGGAAGTCCCCGTGCACCCAGCCGATCGAGCCGCCGCGCGGCGGGCCCGGGTGCGCGTGCTGCTCCACCAGGGCCCGCCGCGCGCTCCCGACACGCGTGTACGGCCCCCAGGAGCACCCATGAGCCCCAAAAGTCCCATGAGCTTCAGGAGCCCCAGGAGCGCCCCCAGGCGTGCGCCCTGGGCGCGGTGAGCTGCCCGCCGTGACGGTGTCTGTCGTCGATCCAGGGGGCAGGGGGTAGGCGTGGCCGCCGACGACGGCCACGGTGCGGCCCTCGCGGTGCGCGAGCGGCGGGGCGACCGGGACGCCCGAGGTCGGCCGGCACTGGGTGGTCCGGTGCCGGCGCTCGATGGCGGCGGGATCGGCGGTGTCGGGGTCGAAGTGGTGCTGGGGTGGTATCCGAGAGCGCGGCACGTGCCAGATGCTTGGGCGCGGAAAGGAAAGCCGTGAGCTGGGACTTGTCACCGGCAGTCATCGTCAGTCGCATTTCAGTCTTGAAAATATGACTTTTCATCCTGTGGGGAGGCGACCGGTCTCACAGATTGACTCTTCCCGTGTCCGGGGTCGCCGGGATAACGTGCCGTAGCTCCGGCCGCCTGCAAGGCTGTGACCAGCGACCTTCGAGTCCTTGCGTCTTTACTTGGAAATCCAAGCAAAAACGCAGGTCAGAAGGGGTTTCACAGAAATGTGGAGCACTGGGTAACGTGAATGTTGCAGGGCGCTCGCCGGGGCACCTGTCACGCCTGTTCCCGGCCGAGTGGCACCCACCCCGTGCCCCGTGGTCGACAACAGGTGAGCCGCACTGGCCTACCGGCAACCCCGGGGGCCGGACCGACGGAGGAGCACACGTGACCGTGGAGAGCAGTGCCGCGCGCAAGCCGCGACGCACCGCCGCAGGCAAGGCCGGCACGACCGGCACCGAGCGCACCACCCGCACCACCGCGAAGAAGACGAGCAACGGCACCGAACTGGTGCAGCTTCTGACGCCGGAGGGCAAGCGGGTCAAGAACGCCGAGTACGACACCTACGTCGCCGGCATCACCCCCGAAGAGCTGCGCGGCCTGTACCGCGACATGGTGCTCACCCGCCGCTTCGACGCCGAGGCCACCTCGCTGCAGCGCCAGGGCGAGCTGGGCCTGTGGGCGTCGCTGCTCGGCCAGGAGGCCGCGCAGATCGGCTCCGGCCGGGCCACCCGTGAGGACGACTACGTCTTCCCGACCTACCGAGAGCACGGCGTCGCCTGGTGCCGCGGTGTCGACCCGACCAACCTGCTCGGCATGTTCCGCGGGGTGAACAACGGCGGCTGGGACCCGAACAGCAACAACTTCCAGCTGTACACGATCGTCATCGGCTCCCAGACGCTGCACGCCACCGGCTACGCGATGGGCATCGCCAAGGACGGCGCGGACTCGGCCGTCATCGCCTACTTCGGCGACGGCGCCTCCAGCCAGGGCGACGTGGCCGAGTCGTTCACCTTCTCCGCGGTCTACAACGCCCCCGTGGTGTTCTTCTGCCAGAACAACCAGTGGGCGATCTCCGAGCCCACCGAGAAGCAGAGCCGTGTTCCGCTCTACCAGCGCGCGCAGGGCTTCGGCTTCCCGGGCGTGCGGGTGGACGGCAACGACGTGCTGGCCTGTCTCGCGGTCACCAAGTGGGCGCTGGAGCGCGCCCGCAACGGCGAGGGCCCCACCCTGGTCGAGGCGTTCACGTACCGCATGGGCGCCCACACCACCTCCGACGACCCCACCCGCTACCGGCACGACGACGAGCGCGCCGCCTGGGAGGCGAAGGACCCGATCCTGCGTCTTCGCCGGTACCTGGAGGCCTCAAACCACGCGGACGAGGGATTCTTCGCGGAACTCGAGGCCGAGTCCGAGGCGTTGGGCAAACGAGTGCGCGAAGCGGTCCGTGCGATGCCGGACCCGGACCACTTCGCCATCTTCGAGAACGTGTACGCGGACGGGCACGCGCTCGTCGACGAGGAGCGCGCCCAGTTCGCCGCCTACCAGGCGTCGTTCGCGGATGCAGAGGCCGAGGGGGTCTGATCATGGCAGCAGAGACCAAGACCATGGCAATGGCCAAGGCGATCAACGAGTCGCTGCGCCGTGCCCTGGAAGCGGACCCCAAGGTCGTCATCATGGGCGAGGATGTCGGCAAGCTCGGCGGCGTCTTCCGCGTGACGGACGGCCTGCAGAAGGACTTCGGCGAGAGCCGTGTCATCGACACCCCGCTCGCCGAGTCGGGCATCGTCGGCACCGCGATCGGCCTGGCCCTGCGCGGCTACCGCCCGGTGGTGGAGATCCAGTTCGACGGCTTCGTCTTCCCGGCGTACGACCAGATCGTCACCCAGCTCGCGAAGATGCACGCCCGCTCCCTGGGCAAGGTGAAGCTGCCGGTCGTCGTCCGCATCCCCTACGGTGGCGGCATCGGCGCGGTCGAGCACCACTCGGAATCCCCCGAGTCGCTGTTCGCGCACGTGGCCGGTCTGAAGATCGTCAGCCCCTCCAACGCCTCCGACGCGTACTGGATGATGCAGCAGGCCATCCAGAGCGACGACCCGGTGATCTACTTCGAGCCCAAGCGGCGCTACTGGGACAAGGCCGAGGTCAGCACCGAGGCCATCCCGGGCCCGCTGCACAAGGCGCGTGTGGTCCGCGAGGGCGCCGACCTGACCCTGGCCGCCTACGGCCCGATGGTGAAGCTGTGCCAGGAGGTCGCCGACGCGGCGGCCGAGGAGGGCAAGTCCCTCGAGGTCATCGACCTGCGCTCGATCTCGCCCATCGACTTCGACACCATCCAGGCGTCGGTGGAGAAGACCCGCCGCCTGGTCGTGGTCCATGAGGCGCCGGTGTTCTTCGGCTCCGGCGCGGAGATCGCCGCCCGGATCACGGAGCGCTGCTTCTACCACCTGGAGGCCCCGGTGCTCCGGGTCGGCGGCTACCACGCCCCGTACCCGCCGGCGCGCCTGGAGGAGGAGTACCTGCCGGGCCTGGACCGGGTGCTCGACGCCGTCGACCGCTCGCTGGCGTACTGAGGGAGAGGGTCGTGACGACGATGACGGAAGCTTCCGTACGCGAGTTCAAGATGCCCGACGTGGGCGAGGGACTCACCGAGGCCGAGATCCTCAAGTGGTACGTGCAGCCCGGTGACACGGTCAGCGACGGCCAGGTGGTGTGCGAGGTCGAGACCGCCAAGGCGGCCGTCGAACTGCCCATCCCCTACGACGGCGTGGTGCGCGCACTGCACTTCCCGGAGGGCACCACGGTCGACGTGGGCACGTCCATCATCGCGGTGGACGTGTCCGGCGGAGCGGCCCCGGCCCCCGCCGAGCAGCCGAAGGCCGAGCCGGTGGCGGCTGTGCAGGAACCCAAGGCCGAGGAACCCAAGGCCGAGGAACCCAAGGCGCAGGCCCGTCAGCCGGTCCTGGTCGGCTATGGCGTGGCCACCACCTCCACCAAGCGCCGTCCCCGCAAGGGTGCCGTGACCACCGTCCCGGCTCCGGCTGCGGCGCAGGCGATCCAGGGCGAGATGAACGGCCACACCGGCCAGGCCACGGTCGTGGAGAAGTCCCGCCCGCTGGCCAAGCCGCCGGTGCGCAAGCTGGCCAAGGACCTCGGCGTCGACCTCGCGACGGTCACCCCGTCCGGCCCGGACGGCATCATCACGCGTGAGGACGTCCACGCGGCGGCGGCCCCGGCCAAGCCCGCCGAGCCGGTGGCCCCGGCCGCACCGGTCGCTCCGGCCGCCCCCGCACAGGCGGCCCCCGCTCCGGTCGTCACCTACGACGGTGCACGTGAGACCCGGGTCCCGGTCAAGGGTGTCCGCAAGATGACCGCCCAGGCGATGGTCAACTCCGCGTTCACCGCACCGCACGTCACGGAGTTCGTGACGGTGGACGTGACCCGCACGATGAAGCTGGTCGAGGAGCTGAAGCAGGACAAGGACATGCAGGGCCTGCGGGTCAACCCGCTCCTGCTGATCGCCAAGGCCCTGCTGGTCGCCATCAAGCGCAACCCGGAGGTCAACGCCTCCTGGGACGAGGCGAACCAGGAGATCGTGCTCAAGCACTACGTCAACCTGGGTATCGCCGCGGCCACCCCGCGCGGCCTGATCGTGCCGAACATCAAGGACGCGCACGACAAGACGCTGCCCCAGCTGGCCGAGGCACTGGGCGAACTGGTGTCGACGGCCCGTGAGGGCAAGACGTCCCCGGCCGCCATGCAGGGCGGCACGGTGACCATCACCAACGTCGGCGTCTTCGGCGTCGACACCGGCACGCCGATCCTCAACACCGGCGAGTCCGCGATCCTCGCGGTCGGCGCGATCAAGCTCCAGCCGTGGGTCCACAAGGGCAAGGTCAAGCCGCGCCAGGTCACCACCCTGGCCCTGAGCTTCGACCACCGCCTGGTCGACGGCGAACTGGGCTCCAAGGTCCTGGCCGACGTGGCGGCGATCCTGGAGCAGCCGAAGCGGCTGATCACCTGGGCGTGATCGGTACCCGGTGAGCTGAGAGAGCCACGCACCCGACTCCGGGTGCGTGGCTCAGCCTTCAGGCAACCCTTTCCGGGCCGGTTGGTCACCTACGAGGCTTCACCCCAGGCGTATGCGCCCTGCTCGGCGTCGGGTCCGGACGGAACCAGTGTCCGCCGGTGCTCCAGCCCAGCAGGCGGCGGCCCGTGCCCGCGTCGGCCGGGGCGCCGGCCATGACCTGGCGGAGCCCGGTGAGGGCGGGAGCGAGACGGCCGGCGATGTGCCAGGGCCGACGTGCGGTCTCCTCGGTCAGCCGGTCCAGGACGTTCCGTTGCTCCTGTGGTGCGCACAGCGACAGGTGGAACACCATCTGACGCCAGGCGTAGGCGACATCCTTGATGGTGCCCAGCGGTCGCGGGTTGTGGTGCACGCGTCCGGTCAGCAGGCACACCGAGTCGAAGCAGCGCAGAGCCAGCTCGTCCCAGCCGACGCCGGGCTCGATGCCGACCCGGTGGACGAGGGTGGCCAGGTTGTGGGTGGTGAGGATCTGCGCCTGCTCGATCACCGCGCCGTTCCCGGCGACCCAGGAGCCGGACGTCCCTGTGCCCGGTGCGAGCTCAGCGGCCCGCTGCCGGCACAGCGCGGCGAACCCGGGGGACGTCCGCGCTCCGTGGGAGCGGAGTGCCGCATCCCCCGCTTCGACGACGGCAAGGTTGCGGACGGCCCGGTAGTCGATGTCGTAGTAACGCTCGTAGAGGGAGCCCCCGCCGAGGAGTTCGGCCGCGACCCGCGCCGCCGTCAGGAACTTCGGGGTGAACGTGCCCATGAAGATGTCCGCCGCGAGTTCCTCGACGAAGGGCGCCCCCAGCTCGGCCTGGCGGGCGAGCACGGACAGTTCACGGATCAGCAGGTTGGGCAGGATCGTGCCGGGGAAGGCCACGACCGCGAGGCCGCCCAGTTCCCGCAGCGCGGCAGCAGCCACCTCGTCGGCCCCTGCGTCGGTGCGGTGGGCGGCGACGGCGCGCACCCACGGCAGCTCCTCCACCCGCACCTGCCGCTGGAGGTCGAGCAGCAGCAGCGAGCGGCGATTGCGGAACGCGCGGTAGTTGGCGGCGGCCAGCGAGCGCAGGACCGGTTCGCGGTGTGCCGCGGCGGTGGTGGCGGCGACGAGCTGAGGGACCAGCTCGGCCAGGACCTCCGCCGAGGGGACGACACCGCGCTCCACGAGCGTGCCGACGGGTGCGCTGAGCGCTGCCTCGACGGGCCGGCGGACCGCTGACGGAATGTGCGCGCCCGCAGGCACACCACTCCCAGCCGCTTCGCCACGCCCACCGCTCCTGGCGGCCTCCTCGGCATTCACCGGGGCCACGATGGGCGCGACGTCGCTCACCCCGTCGTCCTGCGGCAGGCCGGACAGCCGTGCCAGCACGACGCGGGCCAGCGCATGGTGCGAGGGCAGCGCGGCCTGGGCGGCCTGGTCGCGGCGCAGCGCCGTGTGCTTCGCGGAGCCGGGCCGCCCTCGCCGCCGGACCATGGAGGCGACGGCATGCCGCAGCAGCCCGAGCCGTCGCGGCTCCAGGGCCCTTCCGGCGACGGTCTCCTCCAGCGCGCCGCGCAGGATGCCCAGGTTCTCCTTGGGGTTGAGGTGCTTGGTGCAGTGGGTGTGACGCCGGGCCAGGTCGCGGTAGCGGCGCAGCAGCTCGGCCGAGCGTACGTGCCAGGCGTCGGTGGGTCCGGGGACGCGGAGGCGTCCCTCCTCGTCCGTCACCTCCAGCCAGTGCAGGAGCAGTTCGTCGCCGAAGGGCTGCCAGATGGCCAAGGCCTCGCGCTGCGTCTCGACGGCCGTGCTGGGGCGTCGGCGCGCGAGCACCGCGGAGGCGTCGGCGACCGTGCAGCGGTGCAAGGCGTCGGGCCGGGGCGTGGGCCGGTCGGACGGCCGCGGGCTGAACCGCAGCCGGTCCGCGAACGGTGCCAGCTCCTCGACCAGGTCCAGCGCCGCGTCCGTCTCCCCGGCCCGGACCAGCCAGGCCACGGTGAGGAGGGCGGCCTCCTCGGGAACGGTCACCTCGTAACGACCGCTGTCGAGGAGTTCGTAGAGATGGGCGAGCCCTTCCTCGGACAGGAAGTGGCCGAACAGGGCTCGTCGCTTCTCGGGCACACCGGCCCGGCGGGCGACGGCGATCTCGAAGTCGAGCAGGGGGCCGCCCGCGCTCGGCGCGCCGGTTGCGAAGCCGCCCCGGACGACCTCGGGTGTGACCCACGCGGGCAGTCCGGAGACGGGCGTGCGGGAACCGATCTTCAGCAGGCCGTCAGCCATTCCGTCCAGGACCGCACGCCACCTACGGCCGCGTTCCTCGCCGCGGCGGCGGGTCTCCGGGTCCGGGTGGGCGGCGGCCGTGCGGAGCGCGGCGGCCAGCTGACCGGCCGCGTATCCGGGGTTCGCCTGGGCGAGGTGCTGCTGCTCAGCGTCGTCGTTCATAGCCGACGTGGCGGGTTCCGCCCCCGCGCCCTCCGGGACCACAGCCCGGTGCTCTCCTGCTGAGCTACACGTCGTCGTTCATAGCCGACGTGGCGGGTTCCGCCCCCGCGCCCTCCGGGACCACAGCCCGGTGCTCTCCTGCTGAGCTACACGTCGTCGTTAGCCGACGTGGCGGGTTCCGCCCCCGCGCCCTCCGGGACCACAGCCCGGTGCTCTCCTGCTGAGCTACACGTCGTCGTTAGCCGACGTGGCGGGTTCCGCCCCCGCGCCCTCCGGGTGAAAGCCCGGTGCTCTGCTGCTGAGCTACACGTCGATGGACCGACGGTAGACGCCGGGGCTGTGGTCGTACAAACGGGTTTCCGTCAAGGCCGTCTCGCTCGGACGCGACCTCGCCTGCCGCAGGTCAGCCACCGGCCCCTGACGTCACATCAGGGGAGGTTCAGGGTGGTGTCGGGGATGTCACGGATGGTGACGGAGTGGCCACGGCGGCACGCTGGTGACATGACGAAATCCACTGCCTTTCGCCACGGTTCCTCGCCGGTCCGCCGTGTCGCCGCTGTCGCAGGTGCCGCCGTCCTCGCCGGCGCAGCGGCCTTGTGCGCGCCGGGCGTGGCGTACGCCGCCACCGATGCGGCCTCCACTCCGTCCGCGGCCGACTTCAGTGACTGCCCGCCCCTGCCCGACGGCGCCGACCCGTCCCGATGGAGGTGCGAAGTGCACACCGCCGCACCGCGGTTGACCATCGGCAAGGTCACGACGGAACTTGCCCCGATGGTCATGACGCACGCCGAAGGCCCGATGCCGGACGGCAGCAAGGGACAGGTGTGGGGTGCGATGCACAGCGCCTCCACCGCAGTACCGGGAGGACTGACCGGAACCCCGGCAGGCGATCGCGCGGATGAGCCGGGGCTGGCGATACAACCGGAGTACGGGGGCCGGTCCGACTTCTACACCGGGCAGTTCAGCCTCCGCTTCCGGCTCGTCGGCCCGATGGTGCCGGAGAGCTGTGTCATAGGGGCGGGCGACCCCGTCGACTTCCAGATGAAGCGCTCGGGCCCCTCCAAGCGGGTCTCCCAGGACCCCCCGGTGATCGAGTTCTCGGCGTACGACGACACCTTCAGCGCCCCGGCCGCCGAACACTGCGGCCCGCTCACCCGCCCCCTCAACCGCCGACTCGGCCTGCCGGCGTCGGAAGGGAACTTGCTGTCGTACGACGCCTCGTACACCTTCAAGACCTACGACCAGCTCCCCGCGACCGGTCTCCGCAACAGCGCCTGACGGCTCCATGAGGAGAAGGACAGGAGGGAACCTTCGCACCGTCGCCGACTGCTGACCCGGCGACGCGGGGCCGACGGGGGGACCGCAGCGGCCTGAGAGGGGGCATGCATGGCACCGCACGCCGTGGTCGTGTCGGGCGGCCGATTCCCGAGGGCATACCAGCGGCAACACCGCAGGCTCGACGTCCGTGGTACTTAGCTGCAACAGCCCGGTACGGCGGCACCGGAACCGGCACCGTGCTGCTGACGCTGCGCGGCTGCCCACGGCCGCGTGGGCCTGGCACAAGGTCGCCGGGCAGTCATCCGACGGGTACCGGCTGCTCTGTCGGGACCTGCGCGGCTTCGGCTGGTCCGAGATCACGCGGCGCGCCTACGACATGGACGGCCTGGCGGACCCATGCCCGATCGTCGGGGGCGCCCACCTGGGGCCGTTGTGCCTGTACGCCCCGGAGCGGTTCACCGGGACGTGGTGATGAACCGGTGTTCCTGCTGCCGGCCTAGCCGGCCTACGCCCCGTAGCTGAACGCGGTTGGAGGACTATGGGCGCAGATCAAGCGCAGCCTGGCCAACCTCGCGTCGGTCGCCCTCGGCCGACTGGAAAGGCCCGTGCGCAACCGACTCAGACGTCGGCAGTGCCGCTCCAAAGGTCCTCGACGGCTTCGTCGCCGGAACCGGGCTCTCGCCCGCTTCCGCCCCGGACACTCATTGAACGCTGAGATCAGGGGCAGGGAACACGGCGGCGGCCCACAGGGGCATCGAGCCGTCGGCTCGGCCGCTGCCGCTCCAGTGGGCGGCCAGCCGGTGCCGCAGGCGTCCGCCCGCCGCCCCAGGGCAGTGCGGCGAGCAACTCCGTGACCCCGGCGGTCCCGGTCGGGGCCCCAGCACGTTCCGGACGTCAAACGACGTCTCCCGGATCATGTCGGCCCCCTGCTCACGTCGGCCCCTTGGCCGCTCGAACCCCTGATCGTCCCGATGGTCAGATGTGAAGAGGGCCCGCCGTGACGATGGCGCTTCACGGCGGGCCCGGTGCCTTCAGGCGGGGCAGGTCAGTCCTGCGGGGTGCCTGCGGGGAGCTTGCGCAGCTGCATCGTGGTCGCCGAGGTGCTGCCGAACGCGTAGTCCATCATCTTGGCGGCGTCCTCGTAGCGGTACTGGTCGTTGAGGATCACACCGATGACCGTCTTGTCGTTGCGGGTCGCCGCGAAGACGAGGCAGGGGCCGGACGGCGTGTTGGTGCCCGTCTTGACACCGATCGCACCGCTGTAGGAGCCCAGCAGCTTGTTGGTGTTGTACCAGGTGTACGTGCGGGTGCCGCCGGTGCTCGTGGTGGCGTACTGCACGGTCTTCTGCTTCTTCACGATGCCGCTGAACGTCGAGTACTTCATCGCGCTGCGCGCGAGCTTGGCGAGGTCGCGCGGCGTCGTGTAGTTCGTGTTCTGCGTGGAGTTGCCGTCGAACGAGTCGAAGTGCGTGTTGGTCAGACCGAGGTCGACGGCCTTGGCGTTCATCTTGGAGATGAACGACTTGGTGCGGGCCGAGATCGACGTGCCCGTGCCGAAGTGGTCGGCCAGCGCCATGGCGGCGTCGCAGCCCGACGGCAGCAGCATGGCGTGCAGCAGCTGGCGGACGGTGACCTTGTCGCCGGTCTTCAGGTCCGCCGAGCTCGCGCCCACGTTGGCGACGTAGTCGCGGTAGGCCTGCTTGATGGTGATCTTCTGGTCGAGGTTCAGGTTGGTGGTGCTCAGGACGACACGGGCCGTCATGATCTTGGTGGTGCTTGCCATGGGCCGCTTGTAGTCGGCGGCCTTGCTGTAAAGGGTGGACCCCGTCGCGCTGTTGAGCATGAATGCGCCCTTGGCACTGACCGTGGGTGCGGTCGCTGCCTGAGCAGGCGCCGCGAGCGCGCCGCCGGCCAGCAGGGCACCGGTGGTGATGACGACGGCGGCGGCCCTGCGGACGCGAATGCCCTTGTTGACGGTTATCACTATGAACGCTCCGAGTGTACGAAATGCCTGGTAGGCGCCTCGATGGAAAGGGGCGCGACTATCGGAAGACGCCCCGGCAGCGCGAAAGGATGCACGAGGGCGGCAAATCTGCCCGCAGCCGCCCTCGTTGACCGGAAATCACCCCAGTTCGGCGAAACCGTAGTCCAACAGCTTCCTCGCGTCCGCCTCGCGGTTCGAGACGGAGGTGGAGGCGAGGACCGTGCCGACGACCGTCCTGCCGTTGCGGGTCGCGGCGAAGACCAGGCAGTAGCCTGCCTCGGGCCCGGAGCCGGTCTTCACGCCGGTCGTGCCGCGGTAGCCGGCCAGAAGGCCGTTGGTGTTGGTCCACGGGCTCATGGTGCGTGTGCTGCGCGTCCTGGTGGTCGTCCTGGCCCGGTACGACCTTGTGCTGACGATCGAGGCGAAGGTGCTGTTCCGCATCGCGTCGCGGGCGAGTGTCGTCAGGTCGCGGGGCGTCGAGTAGTTGGCGCCGTTGCCGATGCCGTCGAAGGAGTCGAAGTGCGTGTGCGTCATGCCGAGGCGCCTGGCGGTGGTGTTCATCTTGTCGATGAAGGACTTCACGCGTGCGCCCTGGGTGGTGCCGTAGCCGAACCTGTCGGCCAGCGCGTAGGCGGCGTCGCAGCCGGACGGCAGCATCAGGCCGTACAGCAGTTGGCGGACGGTGACCCGGTCGCCGACGATCAGGTGCGCCTGGGAGGCGTTGTGGGCGATGACGTAGTCGCTGTAAGCCTTCTGGATGGTGACCTTGGCGTCGAGGTCGAGGTGCGGCTGTGCGAGGACCACCCTGGCAGTCATGATCTTGGTGGTGGAGCCGGTGGAGCGCCTGGTGTCCGCCGCCTTGCCGTACAGCGTCGAGCCGTCCGCGTCGTTCATCACGTAGCCGCCCTTGGCGGTGATCCTTGGCGTCGTGACGGCCTGCGCGGGCGCCGTGGTGAGGGTCCCGGTGGTGAGCAGGGCACCGGACGTGACGGCGACGGCGGCGGCCCTGCGGATACGGATGCCCATGATGCCGGTAATCAAAGCAATGTACCCCGATTGTCGTGAAACCATCTGAGATGCAGCCCCGTTGGGACCGGTGGAGAGGCCGGGGCCCATGGGTGCGTGACAGGTAACGGGTGAGCGGCACGGAAGGTTGTGCGGTCGCCGGCGGGATCTGTGTCTCGTCCGGATCGTGGACGGCCCCCTCGCATGCGTACGTGTTGTATCTATCCTGTGGTCATGGAAACGGCCGTCCATCAACCCGTGATGCAACCCGTGATGCAAGCCGTGAAGCCGGCGGTGAAGCAGACCGTGAAGCAACCGCCCGCCGCCGAACGTGTCTACGACCACGTCAAACGAGGCGTCCTCGACCGCCGTTACGAGGGCGGGACACTGCTGACCGAGGGCGAGCTGGCAGAAGCCGTGGGAGTCTCCCGCACTCCCGTCCGGGAAGCGCTGCTGCGCCTGGAGGCCGAGGGGCTCATCCGGCTCTACCCGAAGAAGGGCGCCCTGGTGCTGCCCGTCTCCGCGCAGGAGATCGCGGACGTCGTGGAGACCCGGCTGCTGGTGGAGGAGCACGCCGCGCGCAAGGCCGTACCCGCGCCGCCGGGACTGCTGGACCGGCTCGCGGAGCTGCTGGAGCAGCAGAAGGCACAGGCCGCCGCGGGTGACCTGGCCGGTGCCGCGACGACCGACCGCTGCTTCCACGCCGAGATCGTGCGCAGCGGCGGCAACGAGATCCTCGCCCGCCTCTACGACCAGCTGCGCGACCGTCAGTTGCGGATGGGTGTCGCCGTCATGCACTCGCACCCCGACCGGATCGCCAAGACGCTCGCCGAGCACGAGGAGATCCTGGACGCGCTGCGGGCCGGGGACGCGGAGGCGGCCGTCGGGGTCGTGCACCGGCATGTGAGCTGGTTCTCGCACCTCGCGCGGGGTGAGGTGCGGTGAACGATCCCGTACAGCACGCCACCGTGCCGGGTGACCCACCGGGCGGCCGGCGTGCCGTCGCCATGTGGTCCATAGGCGTCGCGGTCTACTTCGTCGCCGTCATCTTCCGTACGTCCCTGGGCGTGGCGGGGCTCGACGCCGTCGACCGCTTCCATGTGAACGCCTCCGCGCTGTCGACGTTCTCCATCCTCCAGCTGCTCGTCTACGCGGGCATGCAGATACCCGTGGGCCTGCTGGTGGACCGGCTCGGCACCAAGCGGGTGCTGAGCATCGGGGCCGTGCTGTTCACGGCGGGGCAGCTGGGCTTCGCGTTCTCCCCCTCGTACGGCATGGCGCTCGGCTCCCGGGCCCTGCTCGGCTGCGGGGACGCGATGACCTTCATCAGCGTGCTGCGGCTCGGCACCCGCTGGTTCCCGGCCCGCCGCGGACCACTGGTCGCGCAGCTCGCGGCCCTGGCGGGGATGGCGGGCAACCTGGTCTCCACGCTCGTCCTGGCCCGGCTGCTGCATGGGCTCGGCTGGACGCCCGCGTTCGCGGGCAGCGCGCTGGCGGGGGCGGTGGTGCTGGTGCTGACGCTGCTGTTCCTGGAGGACCACCCCGAGGGGCACGAGCCGCAGCCGTCACCGCATCGGGGGGCCGTCTATGTGCGCCGGCAGATCGCCGCCGCCTGGCGGGAGCCGGGGACCCGGCTCGGGCTGTGGGTGCACTTCACCACCCAGTTCCCGGCGATGGTGTTCCTGCTGCTGTGGGGGCTGCCGTTCCTGGTCCAGGCGCAGGGGCTCAGCCGTGCGACGGCTGGCGAACTGCTCACGCTCGTCGTCCTGTCCAACATGGTGATCGGGCTCGTCTACGGACAGCTCGTCGCCCGGCACCACGCGGCACGGCTGCCGCTGGCGCTCGGCACGGTGGGGGCGACGGCCACAGTCTGGGCGGCCACGCTCGCCTGCCCCGGCGACCGTGCGCCGATGTGGCTGCTGGTGGTCCTGTGCGCCGTGCTCGGCGCGTGCGGACCGGCCTCCATGCTCGGCTTCGACTTCGCCCGGCCGGCCAACCCGCCGGAGCGGCAGGGCACCGCGTCCGGGATCACCAACATGGGTGGTTTCACCGCCTCGATGACGATGTTGCTCGCGATCGGGGTGCTGTTGGACGCCACCGGCGACAACTACACCGCGGCCTTCTCCGCCGTGTTCGTCCTGCAGGCGCTCGGGGTCAGCCAGATCCTGCGGCTGCGGGGGCAGGCAGCTCGGCGCGAGCGGGAGCGGCTGGTGGCGAGCCGGGTGGAGACGGTGCACGTGCCCGCGTGAACCGGTGCCTCCCCGCCCCGCGCGGCCAAGCCCCCACGGTGTCACGGCACCACACACCACGGCGTCACGGCACCACGGCGTCAAGGCATCGCGGCATCGCGGCATCGCGACGGCACGGCACGGCACCACGAGACCTCACGGCGTCACTGCGTCACGGCGTCACGGCGTCACGGCGAAGTTCTTCAGGATCGCCGTCGCCAGGGCCTGGTCGCCCTCCGCCGTCACCCGGTCCGCCACCGCCTCCGGGGCCACCCGGCCGCAGGCCAGGCGGACGTAGGTCTCCCAGTCGAGGCTGAGGGTGGCGGCGGGGCCCAGGGCGGGGGCGGTCTCCAGGGTGCCCCGGCCCTGCATGTCCACCCGGATCGTGCGGAGGAACTCCACGGGGCCGTGCACGTCGAAGACGACCGCCGAACTGCGCGGGGCGTCCGAGTCCTTGGCCACGACCTTGGGCAGGGCGCCCAGCAGGACGTCACGGGCCACGTACGCGCCCGGCGAGTCCAGGTTGCCGGGGCGGCCGAGTGCGGTGCGCAGGTCCTGCTCGTGCACCCAGACGTCGAACGCGCGGGTTCGCATGGCCTGTTCCAGGGTGACCTCGGAGCCGAGCGGGCCGCGCACCATGGTGCCCGGGTCACGGGACTCGTTGCGCAGCTGGCGGTTGCGGCGGATGACCGTGTACTCCAGCTCGGCCGTCATCTCCGGCGCCGTGTGGTGCCTGCGGACGTCGACCTGCATCTCCATGTAGCGCTGGTGGTCGGTGGTCACGTGGAAGAGGTCGCGCGGCAGCGCGTGGATGGGCCGCGGGTCGCCGAGCAGCTCGCAGTCGAGGCCGATGACGTGGGACACGATGTCCCGCACCGACCAGCCGGGGCAGGGGGTCCGCCGGTTCCAGTCCGGTTCCGCGAGGGACTGCACCAGCTCGGATATCGCTTCGATGGAGTCGGTCCAGGCGTCGGCGTAGGGCTGGAGGGTTGGATGCAGACTCACGGAAACGGGACCCCTCGGCGGTTGGTACACGGGCAGGTTGTGGGCGGCGTTGCCAGTGGGAGGCGGCGACACTCGGCGGGCGTCTCAAACCGCTAAGTTACGCTGCCCCAAGGCACCCCGGCAGTGCTTTCGTGTGACGATCGTAGGCCCGTGTGGACGACTCGAATGCCAGGACGGTGGTAGTGTGCGCGCCTCGCTGATCCAGATGACCGTGGACGAGGGCGAATCGGCAACCGACAGGAGGCAGCGGGCCGCCGCGCTCGTACGCGCGCAGTCCGGTGCCGACCTCGTGGTGCTGCCCGAGCTGTGGACCACGGGTGCCTTCGCCTACGAGGAGTTCGGCCGGGAGGCCGAACCGCTCGAGGGCCCCACGTACGAGGCGATGGCCAAGGCGGCGAGCGACGCGGGCGTGTGGCTGCACGCGGGCTCGATCCCCGAACGGGACCCCGACGGGACGCTCTACAACACCTCTCTCGTCTTCTCCCCCTCCGGTGACCTGGCCGCGGCCTACCGCAAGATCCACCGGTTCGGTTTCGACCAGGGCGAGGCCGTGCTCATGGGGGCCGGGCGGGACCTGGTGACGGTCCGGCTGCCCGAAACCACCCTGGGCGTGGCCACCTGCTACGACCTCCGTTTCCCCGAACTCTTCCGCTCCCTCGTGGACGCCGGCGCCGAGATCCTGGTGATTCCGGCGGGCTGGCCCGAGCGCCGGCGCGCGCACTGGACGCTGCTGGCTCAGGCACGGGCGGTGGAGAACCAGGCGTTCGTGCTCGCCTGTGGAACGGCCGGGACACACGCCGGAGTTCCGCAGGCGGGTCACTCGATCGTGGTGGATCCGTGGGGCGAGGTGCTGGCCGAGGCGGGGGCCGGCGAAGAGGTCCTGACCGTCGACCTCGACCCCGGGAAGGTGGCCGCGACCCGCGAGCAGTTCCCGGCGCTGAAGGACCGGATGCTGGGCCTGGAGCCGCCCCGACGCCACGGCTAGTCCTCCTCCCGGTCCTTCTCCTGCTCCTTCTCCCGTTCCTTCTCCGCGAGGTGGATCACGCACACCGCGACCGCGAGCAGCAGCGCGGGATCCGCGTCCTCGCGGACGACGTCGATGCCGTAGGTCTCCCGGACGTGCAGCCACCGCCGGGAGATGACCGCGAGGAGTTCGCCGTCGTACTCGATGGCGAACTCGCGGTCGAGGACCTTGCCGCTGACGTCCAGTCCGGTGCCGTCCACGAGGGACACCCGGTAGTGGTTGCGCAGCAGGGACAGCCGCTTGCGCCTGATCGTGGCGAGGCTCTCGCCGCCCCGCTCGATCACCATCGTGTCGCGCAGCGCGAACATCTTCCGGTGGATGTCGATCAGGACGCGCCCCTGGGCGTCCTTCAGCTCGAAGGTGTCCCGCAGCCGCATGGCCTTGCCGTCGACGAGGAAGACCTTCCGGCCGTGCTCGTCCTCGATCCAGTAGTCGTCACCGATGCCGAGGAGCCGGTCGCGTACGAGGAGTCTCATACCGGAGGTGCTTCCCCGGGACGCGGAGATCATCACAGGGCGCCGCCCAGGGCGCCGTCGGCCACCGGGCCGAAGCGGCGCCGGTACGACGACGGGCTCAGCCCGGTCTCGCGTCGCAGCCGCGCCCGTAGGTTGGCCGCCGTGCCCAGGCCGCTGCGCGCTGCCACGACATCCAGCCGCTCCTCGCCCCGCTCGATCAGCCGGCAGGCGAGCGCGACACGTTCCCGGGTGAGCCAGGCCAGCGGGGTCGTACCCAGCTGGCTGCGGAAGCGGCGGTGCAGCGTGGCGGGGGAGACGGCCGCACGGGCGGCCAGCTCCGCCACCGTCAGTGGCTCGCCCAGCCGTTCCTGCGCCCAGGCGAGCAGCGGGCCGAGGGAGTCGTCGGGGATGTCGGGCAGCGGACGCTCCACGAACTGGCGCTGGCCGCCGTCCCGGTGGGCGGCGAAGACGAGCCGCCGGGAGACGGCGTTGGCGATCTCCGCTCCGTGGTCGCGGTGCCACAGGCGCAGGCCGAGATCGAGGGCGGCGGCGCTGCCGGCGGCGGTGAGGACGTCTTTCTCGTCCACGTAGAGCACGTCGGGCTCCAGGAGCACCTTCGGGTGCAGGTCCCGGAAGGTGTCCGCCCACATCCAATGGGTGGTGGCCCGG
Organism: Streptomyces sp. NK08204; assembly: GCF_020400585.1. Classification (GTDB taxonomy): domain Bacteria; phylum Actinomycetota; class Actinomycetes; order Streptomycetales; family Streptomycetaceae; genus Streptomyces. The sequence continues at coordinate 129,286 of NZ_JAINVF010000005.1, read as the reverse complement.
CGCCCGTCGAGCAGCCCGGCCTCGGCGAGCGCGAAGGTGCCGGTGCAGAAGCTGACGACGCGGGCGCCGCGCGCGTGCGTGCGGCGGATCGCGTCAAGGACGTCGTCCCCGCGCGGTACGACGTTGTCCGGGCGTCCGGGCACGACGAGGGTGTCGGCCCCGTCCACCGCGTCCAGGCCGGGTACGCCGGTCAGGGTGAAGAAGCCGTGGTTCATCCGCACCGCCGAGGTGGGCGTGCACAGCGTCACCTCGTAGAGGGGCCCGGGCAGGCCCAGTTCCGGCCGGGGCAGCCCGAACAGTTCGGTCGCGACCCCGACCTCGAAGGGGTTCGTCCCGTCGTCGACGATCACGGCGACTCGGTGCGGACGGTGATGAGAGGATCCTTGCGGCATGTGCGGTTTCTAGCACTGGTGCGGCCCCCGGTCACCGCCGACGATGGGGGACATGAGCAGCGAACCGATCTCCCTGGCCACCGCCCTCTCCTCCTTCAGCGAGCACTGGAGCCCGCGCATCGTGACGGCCGTCAACGACTACGACGTCCGCATCGCGAAGGTCCACGGCGAGCACGTCTGGCACGTCCACGACGACACCGACGAGTTCTTCCTGGTCCTGGACGGCGAACTGCACATCGCGCTGCGCGAGCCGGCCGGTGACCGGACGGTCGTGCTCACCAAGGGCTCCGTCTTCACCGTCCCGCGCGGCACCGAGCACAAGCCGTACGCCCCACTCGCCACCTCGATCCTGGTGTTCGAACCCACGGGCACCTTGACGGTGGGCGACCGCCACGACGACGTACCCGACCACGTGGACGCCACCACGGGCCACGCGCTGACGTGACTGTCGGTGCCCAATGGCACCCTTGGGTCCATGAGCGACACTTCCCCGGCGACTGCCCGACGCGCCCGCGTCCGCGCCCCCGAGCTGATCGGCAAGGGCGGCTGGCTGAACACGGGCGGCAAGCAGTACACCCTGGCCGACCTGCGCGGACGCATCGTGGTCCTGGACTTCTGGACCTTCTGCTGCATCAACTGCCTGCACGTCCTGGACGAGCTGCGCGAGCTGGAGGAGAAGCACCGGGACACGGTGGTCGTCATCGGCGTGCACTCCCCCAAGTTCGTGCACGAGGCCGAGCACCAGGCGGTCGTGGACGCGGTCGAGCGGTACGGCGTGGAGCACCCCGTGCTGGACGACCCGGAGCTGGCGACGTGGAAGCAGTACGCGGTCCGCGCCTGGCCGACCCTCGTCGTGATCGACCCTGAGGGGTACGTCGTCGCCCAGCACGCGGGCGAGGGACACGCGCACGCCATCGAGCGGCTGGTCGAGGAGCTGGAGACGGAGCACGAGGCGAAGGGCACGCTGCGCCGCGGCGACGGGCCGTACGTGCCGCCGGAGCCGGAGCCGACCACGCTCCGCTTCCCGGGCAGGGCGCTTCTGCTGCCGTCCGGGAACTTTCTGGTCAGCGACACCACCCGGCACCAGCTGGTGGAGCTGGCCGAGGACGCCGAGACGGTCGTGCGGCGGATTGGCTCCGGCGCGCGCGCGTTCGTCGACGGCGGCCCGCAGGAGGCCGCGTTCAACGAGCCGCAGGGTCTCGCGCTGTTGGACGAGGGCTCGGTGGTCGTCGCCGACACCGTCAACCACGCCCTGCGCCGCCTCGACCTCGCCTCCGGCACGGTGACGACGCTGGCGGGCACCGGAAAGCAGTGGTGGCAGGGCTCCGCGACCTCCGGCCCGGCGCGCGAGGTGAGCCTCTCCTCCCCGTGGGACGTGGCGCTGTTCGGCGGCAAGGTGTGGATCGCCATGGCGGGCACCCACCAGCTGTGGGCCTACGACCCGGCGGAGCGGACGGTCGCCGTCACGGCCGGCACCACCAACGAGGGCCTGGTCGACGGCCCCGGCGCCGAGGCCTGGTTCGCGCAGCCCTCCGGTCTCGCGGCCACCGCCGACCGGCTCTGGCTCGCCGACTCCGAGACCAGCGCGCTGCGCTGGGTGGACCTCGACGGTCACGTCCACACGGCGGTCGGCACCGGGCTGTTCGACTTCGGTCACCGGGACGGCGCCGCGGAGCAGGCCCTCTTCCAGCACCCGCTGGGCGTGACGGCGCTGCCGGACGGCTCGGTGGCGGTCGCCGACACCTACAACCACGCGCTGCGCCGCTACGACCCCGCCACCGGCGAGGTCACCACCCTCGCGACGGACCTGCGCGAGCCCAGCGACGCGGTCCTCGTCGGCGAGGACATCGTGGTCGTGGAGTCGGCCCGGCACCGCCTGACCCGGCTGCGCCTGCCCGAGGAGGCCGTCCGGGTGGAGTCCGTCGCCCACCGCACGCAGCGCGCGGCGACGCAGGTCGCCCCCGGCCGCCTGCGCCTGGACGTGATCTTCCAGGCCCCGGCGGGCCAGAAGCTGGACACCCGTTACGGCCCCTCGACCCGCCTGCTGGTCTCCGCCACCCCGCCCGAGCTGCTGCTCAAGGGCGAGGGAGCCGACACGGACCTCTCCCGCGAGCTGGAACTGAACCCGGCGGTCGCGGAGGGCGTTCTGCACGTCTCCGCGATGGCGGCGTCCTGCGACGACGATCCGGCCAACGAATACCCCGCCTGCCACGTCCACCAGCAGGACTGGGGCGTTCCGGTCCGTCTCACCGAGGGCGGGGCGGACCGCCTGCCGCTCGTCCTGGCGGGCATGGACGAGCAGTAGCCGGGCGTCGCGTCAGAGGCCGTAGCCGTCGACGTATCCGTCGCCGCGGTGGTGGTGGTGCGGCTCTTCCTCCACCACCGGCGTCGCCGGCGGGACCACTACCCGCCGGCGTCGCGCGATCCCGCTGAAGGTCGTGACGCCTATCAGCCCCACGGCCATCAGGATCAGGCCGACGACCGTGAGGTTGACACCCTGCATGTGCCAGTCGGTCGCGAACGTCAGGATGGCTCCCACGGCGATGAGGATGATGCATCCGCCGAGCCCCATGAGACTTCGCCTCCCCTTTCGGTGCCGGAATCTCCGGTGCCGAGCGGGTACCCGGGTCTTTCCCGGCTAGCCCTCCAAGAACGCGGCCAGCGCGTTCGCCAGGAGGTAGGGGTCCTCGGCGCCGCACAGTTCGCGGGCGCTGTGCATCGACAGGATGGCCGCGCCGATGTCGACGGTCCGGATGCCGTGCCGGGCGGCGGTGATCGGGCCGATCGTGGTGCCGCAGGGCATGGAGTTGTTGGAGACGAAGGTCTGGAAGGGGACGTTGGCCTTCTCGCAGGCGGCGGCGAAGACGGCGCGGCCCGAACCGTCCGTGGCGTAGCGGTTGTTGACGTTGACCTTCAGGATGGGGCCGCCGTTGACGCGCGGGTGGTGCGTCGGGTCGTGCCGTTCCGGGTAGTTGGGGTGCACGGCGTGGCCCGTGTCGGAGGACAGGCAGACCGTTCCGGCGAAGGCGCGGGCCCGGTCCTCGTACGAGCCTGCGCGCGCGAACACCGAGCGTTCCAGGACGGAGCCCAGCAGCGGCCCGTCCGCGCCGGTGTCCGACTGGGAGCCGTTCTCCTCGTGGTCGAAGGCGGCCAGCACGGGGATCCGGGTGAGCCGGGCGTCACGGGTGGCGACGGCGGCGAGCGCGGCGGCGCCCGCGTGCACCGACAGCAGGTTGTCCATCCGGGGGCCCGCGACCAGCTCCCGGTCCCGGCCGAGGTAGGCCGGCGCCTCCACCGGGTTGACCATCAGGTCCCAGCCGGCCACCGAGCCCGCCGGCAGCCCCGCCTCCTGTTCCAGGAAGGCGATGAGGTCGCCGTCGGTCACGTCGTCGCCGAGTCCCCATACCGGCTGGGAGTGCCGCTGCTTGTCGAGCTTGAGCCCCTCGGTGGCGACGGAACGGTCGAGGTGGATGGCGAGCTGCGGCACGCGCAGCAGCGGCCGGTCCACGTTCACCAGGTGCGAGGAGCCGTCGCGCAGGGTCAGTCGGCCGGCCAGGCCCAGGTCCCGGTCGAGCCAGGAGTTCAGCAGCGGGCCGCCGTAGATCTCCACCGCGACCTGGCGCCAGCCGTGCGCGCCGCTGTCCGGCTGCGGCTTGACCCGAAGGTTCGGGGAGTCGGTGTGTGCGCCGACGATGTGGAACGGCGTGTGCGGTGCGGCGCCCTCGGGGACGTACCAGGCCACGATCGCGCCGCCGCGCAGCACGTACCTGCCGCCGCTCGTCCCCTCCCATGCATCCGTCTCCGCGACCTGCCGGAAGCCCGCCTTCTCCAGCCGTTCGGCGACGTTCGCCACGGCGTGGTACGGCGTCGGGCTCGCCGCCAGGAAGGACATCAGGTCGTCGGTGTGGCCGCGGTCGAAGCGGGCAGCGGATGCGCTCATGGTGTTCACCTTAACGACGAGCGCGGGCCCGCTCCCCTCTGTAGGGAGCGGGCCCGCGCAGGCGGTCGGAGGGGACGCGGACTAGAAGGCCGCCTCGTCCAGCTCCATGAGGTCCAGGTCGACGTTCTCCGCGACCTTGCGGGCCATGGTGACGCCGGGCAGGACGTTGGCCGCGAAGAACTTCGCCGCGGCGATCTTGCCGGTGTAGAACGCCTTGTCCTTCGCCGACGCCGTCTGGAGCTTCTCGGCGGCGACCGCGGCGCCCTTGAGGAGCAGGTAGCCGACGATCACGTCACCGGAGGCGAGCAGCAGACGGGTGGTGTTCAGACCCACCTTGTAGATGTTCTTGACGTCCTGCTCGGTGGCCGCGAGGTCGGTCAGCATCAGGCCGACGATCGCCTCCAGCTCGACGGCGGCCTTGGCGAGGTGCTCGCGGGCGCCGGCCAGTTCCTCGCCGCCGGTGCCGAGCGCCAGGAACTTCTTGATGTCCTCGGCGAGGGAGTTCAGCGCGGCGCCCTGGTTGCGGACGATCTTCCGGAAGAAGAAGTCCTGGCCCTGGATCGCGGTGGTGCCCTCGTACAGGGTGTCGATCTTGGAGTCCCGGATGTACTGCTCGATCGGGTACTCCTGCAGGAAGCCGGAGCCGCCGAAGGTCTGCAGCGACTGGGCGAGCTGCTCGTAGCCCTTCTCGGAGCCGTAGCCCTTCACGATCGGCAGGAGCAGGTCGTTCAGCGCGTGCTCGGCCGACGCGTCCTCGCCGGTCGCCTCCTTGACCGCGATCGTGTCCTGGATGGACGCGGTGTAGAGGACGAGGGCACGCATGCCCTCCGCGTACGCCTTCTGCGTGATCAGCGAGCGGCGCACGTCGGGGTGGTGGGTGATGGTGACCTTCGGCGCGGACTTGTCCATGAAGTTCGCCAGGTCGGGACCCTGCACGCGCTCCTTGGCGTACTCGAGGGCGTTGAGGTAGCCGGTGGACAGGGTGGAGATGGCCTTCGTGCCGACCATCATGCGGGCGAACTCGATGATGCGGAACATCTGGCGGATGCCGTCGTGCTTGTCACCGATCAGCCAGCCCTTGGCCGGGTGGCGGTCGCCGAAGGTCATCTCGCAGGTGTTGGAGGCCTTGAGGCCCATCTTGTGCTCGACGTTGGTGGCGTAGACGCCGTTGCGCTCGCCCAGCTCGCCGGTCTCGAAGTCGAACAGGTACTTCGGGACGAGGAAGAGGGACAGGCCCTTGGTGCCCGGCCCGGCACCCTCGGGGCGCGCGAGCACGTAATGGATGATGTTCTCCTCCATGTCGTGCTCACCGGAGGTGATGAAGCGCTTCACGCCCTCGATGTGCCAGGAGCCGTCCTCCTGCTGGATCGCCTTGGTGCGGCCGGCGCCGACGTCCGAGCCGGCGTCCGGCTCGGTGAGCACCATGGTGGATCCCCAGGTCTTCTCCACCGCGATCTTGGCGATCTTCTTCTGGATCTCGTTGCCCTCCTCGAAGAGGACGCGGGCGAACGCCGGGCCCGAGGAGTACATCCAGACCGCGGGGTTGGCGCCGAGGACCAGCTCGCCGTACGACCACAGCAGGGACGGGGGAGCGACGGTGCCGCCGATCTCCTCGGGCAGGCCGAGGCGCCAGTACTCGGAGTCCATGAAGGCCTTGTAGCTCTTCTTGAAGGACGCCGGAACGGGTGCGGTGTTCGTCTCGGGGTCGAAGACCGGCGGGTTGCGGTCGGCGTCCGCGAAGGACTCCGCCAGCTCGTTCTCGGCGAGCCGGGTCAGCTCCTCGAGGACGCTCCTGGCGGTGTCCGCGTCCATCTCCTCGAACGGGCCGGTGCCGTACAGCTTGTCGCGGCCGAGCACTTCGAAGAGGTTGAACTCGATGTCGCGGAGGTTGGACTTGTAGTGCCCCATGGTGACGGCTCCGTAGAGGGATCGGCGAGGCACTGACTCCTCGCGCCTTGTTCAGGTACCAGCAAGTAGCTAGATGATGCTACCCGCCGGTAATAAGACGCAACCCTGCCCCGGTATCTGTGACGAGGCTCAAGCCTCGGCCCATGGCGTCCCTGCGGGCAACCCCGCGTGCTCCGGCGGCCGGCCGGGGCTGGGCGGTTACCGCCGCGGGCCGTTCGGGCGGCGCGGCGGCTCGGTACGCTTGCGCCCATGTACGGATACGGCCAGCCCATGGACGGGGGCGCCGCACAGCAGCAGTACGCCCCGCCGCAGCAGCAGATGCCGGGCGGTGTCGGCGGGTACGGCCAGCAGCCGCCGCTGTACCCCGAGCCGTCGCCGCCCTCGCTCGCGGACGCGGTGCGCGCGTTCACCACGGGCCAGATGTCGGCCGAGGACTTCCAGCAGATCTTCGCCACGTCCAAGGTGTACTGCCCGCGCGGCGACACCCCCGGCTTCCTCGCCCTGCACAACACCCAGCAGCCGGTGATCCCCATGTTCACCTCGCTGAAGGAGCTGCGCCGGTACGCGGGCAAGGAGTCCAAGTACTTCGTGATCACCGGTGCCGAGGTGATCGACCTGCTGCCGACCGGCTACGGCTTCGTCCTGGACATGGAGGGCGAGCACCGGATCGTCTTCGACGCGAAGGCGGTCGAGCAGATGGTCGACTTCGCGATGCGCCGGATGTACGGCGGCGGCTGAGCCGAACCGCTCCTTCCGGTCGCACGGCTCGCCTACCGTTTCCGCATGGCCTCAGCCGACACCTCGCCGCTGGTCCTGTACGGCCGGCGGCGTTCTGTTGCCCGGCTGCGTTCCGGGGCGCTGCTGCTGGAGTCGGGGGGTGTGCGCCGCGAAATACCCGTCTCCGCGATCGAGCGCGTCGACGTACGCGGGCGCAGGGGGCGTGAGCTGGTCGTCGTCCTGACCTCGGCCTCCCCCGGCAGGGCGGCCTACGCCCTCACCTCCGGCAGTGCACCCGCCGTGCGGGAGTTCGCCGAGGCGGTGCGCCGCGCACTGCCCGTGCGGGCCGCCGGCGAGCCGAGCCGGGACGGGGCGGCGCTGGTGACGGTCACGCCGATGGAGCGCCCGGGGCTGGAACCCCGGAATGTGGCGCGGTGGGCGCTGGGCGGGCTCGCTGCGGCGCTCTTCGGGGTGATCACCGTGCTCCTGGTGGCACGTGACGCGGGGGAGCAGGCTCAGGTCTCCTGGCTGCTGAGCCCGATGATGACAACGGTCGGTGTGCTGCCGCTGAGGGGCGGTCTGCGCATGGTGCGCGACGCCCTGGTGCTGGGCCGGCGGGGCATCGTGGTCGCGGGGCGGCTCGTGGGCACGTACGAGCTGGGTGACGGGGACGACAGGAGAACCGAGTACGTCTACGCGTACGAGGACGCCCTCGGTGAGCCGCACCGGCGCAGTGGACCCGAAGGCGGCGGAGTGGAGGTCGAGATCCTCTACGACCCGGACGATCCTGGCGGCACCGCCAAGGTCGGCCGTGGCACGGTGGGGCACCTGCTGGCCGGGCTGCTTCTCGCCCTGCTGCTCGGAGCGCCCATGACGGCGATCGGTCTCGAGATGGTCGCTACGGGGCTGGCGCCCCTGTTCGCGTAGGCCGGACGGAGGGCCCGGAGGGAATTCCCTCCGGGCTTCTTCTGTTACACCTGGCGAGAAGTTCAACGCTCAACTAAACTGGGCGTACCAAGGAGGTACCCACCATGCCTGCAGTGACCGTCGAGAACCCGCTGACGCTGCCCCGTGTGACCGCGCCCGCCGACGCCGTGGCACGCCCCGTGCTGACCGTCACGACCGCTCCGGGCGGTTACGAGGGCGAGGGCTTCCCGGTGCGCCGGGCGTTCGCCGGGATCAACTACCGCCACCTCGACCCGTTCATCATGATGGACCAGATGGGCGAGGTGGAGTACGCGCCGGGCGAGCCCAAGGGCACCCCCTGGCACCCGCACCGGGGCTTCGAGACCGTCACCTACATCATCGACGGCGTCTTCGACCACCAGGACTCCAACGGCGGTGGCGGCACCATCACCAACGGCGACACCCAGTGGATGACGGCGGGCTCCGGCCTGCTGCACATCGAGGCCCCGCCCGAGCACCTGGTGGTGTCCGGCGGTCTCTTCCACGGCCTGCAGCTGTGGGTGAACCTGCCCGCCAAGGACAAGATGATGGCTCCGAGGTACCAGGACATCCGGGGCGGCCAGGTCCAGCTCCTCACCTCCCCCGACGGCGGCGCGCTGCTGCGTGTCATCGCCGGTGAGCTGGACGGCCACCAGGGCCCCGGCATCACGCACACGCCGATCACGATGATCCACGCGACCCTCGCCCCGGGCGCGGAGATCACCCTGCCCTGGCGGGAGGACTTCAACGGTCTCGCGTACGTCCTCGCGGGCCGCGGTGCGGTCGGCGCCGAGCGGCGCCCGGTCCACATGGGCCAGACCGCCGTCTTCGGCGCCGGGTCCTCGCTGACCGTCCGCGCGGACGAGCAGCAGGACTCGCACACGCCGGACCTGGAGGTCGTCCTCCTCGGCGGACAGCCGATCCGGGAGCCGATGGCCCACTACGGCCCGTTCGTCATGAACACCAAGGAAGAGCTGATGCAGGCCTTCGAGGACTTCCAGAAGGGCCGGCTGGGAACCGTACCGGCCGTGCACGGGATGTCCGAGGGCGGCATCTGACCCTCCGCCGGCTGTCAGCCGGCCGCCGTCAGCCCCAGGTGCGCGAGCACAGCACCAGGCGGTAGCCGTCCGGGTCGGCGACCGTCACCCCGTGCACGTCCCAGTACGGGTTGTGTGCGGGGACCCGGGCTCCCCCGGCGGCGACCAGGCGCTCGACCAGAGCCTCGTCGACCGGGGCGCCCAGGTAGACCACGAACAGGTCCTCCACGGTCGGGGTGGGCTCCATCGGCTGCTCGGGGTCGTGGGTGAGTTCGAGGTGCCAGGACCCGCCGGGCGGGCCGACCATCAGCAGGTCGTGCTCGCCCGGCACCCGTTCGGTGGTCCGCCACAGTACGTCGAGTCCGAGTCCGGTCACGTAGAAGTGCTCGGCAGCGGCGAGATCCCGCGAGGGCCGGGCCACACGGACATGGGTGGTCGAGTCGATCACGACGGCGAGCCTACGTCCGAGTTGACGGCCTGTCACCTGGGTGGGTCCTACGACAGGCGGGCCCTCGGCGGCCGTGGTGGCATGGGCGCATGTCCACGCCACCGGACCTGCTGCCCGCGCCCGTTCGCCGTCTTGCCGCCTGGTGCGCCGTGCTGCTGCTCGTCGCCGGGGTCGGCTGGGTCGCTGTGCAGCTGTGCGCCGAGTTCCGCGCGGCTGTCACCCCGGTGCTGCTCGCGCTGCTCGGGACCGCGCTGCTCGGGCCGTTGTACCGGCGGCTGGTGCGGGCCAGGGTGACACCCTCGGTGGCGGCAGGGCTCACCTGTGTCGCCGTACTGGCCGTCGTCGGCGGCGCGGTCTACATCGTCGTCGCCGCGCTCATCGACACCGGCGACCAGATCATCACTTCCCTGAGAGACGCCGCCAAGTCCCTCACCCGGCACTTCGGGGCCGCCGGGACCAGTCTCGACGACCTCGCCGCCAACGCGCGCCGGCTGCTCGGCAAGTTCGGCGGGACAGCCGCCTCCAACGTCATCAGCGGGGTCAGTGTCGTCGGCGAGTTCCTGGCGATGGCCGTCCTCGCGCTGCTGCTCGTCTTCTTCTTCCTGCGCGACTCCGGGCGCGCCGTCGCGGGCCTGCGTGCCTGCGCCCCCGGCGACAGCGCCGACACCCTGGAGGCCATCGCACGCCGTGCCTTCCAGGCGGTCGAGGGGTTCATGCGCGGGACGACTGTCATCGCCCTCATCGACGCGGCGTGCATCACCCTCGGCCTGCTGATCCTCCAGGTGCCCGGTGCGGTCGGGCTCGGCGCGCTCGTGTTCGTCGGCGCCTACATCCCCTACCTCGGTGCCTTCATCTCCGGCGCGGTGGCCGTGCTGGTCGCGCTCGCCGACCGGGGCTTCGTCATCGCCCTGTGGGCGCTCGGTGTCGTGCTCGCCGTGCAGGTGCTGGAGGGGCATGTGCTGCAGCCGGTGATCCAGAGCCGGACCGTGCAGATGCACCCGGCCGCGGTGTTGCTGGCGATCACCGCGGGCGCCTCGGTCGCGGGCATCCTCGGCATGCTGCTCGCCGTACCGCTGACCGCCGCGGCCTTCGGGGTCGTACAGGAGCTGCGGAACCACTACGCGCAGAGCGAGTCGGCCGGCAGACCGGCCGAGTGAGCCGGCCGGGCAGAGCGCTGGGCAACGCGGCTGGGCAGCGCGGCTGGGCAGCGCGGCCGGGAAGGGCGGCTGGGCAGCGTGGCTGGGAAGGGCGGCCGGGTCAGTAGTACTTCTCGAAGAGTTCGAACCAGATGCTCTTGCCCTCGCCCCGCGGATCCACTCCCCATCCGTGCGCGAGCAGTTCGACCAGCATCAGACCGCGGCCGGAGGAGGCCAGTTCGCCGGGGCGGCGCTTGTGCGGCAGGTCGTCGCCGGCGTCGGTGACCTCCACCCTGAGCCGTCGGCCGCCCGGCTCCCCGGCGACCTCCGCGAGCAGCAGCGCGTCGGCGTCGGTGTGCACCAGGACGTTGGTGACCATCTCGGAGACCAGCAGCACCGCCGCGTCCACCTGCTCTCCGTCGGACCAGTCGTGCAGCAGCTCGCGCACGTACTGGCGGGCCTCGGCGATCCGGTCCGGTTCGTCCTGCGCCACCGACAGCAGCGTGCGCCGTACCGCCGACCGTGCCGTCACGGCGGCGCCGTAGCCGTCCCCGGGCCGGCCCAGGAGCAGCAGTGCTATGTCGTCCTCGCGGCGGTCGGCCAGCGGACCGGTGGTGTGGTGCGAGGAGGGCCCGTGCACGCCCTGCACCAGTGTGTCGGCCAGCATCTCCAGGCCGTGCTCGTGGTTGGGGTCGTGGCCCGGGCCGAAGTCCTCAAGGATCGTGCGAAGGCGCTGCCAGCCGCTCTCCATGTCGTGCCCGCCGGTCTCGATCAGGCCGTCGGTGCACAGCATCATGATCTCGCCGGGCTCCAGCGTGAACCGGGTCGTCGGGTAGTCGGCGTCCGGGTCGATGCCCAGCGGCAGCCCGCCCGCGGTCGGCCGCTGTATCACCGTGCCGTCGGCCATCCGGATCGCCGGGTGCGGATGCCCGGCGCGGGCGATCTCCAGCCGGCCGCTCACCGGGTCGGCCTCGGCGTACAGGCAGGTGGCGAAGCGCGGTTCGGGGGGTGCGGCGCGGCCGGGGTGTCCGGCGCGGCCGGGGTGTCCGTTCCGGCGGTCATGGGTCATGCCGTGCAGGAAGCGGGAGGCCCGGGAGAGGACGGCGTCCGGGCGGTGGCCCTCGGACGCGTAGGCGCGCAGGGCGATCCTGAGCTGCCCCATCAGGCCCGCCGCCCGTACGTCATGGCCCTGTACGTCCCCTATGACCAGCGCGAAGCGCCCGGAGGGCAGCGGGATCATGTCGTACCAGTCGCCGCCGACCTGGAGGCCGCCGCCGGTCGGGATGTAGCGGGCGGCCACCCGCATGCCCGGTATCGCGGGGCCCAGCGTGGGCAGCATGGAGCGCTGCAGGCCCTCCGTCAGCTCCCGCTCCTCCTCCTGGGCGCCGGCCCGCGACAGGGCCTGGGCGAGCATCCGGGCCACCGTGGCCAGGACGGCGCGCTCGTCCGGGGTGAAGGCCACCGGATAGGTGAAGGCGGCCATCCAGGCACCCATCGTGCGTCCGGCCACCGTCAGCGGCATGAAGGCCCACGAGCGGCGGCCGAAGTGCCGGGCGAGCGGCCAGGTCGCCGGGTAGCGGGCCTTGTACTCCGCGGGGGAGGACAGATACACGGCGCGGCCGGTTCGCACGACCTCGGCCGCCGGATAGCTGGTGGTCAGCGGCATGTGCGAGAAGGCGCTCATGGCGCCGGGCCGGTGCCCGTGCTGGCCGATGATCGTCAGCCGGTCGCCCTCCACCCCGAAGACCACGAGCCCGTCCGGGGAGAACCCCGGCATCGACAGGCCGCCGACCACCCGGAGCACCTCGGCCGTGGAGCGTGCCTCGGCCAGCGCCCGGCCCGCGTCCAGCAGGAACGCCTCCCGTGAGCGCCGCCAGTCACCGGTGACCGCGCTGCGGGCGGCCCGCGTGCCCGGGGCCGGCTCGGTGACCTCCTGGAGGGTGCCGACCAGCTCGTACGCCTGACACTCGGGGTCGTAGGACGGTTTCGAGCGGCTGCGGACGACCCGCAGGACGTTGCCCTGCTCGTCCATGATGCGGACGCGTACCTCGGCGAGCGTGCCCTCGGCGACGGCCATCGGGACCACCCCGGTGATCTCGTTCCAGTCGACCGGATGCAGCCGGGCCCGGGTCTGGGCCTCCGTGAGGGTGGTCGCCTCCGCGGGCAGCCCCAGCAGCCGCGCCGCCTCCGCGTCCACGGTGACCAGGCCGGCGGCCGTGTCCCAGTGCCACAGCCCGGTCGCGAGGGCGGCGAGGACGACCCCGACGGACGGGAGGGGCTCGCCTGTGCGCATTGCCCCACTTTAGGAACACCTGCCCGATGAATGCCACCCTGGCCGGCCCGACGGTAATGGCGGGGAGCCGATCTCGGGTGCCCGGTACCCTTGATGGGTCCGGGCCCCGTGCCCGTTCCCGCCGGGGCCCAGCGCCCGGGCAGGAGCCAACCCCACCACGAAGGACGATGAACGACGATGCATCGCTACAGGTCCCACACCTGCGGCCAGCTCCGCGCCTCTGACGTCGGCACCGACGTCCGGCTGAGTGGCTGGCTGCACAATCGGCGCGACCTGGGCGGCATCCTCTTCATCGATCTGCGCGACCACTACGGCATCACGCAGCTGGTCGCCCGCCCCGGCACGCCCGCGTACGAGGCCCTGGACAAGATTTCCAAGGAGTCCACGGTCCGCGTCGACGGCCGCGTTGTTTCACGTGGAACCGAGAACGTCAACCCCGACCTGCCCACCGGCGAGATCGAGGTCGAGGTCGGCGCGGTCGAGCTGCTGGGTGCCGCCGCCCCGCTGCCCTTCACGATCAACACCGAGGACGGGGTCAACGAGGAGCGGCGCCTGGAGTACCGCTTCCTGGACCTGCGCCGCGAGCGCATGCACCGCAACATCATGCTGCGCACGGCCGTGATCTCCGCGATGCGGCACAAGATGGCCGCGATGGGCTTCAACGAGATGGCGACGCCGATCCTGTCCGCCACCTCCCCCGAGGGCGCCCGTGACTACGTGGTCCCCTCCCGTGTGCACCCGGGCAAGTTCTACGCCCTGCCGCAGGCCCCGCAGCAGTTCAAGCAGCTGCTCATGATCTCCGGCTTCGACCGCTACTTCCAGATCGCGCCCTGCTTCCGCGACGAGGACGCCCGCGCCGACCGCTCGCCGGGCGAGTTCTACCAGCTCGACATCGAGATGAGCTTCGTCGAGCAGGAGGACATCTTCCAGCCGGTCGAGCAGCTGATGACCGAGCTGTTCGAGGAGTTCGGCGGTGGCCGCCACGTCACCTCCCCCTTCCCGCGGATCCCGTTCCGCGAGGCGATGCTGAAGTACGGCTCCGACAAGCCGGACCTGCGCGCCAAGCTGGAGCTGGTCGACATCACCGACGTCTTCGAGGCCTCGGAGTTCAAGGCCTTCGCCGGCAAGCACGTGCGTGCCCTGCCGGTGCCGGCGGTCCAGGACCAGCCGCGCAAGTTCTTCGACCAGCTCGGCGAGTTCGCCGTCTCGCTGGGCGCCAAGGGCCTGGCGTGGGTCCGCGTCGGCGAGGACGGCGCCCTGTCCGGCCCGATCGCGAAGTTCCTCACCGAGAAGAACGTCGCCGAGCTGACCAAGCGCCTGTCCCTGGCCCCCGGCCACGCCGTCTTCTTCGGTGCGGGCGAGTTCGACGAGGTCTCCAAGGTCATGGGCGCGGTGCGGGTGGAAGCCGCCCGCCGGGCCGGCCACTTCGAGGAGGGCGTCTTCCGCTTCTGCTGGATCGTCGACTTCCCGATGTACGAGCGGGACGAGGAGACCGGCGCGATCGACTTCTCGCACAACCCGTTCTCCATGCCGCAGGGCGGCCTGGAGGCCCTGCAGACCCAGGACCCCCTGGACATCCTGGGCTGGCAGTACGACATCGTCTGCAACGGCGTCGAGCTGTCCTCCGGCGCGATCCGGAACCACGACCCGGAGGTCATGCTCAAGGCCTTCGAGATCGCGGGCTACGACCACGAGACGGTGGAGGAGAAGTTCGCGGGCATGCTGCGCGCGTTCCGCTTCGGCGCCCCGCCGCACGGCGGCATCGCCCCCGGCGTGGACCGCATCGTCATGCTCCTCGCGGACGAGCCCAACATCCGCGAGACGATCGCCTTCCCGCTCAACGGCAACGCCCAGGACCTGATGATGGGCGCGCCGACGGAGCTGGACGAGACCCGCCTGCGCGAGCTGCACCTGAACATCCGCAAGCCGCAGCCGAAGTAACCGGCTGGGTCGGGCAACGAAGGGGCCCGGAACCGCGACGGCGGTTCCGGGCCCCTTCGCATGCGTCAGGACGAGCTGCGATCAGCCGGTACTAGGACAGGGACCTGTACCCGCCCCACCCGGTCGCGATCTGGGTGCGCGCCCCGAACGACCCCTTGCCGTCACCGTAGTTGCGGTAGAGGTTGCCCGAGGTGTCCCGCGCGACGATGTCCGCCTTGCCGTCGCGGTTGGTGTCGCCGACGCCGACGATGACGTTGTACGAGCCGCCCCAGCTGCTGAACACCTTGGAGCGGGCGGCGAAGGTGCCCTTTCCGGTGCCGTTGTAGCGGTAGAGCGTGTTCGATCCGTCCTGGGCGAGGAGATCACCGATGCCGTCGCCGTTGAGGTCGCCGGTGCCGACGATCTTCTTGTAGCCCTTCCAGTTGTCGTACAGCTTCACGCGGGCGGACAGTCCGCCGGTGCTGGTGCCCTTGAACAGGTACACCGTGCCGGTCGACGCGTTGCGGGCGATCAGGTCCGCCCGGCCGTCACCGCTGATGTCACCGGGCGAGGTCAGCACGTCGTACTGGGTCCAGCCGCTGGTCGCCAGTGTCGTGTACGACGTCGTCGGCTTGAGCGCGGCGCCGCAGCCCGGCTTGTACAGCCGCAGGGCCCCGCTGCTCAGCCGCACCAGCACGTCGTTGCAGCGGTCCCCGCTCAGGTCGCCGAACGGGACCGCCTTGATGCTCGTCGCCCAGCCGCTGCCGCTGACCTTCTCCGAGAACTTCCCGGTTCCCGTGCCGATCTGGAAGGTGAGCGTGCCGGAGGAGTTGAGGGTCAGGAGGTCTCCGAGGCCGTCCGGGCCGTCGGGGCTGCCGAAGTCGTGCCGCACCGGAGCCCCGTTGTCGAGGAAGCCGCTGCCGGTCTTCACGGTGGTGGCGGTGGACGTGCCGAGGCCCGTCGCCGTCAGGGTCCACCTGAACATGCCGTTCGGGAAGCGGCTTCCGGTCGCGGTCTTGCCGTTCCAGCCCGCCGACACCCGGGCGGTGGAGGCTCCGCCGGTGATCGTGCGGGTGGCCTTGCCGGTCTCGCCGCTCTCCACCGAGGTGAAGGTCAGCGACCAGGAGGTGACGGGGCGGGACAGCAGCCACTCGCCGTTCCAGGAGGCGGAGGAGGACGGGGTGGCGTAGCTGCCGGCGCTCGACTCGAAGGCGGTCACGGCGGACGGGGTCACGCCGGTGGTGGCGACGCGCGTCTGCTCGTACCTGTCGAACCAGGCGACCAGGCCGGTGTACTCGTCGACCGTCCAGCGGTAACGGCGGTCGACGGCCAGCCCGGTGTCGGGGACCTCGGCGGCGACCACGCGGGTGGCCCCGGTGGCCGCGTCGGTGAGGACCAGCTCGTCGTGGTCGTGGTCGTGGCGGACGGTGAAGCCGTCGCCGAGGAGCACGTCACCGGGGGTGACGGCGACCGACGTACCGGCCTTGGTGTTGTACACCCCCGCCGAGGCCGTCCCGCAGGACCAGTACAGCCAGCGGCCCGCCGCCTGCAGCTCGGTGGGGACGCAGCCGGCGCCGGGGATCGTCACCGTGGTGAGGGTCTTGCCCTCGGTGAGGCTGTACGAGGTGACCTGGCCGGCGGTGGAGGTGGCGCTCCAGAGGGTGGAGCCGTTCAGGGCGGCGGCGCGGACGGAACGCTTCAGCTTCTGGCCGTAACCGAACTCGCCGACGTACTGCATCGGGGAGGAGCCCCCCGAGTTGTAGACCGCGTATCCGTCGGAGACGTCGACGATCCTGCCGCCCCCGGTGCCGAACTCCAGGTAGCTGTTGGACCATGCGTCGCCGATGGCGACCAGCCGGTCGGCGTTCTCCAGGCCGCTGCCGCCCTCGTTGGCGTCGTAGAACGTGCCGAGGTAGACGTCCTCGGGGTCGGTGCCCTTGTTGCCCCACATCGCCGAGCAGGTGGTGCCCGCGTACGGGCACACGGGGCTGACCGAGTCGCCGGCGGTGGCGTCGGACGCGGCCAGCGTGGTGCTGCCGTTCGTGGTCAGGGTGCGCACCGAGGTGGTGTCCATGGAGCTGCTGGGATTGTCCTGCGCCACCCGCAGACTGCCCCGGCTGAGCGCGAGACCCGTCTTGTGGTTCTCGTACGGCGCGACCTTGTACACCTTCTCCAGCTGGGGGGTGCCGTCCGCGCCCTGGTGGACGCGCTGCACCCACCAGTCGGCGGCACCCGTGCCGCCGACGACCAGGGCATCGCCGCCGGGCGTGGCCACGGGCGTGCCGTAGGAGCGGCCGAGCAGGGTCTTCGTGGTGCCGTCGGTCAGGGAGACGGCCGTGACGGCGCCTGTGTCCGACGGCATCAGGACGAGCCAGTTCCCGACGAGCACGGGAGAGAAGCCCGGCGTGCCGTTGCCCGGCACCGGAGCGGTCTCCTCGGCGCCGAGGTCGGCGCGGGGCTTGAGGTGCAGTCCGGCGTCCGGGCTGTACCAGCCGATCCGGTCGCCGGTGAGCACGAGCGACAGCCCGCTGTCGGCGCCGCTGAAGACCTGGGTGAGCTCGGCGGTGGCGAAGTCGAGGTAGTCGACGTCGTAGGAGGTGGTGCCGGTCGAGCTGTCGGAGGTGGCGTAGGCGAGCAACGCGCCCTTGGCGTCGCCGGTGCGCCGGTAGGTGGTGCCCGTCTTCCACTGCTTGTCGGCCGGGTTTCCGGTCGCCACGCGGGTGCGCTGCTTGCCGTCGACGTAGTCGAGCAGTTCCAGCCCGGTGCCGGGCACGCCCGAGCCGTCGAGGGAGGTGTCCTGCTCGGCGGCGACGACGGTGGTGCCGTAGGTGCCGACGTAGTCGAGCCTCGGCATGTCCAGCGTCCGCAGGGCGCCGTCCGGGGTCCACAGCGACACGGGTTCGGTGTAGGTCCGGTGCGGCAGCGCCACGGTGTCGGCGCCCTGTCCGAAGGTGCCCGAGGGGCATGGGAGGCCGATGTCGTAGCAGCTGGTGGTGGTCGGCTGGTACGGCTGGTAGCCGGAGCTGAGGGGCGGGCCGTTGACGGGGACGGTGCTGCCGTCCTCGTAGCTCGTCCACAGCAGTCCGGCGACGCCGCTCTGCCGGTGCAGGAAGCCGGTGTCGCCGGCCGCGAGCAGCCGTTCCACGCGAGGCGTGTCGGTGCGCGGATCGTTGAGGACGATCTCCGTCGTTCCGGCGGTCTGCGCGGTGGCCGCGCGGGCGGGTTCGCCGCCCCCGGAGGCCACGGTGAGGGTCGCGACGGCGACCGTGAGTGCAAAGACGGCAGCGGTCAGCCCGCCCCGTCTCAGGGCGTGTCTGCCCACCTGAGATTCCCTCCCGGCGAGGACCTCCGCCCTCGCCCAAGTGAGCGGACTTTACCAGCCTCTTTCCAGGTTCTTACTTCCGGCCCGGGTGCCTCTGCCGGGCCGGAGAATGCGGTGAGTGTGGGCGGCCTGGCCGAGTCCCGGCCGGCCGTTCGTTCTCACTTCCGGCGGTGCCACCAACGGCGTCCGCGGGTGGACGGCGACGGTTCGAGGACCGGCAAGGCCGAGAGGGCCTCGCGGATCCGGTCGAACGTGGCCACCGGGTGGTGCCCGAAGCCCTTGTTGTCGGCGGGCAGGAGGACACCGGCGCAGACCAGTTTGAAGCTGTCGGGGCCTTCCTCGTCGTCATCGGGTGCGGAGTAGAAGACGGGCGCGCCCACGCAGCCCGTCGGGAGTTCGGTGCTCCAGCGGATCGTGCCGTCCTGCATGCGCGCCAGGGCGCCCACCACGACCGCCTGCTCCCGGGCCCCGGTCCTCCGTGCCACGTCATGGCCCAGGGCGTACGCCGTGACCGGCTCGGCGGTGATCCGGTCGATGTCCTCGGTGCGGGCCGCGACGCCGTCGGTGATCTCGTCCGTCTTCCAGCTCCAGCCCCTGTCGGCGGCGTAAGCGTCCAGGAACGCCGTGGACTGGACGGCCACGCCGAGCCCGGCGAGTTCGGTCCAGCCCTGCGCGAACTGCGTGATCAGCGACCTTTCCGCGCTCGGCCCCGGGTCGCACATCTCCGGCCGCGGGGCCAGCTCGGCGACCTCGTAGCGGGTCTGCTCGACGGCGGTCAGCAGCAACGGGCGGACCGTGTCCGCCTCCTCCGTCGACTCCAGCAGCTCGTTGAACCAGAAGAGCGTGCCGTACGGGCCGGGGCGGTTGGCCCGCTGGAAGCCGAGGGTGGCGCGGCCCGCGTAGGAGGTGATGGCGTCGATGGTGGCCTGGTGGAGGCTCGGGGGCTCTTGCGTGGACATGAGGCCAGACCCTAGATGAGGCCGACACCGGCCGCGATGGGCGGCCCGCGGGAATGCCCTGCCGTACGCCGCGAAAACCTCCGCGAAGAGCTTGCCGTCACCCCCGGCACCGTCCACGTCCGCGACTCCAAGAACGTCGCAGGCCCACAGCTCGCGCTGGCGCCGAAGGCGTGGACGCACTTCGTGGGTCACGCCTCGGGGCTCTGATTGCTTGGCGATCTGCGCCCCGGCCGTAGTATCCGTCCCGTTGGCGAGTTGCCGACTCGCGCGAGAGCGGGGAGCACCCCTTGGCCGCTATGCCGGTCGGGCAGGGGTGGGCAGCATGTCCCGGCGTGCAGGGAGGCCCCGCCGGAGTGGGGGCCTCCCTGCACGGTCAGGTGCGGCTACCGAGGCGCAGGTCGAGGGCGCCTGGGCGACTTAGTTCACGTCTACGTAGTCGGCAGCAGAGTTGCTGGCGCCGGTCGTGGAGTTGCCGCTGTAGCGCCAGCGCCATGTGCCGTCCTGGGAAGCGGTCACCGTGGTCTTGAGATAGCCGGTACTGCTGGCGGTCACCGACTTGACCGTGGTGTAGGTGCTGGAACCGGCGGGCTTGAACTGCAGCTTCACCAGCCGGTCGCCGTAGTTGTCGTAGCGGTGCAGACTCCAGTTGGCCCGCTGCACGGTGCCGGTGACGGTGATCGTCTTGCCCTTGGTGACGGGCTCCGGGGAGGCGTTCATGTTCTGGATACGCGAGGCACGCTGGAGGCGGACCGTCGCGGAGAGCAGGTCGGTGTCGTAACTGCCGCCCTTCTTGATGCCCGTGCCGAGGGAATTCCAGTTGGTGGCATCACTGTTGACGAGCTTGCCGCCATTGCCGCCCGGCATGCCGTCGGGGTCGATGGTCATCGTCTCGTCGCAGTCGCGATAGGTGTAGCCGCCAGCGGAGGACTGGCGACAGCCCCACTGGGTCGTCGAGATCGAGAGTGTGTACCTGGTGGACCCATTGGTGCGGTACGCATCGACCCACCAGTCGTCGAGCGTCACGTTACTCTTCACCGTGTACGTCAACGGGGCTTCGACCTCGGCGCTGATGCCGACGACGATGGGCTTGCCGTTGTTGAACACGACGTTCGAGAACGAGATGTCACTCTCGGCCGCATGCGCGGTCGGCGCCATGAGCCCAATGCCCACGAGAGTCATGGCCCCGGCCGCCGCAACGGCGGCCGTGCGGCGCGCAGCCGAGGGCTGCCGCTGCGGAGCAGCAGCCGATGTCGAAATGATCAAATCCCCACCCCTGAGTCGCGTGCGAGTGACTGCATGGCGGGTCGACTGCCCGCCGCGGGCACTGTAGATCATCCGGGGCGGCGCCTGGCGCCACGGCCACGGTGGGGGCGCGGCCGGGACCAGGCCGCTCGGCCGCCGAAGCGCTCCTTGTACGTCTCCACGGCCGTCAGTGCAGTGCGACGGCGGAGTTCAGCTCCGCGATCCCCCGCCGTCCGATGGTCTCGCGCACCCCGGCAGCCGGTGAGTGGCGCGTACCTCGCCGCGACGGAGCACGCGGTTCGAAGCCGACAGCGGCTGTCCGGCCCGCTCTACCCGGCCTGGAAGACAAAGCTGAACTGCCGGCTCGGTGAGCCGCACCCCGTCAGAGCGGCCCGGGAACGCCTCGCTCCCGGGCCGCTCGACGCACGCCGACAGCCCTACGTACCGCTCATCAGGTCGGGGGTGAACAGTTCCTCCGGCGTGCTCGCCGTGACGGCGCGGTCCAGGTAGCGGGTGAGGGCGTCCGCGTCCGGACACAGGGACAGAGGGCGGAAGATTTCCTTGGATACCTCGATGTCGCGCACCTCCAGGACCCGTAGGACCGCCCCGGCCCACGCCGCGGTGTATCCGGCGGTGTATCCCCTGACCCAGTCCTCGTCCTCGTGCTCGTCACCGGGCCGTCTGTCCAGCTGGGCCCGGACGCGGGCCATGCTCCGGAGGGAGACGGAACCTTGTTGTCTCAACCTCTCCAGCCCGGCACGGAAGTCGCCCAGCACGCGCTCCGGCGGCACAGCGAGGCCCACGGACAGCATGCACATCCGGAGGAGGTCCATCAGTTCCGGTGAAGAGTCCACGTCGTCGTCGATCATGATCGCGCCGTGGGTCAGGCTTCGGTCCGGTCCGCGGTGTTCCCCGCGTCCTCGGCGAAGAGTTCGTCGACGCTTTCCACGTGGGGCGTCCGGTCCAGCCAGCGGTTGAGGAGGTCGAGGTCGGTGCAGTCGGCGATGCGTTCCCGGGCCTCCTTGGGGACGGTGATGCCGCGTACCTCGAGGAAGCGAAGGATGGCCCTCGCCTCGCCCCTCGCCTCGCCCCTGGCCTCGCCCTTGGTCTGGCCTTCCAGGTAGGTCTCCTCCAGCAGGGTGCCCCGGCCGGGGAAGAAGTTGGTGAAACTCATCAGCTTTCTCCATGTCTGTCGGGCCGGAGTGTCCCCCAGGCCGATCTCCAGTAGGCCGCTGAAGTAGAGGGCGGTCTGCGGGTCTGTCTCCTGCAGGGCGCCGAACAGGGCCTCCAGTATGGCTGTGGCTTCCGGATTCTTGCTATGCGTGATGGCGGAGAACGTCGCCATCGCCAGGTTCCGCGCAGCCGTACGCCGGTCGGTGATCATCGGCACGTTGTCCGGGCTCAGGACCAGCGGATGTGTGCTGTGGGTGGTCCAGCCCCGCACCTCGCAGGTGAATGGTCCGGTCGCCCACCGCGCCGTACGCCGGTCGGTGCAGGTGACGAGCAGCAGCACCGGAAGGCAGAACTTCTCGTGCAGATAGGCCACGTAGTACGACCAGCTCGTCGCCTTGCGGTTGTCGCGCAGGCCCTGCGTTTCGATGGCGAGCAGGAAGGCGTCCCCGTCCGACGGTTCGACGCGCAGGACGGTGTCCACGCGTCTTTCCAGAGGCTGGATCTCCGTCACGTCGGCGCTGAGGACCGACACCGATGCCTTGGCGGACATCGGGACTCCGAGGAGGCCGAAGACAGGGGTCAGGAGCTCCGGCCTGTCCTGGAAGATCCGGTGAGATGCCTCGTGGGTGGATGTGACCATGCGGTCAACGTAGAGGGATCAAGAGCCGGGGTGTTCCGCACGGGGAATGGTTCACCCGTTCGGGGAGGGAGGAAACGTTCACGCCTCCTCGATCGCCCTCGATCGCCGAATGCAGACGCGCAGAGGCCCGGAAACGGGGTGTTTCCGGGCCTCTGTCTATGCGGAGGTGGGCTGAGCCGTCGGCTGGGGATCAGGCGCCGTGGCCGCCGAAGCGCTCCTTGTACGTCTCCAGGTCCTCGTCCGTCAGCTTGGCGAACAGGACCGGCGGCACGGTGAACGGGGTGCCGGCCGGGACGGCGGTCAGGGCCTTCGCCTCATCCGCGGTGATCCAGGCGGCGGTGTCGTCCGCCAGGGAGAACGCCTGGCGCATCGCCTTCGCCGTCGTCGGGATCAACGGCTCGGAGACCACCGCGTACAGGTGGATCAGGTTCATCGCCGTGCGCAGGGTGAGGGCCGCGCCGTCCTTGTCCGTCTTGATCTCCAGCCAGGGGGCCTTCTCCTCCAGGTAGGAGTTGCCGGCCGACCACAGGGCGCGCAGCGCGGCGGCGGCCTTGCGGAACTGGAGGGTCTCCATGTGCGACTCGTACTCGGCGAGCAGCGAGGCGATCTCCTCGCCGAGGCGGGCCTCCGCCTCGCCCGGCTCGCCGCCGGCCGGGACGTCGTCGCCGAAGCGCTTGCGGGAGAAGGACAGGACGCGGTTGACGAAGTTGCCGAGGGTGTCGGCGAGGTCCTTGTTCACCGTGGCGGTGAAGTGCTCCCAGGTGAAGGAGGAGTCGTCCGACTCGGGCGCGTTGGCGATGAGGAAGTAGCGCCAGTAGTCCGCCGGGAGGATCTCCAGGGCCTGGTCGGTGAAGACACCCCGCTTCTGCGAGGTGGAGAACTTTCCGCCGTAGTACGTCAGCCAGTTGAAGGCCTTGACGTAGTCGACCTTCTTCCACGGCTCGCGCACGCCCAGCTCGGTCGCGGGGAACATCACGGTGTGGAAGGGGACGTTGTCCTTGGCCATGAACTCCGTGTAGCGGACGTCCGTGTCGGCGTCGTACCACCAGGACTTCCAGTCGCGGTTCTCCGGGTCCTGGTCGGCCCACTCCTTCGTCGCGCCGATGTACTCGATCGGGGCGTCGAACCAGACGTAGAAGACCTTGCCCTCGGCCGCCAGCTCCGGCCAGGTGTCCGCGGGGACCGGGACACCCCAGTCCAGGTCTCGGGTGATCGCGCGGTCGTGCAGACCCTCGGTCAGCCACTTGTGGGCGATGGAGGAGGCCAGCTGGGGCCAGTCCTTGTCGTGCTTGGCGACCCATTCGCGGACCTCGTTCTCCAGCTTCGACTGGAGGAGGAAGAGGTGCTTGGTCTCGCGGACCTCCAGGTCCGTGGAGCCGGAGATCGCCGAGCGCGGGTTGATCAGGTCGGTCGGGTCCAGGACCCGGGTGCAGTTCTCGCACTGGTCGCCGCGGGCCTTGTCGTAGCCGCAGTGGGGGCAGGTGCCCTCGACGTAGCGGTCGGGGAGGAAGCGGCCGTCGGCGGGCGAGTACACCTGGCGGATCGCCCGCTCCTCGATGAAGCCGTTCTCGTTCAGCTTGCGGGCGAAGTGCTGGGTGATGTCACGGTTCTCGGGGGAGGAGCTGCGGCCGAAGTAGTCGAAGGCCAGCGCGAAGCCGTCGTAGACCGCCTTCTGTGCGTCATGCGCCTGGGCGCAGAACTCGGCGACCGAGAGGCCGGCCTCCTTCGCGGCCAGCTCGGCGGGGGTGCCGTGCTCGTCCGTGGCGCAGATGTACAGGACGTCGTGGCCGCGCTGGCGGAGGTACCGGGAGTACACGTCCGCCGGGAGCATGGACCCCACCATGTTGCCCAGGTGCTTGATCCCGTTGATGTAGGGAAGGGCGCTGGTGATGAGGTGTCGAGCCATCGTGGCTGCTCCCAGGTCGCTGCGTTTTCTGCGGTTTCGAACCTTGAAATCGTAGCTGACAGGGGTGGGCCGCCCGCTTCCCGTTTTGCCGGGTGGGAAGGGGCGGCCGGAGAGCGTCGAGCCGTGGTTACGCTGGGTTACGGTCGCCAGGTCGCGAGCACGCCCTGGTACAGCTCCGTGTCCGTCAGTTCACGGGGGGCGGGCCCCGCGTGGAAGAAGGACGTGTTGCCGGTCTTCAGCCTGCGGAGGTAGTCGAAGGCCTTGTTGTCGTGCTCGCCGAAGGCCACGAAGGAGAAGAAGACGGAGGGGTGCTTCTCGGCGGCCCCGGTCAGGGACTGGGTGGCCGGGGTCTTGGCGTCGGGGGCGCCGTCCGTCTGGAAGACGACGAGGGCGGGGGCCGACGGATCCGCGTTCTTCTCGTAGTGGGTGAGGACGGCCTCCACGGCGGCGTGGTAGCTGGTGCGGCCCATCCGGCCGAGGCCGGAGTGGACCTCGTCGATCCTGGTCTCGTGGCCGGGGGCGAGGGTGAGATCGGTGGTGCCGTCGACCTCCGTGGAGAAGAAGACGACGTGGACCGTGGCCTCGGGGTCCAGGTGGGCGGCGAGGGCGAGGGCCTGGTCGGCGAGGGCCTGGGCGGAGCCGTCCTTGTAGTACGGACGCATGCTCGCGGAGCGGTCGAGCACGAGGTACAGCTTCGCGCGGGTGCCGGTGAGGCCTGCTTCGCGGAGGGCGGTGGCGGCGGCCTCGCAGGCGGAGGCGAGGGAGGGGGCGTGGGACTCCACGCGGGCGAGGGGGGTCGCGGGGGCGCTCTCCACCGCGGTCTCGGCTGCGCCGGCGGTGTCGATTTCGTCGTCGTGGGCGGGCTGGGTGTGGGCGGGCGTCGCCTCGGCTTCGCCTTCGGCGCCGGTTCCGTTCCCACCGGCACCACCCGTGCCGGTTACGTCGTCGTCTGCGGGTTGCCCTTGCGGTGCGTCACCGCCGTCGGCGACCGCGGCCGCGACCGGCTCCCCGGCCTCCGGGAACGCCACAGCCTCCGGCTCCGCTGACTCCGAGGCGGCGGCCTCCAGGTCCGTGGCCTTCGGCTCGGCGGTCTCCGAGTCCACGCCCTCCGGCTCAGCGGCCTTCGGCTCCGCGGTCTCTGCCTCGACGCCCTCCGGCTCAGCGGCCTCCGGCTCAGCGGCCTCCGGCTCAGCGGCCTCCCGCTCAGCGGCCTCCGGCTCAGCGGCCTCCGGCTCCGGGGTCACAGGGGCGGAAACCTTGAGGTCCGCGGCGTCCGCCTCGGGGGTCTTCTGCTCCGCAACCGCAGGCTCTCCGGTTTCCGGCTCCGCGGCCACGGCGTCGGAACCCGTCAGCTCCGCTGCCTCCGCCTCCTGGATCACGGCAGCGAAAGCCTCCGGGTCCGCTGCCTCCGGCTCGAGGGTCTTCTGTTCTGCGGCCATGGCATCGGAAGCCTTCAGCTCCATTGCCTCCGGTTCCTCGGCCCTCGCCTCGACGGCCTCTGGCTCTGCGGCCAGGGAGGCAGGAGCCTCCGGCTCGGTGGCCGGTGCCTCCGCGGCCTCTGCCTCTACGGCCTCCGGCTCGGTGGCCTGCGGCTCTGTGGCCTGCGGCTCGGTGGCCTGTGCCTCTGTGGCCTGCGGGTCTGCGGCCTGTGCCTCTGTGGCCTGCGGGTCTGCGGCCTGTGCCTCTGTGGCCTGTGCCTCCGCGGCCTGCGGGTCTGCGGCCTGTGCCTCTGTGGCCTGTGCCTCCGCGGCCTGCGGCTCGGTGGCCTCCGGCTCGGTGACCTCTGCCTCTGCGGCCTGCGGCTCGGTGGCCTCCGGCTCGGCGGCCTCCGGCTCGGTGACCTCTGCCTCTGCGGCCTCCGGCTCGGCGGCCTCCGGCTCGGTGACCTCTGCCTCTGCGGCCTCCGGCTCGGCGGCCTCCGGCTCGGTGACCTCTGCCTCTGCGGCCTCCGGCTCGGTGGCCTCCGGCTCGGCGGCCTCCGGCTCGGTGGCTTCTGCCTCTGCGGCCTCCGGCTCGGCGGCCTCCGGCTCGGTGGCTTCTGCCTCTGCGGCCTCCGGCTCGGCGGCCTCCGGCTCGGTGACCTCTGCCTCTGCGGCCTCCGGCTCGGCGGCCTCCGGCTCGGTGACCTCTGCCTCTGCGGCCTCCGGCTCGGTGGCTTCTGCCTCGGCGGCCTCCGGCTCGGTGGCCTCCGCCTCGGTGGCCTCCGGCTCCTCCGCCTCCGTGTGCGTCGCCTGCTGCTCGTGCGCCGGTGTTTCCACCTGCAGCGGGTCTGCCGGGGACGCTGGGCGGGGGACCCTGATGTTGTCGAAGGCCGCTGCTACCAGGTCGTGTTCCTGGGTGTCCGCGGGCGGCTCGGCGGGTTCGGGGGCGGGTTCGGGTTGCGTGGGGAGCTGGTGCGCACCCTCTGCTTCGGCAGCACGTGTTTTGCGGGAGCGGCCGAATGTGTTCCGCAGGAGAGTGAGAATGCCCATGTGCGCAACCCTTCGCATGAGGTGATGCCCGCCAATCCCTGGCCAGGACGGACACGTAAGGTTAGCGGCCCCGGATGACGATCTCAGTGCGGCGACGCGATCGCCCTGGCCGTGGCCACTTCCTGGCGCAAAGGTTCCAGCACACTGTCCGACGGGCCCGTCAGATCCGTGCGGACCGCGATCAGGGTGTCCGCCTGGCGGAGTCCTTCCGACAGCTCCCTCAGTTGCAGGGTTATCTGGGCGACTTCCGACGGGGAGGGGGGCTGGGCCCCGTGGCGGACCCGGACCCTGGCCGCCGTCGTCGCGTCCACGATGCGTTCCACCGCGACCACCAGCGGCCACCAGGCCGCCGCCCGGCGGCCCATCGGCGGGGGTTCCGTCAGGGCCCGCTGGAACTCCGTGCGGACGACCGACAGGTCGCGGTAGAGGCGGCGACGCATGCGGGCCCGTGCTGCCGCCGGGTCCGATGAGCCCGCGGGTGGTTCCGTGAACGCCGTTTCCACGTACCTCGCCGTGTCCGCCACCGCGTCCGCCAGGCGGTCGCCCACCCGGCTGTGCCAGCTCTCCGGCCAGAGGAGGTAGCCGACGATCAGGGCGATCGCGCAGCCGATCAGGGAGTCGAGCAGACGGGGGAGCAGCAGGGCCGTGCCCTGGTGGTTGAGGATGTCGGAGAGGAGGAGGATCACCGGGGTGATCGCTGTCGTCTGGTAGCCGTAGCCCCGGGGGGTCATCGCCGGGATGAGCGGGGCCAGGAGCAGCATCGCCGGTACGTCCGCCCAGCCGCGCGGCACCTCCGCCAGCACCGCCGCCGCGATCACCAGTCCCGCCACCGTGCCGAGCGCGCGCAGCAGGGCCCGGGAGAAGACGGAGCCGAAGTCGGGCTTGAGGACGAAGGTGATGGTCAGGGTGACCCAGTAGGAGCGCGGAACCGGGATCAGCGACACCAGCGCCTGGGCGAGGCCGATGCACAGGGCCAGGCGCAGGCCGTAGTGCCAGGAGCTGGCGGAGAGCATGACGCCGCGGGCGGCTCGTGCCGTGCGGATGCGCAGCGTGGCGGGGCGGCCCAGGCGGTCGTCGATGCCCCGGGGGTCGACGTCGGGCGTGGCGACGACCTTGGCCGCGTGCCGTAGTGCGTGGTCGACGGCTCTGGCCGTCTCGGTGGTGGGCGGGGGGAGGTCCGGGAGGGGGATCGGGCCCCGGTAGCCCGTCTCGATGGCCTGGGAGAGGTGGTGGAGCGCCTCGGGGATCTCCGCGGGGAGCGGGCGGCCGTACAGGTGTGCCGCCGGGGCCGCCTCCAGTACGGGGGTGATCGCGTTCAACTCGGCGAGCAGAACGGTCAGGTCTGGGCTGCGGCCGTGATGGCGGGCGCGCCGGGCGAGGATCAGGTCGTACGACTGGTTCAGCGACTGGGTGACCGCCCGGCGGGCCTCGTCGTACTCCTCGGTGCGCTCGTCCGTGCCGGAGGCGGCGAGGAGGGCCGCCACCGACCGGTACGTGTCCGCCACCGCCGCGCGTTCGGGGACGCCCGAGCGCAGCGGCCAGGCCAGCAGGGCCAGGAGCAGGACGAGGAGGCCGCCGCCGGTCATCAGGGCGGGGGCGAGCCACCAGGGACCGGGCAGCGGGAGGCCCGCACCGATCGCGCAGTTGAGCAGGAGCAGCAGGCCGGACACCGAGGCGACCGCGCCGATGGTCGAGATCATCCCGGAGAGGAGGGCCACCCCGGTGACCGCCGCCACCGCGTACCAGCCGTGGCCGTAGACGAGGGCGCCCAGGGTCACGCCCACCGCGCCGAAGAGCTGCGGGACGGCGATGTTGAGGATGCGCATGCGGTAGGCGTCGGCGGTGTCGCCGATGACACCGGACAGGGCGCCCATCGAGGCGAGCGCGCCGTAGCCGGGCTGTCCGGCCGCGAGTCCTACGGCCAGGGGGAGGGCCATGGCGATGGCGGCCCGGACCACGGCCGGCCGGTTGACCGGGGCCTGCTGCGGTTGGAGGTTCCGGACCAGCCAGTCGGGAGGGGTGAGGCCGATCGGGAACTCGCGGGACATGCGGCCATTATGGCTGGTACAGCTCGTTTGGGTTACTTCGGTGGCGCGCGTCCACGCGGGCCAGGAACCTTCCCAGCGCCCCGTTGAACTCCTCCGGACGCTCCAGGTTCGGCATGTGCGCCGCCCCGGCGACGACACACAGCTCGGAGTCCGGCAGGGCCGCGTGCATCGCCTCGGCGTCGGACACGGGGGTGTACGTGTCGTCGGCGCCGACCACCACCAGCGCGGGGACGGCCACCTTCGTCAACAGGTCGCGGTAGTCGGGGCGTTCGGCCCGGCCGCGCAGGGCCGCCGCGGCGCCCTCGGGAGCGGTGGCCGTCATCATGCGGTGGACGTGGGCCTTGACGGCGGGGTCGGCGTAGGGGGCGACCATTTTCTCCAGGACCTCGTCGGCGTACCCGCGCATGCCCTCCGCCAGCAGCCGCTCGGCCATGGCGCGCCGGGCGAGTCTGCCCTCGGGGGTCTCCGGAGCGGGGAAGGTGTCCGCGAGGACCAGCCCCCGGACGCGGTCGCCGAAGCGGTCGTAGCACTCCATCACGATCTGGCCGCCCATGGACAGGCCGCCGAGGACGAACGTGTCCACGCCGAGGGCGTCCAGGAGTTCCTCGATGTCCTGGGCATGCCGGTCCAGCGGGACCGTGCCGGGGGTCACGGGAGAGGCGCCGTAGCCGCGGAGGTCGGGGGCGATCACCCGGCGGGCGGTGGCGAACTCCGCCAGCTGCGGGGCCCACATCGTGCGGTCGAAGGGGTGTCCGTGGATCAGGACCAGCGGGGTCCCGGTGGTTCCGGTGGTCCCGGCGGCGCCGGACGGTGGCGTGGGGGTGGGGGCCCTGTGGAGCGTCGAGGTTGTGAAGGATTCAGGGGTTTTGTCGTCGTATGCGAGGAACGGTGGCATGTGACCGACCCTAGGTCCGGCCCCTCGCTCGGGGCAATAAAATCTTTGCCCTCGGTGCAATCCAACGCACCATGTGAACAGGGGGTGTTGTGGGGGACTACCGGCGTATCGCCGACCGGATCGCGGAGGACATCGCCGGCGGGCGGCTGCGGCCGGGGCAACGGCTGCCGCCGCAGCGGGTGTTCGCCCGGCGGCGCGGGATCGCGCCCTCGACGGCGGGACGCGTGTACGGCGAACTCGTGCGCCGGGGCCTTGTGGTGGGCGAGGTCGGGCGCGGCACGTTCGTGCGGGCCACCGAGTTGGACGGGCAGCCGGGCCGCGCGCTGACCGAGGCCGCCGGTGTCGCACCGGTCAACCTGGAGCTGAACTACCCTTCCGTGCCGGGCCAGACGGAGCTGCTGGCCCCGGCCCTCGCCCCGCTGCTGCGGCCGGACGCGCTCGAGGCTGTACTGCGCCCCGCCGCGGCCACCGGCACCGGTGCCGCCCGGGAGGCGGTCGCCGGGCTGCTCGCCACCGCCGGCGCCGCCGAAGGTGTTGCCGGCGGCACCACCGGAACGCCGTGGCCCGACCCGGCGACGATCCTGTTCACCGGCAACGCCCGCCAGGCCATCGCCGCCACGCTCGCCTCGCTGGTCCGGCCCGGTGGCCGGGTAGGTGTCGAACCGCTGACGTACCCGCTGGTCAAGGAGATCGCGGCCCGGCTCGGCTGCGTTCTGGTCCCGCTCGCCACGGACGCCGAGGGACCGCTGCCCGAGTCGGTCGCCGCCACCCACCGCAGCACTCCCCTGTCGGCCCTCTACCTCCAGCCGACCCTGCACAATCCGACATCGCTCACCATCGGCCCCGAACGCCGTGCCCAACTGGCTGAAGTCATGAGGTCACTGGAGATACCGGTGGTCGAGGACCGGATCTGGTCCTTCCTGCGGCCCGGGGGCGAGCCTGCGTTCAGCTCGCTCGTCCCCGAACTCGGCCACCTCGTGGACGGGTTGTCCAAGCGGGTCGCGCCGGGGCTCACGATCGGGTTCATCGTCGCACCGGCCGGGCGGGTCGAGGCGGTGGAGCGGGCCGTGCGGTCCGGGGGCTGGAGCGCGGGCGCCTTCGCGCTGGAGGCCGCCGTGCGGTGGATCGGGGACGGGACCGTGCACCGGCTGGTGGCCGCCAAGCGGTGGCAGGCGGAGCGGCGGCAGCGGCTGGTCGCCGAGGAACTGGCCGGCTTCACCGTACGGTCCGATCCAGGGGCCTACTTCGCCTGGTGGGAGCTGCCCGCGCCGTGGCGGGCGGACACCTTCA
Source organism: Streptomyces sp. NK08204 (assembly GCF_020400585.1). GTDB lineage: Bacteria > Actinomycetota > Actinomycetes > Streptomycetales > Streptomycetaceae > Streptomyces. Next base: position 98,604 of record NZ_JAINVF010000005.1, on the reverse strand, counting down.
CCGCCGCCGCGCGGGCGCACGGCATCGCGGTCACGCCGGGTACGGCCTTCTCGGTGGGCGCGAGCCGGACCCCGGACGCGGTCAGGCTCGGGCTCGCGTCGGCGCCTGAGCCGGAGCTTGTTCGGGCGCTGCGGACTCTCGCCGGCCTCGCGCGGGGCGGGACGGCCGCGGGCGCCGGGACGGCCGGAGGTACCGGGTGAGCCAGGCGGTCAGGGCCACGGTCAGGCCGAGGGCGAGCAGCAGCCAGGAGACCGTGCGAAGGGTGGCGGTGAGGGCGTCGTAGACCGCGCCCGCGGCCGGGTGGGAGACGCCGGCGGGCAGGCCGTCGAGGGTCAGGGCCCGGCCGGCGGTCAGCGCGAGGCCGAGCAGGGCGCCGCCCAGGGCCGTGCCCAGCGCGGTCGCCACGATGACGCGCCTGCGGCGGACAGCGACTGCGATTCCGGTGACGGCGAAGGCCACAGCGGCCACCGGGAGCCAGAAACCGGCGACTTCGAGCAAGTGGAACCCCTTCCGGAGCGGTGCGAGTTCGGCCGCCGGGAGCACGGCGACCGCGGTGTGCTCCACCGGGATGCGCGCGGCGAGCGGCACATGGTCGCGGGTGAGCAGGCGCTTGACCTGGGCGGTGACGGGGGCGAAGTCGACGGTGACGGGGCGGTCGCCGTCCGTGTCGTCCTGCCGGTCCTCGCGCAGGGCGCGCAGCACGGCGTCGTGCGTGACCCGGTTCCCGGTCTCCCAGGCCAGCCGGAAGGCACGGGTATGGGTGAAGGAGCGCGCCGCGTCGTGGACGAACGGGCGGACGGAACCACGCAGCGGGCGGACGTCCAGGCGCTGGTCCACCTCGCGCACGATGCCGTCACCGATCGCGTCCGCGACGGCTTCCCGCACGGCCGGGTCGGCGGCGAGCGGTGCCATCGTGGTGACGTACCGGCCCGTGTCGGCGAGCCCGTACGACGCCCAGGCCGCCAGCGCGCCGAACGGCACGAGGAGACAGGACAGGGCGAGCAGTACGGCCGACAGGGCGCTCCTTAGACGTGGGGGCACCCTTCCAGGCAAGAGCTCCGGAGGCCGCCGCGCGAGCGGCACGACTGCGATCGGGTGGAATCGTCTGTGAACGGGTGAAATGCCGAGCTGGGAGGGCGCCTTCCGCTCTCCGGTGGAGGGTTCACCCGAACGGGTGTTTCCTGGTGCTGTGGTGAGGAGGGAAACGCAGGGGAGTGCACGGGCCCCGGCCGTCCTCGGCCGGGGCCCGCGTACGTACGTCGTCCGGTGTCGTCCGGCGACGCTCGACGGGCACTCAGCGGACGCGGTGCCCTTCAGCGTCCTCGTGCGTGTAGTACCAGTAGAAGAACGCCACGAGGGTGGCCCCGGAGACCGCCAGCGCCATGCCCACGGACCTGAGCGCCGCGGCTCCGGTCGCGCTGTACATGAACCCGAACGCGCAGCCGACGAACGCCGTCCACGCGAGCGCGTGCACCTCACGTCTCAGCCGCGGTCCCACGGCCAGCAGGCCCATGCACACCACCGCGAACACGAGCGCGCTGATGAACCCGAGCAGCAGGTTCCCGCCGGTGATGGGACCGCCGGCCCGGTCGTTGGCCGCGACCCAGTAGCCGTAGACCAGCCCCAGTGCGACCGGTACGGCCACCCGGGAGATCCTGTGGGTGCGCTCGTCGAAGACGTTCGGCGAGCGGGCCGCGCCGAGCGCGGGTGCCGCTTGAGCCATGAGAGTTCTCCTCTCTCCTCGCCCCCGCCTTCCAGGGCACACCTGGGGGCACGGCCTGGCAAGTCGGCCGGGTGAGTGACGGGCGGACGCCGGTGAGTGAGGGGACGAGCGCCGGTGAGTGACGGGTGAGCGCCTGTGAGCACCGGGTGAACCGGGCGCCCGGATGCGGGCGGTGCCGTCCCGTGCTTGGCTGAAGCACATGAAGGGCCTGGTTGGCGCGCCCGACGACGAGGTCCTGCGGCGCAGTCTCTTGCCCCGCGTCTGGGGCCGGGGTGTCGGCTGGGCGCCGTTGCTGCTGCTCGTCGGCGTCATCCTGCTCGACTTCTTCACCAGCGCGCCGTACCGGTTCATCTCCTGGGCCGTCCTCGTGCCCGGCACGGCCGCCGCCCTCTGCGGGATGTGGACGACCGCCACGTATGCGGTGCTGGCGATGGCGACCTACCTCGTGATGGACACCGTCTCGCCCGACCGGTACCGGGCCGGGCTGCCCGACTTCATCCTGGTCGGCCTCGGCGGCGTCCTCGCCACCCTGGCCTGCGTGGTACGGCTCCGCGGCGAGCGTCGGATGCTGCGCATGCGGGACATCGTCGAGACCACCCGCCGTACGGTGTTGCGCCCGATGCCACCGGTGTGGGCGGGCCTGGAGCACGCGGCCGTCTATCTCGCCGCCGACACCGACGCCCGGGTCGGCGGCGACTTCTACGACATCCAGCCCGGCCCGCACGGCACCCGCGTGCTCATCGGGGACGTGCAGGGCAAGGGGCTGGGCGCGGTGGAGACCGCCGCCGCGCTGCTCGGCACCTTCCGGGAGGCGGGGTACCACGAGGCGGACCTCGCGACCGTCGCCCAGCGGCTCGAGGCACGGATGGTCCGGCACCGCATCCAGAACACCGCGCTCGGCCGCGACGACGGCGACCGGTTCGCCACGGCCGTGCTGATCGGTTTTCCCGGCGCCGGCCCGGTCAACGGGGACGGGGCCGGTGAGGCGTGCGTCGAGGTCGTCAACTTCGGGCATGAACCGCCGCTCGCGGTCGGCCCGTACGGTGTCCGTGTGCTGCCCGCCGGCGACGGGCTGCCGCTCGGCCTCGGTGAACTGGCGGACGGTCCGCCACCGGTGCGCCGGGTGCCGCTGGCCGACGAGGAGACCCTGCTCCTGGTCACCGACGGGGTGACCGAGGCGCGCAACGGCCCCGGCGAGTTCTACCCGTTGGCCCGGGAAGTGGCCCGCCTGATCGGCGACGACCCGCGCCGGGCCGAACCCCTGCCTCTCGTACGGCTGGTCCGCGATGGCGTCCTGCGGCACTGCGAGGGGCGGCTGGAGGACGACACCACCGTCTTCGCGCTCCGCCGGGCGGTGGCCGAAGAGGACGGACGGGAACGTTTGCAGTCCTGATGACGCGCGGGTCTCCAGCGGCAGCGGTTACGGTGCTGGCTGGAGAGCGATCGACAGGGTCGACAGCGTCGACAGGGGAGGGACGATGCCCGGAACCGTGCTGCTGCTCGCGGCCTCGCCGGTGGGCCGAGGACGCCTGGTGGACGCGGCCGGTGTACTGCCGGTCCTCGCCGCCGTCGCGCCCTCCGTGCTCGCCGGCACCGACACCGCGAACGTGGTCGAACTCGCCGACCCGCTGGAACCACAGGCCGTCCTCACCCGGCTGCGCGCCGCCGCGGCGGCCCCCGGGCCGCTCACCCTGTACATCGCGGGCCAACTGCAACTGGACCGCCGGCAGCGGCTGCCCCACCTCGCGCTGGCCCGCACCACCCCGGCGACCGTCCGCTACACCGCACTGCCCTGGCACTGGATCCGGGAGGAGCTGCGGCTGCGGTCCGCCGCGGACACCGCGCTGATCGTCGACCTGCACGCGGACGCGGAGACGTGGCAGTGCCTCGCCGAGCGACCGCTCGACTGTGGCAGCAACACGGCGGTGTACGGACGTGTCGCGCCCGCCACAGCGGGGCGGCGGGCCGGTGTGGCGGAGCCGCTGTACATGAAGGCGGTGGCCACGGTGCTGCGCAGCGGGCACCGGCCGGGGCTTGCGGAGCTGCACGAACAGGCGGTGGCCCGGATCGCCGAGGCGAGCGCCGGGCGGGACCTGCTGCTGGCCATCCCTGGGGGCCCCGCCCCCAGACCCCCGCTCGCCCACGCGCCCACGCGTCCCGGGTCTCGGGAGGGGCAGAGCGGTCTCATGCCGTCGGGTGGGCAGGCTGGTCCCGGTTCCCTCGGCGGGCGGGATGGTCTCGGCCAACCGGATGGGCAGGCCGGTTTCGGGCGGCCACGCGCGCAGTCGGGTCTTCCTGTGCCGAGGCAGGATCCCCACGCAGCCGTTGCCGCCGCTGTTCAGAACGGACGGCACGGGGATGCCGATCTGATCGCTGCCCGGCTCGAGCAGGCGGCCGTACGTGCTCATGGAGCCGGGTCCGAAGAGGCGTTGCACTGGGCCGAAGTGCGGGCCGATCTTGCGATGTTCGCCGGGGACGCCGTACGCAGCTGCCGGGCCTGGATGGCGGTGGCCGCGGCCCGGCTACAGGCGGGGCAGGGGGCCGACTCGGCGGCCGTGGAGGCCGCTGTCGACCGGGCCCATCACCAGTGGGGGCGGATCGAGGACGCGGCACCGGCCCGGGAAATCGGGCTGGTGCTCGCGGAGTTGAGGCTACGGGTGCCGGGCCGCCGACAGGGCGCGCTGGAGAACGTCCAGCGGCACCTGCGGCAGCTCCAGGCCCACTGACGGACTCAGCTGGTGAAGGTGAAGTACTTCCAGGGGCCGTACGTCGTGGAGTTCACGATGTCGCCCGACAAGCTGTTGATGTAGTCGGAGCGCATCCGGAAATGCCAGCCGACGTCCCCGGCGTGGTCTCCGGTCACCTGGACCTTGGAGATGCCGTCGGAGCCGAGCGGGAAGTACTGCGAGTCTCCGTCGTACCACTTGCCCTCGTAGTACACCTGGAAGTCGAAGCGCTGCCGGCGGCCCGGGTAGTACGTCATCTTCGTGGTGAACAGCGGGTCCTTGGTCTTGTGGAAGAAGTAGTACGTGTGGCCCCACGCACTCGCCGACTTGTAGTGGCCGCTGACCGAGGTGGACACGCTGACCCGGGCGCCGACGACGCTGGTGGCGGAGGCAGGGGTGTAGCGGGCGTCGCCGGCGAACTTCGCGGTGAGCGTGGCGTCCCGCTTCAGGTTCAGGGTGACGGACAGGTTGCCGTAGGAGTTGACCTTGCCGGACTTCACCAACGTGTTCGGCTTGTCGGAGCCGAAGGGGTTGGACCAGATCTCCACCGTGCGGTTCTTGTAGGTCGTCCCCAGGTGGGCCGTGAACGTCACGTCCTTGCCGTAGGAGTAGACCTTGCCGTTGTTGTTGAGGGTCAGCGTCGGCTTGGCGCGGGAGACGTCCACCGTGTCGGAGGCCTTCGCGGCGGTGTGCTGCGCGTCGCCCGCGTACGTCACCGTGTACGTGACCTTGCCGCCGGCCGGCGGTGTGTCGGTGAAGGAGAACTTGCCGCCGATGCTGAGCGGCTTGGTGCCGAGCGACTTGCCGTTCGGTGAGTCCAGGTCGGTACGGGTGACCTGCAGGGGGATGCCGGGAGGCAGCGGCAGCGTCGTGGCGAGCTTGCCCCTGACGATGAGGGTCTTGGCGCGGGTGGCGGTGGCGGGGGCGTCGACCGTCAGCACCGGCTTGGACTTGGTGGAGTCCGTCAGGACGCGCAGCGTGTACACGCTGTCGTAGTTGTGGGTCAGCGCGAACAGCCGGCCCGCGCCCGTGCCCGGTTCCCAGGCGAGGCTGGCGTTCCCCAGCTCGTCGTAGCCGGAGATGTTGTCGGTGTCGGGCCAGGTGTACTCGCGGACCGGGGTCGTGGCGCCCGGCCGGAACATGTACAGCGACGGGTCGTACGGGGTGTCGGTGCCCGCGGCGACCGTTCCGTCGCCCGCGATCGCGACCGAGCTCGGGTGGTACTCGGTGGTGTAGCCGGGCAGCGGGGTGAGGTCCGAGGTCTGCCACACATGGTGCTGATTGCCCGGGTTGGCCGTGATCAGGCGGCTCCCGTCGGGCGTGAGGGCGAGGTCGGACGTCGAGCCGAGGTCGCCGTAGCGGGCGGTGCGGGTTGCGGTGCCGTTGGCCACGTCGTACACGCCGAGCCAGGAGCCGTAGTACTCCGGGGCCGCTGCGGCCAGCGTGTTCGGGGCGCCAGGCGTGGCGGCGAGCAGCGGGGCGCCGGGGTAGTCGGTGTCCGGGTCCTGGTCCAGGGCCACCACCGGCTCGGTGCCCGACAGGTCCAGCGAACCGATGTGGCCGTGCTCGGTGGTGCCGTAGCCGAACCAGAGCTTGCCGCCGGCCAGGGCGAGGTGGGCCGGGTCGGTGCCATCGCCGGTCGCGTACCGGGTGGACTCCGTCACCGTCGTCGTGTCGATGGCCACGATCGCGTTCGCGCCCGGCGAGGCCGCGTACACCGTGCCCGAGTCGGCGGAGAGCTGGAGGCCGGTGACGCCCGGCAGAGAGGTCACCGAGCCGACGACGGTGCCGCTGTAGTCGGTGGCCACGACCTTGCCCTGGTACGGGTCACTGATGAAGACCCGCTGGTGGACGCCGTCCACCACGATGTCGCCCGCCGACTTGATCGGCAGGACCTTGCTGGAGTCGGCCGAGGCCGGCGTGGCGGCGAGGGTCGCCGAGCTGAAGATGACCGCCAGGGCGGTGGCGGCCGTGAGAGTGCGCATACGCACGCTGATTCGAACCCCCCGGAACGAAAAGAGAATTGGGGCGCCGCACGGGCGCGGCGTGGATGAATTCCCTGCGAACCGTCGTGCCTCGAGTGGCGATTGTGGAAAGGCTAGGTCATGCCGCCGACAACAGCGCCAGTGTTTCGGAGGCCGGCGTGCGGACACCGGGGGGCGACTGCGGACACTTCGGGGCGGCGGTGCAGATCACGATGCAAGTCCTCCAGGTCCGGGACCTGGAGGGCGGCGGTGAGGCCCAGCGGGTGCGGGCGGCGGCACAGGCCGCGACAGAGGTCACGCGGCCGGGGGAGGGCCGTGGGTCGCTCGTGGGACCGCTCGTGCGGCGGTTTTCACCGGGGGCCGGTGCAGGCGCGCGGTCCGGGCGGGCCTCACCAGGTGAAGCCCGGTTGCACCGACATGCAGGCGTCCGTCTTGTCGCCGTGCAGGACCGACGCCGTGCTGGGGGCCTGCGTCGGCTTCTCGGGCGCGTGGTACGCGGTGCCGGTGCGCCAGTCCGCGCCCACGACGAGCGTGACCCCGGAGACGTCCGTCGACTTGCGCACCTGGCCCAGCGGCACCCCGAGCGCCTTGGCCAGGGCCTGGGCGTCGCCCTTCAGGTCGGCGCTGGGGTAGAGGATGGTCGTTCTGGGCTCGGTGGCCGGCGTGGTGTCCACCAGCGCCCGGGTGAAGCCCTTCTGCACCAGGACCTGCTGGACCGCGCTCGCCCGCTGGAACGCGGGGGCCTGGCCGTCGGCGCCGGTGCCGTTGCGGACCTGCACGGCCAGCTCCCCGGCCGGGGCCGCCGGGTCCTTGGACGTCGGCTCGGTCTTCTGGTCGTCCTTGTGCTTGGCGCCCCGGCCGTCCAGCGGGGTGTCGTCGCGCACCATGGAGATGAGGTCGTCGGCGTCCCCGGGCGCGGGCACCAGCCGGGCGGTGTTCTGCGACCACTGCACGGTGGGCAGCGTCGTCATCGTGATGCGACTCGGGGGGACCTGCTTGAGCTGCCCGGAAAGGTCGTACAGCTTCTTGACCGTGCCGAGGCCCTCGTCCACGGTCAGTGCGTTCGTCGCGGCCTCCGCCAGCTTGCGCATCTCGCCGGGGTTGGTCAGCTTCGCGTCCTTGCGAAGCTGGCGGACCATCGAGGTCATGTACATGTGCTGGGCGTGGGTGCGGCCGATGTCGCCGCCGTCCTCGAAGCCGTAGCGGGTGCGCAGCCACTGCAGGGCCTGCTTGCCCTTGACCGGGGTGGTGCCCGCCTTCAGCTTCAGGCCCGAGCCGTGCCCGTCCGAGGTGTGCGACCACACGTTCTGCTTGACGCAGACCGGGACGCCGCCGATGGCGTCGGCCATGTCCACGACCCCGGAGAAGTCGACCATCATGAAGTGGTCGATGTGGATTTTGGTGAGCTGCTCCCAGGTGGAGACCGTGCAGCCCGGTCCGCCCCGGCCCAGGGACTCGTTGGCCATCGACAGGGAGAGCGCCTCGTACTTCTTGCCGGTGTCGGGGTCGGTGCACCTGGGGATCGGGATCATCGTGTCGCGCGGGAGGCTGACCACGGACATGTTGCTGCGGTCGGCGGAGACGTGCACCAGCATCTGCACGTCGGCGAGCGGGGCGCGGCCCACGTCGCCCTTGGAGCCGCCGAGCTTGAGGTCCTCCGCGGTGTTCCGGCTGTCCGAGCCGATCATCAGGATGTTCAGCGGGGTCTGGCCGTCGGCGTTCGGGGTGGCCTCCGGCGCGGCGTAGTCGCCGATGTTCAGCTTCTTCTTCTTGATGTTGTCGTTGAGGTGCTGGTAGTAGAGGTAGCCCGCTCCCGCGGTGCCGAGTATCAGGACCGCCAGCGTCAGTGCCGACCAGCGCAGTATGCGCAGGCCCCGGCGGGCCGGCCGCCGCTCGGTTCGGTGCCGGCGTGCGCCGTGCCGGGTGCGCGGCGGGGCGTCTTCGCCGTGCAGGCTGCTCTGGGTCATCCCTGTGCCCTTCCAACCCTGACGAGGCACAGGTGGCCTCGGCCGTCGTCTCGCCCCCTGGGTCTCCGGGGTTCCCGGGGTCGCCGGGCCGGTGTCTGCGGGAGAGAGTTCCTAGGATCGGCCCGTCGATCGCTGCGATCACCGTGCCGGGAGTACCGGACCGCTCACCCTAGCCGTGAGGCTCCGCGCCGGGCGACGGGGGTGAGATACGCAACTCTCGTACAACCATGGGATTGTCCGGTTTCTGGCGATTGGTGGCCCGCGCCTTGGTGCGGGTTTTACCGTCAGGACGTTTCGCCGCCGGATTCCGTCACCATGCCGGATTCCGTTGCCGTGCCGGGTTCCCGTTGCCGCGGGTGGAGGGCGCTGTGCTGCTATGGGTGGGCCACCGGCCGGACCGCAGCGGGGGGCCGGGCCGGAGCCGGTGCCGGGGTGCGGGCCGCCGCCCCTGCCGGGCCGGCGTTCGCCGCCGTGATCAGGGCGACGACGGCGATCACGGCCGCGGTCACGCCCCGGGTGGTGGAGTTTCCCCCGCACGCGCGCAGCCGGGTATGAGGGAGCCGGCAGTCGGGCAGTGCGGGGGAGTGTCCGTAGGGTGCGGACGTACGACCGTGCACGGCGACCTCGCAACAACAGCAGCGTGTTAAGCAGGCTTAATCCGCCGTTTAACCTAGGGCTGCCAGAGCCGAACGGCAAGGGGCACCAGGGGAGTTGGGAGAGCGCGGCGATGCGGGAACGGGATGATCCGGAAGTCGTGGGCCGGCGTGTGCAGCAGCTGCGCACCCAGCGTGGCCTGACACAGAAGCAGCTGGCGGAGCCTGCCTACACGCCCGCCTACGTCTCCACCCTGGAGGCGGGCCGGGTGAGGGCCTCCGACGAGGCGCTCCGGCACATCGCGAGCCGCCTTGGAGTGACTTTCGAGGAACTGGCCGTCGGCCGTCCCGCCCGCCTCGCGACCGATCTCAGGCTCCGGCTCACCGAGGCGCGGCGCGCCCTCGCCGACGGCAGGGCCGAGGAGGCCGCCGTGCAGTACGCCGCCCTGCTCGCCGAGGCGGAGACGCACGGACTCGACGGCGAGCAGACAGAGGCGCTGCTCGGGCTCGGCGAGTGCGGCCTGGAGACGGGCGAGCTGGGCAGGGCGCGGGAGTGCTTCGAACGGGCCGAGGAACGGCTGGCCGGCCAGTCGCTGCCGGTGCGCGTGCCCGCCGTACGCGGCCGGGCGGTCTCCCACTACCTCGCCGGTGAGCTCCGCTACGCCGTCTACCTCCTGGAGTCCACCCTCGACGAACTCAACCGCGGCGGCCTGCACGACCCCGACGCCCTCCTCCTGCTCTACGCCAGCGTCATCGGCCCGTACATGGACATGGGCGCGCACGCCCGCGCCGCCCAGGCCGCCGAGTTCGCCCTCGCGCTCGCCCCGCGGGCCGCCGACCCGGCACTGATCGCCCGGATGCACCGCTCGGTGGCCCGCACCCTGCTCGCCGAGGGCCGTATCGCCGAGGCCGACGCCTCCCTCGCCAAGGCCGCCGAGCTGTACCGCCAGCTGCAGCTGCGCACCGAGCTGGCCAACTGCCACTGGATGCGCGGCTACGTGTACGCCCAGCACGGCGAACTGGAACGCGCCGAGGCGGAGCTGCGGCAGGCCCTTGCGATGCTCTCCGAGTCCCGCGCGGCCCTCTACCGCAGCCAGGCCGCGGTGGAACTGGCCGACGTCCTGCACCGTCGGGGCAAATCCGCAGAGGCCGCGGAACTCCTCTCCGGTGTCCTCGGTGACTTCTCCTCCGAGCGCGGCGCGGTCCACGCCGCCGCGGCGCATCGCCTGCTGGGCATCATCGCGGAGGACACCCGGGACACCGAGGCCGCCGAGGAGCACTACGTGCGGGCCCTCAGCCTCCTGGAACGGGCCGGTGCCGCGGGCGATCTCGCCGACCTGTGCCGTCTCCTCGGCGACCTCCTGCGCCGTACCGGCCGCGTGGAGGCGGCCCTGGACGCCTACCGCACCGGCCTGGGCCACCGCACCGCCCCCGGCACGACGACCCTCGGGCCGACCCCGGCCCAGCCACCGCTGTGAGCGGTCAGTCCCAGCCGGGCACCGGCGGCTGCGGCCACCTCGGCGGGGCCGGCAGCGGTCGGTCCGACACCAGGGGGGTGTCCGGGCCGCGGCCGGTGAGCCAGGCGAGCAGTGCGTGGCCGGGGCCGGTGACGGTGGGGCCGGACGGGCCGAGGGTCCAGGCACGGCCGAGGTCGCTCGCCTCGAGACGGGCGACGGGGAAGCCGCGCACGCTCAGGGCGGCGACGGTCTCGTCCAGTGCCCAGGTGACGTAGCCGTCCGGCCAGTCGGCGGCGGTGTAGCCGAGGGCCAGGTCGACGTGGTGGGTCTCGAGTTCACGCCGGGCCCGGTGGAGGGTGTACCAGGCGGGGTGCCGCCAGCCCGCGAGCGCGCTCACCAGGGTGGGCCAGCGATCGTCGGGCATGGCCGCCGCCTCCTCGAACAGCCGGTCCAGGCTGCGGCCCAGGTCTGCGACGAGCCCGGCGGCGTCCCGCTCCGCACCCTCGCGCAGCGCCCGGTCCAGGGCGGCGGCGTCGGCCCGCGGCCCGGGTGCCGTCCCGGTGCGGGCCAGGGCCAGCAGCCAGCCGTAGGCGTCGGCGCTGCGGGCCAGGTGGGTGATGACGTGAGCGCGGCTCCAGCCGGGCAGCGCGCACGGTCCACGGGCCTGCCGGTCGCCCAGCGTGTCCAGGGTGCCCCCGAGGCGCGCGGCGCAGGCGCGTAGGTCGTCGAGGAGGAGGCCGATGTCGGCGCGCTCGGGATCGGTCGTGTCGGTCACGCCCCGGCACTCTACGGCCCGCCGTCCGGCAGGGGGCCGACGGCCGCGACGCCCTCGGTGAGGGCCCGTTCGCCGACGCCGCCGAAGCCGAGGACGAGTCGCGCGGGCGCGGCGGTGGCCGAGGGCGCGGCAGGTGCTCGTGCCGTCCTGTGCTGTCCGGCCTGCCGTCGTCGGCCGCCGGCACCCTGCTGACGGCCTGACCGGGAGCCGGCCTGCCGTTGTCGCCGGAGCGCCGCCTTCGGAGCGGCGCGCGGGACGTCGCCCTGGCGCCGGCGCAGGCGCGCATGCCCGTCGCCGGGCACGGCACGGTCTGCCCACCGCCCTGGCCCCGGCCCGGCGGGGCCGCCGAGCCGGGGCCCACCGTGCCCTCACACCCGGGTCCCGCCCTGCCGGCGTACGTCCGCCAGGCGCAGGGCGCCGACCTGGACGGCGGCCTGGGTCGCCTCGTCGGGCACGTCGCCCAGGCCGCCGTTGGTGAGGGCGAAGGCGTCCTGGCCGACCCGGACGGCGGCCACGTCCAGGGTGAGGACGGTGTCGTCGCCGTCCTGTGTCGTCGTGGTCAGGGTGAGGTGCAGACCCTGGCGTGCGTTCCCGGCCTTCGGCAGCGGGGCGTCGGAGACCCGGACGTCCTCGGCGGTGCCGTCCTGCGTGGTGGCCGTGAACCGGGCGCACTTGTCCGGCATGGTCTTCAGCCAGTTCAGCACGGCGTCGACGTCGGCCGGGCGGCGCGCGCCGATCTGGAAGCGGAGCTGGGCATCGGTGTCGGTGTCGTCCAGGCCGATGGCCACCCGGGGCGGGGCGCCGAGGAGTTCGTCGGCGTACAGCGCGTCGAGCAGCCGCTGGCACTCTGCCGCCGTGGTGGTCGCCTTCAGCATCCCGTCCCGCCAGGTGGCCGCGCCGCGCGTCGCGGACCAGGGGGCGCCCAGGTCGTTCTGGTCGATGAGCGCGGCCTGCGCCTGCGCGTCGGTGAGGCCGGAGCCGTCGCCTCGGGCCGATGTCTTGGGGACCGGTGTGGGCCGGTCGATGGTCGGCAGGGGCTGCGGGGCGGTCTGCGGGTGCCGCAGCCCGAAGGCGGCGCAGGCGCCGAGGCCGAGGAGGCCGGCGGTGACGAGGGCGGTGTGGAGGCGGCCACGCCGGCGTATGTCCTGGGCGCGGATGCGGGGGCGTATGGGGGCGGTCATCGGGGGGTGCCCTCCTGGATGGACGGCCGGTTCAGCGGGTTCAGGGGAGTGGTGCCTTCTCTCACGGCACCACCGGGCCCGGGGGCTCACCAGCGGTCGGGGCCGTCCGGGTGAGGGGGCGCGCGAGGTCGCGAAAAACGACTCGGCCTGCGGGGCCGGGCCCTGTTAGCGTCGCCGTATGCAGCGCGCCCAGAAGTTCGTGTCGAGCACGACGACGCCGGAGACCGTCCCGGCGCGCTGACACCTGACCTGTCCTAAGCCCCGGGGCGAGTGCCCCGGGGCTTAGGCGTTCCTCCGTCTTTCCCGGTCCCTCGCCCCGGCCCCGGCCCACGCGAGGAGACCCCCGTGAACGAGCGTCTGCCGATCGACGACCGCCCGACCGGCCACCTGCCCGACCACCGCCGCCTCGGCCGCGAACTGGATCTGTTCGACACCGACCCGCTGATCGGCGCCGGGCTGCCGTACTGGCTGCCGGACGGGGCCGTCGTACGCCACACCCTGGAGGAGTACGTCCGGGAGGCCGAGCGTGCGGCCGGGTACCGGCACGTGTACTCGCCCGTGCTCGGCAAACGCGAGCTGTACGAGATCTCCGGGCACTGGGACCACTACAGCGACGACATGTTCCCGCCCATGCGGCCGGGCGCGGAGGGCTCCGAGGAGGTCGTCCTGCGGCCCAGCCTCTGCCCCCACCACGCGCTGATCTACCGCTCCCGGCCCCACAGCCACCGCGAGCTTCCGCTGCGGATCGCCGAGTTGGGAACCATGTACCGGTCAGAGCTGTCCGGCGTCCTCGGCGGCCTGACCCGGGTACGGGCCATCCAGCTCAACGACGCGCACATCTTCTGCACCCCGGAGCAGGCCGTCGAGGAGGCCCGCGGCGCCCTGGAGCTGATCGCCCGCGCCTATGCCGACCTCGGCATCCGCGCCGTACGCCACCGCCTCTCGCTGCCCGGCGAGGGCGGTAAGTACGTTGCCGACCCGGCCCTGTGGCGGCGGGCCACCGCGCTGCTGAAGGAGGCGCTGGCGGGGGCGGGCGTCGCGTACGAGGAGGCGGCGGGCGAGGCAGCCTTCTACGGCCCCAAGATCGATGTCCAGATCGCCGACCCGGCGGGCCGCGAGGCGACCCTGTCCACCGTACAGATCGACTTCCACCAGCCCGCCCGCTTCGATCTGCACTACATCGGCGCCGACGGCGCCAGGCACCGCCCGGTGATGGTGCACCGAAGCATCATCGGCAGCGTCGAGCGGGCCGTCGCCCATCTCATCGAGGCTCATGGCGGCGCCTTCCCGGCCTGGCTGGCACCTGTGCAGCTGGCGGTGCTGCCGGTGGGCGAGGGGCAGGTGGAACGGGCTGCGGCGGTGGTGCGCGAGGCCCGCGTGCTGGGCCTGCGGGCCGAGCTCGCCGGCCCCGGGCAGGGCACCCTCGGCGCCAGGATCCGCGCGGCGCGCCTGGTGCCGTACCAGGCGGTGATCGGCGAGCGGGAGGCCACCGCGGGCCTCGCGGCCGTACGCCTGCGCGACGGCCACCGGCCGGGCGAACTGCCGGTGGCCGAGCTGCTGCGCAGGATCGCCGCCCGGGTCGCGGCACGCGGCACCGGACTGTGGGACGCACACCCGTGAGTGATCTAGATTCGGCACGACGGAAGGAACCCGCCGTGACCGGTCAGCCCATCCCCGTGATCATCGACTGCGACACCGGCGTCGACGACGCCCTGGCCCTGCTGTTCGCCGTACGCCACCCGGGCCTGGATCTCAGGGCGGTGACCTGTGTGGCCGGGAACACGGACGTCGACGGGGTGGTCCGCAACACCCTGACCGTGCTGGAACAGGCGGGCGCCCCCGCCATCCCGGTGGCGCGCGGCGCCGGACGCCCGCTCATCGAGCCGGGCCGCCCGGCCCGGCATGTGCACGGCGAGGACGGCATGGGCGACCTTGGCCTGCCCGCGCCGGAGCGGGCCCCCGCCGACGTGGACGCCGTCACCCTCCTGCACCGCGAGATCCTGGCCGCCCCCCGCCCGGTCACCCTCATCCCCACGGCGCCCCTGACGAACATCGCCCTCCTCCTGCGCACCCACCCGGACGTGACCCGGAACATCGAGCGGATCGTGTTCATGGGCGGGGCGGTCGCCACCGGAAACGCCACGGCCGTCGCCGAGTTCAACGTCTGGCACGACCCGGAGGCGGCAGCGATCCTGCTCACGGCGGGGGTGCCGATCACCATGTACGGCCTCGACGTCTTCACCCGGGTCGTCGTACCGGGCGAGGTGGTGCGGCGGCTGCGGGCGAGCACCGAGCCCGGCACCCGGCTGGCCGGCGAGCTGCTCGCCCACCGTCCCTCGGCGCCCGACCCCGACGGCGACGACCCGGCGGGCGGGCTCGGCGACGCGGGCGCGGTGTGCGCGGTCGCCGACCCGCAGGGCCTCACCACCCGCCTCCTGCCGGTGGAGGTCTCCCTGGCCCCTGGCCCGGCCCGGGGCCAGACGATCGTCGACCGCCGCCCCCGCCCCGGCGAGTCCGAGGTCCACGGGGGCGCCCGCGAACAGGCCCTGGTGGACGTGGCGCTGGACGTCGACGTGGACCGCTTCGTGAAGCTGTACCTGGGGGCGGTGGAGCGGTCCTAGACGCCCGGGGGCGCCGGCCCGAGCCGGATCAGTCGGAGCCGGCGGCCGGCACCCGCGCCGTCCACCGCTCCTCCACCCTGGCGAACCGCCAGTATCCGAGGGCCGCCGCCCACACCACCACGAACAGCCCGACGATGATGTAGCCGACGCTGTCCAGGTTCAGGCCCGCGATCCAGTCGCTGACGGCGTCGTCGAGGCCGAGCTTGTCGTGCAGGACACCGACCAGTTCGATCGTGCCGATGACGAAGGCGACGGCGATGGACAGGCCGGTGATGGTGAGGTTGTAGAACACCTTGCGGACGGGGTTGGAGAACGCCCAGTGGTAGGCGAAGTTCATGAACGTGCCGTCGAGCGTGTCGAACAGGCTCATCCCGGCCGCGAACAGCAGCGGCAGGCACATGACCGCGTACCAGGGCACCCCGGCCGCCGCTCCCGAGCCCGCCATCACCATCAGGGTGACCTCGGTGGCCGTGTCGAAGCCGAGACCGAAGAGGAAGCCGAGCGGGTACATCTGGCCCGGCCGGGTGATGGACCTGGTCAGCCGACCGAGGATCCGGTTCATGAACCCCCGGGAATCCAGGTGCCGTTCGAGCTCCTGCTCGTCGTACGTACCCGCCCGCATCGCCTTGAAGACGCGCAGGATGCCGGCGAGCGCGACCAGGTTGAGGGCGGCGATGAGATAGAGGAACGTCCCCGAGACCGTCGTACCGAGGAAGCCGAGCACCTGGTGGGTGCGGGAGTTCTCGCTGGTGACCCGGTCGGCGAGCTGGGTGCCGCCGGCGATCAGCAGCGCCAGCACCACCACCACGCTGGAGTGCCCGAGCGCGAACCAGAAGCCCACCGACACCGGCCGCTTGCCGTCGGCCATCAGCTTGCGGGTGGTGTTGTCGATCGCGGCGATGTGGTCGGCGTCGAAGGCGTGCCGCATACCGAGCGTGTACGCGGTCACCCCGAGTCCGACGCCGAAGACGTCGTTGCCGACCTGGTAGTGCTGCGGGGCGACGATCAGGTACAGCACACCGAACGCGACGACGTGCAGCGCGGCGATCACCGCCATGAGCCCCGCCGTGCGGAGGGTGTCCTCGCGCCGCCAGGTGAAGTCCCTACCGGCCGCGGGTGTCGTCCGGGGTGTCGGGGTTGTCCGGGCAGGGTCGGGCAGGGTCATCCGGTTCACGCTCCAGCACCTCGTGGATCACTTCGTGAGATGCCGTGGCCGGTCTCCTGGCTTACGGGTCGTGCGTCCGCCGTTCCTGCCTTCCCGGTCGCGTACGAGCGACCAGTGGCCCGGCGGCTGCCGGACGGAACGGGAACTCCCCGATCACAGTGGCGAGGGCCGCGTCGACATCGCATCGACTTCCCGAGCACCACGGCCCGCCCACCGTAGGCGTACGCAACGTTGCCCGCATAGCTGCACAGGCGTGCAGGTATCCAAGATCACATAGTGGCCTGCGAGGATGACGGCATGCATCTCGTGCCACCCGACCGCGCCGACCGGCGCACCATCGACGGCCACCGGGTGTGCGACGCCATCGCCGCACTCGGCGAGCCGGGCCAGGTGCGCGCCTGGGCCGACCGCTTCGCCCTCCTCTCCGACCCCAACCGCCTGTCCCTCCTCCTCGCCCTGCACCACACCGGCCCCCTGGCCGTCTCCGACCTGGCCATCGCGACGGGCATGAACGACCCCGCCGTCTCCCAGGCCCTGCGGCTGTTGCGCGCGGCGGGGGTCGTGGCGGGGGACAAGGACGGGCGGGTGGTCAGGTACCGGGTGGTGGACGCCGACGTACGCGGGCTGCTGGACCACTGCCGGAGCTGACACGGCGACGAGTTCCCCGGCGGCGCTGCTAGCCGACGGTCGGGGTCGGGGCCGGGCCGGGTGAGGTGGTGGTGGGGGGTTCACCGGTGAGGGCGCTCAGGTCCACCGGGGTCGACGTCGGGTTCGGGGGCGGGGTGAGGACCACCTGGGGCTGGCCGGGGGCCGGGGGCGGCGGGGTCAGGTCGGAGGACGGGAGCTTGGGCGGGGTGGTCTGCTGGAAGAGGGTCTGGTCGAAGTCGACCAGACCGGTCTTCTCCATGACCTCCATGTGGTCCAGCACCGTGTCGTTGGCCTGGTCCGCGAGGGCACGGACGAGGGAGTTCTTCGTGGTGGAGCGGATCTTCGCGATGGTGTTGAAGATCGAGCCGTGCGTCATCCGCAGGATGTTGGCGAAGTCGGTGTCGAACTTCTTGCCGCTGTCCGACGCGAGCGTCCTGACGAAGCCCTGCTGCTGTGGGCTCGGCTGGTTGGGGAGGGTGATGTTCAGCAGGGGGGCTATCTTGCGGCAGGTGGCGTCCAGGGCCGCGTGTCCGTCGACCAGGTGACGGCTGGCCGTGATCACCGCCTTGCTGGTGCCCTGCCGCAGGCCCATCTGCCCGACCGGGTACTCCCACAGGCCGGCCGCGCGCACCTTCACCACGAAGTCCCGGTCGCCCTCCGTGAGCGGGCCCCAGCGGGTGTCGGCGATGACGCGCGACTGGGAGGTGGTGACGGTGTTCAGCCCGAGCACGGCCGGGTAGGCGAGCGCCGTGAGAGTGAGGGCCAACGCGCCGCCCACAAAGAGCGTTCCCGTCGCGTTCCGCGAAAAGCGCACCGTGCGCACCGTGCCTCCTGCCCGGTCGGGGTTCCGCCCCACGGGCGGTGTCGGACGCAGAGCAGTACGGATCCGATGGCGACGCGTATCAGGGACGCGGGCAAAGAATTGCCCATCTCCTCGGCGTACGTTGACGAAAACTCGACATTCATGGGGAAAACTTCGGCTCCGGCTGGACAAACATTGACTCTTCCACGGGAGAGTCAAGGGGAAATCCGGTCCTAGATTCGCCGCATGTCCCCCACGCCGCCCGCCAGGGTTCCCGCAGCACTGCCCGTCCTGCCGTACCGCAAGCCCACCAAGGGCCGCGACTACTGGGTGCTGGACGACGCCCTGCCGGACATCGACGCCGTCCGGGAGCGCTGCCTGGCCAAGGACGACTGGGTGGAGGGGTATCCGTACACCTCCGAGACCTGGCCGGGACTGCGCGCCATGCCGGGGCTGGAGCCCGCTGAACTCGCCCAGATCGAGCGCCTGGTGAAGAAGGCGACCGGGGCGAAGGACCTGTGGGTGCAGCAGGCGCCCGGCGGCGGCACCCTCAACCACAACTGTGTCCAGGTGGTCGGCGAGGGCGAGTGCGAGCCGCGCCCGCACACCGACTCCCGCGCGCTGTGCCGGTACGCGGCCGTGCTGTACCTGAACCCGCACGTGCCCAAGGACTGCGGCACGAGCTTCTACCGCCAGTCCCTGCCCGGCGGCCGGCTCGGCGGCAACGTCGTGCAGGCCCCGCACAACAACCTCGTCGAGGCCCTCGGTACCCGCTTCGTCGCCCCGGACGCCTTCGAGGAGGACGTCCGTGTCCCGCACAAGTACAACCGGCTGCTCCTCTACAACGCCAACCTCGTGCACAGCGCCACCGGTTACTTCGGCAAGTCGCTGGAGGAGAAGCGCATGACGGCCGTCTTCTTCTGGATGGCCTGATGACGCGTGCTTGGCATGGCGGGCCGCACAAGGGGTCCGGCTGACCCGTGCGGCTGAAACCCGCCGTGTTCACCTCCCGGTCCGCCCCCCCTGCGCCGTGACGGGGGGCGGACCGGGAGCGTCGATTCCAGCGCGGGGGTGTCAGGGGCTCGGGGGCGGGCAGGGCCGAGGCGGGCAACTGCCCGCGGAACTCGCGAGGTTCGCCGGGCGGGACGGGACAGCGGCGTGAAGCGCGTCAGCCGAGCCAGACGAGCATCGCGTCGTCCGCCCTGGCGGCAGCCTCGAAGAACTCTGTGAGGCCGTCGTACCAGGGCCGCCCGCACTCCAGGGCGCCGACGTCACTCCATCCGAGGGGATAGACCTCGGCGCTGGTCAGTTCAGCCGGATCCACGCCGCTGACGAGCTGGCCATAGCTGGTGGCCCGCAGGACTTCCGCCGCGAGCCGGACCCGCTCGGGCCGCACGTACCGCGGGGGCCCGTAGCCCCAGTCCTCGTCCTCGGCGAACGCCTCCTCACCGTGGACCACGTTCACGGGGAACTCGGCGCGGGCCAGCAGGAAGCGGAGCATGTCCCAGGTCTTGTACGTACTGAAGTGGCGCGCTTCCGCGGGCCCAGGCTCCGTCTCCTCCTCGGCGTCCTGGACCTCTTCGGCGAAGGCCAGAGCCCATTCGGGGTCCTGGATCGCCCGGTCGAGCTCAGCAGCCGTCACCCGCAGGTACTCACCGATCATGCTCATGGCCGGAAGCTAGCCGAGGCCACTGACAGCGGCCGTTGGACGCAGGGAGAACGCAGGGAGGACGCAGGGAGGCGGGCATGCGGAGGCCGGTACTTTGCCGGTGGTGGGCGAGGGCGTAGCGGCGCCGGCGTGGCCACACGCGGAAATCTGTCACGGCGAGGCCACATCTGTGTGCCCGGCGGAGTTAGGGTTCTCGCACGAGGCAGAGGGCGCTGGGTCTTCGGAGCGCGGGTGCCACGCACGCCTGGGTTCCCCGCCGCGTCCCCGAAACGAAGGTGCCATGCCCGCCGAGAACGCCCCTGTCGCCGGCAACCTCGACGACGATGACTACCCCGCCTACACCATGGGGCGGGCCGCCGACGTTCTCGGTACCACCCCCGCCTTTCTGCGGGCCGTCGGTGAAACCGGGCTGATCACTCCCCTGCGTTCGGAAGGCGGCCACCGCCGGTACTCCCGCCGCCAGCTGCGCGTCGCCGCCCGCGCCCGTGAACTGGTCGACCAGGGCACCCCCATCGAGGCCGCGTGCCGCATCGTCTCCCTCGAGGACCAGCTCGAGGACGCTCTCCGTCTGAACCGGGAAATGCGTCGGAAGCTGGGCGGGCGCGACACGGATACCTAGTCCCGCCGGTGCAGGATACGGACAGCGGTGGACCGAGAATCGCCGGACACCGCGGAAAACGCATGGGTGCCGTCCCCCGACCTGTGTTAGCGTGATAGCAGTTGCAGTTTTGATTGCCAGAGATTTTTTCTTTGCAGAGCTTTCCGGATCTTTCCGGAGGGGTAATCATCGCGGCGACTCGGCTCCGTAAAGTGCGGAGTCCAGCATTGCCCCCCAAGGGAGATTCAATATGGCATCTGGCACCGTGAAGTGGTTCAACGCGGAAAAGGGCTTCGGCTTCATCGAGCAGGACGGCGGCGGCGCTGACGTGTTCGCCCACTACTCGAACATCGCCACCAGCGGCTTCCGCGAGCTTCAGGAAGGCCAGAAGGTGACCTTCGACGTCACGCAGGGCCAGAAGGGCCCGCAGGCCGAGAACATCGTTCCCGCCTGACGCTGACGCGAACCGTCGCGAGCCAGTGGTTCGCGCATCATGAGGCTGGGGCCCGCGCTCTTGGGGTGCGGGCCCCAGCTCATTGTGTTACCGCGGTCCGGACTTTCCGGCCCGTCGGCCGCCCCGGCTTCACTGCCGCGAGGCGCGGCATTTCTTATTTTCTTCGGCTCATTCTTGCGAATCCTCGTGCGGTCGTCACCGTTGGACGGAATTCCTCGATACGCCGCATCGAGGAAGGTTCCTCCATGAACCGCACCCGTCGCACCGACGGCACTTCCGGTGGCTTCCGCGCGGACAGAAGATCCACGCGTTCGGCAGGCTTCACCCGTTCGGCAGGCTCCGCTCCCGGCAGCCGCTCCCGTACGCAGGGGGCGGGCCGCCAGGGTCCCCGTCCGGGCGCCGGACGAAAGAGCGGCCAGGGCGCACGCTCCGCCCCGCGCCGACAGGAGTTCGCCCTGCCGGTCACCCTCACCGAGCCGCTGCCGGCGGTCGAGACGTTCGCCGAGCTGGACATGCCCGCACGGCTGTCGGCCGCCCTCGAGGCCGAGGGCGTGACCTCGCCGTTCCCGATCCAGGCGGCCACGCTGCCGAACGCGCTGGCCGGCCGGGACGTCCTCGGCCGGGGCCGTACCGGCTCGGGCAAGACGCTCGCCTTCGGCCTGCCGGTGCTGGCCCGTCTGGACGGACAGCGGGCCCAGCCCCGGCAGCCCCTCGCCCTGGTCCTCGTCCCCACCCGGGAACTGGCCCAGCAGGTCACCGACGCGCTCACCCCCTACGCCCGCGCCCTGCGGCTGCGGCTCGCCACCGTGGTGGGCGGCATGTCGATCGGCCGCCAGGCGAGCGCTCTGCGCGGCGGTGCCGAGGTCGTCGTCGCGACGCCCGGCCGCCTCAAGGACCTCATCGAGCGGCGGGACTGCCGGCTGGACCAGGTCGCCGTCACCGTCCTGGACGAAGCCGACCAGATGGCCGACATGGGCTTCATGCCGCAGGTGACCGCACTGCTCGACCAAGTTCCCGCCGGTGGGCAGCGGTTGCTGTTCTCGGCCACCCTGGACCGCAACATCGACCTCCTGGTACGCCGCTACCTCCACGATCCCGTGGTGCACTCGGTCGACCCGTCCGCGGGAGCCGTCACCACCATGGAGCACCATCTGCTGCACGTGCTCGACGCCGACAAGCAGACCGCCGTGACCGAGATCGCCGCCCGCGACGGACGCGTGATCATGTTCCTGGACACCAAGCACGCGGCTGACCGGCTGGCCAAGCACCTGCTGTCCGTCGGGGTACGCGCCTCGGCCCTGCACGGCGGCAAGTCCCAGGGGCAGCGCAACCGCACGCTCGCCCAGTTCAAGGACGGCCACGTCACGGTCCTGGTGGCGACCAACGTCGCCGCCCGCGGGATCCACGTCGAGGGCCTCGACCTCGTCGTCAACATCGACCCTCCCGGCGACCACAAGGACTACCTCCACCGTGGCGGCCGTACCGCACGCGCCGGGGAGTCCGGCACCGTCGTCACCCTCGTGCTGCCGCACCAGCGACGCGCGGTGGACCGCCTCATGGCCGACGCCGGCATCGCGGCGCGTACCGTCCGGATCCGGCCGGGCGAGGCCGAGCTGCAGCGCATCACCGGCGCCCGGACCCCCTCCGGCGTCCCCGTCACCCTTGCCGTCCCGGTCGACGGCCGGGGCGAGGGCAGGGGATCCGCCGGCCGGCAGCGCAGAGGCCGGGTCACGGGCCGTGGGACGAGCGGCCAGGGCGACGGTCGTGGCGGAAGCGGCCGGGCCGCCGCGCGGGTCCGTCGGCCGGCACCGAGGAACAACCCATAGCCCGAGCACGGGGGAAGCACTCCCTGCGGCCCGGACGAGCCGTCGCCCGTCCTGCCCGCCCCGACGAAGAGGAGAAGCCCTTGACGCCGTTTCCGCTCCGAACACAGCAGGCCGACAGCGCCGATCGCACCGGTCTGACCGCCCGCGACGCCATGCACGCCCCCGGCCCGCAGGTCGAGGACCACATGGCGGTCGACGTGGCCCTGTCCGTGCTCATCGGCGCGCGCGTCCCGCATCTGCTCCTCCGGGACGAGGACGGCCGGTGCGCGGGACTGGTCACCCGGGCCCAGCTCGCCGCGCACCGCGGCGGCTCCTGGTACAGCGACCGGACACGGCTGCGGGACATCCCGCTCGACCGCGGACCGTTCACCTCGTCCAGGGCCGCACTCGGCGAGGCGGAAGCCGCCATGCGGGGCCGGACCCTGGACGTCTCCCCCGTGATCGACGAGCACGGCTACGCCCTGGGCGTCCTCGCTCTCACGCCCTGACCCCCGTCGACCCCCGTCGACCCCCGTCCCCCCGTCCCCCCGTCCCCCGGTCCACCCTCGTCCGGCCGCCGTCATGCGGTCGTGCCCTCCGGCGTTCTTCCCCATCACTGTGGAGGCATCCATGCGCTGTGTCATCGCCCGTTTCCCCTTCGACCTGATCAAGAGCGAAGTGGAACAGTCCATGAGCGGCATCACGCCCGAACCGGTCACCGGTGTGTCCGTGACCATCGACCGCCGCATCTACCCCGTGATGCAGGTCGGAGAAGTGATCACCCGGCAGAACCGCCGGGACTTCACGGTGGGCGAGATGCGACGGGCCCTGACCCAACTCGGCTTCACCTGCCACGACGCTCGCCCGGTCGCGCCGGCCAGGGACACACGGGTCGGCGAGGACACGCTCGGCTGGTGACGCCGTCAAAGGACGACGGCAGGTGATGCGCCGCCCGCGGGCCGCAAGGCCCGAAGACGCGTCGCCCGGCTGGTGACGGGCAGCACAGGCGGCATCTGAGCGCGCCGGTCGTCCGAGGCTGGTGCCGACCCTGCGCAGGCTCGCCGCCGGGCAGCCCCGGACGGGGGAGCCACAGAGGCCGCGGAGAGATCCGCGGCCTCCTGCGTCGTCCTTCACGGCCCTGGGGCCGGCGGAGGCGCCATGCGGGGGTGACCGGCCGCGCCGGGCGCGAGGACCGGTGCCACAGGGGCCGACGCTGCCGACGACCGGCTCGACCCGGCCGACACCGTCTCCGGGTGGACACGGGTGGAGTTCCGCGCCCACCGAGCCGAGCCTGCGGGCGTCGACCGGGCGACGGCCGGGGTCGCGGACACCTGTACGGGGAGGCGCTGTGGACCGCCACCGGGACCAGGTGAGGTCATCCACGACGCGAGCGGATGCACCCTCGGGCGGGTGATCGCCCCCGGGCCGGCGGCGTCTTGGCAAGGCCGGACAGCCGCTCTGTGCCACCCTGGGCCGCGGGCGAAGCCGCGACAGAGGCCGGCCCGGGGCCTCGGAACATGGCCGGGCCGGGCGCCCGGTGCCACCGCACTTCGCGGTCGCCCGCCCACCGACTCCGGCGGGCGGGCGACGGGGCTGCCACCTGAATGACGTGATGCCCGGGTCGGACGCCGAGGGACCCGGCAGGCGCCATCGCTGCTCACCGGCCCCTGGACGACGCTGCGGGCCGGTGGCCGTCCGGGAGGTTCAGGGGCAGGCCGGTCTGCTCACTCCGTACAGAACCCGCTTGCCGTCGCCCGGGTGTTCGGTGAGCGTCCACAGTTGTTCGGCCGAGCGGAGCCAGTAGAGGTCCTGCAGCCCTCGGCCGCCGGTCCGCGACACCGGCGTCCTGTGGTTGCCGGTCGCGTTGGCGACGACCAGATCGCGGTTGCCGCTGCCTCCTCCGCCCGTGTTGAAGTAGTAGCAGCCGCGCGAGAAGGCGCCCTGGACATAGCGGACGGGCTGGAACCATGCCCTGTACGGGTGGATGGTGCCGTGGAAGCCGGTCAGCTCGGTGTCGGTCCAGCGGGCCACCTGGCCGACGCCCGATGTCCGGTACTCGCTGGTCAGGAACTCCGGGGCGCGGCCGGGAGCGCGCTCCAGGGCCATGGAGTCGTAGCGGGTGGTGGCGGAGTTCGGGTTGTTCCAGCGGCCGATCTCGGGCAACAGATAGTCGTACCCGCGTCCGCAGTAGCTGCCGCCGGGCTCCTGACGTCCTGTCGGGCAGTGCCGGCTGACGCTCGCCTTCGGGTTGTGCGCGAGCCGCAGAAGGTTCCTGGTGTCGTAGACGTGAAGCCCGCCCTGGTTGGCGGTGACGAAGAGGTAGTTCCGGTACCAGGCGATGCCGCCCGCGTGGACGGACACCTCGCTGTAATCGGTCCCAAACGCGTTCGGCACCACGAGCAGCACGTGGATGTACCTCTTGGTGGCGGTGTCGAGGAAGCTCAGCCGGGTGCCCGTTCCCGAACCTCCCGGGGGACCGGCGTGCCAGGAGAAGACGATGGCCTTGTGCCGGTCCACCGTACCGGCCCCCGAACGGGCGTCCTCGGTGCCGCTGACCCCTTGCGGGGACCAGTCGGGATCGGTGGCGTCGTCGTGGCGCAGGCAGTAGAACCCGGCCACGTGTACGCCGTGCAGGGCACCGCCGCTGCCGGTGGCCCGGTGGCGGCAGTGGGTGTTGTTCCCCGTGTGGGCCTGGCGGTTGGCCGCGTCCAGCATGGATCCCACCGTGACCCGGGCGCCGCCCGGATTGACGGTCTCGCGCAGCATGCGGGCCTGGACGCGCCGGTCGTTCCCCCAGCGGAGCGTGAAGGCGCCCGGCGTTCCGGGCTTCATCGGCACCGGGGCCGGATGAGGGATCGTGACCGGAGCGGCCGGTACGGCCGCGACGAGCATGCCGAGCACAGCCATGAGGAGCACCGCACCGGGCGCACGCCCGCGTCTGAAAAACGTCATGGTCTTCTCCGAGGGCAGGGAAGCGAGGCACGGCGCGCCTCCGTCGGGTCTGTGCCGGCGACGGAGGCCCACCGTCGGAACGCTGTTCCCGCCGCTTCCCGGGGAACCGCTCGCAGGGCCGGAAAAATCACCCCCCCGACACCGATTGCCGCAGTGCTGTTCGGCTGCCCGTGCGTACGTGCGCCGCCATTCGAGTGGCAACCCGTGACTGCTTGCGCGAGGCCCCGGAGTTGAGCGGCTGAACTGAGCGCGTCCACAAAACGGGCCGCATGGCGGGTCCTTGTCCACTTCCTCACCTGTGGGGATGCGGGACGTCGGCCGGCCACAGTTAAGGAGACTCGGATGCGCACACCGCGCAACATCGTGGGGAGCGTCCTTCTGGCGCTCTTGCTGGTCGGCGTCTCGCCCGCCATCGCCCAAGCCGCACGAGCCCAGAACGGGCACGGCGCCGCCTCCTGCCCGACCCGGCACCGGGCGGTTTCGACAACCACGGCGCCGCACCCGCAACTGGAGGCGTACCACGACGGCGACTGGCGGCTCGGCCCCCAGGTACTCCCCCGCACCGGCCCCATCGGGAGGATGCTGAGGGGCTACCACCCGCACGACAACACGTCGCGGTACTGGTTTCTTGGGTGCTACTGGCAGACGAATCCGCAGAAGGAGCCGGCAGAGCAGGTCGGCGGCTGGTGGTTCCCGGACCACCACGGGTTCCTGCTCCGCGACGGCCGCCCCGTGGAACATGCGCTGACGCTCCGGCCAGGGCAGCGGATCGACCTCTTCGGCAGGGGCAACTCGGGCAACTTCCTCGCACCGGAAGGCACGCCGTACGCCGAGCGCGCGATCCCGCCGAGCAACCTGGACGAATACAGCGCGTCGAATCCTCCGTTCAACTACCACCTCTACAAGGTCATCGCGCCGTTCACGGTCGAGGCCGGGCCGGCCAGGCCCTGGTTCGCCCAGCCCGGGCTGGGCACCCAGTACTACACGAGCACCAACGTCGGGGACCTGATCGCGGCTCACAAGCTGAGGGAGATCACCCGCACATGACGTCATGGGGCATGAGCCGGGGCAGGCCGCGCAACGGTCGTCGAGCGGTCCCGTGACGAGTCGCCCGCCACTGCGTCAGGTGCGCTTGCGCACGCTGATCGGGGTTCCGGTCCCTCCCGGGTCGGCGAGGGCGTGGCCGGGATGCGCCGGGAGCGTCGCCGCCGCCCGGCGGGCAGGCATCGGCGCCTTGGGGCGGTTCGCGCTCAGCTCTCCGATCAAACCCTGGACGAAGGCGAACAGTTCACGGCCGAGCGAGCGGCCTGCGGCGGCGAAGAGATCGGGGTAGAGACCGGGGAAGGTGTTCTCGTCCACGATGAACGGCCGCCCCTCGCTCACGATCAGGTCGAAACCGACCAGGGGCAGGTCCAGGGCCTGCTGGGCGAGCTGGGCGAGCCGGGCGAGTGCCGGAGGGACTTCGCAGCCGTCGACGTCACCGCCGGCCCCTTCCGGGTCGTACACCTTCCAGACGTCGGTGGACAGGCGGGTGAAGCGGTGGCCGCGCTTGCGGTAGCCGTACATCAACGTGCCGTCGAGGAGGGTGGTGCCGAGCCAGTCCGCCGGGCCGCTGCTGGAGCAGACCCGTTCCAGGAGGAAGCTGCCCTCCGTGCCGGCCCCGACGGTGCGGTCCAGGTAGCCCGCCAGGTCACGTAGGGTCGCGAAATCCTCCACCAGGAGGACTCCCTGCCCGTAGGAACCCAGCCGTGGTTTCAGCAGGGCGCGGCCCCACTCGGCGAGAACGGGGGCGGCGGCTTCCGTGTTGTGGTGGCTGAGGAGGACCGTGTCGGGGACCGGAAGGCCGGCCCGGGACAGCCGGAGGTGTGCCCGGTACTTGTCCAGGCCGGTCGAAAAGCGTGCCGGATCGGGGACGACGGGGACGTCCAGGCTGAGCGTGAGCAGCGCCTCCCGGGTGTAGCCGCCGGGGTCCCGTGCCATACGGGCGTACCAGATGTAGAGGTCGAGGTCGTTGAGGCAGACCTCGCCGCAGTACACCTTGCCGTTGCGGACACAGGAGCGGCGGATGTCCAGCCCGTGCAGGAACTCGACGTCCGTGAGACCGGACAGCAGGTCCATCAACAGCGCGTGGTCGTCGGCCGGGATCTTGCCGACCTCCCTGGGCGCACCGGGCGGGGCCGCCCCACCGTGGCGGGCGGGTGGCAGGAAGGTACCCACTCTCAGCGGGCACCTGCCGGTCATCACCATCTCCGCCGCCCTGGCTCGGTCCACGACGCCGTCGCGCGGGCATCGTGACGTGCCCGTGCCGCACCGCGGGAGCGCGGCGCTGTGCGGCGCGTTCCCACCCCTCAGCCCAGCACATCGCGCCGCGCGACGCATCCCGGCAGCCCGGCAGCCTCGGCAGCCTGGCAGCCTGGCAGCCCGGCAGTCCGGCAGCGCCGGGCGGTGCGCCGTGTCGCCCGCTCGGGTCGGTGCGGGCGCGTCCCGCGGGCCCGGGGAGTGCGCAGCGTGCACTCTGAACCGGCAGAGCCGGCAACGAAGGCCGGTCCCGGCGGCAGGGAGCCCGCCTGGGCCCAGCGACCGAACGGCGGGACGCATTCGTGCGATGGCGAGACGGAGCGCGGCGGACCAGGGGGCCGGTCGAAGGGGAGACACCGGGGGCCAGGACGCTGTTCCTCCTCCTCGCCGTCGAGAACCTCCTGATCAACTACACCGCCACCGCCATGAACGTGGCCCTGTCGGCGCTCGTCGCGGACCTGCGCACCACGCTGACCGGCGTACAGGCGGTGATCTCGCTGTACGCGCTGGTGGTCGCCGCGTTCCTGATCACCGGCAGCAAGCTCGGCGCACGGCACGGGTACCGGCGGATCTTCGTCCTCGGCGGCGGAGTCTTCGTCCTGGGGGCGCTGATCGCCTCCTTCACCCCGAGCCTGCCGTTCATGCTGGTCGGATGGTCCGTGCTCCAGGGGCTCGGCGTCGCACTGATGCATCCGGCGCTGATGGCGATGCTCACCACGGCCTTCACCGGGGCCGTGCGTACCAAGGTGCTGTCGACGCTGGCCATGACGTCCGGCATCGGCTCGGCGGCCGGTCCTCTTCTGGGCGGCCTGCTCACCAACTACCTGACCTGGCGTGTCTCGTTCCTGATGGCAGCTGCGGTCACCCTGGCCGTGACATGGCTCCTGCGCCGTACGGTCGATGCCGGGCGGTTCCCCGGACGCACCGGACGGCGCTTCGACGTCCTCGGGGTGGTGCTGTCCACGACCGGACTGATCCTCCTCGACGTCGCGGGCCTGCTGGCGGGGCGGTACGGCCTGCTCAAGGCCCGGCAGGACTTCGTGGTGCTCGGCCACACGCTGCTGGAGCGCGGCGGTCTGTCACCCGTGCCCGTCCTGTCGGGCACGGGGCTGGTGGTCCTGGCCGCCTTCGCCGGACGGGAGTGGCGTCTCGTCACGGGCGGCGGGGATCCGCTGGTACGGGTGCAGGTGCTGCGCAACCGCACCGTGCGGACCGGGATCTCGACCCAGATCATGCAGTTCGTGGTGTCCGGCGGTGCGCTCTTTCTGGTGCCGGTCTTCCTGCAGACGACCCTTGGATTCGGCGCGCTGCACAGCGGAGTGGTGCTGCTCCCGATCGCGTTGGGGCTGCTGCTGGCCGCCCGGCCGGCTGCCCGGCGCATCGGGAACGGGCGGATGACCCACCGTGCCGCCGCGATGGGGGCGTTCGTGTGCATGGGGGTCGGCTGCGGCGCCGTCGCCGCCCTGTTCAGTCCGCATGCACAGGGGGTGACCGCCGTGGGTCTGGCACTCGCGCCGGGCATTCTCTGCATCGGATTGGGCCGGGGCATGGCCACCACGCTCACCGACCTCGTCCAGTCGGCGCCTGAGCCTGACGAGGTCAGCGACGTGACAGGGCTCTCCTACACGGCCGGCTATCTGGGAAGTTCGTTCGGGGTCGCGCTCGCCGGTGCCCTGATGACCGGGACGCTGCTGTACGCGTTCGAGGCCGGGGTGAACGACAGCCACGTCCTGGCCGCCCGTCAGAAGGAGCTGGTGACAAGGACCCTGGAGAACCAGGTGCAGATCACCGCCGCGTCCGACGACGCCCTTCGGGCGAAGCTGCTGTCACGGGGCATCACGGGGGCCGCGTCCGACGAACTGGTACGGATCAACGGCCGAGCCAGGCAGCGGGCGCTCACGGTGTCCATCACCGGCATGGCCGCGCTGGCCGCCGTCGGCTGGCTGACGGCACGACGTATTCCCGTCCCCGCCGGGGCGGCGCCGGTCACCGGCCCGCGACGATGAAGGCCCAGGTCGCAGAGGCCGGGCCTTCATCGTCGTGCGCATGGATCAGTCGCCGCGGACGACGGCGGTACGCCGACGGCCCCGAGGGCGGGCACCGACCGGCCGGCCGTGATCACTCACGACAGCGTCCCGTCAGGGCTTGGTCGACGCTGCCGCCGCCCAGCCCTTGGCGGGCTGGAACAGTTCGATGAGGTTTCCGGCGGGGTCGGCGATGAGGACCTGGCGTCCGCCCGGGCCGGAGACGACGTCGCTGCGGAACGTCAGTCCGGCGGCGCGCAGTTGGTCGACGGTGCTGTCCAGGTCGTCGACGACCAGGTGGATCCGGTTGCGGCCGGCGCCGGCGGCGTCCTCGGGGGTGGCGCGGGCCCCGGAGGTGGCCGAGCCGGAGAGCAGCAGCCGCAGGGGCCCCCGGGTGACGTCGGCGAAGACGGGTGGGGCGCTGGTGCGCAGGGTGAACCCGAGATGGGTGGTGTAGAAGTCGATGGCGGCTTGGACGTCGTCGACGATGTAGCGGACGCTGGCGAGTTCTTCGGCGGTCGTCACGGGCGGGTCTCCTGTAACTGGGCGAGGATGGGCAGCAGGTAGCGGATGCGGGTGTCGATGTCGTGCGCCGTGCGCCTGAAGGCGGGGTAGGTGGCCTGGTCGGTGTCGCCGGCGGCAGCGGGGTCGGGGACGCTCCAGTGGGCTCGGCGCGGGGAGTGCGGGAACTCGGGGCAGACCTCCCGCACCTTGTCGCACAGGCTGATGACGTGGTCGAACCGGTGCGTGAGCACCGTGTTCAGATGCCGGGGCCGCTGGTCGGCGACATCGATGCCGAACTCCTCGCGCAGTACGCGTACGGCGTTGGCGTGCAGCCGGGGCTTGGGATGACTGCCGGCGCTGAGGACATCGGCGAGACCGGCGGCGCGGTGGCGCAGCAGCGCTTCTGCGATCGGGGAGCGGGCGCTGTTGCCGGTGCACAGGAACAGCACGGAGGGCCGGTGCGGGCCCTCCGTGGCGGGCGGCGGCGGCACCGCGCCCGCGCCCAGCGTCGGGTGCAGGGCGGCCCCGGTGTCCGAAAGGGCCTGCGCGCAGCGGTCCAGGTCCAGGTGGTAGTAGCTGTCGCGGCCGTCGGAACTGCTGCGGGTGGCGGTGACCAGTCCGCTGTCGCGCAGCAGCCGCAGATGGTACGAGACCAGGTTCTGCGGCTCGCCGACCAGTGTCACGAGTTCGCGTACCCGGTAGTCGCTGTCGGCGAGTGTGGTCAGCAGGCGCCAGCGCACCGGGTGAGCCGCCAGGTGCGCGAACGCCGGGCCGGCCTGGCCAGTGGACGCCATGGCGTCCATGGTACATCAAATGGTCTTGATGGAATCTGGGCAGGCGGCTCCGCACCCGGTCCGCGGGGTCTGCCGGGGATGCCGGCCGACGGGTTCGCGGGCACGTTCAGCGGCGGGGCCGGCGCAGGGCCAGGCGGGCCGGGAGGGCGGTGGCCGTCAGGGTGAGGGCGGCTGTCGGGGCGAGTACGCCGAGGTAGGTGAGCGGGGGGATGTACGGGGTGGGGGCGCCGGTCATGCCGGTGGCGAAGGCGGTCAGGGTGAGCAGGGCGATGCCGGTCCCGAGGACCGTCGCGAGGGCCATGGCGACGAGTGCCTCCAGGCGCAGGACGCGCAGCACCTGGCGTCGCGTGGTGCCCACCAGCCGCAGCAGGGTCAGTTCCCGGGAGCGGTCCGAGGTCGACATGCCCAGGGTGTTGATCACGGCGATCGCGGTGAAGGCGACGATCAGGCCCATGGCCACGTAGTTGACCTCGGCGTCGGACGGGGCGGCGCTGACGGCCCGGGCCCGCTCGGTGATGCCGGCCGAGGGGACGGTCGACAGCAGAGCGGTCAGGCGGGCGCGGCCGAGGTGCGGAGCCGAGACGTAGAGGGTGCCCATGGGGTCGTCCACGTGGGGAGCGATCAGGTCGTGGGAGAAGGTGAGGTCGCCGTATCCCAGGCCCCGGCTGTACAGCGCGACGACCTCGAGGGTGGCCGGGGTGCCGTCGCCCAGGGTGAGGTGGACGGTGTCGCCCACGGACACGCCGAGCCGGCCGGCCGCCTTCTCGCTGATCGCCAGGGACTCCGTACCGAGGTCGTCCAGGGTGCCGGCGACCACGCCGAGGTCGGTCGTGCGCGTGAGGCCCTCGGTCGTCACCGCCTGGGCGCCGTACTTGGTCAGGCCGACCCGTACGGACGTGTGCAGGACCTCGGTGACGGCCTCGACGCCCGGCTGGTGGCGCAGGGAGCGGGCGGTGGCGGAGGGGATCCGGGGGCCGAGGACGTAGTCGGCCCGGGTGCCCGCGGCCAGCTCGCGCTGGGCGGCGTGGCCGAGCGTGGTCTGGGTGAACAGGATCGTGCACGTCATCGAGATGAGCAGACACAGGGGCGTGACGACGGAGGCCAGGCGCCGGGAGCCGGTCCGCAGGTTCGCCGCCGCGAGGTACCCGCCGACCCGGAAGACGCGCAGCGGAAGGGGGAGCAGGGCGGCCGCCGCGCGGGCCAGGAGCGGGCCGAGGAGGGAGACGGCGACGGTCCACATCAGGGCGGTGAGCAGGGTCACCGGGCTGCTGGCCGCCTCGGTGGACAGGGTCGACAGGACCAGGGTGAGCACGACGGCCGCGGCGGTGGCCAGCAGGCCCGCCACCAGGCGGGGCCAGGGCAGCCGCGCCGTCGGCAG
Source organism: Streptomyces sp. NK08204 (assembly GCF_020400585.1). Classification (GTDB taxonomy): domain Bacteria; phylum Actinomycetota; class Actinomycetes; order Streptomycetales; family Streptomycetaceae; genus Streptomyces. The sequence continues at coordinate 66,485 of NZ_JAINVF010000005.1, read as the reverse complement.
CGCGGCCTCGCCGAGCGCCTCGACCGGGCGTACCCGGGCCGCCCGGCGGGCCGAGAGGCGGGCCGCCGCCCATGCGGCCAGCACCGTGGCGAGCAGCGCGGCGAAGGCGGGGAAGGGGCTGACCACCAGCCGCAGTCGATCGGGTACGGCGCCCAGGGCCACGAACCGGGACCGCAGCCAGAAACCCAGTGCGATGCCCGCGGCGGAGCCGGTCAGGCCCGCGGCGACGGCGGTCACCAGCGCCTCGCCGCCGAGCAGCCGGCGCAGCTGCTTCGGGGTGGCCGCGACGGCGCGCAGCAGGGCGATCTCCCGCTGCCGCTGCTGGATGGAGAGCGCGAAGGTGCCGGACACGACGAGGACCGCGACCAGGAGGGACGTGCCGCCGAGCGCCCCGCCGAGGCTGACGAGTTTCACCCGCGCCTGCCGCACGTCGAGGAACTCCACGCCACCGCGGCCGTCGCCGGTGTACTCCCGTGCCCGGGTGCCGCGCAGGGCCGCGGTCAGGTCGGGGTGGCGGCCCGGCTCCGGGTAGACGCCGATGGCGCTGACCCGGCCGGGGCGACCCGCGAGCCGCCGTGCCTCGGCCGGGGCGAAGAACAGCGTGTCCTGGCCCGCCAGGGCCTGCCGCGTCACACCCGACACCCGGTACGTGGCGGGGCCCGCCGGCGTGAGGAGTGCCAGCCGGGTGCCCACGGCGGCGCCCGAGCGGGCGTCGACGACCACCTCGTCGGCGGCGTCCGGGGCCCGGCCGGCTGCCAGGGCGAAGGGCGTGAGCGACGCCGAGTCCCAGCCGTGGCCCTGCGCCTGGCCGCTGCCGGTGCCGACGGGGAAGGTCACTTCGGTGACCACCTTGCGTACGCCGGGAGTCCTGTGCAGCGTCCGGGCGAGCGACGCCGGGATCCAGGCGCGCTCCGCGAGCGGTTTGGCCTTGTGCTTCGTCTTGCCACCGGACTTGTGGACGGTCCGGTGCACGGACTGGTCACCGGCGACGAGAACCGGGGCGCCCGCGTAGCGTTCCGGTGCGACCCGGCCGCGCAGCCCGGTCTCCAGCAGCATCCCGCAGGCGGTGACCAGCGCCGCGGCGCACACCAGGGTGACGAACGCGCCCGCGAAGGCGGCCTTGCGGTGGCGCAGTGTCTTCAGTGCGAGGGACAGCAGGGCCATCACTTCCACGCTCCCAGCCGGGTCATCCGTTCGGCGATCCTGTCGGCGGCGGGCGCGTGCATCGTGTCCACGATGCGCCCGTCGGCGAGGAACAGGACGGTGTCCGCGTACGAGGCCGCCACCGGGTCGTGCGTCACCATGACCACCGTCTGCCCCATGTCGTCGACGGTCTCCCGGAGCAGGGTCAGCACGTCGCGGGCCGTCATCGTGTCCAGCGCCCCGGTCGGCTCGTCCCCGAAGATCACCTCCGGGCGGGTGGCCAGTGCCCGGGCGAGTGCGACGCGCTGCTGCTGCCCCCCGGAGAGCTGGGCCGGACGGTGATGCGTACGGCCTTCCAGGCCCACCCGTCGCACGACCTCGCCCAGCCACCCCTTGTCCGCGCGGACACCGGCCAGCCGCAGCGGCAGGGAGATGTTCTCCAGCGCCGTCAGGGCGGGAAGGAGATTGAACGCCTGGAAGACGAAGCCGACCCGCTGACGGCGCAGGCGGGTCAGCTTCGTCTCGTTCATCGCGGACAGGTCCGTCTCGCCCAGCCGGACGGTGCCCGACGTAGGCGTGTCGAGGCCGGCGGCACAGTGCAGAAACGTGCTCTTGCCCGAGCCGGAGGGACCCATCACCGCGGTGAAGCTGCCCCGCGGAATGCTCACCGAGACCTCACGGAGCGCGGCGACCGCGCCCCGCCCCTTGCCGTAGACCTTGCTGACCGCGTCCAGACGCACTGTGGCTGACATGGGTTCAAGCCTGCTGTCGTGAGGCGACGCGGCCCACGGACGGCATCATGTCCGAAGCATGACCTCGTCACGAGACGGACGACAGGGACACGCCGTGCCGCTCAACTGGTATATGTGGCCTGGTGATACGGGTGCTTCTTGCGGAGGATCAGCACGTCATCAGGGGGGCGCTGGCGGCGCTGCTCGGCCTTGAGGAGGACATCGAGGTCGTCGCCACCGTCGACTCGGGCGCCGCGGCCGTGGACGCGGCCCGCGTCTACGAACCGGACGTCGCCGTGCTCGACATCGACATGCCGGGAACCATGGACGGGCTTCAGGCGGCAGCCGTCCTGCGCGAGAAACTGCCGGGTTGCCGGGTGCTGATGCTCACCGCCTACGGCAAGCCCGGACATCTGCGGCGGGCGCTCGGTGCGGGAGTCGCCGGTTTCGTGCTGAAGACCGCGCCACCGGAGCAACTGGTCGCTGCCGTCCGGAAGGTGGTGGCGGGCGAGCGGGTGCTGGACCCCTCGCTCGCGGTCACCGCCTGGGACCTGGCCGACAACCCGCTCACCCCCCGGGAGGCCGAGGTGCTCCGGCTGGTGGCGTCGGGCGCGGACGCCGCCGAGATCGCGCAGCAGGTCCACCTCACGGCCGGGACGGTCCGCAACTATCTGACGGCCGTCGTCACGAAGCTGAACGCCCGCAATCGCACGGACGCCGTCCGCATTGCGACGGAGGCGGGGTGGATCTGACGGGCTGATCCGGTCCCGGCGCACCGGACCGCCGCGCGGCCCGGCGGGTCCCGCGGGGTTCGCACCGCTGGTGCGGGACCCACGCGGTCAGCTCGAACCAGCCGTCGCCGCTCGCCTCCACCGCCAGGTGCCCGTCCACGGCCGCGAGCCGGGCCGTCAGGTTGCCCATGCCCGACGATCCCCGCCGTCCGCGCAGGCCGCGTGCCCCGTCGTTGCGCACCCGCAGCCGCGTCCCGCCGTCCTCCGCCACCGTCGATATCGCGCAGGACCGTGCGTCGCTGTGCCGCAGCACGTTGGTGACCGCCTCCCGCAGGACCGCGCTCAGCGTGGTCTCCGCTCCGGCCGGTGCTTGGTCGTGGGCGAGCGACACCCGGGCATCGATGCCCGTGGCGGCCAGCACCGCCTGTACGGACGCGGCCTCGGCGGTCAGCGACATCCGGCCCACGCCGCCGACGGCGGCCCGCAGGTCGGCCTCGCCGCGTTCGGCCATGGTCAGTACGTTCTCCAGCTCCGCAGGCACCCGCTCGGCCGGCAGCCTGCGTGCCAGCTCGCAGGTGAGCAGCATGCCGGCCAGGCTGTGCCCGAGCAGGTCGTGCAGGTCGCGGGCCGCGCGCAGACGTTCCTCGACGACCGCCGAACGGGCCAGCCGCCGCTGTGCCTCCTGTAGTTCGTCCACGATCTGGGCGAGCCGCAGCAGTCCGTACACGACGAGCCCGGTGACCACGGTGCTGACGGTGTAGTTGACCGTCATCGCGAGCGGCAGCCGCAGCCGTGTCCCGGTCAGGGCGACGCTCGCGGTGACACAGCCCACCAGCGGCCAGGCCACGCCGCGACGGAACGCGAGCAGCAACGGTCCCGCGAGGAAGCCGGCGACCCCCAGCCAGGCGCGTCCGAACACGAGCAGCGGCAGATAGGTGAGCAGCGCCATCATCGCCAGCGCCACCATGTGCCGCCCGCGTACCGAGCGGACCTGCAGCACCACCACCGATGCGAGGCAGGCGGCGGCCGGCAGGACGCCGCCTGCGGGGACGAGCAGCAGCGTCTTGAGCGAGAAGCCGGCCAGCACGGTGACGAGCAGTACGACGGCGAGCAGGTGGGAATGCCGGTCGCCGGCCGGTTCCCCGGGCCGGCCCAGACCGGGGAGCACCGCCTCCGTGACATGACGCCCTTCGGGAGTCAGTCCCGTCGTCAGGGTGCCGCCCGCCTCGGCGATCCGGCCGGGCAGGTCACCGAGGCTCTCGTCGTCCGCCGTCCGCGCACCGTCGCTGACGACGCGCAGCCGTACGCGTCCCCGCTCGGCGCCCGTCTCGATCAGGGCGCTGGTGGCCGTGGACCGCCGGACGACGTCGGTCACGGCTTCGCGCAGCACGTCCGCGAGCAGCGCGCCCGCGGCACCCAGTGGTTCGGTGTGCCCGATCCGCACCTCGACGGGCACCCCGGCGGCGGTCAGCAGCGCCCGTGCCGTGGTCACCTCGGGTGCCAGCGACATGGCGCGGTACGACGCGGCGGCACCCCGGGCGTCGGCCAGGCAGGCGCGGGCCGCGCGGGTGACCTCGGCGAGCAGCCCCTCAGCGCGTTCCGGCTCTGCCAGGGCGGCCCGGACGCCGGTGGTGATCTCGGCGAGCCCGCGCCCGAGGCCGTCGTTCAGCTCACCGGCGATCCGCAGCCGCTCCTCGGCGACGGCGGCCGCGGTCAGGCCCAGCCTGGCGGCGTCGAGTTCGCCGGCCCGTTCGGTGAGCCGGGTGAGGCCGTAGATCACCAGGCTCATCAGCACCATGCTGATGACCGAGTCCACCGGTCCGGTCAGTGCCGCACCCACCGCGACCGGTACGGCCAGCGGCCACGCCGGGGTCAGCAGCAGCGAACCGCCGAGAAACCCCAGGATGCCGACGGACGCGCCGGTGATGTACACCGCCGAGCAGCAGACGGCTGCCTGGGCGGCGAGCAGCCACAGCCGGCCGCTCGTCCGGCGACGGAAGGCAGGCAGGACGTAGCACAGTTGGAGGGCGAACACGACCGGCGCGAGTACGGATCCGCCGACGAGATACACGGTCGCGAAGGCTGCCAGGACCACTCCCGTGACACCGCGCGCCGCACCGGACACCAGACCTCCCCCGCCAGCAGTGCCCCGACACCTGAGATCTTAAAGAGCCCTCGACGCTCAGCCGGCCTGCCGGGCCTTCTTGAAACGGGTGGCACCCGCCGCCAGGTCCACGATCGGGGCGGGATAGTCCAGGCCGGCCCGGGTGGCGTCGTCGAGGTGCGGGACGGCGTGGATCGTCCGGGCGTCGAGTGCGCGCAGTTCGGGGACCCAGCGGCGTACGTAGTCGCCGTGGGGGTCGAAACGGCGTGCCTGGACGCAGGGGTTGAGGATCCGGTTCGGGCGGGTGTCCGTGCCGGTACCGGCGACCCACTGCCAGTTGAGCTGGTTGTTCGCGATGTCGCCGTCGACGAGGAGGTCCAGGAAGTGGCGGGCGCCCACCCGCCAGTCCACGTACAGGGTCTTGACGAGGAAGCTCGCCGCCAGCAGCCGTGCCCGGCCCGGCATCCAGCCCTCGTGGCGCAGCTGCCGCAGGGCCGCGTCGACGACGGGGTAGCCCGTGCGGCCCTCCTTCCACGCGTCGATCTCTTTCGCGGGGCGGCGCCAGCGGTCGTGGCGGGGGCGGTAGTCGTGGTCGGCCGCGTCGGGGCGGGCCGCCAGCACCTGGTGGTGGAAGTCCCGCCAGGCGAGCTGGCGGACGAACGCATGCGCCCCGGTGCTGTCCTGTGCGCGGGCCCTGTGCAGCAGTTCGGCCGGGGAGAGGCAGCCGAAGTGCAGGTAGGGGGAGAGCCGGGACGTCGCGTCGGCGGCCAGGTCGTCGTGCAGGTCCTCGTACGCGGCCAGCGGGCCGGACAGCCATGACCGCAGTCTGCGGCGGGCTTCGGATTCCCCGCCGGCGGGCAGGGCCGGCGAGGCCGGGCCCGGTGCGAGGGCTCGCGCAGCCGGCAGGCGGGCCGAGGGTACGTCCGGCACCGGCACCGTCCGGGGAGCCGGCAGGACGGCGCGTACCGGGTACCGCTCCCACTGGCGGAAGTACGGTGTGAAGACCGCGAAGTGGTCACTGCCCCGGCCCGCGGGCGTCAGCGCCCCCGGCGGCACCGCGGTCAGTGAGGCGTCGTGGAGGTGCAGGTCGCGCCGGTCACCGGCCAGTTCCGCGCGCAGCCGGTCCTCGCGCCGTGCCGCGTAACGGCTCACCCCGCCGGCGATGTGCACCGTCGCGGCACCGGTCTCCGCCGCCACCCGGCAGGTCTCCTCGACCACGTCACCGACGCGGACCACCAGTCGTCCGCCCCGGGCGCGCAGGGCCGCGTCGAGGTCGGCCAGGCTGTCGGCGAGGAACGCCGCGCGGTTGGGTGCGACGAAGCCCGCGCGGCGGATGCCCGTGTCGACGACGAAGAGCGGCACCACGTGTTCCGCTTCCTTCAGGGCGGCCTGGAGGGCCGGGTTGTCGTGCACCCGAAGGTCCGCGGTGAACAGGGCGACCGAGACGCGCACGGTTCCTGGAACCTCCTGTCCCTACCGGTGCTCGGGGTTCTCGTAGTCGCGGCGGCAGCCGGCGTCCCACGCGGTGCGCTGGTTGCCGTAGGCCGGGATGCCGCCGAGGTCCTTCAGCGCCCGGGCCAGGTGCAGCAGGTTCCAGGTCATGAAGGTGGTGTTGCGGTTGGTGAAGTCGTTCTCCGGGCCGCCCGAGCCGGGATCGAGGTACGAGGGGCCGGGGCCCGCCTCGCCGATCCATCCGGCGTCCGCCTGCGGGGGGATGGTGTACCCCAGGTGCTGGAGGCTGTAGAGGACGTTCATGGCGCAGTGCTTGACGCCGTCCTCGTTGCCGGTGATCAGGCAGCCGCCGACGCGGCCGTAATAGGCGTACTGCCCGGCGTCGTTGAGGAGGCTGGAGCAGGCGTAGAGGCGTTCGATCACCTGCTTCGTCACGGAGCTGTTGTCGCCCAGCCAGATGGGGCCGGCCAGGACGAGGATGTCGGCCGCCATCACCTGCCGGTACAGGTCCGGCCAGGCGTCCGACTCCCAGCCGTGCTCCGTCATGTCGGGCCACACCCCGGTGGCGATGTCGTGGTCCACCGCCCGTACGACGTCCACCCGTACGCCCTGTGCGTTCATGATGGCCGTGCTGCGGTCGATCAGTCCCTGGGTGTTGCTCGTCTCCGGCGAGCGCTTGAGGGTGCAGTTGATCACCAGCGCGCGCAGGTCGTCGTAGCGGGCCGGTGGTGCGTCGGTGGCGGGTGACGAAGCGGTCACACGGTCCTCCCAGAGCCTGGCCGCCGCATGGTGTGCGGCGGCGCGTCCCTGTTCAGCGTGCGGCCCGGCTGCGGCAGGCGCCATCACGACGCGCCCGAACGGACGCGCCGTCACGCGTCCAGCGGGCCCGGCAGCCGGCCGCCCGCCGAGTCCGCGACGCGCGGTTCGTCACCGGCCGGTCGTCAGCGTGTCACGTGTGCGCCCTGGCCGGCCTGTACGAGGCCAGCGCCCAGATGACGAACACGTCGATGGCCATTCTGATCAGGGACCACAGGGGTGCGTACGGCAGGAACAGGAACTGGACCACCAGGCTCAGGGAGGCCAGCGCGATGCCGACCGCACGGGCCCATGCGGCGCCGGAGAGGATGCCCCAGCCCACGGCGGCGGCGATGACCCCGAGCACCAGCAGGATCCAGCCCCAGCCGGTCAGATTGATCTTGTAGACGTAGTCGCCGATGCGGGCGTAGACGTCGTCCTTGGATATCGCCGCGATGCCCTGCAGGACGGCCAGGATGCCGTTGACGAGCATCAGGACCCCGGCGAAGGTCGCTCCGCCGGTGGCCCAGGGGCTGGTGTCGCCGTAGCCGGCGGACGGTGCGTCCGAGTGGGACGGACGGGGTTGAGCGGTCATGGGCTGCTCCCTTGTCTGCCTGGCCTTGCGGCCGCTGATCCGTCACTTCGAACGGTCGGCCGTGCGCCGCCTGAGGACCAGGCAGACTGCGCCGTTCGAGTGACAGGCGCGTGGTCACCGGCGCAAGCGCCCTCGGGGGACCGGCCGCCGCCCGGGCCCGCCGGAACGCGTCGGAGCCGTCACGGCACCACGACGGGAGCGCCCGGCTGTCGCGGGATCACCCTGGTGTCCCCGGCCACCGTCGGCCGGGGACCGCTCCGGTCAGCGGCACCTGTGGCCGTGGCACTTGGGGCGGGTGGTCGGCGTGCCCGGCCCGGGGGCGGTGGGGGTCGTCCCCTTGTGGCTGTGGCCGCCCGGCTTGCCGGCGGACGCGGAGGGTGCGGGAGCGCCGGGCTCGTCGGTGCCGTGGCGAAGGGGGGCGGGGACGGGGAAGGAGGCGGCGGGGAGGCCGGCGAGGGCGTCGCTCATGTACCGCGTCCAGATCTCGGTGGGGATGTCACCGCCGAACACCTTCTGCAGGCCGCCCACGCCCACCAGGGACTGCAGCTCCGGATGGTTCGGGTCCTCCCGGAAGAGCACGACGGAGGTGGCGAGCTGGGGGGTGTAGCCGATGAACCAGGCCGACCGGTAGTCGTCGGTGGTGCCGGTCTTGCCCGCCGCGGGCCGGCCGAGAGCCCGGGCCTTGGTACCGGTGCCCCGGGCGATGACGCCCCGCAGAACGTCGGTCACGTTGTCGGCGACGGCCGCCGGCAGGGCCCGTACCGGGGCGGGGGCGGTGAAGCCGGGCAGCGCGGAGCCGTTGTGCGTCACCTTGGTCACCGAGTACGGGGTGGCGCGCATGCCGGAGGCGGCGAGGGTCGCGTACGCGCCCGCCATCCGTACGGCGCTCGGTGTCGAGGTGCCGATGTAGAACCCGGCGCTGGGGGCGGCGAGGCTGGCCGGGCGCAGGCCGAGGGCGCCTGCCGTGCTCGCCACGTCGCCGTAGCCGACGTCCTCGCCCAGTTGGACGTACGGCGTGTTGACCGACATCTCCATCGCCTTGCGCAGCGTGATGTACCCCCAGTGGTCGGGGGTGTCGTTGTGCTGGTGGAGGAGGCCGGTGGGGTCCTTGTCGTCCGTGACGTAGTGGCCCTGCTGGTCCTTGATCCTGATGCCGTCGTCGCCGTCGAACTTGCTGGCCGGGGTGATCGGCTCGGGGGGCCGGCCGGGTCGCAGTACGGCACCGTGCCGGAGCGCGGCGGCGAGGACGACGGGCTTGAAGGTGGAGCCCATCGGGACGCCGGAGGTGTCGGCGTTGTCGGAGTAGTGGCCGTGGTCGAATCCGGCGCCGCCGTAGACGGCGAGGATCCTGCCGGTCGCGGGGTCCACCGAGGCGGCTCCCACCTGGACGTCCCGGTCGACCGGCCGGTGCCCGGGGTCGAGGCGTTCCGTGCGCACCTCGGCGACCGCTCTGGCCAGGTCCGCCGTCTTCTTCCGGTCGAAGGTGGTGTGGATCTGGTAGCCGCCCCGGCTCAGGCTGCGGTCCGTGATGGTCCGGTCGTGGGCCTCGGCGTACGACCGGGCGAGCTGGACGAGGTAGCCGGTCTGGCCGGTGAGCCCGGCGCCGGGCGTCCACTTCCTGGGTGCCGGGAATCCGACGGCGGCGTACCGCGCCCGCTGCTGCGGCGTCAGTCGGCCGGTGCTGACCATCCGGTCGAGCACCCAGGACCAGCGTGCCTGAGCCTGCTTGCGGGCCGCGGGGTCGGAGTCCGCGCGCTGGAAGAGGCTCGGCTCGTTGACCGCCGCGGCGAGGAACGCTCCCTGGCTCGCGTCGAGCTTCTCCACGGGGAGGTTGTAGTACGCACGGGCGGCGGCCTGGATCCCGTTGGCCTGGCGTCCGAAGAAGCAGGTGTTCAGATAGCCCTGGAGGATCTGCTGCTTGGTCATGCTCGCACCGATCTTCGACGAGATCAGCAGTTCCTTGAACTTGCGGGAGAGCGTCTGCGACTGGTCCAGGTAGGTGTTCTTCACGAACTGCTGGGTGATCGTCGATCCGGACTGCACGGAGCCGCCCTCGGCCATGTGGACGACAGCGCGGAGGATGCCCTTCGGGTCGATGCCGGGGTCGGTGTAGAAGGAGGCGTTCTCCGCGGCGATGAAGTCCCACTGCACGTCCGCCGGCACCTGCGAGAGGGTGACGTTCTGGCGGTTGACGCTGCCGTCGGTCGCCAGCACCGTGCCGTCGGACCAGTAGTAGACGTTGTTCTGCAGCAGTGTCGTGGGGTTGGGGTCGGGGATGGTGACCGTGGCGTACGCATAGCCGACGGCCGCCGCCGTGCCGCCGAGGAAGAACAGGAAGAGCCCCAGCAGCTGGCGCACCGACGGCAGCCAGCGGCGCGGGCCCGTCCTGCCCCGTCGTGGGTAGTCGATCCAGCGCCGCCGCTGCGGCGCCCTCCTGCGGCCGCGGTGCGGCATGTCCTGCCGGGGCGTCCGGTCACGCCGTTCCGTCCGGTGGCCGGCTGCCGCGCGGTCGCGTCCGGCATGCGTGCCGCCCGTGGAGCGCTGTGGCGGTCGGCGCCGGTGTCCGCTCATGGGTGCTGCTCACTGTCCTCTCAGTACGACTGCGGTGTCTCGTACGGTCCGGGCTGCCGGTGACCGGGGTGGGGAGCGACCGGTGGACGACCGTCGTACGTCCCCGGCTGCTGGAGGGCGTCGTAGGTCCCCGGTTGCTGGAGTGTGCCGTACGGTGCCGGCTGCTGGAGTGTGCCGTACGTCCCCGGCTGCTGGAGGGCGTCGTAGGTCCCCGGCTGCTGGAGGGCGTCGTACGTCCCCGGCTGCTGGAAGGCGTCGTACGGTGCCGGCTCCGCAACGGCGTCGGGCGGGGCCTGCCGGCCGGTCCCGGCGTCCGTCGGCGCCCGCAGGCTGCCGTACCGCTCCATGCGCTGCCAGCGCAGCCGTGAGCCCGAGACCGCCGTGAAGACGGACTGGATCACCACCAGGTACATCAGCTGGCGGTAGACGAACTGCTGCAGCGGCAGGCTCCACAGCGGGCCCGGACTCTCCCCGTCCAGGCGGAAGGCGTACAGGCCCATCAGCAGCTGCACCAGCAGGAAGGCGAACCACAGGCCGATGATCCGGAGCGGGTCGAGGAAGACCAGGCCGTACAGGGCGAAGACGTCCACGACGGGGGCGAGCAGGGGCAGCAGTACCTGGAAGAGGAGCAGGTAGACCAGGCCCCGGCGGCCGAGTTTTCCGGCCGCACCGCGCTGCACCAGCGCGCCGCGGTGCTTCCACATCGCCTGCAGCGTGCCGTAGCACCAGCGGTACCGCTGCCGCCACAGGGCGTTCAGGGACGCGGGCGCCTCGGTCCAGGCCACCGCGCCCTCCTCGTACACCACCCGCCAGCCGTCGCGGCACAGCGCCATGGTGAGGTCGGTGTCCTCGGCGAGGGTGGCGTCGTTGACGCCGCCGAGGTCGAGCAGCGCCTGACGGCGGAAGGCGCCGACCGCTCCGGGCACGGTCGGCATGCACTCGGCGAGGTCGAACAGACGGCGGTCGAGGTTGAAGCCGACCACGTACTCGATGTGCTGCCAGCGGCCCAGCAGCCCACCGCGGTTGACGACCTTTGCGTTGCCCGAGACGGCACCCACGCGGGGGTCGGCGAAGGGCTGCACGATCGTGCGGACGGTCTCGGGTTCGAAGACCGTGTCGCCGTCGACCATGACCACCAGGTCGCACGTGGCGGCGGTGAGCCCGGTGTTGAGCGCGGCGGGCTTGCCCGCGTTCTCCTGCCGGATCACCCGCACCCCCGGCAGCCGGAGCGCTTCGACCAGGTCGGCGGTGCCGTCGGTGGAACCGTCGTCCACCACGATGATCTCCACCGGGTGGTCCGAGGCGAGCAGGGAGCGCACGGCCGCCTCGATCCCGGCGCTCTCGTTGTACGCGGGGACGATGACGCTGACCGGTTCGGTCACCGCGGCCCCCCAGCGCCTGCCCCGGCGACCCTTCCGCAGCCGCCGGTGCCGGCGGGCCGCGACCAGCACGACCACCGCGCGCAGCACACTGACCGCTCCGGCCGCGTACATCAGCACGCCCAGCAGCCACACGGTCCAGTCGCCGGCCTGCAACACCTTGATCAGGGCCAGTCCCTGGAGGTGGTCGCCGAACCCGGCGTGCCGGACGGGCGCGGCCATGCCGACCGCGTCGCCGACCGTCGCGAACCGGAAGCCCTGCGCCTTGAGGCGGGGGATCAGGGCGCTGAGCGCGGCGACGGTCTGGGACCGGTCACCGCCGCCGTCGTGCATCACCACGATCTGCCCGGCGCTGCCGTGCGGTGTCGCACGGGCGAGGATGCGGTCCGTGCCGGGACGCCGCCAGTCCTCGGCGTCCCGGGTGGCGAGCACCGTGACATAGCCCGCGGTGCCGGCCTGCTTCAGGACGGCCCAGTCGGCGTCGTCCAGCATGTCGTTCCTGACGGTGAACGGCGGCCTCAGCAGTGCGGTGGTGACCCCGGCCGCGCCGGCCACCGCCAGCTGCGTCTCGCGCAGCTCCAGGGAGCGCTGCCACGGGGCGAGGCGGGACAGGTCGGGGTGGGTGAAGGTGTGGATGCCGATCTGGTGGCCGTCCGCGACGATCCGGCGGACCAGTTCCGGGTGGGCCACGACCTCGGTTCCGACGACGAAGAAGGTCGCGTGCACATGGTTGCGGCGCAGCACGTCGAGGACGCGGGGCGTCCAGCGGGGGTCGGGGCCGTCGTCGAAAGTGAGCGCGACGGTGCGGGCCTTCACCCGGGCGGTGTGCGCGGAGCCGGCGGCGTTCGCGATCACGGGGCCGCCGTGGGTCACCTGTGCGGGCACCGCCCCGCTGCGGCCACGGGCACCGGCCACGTCGTCCGACGTGACCCCGAACATGTGGTGGGTGTACCCCTGCAGCAGCAGGGCCGTCGACAGGGTCACCACGAACACGCTCAGCAGCAGCCAGTGGGTGCGGGGTGTGACCTGGCCGGTACGGCCGCGGCGGCGGGAAGGGGCGTTGTGGCGGGAGGGGGCGTTGCGGCGGCGGCGGTCGGACACGTCAGGGCCTTGCGATCACTTCACGGGCTTGTGGGACGAGCCGACGGCGCGCCCCTTGAGCGTGGGGTCATAGGTGGAGGCGGGGGCCGGGGACGTGGTCCTGGTGGCCGTCGTGGTCGTTCCGGAGGCGGCCGCGGGGGCGGACGAGGCTCCCGGGCCGCCGGTCGGGCCGGAGGTGTTCTGTGCCGTGGGAAGGGAGCTCTCGTGCGTCGCCGAACCCGCGCCCTCGGCGGAGTGGTGGCCGGTGCGGGAGGGCGAGTCGGGGGCGGACACGCGGGGCGTGGCCCGGTGGGCGCTGTCCGGCTGCGGGACGAACGGGGAACTGACGCTGGGGCCGCCCAGCAGGGTGCTGATCAGCAGGGCGACGTAACCGCCGGCGGGGATCACCAGCAGCCGGGCGGCGCGCAGCACACGGCGCTGGCGTCGCCCTGAGGAGTCCACGAAGACCGGCCGTACCGGCTCCTTCTCCGGCAGGTCCGGTTCCGGTACGGGACGAGGGGCTGTGTCCGGCTCCGGCGGCGGCGCGGTGAGGACGTCACCGTGGGGGGCGTCCCACGCCGTCGCGGTGAGGTGGTCCGGCTCGGCCACCGGGTAGGTCCACTGCTCGAGCTGCGCCGGGTCCCAGGACAGCGTGGCCGTGTCGGTGACGGCGGTGTCGCCCTGGTGGCCGTAGGCATACGCGTACCCGTAGCCGCCGTACGGATCCTCGCCGTACGGCGTGCCGTTCCCGTCCGTCCATTGCACGAGTCGTGCCCCCTGTCCCGGCCGACCGACATGGTCGTCCGAATGGAAAGAGCGCAACGGGCCGAAAGTGTTACAGCTCCCGGCCGCATGAGTGCGGGCATGCGTAGGCGGCCGGAGCCCCGTGCAGTGGTCGGGGATCCGGCCGCCCCGTCCCTCTGCGTGCCGCTCACGGGGGGAGACACGAACGGCACGAAGAGAGGTCATTCCTCCAGCGCACGGCTCGGGCGAAACGTCACCCGGGTGAAGGACGGCCGGTGCGTTGTGACACTTCAGTGGCGTCAGACGCTGGTCTCCATGGGCCGTCGACGCGACTGGAGCGCGGGGGACGGCACGCACTCACTGTGAACCGGTGTGAACGAGGACAATCTTGGGCCAGGTACGGCAACCCCGGCGCGTACATGCGTACGACGGGGAACTGGGCGCGGCGGTCGCGCGGGCCCAGGACGGTGACGAGACCGCCTTCGCGGTCGCCTACCGGATCGTGCAGCCGGGCCTGCTCGGCTATCTGCACGGCCTCGTCGGTGACGACGCGGAGGACGTGGCGTCCGACGCCTGGCTGGAGATAGCCCGCGACCTCGGACGCTTCAAGGGCGACGGGGCCGGCTTCCGCGGCTGGACCGCGACCATCGCCCGGCACCGGGCGCTGGACCACCTGCGCCGCCAGCGCGTACGGCCCCGGGCGGCGGGGACCGAGCAGGACGTGCTGGACCTGCCCGCCCCGCACAGCACCTATGACCAGGCCATGGAGTCACTCTCCACCGAGCGGGCCCTGGAACTGGTGCAGGGGCTGCCGCGGGACCAGGCCGAGGCGGTGCTCCTGCGGGTGGTCGTCGGCCTGGATGGTCCCGCCGCCGCACGCGTCCTCGGCAAGCGCCCGGGAGCGGTGCGCACCGCCGCGCACCGGGGTCTGAAACGCCTCGCGAGGCAGCTCGGCCTCGGCGCCGGGGCGGGGGAGGGTGTGACGGATGGGACTTCCCGCACGCTGGGGGAGTCGACATGAACGACGACGGCGGCAGTGGCCGACGAACAGGCACCGGGACGGTGCACCGAGCGAATCGAAGCAGTCGGAACAGGAACGGAAGCGGACATGGGTGAACGGCTGAGCGGCGACGGATTTCCGGGCCGTCGGCGTGTGCACCCCGGCGGCGCCGTGTCCGGCCCCGCGGATGTGGCGGACGCCGCCGCACTGGAAACGGTGCTGGCCGCCGCCATACGTGTCGGCGATCTCGACCCCCAGGCCGAGCAGCGGGCCGTGGCCGCCTTCCGGGCCGCCCGGGCCGCGGGTCCGCACCGGGCCAGGACCCGGCGCCGGGACGACTGGCGGCCACCGGCACAGCGGCGTGCCCGGCACACGGTGCGGACCACGTTCGGGGTGGTGTTCGCCACCCTCACCCTGGGCGGTGTCGCGGTCGCGGCCATCGGTTCCGCCGGTTCCTCCGCGGACGGTGGCGACGCCGGCCGGGCCACCGGGCATCCGTCGGCACTCGCTCCGGACCGGCCGGGCGGTGTGGCCTCCCCGGCGACCTCCGGCGGTCCCCGGCCGACGGACGGCCCGGCGCCCGCCCAGGACACCGAGGCGCACTGCCGCGCCTACGAACAGGTCGAGGGCCGTGGCAGGGCGCTCGACGCGGCGGTGTGGCAGCAGCTCGTCGCCGCCGCCGGCGGCAGGGCCAAGGTCGCCGCGTACTGCTCCGAGCAGCTGACCCGGGCGACGGCCACACCGGGCAGGCCGGAGTCCGGTACGGGCAGACCCTCGGACGGTGCCACGCCCCCGGTCGACGTCACGCCGGCCGGCACCGGCGCCGCGGGCAGCACGGCGGGGAACGCAGGCGACGGCGCCGCCAACGGCACGCCCGCCGGCACCCCCGGCGCCACTGCCGACGCGGGCGGGAGCGGCCAGGCGAGCGGCGGTCAGGGCAGCGGGAGACACAGGTAGCCGACGGGAAAAGGGCCGGGGCCGTAGAACCCGGGCCCTCTCGCGGCGAGGTCCGGCTCGACGCGCTCGACGCAGGAGCGGTCACAGCGTCCCGCGCATCACCTCGACGAGCCGGTCCCGCTGCTCGTTGTACGCGACGCGTGCCTGATCCACCGCTTGCGTGTCCTCGGCCGGGCCCTGGCCGACGGCACGGCGGTAGTCCCGCAGGCGGTCCACGAGACGGTTCGCCTCCCTCATGACGGCCGGTGCCGCGACGAGGGAGAGTTCCAGGCGCCGTGACAGCACCGCGCTGTCACGGATGACGGTCTGCGCGCGGCTCGTCGCCGACGCGTCGGTGTCGTGACCGTGGGCGATGTTGAAAAGTATCTCGCTCGCCTCCGCGGTGGCGGCCAGAAAGGACGTGTACACCGCTCTTCGGTCGTCCCTCCTGCGCTGCTCGCTCTCCCGCCGCCACCGCGCCTGGTCCAGCACGAACGTCGCTCCCAGGCCGACCAGCGCGCCCAGCGCCGTACTTGCGAGACTGATCCATTCCATCCCCGTACGCTGCTCCGCCGGGGGGCCTGCCAACCGTCCGACAGCACGGCCTGCTTCCTCTCGTGTGCACCCGCGAGTCGGCCGTGCCCCGACCTGGCCCTGTTCAGAGGGAGACGGTCGTTGCCGGCCCCTGGCAGGGCAGGTCGAGGGTGACGGTCGCCCCGTGCGGGGTGTTCGTGGCGTGCGCCGTGCCGTCGTGGGCCGTGGCCACCGCGTGCACGAAGGCGAGGCCGAGCCCGGAGCCCTCGCCGGTGCGGCTGGTCTCGGCGCGGGCGAAGCGGTCGAAGGCGCGGGGCAGGAAGTCCGGCGGGAAGCCCGGGCCCTCGTCCGTGACCGACAGCGTCAGGCGTCCCTCCCGGACGACGGCGGTGAGGCGGACCGCTCCCCTGCCATGGCGCAGGGCGTTGTCCACAAGGTTGCCGATGGCGGGCCGCAGCCACCGGGCGTCGACGTCCACGGTCGTGCGGGCCGCGTCCACGCTCAGCGTGCGTCCGGCCTGCTCGGCGGTGCGCAGCCGCGGGGCCACGGCGTCGGCGACCAGATCGGCGAGCGGCACGGGCGCCCGGGTCACGTGGCCGGTGCCGCCGAGTTCCTCCAGATCCAGCAGCGCGTCGGAGAGGTCGATCAGGCGCTGCACCTCGGCGTCCACCGAGCGCAGGGTCTCGGTCAGTTCCTCGGCGCCGCGCGGACGGTGCAGGGCGACGTCGAGTTCGGCGCGCAGGAGGGACAGCGGGGTGCGCAGCTCGTGGCTGGCGTCCGCGATGAACCGGCGCTCGCGGGCGGCGGCGGCCTCCAGCCTGCCGAGCATGCGGTTCAGGGTGTGCCCGAGGCGGGTGATCTCGTCGTCGCGGTCGGCGGGCACGTCCAGCCGCAGCTTCTGGGCGCCGTCGGCCAGCGTGGCCGCCCCGACTCGGTACCGCTCGACCGGGCGCAGGGCCGCGCGGGCGGTGCGGTAGCCGACGTAGGAGGCGGCGACCAGGGTCAGGCCCGAGGCGAGGGCCAGCTGGGCGAGGAGTTCGCGCAGTGCCTCGTCACGATGACCGCGTCGTACGGCCACGACGACGACGCGCGGCTGCCCGGCGGTGGTGACCCGCTCGGCCTGCAGCCGCAGGGTGTCCGGGGTGATGGGCAGCAGGGCGCCTATGTCCCGCCGTACGGTCGCGCCGTCGGCGACGGCGGCGATCTCCGCCGGGGCGAGCAGCGCCTCGTGGCCGACGGCCGCACTGGACGTCAGCATCCGGCCCCGCGTGTCGAGCACCTGGTGGAGACTGCCGTCGGGGCCGGGCGGCAGCGCGGTGCCCGCGCGGACGGCATGGTCGAGACTGCGCTGGTACGTCGCCAGGTCACCGTCGAGCTGCCCGTCCAGCGCGGCCTGCACCCGCCAGTACACCAGCCCCGCCGCACCCGCCAGCACCAGCGACATCGTCACGGCGACGGCCAGCACCAGCCGGGTCACCACGGGCAGCCGCCCGAACCAGGCGGGCACCCGGCGGGGCAGGATCACGGGGTCGTCTCCAGGCGGTAGCCGCGGCCCCGCAGGGTCGTGATCGTCGTACGGCCGAACGCCCGGTCCGCTTTGGCGCGCACCTTGGACACGTGCACGTCGATGGCGTTGCTGCGCAGGTCGGCCTCGCCGTCCCACACCTCGTCCAGCAACTGGAGCCGGGACACCACACGGCCCGCGTTCTCCATCAGCACGCGCAGTACGGCGAACTCGCGTCGCGACAGCTCCAGTTCCGTGCCCGCCCGCCAGGCGCGCTGCTGCTCGGGGTCCAGGACCAGATCGCCGACCCGCAGCCGGCCGGCGGGGTCGGGGCGGCGCCGGGAGATCGCCCGCAGCCGGGCCAGCAGCTCCTCCATGGCGAACGGCTTCACGACGTAGTCGTCGGCCCCGGCGTCCAGCCCGGCGACACGTTCGCTGATCGCACCACGGGCGGTCAGCAGGATCACGGGCACGTCGATGCCCTCACCGCGCAGCGTCCGGCACACCTCGACCCCGTCCAGGCCCGGCAGCATCACGTCCAGGAGTACGGCGTCCAGGCGCGGGTCACGGGCGGCGGCGAGCCCGGAGGGCCCGTCGTAGCGGCCCTCGGCGGTGTGACCGGACTCGGTGAGGTAGCGGACCACCAGATCGGTCAGGCGGGTCTCGTCGTCGACGACCAGGCAGTGCATACCGGAGAGGTTAATGCGGGGCCGTGCACATCCCCGGTCGCCCGAAAGGCTTCATGGTCTGTTCATGTGACATCCCTACCTTCCTTGGTGTCGCGGTGCTCCGCGGACCGCGACCGGTCCGCCGTCGAGATGCCGTGACGGAAGGGACAGCCATGCACACAGCGGTATCGGTGCTCGCCGTCAAGGGCATCACCGCCCACATCGGCCCCACGGACCTCACCACGCGCGGCGCCCTCGATGTCGTCGCCCTGCTCGTCCTGGTCGGCGGGCTCCACCGGCGCCGTCCCAGCGCCCCGGCGATGCCGCTGGTGCTGACCGCACTGAACATCGGACTGTTCGCCGCCATGAGCACGATCAGTGCGGGCAAGTTCCCGGCCGGCGTCGGCTTCGGCCTGTTCGGCATCCTTTCGCTGGTCCGGCTGCGCAGTGCCGCTTTCACGCTGCGCGACGTCGCCTACGCCTTCGTCGCGCTGGTCGTCGCCCTGTGCAACGGGCTGCCGCAGCGCGACAGCTGGCTCGTCATCGCCCTGGACCTCGTCGTGCTGGTGGCGGTGCTGCTGGTGGACGACCCCCGCTCGTACCCGCCGCCGACCCGGACCGTGAAGCTCACCCTGGACCGGGTCTACCCGGACCCCTCGGTGATCGCCCAGGACGTGGCCCTGCGCTTCGGCCAGGCCCCGCTCTCGGTCGCGGTGGAAGAGGTCGACTACGTCCGCGAGACCACCAAGGTCTCCGCCCGCTACCCGGCCGGCGCCTCCGCCGAGCCGATGACCACCGCGGAACCGGGGCCGGCGGACCCGGAGACCCGCGAGCAGGTGACCGTGTCATGACGCCGGTGCCGTCCCTCCCGGCGGTCCCGGCGACCCGCCCCGGGGCCACCGTCGCGACGCCCGCCCCGGACGGAGCGACCTCCTCCGCGTCCGGCCTCGCCACCTCGCTCGGCCTGTCCGCGCTGCGCGGCGCCACGCTCGCCGAGGTCGACGACGCCGCCGCCCTCCAGCACCGCACCGACCGCAAGTACCTGCTGCCCCTCGACCGTGCCCGCGCCTTCGTGGCCGCTCTCGCCGACAGCCACCGGGTCCTCGACCTGGTGGGACGCCGTACGACGAGCTACCTCAGCACGTACTTCGACACCCCGGAGCTGGCGGCTTGGCGCGCCCACGTCCAGGGGCGGCGCCGCCGCTGGAAGGTCCGCACCCGCCTGTACGCGGAGGACGGGCTGTGCCGGGTGGAGGTGAAGACGAAGGACGGCCGCGGCGCCACCGTCAAACACGCCCTCAAGGCCCCCGCTCACACATACGGCCGGCTCGACGACCGGGCGGGCGAGTTCGTCGACGGCGTCCTGCGCGCCTGCGGCGTCCCGGTCACCGCCGCCGCCCTGACCGCCGCCGCCGAGATCCGCTACGTCCGCGTGGCCCTCGCCGACCTCGACCACGGCACCCGCGTCACCCTCGACGGCCACCTCACCTGCCACCGGGCCGGCCGCACCGCCGCCCTCGACCCCGGTCACGTCCTCGTGGAGACCAAGGGCGGCGCCCGCCCCGCCCCCGCCGACCGGCTGCTGCTGGGCCTGGGCGGCCGGCCCGTCTCCCTGAGCAAGTACATCCTCGGCCAGTCGCTGCTCACCCCCGGCCTGCCCGACAACGACGTACGCCGCCTGGCCCGCAGGCACTTCACCGCCGAGGCGTAGCCGTACCGCACCTCGACGTCCCGCATCCCGAAAGGACTCCCGCCGCATGAACGCCCTGCGCACCGTCAGATGGCCGTACGCCGTGATCGCGGTGCTCGCCGTCACGGCCGCCGCCTTCGGTCTGCTGCGACCGCAGACGGAACCGGCCGCCGTCGCGAGCGCGGCGAAGAAGAAGCCCGGGGCGACGGAGCGGATCCAGCAGAACCCGCCGCCGGGGCTGTTCACCGACGCCGAGATCGCGCCGATCGGCCGACAGGCCGCCGCTCAGCGCAAGAAGGCCGACGCCCTCTTCGCCCGGTGGACGTCCGTGCACGGCACCGCCCGCGACGACAAGGCGTTCGCCGCCTGGGCCGCCCGGCGGCTCCCCGCGCCGCCCACGGCGAAGGAGCGCGCCGCCGAACTCCACCAGGTCCAGCAGCTGGCCAAGTCCCGTACCGCCGCGGGGAAGAAGGCCGCCACCTGGCTGGAGCTGTACGGGAAGAAGGACATCTGGAAGCTGTACCTCCACGACCAGCGCGAACTGGTCCCCGCCCAGCAGGGCGCGGCCGAGAAGGCCCAGCTGAAGTCGGCCCTGAAGCTGGCCAAGACGATCAGCGACCAGCTGGCCGCCAAGGACAAGCAGCCCGCGCCCTTCGTGCTCGACCCGGGCCTGCGCCCCGAGAAGCACATCAAGCCCGGTGCCAAGGGCCCGTACTCCTACCCCTCCCGGCACGCCGCCCGCGCCGCCGCGGCCGTCACCTTCCTCAGCGCGCTCGCCCCGGAGCGGACCGCCGAGTACACACGGATGCAGGACGAGATCCTCTACTCGCGCCTCTACATGGCCGGGCACGTCACCTCCGACCTCACCTCCGGCAGCCTCCTCGGCTACCTGATCGGCGACTACGAACTCGCGGTGAACGGCCACAGCCGGGCGCACTGAGCTACCGCTTCGGCACGGCAGTGCCGAGAACGGCGAACTCCCGCATCCCCTCCTCGAAGGTCACCTCCGGCCGCCAGCCCAGCTCCGCCCGCAGCCGGGCGGAGTCGGCGGTCACGTGCCGCACGTCGCCCAGCCGGTACTCGCCGGTGACGACCGGGTCGGGGCCGCCGTGGGCGGCGGACAGGGCGCGGGCCAGGTCGCCGACCGTGTGCGGCTGTCCGCTGCCGGTGTTGTACGCCGTGAGCGTGCCCGGGCGCGGCCCGGCCTCCAGGGCTCGTACGTTCGCCACGGCCACGTCCCGTACGTGCACGAAATCGCGGCGCTGACGGCCGTCCTCGAACACGCGCGGCGGCGTGCCGTGTTCGAGGGCCGAGCGGAACAAGGAGGCGACTCCGGCGTAGGGGGTGTCGCGGGGCATCCGGGGGCCGTACACGTTGTGGTAGCGCAGGGAGACCGCCGTACCGGCCGTCGACCGGGCCCAGGCGGCGGCCAGGTGCTCCTGGGCGAGCTTGGTGGCGGCGTACACGTTGCGCGGGTCGGGCGGGGCGTCCTCGCCGACCAGGCCGGGCGCCAACTCGGCCCCGCACAGCGGGCAGCCCGGCTCGAACCGGCCCGCCGCCAGGTCGGCCGCGGCGCGCGGGCCGGGCCGTACGACACCGTGCGCGGGGCACTCGTACCGCCCCTCCCCATACACCACCATCGACCCGGCCAGCACGAGCCGCGGTACGTCCGCCCGGGCCATCGCGGCGAGCAGGACGGCGGTGCCCAGGTCATTGCGGGAGACGTACTCGGGCGCGTCGGCGACGCCGTCGCCGAGGCCCACCATGGCCGCCTGGTGGCAGACCGCGTCGACGCCGTCCAGCGCGCGGGCCACGGCCGCCGGGTCGCGCACGTCGGAGGCGGGATCGTCCCGGACGTCGTAGACCACCGGTTCGTGCCCGCGGGCGCGCAGCGCGTCGACGACATGGGACCCGATGAACCCGGCACCGCCGGTGACCAGCACTCGCATGGGGCCACGCTAGGCCGGGAGCGGGCCGGGGCGGGGGTGCGACGGGCGGTGCGTCACGGCTCCGTAAGGACCGTGGGGTCCACGTGCGCGTTCACGTGTGCGTTCACTTCGTCCGCCGACCCGGGTGAAACGCCTTGGGCGGCCGGGCGGGGTACCGGATTCCGGGACCGGCGGGCGGCATAGTGGCGGGCGACGTGGCATCGGGTCGCCCAGAGTCCACCGGATCAGCCGGAGATCACCCGGATCAGCCGGAGACCCAGTCCGATCAGCAGGAGGAAACGCATGCTCGGCACCGAATTCCGTCCCGGTTCGCCCGTCTGGATCGACCTGGGCAGCCCGGACCCGGAGGAGGCCGCCGCCTTCTACGGCGCCGTCTTCGGGTGGCGGTTCGTCTCCGCCGGTCCCGAGGCGGGCGGTTACGGGTTCTTCCAGAAGGACGGGAAGACCGTCGCCGCCCTCGGCCGGCTGACCGAGCGGGGGGCGCGTCCGGCCTGGATGACGTACTTCCGCAGTGACGACGCCGACGCCACCGCGCGGGACGTGGTCGCGGGCGGTGGCACGGTGCGCGTCGAGCCGATGAGCATGGGCGAGGGCAAGCTGGCCCAGTTCACCGACCCGCAGGGCGCCCGGTTCGCGGTGTCGCAGTCCCTGACGGGTCTGGAGAAGGCCTCCGAGGACGACGCGCTGGTGTGGGTGGAGCTGCACACCGCCGACCCGGAGGCGGCGATCCGCTTCTACGCCGGGCTGTTCGGCTGGCGCTCCGCGCAGATGTCGACGCCCGGCATGACGTACCAGGTGCTCAGCATCGGGGAAGGCGACCAGCAGAAGGGTTCCTTCGGTGGCGTGGCCCCGCTCCGGGAAGGGCAGGAGGAGGAGGCGCGCTGGGTGCCGTACTTCGCGGTGGCCGACGTGGACACCGTCGTCGCGGCGGCACGGGACCACGGCGGATCGGTGGTCATTCCGGCCGCGGACGTGCCCGACGTCGGGCGCATCGCCTGGCTGGCCGACCCGGCACAGGCCGTGTTCGCCGTGCTGAAGCCCAACCCGCGCCAGGGCTGACGGCGCCGGACCGGGGCCGCGCTCACTTCCAGGCGCCGACGTTCAGCAGCAGCTCATGGAGGTCGTGCGCGGCTTCCGCCGTGGCCACGGTCGCCACCGCGCAGATCGCCACGGTCACGGCCGTCAGCGCGGGGCGCCGGCCGAGCGGCGGGGCGAGCAGGGCCGCGACCCGGCGCGGGACCGGCCCGGCGGTGGCGAGGGCGTTGCGTCGGCCCGGCCTGGTGAGCAGGCCCCGGCTGCGGGGGCCGCCGCCCCGGATGCCGAGCGCGGCGGCGGCGCGGGCGAGGGCGGGCGTGCGGTGCGCGGCGAGCGCGGCCTTGCCGACCGTGCGGGCGACCCGGGCGCGGTCGCCGGTGGCGGTGGCGGCCCGCTCGTCGGCCCAGCGCTCGATCGTGTAGGTCACGGCGGTGGCGAGCGGGCGCAGCAGCGGGTTGGCGGCGGCGCCGAGCTGGGCGAGCGCGACGAACGCGTAGTGGTGGGCTGTCAGATGGGCGCGCTCGTGGGCGAGCAGGATGTCGTGCTCGCTCTCGTCCAGCGTGTGCAGCATGCCGGTGGAGACGACGACCCGGCCGGGTAGACCGGGCAGCGCGTAGGCGTCGGGGGCGTCGTCCTCGATGACGACCAGGCCGTCGCGGGCGGGCATGCAGGCGGCGTCCAGCGCGGCGGTGGCCAGTGTGCGGGCGCGACGCCACAGCAGCCGGGCGGCGGTGACGACGGCGCCGCCGAGCAGCAGCCCGGCAAGCACGGACACGGAGAGCTGGGCGGGGGCGTCCCGCTGCGCGGAAGTGGCCGACCACTGCCCGAGGGCGGCGAGTTGGGGGATGCGGATCAGACCGGTGACGGCCAGCAGGCCGAGGGAGATCGTGCTCGCGGTGCCCAGCACCAGGGACGAGGCGGTGAGCAGCCAGGTCGCCAGGCGCGGGTCGCAGCGCTCGGAGAGCGGGCGGGCGCCGAACGGGGCGAGGAGCGAGAGCAGCAGCGGCACGTAGACGGCGATGCGCATCGCGCGGCCCCCGCTACCGGCCGGTGCCGGGTTCGGGGCCGAGCAGCTGGCGCAGCACGTCGGCGTCGGCGTCGGACAGGGTGTCGGCGAAGCGGGCCAGTACGGCCTCGCGGTCGGGGCGTTCGTCCAGGACGGTGCGCATGCGGCGGGCGGCGAAGCCGGCGTCGTCGGTGACGGGCGTGTAGGCGTACGCCCGGCCGCGAGGGGCGCGGTCGAGCAGGCCCTTGGTGTGCATGCGGGTCAGGATCGTGACCACGCTGCTGTACGTCAGCTCGCCGCCGAGGCGTTCGGCCACCTCGCCCGGGGTCAGCGCGTCCTCGGCCTGTTGCAGCAGGCCGAGGATCTCGGTCTCGCGGGCGCCGTTCGGCCGCTTCGAGGCCTGCCCTTGTGTGCCGGCTCCCATGGCGTTTGTCGTACTCCCGCTCTGTCTTCTACAGTCGTGTAGAACTTTTACGCCCGTGTAAAAGCTCTCCTCCCGAGTGTAGCCATTGGAACGCCCATGAGCGCTATCAGCATCGGCCAGGCCGTCGTCCTAGGAGTCGTCGAGGGGGTGACCGAGTTCCTCCCCGTGTCCTCCACCGGCCACCTCAAGATCGCCGAAGGGCTCATGGACATTCCGGTCGACGACGAGTCCGTCGTCGGGTTCACCGCCGTCATCCAGGTCGGTGCGATCGCCGCCGTGCTGGTCTACTTCTTCAAGGACATCAAGCGGATCGTCTCCGCCTGGTTCCGCGGCCTGACCGACCGCGAGGAGCGCTACCACCACGACTACAAGTTCGCCTGGTGGGTCATCTGGGCCACCCTCCCGATCGTCGCCGTGGGGCTGGCCGCCAAGCCGCTGATCGAGGGTCCGCTCGCCTCCTTGTGGGTGGTCGCCGCCTCGCTGATCGTCGGCTCGGCCGTGATGTGGTGCGCCGACCAGATGGGCCGGCACAAGCGCGGCGAGGACGACACGACCTTCAAGGACGCGATGCTGGTCGGCTGCTCGCAGATCCTCGCACTGCTCTTCCCCGGCTTCTCCCGCTCCGGCGCGACCATGTCGACCGCGCTCGTCCTCGACCTCGACCGGGTCGCCGCCACCCGCCTGTCCTTCTTCCTCGGCATCCCGGCCCTGACCGGCGCCGGCATCTACGAGCTGAAGGACGCCGTGGGCGCCGGGGTCGGCGCGGCGCCGCTCGCCGTCGGCACGGCGGTCTCCTTCGTCGTCGCATACGCCTCCATCGCCTGGCTGCTGAAGTTCGTCGCCCGGCACTCCTTCAACGCCTTCGTGATCTACCGCATCGTCATCGGGGCGGGACTGCTCGGCCTGCTGGCGACGGGGGTGCTCAACGCCTGAGCCGGCGGTGAGCGCCGGTGTGCCAGGATTTCGCATGGCGGGATTCCCTTCGCGTGCCGGGATCCGCAGGCCGGGATCCGCGTGCCGGTACCGCGTGCCGGGATCCTCTGGCCGGGATTCGCGTGCGGGCATGCGCAGAGCGGGATCCGCATCAGGAGGAGCGGCGATGACGAACCGGGCACCCGCGGCGCCGGCGGCACCCGCGGCGCCGGAGCGGCGGATGTGGCCGCTGTACGCGGCCGGGTTCACCACGGCCTTCGGCGCGCACAGCATCGCCGCGAACCTCGGCGCCCACTCCGCGGGCGCCGTCACCTCGGTGCTGGTGCTGGGCGGCCTGCTCGCCCTGTACGACGGCGCCGAGGTGCTGCTCAAGCCGGTGTTCGGCACCCTCGCCGACAGGGTCGGCGCCCGGCCCGTGCTGCTCGGCGGCCTGCTCGCCTTCGCCGCCGCGTCCGCGGTGTACGCCGTCGCCGGCAGCCCCGGCTGGCTGTGGGCCGCCCGGCTCGGCCAGGGCGCGGCGGCCTCCGCGTTCTCCCCGTCCGCGTCCGCGCTGGTGGCCCGGCTCAATCCGGCCGCGAAACACGGCAGGGCGTTCGGCGGCTACGGTTTCTGCAAGTCCCTCGGCTACACCCTCGGCCCCCTGCTCGGCGGGGTCCTGGTGTGGGCCGGGGGACTGCGGCTGCTGTTCGCGGTGGCGGCGGTGCTCGGCGCGGCGGTCGCCGGGTGGGCGGCGCTGTCCGTGCCCGTCGTACCGCCGCTGCCCAAGGAACGGCAGACGGTCCTCGACCTCGCCCGGCGCCTGGCCGACCCGGCCTTCCTCACCCCGACCGCCGCGCTGGCCGCGGCGACCGCCGCCCTGTCGGTCGGCGTGGGCTTCCTGCCCGTCTCCGGCCGGGCGGCCGGGCTCGGCACGGTGACCACCGGCGCCGCGGTGTCCGTGCTCGCCGCCTGCGCCGCCGTCGTCCAGCCGCGGGCCGGGCGCGCGCTCGACGAGAGGCGCCTGACCGCCCGTACCGGCCTGGCCGCCGGGCTGGCGCTCACCGCCGCCGGCCTCGCCTGCGCCACGCTGCCGGGCCTGACCGGCATCCTCGCCTGCGCCACCCTGACCGGCACGGGCGCGGGCCTGATCACCCCGCTCGGCTTCGCCGCCCTGGCCGCCGTCACCCCCGCCGAACGCCTCGGCCAGACCATGGGCGCCGCCGAACTCGGCCGCGAAGTCGGCGACGCGGGCGGCCCGTTGCTGGTGGCCACGGTGGCCTCCGCCGCCACGCTCGACTACGGCTTCGGGGCGCTCGGGGTGGTCGTCGGCGTGGGGGCGGTGGTCGCGGCGTGCCGCCGCCCGGTCGCGCGCGGGTGTGAACCGCAGGGCCGGGGCCGGCCCGAAAACCCCGAGGGCTGACCGAACTCACGTACAACGTTTACCTGTTGCCGCAGGTCTCCTGATAGCGCCACCTGGCGCCCGGGATCCGCCCCGACCGTGGGAGACACCTTGCGCAAGCGCACCAGCCTGCTGACCGCCGTGCTGCTCGCCTCCGGCCTGACGCCGCTGGCGGTGGCCGCGCCGGCGACCGCGGCCACCGCGAAGTACGCGGACGACTTCAACGGCGACGGCTACCGAGACCTCGCCCTCGGCGACCGCACCGCCACCGTGGCCGGTCAGAAGCAGGCCGGTGCCGTCGTGGTCGTCTGGGGCACGGCCCACGGCCCCGATCCCGCCAAGCGCTCGCTGATCACGCAGAACACCCCGTACATCGCGGGCGCCGCGGAGACGAACGACTTCTTCGGCACGAAGGTCACCGCGGCGGACATGAACAACGACGGCTACGGCGACCTCGTCGTCACCGCCCCCGGCGAGGACGCCGGCGCCTACCGCGGCACCTTCACCGTCCTGTGGGGCTCCAGTTCCGGCCTGACCAGCGGGACCGCCTTCGGAAGCCCGGGCTGCAAGGACTGCGGCTTCGCCCAGGACGTCGCGGTGGGCGACTTCACGGCGGACGGCAAGCAGGACGTCGTCGCGATCACGGGCGACTACGTCTACCTCGTACGCGGACCGTTCACCAAGTCCGGCTCGCACGGCACCGCCACCAACCTCGACCCCATCGACGGCGAGGACATCAAGCCGGACCTCGTGGTCTCCGGCAAGGTCACCAAGGACGGCACCGCCGACTTCGCCGTGCTCGGCTACGACTCCAACACCTCCACCAACCGCGCCTGGTTCTACCGCGGCGCCGCGGGCGGCCCCGCCCTGCCGCCGCGGAAGATCGGTCTGCTCGGCAACTCCGGCCTGATGAACGCGAGCGCCACGGTCGCTGACTTCGACAAGGACGGCTACGGCGACCTCGCCGTCGGCATGGGCGCCGCGGGCAAGGGCGGTGCCGTCCGTGTCTTCAAGGGCACCGCCCAGGGTCCCAGCACCACCGGCACCACGTTCACGCAGGCCACCACGGACGTCCCCGGCGCGCCCGAGTCCGGCGACCGCTTCGGGAACGACCTGTCGGCCGCCGACACCAACGGCGACGGCTACCCCGACCTCGCGGTGGGCATCCCCTGCGAGATGATCGGCGACAGCCTCTTCCGTGCCGGCGCGGTCACCGTCCTGCGCGGCGGCACCGGCGGCCTCACCGGCCGCGGCTCCCGCCTGTACGACGTGGGCACGCCGGGCGTCGAGGGCGACCCGGCCGAGGAGGACGACGCCTGGTTCGGCGCCTCCGTCCTGCTGCGTGACTTCAACCGCGACGGCCGGGCCGAACTGGTCGCCGCCGCCACCGAGGCCGGCCGCCTCCACATCCTGCCGGGCACGTCGTCGGGCCCCACCGGCACCGGATCCAGCCTGCTCACCACGCAGTCCCTGGGCCTGGGCGATCGCTCGTACTTCGGTGCGGCACTGCCGGACTGACCCCCTGCGCCGCCGCCCCTCCCTCACCCCTCCCCGGCCTCCCTCCCAGAACGTCGACTGGAGACACGCACGTGAAGCACCCCCTGCGCGGCAGCACCGCGCTCGCCGCCCTGCTCGTCGCGAGCCTGACCCCGGTGGTCCTGTCCCCCACCCCCGCCTCGGCCGCCCCTTCCGGGCTCCAGGGCGACTTCAACGGTGACGGCTACCGGGACGTGGCGGTCGCCGCCCCCGCCGCCACGGTGAACGGCAGGTCGTGGGCCGGACAGGTGGCCGTCGTCTACGGCACCGCGAACGGACCGGACCCGGCCAGGCACCAGTTGATCAGCCAGGACACCGCCGGTGTCCCCGGCGACGCGGAGGCGTACGACCGGTTCGGCGCCCCCCTCGCCGCCGCCGACCTCAACCGCGACGGCTACAGCGACCTCGTCGTCGGTACCCCGCACGAGAAGGTGGGCAGCGCCGACGACGCCGGTATGGTCGTCATCCTGTGGGGTTCGGGCAGCGGCCTGTCCGGCGGTACGACCGTGAAGAACCCGCAGCCCCTGTACGGCAGTTACTTCGGCCTGAGCATCGCGGCGGCGGACTTCACCGGCGACGGGAAGCCCGACCTGGCGATCTCCGGGCAGAGCGACACCGAGAACCCGTCCGCGTGGCGGGTCCGGCTGATCCGGGGCCCGTTCTCCAAGTCGGGCTCGACGGGCCCCGTCTCCTCGTACTCCCCGGGCCTGGACAAGCCGGTCCTCACCGCCGGCCGGGTCAGCGGCGACACCAAGGCCGACCTGGTCGTCACCGGCCTGCAGCCGGGCGGCGACCACCTCGCCACAGCCGTCTACTACAAGGGCACCTCCGACGGCATCAGCAAGGCGGCGACCCTGCGCACCGCCGAGACGGCCGCGATCGGCGACCTGAACAAGGACGGCTACGGCGACATCGTCCTCGGCAACCCCGAGGAACCGGACAACGAGCCCTCCGCCTCCACCGGCGGCAAGATCCACATCATCTACGGCACCTCGTCCGGCCCGAGCACCACCCGCCGGGTATCGCTCAGCCAGAGCAGCGCGGGCGTCCCGGACTCCTCCGAGTACGGCGACGATTTCGGCGCGGCGCTGGCGATCGGGGACTTCGACAAGGACGGCTACCGCGACCTCGCGGTCGGCGCGCCGGGCGAGAGCTTCGGCGACGACTCCGACTACCGCGCCTCCGCCGGGGCGATCACCCTGCTCCGTGGCTCGGCCTCCGGCCTCACCACGACCGGCCCGGTGTTCCTCACCCAGGACAGCCCCGGCGTGCCCGGCACCCAGGAGGCGGGCGACGGTTTCGGTGACGCCCTGCTCGCCTCCGACGTGAACCACGACGGCCACGCCGACCTCACGGCCGTCGCCTCCCAGGAGAACGACCCCGAGGGCGCGGCCTGGTTCCTGCCCGGCGCCTCGTCCACGCTCTACTCCACGACGGCGTCGACGAGCTTCGGCCCGACGAAGCTGGGTCTGCCCGCCGGCAAGTACACCGAGTTCGGAGCCGACCTGGCGGGCTAGGGGCTGGGGCCTCGCGCCTACGCCTCGGCCGTCGGCAGGGTCACCTCGAAGCGGCAGCCGCCGGGGACGTTGCGCACGCTCGCCCGGCCGTGGTGCGCCTCCACGATCCCCCGGACGATCGCGAGGCCCAGGCCCGCCCCCGCCGGCGGCGTCCGCGCGTCCGTGCCGCGCCAGCCGGTGTCGAAGACGCGGGGCAGGTCCGCCTCGGGGATGCCGCCGCAGCCGTCGCTGACGGAGAGCACGACCCCCTCGGGCGCGCGCTCGGCGGCGACGGCGACCGTGCCGTCCGCAGGGGTCCGGCGGATGGCGTTGACCAGCAGATTGGCCAGGACCCGGCTCATCTCCTTGCCGTCGACCTCGACCGGCACCGGCTCCACCCGGTCGCCGACCAGTCGTACGCCGTGCTCGCGGGCGAGCGGTCCGACCCCGGCGAGGGCGTCGCCGACCAGGTCGTACACGGAGATCCGGGCCGGGCTCAGGGGCAGGGTGCCGGCGTGGATGCGGGAGAGTTCGAAGAGGTCCCCGACCATGCCGTCGAGGCGTTCCACCTCGGTGCGGATCTGCTTGAAGTAGCGGTCCGGGTCGGTGGCCACGCCGTCCTCCAGCGCCTCCGACATGGCGCGCAGCCCGGCGAGCGGGGTGCGCAGGTCGTGCGAGATCCACGCGACCAGCTCCCGCCGTGAGGTCTCCAGCGCCCGCTCCCGCTCGCGGGACGCGGCGAGCCGGGCACTGGTCGCCGCCAACTCCCTGCTGAGCGCGTCCAGTTCCGCGGTGCCCGGGGCGGCGGGCGCGGCGAAGGCACCTCCGTCACCGAAGTGCCGGGCGGCATCGGTGAGTTCGCGGCTGCGGGCGACGACCCAGCGGCCCAGCAGCAGCGCGGTGACCAGCGAGACGACGGCCGCCATGGCGACGACGGTCGTGACGACACGGAGGTCGTGCGAGGAGAGGAACATCGCCTGCGCCACGGCCATGGTCCCGGCGAGCATCGCGACCACCGTGACGGCGGCCACCACGGCGAGCGAGACGGTGAGCGAACGGCGGCGGATCAACCGCAGCACGCCCGCGCCGACCAGTCCCGTGGCGGCGGCACCGAGGAAGGCGTACAGGGCGATGAGCAGCGTGTCACGCACGGCCGTCCCGTCCTTCCTCGCCGGCGGGATCGAAGCGGTAGCCGACGCCCCACACCGTCTGGATGAGGCGGGGCCGGGCGGGGTCGTCCTCGACCTTGCCGCGCAGGCGGCGGACATGGACGGTGACGGTCGACAGATCACCGAAGTCCCAGCCCCACACCTTCCGCATCAGTTCCTCCCGCCCGAACGCCCGCCCCGGGTGCCGCAGGAAGAAGGCGAGCAGGTCGAACTCACGGATCGTCAGGGCAAGGCCGGCGCCGTTCTTGGTGGCGCGGCGGGCGGCCGGGTCGACGGTCAGACCGGCCGCGCCGAGCGGGCCGCGCGGGAGGGCGGGCCGGGTGCGGCGCAGCACCGACTCCACGCGCAGCACCAGCTCCCGCGGGCTGAACGGCTTGGTGACGTAGTCGTCGGCACCGACCTCCAGGCCGAGGATGCGGTCGTCCTCGTCGCCGCGCGCGGTGAGCATGATGACCGGCACCGGCCCGCCGTCCCGCAACCGCCGGCACACCTCCAGGCCGTCCATGCCGGGCAGCATCAGATCCAGCACCACCAGGTCCGGCCGGTGCGCGGCGGCCCGCGCGAGGGCCTCGGGACCGTCGGCGGCACGGGTGACGGCGTATCCGGCACGGTCCAGGTAGCCGGCGACGACCTCGGCCACGGTCGGGTCGTCGTCCACGACGAGGATCCGGCCCGGGGGAGGCGGCCCGGCGTCCGGTGATGCGTACGGCTGCTGCATGTCCTCCACCCTGTCACCGCGCCGTCGCCGGGGCCCGGTGACGGCTTCGACGTCCGCGTTTCGTAAGGAACCGAAGTCCGCTTTGTCATGGTTCGTATCCGTAGGGTGAAGCCGTGACCACCTCCCCCGCGCACCCCGACGTGGACGTCGTCCTGCCCTGCCTCGACGAGGCCGCGGCCCTGCCGTGGGTGCTGGCGCGCATCCCGGCGGGCTGGCGTGCCCTCGTGGTGGACAACGGCTCCACCGACGGCTCCGCGGACATCGCCCGCGCGCTCGGCGCCACCGTCGTCCGCGAGGAGCGGCGCGGCTTCGGCGCCGCGTGCCACGCCGGGCTGACGGCGGCCACCGCCGACGTGGTGTGCTTCTGCGACTGCGACGCCTCCCTCGACCCCGGCCGGCTGCTCCCGTTCGTCGAGGAGATCCGCTCCGGCACGGCCGACCTGGTGCTCGGCCGGCGCCGCCCGCAGGGCCGGGGCGCCTGGCCCGCACACGCCCGCGCCGGCAACCTCGCCCTCGCCCTGCTGCTGCGCCGCCGCACCGGGCTGCGCCTGCACGACCTCGGCCCCCTGCGTGCCGCCCGCCGCGAACCCCTGCTCGCGCTCGGCCTCACCGACCGGCGCAGCGGCTACCCCCTGCAGATGGTGGTCCGCGCGTCCGACGCGGGCTGGCGCATCACCGAACACGAGGTGCCCTACCGCCCCCGCACGGGCACCTCGAAGGTCACGGGCACCTGGCGCGGCACCTGGCAGGCGGTCCGGGACATGAGCCGGGTCCTGAACGAGGCACCCTCTTCCCCGGCCGCGGGCGGTCGTGACAGCTCCCTGGCCGCCGGCGGCCCCACCCCACCCCCGGAGATTCGTTGACCACCCTGCTCGTCATCGCCAAGGAACCCCGCCCCGGCCGGGTCAAGACCCGGCTCTGCCCGCCCTTCTCCCCTGCCCAGGCCGCCGCACTGGCCGAAGCCGCGCTCACCGACACCCTGCGCACGGTGGCCGCCACCCCCGCCGACCGCCGGGTCCTCGTCCTCGACGGCACCCCCGGTCCCTGGCTGCCACCCGGCTTCGACGTCGTGGCGCAGTGCACCGGCGCCCTGGACGCCCGCCTCGCCGACGCCTTCGCCCACTGCACCGGCCCGGCGCTGCTCATCGGCATGGACACCCCGCAGGTCACCCCGGAGCTGCTGGACGTGGACTTCACCGGCTGCGACGCGTACTTCGGCCCCGCCGAGGACGGCGGTTTCTGGGCGCTGGGCCTGGCCCGGCCCGAGCCCGCGCTGCTGCGGGGCGTGCCGATGTCGACGCCGCGGACCGGTGCGGTCCAGCGGGCGCGACTGAGCGCCGCGGGGCTCCGGGTGCGCGACCTGCCCCGCCTGCGGGACGTCGACACCGCGGCGGACGCCCGAGCGGTGGCCGCCCTCGCCCCGCACGGCACCTTCGCCGCCCGGCTCGCGGACTGCCGCGCGGCACTGCCGGAGACCCCGTGACCACGGCTCCCGCCGACACCGCGCCCTGGGCCGCCGCCGACCCCTACTCCGCCGCCCTGCGCACCGGCCGGGGCCCGCTGTTCCTGCGCCGCGACGACGGCCGGCTGCTGCCGCTGGAGGTGGAGCGGTGGTGTGCGGGGGCGGACAAGGCCGACCGGGCGGTGCTGGACCGGTGCGAGGGTGCCGTGCTCGACGTCGGCTGCGGACCGGGCCGCCTGGTGGCGGAACTCGCCGCCCGGGGCCGTACCGTCCTCGGTGTCGACGTCAGCGAGGCCGCCGTGTCCCGCACCATCGGCAGCGGCGGTCAGGCGCTGCGCCGCTCGGTCTTCGAACCGCTGCCCGGCGAGGGCCGTTGGGGCACGGTCCTGCTCATGGACGGCAACATCGGCATCGGCGGCGACCCGGCGGCACTGCTGCACCGGATGGGTCAGCTTCTGCGCCCCGGCGGCCTGCTGATCGCGGAGACGGCACAGGCGGACGTCGACGAACGCATACGCGTCCAGGTCGTCACCCCGGGCCGGGAAGCCGTCGGTGCCCCGTTTGCGTGGGCGCGGACCGGCACCCCGGCCCTGCTGCGGCTGGCCCGGGGCGCCGGCTGGCGGACCGCCGCTCAGTGGGCGGCCGGCGACCGCCGTTTCGTCGCCCTGCGCCCCCGCAGCACGAGCAGCAGGGCCGAGCCGCCGAACAGCACGGCGGTGATCAGCAGCCAGCGGCCGAGGAAGACGTCGGCGGAGACACCGGTGGCCGAACGGTAACGCCGGTCCACCAGGTCGAGGATCAGCGGGAACCAGACCAGCAGCAACAGCCCCGACAGTACGGCGGGGACCCGCACGTACGGCGTCCAGGCCCGCCGCCCGGCCGCCCGGAGCCCCCGCGCCACCGCCCGGTCCGCCGTCCCGTACAGCGGCACCAGCACCAGATCGTGCAGCAGCGCGGCTCCCACGAACCACACCGCCACCGCGAACCAGTCACCGGCCAGCAGCCGCACCCCCGCATAACCGGCGAGCGCGAACGAACAGGCGAGCAGCAGAAGGTGCAGCGGCCTGCCGACGGGAGGCAGCCGGCGTCGCAGCACGGGCCGTCGCAGCCCAGGTCGTCGCATCACAGGTCTCCGAAGGTCAGCCGGGTCACCCACTTGGTGTTGAGCACCCCGGGCGCGGCGGGGACGATGACGCGCGCCGGGTAGCCGTGGTCGGGGCTCAGTTCCTCGCCGTTGACGTACAGGGCGAGCAGCGAGCGCGGGTCGGCGACCTGGTTGGCGCGCAGCGCCGCGCGGCGGAAGGCGCCGTGGCGTTGCAGGGACTCCACGAGCACGTCCGGCGGGTCGCCGTCGTACCCGGCGAGCACCGCGAGGTCGCGCAGCCGTACCCCGCGCCACCACTGGTCGGCGGTCGACCAGCCCTCCACGCAGGCGATCGGCAACGACGAGCTGTGCAGCGGTAGCCGCAGCAGCTGGGCGCGGCTGAGGCGGACGGTCCTTCCGGCCCGTCCGGTGACGACGAGCCGCCAGGCGTCCTCATGGGTGTCGGCGGTGGTGACCCCGGCGTAGGCGGCCGTCTTGTTGATCTGGAAGCCGTTCGGGCCGCCGCCCGGATCCGGGCCGCCGTGCGGTGCGAGCAGGGCCGTGCGGCGGAAGGGGCCGCCCAGGCTCTGCCCGACGGTCGTCACGAACAGCAGCAGCGAGCCGCCGCCGACGAGCCACAGGGCGCCCCGGCGGGACACGGTGGGCGGGTCGGGGCGCGCGGGGACGAGGCCTGTCGCCTCCTGCGGCCCCAGCCGCCGGCGAAGGGCGCGCAGCGCCACCGGGACCTTCAACACCGCATGCGCCACGAACGCGGCGAAGAACACCCACGCCCCGTAGAAGTGCAGGGGGTAGAAGGAGCCGGGGAACACGTAGTCCAGCTGGACGTTGAGCACCCCGGTGGTGAACTCGAACAGCCCGCCGCCGACGAGGAGCAGCAGCGAGAGCCGTTCCAGCGCGTGCGCGAGGGAGCGGGCGGGCGGCAGCTCGAACAGCTTCGGCACCACCGACCACAGCTTGGCCAGCAGCACGGGGACCAGGGTGACGCCGAGGGTGACGTGCAGGCCCTGCGTGAAGCGGTACAGCCACACCGGGTCCGTCGGCCAGGAAAAGAGGTAGAAGCCGAGGACACCCTTGTCCGGCGTCGTGTCGTTCACCGGGGAGAGCCCCGGGTTGTAGGCGGCGTACGACACCAGGCCCGTCACGAACAGCGCGGTGATGCCGGTGAGCAGGACGAGACCGAGCACCGAGGTGAGCCAGGGGCCGCGCAGCGGGCTGCGCCAGAAGCCGGGGGAGGTGGGCAGCCGGGGATCGTCTCGCATGCCCCGACCGTAGGCCGCGAATCCCCATGAAAAGGTGCGGAAGTGATGACGAAACGCTGACGTACACCCGCTGGTGGCGGCCTCCGCACGCCCGGCCCCCTACGTTGCGGCTGTGACCCTCTCCCGCACCCGGTCCGAGCGCCGTTCCGACCCCCGTTGCCTGCGCCGTGACCTGTACGCCGCCGGGGCCGCCGCCCTGCTGGTGACGGCCGCCGTGCTGGTCGGACGGCACATCCAGTTCACCTACGGCACCCTCTTCGTACGCTGGCCGCCCCTGCTGGCCGACTGGGACCCCCATGCGGGTCCGGGCACCCCCGGGGCCGTACTCCTGGCCGCCGCCACCGTCGCCTACGGCCCCACGCTGGCCGCCCGCCTCTCCTGGCGCCCCCTGCTGGCGACGGCCTGGGCGGCGACCACGGCCTGGATCCTCTCCCTGGCCCTGGTGGACGGCTGGCACCGGGGCATCGCATCCCGCCTCACCGGCCACAACGAGTACCTCAGAGTCATCGACCGCTTCCACGACATCCCCGGCACCCTGCGCGACTTCACCCATCACATCGTCGCCGGCACCCCGGACCCGTGGCCCGCCCACGTCGCCGGACACCCGCCGGCGGCCACCCTGACCTTCGTCCTCCTCGACCGGACCGGGCTGCGCGGCGGCGGCTGGGCGGGGCTGTGGTGCGTGCTGGCCGGCGCGACGGCGTCGGTGGCGGTCCTGGTCACCGTGCGCGCCCTGGCCGACGAATCCCTGGCCCGCCGTGCGGCCCCCTTCCTGGTCCTGGCACCGGCGGCGGTGTGGCTGGGCGCGTCCGCGGACGCGTACTTCGCGGCGGTGGCGGCCTGGTCGGTGGCCCTGCTGGCCCTGGCGGTGACCGGCCGTTCCCCCGCCCTGGCGGCAGCCTCGGGCCTCCTTCTGGGCCTGAGCTGCTACCTCTCCTACGGCCTCACGCTCATCGCCCTGCCCTGCGCGGCGGTGCTGCTCCTCGCCGGGCCCACGGTGCTCGCCCGCCCCGCCCTCCTCCCGGCCCTCCTGGCGGGCTCCGCCGTCGTCCCGCTGGCCTTCACGCTCGCCGGCTTCGACTGGTGGACGGCGTACCGGCTGCTGATCACCCGCTACTACCAGGGCGTCGGCGGCACCCGCCCCTACGGCTACTGGGTATGGGCCAACCTCGCCTGCACGGTGCTGATCACCGGCCCGGCGACGGCGGCGGGCCTGCGCCGCACC
The DNA here is from genome assembly GCF_020400585.1 of Streptomyces sp. NK08204. Classification (GTDB taxonomy): domain Bacteria; phylum Actinomycetota; class Actinomycetes; order Streptomycetales; family Streptomycetaceae; genus Streptomyces. Next base: position 30,133 of record NZ_JAINVF010000005.1, on the reverse strand, counting down.
GCCACAGCCCTCACCCACCGCACCACCTCGACCTCCACGCGCCCGACCTCCACGCGCCCGACTTCCACGCGCCCGACTTCCACGCGCCTGGTCTCCGCCCGCCCGGCCCCCACGCGCCTGGCCCTGCTTCTCGCCGCCGTCTTCCTCGCCCTCCTCGTCGCCGACCTGTCCGGCATGAGCAAGGCCGAGACGGAACGCATCTGGCTCCCGTTCGCGGTATGGCTCCTCGCCGCCTGCGCCTTCCTCCCCCGCCCACGCCCCTGGCTGACCGCCCAGGCGGTGCTCGCGCTCCTCCTCAACCACCTGCTGCTGACGGGCTGGTGACCGGCGTCGTCCACAGCCTGTGGACACGCGGGCGGTCCCGGGTCTCCAGCTCGGCACCGGGCTCGACCTGGGTGCGGGGACGGGGATCTTCGTGCGGGGTGGCGGGACGAAGGCGCGGTGCGGGCGGACGCGGACGCCTGCTGCGATGTCGCTGCCAGGTGGTTCGGGGCCGCACGCGCCTGGGGGCGTCCGGGCCGGTGCCGCAGGTCGTAGGGCGCGGCGGGCACGGTGTCCGGCGGGGCCACAGCGCCCCGGGCGCGGACGGTGGCCACGCGTCGTCGCCCACACCCGGGTGCGACAGTGCCCGGCGGGCGGCGCCGGGGATCGGGCTGCCCGGCCGACGGCCGGGCGCGGCGAGGCTCACGGACGGGGGAGGGTCGCCGGGGGTGGACGCCAGGCACGCCCGGCCCCGCCCCGCACGCGGGCGCGACGGCCGGGTGGCCGTCGGGTCTGTACCGCCATCGGCGGCGCCCCCGCTCCCGGATCACACCCCGCAGCGAACGCCCCGGACGCCAGTCCGTCCGATCCCCCCGGCGGCAGGGCCCGCACCGGATCCGCAGACCTCCGCTACTCCTCGTCCGTGGTCCGCACCGGACGCGTCAGCCCCGGCTCCGGCAGCTCGCCCAGCCGACCGCGCACGAACAGGACGTCCCCGATGAACAGGTCGTACACCAGAACCCCGATGACCCCGCCGGTGATCGGCCCGACGATCGGGATCCACCAGTAGCCGCTGTACACCCCCGACAGGCTCCCCGGGAACGCCAGGCTCTTCCAGCCGGCCAGCCACGTGAACAGCCGCGGTCCGAAGTCACGGGCCGGGTTGATGGCGTAGCCCGCGTTGGCGCCGTACGACATGCCGATCGCGGCGACTGCGAAGCCCACCAGCAGCGGTCCGAGGTTCGCCTTCACGGCCTGGTTGCGCAGGTCCACGATGGCGACGACGAACATCACCAGGAAGGCCGTACCGACGATCTGGTCGATCAGCGGCCCCCAGACGCCGCCGTGGAAGTAGGCCGCCGGGAACGTCGCGAAGACGGAGAAGGTGGCGTTGGTGTGTCCGTTCACCTTCGGCCCCGGAACGGCACCGTCGTAGGCGTTGATCGCGTCGCGGTAGACCAGGTAGACCAGCGCCGCGCCCGCGAACGCGCCCAGCACCTGCGAGAAGATGTACGGCAGCACCCTCGCCCAGGAGAACCCGCGGCGCACCGCCATCGCGACCGTCACCGCCGGGTTGATGTGGGCGCCGCTGACGCCGCCGGCGACGTACACGCCGAAGACGACGGCCATGGCCCAGCCCCAGGTGATCAGCAGCCAGTCACCCGCCGCGAGGAAGATCGTCGTGGGGGTGGCGGCACGACCCGAGCCGGGCAGCGCGGTGACCGCCATCGCGACCACGCCGCAGCCGAAGGAGATGAGGACGAACGTCCCGAGGAACTCCGCCATGCACTCGCCCAGCAGGCCGCCTCTGGCCCGCAGTCGTGAGGGCCTGATCAGCGGGGGGATTTCGACAGCCACGGAGGCCCCCTTGAAGAGAGCAATACGGCCAACATCACCATATTGACCTACGAAATCACTCCATGCAGGACAACTCGGGTGGACGGCAGCCTGATCGGACTGGGGCCGGACCCGACCGCGCGGGTCAGCTGTCCAGGTCGTCGGCGTAGTGCCGGAACCCGTGCCGGTCCCGGTGCATGCCCCACAGCAGCTCCGCGAGCACGGCCGGATCCTTGCGGACGTGCCCGGCCGTGATGACCCCCGGAATCACCAGCTGGGCCACGTGGATGCCCTCGCCGGCCAGCCGGTCGTGCAGCAGGTGCCCGTACGCGGTCTCCGCGGCGAACGCGATCGACGTCCCCGCCCGCTCCGGATGCGGTACGGCGGCGCTCCCGCCGTTGACGAACAGGATGGTCCCGCGCCCGAGCGCCCGCATGCCGGGCAGTACCTGCTGTACGGCGGCGACCGGCCCGTACACCGAGAACTCGATCGGCCCGAGCAGGTCCCGGTACCGGGTCTCCAGCACCGGCCGCATGAAGTCCCGGTGCGGCACGGGGCTGTACTGGAGCACCTCGATGGTGCCCAGCTCCTCACCCGCCGCCGCCAGCGCCCTGACCAGGTCCTCCGGCTTGCGCACATCGGCGGCAAAGCCCCGCGCGGTCACGCCCTCGGCGGCGAGGTCCCCGACCAGCGCCGCGAGCCGCTCCTCGTCCCGGGCGACCAGGGCCACGGCGAACCCCTCCCGCCCGAACCGACGAGCGACGGCGGCACCGAGCCCCGGCCCGGCACCGACGATGGCCATGCACGTCATGCCAGCCATCCTTACCGCGCCCGCCGTTCGGTGCATCCCCGCACTTCCGAAATGCGCCGTCCGTGCCCTGCGCCTGCCTCTGCGCGGGCCCGCCGGATGCGCTCCCCCGTGCACGGCGGCCCCGGCCCGTACGGCGAACGCCGCAGCCGGCGCCGGCCGGTCCGCGGAGCCGGTGCGAAGCAGGGGAAGGGCGTACCGGGTGCCGTGCCATGACAGCGTCGGAGTCGGGCCGGTACTGCCGGGCACCTGCGTGACGCACTCCCCTCAGCTGTTCACCTCGTGGGCGGTCTGCCGCGCAGCCGAGCGCGCCGGTGTGGCCGAGCGGGTGATCGGGGCCAGGCCGGCGATGGTCGCTGCCGCGACAACCAGAAGGCCGAGGGCAGTGGGCAGACCGACGAGCGTGGCCAGGCCGCCGATGACGGGGGAGACGAGCAGCCAGCCGAGATTCCCGGCGAAGCCGACATGTCCCATGGCCTGAGCCGCGTGGGGGAGCCCGGCTGCGACCGTGAACGCGCCGGGAAACACCGCGCTGATTCCCGCACCGGCGACCACGAGCGCCGCCAGCGTGACGCCGGGCTGCCCCAGCAGCAGTGCCCCGGCCAGCGCGGCGGAGCAGCACAGAGCGCCTACCCGGATGAGGCGGGCCCAGCCGATGCGGTCGACCATCCAGTCGTTGAACAGCCGGGCGAGGACCGACCCGGCCGAGAAGGCCGCGTATCCGGCCGCGGCGGTAGCGGCGTCCGCGCCCACGTGCCGCAGATACACGCCGCTCCAGGAGGCCGGGGCGTCCTCCACCCATGCGGCGAGGAAGGTCATCAGCGTGAGCAGCAGAACGATCACCCGCCGGTCCGCTCCCCGCCCGGCCGCCCCTCCTCCGCCCATGGCGCAGGAGCGCCCGTCCGCGGGCTGCACCCCGGCTCCCGTCCCGGTTCCCGCCCCGGCTCCCGCCCCCGTCGTCCTGGTCCGTTCTGCCTGCCCAGTGCGGTCGGTCCGCTGCACATGCTGCACATGCTGCACATGCTGCGCGGGCTGCCGCTGCGACCCGAGCCCGTAGGCCGCTGCCGCCGACACGACGGCGAGGACGGTGGCCATGAGCACGAACTGGGTCGTCAGCGCCAGACCGAGGGCCGCCGCAGCCACTCCTGCCAGCCCGCCGACGACGGCACCGATGCTGCGGACGGCGTGCATCGAGTTGAGCACCGCCCGTCCGTACCGCCGCTGCACGACGACCGCCGAAGCGTTCATGGCCACCGACGTGCACCCGTCGGCCGCTCCGAGAAACACCAGCAGGCCCATCAGGATCCACGCCGAGCGTGCCGCGGGGATGAGGCCCAGCGGCACGCTCAGAGCCACAGGCGCCATCGCGCTCACTGCACGGCTGCCGAGCCGCCGCACCAGCAGCCCGCCCGCCTGGCTGCCGACCAGCGCGCCGATTCCCGGACCGGCCAGTACCAGGCCCAGAAGCCCGTCGGACAGCCGGAGCTCGGCCTGCACGGCGGGAACCCTGGAGGCCCAGGAGGCGAAAACCGCGCCGTGGACGAAGAAGACCGCCGTCACCGCCGCCCGCGCCCGGCGGGCGGCTGCGGCTGCTGGGTCTGCGGTCATGCGGCGGCCCTCCGTGTACGGCTGCTGGGAAAACCGCTCGGCTCTGGCACAACGACGCGGACCGGGAGACGTTCCGTGTCGGCGACCACCCGCCCGCTGCCTGGTCCGTCCCCATCACTTGGGCTCACGTGCCGTCGGGGCGTAACGCGGAAGCACCCTCAACGCGTGTAAGAGATGACGTTCGACCCCGAAAGGACAACACGGTGAGGGAAGCTCCCGCGGACTACCTGGAGTTCGCAGTCGCCCGCAGCGGGCCGCTGTTCCGGACGGCCTGCCTGCTCACCGGCGACTGGCACCTCGCCGAGGACCTGGTCCAGGAAACTCTCGCCAAGATGTACCGCTCCTGGCGGCGGATCAGCCGTGCGGGCTCCCCGGTGGCCTATGCCGACACGGTGCTGGTGCGCACCTACATCTCCCAGCGCAGGCGCCGCAGTTCCACCGAGCGCCCCAGCGACCGGCTGCCCGACGCGGCAGGGCCGGCCCCGGACGCGGAGCTACGGATGGCCTTGCTCGACGGGCTGGCCCAGCTGACGGCCAAGGACCGTGCGGTGCTGGTGCTCCGCTACTGGGAGGACCGCTCGGTGGAGGAGACCTCTCAGGTCCTCAAGCTGTCGCCGGGAGCCGTCCGAGCCCGGAGCATGCGCGCTCTGCAACGGCTGCGCGCCCAGCTCGGCGCCGAGCTGGCCGACCTGACCGCCTGACGCGCACGAGCCGACGACGCGCGGTGCCGCGTCGACGTCCCAGTACGTCCCGGAACCCAGAAGAACGGAAAACCCACCATGTCCCTCGACAAGGACTTCGAAACCCGGGTGGCTCGCGCCATGAGCCGTGCCACCAGTGAGTTCCCGCCGCACGCGGCCGACCTGGTGCAGCGGTCCGTGGCCCGGGGCCGCCGGATGCGGCTGTTCGCCGCCACCCGCACCGTCGTCATGGCCGTCGCGGTGGTCACCGCGGGCGGCACTCTGATGGCCACGGGCGCCTTCGGCAGCCACGGTGCCGATGCCCAGCAGCAGTTGCGGGTCGGCGCCCCGGCACGTTCCACCGAGCAGCAGCCTGCCCGGCCGTCCTCCTCGGTCAGCGGTGAGGAGATGGTCAGCACGCTCAAGAGCCTGCTGCCGGCCGGCGGCACCGTCTCCGCGGCCTCGGGCAGGGCGTCCCAGGCCGGCCCTCCCGTCGTGTGGCCGTCGGCCAAACTCACCTACTCCACCGCGAAGGGATCCTCCAGCATCGACATCACCCTCTCACGGCTGGATTCCGGCATCCCCGCGGACCAGCAAGGCGAGGGCGGCTGCCTGCCGGTGGAGGTACGCCCCTACGACACGTGCACCACCGGGAAGCTCCCCGGGGGCGCGGTGCTCAACACCACCAGGTCCTTCACCTACCCCAGCAGCGATACCGGGCAGAAGCGCTGGTACGTGGTGCTCACCACCGCTGACCGGGTTCAGCTGACGGTTGAGGAGTTCGGCGGTGGCGACGAGAAGGGATCGTCCAGCGGAACCGATCCGCTGCTGTCCATCGCCCAGTTGACCTCGATCGTGCGCAGCCCGGCGTGGAACAAGGCGATCACCGCGTTGCCGGCCCAGGAGGGAGCCCCGTCCACGGCCCCGTCCACCACCAGCAAGCACGTACCCGGCGCACGTATGAACCGGGTGCTGACCTCACACCTGCCCCGGACCGGCACCGTCTCCGACCTGAACGCCGGTGACGGGATGGTCCAGCTGGTCTACGACGACGGCCACGGGAAGAACATGGTCGAGGCCGACGCGCAGTACGACATGACAGCCTTCCTGGCCGAGCACATGGGCTGCGCCGGTGTCTCCGGTCACTGCGAGGCCACGACACTGGCCGACGGCACGCAGGTCAAGAAGGTCCAGGGCCCTTCGGAGAAGGGCGGTGCGGCTCAGGTGTGGCTGGTCGACGTCCTGTATCCGGACGGCCGCCGGGTGGCGGCCCGGGAGGTCAACTCGTATGCCGAGAGCGGCCCAGTGACGCGCCCCCGGCCGGCACTGAGCATGGCCCAGCTGCTGAGCATCGCGCTCGACAAGAAGTTCTTCACGAACTGAGGACTGCCAGGGCCGCCGTCATCTCACCGAAGGGGCGCCGGTGCGGCCGTGTGCCGGCCGGCCGCCGGCGCGGTCGACCGGACTCTGGCCCGATCGACTGGGGCGCGGCGGACGGGCGTGGCGGTTGATCGTCTCCGGGTGGGGATCGCCGCATGCTGTACCCGGAGCGGGTGAGCCCGGGAGGTTCCATGGACTGGTTGGTCACGCTGATCGGCGCGGCGGTGGTACTGATCATCCTGCGGGATGTCTTCCACACCCTGTGGCACCCCACCCGGCACGGGGGCCTGAGCAGGGTCGTCATGTCGCTGTTGTGGCGGCTGTCCACCCGGGGCCGCAAGAGCAGCAGGACCGCCGGGCTGGCCGGGCCTGTCGGCATGGTGACGGTGGTGGCCACGTGGGCCTGCGCCGTCGCCGTGGGCTGGGCCCTGGTGTACTGGCCGCACATGCCGGAAGCGTTCTCCTTCTCCGGCACGCTGGTGCCGTCCGAGCACTCGGGGCCGGTGGACGCCCTGTACCTCTCCCTGGTGACCGTCGCCACGCTCGGCCTCGGCGACATCGCGCCCTCCGCCGACTGGGTGCGCATCGTCGCACCGCTGGAGGCGCTGGTCGGCTTCGCGTTGTTGACCGCCACCGTCTCCTGGATCCTCGGCATCTATCCAGCCCTGGCCCGGCGACGGGCGCTTGCCCTGCGGATCTCCCAGCTGCGCCGTGCCGAACCGGCGGCTGGGCAACCGGACTCCGACGCGGGTGCCGCCGTCCTCGCTCAGCTCGCTGCCGACATCGCACGTACCTGCGTGGACTTCCTCCAATACCCCGAGTCCTACTACTTCCACGACGGCCCCGGCGACATCTCGCTGGCCTTCACGCTCGCCTACGCCGCCGACCTCGCCGAGCGAACAGGGCGAAGGAAGCGCCCGGACGCCCGGAACGCCGCGGCCGTGCTCACCACCGCCCTCGACGACCTTGCCGTCGTGCTCGACCAGCGCTTCCTGCATACCGGAGGCACGCGGCAGCAGGTCCTGGCCGCCTACGCCCGCGACCACGGCAGTCCCTGAGCGAGCCGGGCGACGCGAGAAGCCGTCGTCGAGGGTGCGGCGAAGTACGGGGATGAGGTGGCCGGTCTCCGGCTCGGCAGGGTGCCGGCTGCCGCCGTCCCGCGGCCGGACAGCATGGCGTGGGGCCCCGAAGAGGACCGCCGAAGAGGAGCACCGCAGAGGCGTCAATCCCCTGGTGGGCGCGCATACTTCACCATGAGGAAAGTCGCGTGGCGGTCCTAGGGGGGAGCGGCAAGGTGAGCGGTGGGGGCCAGGGGCTGGGCAAGGTCGAGGTGCGGCTCCGGTGGGATCCGAGCCCGTACGGGGAGCCGCCTCGGCACCTCGACATCATCGCGGCGACGTACCCGGCGGACGATCCCCATGGGCGGCCGGCGTATGTCGTTCACTACGACAGCCGGTCGCCGGACGGCACCATCAACATGAGCCGGCACAGCGAGACCGGTATGGGCTTCGGGTTCGTCGAGGTGATGGTGCTGGAGTTCGAGCGGCTGTCGTCCGCCTTCGGGCGGGTCGTGGTCGGGGTGGCCATCCACCAGGACGGTGGGCCACGGACGTTCGGAGACATCTCCAACGGCGGGGTGGTCGTCGTCCACGGGTACCAGCAGCTGCTCGCGCACGACTTCTCCAGGGTCGCCGATGCCACGGCCGCGACGGTGGTCGAGTTCACCAGAGACTCCGCGGGAAGCTGGGAGATGCACGAGATGATCCGGGGCTTCGACAGTGACCCAGTGCTCTTCACCGCGGAGATGGGCAACCCGCAGCCTTGACCGCTCCGCGACTCTTCCGATCGGCGGAGGCTTTCCTTACCGTCCGGACAACACCACGGAAAGGCGCTGGTGCTCGTAAGGGGGTGTCGGCCCATGGCGATGGCGTCGGGACGGTGCGGCGGGTTCCGCGCGAGGCTGTGGCGGTGGCGGCGCAGTCCGCTGCGGCGGGCCAGTGATCTCATCGAGGCGTGGCTGCTGCTGGTCGCGTGGATCGTGGGCGTGCTCGGTGGCGCGACCGCGGGCGTCATGGCCGCGGTGGTCGCCGAACGGGGCTTCGAAGAGGACCGCTCCGGCCGCCACCAGGTCGTGGCGGTCCTCCTGGAGCGCGCCGAGGACACGGCGCCCACGCACGCGGACGTGGGCAACCACGCCGGCGCGACGGTCCGGTGGACGACGGCCGACGGCCGGATGCGCACGGGGCGGGTCGCGGTGCCTGCGCACAGCCGTGCGGGGACCCGCGTGCCCGTCTGGACCAGTTCCGGAGGCGACCTGGTCACCCCGCCTTCGGACCGGTCCGACGCGACACTGAGGTCCTCCCTCGCGGGCACGGCTGCGGCCACGGCCGCGGGATGCGCCGTCTGGGGCTCCGCACGAGCCGCACGCGCCCTGCTGGACCGGCGTCGGATGAGGCAGTGGGCGCTGGAGTGGGAGCACGCCGACACCCGGCGCGGTGGCGCGACGGCTTGATCCGCCACCCCTGCCGAGCGCGGCCCCCGGCTCAGTCCGCCTCGGCCTGCGCCTCGACGTCCTCGATGCCGCTGGGGCGTCCGGCCCGGTTCCAGCGGACGTACAGACCGCCGGCGATGAGGAGCGTGGCCACCATCGACAGCACCGGCCAGCCGCGCAACAGGTTCACCGCGAGGGTGAACGCCACCGCGGCCGCGGCGATCGCGTTGATCCAGGCCAGTGCGGGCTTGCGTTCGGTGCGTGCGAAGCGGGTCATGGCGAGCAGGCCCACCAGGAAGCTGACGAAGACGGCGACGGCGTAGAAGAGGACGAGTTCCTGCTCCTGGCCGGCCGCCGCGACGATGATCAGGGCGGCTGCTGCCAGGTAGACCACCACGGACCAGTACGGGGTGTGGTGGTGGTTGGTCCGGCCGAGCACCGGCGGCAGCACGCCCGGCCGCTCGGGTGTGCCGGACAGGGCCTTCAGCAGTCCGGGTCCGGCCTGGAAGGAGGAGCTGGCGGCGGCGAGCAGCAGCAGCGAGCTGGTCAGCTGGAAGGCGCCGTACAGCCAGCCCGGTCCTGCGGCGGCGTGGGCGATGTCGGCGATCTGGGTGGAGTCGGCACCCGGGATGCCGATGTGCAGCCGGACGGCGAGTGCGGTCAGCGCGAGCGTGAGGCCGCCGACGATCACCACCAGCAGGGCCAGGGTGCCGCGGCCGAAGCGGCGGCGGTGGGTGTCGTCGAGCTGGCCGAGCTGGGCGATCGCGGTCGACGGCGCCTCCACCCCGGTGGCCAGCGCCATGGCGACCGGGAAGGCCAGCACCACGGCGAGTATCGCCGGGTGTCCGGGGTCGTGCGGGGCCGCCGCGTGGCCCGTGGCGTGCGGTGCGGCGAAGCCGAGCACCAGGACCACCACGGAAACCGCCACGAACGCCACGGTCATGACGGCGAACAGCAGCCGTCCGCCGTGCCCGAACCAGGTCACCCCGGCCACCACGAGCAGCAGTACCAGGGCCAGCGGGATACGGAAGGCCGCCAGGCCCGGGAAGAGGGCGATCATCGCGCTCGACGCTGCCGCGATCGAAATGCCGATCGTGAGGACGAAGTCGACCACCAGCGCACCGATGGGCAGGAACGTCCACCGCGGCCCGAACGCCCGCGCCGCCGCCGCAGCCGCACCGCCCCCCTTGGGGAAGCGGCGCACAAGCTGCCAGTAGTTGGCGGTGACCACGGCGACCAGCCCGATCACCAGGATCATCGTGGGAAGCAGCAGTGCCAGGTCTCCGTGCAGAGCGCGCAGCGCCGCCTCGATCGCGTACGCCACGGAGGACACCGGGTCGGCGATCACCGCGAAAGCGAACGCGAAGAAGAGGACAGAACGGCGCGGTGTGCGTCCGCGCGGATCGGCAGCAGCTGCCGGAGTGACGGTGGTCCGGCTGGTGGCAGGCACGCGAAGACCTCTCGTGGGAAAGGGGAAGGGACTTCGCCGACCAGGCTTCCCGGCACACCGACGACAAAGATACGTCAAGGACCTGCAACCGGACCATCAGCAGCCCGTCAAGGACGCGTCAAAGTCGCGCCGAGTGCCTGCGTCCGGGGGGCCGTGTTCCAGGCCCTTGCTGTCGTCGTCGCCGCGGCCGGACCGGGCGGGATGTCCGGCTTCCGGGCGCCGCGGAGGCGTGCCATGGTGAGGTTGCTCCGGCAGGGCCCTCGGAGGCCGTGAAGACTGCGCGGTCGACCGGTGCCCCGGGCCTGCGAGTGACCACGTCCTGTGATGAGCGCTCGCACTCGGCGCCGACCTCGGCGGCAAAGTGACCGCGACCGGCGCCTCCGCCGACGTCGTCGTCCTCGGCATCGCCGAACGCAACCGGCAGCCCGTCTCCTCCTGGCGGTTCACCAGGTACGGGCTGATCGTGACGGCCGCGGCCGTCACGATCTCACTGGCCTACGTGTGGCTGCGCTGCTCCGCCTGTCCTGACCGTCCTGGGTCCGGACCGCAGGGCAGCGCGGGCTCACCCCTTGACGGCCGAGCTGGCGACTCCCTGCACGAACCAGCGCTGGAAGAAGGCGAAGACGATCAGGACGGGGAGGACCAGGAGGACGCCGAAGGCGAGGATCTGGCCCCAGTCGGGGGGCTGTTGGCCCTGGAAGACGCTCATCTCCAGAGGGAGGGGGCGGACGGAGGGGTCGGAGACCATGAGGACCGGCCAGAGGAACGAGCCCCACTGGGTGAGGAAGGTGAGGATCGCGACCGAGGCGAACGCGGGCTTCGACATCGGCACGATGATCGCGAAGAAGGTGCGCCAGGGGCCCGCGCCGTCCAGCCGGGCCGCCTCCTCGATGCTCGGCGGGATCGAGCGGAAGAACGTGTGGAACTGGTAGATGGAGAAGGCGTTGGCGATGAACGGGATCGCCTGGATGAAGATCGTGTTGCGCTGGTCGTTGAACATGTAGAAGAGCGGCACCGCCACCGACTCGAACGGCACCAGCATCAGCAGCAGGACCAGGGTGAACACCGCTTCCCTGCCCCGCCACTTCAGCCGTGACATGCCGTACGCGGCCATCGAGTTGACGAACAGACCGCCGGTCACGACCACGAACGCGACGAGCAGCGAGATGCCCATGAAGCGCCAGAAGTGACCGGTGCTGTCGGAGTCGAGGGCGTCGAGGACGTGCGCGTAGTTGTCGAAGGACAGGTGAGTGGGGAGGAAGCCGGCCAGGCCGTTCAGCACTTCGTCGGACGGCTTGAGGCTGCCCAGGAGCAGGTACAGCACGGGGAGTACGAAGATGAACGCCAGGACGCTGAGGACGGCGTAGTCGGTGAAGCGGCGCAGAGGTCCGCGGGTCGTGGCCATGGCTGGTGTCAGTCCTCGTTGTCGGGCCGGACGACGCGGCGCTGGATGAGGGTCAGGACGACGACGATCAGGAAGAAGACGACGGTGATCGCGGACGCCTGACCGATGTTGTTCTGGTCGAAGGCGGTGGTGACGGCCTGGTACATGACCGTGCGGGTGGCGTCCTCGTCGAGACCACCGCCGTGGACGAGGACGTAGACCTGGTCGAAGACCCGGAAGGACAGCACCGAGGTCAGCATGGCGACGAAGACGAGTGTGCCGCGGATGCCGGGCAGGGTGACGTGCCGGAACTGCTGCCAGGGTGTGGCGCGGTCGAGTTCGGCGGCCTCGTAGAGCTCGCCGGGGATCTGCTGGAGGCCGGCCAGCAGGATCACCATCTGGAAGCCGACGCCCTGCCAGACGGACAGCACGATGACCGAGGCCATCGCCGTTGCGGCGTCACCGAGCCAGTCGAAGGCGCCCCAGTGGCCGAAACTCACCGTGTGCAGTGCGGAGTTGAGCAGTCCCTGGTCGCTGCGGGCGAGGATGAGCCGCCAGATCACGGCGACCAGGGTCATGGGGAAGACGACCGGCATGAAGAAGAGGGACCGGAACAGGCCGATCCCCTTGAGCTTGCGGTTGAGGAGGATCGCGAGGGCCAGTGCCAGGCCCGTCTGGAGCGGTACGACAACCACGGCGAAGGTCAGGTTGTTGAGCAGGGCCCGCAGGAACGGGCCGGAGAGGTCCGGGTCGGTGAACAGTCTTCGGTACTGTTCCAGGCCGAAGAATCTGGGCGCGAGCGGGGATCCCAGGCGCACGTTGTAGAAGGAGAGGACGACGGCGTAGCCGAACGGGATGCCGACGAAGGCGACGAGGCCGGCGACGGCGGGTGTGGACATGAGCAGTCCGTGCAGCCAGTCGCGGTTCCTGGGCGGCCTGGCAGGCGTCGGCTTCACGGAGGTCACGGGCGGGCCTGCTTCGCTGCCGGACGGCGCTGCGTGCGCGGGTTCCACGGTCTTCACGGGGGGTCCTGTTCCCGGCCGGGGCGGGCGTGCCGTCGTACGCGTCCTGAGCCGCGTACGCACGTCCGCCCCCGCCGAAGCGTCCTGCTGGATTACTGGATCTTGTAGCCGTCGTTGTCGGAGAAGTCCTGGTCGATGGCGCGGGCGGCCTTCTCCAGGGCGCTCTTCGGATCGGCGCCGCCGTAGACGGAGTTGAGGGCGTCGCTGAACTTGGCGGTGACCGTGGGGTATCCGGCGGTGACCGGGCGGGTCACTGCGACACAGGACTTGGTGATGTCGCTGTCGCCGCAGGGCTTGGCGAGCTGGTCGGCGTAGCGCTGGAGCGGGCCGCCCTGCTTGTACAGCGCACTCTTGGCGAGCGCGGTCTTCGTCGCGGGCGGGGCGCCGTTCGCCGTCGTCATCGCGGTGACGTTTGTGTCGTTGAGGAGGTAGTCGAGGAAGGTGCCGGCGGCCTTGCCGTTCTTGGAGTCGGCGCCGATGCCCCAGGCCCAGGAACCCTGACCCGTCTTGGGGCCGTTGCCGAAGTCGGGCAGCGGCAGGACGACGAGGTCGCTGCCGAGGGCCTTGCTGTAGGCGGGGTACATCCAGTGGCCGACCCAGCTCAGCGCGACCCGGCCCTTGGCGAAGGCGTTGCCGTCGGTGTTGGGGTCGACGTACGTCTTCCACGACTGGAAGGTCTTCATCGCCGACACCACGGAAGGTGTGTCCAGCGCGCCCTCCGCCTTGCCGTTCTTCAGCAGCGAGCCGCCCGCCGACCAGACGATCGGCGCGAAGCCGTACGTACCCCACTCGTTGGCGAAGCCGCCGCTCTCCTGGAGGTCGAGGGTCTTGCCGTCGGAGTCCTTGGCCTTGAGCGCCTTGAGTGCGGCCGTGAACTCGGCGGCCGTCCAGTTGGCGGACAGGCTCGTCGGGTACTTCACCCCGGCCGCGTCCAGCAGCTTCTTGTTGCCGTAGACGCCCAGGCCCGAGTCGTACATTCCCAGGCCGTAGTGCTTGCCGCCGATCTCGCCCTGTGCCTTGCTCGCGGCGGTGGCGTTGGACATCGTCTTCGCGGAGACGTACGAGTCGATCGGCGCGAGCTTCTTGTTGTAGACGAAGTTCGCCATGGTCGGGCCGTCGAACTCCATCACGTCCGGCAGCTTGGAGGCGTCGGTGGCGGTGATGGTCTTGGTGTAGTCGTTGCCGGGGATCAGCTTCAGCTCGACCTTGATCTTGCTCTGTGAGGAGTTGAAGGACTTCACCGCGTTCTGCAGGGCGGTGTCCTCGCTCGTCTGGCCCTGGTGGGCCCAGACGCTGATGGTGCCCTTGCCGCTGCCGGCCGAGGCGGACGTGTCGCCGCTGCTGCCTCCACCGCACGCGGACAGGGCCGCGAGGGGCAGGGCGAGGGCCAGTCCCGTACAGGCTGTACGGGAGTACCTTCTGCTGGTCGAGCTCATGGTGGTGCCTCCGTGCGGTGCGAGGGGGTCGAGGTGCGCCGGTGCTTTCCGGCGTGGGGGAGCGGGGTCTGGCGGCCTGACGGCCGTAGAGGAGCTACTGGGGGCCGCGCGGGCGCGGCGGTGCGGTGGTCTCGCGCAGGACGAGACGGATGGGCATCTGCACATGCCCGGGCCGGTCCGCGTCCGGCCCGTCGAGCTGGTGCAGCAGCAGCCGGGCGGCCTCGGCGCCCTGGCCGGCCACCGGCTGGGCGACGGTGGTCAGCCCGAGCACGTCGGACAGCTCGTGGTCGTCGAAGCCGACCACGGACACGTCGTCCGGCACCCGGAGCCGATGCCTCCTGAGCGCGCGCAACGCGCCCATCGCCATCTCGTCGGACTGCGCGAACACGGCGGTCGGTGGCCGGGAGGCGGCCAGCAGCTCGGTCATGGCCCGCTCGCCGCCCTCGATGGTGTAGTCGCCGTCCGCCTCCAGGGCGGGGTCGTGTGCGATTCCGGCGTCGGCCAGTACGTCCAGGTACGCCTGGCGACGCGCGACGGGCGTGGTCCAGTGCTGCGGCCCGCTCGACCCGCTGATCATGCCGATCCGGCGGTGGCCGAGGTTCACCAGATGCCGTACGGCGCTCTCCGCACCGGCGTGGTCGTCGATGCCGACGACGGTGAAGCCGGGGCGGGCGCCGCCGACCGTGCTGGCCAGCGGCACTCCGAGCGAACGCAGCGCCGCCGACTCCTCCTCGTCGGGGATGAGCAGCGACAGCACCGCGTCCACCCGCTTGCGGACCGGCATCTTGGTGAAGAAACGCTTGCGTGACTCCGGCGAACCCAGGTTGTACAGCAGGACGTCGTACCCGGCGGCGCTGAACACGTGCTCGGCCGCGTCCAGCACGGTGCCGAAGAACCAGCGGCCCACGTACGGCACCACGACCCCGATGGTGAAGGTGCGCCCGCTGGCCAGGCTGGACGCCGAACGGGACGCCGTATAGCCGAGCTGTGCGGCGACGGCCGTGATGTGCGCGCGCACCTCGTCGGAGACACCCGGCTGGCCGCGCAGGGCGCGGGACACGGTGGACGCCGAGACTCCAGCGGCGTGGGCGACATCGGTGATGCTGACCGTCACAGCGCATTTCTCCCGTCTGTTTCACATCGGTGTGACCTGGCGGTGACGTGACCGTAAGCCGGACCTCGCTGTTGCGCAAGCGTTTGCGTTCAGTTTTACTGGGGCCGATTCTCAAGTGAGACCTTCGAGGTCATTGGTCAGCGCATGCGTTTGAGCGCTGTGAGCCGACAGGAACTGTGCATGCGATACGCCCCGCCCGGCCTGTGCGTGAACGACTTCGCCCTGCTCCGCGACGGCGACGGCACCTACGCGGTGCTGCACCTGCAGGGCCCGTGGACGAGCGAGTTCGACCACCTGAGGATGGAGACCTCGTACGGCAGGGCCACCTCCACCGACCTGGTCGCCTGGCGGCCCGAGGGCACCGCCTTCGGCAACGGCCTGCCCGGCCGTTTCGACCAGCAAGCGGTGTGGACCATGCACCCCGTCCCGTACGGCGACGGAATGGCGATGTTCTACACGGGTGTGAGCGGACTGACGGCGGGCGGCTGGCCGTTGCAGTCGATAGGGCTGGCGTACTCCGACCGCACCGACGGCACCGGCTGGCGCCGCCACGGCAGCGGCCCCGTCGTCGAGGCGGACGCCCGCTGGTACCGCACCGGCGAACGCATGGGCTGGCGCGACCCGTTCGTCGTACGCGACGACGAGTCGGACGGCTGGGTCATGGTCGTGTGTGCGGCCGACGCCTCCCTGCCCGTGGAGGTCAGCGGCTGTGTGGCGTGGGCGACCTCGGACGATCTGGAGCACTGGACGGTCCACCCGCCGCTCATCTCGCCGGGCGACGTGGACGAGTTGGAGTGCCCGGTCCTGGAACGCCTCGACGACGGAAGCTGGTTGCTGATCGGTTCGATCGGCGCGACGCGCGGTTTCGAGGCGTGGACGGCGCCGAGGCTGAGGGGGCCGTGGACCCGGCGTGGTCCGCTGGGCCCGACCGGCTCGTACGCCCCGCGCGTCATCGCCGCTCCCGACGGCTCCCGCGTCGTCCTGCACACCACGCCTCGTCAGGTGGACCTGACGGACTCGGGCGACCGGTGCCGGGGCATGCTGGCCCAGCCCAAGTCCCTTGCGATAAGGGAAGGTTCGCTGCCCCGCCTGGAATGGTGGCCCGGTCTGGACGCCTGGCTGCTGGAGGAGACGAGGGAGCCGACGCTGCACGCGGTCGGTGATGTCGATGTCTCCGGGCCCGTGGAGATCACCCTGCGCACCGGCGACGACGGTCCGGCCCTGGCGGTCGGCTGCGACGGCAAGAACCTCCGGATCACCGGATCCGCCGGCGCGCCACTGGGCGAGACCGTTCTGCCCGAGCCCGCGGCTGCCCTGCGCATCCTCACCATCGGCGAGTACGTCGAGGTCTACGCCGACGGCGTCTTCGTCCTGACCGCCCTGTGCTACTCGGGGCGTCCCGCCCCCTGGACGGCGGTGACGGAAGGAAGCACCCGCACCGTCCCCGTACGCCCGGTCCGGCTGCCCGACCCGACCCGCGACGACGCCTCCGCCGTATGGCCCGGACCGGAAATGCCGAGGTGAAACGCCCACCTACCTCCGGGCCGGTCGCGCTCTCAGCTGGGGAAGCTTGGGCCCTACGGGCTCGACAGGCTTGCTGACCTGCTGCGGAGCGGCGTCATGACAGGTGGACGTGCTGGGTGAGTGACCGCTGTTCCCCGCGGTTCCCCGTCATGGCTTCGCGGCCTGAAGCGACGGCGCTTGGGCAGGCCATACGGCTCTGACGTGCGCAGATGGCTTTTGCCCGGGTGGTCGTGCGGGTCGGATCGCTGCTGTTGACCGTGGTTGTCTGCTCGGGGAACGTTTGGCGCGTGCACTGAGCTTGAGCAAAGCCCGTTCGGCACTGCAAGGCCGGCGGTCGTGGCTTTCCCCGGACCGGCCGACGCTTGCCCTTGGTTCAGTTGCCGGTTTCGGGGCCGTACCACTGGAGCGCCTGGCCGGTGACGGCGGCGATGCACTCGAAGTCCCGGTCGCGGTGCAGGAGGGTCAGTCCCTGCAGCTCAGCCGTGGCGGCCATCACGAGGTCGACGGCTCCGGCGCTGCGGTGCTGTCCGCGTTGGGTGCCGTCGGCATTCCGAAACCGGCTGAATGCTTCCGACCGCCCCTTCGCCGAGTAGCGACCGGGCCATGGACCCGACCCGGAAGGCAACTGGCTCGACCTCTCGGCACACGGCTTCGGCGGCCCGTGACCGCCGTCCGACGTCACCGGTTCTGAACCCCGACCAGACGTTCATCAGCCGACCCGGACGGTCCCAGGACGGGGGCAGCACCCACGCGAACAGCTCCCGGAACCGCCCGGACCAGATCAGTCGGCCAGCCGGTTGACGGCACCGGCGGTGATGCCCTTCATGTAGCCGGGGTCGTCGCTGGGCTGACCGGTGAGTTCGACGATGCCGAACCTGTGGCCGCTGCGGATCACCGCGACGCCGCCGGCAACCTTGCCGTCGCCGCTGAAGGCCGGGTACCAACGTCCCTCGCCGGCCTTGACGGTGATCGTGTGCCCCTTGCCGTAGTACCAGTGACCCCGCGGCTCGTCCTGGCAGCCGCGCACCAGTTTGTCGAGCTGCTTCTCGTACGAGGCCGCCGATGTGTCGGTGGTACCGTCCGCGACGGATTCGGTCAGCGAGGTGCCTTTGGTGTCGAAGGTCCAGGTCACGTCGGCATAGGCGGCAGCCTTCCCCTTGGTCAGTTCTCGCATCGTCTGCTCCCCGGAGCATGCCGAGAGAGCTTGCTTCCCGGTCAGGCCCACCGTCGCGCGGACCGGGGCCAGGCCCTGCTGGAAGAAGTCGTCACTCTGCATCAGGCCGGCGGAGCCGAGACCGGGTAGGGCAGGAGCGGCGGCAGGGGCGGTCGCCTGCCGGCTCGCAGAACTCATGTCCGCGCCGGCGGCGGGAAGCGCGCCGATGCCGACCGCTATCAGGGCGGCACCGACGGAGGCGGCTGTTCCTGCGGTGCGACCGCGACGCGCGAACTTCCTGCGGGCTGCCTGGTTGTCGAACATCTCATCTCCTGTCTGGTCGCGACGCGGTTGGCGTCGTCGTACATCTGGGAGATGCCGGAGGTACGGGAGATGTTGGATAGCGATCTACCGGATCGGTGTGACCTGTGTCACGTCCACTGGTGGGGCGGGGTGGTCTCAGAGCCGCGTCACGGCCGCACGGACGACCCGCGTCGTCGCAGCCGTGTCCAGGCAGGCATCAATCTCCAGGACCCCGTAGTGCGAGCCGTTGCGGAGTATGGCGACGCCGCCACACGGCTCCTTGTCTCGTGGCGCGGTCCCTGTGGTGTTCAGGTCGCCGCCGTAAACACCCATCCAACTCGCGGTGATGTCCGCAGCGACGACAATCGTGTGCGTCGGCCCGTAGATCCAGTGGGTGGCGGGCTCGCTCTGGCACGGCACTTCCTCCAACAGCAGGCGTTCCGCGTAGTTCTGAGCCAGTGCGCGGCTTCCGGCGTCGTCGGCGACTTCGCGAGCGACCTGATCGTCGATGTTCGTCGCCTCGGTAGGGTCGCCGTGGCCTGTGTCCTTGCTCGTCACCAACCCGCGGAAGTGCGCGCCGTACGATCCCAGCGTCTCGCCGAGGGTCTTCTCGCCGGCGCAGGTCGCGTTGGCGTAGTTGCCGTCTCCGACGCGATCCCGCACGTAGATGCGCTTGGAGAGACCAACCTTCCTGAAGTCGGCCGCTGTCAACAAGTGCCGGTTCGTCATGGGCCCACTCGCGGGCCTCGGCGTCGGAGAGCCGTTGCCTGGCGAGGACGCCGCAGCGCCTGGCGTCACCGTCGGGGTGGCCGGAGCAGAGGGCGCGGGCAGGACGAACCGGCCGGTCAACAGGCCGAGTCCGATGGCTACCGTCAGGATGACGACGATCGTCCGAGGACGCACGGCAGCACCTCCCGGCCCGCGGTCGAGCTGATGCCAGGTGAGAGCGGGAAGCCGGGGCGTCTCAGAGGCCACCGCCGAGACGGTCCCGCATGAAGCGACGGGCCTGATGGATGCGGTCCTTGACCGTGCCCAAAGGAGCGTCGGTGATCTCGGCGACCTGAAGATAGGTCAGGTCTCCGAGATCGCGGAGCACGAAGGACTCCACCAGAGCCGGGTGCCGCTCCTCCAGTGCGGCCAGCGACTCCATCAGGTCCAGGCGGGTCCCCGCGATGACGCTCGTCGTCCGTGGATCGACACCGTCGGGAACGATGGCATGACTGTCCTCCGCGCGTCGGCGCATCGAGCGATACGTGGACCTGGCGGCGTTCGAGGCGATCACTGTCACCCAGCCGAGGAACGAGCCTCGCCCGGTGTACTCGTGCAGATGTGTGCTGATGGACAACAGGGCGTCCTGCGCGGCCTCTTCGGCGTCGGCGTGGTGCGGAAGGAACCGGGAGCAGCGGCGCATCACGGTGGGCCGAAGCCTGACGAGGAGGCGGTCCAGGGACGCCCGGTCACCTGCCTGGGCAGACGCCACGAGGTGCGTCAGCTCGTCCTCCTCGAGCACCCTGCTGTCCCCCCGCTATCGTCCGACCTGGACCCCACTGGGTCGCACGGAAGTTCCCGACTACAGCCAGCCACATCCGTCACATCGCCCCGGGAAAAATGTTGCCACATGCAGAAGCTAGGTCGTTATCTCCTCGAGGACAGGCTGGGAGCCGGTTCGTTCGCCACCGTCTGGAAGGCATACGACCCCGAGCTTGACACCGATGTCGCGGTCAAGGTGCTGGCCGACAACTGGGCGTCGAACGCCGATGTACGACAGCGCTTCCTGGCGGAGGCGAGGCTGCTCCGCAGGATCTCCAGCCCACGTGTCGTGCGCGTGCACGACGTCGGCGTCCAGGACGACCGGCCGTACTTCGTCATGGACTACGTCCGAGGCGGCACGCTGGCCGAGAAGACAGGGCACTGCCGGCCCGCGGAGGCGCTCCGGCTCGCGGCCGAGGCTGGGTACGCAGTTCAGGTGCTCCATGACGCGGGCGTCATCCACCGCGACATCAAGCCGTCGAACCTCTTGCTCGACGCCGACCGCACGCCTGCCGCCGTACTTGTCGCGGACCTCGGCAGCGCGAAGCAACTGGCCGACGCGTCGGGGCTGACAGTCACCACCGGCACTCCCGCGTACATGGCGCCCGAACAGGTCTTCCAGACGGGCGGGTTCGACGGTCGAGCCGATGTGTACGCCCTCGGTGTCGTCGCGTTCGAGTTGTTGACCGGACGCAAGCCGTTCGGGTCGGGCGGTCGCACAGTCCTGGTGACGCAGCAGGCGTCGACGACGTCGTTGCCGTCCCTTCCCAGGGAGCTGGGGGTTCCGGACGGCATCGAAGCACTGCTTCGCGCTGCGCTGTCCGTCGAACCTGACGAACGACCCCAGACCGCGCAGGCGTTCGCGGATGCGCTGCTGTCGCGGGAGGGAGAGCAGTGGGCGTCGGCGTCGGTCAGGTCTTCGGGGCCGACGCGCCTGATGGTCTGGCTTGCGGCGGTCGTCGTGTACCTGATGACAGCGGTGCTGACCTGGTTGTCCCGCTGAAGTTGCGGGTACCGCGTCCCATACAGAAGGTGCCGCCTGTTCGCGAGCGCCCACGCAGGTTCCGGCACGACGCCCGCCGCAGCTCATGGTTCGCCTCGGTGCCTTCGGCCTGCTGGGGAGACATCGCTGTCCGCGGTGCACTGCTGGGCGAGCAGGCCGGTGGGCAAAGTGCCCGCTCTGACGGGCACGGTATTGAGCTGCTCGGTCGGACATCCGGTCCGGAGCACCTTCGCACGGGCACAGAGCTTGGAGAAAGCCCGCTTCGCGCTCAGCTTCGGTCGGCTCAGCTCGGCTTCTGCTCCTGCGGCACCTCCGTGCCGTACAGCTCGGCCGAGGCGTTCACATGGGCCAGCCTCCGCAGCGCGCTGAACATCGCCTCGCCCAGTACGGTCCCGACCACCACGGCCTCCACCATGTCCTCGACCGCCACCCGTTGGCCCACGTAACGGAGGTCGGCGCGGGCGACCTGCTCGGCTGCGTCGGCGTAGTCGTCGAGCACTTCGACAAAGGCCCCGTGGCCCAACCGCTCCAGGGCGGCGAGGACCTTGGCCAGGTCGGTGGCGGCGGGGTTCGACTCGTGCGTGCGCCAGCCGCGCCGGGAGATGAGGTCGGCGACGACGGCCCGTGCGGCCGCCGACTCGGCGTCGTCGTGCTCGATGTCCCCGCTGCCGAGGCGGTCCGCGGCAGCGCCGAGCACTTTGTGCAGAGGGCGCTCCGGGTCGTCGAGGGCCGCCAGTACGTCCGCGATTTCGGCCACCTTCATGCCGCCGACCTCCAGCAGGGCTCGAATCAGCTGCAGCCGACGCTCATGCGCCTCGCTGTAGGTCGCCTGGTTCGGGCTGGTCAGCTCGCCCGGAGGCAGCAGGCCCTCACGGACGTAGTACTTGATCGTCGGCACCGGCACCCCGGTCTTGCGGCTCAACTCGCCAATGCGCACAGCCGGTTCACTCCTCGACCTTCGCCCTGAGGCCGGGCCGGCCCTTGCCGACCCGGCCCCCATCATAGATAGTTGGGCTATCGGATAGCGGATAGTGCCGCTATCCACTTAGGGGGTAGTCATGTCTTTTTCACGTCCACCTTCCCGGCCTGCGCCGTTGTGGTCGCCGTCGGCGCCGTGGCGGTCATGGCATCGGCCGCTGGTGCTGTTCGCGGCAGCGATGGCGCTGATGGCGGTCATATCCGCGGTGGGACTCGCCATGGACGACCGTGTCCTGGTGGGTGCGCCGATCTGGTTCAAGCCGTTCAAGTTCTCGGTCTCGTTCGTGGCGTACTGCCTCTCCCTGGCCTGGATGCTGTCGCTTCTGCCCAGCGGACGACGCGTGGGCTGGTGGGCGGGGACGGTCGTCGCGCTGGCGAGCCTCATCGAGATGGTGATCATCACCGGGCAGGTGGTGCGCGGGAAACGCAGCCACTTCAACCACGAAACACCCTTCGACGAGGCGCTGTTCAACGCGATGGGCGTGACAGTCGCCATCCTCTGGCTCGGCACACTCGCCATCGCCGTGCTGCTGCTCCGCGCCCGAATCGCCGACCGCGCATCCGCCTGGGCGATGCGCTCCGGCATCATCCTGGCGCTGGCAGGGGCCGGTGTCGGCTTCCTGATGAGCCGACCCGCGCCGGGACAGAGGCGCGGCGTCTCAAAGGTGGTCGGCGCGCACAGCGTGGGCGTGCCGGACGGCGGTCCGTCGATGCCGCTGACCGGCTGGTCGACGACGGGAGGCGATCTACGGATCCCGCACTTCGTCGGCATGCATGCGCTGCAGCTCCTGCCGCTGCTGGTCACGGTGCTGACCGCCCTCGCGCCACGCTTCACTCGACTTGCCGACGACCGGATACGGCTGCGCCTGGTGCTGCTCGCCTCGGGAACGTATGCCGCCACCTTCGCGCTGGTTCTCTGGCAGGCGTTGCGGGGTCAGCCACTGATCCACCCGGATGGCGCCACGTTGAGGGTGGCCGCACTGATCCTGTCGGCCGGCGCTCTCGGGACCTACGCATCCCTGAGGGCTCCGACTCCCTCGCCGGTCAGGGCAAATGGCTCGGACGGCGCCCCCACTCCCAAGGAACTCGTGCCATGACCGGATTCCTCTTCGAGTTCTCCTTCTGGCTCGCCGCACCCGTATGGCTGCTCATGATCTTCGCGCCCGGGTGGGGGCCGACCGCCCGCATCGCCGGGTCACCGTGGACCGTGGTGCCCGTGCTGCTGGTCTATCTCGCACTGGCGGTCCCGGTGTTCCCCGAGCTCTGGGCCGCGGTCCGCAGCCCGGATCTGGGCACATTCCGCGATCTGACGGCCCTCGCGGACGGCGCGGGGGCCATCTGGTCACAGGTCATCGCCTGGGATCTGCTGATCGGCCAATGGATGTACCGGGAGGCCAGGCGGCTGAGGATGTCCGCCCTGCTGATGGGGCCGCTGCTGGTTCTCACGATCTTGCTGTCACCGTTCGGACTGTTGCTCTTCCTGGGGCTGCGCGCCGCAAGGTCATGGCGTGCGACCCGCGAAGACCTGGCGGCTACCGTGGTCGGCGGCGCCAGGTAGTCGGCGCTCGGGATCCATGGGTGCCGGCCGCAACAGCGCAGCGTCATGGTGCGGATGTGGTCCGAGGCGCGCGCCACCTGCCGGTCTGGACGGCAAACAACCCGCGGTCGTGACCTGGGGTTGTTGGCTGGGGCGGTGATGCCTGGCCTTGTCGGACTGGGGCATAAACAAACCCCAGGCCGCCGACCTGGGGTTTCATTATGGAGCGGGTGACGAGAATCGAACTCGCGCTCTCAGCTTGGGAAGCTGATGTTCTACCATTAAACTACACCCGCGTAGTTCGGGCTGTCGGCCCCGTGGGTCGAAGTCCGGAACGCTGCTCACTGTACATCATCACAGACCCCCGGTGCCTGGACCCTGGGGTCTGATCGCGTTTCAGGGGTGGGATCCGGCTGCGGGGGGCGGGAGTTGGGGCGTACGGTGGGGTGCGGAAGAGGGCCCGGCGGGGTCGGAGCGCCGCCTGGAGAGTCGTCTCTTTGATCCCGTAATGTGCCGTTTGGCGCCAGGCGAGCAGTAGCCCGGCGCGGCTCTTGGGGAAGGGACTTCAGGACTTGATGGAGCGCACCGTCGTCCGTTGTGCCGATGGGCACGTGTTCAGTACCGCTTCGTTCCCGATGCAGAAGGCCGAGCGGCTCGGCCCCGGCCGGCTCGTGCGGTGTCCTCGGTGTGCCCGGCTCCGCAGTGCGGTGCCGGTCGCGCTGGAGAAGCACTAGCCGGGCGGGAAGCGGGAGCGCGGGCGGTAACACAGGCGCGCGGAGTCGTCACGATTGTCACGGCTGCGCGCGCCTTGCGTATCCTCGGGGCGTGCTTCTCTCAGACAAGGACATCCGGGCCGAGATCGACGCCGGACGGGTACGGATCGATCCCTTTGACGATTCCATGGTGCAGCCGTCGAGTGTCGACGTGCGGCTGGACCGCTATTTCCGGGTGTTCGAGAACCACCGGTACCCGCACATCGACCCCTCCGTCGAGCAGGCCGATCTGACGCGGTTGGTCGAGCCCGAGGGGGACGAGCCGTTCATCCTGCACCCCGGGGAGTTCGTGCTCGCTTCGACGTACGAGGTCATCACGCTGCCGGACGATCTTGCCTCCCGGCTGGAGGGCAAGAGTTCGCTCGGGCGGCTCGGGCTGGTCACGCACTCCACCGCCGGGTTCATCGACCCGGGGTTCAGTGGCCATGTCACCCTGGAGCTGTCGAACCTCGCCACCCTGCCCATCAAGCTCTGGCCCGGGATGAAGATCGGGCAGCTGTGCATGTTCCGGCTCAGCTCGCCCGCGGAGCACCCGTACGGCAGTGAGCGCTACGGCTCCCGGTACCAGGGGCAGCGCGGGCCGACCGCCTCGCGGTCCTTCCTGAACTTCCACCGGACCCAGGTGTGAGGACGCAGGTGACATGAGCGACGCGCGGGAGAATCTGACCTACGAGCGGTTCGGGACCGCCGTCCGGGAGCTGGCGCAGACTATCGCCGACGACGGGTACGAGCCCGACGTCGTGCTGAGCATCGCCCGCGGCGGTGTGTTCGTGGCCGGCGGGCTCGCCTACGCCCTCGACTGCAAGAACATCCACCTCGTGAACGTGGAGTTCTACACCGGCGTCGGGACGACGCTCGAGATGCCGGTCATGCTCGCGCCCGTTCCGAACGTGATCGACTTCTCCGACAAGAAGGTGCTGATCACCGACGACGTCGCCGACACCGGCAAGACGCTCAAACTCGTGCGGGACTTCTGCCTCGAGACCGTCGCCGAGGTGCGCTCCGCCGTGATCTACGAGAAGTCGCACTCGCTCGTGAAGTGCGAGTACGTGTGGAAGCGGACGGACGACTGGATCAACTTCCCCTGGTCCGTTCTCCCCCCGTGCCGTAAGGCCGGCACGCCGGTCACGCCGTCGAAGGAAGCGCTCTGAGCCGTTGATGGCCCTGGCATGCGCTAGCTCGGGCGGATGTCGTTCAGGCTGTCGACGACCGTCACGGACGGGGCGGCTGAAGGCATGGGCACCTGGATGAGGATGGGGACGTACACCATTTCGCCGTGCCGGAACTCGGCCTTCCAGGAATGCCGGTAGCACACGATCTCGTTCGGGCTGCCGCGCGTCGCGTAGCACTGGAGCACCGAACTCGCGGGTGCGGCCCGCGCTTTCTGTGGCAGGGCACCTGCGGCACCCGCTGATGCGCCCCATGCGCCGAGCGTCAGGCAGCAGGAGGCTGCGGCTGCAAGGCTGACCGTCCGCAATGCTGCTTTCTTCATACCCAGCACCCTGAAAGCTCCGAGTGTCCGATTCGCTCCATTGTCGCACCCGGGCGTTCCTCCGGCGCGGCGGTCCGTTCCGCGAAGCACTGCGTCCCGCCGGCTGACGACGGGACGCAGGGACGCAGTGATCAAGTGGTGTCCCACCGGTGTCTGCCGGCCGGCGGGCTTCGACGCGCCGGTGAGCGGCTAGAACGTGCCCAGTTTCACGATCGACAGCAGTGCGATCAGCTGGATCGCCGACGCCGCCAGAGCCTTCGGCCAGGGCAGGTCGTGCGAGCGGGAGACCATCAGGGTCAGCAGGGCGCCCGCGCCGATCCAGGTGGCCCAGCCGAGGAGCTGGACGAAGCCGGCGTCGCCGCCGAAGAACAGGGCGAAGACCAGGCGAGGGGCGTCCGTGAGGGACATGATCAGCATGGACAGGCCGACCGTGGGCTGCCAGGCGCCGTCGCCGCCGAGCTGGCGGGCGAGGGTGTGGGTGACCGCGCCCAGCACGACGGCGCTGATCACCATGGCCACCGCCGTCACCAGGACGATCGGCACCGCGTTCGAGAGCGTGGCGTTGATCGCGTCCTGGCGGGCACCGTCGAAGCCGAAGACGGCGAGCAGGCCGTAGAGGAAGGTGACGACGAGGGCCGGGCCCCACATCGTGTAGTCCCGCATCCGCAGGAACGTCTGGTCGGGGCTGAAGACGATGCCCCGCAGCAGCTCCTTCCAGTGCAGGCGCGGTCCGAGCGGGGCGGACGGCGCGGCCGAGCCCGCCTGGTAGGTCTCGCCCTGGGTGTAGCCGGCGGCCTCGTCGATGGAGAACGCCTGGGTGTGGCCCGGATTGTCGGCCGCGTACGGGTCGTGGCCGCCGCCCTGGCCGTATCCCGGGCCCGGGGCCGCGTAGCCGCCGTCGCCGAAGTACTCCGGTCCGTCGTCCTGCCGCGGCTGCCACTGGCCGCCGGGGCCGTACGCGGGCCGCTGCTGCGGGTACGGCTGCGGCGCCGACGGGTAGCCGTACGACGGCCCGCCGGGCTGCTGACCCCTGGGCTGCCGTCCGTGCGACCCCGGTCCCGGCCGGCCGTACGACCCCTGCGGCGCCTGCTGTCCCTGCGGAGGGCGGTTGTCCCGGCCCCCGCGTCCGTTCCTGAATCCAGCCACGTCATCGAACGTACCTGGTCCGGTCACGTCACGTGCCGGACCCGGGTGTTCAGGCCCGGCTTTGCGGCCGAGCTGTGACATCCCCTAGGGGACCGTCAGGGGAGGGTCGGGGGCGGACCGGGGGTTCCTGACGGTTCCACCGGCCCGGCAGCGCTCCGAAGGGTGCTCGGCCCCCCCGGTACGTCCCCGAAGTGCGGCAGGCCCGCCGGGCCGTCCAGGGGCGTGCCGGCGGGCCTCGGAGCCGGTGGCGGTGATGCCGGACGCGCGGACCTGAACGGCCACACGGCTCCGGCGCCCGCTCAGTCGGCGAAGAGCGCGCCGAACTGGGGCGTGCCGGCCGTGGAGACGCCCACGGTGGACGCGCCGATCTGGCGGGAGCCGCTCGTGGTGATCTTCGTGCCGTTGGACGGCAGGTACGTGAGCGCACCGTCGCCGCCGTTCTCGTACGAGCCCACCACCAGGTCGGCCTTGCCGTCGCCGGTGACGTCGTCGAGCTTGACGTCGGCGCCGAACAGGTCGCTCTTCTCGTCGCCGCCCGGGACGCCCGCGCTGCTCTGGGCGAAGGACTGCATGCCGGAGGTGGTGTTCACGCCGGCCGAGGAGCCGTACAGGACGGTGACCATGCCGGTGTCGGGGACACCGGCGATGTCCTCCTTCGGGGTGCTGACGACGAGGTCCTGGTAGCCGTCGCCGTTGACGTCTCCGAGGTCGAGGTCCCAGCCGAAGGTGTCGCCCTTCTCCGAGGAGCCGGGCACGTTGCCGGTGTCCTGGGTGATGCCGGTGGTGCCGGCCGGGCCCGAGCCGGAGCCGTAGGTGATGTTCACCTTGCCGCCCTTGGCGGAGTCCGGGACGGGTGTGCCGTCGCTGGTGGTGTTGTCCCAGCCGGCCCCGCTCACGATGTCGCCGTAGCCGTCGCCGTTGATGTCGCCGATGGCGGTGATGATGCCGGGCTTGAGAGCCTTGGCCGAGGAGCCGCTCAGACCGCTCGCGATGCCGGGCAGCCAGTAGTTGGTGTTCCAGCCGTACGAGGTCGTGGTCTCGTAGCCGTCGACGACGAGGTCGGTGCGGCCGTCGCCGTTGACGTCACCGGCGGTCAGGTTCACCGGACCGTACGGGTAGTCGTTGGTGCCCGACAGGATGGGCGGCTTGACGGTGGTACGGCTGCCGTAGCCGCCGGAGGTGGTGAAGCCGCCCTTGTAGAGGTAGAGGGTGGCGGTGGAGCTGCCGACGACCAGGTCGGTCTTGCCGTCGCCGTCGAAGTCGCCCGCGGCCAGGTTCTTGCCCCAGTAGTCGTGGGCGGAGGGGGCCGGGTCGGTGACATGGATGCTCTTGCCGGTCAGACCGCTGCTGGAGCCCAGGAGGATGGCGAGGTCGCCGCCGTTGGTGTCGGTGCCGACCTTCTCGTGCAGGGTCCCGACCGCGAGGTCGTCGTAGCCGTCGCCGTTGAAGTCGGCGTACGCCAGCGCGGTGCCGAACATGTCGCCCGTCTCGGCGTCGCCGGGCACGCCCGTGGTGTTCTGGCTGATGGTGGTGTGCTTGGCGGAGGAAACGCCGGTGGCGGTGCCGTACACCACGACGACCTGACCGGCCTTGTCGTGGCCGTTGACGGAGGCGGTGGGCGCCGAGGTGGCGATGTCGCCGATGCCGTCGCCGTTGAAGTCGGCCTTGGCGACCTTGACGGAGTCGGCGGCGGTCGCGGGTGACGCGGCGAAGGTGAGCAGACCGCCCGTCAGGGCGGCTGCCGTGGCCGTTGCCAGGGCCAGTCGGGGATACGTGTGCATGCGGTCTCCTCGGCATGCGGGGGATGCCTGGGGGAGCATCCGCAGACGGTGTTGTGCGTTCTGCCCGTGTTCACCACCGGTCGTTCCGTGGTTCACGGGATGGATGGCGATCTGGAGACCTGCCGGGACACACGAAGGTTGGGGATATTTTCGGTCACGGCAGGGGTTGCTGTGCCTGACTGCCGGGGGCTTTCCGCGCCGGGGGACCGGGCGCTCGCTGGAGGGGGTACGGATGGCGTCCGTGCTGGTGTGGCTGGTCCGGATGTGCGGGCTGGTGGGATGGGGCGCGGGGGCGGTCGCGTGTGCATGGCTGCTGGGGGTCGCGCCCACGTCACATCCCTGGAACGGGCCGTTGGTGTGGGGTGGCGTGGCTGCCGGGTCCACGGCGCCGCGGGTGGTGGCGCTGTGGGCGCTGCGGCTGATGGACGAGGCGGGACCGCCGGGCCTTGGCGGGGTCTCGCTGAAGAAGGGCGTGCGGCAGAGCGGCGTGGGGAAGACCGGCGCACGAAGACCCGGCTTCGACGACTGCGCGCTGTGGGTCAAGGGCCGCACGGCTGTCGTCTGGCTGCTGGTGGCCGTCGCCTCCGGGGCCATGTTCGCGTGCCTGATGAGCATGCCGTCCGACGGGCGGATCGAGAAGCTGCGGGACGCGGGCGCCGGGGTGAGCACGGCACGTGTGGTGGGCAAGCCGCTGCGGACACGGGCCGAGCTGGACGACGAGGACCAGGTGCAGGGCTATGCCTCACGGCTGGTGCTGGCGGTCGACGGCGGTCCCGGGCACCTCCTCGTGAAGGGTGCGTACACCTACGACGAACCGCGCGACGGCACCCGGGTCCAGGTGCTGTGGTCCCCGTCCGAACCCGGACTGGGCGGATACGTCAACGAGGCCAAGGACCTGCCGACCCTTGCCGCCGGCCGGTGGAAGGCGTTCCCGGACGACGAGTCGGGAAGGGCGGCGCTGCACGCCTTCGTTCTCCTCGCCGTGGTCGGCGGTGTCGTCATGGGTTCGGTCTTCTCCCTGGCCCCCGACACGGACTCCCTCCGGGAACGGGCCTGGTCGGCCTGGGCACAGACGGTCCGTGGCCTGTTCGTCGTCGGGCTGTACCTGGCGTGGCGCCCGATCCTGCTGGGGCAGGAGGCGACCGTGGTGTCGTACGTGTTCGCCGGGGGCGGCTTCGTACTCATCCTCTTGGTGTACGCCGGCACGACCGCCTTCTGAGAACGGCCGGGGTGTGGGTCAGGATGGGTCCATGAGCGTAGTGAAGATCAACGTGCTGACCGTTCCCGCCGAGCAGCGGGAGGTTCTGGAGAAGCGGTTCGCCTCGCGGGCCCACGCCGTGGAGAACTCCGACGGCTTCGAATGGTTCGAGCTGCTGCGGCCCGTCGAGGGCACCGACCAGTACCTGGTGTACACGCGCTGGCGTGACGAGGAGTCGTTCCAGGCGTGGATGGAGGGGCCGATGAAGTCGGCGCACCAGGGAGGCGGAGAGGGCGGGGAGCGCCCGAAGCCCGCGGCCTCCGGCTCGACTCTGTGGTCCTTCGAGGTCGTCCAGCAGGCGGGGCCCAAGGAGGCGTAGCCACCGCGGATACGACGGCGCCCCCTGCCTGTGCGGGTCAGGGGGCGCCGTCGGGCTTTTCAGCGGCCGGTCATGTCACCGGGGTGTCACTTCACCGGCTCGGGCTCAGGCTCGCTCTCCAGCTCCGTCTCGCCCGCCGGGTCGA
>NZ_JAINVF010000049.1 GCF_020400585.1 Streptomyces sp. NK08204 | reverse complement strand
AAGACGTCGTCTCATTTGGAGAGTCTGCGGTAGCAGATAAGGCTGCAGGCGATGGCGGTGAAGGCGAGGAAGTGTTCGGCCTTGCGCTCGTAGCGCCGGTGCAGGCGGCGGCAGCCGGCCAGCCAGGACATCGTGCGCTCGATCGTCCAGCGATGCCGACCAAGCCGTGTGGATGACTCGGTGCCCTTGCGGGCGATGCGGTGACGGATGCCTCGCTTGCGTAGCCATCGGCGCAGGTGGTCGTAGTCGTAGCCCTTGTCCGCGTGCAGCTTGGCGGGCCGTCGTCTGCGCGGGCCGCGGCGGGAGCGGATCGGCGGGATGCCGCGCACCAGCGGCTCGAGCGCCTGGCTGTCGTGCAGGTTCGCACCGGAGATGCCGACAGAAAGGGGTAGACCGGTTCTCTCGGTGATCAGGTGGATCTTCGAGCCCCTCTTGCCCCGGTCGACAGGATTCGGACCTGTCAGATCCCCCCTTTCAGGGCCCCGCATGTTCACCGAGTCGATCGCGCAGCGCGACCAGTCCAGGTCTCCGCGCGAGCCAAGTTCGTCGAGGATGACGCGGTGGAGCTTCGCCCAGACCCGGGCGGCGGTCCATTCGGTGAAGCGCCGGTGCGCGGTCGGCCCGGACGGGCCGAAGACCGGCGGCAACTGCCGCCAGGTGCAGCCGGTCGTGGCCACGAAGATGATCGCCGCGAGGACCTCACGGTCCCCGTACCGGTGCCGGCCTCCGCCCTGCGGCCGGGTCGGAGCAGGTGGTACCACCCGCTGGAACAGTTCCCACAGCTCGTCCGGGACCATGCGCTCAACCATCACCACACGGTGCAGAACCGCCCGTTGGTCGGGATGTGTGACTCCGCCCGCTGTCCGCAGGCCACCCATCACCCCTGTCACCGTCCCGTCTGGGCCGAGCACGCCGAACGCACCGAGATCTTCCTCGGCCAGCTCGGCACCACACGCAAGACCGAACGCACCCGGCTCCAGGCCGACTTCGACCGGGCCCTCCGCGTTGTCGCGGAGATCGACGCCGTCGACACCAGCAATCACAGGGAGTCCGCATGAGGATTTCCGCAGCCCAGCGGATCGAGAACGAGAACCGCATCCGAGCCGCCATGGACCGGCTCCTCCGAGGCGAGATCCCGCCCGGCGGAAAATACGACATCAAGACCCTCGCCATCGAGGCCGCGGTCGACCGCACTGCGTTCTACGGCACCCGCCCCTACTCTCACCTCCGCGTCGAGTTCGAACGCCGCCTGAACGCCATGCGCGAGGCCGGCGAGATCCCCGACTCTCGCGAGGCCCAGATCGCCCGGCTCAAAGCTGAGAACACCAAGCTCCGGGAACGGCTCGCCCAGTCCGAGCAGACGATCGACGAGCTCACCGGCTTCCGCAGCCAGGCCCTGGCCCGGCTCGCCGCCCAGCACGAAGAGATCGTCCGGCTCCGCGAAGCCGTCACCGGAACAAGCCGCAACCGGTCAGCAGTGGTCACCCCCCTGGGCCGCACCCAGGCCACTCGAGAATGAGATTGTCTCGGGACAACGGCATCTACAACCTCGCCTTCCCACCGGGGAAGCAGCCACAACCCACCTCACCGGCTGCTACTCGCCGAACAAGTTGACACCCGGAAGTTCAGGTGTGGGCCAGTTCCAATGCCTGCTTCAGGTTGTACTCGGCGATGCCCGCCATGAACGCCCGGTCGGGGAAGTCGCCGTCGAGCAGCCGCAGCGGGCCCGCCGTCAGAGACAAACGCTGCGCGAGCATGTAGAGCGCGAGCCGGTCCTCGTCCAAGCCATCCGCCTCCAGCCGCTGGTAGGCATCGTGCAGGCGGATTCGCAGAAACACGTGCTCCCACTCGACGTCGAAGTACATCAATCCCTCGATGTCGATCGCCACGGGGTTCCCGTCCTCGTCCACAAGCACATGGTCGGGTCCCAGTTCGCCGTGCACGACCGCGTACTCCGCGCGTGGCTGCACCGCCGCCGCCAGGATCAGCAGCCGCTCCTCCAGCCGGTCGCGGGCGGCGGCGATCCGCGAATCGCGCGAGGCCGCCTCGGCAAGGTCCCGCAGCGCACGATCGAGAACCCCCCCCCTCGCACGACGTGCCGCGCGAGGTCCCTCCTCCGTCGACCACGGCCACCTTGCCGTAAGCCGGTGCACGGTGGCGTCGCATGGCCTTCAGCGACTCTGCGAGCCGGGCCATCACCGGAGCAGCAGCGCCTGGATCCCGCGCGAGCAACTCCTCCAGGCTCTCACCCGGAAGGTCCTCGACGATCGCAAGGTCGGCCGGGCAATGAGTACCGTCGCGATCGACGAGACGGATTGCTGGAACGCGAACGCCGAGCGCGTCCAACCGCGCGTGCGCGGCCTGGAACAGATCGAGCCCGAGACCGGGCGAGAACGGGTCGGTGAGGTCGTCGTCCCCCTCGGCCGCTGGCCAGTAGTTTTCGGCGCCGTCCCATAGGTAGGCGATCGCCGTCGTCGCGTCGTCCATCACCAGGCGGTACACCCCCTTCTTACTGCCCCCCGCGACCCGCTCGACCGCCTCCAGTCGCCGCCCGCGGCCCAGCGCGGCCCGCGCTGCACTCGTCAGCTGCTCCCGCGTCACTGCCCTGGGTGCCACGTTCCGATCCGCCTCTCCGCCACGACAACCCGCGAACCCTACGGGAGCATCGGCGTTGGGGCGATTGGTTTATTCCGGATCCGAGGACTCCAAGAGCCGAGATCACGACGGTGAGGCGGAATGGACTCCACAGAAACTGGCAATAGTTGAATACGCGAGCGCACCAGTACCCGGCCCGATGTCTCATGAGACACATCAAAGTGTGGAGAAGGACGGCTACCGTGCTCAGCTCGCCGTGTACGCGGGCGGCAGGGTGCTCCTGCGCTCCCGGCAGGGGACGGACATGACGGCCTCGTTCCCCGAGATCCGGGCGGCGATCCTCGCGCAGTTGCCGGCGGATACCGGGCTGGACGGCGAGCTGGTGGTGTGGGAGCGGGACCGGCTGGCGTTCGAGCGGCTGCAGCAGCGGCTCGCCCGGCGCGGGGCCGGTGCGGCCCAGGCGGCGTGCCGGTGGCCGGCGCACCACGTGGTCTTCGACCTGGTCCACGCGGGGCAGGACCTGACCGGCTGGCCGTACGAGCGGCGGCGCGCGGCCTTGGAGGCGCTGTTGTGCTTCAAGCGGCTGGACGAGCCCTACGTCGGGGGCGCTCGGTTGTGGCGGAAATACAAGGTGCGGGTCACCACCGAAGCCGTGATCGGGGCCGTCACCGGCTCCCTCGCAGCGCCCCAGACGGTGCTGCTGGGCCGCTACAACACCGCGGGCCGCCTCCAGCACACCGGCCGCAGCACCACGCTCTCCCAGACCGACAGCCGCGCCCTGGCCGAACTGCTGGCCCCACCGGCAGGCGCGCACCCATGGGAGGGATGGACGTTCTCGGCAGGCTGGGGGACACAGCGCACGCTCGATGTGCACCTGGTGCAGCCCGAGGTGGTGATGGAGGTGGCCGTCGACGTCGCCCGGGACGCGGCCGGGCGGTGGCGGCATCCGGCCCGGCCGCATCGCGTGCGCACGGACGTCGACGTGGCGCAGGTACCGCTGTTCGGTGAGGACGCTGCCTCGTCATAATGACAGGACGACCAGGACCCGGCGAGCCGGCCGGTCCAGCACGGTCAGGTCGTAGGGGACGCAAGCGTCGAGGGACTTGCAGCATGCCAAGGAGCTGTTCGCCGCCGCGCTGGCGTCCGGATACGTAGCCGAGAAGGGCTGCGAGGCCTGCCCCACCGGGCACCTGGCTTCGTTCACGAGAAAGGGCAGCAGATGTTCGCCACTTCGGAAGGCGCCGCAGCACACCGGGAATTCGAACACTGAGTGAGTCGCTTGCCGTAATCAGAGGCGGCTGGCGGCACTTGCCCGCGCTGCGTTGATACTCCACGCCGGTGGCAGGTGCCGTTCCCGTAACGAATGAGAAAACGTGTTGGCTGGCTGCCGGCGAGCTGCGACGATGCGCCTGTTTCCCAGGCGGAGGATATTTGTTCGTTTTCGTGTGTGCGGGATGCGGTGCCGAGTTGACCACCCCGCTGTCCCAGGTCTCACTGCCAGTCCACGCCCGTCAGAAGTACGGGAACGGGGCCCAGCTTCCGGTGCTCATGGAGTCCGGGACGTTTGCCGTGGACCCGGACCCCTGGGGAGGGCCGTGGCGGATGTGGGACGAGATCGATCCAGGCGAGGCGGAGGCACGCGGCATCTACGCGCCGGTCTACGCCCTGTCCGACAGCACGCCCGGAGCGAGTGTCATCGCGCCCGGTGACATCCGTGGAACCCGGCTGATTCCTGAGAAGCGCGGCGGTGCCTGCTGTGGCCTCGACGGAGCCGACGGGCCCAACATGGCCTGCGAGGCATGCGACCTCCCCGTGGCGACCAGGGTCGACGACTGCTCACTCTGGCAGGCAGTGCGGCTCAGCTCGGATGTCGTGCACCGCGTCCCCGTTGACGGTATCCACGCTGCGCCCCTCTCCTGGGCGGAGCTGGCAGAGAAGGGGGAGGAAACGCCCCCGTTCGAGCCGATTGCCACGTGGGGAGGACGGTTGGGGTCGAACCACTACTGGTCGTGGAGCCCACAGTGGGAGGCGGCAGCCGGCCATGCGCTCGCCCACCTGCTGGTGGCCTCCTATGGGCAGCCGGTGAAGGTCCCGGGCGGTCTGACCGCGGACATGTTCCAACGCGCGCTCGACGCCCTGCTGCCGGCAGGCGCCCCGAAGCGGCGTGCCGTCCTGGCTGGACCGGGACGGCCCTCCTCGGACGCGGGCGTCGACATCCTCCTCGTACCGGTCCATCCCCAGACAGGTCAGACCTGGACCCCCGCCGGCCCGCCTGCGTCGGCATACCTGGTGCCCCTGCCGCTGGGGGTGTGGCTGTGGCTGGTCTCCCCCCAGCCGTACTTGCCGGTTCCCGCGTCGGGCCGCATACCCCAAGACGTCCTCCGCGACGACCCGCTCCCGCTCCTCCCGAACTACCTGTTCCGGGCCGACCGGGGAACGTTCCAGCACACCCTGGTCCGGCTACCAGCCGTGCGCAGCCCGTGGCTGCGCACGGTCCTCGAGAACCTCACGCAGGGCACCTCGGCCGACCTCTTCTAGCCGCCTGGTAATCGAACAGCGCCGGACTCTCGCGCCTCCCGAAGTGGCGCACATCTGCTGTCCATTCTCGGGTTCTGGCACAACTTCTGTGGTGACGATCCGGCGCTCAGTACGGGAGCGGCCAACGTGGGAGGACGGCTGGCCGACGACTGGGCCCGGTGCGTGCGCAGGCACGCACGTCCTTCGGCCAGCCGCCAGCGTCCGAGATGCAGGCCGACCGGGGCGGTGCCGCGGCGGGAATTGC
>NZ_JAINVF010000048.1 GCF_020400585.1 Streptomyces sp. NK08204 | reverse complement strand
CCGCTGTCCGCGCGTGGTCTGACGCACGGTGACATCTCCGCTCACCTGGCCGAGGTCCATGGCGCGAGCGTGTCCAAGCAGACCATCTCGACCATCACCGACAAGGTCATGGACGGGATGGCCGAGTGGCAGAACCGGCCGCTGGACCAGGACTGGGACAAGATCTCCCGCGGGCTCAAGCCTGTCTACACGGCTCCGACCGCGAGCGCGGCGGAAGACCGGTTCCTGGAGTTCCAGGAGGAGTGGGGCCCCAAGTATCCGGCGATCGTGCGGCTTTGGGAGAACGCCTGGACAGAGTTCGTGCCCTTTCTTCAGTTCGACACCGAGATCCGCCGCGTCGTCTGCACCACCAACGCGATCGAGTCGGTCAACGCTCGCATACGAAAAGCCGTCCGGGCCCGCGGGCACTTCCCGAACGAGGCCGCAGCCCTCAAGTGCGTCTACATGGCCGTCATGAGCCTCGACCCCACCGGCCAGGGTCGCAAACGCTGGACCATGCGTTGGAAGCCCGCCCTGCAGGCTTTCGATATCGCCTTCGACGGCCGACTCTCCGTCGGCCGCCGCTAACTCACATCACCCGAGTTACACCGTTGGCTGGACAGACCCGGCTGACGAGGTGCTACGGCGCGTCCAGCGCCGAACGCCCGCCGGAAGCGGTGAAGGCGCGGGCGCCCGCCTGCCACGTGAGGTCGAGGTCGGAGCCGTCCGGGTAGCGGTGGTCGAGTTCAAGGAGCACCATGCCGTGCGCGTACGACCAGAGGGCCTGCGCGAGGTGGGGTTCGTCCGTGGCGAGGAAGAACGGGCTGCCGGCCCAGTCCTCCAGCCCGCCGGGCAGGGCGGCGCGCGGCAGCGGGCCGGTGGTCGCCAGGCGGTAGAGGCCGGGGTGGGCGAGGGCGAACCGCCGGTAGGCGGCTAGGAGCGCGGGCACGCGGCCGGCGGCGGGCACTTCGCCCAGGGCGGCGTGCAGGGCCGCACCCATCTCGGCGAGGGCGTCCTCCACGAGAGCCGCTTCCACGGCCTCCTTGTTGCGGAAGTGCTTGTAGAGGGAGGGAGCGCGGATGCCGAGGCGCTCGGCGAGGGCGCGCATGGTCAGTTCGTCGCGGCCGCGCTCCTCCAGCAGGCCGCGGGCGGCGGCGGCGATCTGGGCGGCGCGGGGGGTACGCGGGGTGCGGACGGGCTGCTGGTGGGTGCTCACTGGTGTTCGGCTCGCTGCTTGAGGGCGGAGTTCATCGCCGCGAAGGCGTCGTGGACGTCGAGCTTGCGGCGTACGAAGGGTACGGCCACGAGGGCGCCGGTGAAGGTCTCGGCCTGAGTGAGCCGCACACTGCCGGGCCCGGTCTCCTCGATGAGGAAGGAGTGCTCCCCGTCGAGGAGCCCGGGCAGCCCGAGCCGCCCGAGCCAGCGCAGCTCCCTGGCGGGGACGGCAGCACGGACCGTGGGGCGGAAGCGCATGGTGGAGCCGTTGTTGACGATGACGTTCCGTAGCACTGCGCCCGTTTCGGGCACGCCCTTGATGCTGACGATGAAGGGGTTCCACTGCGGGTACGCGTCGAAGTCGGTGAGCACCTGCCATACGCGGGAAGCGGGGGCGGCGATGTCGATGTGGGTGCGGACGGCGTGCATGGGGACTCCTGGCAGGGAATGAGCTCGGCTAACGGTGTTAGCCCGTGCCCACAGCGTACGGCTAACACTGTTAGCCGCGCAAGCGTGCCGGCGGCAGGATTGCTGAGGTCGTCGCCGCGGCTCTCCGGCGATGCGGGAGCCCGCCCCACGGTGCGGCCTCCTGCCCTCCCCGGACAGGGGGCCGCAACGGCTTTGGCTTCTGGTCGGTGAGCCGGTCCCCGCCACGAAGCCCAACGAGGTAGAAAGCCGTTTCGGCAAGAAGGACGGCGAACCGGACGACGTCGCGTGAGGCAGGCGGTCAGGCGTCGTTGATGCGGGTGAACACCTCGTCCAGGCGAGCGCCGTCCTCGACGGTGAGGCCGACATCGGCCCAGGTGGTCGTGGTGGGGCATGAAGCGCACTCGGACCTGGATCCCGCCTGCCCGGTCATCCACGGCCCCACGCAGTCGCGCCTCCTGAAGCGGATGCCGCGGGTGGTCAGCGTGCGGGTGCCGGCGTCCTCCAGGGTGAACGTCCACACATCCGCGGCCGGCACGTCCCGCAGCGGGGTGGGATCGTCCCGCCATGCCTGAAGCGGAGTCTTGCCCCGCAATGGCGCCGGGCGGTGCTCGGTGTTCCACCAGAACGTCCAGGCCAGAAGCTGGGTGGTGAAGTCCTCGAAGCCCTGCAGCGCTTCGTCCTTCGGGCGGGAGGAGCGTTTGCCGGGGCGCGGCTGGCGGGCGTAGCCGGGCAGCGCGGCCAGTAACATGCTCTCCACCGCCCGGTTCAGGCCCTCCACGGTGCCCTTGAGGTGGGGGGTGTAGGCGGGCAGGTCCTCCACCGTCACGTCCAACAGATCGAACGCTACGGTCACCGTCCTGGACAGGAAGTCCTTGCCACGGTCGACACGCACCTTCTCGGGCAGACCACCGAACGGGCCGTAGAGGTCCTCGGGCAGGACCGCGGAGCGCAGCGCGGCCAGCACCGATTCCCGCAACGGATCTCCCGGCGTAACCGCGACACCAGTGATCGCGTTCGTCGCGCAGTCGGTGAACCAGGTGATCCACGGCCTGCGAGCCTGGCCATCGACATCGACCAGCACCGCCGCCTGCATGTGGTCCGTCTCCCACACCTGATTGCGCCAGCCCCGCGGCCGGGCCAGGAACACATCATGCTTGCGCGCCGCCCGCTCCCCACCCGCGAGCCCCGCCCGCTCCCCCGGCGTCAGATCCCGCTGGCTCGCCCGGTGCAGCGTCGGAATCGACGGAGGCGGCTCCCCCTCACCCTTGGCCGCGCGAGCGATAAGCTCACGATGGACTGCCGCGACGTTGCTCTTCCACAAGGCCAGCAAGCGACGCACTTCCGGGGTGACGGAGAAGCGGTCTTTGCTCTGGGCCCGCGCCCCGGACTCCGCGGCCTCGGACTCGTCACGCTCGGCAGCGGCAAGCCACCGTCACACCGTGCGCTCGGTCACTTCCAACGACTGAGCCATCAGCTGTACAGGCCGGGTCGTCAGTTTCTGTTCCTGCCGCAGGGCGAGCAGCCTGCGCACGGCAGGGCCGCGCAGCGCCGACAGGAAGGAAGAAGGCAGGCCTCCCCGCACGTCCCCGCCGTCCCCGTGCGTGCCGGAGCGGGAAGCGCCCTCTGTCGGCCCGGCGGCGCCGGTCACAGCGGCCCTATGAGCCGTGCACAGGCCCGCTCCAGCATCCGGCGGTCCACTACCGCCCGGCTCTTGCCATAGGTCTCGGCGGTCAGGTGCGAGGTCAGCTTCGCCCAGGTCCGGAAATTACCGTGCCCACATGCTCGTCCACCCACACGACATCGTCCTCGCTCACGTCCTCCCACAGCGGGTGGAACGCCGCCATCGCCGCTGCCACCTCGCCCGGGCGATCACGACAGTGCCGATCCCGCCCCAACACCCCGCTGACCAGCACCACAACACCAACCACCAGACCACCAACACCGACTCTCACCACCACCGACCCCAAGCCGAGAGGCCGCACCAGGGACAGACACGGCCGGACGGCCCCCGCGACCGTACCGAGGTCGCGCGTCGTCGATGTCGGCAGCAGCCGTGACAGGCGTCAGGAGACGGTGAAGACCGTCTGATCGGCCATCGGTCACTGGCCCCGGCGAGGTCTGGGAAGTCCCTCTCCTGTTTGAACGGGAACTCCTGGGATATGGCGTGCATCACGTTCCGGGAACTGGTCCGAGTCGGTCGGACAGTCCGATGGTATGGAGATGAGTGTGCGCGCCCGAATACGGGCGGGAGATCCCGATACGTTTGGGTCTCTCTTCGATGATTACGCCCGGGCGGTGTACAACCAT
Source organism: Streptomyces sp. NK08204 (assembly GCF_020400585.1). Classification (GTDB taxonomy): domain Bacteria; phylum Actinomycetota; class Actinomycetes; order Streptomycetales; family Streptomycetaceae; genus Streptomyces. The sequence continues at coordinate 2,368 of NZ_JAINVF010000048.1, read as the reverse complement.
GCTTTCCGGCTGACAGGCGACTGGTCGGTTGCCGAGGACGTGCTGTCTTTGACCTTCCTGGAGGCATGGCGGCTGCGGGGAACGGTGGACCTGGACGGCGGGTCGCTGCGGCCTTGGCTGCTGGGCATCGCCACCAATACCGCGAGGAACACACGCCGGGCCGCGCGGCGGCACGAGGCGGCGGTCGGCCGTCTGCCGCGCGAGGAGGTGTTCCCGGACTTCGCCGAGGATCTGGTCGACCGGATCGACGACGCGGGCCAGGTCGCGGTGTTGCAGGCCGCGTTGTCCCGGCTGCGCCGCGCGGAGCGCGAGGTGGTCGCGTTGTGTATCTGGTCCGGCCTGGACTACGCGGCCGCGGCCCAGGCGCTGGGCATCCCGCTGGGCACCGTCCGCTCTCGTCTCTCGCGCGCCCGCAAGAAGCTCCGCAAGTTCGCCGGTGTCGAGGTTCCACCCGGGAGCGGGAACTCGGAGGCGGGCCGCGGACAGGTAGATGGTGACCGTATCCCTGCGGTCCGGCCCACCCAGGAGGAAACCCGATGAGCCCCAAGCCGCAAAGGCCCACCCAGGCCGAGCGCGAGGAGATGGCCCGGCTGCTGCCGGTCCCGGCCGAGCGGGACCTGCCTGGACGCCGCCACCAGCTCCTGAAGGACCACCTGATGCGCGAAATCCAGCACAACGCCGATGCCGCTACCGCCAGGCCCCGACCCCGGTATCGCCGCCGCCTGGCATTTACGGCCATCCCGCTGGCCGCAGGCGCCATGGCCCTCGCCCTGGCCACCGGCGGTGTGCTCGACCAGCACTCCACCGCCGGCCCCGGCTCGGCCATGGCCTCCGGCCCCTCGGCCCGCGAAACCAGTGCCACACCGGCTGCGGTGCTGCTGGACCGTATCGCCACCGTCGCCGCGTCCAAGCCCGCACCCGCCGTCCGCGACGACCAGTACGTGTACATCGCCAGCAAGGTCGCTTTCTCCAGCCAGAGCGGCAAGGACCCTGTCATGCGCCTGAACAAGCCGCACCTGCGGCAGATCTGGCTTTCGGTAGACGGAACACGCCGCGGCCTATTGCGCGAGAACGGCCAGGACACGGAGCTGACCACTGACCAGGAAGGCGTCGTTGTCAGTGAAGGAGACGGCCGGACCACGGTCCGTCGGGCGGATGGCACCAACTCCAAGCGTCCTGTCACCGTCCCGGGCAACGCGGCACCCTCGCTGAACAACCCGACCTACCGCTACCTGGAGTCGCTGCCCACCGACCCCGACGCGCTGCTGAAGAAGATCTACGACGAGGCCAAGGGCGCCGGGCCCGGCCCGGACCAGGAGGCGTTCGTGACGATCGGCGACCTGCTGCGCGAGCAGCTCGCGCCGCCGAAGGTCAGCGCCGCCCTGTACAAGGCCGCAGCCAAGATCCCCGGCGTCACCGTCGTCAACGACGCCGTGGACGCCGCCGGCCGCCACGGCATCGCCGTCGCCCGCGTCCACGACGGCGAGCGCACCGAGTGGATCTTCGACAAGCACACCCTGGAATTCCTCGGCGAGCGCAGCGTCATGGTCAAGGACACCCCCTCGGTCAAGAAGGGCCAGATCACCGCCACCACCGCCGTCCTGAGCCGCAGCGTCACCGACAAGCCCGGACAGACACACAGCCGCGCAAACTGACAAAGTGCTGCAGCGGTGCCCGAACTGCTCTCAGTTCGGGCACCGCCCCCTGGTTGTGGACGTTCGCGTAATTGGCTCTGGCCGCAGTTCCGTGAATCCCCAAGTCAGCGCGGGGAACGAGGGATCGTTTCGGCAGAGTGTTTCCTGGCGTGGCAGGCAAGACGGTCGAGGCTGTGCTGTTTCCCGGGATCGATGTGCGAGTGGAGCGCGTCAGCGACTCCACCGACGTGCTGGTGGTGGATGCGGTGTCCACCGCTCGCCCGGGCCGGTGCCCGGACTGCCGGAAACAAGCGAGGCGTAGACACACCTCGTACGACTCCTTCAAGTCCCGCTCGCCTGCCCGGACATCACCCGGGCCTGCGATCTCGCCCGGGCCTTCGCCGACCTGCTCCGCCACCAGCGCGGATACCTGCTGCTGGAGTGGATCCGCCGGGCCGAGCAGGACGCACCGAAGCCCATGAAGGGCTTCGCCGGCTTCCTCCGCCAGGACCTCGACGCCGTCACCGCCGGCCTCACCCTCCCCTGGAGTTCCGGCGTCGTCGAAGGACACTTGAACCGGGTGAAAACGCTCAAGCGAGCCATGTATGGCCGAGCCTCGTTCGAACTCCTGCGGACCCGCATCCTCACCCAGCCATGAGGCTCCGAAAGCTGGGCATACAGTCAGGACCCATGAAGTCGCCACAACCCACGGATCCGCAAGCCGAGGCCGGTCA
>NZ_JAINVF010000047.1 GCF_020400585.1 Streptomyces sp. NK08204 | reverse complement strand
CCAGCGGTTGGCGCTAAGGAATGATCTTGTCCGAGTCGGGGCCCAGTAGCGTGACGTGGAGGCGTCATACTCGCTGGTAGAGCGCCGTTTTGTGACGGCTGGACGTCACGCTCGCAGTCGAGCGCGGCGGGTCTCACGACGGCGCCACGCTCTTGATCGACAGCGTCCTGAGCAGTCGACGGTGTCCTGGCGGCGGCTGGCGCCGGCGAAGGTGATTCGCCCGCACTCCGGGCAGGTCAGCAGCCGGATCATCCCCTCGTCGCTGGTCCACTCGGCCTCGCCGAGCATCAGGGCGACGCCCATGATCCGATCGCTGGTCCGCCGGTCCCGGCACGCCTGGGCCCGGCACACGTCGTCGCAGTACCGGCGCCGCGGCGAAGCCCTTCTCGGCAGCCGGGCCCCGCAGGAGGCGCAGAAGCGGATACGGCCCACGCCTCCAGCATCACGCGCCTGGGTGAGGCCCGTCCTGGTCGGCGTCGATGTCCGTCTCCGGGTCTTCGCCGGACTCGGGCCAGCGCCCGAAAGGGCCGATTGGCTGATCAGGAGTGGCGCCGAGCACCCCCGGTCCCTTCGTGCGATGCGGCGGCATCGGGATCATGCATCCTCCCCTTCGCCTCCGGCCTGCGCCAGCAGCGCCGCCACAATGTCTGTCCCGTCCTCGGTCTGCTCAACGAGCGTGTGCAGCACTTCGTCTGTGGTGCCGTCCATGACCTGCCGGGTGAGCCGTTCCATCAGCTCGGGGTCGGTGCCGCCGCCGGGGCCGGTGAGGTCCGCCCGGGTCGGCCGGCGCGAGGCGACGATGCCCGGCCCGGCCGGGGCGCCGGTCTCCTCGGCGTCGGAGAGCGCGCGGTAGACGGAGGCGATGACGGACAGGCGACGCGCTGAAGGTGAGGGCACGCAATGCGGCTTTCGATCGCGACACCGCCGCCACCGCGTGCTGATCTGGCGTTGTTGAGGGTCACGAACCGCTGGGGTCTTGCCTGCGTTCGAAGTGAGCCCTCGCGAACTCGGTGATCTCAACTCGTAACGGCTTGATCATGGTGTCGTACAGAGCTACCCGCTCTGCGTGCGTTGTGTAGTCGTCAATGCGATGTAGCACCTCGAAGCGGCAGGCGCTGTAGAGGTTGCGCGCCAAGCGGGAGAGTTCCTCCGGGCAGACGAGACTCAGCTCGTATTGGAGGTCGTGAAGATCCGACGCCGTGTTGAGAAGTTCCCTACGGTTGGCCCCCTCCTCAAGCTTTCTGCGGAAGCGGCCGACTGCGCTCTGGAACGCGTGGAATGACGTTCTCTGTGCTTCTTCGAGCCACTTGTCGTGATCAGCTTTGATCTGTGCGTGAGCTACTTCGAGTGCGGTCCTATGAGCGGCTTCGGCTTGCTGCAGGGCCGTCCGGTGGGCCGCTTCGGCCGCTTCAATGGCAGCTCGGTAGGCGAGTTGCGCCTGATCGAGGGCACTGCGCAGCTGCCATCGAGCGATGACCACCGTCACTGGAATTCCCATGAGCCCTACCACCGCTGCCACACCCGCAAGGTCCATGACACGGAATCTTGCCCGCCATCACGCGTTGCGGAGGGGTCTTGGCCTTTTTCGCGGTCGGCCAGCGCCCCTGGAGCGCCTAGCCTCGAACTTTCGTGATGGTCCGCCGACGAAGTCGGCGGACCATCAGGCGCTCTGCGGCTGAGCGCGGGCAGACCAGCGACCCGAGTGTCGTCTCGGGTGGGCGCCGGGTTCCACTGCTCCGGACCGGTCGTGCTGCTGTCGGGACGGGGCATCTGCTGGTCAGCCGGGATCGGGTAGTTGGGCGATCCGGTGGAGGGCGTCGGTGATGTGGTGGGTCCAGGGCCAGTGCCGGGCCAGGCGGAGGATCCGCCGGCGGCCGGTGGTGACGATCTGTCCCGCCGTGGTGAACAGGCGAAGCCGCAGACGTCGGGGCTCCCAGAGCCTGGCCTTGCCGGTCAGCGCGAGCATCGACATCCAGGCCAGCAGGTCCAGCGCGATCTGCACGATCTCCAGCCAGATGCGGTTCTGGGCGGTGTGCTTCAGGGGCAGATTCCGCAGGCCGGTGGACCGGGCGGCCCGGATCCGGTCCTCCGCGCGGGCCCGCAGTCGGTGACGGAGCTCGAGTTCGGCGATCGGCTGACCGGTGGTGTTGGTGGCGAAGCAGGTAAGCCGCAGGCCGTCCGCGTCGGTCAGCCTCAACTGAGCTCCCGGATGCGGCCGTTCCTTCCGGACGATCAGCCGCATCCCTTTCGGCCAACCGTGCAGGACGTCGCCGGTGAGTGCGGCGACCCAGGCACCGTCGCGGATCTCGCCGTCTGCCTCGGCGGCCGGGGTCCAAAGCCACGCAACCGCGTCACCCGCGCCGCTGCCGGGGAGGGACGGCAGGCGCTGCTGGACGAGATCCTGCCGGTCCTGGTCGACACCGGGATCGAGGACGAGATGGTCGGCGGGCTGCTGCGGAACAGCATCGGCATGGAGCGGCTGCGCGCCGCTGTTGCTCAGGGCACCGGCAGGCTGCCGCGCGACAACGGTCATCTGGCGATGCTGGACAACTCCTACTCCTACCTGCGGCAGTTCACCCCGGACGTGCTGAAGGCGATCAGCTTCACCGGCGGTACGGGCTCCGAGGGCTTCATGGAGGCCGTCGCGATCCTGAAGAAGCTGAACGCGGACAGGGCCCGGAAGGTCCCCGACCAGGCGCCGACGGACTTCGTTCCCGCCAAGTGGGCCGGTTACCTGGAGCAGGCCGCGCGGGACAGGGACGTCACGGCGTACCGGCACTTCTGGGAGCTGACGGTGCTGCTGAGCCTGCGGGACAGGCTGCGCAGCGGGGACGTGTACGTGCCGTCCTCGCGCCGGTACGCGGATCCGGCGTCGTACCTGTTCACGCCCGAGCAGTGGGAGGGGCAGCGGGAGCAGTTCTGCCAGCTGGTCGGCAAGCCCACGGACGCCCGCCTCGCACTGGAGGGGTGCAGGGAGGAGCTGGCGGCCGCGATGGGTGACCTGGAGAAGGTGCTGGGCAACCGGAAGGCCAGCACCGGCGAGGTGCGCACGTCTCGGACCAGCACACGACGTTCGGCACGAAGGTCATCGTGGTGACGTGCAGGGAGGCGCACTACGTGCTGTACGAGATCATGGGCAACAAAACCGACCTGCCCATCACGGAGCACGCCACCGACACGCACGGCGTCACCCTGGTCAACTTTGCGCTGTTCGATCCGGTGGGCATGCAGCTCTCGCCGCGCATCCGGGACCTGGGGAAGATCACCTGTATCGCATGGCCCCGCAGCGGGACGTCAACAGCGTCTGGCCGGTGGCGGGGCCGCTGCTCACCCAGAAGATCAATATGGGGTTGATCGAGGAGAACTGGGATGATGTGCTGCGGCCGGCCGGGTCGATCAAGTTCGGGCACGCCACCGCCTCGCTGATCGTCGGCAAACTGTCCGCCTCCTCCCGACAGAACACCCTGGCGGCGGCTTTGAAGGAGTACGGGGCGCTTCGCCGCACCGTCTACGCCGTCCGTTACCTGGCGGACGAGACCTACCGCAGGAAGATCGCCCGGCAGCTGAACAAGGGCGAGTCCCTGCACTCGCTGCGCCGCAGCCTGCTGTACGCACACGAGGGCGCGATCCGCCACCGCCACCTGGCCGCACAGACCGAGCAGGCATGGTGTCTGACGATACTGACCAACTCGGTGGTCACCTGGACGACGGAGTACTACGGCCTGGCCATCGCACAGATGCGGGCCGAGGGCCGGGCGGTCGACGACGAGCTCCTCGCGCACATCTCACCGGCCCACAGCGAGAACGTGAACTTCTTCGGCACCATCAACGTCGAAGTCGACACTGAGCTCGCCAAGCTCGACCCGGCCGGCTACCGGCCACTGCGGCCCCGCCGCACGGAAAAGACCTGACACCATCCCAGCGATAACATCTGCCGTCCGCGAGGGAGGGTCACCGAAACCGATGGCCGCGGGTATCAGTCCTTGCCATCAGTGAAGGCCGCACGTGACGCTGTGAGCTGACGAACTGTCGGGAAGGGGCGGGCATGGCGCCAGGTTGGAAGATCACGGTCATGGTGGTTGCGGCGGCCAGTGTCGTGTCGACACCGCTCGTCTGGCTGCTGGACAGCACAGATACTGGCCAGCTGGTCGGCGCCACGGTCCAGGCCGCCACCGGCATCGCCGCCCTGGTCTGGGCGCTACTGCAACGACCGCCTGCCCCAGCCCCGGTTCCGGGACCGGCGGACCTGGCCGCCGACACCGGGAATGCTGACGGAAGCGGCGGCGGCACGGCTCACACTGGTGTGCGGCGTCCCGGCGGCGCGGGGACCGGGTCGGCGAAGGCGGAGCGGACAGGGAACGCCACCGCGCAAGGCCCCGGTAGCAGTGCCGGCACCGGCGTCGACTTCAGCTGATCCTCCCCAGCCCGCAGCACTTCACGAGAAGGAACTCTTCCTGCCATGAGGAGCCGGAAACGCCGCTCTACGCCCGACCCCGATGGGGCCGGGCGTAGAGCGGAGGGCGATGTACCAACGCAGCCGGTGGTGGTTACGGACACCGGCGACGCCCACGCCCACGACGGGGGAACCGCGCTGACCGGCTACCGCGGACCACTTCCAGAGCCTGCGGGCCCCTCAGCCGGGGGGCTGGTGCAAGTATCCCGGACCGGGGATGCCATCGCCTCCGGGGGCGGCACGGCCATCAGCGGGTACGTCAGCGAATTGACCATAGTGCAACAGGCCGCCCCGCGAGAACGGGCCTCCTGGCCGCACCAGGTAGGCGTGATCCCGCCCCGGGCACAGTCCTTCCAGCACCGGACCGAGGTCGAGCAGCTGCGGGCGGCCGTCGCCGACGGGGGCACGGCGGTGCTGTGCCAGGTCCTGACGGGAATCGGCGGGGTGGGCAAGACCCAGCTCGCCGCCGACTACGCACGCGCCGCCTGGGAATCCGGCGGGGTCGACGTACTGATGTGGATCACTGCCAGCACCAGCTCAGCGGCCGTGTCCGGCTACGCACAGGCCGGCATCGAGGTCCTCGGCGCCGACCCGCAGGACCCGGAGCAGGCCGCGAAAACGTTCCTGGCCTGGCTCGAACCCAAACCCGATACGAAGCCATGCCGGTGGCTGGTCGTCCTGGACGACCTCGCCGAGCCGGCCGACGTGCGGGGCCTGTGGCCCCCCGCCAGCCCCTGCGGCCGAACGCTCATAACCACCCGCCGCCGGGACGCCGCCCTGACTGGTCCCGACCGGCGACTGGTCATCGTCGGCCTCTTCACCCCCGACGAATCCGCCGCCTACCTGACCGCCACCCTGGCAGCTCACCATCGCCACGAACCGGCCGACCAGCTCACCGCCCTGGCCACCGACCTCGGGCACCTGCCGCTGGCCCTGGCCCAGGCCGCCGCCTACCTCATCGACTCCGGCCTGGACTGCACCGCCTACCGACAACTACTGGCCGACCGGGCCCGTACATTGGCGGACGTCTTACCCGAGCCCGACGCGCTTCCCGACGACCATGCCACGACAGTCGCTGCCGCGTGGTCCCTGTCCATCGAACGCGCCGACCGCCTACGCCCGGCGGGCCTGGCTCGCCCCATGCTGCAACTGGTCGCGATGCTTGACTCCAACGGCATCCCAGCGCCCGTCCTGACCGCGCCTGCGGCTCTGGCCTACCTCACCGAACACCGCACTCTCGGTGAGGACACCAGGGGGAGCGTGCGAAGGCGACAGGTCAGCGCGCAGGACGCGGCCGACGCGTTGCGGTGTCTGCACCGGCTCAGCCTGATCGACCACACACCCGCCACCGCGCATCAGGCGGTGCGCTTACACAACCTTGTCCAACGCGCCGTCCGCGACTCCCTGCCCGCAGATCAGCATGACCGGCTTGCCCGCACTGCCGCCGCCGCTCTGACCGCCGCCTGGCCCAAGATAGAGCGCGACATCGCCCTCGCCGGAGCCCTGCGTGCCAACGCCGAAGCCCTCATCAGCCAGGCCAGGAATGCTTTGTGGCACACCGATGCGCATGACGTCCTCTTCCGTACTGGCAGAAGCCTCGGAGAAAGTGGTCAGGCCACCGCTGCCGTCGCCCACTTCCGAGGCCTGGCGGACGCCGCCCGCGACCTGCTGGGTCCCGATCACCTCTACACCCTGGCCGCTCGGGGTCATCTCGCTCGGTGGCGGGGGGAGTCGGGGGATGCTGCCGGAGCCGCGGACGCCTTCACCGACCTGCTCGCCGACCAAGAGCGCGTGCTAGGCCCCGACGACCCCTACACCCTGGCCGCTCGGAGTAATCTCGCTCGGTGGCGGGGGGAGTCGGGGGATGCTGCCGGAGCCGCGGACGCCTTCACCGACCTGCTCGCCGACCAAGAGCGCGTGCTAGGCCCCGACCACCTCCACACCCTGGCCGCTCGAAGTAATCTCGCTCGGTGGCGGGGGGAGTCGGGGGATGCTGCCGGAGCCGCGGACGCCTTCACCGACCTGCTCGCCGACCAGGTACGGGTGCTGGGCCCCGATCATCCCGGCACCCTGGCCACCCGGAGCTTTCTTGCCATGTGGCGGTGGGAGTCGGGGGATGCTGCCGGAGCCGCGGACGCCCTCGCCGACCTGCTCGCCGACCAGGTACGGGTGCTGGGCCCCGACCATATCGACACCCTGGCCATTCGGGGTCTTCTTGCCATGTGGCGGGGGGAGTCCGGGGACGCGGTCGGAGCCGCGGACGCCTTCACCGACCTGCTCGCCGACCAAGAGCGCGTGCTAGGCCCCGACCACCTCCACACCCTGGACACCTGGAGGGATCTCGCTCAGTGGCGGTGGGAGTCGGGGGATGCTGCCGGAGCCGCGGATGCCCTCGCCGAGCTGCTCACCGACCAGGTACGGGTGCTGGGCGAAGACCACCCCGACACTCTCGGCACCCGGAACATTCTCGCCTTGTGGCGGAGGGAGTCGGGGGGAAACAACGTCGAATAACGATCGTTGACCACCCCCGGCCCGATCATCTCCGCAGCCAGCTTGGATGCAGCCTCGATCTCCGCGCGCGGGCCGATCTCCGTCTCCAGCGCCCGCCACATCGCGCCCGGATCGAAGTCCGTGCCGCTCTCGGCGATCAGATCCAGTTGCTCGCTCCACAGCCGGAACACCCCGTCGACCATGCGGAACGCCTTCACCACCCGCTGCCGGCCCGCCACCCACTCCCGGTCCGTCGCCCGCCGCGCGGCGCTGACCAGCTTCACCTGCATCAGCAGCGCGAACAGATCCAGCGCGTCATCGATCGCCGACGCCTCCAAGTGCCGGACCACCGAGGTCAGCAGCGCGGTGCGCTTCGGCTCCGGGGTGCGCTCCAGGTTCGGCGCCTTGGACCCCAGCCCCGTACGAGCCAGGGGCGCCAGCCGGTTCGGCGGGACCTTCTCGATCCGCACCCGCCCCAGACGGAACCTGGCGATCTCATCGACCCGCTCCAGCGCCTTCGCCATGCTCGTGCCCGTCGTCCGCGTCGGCGGCCGGCGCAGCCGTTCCAGCTCCGACACCCGACGGCCCCCCGGAACATCCAGCAGCCCCACCAGGTCCGCCGGCAGTGCGGCGTCCGCGCGGCGCGCGGCCTTGGCCACCGTCGTGTACAGCCGCTGCTCGGCCGTGCCCCGCACCTCCGCCACCTGCCGGGCCAGCACGCTCACCCCGGGCAACAGCACACGGTTCCGCCGCAGCCAGCCCACCGCCTGGTTGAACAGCGCCACCGGCCCCTCGGCGGCCGTCCACGCCCGCCCGTGCAGGAAGGTACGGAACTTCCGCCCCCCTCGTGTTCCTCGAACTGGTGATAGCCGTACGCGTCACGAATCTCCCACGCGTGCTCGTACGCCGTCTTCAGCCGCTCGGTGTACCGCTTCACGCACGAGGCGTCCTCCACGCCCAGATGCTCGGCCAGGTACTCCACCACCGGCCACAGCACATCCAGCGGGTCCTCCAGGAACAGCCCCAGATAGCGGACCGTGCACATCTGGAGTGCGAACCCCAGGCGATTGTGATCACCCCGCCTCTTCCCGATCAGCTCCCGGTCCACGTCGTCGAGGTAGAAGAACCGCTCCAACTCCGGACGGGTCGGCTCCTCCACGAACCGTCCGTACGCTGCGGCCTGCTCAGCAGTCAGGAATTCCACCGGCACGCGGCGGACGGTAGCCCCACGCCACACCGCTCATACGATCTTTCACCGAACCCCGGCAGCAGAGTGGATCACTGTGCTAGGCGCACAAGATCGTTCCTTAGCGCCAAGGGCTGT
>NZ_JAINVF010000046.1 GCF_020400585.1 Streptomyces sp. NK08204 | reverse complement strand
AACTCGCCCCGGCCACCGCATAGCGAACAAGGGCTGCCCGGCCTCCGGCCAGACAGCCCCTCACCAAGATCTTCATGAGCCTTCTAGGCCGTGTTCGTTCGGATCATCGCGAAAGACACGGACTGAGGCTCGGCGCCGTCGGGGCTACCGGGGTCCCAGGGCGCGGAGATCCGGCAGATGGCGTTCGCCGACGTGGGTCAGGGTGGTCTTCCGTCCTTGACTATCGCACAGACGTACGCGCTGCCTCGGTGGGGACGAGTCCGTCTCCACGACGATGTCCTGGATGTCGGGCCAGGCCCATTTCCGCACCCGGGGTGGCCTACTTGGCGGCCCAGCAGCCCAAGTTGTTCCGGTTCTCCTCCCCCGCCCGGCGCGGCGCGTCCGGCGATCCCAGCAGTCCGTACGGCAGATACCCGGACCGGACAGCGAGTTCCCACCCATGGACCTGGACGGCGAGACAGGCCAGGGCGAGGGTGCCAAGGGGGAGGAGGGACCGGGGCGCGGGATCACCGGCACCGGCCTCGACGCTCTCCCGGTACGCGACCAGCCGGGCGACGAGGGCGTCCTCGAAGGCGTGCTGGTCGTCGTCGAGGAGTACGCGGAGCAGTCGCTGGTCCGCGCTCAGCGCGTCGCCGACCTCGTCGAGCCGCCGGGCAGCCTCCGCGCGCTCCCCGGCGTCCGGCTTACGCAGCGGAACCGTAGGCCAGTCGCGGGGCAGATGCCCGGCCGCCTCGGTGAGATAGGGGCACAGGGCGTCCATGGCGGCGAGGTCGGCGGGGTCGGAGACGGAGGTGTACCGGTTGTAGGGCACGCCGTCACGGATGGCGGGCGCGTAGTCGCCGCGCAGCAGCAGACCGGTGACCCGCTCCCAGTCCCACACATGTCCGCTGACGACACACATCTCGAACATGTCGAGCCAGGTCCGCGCGGTGGGTGCCTCCTTGACGACGTCCCGGAAGGTGATGGGCCCGTCCCCGAACTCGTCGTCGTCCGGGTCCGTGCTGATCCGCTCCCCGACGAGGGGGAACCGGAGTTCCTGGTCCCCGTTCGGGAAGCACATGATGCTCAGCACTCCGTGCACACACTCCGCGGCGGTGACGGCGACCGTGCGGGCCGCAGCGTCGAGCCCCGGCTCCGTCACCGTTCGCGCGGCGACATGGTCGAGCAGTTCGTCCGCCATGGCCCGGATCAGCGTCGGCGAGATGCTGCCGTACCGCAGCGAGTGCCACCGCGTGTAGGCCCGCCCGTCGATGTCGTCGAGCGCCTCGGCCAACCGGTCCTCGGCGACCTGATGGCATGTCACATTCCGCACGTACCCCGTCCCTTTCATGAACTCCGCGACTGGACGACGCACGTTATCAACGGGCACTGACAGCACCGTCCTCTGTTCCGCATGTGAGTACCGCGCTTCGCCCGGGGGACTACCTCCAGATCGCTTCGGAACGGATGGCCGTCGATGGCGTGCCGGACGGCGAGGGGTTCGCCCGGATCGAGCGGGTGGAGGTCATCACCGACATCGGTTTTCTGGCTCCGGCCTCCACCCAGGTGCGTACCCGGGCAGCCCGGGAGATCGCGGTCGTCTTCTGTCACGGCATGCCGGGCCCGGTCATGTTGCGCGAGGGTGATCAGTGGACCCGCGGCGAGGTCGACAGCGGCCGGGCCCGCTGGGATTCCGCCCATCCCTGGTGGCCAGAGACACAAGAACCCCTTTTCACCGGAAGCCGCTTGGCCGCCGGACCACACCCCTTTCGCAGCACCATCCACGGCCCCGACCTCATGGCGTCGGCCGCCGCGACCGAGCCGCAGCCGCCGCGGCAGCGGGCAGCCGTGTTCGACAAGCCGGCCCACATGGTCATGGTTGGTGACTACCTGCAGATCCATGCCCTGCGGCACCTGCAGTGGGACATGCGCATCGACGAAGGATTCCACCGTGTCGAATGGATCGGCCACCTCGCCGGTGACGCACTCGACGCGTCGGATCGCGTGGCCCAGCGCGGATCGAACGCACTTCCTCACCGCGGAGCTGAACACGAAGTTCCGGCGCCCGCTGTCCACCGCGCCGGCGCTGGGGGTTGCTCACGCAGTTCGCGCAGAAGAGGCGCGGCATGACGCCGAACGAGGCGATCCAGACCGCCTGCGCCGAGGTCTTCGCCCCAGACCTGGACGGCCATCCGCTGAGCGGAGCCACCCAGAACCGGCCGCGCTCCTTCGCCGACGTCGCGCTGCCGACCTGGATCGGGCCCAGGACCGCACTGGTCGGCGACGCCGCGCACACCGCGCACTTCTCGATCGGCTCCGGCACCACGCTGGCGATCGACGACGCCCACAGGCTGATATCGGCCGTCGCCGCCCACAGCCCCGGTCGGCTGGACGAGGCCCTGATCCGGTACGACGCCGAGCGCAGACCCCAGGTGGCAGCGGTCCAGGAGATCTCCCGGCAGAGCCTTCGGTGGTGGCACGGTCTCGAGCACCGCTGGGGACGGCTCGCCCCGGACCGGCTGGCCTGGTCGTTGATCACACGGACCGGACTGTTCTCGCTGGACGTCCTGCGCTCGGGCGACCCCGAGCTGGCGAACACCCTGCTGCGAGAGGAGACCCTTCCGCAGCCGCTCCCGGTCGGCGCGGGCCCCGAAGTGCGCGTCACAGCGGGTCTGCCCCGGCAGCACGTCCGCGAACTCATCGCCGTCGCGGGCACCGGCGACACCACGGTGACCTGGGACTCAGGCCTCACCGCAGCGGACCGGCTCGCACTGGTCGACGCCTTGCAGGAGGTCCGGGAACCGGCGCACCTCAGGGGCCTGGGCCGGACCGTGCTGCGGGCACCGGCGAATGATCGGTCGTGGGCCGAGAGCCAGGTGGTCGCGGGCCGGGCCAGCGACATCTGCGCCTGACGCCCGGGAGGGCGGGGCCCCGCCCGGATGCGGTCCGGGGCCCACCGGGCCCTCCGGCGGGGCGAGAACACGTACGGGACGGTTGGCCTCTCCGGCACTCGACGGGCGAGGCGAAGCGGCTGCGGGGGGGGCGGCCGACAACAACTCACCAGCCCCCATGGCCGGTTGCCCGGAGCCATGGTTTCCTTTGCCCTCGTGCCTTCACTTCCGGCACCTGGCGACGCGGATCCTGGACGCTGCGGGCTGGACCACAGGTCAAGCCAACCCCGCGCTCGTCCCGGGCATCGGACGGGGGGCTGAACCCCATGGCCGTCGAGTCCACGTTCTCGACGCTAGTAGAATTGACGGTTATGGCCGATACCCAGTACGAAGACCTGCTGCGGCTGGCGCTCACCTCCGGAACAGCCAAAGCCGACCGGACGGGCACCGGTACCCGAAGTGTCTTCGGGTACCAGCTGCGCTATGACCTCTCACAAGGGTTCCCGCTGGTCACCACCAAGAAGGTGCACCTCAAGTCCATCGTGTACGAGCTGCTGTGGTTCCTGCGCGGCGACTCGAACGTCCGCTGGCTCCAGGAGCACGGCGTCACCATCTGGGACGAGTGGGCCGATGCCAACGGCGACCTCGGTCCGGTCTACGGGGCACAGTGGCGCTCCTGGCCCACCCCGGCGGGCGGGCACATCGACCAGATCAGCGGGGTTCTCGACACGCTGCGCCGGGAACCGGACTCCCGCCGGATGATCGTCTCCGCCTGGAACGTCGCCGAGCTGGACAAGATGGCGCTGGCGCCGTGTCACGCCTTCTTCCAGTTCTACGTCGCCGACGGCAAACTCTCCTGCCAGCTGTACCAGCGCAGCGCGGACCTGTTCCTCGGCGTCCCGTTCAACATCGCCAGCTATGCGCTGCTCACTCACATGGTCGCGCAGCAGGCCGGCCTCGAACCCGGCGACTTCATCTGGACCGGCGGCGATTGCCACATCTATGACAATCACGTCGAGCAGGTGCGCGAGCAGCTCTCGCGTACCCCGTTCGAGTTCCCTCAGCTGCGTCTGAGCAAGGCCGACTCGCTGTTCGGCTACGCCTACTCCGACGTGGAGGTGCTCGGCTACCGGCACCACCCGGCCATCAAGGCTCCGGTGGCGGTGTGAACGTCGGGCTGATCTGGGCGCAGACTTCTGATGGCGTCATCGGCGCGGACAATGCGATTCCATGGCGTCTGCCTGAGGACATGGCGCATTTCAAGGCGACCACCCTCGGCCATCCGGTGGTGATGGGGCGCAAGACATGGGATTCGCTGCCCGTGCGCTTCCGCCCGCTGTCCGGGAGGCGGAACATCGTGGTCACCCGCGATCCGCGGTGGACGGCCGAAGGGGCCGAGCGCGCCGGGTCCATCGCCGAGGCGCTGGAGCTCACCGCCAAGCCGTCGCAGCCGGCGGGCGTCTCCGTTCAGGCATGGGTGATCGGCGGCGGGGAGATCTACCGTGCCACCCTGGCATACGCCACCACGCTCTCGGTGACGGAAGTCGACGCGGTGGTCGAGGGCGACGCCTACGCCCCGCCACTGGGCCCGGAGTGGAAGGTCACCGAGGACAAGGGCTGGCAGTCCTCGGCGTCAGGGCTGCGCTACCGCATTCGCAAGTACACCCGGTAAGGGGCAATCCACCACCCTGATCACCCACGATGCACCGCTTGGCTCTGTCGGGGATCTTGGAGTCTGCCGGTGCGCCAGCATGATCAGCGGGCATGCTCGGGGCCGTCTCGAAGACCGATGCAGTTGTCGAGGTGTCCGTTGTCGCTCCGTTCCCGTTCCGATGAGCAAGTCCCGTCTGTGACCGCGCAGATCGCGCGGGCGAGCAACCCTGGCGGTACGGCGGCGATGTGGGTGAGAGACCGGCTGGACGGCCTGTGGTGCGACGAGGACTGCCGGGCTGGTATCCGCGTGACGGACGCCCCGGCATCTCCCCCGCCCCATTGGCCACCGTCTGTGTGCTGCAGTTCCTGATCGGTCTGCCGGACCGTCAGGCGGCGGAAGCGGTCCGCTGCCGCATCGATTTCAAGTACGCCCTGGCCATGGAGCTGGACGATCCCGGTCGCGGCCATCCCCGAACGCGACTCCGCGCACGTAGTACCGCCACGAGTTACGCCTCTGAACCTTCGCGACACTGAGCATCCCCACAGAGGACACTCGATCTGACCTGCGAAAAGGTGCGATCCCGTGAGGCGGGACAGTTCACCGGTCGCGCCAGGTGAAGCTCTTGCGCCCGTCGCGCCGGCCGTCGTCTTTGCGTGGCCGGTAGATCAGCCGGGACCGGTGGCCGGGTTTGTAGCAGGTCAGTGCGGGCGATCGAGACCCGTCTGCGGGAGCGGCCGCGGACTCGGACTACCGGGGTGCGGCCTCGCTTGCCCCAGGTCTTGGCGTGCGGCGGCGTCATGGAGAAACCGGCTTCGTCCTCGAAGACGAGCCAGGCTCCACGGGCCGCCGCCTGGCGTCCGCGCAGGGCCATACCTCCTTCACCCACCCGGCCACGGCTTCCTCGTCCCGTTCGACGGCTCGGCGGGCCGGGACCTGGCAGGACCAGCCGTTACGCACCTCCAGCGTCCACCGCTGGTCCTCTTAGCCGTGCGCGGCCGGCCCCTTGGCCAGCTCCTGCTCCAACTGTGCGAACTGCTTTTCACTCAGCCGCGGTAGGGACGCCGGGCACTGTGATTGCAGAGCCCGCGGACCGCCCTCATCCCACGCCTGCCGCCACCACTGCACCGATCGCACACTGACCCGCACGTCCTTCGCGATCACAGAACTGGCTTCGTCCCCGACAAACCTCTCGGCCGCCTGGAGCCGTAGCTCCTCGCGGAACCGCTGCCGTTCGGCAGTCAGCCCGCCACCTTGTGGATACCGCATGCCCCGGCGATACCGCAGCGAGCACGAGCCGTTGTCGGCGTTCCCGTGAAAAGTGCACAGCTCGGTACACGTGAACCTGCGTAACACGTCGCATCGGGTTGGATGATCCCAGCGCCGCCGCTGACCTACTGCACACGTGCGTCCCGCCCGCCGACGGCACCGGCGGGCGGGACGCGCCCTGCGCCTGCACGGAGCCCGCCACCCGCTGAGCCCCCGGCGGCGAGAAGGTTGCACACCTGGACGAGCGGCTCTTGGACGTTCTCCGCAGATGAAGTGATGGTGCCTGCGTTCCCTGCCTGTGCAAGCCAGAAAAACCAGGAGCCGACCGAGGTCGGAACACGCAAGACTTTCCCATGACCACAGACTTCCGTGTGCGCCAGGCCCAGGCCGTTGATGCTCCCGTACTGGCGCGGCTGCGATGGGCGTTCAAGCAAGAGGACCACGAAGGCGGTTCTTCCGCTCCGGCCCGGTCCATGACGCAGGCTGAACAGTGGATCCGGGAGCGGCTTGACGGCGGGCAGTGGCTGGCCTGGGTGGTCGAGAGAGGCGCGGAGATCTGCGGGCATGTCTTTCTCCACCTGGTCGAGCGAGTACCAGACCCCTATGAGGACAACACCCCTGTCGGCTACGTGACGAACTTCTACGTGATGCCCGAGTACCGCAATCTCGGGTTTGGGGCTGCCCTTCTCAAGGCTCTACGGCAGCATGCTCAGGAGCTGGGTTCGGATGTGCTCATCGTCTGGCCGTCCGAGCGCAGCGTGCCGGTCTACCGGCGGGCAGGCTTCCGGCCATCGCCAGATCTGCTGGAAGCGCGATGAGCTCAGACACGCCAACGGCGAACGGTTCGGGGCGCGGGTGTGTCGGTGTTCCCGTGGAACTGTGCAGCATTCACAACGCGTCGCACACCAGAACACCGGGGCCTCAACCTATAGTCGACCTGCCGGCGGGCCAGCGTCGATACAGCGAGTTCGAGTTGGAGTGTGACCGATGGCTGATGGCCTTGCCCTCGAAGGGGCGCTGACCCGGCTTGTCCCCACGAGCGAGGATGACCTGGATCTGCTGGCCTCATGGTTCGCGACCCCGGACTTCGTCGAGCATTGGGGAGGAACGCCGAAACCGCGGGAAGAGGTGGCCGAGAAGTACCTGGGGCGGCGCCGACCCCGTGTGGAGTCCTTCCTCGTGCTGGCCCACGGAACACCGGTGGGATACGCGCAGTACTGGCACGCCGGCACGGCCGAAGGCGGCATCGACATGGTGCTGACAGCCCAGGCACGCGGCCGCGGCCTGGGACCGGACGCCGCTCGCGCCCTCCTCTCGCACCTCCGCAGGAATCTCGGCTGGCGGCGCGTGACGGTCGACCCGACGAGAGACAACTTCCGTGCCGTACGGGCATGGCAGAAGGCCGGCTTCCGACAGGTCTCATGCGAGGGCGAGACCCTCCTCATGCAGCGCCACCTCACAGAATGACGCCGGAACAGGGGCCACAGCCCGGAGTGCTATGAAGCACCATCGCGCCGCGACGCCCATAGGCGTCCCTGACCGCGAGCACGATGCCGCACGCTGACGACGCCGGTGGTCCCGGTGCCCCAGCACTCCGGAACCAGGTGGAGCTTGTGTACTTCGAGCTGTACCTGCCTGTGCATTCGCGTGTACGCCGGCAGCCGTCAGCCCCTACGCCTCCACGAGTTCAAACTCAGTAGCCCAGCCAGACGATGTCCAGCACGGACAGGTGGCACAGGGCGCGGCGGTCGCCGGACATCGAGGGTACGAGCGTTTTCCGGACTTGTCCGCGCAGCCCAGCGGGTCACTGCCCAGTTGGGCAGACTTGGCAGGTGCGCGACGCCGTGACCAAGGTGATCGGCGACGCACTGGCCCATGACACGCTCGTCGCAGGTGGGCGCTACCTCGGACAGTTGTGGCTGCGTGACGCCGAGACCACTGCCTGGCATGTTCTGCTCGCCAGGCGCCGACTGCACGAGACAGAAGACGACCGTAAGCGATTCTTCGAGGCGTGGGGCAACGCCTGAGCGGTACGGCCGTGGCTACGATGCCGAACGCCCCGACCCCGGCAGCTGCAATGCCGGGGTCAAGCCCTCTTCTCGGGGTTGCTACCCGATCCAGATGACGTCCAGAACGGACAGGTGCCGGGTGAGCCGGTTGATCACGTAGATGACGGACAGCTGCCCGACGGATGCGGCGCGGACGTCCTCGCCTTCCGGGTCGCCGGCGTTCCACTGGGGCCAGTCCCACGGGGAGCGCACCGCGATGTCCGGGGCGTCGCGGACCGTCTCCTTCGCGTGCTCCGGGAATCCGGTGAGTCTTCGCGGCCTGCGGGGCCAGGTGCACCGCCCACGGCTGATCGGTCACCGGCGGGCACCGAGGACGTCGTCCAGGTCCACGAAGCCGGTCTCATCCCGGCCTGAGTCCATGTATGCGTCGACGGCCGGGGCCGCGGCGAGGCGGACCTGCCAGGTACGGACGACGTCGTGCAGGGGCGTGAGGCTGTAGCTGTGGCGGGAGTCCTCCAGGGCCTTCGTCCAGCCCCGCTTGAAGGCCGGCACCCACGTATCGGCGCGGCGGTCGGTGCGTAGCTGGGCGGCGGCTGGGGGCTTCCTCGAGCTGCGCGCTCATCGGAACCTCCTGGCAGGTCGTGTTGCCACCGTACGCGCGGTGCGGGGCGGCGTGAGTGGCCACGGCTGTTCTCCTCTCTGCGCGGGCACTGGCCAGCACATGGGTGGGCGGGTCAGAGCTGGTCCGGAAGGATGAAGTGCCCGTAGCCGAGATTGTGTGGCTGGTCCGGTAGCCAAAGGCGTTGAGGATGCTGCCGAGCGCGATATGCATTGCTGCGCGGGTGGTGTCGAGCTGGCAGACCACGTCCTCGCTCAGGCGGCCAGCGTCCGGCTTTTCGAAGGCCGCCTCGTTGATCCGCTCGTGCACGCTCCAGTAGACGTGCACCTGGTTGTCGAAGACGGAGAGGCGCAGGCCGCCCTCGGCATCGTCGGGCGCCAACGGCGTGAAGCCAGCGCTCTCGAGGGCCACGCGTACCCGGGCCGTGAGGGCTTCGCGTTCTGTGAGCTGTGCCGACGCACGATAGTTGTCACCAAGATCGGCGCTGACCTGCGGCTTCGTAGGGGCGAAGTACGGTAGTCGTCACCGAATCAGCGCGCCACTTGGCAGTCATGGACGGCCAGCGTCCCGGATCCCGTTGCATGAGGACCACCGATCGGCTGTCCGCTTGTGCCAGGCCGTGCAAGTGTGACGCCATGGATGCGGCAGTGATTGGCGCGGTGAGCGCCCTTGGTGGGGCTGTCATTGGCGCCCTTGGCTCCTACCTGGGACCGGCTCTTTTACAGCGTCGGCAGCAGCAAAGAGACGATGAGTCGAGCGAGCAGGAGCGCACAGCACAGCTACTGAAACTTGCCGCCGATGCCCGCCTCGCCAGCGCTCTGTGGCTGCGGCACCTCGAACAGGTGGCTGACGACTTGGGCGACGGTGGTCGATGGAGTCTGAATCGATACGACAAAATCTCTGCCGCGCGCGAGAGAGCATTCCGTGGGGCCTTGGTGATGATGATGTACCACCGGTACTACATCTACTCCGGGGCTATCGACTGGTTCACCAGGCCGGCGCATTCGGTGGACCGTATCTTCCGCGCTGCCATCAGGGCAGACCGGTCGCTGACCGCTGAAGAGACTAGCGAGGTCCGAGGGCACCTCGCCGACCTGACCAGGAACCGTAGAAAGCTGGACCGCGAGCTCGTACGTCGTCTACTCGCCCATGTGTCGGACCCCTCTGCCAACAGCCAGGGGGATCCGCTTTCCTTTGGATCGCAAGAGGCCGAGCGCGATCCGGAGGATGCTACGGACGCTGAAACCAGCCACGCCGACGACGTGTTCGGGAGCGATGCGGAACGTGGCGGGTGACAACAAGCCTGCCTATGTGACAACTGCCGTGCCTGGGCTCATGAGCGCCTCCTCAGTTGTCATCAAACACTCAGAAATCAGTAGTCGAGATCCAGGTACTCGATGTCGTTGATTTCCACGTCTGACAGTCCCATAGCGCGACCCCCGCCGTCCTGGAAATGAACTTCTTTGAATCCTTCGGCGATGATTCCGCGCATCTGCTGGTCGCTGGCCCCCGCCTCGCGGGCGTCGAAGAGGCGCTGTGCGTACTCCGGGGGAATGTGCACGGTGAGTCGCCGGAACCGTCCGTCGTCGGTCGTGCCGGCCGGCGCGGTGTAGCCGAACCGGGCCCGGGTCTCCACCGTGATCCCGGTGCTGGCGGCCGCCTGCTTCTGCCGGCGCTTGCGCACCAGCGGCTGCCACCGCTTCCGTACGGCGTCGTCGATCTTCGCAGTGACATCGGCGCGGGCGTGCTTGCGGGCGCCGCGCCGGTAGCGGTTGACGGAATCGGCGGTGACCCCGAGCTCTGCCGCCACGGCCTTCGCGCTGCCGAACTGCTTGATCAGGAACCCGATCTGGCCCTTGAGGGTCTTGGGCGGCTCCTTGGTGAACGACTCCCGATCGGCCCGCTCGATCGCGTCCTCGATCTCGTTCACGGCTCAGCTCCCGTCGTAATCGTCGTCACGGTGGAACCGGTCGTGAACGGGGCGGGCGTCTTTGGCCGCGTCGAGGTTCACGGCCAAGCGCTCGGCAACACCGTCACTCTCGGGCTGGAGGTAGCCCAGCGTGCGCAGCTCTGCGACGGCCTTGCGGAATGCCTCTCGGCCTTCGGCGGCCAGCCGCTCGTCGCGGGTCAGCGAAGACAGTTGGTGCATCAGGGGCCGGTCGTCGTCGGTGTATCCGGTGGCGAGTTCGGCCAGGACACCGCGGGCGCGCCAGGTCAGGCGCATGTCGCGCATCGCCCGGGCAAACAGGATAGGGTCGTGGCCCGGCGGGCGGGTAGGCAGGGCGTTACTTGCCGTCCTCGAGGACGGCGTCGTGTAGGTTCCGGCCGCCGTTGTCATTCGTCACCGCGGTGACCTGCTGCTTGTGCTGCTGTCTCATCGCATGTCCCGCGGTTTCCGTCTCACTTCGGTGGCATTTCCTCATGCAGCGTCGTTTTGCTGGTCGTTTGCCGACTTCCAGGTCTGGTCGAACCAGGTGATGAAGTCCATCACGGTTCCGACGCGGGCGATCCTCTCGTGGATGGCTCGCTGGTCGTGACCGGGGAGGAAGTCGCCCCGGCTGATGGGCTTGCCGCATCCGCAGTTGCACTCGCGGTTGCCTAGGGGGGAGTCGAAGTAGGTGATGGGGTTCTGCTGGGCACCGTTCGGGGCGGGGTTGCCGACGTAGTGATCGTGGACCGGGTGACCTGGGCCGAGGATGCGGCCTTCGAAGGCCCGTCGCCCACCGCGCACGTCGACAACTCGGTCGATCTCCATGGCCTGGCGGATGATCCCGCCGCCGTTGACGACCGCGAACCGCTCTCGCTCGACTCGCGATCCGGGCATGACCCAGACGCCGCGGGCGATGTCGTGGAGCTGCTGGTCAGACAGCCCGTCGCTCCAGCCGATCTGGGAGCGCTGGAGAGGATCGCTGTTCGGGTCGACGTCCTTCTTCCTGCCCAGGGTGATCTGAATCATCGCGCCTCCCTGAGAGGCCGCCTCATGGTTGGAGAGGACGAGACGGCTTGTTCAGGATAGACCATGCATCCCCGTTATAACGGGGTATCATGAGATTGTTTCCTGGAGCGCGATCGGCCTTCCCTGGAGCAGCAACCAAGCAGGCCATGTCAGCCGTTGGACTGTCTCGATGGCCTCTCTTGTGAGCCTG
>NZ_JAINVF010000045.1 GCF_020400585.1 Streptomyces sp. NK08204 | reverse complement strand
ACTGGTGAACCGCGGCTTCACGATCGACGTGGCGCCGATCGGCGACGTCCAGTGGGTGGAGATCGACAACCACGACGACCTCGCCCGTGGACGGGAGATCGCGTGCCAGTACTGACCCGGCTGATTCCCTCGCCGGTCGTCGTGGACATCCGCCCGGGCGCTCTGGACGACCTGGCGTGCGTCCTCGCCGACCAGCGGATCTCGCACTCCGGGCGGCTCGCCGTCGCCGTCAGCGGCGGCTCGGGCGCCAGGCTGCGCGAGCGCATCGCGCCGTCGATGCCGGGCGCCTCCTGGTTCGAGGTGGGCGGCGGCACGCTGGACGACGCCATCCGGCTGGCCGGCGACATGAAGGCCGACCACTACGACGCCGTGGTCGGCCTGGGCGGCGGCAAGATCATCGACTGTGCCAAGTTCGCCGCGGCCCGCGTCGGCCTGCCCCTGGTGGCCGTACCGACGAACCTCGCGCACGACGGCCTGTGCTCGCCCGTCGCCACCCTCGACAACGACGCCGGGCGAGGCTCCTACGGGGTGCCGAACCCGATCGCCGTCGTGATCGACCTGGACGTCATCCGGGACGCACCGGCGCGC
Source organism: Streptomyces sp. NK08204 (assembly GCF_020400585.1). Taxonomy (GTDB): domain Bacteria; phylum Actinomycetota; class Actinomycetes; order Streptomycetales; family Streptomycetaceae; genus Streptomyces. The sequence continues at coordinate 13,004 of NZ_JAINVF010000045.1, read as the reverse complement.
TTCGTGCGCGCGGGTATCGGCGACGCCGTGTCGAACATCTCCGCGGTCGCGGACTGGGAGCTGGCCAACCGCGTCAACGGCGAGAAGATCGACGGACTCGCCGCGGCCATGGCCCGCCAGGCCGGCGAGGCGGTGCTGCGGCACCCCGGCGGCATCGGGGACAACGACTTCCTCCAGGTGCTCGCCGAGGCACTCGTCCTCACCGGTGTCGCGATGTCCGTCTCGGGCGACTCGCGGCCCGCGTCGGGCGCCTGTCACGAGATCAACCACGCCTTCGACCTGCTCTACCCCAAGCGTGCCGCCAGCCACGGCGAGCAGTGCGGACTGGGCGCGGCCTTCGCCATGTACCTGCGCGGAGCCCACGAGCAGTCCGCGTACATGGCCCAGGTGCTGCGCCGGCACGGGCTGCCGGTACTGCCGGAGGAGATCGGGTTCACGGTGGACGAGTTCGTCCGTGCCGTGGAGTTCGCCCCGGAGACCAGGCCCGGCCGCTACACGATCCTCGAGCACCTCGCCCTCAAGACGAACCAGATCAAGGACATCTACGCCGACTATGTCAAGGCCATCGGTAGCTGAACTCCGTCCGGTCGTCCATCCCGCGGGGGTCAAGGACCGGCGCAGCGGTGAGCACTGGGCGGGACGCCTCTACATGCGCGAGGTGTCCCTGCGCGTCGACCGCTACCTGGTGAACACCAGGGTCACGCCCAACCAGCTCACGTACCTGATGACCGTCTGCGGGGTGCTCGCGACCCCTGCCCTGCTGGTGCCGGGGATCGCGGGCGCCGTGCTCGGCGTCGTCGCCACCCAGCTGTACCTGCTGCTGGACTGCGTCGACGGCGAGATCGCCCGCTGGAGGCAGCAGTACTCGCTCGGCGGGGTCTACCTCGACCGGGTCGGGGCGTACCTCACCGACGCGGCCGTCCTGGTCGGGCTCGGCCTGCGCGCCGCCGACCTGTGGGGCAGCGGCCGGATCGACTGGCTGTGGGCCTTCCTCGGCACGCTCGCAGCGCTCGGTGCGATCCTCATCAAGGCCGAGACGGACCTGGTCGGCGTGGCCCGGCACCAGGCCGGTATGCCTCCCGTGAAGGAGGCCGCCGCCGAGCCGCGTTCCTCCGGCATGGCGCTGGCCCGCCGGGCCGCCTCCGCGCTGAAGTTCCACCGGCTGATCCTCGGCATCGAGGCCTCCCTGCTGATCCTGGTCCTCGCGATCGTGGACCAGGCCCGCGGTGACCTGTTCTTCACCCGCCTCGGCACGGCCGTCCTCGCCGGCATCGCCCTGCTGCAGACCCTGCTGCATCTGGTGTCCGTCCTCGCGTCCAGCAGGCTGAGGTGAGCGGCATGAAGGTCGGCGCCGTCATCATCACGATGGGCAACCGTCCCGAGGAACTGCGTGCCCTGATCGACTCGGTGGCCAGGCAGGACGGCGACGCCGTCGAGGTGGTCGTCGTCGGCAACGGCTCGCCCGTCCCCGACGTCCCCGCGGGCGTCCGGACGGTCGAGCTGCCCGAGAACCTGGGCATCCCCGGCGGCCGCAACGTGGGCATCGAGGCCTTCGGGCCCGGCGGCGGTGACGTCGACGTCCTGCTGTTCCTCGACGACGACGGCCTGCTCGCCCGCCACGACACCGCCGAGCTGTGCCGCGAGGCCTTCGCGGCCGACCCGGAGCTCGGCATCATCAGCTTCCGCATCGCCGACCCCGACACCGGCGAGACCCAGCGCCGGCACGTGCCCCGGCTGCGTGCCTCCGACCCGATGCGCTCCTCCCGGGTCACCACCTTCCTGGGCGGCGCCAACGCCGTCCGCACCCGCGTGTTCGCCGAGGTCGGCGGCCTGCCGGACGAGTTCTTCTACGCTCACGAGGAGACCGACCTGGCCTGGCGTGCCGTGGACGCGGGCTGGATGATCGACTACCGGTCCGACATGGTTCTGTACCACCCGACGACCGCGCCCTCGCGGCACGCGGTCTACCACCGGATGGTCGCCCGCAACCGGGTCTGGCTGGCCCGCCGCAACCTCCCCGCCCTGCTGGTCCCCGTCTATCTCGGGGTCTGGCTGCTGCTCACGCTGCTGCGCCGCCCCTCCCGGCCGGCGCTCAGGGCTTGGTTCGGCGGCTTCAAGGAGGGCTGGACGACCCCCTGCGGTCCCCGCCGCCCGATGCGCTGGCGCACGGTGTGGCGGCTCACCCGGCTGGGCCGTCCCCCGGTCATCTGACAAGCTCGACATGAGCCGGGCCGGCCCGAAGGGACATGAGCCGGAGCGAACCCTTCAGGCACGGACGGACCCGAAGATCCGAAGACCCCGACAACACAGACCAACCCGACGACGAAAGTTTCCACCCGTGAGTGAGACCACCCATGACGGCACGGTCGCGGTGAGCGCGGCCCCGTCGCCCGACGAGGGCCTGACGGCGGCCCAGCTCGCCGCGAAGTACGGGCTCGCCGTGAGCGGCGCCCGGCCCTCGCTCGTGGAGTACGTCCGTCAGCTCTGGGGGCGGCGCCACTTCATCCTCGCCTTCTCCCAGGCGAAGCTGACGGCGCAGTACAGCCAGGCCAAGCTCGGCCAGTTGTGGCAGGTGGCGACCCCGCTGCTGAACGCGGGCGTCTACTACTTCATCTTCGGCGTCATCCTGCACGCCAGCCGGGGCATGTCCAAGGAGGTGTACATCCCGTTCCTGGTGACGGGCGTGTTCGTGTTCACCTTCACACAGAGCTCGATCATGTCGGGCGTCCGTGCGATCTCCGGCAACCTGGGCCTGGTACGCGCCCTGCACTTCCCGCGCGCCTCGCTGCCCGTCTCCTTCGCGCTGCAGCAGCTCCAGCAGCTGCTCTTCTCGATGGCCGTGCTGTTCGTCTTCGCGATCGGCTTCGGCAGCTACCCGGGCCTGTCCTGGCTGCTGATCGTGCCGGTCCTGCTGCTGCAGTTCCTGTTCAACACCGGGCTGGCGCTGATCCTGGCACGCATGGGCGCCAAGACACCGGACCTCGCCCAGCTGATGCCGTTCGTCCTGCGCACCTGGATGTACGCCTCCGGCGTCATGTTCTCCATCAGCAAGATGATGGAGGGCCGTCCCGAGTGGGCGGTGCGGCTGCTGCAGGTCAATCCGATCGCGGTCTACATGGACCTGATGCGCTTCGCGCTCATCGACGGGTACGGTGCCGCGAACCTGCCGCCGCACGTGTGGGCCATCGCCCTGTTCTGGGCCGTGGTCGTCTTCGCCGGCGGCTTCGTGTACTTCTGGAAGGCGGAGGAGCGGTACGGCCGTGGCTGAGCAGAACACGCAGAACAACACGGACCGGCGTCCGACGGTCATCGCGGACGACCTGCACATCGTCTACCGGGTCAACGGCGCCAAGACCGGCAAGGGCAGCGCGACCGCCGCGCTGAACCGCATACTCAGACGCGGGCAGGAGCGGGGCGTGCGCCGGGTGCACGCCGTGCGTGGTGTGTCCTTCGTCGCCTACCGCGGCGAGGCCATCGGCCTCATCGGGTCCAACGGCTCCGGCAAGTCCACCCTGCTGCGCGCCATCGCCGGCCTGCTCCCCGCCGAGAAGGGCAAGGTCTACACCGACGGCCAGCCGTCCCTGCTCGGCGTCAACGCGGCCCTGATGAACGACCTCACCGGCGAGCGCAACGTCATCCTCGGCGGCCTGGCCATGGGGATGTCCCGCGAGCAGGTCAAGGAGCGCTACCAGAGCATCGTCGACTTCTCCGGGATCAACGACAAGGGCGACTTCATCACGCTCCCCATGCGCACGTACTCCTCCGGCATGGCGGCGCGCCTGCGTTTCTCCATCGCCGCCGCCAAGGACCACGACGTCCTGATGATCGACGAAGCGCTGGCCACTGGCGACCGTGCCTTCCAGAAGCGCTCCGAGGCACGCATCCGCGAACTGCGCAAGGAAGCCGGCACGGTGTTCCTCGTCAGCCACAACAACAAGTCCATCCGCGACACCTGCAACCGCGTCCTGTGGCTGGAACGCGGCGAACTGCGCATGGACGGCCCGACCGAAGAGGTCCTCAAGGAGTACGAGAAGTTCACGGGCAAGTAGGGGCCCGACCCGGCCCCCGACCCGTTTCGGCCACGGCCCCGCTTGGCACGCCTCCGGCGGGGCCCCTGGCCCGGCAACGGAACGTCAACTCGCTTTGCTGCAAGGAACCTTGACGCAATTCGGTGTGTTGTTGTGATGTGCAGGACACCCGGCGGAAGCGGGCTGCGTTGTACAACGTAAGCTGTACCGGCGCCGGAATGCGGCAACTGGGGCGATAATGCGCGTCATCCCTGGCCGGGTCGGTCCACGGATCACCGGGCGGCGTGTCCGAAATAGTGTGTATTGGGTCGGCAGTGTAGAACGGGAGATGTGACGGCGATGGCTACGGAAACTCCCCAGCTCAACGCAGCACGTGCCGTCCCCGCCCCGGGCAGCGCACGGTGACGGGCACCACGACGGCGCCCGGACTGGAGCGCAGCACCCTGGACAAGGCCGCGAGCGAGAACTTCCCCGTGGCCCCGTTCTTCCTGCCCCGGGCCTGGCGCGACGACCTCATGGCGGTCTACGGCTTCGCCCGCCTCGTGGACGACATCGGCGACGGCGACCTGGCCCCCGGCGGGGCCGACGCCCGTGTCCTGGGCGTGCCGGGCGCCGAGGCGGAGGACCGCATGGTCCTCCTCGACGCCTTCGAGGCCGACCTGCGCCGTGTCTTCGACGGCAGCCCCCGCCACCCTCTGCTGCGCCGCCTCCAGCACACCGTCCGCCGCCGCTCCCTCGCGCCCCAGCCCTTCCTCGGCCTGATCGCCGCCAACCGCCAGGACCAGCTGGTCACCCGCTACGAGACCTACGACGACCTCCTCGCCTACTGCGAACTGTCCGCCAACCCCGTCGGCCGGCTCGTCCTCGCCGTCACCGGCACCGCGACCCCTGAGCGGATCCGTCTCTCCGACGCGATCTGCACCGCCCTGCAGATCGTGGAGCACCTCCAGGACGTCGCCGAGGACCTCGGCCGTGACCGCATCTACCTGCCCGCAGAGGACATGAAACGGTTCCACGTCCGGGAGACGGACCTCGCGGCGAAGACCGCCGGGGCATCGGTGCGCGCCCTGGTCGCGTACGAAGCGGAACGCGCCCGCGATCTGCTGAATGAAGGCGCCCCTCTGGTGGGTAGCGTCCACGGCAGGCTGAAGCTGCTGTTGGCGGGGTTCGTGGCCGGGGGAAGGGCGGCGGTCCGGGCGATCGCCGCCGCCGAATACGACGTACTTCCCGGCCCGCCCCGACCCGGCAAGGTGCAGTTGCTGCGTGAGGCGGGCGTGATCCTGCGAGGAGAGGGGTGATCCGGACCGTGGATTGTCCGCCGCACATGTCCGCGCCGGTACTCGCCGCCTACAGCTACTGCGAGACCGTCACCGGGCAGCAGGCCCGCAACTTCGCCTACGGCATCCGGCTGCTGCCGACGCCCAAGCGCCGCGCCATGTCGGCGCTGTACGCCTTCTCCCGGCGGGTGGACGACATCGGCGACGGCGACCTTCCCCGCGCGGCCAAGGAGGCGCGCCTGGAGGACGCCCGGGCGCTGATCGCCCGGATGCGCGAGGGAGCCGTCGAGGACGACGACACCGACCCGGTCGCCGTCGCCCTCGACCATGCCGCGCGTGCCTTCCCGATCCCCCTCGACGGCCTGGACGAGCTGATCGACGGCGTCCAGATGGACGTGCGCGGGGAGAGCTACGAGACCTGGGACGACCTGAAGGTCTACTGCCGGTGTGTCGCCGGTGTCATCGGCCGGCTCTCGCTCGGCGTGTTCGGCACGGCCCCGGGGGCGCGCGGCGTCGAACGCGCTGCCGAGTACGCCGACACGCTCGGCCTCGCGCTCCAGCTGACCAACATCCTCCGGGACATCCGCGAGGACGCCGAGGGCGGCCGTGTCTACCTGCCCGCCGACGACCTGGCCAAGTTCGGCTGCTCGGCCGGGCTGAGCGGGCCGACCCCACCGGAGGGCTCCGACTTCCCGGGCCTCGTGCACTTCGAGGTGCGACGGGCCCGTGCCCTGTTCGCCGAGGGCTACCGGCTGCTGCCCATGCTCGACCGGCGCAGCGGTGCCTGTGTGGCAGCCATGGCCGGCATCTACCGCCGGCTGCTCGACCGTATCGAGCGCGACCCGCAGGCCGTGCTGCGCGGCCGGGTCTCGCTGCCCGGACGGGAGAAGGTCTACGTCGCCGTGCGTGGTCTGTCCGGCCTCGACGTCCGGCACGTGTCCCGGCAGACCGTCAGGCGGCGCGGCTGATGCGCCCCGTGGACCGGGGCGGCCCGACCGGCCCGACGCGGCAGGCAACCCCGCGCCGCGGCGTGGCGTCACTGACGGAGACGGCCGCTCGTGCACCGTTCCACCAGCAGGGCCGGCAGGCACGGAGGGACGCACGATGAGCGACGGCTCACGCCCCGCGGGGGCGCACGCTGACACCCCGGTGAGCGCGGGCCGCAGTGCGGTCGTGGTCGGCGGCGGACTGGCCGGGATCACCGCGGCGCTCGCACTCGCCGACGCGGGCGTCGGGGTCACCCTCCTCGAAGGCAGGCCCAGGCTGGGCGGCCTCGCCTTCTCCTTCCGGCGCGGCGAACTGACCGTCGACAACGGCCAGCACGTGTACCTGCGCTGCTGCACCGCCTACCGCTGGTTCCTCGACCGGATCGAGGGCACGGCACTGGCACCGCTGCAGGACCGCCTGCACGTACCCGTCGTGGACGCCGCCAAGCCCGAGGGACGGCGGCTCGGCCGGATCCGGCGCGACCCGCTGCCCGTCCCCCTGCACCTGGGGCGCAGTCTGGCCGCCTATCCGCACCTCTCGCTGACCGAGCGCGCTGCGGTCGGACGGGCCGCGCTCGCGCTGGGGGCGCTCGACCTCGCCGATCCGGCCCTGGACACGCAGGACTTCGGCAGCTGGCTGGCCGCGCACGGCCAGTCGGCGCGTGCCGTCGAGGCCTTGTGGGACCTGGTCGGGGTCGCCACCCTCAACGCGGTCGCGGGCGACTGTTCGCTGGGGCTCGCCGCGATGGTGTTCAAGACCGGTCTGCTCTCCGACCCGGGCGCGGCCGACATCGGCTGGGCCCGCGTCCCACTGGGCGAACTGCACGACCGGCTGGCGCGCAGGGCGCTCGACTCCGCGGGCGTGCGTACCGAGGTCCGTGCACGGGTCACCTCCGTCTCCCGCGACGGAAACGGGCGCTGGAACGTCCAGGTTCCCGGTGAGACGCTCAACCCCGACGCCGTGGTCCTCGCCGTACCCCAGCGCGAGGCTTACGACCTGCTGCCGCCCGGTGCCCTGGAGGCACCCGAACGGCTCCTTCGGATCGGCACCGCGCCGATCCTCAACGTGCACGTCGTCTACGACCGCAAGGTGCTCGCCCAGCCCTTCTTCGCCGCCCTCGGCACCCCCGTGCAGTGGGTGTTCGACCGCACCGACGCCTCCGGACTGCGCACGGGGCAGTACCTGGCGCTGTCCCAGTCGGCCGCGCACGACGACATCGACGCGCCGGTGGCCGCGCTGCGCGAGCGCTATCTGCCCGAGCTGCGACGGCTGATCCCGGGCACCCGCGGCGCCGAGGTGAAGGACTTCTTCGTGACCCGGGAGCGTACGGCGACGTTCGCCCCCGCCCCCGGCGTCGCACGGCTGCGGCCCGGCGCCCGCACCAGGACCCCCGGCCTGTACCTGGCCGGAGCGTGGACCGCCACAGGGTGGCCCGCAACCATGGAGAGTGCGGTCCGAAGTGGCGTGAGCGCGGCCGACGCCGCGCTGAGCGCCCTGGGCCGGCCACGCCCCAGCCGGCTCTTCGCTTTCGAGGAGGCGGCCTGATGCTCCGTCAGCAGTCTGCGGCGGGCCCCCGCACCTCCGGTACCGCAGAAAGAGGAGACACTGTGCCCGCTGTGCCCCCGGCCTCGACGGCTGCCGACGCGGTGGACGTGATCGCGCTCCTGGAGCGCGGCCGGACCCTGGCCACACCGGTCCTGCGTGCGGCCGTCGAGCGCCTGGCGCCGCCGATAGACTCCGTCGCCGCCTATCACTTCGGCTGGATCGACGCCGCCGGCAACCCCGCCGACGGCGACGGCGGCAAGGCCGTCCGTCCCGCTCTGGCCGTGCTCTCCGCCGAGGTCACGGGCGCCGAGCCGGAGGTCGGCGTCCCGGGCGCCGTCGCCGTCGAACTCGTGCACAACTTCTCGCTGCTGCACGACGACCTGATGGACGGCGACGAGCAGCGACGGCACCGCGACACCGTCTGGAAGCTGCACGGCCCCGCCCAGGCCATCCTGGTCGGGGACGCCCTGTGCGCCCTCGCGGGCGAGTTGCTGCTGGAGATCGGCACCCCCGACGCCGCCCGTGCGACCCGCCGGCTGACCGCCGCCACCCGTGCCCTGATCGACGGTCAGGCGCAGGACATCTCCTACGAGCACCGCGACCGGGTCAGCGTCGAGGAGTGCCTGGAGATGGAGGGCAACAAGACCGGTGCGCTGCTCGCCAGCGCCTCGTCCATCGGCGCCGTGCTCGGCGGCGCGGACGACCGTACCGCCGACGCGCTGGAGAAGTACGGCTACCACCTCGGCCTCGCCTTCCAGGCCGTGGACGACCTGCTCGGCATCTGGGGCGATCCGGTGGCCACCGGCAAGCAGGCCTGGAGCGACCTGCGCCAGCGCAAGAAGTCCCTGCCGGTGGTGGCCGCCCTGGCGGCGGGCGGCAGCGCCTCCGACAGGCTCGGCGAGATCCTCGCCGCCGACGCGAAGAGCACCGACTTCGAGAACTTCTCCGAGCAGGAGTTCGCAGCCCGTGCCGCCCTCATCGAGAAGGCCGGCGGCCGGGAGTGGACGGCCGAGGAGGCGCGCCGTCAGCACGCCGTCGCCATCGAGGCCCTCGACGCCGTCGACATGCCCGACCGGGTACGGGCCGGCTTCGAGGCGCTCGCCCACTTCGTCGTGGTACGGAAGAGATGATCACTATCGGTCGAATGACTCTCGCGTAGTCGCCGGCCGGTGTCCCGGGACGACGGGCACCGGCCGACGGCGGACCCACAGCAGCACGACGCGCACGACTGCACGAAGGGGAAGCCATGACAGCGACGACCGACGGAAGCACCGGGGCGGCCCTGCCGCCACGCGCTGCCGCGGCCAGCGACACCGACACCGACATCACCCTCCCCGTGGCGGCCGGGGTGCAAGAAGCCGCCCGACGCGCCGCGAGGCGCGCCACCGACTTCCTGCTCGCGCGGCAGGACGCCGAGGGCTGGTGGAAGGGCGACCTGGAGACGAACGTCACCATGGACGCCGAGGACCTGCTCCTGCGTCAGTTCCTGGACATCCGTGACGAGGCCACGACCAGGGCCGCCGCGCTGTTCATCCGTGGCGAGCAGCGCGCGGACGGCGCCTGGGCCACCTTCTACGGCGGTCCCGGTGAACTGTCCGCCACCATCGAGGCGTACGTCGCGCTGCGCCTGGCCGGCGACGCCCCACAGGCCCCGCACATGGCGAGGGCCTCGGCCTGGATCCGCGAGCGCGGCGGCATCGCCGCGGCCCGCGTCTTCACCCGGATCTGGCTCGCCCTGTTCGGCTGGTGGAAGTGGGAGGACCTGCCCGAACTCCCGCCGGAGCTGATCTGGTTCCCCTCCTGGGTGCCGCTCAACATCTACGACTTCGGTTGCTGGGCCCGGCAGACGATCGTCCCGCTGACCATCGTCTCCGCCAAGCGCCCGGTCCGCCCGGCGCCCTTCTCGCTGGACGAGCTGCACACCGACCCCGACCAGCCCAACCCGCCCAGACCGCTCGCTCCGGCGGCCAGTTGGGACGGCGCCTTCCAGCGTCTGGACAAGGCGCTGCACCAACTGCGCAAGGTCGTCCCGCGCGGACTGCGTAAGGCCGCGATGAACTCCGCCGCCCGCTGGATCATCGAGCGGCAGGAGAACGACGGCTGCTGGGGCGGCATCCAACCGCCGGCCGTGTACTCGCTCATCGCCCTGTACCTGCTCGGCTACGACCTCGGACACCCGGTGATGCGCGCGGGCCTCGAGTCGCTGGACCGTTTCGCCGTCTGGCGCGAGGACGGCGCCCGGATGATCGAGGCCTGTCAGTCCCCGGTGTGGGACACCTGTCTCGCCACCATCGCGCTGGTCGACGCCGGACTGCCCGCCGACCACCCCCAACTGGTCAAGGCAGCCGACTGGATGCTCGGCGAGGAGATCGTCCGGCCCGGTGACTGGGCCGTACGCCGACCCCAACTGCCGCCCGGCGGATGGGCGTTCGAGTTCCATAACGACAACTACCCGGACATCGACGACACTGCCGAGGTCGCCCTTGCGCTGCGTCGGGTCCGGCACCACGACCCTGAGCGCGTGGACGGGGCCATCGGCCGTGCGGTGCGCTGGAACCTCGGCATGCAGTCGAGGAACGGCGCCTGGGGCGCCTTCGACGTCGACAACACCAGCCCGTTCCCGAACCGGCTGCCTTTCTGCGACTTCGGCGAGGTCATCGATCCGCCGTCCGCGGACGTCACCGCGCACGTGGTGGAGATGCTCGCCGCCGAGGGCCTGGCGCACGACCCACGCACCCGGCGGGGCATCGACTGGCTGCTCGCCGAACAGGAGCCGGACGGCTCGTGGTTCGGCCGATGGGGCGTCAACTACATCTACGGCACCGGGTCGGTGGTGCCCGCGCTCACCGCGGCCGGCCTGCCCGGCTCCCACCCGGCGATCCGCCGTGCGGTGTCCTGGCTGGAGAGGGTCCAGAACGACGACGGAGGCTGGGGTGAGGACCTGCGCTCCTACAAGGACGTCGGCAAGTGGAGCGGCCGCGGCGCCTCCACCGCCTCACAGACCGCGTGGGCGCTGATGGCGCTGCTCGCGGCGGGGGAGAAGGGCTCCAAGGCCGTCGAGCGCGGCGTCCAGTGGCTTGCCGACACCCAGCGCGAGGACGGCAGCTGGGACGAGCCGTACTTCACGGGCACCGGCTTCCCCTGGGACTTCTCCATCAACTACCACCTGTACCGGCAGGTGTTCCCGCTCACCGCGCTCGGCCGGTACCTGCACGGCGACCCGTTCGAGCGGCGCCTGTTCATCAGGACGGGGAGGCCGCATGCCAGGAAGCCGCACAGTGGTACGCCGTCTGCTGGGAAGCCGCTTTCCGGTGAGCCGCTCTCCGTGAGGCCGCTCACCGAGAAGCCGCTTTCCGGGAAGCCGCTGACCGAGGTCAAGGGAGCCGAATGAGCGCCCAGCCCGCCCCGGCCCCGCTGCTGATCGCCTGCGCGCTCGGTATCGAGCACCTCGCTCTGCGCACCGGCGACCGCGGTGGTGCGGGCGGGCCGGTCACGTACCTCCGCACGGGCATGGGCCCGCGTGCGGCGGAACGCTCCCTCACCCGGCAGCTCGCCGACCCGGCGCTGGCCGGCGCTGCCGTGCTCGCCACGGGCTTCTGCGCCGGGCTCGCCCCCGGCATGCACCCCGGCGACCTCGTGGTCGCCGGGGAGACCCGGGATCCGCGCGGCTGCGTCCCCTGCGTGGGCACGGAGCTGCTGGTCAAGGAACTCGTACGCATCCTGCCCGGGCGTACCGTTCACACCGGCCCGCTCACCGGCTCCGACCACGTCGTCCGCGGAGCGGAGCGGTCCGCGCTGCTCGCGACCGGCGCGATCGCGGTCGACATGGAATCGGCGGCCACGCTCCTGAGCGCCGTACGCACGGGTGAGCGCCCGGTTGCGGCCGTACGGGTGGTCGTGGACGCTCCCGAGCACGAACTCGTCCGGATCGGCACGGTGCGCGGTGGAATATCCGCCTTCCGTGTTCTTCGTTCTGTCCTTCCCGCGTTTTTCGAATGGCACCGTTCTTTGCTGCTCCCCCGGAGGTGAGCCAGATGGCCATGCCGTTGCGTCAGACCGTCAAGGTCGCTACCTACCTGTTTGAACAGAAGCTCAGGAAGCGGGACAAGTTCGCCCTGCTCGTCGAGTTGGAGCCGCTGTTCGCGTGCAACCTCAAGTGCGAGGGCTGCGGCAAGATCCAGCATCCGGCAGGTGTCCTCAAGCAGCGCATGCCCGTCGCGCAGGCCGTGGGCGCCGTCCTGGAATCCGGTGCGCCGATGGTGTCCATCGCCGGCGGCGAGCCGCTGATGCACCCTCAGATCGACGAGATCGTCCGGCAGTTGGTCGCCAGGAAGAAATTCGTCTTCCTGTGCACCAACGCACTGCTGATGCGCAAGAAGATGGACAAGTTCAAGCCCTCGCCGTACTTCGCGTGGGCCGTGCACATCGACGGACTGCGGGACCGGCACGACGCCTCGGTGGCGAAGGAGGGCACCTTCGACGAGGCGGTCGAGGCCATCAAGGAGGCCAAGCGGCGCGGCTTCCGGGTGACCACCAACTCGACCTTCTTCAACACCGACACCCCGCAGACCGTCATCGAGGTGCTGAACTACCTCAACGACGACCTGAAGGTGGACGAGATGATGCTCTCGCCCGCCTACGCCTACGAGAAGGCACCCGACCAGGAGCACTTCCTCGGTGTGCAGCAGACCCGCGACCTGTTCAAGAAGGCGTTCGCGGGCGGCAACCGCAGGCGGTGGCGGCTCAACCAGAGCCCGCTCTTCCTGGACTTCCTCGAAGGCAAGGTCGACTTCCCGTGCACCGCATGGGCGATCCCGAGCTACTCGCTCTTCGGCTGGCAGAAACCCTGCTATCTGATGAGCGACGGCTACGTACCCACCTACCGGCAACTCGTGGAGGAGACCGACTGGGACAAGTACGGCCGAGGCAAGGACCCGCGCTGCGCCAACTGCATGGCACACTGCGGCTACGAGCCGACGGCCGTGCTCGCCACGATGGGTTCCCTGAAGGAGTCGCTGCGGGCCGCGCGCGAGACGATGTCGAGCGGGAAGCAGAGCTGAGGCATGACCGCCGTTCCCTTGGGAGTTCCCGAGGTGCCGGCCCGGCCGCTCGCGCCGCGACGCCTGTCGCGGCGGATCCAGGTCGGGTCGGTGGCGGTCGGAGGTGG
>NZ_JAINVF010000044.1 GCF_020400585.1 Streptomyces sp. NK08204 | reverse complement strand
TCGCCGGCCACGGCATCCCCCATGCCCCCGTCGGCGCCATCTCCCCCATGTCACCCCCCTCAGCACCGTCTCCCCCATGCCCCCTGCGGCACCTTCTCCCCATGCCGCCCCACGAGTCGCCCCTCGCCCTTCACCCGGCCTACTCGGCTGTCTGGGCCCCCTGCGACCGGTGGGCGAACCTGTCCTTGGCGTAGCGGCCCCGGCGTTCCAGGGGTATCTGACCGTGAGCCGCTGCCAGGCCGAAGGGAGGCATGTCGCCGTAGATCGCCTCGTAGGAGCCCTCGGGCACGATGTACGCCTCATGCCACAGGCCGACGCGACTGGCCAGTTTCCCGGCCTTCTCCTTGCGGTTGACCATCGCCCAGGCCTTGTGGTGGAAGGCGTCGGGCGCGGTGGCGTAGGCGTAGAGCTGCTCCTTGGACTGCCAGTACTGGACGACGTAGTACGTCCGCGGTGACGCCGTCAGCAGGACCCGGCTGAGCAGCCCCCGCGTGGAGTCGCTGCGCAGCTCCCGCAGCATGCGGAGCATGGCGAGCATCACCGGCAGCCACAGATGCACCGCCCGGAAGCGGTTGATCCTCATGCCGATCAGCAGGACCACCACGTCGCCCTGCGTGTCCGCGGTCGTACGACCCGGAGTGACCCGGTTTCTGGACATACCTCCCCCATCGGTGAGCGCAGCTATCCAACCGGCGCGTGGTTAGATAGTGCCGTTATCCAAGAAGGGGCGCAAGGGATGCGGCTTGCCGAGTTGAGCAGACGCAGCGGCGTGTCGACCGCGACGATCAAGTACTACCTGCGCGAAGGGCTGTTGGCCCCGGGCCGCCAGGTCAACACGACGACCGCGGAGTACGACGAGGAGCACCTGCGCCGGCTGCGCCTCGTACGCGCGATGATCCAGGTCGGCCGGCTCCCGGTGGCGACGGTCCGCGAGGTGCTGGGGCACATCGACGACGACTCGCTGGGCCGCACGATCCGCATGGGGGCGGCCCTGTGGGCGCTGCCGCAGGTGCCTGAGCCGGACGAGGACGACGCGTACGTCCAGGGCGCGCACCGTGAGGTGGGCGAGCTGCTGGAGGCGCTGGGCTGGACGAACGCCAAGCTGCTCGTCAGCATCTCCCCGGCGTACCGGTCACTGGTCGTGTCGGTGGCCGCGTTCCGTCGGCTCGGCTACAACTGGCCGGCCGAACGGCTCGTGTCCTATGCCCAGTTGATGCACCAGGCGGCGGTCCTGGACCTGGACTTCGTGGAGACGCACCCGTCTGAGGCGGAGAAGGTGGAGACCGCGGTGCTCGGCGCGGTCCTCGCCGAGCCACTGCTGCAGGCCCTGCACAGGCTGGCACAGGAGGAGGAGTCGGCTCGGCGGTACGGCTTCGAATGACGCCGGGCAGGTGCCCTCGCGCACGACGAAGGCCCCCCACCGAAGTGGAGGGCCTTCCCTGTACGTACCCCCGACCGGATTCGAACCGGCGCTACCGCCTTGAGAGGGCGGCGTGCTAGGCCGCTACACAACGGGGGCATGGACTCTGCGTTTCCGCAGGTCCGAGCTGGTCTACCTGGACTCGAACCAAGACTAACTGAACCAGAATCAGTCGTGCTGCCAATTACACCATAGACCAATGATGGTTTAGACCAGTCAGTACCCCCGACCGGATTCGAACCGGCGCTACCGCCTTGAGAGGGCGGCGTGCTAGGCCGCTACACAACGGGGGCCCTAGCGATCCCGAGAACATCGAGATCAGTACCCCCGACCGGATTCGAACCGGCGCTACTGCCTTGAGAGGGCAGCGTGCTAGGCCGCTACACAACGGGGGCTTTGCAGATAAGCTCTGCGAGCTGGCCTACCTGGACTCGAACCAAGACTAACTGAACCAGAATCAGTCGTGCTGCCAATTACACCATAGGCCACTGGAACTCAAGCCCCTGCGGGGTTCTCGTTCTAGCTTGCTCCTCGGGGTTCCGGCCTTTCGGCCCGTTCCCCTCGGCGCAGGAAGAACATTACCCGAAGGTGGACGGGGCTCCAAAACGGGTATCCGCACGGACGAGCGCAGGGAGTTCGGCGAGGGTCGAGATCCGGTGCGCCGCGACCTCTCCGCCGGCCCGCGCATACGCCGCTCCGCGGTCGATCCACACCGACAGCAGACCCGCGTCGGCGGCACCCCGGCCGTCGATCTCCGGGTGGTCACCGACGTACGCCACCTCGTGCGGGGCCAGCCCGAGCGCCTCGCAGACCGCCAGGAAGGCGCCTGCCGCCGGCTTGGAGACGCCCAGCTCGGCCGCGCACAGGACGGTCTCGAAGCGTTCCCGGACACCGAGGGCGCGCAGCTTGCCGTCCTGGACGGTGACGCTGGAGTTGGAGAGCACCGCGTGCCGGTGGCTGGCGGCGAGGGCGTCCAGCGCGGGCAGGACGTCCGGGAACAGTCGCCACGCAGCCTGGTAGTGGCGCAGGTACCGCTCGTACCAGGCGTCCGCCTCCGCGTCGCTCAGCGGCTCGCCCAGGAAGTACCGGACGCGGTCGCGCCGCTGCCCCTCGAACGTGTTCTCCCCGGCCGCGTACCGCGCCCAGTGCTGTTCGGTGACCTCCCGCCACCAGGCGAGGGCCTCCTCGGCCCCGCCGTACCAGGCGAGCAGCCCCTGCTCCGCCAGGTACCCGCACAGCCCCTCGCGGTCCGCGCTCGTGTAGTCGAAGAGGGTGTCGTCCACGTCCCAGACCACGGCTCTGATCGTCATGACAGCGACGGTAGTGCCCGCGCGAACGGGGGGAAGGCCGGTCACCGGAACGGAGACAGCATCGAACGCGATGTCGTGAGCACCGCCATCGGTGCGGCTCGATGCAGACAGACGCGTACAGACGCAGACAGGTGCAGACAGGTGCAGCCCGATACAGCCGATGCACGTCGATGCACGTCGATGCACGTCGATGCAGTTCGGCGCGGAGTGAGCAAACACACAAGGGCGGCACCCGGAGCTTCCGGATGCCGCCCGTGCGGGGTGTCTTGGGTCTTCGCCGCGAGGTGCTTACGCCGCGAGCTTCGCCAGGGCCGCGTCGATGCGGGCCAGCGTCTTGTCCTTGCCCAGGATCTCCAGCGACTCGAAGAGGGGCAGGCCGACGGTGCGGCCGGTGACGGCCACGCGGACCGGGGCCTGGGCCTTGCCGAGCTTGAGGCCGTGGGCCTCGCCGGCGGCCAGCACGGCCTCCTTCAACGACTCCGCCGAGGCCCAGTCGGCCGCCTCCAGCTTCTCCTTCGCCGTGCGCAGCAGCGCGTCGCTGCCCTCCTTCATCGCCTTCGTCCAGCTCGCCTCGTCGAAGACCGGCTCGGACAGGAAGAGGAAGTCGACGTTGTCCGTGATCTCAGACAGGACCTTGAGGCGGGTCTGCGCATGCGGGGCGATCGCCTGCCACCGGGCCTCGTCGAAGTCCTCCGGGGCCCAGGGGGCGGACGGGGCCTTCAGCCACGGGCGGCAGCGCTCGGTGAACTCCTTCACATCCAGCATGCGGATGTGGTCGGCGTTGATCGCCTCGCACTTCTTGAGGTCGAAGCGGGCCGGGTTCGGGTTCACATCGGAGATGTCGAAGGCCGCGACCATCTCCTCGATCGTGAAGATGTCCTTGTCCGCCGAGAGCGACCAGCCCAGGAGGGACAGGTAGTTGAGCAGGCCCTCGGGCAGGAAGCCCTGCTCGCGGTACAGGTTCAGACTCGCCTGCGGGTCGCGCTTGGAGAGCTTCTTGTTGCCCTCGCCCATGACGTACGGCAGGTGGCCGAACTGCGGGATCTGCTTGGCGATGCCCAGCTCGATCAGCGCCTTGTACAGGGCGATCTGGCGCGGGGTGGAGGAGAGCAGGTCCTCGCCGCGCAGCACGTGGGTGATCTCCATCAGAGCGTCGTCGACCGGGTTGACCAGCGTGTACAGCGGGGCGCCGTTCGCGCGGACGATCCCGTAGTCCGGGACGTTCTCCGGGGTGAACGTCAGCTCGCCGCGGACCAGGTCGGTGAAGGTGATCGTCTCGTCGGGCATCCGGAAGCGGACGATCGGCGTGCGGCCCTGGGCCTTGTACTCCTCGACCTGCTCGGCGCTCAGGTCGCGGCAGTGGCCGTCGTAGCCGGACGGACGGCCGGCCGCGCGGGCGGCCTCGCGGCGGGTGTCCAGCTCCTCCTGGGAGCAGTAGCAGTGGTAGGCGTGGCCGCCGTCGAGCAGCTTGCGGGCGACGTCGGCGTAGAGGTCCATGCGCTGCGACTGACGGTACGGCGCGTGCGGGCCGCCGACCTCGGGGCCCTCGTCCCAGTCGAAGCCGAGCCAGCGCATCGCGTCGAGCAGCTGCTGGTACGACTCCTCCGAGTCGCGGGCCGCGTCGGTGTCCTCGATGCGGAAGACCAGGGTGCCCTGGTGGTGCCGGGCGAACGCCCAGTTGAACAGGGCGGTGCGGACCAGGCCCACGTGGGGGTTACCGGTGGGCGAGGGGCAGAAGCGGACGCGTACGGGGGATGTGGGTGCCCCCTGCTCGAGCGAAGCCGAGAGCTTGGGGGAGGGTGCGCTAGCCACGCTTGACAACCTTGTTGGTGAGAGTGCCGATGCCTTCGATGGTGACGGCGACCTCGTCGCCGACGTTGAGGGGGCCGACCCCCGAGGGGGTGCCGGTGAGGATCACATCGCCCGGGAGCAGGGTCATCGCCTGGGAGATGTTGACGATCAGGTCCTCGATGGGGTGGATCATCTCGCTCGTACGGCCCAGCTGGCGCTGTTCGCCGTTGACCGTGAGCTGGATGGTCAGGTCGGACGCCTCGGCCAGGGTCAGGTCCGTCTCCACCCAGGGGCCGAGCGGGCAGGAGGTGTCGAAGCCCTTGGCGCGCGCCCACTGCTTCTCGCGCTTCTGCACGTCGCGGGCGGTGATGTCGTTCGCGCAGGTGTAACCGAAGATCACGTCCTTGACACGCTCGCGCGGGACCTCGCGGCACATGCGCCCGATGACCACGGCCAGCTCCGCCTCGTGGTGCAGTTCCTCGGAGAACGGCGGGTACTGGATCTCGTCGCCGGGGCCGATCACCGAGGTGGAGGGCTTGAAGAAGGCGAAGGGCTCGTCCGGCACCTCGTTGCCCAGCTCACGGGCGTGCTCGGAGTAGTTGCGGCCGAACGCCACGACCTTGTTCGGGAGCACCGGCGGGAGCAGCCTGACCTTGCTCAGCGGCACCTTCGTACCGGACAGTTCGTAGTCCGCGAACGGGATGCCCTTGATGATGTCGAGGACGAGTTCGTCCTGCTTGTCGCCCTCGACCGCGCCGAAGGCTACGTTCCCGTCGATGGAGAACCTGGCGATGCGCACGGGATCCTTGCGCCCCTTACTGAGAACCGGCGTACTGACGCCCCAGGTTAACCGGTCGCAAAGGCTAAAGCGCGGTGAGTAAACGCGAGCGCGGCCGGGAGGACCACCGCGAATGGTGATCGTCCCGGCCGCGCTCGCCGCGTGCGCGGCCCGCTTCGGTTACTCTCCGGCCCGGCTCTGCACCGGGATGTCCATGAGGACGGTGCGCCTCGGGTTGGCCGTCTGCGCCGGGAGGTCGGCGGAGTGCTCCGGCAGCTCGGGCGACTGCAGCTCCCCGGCGTCCGTGAGGTGCGCCAGAGTCGTGCGCCGCGGGTTGGCTATCGTGCGGAACATCATCGTCGTCTTCACCGTTGTCGTCCTGTGCCCTCGGGGTCGGGGTGGGTTGGCAGAGTCGCCCGTGCTGTAAAGCGCCAGGCTAAACATCCGATTCCCCGCCGAAGACGCCAACTGCCCGTGATCAGCGTGTGAGTTTGCTCACGACCTCACGGTCAAACCGGTCAATTCCGGCCCGCAATCGACCCTGACGAAACGGACATTGACTCACTGAAGGCACCATTCCGCTCCTGATCATGGCGACTGGGACACCCGATGCCGCGCAGCGATTAGGGGAGGTATGTCCTTTATGAACAGGATCGGCTCCCACGGTCCGTAATCCATGCCTCACAGATCGTCACAGAAGTCACGGCTCGGACCACGGGCCTTGTTGGAGATCCGGCACTGTGCTGGAATTCCACGGACCGCCGCAGGATCGAGCCGGCGCGCAGGGGGCGCATACAGCGCCGAGTGGCGGCGAGATTGGGGGAAACCAGCGCCGGTCACTCCAGACCACCGGGGGGCGTATTCAGGGCGCTCTCCACGACGCCGACACCGTGTCCCTTCGTTCACGCGAAGGGGTGCCTGGTCCAGAGGTTGCGACGCTAGTGCAGGGACGTTTCAAGAGGGATGGCAGCTCTTCGGCTGAGCCGGAGGCGCACGGCGGGACCGACCGCGGTTCCTCGCCCCAGCACGCCCAGAACCCGGGCCAGGCCCCGGCCCCGTCCGGGGACGGCGGTGAGCACACCGGCGGCCCCGGCGCGCCGGCCTCCTCGGGCACCGCGAAGCCCGGCGGCCCCG
Source organism: Streptomyces sp. NK08204 (assembly GCF_020400585.1). Taxonomy (GTDB): domain Bacteria; phylum Actinomycetota; class Actinomycetes; order Streptomycetales; family Streptomycetaceae; genus Streptomyces. The sequence goes on along the minus strand of NZ_JAINVF010000044.1, from coordinate 12,066 downwards.
CGTCGAGCGTGAAGCCCGCCCAGGGCCCCACCGGCCCCGGCTCGCGCATGGCCCTGCGCAACTGGCGCATCTCCACGCGCCTGGTGTCGCTGCTCGCGCTCCCCGTCGTCGCGGCGACCTCGCTGGGCGCGCTGCGTATCAACCAGAACATGGACGACATCCAGCAGCTCGACAACATGCGGCTGCTGACGGACATGACGAAGCAGGCCACCGAGCTGGCCGCCGCACTCCAGGAAGAGCGTGACCAGTCCGCCGGTCCGCTCTCGCACGGCCTGAAGGCGAACGACTACTCGATCAAGGGCTACCGGGACAAGACCGACCGGGCCAAGCAGAACTTCGAGGACGCCACCGAGCAGATCAACTCGGCCAGCAAGGACGGCCAGCTCCAGGGCGTCCGGGACACGGTCGTGGGTCTGCTCGGCCAGCTGGACACGCTGGCCCAGATCCGCAAGGACGCCTACACGGCCAAGGACAACTCGACACAGACGGTCGAGTCGTACCACCGGCTGATCACCCAGCTGATCGACCTCTCCCAGTCCATGGCCGAGGCGTCCAGCAACCCGCAGATGATCGAGCGCACCCGCGCGCTCGCCGCGTTCTCCACGGCCAAGGAGTACGCGTCGGTGCAGCGCGCCGTCATCGCCGCGGCACTGAACTCCACCAACACCACCAAGGGCAAGCTCTCCGAGAACGACCGCCTTTACGGCTGGTCGGCCTTCCAGAGCGAGGGCTCGGAGCTGGCGATCTTCCGCAAGGTCTACGCCAGCCAGAACGCCGAGGAAACCCTCAAGCCGATCGAGCAGGGCAACCCGACGATCCAGTCGGCCGACACCTACGCCAAGCGCTCCCTGTCCAGCTCCGGCGGCCTCGCCGACGAGCCCGCGCGTTCGTACCGCGACTGGGTGGACGACAGCTCGACCAAGATCGAGCAGATGAAGAAGATCGAGCACACCCTGCTCGAGGACATGGAGCAGAAGGCCCGCGAGCTGCGCAGCGCCTCCGAGCGCGACGCGATCATCTCCGGTGCCCTGATCCTGCTCGTGCTCGGCATCTCGCTCGTCGGCGCGTTCGTCGTGGCCCGCTCCATGATCCGCTCGCTGCGCCGCCTCCAGGAGACCGCGACGAAGGTCGCCCAGGAGCGACTGCCCGAGCTGGTCAAGCAGCTGTCGGAGTCGGACCCGCAGGACGTCGACGCCTCCGTGGAATCGGTCGGTGTGCACTCCCGGGACGAGATCGGCCAGGTGGCCGCGGCCTTCGACGACGTGCACCGCGAGGCGGTCCGCCTCGCCGCCGAGCAGGCCCTGCTGCGGGGCAACGTCAATGCGATGTTCACCAACCTCTCGCGCCGGTCCCAGGGTCTGATCCAGCGCCAGCTGTCGCTGATCTCCGAACTGGAGTCCCGCGAGGCGGACCCGGACCAGCTGTCCTCGCTGTTCAAGCTGGACCACCTCGCCACCCGTATGCGCCGTAACGGCGAAAACCTGCTGGTTCTCGCCGGTGAGGAGCCGGGCCGCCGCTGGACCCGCCCGGTCCCGCTGGTCGACGTGCTCCGCGCCGCCGCGTCCGAGGTGGAGCAGTACGAGCGGATCGAGCTGGCCTCCGTGCCGACCACCGAGGTCGCCGGCCGGGTCGTCAACGACCTCGTGCACCTGCTCGCAGAGCTGCTGGAGAACGCCACCTCGTTCTCCTCTCCGCAGACCAAGGTGAAGGTCACCGGTCACGCGCTGCCCGACGGCCGTGTGCTGATCGAGATCCACGACACCGGTATCGGTCTGTCCCCCGAGGACCTCGCGGCGATCAACGAGCGGCTCGCCTCGCCGCCCACCGTGGATGTGTCGGTCTCCCGCCGCATGGGTCTGTTCGTGGTCGGTCGTCTGTCGCAGCGCCACGGCATCCGCATCCAGCTGCGCCCGTCCGACTCCGGTGGTACGACCGCGCTGGTCATGCTGCCCGTCGACGTGGCCCAGGGACACAAGAAGCCCACCCCGGGCAAGCCCGGCGCGTCCCTGCCGACCGGCGGTCCCGCCGCCGCGCAGGCCGCCGCCGGTGCCGCCGCGGCCCGCCGCGCGAACGGCGGGGGCGGCCAGGGCTCGGCCCCCGGTGGCCTCCTCGGCGGTGGCCCCTCCGGTGCCGGCCGGCTCGGCGCCGGTCCCGCCGCCCGCGGCCAGGTCGGCGCGGCCCAGGGTCCCCGGGCCGCGCTGCCCGGCGCGGGCCAGGACGGGCGTCCCGGTGCGCCGGGCGGGCCGCGTGGTCCGCAGGCCGGTCCCGGTGCCCAGCAGGGCCGCCCGGTGCCGAGCGGCGCCGGTGCCGGTGCGGGCTTCGGCGGTCAGGCCCCGGCCGCGCCGCAGAACCTTCAGGCCGCGAACCCGGGCGGACCCCAGCAGGACGCCTTCGGCGGGCGTGGCCCGCAGCGCGGCGCCTCCCCCTCCGGCCAGGGCCGTCAGCCTCAGCTGCCGCCGCGCGGCGGTGCACGGGCCGAACTGCCCGGGGGCAACGCTCAGCCGCACACGCCGGACTGGAGCGAGACCGCCCAGTCCCCGGCGCTGCACGCCTCGCTGGACGCCCCCCGTGGCCACGACGAGCAGGACCCTGGGCCCACCGGGCGCATGCCGCGCGTGGACGACCGGCAGGGTCCGGGCTCGACGGCGGAGATGCCGCGGATCGACCCGCAGGGTCCGGCGCCCACGGGCGAGTTCCCGCGCCATGACCTGAACGGCATGGGCGGCTCCCACGCGACGGGCCAGTTCGCCCGTCCGGGTGCAGAAGACCTGCAGAACACGGGCCAGTTCCCGCGCCTCGACGACCCGCAGAACACGGGCCAGTTCCCGCGCCTCGACGACCCGCAGAACACGGGCCAGTTCCAGCGCTTCGACGACCCCCAGGGCACCGGCCAGTTCCAGCGCCCGGAGGACCCGCAGAACACCGGCCAGTACCAGCGCTTCGACGACCCGCAGGGCACCGGCCAGTTCCCGCGCCTCGACGACCCGCAGAACACGGGCCAGTACCAGCGCTCCGACGACCCCCAGGGCACCGGCCAGTTCCAGCGCCCGGAGGACCCGCAGAACACCGGCCAGTACCAGCTCCCGGGCGCGCAGCAGGAGTCCGGCCCGTTCGTCCGCTCCGACGTCTTCGGCACTCCGCCGTCCGCACGACAGGACGGTCCCGCGCAGAACACCGGCCAGTTCGCGGCCCCGCAGGCCTACGACGGCGGGTTCGACGGCGGCTTCGACGGCAGCTCCACCGGGCAGCACGCGCTGCCCGACCGTCAGGGCTTCGCGCAGACCGGCCAGTTCGAGCGGCCCCAGCCGGGCGGCCGGGACGACTTCGGCGCCGTGCGTCCGTCGGCCCCGGCGACCCCGGCGACCCCGCAGCGTGCGGCCCGCCCCGGGCCGGAGGCGCTGCCGCCGGCCGGTGGCCAGGCCGACGGCCGTACCCCGCTGTACGACACGCTGGAGACCAACTGGTTCCACGGCGGCCAGCAGGAACGGCAGCCGGAGCACCGGCCGGAGCCGGCGCCGCAGCAGCCGCAGGCCCCCGCGCCCGCGCCGCAGCACAACGCCGCCGCAGATGCCGGCACCGGTACCGGCAGCTGGCGTACCTCGCCGAACGACGAACTCGTCCGGCAAGCCGAGCGCGTCCGGCAGCCCGCCTCCGGCGGTGTCACCACCTCCGGGCTGCCGCGCCGTGTGCCCCGCGCGAACCTCGTGCCGGGTACGGCTCAGCAGCAGCAGCACCAAGCCGGTCCGCAGGTCTCGCGTGCGCCCGACGACGTACGCGGCCGGCTGACCAACCTCCGTCGGGGCATCGCTCAGGGCCGTCAGGCCGGCAGCGGCCAGACCGGCAGCTTCCCGAGCCCCACTCACCAGCAGGAGCGTTAGTTGAGTCCGATGAGCCAGGCGGCACAGAACCTGAACTGGTTGATCACCAACTTCGTGGACAACACCCCCGGGGTGTCGCACACGGTCGTGGTCTCCGCCGACGGCCTTCTGCTGGCCATGTCCGAAGGCTTCCCGCGAGACCGCGCCGACCAGCTGGCGGCCGTCGCATCCGGTCTGACCTCGCTGACCGCCGGGGCATCCCGGATCTTCGAGGGCGGTAACGTGGCGCAGACGGTCGTCGAGATGGAACGCGGGTTCCTCTTCCTGATGTCCGTCTCCGACGGGTCGTCCCTCGCGGTCCTGGCCCACCCGGAGTGCGACATCGGTCTCGTCGGCTACGAGATGGCACTCCTCGTCGACCGCGCGGGTGCGGTACTCACCCCGGACCTGCGCGCCGAACTCCAGGGCAGCCTGCTCCACTGACCCGCCCCGGCACCACCCACCTCACGAAAACACCGTCCGGCCGCCACAGTCCCCCCACCGGCCCCGTCAAGACGGCACGACTGACCGACTTGCTGTCCCGCCCGGAGGATTCATGACCCCGCCCACCGCCTCTCATGATCCGTACGCAGAGCCGTACGGGGATGAGGGCGACCAGCCGCTGGTGCGTCCATACGCGATGACCGGCGGCCGGACCCGGCCGCGCTACCAGCTCGCCATCGAGGCCCTGATCAGCACCACGGCCGACCCGGCAGCGCTGATGGGCCTGCTCCCGGAGCACCAGCGCATCTGCCACCTGTGCCGCGAGGTCAAATCGGTCGCGGAGGTCTCCGCACTGCTGGCCATGCCGCTCGGCGTGGCCCGGATCCTGGTGGCCGACCTCGCCGAGGCGGGCCTGGTGGCCATTCACCAGCCGGGCGGCGACGAGAACAACGGCGGCGCTCCGGACGTGACGCTGCTCGAAAGGGTGCTCAGTGGACTTCGCAAGCTCTGACGGGGGCCGGGCCACCACCTCCGCAAAGATCGTGGTGGCGGGCGGTTTCGGTGTCGGCAAGACCACGTTCGTGGGTGCCGTCTCGGAGATCAACCCCCTCCGTACGGAGGCCGTGATGACGTCCGCGAGCGCGGGCATCGACGACCTCACCCACACCGGGGACAAGACCACCACCACGGTGGCCATGGACTTCGGCCGTATCACCCTGGACCAGGACCTGATCCTGTACCTGTTCGGTACGCCGGGTCAGGACCGCTTCTGGTTCATGTGGGACGACCTGGTGCGCGGCGCGATCGGCGCGGTGGTGCTCGTGGACACCCGCCGTCTCGCGGACTGTTTCCCGGCCGTGGACTACTTCGAGAACAGCGGGCTGCCGTTCGTCATCGCCCTCAACGGCTTCGACGGCCATCAGCCCTACACCCCCGACGAGGTGCGCGAGGCCCTGCAGATCGGCCCCGACACCCCGATCATCACGACCGACGCGCGGCATCGCGCCGACGCCAAGAGTGCGCTGATCACGCTGGTGGAACACGCCCTGATGGCGCGGCTGAGATAGCGATCAAGTAGGACCCGTGGTACGGCATTTGCCGTTAAACCATTGGGGGGCCGACTGTGGGCTTTGACACGGTCGGCCCTCCTATTCATAACATTTCGGCAGAGGAATCGGGTGGTACCACCACGCGTCGCGGTCGATCAGTGCCGCTGCGCTCACAAACGCCCCGCCTTTTGGCGGGGCTCGCTCTTTATGACCGTTTTATCTGTGACGTACTTTGGCGATGATCAGGGATTTCCACTGTTTGGAAGTGCACTGGTCCACGTGCTGGAATGCCTGAACTGCCCAATGGTCAATGACGTACTGAACGGTCGATGACGAAAAGGGTTCTGAGAGACTGCGGCACAACGTAGGTGCCGACCGCCGAGAGGTTGTTGGTCGAGTGAGGCGAAGCAAGAACGGTCCCGAGCCGTCGGCGCGGGGCAACTTCACCCCGCCGCCGCGCGCTGCGGCGCCCAGCCCTGTGCCCGGTCCGGAGTCCGCGGCCGCCTCCGCACCCCGGGGCGGCCGGTTCTCCATGCGTAACTGGCGGGTACGGGCCCGGCTGAACGCGATCCTGCTCATACCCGTGGCGGTCGGCCTCGTCATGGGCGGCTTCCAGGTGAAGAACTCGATCGACACCTGGCAGGAGGCCCGCGACGCGGAGCACACCGCCCGCCTGGTGCGTGCCGCCCTCACTTACGCCGACGCCCTGGAGACCGAGCGCGACGTCAGCGTGGCGCCCATCCTGAAGAACAAGGACAAGCAGGTCGTCACCGAGGCCCGCCAGCAGACGAACGCGGCTGCCGGCGCCTTCGACCAGGCCGTGAAGAGCATGCCGCACCGCTCCGGCCTGGAACGCCGGCTGAAGCTCTTCCGTGAGGCCGAACCCTTCCTGCAGACGCTGCGAGCAGGCGCCTACACCTCCAAGTTCACCGGTGTGCAGACCGAGGAGGGCTACGTCAAGGTTGTCCACCCGCTGATGGAGTTCGCCAACGAACTCGGTCTCGGCACGGGCAACATCACCTCCTACGGTCGTACCGTCTACGCCATGTCGCTCAGCAAGGCGGCCCTGTCGCTGGAGCGCTCCATCGGCATGCACCTGCTGACCAAGCCCGGCCCGGACGCCCCGAACCTGGCGATCCAGCGGGTCTCGCTGTCCTCGTACGCCTACCTGGAGCGCATCGCGCTGGAGGAGTACGTCGGCGGCGGCACCGAGGCCGACGCGTCGAAGCTGACCGAGGCGCAGTCGAAGATCAAGACCGATGGTGCCACGCTCGCCGCACAGCAGAAACAGCAGGACCCGACGTACGTCCCGCCGCCGTCCAGCCCGACCGGGATGGTCTCGGCGCTGTCCATGCTGAAGGACACCTCTGCGCTCACCCGGCAGGCACTGGCCGCCGACGGTGTCACCGCCGACAACTGGTGGGCGGTCAACACCCTCAAGTACAAGGCGTACCGCCAGATCGAGTCGGACCTGGCCGACAAGGCGGTGAGCGAGGCCTCCGGTATCGCCGACGACGCCAAGAGCTCCGCGATCACCACCGGTGCCGTGGTCGTGATCGCCCTGCTCGCCGCGTTCATCCTGGCCGGTCTGGTGGCCCGCCAGATGAGCCGTTCGATGCGCCAGCTGCGCAACGCCGCCTTCGGCATCGCCGAGCAGCGCCTGCCGATGCTGGTCGACCAGCTCTCGCGCACCGACCCGGGCCGGGTCGACACCCGGGTGGCGCCGATCCCGATCAACTCGACCGACGAGATCGGCGAGGTCGCCCGCGCCTTCGACCAGGTCCACCGCGAGGCGGTCCGGCTCGCCTCCGAGCAGGCCCTGCTGCGGGGCAACATCAACGCGATCTTCACCAACCTCTCGCGCCGCAACCAGTCGCTGATCGAGGGCCAGCTGACCCTGATCACCGACCTGGAGAACAACGAGGCCGACCCGGACCAGCTGGAGAACCTGTTCAAGCTGGACCACCTGGCCACCCGTATGCGCCGCAACGGCGAGAACCTCCTGGTCCTCGCCGGCGAGGAGCCGGGTCGCCGCTGGGACCAGCCGGTCCCGCTCGTCGACGTCCTGCGCGCTGCCTCCTCCGAGGTGGAGCAGTACGAGCGCATCGAGCTGTCCGGCGTTCCGGAGGCCGAGATCCACGGCCGCGCGGTCACCGACCTCGTGCACCTTCTGGCCGAGCTGCTGGAGAACGCCACGACGTTCTCCTCCCCGCAGACCAAGGTCCGCGTGACCGCGACCCGTCTCCCCGACGGCCGGATCATGATCGAGATCCACGACAAGGGCATCGGCCTGACCGCCGAGGACTTCGCGGACATCAACCACAAGCTGGCCAACCCGCCGACGGTGGACGCCGCGATCTCGCAGCGCATGGGCCTGTTCGTGGTCGGCCGGCTGTCCGACCGGCACGGCATCCGCGTCCAGCTGCGCCCCTCGGGCGAGCAGGCCGGTACGACCTCCCTGGTCATGCTTCCGGACGTCATCACCCACGGCGGTGGGGGCGAGGCTCCGCTGGAGCGCGAGGAGTTCACGGTCTCCCAGATCATCCCGGAGCAGCAGTTCCAGGGTGAGAGCTTCCACCAGCAGGAGCCGGTGCGCACCGCCGCCGAACTCGGCTTCGACGACAGCCGGTACGTGGAGGTCCCCGACGACATCCGTGAGCTGGACCCTGTCGGCCGCTCCCTGATGCGCGAAGAGCGCAGGGCGACCCTGGAGGCCCAGACGCACGGCCAGCCCGCCGCCGAGCCGCAGCAGCAGGAGGCGGAGCCGGACGGCTACGCCGACCCGCTCTTGGACGGGCAGCAGGCGTACCAGGAGCAGCAGCAGGCCTACCAGCAGCAGTCGTACGACGGGACCGCCTACCAGGAGCCCGGGTACGAGGAGCAGCAGCACGCCTCGTACGAGGAGACGTTCCAGGAGCCGTACGACGAGCAGCAGTACTACGCCCCGAACGGCGCACTGCGGGGCGACGACGGTTTCCCGTCCGGCGGCGGCTACCCCGAGCCTGCCTTCGCGGAGCCTGTCCAGGAGCAGCCGCGCGAGGACGACTGGCCGCAGCAGGAGGGCTACCAGAACGGATATCCGTCCCAGTACGCTCCGGAAACGGAGTCGTTGCAGGCCGGTGACGCGACTGAGGGAAACCGCGTAGGCTTCGACCGTCCGGAACCGGCCTTCCCCGCCGGCCACGAGCTGACCGATGCCGGGCTGCCCCGTCGCGGATCCGTGGCGAGCGGCTCCAGCGGCTCGAACGACGCGGCACGTGTGCAGGCAGCGGCGTCGGCCCCCGTACCGGGCGAAGACGGCGACGGCGACGGCGATGGCGGCTGGCGTTCGACGAACGACGAGCGCTGGGAGCAGGCCGCCCAGCTCCGGAAGCCGAAGGCAGGCGGGGTCACCGCTTCCGGCCTGCCGCGGCGTGTGCCCAAGGCCAACCTGGTCGAAGGCGCCGCCGAGACCACCCCCCAGGGAGGCCCACAGGTCTCCCGCGCCCCGGAGGACATCCGGGGCAGGCTGAGCAACCTGCGCCGGGGCGTCCAGCGAGGACGCAGCGCAGGCAGTGAAACGAACGGCCAGGCCACTACCAATCACCACAGTGGTCCTGACAGCACCTACAACCAGGAGCGTTAGTGTGAGCCCGATGAGCCAGGCGGCACAGAACCTGAACTGGTTGATCACCAACTTCGTGGACAACACCCCGGGGGTGTCCCACACGGTGGTGGTCTCCGCCGACGGACTCCTTCTGGCGATGTCCGAAGGCTTCCCTCGTGACCGCGCCGACCAGCTCGCGGCCGTCGCCTCCGGGCTGACGTCTCTGACGGCAGGCGCCTCCCGTATCTTCGAGGGCGGCAGTGTGAACCAGACGGTCGTGGAGATGGAGCGGGGATTCCTCTTCATCATGTCCATCTCCGACGGTTCGTCACTGGCCGTGCTGGCCCACCCGGAAGCGGACATTGGCCTCATCGGGTACGAGATGGCCCTGCTGGTGGACCGCGCGGGCACGGTCCTCACCCCTGATCTCCGTGCGGAGCTCCAGGGAAGCCTTCTCAACTGACAGACCTACGGTGCGTATTCGCGTCCCGGGGCCGTAAGGTTTCGGGACGCGGTTACTCAGCGATGGATGCCCGGCACAGTCGGAGGAGGAAGAAGTGGCAACACCCCCAAGCGGTTCGTCTGCGGGCAACTGGCCCTACGGCCCTGCCCAGGGCTGGGACAACGGCCCGGCGAACCCGTACGACTTCCCCTCCGCCCCGGGTCACCGGCAGCCGTACGCCCCGCAGGGCCCTGGCCCTTCGCCGTACAACCAGCCGCCGGCGCCGCGCATCCAGCCCGTGCAGCCGCAGCGCCACCCCGAGCCGGCGCCCGCGCCTGCCGCGAACAACCCCCTGGTGCGTCCGTACGCCATGACCGGCGGCCGGACCCGCCCGCGCTACCAGCTCGCCATTGAGGCGCTGGTTCACACCACTGCCGCTCCGCACCAGATGCAGGGCCAGCTGCCCGAGCATCAGCGGATCTGCAATCTGTGCCGGGAGATCAAGTCGGTGGCCGAGATCTCGGCCCTGCTGACGATCCCCCTCGGCGTGGCCAGGATTCTCGTCGCCGACTTGGCGGAGGCGGGCCTGGTCGCCATCCATCAGCCCGGCGGCGACGAGAACGCCGGTGGCCAGCCAGACGTGACACTGCTCGAAAGGGTGCTCAGTGGACTTCGCAAGCTCTAGCGGCGGTCCTTCCCGCTCCACCACCTCAGCGAAGATCGTGGTGGCGGGCGGCTTCGGCGTGGGCAAAACCACGTTCGTCGGCGCCGTCTCGGAGATCAACCCGCTGCGCACAGAAGCCGTCATGACCTCCGCGAGCGCGGGCATCGACGACCTCACCCACACCGGGGACAAGACCACCACCACGGTGGCCATGGACTTCGGCCGTATCACCCTGGACCAGGACCTGATCCTGTACCTGTTCGGCACTCCCGGTCAGGACCGCTTCTGGTTCATGTGGGACGACCTGGTGCGCGGCGCGATCGGCGCGGTGGTCCTGGTGGACACCCGCCGCCTGGCCGACTGCTTCCCCGCGGTCGACTACTTCGAGAACAGCGGGTTGCCGTTCGTCATCGCCCTCAACGGCTTCGACGGCAACCAGCCCTACACCCCCGACGAGGTGCGCGAGGCCCTGCAGATCGGCCCCGACACCCCGATCATCACGACCGACGCCCGCCACCGCGCGGACGCCAAGTCGACGCTGATCACGCTGGTGGAACACGCCCTGATGGCCCGCCTGCGTTAGGAAGCGCCCGCAGTCGCGACAACGGCCCCTGACACCCCGCCGGGTTCAGGGGCCCAGCCGTGTGTCAGCGCCCGCGGTACGGCAGGGACCGCACATGGCCGCTGAGGTCTTTCGTCGTCGGTGCCGAGCAGGGATGACAGATGTCAAAGATGTGCCGCGGCCGACGGGCCCGGTGAGCAGCGCGGCTGCCCCCGTGAAAGGGGCGTGCCTCCCAAGCCGGCGCGTCACCGGTGACCCACCACGCCAAGACCCCGCCCTCCCGGAGGAGAAGCGGGGCCAGGTCACGCGGGGGAACTCAGTGCCAGCTGTGCGGCGCCCGGAAACCGGGCTCCCGCTCCAGACGGCGCCAGCCGGCCCTCGGACGGCCCCGGTGGTTCTCGACCGCGGGACGGCCGACTGAGCAGCGGCGCATCGTCGAGCACGGTGGCGGTGCGGTCCGCGGCCTTGGCACGGCAGACGATGCCGCGACCGACGGGCCCGGTGAGCAGCGCGGCTGCCCCCGTGAAAGGGGCGTGCCTCCCAAGCCGAGCGCGTCACCGGTGACCCACCACGCCAAGACCCCGCTCTCCCGGAGGAGAAGCGGGGCCAGGTCACGCGGGGTAATTCAGTGCCAGCTGTGCGGCGCCCGGAAACCGGGCTCCCGCTCCAGACGGCGCCAGCCGGCCCTCGGACGGCCCCGGTGGTTCTCGTCTGCCGGGACGGCCGACTGAGCAGCGGCGCGGGCCAGGAGGACGGCCGTGATGGCGGCGACCTCCTCGGGCCCGGCGTGGCCCTTCTCGACGCGAATGTCAGGCGTGTTCATGGGTGTCAGTCTCCGTGAGAGAGAGGTCCGCGGGGTTGCCGCGAAGGATCCGCTGGGTTACTGCGGGGGGTTGCCGTGCTTGCGGGAGGGCAGGTCGGCGTGCTTGGTGTGCAGCATGGCCAGGGACTTGACGAGCACCTCGCGGGTCTCGGCGGGGGCGATCACGTCGTCCACGAGGCCGCGCTCGGCCGCGTAGTACGGGTGCATCAGCTCGGCCTTGTACTCCTTGACCATCTTCTGGCGCATGGCTTCGGGGTCCTCGGCGTCGGCGATCTGCCGGCGGAAGATGACGTTCGCGGCGCCCTCCGCGCCCATCACGGCGATCTCGTTCGTCGGCCAGGCGTAGGTCAGGTCGGCGCCGATCGACTGGGAGTCCATGACGATGTAGGCACCTCCGTACGCCTTGCGCAGGATCAGTGAAATCCTCGGCACGGTCGCGTTGCAGTAGGCGTACAGCAGCTTCGCGCCGTGACGGATGATTCCGCCGTGCTCCTGGTCGACACCGGGGAGGAACCCGGGGACGTCCAGGAAGGTGACGATCGGGATATTGAAAGCGTCACACATCTGGACAAAGCGCGCAGCTTTTTCGCTCGCCTCGATGTCCAGTACGCCCGCCAGGACCTGGGGCTGGTTGGCGAT
>NZ_JAINVF010000043.1 GCF_020400585.1 Streptomyces sp. NK08204 | reverse complement strand
GTCGCCAACCAGCCCCAGGTGCTGGCGGGCGTACTGGACATCGAGGCGAGCGAAAAGGCAGCCCGGTTCGTCCAGATGTGTGACGCCTTCAACATCCCGATCGTGACCCTGCTGGATGTCCCCGGGTTCCTGCCCGGCGTGGACCAGGAGCACGGCGGGATCATCCGCCACGGCGCGAAGCTGCTGTACGCCTACTGCAACGCCACGGTTCCCCGCATCTCCCTCATCCTGCGCAAGGCCTACGGCGGCGCCTACATCGTCATGGACTCGCAGTCCATCGGTGCCGACCTCACGTATGCCTGGCCGACGAACGAGATCGCCGTGATGGGCGCCGAGGGCGCCGCGAACGTCATCTTCCGCCGCCAGATCGCCCAGGCCGACGACCCCGACGCAATGCGGGAGCGCATGGTCAAGGAGTACAAGGCCGAGCTGATGCACCCCTATTACGCGGCCGAGCGCGGCCTGGTGGACGACGTGATCGACCCCGCCGAGACCCGCGAGGTGCTGATCCGCTCCCTGGCGATGCTCCGCACCAAGCATGCCGACCTGCCTTCGCGCAAGCACGGCAACCCGCCGCAGTAACGGAGCACGCGATGGCCAAGCAGGAACGTGCGGTGCGCACGCGTGAGGCCCTGATCCGGGCGGCGGCGGAGACGTTCGACCAGGACGGCTTTCCGGTCGCGGCCCTCACCAGGATCAGTGCACGGGCCGGAGTGAGCAGCGGAGCACTGCACTTCCACTTTGCCAGCAAGGCCGCGCTGGCGGACTCCGTCGAGGAGACGGCGGCCGTCGCCCTGCGGACCCTCACGAGCGAGTCCTTCTCCCCGGGGCTCAGCCATCTGCAGCACCTCGTCGACGCCACGCACCGGCTGGCCCAGGCCCTGCGTGAGGACGTGGTGCTGCGCGTGGGCTTCGGACTGAGCGGTGAAGCCACCCACGCGTGCCGTACCGACCTGCGCGCCTGCTGGCGCAGCTGGGTCGAGACGGAAGTAGCGAACAGCGCGGCCGGCGGTGAGCTGCGCGCGGACGTGCCACCCCAGCGGGTCTCCGCCGCCGTGCTGGCCGCGACGACGGGCTTCGAGGTGCTCGGCGCGCGGGACGCCGCATGGCTGTCGGCGGAGGCGATAGGGGGGTTCTGGCGACTGCTGCTGCCCGCGCTCGTCGAGAAGGACGTCCTGGCCGGGCTCGCTCCGGCCGGTCGGGTGCCCCCGAAGCCCGAAGCGGCTGACGCGTAACCCGTAAGCGGCCGACGTGTAACCCCTAAGCAAGCAGACCGATCCGTATTTTTCGCCGGGACCGCCACGCCGCGTTGCGGCTGAATCATGGCGGTCCGTCCCGGCTCACCACGCCCCCGTCCCCCCGCGGCCCCGCGGGACGGGGGCGCTGCACATTTGCCGATATTTCGAGCCGGGCTATTCCGGACTTCTAGTGGCTCCATGTTTTCGCTGTTCGGACGTGTTCCGGAAGTGGAACCTCAGCCTCAGCCTGTGTTTTTCCCTGGCCGGGGCCGGAGGTATACGAACGCACGTTCGATACAGGAATGGCCGAAAATCGCTATCCGGAGGGGGTGGCAGCCGTCCTGTATTGACAAACCGACTGTGCTGTTTTTTTATCAGGGGGTCCAGTATCAAGCAGTGCACGGGACCCGGCGGCGGAAGCGTGAACGGCCGAACACCGGTCTCCTGCCTGAACTCATGGGGGAGAACGTGGACATCGAAGTCATGGGCGCGCTGTCAGTGCGCGAGAACGGTGTGTCGATCGTACCGACGGCGCCCAAGCCGCGGCAGGTTCTGGCCCTGCTCGCGCTCCACGCCGACCAGGTGGTCCCCGTGACCGCGCTGGTGGAGGAGCTGTGGGGAAGCAAGCCCCCGCGCAGCTCGCGCACCACGCTGCAGACGTATGTGCGGCAGCTGCGCGAGCTGATCGACGAGGCGCTCAGCCGCGGCGGGAACGAACGGTGCACCCCCAAGGACATCCTCGCCACCGTGCCCGGCGGCTACCGCCTGGAGACCCGGAACGGCACGGTCGACTTCCGGGAGTTCGAGCGCCGCGCGGGCGCCGGCTACCGGGCCATGGACGCCGAGGACTACAGCGGCGCGGCACGCCGACTGGCCGACGCGCTCTCGCTGTGGACCGGGCCCGCGCTCACCGACGTCCAGGCCGGCATGCGGATCGACATGGAGGCCAGGCGGCTGGAGGAGGCCCGGCTGTGCGCGCTCGACCAGCGCATCGAGGCCGACCTCAGGCTGGGCCGCCACCGCGAGCTGCTGCCGGAACTGACGGTGCTGGTCAACCAGTACCGGATGCACGAGAGCCTGCACGGGCAGTTCATGCTGGCCCTGCACCGCTCGGGCCGGCGCGGCGAGGCGCTCGACGTCTACCAGCGGCTGCGCAACACGCTCGTGTCCGAGCTGGGCCTGGAGCCCTCCGCCGCACTCAGCCGGCTCCAGCGCTCGATCCTCATGGCCCGCCCCGAGACCTCCTCGCCGTCGGCCCCGAGCACCCCGGGCCGCCGCCTGGTGTCCCGCACGGTCTGACGCCGACACCCACACGGACGGTCCCTCGCTTCGGCTGAGGGGCCGTCAGTCGTTCGGTGACAGCTTCCGACATGGACGCCCGCCTCAACCTCGCTGCGCTCTTGAACAACCGCCCGTACCGGCCGGTGCGGCTGCCGGGAGCGGCTTGTGGTGACCCGGAGTCGGCACGAACGGCCTGGGCGGCTACTTTCCCTGTCTGTTGCCGGAGGTGCCGCACAGCGCACGGTCGACGAGGCCGCTGGCGGCCTTCTGCTGCCGGATTGTCTTATGGAGGTCGTTGAAGCTGGTGGACATGGAGACGGTGACGGTGCGGCTGCCGTCGTCGGTGGCGCCGTTCAGGGTGATGTAGCCGGCTTCGCCTCCTTCGTGGCTCCAGTAGCTGCCGCCGCAGCTCAGGGGGCGGTTGACCAAGCCGAGGCCGTAGCGTCCGCCGGGCCAGAACGCCTCGAACGGCTTGGGGACCGGGACGGTGTCCTGCATCTCGGCCATGCGCGCCTCGGACAGCAGTTTGCCGCCCAGCAGTCCCTGGAAGAAACGGTTGACGTCCGCCGTGGTGGAGACATAGCCGCCGAGGTCAGGGACGATCTGTTCGGTGACGTCCGTCCGTTCGCCGGAGGCGAAGACCTGGTAGCCGTCGGCGTGCGGGCGGCGAAGGGTGGACGTGGTGCCCGGCAGGTAGGTGTGGTTCATGCCGAGCGGTTTCAGGATCCGGCTCTCGACCTCCTCCTGCCAGGGGTGCCCGGCGGCCTTCTCGACGATCATGCCGAGGACGACGTAGCCGGTGTTGGAGTAGCTCCAGCCGGTGCCGGGCTGGAAGTCCGGGTGGTGCTTCATCGCCCGGGCGACGATCCGTTCGGGGGTGTAGGTGTCGTAGCGGTGCTGGTGGTACTGCTGCGGGGTGTCGTAGCCGGGAAGGTCGTCGTGGAGGCCGCTGGTGTTCTGCAGCAGCTGGCGCACGGTGATCTTCCGTCCGTCATTGCCGTTGCCGTCGATCAGACCGGGCAGCCAGCGGTCCACCGTGTCGTCCAGTGACAGCTTGCCGTCGTCGACCAATTGAAGGATCACCGTGGCCATGAGTGCCTTGCCGGTACTGGCTATCCGGAAGTAGCCGTCGCGGGGCACCGGACGGTTCGCGCCCGCCACGGCGACGCCGGCGGTGGCCACCAGATCCCGGCCGGAGGCGGTGGTCACCCGCGCCTGGACGCCGGTGATCCCCAGCGCCTGGATGGCATCGGTGTCCCGGCGCAGGTCGTCCTGCTGGTAGCCGGGCGTGGACCTCGCGGTCGCGCCGTCCGAGGGCTGGACGGCTATGGCCACACTCGCTGCGCCGACTGCGGCCACAGCGACGGCCAGCCACCGTCGGCCGATCCGGCGGTGACGTTGCCGGGACGGGCGGTTCTGCGGCGCGGAGGCGGGGGTTGTGGGTCTCATGAATCACACGCTAGGTAGGCGTCGAGTTGCGTGTCGCTACCACAGGCGGCCGATGGAAACCTACAGGTGGCTGTAGTGCCGCGGAGGCGCCCGGCACGTACAGTGGCGCGTCCGAGGGCCGCTCCCGGTCCCGTACGACAGACGAGGGCGAACCGTGCACGGCGTGATCAGCAAGGCCCGCGCACGGTTGGTCCGGACCGGGCGCAGCGGACGTTACCTGCTCGGCACCCTGATGACCGCGACGGTGACGCTCGTGGCGGCGCCACTGCTGTGCGTACCGTCGCTGGCGGCTCCCTGGGCGGAGCGTCACCGCCGGCGCGCCGGGGCGGTGCTGGGCCGACCGGTGGAGCCGCGCCCACGCGCCCTGCGCCGCGACCTTGCGTGGCTCGTGACGCAGGTGGCCACCGGCCTGCCCGCGGGCATACTCACCCTGCTGTGTCTGGGCAACCTGCTCCTCACCCTCGTCGTCACCGTGGGGTGGTGGGCCTTTCCCACGTCGGATCCGCCACGGCTGCTGCTGCTCGATGTCCGTATCAACAGCTGGGCCTCCGCGCTGACGATCAACCTGGCGCAACTCCTGCTCCTTGCGGCGCTGGGGGCCATCGCCCTGCCGCCGCTCGCCCGGGTGCACGCGCGGTGCTGCCTGGCAGTCCTGGCACCGTCTCCGGCGGAACAACTGGCCGCGCGCGTCACCGAGCTCACCCGGACGCGCACAGACGTCCTTCAGGCGCACGGCGCGGAACTCCGCCGGATCGAACGCGATCTGCACGACGGCACCCAGGCCCGGCTGGTGGCCATCGCCATACGGCTTGCCGTGGCCGGGCAGAGCCTTCCCCATGACCCGGACGCGGCCGCCGCGCTCGTACGGCAGGCCCAGGCCGAGACCGAGGAGGCCATGACCGAGCTGCGCTCCGTCATCCGCACCATCTACCCGCCGGTCCTGGCCGACCAGGGCCTCGTCGGCGCGCTCGGCACCCTGGCCGACAGGGCCGGCGTGCCGACCCGCGTCGACATCGGAGGCCTCGGTGAGGTCCCTGCCGCGGTCGAAGCGGTCACCTACTTCGCCGTCACCGAGGCGCTGGCGAACATCGCCCGGCACAGCCGCGCCACCAAGGCCGCCGTCCACGTCACCCGCAACGGCGCGATGCTGTCCGCACAGATCACCGACGACGGGACCGGCGGGGCGGACGCATCCCGAGGCAGCGGTCTGGACGGAATTCGCCGCCGCGCCGCTGCCCTGGACGGCACCATGAAGATCAGCAGCCCGCCGGGCGGGCCGACCACCATCACCGTGGAGCTGCCGTGCGTGTAGTCATCGCCGAGGACAACGTCCTGCTGTCCTCCGGACTCGAACTCCTGCTGGGCTCCCAGGGCTTCGAGGTCGCCGCGGTCACGGAGGACGCCGCCGGCTTCCTCGCCGCCGTCGAGACCCACCGCCCGGACGTCACCATCGTCGACGTGCGGCTGCCACCGACCTTCCGCGACGAGGGTATCCGCGCCGCCATCCGGGCCCGCCGCGACCGCCCCGGACTGCCCGTCCTGGTCCTGTCGCAGTACGTCGAGCAGGAATACGCCGGCCGCCTCCTCTCCGACACCCGCGGCGGCATCGGCTATCTGCTCAAAGACCGGGTAAGCCGCATCACTGAGTTCACCGACGCACTGCGCCGCGTGGCCGCCGGCGGCACCGCCATGGACCCCGATGTCATCGCCCAGCTCCTCGCCGTCCGCGGCGATCCCGTCGATGCCCTCACCCCCCGCGAACGCGAGGTCCTGGCCCTGATGGCCGAAGGGCACGACAACGCCGCCATCGCCCGGCGGCTTTTCGTCACCGACAACGCCGTCCACAAACACATCGGCAGCGTCTTCCTCAAACTCGGCCTGTCGGCCGGCGACAGCGGCCACCGCCGCGTCCGCGCCGTCCTGGCCTACCTCCGCCGCCATGGCGGAACCGAACCCAGCGCTGTCGAGTGATCGACCGATCCCGCCTCGGCCGCCCGCGATGACCGGCGAACAGGTACGTCACGCCCGCGACCTGCTCGCCCGCCCGGAGAACACCGCACCTCGATCGCGAAGCTCCTCGGCCCGCGCTGAAGGACGGTCGCCTCGCGCTCGCCGAGGCGACCAACACGGCAGAACTGCCCCGGCCAGGCCAGAGGACGGATCACCGCCGTTTGCGGCTGGTGACACGGTTCTCACCGGCACCCCGGGTCATGGGGCACCCCCGGCCGCCGCCGTTGGACACCGCGGTCCAACGGCGGTTCAGGCCTGCCCGGCCTCGTGGCCGGTGGGCTGCGCGCCCCCGCCGCGCGCAGCACAGTGGCCCAACGTCGGATCCACGCTCCCTCCGCTACCCGCCGACCGAGGCCGGCATCAGGCGGCGTACAGGTCGAACGTGGACGTACGACGAGGGCCCGCGACGATGTCCAGGCGAGGGTCGACCGCGAGCATCGCCTGGTGCATGCGCTGGAGCTGCGGCGACGGCTCCACCCCGAGTTCGTCGATGAGGTGCTGACGCAGTCGGCGGTAGACGTCGAGCGCGGCGGCCTGCCGTCCCGAGCGGTAGAGAGCCACCATCGCCTGCGAGTGCAGGCCCTCGTGCTGGGGATGACGGGCGATCAGGTCCGTCAGCTCGGCGATCAGTTCGACGTGCCGGCCCAGCCGCAGCTCTGCGTCGATCCGGCGTTCCCGGGCGACCAGGCGGCTCTGCTCCAGCCGCATGACCTCGATCTCCAGGACCGATCCGACCCGGACGTCGACCAGCGCCGGACCCTCCCACAGGTCAAGCGCCTCGCGCAGCAGGGAGGCCGCCCTGGCGTCCTCGCCGTCCTCGAACGCCTGCCGGCCTTCGGTGACCAGCCGCTCGTAGCGGTAGACGTCCACCGCCTCGGCGGGGATCTGCAGCAGATAGCCGCCGTAGCGGGTGGCGAGCACGTCCTTGGCCGAGCCCGGTACGTCCGGGCCCATCGCGGTGCCCAGCAGGCGCCGCAGCTGGAGGATGTACGTCTGGAGGGTCGTCACCGAACTCTGCGGCAGGTCGGTGCCCCAGACCTCTTCCATGAGGGTGGGCACGGGCACGACTCTGCCCGGGTAGAGCGCGAGCAGCGCCAGGATCTGGCGGGGTTTGCCTGCGGTCGGGACGATCGAGATTCCGTTAACTTCGGCATTCAGTGCGCCCAGTACCTTTATGTTCATTCTTCCTCCGTACCGGTTTCCGGGGCCGTCGGTTCGGATGCCAACGAGGCTTCAGATAGTGTCTTCAACCTCGATTACTCTGGGATTTTCGCGGGTCAGTTGCGAGGGAGTATGCAGCTTTTGTGGAGGTTTACGCGAGGCGGTGTCGAGTGTTCCTCTAGCCGTCTTCAAGAGTTCGTCCTGACGGACTGCTGACGTCCCCCGCGGAAGGATCCTTGAACTGGCGAGCTGTGTGCGGACATCTGTTCCCGGGGCGGCTCATGCTGTTACCTTCCCAGCCATGGCGACGGAATCGAAGTGTTCGACCGTCCAGCGTGACGGGGACTCTCTCATCCTGGGACTGCTGGCCCGTCTGACCCCGACGGGCGGGGGCGACTTCCTGCCGGACCTGCCGGGGCGCAAGCTGCTCACCCTGGTCAGCTGCTATCACCGGCGCCCGACGCGGGTAGGTTTCCCCGAGCCGGCCGCCGAGTGGACTTGAAATCCTCTGGAGAAACGCTCCACGAACGTCAGTGAACACCTGGTGAATCCTGCATTCCCTAAGCGCGCCGACTAGCGTGCCGTTGAACGCGTCAGTAATTTCCGATGCGAGGACGGCATGGAGTTTCGGATTCTGGGTTCCGTCCAGATCTACGACGCCCGCACTGATCTACGGATCGTGCCCATGGGCGCCAAGCAGCGTGCCCTTCTCGGCGCTCTCGTGGTGAAGGCGGGCCAGGTCGTCCCCTCCGACCGTCTCGTCGACGAGCTGTGGGGCGAGCACCCCCCGGCGAACGCGGCCAACGCCCTGCAGGCCCATGTGGCCCGGCTGCGCCGGCTGCTGCCGGACGCCGAGCCCGGCTCGGGCGGGCGGCAGCGCGAGTGGCTGGTGACCCGCCCCACCGGATACGTGCTGCGCCTGGACGGCCTCGACACCGACGTGGCGATCGACGCACACCGCTTCACGCGGCTGGTCGCCGAGGGCCGGGCGCTGCTCGCCGCCGACCCCGCCCGCTCGGCCGGCGTCCTGCGCGAGGCCCTCGGACTGTGGCGGGGCGCGGCCCTCGAGGGCAGCGGCCGGGGCCCCATCTGCTCGGCGGAGGCCGCACTGCTGGAGGAGAGCAGGCTCGCCGCCCTGGAGGCGCTGTACGACGCCTGCCTGCGCGCGGGGCACGGGCGCGAGATCACCGGTGAGCTGGAGGAGCTGACGATCGCCCACCCGCTGCGGGAGCGGTTCTACGAGCTGCTGATGACCGCGCTGTACCGGTGCGGCCGGCAGGCGGAGGCCCTCGTCACGTACGACCGGGCCAGGCGCAGGCTCGTACACGACCTGGGCATCGAACCGGGACCCGCGCTGCGCGGCCGGATGCAGGCGATCCTCAACCACCGGGACTTCGCCGCGGACCTCGCCGGGCCGGTACGGCTGCGGCCGGAGACCGACCCCGCCGGAGTGCCCGTCGCGGCGCCGGGGGGTGCGCGGGCCGAGGTGACCGCCGGGACCGACGCCACGGACGCGATGGACGTGAGGGAGGCGACGGACGAGACCGCCAGGGCGGAAGCGACCGACGCGAGCGAGGTACGGCGGCTGCGCGACGAGGTCGCCTGGCTGCGCCGGCGCGTCGAGCGGCTCGCCCAGGAACAGCAGGAACTGCTCAGCCGCCTCGACCGGCTCATGCTGCAGGACGTGTCGGGCTTCTAGCGCCCGGGGACGGGTTTTCCGGGGACCGGGCTGATCGGTTCCCGGCGGTCCAATGGTCCGGCGGTGGTCCCGCGGTGGTCCGGCGGTGGCCTGGTGGCCCAATGGTCCGGCGATGGTCCGGCGGTGGCCCGGTGGCCCGGTGATCGGGCTCCCTGCGGCTGGGGCGATCAGTCGCACAGTGCCCAAGCAGCCGCGCTTCCCGCGCCCCCGCGCAGTCGTGGTCGTGCGGGTTTCCGGCATGTCGGGGCAGCTGTGGTTCCGGCGGGCCGGGCGGTGGCGCCTCGGGTGTCCAGGGGCGCAGGATGCGCTCTCGGCATCGGGGCGGTTGCGCCTGCGGCGGTCGGGGCCATCATGTTTCCGGGGCTGCGGCCCGTCGTGCTCGCAGTGGCCGGAACCGGGGGAACGCGCAGGCCGCTCGCCCGGTGTCGAGTGCGCCGCGAGTGCGACCCGTGCCGTCCGCTAGCGGTTCCGGACACCATCGGCGGCACGACCACCGGCGACACGTCGCCGGAGCGGCGTCTGCACCACGGCGGACAGCGGCAGGGACGTGCCGGTACGAGGGGGACGGCGGCACGTGCAGCACCGAGGCGGGGACACCTTGGATGCGGGCCGGTGTGCGGGACATCGGCGTGGCGCAGGTCGCCGTGGACCACAAGGGGGTGTGGAGATGTCAGTTGCGCGAGTGCACCGCGTGGTTTCCGAGGTGGCCACGTCGGCCCCGGCAGCGGTGCTGTACGGGCTGATGGCCGACGCCACCCAGTGGCCGCTGTTCTTCCAGCACTGCGTGCACGTGGAGCGGCTGGCCTTCGACGGCACCCATGAGCGGGTGCGCATGTGGGCCATGACGGACGACCGGCTCTCCTCCTGGGTGTCCAGCCGTGAACTCGACATGGACAGCCAGCGCGTGACCTTCCGCCAGGACCACACCGACACTCCTGTCGAATCGCTCAGCGGCGTGTGCTCGGTACGACCGCTGGGCGACCGCTCCCAGGTGGTGCTGGAGTGCTCCTTCACCGTCACCGGGGACGCACCCGCCGACGTGGCCTGGGCTAAGCGGGTCGTGCGCACCCACAGCCACGCCCAGCTGGACCGGCTGGTCTGGCTCGCCGAGCGCTGGCTGCGGCTGGACGACCTCGTGCTGTCCTTCGAGGACACCGTGCGCTTCCAGGGCTCCGCCGACGCGGCGTTCGACTTCCTCTACCGGGCCGACGACTGGCCCTCCGACCTGCCGCACGTGCGCAGCGTGCGCCTGGTGGAGAGCATGCCGGGCGTTCAGGTCATGGCGATGGACGGCCTCACGGGCGACGGCAGCGCGAACCACACCGAGTCCGTCCGCATCTGCTTTCCCGGCGCCGGCCGGCTCGTGCACAAGGAGACCGTCACCTCGGCCCTGCTGTCCGCGCACACCGGTGAATGGTCCATCGAGCCCGACGCTTCGGGCGTCAGCCTCACGGCCCGCCACCATGTGCTGCTGCGCGAGGACGCCATCGCCGGCGTCCTGGGCGAACGGGCGACCCTGGCGGAGGCGCGCGGATACGTCCGTGACGAACTGAGCCTGCACACACACCTCGCGCTCGAGCAGGCGGTGCGCTGCGCCGCGGGTGTGGTGCGGGCCCTGTGACCGCCGCCGGCCGGCGGGTCACGGAGGCGGCGGCCCCGGCTTCCTGACACCGGGGCCGCCGCCCCAGGCGTTCTGGAGCAGTTATCGAGTCGTATCGACACACCGTCAGGACATTGGCGGCCCAGTCCTGCAAAATGTCCCGGGAGTGCCGCGCCCCGGGTATGCCGCCCCCCTGGGACCGCTGTGAACCTGCGGTCCTGTCCGGGATGAGGCAGCGACTGCGAGGAGGACGAGACATGGCGAGTTCTGCCCGCCGGCGCCGTGTATGGCTCCGTACCGACCGCCGTCCGGCAGCGTCCGGAAGTGCTGTGTCGCCGACCGTGCCGGTGCCCTGGCAGCGCTCCGAAGCGCTGCTCGACTCCGCCGTCGACCGGTACACGGGACGGCACGTGGAGCAGCTGTGGTGGCGCTGGTCCGGGCCGCTGGACATGGAGCGGTTCGTCGCCGCCTGGCAGTCCGTCATGGACAGAGAAACGATTCTTCGGGCGGCCTTCGAGTGGGAGGCGAAGCCGCGTCTCGTCCTGCGCGCCGACGCCTGCCCCGAGGTCGTACGGCATCGCGCGGACACCGCCGACTGGGACGAACTGCTGGAGCAGGACCGGCTCCACGGCTTCGACGTGAGCCGCCCCGGCCCGCTGCGCATCACCCTCGTCGACACCGGCGAACCAGGCGTCACCCGGGTCCTGCTCACCTTTCACCAGGGGCTGCTGGACACCCGCAGCGTCCTCCTGCTGCGCAACGAGTTCAGCCGCGCCTACCTCGCGGGCGGCGCGCTGCCCGGCGGCGAACGCCGGCCGGACATCCGCGACTGGATGGACTGGCTGGAGGGGCAGGACACCACCACCGCACGGGACTTCTTCCGCCGGACCCTGCCCGCGCGCACCCCCGCCGTGCTGCCCGCGCTGCCCGGCCCCCGCACCCGGCAGCACGGACACGGCCGGGCCGGGGCCCGGCTGACCACCGCCGAGGTGGCACGGCTGCACCGGTGGGCGGCCCTGCGCGGCCTGCCGGACTCCAGCGTGCTGCACGCCGCCTGGGCGCTGCTGCTCTACCGTGCGGCGGACACGAGCGGGCCCGTCCCGGTGGGCTTCGGCATCACCGTCTCCGGGCGCGGTATCGCCCTGGACGGCGTCGAGCGGCTGGTGGGGCCGGTGCGCGGCTGTCTGCCCATGACCGCCGTGGTCGACCCGGCCCGGCCGATCGGCGGGCTGCTGGCGGACCTGCGCGACCGGGCACTGGACATGGCGGCGTACGAATGGGTCTCCACCAGGCAGATCCAGGAGTGGGCCGGCCGCTCCGCCCGGCTGCTGGAGAGCCTGGTCTGCGTCGAGCCCGCCCCGCGCGCACTGCCCGGCCTGCAGGCCCGCCTCGACGACGCCGGCATCCGCTACGGACGCCGGCACACCGGCGCGGCGTACTCTCTGCTGCCCGTCACCCTGTCCGTCCGCGAGGACACCGACGGCTCCCGCGGACTCACCGTCCTCCACGACCGGACCCGCATCTCCGACACCGACGCCGCCCTCCTGGCCGACCAGTGCGCCCGGCTCCTGCGCCGCCTGCCCGTCCTCGACGCCACCGAGCCCGTGGCCGAACTACTGACCACCCTCGCCGGAACGAAACCGCCCCGAGTCGCTCCACCGCGCCGGGCGACGCGGACCTGACGACTGCGCACCGACGGCTTCGGACACGGCCCGCGCCGCCGGCGCAGCCGCGCCACGCCGTCGACGCGCAGTGGCCCGGTCCATGCCGTCGGCGTGCGGCGTGTGGTGTCCCTCTCACGGGCTCGGTGCCGGCCGGCGCGGGCGGTACCCAGGCGTCGTACCGGCGGGCGGCTCGCCGCGTCCACCAGGCGGAGCAGTGCCGGGTCGGCGACCTGCGCGATCCCACCGTCTCACCTCGGCTTCTCCGGTGCGGTGCAGCCGTGGTGTCAGGCTTGGCATTTCCTGGAAATCGGCTGGACTGTGAGCTGGGTCACCCGGGGACGTCTTGGCGTCGGGACTGCGTACGTGTCACGATTTCTGCACGCCTTCCCTGCCCAAAAACAGCCACAAGGCAGTGGATTGAGTGTCGTATCCGCCGGTCCGTACAGGCGAGACCGAGCCCCTGTGATCCGTCTCTGTGATCCACGACAGCCTGCTGTTTTCACCCAGCAGCTGAAGTCCCTTCCCTGGAAGGACAGGCGCACCTCGCCGTCGGCGCCCACCGCCTGACCGGCCGTCACCACCACACCGACTCCACGGCGCCGAACCGATCCCGGCGCCGATCCGGATATACGCGCGTCAACCGCCCACGCGCAGGCGGTTCGAAGGGGTCGATGAGACCGCCCGTCAGGGGCGTGCGGCGTTCGACCGGGAGATGCACCTGCCCGCCCTGCCAACGGCGGGCGCCGCCTCCCAGGCCACCGTGAAGAACCTCGTCAACAACCACACCGAGGGATGGCAGGCGAAGGCGGCCTGCCATCGGCTCCTCCCCCACTGCCCTTGCTGTCGAGACTCTAAAAAGAAGTGGATTCCAGATATGCCGAGGCTATGCAAGCCGGCCATGAGCGCGCCGGAGTACATCATCACGATGGAAGAGACGCTGGAATTTGCCGAGCAGGCACATGCCGGCAAGCCGCAGCTCCCCTTGGCGCTCCGTCTGATCCGCAACACAGGGGTGAAGAAGCGGCACATCGTCCAGCCCATCGAGAAGACGCTCCAGCACCCGGGCTTCGAAGAGCGCAACCGCATCTACGAGATCGAGTCGAAGAAGCGCACCCCCGAGGTCATCGAGCAGGCCCTGGCCAACGCCGAACTGACCGCCCGTGACATCGACGCGATCATCTACGTGTCGTGCACCGGCTTCCTGATGCCGTCGCTGACGGCCTGGCTCATCAACAAGCTGGGCTTCCGCTCCGACACCCGGCAGATCCCCATCGCCCAGCTCGGCTGCGCGGCCGGCGGCGCGGCGATCAACCGGGCCCACGACTTCTGCATGGCCCACCCCGGCAGCAACGTCCTGATCGTCTCCTGCGAGCTGTGCTCGCTGTGCTACCAGCCCACCGCGGACGACATCGGCTCGCTGCTGTCCGACGGCCTGTTCGGTGACGCGGTCGCCGCCGCCGTCGTGCGCGGCAACGGCGGCACGGGCATCGAGCTGGAGCGCAACGCCTCCTACCTCATCCCGGACACCGAGGACTGGATCTCCTACGCCGTCAAGGACACCGGCTTCCACTTCCAGCTGGACCGCCGCGTGCCCGGCACGATGGAGCCGCTCGCCCCGGTCCTGCGTGAGCTGGCCAAGGACCACAGCTGGGACGCCGGCAAGCTCGACTTCTACATCATCCACGCCGGCGGTCCGCGCATCCTGGACGACCTCGCCAAGTTCCTGGAGGTCGACCGCACCGTCTTCCGGCACAGCTGGTCGACCCTGACCGAGTACGGCAACATCGCCAGCGCCGTCGTGCTCGAGGCCGCCCGCCGCCTGATGGAAGAGGAGACCCCGGCACCCGGCGCCACCGGTCTGATCGCAGGCTTCGGTCCCGGCATCACCGCCGAGATGGCTCTGGGCACCTGGGCCGACGGGTCCGCCCCCACCACGGCCTGAGCCCTCGCACCCACGCACGAAGGAAGCGAAGCGTATGACCGACCTCATTGTCCCGGCGGGTGCGGGGCGAAAGCTGATCACCCCGGCGCAGGAGGTGACGTTCAAGGCCACCAAGGAGATGGGATCCTCCGTCTCGATCTTCGAGGTGGTCGTGCCGCCCGGCTTCGACGTCGGGGCGCATGTGCACGGCGAGGCCCAGGAGTTCTTCTACGTCCTGGACGGCGAGCTGGACCTGCTGTGCTTCGAGCCCACCGAGCGCACGAACGACGCCTGGCACAACTGGGTGTCCGCCAAGGGCGACCGTGTCGTCCGCGCAGGTGAGGGCAGCTGCATGTTCGTGCCGCCCGGCATCCCGCACGCGTTCCGGAACGCCACGGACAAGCCCGCGAAGATGATCTTCCAGTGCTTCCCCTCGCCCGTCCACGAGGACTACTTCGAGGAGATCGCGGAGATCTGGTCGCGCGGTACCGGGGTGGATCCCGCCGCCGTGGAGGAGATGCGCAAGCGGTACGACGTCAGTCAGATCACGCCACTGCGCTACGAACCGCCGTCGGCCGCACGGATTCCCGCACAGGACACGAACGAGAAGCGGAGCACGAGGTGACCGCGATGGAATCGATTCCCCTGGTTCACGCGAGCCTGGGTGAACAGGAGCTGGCAGCCGTCGCGGAGGTCTTCGCCTCCGGCTGGCCGGCCGGCCAGGGCCCCAAGGGCAAGGCGCTTGAGGCCCAGCTGGCCGAGAAGTACGGCGTCGCCGACGCCGTCGCGGTCGCCAACTGCGGCGCCGCGCTCCACCTGGCCATGCTGGCGTTCGGCGTGAAGCCGGGCGACGAGGTGATCGTCGCCGACTACGGCTTCCCGGCGCCCGCCCAGGCCGCGCTCTACGTCGGCGCGACCCCGGTGTTCGCCGACGTACGTCCCGACACCTACACCGTCGACCCGCAGGCGGTGGCCGACCTCGTCACCCCGCGCACCGTCGGCATCGTCGCGGTCGACACCGTCGGCATGCCCGCCGACTACACCGAACTGCAGGCGATCGCCGACCGCCACGGCCTGTTCCTCGTCGAGGACGCCGCCTGCGCGGTCGGCGCGACCTACCAGGGCCGCCAGGCCGGTGCGCTCGCCGAGGTGGCCTGCCTGTCCTTCCACGGACGCAAGGGCGCCTCCAGCGGCGAGGGCGGCGCGGTGCTCGCCCGCGACCCGGCGATCGGCAAGGACGTGCGACTGCGCTCCTCCTTCGGCATCGGCAGCATCTTCGACATGGGCAACGTCGTCGGCCTGCCGATCCCGACGTTCACCGAGGTCGGCTACAACTTCAAGCTGTCCGACATCGCCGCGGCGATCCTTCAGGTGCAGCTGGGCCGGATCGACGAGCTGCTCAAGCGTCGTGACGCGGTCGCCGCGCAGTACGGCGAACTGCTCGGCGGCGAGGAACTCCTGACGCTGCCGCAGGTGCCCGAGGACCGTACCCACGCCTGGCAGACCTACATGGTCACGCTGGACGCGAGCGTGGACCGGGCGGCGGTCGCCGCCGAGCTGCGCGGCCAGGGCATCGGCTGCGGGCACGGCACGTTCGCGGCCCACGTGCAGCCGGTGTTCCAGACGAAGCAGGTCTGCCCGGTCTCGGCCGACCTCTTCCAGCGCCAGATGGCGATACCCATGCACGCGGAACTCAAGCCGAACCAGGTCGAACGGGTCGCGGATGCCCTGCGCAGCGCGGTACGGACCCACTCGTCCTCCACCCGGGTCCTCGGAGGAGCAGCATGACGAACAACCGGCCCGCACCAGACCGCGTGATGCGGCTGATCAACGGCTACTGGGCGACCGGCGTCCTCGCCGCCGCGTCCACCCACTCGCTCTTCACCCACCTCGAGAACGGCGCGGGCACGGCCGCCGAGCTGGCCGCCCGCGCCGAGATCTCCGAGCGGGGCGCGCAGACCCTCCTCGACGGCCTCATCAGCGTGGGCCTGATCGAGCTGCACGAGGGCCGCTACCGCAACACCCCCGAGGCGTCCACCTACCTGGTCGACGACACGCCCGTCTCGCTCGCCCGCTTCGCCAAGCTCAAGCTGACGCACATGGGCGCCCTGACGGACCTCGCCGAGGTCGTCCGTGTCGGGGGACCGGTCAAGAACGTGGTCGTCGAGGTCGCCAACAACCCGCACTGGGAGGAGATCGTCAAGGCGATCGCCGCCCAGTCGGTGCCCGCCGCGGGCATCGCCGCCGAGGTGCTCGGACTGGCCGACGCCGGCGAGATCTCCATCCTCGACGTGGGCGGCGGCTCGGGCATCTACTCGGGCATCTGGCTCGAGGCCAACCCGGCGGCCCGGTCCACCCAGCTCGACTGGGAACCGATCAACGCCATCGCCCGCCGGCTGCTGGACGAGCGTGGCGT
Organism: Streptomyces sp. NK08204; assembly: GCF_020400585.1. Classification (GTDB taxonomy): domain Bacteria; phylum Actinomycetota; class Actinomycetes; order Streptomycetales; family Streptomycetaceae; genus Streptomyces. The sequence goes on along the minus strand of NZ_JAINVF010000043.1, from coordinate 6,388 downwards.
GGGCGACCGGTTCACCACCCTCAACGGTGACTTCCACACCACCGACTTCGGCACCGCCAAGTACGACATCGCGGTCTACTCCCACATCGCGCACCAGGAGGGGCCGGAGGACAACGTGGAGGTCTTCACCAGGCTCCGGCAGGCCCTCAAGCCCGGCGGCGCACTGGTGGTCTGCGACTACGTCGTCGACGACGACCGCAGCGGCCCGGCCTTCCCGCTGATCTTCGCCTCGGAAATGCTGCTCAAGAGCAAGCGGGGCAGCACCTGGCGCCAGGCCGACTACCGCGACTGGCTCGTCAAGGCCGGCTTCGAGGACGTGTCGTTCCACTCCGCGCCGCCCGCCACCGTGGTCGTCGCCCGGTAGCCGCAAGCAACCGAAGAGACAGGGAAGGAAACCGCAATGGCCCCCGTGAACGTCTCGATCATCTACTACAGCGCCACCGGTACCGTCCACACCCTGGCGAAGGCCGCCGCCGAGGGCGCGGAGAAGGCCGGCGCGACCGTGCGCCTGCGCAGGGTCCGGGAGACGGCCCCGCCGGAGGCGTACAACTCCAACCCGGCCTGGGCCAAGCACATCGAAGACAGTGCGGATGTCGAAGAGGCCGTCATCGAGGACCTGGCCTGGGCGGACGCGGTGCTGTTCGGCACCCCCACCCGCTTCGGCAACGTCGCCGCCCAGCTCAAGTCGTTCATCGACACCGCCGGCCCGCTGTGGCAGCAGGGCAAGCTGGCCAACAAGGTGTGCTCGGCCTTCACTTCCACCGGTACCGCCCACGGCGGTCAGGAATCGACCATCCTGGCGCTGAGCAACACCTTCTACCACTGGGGCGGCATCATCGTGCCGCCGGGCTACACCGACCCGATCCAGTTCCAGACGGGCAACCCGTACGGCACCTCGCACGTGACGGGCGTCGGCGGCAGCGCCGGCGGCCCGGGCGAGGAGGTCCTGCAGGCGGCCCGTCACCAGGCGCGTCGTGTCGTGGACGTCGCCGGCGCGCTCAAGGCCGGCCGTCCCTCCTGACGACCTCCGGTGACGTCGCCCAGGCGGCGTGACCCGCAGGCCGAAGCCACCGTCACAGCGGCGGTCCCGGTGCTCCCGGGGCCGCCGCTGTCGTCTTTTCGCGGCCAGCTCCCGCACCTGTCCATATCCGCGGAGGCGCTGCGGCCCTGAGCCCGAGCGGCTGCGGCCTTGGACGGGCTGATCGGCCTCGACGCGTCCGAAAGCCCATCGGTCCGCGTGCCGGCCTGCCGTCGGCGCCCGTCGCACGCGTCCTGGCATCCCGCACCGAGCCGGCGACAGCCCGAATGTCCATCGCTCACCGCAAAGGAGACAGCCCCGATGAAGGGCTCTGTGGCCTATCAATCGATACAGAAGCGCGGTCTTCACATCGGCCTGTTGCCGGCCATGGCCGCGGCCGTCAACCCGTCGACGCCGATCACGCTCGACCACGACCTGGACGTCCTGCCCGAGGTGGGCCGGGACCTGACGGTCTCCCGGCTCGCCGACATCGTGGACGACCTGGCGGCCCGGCTGTGGGCGGCAGGCGTGCGGCCCGACGAGCACATCGTGCTCCACAAGAAGGCGAACGCCGACGTGTGGGTGCTGGCCTGTGCCGCATCCCGGATCGGCGCTGTGCCGGTGATGCTCTCACCGGGCCTGGACGCCAAGACGGTCGGTGCCCTGCTCGAGCGGGTCAACAAGCCGAACCTGCTCACCGACGAGTTCAAGCTCGACGTGCTGGCCGAGGTGCCGGTGGCGGAGCTGACCCGGCGCGTGCTCCTCGTCGCCGGTGAGCGTCCGGGTGCGGTGTCACTGGGCGAGTTCGCCGGGGCGCCGCGCGTCAAGCCGGTGGTGCGGCCCATCGACGAGGCCGCCGTGATCACCCACACCTCCGGCACCACCGGGCTGCCCAAGCTGGTCGTGCACACGCCCCGCACCCAGGGCATCCGGCTCCTGCCGCAGTGGCGGCTGCTCTCCTTGATGCGGAAGAAGGAGACCGTCGCGATCGCCATCCCCTTCGTGCACTCCCGCAACGTCGCGGCGATGGCCCTGGCCCTGCTGAAGGAGATGCCGGTCCTGCTCATGAACGAGTCGGACCCGGACACGGTCGCCGAGCTGTTCCTCAAGAACAGGCCCGTGCTCATCGAGGCGCTGCCCAACGCGCTGATGGCGTGGGAGGGGCTGGCCGACGACCCCCGCAAGCCGTTCTCCTCGGTGAAGGTCTTCAGCAGCACCTTCGACGCGATCCACCCCGGGACGATGAGCCGGCTGCTGAAGTCCTCCGACCGGCCGGGCGCACTGTTCTTCCAGATCTACGGGCAGAGCGAGGTCGGCCCGGCCGTCGGCCGCGCCTACTTCCGCAACTCCGCTCACAAGGCCAACGGCCGCTGCGTCGGCTGGCAGATGCCGCTCGGCGCGGCCAAGGTCCGCGTCGTCAGCCGCGACGGCGAGCGGCCGACCGAGCACAACCCCGGCCGCATCGAGGTGGCCTGGCCGGGTATCGCCAAGACGTACTTCGCCGAGCAGGACCGCTACGACAGCAACCGCGACGGCGAATGGTGGGGCACCGGCGACGTCGGCTACTTCACCAGGTTCGGCTGCCTGCACATGCTCGACCGCGAGGTCGACATGATCGACGGGGTGCGCAGCTCCCTCGCGGTCGAGGACACCGTCCTCGGCAAGCTGCACGAGCTGAGCGAGCTGGTCGTCGTCAAGGGCCCCAACTCCGAGGCGATCCCCGTCATCTGCACCCACGGCGACGAGCCGCTGGACCGGGACCGCTGGCGCGCCGCCGTCGCCGACTTCCCCCAGCTGGCCGAACCGATCCAGATCCCCGAGGCCGAACTGCCGCGCACCGCCACGCTCAAGGTGCAGCGGCTCGCCCTGGCCGAGCAGCTCAAGGAGCAGTTGAAGGAACGAGCGTGACCCGCTGACTGCGGCGGAGCCGGCGAACGGTGCGCCCGGAGGCTCCCTCCGGGCGCACCGCTGAGGATCCATCACGGCTTCATGCGTCGACCTGTGTCCATCTATCCATGTCTTGGAGTGTCATGTCCCGCCGCCTGTTCACCTCGGAGTCCGTGACCGAGGGACATCCCGACAAGATCGCCGACCAGATCAGTGACACCATCCTCGACGCGCTGCTGCGTCAGGACCCCTCCTCGCGCGTTGCGGTCGAGACCCTCATCACCACCGGCCAGGTGCACATCGCGGGCGAGGTGACGACCTCGGCGTACGCGGACATCGCCACGCTGGTGCGGGAGAAGATCCTCGAGATCGGTTACGACTCCTCGGCCAAGGGCTTCGACGGCGCCTCCTGCGGCGTCTCGGTGTCCATCGGCGCGCAGTCCCCGGACATCGCGCAGGGCGTCGACACCGCCTACGAGTCCCGCGTCGAGGGCGACGAGGACGAGCTGGACCGGCAGGGCGCGGGCGACCAGGGCCTGATGTTCGGGTACGCGACGAACGAGACGCCCACCCTGATGCCGCTGCCGATCGAGCTGGCCCACCGCCTCTCGCGCCGCCTGACCGAGGTCCGCAAGGACGGCACGGTTCCCTACCTGCGTCCGGACGGCAAGACGCAGGTCACCATCGAGTACCTGGGCAGCACCCCGGTCCGCCTGGACACGGTCGTGGTCTCCTCGCAGCACGCGAGCGACATCGACCTCGACGGGCTGCTCACCCCCGACATCCGCCAGCACGTCGTCGCGCCCGTCCTCGCGCAGCTCGCCGACGACGGCATCAAGCTGGAGACCGAGGACTACCGCCTGTTGGTCAACCCGACCGGCCGCTTCGAGGTCGGCGGTCCGATGGGCGACGCCGGCCTGACCGGCCGCAAGATCATCATCGACACGTACGGCGGCATGTCCCGGCACGGCGGCGGCGCCTTCTCCGGCAAGGACCCGTCCAAGGTGGACCGTTCGGCGGCGTACGCGATGCGCTGGGTCGCCAAGAACGTCGTCGCGGCCGGCCTCGCCGAGCGCTGCGAGGTCCAGGTGGCGTACGCGATCGGCAAGGCCGAGCCGGTGGGCCTGTTCGTCGAGACCTTCGGCACCAACACGGTCGCCGTGGAGAAGATCGAGGAAGCCATCAGCGCGGTCTTCGACCTGCGCCCGGCCGCGATCATCCGTGACCTCGACCTGCTGCGCCCGATCTACTCCCAGACGGCCGCCTACGGTCACTTCGGCCGCGAGCTGCCGGACTTCACCTGGGAGCGCACCGACCGCGCCGACGCCCTGCGCCAGACGGTCCAGGCCGGCTGACGGTCCGCAGCCGCCGGGACCTCCGCCCGGAGCCTCCCGGCGCACCAGTCAGCGGGGAGCGGCGACTTCCCCCCGTCTCGCCGCTCCCCGCTCTTCCAGCCCCGCTCTTCCCGCCCCGCTGTTGCCGAGGTTCAAGGAGCACTTCCCGTGCGTATCGCCGTGACCGGATCGATAGCGACCGACCATCTGATGGTGTTCCCCGGGCGCTTCGCCGAGCAGCTCATCAAGGAGCAGCTGGAGCGGGTCTCCCTGTCCTTCCTCGCTGACCGGCTCGAGGTGCACCGGGGCGGCGTCGCCGCCAACATCGCCTTCGGCCTGGGCCTGCTCGGCCTCGACCCGCTCATGGTCGGCGCGGCGGGTGTGGACTTCGCCGAGTACGACGCCTGGCTGCGGACCAACGGCGTCGACACCTGCGCGGTGCGGGTCAGCGAGACACTGCACACCGCGCGTTTCGTGTGCACCACCGACGAGGACCAGAACCAGATCGCCACCTTCTACGCCGGCGCCATGGCCGAGGCCCCCCTCATCGACCTCGCCGAGATCGCCTCACGCACCGGCGGGCTCGGGCTCGTCCTGGTCGGCGCCGACGACCCCGCGGCCATGCTGCGGCACACCACCACCGCCCACCGCCTCGGCATCCCCGTCGCGGCCGACCCCTCCCAGCAGCTGGCCCGCCTCGACCGCGAGCAGGCCCGCCGACTGGTCGACGGGGCGACATGGCTGTTCACCAACGAGTACGAGGCCGCCCTGCTGCTGGAGCGCACCGGCTGGAGCGAGGAGGAACTCCTCGGCCGGGTCGGCACCTGGATCACCACGCGGGGCGCGGACGGCGTGTCCCTGACCCGCGCCGGCGCGGACCGGCTCGAGATCCCGGCCGTGCCCACCGACAAGATCGCCGACCCCACGGGTGCGGGCGACGCCTTCCGGTCCGGTTTCCTCGCGGGCCTCTCCTGGCAGTGGCCGCTGGAGCAGGCCGCCCGGCTCGGCTGCGCCCTGGCCACCACCGTGCTGGAGTCGGTCGGCACCCAGGAGTACAAACTGCTCGCCTCGGACCTCCTCGCCCGCATCGGCGACACCTACGGCGAGGACGCGGCCCGCTCCATCGAGCCCCGTCTGGCAGGTGTGTGATGGGTACGCAGCAGCGCCGGCGCGCCGACGCCCTGCGGGAGGCGCTGGCCACCCGTGTGGTGGTCGCCGACGGGGCCATGGGCACCATGCTCCAGGCCCAGGACCCCACCCTGGAGGACTTCCAGCAGCTGGAGGGCTGCAACGAGGTCCTCAACGCCACCCGCCCCGACATCGTCGCCTCCGTGCACCGCGCCTATCTGGACGCGGGCGTGGACATGGTCGAGACCAACACGTTCGGCGCGAACGCCACGGCGCTGGCCGAGTACGAGATCGCCGACCGCATCGTCGAACTGTCCGAGACGGGCGCACGGATCGCCCGCGAGGTGGCCGACGAGTTCACCGCGGCCGACGGGCGCCAGCGCTGGGTGCTCGGCTCGATGGGTCCCGGCACCAAGCTGCCGACCCTCGGCCACGTCCCGTACCGCGTGATCCGTGACGGTTACCAGCAGAACGCCGAAGGCCTCGTCGCGGGCGGCGCGGACGCGCTGATCGTGGAGACCTCGCAGGACCTGCTGCAGACCAAGGCGGCCGTCCTCGGCGCCCGCCGTGCCCTCGACGCCAGCGGCGTGGACCTGCCGCTGCTGGTGTCGCTGGCCTTCGAGACCACCGGTGTGATGCTCGTCGGCTCCGAGATCGGCGCGGCCCTCACCGCGCTGGAGCCGCTCGGCATCGACATGATCGGCCTGAACTGCTCGACCGGTCCGGCCGAGATGACCGAGCACCTGCGCTATCTGGCCCGGCACGCCCGCATTCCGCTGCTGTGCATGCCGAACGCCGGTCTGCCCGTGCTGACCAGCGAGGGCGCGCACTTCCCGCTGGGCCCGGAGGGTCTGGCGGACGCGGAGCAGCAGTTCGTCACCGAGTACGGCCTCTCGCTCGTCGGCGGCTGCTGCGGCACGACCCCCGAGCACCTGCGCAGCCTGGTGGAGCGGGTGCGGGACCTGCGGCCGGCCGAGCGGGAACCGCAACCGGAGCCGGGCGCCGCGTCCCTGTACGCGCA
>NZ_JAINVF010000042.1 GCF_020400585.1 Streptomyces sp. NK08204 | reverse complement strand
CTCCCGCGTGTGCCCAGGCACTCGAATTGGCCAGTGCCATCGTGCGTGGCACGTTGCGGCACCCCGACGGTGAAGCTCTGCTCGCGGGCTGTCCGAACGAGGTCGCCCGGATGCGGGAACTCGTGGACCAGAGGCTTCGGACGCGTCCGGGGGGGCCGAGAGTAATTGTCAAATGTTGTGGACCTGGGCGAGGCTGTCGCCGGCCTCGCCTGCGGTGCTCTTCGGGGGTTCCCAGGTGTCACTCGGAGGGTGTCGGGACCCGGTTGAAGAACCGTCCGGCCATGTCGGCCCCGATGATGGCGCCGTCGGCATCGCGGGTGAGGAAACCGCGCTGGCCGATCAGGCCGCCGTCGGTGACGATGTACTCGTCGCCGCTCCCGGGGAGCAGGCCGAGGCCGGCCGGCGGCAGGTCCGCCGGCAGTTCCCTGTCGGCCGCCGCGCGGATCTCCGGCTTGATCCGGCATTCAACCGTCACCGTGTCACCGTCGGTGTCGATGATCAGCGTCATGAATTCGTTCTCGTAGTGCCCGGTGATCTCCTGGGCGCGCTGCGGGTCGTACGGGAGCGGCTCGGGGTCCCGCTCGACCACGCCGAGGTAGTGTTCGAGCGCCCAGCGGACCACGGCCTGATTGAACTCCAGCCCGCTGTCGGGCCCGGCGTTGGACGCCGCCACGACGGCGAAGTCCCGCTCCGGAACCAGCAGCAGGTCGGCGAACTGCCCGTTGGTCGACCCGCCGTGCCCGACGGTGCGCACGCCGTCCACGTCGCGCAGGAACCAGCCGAGGCCGATGGCGTCGCCGAGCGTGGAGCCGTGCAGCTCCACCGTCGGCTCCTGCATGCGCCGCGCCAGGTCACCGCCGCCGAGGTGGAACCGGGCCCAGCGCAACTGGTCGGAGACCGAGGACACCAGGCCGCCGCCCGGGTTGTTGCCGCGCGTGTCCTTCCAGGTCCGGGCGATCTTGAGCGCCCCTTCGCTGAGGTTGTGGCCCACGGCGAACCGGCGGGTGATGGCCTGTCCGGCGGTGAAGACGCTGTGGGTCATGCCGGCCTGTTCCAGGACGAGTGAGGCGACAGCGGCCTCGTAGGTCTCGCCGGTGACGTTCTCGATGACCCGGCCGAGCAGGTTGTAGCCGAGCTGGCTGTAGGAGGCGCGGCCGCCGACTGGTCCGATCAGCGCCACCTCGGCCATGTTGGTCACCTCGCGGGCCAGCGCGTCGTCTCCGTCTCCGCTGTCGAAGACCATCCGGGTGTCCAGCCCGGCTGTGTGGTTGAGCAGGTTCAGGATGGTGATCTGCGCAGCCGCGTCCTCATCGGGGAGCCGGAGTTCGGGAACGTAGCGGCGCACCGGCGCCTCCAGCTCGACCCGCCCCTGCTCGACCAGGCGCATGATCGCGGTCGCCGTGTAGGTCTTGGTGACCGAGCCCAGCACGAACAGCGTGTCCCGGTCGACGGGCAGCGGGTTGTCGATGCTCGTCACGCCGTGGCAGACGGTCAGCTCCCGTCCGCCGACCCGGACTCCCACCGCCGCACCCGGGATGCCGAGCTCCTTGGCCTTCTCCTCGACGAACTCCGCCAGCGCATCGTGTGACATCTCGATTCCCCCTCGATCGGTGTGTGGTTCGCGCACGGCGCCGAGCTGCCCATCGGGCGTCGCGGCGACTTGCACTGTGTTCAAGTGGAAACTAGCGAACGTCTTGAACACTGTACAAGAGGCTTCTTGAACGGCGTGCAAGTCGAGGGCTATCGTGAATCCATGCCCCGCAACGCACTGACCCGCGAACAGATCCTCACTGCCGCCATCACCCTGCTGGACGCCGAAGGGCTTGAGGGACTGAGCATGCGGGCACTGGGCCAGCGGCTGGGCTCGGCGGCCACCGCGGTCTACTGGCACGTGGGCAGCAAGGACAACCTCATCGCCCTCGCCGGCGACCAGCTGTGGCACGAAATCGCGCTGCCCGACCCCGACGGGGTCGGCTGGCGCACGGCGGCCACCATCATGGCCAACGACCTGTACGCGATGCTCACCCGCCACCCGTGGCTGCTGCAGGCCTTCGGCTCCCTCCTCATGTTCGGCCCCGGCAAGGCCCGCCACGACGACCACCTCCTCGCCATCTACGAGACCGCGGGATTCGCCGGCCCCGCAGCCGACCAGGCCGCGGCCGCCGTTTTCACCTTCGTCCTCGGCAACGCCCTCGGCCCAGCGGCGACAGCCTCACTCACCCGCAAACTGCGGCGCGAAGGCAGCAGTGCCGAACAGACCATCGGCAACGCCAAGGCCGAAGCCCGCGAGATCGCCGCACAATTCCCTCGGCTGCGCGCCCGCCTGGACACCCACAGCGCCGACTACGGCGCGGCGCCCGACAACACTTTCCAGATCGGCCTCCAGGCCATCCTCGACGGGCTGGAGGCGCTGCAACGCGGGCCTACTCGGTGACCATCACACGACTATCCGGGAAGGTACGCTCGGCCCACGGTTCGAAGGCGTGGCCGAGGCGGAGGACGGTGGCCCTGCGGTCCAGGTGCCGCAGCACAGCGGACTGAGCCATGGTCTGGTCTGGATCGGTGAGGACCTTCTTGATCAGAGTCGTGTCCTCAGCGCCGGTGACCTGCACGAACTTGCGAAGGTAGGCAGCGAAAACGCAGGTGCTCGGCCGGCCCTTCCTGCGGGGCGTCATAGAGGCTCATGCGGCTTGGTCCTGCCGCTCGACCAGGACGCCGTTCTCGAACCTCGCGCCCGCGCGGACGAGGGCGACGAGGTGGGCCCCGGTGATCGCGCGCCAGCGGGCCTGGGCGGACTCGACGAGCTTGAACACCATGGCGAGCGCGGCGGCCGGGCTGCCAGCGCCGCGGGTGACCTTGGTGCGGAGCTTGACGGTGGAGAAGGTCGACTCGATGGGATTCGTGGTCCGCAAGTGGATCCAGTGCTCGGCCGGGAAGTCGTAGAAGGCCAGCAGTTCCTCCTGGTCGTCGGCGATCTTCGCGACGGCTTTGGGGAACTTGGCGCCGTAGGTCTTCGCGAATGCATCGATCGCCTTCTCGGCGTGGGCGCGGTCCTCGGCGTTGTAGATCTCCTGCATCGCCTTCGTCGCACCCGGCTGTGCTGACTTCGGCAGGGCGTTCGTGAAGCTCGCCCGCTTCGGGCTGCCGGCGCTGTGGCCCGCCACGGTGCTGGCCCGGCGGTGGCGGACCGCGCCGGCCCGCGCGCTGTTCGCCGGCGCCGCAGCGCACACCTTCTCCCGGCTCGACCGACCGGTCAGCAGCGCCATCGGGCTGGTGCACATCGCCGCCGGCCACCGTTGGGGCTGGCCGGTCGCGGAGGGCGGCTCGCAGTCCATCGCGCGGGCGCTGGTTTCCCGGCTGGCCGAGCTCGGCGGCACGGTCGAGACGGGGGTACGCGTCACGTCGCTGGCCCAACTGCCGTCGGCCGCGGCGATCGTACTGGACCTCGCCCCCGCCTCGGCGGCGGCGCTGCTGGGTGACCGGATGCCGGGGCGGGTGCGGCGCGCCTACGGGCGTTGGCGGCACGGCCCGGCCGCGTTCAAGGTGGACCTTGCCGTGGAGGGCGGTGTCCCGTGGACCGGCGAGGCGTGCCGCCGGGCCGGGACCGTGCACCTGGGCGGGACGCTGGAGGAGATCGCCGACGCCGAGCGGCTGGTGGCGCGGGGCCGGATGCCCGAACGTCCCTTCGTCTTGGTCGGCCAGCAGTATCTGGCCGACCCGGGGCGGGCCGTGGGCGACGTGAAGCCGGTGTACGCGTACGCACACGTGCCGGCTGGCTACCGCGGCGACGCCACCGAGACGGTGCTGGGCCAGATCGAGCGGTTCGCCCCGAGGTTCCGGGAGCGGGTGGTGGGCATGGCGGTCACGCCGCCCGAGACGCTCGCGCAGGCCAACGCGAACTACGTCGGCGGCGACATCCTCACCGGCGCCAACACCCCGTGGCAGACGCTGTGCCGGCCGCGGCTGGCCCTCGACCCCTACCGCACCGGTGTGCCGGGCGTCTTCCTGTGCTCGGCGGCCACCCCGCCGGGCGCTGGCGTCCACGGCATGTGCGGCCGGCACGCGGCCCGTTCTGCCCTACGTTACCTGGACGGCCGGCGCCGCACGCGGTGAGCGCGGCTCACGCCCCGGTGGCGGGGGCCCGAAGCGAGAAGCCAGGGGCGCAGGGCGGGCTTGTCGACCTTGCCACTGCCATTGCGCGGCAGGGTGTCGCGCAGGACGACCGCGGTTGGAATCTTGTAGCGGGCCAGCCGGCCGCCGGCGAAGGCGCGGACGTCCGCCGTGGAGAGCGGTTCACCCCCTTCGGGACACACCACGGCGACGGGCGTCTCGGTCCACCGGGAGTGCGGCATCGCGACGACGGCCGCCTCGCGCACGCCCGGGCAGTCCGCCAGAACGTTCTCGATCTCGGCGGGGTAGATGTTCTCGCCGCCGCTGATGATGACGTCCTTGAGCCGGCCCACCACGTACAGCAGTCCCTGCCCGGCGAGGGGCCCGATATCGCCCGAGCGGAACCATCCGGTCTCGTCGGTGGCCTGCCGGGTCGCCTCGGCGTTGTTCCAGTACCCCTGGAAGACCTGTGGGCCGCGAACCCAGATCTCGCCGTCCGTGTCGGGGGCGGTGACCGGTACCCCGGTGGCGGGATCGGACAGCCGCACCTCGGTGTGCGGCAGACAGTGGCCCGCGGCGTCCGGGTGTTCGAGCGCGAGGCGGGCCGGCACGATGCAGGCCAGCGGAGCGGTCTCGGTCATGCCCCACGCCTGTCGCTGACTGTCATGTCGGGCGACCTCGGCATGCGGGCCCACCAGTCCCGAGCGGCCCTGACTGCTCGCTCATGCGCCGACGGGCAGGGCGGCCACGCCGGTGCGATGCAGGAACTGCCGGGCACCGCGCAGTGTGGTGCGCAGTTTCCGCTGGGTGGCCTGGCTGTCGAGGCGTACGTCGAGGGCGCCGGGGAGTTCGCTGTGGGCCCGCAGGCCCGTGGGCAGCCGGGAGGCGTCGAGGCCGTCACGTCTGGCGATGAGGATGCCGAGCTCGTGACGGCTCAGGGCGTCGGGCCCTGCGAGGTGGTGGATGCCAGCGGCATCGCACGAGGCCAGTTCCAGAAGGGCGGTGGCCAGGTCAGCGACGTGCACTGGGCAGCGGATGTCGTCGGTGAACAGGACGCCTTCGCGGGTGCCGGCGGCGAGTTCGTGCGCAACGCGGTGCAGCGGCGGTTGCGTGACCTGCGTCCCGGGTCGGGGTCTACTTCCTGCTAGCGATGTGCCTGTTCCCCGAGGTCGGCTACCGGCTGGTGTGGGACAAGCTCACCGGCGGCCTGACCGGGATGCCGGTGGCCTCGCCGAGCGCGAAGGCCCTGCGGGACCTGCGCCGTCGGCTGGGGGCCGCACCGGTGCGGTCACTGTTCGAGGTGCTCGCCGGTCCCCTGGCCCGCCCAACGACGCCGGGGGTGCGGTTCGGTGCCTACCGGACGGTGTCCCCTCGACGGGTGCAGTTCGCTGCGGGTACCCGATTCTCCCGGCAACCGGGCCTGGCTCGGGCGGACGGCTCATCACGGCTATCCCACGCTAGAGCTGATGACACTGGTCGAGACCGGGACGAGAGCACTGATCGGCGCGGTGTTCGGCCCCACCGACGAGGGCGAGACCGCCTACGCCCTCCGGCTGCTGCACCTGCTCAGGCCAGACATGCTGGTGCTGTGGGACAAGGGCTTCGACGCCAACGGCTTCCTCGCCCAGGTGACCGCGACCGGCGCGAAGGTGCTGGGCCGGCTCCGCAGCAACCGGCGCGCCCCGGTCCTGGCCCGTCTCGATGACGGCTCCTACCTGTCGATGATCGGCACCGTCAACGTCCGGATCTTCGACGCCGAGATCACGGTGACCTGCAGCGACGGCACCGTCTTCACCGGCTCCTACCGGCTGGTCACCACCTTGACTGATGCCCGCCGACACTCAGCCAGGGCGCTGATCAACCACTACCATGAGCGCTGGGAACACGAGAGCACGTACTTCGCGCTCCGCCACACGATCCTGGCCGGCCGGAACCTCCGCTCGGGCGACCGGGTCGGCCTCGAACAGGAGATGTGGGCCCTGCTCACGCTCTACCAGGCCCTACGGGCAACTGGCCCGACTCACCGTCCTCGAACCCGGCCCCGAACAGCCGCCTTTGCCCACGGCCTCCCGCGACGACCGCTACACCGCCCCAGCAGCGCCGACGACACCGGATTCTCGCCCTGCTGCAGGACGACCCGACGCGCCTATGGAGACCCGCGGAGATCGCCGCCCACTTCAGAGACATCATCCTGCACACCATGTATCGGCAGCTCTCCCGATGGGCCGACACCGGCCTCATCCACAAACTCGGGCCCGGCCTCTACGCAACCACTGCCTGGACCTCAACCCTCTTGCCACCAGCACAAACAGGCTAGCTTCCCGGCCTTGCGGTCAAGGCCCGACCTTGCTACCCATTAGGGCCGCGCTGGACAAGCGAGACGCCGTTGCCCTCGCGGCTGAGCGACGCCGCCATGGCATCCGTGCCCATGTCCCGGCGCATGGCATCCCTTGCTTGTCTCAAGGTGTCCATCACGTCTTCGAAGAAGCGCTCGCGCTCCACGGCCTGCCTGTCCATTCCAGCACCGACCGCATCCCGAAGCCTGCGCACGGCACGGAAATAGGTAAGCGCCGGCTCCACGACAGCTCGCGGCGCCAGAACCTCAAGCTGGTAGCGAAGGTCGTAGCAGCGGGCAACCACGCGCAGCGCCTCTACTGTGCGGTCTGCATCGGGCATGTCCCGGTTGAGGAGCATGAGTTGCAGTTCGCTGCGCACCTGAGCCAGCGTCGCCAGGTACCCACCGTACAGCTCGCGCTTACTGCGCCTCCACTCGCCCTGCGCTTCACGACGGTCTTTACGCGCCTCTATGAGAACGGTGGAAGCCATAGCGATCAGTGCACCGAGGAGTGCGGCTATCAGCGTTACTGGCTCTGTTCACGAGAACGGGCAGCACTTCGATACCGGTTCGGGAGGCGGTAAGCGGTCGCGGGCCGGCCGGAATGTTCACGAGTTGCGACAGCACCGAGGCTCTGGAGGTCCCCGTGACCCTGACGCGGGGCCGGTAGAAGTCCGCGGTCGGTCCGCGTCAGCACCTATGGCGCCGCCGGGTGCGAACCAGCCCGCTACCCACAATTGTCCGGCCGGAGCGAGTAGACCTTCGCCCGCGTGAGTGTGGTACGCCTAAGCACCTGAGCCCGGATGAGCCGGACTGTGGGCGGCATCGGCAGAGTGACGGGGGTGCGGCTCCACCGAAGCCACAGCGCCAGGTGGCCAAGCTCGGCGGCCTGGACGAGCTTTTCGAGGGACCACTCCTTCGTACCCCGATCCACCTCGATGCTGATCAGCCGCCCCTTACCCGAACGGTGCCGCAGTTGCAGGTCGAGGCGCCCGGTCCGGTTCTGCCGAGTGGCGGTGGGCAGCTCTACCTCCCGCCGGACTTCATATCCCTGGCCGGTCGCCCAGTCGGCCACCGAGTCGGTGAAGAAGGCGGTCACCTCGGGGGTAGACAGGTCACTGAACTGCTGTCGATTGAGCCAGGCCCGCAGGGAGCGGGCGGCTGCGTCGAGCCCGGCTTCTGTCATGAGCAACAGTCTGCCCTGCGGGCCTGACAGCTCGACACACCTTCGGCTCTTCCTCGCCCTAGCCGTCCGGTGGAGGGGTACACGAGGTGCCTCCCGTTCTCGTGAACATCAACCACGGCCCGGACGGGGCGCCTCCCGGAGCGGTGCACATCTGCTGCCAGAACTCATGGACAAAACCAGCGTTACCCACTGCATCGAAGCAGGCTAGGAGTAAGGAGACGCGGCGAACAGTGTCCGGCCAGCCATTGGCGTCGGGCTCACGATGTGGACGGCCCTCGGGACTGATGGGCTCGCCGCCCGGCCCTGACACTCGCCTAACGCCTGACACCGTCACGGCGCCTGACACCGTCACGGCGCCTGACGCCGTCGCCCGCCGAGAGCAGCGGGGCGGGCGGTAGCACCAGGTGAACCGGCTTGTTCTGGAGGAGCAGAACAATTGGCGGCCCTTCGGGGTGCGGGCGCTGTATGCAGCAGCCGTGCATGGATCTCCTGCCGAACATTGCAGATCTGCGCTGTTATGCAGCTGCCGGGACGGGCCCTGCCCCTGGAGCAGCGGACGTCGGCTGGTAGCAGCAGGGTCCGAGCAGCGTGCAGCAGTTGGTCGTGCTGCAGCGGCCGGAGCCGGCCTGCTACCCGTGCAGCACCCGTGTGCCGCCTGACCCATACAAATGCTGCGCTGCGCTGCGCAGCACCCGCGACACCGCCCTGCTGCAACCCGAGGATCACCACCAGGACCACGAGCAGCACCCCGGTCACGACGGGTGCTGCCCACCGGGTAGCAAGCTGCTGCACACCACGGCGAGCAGCACGATCAGGAGCAGCGGCACCCCGTCGACGCAGGCCCTCGCCTCACACCCTCACACGCACCGCGCCCCCTGGGGAAACGGGCTGTGTGCCACGCAGGAGCAGCGGGGAACGGCGCTCTACAGCACGGTGCCGTGCAACGCGCGGCGGTCACCGGACATCGCGTAGCGGCGAGCAGCGAGCCCGTGTTCGAGGGGCTCGCCGATCTGCTCGCACAGCAGCGCCAGGACGTCGGCGGCCTCGATGTCGGAGAGGTAGGCCGGCGCAACTTCGAGCATCATCTCCCCGATCGCGTGGCTGCTGGCGGCGAGGTCGTCGACGACGGCGCGCAGCGCGGCGACGGTCGGGTCCGCCGGCGGATCGGCGGGCGGCGGGGGTGGGGCGGTGCGGATGTCGCGGACGGCCTGGCGGACCACCGCGCGCACCATGGCGGTGTCGAGGGCCTGGAGGCCGCTGTGGGCGAGCGTGGCGAGGCGGCGGGTGATCAGCTCCGCAACGTCGCCGCTGCGGCTGGAGACGGCGATCAGGGCGCGCTGGGAGAGGCCGTAGTCGAACGCGGCCGCGGTGGCCGGGCCGGTGTCTCGCGTGCGAGACGTCTCGGTGCTGGCGGTGACCGCGTCGTGGATCGCGGCGAGGGAGCGGGCGACGTCCAGGAGCCGGTATGCCTGCGCGCGGCTGATGCCGAACTCCGCGTCGCAGTACGACTCCCAGCTGCTGTGCCCGAGGGGGAGCCAGACGCAGGCGGCGTGTGCGTCGCGGACCCGGGCGGCGAGCGCCGCCACGGAGCGCCGGACGTCGTCCATCGCCTCGCGCAGCCCGGCCGTCATCTCCCGGGCCTGGGCGGTCGTCAGCGGCGGCCCCGCCGGTTCGGCGCCGTGCTCTTGGTCCTCGTGCTGCTCGCCCACGATCCCATCGTCCTGCGCGTCGGCGGGCGCCACCAGGGCGCGCGGGAGCGTGGTGCGCAAGCTCCACCTCACACCCTCACAGCCTCATAGCTCACCTCGTCTACCTGGTGAAACAGGCTGTGAGGCTCATAGACCTCACAGCGTGACGCCGGGTGCGGTGGCTGCGGGTGTCCTGTGCCAACGAATCTGGACTGGTTGCCACCGAAGTTGGACCGAACGCAGTTCGTGACAGCGAAGATGGAGTACCGCTGGCGCACGGCGCAAGCGCGTCAAGCTGACGGGGCGAGTCCGCGGCTGACGATGCAGGCCCAGAGCCTGTGCTGCCGCTCGTTGGCACCAGGCCGGTGTGCGGCAGCGATTCGTGGATTGCTCGGCGAGGCACCGGCTTGGGCTCCTAAGCTGACGATCAAGCGATGTGATGCAGTGTCAGAGTCGGGGTGGGGCGGATGGACATTCCTCTGGTGGACGCCGTGGCGGCGGTGCGCGACGAGCTGCTGGCAGCGGCTGCGCGGGGGGTGGACCAGGAGATCCAGTTCGCGGTGGGGCCCGTCGAGATGGAGTTCCAGGTCGAACTGCGGGCCGATGTCAAGGCCACGGGCGGCTTCCGTTTGTGGGCGGTCTCCGCGGGGACGGAGGCTGGAGTCTCCCAGGGCCGGACGCACAGGGTCACGTTCACGCTGACGCCGAAGAGCGCGAGCGGTGAGGACCTGCTGATCAAAGGATCGACGGAACGTGCCGACGGACCGGGCCGCACCACCCGGCATGTGCCGCACTGACGGTGCGTCGGTGACAGGGATTCGGTCGGCTCAGCGGGCTCGGGGGTAGCGGTGGACGAGGCGAGACTGGTGGCGGTCACCGGGACGGCTGGGCCGGGATCGGGGTACGTGGTGGGGCCACGACTCGTCCTGACGTCAGCGCACGTCGTGGCCCGAAAGGGCGCCCGGGTGAAGGTCTTCCACCCGGGCATCGAACGGGAGTACATGGGCGAGACCGTGTGGTGCGGGACACCGGGCGACATCGACGACGCCGCCCTGGTCGTAGTGACCGACAGCGGCTGGCGGCCACCGCCGGGACCGGACGTGCGCTGGGGTCGACTCGCGACCATGCGACCGGGCCAGGAATGCGAGACCTGGGGTGTGCCCGACCTGGTCCAGAAGCGCCGCACGGCCATCGACGTCAGTCACCAGCGCGGTCACCTCAACCCCGGCAGTGGCTACGTCCACAACCGCTACGTCATGGACCTGTCGGCCTACCCGCCGAGCTGGCCGTTCGGCACCACCTCACCATGGGGAGGCCTGTCGGGCGCTGCGATGTTCTGCGACCGGCTGCTGACCGGCGTGGTCCTCGCGGAGGCGGCACACTCCGCGCATGCGGCGTTGAAGATCGTCCCGGCCTATGTGCTGCATCACGACGAGACGTTCCGTGAGGCACTGGCGGCTCACGATGCAAGACCACAGCAGCTGGAAGCAGTGGAGTTCCAGGACCTGGCCGCCGTGGAGCCCACCCTCAACAAGGGGCCGGCCTCGCCTGCGGCGCTTCTCACCGCGGATCGGCAGACCGTCCCGTTCCGCGGCCGAGTCGACCTGATGAACCAGTTGGAGACCTGGTGCGACCTGAGCGGGTTCGGCGCCTGGCTGCTGCATGGGCCCGGCGGCCAGGGCAAGACCCGAGTCGCCCGCCATCTCGCCGGCACTCTCGCCGAGGAGGGCTGGGCAGTGCTGTGGCTGCGTGCCGGAGCCACAGCCCAGGAGATCCGAGGCCTGAGACATGCCGCCAAGCCGCTGCTGATCGTCGTCGACTACGCAGAGGCACGCACAGATCAGATCGCCGGACTTGTGGAGGCCGCCGCCGAGCACGGTGGCGGTACCCCCTTCAAGATGCTCTTGCTGGCCCGAACGGCCGGTGACTGGTGGAGCCGGGCGAAGAACCTCACCAGCATCACCGAGAGCTACCTGGTAGGCACCCAGGACGTCGCTCTCCCCCCGCTCGATCCCGACCCACCCGACCGGGTGAAGGCCTATCAGGATGCCACGCGGGCCTTCGCCGACACCCTTCCTCTGGTCGAGGGCTACGAGAACCACGACTGGACGAAGCTGGCCGCCGGGCTCCCGGTACCCGGGCTCACCCGCGAGGCACTGGGAAACGCGCTTACCCTGCAGATGACGGCCCTCGCGGACCTGCTCGACGAGGCAGAGAAGCCCGATTCCCACAGCACGGCGCCGCGCCCGAGTGTGGAAGAACGACTTCTGAACCACGAGACCCGCTACTGGGCCCGAACGGCCAGTTCCGAAGGGGTGACGGGGATACTCGAAGCCACCCTTCACGAGGCGGTCACCGCTGCCCTGCTCGTCGGTGCCGCCGACGGCAGGCAGGCCGACGGGACGCTGCGGCGCGTGGACAGACTGGCCGAGCTGCCGCGCGACCGGCGAGAAGCGGTCACGCTCTGGCTGGCGGCGATCTTCCCCTCGCTGGACACCGACCGCCAATGGGGAACCCTCTATCCCGACCGGCTGGCCGAACGGTTTGTCGGGCTGCGACTCGAGAAGGACCCAGACCTGGCAGAAAGCCTGGTGCAGGGCGCGGACGACCTACAGGCCGCGCAGCTGCTGACCGTCTACAGCCGGGCCGCGGCCCACCCCGACGTCCGTGGTCGACTGGACGACCATCTGACCGGCCTCTGCGTGCGGAACGGGACGCGGTTCGTTCCACAACTCATCGACGTCGCCATCCAGACCGAGCATCCAGGCCCGCTCCTGGCGGCACTTGAACGCATCACCAGCGAGAAGCTCGTGCTGGACGAACTCAGCCGACTCGTCAGTTGGGTTCCGGCCTCGACCCAGCGCCTCGCGGGGTGGGTGGCAACGGCCACGACGATGCTCACCAACCGCACGCGCAACCTTCCAGCGGGGGATCCGAACCGACTGCCACGCCTCGCCAACGCCCTGATCGAGCAGTCCAACAGGCTCAGCAACGTGGGAAGGCACCATGAGGCGCTGGCCGCAGTGGAGGAGGCGGTCGATGTGAGTCAGCGGCTGGCTTCGAGCGAACCGTCGCACCTTCGCGATTACGCCAAGGCCCTCAACAACCTGTCGAATCGCTACGGGGATTTCGGGCGGCACGAGGAGGCCCTCGCTGCGATCGAGACTTCCGTACTGATCCGCAGTCGACTCACCGGAAGGCTGATCGCGGAACTCACTCCCGACCAGGTGATAACGGCGGACAATCTCAGCAAAGCCGAGTCGCTTCTGGAATCCTTCGACGGCCATGCGATGGCGCTCAACAACCTCTCCACCCGTCTGTCCGTTCTGGGGCGGCACCAGGAGGCTCTGGAGGCAGTCGAGAAGTCGCTCAACGGATATCGCCTTCTGGCGGAGAACGATCCGGAGAAGTACCTTCCCGAACTCGCGAGGATCACGGGCAACCGCGGGATCCGGCTCTCGGCCGTGGGGCGGCGGCAGGAGGCGCTGGAAGCGATGGAAAGCGCACTCGCCACTCTCCGGCCGCTGGCCGAGCGACGTCCAGATACCTACCTGTCGGACCTTGCCATGCTCCTCTCGAACACCGCCGTGGAGCTGGGTGCCCTCGGGAAGACCGAGGAAGCGCTGGTTGCGGCCGAACAGTCCGTTGCCACCTATCGGGTGCTGGATCAGGGCTACCCCGGAGGCCCCTACCTCCCCGACCTGGCACGGGTGGTCTGCAACCTCTCGGCCAGACTGACCGCCGCCGGGCGGACTCAGGACGCACTGGCCGCGGCCGACGAGGCCGTCACGCTGTACGGGCGGCTGGTCGAGGACTACCCCGACGCTTACCAGGCAGACCTCGGGACCGCGCTCGAACGGAGGTTCCTGCGGCTGGCCGAGCTGAACCGACCGTATGACGCCCTCCAGACAGTGACCGTTGCGGTCACCATCTTCCGCAGCCTCGTCGAACACTTCCCCGACCGCCATCGACCGGCACTCGCCAGAAACCTCTACTACCTCGCCCGGACGCTCGCCTCCGTGGGCCGACGTCAGCGCAGTCTCGCCGCGATCAACGAGTCCATCGGAATCCATCGTTCCCTCGCCGCAGCCAACCCCGGAGAGTACGAGAGGACTCTCGCCCAGGCGGAGCAACTGCGCGCCGGAATCCTCGCGATGCCGGCCCGCAACGACACAATCCTGGAGGCTATGGACCAGGTGAAAGCCATCATCGCCGGGCGTCTCGGGATGCACCCGGACGACATCGGCCCGGACGAGGGACTCATCGACGAGTTGGGAGCGGACGAGCGGGATGTGCTGGAAATCGTCCTGGCTGTGAAGACCACGTTCGGCTTGGAGATTCCGGAGGAACACGTCGGGACGATGACGACGGCTCTCCAGCTGGTCCAAGTCGTCCTGGCGCATTTGCTCTGACCAGAGGGAAGTTGGCTTCGATGCACAGGGCGGTGCCAAACCGAATGCGATCCAATGATCAGGGTGGGGCGGCGTGGGGGTGTCCGATGGCGTGGAGGTGTCCGGCGGCGTGAGAAGGGGATGAGGTAGGTGTCGGTGTCCAATGTGCTGGCCTGGTCGACCCAGAAGTCGGCATCGCGTAGTTCGCCGCGGCCGAGGTGGAAGAGGTAAAGGCAGTAGGCAGCTGTGGCGTTTCCGGCACCGGCCGCAAACTGCCACCACCACTGGGCGCCATCGTCGGCTTCGGCGAGGTTGAGCAGGCAGGCGAAGTGCAAGGCGCCTTCGACGTCGGCGGGCTCCTCGGCGAACCTGGCCAAGTGGGCGGCAGCGTCGTCGCTGTACAAGAGCTCAGCGGCCAGGTGGTGAAGGTCTTCGTCGGCGCGGTCCAGCACGGTAGGGAAGCGCCCTTCGGGAGCCAGCCGGCTGCCGAACATGAGGGTGGCGGTGACATCGCGTACGACCTCCTGCTTCAGGTCGGCGACGTCTTTGTCGGTGAACGCATCGGGCAGGGCTGCCTACGGTCCGACTACCTGGCCGCGACTCGCCCGCGCCCCACCGCATGAGAGGAACGGAACGTGGCTGAAAGGCGTTGAAGGAGCGGCCCCGAGTCGAGGTCGTCCGGGAACATGAAGCATGCATCCGGATGACTGGCACCTCACCCAGGACCTCGACGCGTTCCTTGCCCGAGCTGGGCACTTCCTGCGCTCGCGCGCCGCCCTGCACAACATGCCGCTGACGGACATCGAGAAGCTGCGGACACACAGGGCGGCCGAGCCCGACGACGGAGCCGCCATTTTTGGCCGGCTAGAGTCACAGGGTGAGGTTCGCGGGATCTTCTATCTCACCCCCCTCGGACGCCTGGGCCTCACGCCGCTCTCTGCCGAGCAGACCGACACCCTCGCTGCACACTTGGCCGGCCTGGGTCACTCACCCGCCCATGTCATCGCGGAGCACGACACCGCTGGCGCCTTCTCCGAGTCATGGCAGAAGCACACGGGCGCGGCGTCGGCACCTTTCTGGAAGACGCATCTCTACCGTCTCGGCACGCTCACCCCGCCGCAGCCGCGCCCGGAGGGCCAGGGCCGCCTCACGGGCCGTAAGGACCGTGACCAAATCGTGCGCTGGTGCCGTGAGTTCTGCGTCGATGTCGGGGAGCAGCGTTCCATCGACCTGATCGACGCCGGCTCCTGGGAAGACTCGCGTTTCGGCGACAGGCACTTCATGTTCTGGGAGACCCCGGAGGGCGTCCCCGTCTCGATGACGGCCTCGACCTCGGTCGTCGGCGGCATGGTCCGGGTGGATCCCGTCTATACCCCGGCCCACCTTCGCGGCCGCGGCTACGCCGGAGCTGTGACGGTCGAGGCGAGTAGGGCCGCACAGGCCGCGGGGGCGACGGACGTCGTCCTGTTCACAGACCCGGACAACCCCACGAGCAACGCCCTCTACCAGCGCATCGGCTACGTCCATCTCGCCGACTTCGCCGGATACAGGTTCTCCTACGACACACCAGAGGCCGCATGACGGGCGCCCCTGGACAACGGCCTTAGAAGGCTCGCCAGTAGCTCCAGCATCGGCGATACGGCGGGCTTTGCGCACCATCTGACGCAATAGACCTGCCCGCCTGCCGCCGAGGGAGGGGCCAGTTGAGGTGGCAGGGTTGCTCAGGCACCTGACGTCATCTCACCTGGGCGACCTCGACGTCTCCAGCGGCCTCGACTCGCTACTCCGGGCCAGTGACCCACGGCAGCGCCTCGACGACGAAGAACAGGAAGCAGGGCTTGGTCGAAAGGTCGTCGAAGCCGTCGGGGAACAGTGCCCGGGCGGCTGGGTCAGGCTGCGGCTCGCTGATGACGGACAGGCCAAAGCCCGCAGTCGTGAAAGCGTCGATCATTGCGTGCAACGGCTTTCGCCAGAGTCGCATCGGGGTGGACTGCCCGCCGAGCATCCAGTCGAAGGTGTAGCTCGTGGTCGCGAAGTAGTCGGGCCGAGGGTCCCGGAACGTGTACGCCGTGACCGGGTGATCCACGGACACGATCAGCCGGCCGCCGGGCCTGAGTACTCGCCGAAACTCGGCCAGCGTCGGCCCCCAGTTCTCCAGGTAGTGCAGGACCAGCGACGCGACCACGTCGTCGAATGCGCCGTCCTTGAACGGCAGGCGCTCGCCCAGGTCGGCCACGTGCAGGGCTACTTCATCACCGAGCCTCTGCCTGGCCAGTGCGAGCATCCCGGCGCTGGCGTCGATCCCGGTGGCGACCGCGCCGCGGTCGCGCAGTGCGGCGGTCAGTGGGCCCGAGCCGCAGCCGGCGTCCAAAACTCGGTGGCCAGCCACATCTCCGGCGAGGGCTAACATCGCGGGCCGTTCGTAGTACGCGTTCACGAGGTTGTTCTCGTTCTCCGCCGCATACGCCTCGGCGAAACAGTCGTAGTCGTTCACCCGGGCCGGTTCCGCAGCATCAGCGAAGCTCTCGGGTATGTCGGTTGCGCGTTCCATCGTCGCAGCCTAGAGCCAGGCAGGCCCGCCGCACTGAATAGTGCAAGGTCGGAACACTGCCTCTTCACCAGTAGGTGCGGGTCACCACCGAAGCCGTGATCGGGGACGTCACCGGCTCCCTCGCAGCGCCCCGGACGGTGCTGCTGGGCCGCTACGACACCGCGGGCCGCCTCCTGTCGACGGTCATGCAATTCCCCACTTCGCGCCGCTTGAACGTCACGTAATTCCCCACCCGGGCGATCGCGAAATTCGCCATGGGGATGGCGGCCGGGAGGACTTGTGCTCAGTTCGCGGCGGTAGGCAGTTGTTCGGGCAGCAACTCCACGCCGAAACGTCGGTGCAGGGCCGCCATGTCCTGCCGGTCTTCGTCGTCGAGCGAGTACCCCGTGTGGCATAGCACCTGCCCCTGCGCGGTCAGGCAGCGTACGGGCTGTCCCTCGATGACTCCGCTGCCGCCGAACCATGAGGCGGCATAGACCCACACCTCGCCGTTTTCCATGGTGTAGTTGCCGTTGCCGTCCCGGTCGAAGACGACGGGGTGGACATCCACGGTGCGTCCGTTCTGGTCCCGGAGGACGAAGCAGGAACTCAGGCGCCCCTCAGCCACGGCGAACCCGCGCGCCTGGAGGACTGCTACGAGGTCACGGGCTTGATCGACCCGGACGATCACGTCGACGTCCTTGTGGGGGCGTGTCTGCTCTCCGAGGAGGGCGTCAACGCCCCAGCCTCCGTCTCCGAGCCACACGTCGATGCCCCCGGCCTCAAGAGCCTTGATCACAGCCAATGCATCCGCAGCACTCATCATCACGCCGCCAGTATCGCGCCCGAAGATCGCACGATGCACTGGAGTTACCTGCTCAGGACCGGGTGTCGACGATCAAGCTTTCCGCATCTTGGGCGGTTTGAGATTCATAAAATTTTTTATCCCGATTCCTCCTGTTTGGCCATGGGTAGCGCGGAGTCCGGGATCGAGGGACCTGGTCGTCGCGGAGCTGCCCGTGTTCCTCGTCCCGTGGTTCGGAAGGCCGATGGGCGGCCCGGATGGCGAGGAGAACGTTCGTCGTGGTCGATATCAGCGAGATCTACGTCCACTGGTACGCGGGCCGCTCGAAGAGCGCGCTGGCCGCGTCGCTGGGGGTGGACCGCAAGACGGTTAGGAAGTACCTGGCCCCGGCGGAGACGTCCGGGATCACCCCGGGCGGGCCGCCGATGAGCGAGGCCGACTGGTCGAAACTGATCAAGGAGTGGTTCCCGGGGCTGGCCGACAGACGGCTTCGGCAGGTGACCTGGCCGGAGATCGACAAGCACCGTGACTACATCAAGAGCCTGCTGGGGACGGTGACCGTCTCGACCATCCACCAGCGGCTGCGCGACGAGCAAAAGCTCCAGGTGTCGATCTCCTCCTTCCGCCGCTGGGTGCATGCGACCCTTCCGGATGAGGCGGCAAGGTCGCAGGTCACGGTGCTGCGGGACGAGGTCGAGCCCGGTTCGGAGGCGCAGATCGACTACGGCTTCCTGGGTCAGTGGATCAATCCGCGCACGGGTCGGCGGCACCGGGTCTGGGCATTCGTGATGGTGCTGCCCTGCTCGCGGCACATGTTCGTGCGTCCGGTGCTGCATCTGGACCAGCAGGCATGGACGGAAGCGCACGTCGCGGCCTTCCGCTTCTTCGGCGGTGTCCCACGCCGGCTGGTGCCGGACAACGGGTCTTGACCCCTGTGTGCGGATCACACGGAGGACAGACCAACCGGGCGATCCAACGCATACACCGTGACAGGGCTGCCATTTAGCTTGTCTTGCCGACGCGGCGAGAAGCCAAGGCGTTCAGCCACTCTCACGGACGGCTCGTTGCCCGGTCGCATGAGGGCGGTGAAGTAGTCCGCTTCAAGGGTGGCAAAGCCCCAGTCCAAGCATGCCTGTGCTGCCTCAGTTGCATACCCATGCCCCCAGTGCTCCGCTCGAAGGGTCCACCCCAGTTCAACTTCGTCGAACTGTTCCCAGTACTGCAGGCCACTTCGACCGATGTACTCACCACTCGACTTGAGCTCGATGGCGCACAACCCATGACCCCGCTCAGCCCACTGCCGCTCGACCACAGTGAGCCGCTCCAGTGCCTGTTGAGGGGAGAAAGCCCCAACGAAGCGATTGACCTTCGGGTCGGCATGGAGCTCCACGAAGACGTCAACATCCGAAGTATCAAGAGGTCGCAGAAGCAGCCGCTCGGTTTCGATCACGTGTCCGAGCATAGATCCCGCCGTCAGTCGGACCGACGTGGTCTCAGCCATGTCACTCAGCGTGCACGCACCACGGAACTTGTGCCAGACCCCATTCTCGTGAACAAAGCCACGGCCCGCCGCACCCGGGGACGGCGGGCAGGCAGCGGCTTGCGCGCACCTGCCGGCCCGACGTGGGGGCGCCCTCGGAAGGGGTACCGGTCAGTGCTGCCAGTAGTCGCGCTCGGGGAGTTCCACCCACAGGTCGGGGGGCCCGGTGAAGGGCCGCGGGTCGGCGGGGAAGAGGCCCGCGTGGGCGCAGCACTCGGCGATCGCGTGGGAGCCGTAGATGTACGCGGTGAGGACCTCCTCGGGAGGCGTACCGGTGCACGGGCCCCCGCCGGGGTGCAAGTCCCAGCCCTCGACGACACCGTCGCGCACGAGGCTGCCCTGGTTGCCGCTCTTGGGGTTGGCGTACATGCCGTAGCAGACGGTACCGGCGGAGAGCAGGGCCTGTACGCCCGGCATCTGCGGCCCGTACCCCCAGGGCTGGGTGACGACGCAACCGCCCGGTACGGTCGTCACCCCGACGATGCGCAGGCTGTCGTCCGTGTCGACGCCGTACGCGTCGTCCAGGAGCTCGGCGAGCAGCCCGGCGTCCGGCGGCACCGCTGCCAGGCGCCGTACGGCCTCCTGCGCGTCGATGCCGGCCACGCAGGCCAGTCCCGTGCCGTCGTAGTAGCCGACGTCGGCCAGGGCCGCGATGCGCCGCCGGCCTTCCCGCGCCGCTGCGGACTCCGCCTCGCTGAGGCCCGGTTCGCCCTCGGGCAGCGGGAACAGGTCCGGTGTGGGCCCGGCCAGGCTCAGCCGCCCCGGTGACCAGCCGGCCAGCACCGGCCGCCACGGGTCGGCTCCCGCGGCGACGAGGACGCGTGCGATCTCTGGCCGGTGCCCGACCCCCGCCTCCCACAGCGCGGTCGTACCGTCCTCCAGGGCGTCGACGTCGGCGACGCGCCCGGCCAGCTCCGCGACGACCTCGGGCGAGCCGAACGCCACGGCCCGGTGCAGGGGCCGTTCCCCGCACGGCAGCGCCTCCGGATCGGCGCCCTGGTCGAGCCGTCGCCGGATGTCCCGGTGGTCCCGCCAGCCCTCCCAGTCGACGCTGCCCTCCCAGCCGTCCCCCGGTCCCGTCCCCATGTCGCCTCCCGCGCCCCGCTCGACGGCACCCTGCCGCACACCGACCACCCTTGCAGACGGGTCCGACAACGCCACCGCCGTCACGGCGTCGCGGCGGGCCATGGACGCCGGCGCCACCGGTCTGCCGTGGGTCGCGCCCTCGCCGAACATCCCGACGCCCGCGACCGCCGCCGTCTACCCCGGCACCTGTCTGTTCGAGGGCACCAACGTCTCGGAGGGGCGCGGTACGACGCAGCCGTTCGAGATCGTCGGGGCGCCGTACGTCGACGCGCGCGCCCCCTGTCTTGCCGGACTCGGCCTTCCCGGAGTGCACTTCCGTGACCTGCGGTACGTACCGACCTTCCACAAGCACGCCGGGCGGCCGCTGCGCGGGGTCCAGCTGCACCTCACCGACCGGGCGGCGTTCGCGCCCGTGCGGACCGCCGTCGCGCTGTATGCGACCGCGCCCCACTCCCGCTACCTCGACCTGGATGTCCTTCCGGACATCATCAACCAGCGGTGGGCGGGTCAGTTGCGCACGGCCATGGACGTGGTGCCCTCCACGTTCCTGCCGACCGTGTACGAGACGCTCATCGATCCGGCGAGCGGGAAGCCGGTCGCGGTCTTCAGCGTCCGCATGCGTGACCGCAAGGCGCTGGCCCAGACGGTCGCCGAGAGCATGTACCACACGTTCAACGCACAGAAGGGAGAACGACTACACCCAGAGCGTGCTCCAGCAGGGGGTGAAGAAGCCTCTGACGCTGTTCGTGGTGCGCGTGGTGCTCGCAACTTTCATCGCCAGCACGATGGCCGAGATCATCGGCCCGGCCGCCAGCGGCGAGAAGAAGCAGCAGACCCCGCCGGCGTAGGACCGGGGGCACGACTACATTGCCACTTCAAGGTTGGTGGTGTCCCCGCCCTCCAGCGCCTTCAGCGCCAACTCCCAGACGGGGCGCAGCGCGGGCGGGATCTCATCCGGGCCGATGTCTTCGGCCGCGCTGAACCTGTAGGCGGTGAGCTCGCTCTCCTGCAGCCTGATGCCGGCCTGCTGCTCCTCGCTCAGGACGCCGCCGTCGAACACCCAGTAGATGTGCGCGCGACCGGTGGACTGAACGAAGGCGGAGATGAGGAGCCGGCCGATTTCCTGCTCGACACCGAGTTCCTCCTGCAGCTCCCTGCGGGCGGCCTGTGAGGGGGTTTCCCCTTCGTCGACGCCTCCGCCGGGCAGATTCCAGCCGTCCTTGTAGCCCGGCTTGACGATGAGGAACCGGCCGTCGCCGTCGCGTAGAACGGCAGCCGCTGACATGGTCGGGCGGGCGGGGGTCGCTGTCATGGTTGGGTCTTCTCCTGGTCTTGTGAACGGTGGTCAGAACCTGTCGGCCGAGTGGTTGGTAAGGAGGGCACGCACGTCCGCGGGGCTGATCAGACGGTACGCGGACGCCACCGCGCGCAGGTGCTCGAGCTCTTCATAGAGTTCCGTTCCGGTTTCGAAGGGGTAGGGGGCGGTGGGGGCGCCCGCGGTCAGGGCGTCGCGGGGCGTCGCTGAAACCGCTGCGCTGACCTTCAACGGCGCCATCATCCAGACCGGCACCGAGTCCTACCGCCTCGCCCCAAGGTAGCCGTACTCGCCGGTCTCCGATGTCAGGGTGGGCTCAGCGGTGGATTTTCCAGGACCTGAACCAGGCGGGGCTGGGAGGCCATCGAGCTGCTCATTCTCATGAACAGAACCACACAGGGTTGAGGAGTGCTTCGACACCGGGCACGGGTTCGAAGCCCGGCCGGTTGGGCTGGCGCTGCAGTGGCCACACGGCCTGCCCGTCGCGGTAGGGAAAGGCCAGGGCGCGGCCCTGGTCCGTCCACGTCGTGTACGGCTGCGGCAGCCGGCCGGTGTGTGTGGGATCGGAGGCGACCGCGTGCCAGCCGGGCGGGCAGGACCTTCTCGGGCGGCTCGCCGTGCGGGACCACATGTGCGCCCTCGCCCGTGGGCCGTCAGAAGGGGAAGGTTTTGCGGTTCCCGTACAACCGTCGGACCGGCTTGTCAGTCTTGAGTGCGCCGATGATCTCTGCACCGCCGGGACAACTCCGGGGGATCGTGAGAGATCCGGCCCCACGCGGAATGCCCTTCCCCCTCTGTTGTAGGAGAGTGTCGATGCCCAAGAACCTCCGCACGGCCCTGGCCGCGGCAATGGTCGCCGCGTTAACCGGCGGCCTGCTGGCGGTCACTGCCGAGCCGTCCACCGCTGCCCCTGCCAAGTACACGGACGACTTCAACGGTGACGGATATCGCGACCTCGCGGTCTCGGCAGCTGGCGCAGTCGTCGCCGGCCATGACCAGGCCGGCGCGCTGGTCATCACCTACGGTTCGGCCAACGGCCTGGAGAGCAGCAAGATCCAAGTGGTCTCGCAGAGTTCCAGTGGCGTGCCCGGCGCCTCTGAAGACGGAGACCGCTTCGGCGCAGCCGCCGCCTCCGCCGATTTCAACAACGATGGCTACGCCGACCTCGCCGTGGGCGCTCCCGGCGAGGACACCGCCGAGGGCGGGACAGGAGCTGTCACGGTGCTGTGGGGCAGCAAGGCGGGACTGGTCGGCGGCACCACTTTGCAGCTGCCCCATCTGGCCAATCTGACCGGCTTCGGCGCAGTCCTCACCAGCGGCGACTTCGACGGCGACGGTGCTGCTGACGATGTGGCGATCGGTTCCGGCGCGGGCAACTCTGTCTTCACCTACATGGGCGGTTCCACCAAGGGCAGCACGCTCGGAGGCCGTACAGGCTTTCCGGCGACGTCGCTGAGCTACATCAACTCCTTGGCTGCAGGTGACGTCAACGGCGACGGCATCGACGACATCGTGGTCGGCGGCGACAACACCGGCAGCCGGGAATTGTTCAAGCAGTCCGTATATCTCGGACCCGGTGAGCTTGGGCAGGCGCAGTACGCGGGTGACGCGGGACACGGCCAGACAGCGGCGGTCGGCGATGTGGACGGTGACGGGTACGCCGACATCGTGACCGGCCATCCCTTCGATCAGCACTCCTCAATGGCAGGAACCACTCTGGGGGGCAACGTCTCTCTCACCTTCGGCGCCGCCGGCGGCCTCGACACCTCACGCCCTACGGCGACCATCACGCAGAACACCGCCGGAGTTCCCGGCGCATCCGAGACGAACGACAACTTCGGCTACGCGGTGTCCCTCGGCGACATCAATCGGGACGGCATGGCCGACCTCGCCGTCGGCGCCCCCTATGAGTCGATCGACGCGCAGGAGGCCACCGGTTCCGTGACCGTGATCCCCGGATCTGCCGCTGGTCTCGCCACGACCTCGGCGTACGCCTACAACCAAGGATCCCCCGGAGTGCCCGGCACTTCCGAGGGCGGCGACCACTTCGGCGAAGCCGTGGCGCTGACGGACACCAACGCCGACGGCAAGGCGGACCTGGCTGTCGGCGCTCCCGGGGAGAACAACAACGACGGCGCAGTGTGGTCCCTCAAGGGACGTACCTCCGGACTCACCACGACCGGCGCTGTCAGCTTCGGCGCGGCGACGGTCGGCCTTTCGACGAGCAAGTGGCCGGAGTTCGGATCGCGGTTCACGAACTGACTCGGTCGAAGGCCGGCCCTGTCGGCCTCCCCCTGGCACGAAGAGTCTTCTGCCGGGGGCGTTCGGCCTTGAGATTCTGGCATCCCCCGTGGCCGGCTCGCTCCAGCCGCCCGGACCCAGTTCCGCAATGTCTCCGGGTTCCGGGTGTCGCGGCGGGCGGGACGGTGATGTAGATGACCGGTATGCGCTCGTCCTGCCCGGGGTGCCGGCGGCGGTCCTGGAGTTCGTGGGCCAGGCCGAGCTGGGTCAGAGCGATCGTCTTGCCGGTGTTGGCCGGACCGGTGACGATCAGGCCCCGGCGTGCGCTGATGGCACCGCGGTTGAGGACGGTCAGGCGACGTCCGCAGGTGACGGTGCGGCGGACGGTGGAGGTGGCGACCACCTGGAGACGGGCATGGTGGTCGAGCCGGTCCTCGTCGTAGTCGTACTTCTCCTCTTTGCTCAGGGCGTCGGGGACCGGAGTCCGGTTCAGGTACTTCCAGGTCGCCTGGATCCATTCCCCGTCGCCGCGGTGATTGCGTACCCAGACGCGGGAGACGTCGTAGGGGTCGCGGTGGACCTCCCAGAGGCCGCGTTTGGCGGTGATGCCCGAGTCTCGTCGTCGCATCGACCCGAGTTCGGGGCATCGTAGGTGCGGTTGTTGATCCGGATGCCGTAGGAGTTGACGGCCCGCCAGGCTGCGGGCAGTAGTTCGATGTAGTCCTGGCCGCTGAGCGCGACCGGGACGTAGCCGCAGGCCTCGACCAGGGCGGCGTACTTCTGGTTGGGGGTGAACAGGCGTCCCGGGTGGTCGGGATCACGCAGCCCCTCGTGCGGGCGGTTCTGCCAGACCCGTTTACCGACCGCAGGAGCTCATGCACTGGCTCTGAACTGCGGCGATTCATAGAGTACATGTTCGTGACGATGAAATGGGGTCGTTTGGCTTCGACAACGTGAACCGGCTCCTGGCCGTGGAATTTGGCTGCGTCCAGGCCGCGCGGCATGCTGATCTGACATGCCGGGCCCGACGTGCGGGCCTGGCAACGGGGCGGGGAGGATCGCGTTGATCGTCTGGGTGAACGGGGCGTTCGGTAGCGGGAAGAGCACGCTCGTGGACGAGTTGCGTCCGCGCTGGCCCGAGGCACTGGTCTATGACCCGGAGATGGTCGGCTATGTGTTGCGGGAGATCGTGGAGGTCCCGACCGGCGATTTCCAGGATCTGCCGCTGTGGCGGCGACAGGTCGCCAACCTGGCGGTGGGACTGATCCAGGAGTACCGCCGCCCTGTTCTGGTCCCCATGACCCTGGTCAACTCCGGATATGTCGGTGAGATCTTCGGCGCGCTGAAGGACGCGGGTATCGACGTCCACCACTTCTTCCTCAAAGTCCCCCGAGAGGTCCTGGAGAAGCGGATCGACAGCCGGATTCACGCCCCGGATGACCCCGAACGGGAGGAGCAGGTCCGGCGCTGGTGCAAGGACAGGATCGGACCGTGCATGGCCGCGGCCGACACTCTGCCCAGCGACACGGTGTTCTTGGACGGCGAACTGAGCCCGCAGGAGTTGGCCGACCTGGTGCTGACCCGAATCGACACGGGTTCAGACCGATAAGACGCTCGGGTGCGTGATCGTGGAGGTGCGGTCGGTCACCGACCTGCTGGTTCTTGGCATGATGAGGCAGTAGAAGTCGTTGGCCGTAACTCGTTGCCGGGGGCTCGTTGGATGGCCCGTCCGCCGGGACGGTGGACGGGCCATGAGATGCCAGCGGTATGCGATCAGGCCAGTGGTTCCGGCCCGGTGACGCGGGCTTCGAGGTCGGCGACGCGTCGGTCCTGGAAGCGGAGGTTGGATCGGGCGGCTGTGAGCCGCTCGTCGAGGGTGCGGTTGTCGGTGGTCAGCTGGCGGACCCTTTGTTTGAGTGTGGTGTTCTCGGTGGTGATCCGCTGGATGGCCTCTTCGGTCCACTCGGCTTGCAAATCCCTTATCTTGCCGAGTAGTTCGCCGATTCGGGTGCGCGGGGCGAGGATCTCGCCCTGGGCGGCCTTGAGCGCGTCCTCGGCGTTCAGCGCGCGCTCGCGCCATGTTGCCTCGCGCTCGTCGTCCTGTTCGACGAGCAACCGGGACCGCCGGTCACCTGCCTCGGCCATCGCCGTGGCGATGGCGGCTCTGGCCTCGGGGTTGGCATAGAGGAAGGTGCTTGAGACGTTCGCCCGCCGGGCGACAGCAGCGACGTTGACCTGGGCCTTCTCGCGCTGGATCCGGGCGATGGACTCGTGGACCCGCAGGAGGGCTGTGTCGGTCCTGCTGCGGCGGGCTGCCAGGGCGGCAGCAGTGCGGCGTTCAGGGACGTTGTTCATGCGACGTCCTGTTCGGGGTCGGTGTCCTCGGCTGTGCACGTATCGCTGTACTCGTTTTCCTCCTCGGCGCCTGCGACAGCGAGGTCGGCTGCGAGGAATGCTGTGGACCACACGCGGTGGAAGTAGTCCTGGGGTTTGCGCAGGTCCAGGGCGAGGGCGTCGTCCAGCAGGCCGGGGCCGGCCAGGGCCTTCTCCAAGCCGTCGATGGCGCGGGCAGTGGGTTCGAAGTAGGCGTGCAGGTAGTCGGCGGTGGCGTCGTCCGGCGCGCCCTCGGCCAGCAACCGCCACTGCTCACGCTTGCGCCTCCAGTAGAGAAGATCGGCCCCGGACAGGACGAACTTGTCGCAGGAATGACAGTTGAGGCTCCAGGGACAGTCGCCGCCGTCGACGACGGGCTGGAAGGTGCAAAAGCCTCCCTCGGCGGGGGTGCTGCGGCGACCAAGGTCGATCGCGAGGGCCATGGCGGGGTCTGTACGGTCTTCGGTGTAACTCCCGATCATGGAAGTAGCACCTGATGAGCGACGGGACTGTCTCTGCTGAGGCGGTTGAAGAGGTCCGGCCGGCCGGGTTGCCGGCGGACGTGCTGGACGAGCAGTTGATC
>NZ_JAINVF010000041.1 GCF_020400585.1 Streptomyces sp. NK08204 | reverse complement strand
TCCACCGTCGACCCTGAGTCCCGGCACATCCACAAGACGCGCACCCACCAGCAGGACGGCTACAAGGCCCACCTGGCCATCGAGCCCGAGACCGGCTTATACACCGCCGTGGCTCTGCGGCCCGGCGCCGGAGCCGAGCACCACGAGGCCACCGTCGGCCTGGACCTGCTGGCCGACGAGGACAGCCCGGTGGACGCCTTCGGCGACACCGCCTACTCCGCCGGCGACACGCGCCAAGCCCTCCACCAGGCGGGGCACCGGCTGTTCTTCAAGCCCGCCCCGCTGCGGCCCGCCGTCCCCGGCGGCTTCACCCTGGACGACTTCGCCATCGACACCACCGCCGCCCTCGTGACCTGCCCCGCCGGGCACACGGTTGCCCTGTCGGACCCCGGCGGACAGCACCACCAGCGCAAGGCCGCCTTCAAGGACCTGTGCACCGGATGCCCGCTGCGCGAGCGGTGCACCAAGGCCAGGGCCGGACGCATCCTGACCATCCGCCCACACCACGCCCTCCAGGCCGCGGCCCGCCACCAAGCCGCCACCGACCCGGACTGGCAAGCCGACTACCGGCGCTGGAGACCACCGGTCGAACGCGCCGTCGCCTGGCTCGTCCAGCACGGCAACCGCCGCCTGCGCTACCGCGGAACCATCGCCAACAACACCTGGCTCCACACCCGAGCCGCCGCCCTGAACCTCCGTCGACTGGTCAACCTCGGGCTCACGCGCACCGGCGGCAGCTGGCAACTCGCCCCGGCCACCGCATAGCGAACAAGGGCTGCCCGGCCTCCGGCCGGACAGCCCCGGCGAGGCGTTCGAGGATCTGGTCTGCGGTCTTCGTCCAGACGTAGGGCCTGGGGTCGGTGTTCCATGCGGCGATCCAGGCGCGGATGTCCTTCTCCAGGGCTTGCACGGATCGGTGGACGCCTCGTCGGATCTGCTTGTTGGTCAGCTCCGCGAACCAGCGTTCCACCAGGTTGAGCCAGGAGGACCCGGTGGGTGTGAAGTGCGGGTGGAAGCGTGGGTGGGCCGGCAGCCAGGTCTTGATGGCCGGGGTTTTGTGGGTGGCGTAGTTGTCCAGCACCAGGTGCACGTCCAGGCCCTGCGGGACCTCCTGGTCCAGCTTGATGAGGAACTTCTTGAACTCCTCGGCCCGGTGCCGGCGGTGCAGGGAGCCGATCACTTTCCCCGTGGCCCCTCCAGCGCGGCGAACAGCGTCGTGGTGCCCGCCCGCACGTAGTCGTGGGTGACCCGCTGCGGGACACCCGGCATCATCGGCAGCACCGGCTGGGAGCGGTCCAGTGCCTGGATCTGCGACTTCTCGTCCACGCAGAACACCAGCGCCCGCTCGGGCGGGTCCAGGTAGAGGCCGACGACATCGTGGACCTTGTCGACGAAGTACGGGTCCGTCGACAGCTTGAACGTCTGCGAGCGGTGCGGCTGCAGGCCGAACGCCCGCCAGATCCGCGACACGGTCGACTGCGACAGGCCCATCTCCTTGGCCATCGCCCTCGTCGACCAGTGCGTGGCGTTCTTCGGCGTGCTCTCCAGCGTCTTGGTCACCACGGCGGCGACCTGCTCGTCGGTGACCGTCCTGGGTCCGCCGGACCGCGGCATGTCACCCAGGCCGGCAATCCGGTGTTCGATGAACCGCGCCCGCCACCGGCCCACCGCATGCGGTGTCGAGCCGAGCTGGGCGGCCACATCCTTGTTCGACGCGCCGGACGCGCAGGCCAGGATGATCCGGCACCGCAGAGCCCACGCCTGCGGAGTGGAACGGCGCCGCACCCACCCCTCCAGCGCAGCCCGTTCCTCGTCCGACAGGATCAACTCGGCCTTCGGCCGCCCAGTACGCGCCACCCCGCAACCCTACACATATGAACAGAATTCCCGACTCAGAAGACTAATGGCTGTGGCCCGTTAATGATCTTTGAGTCGCCGGGGCAGGGCCGGTCGCGGTGCGGTCCGCTCGCCTATCCGGCGAGGGCGAGGTTGTGCATGCGGGCGATGCCGAGCATGGCGTGGTGGACCCCGTCGCCTCTGAGGCGGCAATCGCGGAGGATCTTCCAGGTCTTCATCCGGGCGAAGACGTGCTCGACACGGGCGCGGACCCGCTTGTGGGATTTGTTGTGCGCCTCCTTCCACTCGGGCAGGTCTTCGCCCTTGCGGCGGCGGTGCGGCATCACGAGTCCTGTGCCTGGGTAGCCGCCGTCGGCGATGGTGAGCGTCTTGCCGACGGCGGCCTTGGCGCCGGATTCCTCCCATGCCTTGCAGTCGTTGCGGTTCCCGGGCAGGGCCGGCCGATCACGACGAACAGGCGGGTGTCGGCGTCGACGACGACCTGGTGGTTGGTGGAGTACCGATAGTTCTTGGACTGCTCGGCCACTGTGTGGTCGCGGGTGGGGACCAGGGTGCCGTCCACGATGAGCACGGTGTCCTTGGCGAACCGCTTGCGGGGCTGGAGCGCGAGCATCGGCCCGAGGTGGTCGATGATGCGGTCCGCGGCCGACTTGGAGACCCCAAACAGAGGGCGAGCTGGCGCATCGTCAAGTTCGTGCGCCAGTACGCCGCAACCAGCAGTGCCCGGTCCTCCAGCGGAAGGCTCCACGGCCGGCCCTTGCGGACCGCATCCGCACCCTCGCGCCGCAGCATGGTCACCAGCTTCCCGAAGCAGCGTGGGCTCAGACCGGTGAACGGGTCTATCCAGGAGGGCTTCGACGCCGTGATCACACCAGTCACGTTGTGATCCTCTCAGTTCTGGATCGGACCACGAACCTCACATGGCCTCCCCGCCTACCGTGAGGCGGCGATGCCACCAGAGGTCAGCACACCACTGCCGGCGATCGGCGAAGGGATCAGGCAGAGTGCGCTCAAGGTAGACGGTGTCCAGGTAGGCCACTTGGCGCTTCAGCTCGGCGCGGGACCGTGAGGGCAGCCGTTGCAGAACCTCCTCAAGGACGTCGCGGGCATGCCTCACATCGTCGAAGGAACAACCGCGGCACGAGCAGTGTGCGTCCTGGGGATACAAGGGCCGCCGCCCCGGCGGTTGCAAGAACGCTTGATAACGCCGCAACGCGAGGGCCGTAGCGCCGGGGAAGACGTAATAGTCGCTCGAGAGGCGCTCCACTCGATGTATCGCCAGGCTGGTAAGGGCAGAGAGCCCGTGGATCCGACTCGGCGGCGGGTCCTCCCAGACGCGAGGACCATGTTGTTGGGCGCGCAGGGCGCCAGGCCGTCTACGCGGCATCGGCCCTTCGGTATGCGGTCATGGCCGTCATCCTGCCAGTCCCACGCCTGCGCAGCCAGGGATTAGCGGGACAGTCATTACCAGCGCATCCTGTCGGTGCTGGCCGACGCCCGCCGCCATGACCAGCCGCCGATGACCTGCAAGCAGATCGCCATCGCGATGGGGATCGAGCTGACCCCGTCCAAGATCGAGGGGGTGGTGCGCTCCCGGGCCCGCCGCCTGGCCGATCGCGGCTGGGTCACCCAGACTGAGGCGGGCCGGTTCATGCTGGCCGACGGGCCAGCCGGCGTGTCATCAGCATGACCATCGACCAGTAGATCATCGCCTCGGAGGAATCGCAGCGGCGTTCGTAGTCCCTATCCAGTCGGCGGGTGCGGCAGATCCAGGCGTTGGTCCGCTCGATGATCCACCGGCGCGGCAGCACTGAAACCCGCTCACGTCGTCGTTGCGCTTGACGATCTGCAGCGCCAGTCCCAGCACGGTGATGCACCAGGCGACCAGGAAGCCGGTGTAGCCGGCATCGGCCCAGATCAGCCTGATGGCGGTGGTGCCGGGCGGCGACCTTGGCCAGCAGCTCCTGCCCGGCGCTGCGGTCCCCGGCATCGGCGGGGGTGACCAGCACGGCCAGCACCAGGCCCAGGACATCGCAGACCAGATGGCGTTTCCGGCCCACGGTCCGCTTTCCGCCGTCGTAGCCGCTGGTAGTGCCCGGGACGGTGGGGGTGGAGCGGACGGTCGGGGAGTCGATGATGCCCGCGGTCGGCTCCGGGTCCCGCCAGGCCGCCTCGCGGACGGCTCCGCGTAGCCGGTCGTGCAGCTCGGCGATCCAGCCGCGGTCCCTGAAGCGCCGCCAGAAGGCATACACACGGTCCCAGGGCGGGAAGTCGGCCGGCATCGCCCGCCACTTGATGCCGCCGTCGAGCAGGTAGAAGACCGCGTCCATCATCTGCCAGTGGCCATAGGACTCCGGGCGGCCATGGCCGCGTTCCAGCCAGGCCGGGTCCCCCCAGGTAGCAGTCGCCCTCGGCCCCGCTGGTCCTTCCGCGGCACCGAGGCGAACACATCAGCCACGAATAACGCTAACTTCGCCCGAACACGGTTCACTTCATGTGTGTCCACATACTCACCATGCCCCCGAACAGGCCCGGCAGGAAGACGTAACGGAGTCCTGCTAGTCGGTGTCCGTCGCTGCCAGCACGGCTATCCGGCGGCGGTCAGGGGAGAGCGCGGCGATGCCGTAGTCGGAGCCGATGTCGTTGTGGAACCACTCTGCGGCGGCTTCGAAGTGGAACCACGTACTCTGCAGAACGAGCTGCTCCACCTCCGGCGCGGTCGCGTTTGCCGGAGCGCCGCTGAGGGCCGCCATCGAGCGCCATGCCCACAGCCTTCCGAAGGCGCCGTGCACGCCCGAGCTGTACATGCCTCCCATCGAGGCGGTTTCGAATAGCAGGTGCCAGACGTCCTTCATCGGGCGGGCTGCGATCTCGAAACGATCCGTCGGGCCGAGTCCGTCCATGCAGGCCATGGGCAGGGTCGGCAGTAGGGCGGGCACCTGGTCGGGCGTGATGGCCTCGTCCAGCAGGAAGACCCAGGCTTCGCAGGCACCCCAGCCGCCTGCCTGCGGAGCAGCGACGATCGTCTCGTACACGTCGACAGTGGCGACGTTGTGGAGGGCGGACGGTTCGAACGAGCGTGGTGTGGGTGGATCCATCCGGCCCGTGGTGGGCAGCTGGGACGACGCTCCGCGTGCGGAGCCGCGCAAGGAACGGTTGGGAAATTTCACGCCGGCTTCGAAGTCGCGGCGGTGTGTCGGAAGCCAGGCCAGAGGGTGCCAGCCGGGTCGTACAAGAGTCCAGTCGCGCAGGGGCCCGTGGGTGTCGGTGTCCGCGCCGCGGAGCAGGAGTTCGTGGTAGAGGCAGGCGCGCAGTTCGTCCAGCTTCTTCCACTCACGCCGGTCGAAGACGGTGGCGACCAGGTCGGGGACCTGCTGATGCTCTGCCAGGAGCGAGGCGACGAAGGGAGCCCGCAGGTCGGGGTGCGTTCCTGTGGGGGGTTTGTCCTCGAGAAGCCGCAGCAGTTGTGTCAGGCTGTCGTGGCCCGGCGTGAGCGCGAGCACACGTATGACGTGGGCGAGTTGGCGTTCGTAGGCCCGCACCTGTTCGCTGGCGGCGGCATGCCGGTCGGCCAGCTCTGACCCCAGCCTGCGCACGAACGAGATGTCACCTTGCGCGGCGCGCTGCTCGGCCTGGCCCCATACGAGGGAGGCCAGATTCTCCTCGGGCTCTTCCATGATCCTTAACTCTACGTCGACATGCTGTGCGGGCGGCCGTCTCGTTCCGACACCGGGTCAGCGCATCGTGTTACAGGGGAGTTCGGGTTGCTTTGAAACGCTGACATCGGTGAAGTAGGGTGACGCGGCTCGTACGCCGTCATGCGGCCGGCAGCGGGGCGCCCACACGATGTGATCCACCCGCGGGCGGCCGAAGCGGCGCGCGCGCCGCCCGCCCAGGGCCGACGGCCGAGAACAAGTGGTGCACCACCTCACTGGTCCGTCCGCCCGAGCAGGTCATCGGTGACGCGTTCGAAACGGACTTGGTCACCCACCTCCACTGCATGGCGCGCCGCTCACCGCGCTTTCCGGCCGGCCACGGCGACCAGGGTGCCGGCGGTGAGCGGCCGATCCAGCGAAGCAGTCAGCTTCCCGCTCCACAGGCCGTGATAGACAGCAGGCAGCGTCTGGATCACATCCCCGAGCGCAGCAGCCCCCTCGGCCAAGGGGCGCGGATACGTGAAGGCCTCAACCAGCGCGCCGGGACGGACCCCGCCTGCGCAGCGGGGATGGCGGTAACCCGACAGCCACCGCACGTTGCCCACCGTCACCGGATCCGCCGAAGGCTCCACCCGGTACTGCCACCCCACCTCCTGCGCACACCGCGCAACACACGTGCTCTGCTGTCCAGTTGGCGTGACAGCCCACCCGGACCGAGACAGTCAACGAGCACGTGCCCCCCGTCGGCGCCACGCGCGGCCAGCTGCGGAGCATGCGCCACAATCCGCTCGCCCTCCCGCCACACGAACTCCAGCGGATAGCACGCCAGCCCCACCACATGAGGATCCCGATCGAGTAGCATCAACCGGTCCCGCATCGCCGCGCTCCCATAGCGCACCCGGCCGTGGGGACCAGCGGAACACTTCGGACCGCTTCGGCAGTTCACCATCGCCAACTCGAACCACCCCAACCACACCGTGCAGACCCGGGCCCTGCACGCATACCTGCGCTGGCGCAACGCCAACACCCGCCACCGCGACGTCCTGGCCGCCGAACGCAAAGAGCGCGCCCGCATCCGAAGCGAGAAAGGCATCCGCTGGGGAGGACGCCCCCTCACCACCGCGGCCTAAACGACCCGGCGAACCAATGCGGTCAGAGCACTAGCTGTGCCATCTCATGACATTGGTTACTCGCGGTCAGGCTTGGCGGGCGTAGGACGCGAGGCGATCGGCGAGCGCGATGACGAGGTCGCGTAGTTCATCCGGACGCTCGATGACGAACGGCCGGTCGAGTGAGGCGAGTACCCGAGGCAACCAGTCGAGGTGCTGCGCCCGTAGCTCGACGCGCAGCCAGTGCTCGGCCGCCGGGTCCTGGCCGGCCGCGGGCTCGGGCTCCTCCAGGCTCGCGACGCTGGCGGGGAGGTGCGCGCGGATCTGCTCAACTGTCCCGTGGATCCGCAAGGTCACCTCATGCCGGTACTCGGCCGTGGCGAAGGCTGACAGCACGCGCTGTGCCGGACCGGGACCCACAGGTGCTTCGAATGAGCCGGGCAGGGCCCTCGCGGCTGCGATGCGATCGAGCCGGAAGGTTCGGTCCTCGCCGATCCGGGCGTCCTGGCCCGTCACGTACCACCGACCCGCATGGGCGACGATCCCGTACGCGTGCAGCGTGCGTTCGCTGCGCCGTCCGTCGCGGTCGGTGTAGCGGATCGAGACCGGTCGGCGGTGGCGCACCGCATCGGCGATGGTGAGCAGGACCTCGGCGTCCGGGTGGTCCAACTCGCCGGCCTGATCCGTGAAGGCGAGAGCTTCCAGGAGTGTGTCGAGCCGGCGGGCGATGTGCTTGGGCAGCACCCGCCGGATCTTCGCTGACGCCGTCTCGTTTGCCGTGCGCTCCGTCGTCGTCAGCCCTGCCCGGCGGCCGGCGACCAGGCCGAGCAGCACGGCCAGCGCCTCGTCGTCGCTGAGCATGAGCGGAGGCAAGCGGTACCCGGGAGCCAGCCGGTACCCGCCGTAGCGGCCGCGCACCGACTCCACGGGGACGTCCAGGTCGATCAGCTGGTCCACATACCGCCGCACAGTGCGCCCTTCGACGCCGAGCCGGTCGGCGAGTTCGGCCACCGTCCGGGTGCCGCCCGACTGCAGCAGCTCCAGGAGTGTCAGCACGCGGCCGGTGGGTCGAGGCACGTTCGCAGCCTAACGCGAATACAGGACCGATTTTGTCCACTATTTCTCCTAGTCTGCGACGTGCACGCCTCCAGCACAACAAGGAGATCCCCATGGACTTCATCTCGATCCGCATCATCACCAGCGACGTAGCGCGCCTCGTCGAGTTCTACGAGCGAGCCACAGGGGCGCAGGCAACGTGGGCCACCGAGGACTTCGCCGAACTCACGACCGCGGGCGCCACCCTCGCGATCGCCGACACCCGCACCGTCCCGCTGTTCGCCCCGGGCTCTGCCCGCCCGGCGGACAACCACAGCGTGATCATCGAGTTCCTCGTCGACGACGTGGACCGCGTTCACCAGAACCTGACCGGCTTCATCACCGACTTCGTCACCGAGCCCACCACGATGCCCTGGGGCAACCGGTCGCTGCTGTTCCGTGACCCCGACGGCAACCTCGTCAACTTCTTCACCCCCGTCACCCCAGTGGCCATCGAAAAGTTCGCACGCTGACGCCACGCACAGCCGCTCAAACGGGAGCCCCGAGACCCCAGGGCTCCCGGTGAACGCGGCCGCCCAGTCCGGGAGCGCCACCAGCAGGGCACATCGGAACGCACCGCTGACCCTCGAAGGACGTCTGCGCTTGTGTCTGCGGATCGACGCCGGACGTCCGATCGCGCACGTGGCTGCGGAAGCCGGGATCTCCCGCCGCTGCCTGGCCACGTGGTACGCCCGCTGGCGCGCGCACGGCGAGAACGGATTACTCGACCGCTCCTCCCGCCCCGCCACCAGCCCCGCCCGCACCTCCGGGGACATCGCTGACCTGGTGGAGGCGCTGCGGCGGCAGACCAAGCACGGGCCAGCCCGGCTCGCCGCCGACCTGCAGCGGCTGCACGGCGTCACACTCGCGCCCACGACCGTCCACCGCATCCTGGTGAGGCGAGGACTCAACCGGCTCCGGGACCTCGATCCACCGACCGGCGAGCAGCTGCGCGAGGTCATCCGCTACGAGCACGACCGGGTCGGCGACCTGGTCCACGTCGACGTCAAGAAGGTCGGACGCATCCCGACCGGCGGCGGCTGGCGGATGCACGGCGTCGGCACCGAGTCCGCCCGCGCCTCCAAACGCACCGGTCCCGGCACCGGCAAGGTCGGATACACGTACCTGCATTCGGCGCTCGACGACCACTCCCGGCTCGCCTACACCGTGGCCCTGGACGATGAGAAGGCCGTCATCGCGGTCGCCTTCTGGCACCGGGCCGTTGCCTTCTTCGCCGCCCACAGCATCACACTGATCCGCCGCTGCCTCACCGACAACGGCGCGTGCTACCGGTCTACGACCTGGGCTGACGCGCTCGCCGCGACCAGTACGAAGCACAAGCGGACCAGGCCGTACACCCCGCGCACGAACGGGAAGGTGGAGAGGTATAACGGGATGCTCTCCCGCAAGTCGGAGTACGTCCGCGACTACACAACCGAGCGTGAACGCCGCGCCGCACTCGCGGAGTTCGTGAACTACTACAACCACGAGCGGCCGCACGCCGCACTCGGCGGCCGACCGCCCATCAGCCGGACCGCCGGGAGCGACTACCGGATCGTCTTCGACCAGCCGCCCGAACCACTCGCGGACATCCCGCAGCAGCTCACCTTCGAGGACTTCGCGTAACCAAGGTCCCGAGACACCACATCTAGCACAGATGATCGGTCTGGTGCGGGGGTTCGGAGGAAGATCCTCGATCACTGTCGGGGCATGGCTACCGTCCGCCGCATGCCGGTGCCATTTCTGACTGATGTGCAGGCTGAGGCGTACGGGAATTTCGCCGAGGAGCCGACAAGACCCGAGCTGGAGCGGTTCTTCTTCCTGGACGACGAGGTGTCGCGCAGGCTCATCTCCTGGGCGCGTAGGTGCAGGGCCATGGACAGCATGGAGTCGTCGGTGACGCCCGCGCCGCCGATGGTCTTGCCGCGCTTGCGGGCGGACTCGTGGCCTTCGAGGGTGCGGTCGCGGATGTACTCGCGCTCCATCCCGCACATCGCGGCGAGCACGGTGAACACGATCCCGGACGGGTCGTGTGAGCCCTTCAGCTCCCCTGTCAGGAACTCCAGGCCGACGTCGCTCGCCTTCAGCTCCTCGGCGAGCACGGCGAGCTCGATGCCACGGCCGAGCCGCTTGTGCTCGTGGACGACGAGGGTCACGGCGACGCCGGAGGAGCGGATCTCTCCGGCGAACTTCACGGCGGCCTCCAGCTCGGGGCGCTTCGTGGCGCGGGTGGAGATCTTCTCCGAGAAGACCCGCGTCACTCCGGCCTCGGCGAGGGAGTCGAGCTGCGCGTCGAGGGACTGCCGGGCGGTCGAGGCGCGGGCGTACCCGAGGCGGACGTGCCTGACTGGTTCGGCGCCGGCACTCACCGGCCGGGGCAGCTCCGTCCACACCGACCCCGGTTTCCGTACGGCGGGGGTCGGCACGCTGAGCGTACAGGCGACCGCCGATCACTGCGACAACTGCCGCGCTCGGTCGGCGTGCGGACGGCACGCCGACGCCGCCCCCCCGGCGAGGCCGGGGAGCGGCGAAGTGTGAGGCCGTGGCTCCGGCGCTGCACGGTCAGCTGCCCTGCAACCCCGCGAGGTTGATCCGGCCACCCTGCAGCTGCGCGTGGTGCGGGGCGGCAAGCGAGGCATCGGTGATGTACAGCTCGTGGCCGCGTACGGCGGTGGCGGTGGGGCTGGCCAGCCCGTCGGCCGCAGTGAGCACGGTGACCTTCGTGCCGTTCGGGTAGACCACGTCCACCTTGTTCGTCGTGTTCCGCGCGGTGAACACAATGTCGGAGCGGGCAGAGAGGAAATTGAAGTCGTCAATGCCCACCTCACCACCGGTCACCTGGTGGATGCGGCCCGGCTTCCCGGCAGCGGTCACGGGAACCCGCAGAAGGGTGCTTTTGTTGAAGTTCGTGACCCATACCGCCCCGTTGTGGTAGCGCAGCCCGTTGACGCCTATCGGTATCGAAGCCGTCGGGACCGGCGCGAGAGCCTGGTCGGTCAGCCACGCCCTGGCCTGGCCCCCTGCGACCGGGACGGCCCAGATCGTGCCCTTGTAGCTGTCGGAGACGTAGAGTATGTGTCCGGAAGGGTCGATCGCGAGCCCGTTCGGCAGGCCGTCCGCGGGCAGGGCCGCGAGGCGGCTGGGGTGGCCGCCCGGGGGCAGCTTCCACACTCCTGCGCGCGAGGCGTCCTTGGACCACACGTTGTAGTAGATGGTCCTGTCGCTGCCACGGGTGTTCCCGGTGAAGCCGTCACCGAGGACGCCGGTCACCAGCACAGTCTTGTGCTGCCCGTTGGCGCTCACCCGCACCAGCTCCGGCCGCTTGCCGGCGTAGCTGCCCAGCATCGAGACCGTCAGGGTGCTGTCCGGGTTGACGGTGATGTTCTCCGGTACCTCCCCGGCGGACCAGTCGAACGGGGCCACGGTCTTGACGTCCGTGACGATGGGCTTGGCGTGTTCCCGCCCCGCGGCGGCCGACGCGTAGGGGGCCGACACGAAGACGGCCGCTGCAGCAGCTACGGCCGCAGCGAGGTTGAGTTTCTTACTCATGGGTTGGGTTCCTTCTCTTCGCTGTTGTGCTGCGCTGTGCGGTGCGGTGGCGGATGAAGCGGCCGCAAGCCAGGTCACCGCAGGGGTGAAGCCGGGGTGGGGACCACGCGGGTGACGACGGACTTCTCGGGGATCAGCAGGCCGTAGACGACCGGGCCGATCTCGTTCTTCCAGCGGTCGTGCTCGTACACGGCTGTGTACAGGGCATCGCTCTGGGCC
Organism: Streptomyces sp. NK08204; assembly: GCF_020400585.1. GTDB lineage: Bacteria > Actinomycetota > Actinomycetes > Streptomycetales > Streptomycetaceae > Streptomyces. Next base: position 15,492 of record NZ_JAINVF010000041.1, on the reverse strand, counting down.
TCGTCCTCGAACCGGCGGATCCACACGTAGCCGTCCGCGTCCTGGGCGTCGACGAAGGAGGCGGTCACGTCCATGCCCAGCGAGGCCTGGAACGGGATGACCACGTCCTCCATGTAGCGCACCCACTCCTGGCGGCGTCCGGGCTGCGCCTGGTAGCGGCGGATCTCGTAGTACACGGTGCTGCTCCTGACTGTTTGCAGGGAAGGTCAGTCGGTCACGGTGAGGACGACCTTGCCGCGGGTGCGGCCGGCCTCGACGCGGGCGTGGGCCGCGCCGGCCTGCTCCAGCGGGAAGGTCTCCTCCACCTCGACGGCGACCTCGCCCTCCTCGATCAGGTCTGCGATCGTGGCCAGCGCGGGACCGTCCGGCTCGACCAGGTACGGGGTGACCCGCACCCCGGCCGCCTCGGCGGCCTGGGCCAGTTCCGGGGAGACACCGGCCGGGACGGCAACCAGCAGGCCACCGGGGCGCAGGACCTTCAGCGAGCGGGTGCTGGTCTGGTCATGGGCGTCGCCCACCAGGTCGATGACGACGTCGACGTGCTTGACGACGTCCTCGAAGCGGGTGGTGGTGTAGTCGATGGTCTCGTCGGCGCCGAGTTCCTTGAGCCAGGGGTGGCGTGCCTCGCTGGCGGTGGCGATCACGTGGGCGCCCAGGTGCCGGGCGAACTGGACCGCGAAGTGGCCCACCCCGCCGGCGGCGGCCGTGATCAGGACACGCTGGCCGGCCTGGACGTGAGCGGTGTCGACCACGGCCTGCCAGGCGGTCAGCGCCGCCAGCGGCACGGCGGCCGCGTGCACGTGGTCCAGGGTGGCCGGCTTGCGGGCCCATTGGCGGGCCGGCGCGGTCACGTACTCGGCGTAGCCGCCGGCGGCGCGCGGGAACCACGGCATGCCGTACACCTCGTCGCCGACCTTCAGGGTGGTGACGCCGAAACCGACCTCCTCGACGACACCGGACACGTCCCAGCCCAGGATCAGCGGGAGCGTCTGCAGCCCCGCCATGCCCTGGCCCTCGCGGGTCTTCCAGTCCACCGGGTTGACGCCGGCCGCGTGCACCCGTACCAGCACCTCGGTCGGCAGCGGCTCGGGGCGCGCGACCTCCTCGACGGTCAGCACCTCCGCTCCGCCGAACTCGCTGATGGTGACTGCCCGCATCGTGTGCTCACTCATGTTGTCCTCGCTCATGTCCGTCTCACGCTTTCTTTCGCCGGGACCGCGGTCCCGGCACAAGAAACAGTGGCGTGTGCCCGCAGAGGCGGGTGAGTGGCCGGGAGGACATCTGTCGTACCATTCCGGCCATGACGCATCGTGTTGTCGTTCTCGCCCTCGACGGAGTCCAGCCGCTGGACCTGGGCATCCCGGCCCGGGTGTTCAACGAGGCCTGTGAACCGGATGGGACCCCTCTGTACTCCGTCAGCACCTGTTCCCTCGGCGGCCGGCCGGTGCGCACGCACGAGGACTACCGGATCATCGTCGACCACGACGAGTCGGTGCTGGAGACCGCGGACACCGTCGTTCTCGCCACGCAAGAGCCCAGCGAGCAGCTGCTCGCGACCGGCGCGCTCCCCGAGGAACTCGCCGCGGCGCTGGACCGGATAGGGCCGCAAACCCGCATCGTCAGCCTGTGCACCTCGGCCTTCCTGCTCGCGGCGGCCGGTCTGCTGGACGGTCAGCGGGCCACCACGCACTGGGGGCTGTGTGACGCGCTGGCGCGGCTGTTCCCCGACGTCGAGGTCGATCCGGACGTATTGTTCGTCGACAACGGACGCATCCTTACGTCCGCCGGCGGAGCGGCCGGCATCGACCTGTGCCTGCACCTGGTCCGTCTGGACCACGGGGCGGCGGTGGCCTCGGCCGCCGCGCGGCGCTGCGTCGTGGCGCCGTGGCGCGAGGGCGGGCAGGCGCAGTTCATCGAGCACCCGGTTCCGCAGGACACCGACCGTTCCACTTCGGCGACCCGGCAGTGGGCGCTGGACCGGCTGGCCGAGCCGGTCACACTGGAGGACATGGCCCGGCACGCGCACATGAGCGTGCGCACCTTCACCCGGCGGTTCCGCAGTGAGGTGGGCAGCAGCCCGCTGAAGTGGCTGGCGCAGCGGCGGCTGGCGCACGCGCGCCTGCTGCTGGAGTCCACCGACCTGACCGTCGCACGGATCGCCACCGTCTGCGGCTTCGGCGACCCCGTCGCCCTGCGCAAGCACTTCCACACGTACCTGGGCCTGTCACCACTGGCCTACCGTCGCGCTCACAGCGCACCGGAGCCGATGACGGCACGGTGACCACCCAGCCGGGTCAGGGCTGACCATGCCCTTGTGCCGTCACGATGGCGAACGCCCCGGCGACCGGCTCGGGTGGAGCACAGGCCGCCGGGGCGGGGTGGCGGTCAGGCGGTACGTGACCACAGAACCGCGGTAAGGCGTTCAAACGAAGAAGAGGCGCTCGAGCTCGTCGCTGCCGGCCGGCCGGGTGTACAGGGTGCCGCCGTCTTGGATGACCTTCTCCAGGTGGGCGTAAATCTGCAGGGCCCGGTTGATGGTGTCGGTCTTGCTGTCGCCGGTGAGCTTGACGGCCTGGTCCAACGCCGCGGCCGGCCGCGGTTCAGCACCCGCTCCGCGATCGCCAGTTCATCCCGCTCGGCCTGGACCTCCTGGAGCTGCTTGGCCAACTCATCGGCGAGAGCGCACAGTTCGCTCCGGCGGGCGATGATCCACTGCCGCTCCTGCATCCCCCGCGCCCTCCCGCCTTCTCACGGCGTGCCGACCTGCTGACGGATCGTAGGCGGGGGCCGGTCGTGGGCGCAGCCGAACCCTGCATCCCGCCGGAGCCAGACCTGCCCGATGATCTACGCTATGGTCATCGGCCGCCGACCGGCACGAGTACCCAATTCACCATTCACACCAGACCCCCTCGTGCTGAAAAACCGTGGCGTCCTCGTCCCCGAGATCGCCAAGAAGCTGACCATCAAGACCGGCAAGAACGCCGGACAGCACCCTTCGGTCGCCTCCATCTACCGGGCGCTCGCCGAGGCCGGGGAAACCGGCGACCAGGCCGAGACGCACGTCGTCGGTCTCCGCCGGCCGGTCCGCGCGCGGATCACCAGGCACAGCCAACACCACGCCATCAGAGAACCCGCCCCGGCGGCGGGCGGTCGGCATGGTGCATCCGGTGGAGGGTACGTTCACATGGATTTCCGAGGCTCAAGCACCGGCACTCAAACTTCAGTGAGATCACTCAACCTTCAACGCGACAGGACACACCGGAGCGCATCGTGCGCTGCGCCCGCCGGCACATCGCTGATCACGGGCAGGCGCCGACGATGCAGCCGCTCGGGGCTGCCGTCGGCATGCGGAGCAGGGCGTCGGTCCACTACCAGCTGAGCGAGCTGGAGGCGAAGGCCGCGATCGTGCGCGAGGGGATCCGCCTCGCGTGACCCAGTCCCGGGCGCTACCATCTGCTGCTCGCCTCTGGTGGCCGGCCGGTGCAGCACGGCTGGTGGAACCTCGGGGAGGTGGCGGGGGAGAAGTTCCGGCGGTGGGTCGGCGAGTACGGCAGCATGCCCGACGCCCGCGTCAGCCTCACCGACCAGGACACCGGTGACGTGCTGGCTTCCTGGCCGGATCAGGGGTAGGCCAGGGCGGCGGCTAATCGCCGGCGGGGTCTTCCTGGGCGTGCCGGACGGCCTTCTTCACGGCCTGCTCCAGCTCGTATCGGTTGGCTTCGGCGGCTTCCGCATGCGCGGTGATGGCCGCCTGTACCGTCTGGGAGGCCTCGCGCCAGCGCCGCCACTGGGTGTCGTACTCGTCACCGGTGAGGCCCGCGAGCTTCGCGCGCTCTTCCTCGGCGGATCGCTCCAGGGTGATCAGTTCATCGGGTACCTCGGCCACGAGCATGGATCCTAAGCGGCGGGTGTGACGGGCCGACGATCGCACATATCGCCTGATCGGGTACCACTACGACAACTCTCGGGGAGACCGGATGGTGATCAGACGGGGCAGCCCGCGACCGGGATGCGTGCCATCCGCTGGCGGATGACTCTGGATGCATGAAGGCCACGTGGTCGGGGGTGGTCCAGGTCGGGTTGGTCGCCGTTCCGGTCCGGTTGTACGCGGCCACGCATGAGCATCCCGTGCGCCTTCACGAGGTGCATCTCGCTGACGGCAGCCGCGTGGAGCACCGGCGCTTCTGCAGGGCCGAGAACCGGGAGATCCCCTACGAACAGGTAGGCAGGGGCTTTGCCCTGGCAGACGGGCGCGTGGTGCCGATCACGGACGAGGACCTCGCACACCTGCCTCTGCCCACCAGGCAGACCATCGACGTGCTCGGCTTCGTGCCCTTCGAGGACATCGACCCCATCAGCTTCAGCCGGCCCTACTTCGCCGGTCCCGGACCGGGCGGCGACCGACCGTATGCCCTGCTCGTCGAGGCACTCGCCCGCACCGGCCACGTCGCCGTGGCCAAGGTCGCCCTGCGCGGCCGCGAGCGCCTGGCGCTGCTCCGCCCCCGCCACGGCATGCTCGTCCTCCAGACGCTCCTGTGGCAGGACGAACTGCGCGACCCCGGGGACCCCGCACCCCCCACCCCGGTCACCGACCAGGAGCTGGAACTGGCCGAAGTACTGTGACGAATACGCCCACGCCCTCGAGCAGCTCGTGGACACCAAGGTCACCGGCGGTGAGCACATTGAGCCGGCCAAGCCTGCTCCGGCGCTGGATTTGATGGCAGCACTGGAGGCGAGCGTCAAAGCTGCTGAGCGGGCGCACCCATCGTCACGGCCTCGGCCATGACCCTGATCCGGCCGGCTATCACTGGCTGACAGTCACAGACGCTGCTCGGCCCCGGCGGGCCTCCTCCGTTTGCCACACTGGAGCCAGGTGGCCGACGCCGTCGCCCAACCCTCCCTGACCGCCGCCCAGTTGCGGGAGATCACTGGTGTACTCGCCTCCCCCTGCCCCGGACACCGAACGCCACATGCGCGCCCACCACGCCCGCGCCGCCAAGGCCCTGGCCATACGAGTTGAGCCGGGTAAGGAGTTCTGGGGGTGGGCGGGGCGCACCCTGGGTGCGCCGGCCCGCACCGCCGACGGCCGACCTGCGTGGCTGCGGCTGGTGTCCGCGCCAGAGGACAAGGCGTCGGGGAAGCTGTGGGACGGCGCCCTCGACGCCCAGCAGGCCTTCGGTGACCTGGACGGGCACCGTCCCGCTCTCCTGGCCGTCCACGACGCCGTCGACGATGGCACCGCCTACCGGGCGGAGCTGTCGGTGCGCGTCGACCAGCCGGTCCTGTCCGACGATCCGATCCTCCAGCACGAGGCCCAGCTGCCGGACTCCTGGTGGCAGGAGCTCGCCAGGACACTGGAGAAGGTGTCGGCCGTGAACACGGACCGCGTCGCCGTACGACAGCAGTACATGGACCGGGCGATCCCCCAGTTCATCGGCATCCCGGCACCCGCCGTCACCTGCTGGACCACCGCCCACTCCGACGTGCACTGGGCGAACCTCACCGCGTCGCCCCTGCGGCTCTTGGACTGGGAGGGCTGGGGCCGCGCGCCGGAGGGGTTCGACGCCGCCACGCTCTACGCCTACACACTGCTTCAGCCGGGCACCGCCGCCCGCGTCCGCGCCGCCTTCCCGCTCCTGGGCAGCCCGGCCGGCCTCGCCGCCGAAGCGATCATGTGCGCCCAGCTGCTACAGACCGTGGCCCGCGGCGACAACCTGGTCCTCGAGGACCGGCTCCGGGACTGGGCGGAGGAACTCCGCCAGCGCTGACGGCAAGGGCCGTCCGCAGCTCGTTCCCGGATGCGGCGGGAGTTGCGGCGGCCGAGGGACAGATATACGGACGCGCCGGCTTCAAGCTCCTGCGCAAGCGGGTGCTGCTTGCCTCCTGACCTCCCTGTCGGTGGCCAGTGCGACGATCTCCAGACGGCCACCCGAGGAGAGACATGGGCACCTGGGACATCGGCCCCTTCGACAACGACACCGCCGCCGACTTCGGCGGTGACCTGGACGAGGCGGCATTGGAAGAACGCGAATCCATGATCTGCGGCGCGCTCACACGCGCCGCCGACCCTGCTGACCACCTGGACACCTCGGACGGCGAGCGAGCAGTGGCGGCGGCCGCCCTGGTTGTCGCACAGCACCCTGACGGGGAGCCGGCGTCTTCGAACTACGGCCCGTCAGACTCGCTACCGGAGCTACCAGCAGACCTTCGAACGCTCGCCGTCGACGCCCTGGACCAAGTCGTGCGGGTCTTCCGGCCTGTGATCGTGGAGATGCTCGGGTACAGCATCGACAACCTCTGGACTGATGTCCCCGAGGGCTCCAGGCCGAACTTCCTTCCTCTAGCTGGCGCGTCACCGAGTCAACTCCATATCGACGCCGATGTGGACCTGAACGAGATGAAAAGGACGGGCGCGATGGCTGTACAACGCGCGAAGGACTTCCTGCTGGGCAAAGATCGCGAGGCTGTAGGCGACGACACGCTCGGCCTGCTCGATGACGAGGTGCATCGCCTGGTCGTCGCGTATCCCCGGGAGCCCCTGGGCGAGATCTGGGGCGACCTCCTGGAGACGCAGAACCAGGTCTTCTGTCTTCTGGAGGGCGGCAGGGTACGGCCGTCACAGCTCCGTGACCTCAACGTCAAGGCGGCCGTGCTGTCGTTCCTCGTCGCCAAGGGCTTCAACGACATGGAGGTTCCGCACCAGGCGTTGACCATGACTCGAGTGGCCGCAGCGTGCGCGCGAGACGCCGAGCATCCGGGGCTCATCGCCCTCACTGAGGGCCTGAAGTCGCTCATCGCCTACTGGGCCGACAAACCAGGGGACGCCTACCACTACGCCAGTCAGGGCGCCGAGACCGCGGCGAGCCTGCGGGGCACTGTCGGTCTGTGGCTCCTGGGTCTTCAGGCTCGTGCCGCCGCGGCCCTTGGCGATGAGGAGAGCGTGCGCATCGCGAACCTCCAGGCCGCCGACAGGCGTGAACGTGTGGTACTCGACGACCTGGACCAGCTCGGCGGCCTGCTCACGTACCCGCCGGAGAAGCAGCTCTATTACATGGTGGAGTCGGAGGCTCTGCTCGGGCACGGCGATGCCCAGCTTGCGGCACAGGCCGAGCGAGCCGTGCAGGGCTTCAGCGATCCCACGTCCCCGAACTGGGCCTTCGGAGACCTCGCCGGTTCTCAGTGCGACCTGGCGATGATCCGACTCTTCAGCGGCGATGTCGAGGGCGCCGCAGAAGCGATCCGCCCAGTCCTGGACCTCCCGGTCTCGCACCGCAATAACGGCATCGTCGTCTCTGCCCTGCGCGTCCGTCGGGCCCTCATGCACAGTCCCGCACACGACGCCATCACTGCACGAGACCTCCGCGCTGAGATCGAGGCGTTCCCCGTCAGCCGGCCAGCCCTGCCGCGCGGGTAAAGTCCGGGGCATGCACCCGGTCAAGTGGTCCAGCGCACGCCTGGATTTGCGCGAACTCACCATCGATGACGTTGACGCGGTGCTCGCCATCTACGGCAGCCCCGAGGCTACGGAACATCTCTCGTTCGAGCCACGCACGCGTGAACAGGTCGCTCAGATCGTGGCGCGTTCCATCGCCGCAGCAACGGACACGCCACGTTCCGAGTACGCGCTTGCCGTCATAGAGCGGGACACAGCCCAACTGATCGGGTTCGGTCGCCTGGCCACCGACCCTCACCAGCAGCGCGCAGCCACTTTCGGCTTCGCGCTGCGCCCGGACGCATGGGGAATCGGCTACGGTCTCGAAACCGTGCGCCTCCTTCTTGCTCTGGGATTCGAGGGGTTGGGACTGCACCGCATCTGGGGGGCCCGTTCCCCGGTCAACAAGGCGTCAGCGAAGACCATGATGGCGGCAGGGATGACCGAAGAAGGCATCATCCGCGAGCACGTCTACAAGGCCGGGCGCTGGCGTGACTCGGTCGTGCACTCCATGCTCGATCGGGAATGGCGTACTGCCCAGACCATAGCCTGAGCAGCGCCTCCGCGTCGTCGTTGAGTTCCTCGAGTCGCCGCGGCTGGATGTCCGCGTCTGCTCCGAGGTCATAGACGTCTAGGGCCTCCCTGATGGGCCTTATCAGGACGTCAAGTTCGTCGGCCCTCAGCCCGAGTACCACGGGGCGCAGCTCCCGACGACGCTGCGGGAGCGGATCGAGGAGTACACCCGGATCTCCCCGCCGCACCGGATCGGCCCGCACGTGGGCCTCCTCGCGATCGAGGCCTGATCACAGGGAGGCGAGAATCTTCGCTTCCTTCTCCGGGGCGATCCCGTGTTCCGCCCACCGCGGGTGGTCCACGTGGCGCCCGTCTCCGGCCCACCACTGCCACGTGTCGTGGATGGTGTCCGAGAGGCCGAAACTCCAGCCCCGCCGCCAAGGCGCGGCTGGAGTCGACGGCCCACACCCCTCGCCGGCGCAGCCGTCACCGTGGTCTCCGCCGAGCAGGCCGTCACCGACTGGTCGGCCCGGTATTTCGGCCCGTGGCGGAAGGCGGTCAAGGTGCCCCCGCAGGGCGCCTACACGGAGGCACTCGTCCTCGCCGAAGTCGACCCGCGCGCAAGCCGCCGATGGCGACTACAACAGGAGTGGCTTCTGGCCAATCCGGTTCACCTGATCAAGACCGGGGTGTGCTGCGGGGAACTTGCAGGTTGAGCCGGTCGGGCAATGGTGTTCCCGTGCTGTGTTCCCGCGGGAACACGGTGCCGCCTCGATCGGCCGTCCGGCGGGCTGAGACGGGCCCGCTCGGGCTGAGACGGGAAGCGAGAGCGCAGGTCACAGCTAAGTGCGAGGTCAGGCAGGGTGCACCGGTCCCACTGGGCCTGGGCTCCGGGGATTACCTCGAAGCGGCGGTGCATGCCTGCCAATTCCTTCGGCGAAATGCCGAGTTCCTCGGCGATCCGCGGGCGGGCTTCCTGAACATAGAGCTTGGTCCGCTGGTAGTTTCCGGAGAACCCGTACTCGCCTGCGAGCCGCTCGTGGATCACGGCGGCCTTCATGAGGATCTCCGCCCGCAGCATTGAGTCGACCAGCGGCGCGAACTCGTCGATCACTCTCGCCCGCGACCGCCCGTTCGGCGACCGGCGTGGTGGCGACACAGGCGCTTCGGCGGACAAGTACTTGCTGACCGTCCGCCAGTTGAGACCGGTCTCCTTGGCTACCTCCGACAGGCTCATGGCTCCGGTCTCGACCAGGCCGCGAAAGCGCCGCAGTTCCAGCCAGCGTTCCGGATCCAGGACCACGGGCTACCCCTCTCTGCGACCTCGAACAACAGGCAGCAGAGTGCCGAGCGGCGGCCCTCAGTACATCACGAACTCTGCACGTTCATCCGTACGCGGCTATGCGCGTTCACGTGTTCGCCGACACCTGCACCTTGATGATCTGGCCTACGGACGGCGGCGCGTGGTGGTCCGGCATCGTGACGACCATCCCAAGGGCGCCCGGTCGAAGTCCCGCCAGGAGCGGGTCGTGGACCTGCATGAGGCGGACACCCTGGCCACGCTCAGCGCCTACGTGATGAACGAGCGGCCGCAGGACGCCGACAGCCGGCTGGTGTTCCTCCTCGGCGGCCGCGGCACCCGTCGGCTGGAGCCGCTCGGCTACGACGGGCTGGTGCGGATGTTCTCCCGGGCATGCTCCCGGGCTGGCATCCGCGAGCCCTGGGTGACCCCGCATGCCCTGCGCCACACTCACGCGACCCGCATGTGGGAGGGCGGGATGCGGGAGCTGACGCTGCAGAAGCGACTCGGTCACGCCTCGCCAGAGTCGACTCGTCTTTACCCCGGGTTTCCGACCCTGCCGTCGTCGCCGACTACCACCAGGCCCTGGACGCCCTGGGCAAGCCGCGCAAGGCCACCTCATGAGGGGCGGCCCGACCTCCACAGCAGCCATGGCCGCCAGCCCGGATCCGGTCCGCCGGCAGCGCCCACGCCACTGGCCCGACCATGAGTATGTGAGGTTCGTCCGCGGCCAGGACGGCTTCAACCACCACTACCTCAACGCCAAACTGCGCTACTACCGAGCCTTCCGCGAACGATGGCCGGACCTTGCGACGTGGTTCGCCGAGCCGCTGGCCGAGCGGGTGGGCCGACTGCCTGGCGAGTCCTTCCACCGCCCATCGTTCCCCGCCTCGCACAAGGCCCGGCCCTACCTGACCTACCTCGGCCTGCGTGGATACGCGACGTTCGACTACCGGTGGATGTTCGCCGTCGGCCAGCTGCGTGTCCACGACCAGGCCGTGCTCGCCGGGATCGACCTGGGCACCGCGGCGCTGGTTGAGGAGGCGATCGCCCTTGGCTACAGCGGCCCTGCGGCGAAGCAGGCGATGCACTGGTCGGTGGCCCGGATCGTGCTCCGCAACGGCCTGACGGACGTCGCCGACATCACCAGCGAACATGTCGCCGAGGTTCTGGAGGCGATCCGGCTCTTCCCCGAGGACCCGGAGTTCGCGGCCTTCTACCCATCGGCCGAGCAGTTCTACGAGGGCCCGGCGAAGTGCTGGATCACGCACCTGCACTAGCTGGAGGTGGTGCTCTTCCACCGAGGCCAGATCGCCGTCCAGCCGCGCAAGCTGATGCCGTCGTGGAAGCCGCCCCTGGCTCTGCCTCCTCGGATGCAGGCCGTCGCGGAGAAGTGGCTCGCGGCCCACAGGCTGACCGACGCGCCTTCGACGGTGGAGAAGCTGGAGCTTGCGGTGCGGGTTTCTTCGGGCAGTGGCTCGGCGAGCACCATCCCGGCATTAAAATCTTCGCCGACGTCACGCGCCAGCACTGTCTGGACTGGATCGGCCACATCGCCGAGGCACCGGCCCCGACCACGGGCAAACCGCTGGGCGTCATGTCGCGGATCCAGCGGATCTCCGGGTTGTCGCAGTTCTTCCGGGACACCGCGCTCTGGCAGTACGACGACGTGCCCGGCCACACCCTCATCGGCGCCGGCGACGCACCGAAGTACCCGCAGAAAGTGCCGCGGTTCATCCCCGAGCAGGACCTCGACCGGCTGGTGCCCGCCATCGACGCGATCGCCTGCCCTTTTCAGCGGGCCGCCCTGCTGGTCGCCCGCTGGTCCGGAGCCCGCCGCACCGAGATCCATCGCCTTCCGCTGGACTGCCTGGACCGCTACCCCGACGGCACCGCGCGGCTCCGCCTGTCTGGCCGCAAGACCTACAAGGAGCGCGTCGTCCCCCTGCACGAGGACGCCGCCGAGGCCCTGCAAAAGGTCATCGACCTGCGCAGACCCGCACCGGAGCGGCCGTTCACCGACGAGCGGATCGGCGAGGAGATCCGCTACCTGTTCATGAGCCACGGAAAGCTGCTGTCGACGTACTACCTGTTCGAGACCCCGATCCAGGCCGCCTGCAAGGCCGTCGGCCTTGTCCGCCCCGGCGGAGGCGGCGGCACGGGCCGGGGCACCGTCTCGGCCCACCGGTTCCGCCACACGGTGGGCACCCAGCTCGCCGAACGCGGCGCGAAGCTCCACACCATCATGAAAGTCCTCGGGCACACCTCCGTGAACATGGCGCTCGTCTATGCGCAGATCAGCGACCAGGAAGTCCTGCGCGACTACCAGGCCGTGCTCGGCCCCGGCGCCACGATCGCCGGCCTTGCCGCCGACGAACTGCGCAGCGGCACGCTGCCGGATGCGTCGGTCGACTGGCTCAAGACGAACTTCTTCAAGACCGAGCTCGAACTCGGCCGCTGCCTCCGGCTTCCCGCCGAAGGCCCCTGCGAATGCGACCTCTACCTGCGCGAAGTTCGTCACCACACCCGAATACGCACCACGACTGCGCGCACGGCGCGAAGTCGAGCTGACCCTCGCCCGCGACGCGGCCGAACGCGGCTGGGACCGCGAGGTCGAACGCCACCGCTGCACCAGCGAACGTATCGAAAGACTCCTGGCCGACCTCAGCCAGCCGATCAACGCGGAAGAGGAGGAGGACGGCTCCAGTGCATGATCACCCCGTGGCGGAGCTACCGGAGCGGTCCTTGCTCGTCAACGTGGACAGTGGGCTCCGACAAGAACACGTCAGCATCCACCGGGCCATAGGCGATGTTGAAAGTGTCCAGCCAGTACGACCAGTCCCGCACACCCGCCGCGCTGCTGAAACGGTAGTTGAGCTGCCAGCGGACCCACTGGCCGGAGGCAAGACGCACGGCTGGGGGCCGTCGCGGCCGAGGTGGGATGGCGAACAGGGGCTGCACTCGGGGAAGGACGCGCAGCCGGCCGTCGGCTTCGCGAAGCTGGACGTCGACCTTGCGCAGGTCTTCCTCGACGCCATGGGGCTCGAAGCCGTCTCGTTCATGCATGCGGACCACGTGGGCAAACGAGGGCGGCACAGACGGGACAGCGAAGCCGACCGGAGCCGCGTTCCTACGGGCGGCGGCCTCTCCTCCGCGGGACTGTTTCGTCCAGGACGTCCGTATCCACTGGACGGTGATTTCCACAGCCTCCACCCCTGCCACTCCATCGAAGATCTCACTCTATGCGCGCGGCTTCTCCGGCCCGCACCAACACCGCCAATGGCCCGAGCGGCAACCCGAAGGAAGATCAACTTGAACTGTCCACATAAACAGCGACATCGTCTTCGGCCTGCTCACGCTCGCTGGGTTCGCGTAGGCCCCGCAGCTCGCCGACCTGCCGGACCAGAAGATGTGGCGCATCGACCGTACCGCCGACTATGGAGCCTTCCAGGAGGCGGCCCGCGGCCGGGTCGACCTTGCCAGGATCGAACGGCACTGGGAGGACATCCTTCGCATCATCGGCTCCATCCACACCGGAGCCGTGCGCGCGTCCGACGTCATCCGCATGTTGTCGCGGGACGGGCGCCCCACCCCGCTCGGCGACGCGATCGCGCACTACGGGCGGATCTCCAAGACCCTGCACATCCTGCGCCTGGCCGACGAGCCCGGCTACCGCAGGCAGATCAAGAGCCAGGCCAACCTCCAGGCCAACCTCCAGGAGGGCCGCCACTCCCTGGCTCGGAAAATCTTCCACGGCAGGCACGGGCAGCTCTACCAGCGCTACCAGGACGGCATGGAGGACCAGATCGGGGCGCTGGGCCTGGTCCTCAACGCACTCGTGCTGTTCAACACCCGGTACATGGACGCTGCGGTGAACCAGCTGCGGGCGGATGGCTTCGACGTCCGTGACGAGGACGTGGCCCGCCTCTCGCCGTTTGTGCGGCACCACATCAACATGCTCGGCCGGTACTCCTTCCAGCTCCCCGACCTGCCCGGCGGGCTGCGTCCGCTGCGCGACCCGGAGGCCGCCGAAGAAGCGTGAACCCGGTGCGGGTGGCTTTCACCGCCGGGGCTATCTCGGCGGTGAAAGCTCCGGGCTGCTGCTGGGCTGGCACTGGGGTGCGGGCGGCCTCCGCACCGGGTGGGTGCGGCGGCCGTGGGTGGGATCGGCTCGTGGTCCGAGTCAGCCAGCCTGGAGCAGGGAGTGCAGCTCGGTGGTGTCGATGATGTGGGCCCGTGAGGGGAAGACCCGGTGGAGCAGGACGTTGTGGACTTCGGTGTCTGGGTCGGCGACGCCGTCGGACAGTACGTAGAGCTGGTAGTCGCGGTCGGCCGCGTCGATGACGGTGGACAGGACGACGCCGCTGGTACTGATGCCGGAGACGACCAGAGTGGTGATGCCGCGCTCGCGTAGCTGCTGGTCGAGGTCGGTGGTGGACATGCCGCCGTAGCGGTTCTTGCGCACGATGATGTCGCCGTCCTGGGGAGCCAGGCGCACGTGGATGGTGGTGGCAGGGTCCTCGTGGTGCATGGCGCGGTGTTGGGCCAGCGGGGCGAAGGACTTGTTGGTGGCCGGGATCGCGTCCCAGTCGGCCTCGGTGAAGCCGACGCGTACGTAGGCGATGGTGCCGCCATGTGCGCGAACGTCGGCGATGGCCCCTTCCACGCGACCGAGCAGGGCGTTGCGGTCCTCGCCTTCGGGCACAAAGGACAGGATCGCAGGCTGGTAGTCCATGACGAGAAGCGCGGTGTGGGTGGGGTCAAGTGCGGGGGCAGTGCTCACGCGAGTGTTCTCCTTGCTGGTGGTGTGCCAGGTCGACGCGGACGCGCACCGGCGCACCGGCTGCGGCCTGCGGGTGGCAAGTTGTGGTGCCTCATGAGTGGCTGCGGGACAGTTCCGGCTCGCGCTGCGACGTCTGGTCCTGTCGGGGAAGCAGGAGCGGGGTGGCCAGAATGAGCAGTCCCGCGACTGTGAGAGCGGTGCGTGGGCTGCTGATGTCGGCGAGCAGCCCGGCGAGTGCGGTGAGGACGGCGATGGACGCCTGCTGGCCGATCGACCAGGCCGACAGGGTGCGGGCGACGAGATGCTTGGGGGTGTGTTCGAGCCGGTAGGTGGCGAGTACCGGGGTGTACAGGCTCATGTTGATGATGATTGCCAGCTCGACGGCCATCACGGTGACGAGGCCGACGACGCCGGGACGGACGAAGGCCAGGCCGATCAGCCAGATGGCACGCAGGGTGCCGACGGTCCGGAAGACCCGGTGCCGGCCGTAGCGGGCCACGACACGGCGGGCCAGCCGGGAGCCGATGAGTCCGCCGAGGCAGGGGGCGGCGAAGGCGAGGGCGTACTGCCAGGGCGGGAACCCGAGCTGGCGAAGCAGGAGCACGGCCAGTAGCGGCTCGGTGGCCATGATCAGACCGCCGACGAGCATGTTGTTGAGGTAGAGCGACCGCAGACCGGGGTGGCCCATGATGTGTCGCCAGCCGTCGAGCAGCGCGCCCGCCCGGACCGGGCCCTTGTCGGTCGTTCGCGTTGCTTCTTCGTGGCCGCGGATCGCGGTGATGCCCAGCGCGGAGAGCAGGTAGCTGAGCGCGTCGGCCACCACGGTGGTGACCGGCCCGAACAGGCCGATCGCCGCCCCGCCCAGCGGTGGCCCCACCGCGATGGAGCTCCAGTTCGTGGACTCGAACCGCGCGTTGGCGACGAGCAGGTCGTCCGGTCGGACGAGGGCCTTGAGGTAGGCGCCGCTGGCCGCGTTGAAGGCGATCTTGGCTGCGGCGACCACGGCCGAGACCACGAGCAGCTGGACAAAACTGAGCCATCCGAAGGCGTAGGCGACAGGGATCGTCGCCATGGCCGTAAACCGGGTCAGGTCCATCATGATCATGACCGGGCGCTTACGCCGGAACTCCACCCACGGCGCGAGCGGCACCGCGATCAGCGCACCCACCGCAGGCCCCACCGCGGACAGTGCGGACACCTCAGCGGGTCCGGCATGCAGCACCAGCACGGCGATCAGCGGCAATGCCCCGAACCCCAGCCCGGACCCGTAGGCGCTCACCGCATATGACGCCCACAGCCAGCCGAACTGCCGGCCCAACCGTCTCCTGCCCACCATGCTCAGCGCACTCCCCTTGAGGTCCCACCCGAACAAACTGACGTTGACCGATGAGAGATAAGCGGGCAGGACAACAGCAGGTCAAACAACTGACCTGCCAACAATCCACAACTACCAGTTGTTCACTA
>NZ_JAINVF010000040.1 GCF_020400585.1 Streptomyces sp. NK08204 | reverse complement strand
TCCGCTCTCGCGGTTTCCTTTCCGGCTTTTCCGACTTTATCAGAAATTCTTGGCCGGTCTGACCGGCCGCTCATTTCTGAGTAATCGGGGTGCCCTACCAGGATGCCGTTGCCGGCTCCTCGGGCAGCAGATTCATTCTAGATGTCCGCCCGGTCTCTTGTCCAGCTCCCAGGCAACTAGATGAATCTACCTCCCCGCTCCACCCGTGTCAACAGGCGTCGTGGGGCGGAGAGGAGACTAGCAGCTCAGAGGAGCCGCACGCACATCAGGCGGCCGTGGGCACGGCGGCGCTGCGTTCCGCCTCCGTCACGTCACCTGTCTCGCCGGCACGTACCGCGCGACCGCCGAGGACGTAGACGTACGTCAGGAATGCCAGCTCAGCCGCCACGCCGATGGCGATTCGGGCCCAGGTAGGCAGGCCGGAGGGGGTGACGAAGCCTTCGATGGCACCGGAGACGAACAGCACCAGGGCGAGGCCGATCGCCATGCCGACCGCGGCCCGGCCCTCCTCCGCGAGGGCGTCGCGACGGGTGCGGGGGCCCGGATCGATGAGGGTCCAGCCCAGGCGCATCCCCGTTCCGGCGGCGACGAAGACCGCGGTCAGTTCGAGCAGGCCGTGCGGGAGGACCAGGCCGAGGAAGGTGTCGAGGCGGCCGGCGGCGGACATCAGACCGATGCCGACGCCGAGGTTGAGCATGTTCTCAAGGAGGATCCAGAGCACGGGCAGACCCAGGAAGACCCCCAGGACCAGGCACATCGCCGCGGCACGGGCGTTGTTCGTCCACACCTGGGCGGCGAAGGAGGCCGCGGGGTGGCTCGAGTAGTAGGTCTCGTACTCGCCGCCGGGCCGGGTCAGCTCGCGCAGCCGGGCGGGCGCGCCGATCGACGACTGGACGTCCGGATGGGCGCTGATCCACCAGCCCAGGAGGACCGCGACGGCGGTGGAGACGAGCGCCGTGGGCACCCACCAGTTCCGCGCACGGTAGACCGCGGCGGGAAACCCCGCTGCCAGGAACCGGGCGACATCGCGCCAGGAGGCACGGCGGGTGCCGGTGACGGCGCTGCGCGCGCGTGCCACGAGCTGGCTGAGCCGTCCGGTCAGCTGTGGGTCCGGGGCGCTGGACTGGATGAGGGACAGGTGGGTGGCGGTGCGCTGGTAGAGGGTGACGAGTTCGTCGGCTTCGGCACCGTTGAGGCGGCGCTGCCGGCGGAGCAGGACGTCGAGGCGGTCCCATTCGGCGCGGTGTGCGGTGACGAAGACGTCCAGGTCCATCGGGTCTGCCTGCTCCTCGGCTGGTCACCGACTGCTCGTCGCGGATGCTCGTGATGCCCGTATGTGCTGTCGGCTGTGCTGTCAGCTTGTCGTACTGCGGCGCGATGCGCCCTCAGCTTGGCAGACTTGCAGAACACGGGGCAGAGCAGGGGAAGGGCGGCGGGCGTGAGTGAGCTGGTGACGGGCGAGGCGGTGACGCTCGAACTGCGGCCCGCGAAGCTGCCGAGCAGGGCGCTGGCGGTGATGCTCGACCTGATCGCGACCGTGTTCGTGTACGTCGTCGTGACCATGGTGCTGGTGGCCACGACCTCGTCCTTGGACGACGCGGCGCAGGTGGCGCTGTCGATCGCGACGTTCCTGTTGGTACTGGTCGGCGGGCCGATCGCGGTGGAGACGCTCAGCCAAGGACGCTCGCTGGGGAAGCTGGCGTTCGGGCTTCGGGTGGTGCGCGACGACGGCGGGCCGATCCGGTTCCGGCACGCGCTGGTGCGGGGCGCCATCGGCGTGGTCGAGATCCTCATGACGTTCGGGGTGGTCGCCTGCATCGCCTCGCTGGTGTCTGCGCGGGGTCGGCGGCTCGGGGACGTCTTCGCGGGCACGCTGGTCGTACGCGAGCGGATTCCCGCGGGGCGCGCCGGGGCCGTCCCGCCTCCGCCGCCGTGGCTGGCCGGGCGGTTCGCCGGGCTGGACCTGTCGACGGTCCCGGACGGGCTGTGGCTTGCGGTGCGGCAGTACCTGATCCGGATGCAGCAGCTCGATCCGCAGGTCTCCTGGGGCATGGCCCAGCAGTTGGCGGGCGACCTCGCGGCTCGTACGGGCGCTCCCGTTCCCCAGGACGTTCATCCGGCCGCGTTTCTGGCGGCCGTCGTGCACGAGCGGCAGTCCCGCGAGGCCCGGCAGGCGTTCGGCGTCACGGGTGCGCCCGGTGCGCCCGGCGCTCATGAGCGGGGTTACGGGAGTGGTCGTCCGGCACCCGTGTCGCAGTCGCCTGCGGCACATGCGTACCAGCCGCAGCCGTATCAGCCCCCTCAGCCGCAGGCCCAGCCGCCGAAGCAGCCGCAGCCGCCCGTCGCCCGCCCGGCCCCGCCGCGGGACGAGCCGCCGGCCGATCGTCCGGCAACGGGATTCGCACCCCCGTCCTGACACGGGCCGGAGGAACGGGCACGGCTCAGTCGAACGTCGACGGCGGGGACTGAAGGTCCTCCAGCTCGATGCCGGGTGCGGACAGGACGACGTCGCCGGCGAGGTGCACGGTGTGCCGCTCGCCCGTGTCCAGGGCTGTGACCTGGTATTCGTCCACGGTCAGGGGACCGTTGTCAGTGGCGTGTGCTTCGCTGTTCACCAAGGCCCAGGACTGGTCCACGGTGCGGGGAGCGAGGACCGGGTCGGTGAAGGCCACGAGGCGCACGCGGGTCGCGCTCGACGAGGGGGTGAGGCGCAGCAGACGGGTGGTGGCGACGAGGAACGCGGGGGACGTGCCGGTGAAGGCGTGGGCGCGCGCAGTGCCTTCGGTGGCATGAGTGCCGGTGGGGTCGGTGCGGACCCAGGTGACGCCGTCGAGGGCGGCGCCGCGCACCTGCCAGCCTCCCGCGTGGAGTTCGAGACGGATGGGGCGGCCGAGGTCGTCCAGGGCGAGGTCGACCGAGCCGCGGTGGTCGCCGGAGGCCGTCGTCAGCTGGGAGACGTAGCGCCAGCCGGACGGGCCGGGGGCGCACTGGAAGTGTTCTTCTCCGAGGGGGGTGTGATCGTGCGGATCGTGGAGCGAATAACGGCCGCGGGGCATGGGTGTCCTGGGTTCTGACGGCTGACCGGTCCGGCCGGTGGGCTGCCGGCTGCCGGAGACCGAAGGGGCAGGCCCCCGGCACGGGGGTGCGGGGGCCTGCCTCGGAGGATCTGCGGACCTGCTGCGGGGGGTGTGCGGCGGTGCACCGGCGCACTCCCCCGGCGGCGGGGCTACGGGAGCGCTGGATCAGTAGCGGTAGTGGTCCGCCTTGTACGGGCCGTCGACCTCGACACCGATGTACTCCGCCTGCTCCGGGCGCAGCTTGGTCAGCTTGACGCCGAGCGCGTCGAGGTGGAGGCGGGCGACCTTCTCGTCGAGGTGCTTGGGCAGCACGTAGACGCCGATCGGGTACTCGTCGGGCTTGGTGAACAGCTCGATCTGGGCCAGGGTCTGGTCCGCGAAGGAGTTGGACATCACGAACGAGGGGTGACCGGTGGCGTTGCCCAGGTTCAGCAGGCGGCCCTCGGACAGCACGATGATCTTCTTGCCGTCCGGGAAGGTCCAGGTGTGGACCTGCGGCTTGACCTCGTCCTTCACGACGCCCGGGATCTTGGCCAGGCCGGCCATGTCGATCTCGTTGTCGAAGTGGCCGATGTTGCCGACGATCGCCTGGTGCTTCATCTTCGCCATGTCCGAGGCGAGGATGATGTCCTTGTTGCCGGTGGTGGTGATGAAGATGTCGGCGGTCTCCACGACCTCGTCGAGGGTGGTGACCTGGTAGCCGTCCATCGCCGCCTGCAGGGCGCAGATCGGGTCGATCTCGGTGACGATCACGCGGGCGCCCTGGCCGCGCAGGGACTCCGCGCAGCCCTTGCCGACGTCGCCGTAGCCGCAGACGACGGCGGTCTTGCCGCCGATCAGGACGTCGGTGGCGCGGTTGATGCCGTCGACCAGGGAGTGGCGGCAGCCGTACTTGTTGTCGAACTTCGACTTGGTGACGGCGTCATTGACGTTGATCGCCGGGAAGAGGAGGGAGCCCTCGCGCTGCATCTCGTACAGGCGGTGGACGCCCGTCGTGGTCTCCTCGGTGACACCGCGGATCTCGGAGGCCAGATGCGTCCACTTCTGGGGGTTCTCGCCCAGGGTGCGGTGCAGCAGCTGGAGGATGACGCGGTGCTCGTCGGACTCGGCGGTCTCCAGCGCGGGGACCTCACCGGCCTTCTCGTACTCGACGCCCTTGTGGACGAGGAGGGTGGCGTCGCCGCCGTCGTCCAGAATCATGTTCGGGCCGCCGGTCGGGGAGTCCTCCCAGGTCAGCGCCTGCTCGGTGCACCACCAGTACTCCTCCAGCGTCTCGCCCTTCCAGGCGAACACCGGGATGCCCTGCGGGTTCTCGGGGGTGCCGTCCGGGCCCACCGCGATCGCCGCCGCCGCGTGGTCCTGGGTGGAGAAGATGTTGCAGGACGCCCAGCGCACCCGCGCGCCCAGCGCGGCCAGCGTCTCGATCAGCACAGCCGTCTGCACGGTCATGTGCAGGGAGCCGGTGATCCGGGCGCCGGCCAGCGGCTGGGAAGCGGCGTACTCCTTGCGGATCGCCATCAGGCCGGGCATCTCGTGCTCGGCGAGGGTGATCTCCTTGCGGCCGAACTCGGCCAGGGACAGGTCGGCGACCTTGAAGTCCTGTCGCTTGTCGACAGTCGTCATTACGAGCTGCTCCTCGGGGTTGGGGCGAGGTTGGTACGGCTGGTCTGCGCGGCGGCGGACACTGGGTGCCCGGAAGGAGGACACAGGCATGCCCTCGTACGCGCAGCGCAGTCCGTCGGAGGCCCTCTCTCCCTCGGCCGGTCCGCACCGGGACCGCCCGACCGCCATCAGCAGCGACGTCTGGCTCCGTCCCAAGCTACACCGGCGGACCCGGCCGCCCCCAGTCCGCCTCTGAAGAGTTCACGTGGATCACGAGGGAGAGACGAGCCGGATTCGAGTGCCGGCGCCAAGGCCGGCCTCGGTCTCAGTGCCCTGCCGTGTGCGGGGTCGGGCCGCCCGGGGTCGCCTCGGGGTCCGGGCCCCTGCGGGCCTCGGTCTCGCTGTAGATGTCCGGCTCCAGGTAGATCACGCGGGCGATGGGGACGGCGGCGCGGATGCGGGCCTCGGCGGCGTTGATCGCGTTCGCGACCTCGGCGGCCGTGTCGTCGTGGTGGACGGCGATCTTGGCGGCGACGAGCAGTTCCTCGGGACCGAGGTGGAGCGTGCGCATGTGGATGAGCCCGGTGACGGTGTCGCCGTCCACGAGCGCGGCCTCGATCTTCTCGACCTCCTCCAGGCCCGCGGCCTCGCCGAGCAGCAGCGACTTGGTCTCGGCGGCCAGGACCAGGGCGATGCCGATGAGGAGAAAGCCGATGCAGACAGTGCCGATGCCGTCCCAGACGCCGTCGCCGGTGATCACGGCCAGGCCGACGCCGCCGAGGGCCAGGACCAGACCGATCAGCGCGCCGAAGTCCTCCAGCAGGACCACGGGCAGCTCGGGCGCCTTGGCGCGGCGGATGAACTGCGCCCAGGACAGCTTGCCGCGCAGTTCGTCGGACTCCTTGATGGCCGTGCGGAAGGAGAAGCCCTCGGCGATGACCGCGAAGACGAGGACGCCCACCGGCCAGTACCAGTGCTCCAGTTCGTGCGGGTGGCGGATCTTCTCGTAGCCCTCGTAGACGGCGAACATGCCACCGATCGAGAAGAGCACGATCGAGACGAGGAAGGCGTAGATGAACCGCTCGCGACCGTAACCGAACGGGTGTTGCGGGGTCGCCTCGCGCTGCGCGCGCTTTCCGCCGAGGAGGAGCAGGAACTGGTTGCCGGAGTCGGCGAGGGAGTGGACGCCCTCGGCGAGCATCGAGGAGGAACCGCTGAAGGCGAACGCCACGAACTTCGATGCCGCGATCGCGAGGTTGGCGCCGAGTGCCGCCACGATCGCCCTGGTACCGCCTGACGCGCTCATCTGTCCGGGTCGTCCCTTCGCCTTCGTACCGGGCGCCGCCATCACCTTTGCCCGCCCTTTGCCGGTGGGTCATTCTTGCAGCACGGGCGGGCGGCGGCGCGTCAGGTATCCACAGCTGCGGTCATACGATCACAGTGGCTCGGAAGAGCGTGCCCGAGCCGGACACCTCCACGCGCTCCCCGGCCGGGACGAACACCGACTGGCCGGGGCCCAGTTCCAGTCCGCCCGTGCGGACCGTGCCGGCCGTGCACAGCAGGATCTGCGGGGTGTCGCGGGTGAGGTCGTGGCGGGCGCCGCCCTGGGGGAGGACGTACCGGGAGAGCCGGAACTCGTCGATCGGCGTCTCGTACACCTCCTCCCCGTCCGGGGAGGCCTCGGGGCGCAGCACGCCCGGGTCGCCCGCCTCGAAGCGGACGACCCGCAGCAGTTCGGGGACGTCGACGTGCTTGGGGGTCAGTCCACAGCGCAGGACGTTGTCGGAGGTGGCCATGATCTCGACGCCGAGGCCGCTGAGGTAGGCGTGCGGGACGCCCGCGCCGAGGAAGAGGGCCTCACCGGGCTGGAGGCGGACGTGGTTGAGCAGCATGGCCGCGATGACGCCGGGGTCGCCCGGGTAGTGGTGGCCGAGGACGGCGTAGGGGGCGTAGGCGCCGCCGAGGCGGGTGCAGGCGGCGGTGGCCTCGGCGACCGTGCGGGCCATGTCCTCGGGGTCGGCGGTGAGGATCGCGGTGAGCATCTCACGCAGGGCCGCGTCCACGGGGTGGGCGTGCAGCAGGTCGGCGTACGGCTTGAGGGAGTCGACGCCGAGCCCGTCGAGCAGGCCGGCGGTCTCGACCGGGTCGCGGAAGCCGCACAGCCCGACGAACTCGGTGAGGGCGCAGATCAGTTCCGGCTTGTGGTTGGCGTCCTTGTAGTTGCGGTGCGGGGCGTCCAGGGGGATGCCGCGCCGCTCCTCGTCGGCGTATCCCTCCCTGGCCTGCTCCAGGTCGGGGTGCACCTGGAGGGACAGGGGTGCGCCGGCGGCGAGGACCTTCAGGAGGAACGGCAGCCGCGGGCCGAACCTGGCGACCGCGGCTGCGCCCAGCTCACGCTCCGGATCGGCGTCGATCACCTCGACGAGTGTCCCGCGCGGGGTGCGCGAGGGTGCGCCCGGGTGCGCCCCCATCCACATCTCCGCCTGCGGTTCACCGGTCGGCTCGACGCCGAGCAGGTGCGCGATGGCGGTGGTGGACCCCCAGGCGTAGGGGCGGATGGTGTTGTCGAGGCGGTCCATGTACGTCTCTCTGCCCGTTCTCTCTGCGTACGACGGTTCGCCGCGTGTACGGCTGCCGGAAAGCGCCCGGCCGGGGTGCCGGGGCGTCTCGGTCCAGATCAGGCCCTCGAAGCGAGCGCCAGGTAAACGGCGGCGAAATCCGTGACGGCGATCAGTTCCGCGAGGGTCTCCAGATCGCCGCCGTCCTCCGGTTCGATTTCGCTGATCGGCGTGTCGTGGCTGAGCGCGAGGTCGCGGGCGGTGGGGGCGGCGGTGAGAGCGCTGATCGGGCGGTCGCGGAGCAGCACCACCCGCGCGTGCAGCGCGGGCGTTTCCTCCACGCGGTCGCGGAAGAAGTCGTCGGGGTCGGCGCTGGCGGCGAGCGGGCCGGCCAGCAGGGCGCTGTGCGCGGCAAGCGCTTCGGGAAGTTCGGCGACCAGGGCGGGGCGGCCGGCGAGTTCGGCGAGGGCAGCGGCGAAACGGCGGCCCGCGGGGCCGGCCGAGGCGCCTTCCGTCCACACCACGGGGAGGGCATCGGCGAGTTCGGCGGCGAGGGTCTTGGCCGGATTGCTGTAGGTGACGATGGCGGGGCCGCAGGACTCGGCGATGTGGTCGAGGCGGTCGGCGACCTTCTCCAGGGCGT
Source organism: Streptomyces sp. NK08204 (assembly GCF_020400585.1). Taxonomy (GTDB): domain Bacteria; phylum Actinomycetota; class Actinomycetes; order Streptomycetales; family Streptomycetaceae; genus Streptomyces. Next base: position 31,631 of record NZ_JAINVF010000040.1, on the reverse strand, counting down.
CCGGCGGTGCGGTGACCAGGCCGACGCGGTCCAGGAGCGCGAGGAGCGGGGTGAGCAGCGCCCAGAAGACACCCGGGGAGGAAGCGGCGAGCGGCTCCTCGTGGTCGTACGGGGCGGTCGCCATCGGCACGAACAGTCCGTGCGCGGCGGCGATGGCCTCGGCGAGCGGCGTGTGGGCCGGGGCCACTGCGACGACCGAGCAGCCGCGGCGGTAGGCCTGCTCGGCGAGCAGGGAGAGGCTGGGTTCGGTGCCGTCCGGGGTGGCGATCAGCAGCAGGTCGACGGAGCCGGCCCAGCCCGGCAGTTCCCAGCGCAGGGCACCGGCGGCCGGGGCGACGCCGGTGGGGGCCAGCCGGGTGACGGGGCTGCCGGGGCCGGCCAGGATGCCGAGAAGGTCGGCGGTGTGGGTGGCGGCGGCTCCGGGACCGGCGATCAGGACGGCACGGGGGCGGCCGTCGGGCTCGAGGCGGCCCACCCCGGCCTCGGCGGCGTGCCGGGCCGCGGTGCGCACGCGGGCGCCGGCCTCGGCCGCACCGCGGAGAAGTCCTCGGCGGTCGGCCTCGGCAAGGCCCTCCGGGGTGTCGAGCAGCGATTCGTCCAGCATGGGCGGGAGTCTCCGATCGCCGGGTCCTGTGCGGGGGTGGGGCGCCGGGCGCCGGGTCTGCGAGGCTGGGTGGGACGCCTCGTCACTCGGGGCGACGGGCCTCGTCCACGAGGAGGACCGGGATGCCGTCGCGGACGGGGTAGGCGAGGCCGCAGTCCTGGCCCGTGCAGACCAGCTCGGTGTCCTGCTCCTCCAGGGGGGCGTGGCAGGCCGGGCAGGCGAGGATCTCCAGGAGGCCGGCTTCGAGCGGCATGGTGTGTCCCTTCGGGGGCGGAAGTGTCATGGCCGATGTGCTGGTCAGCGTACCGCTGGTGGCGTGGTCGGGCTGGGCTGCCGTGCCGACCAGGGGCGTTGCCCCCCTGGCCTGCCGCTGGTCTGCCTGGCCGCCGCCTGTGCCTGCCGCGTGGCCTGGGCCCGGCCGCCGCCTGCGCCTGCCGCCTGGCCTGCCTGGCCGCCGCCTGCGCCTGCCGCCTGCGCCTGTCCGTCGCTCGATTCGGCCGGCGGGAGGGCGCGGGCGCCGACCGGCCTCAGCCCCGGATGATGGCCAGCGCCTCGTCCCTGATCCTCACCATCGTCGCCTCGTCCTTCGCCTCCGCGTTCAGGCGCAGCAGAGGCTCCGTGTTGGACGGGCGGACGTTGAACCACCAGTCGTCGGCGGCGACCGTGAGGCCGTCGAGGTCGTCCAGCGTCACGTCGGCGCGGTCCTGGTAGGCGGCGCGGATCGCGGCGAGGCGGGCGGTCTGGTCGGCGACCGTGGAGTTGATCTCGCCGGAGCCCGCGTAGCGGTCGTACTGGGCGACGAGGGCGGACAGGGGGCCGTCCTGGCCGCCGAGGGCCGCAAGGACGTGCAGGGCGGCCAGCATGCCGGTGTCGGCGTTCCAGAAGTCCTTGAAGTAGTAGTGGGCCGAGTGCTCGCCGCCGAAGATCGCGCCCGTCCGGGCCATCTCGGCCTTGATGAAGGAGTGGCCGACGCGGGTGCGGACGGGGGTGCCGCCGTTCTCCTCGACGACCTCGGGGACCGTGCGGGAGGTGATCAGATTGTGGATGACGGTGCCCTTGCCGCCGTTGCGGGCCAGCTCGCGCGCGGCGACCAGCGCGGTGATCGCGGAGGGGGACACGGGGTCGCCGTTCTCGTCCACGACGAAGCAACGGTCGGCGTCGCCGTCGAAGGCGATGCCGAGGTCGGCGCCCTCGGCCGGGACCCGCTTCTGCAGGTCGACGAGGTTCGCCGGGTCGAGCGGGTTGGCCTCGTGGTTGGGGAAGGTGCCGTCCAGCTCGAAGTACATCGGGACGAGGGTCAGAGGCAGGCCGGCGAAGACGGTGGGGACGGTGTGGCCGCCCATGCCGTTGCCGGCGTCGACCACGACCTTCAGGGGGCGGATGGAGGTCAGGTCGACGAGCGAGCGCAGGTGCGCCGCGTAATCCTCCAGCGTCTCGCGCGTGGTGAGGGTTCCCGGCTCGGCGACCGGCTCGGGGGCGTCCGACTCCAGCCACTTCTCGACCAGTTCGCGGATCTGTGTCAGGCCCGTGTCCTGGCCGACGGGCGCGGCGCCCGCGCGGCACAGCTTGATGCCGTTGTACTGCGCCGGGTTGTGGGAGGCCGTGAACATGGCGCCGGGCAGGTTCAGCGCGCCGGAGGCGTAGTAGAGCTGGTCGGTGGAGCACAGGCCGATCTCGGTGACGTCCGCGCCGCGGTCGGCCGCGCCGCGCGCGAAGGCGCGGGACAGGCCGGGGGACGAGGGGCGCATGTCGTGGCCGACGACGATGGCCGCCGCGCCGGTCACGTCCGCGAAGGCGGCGCCGAAGAGTTCGGCCAGTGACTCGTCCCACTGGTCCGGGACCACTCCGCGTACGTCGTACGCCTTCACGATCTGCGACAGATCAGCAGCCACGGCCAAACCCTCCTGAACGTTCTATGGGTGCCCACAAACTACCCGCCAGGGGTGAGGGACCTGTGCGCCGACGTCATGTGGCCCGTCGATGGCCGGGCGGCGGGCCGGGCGTCGCGCTGTTCGGAGGGGTCAGTTGTCCGGCGAGCGCAGGACGCGGAGGTGGCCGCGACGGGCGACTTCCATGGGGTCCGCGGTGCGCGCTGCGCCGCCGCCCGCCCCGGCCGCGCGTTCCTGGGGGCGGGCCGCCTCGCGCACGGCGTTGGCGAGCGCTTCCAGATCGTCCCCGCTGGGCCGCGCGGGAGCCGAGCCGTCGAGGAGGCGGACGACCTCCCAGCCGCGCGGGGCGGTCAGGCGCTCGGAGTGCTCGGCGCACAGGTCGTAGCAGTGGGGCTCGGCGTAGGTGGCGAGCGGGCCGAGGACCGCGGTCGAGTCGGCGTAGACGTACGTCAGCGTCGCGACGGCGGGTCGGCCGCAAGCGGTGCGCGAACAGCGACGTACAGGGCTCACGACGTTGGACGGTACCGCACTCTTGAGCGGGCCGCGACGACTCTGCACCAGGTCACTCCACCGTGTCGTACTGTGAGACGCGCCACAGCCCCCTCCGAACGGCCGTCGTTGACCTGCGAAGACAGTCACTCACGCAGGCTCGGGCAGGGCTGTGTTCGGTCATGAGCTGGTACAAACACCGCCAATTGCCTTGAGTTCGACGGTCTCGGAGGGTTACGGAAACGAGTCAGACCTTGGCTGAAACGGTCATCGTGAGACATGGGTCGGGTCATGGCCGGCAGCCGTCACCGAGGCGGTTGCCGCGTGGGGCCCGGCAGGCGGTGGGTGCGAGGACTACGCTTCACCGGTGATGGACAACCGTGTACCTCCTTCTGCCGTCGGCCCCGGGCCCCGACGCCGTGATCGTCACGGACGGGGCATGCGGGGGCCGATCGCGCCGCCGCAGGTACCGCTCGCGGCCAGCAGGGCCGAGGTGTTCGCGGACCTGGTGCAGGACTCCGTGGATCGCCTCGAGCGGCGCTGGCCGCAGCTCGCCGACATCGACTTCCTCGTGCTGGAGGTGCCCCGGCCCGAGGGGCGGGGCACACAGACGTGGAGCGACGAGGCCGTGCCCCTGGGCGGGGTCGTACCCGCGCGTGAGGGGCGCCCGGCGCGTGTCGTGGTGTACCGCAGGCCGGTGGAGATCCGGACCAAGGGGCGGGACGAGCGGGCCGCGCTGGTGCACGACGTGGTCGTGGAGCAGGTCGCCGAGCTGCTGGGACTCACCCCCGAGACGGTGGACCCGCGGTACGGGGAGGACTGACGCCGGGGCAGGCCATCCCCGCCTCCCCGACCCTGCCTCCCCGACCCTGCCTCTGCTGCCTCCGCACCTCTGCCCCTGCTACTTCTGCGCCACCGACACGTCCTCCTCCGCCTCCGGTACGGCCACCGTTCCCCGGTCGTCGGGCAGGGTCTGGACCGTGAAGCCGGGGATGCCGCCCTCGGTGGCCGACAGGGTACGGGCGGCGTAGACCGGGGCGCCGGAGACGGGCTCCACCGTCAGGGCGTAGGTGCCCTTCAGACCCGAGGGGACGGGGGCCGCGACGTCCTGCGTGGCGCCGGATCTGATCGTGTAGGTCTTCGTGGCCGGCGTGCCGCCCTCGCTGCCCGCCGAGGCGGTCACCTTGACGGTGGCCGTGCCGGTGGGCGCGGTCAGCGAGAGGGTCGTGCCCTTGCCGCTGTTGTCGGCCGACGTCGCGCGGGTGCCGACCGGGGCGGTGGCCGGGATGAACGCCGTTTCCTGGCTGCCGCCCTTGCCGCGCACCACCTGCAGCGCCGCCACGACCGGTACGGCCTGGTCGGCGGGCGTGAGGATCAGCGAGCCCGCCTCGCCCCGGGTGACGTCGCCGAGATCGGCCGCCGTCGTCATGCCGGACTTGACGTGCAGGGTCTCGTTCCCGGCCGGGGTGATCAGGCCGCTGGGGGAGGCCAGGCGGACCTTCAGGTCGGCGTCGTCGCCGCCGGGCGTGAACGCGATCAGGCGGACGTCGGTGGCGTCCTTCGGGATGCCGGGCAGGACCAGGCTGCCGGCCGGGTCGGCGGACGCGGCCAGCCAGTCGCCGCCGAGCTTGTCGTCCAGGGCCTGTACGGCCGCGCCGACCCGGCCGCTGCGCACGCCGACGTGCACGGTCACGTCGCTCTGCCGCTCGTCGGTGAGCGTGGACAGCAGGATCGGCTTGCTCGTGTGCGGCGGGATCGTGAAGCCGTCGCCGTACGCGGACTTGATGGCGCCGTTCTTGCCGTACAGCTCGACGTCGACGACGGCGGCGGAGTCGTCGGGGTTGGTCAGGTGGACGTAGTCGGTGCGGTTGTCCGCCGTGCTGGCGCCGGGGAACCAGAACTCGGTGTCAGGAGCGGTGCAGTTGACGCCGTGGAGGCCGCGGCCGGTGCCGGCGGCGACCTCGGTGGTCTCCTGGACGGTCCAGCCGGGCGCGAACCTCCCGTCGGCGGTGCCGACGAGCGCGGGCTCGTCGGCACCGGAGGTGTCACCGGTGGCGGGCGTGCCGGGCTCCTTCGGGGTGAGGACGGCGTCTTGCGCCGCCTTCTTGCCGTCCTTGCCGGTCTTGCCGTCCTTGCTGTTCGCGGCGCCGCCGCCCGTGCCGCCCGCCGGCTCGGGGGCCGCCCGGAGCTCGGCCCTGCCGGCGCTCCCGGTGCCCTTGGTGACAGGCGTGAACGACGTGTACGCGGTGTCGGCGATGTCGGAGATGCTCGGCGCCGGGCACAGCAGGGCCGTTCGCTCCACGGGCAGTTGGGCGGCGGCCCTGGCGGTGTCGGCACCGGACGCGGACGGCGTGTCGAGCACGGCGAAGACGGTGACGGCGGCGAGCGCGCTCGTGCCGGCGATCAGGGACAGGGTCGTGCGGTTCACTGCTGGCTCCCGTCGGGGCGCTCACTGCCGGTGCCGTGGGGGTGGTGGGCCGCCGGGTCGTACGCCGGGTCGTAGCCCTGCTGGTAGGCCGCGGGGTCGTACGGCTGCTGTCCGGCGGTGCCGTAGGCGTAGGGGTCGTACTGGCCCGCCTCGTAGGCGTCGGGCTGGTAGGCCTGCTGGTCGTAACCGGCCGTCTGGTACTGGTCGGCGCCCTGGTACTGGTCGGCGCCCTCGTACTGACCGGCGCCCTCGTAGTGACCGGCGTCGTAGCCGCCGTATTCGTCGCCCGGGTAGGACGCGGCGTCCCAGTCGCCGTACGGCTGCTGGTGCGGGACGGCGGCCGGGGCCTGCTCCGGAGGAGGAGGCACGCTGCCGGGGGCGGGCTGCTCGGAGCCGGGCTGCTCCGGCTCGGACGCATCCTCGGCCTGGGCGCGCAGGCGACGGGCGCGGCGGCCCTCGCCGGTGGTGGCCTGGGCGGGGACGGGCTGCTCCTCGGGCAGGTCGTCGTCGACGTCCCGGCGGCGGCCGGGCAGCGCGAGGACGACGAGGACGACGGCGAGGGCGGCCTGGGCCCACAGCCAGGCGGTGTGGGCGATCGGTTCTTCGTAGCGGACGTCCAGCCTGCCGCCGGTGGCGGGGAGCCGGAAGCCCTGGGCCCAGCCGTCGACCGTGGTACGGGTGAGCGGCTTGCCGTCCAGGGTGGCCGTCCAGCCGTCGTCGGCGGCGTCGGCCAGGCGCAGGACGCGGCCGTCGGCGCCCGACGGGATGGAGGCGTGGACCTCGACAGGTCCGGCGGCGACGGGCCGGGCGGTGCCGGAGCCGTCGGCGGCGACGATGGTGGCGCGGGAGACCTGCTGGTCGACGCGCCACAGGGCGCTGCCGCTCTGCTGGCTGAGCCGGGACAGGCCGGGGGTGGCGTCGAGGACGCGGGTGATCTGGCGGGGCGCGCCCTTGTGGACGAGGACGTAGCGGACGGCGAAGCCGCCGAGCTGGTTCGCCTGGTCGGCGCCGGAACCGGCGACGAGGTTGGCGACGACCTTGTCGAGCTTCGCGTTCTCCCCGTCGGCGGCGGCGAGTTCGGCGTCTCCCATGCGCACGCCGGAGCCGCGCACGAGGGTGTAGCGCACGCGTGCGGCGGAGTCGCTGTCCAGGATCAGGGTGCGGGCCTGGTCGCGAGTGCCGGAGTCCTCGGCGACGAACGCGGGCACCTGGACCGGGTCGCGGCGCTCCAGCGGGCCGCCGGCGCCGCCGATCATCCAGCCGGCGGCGACGAGCAGGGTGCCTGCGGCCGAGGTGAAGGCGATCAGGGCGGCGACGGGCTGGCGCCAGCCGAAGCTCTGCTCGGCCACGCGCGCGCGTGCCCCGTCGGCGCCGAGCACGGCGGCGGCCAGCAGGGCGATGCCGTAGACGAGGGTGGCCGGTCCGGCCCAGCCGGAGTGGTTGGACAGGACGCCGAGGACGAGGCCCACCAGGGCCACCGCCCAGGCGGTCCGGATGCCCGACTGGCGCTCGGAACGCAGGAGTGCGGCGAGTGCGGCGAGGACGATGCCGATGAGCATCAGGCCGTGCACGGTGCCGGGCCCGCCGGGGCTGGCACCGAGCAGGTCGAGCGCGGAGGCGGTCGAGGGGTCGTACTTCAGTCCGGCTTCCTCGAAGAAACCGGCCGGGAGCAGGGTCAGCGACCAAGGGGCGAGGAGCACCAGCGGGGTGCCGAGCTGGGCGAGGAAGCGCAGGCCGTACGCCACAGGGTCGGTGCGGCGCAGCACCAGCACGCCGAGGCCCAGGATCAGCGCGATGGGCCAGACGATCGGTGTGAAGGCGGTGCCGAGGGTCAGCAGCAGCGCGTACGCCCAGGTGGCGCGCCAGCTGCCGCGCGTGCCGGAGCGGTGCGCGAGGCCCGAGGCGGCGACGCCCGCGCGCGCGAGGAGCGGCAGCAGCACGGCGAGGACGGCGGTGCCGATACGGCCGCCGGCCAGCGCGCCGGTGACGGCGGGCAGGAAGGCGTAGGCGATGGCCGCCCAGGCACGCAGCAGGCGGGAGGTGACGAGCGGACGGGAGGCGAAGTACGCGGTGAGCCCGGCCAGCGGCACCGAGCAGACCAGCAGGACGGTGACGGCGAGCCCGGTGGAGCCGAACAGGATCGAGGCGAGTGTCGCGACGACGGCCAGGTACGGCGGGGCGGAGGAGGTGCCGCCCGCGCCCACCTGGTGCCAGGAGTCGGTGTAGCGGGACCACAGGTCGGCGGCGTCGGCCGGGGCGGGCAGCAGGGCGCCCCCCGCGAGCGCGCCGCCGCCGAGCAGGGCGCGGCAGGCGACGAGCGAGACCAGGAGCAGCCCGAGGAAGAGCACCGGGCCGGGCTTGCGGGCGATCCGCTTGAGCCGGGCGAACTGCTCGACCTCCAGGAAGTCGGCGTCGTCTCCGCCGGGCCCGGACTCGACGGCGCCGCCGTGCCGGCCGGCCGAGGAGGTGTCGGGGTCGGAGCCGCCGGTGAAGTTGCCGGCGACCTGCTCCACGGTGGCGCGGACGGTCGCGCCGGGCGGCGGGAAGAGCCGGCGCAGTTCGGCCTTGTCGATCCGGGAGGGGCCGCGCCTGCGCCGTCCGGCGACGATCCGCTCGGGCCGCAGCAGGGTGCCCAGCAGGCCGCGGATCTCGTCGACGGCCTGGCCGGGGACCTTGCCGACGAGGTAGGCGAAGGTTCTGAGGAAGGTGCCGAGGACGAGCCGCACCAGCACCCAGGGCAGCGCGGCGGCACGGGTGTTGACGAGGAGGGTGTAGACGGCGCCCGCCTTGTCGACCTTGTGCGGAGAGGCGGCGGTGCGGCCCACACAGTCGACGGTGCGGCGCTCGCGGGAGGCGGCCTCGGCGTGCCGGACGACGGCGTCGGGGGCGACGAGGACGCGGTGGCCGGCGGTGTGGGCGCGCCAGCACAGGTCGACGTCGTCGCGCATCAGGGGCAGCCGGCGGTCGAATCCGCCGAGCTGTTCGAAGACGTCGCGGCGGATCAGCATGCCTGCCGTGGAGACGGACAGCACGGTGCGGACGTGGTCGTGCTGGCCCTGGTCCTGTTCGCGGCGGTCCAGACCGGTCCAGCGGCGGCCGGAGTTGGCGAGGGAGACGCCGACCTCCAGCAGCTGGCGGCGGTCGTACCAGCCGCGCAGCTTGGGGCCGACGACGGCCACGTCGTCGCGGCCCAGTTCGAGTTCGTTGTCCACGACGCGCAGCAGCTGGGCGAGGGCGTCGGGTTCGGGGGCGCAGTCGTCGTGCAGCAGCCACAGCCACTGGATGGGCTCGCCGTGGGGCAGGTCGGGCAGGTCGTAGGCGTCGTCGCGCCAGCTGCGCGTGACCGGGTCCCAGCTGCTGGGGCGCTTGAGGTAGGGCAGGTCGTCCGGGGTGAGGAGAGGGGCGGTGCGGCTCACCTCCTCGACGGCCTGGCCGAAGCCGGTGCGGCGCGCGAGGTGCAGGACGTTGCCGTCGCCGAGGGCGTCGCTGAGCAGCTGGGCGGAGTCGTCCGCGCTGCCGGTGTCGGCGGCCACCGCGTGCTGCACGGGGCGCTCCTGGCCGAGCAGGCCGGCGAGCGCGTCGGGCAGCCAGCGGGCGCCGTCGTGGGAGACGAGGACCGCGGTCACCACGTGGCGCGGGAACTCAGGGGTGGCAGCTGTGTCTTGGACTGCCGTATGGCTGTGCACGGACATCGAGGTACGGGCCCCGGTTCGATGGACTGCGGTGGACGCCTGTGCCTCCTCGGGGTCGAGGGAACAGCGGGGCGTCTCGGACGAGCCACCACACTATCGGCTGGGCATGAGGACGGCCCGCCGCCTGTGGATAACCCCCGGGCGACGGGCCGTTCATGAGGACTCTGTGTACGTGTGATCACACGGCGGCCTTCTTCAGGCGTCGGCGTTCACGCTCGGAAAGACCGCCCCAGATGCCGAAGCGCTCGTCGTTGGCGAGGGCGTACTCGAGGCATTCGGAGCGGACCTCGCAGGCGAGGCAGACCTTCTTCGCCTCTCTGGTGGAGCCGCCCTTCTCGGGGAAGAAGGACTCGGGGTCGGTCTGGGCGCACAGCGCGCGCTCCTGCCAGCCGAGCTCCTCGTCCGCGTCGTCGACCAGCAGTTGCTGCACCAGCTCGGTCATGTGCGCCCCTCGTCTGTCTTTCGCGTCCCCGTGCGTAGCCGTTAACGGTCCCGGCTGAACGACACGAGTGAAATTACAAGTGTGCTGCTCCGGGCGAGTCAAGCCGAGATCTGCTATTGGGCCCGTTATTCACCCTGCGGAACCAAGGCCATGCGGAAAGTGTTCAAATCACCATAAACCGGAGGCCTGTCGAGCCCCCTCCAGGACCCTGTACGAAGCCGTCCAGACCTCTGTACGAAGAAGGACGTCTCTTCGTTCGATCGCGTTCCGCGACACCCACGCGGTCGGATGTGCGCGGATGTGCGCCATGTGTCCCGGGGTGCGGCTGAACAAACCCTTCACCCCGGAGATGAACCGGATGAGGTGAAAGACGTCCCACATTCCGGGCGCCGAGTTGACAGTGCGGGTGTGAACCGCTGTCCTAGTGGGCATGCTCGCGAACTTGGCACTCACCTCGACCCGCACCGCCGGGTCCCACGGTGCTGCCCAGGTCCGCTGTAGCTGTTGTTGCTGTTCCAGCTGTTGAGCCACACCTGCTCCGGCTTGTGGGCCGAGTCCGCGTCGACTCGGTGTCCGTTCCCTCTCCTCCTCCTTCTTTCACCGAGGAACCACCGCACCTATGAACAGCGACAACGACCTCCAGATCGCCGGCGACATCCTCGAGGTGCCGCACCTGCTCCAGCCACCGCGCGAGCACCCGGCCACCGTCGCCGAGTTCGTCGGCCTCGCGCGCTCGATCGCCGCCGACCGCTCCCAGTGGGCGCATCTCGTCCGCTACGACGCCACCACCCGCTGGTACCACCGCCTGCGCACCGTTCCCCCGGCCACCGGCTCCGCTCGAGCAGGGGAGACCCCCCTCGGCTACGAGGTGTGGCTGCTGTCGTGGGTGCCGGGCCAGGGCAGCGGACTGCACGGCCACGGCCGCTCCTCCGGTGTCCTCACCGTGCTCGAGGGCACCCTCACCGAGCGCACCGAACGCGCCACGCGCACGCTGACGGCGGGCGCCCAGCGGGTGTTCGCGCCCGGATACGCGCACGAGGTCGTCAACGACACGCTGGAACCGGCGGTCAGCCTGCACGTGTACTTCCCGGGCCTGACCGAGATGCCGATGCACACGCCCCAGCGCCGCGAGGCACGCCCCGGACAGCAGACCGGACCGCGAACGGTGCGCGCCTGACGCATTGTCGGACCCGCCTGCAAGACTTGGGTTCATGCGCATTGTGGTTCTGGCAGGCGGCATCGGCGGTGCCCGGTTCCTGCGCGGTCTGAAGCGGGCCGTGCCGGAAGCGGACATCACCGTCATCGGCAACACCGGCGACGACATCCACCTCTTCGGGCTGAAGGTCTGCCCCGACCTCGACACGGTGATGTACACGCTGGGCGGCGGCATCAACGAGGAGCAGGGCTGGGGACGGCAGGACGAGACCTTCCACCTCAAGGAGGAGCTGGCGGCCTACGGCGTCGGCCCGGACTGGTTCGGGCTCGGCGACCGGGATTTCGCCACGCACATCGTGCGGACGCAGATGCTGGGCGCCGGCTATCCGCTCAGCGCGGTGACGGAGGCGCTGTGCGACCGGTGGCAGCCGGGCGTACGGCTGATCCCCATGACCGACGACCGCGTGGAGACGCACGTGGCCGTCGAGGTGGACGGCGAGCGCAAGGCGGTCCACTTCCAGGAGTACTGGGTGCGGCTGCGCGCCTCCGTGCCGGCCGAGGCGGTCGTCCCGGTCGGCGCCGAGCGGGCCAAGCCCGCGCCGGGCGTCCTGGAGGCCATCGCCGAGGCGGACGTCGTCCTCTTCCCGCCGTCCAACCCCGTCGTCTCCATCGGCACGATCCTCGCCGTGCCCGGCATCCGGGAGGCCATCGCCGAGGCGGGCGTGCCCGTGGTGGGGCTGTCCCCCATCGTCGGCGACGCACCCGTGCGCGGGATGGCCGACAAGGTGCTCGCCGCGGTCGGTGTGGAGTCCTCGGCCGCCGCGGTCGCCGAACACTACGGCTCCGGACTGCTGGACGGCTGGCTGGTCGACACGGTGGACGCGGACGCCGTCGCGCGCGTCGAGGCGGACGGGATCCGCTGCAGGGCCGTACCGCTGATGATGACCGACGTGGAGGCGACGGCGCAGATGGCACGGGAGGCGCTGGCTCTGGCCGAGGAGGTGCGGGGAGCGTGAGCGAGGCAGCCGCCGGCGCGGCGGCGCAGGAGCCCCCCGGATACCGGGTCTGGGCCTTGCCCGGGTTCCCCGAGGTGCGGCCGGGTGACGACCTGGCCAAGCTGATCGCCGACGCCGGCCCGGGGCTGGCCGACGGGGACGTGGTGATCGTCACCTCCAAGATCGTCTCCAAGGCCGAGGGCCGGATCGTGGAGGCGGCCGACCGGGAGGCGGCCATCGACGCCGAGACGGTGCGGGTCGTGGCCCGGCGCGGCACGCTCCGCATCGTGGAGAACCGGCAGGGGCTGGTCATGGCCGCCGCCGGGGTCGATGCCTCCAACACTCCCGCCGGTACCGTGCTGTTGCTGCCCGAGGACCCCGACGCGTCGGCACGCGCGATCCGTGACGGCCTGCGCGACACCCTCCATGTCGACGTCGGTGTCGTCATCACCGACACCTTCGGGCGCCCCTGGCGCTCCGGGCTCACGGACGTCGCCATCGGCGCGGCCGGGGTGCGCGTGCTGGACGATCTGCGCGGGGGCACGGACGCGTACGGCAACCCGCTGCACGCGACGGTCGTCGCCACGGCCGACGAACTGGCCGCCGCCGGCGATCTGGTCAAGGGCAAGGCGGAGGGGCGTCCGGTCGCCGTGGTGCGCGGGCTGCCGCACCTGGTGACCCCGGCGCAGGACGACGGCGCCGGCACGGGGGCGCGGGCGCTGGTGCGCGACGCCCACAGCGACATGTTCCGGCTCGGCACCTCCGAGGCGGTCCGGGAGGCGGTGACCCTGCGGCGGACCGTGCGCGCCTTCACCGACGCACCCGTGGACCCCGGCGCGGTGCGCCGCGCGGTGGCCGCGGCCGTGACCGCGCCCGCACCACACCACACCACCCCCTGGCGGTTCGTCCTGCTGGAGTCCGAGCGGACACGCACCCGGCTGCTCGACGCGATGCGCGACGCCTGGATCGCCGACCTGCGCGGCGACGGCAGGACAGAGGAGTCCATCGCCCGTCGCGTCCGCCGCGGCGACGTACTGCGCAACGCGCCGTATCTGGCCGTGCCCTGTCTCGTCATGGACGGCTCGCACCGCTACGGGGACGCCCGTCGGGACGGCGCGGAGCGGGAGATGTTCGTGGTCGCCGCCGGCGCGGGCGTGCAGAACTTCCTGGTCGCGCTGGCCGGGGAGCAGCTGGGCTCGGCCTGGGTGTCGTCCACGATGTTCTGCCGGGACGTGGTGCGCGAGGTGCTCGACCTGCCCGCGCACTGGGACCCGATGGGCGCAGTGGCGATCGGACATCCCGCGCAGGAGCCGAGACCGCGCCCGGAGCGGGACGCGGAGGCGTTCGTCGAAGTGCGGTGAGTGGCGGTTCGCACAGCAGCCGGACACCGCCTGGTCGCCTAGTCTCTTAGGACAGCTCCGGCATCCCCCAGGACCTCACAGGACCTCACTCGTGGCAGGACGTTTCCCCCAGCGGCCCACGCTCCCCCACAGCCCGAAAGGCGTGGGAGGGGCTCCCATGCCCGTGCTCACCGGCCATGGCGCCCTGCCCGCCGGGGTGCCGCGGCAAGCCGTGGCACCGCCGCGGGTGCGCCGGTGGCGCCCGGACGGCCCGCTCGACCTCGGCCTGGTCCTCGGCCCGCTGCGGCGCGGACCCGCCGACCCGACGTTCCGGGCCACGCCGGACGGCTCCGTGTGGCGGGCCAGCCGTACGCCCGCCGGGCCGGGGACGCTGCGGGTGTGCGCGGACGACGGTGAGGTGCGCGCGCAGGCGTGGGGGCCCGGAGCCGACTGGCTGCTGGAGCAGCTCCCGGAGCTGCTCGGCGCGGCCGACGACCCGGACGCGTTCGTGCCCCGGCACCGGGTGGTGGCCCTGGCCCGGCACCGGCGGCCGGGGCTGCGGCTGACCCGGACCGGGCTGGTGCTGGAGTCGTTGATCCCGTCGGTCCTGGAGCAGAAGGTCACGGCCGACGAGGCGTACCGGGCCTGGCGGCTGCTGGTCCGGAGGTTCGGGGAGCCGGCGCCGGGGCCCGCGGGCGCGGGCGAGCGGCCGATGTTCGTGATGCCGGCGCCCCGCGGCTGGGCGCTGATTCCCTCCTGGGAGTGGCACCGGGCCGGGGTGGACGACAAACGGGCGGCCACGATCCTGCGGGCCGTACGGGTCGCTGCGCGGCTGGAGGAGGCGGTGGGGATGCCTGCCGCCGAGGCCCGGGCGCGGCTGGAGGTCGTACCGGGCATCGGGCCCTGGACGTCGGCGGAGGTCGTACAGCGCAGCCTCGGGGCGGCGGACGCGGTGACCGTCGGGGATCTGCATCTGCCGGGGATCGTGGGGTGGGTGCTGGCGGGGAACCGGGATGCCGACGACACGGAGATGCTGCGCTTGCTCGAGCCGTACGCCGGGCAGCGGCATCGGGCGGCTCGGTTGATCCTGCTGAGCGGACACGGGCCGGCGCGGCGGGCGCCGAAGATGCGGAAGGTGGACATCGGGCTCCTGTGACGCACCGTCACCCACGCGCACGCAGAACGGCGCGACCGACCCCCGCCCGGCCCACGGCCGAACAACGGCCTACGACGGAACGGAGCCGATCAGGAGACCGGGGGAACGGAGCCCGCGCCCAAGGTGTGCGGAAGGCGGACATCAGGCACCGCGCCTGTGACGCACCGTCACCCACGCGCACAGAGAACTGCGCGACCGACCCCCGCCCGGCCCACGGCCGAAGAACGGCCTACGACGGGACGGAGCCGATCAGGAGACCGGGGGAACGGAGCCCGCGCCCAAGGTGTGCGGAAGGCGGACATCAGGCACCGCGCCTGTGACGCACCGTCACCCACGCGCACAGAGAACTGCGCGACCGACCCCCGCCCGGCCCACGGCCGAACAACGGCCTACGACGGAACGGAGCCGATCAGGAGACCGGGGAACGGAGCCCGCGTCGACGGTGCCCCGCGCAGCCGCACCGTCACTGGTCCGAAGAGAAGCGGAGCGCCCCCGCCGGGATGCGGGCGTCGCACCAGACCCTGGCTCCCTCTCGGAGTTCGTTGTCGGGGCCGACCACCGCGCCGTCGCCGATGACCGTACCGGTGAGGACGGAGCGTTCGCCGACGCGGGCGCGGGTGCCGATGAGGGAGTCGGTGATGACCGCCCCGGGTTCGATGACGGCGCCGGGCAGGATCGTGGAGCCGGAGACACACGCGCCTCGGGCGACGAACGCGCCCTCGCCGACCACCGTGCCGCCCGTCAGCTTGGCGTCCGGGGCGACCCTTGCGGTGGGCAGGACCAGGCGGTCGCCGCAGCGGCCCGGGACCGCGGGCGACGGCACCCGGCCGAGGACCAGGTCGGCCGAGCCCCGTACGAAGGCCGCGGGGGTGCCGAGGTCCAGCCAGTACGTCGAGTCGACCATGCCCTGCAGATGGGCGCCCGCCGCGAGCAGTCCCGGGAACGTCTCCCGTTCCACCGAGACCGGGCGGCCCGCCGGGATCATGTCGATGACCGAGCGCCGGAAGACGTACGCCCCCGCGTTGATCTGGTCGGTGACGATCTCCTCCGGTGTCTGCGGCTTCTCCAGGAAGGCCAGCACCCTGCCCGTGCCGTCCGTGGGGACCAGGCCGTAGGCGCGCGGGTCGGTGACCTGGGTGAGGTGCAGCGACACGTCGGCGCCCGTCGACTCGTGCATGCCGACCAGGGCCCTGATGTCCAGTCCCGTCAGGATGTCGCCGTTGAAGACCAGCACCGGGTCGTCGGGCCCGGAGTGCAGTCGGGAGGCCACGTTGCGGATCGCGCCGCCCGTGCCGAGGGGCTCCTCCTCGGTGACGTACTCGATGTGCAGCCCGAGCGCCGAGCCGTCGCCGAAGTACGGCTCGAAGACCTCCGCCAGGTAGCTCGTCGCGAGAACGATGTGCTCCACGCCCGCGGCTCTTGCTCTCGCCAGCTGGTGCGTGAGGAACGGTACGCCCGCCGCCCGGACCATCGGCTTGGGCGTGTGCACCGTGAGCGGACGCAGCCGGGTGCCTTTGCCGCCGACCAGGAGGATCGCTTCTGTCACCTGTCGTCTCTGCTTCCTGCCGGGACCGGCGGAACTACACATCTCGGCCGGCCAGTGTATGCAGTTCAGCGCCCCTGGTACTGCGCCGCGACGGAGCGGGCCGATCCGAGCCTGGCGTAGAGCAGTCTGCCCGGACATTCCGTGGCGTATCCGTCTCTGTGACCGGAGATCACATTCAGTCGTGCGTTCTTCCCCTTCGGATAGAGATTTCCACCGCCCGACGTCAGATATGTCTTTCCGAGGGGGTTCGCCCCGAAGAGCCCGAGCTTCCACGCCGTGAGCCTGGCGATAGCGTTCACGGCGGCGGCGGACGGCTGGGTGGAGCCGTACGTGCCGATCACGGCGATGCCCATGCTGTCGGCGTTGAACCCCCGGGTGTGGGCGCCCAGAACGGCCTTCGTCACTCCCCCGGCCCGGCCCTCGTAGATGGTTCCGCACTTGTCGACGAGGAAGTTGTAGCCGACGTCCCGCCAGCCCATGCTCCTGACGTGGTAGCGGTAGATACTGCGGATGACCGAGGGGGCCTGGGAGCAGGTGTACCTGTTGCCCGAGGCGGTGTGGTGCACGAAGGCCGCCTTGACCTTCTTCGTGTAGACGAACCCGCGCTCGCGCAGTGCCTCGTCCGCGCCCCAGCCGCGCCGCGTGACGATCGCCGGGCGCGGTCCGATGTACGGCTTGCCCCTCACCTCTCCCCGCAGCATGACGAGTTCGCGCTCGGTGTCACGCCTGCCCAGCGCCGGGATCTCGGCGGCGCCGAAGCGGGCGATGTCGACATTGGCGGCGGAGGAGGCGATCGCCGCCCCGGCGCCGGCGCTGATACGCGGGGTGCCGGCCGCCGGGCCCGGCGGCGGCGCCTGCCGCCCCGGGTCGACGAGTTCCAGCCGCAGCCCGGACGGCAGCGGCTGGCGCAGCCCGTCGGTACGGCTGTCCCGCCTCCCGGCCGACGGAACCGTCTCCGCGTCCGCGCGCACCCGTACGTCCACGCCGTCCGAGTCGCCCGTCCACAGCGGTGCGGTGGCCCCGTGTACCCGGCCCGAGGAACGTTCCGCCGTGTCCGGGTCTGCGCCGTCGTCGGCGTAGTGCGTCTCGACGTCCTGCCAGCCGGACCACTCCCCCGTCGCCGTGGACCGGGTACGCACCTGGACGCGGCCGTGCAACTCGGCGTCCGGGTCGTCCCAGGCGACTCCGACCAGTGAGAAACGCCCGACCTCGGCGCGGTACAGGCCCTGTTCGGCAGCCGCGCCGGCGGCGCGCGTCCGGGAGACGGGGAGGAGGGGCAGCGACTGGGTACGACCCGGGACCGTGGCCTCGGTGGTGACGGCGGCCCGTTCCGCGGCCCGCGCGGGCAGGGCCAGCGGGAGGGCGAGGACCGCCGCACACGTGAAGCCGGTCCAGGAGGCACCGATCGGGGAAGTGATGAATCCACGCATAGTCAGGATCTTGGACATAGCCATATAAATCTGTCCATCGGTGAATTGACGGGCCGTCGGAATCCGTTCCGCCGAACCGGTGGCCCCGCCGCTCGGCGCCCGGGGCCGCCCGCGCGTACCCTGTGCCGGGTGAACGCCACCGATCGCACCCCCGCCGACCTGCTGACTTCCGCGCTCGCCGGGGACGCCGGCCGCCCCCTGGTGACCTTCTACGACGACGCCACGGGCGAACGTGTCGAACTGTCCGTGGCCACCTTCGCCAATTGGGTGGCCAAGACCGCGAATCTCCTCCAGGGCGACCTGTCCGCCGGGCCCGGCGACCGGGTCGCGCTGCTGCTGCCCGCGCACTGGCAGACGGCGGTGTGGCTGCTCGCCTGTGCGTCGGTCGGGGCGGTGGCCGATGTCGCCGGGGATCCCGCTGTGGCCGACGTGGTCGTCAGCGGACCGGACTCGCTGGACGCGGCGCGGGCCTGCCGCGGGGAGCGGGTCGCGCTCGCGCTGCGGCCGTTGGGTGGCCGGTTCCCGCAGACACCGGCCGGCTTCGTCGACTACGCCGTCGAAGTTCCCGGTCAGGGTGACCGGTTCGTGCCGTTCGCACCGGTGGACCCCCAGGAGCCGGCGCTGATCGTCGCGGGCGCCGAGTTCAGTGCGGCGGAGGTCGTGGAGCGCGCCCTGACGGACGCGCCGTCGCTGGATCTCACGGGACCCGGGTCCCGGCTGCTGTCCGGGGTGTCGTACGACACGTGGGAGGGGCTGAGCGCGGGGTTGTACGCGCCGCTTGCCGTCGGGGGGTCCGTGGTGTTGTGCCGGAATCTCGAGCGGCTGGACGAGGAAGGGCTCGCCAAGCGGATCGAGAGTGAGCGGGTGACGGCCGTGCGCCGCTGAGAGGCGGCGGCCGGCCGTTCGGCCGGGTCCGGGTGCGCCGTGGCAGCCCGTGCCCACGCGGCGCAGCGCACCTGCGGACAGCCCCGCGCTCCTGGGCCCTGCCGTCCCCCGATCGGCGCAACACAGGGCGCCTTCGCCCCCCTCTCCCCGCCATCGTCATAAGGGCAGGACCCGACACTCGTACGCCATGAGGGGGTGGCCCGCCCGTGACCGGCACCGTTGGCAAGGCCAAGCCCCTCGGCCCCCGGGCCGGGGCCTCCGCGACCGGGATCGGGCTCGTACGACGGCGGCGTCGGCGCCTGGTGGAAGGCACGGCCCTCGGGCTGGCCGTGGTCGTCGTCGCCGCCGGTGGTGTCGGCTGGGCGCTGTACGCCAAGCTCAGCGCCAACATCACCGCCGATGACGCAGCCGCCCGCGAACTCGCCCGCTACGAGCGGGAGCGGCCCACGGCGCTGGTACGGGACGCGCAGAACATCCTGCTGATCGGGTCCGACACCCGGGCCGGGGACGGCAACGGGCGGTACGGGCGGGACCTGGGCAGCGAGCGGTCGGACACGACGATCCTGCTGCACCTGGCCGCCGACCGGCGCAGCGCCACGGCCGTGTCCCTGCCCCGGGACCTGATGGTGCACATACCGGGGTGCCGGCGGGCCGACGGCAGCCGCAGCGAGCCGGTGTTCGCCCTGTTCAACCGGGCCTTCGAAGTGGGCGGTACGGCGTGCACCATCCGCACCGTCGAGAAGCTGACGGGCATCCGGATCGACCATCACGTGGTCGTGGACTTCAGCGGGTTCACGGCGATGGTCGACGCCGTCGACGGGGTGCAGGTGTGCCTGAAGGAGCCCATCGACGACAAGGCCGCCAGGCTGAAGCTGCCCGCGGGCAAGGTGGAGCTGGACGGGGAGCAGGCGCTCGGCTACGTACGGGCACGCAAGTCGCTGGGCGACGGCAGCGACACCGAGCGGATGCAGCGGCAGCAACGATTCCTCGCAGCGCTCGTCAGCAAGGTGCAGAGCAGTGACGTCCTGCTGAATCCGGTCGAGCTGTATCCCGTGCTGGACGCGGCGACCTCCTCGCTCACCACCGATCCGGAACTGGCGAGTCTGCGTGGTTTGTACCAGTTGGTTCGCGGGCTGCGCGGCATCCCCACGGAACATGTGCAGTTCTTGACCGTGCCCCGGGAGTCGTACGTCTACGACTCCAACCGCGACCAGCTCGTGGAGCCGGAGGCGGAGCGGCTCTTCGCCCGGCTGCGGGCCGACGAGCCGGTGGCGGTGGCCGCGAGAACGCCGCGGCAGCATGACCCGCAGCCGGACGCCTCACCGGCGGGCGATGCACAGCGGACCCACAGGAACGGCTCCGCCGGCGACGTGACGCCCACGCCCACGTTCCGCGGGAACACCGCCGCCGAACACACCTGCGAGTAAGAGGTACGCAAAGGCGGGGAAATTATGTTCAGAAGTATGAGGGGGATTGCCCGGTTGTAGGGACAACGAATTCGGCACCGGCGTCGCCCGACGCTGAACTGGGCGGATAGTGTGAGCGATCCGGTGCACCAGCCGCGAGGTCCGTCCTGGGGTCGTGCACTGATTCACCGAGACCCGAGCGCCTCGAGGGGGGAGAGGCGCCGCGTGGCCCCGACGGAGGATTCGGACAACCGTGGACGCGCAAGGCCGTGGGCGGGCGGACAACATCGACCCCGCAGACCAGTGGGTGCTCAATCCGAACACCGGCGAATACGAACTGCGACTGAGCGCTTCCGCACCGCAGTCGTCGGTCCCGGGTCCCCGGAGACCTTCCTCCCGGGACGCGGGCGGTGCAGGGCGTGGACGCCGCGACGCGGCGCCGCCTCGCCCGCGCGAGCCGCAGCAGGAGACGGGCGGCGCGCAGGTGCCGCCACCACGCCGCCGCAGGGGTGCCGAGCCCGAGCCACCGCAGGGGCGGCGGAGCCGGCGGCCTGTGAAGAAGGGCTCGAAGGTCAAGAAGGTGCTGGCGTGGACCGCCGGCGGCACGGCGTTCGTCCTGGTCGCCGTCGGCACGGCCGGCTACCTGTACCTCAAGCACCTCGAGGGCAACGTCACCGCGACCGATGTCGGTGACGCGGCGAAGAGCGGCTTCAACAAGGACGAAGCCTTCAACATCCTGATCATCGGCACCGACAAACGCACCGGCAAGGGCAACGAGGGCTACGGCGACAAGGGCAGCGTCGGACACGCCGACACCAACATCCTGCTGCACGTCGCCAAGGACCGTTCGAACGCCACCGCGCTGAGCATCCCGCGCGACCTGATCGTGAACGTGCCGGACTGCCCGACCGTCCAGCCCGACCACACCACGAAGGTCGTCCCGGGCTCCGAGAACGTCCGCTTCAACACCAGCCTGGGCCAGGAAGGGCGGGACCCCGGCTGCACCATGCGTACGGTGAAGTCGGTCACCGGCATCGAGCCCGACCACTTCATGATGGTCGACTTCAACGCGGTCAAGACGCTGACCTCGGCGGTCGGAGGCGTCGACGTGTGCCTCAAGCACGCGGTCAACGACGAGGACTCGCACCTCAACCTGCCCACCGGCAAGCACAAGATCCAGGGCGAGCAGGCGCTGGCGTTCGTGCGCACCCGGCACAGCTTCGGCAACCACGGCGACCTGGACCGGATCAAGGTGCAGCAGCAGTTCATGGGCTCGCTGATGCGCAAGATGTCCTCCGGTGACACCCTCACCAGCCCGACCAAGCTGATCAAGCTCGCGGAGGCGGCCACCAAGGCGCTCACCGTCGACAAGGGCATCCGCAAGGTCGGCACGCTCAAGAGCATCGCGCTGGAGCTGAAGAAGGTACCGCCGAAGAACATCACGTTCCTGACGGTGCCGGTGCTCGACAACCCGGCGGACGGGGTCGTCCACAAGACGGTCATCGTCAACCCGAACACCGCCCCGCAGGTCTTCGACGCCATCAGGAACGACGTCTCCTTCACCGAGGTGAAGAAGAAGGAGAAGGCGGCGAAGGACTCGCAGGCGGCCCGGCTCAAGGGGCCGCGGTCCGCGCCGTCCGAGGTGCGGGTGCGCATCCTCAACGGCGGCGCCGAGTCCGGCAGCGCGCAGGACACCCTGCAGTGGCTGCAGAACGACAAGGCCGTACTCAAGTCGGAGAACGACGGCAACGCGCCCGCCGAACTGGCCAGGACGACCCTGGAGTACGCGCCGGACCAGGCCGCCCAGGCGCGCGAGCTGGCCGCCCTCATGGGGCTGCCGGGATCCGCGCTGAAGCCCGGCGAGAGCGTCACCAACGCCCAGGGGCTGCCGACGATGACACTGACGCTGGGCAAGGACTTCAAGGGTGCGGGTGTCTCCCTGACCGCGCCGGCGAAGGCACCGACGGTCGACGGCAAGTCCACGGCCGACAAGGTCGAGTGCGCCTCGTAGGGGCCTCAGCGACAACGGAGTTCGGTTTTGACGGAAGGCGCCCCCAGGGGCGCCTTCTTGTCTATTTTGGTGCGCGGTACGACCAAGTGATCATCAGAAGGAGACCCGAGGCCATGGCCGACGACATCGCAGCAACCGGAGACGAGGGCGTCGCGCGCACGGCCCGGCTGCGGACCGACGTCTCCCACTCAGCACGCATCTGGAACTACTGGCTGGGCGGCAAGGACCACTACCCGGTGGACGAGGAGGTCGGCGACCAGATCCTCTCCTTCGTGCCCGCGCTGCCCCGTTCGGCCGTCGCCGACCGGGCGTTCCTGGCACGGGCGGTGCGGTACCTGGCGAAGGACGCCGGGATACGCCAGTTCCTGGACATCGGCACCGGCCTGCCCACGGCCGACAACACGCACGAGGTCGCCCAGCGCGTCGACCCCTCCTCCCGGATCGTCTACGTCGACAACGACCCGCTCGTCCTCACCCACGCGCACGCGCTGCTCACCAGCACCCCCGAGGGCGCCACCGACTACATCGAGGCCGACGTCCACGACCCCGAGGCGATCCTGCGCGGCGCCGCCGGGACCCTGGACTTCGAGCAGCCGGTCGCCATCACCATGCTCGGCATCATCAACTTCGTCATGGACACCGACGAGGCCGTGTCCATCGTGCACCGGCTGCTGGACGCCGTACCCTCCGGCAGCCACCTGGTGATCTCCCACCCCACCACCGAGGTCGACGGGGAGGCGATGACCCAGGCGGTGGAGTACTGGAACAGTCAGGGCTCGGCGCCCATGACCCTGCGCAGCCGCGCCGACCTGACCCGCCTCCTGGACCGGGTCGAGCTGCTGGAGCCCGGCCTGGTCTCCTGCTCGCGCTGGCGCTCCGAGCCCGGCGCGGGCGAGCCCGCCGAGGTCACCCACTTCGGCGCGGTGGGCCGCAAGCCGTAGCGCGCTGTGAGCCCCGGCACCGTGAACCGGAAAGGGGCACCCGTCGCGGTGGGTGCCCCTTCCGGTCTGTCCTTGTGCCGCCGGTCGCGTCCTTCGTAGGTTGGCCCTCATGGGACTCTTCGACAAGCTGACCGGCACCCGGCACCCGTCAGAGGGGGTTTCGCCGGTTCCGGGGGAGGAGTTGAGGGCGGCGCTGCTCGGACTCAACCAGCCCGAGGTCGCCTACGTCGTCCGGTACGGCGGCGGTGAGCAGTGCGACCTGCTGGCGGAGTGGCGGTTGACGGAACCCGCATGGCAGCAGGTCTTCGTCCAGTCCCAGATCAGTCACGCTGTGCGGATCCGCATGCGGCTGGACCACAGGGAGCACGAGGTGCGGGCTCTCGAGGAACAGTGGGAGCTCAGCCGGGTCGGGACGCCCACGAGGCTCCAGGTGACGTCGGAGTACACGCGTGGGCCCAGCCGGACCGTCAGCCGCCGGTGGACCGTCGGACGCGGGGCGAGCGGTCGCCTCGAGACGACGCAGACCTTCCGCTTCGACAGCGCCCAGATGCGCGAGCCGTTGCGTGACACCGTCCTGCAGTCCGGCTGGACCTGGCGGGGAGTGGTCTTCGGCAAGCTGTGAGGTCATGGGCCGGCCGCTCCGCACCGACATGCGGGGTGTGGCACCTGGGCGTAGGACGGAAGCGCACGGGTGACCCGCCCCGGGTCCCCTCCCACGCCTGGCGAGGAGGAGCCATGACTCAGCCCGGAACGATGACGCCGATGACCGAGCAGATGCAGGAGTGCGTCGACGCCTGTATGGCCTGCCATGCCGTCTGCGAGGAGACCATGAGTTCCTGCCTGCAGATCGGCGGCCAGGCGCAGATGCAGATCATGCGCTCGCTCCTGGACTGCTCCGAGACCACCCGCATGTGCGCCGACATGATGATGCGCCGCTCGCCGCTGTCCGCGGAGATGTGCACCTTGTGCGCCCAGGCCTGCGACATGTGCGCGCAGGCGTGCATGTCCGTGCCGGACGACCCGCAGATGATGCGCTGTGCCGAGGCGTGCCGCCGCTGCGCTGAGACGTGTCTCGCGATGGCGGGTGCCGACCTGTGAGTTCCCGGCACCGGTGACACGGCCGGGGCACCCCCTGTGCAGTGGGTGCCCCGGCCGTCGCCCGCGGTCACACCCGGTCAGTTGCCGGAGACCGTCACCGCCTCGTCGTTGTTCAGCTCGTTCACCAGCGTCTTCACCTTCGCCTTGTCCCAGACGAGGTTGCCGCCGACTGAGCCGGAGATCGGCATGTTCATCGACTTGCCGTCGCCGCCGCTGACGCCCTTCATCGCCCAGAACATGGAGGCGAGGTCCCACAGGCTCATGTCCTTGTCGACGATGAGCGAGTCCAGGCCCGCGCCCATGGTCGGGTAGAACTTGAACGGGTTGAGGACCGTGCCCGGGGTGGCCACCTCATGGGCCAGCGCGGCCAGGAACTTCTGCTGGTTCTTGGTGCGCTGCAGGTCGGAAGCCGCGAAGGCGTGCCGGGTGCGGACGAAGGCGAGGGCCTGCGCGCCGTTCAGCTTCTGCTTGCCGGCCTTGAAGTCGGCGCCCGAGTACTTGTCCTTGAAGCCCTGGTCGATGTCGATCGTGACACCGCCGACCGCGTCCACGATCTTCGCGAAGCCCTGGAAGCCGATCTCGACGTAGTGGTCGATGTGCAGGCCGGTGTTGTACTCGATCGTGCGCACCAGCAGCGTCGGGCCGTCGTAGGCGTAGGCCGCGTTCAGCTTGTTCGGGCCCATGGCGGGCCGTATCTTGCCGGACTCGGAGCCGCGGAACTGCGGGATCGTGACGTTCGAGTCGCGCGGCAGCGAGATCAGCGTGTCGCCGTTGTCGCCGACGTGCAGGATCATCATCGAGTCGGTCCGCTTGCCCTGCGCGGAACCGGTGTGCAGCTTCTTCTCGTCCGCCCTGGACATGCCCTCACGGCTGTCCGAGCCGACGATCAGGTAGTTCGTGCCCTTGCCGGCCTCCGGACGGTCGATGACCTTGGACAGGTCGACCTCGCGGCGCAGCTTGGAGTCGGCCCAGAAGTACGTCGCCACGGAGGTGACGACGAGCACGGTGACCAGCGTGAGCGAGGCCCACTTGATCCGGCGCCGCCAGTTCGGACGCGGCCGGTACTGCGGGAGATCCGGGTCGGGATCGTTGTCGTTGGGCACGAAGCCGCCGCCGCGCCGGCCGGCGCCGTAGACCTGGCCCGTGTTGTAGCCGCTGTCGTAGCCGGGCTGCTCGTCGCCGGGCCCACCGCCGTAGCCGGGCCCACCGCCGTAGCCGGGCCGGTCGCCGTGGCCGGCGCCGTCGTCGTACCCCTGGCCGTCGGTGTACGACGGCTGCTGCGGCACCCCCGCACCGTACGGCGGAGCCGCCGGATTGCTGCGTCGCACCTGACGCATCACGCGGGCGCCTTCCGGCTGCGCGCCGGCACTGCCGCGGCCGTAGCCGCCGCGGTTGTCGTCGGACCATCCCTCGGGCCAGTCATTCATGGGCCCCAGTGTGCCGGGCAGGGCTGTATGGCTTACAAGGGGCGTCGGGAAATCAGGTCGGGGCTGTTGCGAATCCGACACAAAGTCCCCGAATGTTTCTTCGGCATAGGGTGGAGGTCATGACAGACCTGGCCGCAGACGTGGAACCGGAAATCCCGGGCAAGCCGACGTCCGCTTCACGCACCACCCTCAGCCACATCATGACCCACAACGACACCAACCTCCTGGGGACGGTGCACGGCGGTGTGATCATGAAGCTGGTCGACGACGCCGCCGGCGCGGTGGCCGGCCGGCACTCCGGCGGCCCCGCCGTCACCGCGTCCATGGACGAGATGGTCTTCCTGGAACCGGTTCGCGTCGGCGATCTGGTCCATGTGAAGGCTCAGGTCAACTGGACCGGCCGGACCTCCATGGAGGTCGGCGTCCGGGTGCTCGCCGAGCGCTGGAACGAGTCCGCCCCGCCCACCCAGGTCGGCTCGGCCTATCTGGTCTTCGCGGCCGTGGACTCCGACGGCAGGCCACGCCGGGTGCCGCCGGTCATCCCCGAGGCCGACCGCGACCGGCGTCGCTACCAGGAGGCGCAGATCCGCCGCACGCACCGCCTGGCCCGCCGCCGGGCGATCCGCGAGCTGCGCGAGAAGCGGGCCGCGGAGGGTTTCGAGGACTGACCTACGCCCCCGTCGCCCCCGGGCAGGTCACCTCGTTCCCGCGCACCACACTCGCCTCCGGCTGCGCCGGGGCGTCCGCCCGCACCTTGTGCACCTTTTTGAAGTCGGCCCCGGCGGTCACCTTCAGCAGCGGCCCCTGGCCCCGTACCGGGCGCAGCTCGCTACCGGGCAGGGCCGCGGCCAGCGAGTGCGCCGAGCGGTCCCAGCGGGGGTCGTAGGAGATCACCGTGCGCCGCACGTCGTGCTCGGCGGCGGTCACCGGCTGGTGGGTCGTGGCGAAGCCGGCCGCCGCGAGCGCCGCGTCCACCCGCTTGCCCAGCCCTTCCGTGCCGGTGCCGTTCGCCACCTGGACCCGGATCTGCTGCGGGGGCACCTCCACCGGCACCGGTGCCGGGCCGCGCGGTGCCGGGCGTTCCACGGTGAGCGGCTTGTCGTCGCGCAGCGATGCGAACAGTCTGGCCGCCTTGGCGGGGTCCCACTTCAGGGTCGAGCCGATGCCCTTGACCTGGTAGTCCATGTCACCGATGGGCACGGTGGTGAACTCGGAGGAGGACGGGGAGAAGTTCCGCATGGCCCGGCCGAGGTCGAGCAGTTCGTCCGTGCCGAAGCCCTCGTCGGCGCGGACCGACCCGAGCACCGCCCGGGTCACGTCCCGGAACCTCATCGGGTTCAGCAGCACCCCGGAGGAGGTGGCCCGCCCGATCAGCGCCGCCAGGAACCGCTGCTGCCGCTTCATCCGGCCCAGGTCGCTCGCCCCGTCGACGTGCCGGGCCCGCACGTACTGGAGCGCCTGCCCGCCTCTGAGGGTGTGGGTGCCGGGCGCGAGGTCGAGGCCGGTGTACGAGTCCTTCAGCGGGACCGTCGTGCAGACCTGGACCCCACCCAGCACGTCCACGGTCTTCATGAAGCTGGTGAAGTCGACCTCCAGATAGTGGTCGATCTTCACATGGGTCATGTTCTCGACCGTACGGACGGTCAGCTGGGGGCCGCCCTCGGCGTAGGCCGCGTTCAGCTTGAGCGGGTGCGGGCCGTGGTGTCGGCCCGTGGTCTCGTCGACGTGCGCCGGCACCTCGGCGTAGGAGTCGCGCGGCAGGCTCACGACGGTGGCCCGCTCCCGGTCCTCCGAGAGGTGCACGATCATGATCGTGTCCGTGCAGTGGCAGGGCGCCCCGCCCAGCCGGTACGCCTGCCGCTCGTGCTCGGTGATCCTGTCGCGGCCGTCGGTGCCGACCAGCAGGACGTTCATGCCGTGGCCCGCGCGTGGCCGGTTCTTCGTGTCCTTGAAGGCGTCGACCCGGGTGATGCCCGCGTCCAGGCTGCTGACCACCGCGTGGCCGATCCCGGCGGAGGCCAGCACCACCACGGACAGCGTGGTCAGCGCCCGCATGGCCCAACGAGGCCGCCGGCGCGGCCGGGCGGACTGCACGGGCCGCTGCGGGCGCGGCACACGGCGGGGCGGCTGCGGCCGGCGTTGCGGCGGCCGGGCGGGGGACCGAGGCGGGCTGGGCAAGGAGGACACCTCCGGACGAGGCCGTACGTGGGATCCGTGAGCACGGTAGGCCGATACGATCTCCAGCCCGCGTTCACGCCCCGGCGGCGCGCACCGGTGTCCCCCATTCGCGGTAACGTGAGGCCCCTATGAACGCCAAGTCCGACGTGCGGCTCCCCGCTGTTTCTGTGATCATGCCCGTCCTCAACGAGGAACGGCATCTGCGCGGAGCCGTCCAAGCGATCCTCGCGCAGGAGTACGCCGGCGAGATGGAGGTCGTGATCGCCCTCGGTCCGTCCACGGACCGCACGGACGAGATCGCCGCCGAGCTGGTGTCGGAAGACCCGCGCGTACACACCGTCCCCAATCCCACCGGCCGCACGCCCGCCGCGCTGAACGCCGCGATCAAGGCCTCCCGGCACCCGATCGTGGTCCGCGTCGACGGCCACGGCATGCTGTCGCCGAACTACATCGCGACCGCGGTACGGCTCCTCGAGGAGACCGGCGCGCAGAACGTCGGCGGCATCATGCACGCCGAGGGCGAGAACGACTGGGAGCACGCGGTCGCCGCCGCGATGACCTCCAAGATCGGCGTCGGCAACGCCGCCTTCCACACGGGTGGAAAGGCCGGTGCCGCCGAGACGGTCTACCTGGGCGTCTTCCGCCGCGAGGCCCTGGAGCGGCAGGGCGGCTACAACGAGGAGTTCATACGCGCCCAGGACTGGGAGCTGAACTTCCGGATCAGGGAAGCCGGCGGGCTCATCTGGTTCTCGCCCGAGCTGAAGGTGTCGTACAGGCCGCGTCCCTCGGTGCGGGCGCTGGCCAAGCAGTACAAGGACTACGGCCGCTGGCGGCATGTCGTCGCCCGCTACCACTCCGGCTCCATCAACCTGCGCTACCTCGCCCCGCCGACCGCGGTGTGCGCGATCGCGGCGGGCCTGGTGGTGGGCGCGGCGCTGAACCCGCTGGGTCTTGTGATCCCCGGCGGCTATCTCGCCGCGATCCTGCTGGGCTCGCTGCCCGCGGGCAAGGGGCTGCCGCTGAGGGCACGGCTGCAGATCCCGGTCGCCCTCGCCACCATGCACATGTCCTGGGGCTGGGGCTTCCTGACCAGCCCCCGGTCCCTGGCGAAGAGGGTCATCGCCTCCCGCCGCCCGGCGGTGCGCAGCGCCGACTGAGCACCGCCGCGGGGCGGGTCACCACTGGTAGGGCTTGTACACGTCCATGCACCTGGAGTCGTCCGAGCCGTTGATGGCGTCGGCGCCGCTCGGGATGTCGCCCGCCTTCGGCGGGGCCTGCCGGGGGTAGGCCGTGCCGGTGCGCCAGTCGGCGCCGACGACCACGGTGACCCCCGACACGTCGGTCGACCGCTTCACCGCGGTCAGCGGGATGCCCAGCGCCTTGGCCACGGCCTGGGCGTCGCCCTCCAGGTCCGCGCTCGGGTACCGCACCACCGTCGTGTCCTGCGACAGGGTCTCGGCGGTGTCGGCGCTCGCCCGGGCGTAGCCCTGCTGCGCGAGCGCCTGGGTGATCTCCCGGGCCCGGCCGCTCACCGGCGCCTGCGTGCCGGTCCGGGTGGCGTTCTGCACCAGCACGCCGAGCCGGTCCGGGGAGAGCGAGGGCGCCTTGGCCGGTGTGCTCTTCGACGCGGCCTGCCTGGCGCCCGCCCCCTGGCTGTTCTTGTCGAGCGGCACGTCGTCGCGGAGCATCTGCCACAGCCTGCCGGCGCCGGTCCTGTCCGGTACGACGTGGTCGCTGTTCTGCGGATCCGGGAGATTGGGCATCGTCACCGACGTGATCCGGTCGGTCGGCACCGACTTCAGCTCCTTGCTCAGGTCGTACAGCTTCTTGACCGTGCCGATCTCCTTGGACACCGTCAGGGAGTTGGTGGCCGCCTCGGCGAGGTTCATCAGCCGGCCCGTGTCGGTGAAGACGTTCTGGTGCTTCAGGGTGCGGATCATCGAGTTCAGGTACATGTGCTGGGCGCGGGCCCGCATCAGGTCACTGCCCCAGGCATGCCGGGTGCGCAGCCACTGCAGGGCCTGCACGCCCTTGACCTTGTGCCGGCCCGCCGTCAGCTTCAGTCCGGAGCCGCCGCGCTGTGCGGCCGTGGAGCGGTCCCACACGTTCTGGTTGACGCAGACCTCGACGCCGCCGATGGCGTCCGCCATCTTCACCACGCCCGCGAAGTCGATCGTCATCCAGTGGTCGATGTAGATGCCGGTGAGGTTCTGCCAGGTGGCGAGTGTGCAGCCGGCGCCGCCCCGGGCCAGGGAGGTGTTGATGATGCCGGTGGTCGGCGGGTACACCCGGCCGGTCCGGGGGTCCGTGCAGCGCGGGATGTCCACCCGGGTGTCCCGGGGGATGCTCACGATGGCGGCGCTGCTGCGGTCCGCGGAGAGGTGGATGAGCATCTGCACGTCGCCGAGCGGCGGGCTGCCACGGTCGTACCTGGCGCCGCCGAGCTTCACGTTCTCGTCGGAGTTACGGCTGTCGGAGCCGATCAGCAGGATGTTCAGCGGTGTCTGTCCCGCCGCGTTCGGCCGGGCCTTCTGCGCCGTTGAGTCGCCGCTGCTGCGCTCGCCCTTGCGGATGTTGCCGTTCAGGTGCTCGTAGTAGAGGTAGCCGGTCGCCACCGTGCCGAGTATCGCCACCGCCAGCACGATCGCCGACCAGCGCAGCACCCGCCGTCTGCGCCGCCGCCGGTCGGCCTTCGGGCCGCCGCTGCGCCGCCCCCCGCCGTGGCGTCCGGGGCCGTCCGGTGCGGCCGGGGGCCGCGGTGTGAGCGGCATCGTGTCCTCGACCGCGGCGGCCTGCCCCCGCACCTCGCTCTGCGACAAAGCCCTGCCCTCCCCAGCCTGCGCCAACATGCGACGGGTCCGTCCCGCCCAGAGTTAGACGCGTGACGGACCCGTTGGGTTACCTGCCCACTGACTCCTTTCCTCGACGAGAAGGGTGGTGGGTCGGGCGGCGGCGGTGTGGGTGAGACCGGCGCGACGCCGTGGAACTACCGGCTCGCCCCGGCCTGACCCTCACCGCCTGCAGCGCCGCACCTCACACACCGGAGCACGGCAGACCGCAGCTCCTCACCGGAGGGACCGCCCCCGTGGAGGCCTCCGCGAGGCCTCCACGCCCCAATGGGGCCGAGCCGTTTCAGAATCAGCCGTTCCGCTTCTCCAGCCATTCGTCGACGGCTTCGGCGGTCGAGATCGCGTGGTCCTCCATCATCGTGAAGTGGTCACCGGCCACATGCAGCGTGACATGGTCCGGACCCCACACCGACGACTCCGGCGCACTGGCGGTGGCGCCGCCGCCGGCTCCCTCGGCTCCCTCGGCTCCCGCGGAGAAGGACTCCCTCGCCTCCACGGAGAGCACGGGCGTGGCGCCGGGCTCGGGGTACCAGTCCGCGAACAGGCGCATGTAGCCGCCCATCGCGGTCAGCCTGACCTCGTCCATCGCTCCGAGCATCTTCTCGCGCTCGAACATCTGGCCGGTGAGGTTCGTCTGGATCCACGGCAGCGCCTCCCCGCGTGGCAGGAAGGTGTCCAGCAGGACGACGGCCGCCGCCGGAACTCCACGCTGTTCCAGCAACCGTGCGACCTCGTGCGCGATCCAGCCGCCCGAGGAGCGTCCGACGAGCGCGAGCGGACTGTCGCCCGCACACCGCAGTACGGCCTCCGCCTGCATCTCCACGATCGCCTCGATGCTCGCCGGCAGAAGCTCGCCCTTCACGAAGCCTGGCTCGGGCAGCACCACGACGTCCCGGCGTCCCCGGAAACCGGCGGCGAACCGCGCGTACTCACGCGGGCCCGAGACCGCGACCAGCGAAGGGAAGCAGATCAGCTGCGGCGAGCCGCCGCCCCGCGAGAGGCGGACCAGCTTGGGCGCGGTGCCGAGCTCCGCCGGTGTGCTGAAGGAGGGCCGCAGCCGCGCGGCTGCCATCAGCAGCTGGGTGCCGGCAATGGGCTGCCCGTCGGCGACCGCCTGGCGGAACAGCGACTCGATGGTCGAGCCGCCCTCCGCCCTGGCGGGCGCCGGCGCGCTGCTCCCTGCCGCGGCTCCCCCGCTGACCGCCTGTCCCTGCGCCCCGGCGAGCAGTTGGGTGCGCAGGTACTCCGCCAACGCCTCGGGGGTGGCGTGGTCGAAGAGCAGGGTCGGCGGCAGGTTGAGCCCCGTGGCCGCGTCGAGCCGGTTGCGGATCTCGACGGCGGTCAGCGAGTTGAGGCCCAGCTCCAGGAAGGACTGGCCGCCCTGCACCGCC
This sequence comes from Streptomyces sp. NK08204, assembly GCF_020400585.1. Classification (GTDB taxonomy): domain Bacteria; phylum Actinomycetota; class Actinomycetes; order Streptomycetales; family Streptomycetaceae; genus Streptomyces. Next base: position 279 of record NZ_JAINVF010000040.1, on the reverse strand, counting down.
TCGGGGGAGGCGTACCCCAGCACGGTGGCCACATGGGCGCGTACCAGGTCGAGCACGGACTTGGCCTGCTCCGCCGGCGCCAGACCCGCCAGCCGCTTCATCAGCGCCGGACCGGACTCCGTGGCCGTATCCGGCTCCGTGGCCCGGCGGGCCGGGACGCGGACCAGGCCGCGCAGCAGCGGCGGAAGTACGCCGGACGCGGCGTGCGCCCGCAGCGCCGGGAGGTCCAGGCGCACCGGCAGCAGCATCGGCTCACCCGCCGCCGCGGCGGCGTCGAGC
>NZ_JAINVF010000004.1 GCF_020400585.1 Streptomyces sp. NK08204 | reverse complement strand
CAGGGAGTCGGTGTAGGGGCGCAGACGCCGTCCGGCGCCGGCCGCCAGCACGAGGCCGATCATCGAGGTTCTCTCCTTTGTTTCACATTCGCTCGGGCCAGAACTTCCCCTGAAAGCCGTGTGGCCCTGCCGGAAAGGCAGGACCACACGGGGTGGGACGGGGATCAGCCCTCGTCGGTGGCGGAGACCGCGGTGGTCTTCTTCGCCGTCGACTTCGCGGCGGCCGTCTTGACGGTCTTGGCCGCCTTCTTGGCCGTCGTCTTCTTGGCGGCCGTCTTCTTGGCCGCCGTCTTCTTGGCCGCGGTCTTCTTGGTGGCGGCCTTCTTCGCCGTGGCCTTCTTGGCGGTCTTGCGGGCCGCCTTCTTGGCCGCCGGAGCAGCCTCCTCGGCCGTCCCCTCGGCGACCGGGGCCTCCGCGACCGGCCCGGCCTCGACGGCCTCGGTCACGGCCTCGGCCTCGGCCTCGGCCTCGGCGGCAGCCTCCTCCGGCGCGGCCGACGGGACGACCACGACGGCCGTCTCCTCGGCGGCGGTCGGCGCGGTGGCCTTGCGCACGGCGCGGCGGCGCGGACGGGCCGGAGCGGCGCTCTCGGCGGGCGCCTCCTCGACCGCGGCCGGGGCGGGGGCAGGAGCCTCGGTCGCCGGCTGCTCCACCGGAGCCTCGGCCACCGTCACGACGGTCGCCTCGGCCCCTGCGGGGGCACCGGCCGGCGCGGACACCTTGCGGGTCGCACGACGGCGCGTACGGCCCTTGGGCGCAGCCTCCTCGACGGCGACCGCCTCGGCCTGCGGCTGCGCGGCTGCCTGCTCCTCGACTGCTGCGGGCTCGACGGCCGCGGGCTCTGCGGTCACAGGACCGGCGGCCACGGCCTCGACAGGGGCCTCGGCGGCCGGTGCCGGTGCGGCGGCCTCGGCCACGGCGGCCTCGGCCTCGGGGGCCTCCTCCACCTTCGGGGCCTTCTCCGCCTTGGCAGCCTTCTCCGCCTTGGGGGCCCTCTCCGCCTTCGGCGCGCCCGCCGGAGCGGCGGCCCGACGGCTCGCCCGACGGCGACCGCGGCCACGGGTGGCCGCAGCCTCCGCCTCGGCGACGCTGCTGTACAGCTCCTCGTCCGGCGCGAACTCGGGGGCCGGCAGCGCGACCGGCTCGGCGATCTCGGCGACGACCTCCGCGGCCGACTCCACCTCCGGCTCGACCGCCTCGCCGGTCTCCAGGGCCACCGCGGCGATCTCGTGCTCGGGCACCTGCCCGTCGCCGCCACGCCCGCGCTTCTTGCGCTTGCCACCGCCACCGGCGGCGGTCGGCTGCTCCATGTGCACGATGACGCCACGGCCGTTGCAGTGCACACAGGTCTCGGAGAAGGACTCCAGCAGGCCCTGGCCGACGCGCTTGCGTGTCATCTGCACGAGGCCCAGCGAGGTCACCTCGGCCACCTGGTGCTTCGTACGGTCGCGGCCCAGGCACTCCAGCAGACGGCGCAGCACCAGGTCGCGGTTGGACTCCAGGACCATGTCGATGAAGTCGATGACGACGATGCCGCCCAGGTCGCGCAGCCGCAGCTGGCGCACGATCTCCTCGGCCGCCTCCAGGTTGTTCCTGGTCACGGTCTCTTCGAGGTTGCCGCCCTGACCGGTGAACTTGCCGGTGTTGACGTCGACGACGACCATCGCCTCGGTCTTGTCGATCACCAGCGAGCCGCCGCTGGGCAGCCAGACCTTGCGGTCCAGGGCCTTGGCGAGCTGCTCGTCGATCCGGTATGTGGCGAAGACGTCGACCTCGCTGGTCCACTTGGACAGCCGGTCGGCCAGGTCGGGCGCGACGTGCGAGACGTATCCGTGGATGGTCCCCCAGGCGTCGTCACCGCTGACGATGACCTTGGAGAAGTCCTCGTTGAAGATGTCACGCACGACCCGGACGGTCATGTCCGGCTCGCCGTACAGCAGCGTCGGCGCGTTGCCGCTCTTGGCCTTCTTCTGGATGTCCTCCCACTGCGCCTGGAGCCTCTCGACGTCCCTGCGCAGCTCGTCCTCGCTCGCGCCCTCGGCGGCGGTGCGCACGATGACGCCCGCGTCCTCGGGGACGATCTTCTTGAGGATGGTCTTCAGCCGGGCCCGCTCGGTGTCGGGCAGCTTGCGGCTGATGCCGGTCATCGAGCCCTCGGGGACGTACACGAGGTAGCGGCCCGGGAGGGAGACCTGGCTGGTCAGGCGGGCACCCTTGTGCCCGATGGGGTCCTTCGTCACCTGGACGAGGACGGACTGGCCGGACTTCAGGGCCGACTCGATGCGCCGCGGGCCGTTGGCCATGCCCAGCGCCTCGAAGTTGACCTCACCGGCGTACAGGACGGCGTTGCGGCCCTTGCCGATGTCGATGAAGGCGGCCTCCATCGACGGCAGCACGTTCTGGACCTTGCCCAGGTACACGTTGCCGACGTACGAGGTCGACTGCTCCTTGTTGACGTAGTGCTCGACGAGCACGCCGTCCTCCAGGACGCCGATCTGCGTACGGTCGCCGTACTGGCGGACCACCATCACGCGCTCGACGGCCTCGCGCCGGGCCAGGAACTCGGCCTCGGTGATGATCGGCACGCGCCGGCGGCCCTGCTCGCGGCCCTCGCGGCGGCGCTGCTTCTTGGCCTCCAGACGGGTCGAGCCCTTGATGGACTGCACCTCGTCGGACGGCTCGGCGGCCTTGCGGGGCTCGCGGACCTTGACGACCGTGCGCTCCGGGTCGTCGGCGGACGGCTCGGTGTCGACGGTGGTGTCACCAGCCCGGCGACGACGGCGACGGCGGCGACGGCTGCTGGAGCTGGAGACCTCGCCGTCCTCGGCGTCCTCTTCCTCCTGCTCGGCGGTGTCCTCGGCGTCCTGCGCGGCCTGCTCGGCGGCCAGTTCCTCGGTCTCGGCCTCCGCGCCCTCGCCCTCGGCGACCTCACCGCGACGGCGGCGACGGCCACCGCGACGACGACGACGGCGCGAGCCGCCCTCCTCGAAGCCCTCGGCCTCCTCGCCCTCGGCGAGTTCCTCGGCCTCCTCGGTCACCTCGGCCGCCTCGGCCGCCTCGTGCTCGGTGGCGGACTCGACGGCCTGGGCCTCCTCGGCCACGGCAGCGCCCCGGCGGCGACGGCGGCGGCGCGCACCGGCCTCGGCGCGCTCCTCCGCGAACTCCTCGGTCTCCTCGGTCTCTTCCGCCTCCGCGGTCTCCGCGGCCTCGGCAGCCTCGGCGGCGGCTTCGGCGGCGGCCCGCTGCAGGGTCTGGAACTTCGGTTCGGCGAACACCGGCGCCTGGAAGACGGCCACGGCGGGGCGCGCCGGCCGGCGCGAGACCTCGGCCTCGGCTTCGGCCTCGGTGCCCTTGGCGGCGGGACGCGCGGATCGCTGCGCGGGCTCGGAGAACCCGGTCGCGGCCTGCCGCACGACCCGGCGGCGACGCCGCGGGGCCGCCGCCTCGGCGGGGGCCTCGGCAGCGGGGGCCTGCGGCGCCTCGGCAGCCTGGGCGCTCTCCGCCTCCGGGGCGGCGGCCGGGGCGGGCTCGGCGACGGCTGCTGCCGTCTCGGGGGCCTCCTCGGCCGCGGGAGCACCGGCGGGCGTGGAGACCCGGCGGGTGGCACGGCGGCGGGTACGACGCGGCGCCGCCTCTTCAGCGGCCTCGGCGGCCGGGGCGGAGGCGACGGGCTCGGCAGGCTCGGCGACGGCGGGCGTCTCCTCGGGTACCACGGACTCGACCGGCTCCACGGACGCCGGAGCCCCGGCGGGCGCGGTCGCGCGGCGGGTCGCCCGACGGCGGGTACGACCGGCAGGCGCGGCCTCAGCCACAGCGGCGGGCTCCTCGACCGGCGCGGCAGCCTCCGCGGCCGGAGCGACCACGGTCTCGGCGGTCTCGGCGGTTTCGGCGGCCTCGCTGACCTGCGGGGAGCCGACGGGCGTCGACGCACGACGCGTCGCACGACGGCGAGGACGCGCGGCAGGCGCGGCCTCCTCTGCCCCGGCGGTCTCAGGCGTCTCGCTGGTCTCAGCAGCCGGAGCGGCCACCACCGTCTCGGCAGCCTCGCTCACCTGCGGGGAGCCGACGGGCGTCGACGCACGACGGGCCGCACGACGACGGGGACGCGCGGCAGGCGCGGCCTCCTCGGCCCCGGCGGTCTCAGGCGTCTCAGCGGCCTCGACGGCCGCGGGCCGCTCCTCGGCGGGCGCGACGACGGTCTCCGCGGCCTCGGCCGACACGGGTGCCCCGGCGGGCGCGGAGGCACGGCGGGTCGCACGGCGACGGGGGCGGGGGGCAGGAGCGGGCTCGGCGGCGGCAGCCGTCACAGCCTCGGTCGCTGCCTTCTCGGCCTGCTCGCTCTGTGGGGTCTCTTCGGCCTGCTCGGCCGGCTCGGCCGGCGGATCAGCGATCTCTTCGCTCTCGGCGGCCGGTATGGCCGACGTGATGGCCTCGGTGGGTGCCTCGCCCGCCGCGGCGGGCGGTCCCGCCGGGCGAGAGGCGGCACGGCGACGCCTGCGCGGGGGCAGGGTGTCGCTAGGAGTGTTCAGTTCGGAACCCTCATTGGGTTCGGTCGATTCCAGCATGCGGGCGTTTCTCCCGTCAGGCTCCCGGGCGCCGCACCTGGTCCGGCGGCGGTCGTGAGGGACCGCCCGCCGTTGACGTCCGCGGCCCGCGCTGTGCGCGATGGCCGCCGTCCGGGGCGCGGGCGCCGCACGGGAGCACTCTGTGTCCTGTCTCGCCGGTTCCGTACGCCTTGTGTGCACGGCCTGGCGAAAGTCTTCTGGTCGGTGCGCTGCCCGACCCAGGTGGCTCCCGAGTACGAGGGCGGCGCTACGACGTCCGTCCCTACGCGGAACCTTCCGGCACCGGCGCTGTCGCGGCGGCTGCCGGTACGGCCGTCAGGGCCTCGGCTGCCTCGCGGTCGGGCGCGAGCGGGTCGGTCACCGTGCCGGTCTCTTCATCGAGCAGCCCCTGCGCCAGCCTGGTCACCGCTGCGGGGACCGGCGGCGCCAGGTCGGCCACGGCGCGGAGACCGGACAGGACGTCGTCGGGTCGTACGGCAGGCGTCACGTGCCGAACAACCAGCCGCAGTATCGCACAGGGCTGGTCGGTCGGCCTATCAGCCTGCGAACTGTGCGTTTCCAGACTCATGACCGCGGGACGGGCGTCAAAGGTGCGGACGCCGTTCTTGGTCATGCGCTGCACTTCCACGGTGTCGGCCTTGGTGAAGGCCGCGACCGCGCGTTCGGCGTCGGCCGGGTCGACACCGTCCAGCCTCAGCTCCCAGACGGAGGCCGTCAGCCGGTCGGCGAGACCGGAGGTCCGCGCCTCGACCGCGTCGACGACGTCGAGCCCGGTGGGCAGCGACTCGTCGAGGAGGACGCGCAGCGTCTCGGGATCGCGCCGATCGGTGAGCGCGATCTCCAGGTACTCCGCCTCACTGCCCGTGCCGGTGGGTGCGGCATTGGCGTACGACACCTTCGGGTGCGGCGTGAACCCCGCCGAGTACGCCATGGGCACATCGGCGCGGCGCAGCGCGCGCTCGAAGGCGCGCTGGAAGTCACGGTGGCTGGTGAACCGGAGGCGGCCTCGCTTGGTGTAGCGCAGTCGGATGCGCTGCACCGCGGGTGCGGGCGGCGGGCCTTCGGGCTGTCGCTTGCCCAGTGTCCTAGTCCTTCGTGAGAGCGGTCGTACTTCTCTCAAGAGTACGTGCAGCGCGGCTCTCGGGTTCCCGCCGGTCCGTCCGCACCGGCTGCCGGGGCTCGCCGAACAGCATCCGTCCCAGGTCGGCGCGGGCCTGTCGCACGGCCCGCCCCACCGCGCGCGCGGCCTGGGCGGCGGGCCGCAGCACGAGGTCCCGTACGACATGCCCGACCGGGGTGAGGACCGTCCGGTACACCCAGCGCAGCGGCTCCAGGAAGATCCACCGGAAGAGGGTCCCGAGGACCCGGCCGACAGCGCGAGAAACGTGTCCCGCGACCCGCCATGCGTGCCCGAGGGCCGTACCGATCTCCCGTCCGACGGCGGCGAGGACCCGGCCGACGGGCGCGAGGATCCAGCGCCACAGGGCGAGGGCGGGCAGGACGAGGAGGACGCGGGTGATCCAGTACAGGGACCGGGCCAGGGCGCGCCCGACAGGGGTGAGGACCCACAGGATCGCGTGTCCGACCGGGGTGAGCACACGCACGTACAGCCACACGAGGGCGTGCCCCAGGGGGGTGAGCAGCCAGCGGTACAGCCATGTCAGGGGCACGATCAGAAGGGCGTGCAGGACCCAGCCGATCGCCCGGCCGACGGGGGCGAGCAGACAGCGCCAGAGGAACCCTGCGACGGCGACCACCGCGTCCCACGCCAGCCGGACCGGCACCACCAGCAGGAACACCAGGACCCGCAGCGGGATCCTGAGCGCGACGACGAGGCATCCCTCGGGCGGCTGCTGGGGCTGGGACGACGGCTTGCGGAGTTCCATACCGGCCTAGACGCACGGGGTCGCCGGTCCGGATTCCCACCCTGGGTTGCGATGCAGTCACATCTGACCCGCATGCGGTCAGATCTTGTCGTCCCCTGCTCCAGCGACAGGTCGGGCAAGGCGAGCAGGCAGTCCCCGGGCGCGCACGACAGCCGCGTGGTCGCCCACCCGGCAGGCACCCGCGTGGAGCGGACGGGTCACGGGCCCGCCTGCTGTTCTTCGGCCGCCGGGGTCCGGGGAGACGCAGGCGGCCCTTCGCCTGCGGGGAGGTCCTGCTCGGTCCAGATGGTCTTGCCGGTGGACGTGTAACGCGTGCCCCAGTGGTGGGTCATCTGGGCGATGATGTACAGGCCCCGGCCCCCCTCGTCGTCGCTCGCGGCGTGCCTCAGATTGGGCGAGGTGTGGCCGGTGTCGGACACCTCGCAGATCAGAGCCCGGTCGCGGATGAGGTGTACCTGGATCGGGCCGCCGACGTAGCGGATGGCGTTGGTGACCAGTTCGCTGACGATGAGTTCGGTGGTGAACGCCAGGTCGTCCAGCCCCCAGTCGCCGAGCTGCTTGCCGACGGCGGTGCGGATGGTGGCCACCGCCGCCGGGTCCGGGGGCAGCTCCCACCGGACGAACTGGTTGCGGTCGAGCCGGTGGGTGCGGACCACGAGCAGCGTGGCGTCCTCGTCCACCGCCCCGGGCAGCAGCGTGGCGAGCGTCCGGTCGCACAGGTCGTCCAGCGATCCTCCGCCGCCGACGAGGACGTCGGACAGCTGCGCGAGCCCGGCGTCACGGTCTTCGGCCGCCTGGAGGAGGCCGCCCGTGAAGAAGGCGACGAGAGTGCCCGGCGCCAGGTCCAGTTCCATGCTCTCGTAGGGCGGTCCACCGACTCCGAGGGGCGGTCCCGGGGGCAGCTGCAAAGGGCTGACGACGCCCGCGTGCGGTGCGACGACGGCCAGCACCTGCTGCCCGGCCCGCGCCAGGATGCACTTCCCCGAGACAGGGTTGTACACCGCGTACAGGCAGCTCACGCCCAGGGCGGCGTCGACGTGCGGCCTCATCAGACGGCCCGGGCCGTGGTCCGGTCCGCCCTCGTGCGCTGTCTGCTCGACCAGGTCGTCCAGGCGGGACAGGAGTTCGTCCGGGCTCAGGTCCAGCCGGGCCAGGACACGCACCCCCGTGCGCAGACGTCCCATGGTGGCCGCGGCACGCAGGCCGTGACCGAGCACGTCCCCGACGACCAGGCCGACCCGGGTGCCCGACAGGGGGATGACGTCGTACCAGTCGCCGCCCACCCCGGACCCGCTGTCGGCGGGCTGGTAGCGGCTCACCGAGTCGATGGCGGCGTGCGGGGGCAGGCGGCGCGGAAGCAGGCTCCGCTGGAGTCTGAGGGCCACGCTGTGGCCACGCGTGGCCATCGGCATCAGCAGGAACCCGAGCAGCAGGGCACCCAGGCCGAGCACGGTCACCCCGCCCGTCCTCCCGATCAGCGGCAGGTCGACCGTGGTCGAGCCGTACCGGGGATCCGCGTAGACGACGAAGGCTGCGTAGAGGAACAGCAGGACCATGATCAGCCCGCCGATCCCCGGCAGCACGCCCTTGAAGACCAGGTCCTTGGCGCTGCGGGTGAGGACCTTGCGGTGGTACCAGACGCAGGCGAAGCCGGTCAGTCCGTACTGGAACGCGATCGCGAGACCGACCGAGTCGATCGAGTCGGCCAGGATGTTCTGACTGAACGACGTCATCAGGACCAGCACGGCGATCGAGGCCGCTCCCATGCCGACGGTCCCCCACGTCGGGGTGAGAAACCTGCGGTGGACCCGGGCGAACCGGGTGGGGACGGCCCTGTGGACGGCCATGGAGAAGACGGTCCTGGCCAGGGGCAGGATGGTGGTCTGTGCGGAGGCCAACGCGGAGGTCAGCACCATCAGGGTCAGCAGTCTCGACAGGACGAGCCCCGTGTGCTGGCTTCCGAACACGGCCGCGCCCAGTCCGGAGAACACATCGTCCTCGTTGTCCGCGTTGCCGAGCCCGATCCCCGAGGTGCCGACTCCCGCGAACGACTGCGCCGCAGTGGACACCAGCCCGTAGGTGACCAGGAGCAGCACCGTGGACAGGATCGCGGCGCGACCGGGGATGCGCGTGCTGTCGACGGTTTCCTCGTTGACGGAGAAGGCGGTGTCCCAGCCCCAGTAGGTGAAGACGCCTGCCAGGACGCCCGAGGTCAGGGCCGTTGCCGAGGGGACCTCGAAGGGATTGAACCAGGAGGCGGACACGTGGATCGCCGTCGGGGGAGGATGGGTGTAGACCCTGATCAGCGCGGCGACGGCGAAAAGGATCAGCATCGCCACTTCCAGGCACAGCAGCCAGCGCTGGACAGCCGCCGAGATTTCGATGCCGACGTAGCAGATCACCGTCAGCGCGGCGATGCAGACGATGCCCGCCACGGTGGTCCACAGCCGGCTCTCCGCCAGCCCGTCCAGGCCCACCAGCCGGAAGCCGTAGGCGGCGGCGATCTCGGCGAGGTTCGACATCACGATGATGTCGGCGACGATCAGGCCCCAGCCGCCCATCCATCCGGTACGCGGTCCGAAGGCGCGCGTGGCCCAGGTGAAGGTGGTGCCGCAGTCGGCGTCGTTCGCGTTGAGCTCCCGGAACGCGTACGCGACCAGCAGCATCGGGACGAACGCCAGCATGGTGACGATCGGCGCCTGCAGTCCGACCCCGGCCACGATGATGCCCAGCGTGGCGGCGAGGCTGTACGCCGGGCCCGTGGAGGCCAGGCCCATGGCGACCGAGGAGAACATGCCCAGGGCGTCGCTCTTGAGCCCTTTCCGGCCGGGCCCCGTCCCGGGAGCGGGACGGCCGGCGGACACGGCGCCACCAAAGTGCCTCACACTTGATTCCAACGCCGGGCCGCGCCCCTCCGCAACAGCTCAGGAGAAAGCGGGAAGCCGCCGTACGCCGCTGAGCCCCCTCCGGCTCGGGAAGGGGGCTCGGCACGTTCTGTGGTTCAGCCTGTTCAGGCCGGCGCGTCGACGCCGGTCAGGCGCCTCGCCCGATCAGACCCCTCACCCGGTCAGGCGCCTCGCCCGGTCAGTGCGCGTGTCCGCTCGAGGCGGGGACCTGCGCGGCGTTCTTGACCGTCAACGGCAGGAGCTTCTTGCCCGTGGGGCCGATCTGGATGTGGGTGTCCATCTGGGGACAAGGTCAGCACTATGTAGGAGCCCCGTGTCGTCACTCCACTTCGATGCCGTACTCCTGGACGAGCTGCTCCAGCCCACCTGTGTACCCCTTCCCTCCAAGCACGAAGTCCCAGTCGCCATTGGGCCTGAGCCGGAAGGAGCCGAGCACCAATGCGGTCTCGCCGGAACGGCCATCGGAGACTTCGAGCCGACCGAGCTCAGTCATTGCCGGGTCCAGCAACCGAATACATGCATTGGTGAATCCGGATAGGTCGGCTTCCGGGTCCACCTCCGGATCAACGGCCGCCACGAGCACGAACCGATCAGCCGCTTCCGGCAGCGCGTCGAAGGAAACACGGAGCGCTGCCTTGTCCGGTGCCGAAGCCGGCACTGTGCGTACCGAGCCGTCCGGGGTCTGCGGATTGTTGAAGAAGACGAAGTGGTCTTCGCTCAGGACTCGGTTACCACGGCAGACGAGAGCGCAGACGTCCAGTGCGACACTCCCGGACCACGCCATGCCCAACACGTTGTGGTTGTCGGGCGCTGTTGCAGGACTGGTCGGCGACGGCTGCGCTGGAGTCGCTCGACCTCCCTCCCCCAGGCGCCCACGAAGCCCGTGCCGGTGCAGGAGGTCGACGAGTTCACCGCCCGAGATGAGTTCCAAGGGCTTGCCCCGGGCGAACGTGTGTGAGCCGGGACCGAAGCCGGCCGTGGTCACCAGCACACCCTTGTTGGCGCCGACGTCCTGGACCGTCCCATACAGGTCACGCACCGCGGTTGGCGGCACCGTGCTGCGGTACCGCTTCACCTGTACGACGATCTTGCCGCCTCGGATGGGCGTCGGATCCAGCGCATTCACATCCACGCCGCCATCATTCGAGCGCTGGGTCGTCACAGCCTGCATGCCCATGGCGCGGAACAGGTCGGCAACGAGCGACTCGAATTCGATCGGATCCATTTCATACAGATCCGGCTCCTCATCACTCCCGTGCGCCACGACGTGGTTTCCGACGTCCTGTGGCTTTCGGCCCGGGCGCACGGAGGTGAGCTGATCAGGGCGGGACGCGAGCTGACCCCTCAACGCGTCGGTCAGACAGCTGACCGCGTCCACCTGTTCCAGGTGCAGGCCAGTGAACGCCGCCCGCTGGGCCATGACGGTCGCAAGGAAGATGTGCGTGCGTCGGCCCGTGGCCGGATCGTGAGCGTCGACGAAGCCGTTCAGGGCCACCGAGTCGAGGATGCCGTATTCGTCCGCCGCGAAGAGCTGATGCAGGACCAACAGCAGGCTCTGCGCGAGCACCTCTCGGTACAGCCCACGGCGCTGAGTAACCGGACGTGCGCTTTCCTTGTCCTCGTCCTGGGCGGGCACGTACCTCACGGATTTCGCCTCGGGGACCACGTCGTATCCGGGCAGCTCCCAGTCCAGCACAAGCTGTCGCGCCGCCGAGTCGAAGGCTGCCGCGACCTGTCGAGGAAACCCTTCCGGCCAGGCAGGCGACGAGTAGAGAGCCGCTGAGAAGTACTCGACCACGGAGTCAGGGTCTCCCCGCCTCACGCCCTCGGTCACCTCGACAATGCCGGCATTGTGCCGACGCACCTCCGCACGCTGAGCCCCAGTCCTCTGCTCGTAGTCCCGCTGGAGGGCAGCCAGCCGCTGCTGTCGCTGGGCCTCGGCAGCTTGCGCAGCGTGCCAGTCCCGTTCGAAGCGAGCCTGCGCCTCCGCCTGGGCCTGTGCACGCCGGTTTGCGGTCCAACCTCCCTGTGTCTGGTACTGATTTGGATCCGGCATGCGCACGGGCCAGGCGAGCTGTCCCGGGTCGAACGGCGGGATCTCTTCCGCGCGCATCAGGGACGAGGCTCTGAAGGCCGGCGCCTGGCAGCCCGCGGTCAGCAGCCCCTGCAAGGTGGCGACCTGCGCGTCCAGTTCCTCCGTACGTCGCCGCGCCTCTGCCTGGCGGTACTGCCGGTACTCCTGCGTGGCACGTCGTTGATAGGCCCGCGCCTGCCGTGCCTCTTCCCGGAGCCGTCTGGCTTCGGCTTCCACTTGACGCTGGTGCTGACGCTGCATTTCTGCCCAGGCACCGACAAAACCAGCAGAGCGACGACTCATGCGCTACAGGCCCTCCCCAGGATGTCGGCAGAGCCGACCAAGCTCTGGTTGCCCCCACAACCAGTAGTAACCAAACGACTTTAACCAGCAATCGCTGGTACGGACATCAACTTGCCAAAGGCAACTTGCACCGGATGTTCCGGCAGGTCATGACACGACAGCGCCCCCTCCGAAGCGAAGGGGGCGCTCATGGTCGCTACGCGGCCTGTGTGGGGCCGCAGGGGCTCAGACCCACTCCACTTCAGAGTGGATGCCCGACGACCTCCCAGGACCCGGCAGAGGAGTGCGAGAGCGCTCCTGCGGCGCCTGCCGACGGCTCGAAGCTGGGGTCCCGAGAGCAGCCAATGCAGCAGCCAACTCGTCCTCGCTCACCCCCGCCAACGCCTCAACCACCCGATCGAGTGCCTCGCCCACCTCAGTGCGCGTGACCACTCGAAGCCGGCGTCGGACCCGCGTTCTTGACTGTCAGCGGAAGCAGCTTCTTGCCGGTCGGGCCGATTTGTATGGCCGTGTCCATCTGGGGACACACACCGCAGTCGAAGCACGGCGTCCAGCGGCAGTCCTCGACCTCCGTCTCGTCCAGGGCGTCCTGCCAGTCCTCCCAGAGCCAGTCCTTGTCCAGGCCCGAGTCCAGGTGATCCCAGGGGAGGACTTCCTCGTACGTGCGCTCGCGGGTGGTGTACCAGTCGACGTCGACACCGAACGGGGCCAGCGCCTTGTCGGCGCACTGCATCCAGCGGTCGTACGAGAAGTGCTCGCGCCAGCCGTCGAAACGGCCGCCGTCGTCGTACACCGCGCGGATGACCGCCCCGATGCGGCGATCGCCCCGGGAGAGGAGACCCTCGACGATGCCGGGCTTGCCGTCGTGGTAGCGGAAGCCGATCGAGCGGCCGTACTTCTTGTCGCCGCGGATCCTGTCGCGGAGCTTCTCCAGGCGTGCGTCCGTCTCCTCGGCGGAGAGCTGGGGCGCCCACTGGAAGGGGGTGTGCGGCTTGGGGACGAAGCCGCCGATGGACACCGTGCAGCGGATGTCGTTCGACCTCGACACCTCGCGGCCCTTCTGGATCACGCGGGTCGCCATGTCGGCGATCTGCAGGACGTCCTCGTCCGTCTCGGTCGGCAGGCCGCACATGAAGTACAGCTTCACCTGGCGCCAGCCGTTGCCGTAGGCGGTGGCGACCGTGCGGATCAGGTCCTCTTCCGAGACCATCTTGTTGATGACCTTGCGGATGCGCTCGGAGCCGCCCTCGGGGGCGAAGGTGAGGCCGGAACGACGGCCGTTGCGTGTCAGCTCGTTGGCCAGGTCGATGTTGAAGGCGTCGACACGGGTGGAGGGGAGGGACAGACCGATCTTGTCGTCCTCGTAGCGGTCCGCCAGGCCCTTGGCGATGTCGCCGATCTCCGAATGGTCCGCGGAGGAGAGGGAGAGCAGGCCCACCTCCTCGAAGCCCGTCGCCTTCAGGCCCTTGTCGACCATGTCGCCGATGCCGGTGATGGAGCGCTCGCGCACCGGGCGGGTGATCATGCCCGCCTGGCAGAAGCGGCAGCCGCGCGTACAGCCGCGGAAGATCTCCACCGACATGCGCTCGTGGACCGTCTCGGCCAGGGGGACGAGGGGCTGCTTGGGATACGGCCACTCGTCCAGGTCCATGACCGTGTGCTTGGACACCCGCCACGGGACGCCGGAGCGGTTGGGGACCACACGGGCGATCCGGCCGTCCGGCAGGTACTCGACGTCGTAGAACGCCGGTACGTACACCCCGCCGGTCTTCGCCAGGCGGAGAAGGACCTCCTCGCGGCCTCCCGGCCGGCCCTCCGCCTTCCACTCGCGGATGATGCGCGTCATGTCCAGCACGGCCTGCTCGCCGTCGCCGATGACCGCCGCGTCGATGAAGTCGGCGATCGGCTCCGGGTTGAAGGCGGCGTGGCCGCCGGCCAGGACGATCGGGTCGTCGATGCTCCTGTCCTTGGACTCCAGCGGGATGCCCGCCAGGTCCAGGGCCGTCAGCATGTTCGTGTAGCCCAGCTCCGTGGAGAAGGACAGGCCGAACACGTCGAAGGCCTTCACCGGGCGGTGGCTGTCCACGGTGAACTGCGAGACGCCGTGCTCACGCATCAGCGCCTCCAGGTCCGGCCACACGCTGTAGGTGCGCTCGGCGAGGACGCCCTCCTGCTCGTTGAGGACCTCGTAGAGGATCATGACGCCCTGGTTGGGCAGACCGACCTCGTACGCGTCGGGGTACATGAGCGCCCAGCGGACATCACAGTCGTCCCAGGGCTTGACAGTGGAGTTCAGCTCGCCGCCCACGTACTGGATCGGCTTCTGCACATGCGGGAGCAGAGCTTCGAGCTGCGGGAAGACCGACTCGACAGGCATCTCGAACCTTCTTGGACTGACAGGGGTGACCATCAAGCCTAACGCGCCCGAGGCCACGCCTGGCACGGCGATCACGGCGCCCCGCGTCGGCGGGGAGCACAGAGAGGTTTTTTTACGGCCGGAGCCCGCGGAAGTCACACCTCGGCACCGCCGCGGACCGAGTCCCACAGCCCCGGCAGTTCCGCCTCGGTCCCGGCCGCCCGTTGTTCCTCCCTGGCGTAGAGCACGCCGTAGGTGAACGTGCTCTCCCCCGCCGCGTGGGCCACCGCCGACAGTTCTCCCAGGGCACGGCGGGCCATGACGCTGTCCTGGTGGTCACCCAGAAGGCTGGTGAGGGCCTTGGTGGAGGCGCTGAGGGCGCGGGCCGGGGAGCCCAGGGCCGGGGTCGCGGCCTCGGCTGCGTAGCGGGTGCGCTTGGCCTTCTTGCGGGCCTCGTGCAGGGCGAGGTCGCGCTCCTTGCCGGGTGGCAGCTCCAGGGCCTGTGCGACCAGGCCGGAGAGCTTCGCCAGGTCCTTGCGGACGGCCTTGGCCAGCACCTTCTGCGGTTTCCGGGCGGCAGCCGGGCGCAGGGGCGGGTCGGCGAGGAGTGCGTCCAGAGAATCCAGGAGGGCGAGGTGGCGGCGGGAGTCGAGGACGCCGGTCACCCTGCCCCGGGCACTGCTGCGGCGGGCGCTCGCCCAGGCGGCCATGCGGTCGTGGACGGGGCCGGTGACGAGGGCGGGCGGGAGACCGTCCAGGGCGGTGGCGAGGCGGTCGCTGAGGACCTCGCGGTCGCGGTCGACGCCCAGCTCCCCCGCGAGCCATTTCAGCTCGGCGGCGACGGGGTCGGTCACGGTGCGGTCGAGGACCTTGCGGAAGGTGCACAGGGTGCTGCGGGCGCGGCGGGTGGCGACGCGCATGCGGTGCACGGAGTCGGGTAGGTCCCGGCGGACGGCGGGGTCGAGGGCGACGAGCGCGTCCCGCTGGGCGCGCAGATAGGCGAGGACGTGGTCGCCGGCGGTCTTCGGCTCCGGGGGCTTCACCGGCTCCGGGCGGGCGGTACCGGTCTGTTCCAGGGCCCGGGCCAGTTTCGACGGTGCTCCGGAGGGGCGAACGCCCGCCTTGCGCAGCCGTTTCTCCACCTTGTCGAGGAAGGCCGGGTCGCCGTCCTGGGCCAGCTCCACCTCGATCTCGGTCCACTGGGCGGCCCCGCCCCCGGCGGTGAGCCGCTCGGCGGTCACGGTGTCGACACTCGCCTCGGCCAGCAGGGTGCCGTGGGCGTCGAGCAGGTGGCGCACATCGCGGGCGGAGCGCAGCCGGACCAGGGGGATCAGCTCGGCGTCGCGGACCCTGGAGCGCACCAGGGCGGCCAGTTCGCCGGGGACGGTGTCGCAGAGCGGGGCCCGGATCTCGTCGCGGACCCCGGGAGCGACCGGAATCTTCAGGTGCCAGCCGGCGTCGGAGCCTCCGGTGCGGCGGCGCAGGGTGAGGGAGGCGGCGGCCAGTCGCTGGTCGGCGGTGTCGTAGTAGACGGCGTCCAGTTCGACCAGGCCCTTGTCGACCACGGCGGCCACTCCCCCGACACCGGTCAGGTCGGGCAGCCCGCTGCCGTCGGATTCGTACTTGCGCTCGATCTCGCGTGTCGCATCCGCCATGCACTGAATCTAGTGGCCGAGGGGCCGATATGGCAGAGGGCGCCCTGGTTGTCCCCGCCGTCCGGGGACCAAGGGCGAGGCCCGGCCGGCCACCGCACGCGACTACGGCCGGACCGTCGCAGGTCCTACGCCGACATGGGTCTCTGCACCTTGATCGACTGCAGCAGCCCCACCGCTATCCACACCGCGAACATGGACGAGCCGCCGTAGGACACGAACGGCAGGGGCAGGCCGGTGACCGGCATGATGCCGAGGGTCATGCCGATGTTCTCGAAGGCCTGGAACGCGAACCAGGCCACGATCCCGGCGGCGACGATCGTGCCGTACAGCTCGGACGAGTCGCGGGCGATGCGGCAGGCGCGCCACAGGATCACGCCGAGCAGGAAGATGATCAGGCCCGCGCCGAGGAAGCCCAGTTCCTCCCCCGCGACCGTGAAGACGAAGTCGGTCTGCTGCTCGGGGACGAACTGGCCGGTGGTCTGCGAGCCGTGGAAGAGGCCTGCGCCGGTCAGTCCGCCGGAGCCGATGGCGATGCGGGCCTGGTTGGTGTTGTAGCCGACGCCGGCCGGGTCGAGGTCCGGGTTGGCGAAGGCCGCGAAGCGGTTGATCTGGTACTGGTCCAGGATGTGCAGCTGCCAGATGGCGATACAGCCGATCACGCCGGCGGTGAGCAGGCCGAAGACCCAGCGGTTGGAGGAGCCGGAGGCGAGCAGCACGCCGAGGATGATGGCCACCATGGCCAGGACCGAGCCGAGGTCCGGCATGAGCAGAAGGATCAGGATGGGGACGGTGGCCAGGCCCAGGGACTGCATCACCGTCCGGTGATCGGGGTACGGCTTGTCGCCCGCGTCCACCCGTGCGGCCAGCAGCATCGCCATGCCCAGGATGATCGCGACCTTGAGGAACTCCGCGGGCTGGACCGAGAAGCCGCCGATGACGATCCAGTTGCGCTGGCCGTTGATCGTGGCGCCGAGCGGGGTGAGGACCACCAGGGACAGCAGGACCGACACGCCGTAGAGGACCGGCACGGCATTGCGCAGGGCGCGGTGGCCGAGCCAGATGGTGCCGATCATCAGGGCGAGGCCGATGCCGAGGTTCAGCAGGTGCCGGACGAGGAAGAAGTACGGGTCGCCCTGGTTGATCTCGGTGCGGTTGCGGGTCGCCGAGTACACCAGCAGGGAGCCGATCAGCGACAGCGCCGTGGCCGCGAGCAGTATCGGCCAGTCGAGGCGGCGGGTCAGCGAGTCACGGGCGAAGATTCTGGTCCAGCCGGCGCGCTCGGGGCCGTACCCGGAGACGGAGAAGCTGTTGGCGCTGGTCATGCGAGCGTCCTCCGGCCGCCTCGGGTGCCCCGGCCACGGGGCCGTCTGCGGGTGTCGCGGTTGCCGCCGGTGCCGGGCGAGGCCGTGGTGGCCGGGGGCTGCTGGTCGTCGGCGGGGTTGGGGCCGTCCTGCTCGGCCTGCTGGGCCTTCTCGTTGTCCTTCGCCGGGTCATCGGTGATCTTGGGGGCGGCGATGGTGCCGTCCGCGCGGACCTTCGGCAGGCTCTTCTCGGGCTCGGGCAGCAGCGCCTTCTTGTTGTCGATGGAGCCATCGCCCTGGACGCCGTAGAGGGCGCTGTAGATGTTGCGCACGGCCTCACCGGAGGCGCCGGAACCCGTACCGGCCTGGGCGATCGTCATGATCACCGTGTAGTCCTTGGAGTAGGTGGCCAGCCAGGAGGTGGTCTGCTTGCCGTAGACCTCGGCGGTACCGGTCTTGGCGTGCAGCGGGATCTTGTCCTGCGGCCAGCCGCCGAACTTCCAGGCGGCCGTACCGCGGGTGATGACGCCTGCGAAGGCGTCGTCCATGCCCTTGAGGGTGGCCTGGCTGACCGGCAGCCTGCCTCTGACCTTGGGCTTGATGGGCGTGATGGTCTTGCCGTCGGCGCTGACGATCGCCTTGCCGATGGTGGGCTGGTACATGGTGCCCCCATTGGCGACGGCGCCGTAGATCACGGCCTCCTGGATCGGCGTGACGAGGGTGTCGCCCTGGCCGATGGAGTAGTTGATCTCGTCACCCTCGCGCATCTTGTTGCCTTCGAGGCAGTTCTCGTAGGCGATCTTCTCGACGTAGGAGCCGTCCTTCTTGCCGGACTTGCACCAGGCGTCCTTGTTGGCCTTCCAGTAGTCGAGCTTCCACTGGCGGTCGGGGACGCGGCCGGTGACCTCGTTGGGCAGGTCGACTCCGGTCTCCCGGCCCAGGCCGAACTGGTGGGCGGTCTTGAAGAAGTAGTCCTTGGGCTGGCCCTTCTTGGGGTTGATGCCGCCGTCCCGCTTCCACTCCCGGTCGGCGAGGCCGTAGAAGACGGTGTCGCAGGAGACCTCCAGGGCGCGGCCGAGGGAGATCGGGCCGAAGTTCTCGCCCTCGAAGTTCTTGAAGACCTGGCCGCCCACCGAGTACGAACTGGTGCACGGGTAGCCGCCGTCCCAGACGTAGCCGGCGTTGACCGCGGCGGCCGTGGAGACCACCTTGAAGGTCGAGCCGGGCGCGGCCTGTCCCTGTATGGCCCGGTTGAGCAGCGGGTAGTCGGAGTTCTTGCCGGTGAGGGCCTTGTAGTCCTTGGCGGAGATGCCGCCGACCCACACGTTCGGGTCGTAGGTCGGCGCCGAGGCCATGGCGACGATCCGGCCGGTCTTGGCCTCCATCACCACGACGGCGCCGGAGTCGGCCTTGTACCTCTCGCCGGTGACCTTGTCGAACTGCTCGCGGGCGACCTTCATCGCCTTGTCCAGCTCGTACTCGGCGACCCGCTGGACGCGGGAGTCGATGCTGGTGACCAGATTGGAACCGGACTCGGCCCGGTCCGCCTTGGCCTTGCCGATGACCCGGCCGAGGTTGTCGACCTCGTAGCGGGTGACGCCGGCCTTGCCAC
The DNA here is from genome assembly GCF_020400585.1 of Streptomyces sp. NK08204. GTDB lineage: Bacteria > Actinomycetota > Actinomycetes > Streptomycetales > Streptomycetaceae > Streptomyces. Next base: position 417,418 of record NZ_JAINVF010000004.1, on the reverse strand, counting down.
GAAGCTGCTTGTCGTACTGGCGCTCCAGGCCCGAGCGGCCGACCATGTCGGAGCGCAGGTAGGGCGAGTCGGTGTTCTTGGCTTTCTGCAGTTCGTCGTCCGTGACCGGCGAGAGGTAGCCGAGCACCTGGGCGGTGTTGGACTTGCCGGGGCCCGGGTAGCGGCGCACGGCCTCGGGCTCGGCGGTGATGCCGGGGAAGTCCTCGGCGCGCTCACGGATCTGCAGGGCCTGCTTGGGAGTTGCCTTGTCGGTGATCGGGATCGGCTGGTAGGGCGAGCCGTTCCAGCAGGGCTGGGGGGTCTTGGCGTCGCACAGCCGGACCTTCTGCCTGACCTCCTCGGTCTTCATGCCGAGGACACCGGCCAGCTTGGCGAGGACGGTCTTGCCGCCGTCCTGCTGCTTGAGCAGGTCGGTGCGGGAGGCGGAGACCACCAGCCGGGTCTCGTTGTCCGCGAGCGGCACGCCGCGGGCGTCCAGGATGTCGCCGCGGACGGCGGGCTGGACGACCTGCTGGACGTGGTTGCCGGACGCCTCCTTCTGGTACTCGGCGCCCTCCCGGATCTGCAGGTACCACAGCCGGCCGCCGAGCGTGCCGAGGAGGGAGAGGACGAGGATCTGGATCACGACGAGGCGGGTCTGGACCCGTGGGGTCCGCCCGGTCTCGGGAATGTTGGTCACTGCGGCTGTCTCCCCCTCTCAGTACGCGAACGTGTGTACGCGAACCGGATGTGTGCGTACGGATGATGAACGACCGGACCGTGAGCCCGCGTTCCGCGAAAGCCGCCCCGTTCGGGTGAACTCGCCACTGAGCCCCTCGTCGAACACATCGTCGAACTCGCCGTGGCTCACAGCCGCTTGACCCCCTTGATGCGGCCGACCCGGGCCGATCGCGTGCGGGCCTTGGCCTTCAGGGCGCCGAGGCCGCCGCGCTGGGAGCCGATGCGCAGACCGGTGCCGGAGGAGAGCCAGCCGGTGGAGATGTCGGTGCTCTGGGCGGCGGGGCCGGTCTCGGTGAGCGGGTCGTTGTCGACGCGGCGGGCCAGCCACATGAGCGCGGGGACCACGAACGGGGCGAGCAGCAGGTCGTACAGGGCGGCCGAGAACAGCAGGCCGGTCAGGCCGACATGGCGGGCGGCGGTGTCGCCGATGAGGGCGCCGACGCCCAGGTAGAGCAGGGTGGAGCCGATCGCGGCGGCGACCACGACGGCCATCGGGCCGGTCGCCGACCTCAGACGGCCGTTCTCCGGCTTGATGAGTCCGGCGAAGTAGCCGACGACGCACAGCACGAGCGCGTACCGGCCGGCCGCGTGGTCGGCCGGCGGGGCGAGGTCGGCGAGGAGTCCCGCGCCGAAGCCGACGAGGGCGCCGCCGACATGGCCGTACACCATGGCGAGGGCCAGGACGGTGAGCAGCAGCAGGTCGGGCACAGCGCCCGGCAGGTGCAGCCGGGCCAGGACACTCACCTGGATCACCAGGGCGGCGACGACCAGCGCGGAGGCGAGCAGGATCCGGTTGAGGCGCATGAGGTGAAAGGCTCCTACTGCTGCTGGCTGTCGGCGGGTGCGTCGGCCGAGGGGGTGACCGTGACGGTCACCGTCGGCCTCGGGATCGGCTTGGGCTGGGCCGGCAGCACGGTGTCCCGCGGGTCCTTCTTGGGCGCCTGGACGACCACGCCGACGATGTCGAGCTTGGTGAAGCCGACGTACGGCGTGACGTAGAGGGTGCGGGTGAGGCCGCCGCCGGAGGGGTCGACGCGGGAGACCACGCCGACCGGGACGCCGGGCACGAAGGGCTTGTCCGACTGGGAACCGAAGGTGACGAGCCGGTCGCCCTTCTTCACCTCGGCCTTGCCGTTGAGCAGTTCCACGCGCAGCGGGCGGTCGCCCTGCCCGGAGGCGAAGCCGAGTTCGTCGCTGCCCTCCAGGCGGGTGCCGACGGTGAAGTCCGGGTCGTTGGCGAGGAGCACGGTGGAGGTGTCCGGGCCGACGGTGGTGACGCGGCCGACCAGCCCGTCGCCGTTGAGCACGGTCATGTCGCGCTTGATGCCGTCGTTGGCGCCCACGTCGATGGTGACGGTCCAGGAGAAGCCCTGCGCCGACCCTATGGCGATGACCTGGGCGCCCTTGATGCCGTACTGGCCCTCGCCGGCGACCTTCAGCATCTTGTCGAGCTGCTTGAGGCGGCTGCGGTTGCGGTCGTCGCTGCCGAGCTTGGCCTTGAGGGCCGCGTTCTCCTTCTCCAGCGCGGCGAGCCGGTTGTGGCGGCTGCCGGAGTCACGGACGGCGGAGACGGCGTTGCCGACCGGCTCGACCGCCGAGGACAGTCCGTTCTCGATGGGGCCGAACACCGCGGCGGCGGCGTGCCGTGCTCCGTCGACCGGGGAGTTCCGGCCCCCTCGGATGTCCACCGTGATCAGCGCGAACGCGATGGCGATCAGCAGGACCAGGAGCAGCCGGCTCTCTTTCGTGTCCCTCACGTGCGGCGGCCGTGCCCTTCCTCGAGTAGGAATGCGGGGACCCCCGGACGGTGCCGTCTGGCGAAGCACAAACCCAAGGGGCCCATTTTTTGGCAGCTTATGCCTCTATATCAATGTCTGCGTCAGCGTCTGCACCAATGATCCGCCGTACGAGAGGAGAACATCTCGTACGGCGGAACCGACCGACACGTCGATGTCATCGGCGCGGCTGGGCGTCCAGAACCTGCTGGAGCGCCTCGAACTCCTCGACACACTTGCCGGAACCGAGGGCGACGCTGTCCAGCGGGTCCTCGGCGATGTGGATCGGCATGCCGGTCTCCCGCCGCAGACGCTCGTCCAGGCCGCGCAGCAGGGCCCCGCCGCCGGTCAGAACGATTCCTCTGTCCATGACGTCGCCGGACAGCTCGGGCGGGCACTTGTCGAGGGTCGTCTTGACCGCGTCGACGATCGCGTTGACCGGCTCCTCGATCGCCTTGCGGACCTCGGCGGCCGAGATGACGACGGTCTTGGGCAGCCCGGAGACCAGGTCCCGGCCGCGGACTTCGGTGTGCTCGTCGGTGTCGAGGTCGTACGCCGAACCGATCGTGATCTTGATCTGCTCGGCCGTCCGCTCACCCAGCAGAAGGCTGTACTCCTTCTTGATGTACTGGATGATCGCGTTGTCCAGTTCGTCGCCCGCGACGCGGATGGACTGTGCGGTGACGATGCCGCCGAGCGAGATGACCGCGACCTCCGTGGTGCCGCCGCCGATGTCCACCACCATGTTGCCCGTGGCCTCGTGGACCGGCAGGCCGGAGCCGATGGCGGCGGCCATGGGCTCCTCGATGATGTGCACCTGGCGGGCGCCGGCCTGGGTGGACGCCTCGATGACGGCGCGGCGCTCGACGCCCGTGATGCCCGAGGGCACACAGACGACCACGCGCGGCCGGGCGAGGTAGCGCCGCTTGTGGATCTTCAGAATGAAGTAGCGGAGCATCCGTTCGGTGATCTCGAAGTCGGCGATCACGCCGTCCTTCAGCGGACGCACGGCGACGATGTTGCCCGGCGTCCGGCCGATCATCTTCTTCGCTTCGGCACCGACCGCGAGGATGCCACCGGTGTTGGTGTTGATGGCGACGACGGACGGCTCGTTGAGTACGATCCCGCGACCCCTGACGTACACCAGCGTGTTGGCGGTCCCGAGGTCGACAGCCATGTCACGGCCGATGAACGACATTGAGTTCCCCATCAGGATTCGTCTGGCCTTCCCACGAGCTTTTGAGGGCTTTTCAGGTTGGCGAGGTGGGTGCTGTGACGTGAAGGCTCCATCGTAGACGCGCCTGCACGAACACTGCGCGAGGGTCTTCGTCATTGTCAGCAGATGACGCGCCGCCTCGCTTGTGGAGACGGTCCATCGGGGGCACACGTTCCCCCGATCGGCAACGCATATGCCAAGGGACGGCCGAAAAAGCACGGCCGTCCCAGGTCGGGGCCCCCGGGGGAGACCCCATGGAGTTGATACCCCGTCAGATTTTTGCCGGAATGCCAGCCCGGCGCCGCTTCTCAGGCACGGCCCGGGAAGAAGATCTTCACCTCGCGTTCGGCGGACTCCTCGGAGTCGGAGGCGTGGATCAGGTTCTCCCGGACGATCACGCCGAAGTCGCCACGGATGGAGCCCGGGGCGGCGGCGATCGGGTCGGTGGGGCCGGCCAGCTGGCGGACACCCTCGATGACCCGCTCGCCCTCCACGATCAGCGCGACGACCGGGCCCGAGGACATGAAGTCGACCAGCGGCTCGTAGAAGGGCTTGCCGACGTGCTCGGCGTAGTGCTGCTCCAGCGTGGCGCGGTCCAGGGTGCGCAGCTCCAGCGCGGTGATCTGCCAGCCGGACTTGCGCTCGATACGGCTGATGATCTCGCCGGTCAGACCGCGACGGACGGCGTCGGGCTTGAGCAGGACGAGGGTGCGCTGGCTCACGGGGTACTCCTTGTGACTGACGTGTGCGGTGGGACGAGGTTACAGGGCGTGTCCGGGGGGCGGTTACGCAGCGTCAGCCGCGGAGGATTGCTCGGCCTCGGCGGCGAAACGCGCCTTGGCCGCGTCCACCTGTCTGCCGAAGCGCACCGACGCCCACCACAGCCCCGCGAACACCGCCCCGAGGAAGTACATCGTCGGGACGGCCAGACCGGAGGCGATCAGGCCGAGCTGCAGGGCCCAGCCGAGGGCGACGCCGCCCGGCCGGGTCACCATGCCGCACAGCAGCACGCACAACGCCATGGCGATACCGCTGACCAGCCACACGGTGGAGGTCGACAGGTCCGGGTCCTTCATGGCCACCAGACCGGCGAAGCCGATGATGAAGAACTCGCCGATCAGGGTCGATGAGCAGAGCGTACGCACGACGGAATCCTCAGCCCTTTCCCAGAAGCAGGCGGGCCTCGCCCACCGTGATGACCGAGCCGGTGACCAGCACCCCACCGCCCGCGAACTCGCCCTCCTCCTCGGCCAGCGTGATCGCGGCCTCCAGGGCGTCCGGCAGCCGCGGCTCGACCTGGACCCGCTCGTCGCCGAACACCTCGACGGCGATCGCGGCCAGCTCGTCCGCGTCCATGGCGCGGTGGCTCGAGTTCTGCGTGACGACGACCTCGGCGAAGATCGGCTCGAAGGCCTCCAGCACCCCCCGCACGTTCTTGTCGCCGCTGGCGCCGACCACGCCGATCAGCCGGCTGAAGTCGAACGCCTCCTGCACCGCCTCCGCGGTCACCCGCGCGCCCGCCGGGTTGTGCGCGGCGTCCAGGATCACCGTGGGAGAGCGCCGTACGACCTCCATCCGGCCCGGCGAGGAGACGGCCGCGAAGGCCCTGCGGACGGTGTCGATGTCCAGCGGCTCCACGCGCTGCGCGCCGACGCCGAAGAACGCCTCGACGGCGGCGAGCGCCACGGCGGCGTTGTGCGCCTGGTGGGCTCCGTGCAGCGGCAGGTACACCTCGGTGTACTCGCCGCCGAGACCGCGCAGCGTGAGCAGCTGTCCGCCGACGGCGACCTGCCGGGCCACGACCCCGAACTCCAACCCCTCGCGGGCCACGGTCGCATCGACCTCGACCGCCTTCTTCAGCAGCACCTGCGCCGCCTCCACCGGCTGCTGCGCCATGATGACGGTCGCGCCCTGCTTGATGATCCCGGCCTTCTCGGCGGCGATCTGCGCCGTCGTCTCACCGAGCCGGTCGGTGTGGTCGAGGTCGATCGGGGTGACCACGGCGACATCGGCGTCGATCACGTTGGTGGCGTCCCAGGAGCCGCCCATGCCCACCTCGACGACGGCGACGTCCACCGGCGCGTCCGCGAAGGCCGCGTACGCCATGCCGGTGAGCACCTCGAAGAAGGAGAGCCGGTACTCCTGCGCGGCGTCGACCATCTCGACGTACGGCTTGATGTCCTGGTACGTCTCGATGAACCGCTCGGCGGCGACCGGCGCGCCGTCCAGGCTGATGCGCTCGGTGATCGACTGCACGTGCGGGCTGGTGTAGCGGCCCGTGCGCAGCTCGAAGGCGCCGAGCAGGGCCTCGATCATGCGGGCGGTGGAGGTCTTGCCGTTGGTGCCGGTGATGTGGAGGGAGGGGTACGAGCGCTGCGGCTCGCCCAGCACGTCCATCAGCGCGGCGATCCGGCTGACCGACGGCTCCAGCTTGGTCTCGCCCCAGCGGGTGGCCAGCTCCGCCTCCACCTCGCGCAGGGCCTTGTCGACCTCCGGGTCCTCCGGTCGCGCGGGTACGTCGGCCTGCGGCGGGCCGCCCTGGGTGCGCAGGGTGCGGCTGCCGGCCTCGATCACCGCGAGGTCGGGGTCGCGGGTGGTTTCGGCTTCGATGATCTCGTCGAAGCTGTCGAGGGGGTCGGGCTGGTCGTCGTTGCCGTGGTCGCTCACAGGGTCAGTCTACGGAGCGGCGGTGACAGACATGGGCGAAGGCCCCCGGAGCGGAAAGTTCCGGGGGCCTTCGGTTGCCGTCAGGGTGGTTCGCTCACCCGCGCTCGCGGGGTGCCGCCGCGCGGCTCATGCGGCGGGAAGCCGCTCCAGCTGGGTCTGGATGCGGGCGATGTCCTCGTCCGCCTTGGCCAGGCGCGTGCGGATCTTCTCCACCACCTGGTCCGGGGCCTTCGCGAGGAACGCCTCGTTGCCCAGCTTGGCCGTGGCCTGGGCCTTCTCCTTCTCCGCCGCCGCGAGGTCCTTCGCGAGGCGCTTGCGCTCCGCCGCGACGTCGATCGTGCCGGAGAGGTCCAGCGCCACCTCCGCACCCGCCACCGGCAGGGTGGCGGTCGCCGTGAAGGACTCGCCCTCCGGCTGCAGACGCAGCAGCTGGCGGATGGCCGCCTCGTGCGGGGCCAGCGCCGTGCCGTCCAGCGTCAGACGGGCCGGGACGCGCTGGCCGGGCTGCAGGCCCTGGTCGGCGCGGAAGCGGCGGACCTCGGTGATGACGGACTGGAGGGTCTCGATCTCCCGCTCGGCGTCGACGTCACGGAAGCCGCCCGGTGCGTCAGCACCAGGAACAGACACAGCGTCCGGCCAGTCGGCGATGACCACGGACTCGCCGCCCGTCAGCGTGGTCCACAGGGTCTCCGTGACGAACGGGACCACCGGGTGCAGCAGCTTCAGGGTGACGTCCAGGACCTCGCCGAGGACCCGCTTGGAGACCTCGGCCGCCTCGCCGCCCGCCTGGAACGTCGTCTTGGACAGCTCGACGTACCAGTCGAAGACCTCGTCCCACGCGAAGTGGAACAGGGCGTCGGAGAGCTTGGCGAACTGGAAGTCCTCGTAGTACGCGTCGACTTCGGCGACGACCGAGTTCAGCCTCGACAGGATCCAGCGGTCCGTCGCCGACATCGCCGACGGCTCGGGCAGCGGGCCGTCCACCGTCGCGCCGTTCATCAGCGCGAAGCGGGTCGCGTTCCAGATCTTGTTGGCGAAGTTGCGGGAGCCCTGGACCCAGTCCTCGCCGATCGGGACGTCGACGCCCGGGTTGGCGCCGCGGGCGAGGGTGAAGCGCAGGGCGTCGGAGCCGTACTTGTCCATCCAGTCCAGCGGGTTGACCGCGTTGCCGAAGGACTTCGACATCTTCTTGCCGAACTGGTCGCGGACCATGCCGTGCAGGGCGATGGTGTGGAACGGCGGGGTGCCGTCCATCGCGTACAGGCCGAACATCATCATCCGGGCGACCCAGAAGAAGAGGATGTCGTAGCCGGTGACCAGGACGGAGTTCGGGTAGAACTTCGCGAGCGACTCGGTCCGCTCGGGCCAGCCCAGCGTGGAGAAGGGCCACAGGCCGGAGGAGAACCAGGTGTCGAGGACGTCGGTGTCCTGGTGCCAGCCCTCGCCGGTGGGCGGCTGCTCGTCCGGGCCGACGCAGACGACCTCGCCGTTCGGGCCGTACCAGACCGGGATGCGGTGGCCCCACCACAACTGCCGCGAGATGCACCAGTCGTGGAGGTTGTCGACCCAGTCGAAGTACCGCTTCTCCATCTCCTGCGGGTGGATCTTGACGCGTCCGTCACGGACGGCGTCGCCGGCCGCCTTCGCCAGCGGGCCGACCTTGACCCACCACTGCATGGACAGGCGCGGCTCGATGGTGGTCTTGCAGCGCGAGCAGTGGCCGACGGAGTGGACGTAGGGCCGCTTCTCGGCGACGATCCGGCCCTCGGCGCGCAGCGCGGCGACGATGGCGGAGCGGGCCTCCAGGCGGTCCAGGCCCTGGAAGGGGCCGTGGACCGTGATGACGGCGTGCTCGTCCATGACGGTGAGGGACGGCAGGTTGTGGCGCTGGCCGATCTCGAAGTCGTTCGGGTCGTGGGCCGGGGTCACCTTGACGGCACCGGTACCGAACTCGGGGTCGACGTGCGTGTCGGCGACGACCGGGATGGAACGGTCGGTCAGCGGGAGCCTGATGAGCTTGCCGACGAGGTGCTTGTAGCGCTCGTCGTCCGGGTGGACGGCGACGGCGGTGTCGCCGAGCATCGTCTCGGCACGGGTGGTGGCGACGACGATGGTGTCGTCCCCCTCGCCGTACGTCATCGAGACCAGCTCGCCGTCGTCGTCCTGGTACTCGACCTCGATGTCCGAGATGGCCGTCAGACAGCGCGGGCACCAGTTGATGATGCGCTCGGCGCGGTAGATCAGCTCGTCGTCGTAGAGGCGCTTGAAGATGGTCTGGACGGCCTGGGAGAGCCCCTCGTCCATGGTGAAGCGCTCGCGCGACCAGGCGACGCCGTCACCCAGACGGCGCATCTGCCCGCTGATCTGGCCGCCGGACTCGGCCTTCCACTGCCAGACCCGCTCGACGAAGGCCTCGCGGCCCAGGTCGTGCCGGGACTTGCCTTCCTTGCCCAGTTCCCGCTCGACGACGTTCTGCGTGGCGATGCCGGCGTGGTCCATGCCGGGCTGCCACAGCGTCTCGTAGCCCTGCATGCGCTTACGACGGGTCAGCGCGTCGATGAGGGTGTGCTCGAAGGCGTGCCCCAGGTGGAGGCTGCCGGTGACGTTGGGCGGCGGGATGACGATCGTGTACGGCGGCTTGTCGCTCTTCGCGTCCGCCTCGAAGTAACCGCGCTCTACCCAGCGCTCGTACAGCGGCCCCTCTACATCGGCCGGCGCGTACTGGGTCGGCAGTTCGGTGTCGGGCGCGGGTGGCTGCTGCTGAGCGTTCTCGGTCACGGAGCTCAGTTTAGAGGTGTCACGGCGCGGTCCCGAAACGCCTTTGTTCTGTAACGGTGAGGCCCCCGGTGCCGTGCGCCTTCCGGGCTTGGTCCAGGATGTCAGGATCACATAAGCATCTGGAGGGGAACCCAGAAATGAGCTACAACCAGCCGGGCCCGTACGGTGGACCGCCGCCCCAGCAGCCGGGTCCCTACGGCCAGCCGGGGCAGCCGGGTCCGTACGGCCAGCCGGGCCCCTACGGCCAGCAGCCGCAGGCACCCCAGCCCGGCTACGGCTACCCCCAGCAGGCCCCTCCGGCCCCGCAGCCCGGGTACGGCTACCCGCAGCAGGGCGGCATGCCCCCGCAGCCGAACCCGTACGGCCAGCAGGCCCCGTACGGCCAGCAGCCCTACGGCATGGCGCAGCCCCCGGCCCCGGCCGGCGGCAAGAAGAAGACCGGTCTGATCATCGGCGCGGTGGCCGTGGTGGCCGCCGTGGCGGTGGGCGCGGCCTTCCTCCTCGGGAGCGGCAGTGGCAGCGGCGGCGTCGCGGACGACGGGCCGCACAAGCTGACCACGCCGGACAAGGTGATCAGCGCCACCTACTCGAAGTCCACCGACTCGGACTCCTCGGACATCAGCGACTCCGACCGCTCGGACTTCGAGAAGTGGGGGGTGAAGAACCCCACGCAGGTGAGCGCGGGCTACGAGAGCGGTACCGGGCTGACCAAGAAGGGGCTTTCCTTCAGCGGCGTCTACGGGACGATCGACGACCCCGAGGCGGTGGTCGACGCCATGTTCGCCAAGGCCAAGAAGGAGTCCGAGAAGGACCACGGCGACTCCGACACCAAGGGCAAACTGCTCGGCAGCCCCGAGGCCGTCCACCCGTCGGGCTTCTCCAACGGCATCATGAAGTGCCAGGTGGCCCAGATCGACAGCACCAGTTCGTCCCCCGAGGACGCGGGGATGCCGAAGAGCATCAAGATGCCGATCTGCATCTGGGGCGACCACAGCACCATCGCCATCGTCTCGTCGTACAGCGTCGCCTCCCTGGCCTCGGGCGACGGCGGCTCGGTCGACGACGCGGCGGACCTGGCGGCCAAGCTGCGCAACGACGTGCGGGTGAAGAGCTAGTCCGGCCCTCGTCGTCCGGCACGCGGACGGGCAGGCACCCCACGGTGGGGGCCTGCCCGTTTCGTTGCCTGCGTGTCGTTGTCTGCGTGTCGTTGCCGGGACGCCGGTGCCAAGAGGCCGATGCCGGGATGCTCAGGCCGTCTTCTGCTCGCCCGTCCCCCGCCCGCGGGCGTCCCTCGGGATCAGGGTCGGGTTCACGTTCGAGTGAACGACGTCCGCCGTGATGACGACGCGGGCCACGTCCTTGCGGGACGGGACCTCGTACATCACGGACATGAGGACCTCCTCCATGATGGCGCGCAGGCCGCGGGCGCCGGTCTGGCGGAGGATGGCCTGGTCGGCGATGGCCTCCAGGGCCTCGCGCTCGAAGTCCAGCTCCACGCCGTCGAGTTCGAACAGGCGCTGGTACTGCTTGACGAGCGCGTTGCGGGGCTCGACCAGGATCTGCAGGAGCGCTTCGCGGTCGAGGTTGTGGACGCTCGTGATCACCGGCAGACGGCCGATGAACTCGGGGATCATGCCGAACTTGACCAGGTCCTCCGGCATGACGTCCTCGAAGACGTCCTTGGACTCCAGCTCCCGCTTGGAGCGGATCGTGGCACCGAAGCCGATGCCCTTCGCGCCCGCACGCGCCTCGATGATCTTCTCCAGGCCGGCGAAGGCGCCGCCCACGATGAACAGCACGTTCGTCGTGTCGATCTGGATGAACTCCTGGTGGGGGTGCTTGCGTCCGCCCTGCGGCGGGACGGAGGCGGTGGTGCCCTCCAGGATCTTCAGCAGGGCCTGCTGGACGCCCTCGCCGGAGACGTCCCGGGTGATCGACGGGTTCTCGCTCTTGCGGGCCACCTTGTCGATCTCGTCGATGTAGATGATGCCGGTCTCGGCCTTCTTGACGTCGTAGTCGGCGGCCTGGATCAGCTTGAGGAGGATGTTCTCCACGTCCTCGCCGACATAGCCCGCCTCCGTCAGCGCGGTCGCGTCGGCGATGGCGAACGGCACGTTCAGCATGCGCGCGAGGGTCTGCGCGAGGAGGGTCTTGCCGGAGCCCGTCGGGCCGAGCAGGAGGATGTTGGACTTCGCCAACTCGATCGCGTCGTCGCGGCCGTTGGCGCTGCCGTTCTCGCCCGCCTGCACGCGCTTGTAGTGGTTGTAGACGGCGACGGAGAGCGCCTTCTTGGCGGCTTCCTGGCCGACGACGTAGCCCTCGAGGAACTCGTAGATCTCGCGGGGCTTGGGGAGTTCCTCCCAGCGCACCTCGCTGGTCTCGGCCAGCTCTTCCTCGATGATCTCGTTGCAGAGATCGATGCACTCGTCGCAGATGTACACACCGGGCCCTGCGATGAGCTTCTTGACCTGCTTCTGGCTCTTGCCGCAGAACGAGCACTTGAGCAGATCGCCGCCGTCACCGATGCGTGCCACGGTGTGCTTCCCCTTCGCCTGGGAGACGCTCGGACGCTTTCGAGTCCAGCGGCTCCTGGTGCTGCCTTATGTCCGACGGTACCTTGCCGGGCCCCGTGTTCGGGCCCCCCTTGGCACGGTTCACTTTGACGTGGACCGCGCCAAGAGGGGCACAGAGTAGCCGTTCCGGTTCAGCGGACAGCGGCGTTGTTCATCTTCCGGGTGGAGATGATCTGGTCGACGATGCCGTACTGGAGCGCCTCCTCGGCCGTGAGGATCTTGTCGCGCTCGATGTCCTCGCGGACCTTCTCGATCGGCTGCCCGGAGTGCTTGGAGAGCATCTCCTCCAGCTGCGTGCGCATCCGGGTGAACTCGTTGGCGATGATCTCCAGGTCGGAGAGCTGCCCGCGGCCGGTGGAGCCGGCCGGCTGGTGGATCAGCACCCGGGAGTTCGGCAGCGCCATGCGCTTGCCGGGCGTACCGGCGGCGAGCAGGATGGCGGCGGCGGAGGCCGCCTGGCCCATGCACACCGTCTGGATGTCGGGCTTGACGAACTGCATCGTGTCGTAGATCGCCGTCAGGGCGGTCATGTCGCCACCGGGGCTGTTGATGTAGATCGAGATGTCCCGGTCGGGGTCCATCGACTCCAGGCACAGCAGCTGCGCCATGACGTCGTTGGCGGAGGCGTCGTCGATCTGGACGCCCAGGAAGATCACGCGCTCTTCGAAGAGCTTCGCGTACGGGTCGTACTCGCGGATGCCCTGGGAAGTGCGCTCGACGAAGCGCGGAATGACGTAGCGGCTGTCGGGGCGGGGCCCTTCGTACATACCGCTGGCGGCGCCGGGAAAGTTGCTCATGAGGGTGTTCACCGTCCTGGTGGCGTTCTGGGGGCTTGGGTCGTGGCGGTGTCTGGCGTGGCCGGGCCGGTCAGGCACCGGTGCCGCCGCCTCCCGGAACACCCGAGGCGTGCGTGATGATCTCGTCAATGAGACCGTACTCCTTGGCCTCTTCCGGGGTGAACCAGCGGTCGCGGTCGCCGTCGCGGATGATCGTCTCGACCGTCTGGCCGGAGTGGAGCGCGGTCAGCTCGGACATGCGCTTCTTGGTGCGCATGAGGTACTCGGCCTGGATCTTGATGTCCGAGACGGTTCCGCCGAGGCCGGCGGAGCCCTGGTGCATCATGATGTCGGCGTGGGGCAGCGCGAAACGCTTGCCCGCGGCGCCGCCGGTGAGCAGGAACTGACCCATCGAGGCCGCCATGCCCATGGCGATCGTGACGACGTCGTTCGGGATGTACTGCATGGTGTCGTAGATCGCCATGCCGGCCGTCACCGAGCCGCCGGGGCTGTTGATGTAGAGGTAGATGTCCTTGTCGGGATCTGCGGCGAGGAGCAGCAGCTGCGCAGTGATCTTGTTGGCGATGTCGTCGTCGACCTGCTGGCCGAGGAAGATGATCCGCTCGTTGAGCAGCCGGTTGTAGACCTGGTCGCCGAGGCCACCACCGATGGAGGGCTCGCCGGCGGCGGAGGGCATCAGATTCGTCACGTATCCACCTGCTCGTCTTTACGACGGCGCCGGGCCGTCTCACGTCGTCCTGCCGGAGGCTGGCGGGGGCTTTCAGGAGACTCCCCTGCCCCCGTATTCATGGACCCTAACGCTCAGGCCCCTTCGGGGAATCCCGGAGATGGGGGTGTTCGCCGGGGGCGTAGCGGCTCCGGCGGGGCGGGGGCCGTCGTGGGGGCCTCGACGGCCACCACGGGCCGGTATGACAAGCGGGCCCCGGGGGCAGTCCCCCGGGGCCCGACTACGCCGTCAGACGCGCCGTACGGCCGCTCAGGCCTCCGGCTGGTCCTCGGTGGCCTCGGCCGTCTCGGCGGCGGCCTCGGTCTCGTCCTCGTCCTCGTCGTCCAGGTCGATGACCTCGCCGTTGGTGTCCTTCACCGTGGCGGCCTCGACCACGACGGCCAGGGCCTTGCCGCGGGCGACCTCGCCGACCAGGAGCGGCACCTGGCCGCCCTCGACGACGGCCTGGGCGAACTGGTCGGGGGACATGCCGGAGGAGGCAGCGCGCCGCATGAGGTGCTCGGTCAGCTCCTCCTGGTTGACGTTGAGCTGCTCCTTCTTGACCAGCTCGTCCAGGACGAACTGGGTCTTGATGCCCTTGACCGCGGCCTCGCGGGTCTCGGCGTCGAACTCCTCGGCGGTCTTGCCCTGGATCTCCAGGTACTTGTCGAGGGTGAGGCCCATCTGCGCCAGCTGGTGGTGCTCCAGGTTGTGCTTGCGGGTGTTGATCTCGTCCTCGAGCAGCTTCTCGGGGACCGGGACCTCCACCAGCTCCAGCAGCTTCTCCAGGACGCGCTCCTGGGCCTGCGTGGCCTGGTCGAACTGCTTCATGTTCGCCAGCCGCTTGCGGCTGTCGGCCTTCAGCTCGTCCAGGGTGTCGAACTCGGAGGCGAGCTGCGCGAACTCGTCGTCCAGCTCCGGCAGCTCACGCGCGGCGACCTGGGTGACCTTGACGGTGACCTCGGCCTCCTTGCCCGCCGCGGAGCCGCCCTTCAGCTCGGAGGTGAAGGTGGCCTCCTCGTCGGCGGACAGGCCCTTGACGGCGTCGTCGATGCCGTCCAGCAGCTCACCGGAGCCGATGGTGTAGGTGACACCGCTGGCGATGCCGTCCTCGAGGACCTCGCCGTCGACCTTGGCCTGCAGGTCGATGGTGACGACGTCGCCGTCCTCGGCGGCACGCTCGACCGGGGAGGTGGAGGCGAAGCGCTCGCGCAGCTGCTCGACCGACTTCTCGACGTCCTCGTCGGTGACCTCGACGGCGTCGACCTCGACCTCGATGCCGGAGTAGTCCGGGATCTCGAGGGCCGGGCGGACGTCGACCTCGGCGGTGAAGTTCAGCGTCTCGCCGTCCTTCAGCTCGGTGATGTCGACCTCGGGCTGGCCCAGCGGGCTCAGCTCCGCGTCGTTGACCGCCTCGGTGTAGAACTTCGGAAGCGCGTCGTTGACGGCCTCCTCCAGCACCGCGCCACGACCGAACCGCTGGTCAATGACCCGGGCGGGGATCTTGCCCTTGCGGAAGCCCTTCACCGTGACCTGCTGGTTGATCTTCTTGTACGCCGCGTCGAGGCTGTCCTTGAGCTCCTCGAAGGGCACCTCGACAGTGAGCCGAACCCGGGTCGGGTTCAGGGTCTCCACGGCGCTCTTCACGGTTCGGTCTCCTTGTGGCTGACTTCTTGGGTTCTGCCGGAGCCAGACTGGTCCGGCGGATTTCGCCGCCCGGAGGAGTACATAGGCCGAATGGGCCGGGACACACGGGCGCGCAGCTTGCATAGTAACCGCAGCCGGTCAGCGCCCCAAAAGGCGATCATCCGTGCCGTCGAGCCGGTGGTCGGGGTGGCGGGATTTGAACCCACGGCCTTCCGCTCCCAAAGCGGACGCGCTACCAAGCTGCGCCACACCCCGTCTGGTGCGACACGTAGGGTACATGGCTTGGCCGAACAGGGCGGCAGGTTTGTGCAGCACCGCGGGTGAATCCCAGCGCGTGGCGTCCCGCGGTACAAGGCGTTGGCCTCCGCGGCGGGCGACCCGCTACGATGCCTCCAGTGCCGAGGTCACCGACCTGCGGCGCACTGCTGCGGGCGTAGCTCAATGGTAGAGCCCTAGTCTTCCAAACTAGCTACGCGGGTTCGATTCCCGTCGCCCGCTCCATCCGATTCAGGGCCAGGTCAGAGGATCTTTCCTCCGCCTGGCCCTGATCGTTTCGCAGGCCACGATCAGTCCACCGAGCCCCCTGCGCGCCCCTTCGAGCGCCCCCGTCGGCCGGCGGGCGAGGCACTGCGGAACCGGACAGTTGCAGGCCGACGTCTGCCAGGTCGAGCCGCGCGGTGGCGAGGAATCTTTGGGGGCGGAGTGCAGCCGAACAGTGGACCCGGTGTCGGTCTCAGCCCGAGGGAGACGGCCGCACTGCTGCTGGACAAGATCCGGCAAGGCAACGACTACGCCCGTGGCAAGAAGCTGAGGTTCCGCCGAAGCGCTTCGGTGATCAAGATGCTGACGCTGGCGCTGTCCGCCGCGTCCACCGTCATTCTGGGCCTGCAGAACCTGAACACATGGGCGGGTCTGGCCTTTGCGCTGGTGGCCGTGGGGACGTTGCTCGGGGCCCTCGAACCGTTCTTCGACTGGCGCTCCCGGTGGATCCTGATGGAGGAAGCGCAGTACCGGTTCCAGCGTCTTGCCGACGACCTCGAGTACCTGATGGCATCGACGGCCGTCGATGATCTTACGTATGACCAGCTCGGTGAGGTTTTCGAGAGATATCAAAGGGTTTGGGACGACCTGAGTCGCACATGGCTGGAGCACCGCCGGGAACCGACGCCGTCGACCAGCGCATAGCCCGTAGCCGCTGCGGCACCTCAGCCCTCTCGAAGTCCCGCGGCACGGGACACCCCTCGGCTCACGGCCGCGGTGCGGACCGAGCGCATGCCCTGGGGGACGTGGAGGGCGTCGCCGACCAGGACGAGGGGGCGCAGGCCAGGACGGCCGGCCGGTCGGCCCGGGAGGCCGCGTGGTTGTGGACGGCGGACGGCGGAGGCGGAAGCGGAGACGGACCGGGCGGGGTCACCATGCCCGTACCGCCGCTGCCGAGGCGGTCCTCGATCCGGTAGCCGCCCGCGTCCGCCGGGTCCGAGTCGCGCAGCGCCTCCCCGCACGTCCGCCATGGGTTCGGTTGTCCGGCTTCTGGTTGTCCGGCTCCGCCCGTCGACCGCTCCGGGTCAGAATTTGATCGAACCTATGGTGTCGGCCAGCGAGTTCAGGAACCGGTTGATGGTCGGCGCCATGCCGGTCGAGGCGAGGAAGAAGCCGAAGAGGGCCGCGACGACGGCGGGGCCGGTCTTGATGTTCCCGCCTCGGATCAGCACCACGAGGATGATCGCCAACAACAGCACCACAGACACTGAAATGGCCACAACTGATCACGCCCTCGGTCGATCCGCCCCACCGGCCAAGGGGTACGGCCCCGCGCACCCCCGCCAGAACCATCGTGCCACCAACCCGCCCATGGCATGCGCCTCATGACGGAACGTCGGACCGCAGCCCGGTTCGAGCGACCTCCCGCACTGCAATTCGAGAGTGCGGCGATGTGCGGCGGCCGAGCCAATTGCGCGGCTTCGTTTCACCATCCACACATCGCCTTCGCAGCTAATTCAAATAGATTCCACCGACGTGCGATATGCACCAATCAGTCGGGATGAATCGGTATATCAGGGGTGAATGAGCACCCCTCCTGGGCATGCCGTCTCATGAACCAGGGAGGCAAGTTCCGTAATTAACGGGGTACACGAGGCCGATAACCAGGAAAAAACACAGGGGGTTTTACGAAATCCCGCAGACGACGCTAAGGTGCCTCAGATGTTTGACGCCGCCTCTCCCCTCGGCCACCCCCGCAGGCCACTTCCCCCGGCACAGTCGCCGTTGGACGCAGTGCCCGGCCCGCGCACCCCGACGCGTGCGCAGGAGCGCCGGCCGGCGACGGACAGACCCGGTGGGAAGCGCGAGGGCAAACAGCGCGACGCGTTCTTCGACAACGCCAAGTACCTGGCGATCGTGCTCGTCGCGATGGGGCACTTCTGGTCACCGCTGATGAGCCACAGCCGTGTCCTGGAGGGCGTGTACCGGGTCGTGTACACCTTCCACATGCCGGCGTTCATCATCATCTCCGGCTTCTTCTCGCGCAGCTTCGACATGCGTCCGGACCGGCTGAAGCGCCTGCTCACCGGCGTCGCGGTGCCGTACGTCGTCTTCGAGACCGCGTACCAGCTCTTCAAGAACGCCGTCGACCACACCCACGACGACATCAGCCTCCTGGACCCCTGGTACCTGACCTGGTTCCTGGCGGCCCTGTTCGTGTGGCGGCTGACGGCTCCGGTCTGGAGGGTGGTGCGCTGGCCGCTGCCGGTGGCCGTCGGCATCGCCATGCTGGCGAGCGTCACCCCGAGCATCGGCAAGGACCTCGATCTCCAGCGGGTTCTGCAGTTCCTGCCCTACTTCGTGCTCGGCCTGTGCATGAAGCCCGAGCACTTCCGGCTGATGGGCCGCCCCTGGGTGCGGATCGCCGCCGTGCCGGTCGCCGCGGTCGCCCTCGGTTTCGGCTGGTGGTCGGTGCCGCGCTTGGACAGCGGCTGGTTCTACCGCCAGGACTCCGCCCAGGAGCTGGGCGCCCCGTGGTGGTGCGGACCGGTGATGGTGCTCGCGATGCTGGGCTGCACACTGCTGCTGACCGCCTGCTTCTTCGCCTGGGTGCCGCGCCGCAGGACGTGGTTCACGGCGCTGGGCGCGGGCACCCTCTACGGCTATCTGCTGCACGGGTTCCTGGTGAAGTACTCCGACTTCCAGGGCTGGTTCGACCGCCCCGCGCTGCACCGGCCGCTCGGCGAGGCCGCGGTGACCCTCTTCGCCGCAGCCACCATCACACTGTTGTGCACGAAGCCCGTGCAGCGCGTGTTCCGCTTCGTGATGGAGCCGAGGATGGAGTGGGCGTTCCGTCAGGACGCGACGGAGCTGGCCATCGAACGCCGGGGGCAGGAGCGCGAACGCGAGCGCGCGAAGGCCGACGCGTAGCCGGTTGCGCGGGGCGCCTGACTAACCCTGTCCGAGACCGAGAAGCGCGCGCATCCGGGCGTACTTCTCGGTCAGCCGTTCCCGGGTCGGTCCGTCGAGTACGGCGAGCCGGTCCGGGTCGGCGTTGTGCGCCAGGTCCGCCTCCTTGACCAGGAGCGCGCCGGGCGTGGCCCGGATGCGGCGCGCGTACGCCTGCGGCTCCTCCCCCGGGCGCTTGGTCAGGGCGCGCACGATGTCCTTGGTGCGGGCGGCCAGCGCGGCGCCGGCCAGCCACTCCTCGCTCAGCGCGTCGTCCTCGACGGAGTCGTGCAGCCAGGCCGCCGCGATCTGCTCCGGATCCCCGCCCCGGGCCCGTACGCCCTCGGCGACGGCGGCGAGGTGTTCGGCGTACGGCCGCCCCGCCTTGTCGGTCTGACCGGTGTGGGCGGCGCGGGCGAGGGCCTCGACCTCGGCCAGAGTGAGCTGTGTCATCCCTGTGTCGCCTCCCGGCAGATCAGCAGGAGCGCGCGGTCGTCGTTGACGTCCTTCGCGACCGCCTCGATCAGGTGCCAGGCGGCGCCGTGGAAGCCGCCGGCGACATAACGGTCGGCCTCGCCCGTGAGCCGGTCCATGCCCTCGACCAGCTCACGCTCGGAGGTTTCCACCAGTCCGTCTGTGAACAGCATCAACACGTCTCCGGGCCGCAGCGAGCCCTTCACCGAGTCGAACTGGGCGCCGTCGTACACACCCAGCAGGGGGCCCTCGGCGGCCTTCTCCTCCCAGCGACCGCTGCCCGCGCTGAGCTGGAGCCCCGGCGGATGGCCGGCGGAGTACAGCTCGTAGTCCCCGGAGTCGAGGTCCAGGACCAGGTGGATGGAGGTGGCGAAGCCCTCCTCCCAGTCCTGGCGCAACAGGTAGCCGTTGGCGGCCGTCAGGAAGGCGTGCGGGGGCAGCGAGCCGAGCAGGCCGCCGAAGGCGCCCGACAGCAGCAGCGCCCGCGAGCCGGCGTCCATGCCCTTGCCGGACACGTCCGTGAGGACGACCTCGAGGGTCCGGCCGCCGTTCGTCCGGGCCGCCACGACGAAGTCGCCGGAGAAGGACTGTCCGCCGGCCGGACGCAGCGCCATCTCGTGGTGCCAGCCCTTGGGCAGCTTCGGCAGCTTGCTCTGCACCCGGATCCGTTCGCGCAGGTCGAAAAGCATGGTTCCGCCGCGCCGCCAGGGCACCCCGACCCGGCTGCGGAACTGCGCGGTCAGCAGCCCGAAGAGGCCGCACGCGGCGACCACCAGGACGACGCCCGGAGTGACCCGGGAGGGACCGTCGGTGTACGGGCCGAGCCGCACCGACTCCACGATCAGCGCGGTCGCCGCCGCCGCGTACAGGCCCAGCAGGCTCGCCGGGCGCAGCAGCAGGCCGCCGGCGACGATCGGCAGGACCAGGGCGGTCGGCGAGAACCACACGGGGTCGGCGAGCGTCATGGCCGCGAGCGCCGGGACGGTCAGCAACAGGCCGGCCAGCGCGATCCAGTCGGAGCCGTCACCGCGGAAGTAGTCCACGGCGCTTTTGCGCACACCGACGCGGACCCGGTGCCACTGCATCCTCCACCGGGCCGTGAACGTCTCGGCCTTCGCACGCCGCTCTCGTCCTGCTGCCATCAGTTCGGGACCCTATCCATCGGACCGGCCGCCTGGCACGGGAGGTCCTGCTTGTCCCCCGTGCGAGGCTCGACTTCGGGCTCGACTCAACAGTGAACGGCACGCGGGCCCGCCGCGCTGCCATCTGGGAGAAATTCACTGGCTCGCCCCGCAATGTGCCTGGTAGGCATGGCCCATGGGTACCAACCGTGCTGCTGATCTGAAGGTATTGCGTGCCAAGGAGTGGGACGGCTGGTGGGACCACCTGATCCGTGCCTTCGGCGGCGGCCCGACATCACCCGAAGAGCGTGAACTGGACAGATCGGTCACCGAGTTCGACCGCTCCCTGGCCGCCTGGGACGGGGACGAATGCGTGGGGACGGCCGGAGCGTTCAGCTTCCGGCTGACCGTGCCGGGCGGCGCCTCGGTTCCCGCGGCCGGGGTCACCATGGTCAGCGTCGCCGCCACGCACCGGCGGCGCGGGGTGCTCACCTCGATGATGCGCCGTCAGCTGGAGGACGTGCGTGCGCTGGGCGAGCCGCTGGCGGTCCTGACCGCCTCCGAGCCCGCGATCTACGGCCGCTTCGGCTACGGCGCGGGGTCCTTCCAGATGCACGCCGAGATCGACACCAGCCGGGTGACACTCGCGGTGCCCGCCGGCACGGAGGACGTACGACTGCGGTACCGGGCGCCCCTCGACGCGCTCGCGGAGTGCGAGGCGGTGTACGCGGCCCTGGTGCCGCTGCGGCCCGGGATGCTGGCCCGGCGGCCCGGCTGGGAGCGGATGGGCCTGATCGACCCGGAGAGCAAGCGGGAGGGCGCGTCGGCGCTGCAGTGCGTCGTCGCCGAGCGGGCGGGTGAGGTGACCGGCTACACCCGCTTCCGCACCAAGCTCGGCTGGGGTCCGGGGGGCCACGACGGCACGGTGACCGTGAACGAGCTGAACGCGCTCGACCCGGAGAGCGAAGCGGCGCTGTGGCGCTTCCTGTTCGGCATCGACCTGATGACGACGGTGATCGCGCGGGGCCGGCCGGTCGACGACACCTGGCAGTACCAGGTCTCCGACATCCGCCGCTGCCGGCCGCGGGTGCGGGACGACTGCTACGTCCGCCTGGTGGACGTGGGTGAGGCCCTCGCGGCCCGCACCTACCAGGCCCCGGTGGACGTCGTCCTCGACGTCGAGGACGCCTTCTGTCCCTGGAACTCGGGCCGGTGGCGGCTGAGCGGCGATCCGAAGGGGGCGTCCTGCGAGCGCACCTCGAACCCGGCCGACCTCGCCCTGTCCGTGAGGGAGCTGGGTGCGTCCTACCTCGGCGGCGTACCGCTGCTGACGCTGGCGCGGGCCGGGCGGGTGCGGGAGCTGCGGACGGGGGCGCTGGCGGAGGCGTCGGTGGCGTTCGGCTCACCGGTGCCGCCGTGGCTGCCGCACGGCTTCTAGTTCCTCTTCCGGTTGCTCAGGGCTGCTGGCAGGTGGGGCACCAGAAGAGATTGCGGGCGGCGAGACCGGCGGTGCGGATCTCGCCGCCGCAGATGTGGCAGGGCCGCTCGGCCCTGCGGTAGACGTACACCTCGCCGCCGTGGTCGTCCACCCGGGGCGGCCGGCCCATGGCCTCGGGGGTGTGCTCGGGCCGCACGGTGTCGATGCGGTTGTTCCGGACGCCCTCGCGCATCAGTTCCACCAGGTCGGCCCAGAGGGCGTCCCACTCGGCCCGGGTCACGTCCCTGCCGGCGCGGTACGGGTCGATGCCGTGCCGGAAGAGGACCTCGGCGCGGTAGACGTTGCCGACGCCCGCGATGACCTTCTGGTCCATGAGGAGCGCGGCGATGGTGGTACGGCTGCGGGAGATCCTTCGGTACGCCGCGTTCGGGTCGGCGTCCGCGCGCAGCGGGTCGGGGCCGAGGCGGTCGTGTACCGCCTGCTTCTCGGGGCCGGTGATCAGCGCGCAGGTGGTCGGGCCGCGCAGGTCCACATAGGCCGTGTCGGTGGCGATGCGGAGCCGGACGGTGTCGGTGGGCGGGGGCGCCGGGGCGTCGCCGAAGGTGACCTTGCCGAAGAGGCCGAGGTGGATGTGGACCCACTCCGTGGCGCGGAACCCGAGGAAGAGGTGCTTGCCGTGGGCCTCGGTGGCGGTGAGGCCGGCGCCGTTCAGGAGGTCGGCCGCGTCGGAGAACTTGCCCTGGGGGCTGGTGACGCGGGGAGTGGTACCGCGGAAGCGCTCGGCGTAGTCCTGGGCCAGCCGATGGATCGTGTGACCCTCTGGCACGGGTAGGCGTCCTTTCATGCAGCCCTGCGCATCCCGGTCGGCCGATCCGGTCGGGCGGGACCGGGCCGGCACGCGGAGCCGGGATCGGCCGAGCTGACCGAGCCGGCCGAGCTGACCGAGCCGGCCGGGTGGGACCGGGTCAGTGGATGGAGCAAGGCCGGTCGGGCGTGACGGGGAGCGGTCGGGAGGGAGCGGCCAGGTCGGTCGGGCGTGACCGAACGGGGCGGGTGCGAGCTGGTCGGTCGGGCAGGGGCACGTCGGCCAGGCGAGACCGGGGTGGTCGGACGAGACCGGGACGGGGCCGGAACGAGACCGGGACGGGGCCGGACGGGAGCAGGTCGGCCGGACGGCCCGAAGCGGTTCGGCCAGGCGTCAGGGCCGGTCGGGGCAGGCCGGCCAAGCGGGTCCCAGCTGGACCAGCCCACCCGAACCGGTCGGGCGGACCCTCGGGACCCCAGCGCACGTCAGTCGGCCGGGCCGGGGATGGGGGGAGGCTGGGGGCGGAGCCCCCAGCGGGGCGGGCTACTGCTGGGGGTGGTGGGCCGGGATCGGGGGGAGGTCGCCGGTCGATTCGTACGCCGACAGCATGTCGATCCGCCGGATGTGACGCTCGTCACCGGAGAACGGGGTGGCGAGGAAGGTCTCGACGAACTTCGTCGCCTCCTCCACGCTGTGCATCCGCGCCCCCACCGCCACCACGTTGGCGTTGTTGTGCTGGCGCCCCAGCGCGGCCGTCTCCTCGCTCCAGGCGAGGGCCGCGCGGACCCCCTTCACCTTGTTCGCGGCGATCTGCTCCCCGTTGCCGGAACCGCCGATCACGATGCCGAGAGCCTCGGAGTCCGCAGCCGTCCTCTCCGCGGCGCGGAGGCAGAAGGGCGGGTAGTCGTCCTGGGCGTCGTAGATGTGGGGCCCGCAGTCGACGGGCTCGTGCCCCGCCGCCTTGAGCCACTCGACGAGGTGGTTCTTGAGTTCGTAGCCCGCATGGTCGGAGCCGAGATACACGCGCATGGGACGAGTGTGACACGCCGGTTCCGGGGCGGCAGCCTCGGGTGTCCACCCGTAAAAGTGTGAGCCGCACCATAGAACCTCAAGGAAACCTCAAGTAACAATTAGGAATCAGAGGTTCCCGAATTCATCCCCCTCAGTTTCACTGGACCGCCTCGTACACCGCTCGTACGAGGCCCCGT
Source organism: Streptomyces sp. NK08204 (assembly GCF_020400585.1). GTDB lineage: Bacteria > Actinomycetota > Actinomycetes > Streptomycetales > Streptomycetaceae > Streptomyces. The sequence continues at coordinate 394,064 of NZ_JAINVF010000004.1, read as the reverse complement.
ACACCGCCCCACAAGGGCATCCCCCGCACGTACGGGAACCGCTCCCCCGGCGCAAAGGAATCCCGTCCATGACCCCTGGTTCCGGACTTCAGGCAGGACTCAAAAATCGCCATCTGTCCATGATCGCCATCGGCGGTGTGATCGGTGCCGGACTCTTCGTCGGCTCCAGCTCCGGAATCGCCACGGCGGGACCCGGCATCCTGCTGTCGTACGCCCTCGTCGGCACCCTCGTCGTCCTCGTGATGCGGATGCTCGGCGAGATGTCCGCCGCGAACCCCACCTCCGGCTCGTTCTCCGCGCACGCCGACCGTGCCCTCGGCCGCTGGGCCGGGTTCTCCATCGGCTGGCTGTACTGGTTCTTCTGGGTCGTCGTGCTGGCCGTGGAGGCCACCGCCGGGGCTAAGATCCTCGAAGGGTGGATCCCGGCCGTCCCGCAGTGGGGCTGGGCGCTCATCGTGATGACGGTGCTGACCGCGACCAACCTGGCCTCCGTCAGCTCCTACGGCGAGTTCGAGTTCTGGTTCGCCGGCATCAAGGTCGTGGCGATCGGCGCGTTCATCGTCGTCGGCCTGCTGGCCATCTTCGGCGTCCTGCCGGGCGTGCACGCCGAAAAGGCGACCTTCGCCAACCTCAGCAACCACGGCGGCTTCCTGCCGCACGGTCCCGGCTCGATCCTCACCGGTGTGCTGCTCGTCGTCTTCTCCTTCATGGGCAGCGAGATCGCGACCCTGGCGGCCGGCGAGTCGGAGGACCCGCAGCGCGCGGTGACCAAGTCGACGAACAGCATCATCTGGCGCATCGGCGTCTTCTACCTGGGCTCGATCCTGGTCGTGGTCTCGCTGCTGCCGTGGAACGACCCGTCGATCGCCAAGGAGGGCTCGTACGTCGCCGCCCTGAACTCGCTCGGCATCGCGCACGCCGGCGAGATCATGAACTTCATCGTGCTGACCTCGGTGCTGTCCTGCCTCAACTCCGGCCTGTACACGGCTTCCCGGATGGCCTTCTCGCTCGGCCAGCGCGGTGACGCCCCGAAGGCGTTCGCCCGGACCACCTCCCGCGGTGTGCCGCTGGCCGCGATCATCGCGTCCGTGCTGTTCGGCTTCCTCGCCGTCTTCTTCAACTACAAGTACCCGGACACCATCTTCCTCTTCCTGATCAACTCCAGCGGCGCGGTGGCCCTGTTCGTGTGGCTCGCCATCTGCTTCTCGCAGCTGCGGATGCGGAAGATCATCCAGCGTGAGGCGCCGGAGAAGCTCGTCGTCAGGATGTGGCTCTACCCGTACCTGACCTGGGCGACGGCCGGCCTCATCGTCGGCGTCCTCGGCTACATGCTGACCGACACCAAGGGCGAGAGCAGCGGCCGCACGACCGTGGAGCTGTCGCTGGCGGTGGCAGCGGTCGTCCTGTTGGTCGCCGTGGTCAAGCAGAAGATCGACTCGCGCCGCGAGAACGCCGCCGCCCCCGCCGTCGACGCGGCGGAGAAGGTCACCACCGGCTGACCTCTCTCACCGGCCGGCCGGGCACGGACCGATCAGAACCGGCCTGACCGCACAACTCCCGCGGAATTGGCCGCATAACCTGACGCACGTCAGGTTATGCGGCCATTCTGTACGTCATGACCTTCGTCGACAGCGTGGACAACAGCGCAGGCCTGCTTCTCATCCGCCCCGGCGACTCGGGCTACGAGGACGAACTCGCCGGGTTCCAGTGCGGTTTCGCCCAACGGCCCGCCGTGATCGTGGCCGCCCGCTCGGCCGCGGAGGTGGCCGCCGCCGTGCGGTACGCCGCCGGCGCGAACCTGCCCGTGCACGTCCAGGCCACCGGGCACGGGCTGCCCGGCGCGGCCGAGGGCGGGATGCTGGTCACCACCCGGCGGATGGACAGGGTCGCCGTCGACCCCGGCGCCCGTACCGTGCGGGTGCAGGCCGGGGTGCGCTGGGGCCAGGTGGTCGCGGCGGCCGGGCCCTACGGGCTGGCGCCGCTCAACGGCTCGGCGCCGAGCGTGGGCGCGGTGTCGTACACGCTGGGCGGCGGACTCGGCCTCATGGCCCGGGAGTTCGGGTACGCGGCCGACCATGTCCGGTGGCTGGAGGTCGTCACCGCCGACGGCGAACTGCGGCACGTCACCCGGGATACGGACCCCGACCTGTACTGGGCGCTGCTCGGGGCGGGGCAGAACTTCGGCATCGTCACGGAGCTGGAGATCGCTCTGGTGCCGGTGCGGACGCTGTACGGCGGCTCGCTGGACTTCGACGGGCGCGTGGTGGACCCGGTGACCGTGCTGCGCGCGTACGAGGCGTGGACGCGGACCGTACCGGACGGGCTGACCTCGTCCTTCGCCGCCGTGCCGTACCCGGACCTGCCCGCGCTGCCGCCACACCTGCGCGGCCGGTACGTCATCGCGGTCAGGATCGCCCACACCGGCGCCGACGGCCCGGAACTCGTCGCCCCGCTGCGGGGGATCGGGCCGGTGCTCGCCGACTCGCTGCGCGAGATGCCGTACGCCGAGAGCCACACCATCCACAGCGACCCGGACGTCCCGCACGCCTACCACGGGGACAGCGCGGTGCTGCGGGAGCTGGACCCGGAGCGGGCCGGTGAGCTGCTCAGGCTGACCGGGCCGGAGGCGGGGCAGATGTGCGTCGTCCAGGTCAACCACCTGGGCGGGGCGCTCGGCCGGCCCGCGCCGAACGCGGTGCCGTACCGCGAGGGACGGTTCCTGCTGCGGCTGCTGGGCGTCGGGGAGCGGGAGAAGGCGCGGGCCGTGCTCGACCCGGCGTTCGCGCTGCTGGCCGGCGACACCCTCGGACGCTCCCTGAACTTCGCCTTCGGCGCCGGGGACCGCGGCGCGGGCCTGTACGACCTCCGGACGCGAAAGAGGCTCGCCGGGCTCAAGGAGCGGTACGACCCGGCGAACCTCTTCCGCGGAAACTACGGCGTCAGCGCTTGACCCGCGGCGTCTCAGCGCTTGCCGGCGAGCTTCCAGGCGGTGGGCAGCGCACCCATCGCCAGCGCGGCCTTCAGGGCGTCACCGACCAGGAACGGGGTCAGGCCGAGGGAGACGGCCTGGGAGGCGGTCAGATGGGCGGCCAGCGCCAGGTAGGGCACGCCGACGGCGTAGATGACGGCCTCACCGAGGATCATCGTGCCCGCCATCCGCAGCGGGGAGCGGTCGGCGCCGCGGCGGGCCAGGGCGCCCACGGCCGCGGAGGCGAGCAGCATGCCGAGGACGTAGCCGAAGGAGACGGCGCCGGCGCCGGAGGTGCCGTCCGCGAACCACGGCAGGCCGGCGACGCCTGCGAGCGTGTACAGGGCGAGGGAGAGGAAGCCGCGGCGGGCGCCGAGCGCGGTGCCGACGAGCAGCGCGGCGAAGGTCTGTCCGGTCACCGGCACCGGGGAGCCGGGTACCGGCACCGACAGCTGGGCCGCGAGACCGGTGAGCGCCGCGCCGCCGAGCACCAGGGCGGCGTCCCGGAGGCGGGACGCGGGGATCAGGTCGGCGAGGACGGTGCCGGGGCGCGCGAGGGCGGTGGCGGTGCTCATGGGGACTCCGCGGGTCGGGGGCAGGTGGGAACACCGTGACGCTATCCCGGCGGCCGCACGCTGATCACCGTCAGCGCTCGACAAAGGCGGGAACGGGCCGTTGGTGGGCTTCGGACAAAGGATGCGCAGGACACCCGACGGGGCGTGATACCGGTCACTGAGGTGACGTGGCCCTGGATACGTGGAGGGCTGACGGGGCGCCTGTAGGGTTCCACCAAAGGGTCGCGTCAGAGGGTCGACACCTCGAGGGAAGTGGGCCCGGCGCCGCGTGAACGGGCGCTCACAGTCCGTAAGATCGCCGTCCGGATAGTGGGCGATGCTTTCTCGTAAGCGAACACGCTGCTCAGAATGTGGACGTTTTTGTCCGCCTATTGCACTGGACGAGCCGCGCCCATGCCCAACACCACCGTCGAGACGCCATCTCAGCAGCGCGACGACGCCTCCCTCTCCCACGGCCTCAAGCAGCGCCACCTGTCGATGATCGCCCTCGGCGGTGTGATCGGCGCGGGGCTCTTCGTCGGGTCCGGCGCGGGCATCGCCGCCGCCGGTCCGTCCATCGTGGTCGCCTACGCCTTCTCCGGCCTCCTGGTGATGCTGGTGATGCGGATGCTCGGCGAGATGTCGGCCGCCTACCCGTCCTCCGGTTCCTTCTCCGCGCACGCCGAGCGGGCGATCGGTCCCTGGGCGGGCTTCGCGGCCGGCTGGTCCTTCTGGGTGCTGCTGTGCACCGCCGTCGGCCTGGAGGGCATCGGCGCCGCGCACATCGTCACCGGCTGGCTGCCGGGCACGCCCGAGTGGGCGTGGGTGGCGCTGTTCATGGTGGTGTTCTGCGGCACGAACCTGGCCGCCGTGAAGAACTTCGGCGAGTTCGAGTTCTGGTTCGCCGCGCTGAAGGTCGGTGCGATCGGCCTGTTCCTGGTTCTGGGCGTGCTGGCCATGGCCGGGGTGCTGCCCGGTACGGACGCGCCGGGCACCTCGAATCTGACGGACTTCCTGCCGAACGGCACCGACGGCCTGCTCGTCGGCCTGCTCGCCTCCGTCTTCGCCTACGGCGGCATGGAGACGGTCACCATCGCCGCCGCCGAGTCGAGCGACCCGGTGCGGGGCGTGGTGGGCGCCGTCCGTACGGCGATGTGGCGGATCGCGCTGTTCTACATCGGCTCGATGGCGGTCGTGGTCACCCTCGTCCCGTGGGACTCCCAGGAGGTCGTGGAGAAGGGCCCGTACGTCGCCACGCTCGACCACCTCGGCATCCCGGGCGCGGGCCGGCTGATGAACGTGGTCGTGCTGGTGGCGCTGCTGTCCGCGATGAACGCCAACATCTACGGCTCCTCGCGCATCGCCTACTCGCTGGTCCAGCGCGGCCAGGGTCCGAAGGCGCTGGCGAAGGTCTCCGGCGGGGTGCCGCGGATCGCGGTCCTGACCTCCAGCGTGTTCGGCTTCGTGTGCGTGGTGCTCAGCTACTGGCGGCCCGACGACGTCTTCCCCTGGCTGCTGAACATGATCGGCGCGGTCATCCTGGTCGTCTGGATCTTCATCGCCGTCTCCCAGCTGCTGCTGCGCCGCCGGGTGGAGCACGAGGCCCCCGAGAAGCTGGTCGTCCGGATGTGGGCGTTCCCGTGGCTGACCTGGGTCGCGCTGGCCGGCATGGCGGCGATCTTCGTCCTGATGGCACGCGAGCCCGGCACGCGCGTCCAGCTCTGCTCGACCGGCGGGATGACGCTGTTCCTGGCCGTCGTGGGCTACGTCCGGCAGCGGGTGCGCGCCCGGGGCTGACGTGCAGGCGCCTTGATCACGAAGAGTAGGAAGACCCCCGCGCGGACGTGACGCGCGGGGGTCTTCGGCGGGTGGCCCAAGGTGCGGGCCGACGTGCGGGCCGGTCTACAGGTTGCTGAAGTCCGGGCCCTGGGTCCTGGTCCGCTTGATCTCGTAGAAGCCCGGCACCGAAGCGACGGCGACGGAGCCGTCCCACAGGCGGGCCGCTTCCTCGCCCTTGGGGGCGGGGGTGACGACCGGGCCGAAGAAGGCGATCTGCTCCCCGTCGGGGCCCGGGAGCGCGATGACCGGGGTGCCGACGTCCTGGCCGACCCGGTCGATGCCGTCCTTGTGGGAGGCGCGCAGCTCGGCGTCGAACTCGAAGTTCTCCTGCTCGGCGTAGTCGATCAGGTCGGCGGGCAGGCCGACGTCGGCGAGCGCGCCGGCGATGGCCTCGACGGTCGGGCCCTCGCCGTTGTTGTGGATGCGGGTGCCGAGCGCGGTGTAGAGCGGGCCGAGGATGCCGTCGCCGTGCTTCTGCCAGGCGGCGGTGACCACGCGCACCGGCTGCCACGCCTGGGTGGCGAGCATCTCCCGGTACTGCTCGGGCAGCTCGTCCAGCTTGTCCTCGTTGAGGACGGCGAGGCTCATGACGTGCCAGCGGACCTCGATCTCACGGACCTTCTCCACCTCCAGCACCCAGCGGGAGGTCATCCAGGCCCAGGGGCACAGCGGGTCGAACCAGAAGTCGACGGGGGTCTTGCCCGGCGAGGTCACGGACTCGGACATGGCTCTCCTCAACGAAACGGAATTTTGAAACCTCAACGAGTGCACCGGCACCCGGTATTCCCTGCTGCCCGGCGTCAGGAGCGCATGGCAGGATCGGTCCTGTTCAGAGTTCAGACGTGGTTCTGCCGTAGTTCCGCAGTTCTGCCGTATTCACGCGATCACAAGGGAGTGCCATCCGTGCCCGGTGAGAATCTGTCCCGCGACGAGGCCCGGGAGCGGGCCGCCCTGCTGTCCGTCGACGGGTACGAGGTGTCCCTGGACCTGCGGTCCGCCGTCGGCGGGGACGACGACGGTGACGCGGGGAACGAGAGCGAGCCGCGCACCTTCCGCTCGGTGTCCGTCATCCGCTTCCGGTGCAACGAGCCGGGCGCCTCCAGCTTCGCCGACCTGATCGCGCCCGCCGTGACCGCCGTCTCGCTCAACGGCCGGGACCTGGACCCGAGCGAGGTGTTCGACGGCTCGCGGATCCTGCTGGAGGACCTTGCCGCCGACAACGAGCTGGTGGTGGACGCCCAGTGCGCCTACTCCCGCACCGGTGAGGGCATGCACCGCTTCGTCGACCCCGAGGACGGCGAGGTCTACCTCTACACCCAGTACGAACCCGCCGACTCCCGGCGCGTCTTCGCCAACTTCGAGCAGCCCGACCTCAAGGCGCCGTTCCGCTTCGAGGTGCGCGCCCCCGAGGGCTGGACCGTGTGGAGCAACGGCGCCGGTGAACTCAGCGACGGCACCTGGCGGTTCGCGGAGACGAAGCCGATCTCGACGTACATCACCTGCGTGGTGGCCGGCCCGTACCACCACGTCACGGACTCCTACACCCGCACCTTCGAGGACGGGACCAAGCTGGAGATCCCGCTCGGCGCGATGTGCCGCAAGGGCCTCGCCCCCCACTTCGACGCCGACGACGTCTTCCTGGTCACCAAGCAGGGCCTGGACTTCTTCCACGACCACTTCGACTACCCGTACCCGTTCGGGAAGTACGACCAGGCGTTCGTGCCCGAGTACAACCTGGGGGCGATGGAGAACCCGGGTCTGGTGACCTTCCGCGAGGAGTACGTCTTCCGCGGCAAGGTGACGCAGGCCTCGTACGAGGGCCGGGCGAACGTCATCCTGCACGAGATGGCACACATGTGGTTCGGTGACCTGGTCACCATGGAGTGGTGGGACGACCTGTGGCTCAAGGAGTCCTTCGCGGACTTCATGGGCACGTTCGCGAACGTCGGCGCGACCCGCTTCACCGACGCCTGGATCACCTTCGCCAACCGCCGCAAGGCCTGGGCGTACCGCGCCGACCAGCTGCCCTCCACGCACCCGATCACCGCGGACATCCGCGATCTGCAGGACGCCAAGCTGAACTTCGACGGCATCACCTACGCCAAGGGCGCCAGCGTGCTGAAGCAGCTGGTGGCGTACGTCGGGCAGGACGCGTTCCTGGAGGCCGCCCGCCGCTACTTCAAGCGCAACGCGTACGGCAACACGCGCCTCGGCGACCTGCTGTCGGTGCTGGCGGAGACCAGCGGCCGGGACATGACGGCCTGGGCGCGCTCGTGGCTGCAGACGGCCGGGCTGAACTCGCTGACCCCGCAGGTGCTGCTGGACACCGAGGGCCGGGTCGCGGAGCTGGCGGTGATCCAGGAGGCGCCGGAGGCACACCCCGAGCTGCGCCCGCACCGGATCGCGGTGGGTCTGTACCGCCGTACCCCGCAGGGGGCGCTGGAGCGGTACGCGCGCGTGGAGACGGACGTGGAGGGGCCGCGCACGGTCGTGGCGGACCTGGCGGGCGCCGAGGCGCCTGAGCTGGTGCTGGTCAACGACGACGATCTCACGTACTGCAAGATCCGCTTCGACGAGACGTCGCTGGAGACCCTGCGCGAGCACCTGAGCGCGCTCACCGACCCGCTCGCGCGCGCCCTGTGCTGGACGGCGCTGTGGAACCTGACCCGGGACGGGCTGCTGCCCGCAAGGGACTTCGCGCGGCTGCTGCTGCGTCACGCGGGCCGCGAGTCCGACATCGGCGTGCTGCAGATCCTGCACTCCTGGGCGCAGTCGGCGCTGGTGCACTACGCGGCGCCCGAGTGGCGGGAGACGGGCGGGCAGTTGCTCGCCGAGGGCGCGCTGCGGGAGCTGCGGGAGGCCGAGCCGGGCAGCGAACACCAGCTGGCGTGGGCGCGGTTCTTCGCGAACATGGCCTCCGCCGAGACGGATCTGGCGCTACTGAAGGGCCTGCTGGACGGCACCGAGGTGCTGGAGGGCCTGGACGTGGACCAGGAGCTGCGCTGGGCGTTCCTGGGGCCGCTGGCGGCGCACGGGGTGGCCGACGAGTCCGTCCTGGCGGCCGAGCTGGCCCGTGACGACACGGCCTCCGGCAAGCGCCACCAGGTCCGCTGCCTGGCGGCTCGTCCCTCGGCGGCGGTCAAGGCGCAGGCGTGGGCGCAGGTGGTGGAGTCGCAGGCGCTGTCGAACGCGCTGGTGGAGGCGACGATCGCGGGCTTCGGCCAGCCGTCGCAGCGGGAGCTGACGGCGCCGTACGCGCAGAAGTACTTCGCGGCGATCGAGCGGGTGTGGCGGGAGCGGTCGATCCAGATCGGCATGCACGTCGTCCAGGGTCTGTTCCCGCTGCTGCAGGACCGGCAGGAGACGCTGGACGCGGCGGACGCCTGGCTGGAGGCCCACCGGGACGCGGCGCCGGCGCTGCGCCGCCTGGTGCTGGAGTCGCGGGACGACCTGGCGCGGGCGCTGCGTGCACAGGCGTGCGACGCGACGGCGGCCGACCGCTGATCCTTGGCCTGGGTTTCGCCTCTCGGTGACCGTTACGAAATTCAGGCAATCCATACCGTAACCCCTGGTCCGCACCCGATCGGACCAGGGGTTTTCCGCGCCTACTCGGCATCCGACTCCCAGCCCTTTAGTACCGCCTTGTCCGCATTTATCGACGAACGTGTAACAGTGGTTAAAGGTGGGGCGGGGCGTGGGAATGCCGAGGCCATGACGCACAACGCCCCGCTCTCCCCCCGCCCCCTCCGCCACCTCTCCGAGGTCCACCACCGCGTGCTGACGGCGGCTCAGCTCCGCTCGCACGGCGTCACCACGGCCGAGCTGCACGAGCAGTGCCGCCCCGGCGGCCCCTGGCAGCAACTGCTGCCGGGCGTGGTGCTGCTGCACCCCGGCCCGCCGACGAGCGAGGAACGCCTGCACGGAGCCCTGCTGTACGCGGCGCGCGAATCGGCGCCCGGCGTCCCGGCCCAGCCGAGCGCCGACGAGCCGCACCGCCCGGTCTACGCGGACGCGGTGATCACGGGTCTGGCCGCGCTCACCCTGCACGGCTTCTCGTCCACCCCGCCACTGCCGTCGCTGGACCGCATCGACGTCCTGGTCCCGCGGCTGCGCCGGCTGCGCTCCGCGGGCTACGTCCGCGTCCTGCGCACCTTGGCGCTGCCCACGCCCCGCCCGGTCACCGGGCTGCCGGTGGCGCCGGTGCCACGGGCGCTGGCGGACGCGGTGGCGGAGCTGACGGACGCGGAGGCGGTGCGCCGCCTGCTGACCGACGCGGTGCGCGGCGGACACTGCGAACCGACCGCGGTCGTACGGGAGTTGACCGAGGCCAGGCTGTTGACCCGGCCCCATGTGGTGGACGCGGTGGACTCGCTGCTGTCGGAGAGCCGGTCGATCGCCGAGGACCGTCTGTACCGGATGGTCCGCGAGTACGGACTGCCCGACCCGGTCTGGAACGTGGACCTGCGCCTGCCCGGCGGCCCCCACCTCGGCGGCCTGGACGCCTACTGGCCCGACCAGGCGGTCGCGGTCGAACTCGACACCCGCGCCCCGCGGCAGGACGAGGACGCGCTGTGGTCGGAGTACGCACGCAAGCGGGAGCACCTGGAGCGCTTGGGCATCACGGTCGTCCACATCACCCCGAAGAAGCTCAGGCAGTCCATGGAGCAACAGGCCACCGTGGTCCGCACGGCCTTGATGGCCTCCGCCGGCCGCGACCCGGCCGCGTATGTCGTGGTGCTGCCCCGGTGACGGACGGGACAGCACCGGCACGAGGAGGGGCCACCGGGGCCGCGCACCCGGTGGCCCCTCCTCGTGCCGGTCAGGGACCCGGATGCAGGGAGGAGGGCAGCGCAGCCAGCGACCTGCACAGGGCGGTCGGGAACCTGGGCTCCCTGCGCTGCACGTCCCGGCAGCCTGCGGTCACGCTTTCCAGGACGGGTACCCAGCCGGACTTCCCCGCCCGGAAGAACCAGCGGTCCCCCAGACTCGACGAACAGGCGGGATCGGAGGCGTCGTCACAGGCCGGTCCCGTGCGCCAGGAGAAGTCCAGCACGAGCCACTTCCCGTCGCACTCCTGTGAGTCCCGGTACGCGTGGTCGGGGGCGTTGACGGCGTACAACGCCTGGTCGTAGGAGTCGGGGGTGCATCCGGTCGCCGGAGGCCGGCAGCCGAGCGGCCCGCACAGCCGCAGCGCGGGCGGCTTCGCGCCGTCGCGGGTGAAGGTGATGTCGTGGTCGACGATCAGCTCCCGCTTGCCGAGCGCCCCGGGCAGCCGCACCCGCGCGGTGGCGGGCTTCTCCTTGCCGCAGGGGGAGTCCTTGTCCATCGACCGCGAGGAGAAGGTGACCTGCACCCAGACCGCGCCGTTCACCTGGTCGGTGACCACGGCCTTGAGATCCCGCACGCACTTGCTCCCGCCGCTCGGAACCCGCGTGTCGACACTCAGCGAGCGGCCGTCGGCGCCGAGGCGGGCCCCGGTGACACCGGAGGGCTGCATCGTGACCCACGACGGCGGCGAGGCTCCGCCGCCGGCCTCACCGGCCGCCTCCTTGCCGCACGCCCCGAGCAGCAGCACGGCGAGCACCGACAGCAGCGCCGCCGCGCCGCGTATTCTCTTCGACCGCAGGCACACTTGATCTCCCCCATGTGTAGCGGCGCGGCCCCGGGGGGTCGGTCCGGGGCCGTGGTGGCCGTGATGACAACATCATCGGTCATGCCCACCAGACTCTTGCCCGTCTTACCCGAGCCCGTCGGCCTGCGCCCCGTCGGTGAGGACGATCTCCCCCTGCTGGAGCGCTTCCTCACCGACCCTGAAGCGGCGGGGCCGTTCCAGTGGTACGGGTACGCCGACCCCGGCCGCTTCCGCCGTCGCTGGGCGGAGAACCGGCTGCTCGGCGAGGACGGCGGCCAGCTCATGGTCACGTCCGGCACCGAGCCGCTCGGGTTCGTCGCCTGGCGGAAGGTCGTCGTCTCGCCGTCCACCTACTGCTGGAACATCGGCGCCCAGCTGCTGCCCGAGGCCTGCGGACGGGGCATCGGCACCCGGGCCCAGCTAGAGCTCGTCCGCTATCTCTTCGCCCACACCCCCGTGATGCGCATCGAGGCCGACACCGAGGCCGAGAACTTCGCCGAGCAGCGGGCCCTGGAGAAGGCCGGGTTCACCCGCGAGGGCGTACTGCGCGGCATCGTCTTCCGGGACGGGCAGTGGCGGGACGGCGTCGCCTACAGCGTGCTGCGCAGCGACCCACTGCCCGCCGACGTGTGAGGCGTACACCTCGTCGAGCAGGGCCGCGTACGCCGCGATCATCCTCGTACGGCTGAAGCGTTCACGGCTCAGTTCCAGGGCCGGAGCCAGCTCCGCGCGGGCGCTGATCGCGGCGGACCAGGTCAGGGCGATGGCTCCGGGGTCCGGCGGGGTGACGAAGCCGAGGCCGGCGACGATCGACGCGCTGTCCCCGACGTCCGTCGTCACCGGCACGGCTCCGCACATCATGCCCTCGATCAGGCACAGCGGAGCCGCCTCGCCGGAGACGGAGGTGAGGGCGACGACGTCGGAGCCGGCGTAGACCGCCTCCATGTCGTGCCGTACGCCGAGCAGGTGCACGCGGTCCGTGAGGGCCCGGTCACCGGCGAAGGCGGCCTCGATGTCGGTCCTCAGCGCCGGGTTGGTGTCCGTCATCCCCGCCCCGCACATCACCACGTGTCCGCCGCCTTCCTGGGCCAGCCAGGTGCGGGCGGCGCGCAGGAAGAGCGGGACGTTCTTCATCCCGGCGTACCGGGCCGCGAAGACCACCACCGGGGCCGACGGCTCGATCCCCAGCGAGGACCGGAAGCCGAGGCGGGCCGCCGCGTCCGGCCGGTACCGGAGCAGGTCCACCCCGTTGGGGATCACGTGCAGCACCTCGCCGGGGATGCCGGCGGCCTCGTACGCCCGCCGGGTCGACTCGGCGCAGCACACGGCCGCCGCCACCTTGCCCTCGGCGATCCCGGCGCGCAGCTCGTCCAGGGCGGGGCCCTGGTTCTCGGGGTCGGAGCGGTGCAGGCCGACCACGACCGGGCGGCGGGGCAGACCGCCCTGGTTGAGGAGGGCCAGCGGCTGCTCCTTCAGGGAGAGGATCACGTCGGCGCCTGCCATGGCCCGAGCGGTTTCGGCCAGCTCCGGCCCGCTGAAAACGGACGCCGCGACCGCGCCGTCCACCAGGCCGGCGCTGCGGCCCAGCGAGGTCACGCCGACCCCGCCCGCGGTCAGCGCGCGGTAGCAGTGGTCGTCCTCCATGCGCTGCCGGGTGGCTTCGCGGTGGACCTCTCCGTGGATGCTGAGCACCCGGTGGGACTGGCCGCCCTCGGCCAGCCCCAGTACGACGTCGGTGTGTACGATCCTGGCCCCTCCGGAGAAGAAGCCTTCGTAGACCGAGAGCACACGCAGTCCGCGCCTCGTGCGCATACGACCACCCGCCTTGCAGACAAATCGAACCATCCCCGTGAAAAGCGGGTTAGCGGATATAAGGCGGTACGGACGTTACGTACGGGTTAACACCGGACGACGTGCGTGAAACCTTCAAGCCTTCTTCAGCACCAGCTCCGCGTTCCGGTCGGACGGGTCGCCCGCGAAGGTCGTGCTCGCTCCGGGCGCGTTGAAGGACAGCTCCCGGTAGAGGGCGGCCAGGCCGGTCTGGGAGAGGTCGGCGAAATCGGTGCGGTGCGGGGCGGCGGACTCGATCAGCGTGGTGAAGACGGAGAGCGTGCCGTCCTTGTTGTCGACGAGCTCGACGACGCGGGCCAGCTGGGGGTGGTCGATGTGCGAGGCGGTGGAGATCTCCCAGAAGGAGTGGCGGCCGGCCGGGCCCTGGTGCGGCGTGATGATGTTCTTGTGCACGTGGCCGTTCACCCAGGCCAGCACGTTGCCGTGCGCGGCGAGGACGGAGACCACCTCGTCGCCGGTGTGCCGACGCTCGCCGGGCCGGGCCGGGCCGGGTCGGGCCGGGTGTTGGTCATCGTCCTGCTGGTGTGGTGGCTGAAGACGACGGCGTAGGAGTCCTTGTTGTCCTTCAGCGTCCTGCGCAGCCAGTCCAGCTGGGCGGTGCCGACGGAGCCCTCGAAGTGGCCGCCGGCGTCGGTCGTGTCGAGGCTGATGCCGATGACGTCGTCGCTGACGCGGAAGCTGTAGTACTGGGTGCCGGCGTCGAGGTTCGCCGGGGTGTAACCGTGGCCGACCGGGCCGGCGCCCTGGTGGGCGGGGTCCAGGTGGGCCTTCAGGTAGTCGGCCGGGGTGTACGGCGCCCGCTTCTCGTCCGGTGTGACGGAGCGCATGCCCCGCGCGTGCGCCGCGAGGAAGTCGCGGTAGCCGGAGCCGGTGGGGTCCAGGCCGTTCTTGTTGGTGGCGGCGAACTTCCCGGCCTCGGCGGCGCTCACGAGCATCAGCTTCCTGCCGCCGACGGCCGCCTCGGCGAGGTAGGGGTCTGCGTGGGAGCCGTAGACGCCGAGCTGGAGGGTGTCGTGGTTGCCGACGGTGGAGTACCAGGGCAGGTGGAGGCCGGGGCTCGTCGTCTCGCGGATCGCGGCGGCCAGGAAGCCCTCGAGGTACGGGAAGCCCAGCGCCTTGTCGCCGTCGCGGGCGGTGGAGCCGGGCTGCCAGTACAGCTTCAGGTCGCTGTTCTGGACGCCCTCGTAGTGCCGCGGGTCACCGGAGTTCGGGGTGATGCGGCCACCGCTCATCACCTGCAGGTACCACTGGAGTTCACACAGGGCGTTGTTGTCGGTGTTGTCACCGGTGGCCATGACGAAGCGCAGCGGGGCGCCGGTGACGGGGGCGCAGCGCAGCGCGTTGACCCGCTCGACGAGCGAGATGGCGCCCTGCACGGTCAGCGCCTCCTGGGGGCGCCAGGCGTGCGGATCCGCGGCCCGCACGTACTCGGCGCGCAGCGGGTGCTGGACGTCCGTCAGGTGCATGTCGGTGAACTGCACGAACGCGGCGATCGCCGTACGGCGGTCCGCGCGGCCGGGCTTGGGGGCGGCCAGCTCGGTGCGCACGACCTGCGCCCAGCCGGGCCCGTCACCCAGGCGACGGTAGCGGGTACCGGTCCGCGGCGCGGCGACGGAGGCGAGGGTGGTGCCCTTGGTGTAGGGCGCCAGGGGGGCTGTGGCACCGCCCTTCCGGGAGGCGGTGGACGCGTCGGCGGCAGTGGCGGCCCGGCTTTCGGTGGGGCGCAGGACGTGTCCGACGCCCGCGCAGAGCGAGGCCGCTCCCGCGGCGGCGAGGACGGTACGGCGGTTGGCCCCCAGTGCGGAGGTGGCTGCAGAGCGTATGCGCGACATGGCGCGATCTCCCCGAGTGCGAACGCGTCGACAGTGGTCGCGGGCCGCCGCTCGCGCGAACATCCCGCTCGCTTGGGATGGTTGGCACCGGGGATGACCTGCGTGTGAACAGGGCGGCAACGCGCAGCGCCGATCGCGGTACGTGGATCACGGGGTACCGGGGCGGTCATGGAGTGGATCGCGCGTGGCCGGGGGGCGGTTGCTCCGCGTTCATCTCCTGGGGCAGGGGGCGGATCTCGGGGGCGAGAGGTCCGTGTGCGGGGCGCTCGCACACAGCCGCGGAGCCACGTCGGCCCGGCGCACCCGGACAGGCTCGCTACGGCGTCAAGGTCCTGCCGGGCGGCGGAGTCGGGCCTCGTGGCGGAGTGCGCCGCCGGTGATGTCGCCACTCGGCGAGGATCCGCAGGCCCTGGCGGTCGGCGTGGCGGCGCAGCCGTCCGCTGCGGAGCACGCGGGTCCTCGCCGTGCGCCATGCCGCCGGCGGGCAGCATCCACTCGGGGACGCCGCCGGGTCCCGACGAGCGGGCGAGCGGAACCGTCCGTCACGGACGCGCACGGCGTGGTCCGCCACCCTCAACCTACGGCGTGTTCCCCGACGCCGGCCGCCGGGTTGGCCGGTGAGTACTCGGGCGCCGACCAGCGCAGGGGCAGGGCGGCCGGAATGCGGACGGCCTGCGTGACGGTGAAGCGGACCGTGCGCGCGCCGTCGGCGGTGAACTCGGCGTGGGCCTCGCCGGTGAGTTGGAGGGTGTCGCCGGTCGTCCAGTCCAGCAGGAGCAGTCCGGCGCGCGGGTCGGCACGCAGGTTGCCGAGCGTGAGGAACATGGCGTTGCCCGCGTAGTCCGGCCAGGTCAGCTCGTGCGGTGAGACGACCTGGACGAAGCCGGGGTTGCCGCCCCGGTGACTGACGTCGGCGCCGGCGTCGTGCGCGGTGGCCAGGAAGAAGGTGTCGGCGGCACGGATGAACCCGGTGGCGGCCGTGTCCAGTTGGCGGAGGTGCTCGGGCGGGCCGGGCTCCCGCCCGGCGACCCATTCGTACGAGTCCCTGCGCTGAATGTGTTTCGGGCAGTTGGAGAACACCTGGTCGGCCTCGACCGCGAAGCCCCGGGCCGTGGGCCGGAGCCGGCCGTTGAGCCGCATACGGCGGCGGGTCCGCGGGTCGAGGGCGATGGTGCCGACGGGCGTGCCGGGGGTGCTCAGGGCCACCGCGAGAGGGCCGGCCGGGGGCGTCCCTGTCCCGACGGACATCTGGCGGAGCCCGGTGGCCCGGACGAAGCCGGGGGTGCCGGTGAGCGGCGCGGCCCACACCTGTCCGTTGCCCGGGTCCGCCGCGCCCACGATCAGCAGGGGCTGGAGTTCCAGGAAGGCGGCTGCGACCGGCTTGATGTCCTGGCCGAGGGAGCGACCCACGTGGTCGGCGCGGTCGCGGACGCCCACCAGGTCCTGCACAGCCAGTGAGCCCGCGCGGTAGACGCTCATGGCTAGAAGAAACCGCAGGTCGGAGCCTCGGCATGCGGGGCGGGGGCGCCTTCCGGGCCGAGCGGTGCGGCGATCTCCAGGCGGGTGCCGTCGGGGTCGTGGAAGAAGATCCCGCCCGAGGTCCCGCCCTCGCGGTGGGCGACCACGCCGTCGTGGGCGAAGTCGACCCCGGCCGCCCGCAGTGCCGTCTCGTACTCCCGGACCCGGTCGATCGAGTCCGCCGTGAAGGCGAGGTGGTGCAGTCCGGCCCGGCCGCGGTCGTACGGCCCCTGCGCCTGCTGCCAGAGCGTGAGGGCGGGCTGGTCACCGCCCTCTTCGGCGAGCAGTGCGTAGCGGCGGTCGCCCTCCTTGCCCTCGACGAGCAGGGCGAAGCCCAGGACGTCCCGGTAGAAGGCGAGCGAGCGGTTGAGGTCGGTGACGTTCAGGCCGGTGTGGCCGGTGCGCAAGGTCATGGCTCTCCCCTTCGGTGTGCCCCGCGGGCACTTCTAACCTGTGTCATCACATTAAGAGGTTAGGCTTGATGGCGTCAACCGGTCACGTACCCTTGAGTGGTTAGCCGAGAAGGAGTGCCCGATGTCCACCGCCCGCGACCCCCGCCCCCTCACCGGCGAACCCCTCGCGCTCGACCTGCTGAACACCCGGTGGAACAAGGAAGGCGTCACCCAGGACCTGCTCGCCGACCTCGACGGGCTGGCCGTGTGGCTCAGGTCCAACGGGCTCGACGGCGCGCACGCCGCCGACGCGGTCGCCCTCCGGCATCTGCGCCAGGCCCGCGAGGCGCTCCGGACGGCCGTGGACGGGTCACCCGGGGAAGGGGCGCCGCTCGTGGACGCCGTCCTGGCGCACGGCCGGATCCGGGCCCGGCTGACCACCGAGGGCCCTGCCGAGGAGCCCGAGTTCACCGATCCGGCCTGGGGGCCGGCCTGGCTCGCCGCCCGTGACTACCTGGCACTGATCACCCAGGCGCCGGACCGGATCAGGGCCTGCGCCCACGAGGCGTGCATCCTGCACTTCTTCGACACGTCCAGGAACGGCACCCGGCGCTGGTGCTCGATGGCGGCGTGCGGCAACCGCGCGAAGGCATCCCGGCACTACGCGCGTTCGAAGGAAAACTGAGTAAATACCGGACCAGCAGGGCCTGTCCGTACAAATCACATCGCGGGTTTTCCCCATACATGAATATCGATTGGGTCAACGGTCCCCAAAAGACTGCCCTTTGGGTAAAGCTGAGCGCTCCGCAGTCGCCCTTCCTTTACCTCAAGGGACGCCGATGACCCACACTCCCGAGCGTGACCCCATACCCGGCCACAGACGCCTGGCCCGCATAGCCGTGGCCGTGGGCGTGGTGGCCGCCCTCAGCGCCACCGGGCCGATACCCCTGGCCCTCGCCGCGGACGCCCCGCACACCGCGGCGGCCGACTCCGGCGTCAAGTCCGCCCATGACAAGCTGGGTTCGGACGACGCCGACCTGCTCGCCGAGGCCAAGGCCGACGGCGACAAGAACGTCACGATGATGATCGCCACGGCCCCGGGGCAGACCGAGCAGGTCGCCCGGGAACTGGACGCGGTCAAGGGCGGCTCGGTGGGCCGTACCTACGACAAGCTGGGCTACGTCCGCGCCACCGTCCCCACCGCCAAGGCCGATTCGGCCATCGAGGCCGCGGCCGAGCTGTCCTCGGTGCACGCCATCGACCTGCGCCAGGAGATCCAGCTCGACGACCCGGCGCCCGCCGCGGACACCGCCCAGGGCGCCGGCAGTGCGGGATCGACGGCCGCTTACTCCGGTCCGGGCAAGGACACCCC
Organism: Streptomyces sp. NK08204; assembly: GCF_020400585.1. Classification (GTDB taxonomy): domain Bacteria; phylum Actinomycetota; class Actinomycetes; order Streptomycetales; family Streptomycetaceae; genus Streptomyces. The sequence continues at coordinate 376,106 of NZ_JAINVF010000004.1, read as the reverse complement.
GGCGAAGAACCCCTACAACCCGTCCTTCGAGACCGGTGCCGTCGACTTCGTGGCCGAGCACCCGCATGCCGACGGCCGGGGCGTCACCATCGGCATCCTCGACTCCGGGGTCGACCTCGGCCACCCCGCGCTGCAGAAGACCACCACCGGCGAGCGCAAGATCGTCGACTGGGTGACCGCGACCGACCCGATCCTGGACAGCGACGCGACCTGGCGTCCCATGGTCGCCTCCGTCTCCGGCCCGGCCTTCACCTATGCGGGCCAGTCCTGGACGGCGCCTACGGGCTCGTACCAGGTCAGCACCTTCAAGGAGTCCGCCACCACGGGCGGCGACGAGAAGGGCGACCTGAACCGGGACGGCGACACCACCGACAGCTGGGGTGTGCTGTACGACGCGGCGGCCGGCACGGTCACGCTCGACCTGAACAACAACCACGACTTCACCGACGACACGCCGATGAAGCCGTACAAGGACGGCTACCAGATCGGCTACTTCGGCACCGACGACCCGGCGACCGACGTCGTCGAGCGGGTGCCGTTCGTCGTGCAGATCCGCAAGGACGTGCCGATGGACGCCTACGGCGGGTCCTGGGTCGGCAAGAAGGCCGACTTCGTCAACATCGGTGTCATCGAGTCCGAGCACGGCACCCACGTGGCCGGTATCACCGCCGCCAACGGCCTGTTCGGCGGGAAGATGAACGGCGCCGCCCCCGGCGCGAAGATCGTCTCCTCGCGGGCCTGCACCTGGACCGGCGGATGCACCAACGTCGCCCTCACCGAGGGCATGATCGACCTGGTCGCCAACCGGGGCGTCGACATCGTCAACATGTCGATCGGCGGCCTGCCGGCGCTGAACGACGGCAACAACGCGCGCGCCGAGCTGTACACGCGGCTCATCGACACCTACGGCGTCCAGCTGGTGATCTCCGCGGGCAACTCCGGCCCCGGTGCCAACACGATCGGCGACCCGGGCCTGGCCGACAAGGTGATCTCGGTCGGCGCGGCCGTCTCCAAGGAGACCTGGGCCGCCAACTACGGCTCGGTCGTGGAGAAGGACTACGCGATGATGCCCTTCTCCTCGCGCGGCCCGCGTGAGGACGGCGGCTTCACGCCGACCCTGGTGGCGCCCGGCGCCGCGATCAACACCACCCAGACCTGGCTGCCCGGCTCCCCGGTCGCCGAGGCGGGCTACTCGCTGCCGGCCGGTTACTCGATGCTGCAGGGCACCTCGATGGCCTCCCCGCAGGCCACCGGCGCCTCCGCGCTGCTGCTGAGCGCCGCCAAGCAGAAGGGCATCGACCTCACCCCGGCCGAGCTGCGCACGGCGCTGACCTCGACCGCCGATCACATCAAGGGTGTGCAGGCGTACGAGGAGGGCGCGGGCCGGATCAACATCGTGGACGCGTGGGACGCCATCCGCGACGACGCCGACGCCCACGACTACACCGTCAAGGCCCCGGTCGACACCGCGCTCGACCAGGCGCTGAAGACGCCGGGCTTCGGCACCGGCCTGTACGACCGTGAGGGCGGCCTGACGGCCGGCCAGAAGAAGACGTACGACGTCACCATCACCCGTACCTCCGGCCCGGACCGGGCGGTCTGGCACGCGCTGCACTTCGCGAACAACGCGGGCGGCACCTTCCGGATCGTCGGCGACGACCTGGTGCGGCTGCCGCTGAACCAGCCGGTGACCGTCAAGGTCCAGGCGGCCCCGGCGTCGGCCGGCATCAAGAGCGCGATCCTGGAGGTCGACGACCCGTTCACGACGGGGATCGACAAGCAGATCCTCACCACCGTCGTGGTCGCCACCCCGGTGAACTACACCTACTCGGTGTCCGGTTCGGTGCAGCGCAACAGCACGCGGTCGTACTTCCTGACCGTGCCCGCGGGCGCCAAGTCGCTGGAGGTCGCGATGAGCGGGCTGCAGGACAAGAGCCAGACCCGGTTCATCGCGATCCACCCCTACGGCACTCCGGTCGACAACACCGGCACCCCGTACTGCTACAACAACTACCTGAACGGCAACGGCTGCAAGCCCGGCGTGCGCGCGTACGCCGACCCCCAGCCCGGCGTCTGGGAGGTGGAGGTCGAGTCCCGGCGCACCTCGCCGCTGCTCGACAACCCCTACCAGCTGGACGTCGCCGTGCTCGGCGCGGCCTTCGACCCGGAGACCGTGACCGTGCCCGAAGCGCAGGTCGGCACCCCGGCCACCGCGTCCTGGAAGGTGACCAACACCTTCGCGGCCCTGGACGGCAAGCTGGTCGGCGGCCCGCTCGGCTCCTCCCGGACGGCCCGCCCGTCGATCAAGGAAGGCGAGACGCAGACCAGCACGGTGGACGTCCCGGCCGGCGCGACCTCCCTGGACGTGGCCATCGGTGGCGTCTCCGACGCGTCCGCCGACCTGGACCTGACCGTGTACGACGCTAGCGGCAAGAAGGTCGCGCAGTCCGCGGACGGCGACTCGGAGGAGGCGGTCTCCATCCCGTCCCCGGCCGCCGGCACGTACACCATCACGGTCGTCGGCTACTCGGTCCCGGCCGGTTCGACGGACTACGACTACCGGGACGTGTTCTTCTCCTCCGCCCTCGGCACGGTCTCCGTCGACGCCTCGACGCCGGTGAAGCTCGGCACGGGTGACTCGGCCACGGTGACCGGCCAGGTCACGGCCCTCGCGGAGGCTCCGGCCGGCCGTGAGTTCTTCGGCCGGGTGCAGCTGGTGAACGCGCGCGGCACGGTCGCGGGCACCGGCAGCGTGAAGATCGAGAAGGTCGCGCCGTAACGGCGTGAGTCCGAAGCGGGGGGCGGGCGTCCGGGGGGACGCCCGCCCCTCGCTGTTCTCCGCGTCACTGATCTCCGCGCTCTCCGCCTTCTCCGTCTCCGCGTTCTCCGTGGTCTCCGTGCTCTCCGTGCTCTCCGTACTCTCCGTGTTCTCCGCACAGGTGGTGGCGGGATCCGGGCAGAGCCTCGGTGATCCACGCCCGGTTGACGTCCACGCGGTCGTCGCCGACGGCCCACAGGCTCGCGTTCTGCGCGTCCTGGGGGACCCCGACGAGTACGTGCTGCCCGACAAGGGGCACGGGCCGGGCTCCGGCGTCGAGGCGGACGACGACCTCGGGCGGTGTGTGCGCGGGCTTGTAGGAGCGGGACACGGTGAGCACGATCCGGGCCCGCGGCGACGGGTGCTCCGGCTCGACCTTCGTCACGGTGCCCTCCACGACCAGCCGGAAGCAGGCCAGGGCCAGCTCCGGGTCGTCGGGCCGGCCCCCGTCCCAGGAGTACTCGGCGGGCGCGTGGGCGGCGCTCTTGGCGCTTTCGTCCGCACTCCGGGCCTTCGCGCCGTCCCCCCGCGAGGCCACCCAGCCGAGCCCGACGGCCATCGTCAGGGCGGCAGCGCCGGCGAGCGCGCCCAGGGCGATCCGCAGGACCCGCCGGGGACCCGCGGGGCGGCCCGGGCGCGGGGGCCTGGCGGGGCTGACCGGGCGGGTGCTGCCGCGGGGGCGTGTGCCCGGCCCGAGGCTTCGGGGCGATGCGGTGGACCGCGCCGAGGCAGCCGGCTCCAGGGACTCGGACTCCTCGGGTGCGGATTCCTGAAGCTCCCCGGTGAGCGCCTCCGCGAGCCAGGTCAGCTCTTCCTTCAGCAGCGCGTCCATACCGGCGTACTCCCCGCCGTACTCCGCGCTGTCCCCGTCTGCGGCAGGCATGTCACACCACCTCGTCCTCGTGCAGGCGTTCGCGCAGTGCGCGGACCGCCGTGTGCAGCCTGCTCTTGACCGTGCCCTCCGGGATGCCCAGTTCGTCCGCGATGCCGCGTACCGGCAGGTCGGCGAAGAAGCGCAGGATCAGGACCTGCCGCTGGGTGTCGGGCAGTTCGTCCAGGCCCCGGGCGACGGCGAGGGAGAGCAGGCTGGTCTCCTCGCCGGAGGGGTGCGCGGGCTCCCGCAGCGAGGCCAGCCGCTCCCCCAGCCGTTCCTGGCGCCGCTTGGCGCGGTGCCAGTCCATGGCGAGGTTGGAGGCCACCACCGCCGCCCAGGCCGACACGTCCCGCGGCGCCTCGCGCCCGCTCGCGGCGCGTTCCAGCAGCCGCAGCCGGACCTGCTGCACCCCGTCCGGCAGATCCGACTGCGGCACCCCGCCGAGTGCGAGCACCGCCCGCACCCGGCGTTCCTGGGCCGCGTCCAGTGGGTCACCGCCGGCACGTTCGTCCGTACCGGCCGCGTACGCCCCCTGGTCGCGGCGCACCCCTCCGCGCAGCAACAGGCCACCCCCTCACACGTGTGCCCCTACGACGCCGACGCGGGCCGAAACGTTCGGTGCGGGTTCCGGAAACTTCTCTGATCTTTTCTCCACACCTTCTCCACTGCCAGCATGGGCCCCATGAGCCACATCGCCAAAGGCGCCAACACTCCTGTCCCCGCAGCTCCGTTGCGGATCGCGGTCGGCCGCAGTGCCGTCCCGGGGACCCCGGCCGTGGACGCCTCCGCACTGCTCCTGGACGCCACGGGGAGGGTGCGGGGCGACGCCGACCTCGTCTTCCACAACCAGCCCGCGCACCCGTCCGGCGCCGTCCGGCACGCGGGCGTCGGACAGGGCGGCGGCCAGTTCGCCGAGTGGCTGGAGCTGGACCTGCCGCACGTCGAAGCGGTCGTCCAGCGCGTGGTGATCGCCGGGTCCTGCGAGGGCGGGACGTTCGGGCAGGTGCCCGGGCTGTATGTCCAGGCCGTGGCCCGCGACGGCAGGATCGTGGCCCACTTCGAGGTGACGGACGCATCGTCCGAGACGGCCTTCGTCCTCGGCGAGTTCTACCGGCGCGACGGGGCGTGGAAGTTCCGCGCGGTGGGACAGGGCTACGACTCGGGGCTGGCGGGACTGGCGACGGACTACGGGATCGTGGTCGCCGAGCAGACACCGGCGCCATCACCGGCTGGGCCCGCAGCCCCTCCCGTGGCTCAGCCGGTGTCCGGTCCGGTGCCTCTGAAGGGCGTGTCCAAGGTGGGCTCGGCGCCCGCCGTGCCGGCCACCTCCACGGCAGGGCCCGCCATGCCGGCCACCTCCGTGACAGGGTCCGCCGTGCCGACGGCCTCCGTAGCAGGGCCCGCTGTGCCGGCGGCCTGGGCGGACGCCCCCGTTCCGTCCACCGGCTCCCCCTGGGGCCCCAGCTTCTTCGACTTCGAGCCGTACGTCCACAGCGGCACCGGCAGCACCAAGATCACCATGGACATCCCGTTCCCCCCGGACTCGGGGCCGGTGATCATGGAGGCGCGGGTCGAGAAGTACAAGTGGATCCAGGTCCAGATCCCCGGACGTGACGACACGGTCTTCTGCCACGACCTGCCCGAGCACCACGGCCGTGTGCTGCTCGTGCCACCTCGCAAGGGCGGCCCGCTACGGCTGAAGGTGAGCTGCTCCGGGGACTGGACGCTGACCGTCCTGCCCCTGTCGGCGGCCCGCCCGATCGGCACCGGGACAGTGCAGGGCAGCGGCCCCGAAGTCCTCCTCCACACGGGCGGCACGGCCGATCTGAAGATCCGCGCGAAGGACCCCGACAACGGCCGGTTCCAGCTGAACTGCCACAAGGGCGACACACCCGACGAGCTCAGACGGGCGGAGGAGCTCCACAGCGCCTGGAACGGCCGCCGGGTCAGGGCGACCGTCCGGATCCCCGACGGTCCCCTCCTGCTGGCGATCGACAGGAGCCGGCACCACTGGGAGCTCACCGCCACCCCGCTGCCCGTCCGTGATCCGTCCGCGGGCCACAAGAGCGGCGTCTACCAGGGCCGGGGCGAGAAGACGATCACACTGATCAACCCCCGGCCCGGGCGCCCGGCCCTGGTCCGGTACGACTTCCCGGGCGCCGGCGCCGACTACCGCCTCGAGGTGAAGACCGTCGACGAGTACGGCGACGAGGGCGACTGGCTCGACGGCGTTACCGACGGAACCCGTGGCGTGACCGTGGCCTTCAGGGCGGGCCAGGCCGAGCAGACCGTACGCGTCCGGCACACCGGCGAGTGGACGCTGCGCCTGCTGTCCGAGGACGAGGCGCCGCTGCTCACGGGCCCGGCCGAGGGCAAGGGCTCCACGGTCCTGCGGTACCAAGGGCCGCCCACACTGATGACCGTACGGCGGACGTCGCTCGGCAAGGACGAGAAGCTGGCCGTGTTCGCCCTGAACCACCCCTACGGGAAGTGGGCGATCGTCGCCGACACCAACCGTCGCCGCCGCCCCGTCCTCGGTCCCGTGTGGGTCGACCCGGGCGGCTCCTGCTTCGTGGTCGTCAAGGCCGTCGAGGGTACGAAGTGGCGGCTCGAGCCGGAACCGCTCAGCGCGGCGCCCGTGCTCGGCGCGCGGACGCACGGCGGCTGGTACGGAGTCGTACGTCACACCGGGCCCGAGTGCGAGCTGGTGATCGCCGGGGCGAGCTCCATGATCCACGTCTTCGAACTGGACGAAAACCTGTTCCCGTACCGGAAACTCACCGCTTCTTCCGGTCCGTACCGCATATCGAGTTCATTCCTCCACGTGCGATCGCTCGGCGAGTGGACGCTCGAACTGCGCGACTGACCGGACTGACTGTCCGTCCTGTGGGCAAACGATTGGACACACCGGCCGGGGTGGGACGCATGATGGAAACGCCACGGCCACGTAGAGGGCACCCGCAAGCCAGCTGAAGGAGTCGCAAGTGAGGGTCGGAATCGTCGGAGCCACCGGTCAGGTCGGCACGGTCATGCGCGGGATCCTCGCGGAGCGGAACTTCCCGGTCACGGAGCTGCGCCTGTTCGCCTCGGCCCGCTCGGCCGGGACCGTGCTGGACGGCGTCACGGTGGAGGACGCGGCGACCGCCGACTACACGGGTCTGGACATCGTGATCTTCTCCGCGGGCGGCGCGACGTCGAAGGCGCTGGCCGAGAAGGTCGCCTCCCAGGGCGCCGTCGTGATCGACAACTCCTCCGCCTGGCGCAAGGACCCGGAGGTGCCCCTGGTCGTCTCCGAGGTGAACCCGCACGCGATCGCCGACCGGCCCAAGGGCATCATCGCCAACCCGAACTGCACGACGATGGCCGCGATGCCGGTCCTGAAGGTGCTGCACGAGGAGGCGGGGCTCGAAGCGCTGGTCGTCGCCACCTACCAGGCGGTGTCCGGTTCCGGCCTCGCGGGCGTGGCGGAGCTGCACGGCCAGGCGCAGAAGGTGGTCGCCGACGCCGACAAGCTGACCCACGACGGCGCGGCGGTCGACTTCCCCGAGCCGCAGGTCTACAAGCGCCCGATCGCCTTCAACGTGCTCCCGCTGGCGGGCTCGATCGTCGACGACGGTCTGAACGAGACCGACGAGGAGCAGAAGCTGCGCAACGAGTCCCGCAAGATCCTGGAGATCCCGGGCCTGAAGGTCTCCGGCACCTGTGTGCGCGTGCCCGTCTTCTCCGGCCACTCCCTCCAGGTCAACGCCCGGTTCGCCCGCCCGATCTCCCCGGAGCGCGCCACCGAGCTGCTCGCCGGCGCCCCCGGTGTGGCCCTCTCCGAGATCCCGACGCCGCTGCAGGCGGCCGGCCAGGACCCGTCGTATGTCGGCCGCATCCGCCGCGACGAGACGGTCGAGCACGGCCTGGCGATGTTCATCTCCAACGACAACCTGCGCAAGGGCGCCGCGCTGAACGCCGTCCAGATCGCGGAGCTGGTGGCGGCGGAGCTGAAGGGCTGACACCCGCTCGTACGGCAGGCGGGGCGGGGCACCGGCACGGTGTCCCGCCCCGCCTGTCACGTCTTGCCCGAACGACCAAAACGGGTCACACAAGTCTGCGGTTCATGTGAAGATCACGCCATGACCCAGATGGCCAAGGGCGGCAATCTGCCCGTTCCCACGGAAGCCCTTCAGGTGGCGGTGACGTGGCAGCACGGACCCGGCGTTCCGGACGTGGACGTCTCGGCCCTGCTGCTCGACGCGACGGGCCGGGTCCGGTCCGACGCCGACCTCGTCTTCTACAACCAGCCCGCGCACCCCTCGGGCACCGTGCGCCATCTGGGCAAGGGGCAGGGCTCCGGCGGGGGGACGGCCGACCGGATCTGGCTCGACCTGGCGGCCGTGGAGGCCGGGGTGGACCGGGTGGTGGTCTCCGCCTCCGCCTACGGAGGCCAGTTCGGGCAGATACCGCAGCTCGACATCCGGGTGGCCCTCCCGGCGGGGCAGCCGGTCGCGTCCTTCGCGATCACCGACGCGACCACGGAGACGGCCTTCGTCTTCGGCGAGTTCTACCGCAGGAACGGCGGCTGGAAGTTCCGCGCGGTGGGGCAGGGCTACGACTCGGGTCTCGCCGGACTCGCCACCGACTTCGGAATCTCGGTGGAGGACGAGCCCGCCCCGCAGACCCTGCCGGTCCCGCCGATGCCCGTAGCACCGCCGATGCCCGTAGCACCGCCGGGGCCGGTGCCGGACGGCCCCATGGGCGACCTCGCGATCGCGTTCCCGCCCTTCGTCCACCAGGCCTCCGGCAAGCACCGCGTCGTCTGTCCCCCGTCGCTCCCGCCCGGCTGCCGGGTGGTCGTCGAGGTCGAGTGCCGCAACAGCATCTCGGTCAGCGTGTGGTCCTGCGACGAGTACGGCCGCACCGACGAGCTGCTGCTGGACGCCTACGAGGACGAGGTCCACGGCCGCACGCTGGCCTCCGTCCCCCACGACCGCCCGCTGTCCCTGAGCGTGGAGGCCGACAAGCCGTGGACGCTGCGGGTACTGCCGCTCGGCCAGGCCCGGCGGCTGGAGCACACCCTCCACGGCCGGGGCCCCGACCTGCTGGTGTACGAGGGAAAGGCGGGCGTGCTGTCCTTCACACACCAGGGCGAGAGCAACTTCACCGTGTGGCACCACTTTGCTTCCACCGACCCCTACGTGCCGGAGGACGAAGTGGATCTCCTCGTCAACGAGGCGGGCCGGCTCGACGTCCTGGCCCCGATCCAGGGCCCGGGAGTGCTGCGGGTAGGTGCCGACGGCCCCTGGCGGATCGCGGTGGGCGGCTGAGACCCCGGGCCCTCGGACGTTTCATAGGGCTTTCCCTAGGGCTGTGCCGCGGGGCCCCGGGACGTCGCCCTCCGTGCAGGTCCCGTGGAAGGATGACCGAAAGCACACATAACGAGGAGATGACCGCGTGCCTGGCACAAACCTGACTCGCGAAGAGGCTCAGCAGCGGGCGGAGCTGCTCACCGTTGACTCGTACGAGATCGATCTCGACCTCTCCGGCGCGCAGGAGGGCGGCACCTACCGGTCCGTGACCACGGTGCGCTTCGACGTCGCCGAAAGCGGTGCGTCGTCCTTCATCGACCTGGTCGCGCCGACGGTCCATGAGGTGACCCTGAACGGCGACGCGCTCGACCCGGCCGACGTCTTCAAGGACTCCCGGATCGCGCTGCCGGGACTGCTGGAGGGCCGTAACGTCCTCCGTGTCGTCGCCGACTGCGCCTACACCAACACCGGTGAGGGTCTGCACCGCTTCGTCGACCCGGTCGACGAGCAGGCCTACCTGTACACCCAGTTCGAGGTTCCGGACGCCCGCCGGGTGTTCGCGTCCTTCGAGCAGCCGGACCTGAAGGCCACCTTCCAGTTCACCGTGAAGGCGCCCGAGGGCTGGAAGGTCGTCTCGAACTCGCCGACGCCCGAGCCGGTGGACAACGTCTGGACCTTCGCGCCGACCCCGCGCATCTCGACGTACATCACCGCGCTGATCGTCGGCCCGTACCACTGCGTGCACAGCGTGTACGAGAAGGACGGGCAGTCCGTGCCGCTCGGCATCTACTGCCGTCCCTCGCTCGCGGAGTTCCTCGACTCGGACGCGATCTTCGAGGTGACCCGGCAGGGCTTCGACTGGTTCCAGGAGAAGTTCGACTACGCCTACCCCTTCGCGAAGTACGACCAGCTGTTCGTGCCCGAGTTCAACGCGGGTGCGATGGAGAACGCGGGCGCGGTCACCATCCGCGACCAGTACGTCTTCCGGTCCAAGGTGACGGACGCGGCGTACGAGGTGCGGGCGGAGACGATCCTGCACGAGCTGGCCCACATGTGGTTCGGTGACCTGGTCACCATGGAGTGGTGGAACGACCTGTGGCTGAACGAGTCGTTCGCCACCTACACCTCCATCGCCTGCCAGGCCGCCGCGCCCGGCTCGAAGTGGCCGCACTCGTGGACCACGTTCGCGAACTCCATGAAGACCTGGGCGTACCGGCAGGACCAGCTGCCGTCCACGCACCCGATCATGGCGGACATCCGCGACCTGGACGACGTCCTGGTCAACTTCGACGGCATCACGTACGCCAAGGGCGCGAGTGTCCTGAAGCAGCTCGTCGCGTACGTCGGCGAGGACGAGTTCTTCAAGGGCGTGCAGGCGTACTTCAAGCGGCACGCGTTCGGCAACACGCGCCTGTCGGACCTGCTGGGTGCGCTGGAGGAGACCTCCGGCCGCGACCTGAAGACCTGGTCGCAGAAGTGGCTGCAGACGGCCGGCATCAACATCCTGCGGCCCGAGGTGGCGACGGACGCCGACGGCGTCATCGGCTCCTTCGCCGTCCGCCAGGAGGCCCCGGCGCTGCCGGCCGGCGCCAAGGGCGAGCCGGTGCTGCGCCCGCACCGCATCGCGATCGGCCTGTACGACCTGGACGAGGCGAGCGGCAAGCTGGTGCGCACCGAGCGGATCGAGCTGGACGTCGACGGTGAGCTGACCGCCGTTCCGCAGCTGACGGGCGTCCGCCGCCCGGCCGTCATCCTCCTCAACGACGACGACCTGTCCTACGCGAAGGTCCGCCTGGACGAGCAGTCGCTGGCGTTCGTCACCGAGCACCTGGGCGACTTCGACGCCTCGCTGCCGCGGGCGCTGTGCTGGGCGTCGGCCTGGGACATGACGCGGGACGCGGAGCTGGCGGCCCGCGACTACCTGTCCCTCGTGCTGTCCGGGATCGGCAAGGAGTCCGACATCGGCGTCGTCCAGTCGCTGCACCGTCAGGTGAAGCTGGCGATCGACCTGTACGCCGACCCGGCCGCCCGTGATGCCCTGCTGACCCGCTGGACCGACGCCACGCTGGCCCACCTGCGTGCGGCCGAGCCGGGCGGCGACCACCAGCTGGCCTGGGCGCGTGCCTTCGCGGCGACGGCCCGCACGCCGGAGCAGCTGGACCTGCTGGAGGGTCTGCTGGACGGGACGCACACCATCGAGGGCCTGGCCGTGGACACCGAGCTGCGCTGGGCGTTCGTGGAGCGGCTCGCGGCGGTCGGCCGCTTCGACGAGGCGGAGATCGCGGGCGAGTACGAGCGGGACAAGACGGCGGCAGGCGAGCGTCATGCCGCCACCGCCCGCGCGTCGCGTCCGACCGCGGAGGCCAAGGCGGAGGCGTGGGCGTCGGTCATCGACTCCGACAAGCTGCCGAACGCCGTGCAGGAGGCCGTGATCGGCGGCTTCGTCCAGACCGACCAGCGCGAGCTGCTGGCGCCGTACGCGGACCGGTACTTCGAGGTCGTGAAGGACATCTGGGACGCCCGTTCGCACGAGATCGCCCAGCAGATCGCGATCGGCCTGTATCCGGCGATCCAGGTGTCGGAGGAGACCCTGGCCAGGACGGACACGTGGCTGGCCGCGGCCGAACCGAACGCGGCCCTGCGCCGCCTGGTCTCGGAGTCCCGCTCCGGCGTCGAGCGCGCGCTGCGGGCCCAGGCGGCGGACGCGGCGGCTTCGTAACCGTCCGTACCAACCCGGGGGCGCCTGGTACTGCACCAGGCGCCCCGCTCGCTTCTGCGGCAAGCAGCACGACGAACGGGAGCTTCCCGTGCGAGGTCACTCCCGAGTGACCACGCTGACGGGGCCGCCCGACGTAGCCGTCCCTACGACCACGGGGCGCCCGGTACTGCACCGGGCGCCCTCGACGTCCGAATACCGCCGGGCGGCGGGCCGCCGGCGCGCCAGGCTGGGCCTCATGACGAGATACACCGCACGGCCGCTGCTCCCCTCGGCCCTCAAGGAACTGCGCGACCTCGACGACGCCGGCCGCCCCTTGTCCGCCTTCACCGACGAGGAGGGTGGCGCGCCGCTGCGCTGCTGTCTGCGCCGCAGCGCGCCGGGCGAGCGGATCGCCCTGGTCTCGTACGCGCCGCTGCGCCGCTGGGCGGCCGAGACGGGCGCCGACCCGGGGGCCTACGACGAACAGGGCCCGGTCTTCATCCACGCCGACGACTGCCCCGGCCCGCAGGCCGACACCCTGCCCTTCACCAACGCCCACCGCACGGTCCGCCGTTACTCCGCCGACGGTCGCATCCTCGGCGGGCGCCTGGTCACGGATCCCGACGACTACGTACCGGCCTTCACAGAGGCCTTCACCGATCCCGAGGTGGCGCTCGTACATGTGCGGGCGGTGGAGTACGGGTGCTTCCTGTACGAGGTGCGCAGGCCGTAGGCGTCTCGCTCGCCGGTCAGCGGTCGCCGGGACAGCGGACACACCGACTGGCCCGTTCGTCCGTGCACGTCACAGGCTCCCCCGGCAGGGGCGGAAGGTCGGCTGGAGGTGTAGCCATCGGTTCTTGCGGGCGCGGGTCGGAAACGCCGACGCGATGCACTCGTGAAAGCTTGCAACGGGTACGAACCCGCGCCCGGGAGCTCGGGCTCATCTCCCGGTGAGGGAGTTCTGCCTGATGCGGAGACAGCGGCGCGCCGAGGGGCCGGGTACTTCTTCCTGACCCCCCGGGTATCCCTCATGCCTTGGGGTGCCGGCTCAACCCAGCCCTGGCACGCTGCGCAGTTCCCCGATCCGCAGAAGGCGTGCGAAGAGAAGGAACAGCAGCGCCATCGCGATGCCGCCTGCGGCCAGCGAGATGGCCGGCGTCCAGGAGGCGGATACCAGGCCGCGGCCCGAGAAGCGGGCGACGGACCAGCCGGCGGCCCCGGCACCGGTGGCGGCCACGGTCAACTTGGCGTAGGTACGGCAGATTCGCCGGCCGTCGAGCAGCCCCTCGGTACGCCGCCTGAGCCGCAGAGCCGTGAGCAGTAGTCCGATGGCGTAGGACAGGGCATAGGCGGCGGCCATCCCGGTGACCGCCCATCGGGGGGACAGCAGGAGATGGCAGACCACGGCCAGAGCGATGTTGATGCCACTGATCCACAGCGCCATACGGAACGGTGTACGGGTGTCCTCGAACGCGTAGAAGCCGCGCAGCAGAAGGTACTGGGCGGAGAACGGGATCAACCCCAGGCCGAATGCCTGCAGCATGTGGCCCAGCGGGGCGGTCGACGCGGCGTCGGCGGCTCCGTGGGCGAACAGCAGGTGCGCGATCTGCGGGCCGAAGGAGACGAAGAAGAACGCTGCCGGGACGATGACGACGCCGCTGACCCGGAGCGCGCGGGACAGGTCGGCGCGCAGGTCGTCGAGACGATGCTCGCGCACTGCCCGGCTCATGCGCGGGAGGAGTGCGGTGACGAGAGAGACCGTGACGATCGACTGGGGCAGCATCCATATCTGCTGGGCATAGCTGTAGGCGGTGTAGCCGACACCGTCGTCGGGCAGGGCGGCGTCCGCGGCGGAGGCCAGGCGGGTGACCACGGTGCTCGCCACGAGATTGGCCAGCACGAACAGCAGGGTCCAGCGCGCTGCGCTCACGCTCTTGCCCAGGCCGGCGCCCCGCCAGTCGAAGCGCGGTCGCAGGCGGAAGCCGGCTGCACGGGCGTACGGGACCAGGGCGAGTGCCTGGAGGGCCAGGGCGAGGGTGGTTCCGGTACCGAGCAGTCTGACCTGGGCATCGGTGATGTCCGAGACTTTCTCCGGGGCGGTCATCATGCCGAGGTACAGGCCGAACATCGTGATCAGCACGATGTTGTTCAGGATCGGGGTCCACATCATCGCCCCGAACCGGTTCCTGGCGTTGAGGACCTGCCCGAAGATGCTGAACACGCCGTAGAAGAAAATCTGCGGGAGCAGGAAGCGGGCGAAGACGACGGTCAGCTCGAACGCGTCGTGCGTGGCCGGCGTGTCGTGCTGGTAGACGCCGATGATCTCGGGAGCGGCCCAAGTGGCCAGCGCCGTGCCGACACCCAGGACGCACAGCACGAGGGTGACCAGACGCTGCTCGAAGGCGGCGCCGCCATCGGGGTCCTCGGCCCGGGCCCGGACCAGCTGGGGAACCAGGACGGAATTCAGCGCGCCGCCGATCAGCAGGAAGTACAAGCTGGTGGGTACCGTGTTGGCCTGGTTGTAGGTGGTGGCCAGCAACCCGGTGCCCAGTGCAGCGGCTTGCAGCACCTGCCGGATCAGTCCGGTGGCACGCGAGACCACCGTCCCGGCGGCCATCAGCGCGGAGGACCGCAGCACCCCGCCGGCCTTGGCTCGCTTGGGGGCGGCATGCCTCCTGCGTCTCGTGCTCGACCGCTCTGACCGCTCGGGCGATGTCTCCTCGATCATGTGCACAATCTACGTTTCGCGATCCCGCCGGCTCGCAGGGATCGGCCATCGCGCCGATTCCCGCGCTCGGTCGGGCGGCGGTGCGGTGTTGATGCCTCGAGTCGCTTTGGCTCGGCGGCGGGGTGCCCCTAGCGACGCGATGTCGGAGCCGTCAGGTATGTGGCATCCTCTTGAGCCTTCTTCGCGGCGGAACCGGAAGGTGCGCGGCGGGCCTCGCGGCGGGCGGTGCCGCCGAGCTGGCCCGCCACGGTCGCCCCGAAGGCCAGGGCCATGCCCGCCACCTGGACCGGCGTGAGCGCCTGACCGAGGGCGGCCCAGCCGACGACGGCCGCGGTCAGCGGGGAGAGCGGGCCGAGGAAGCTCACCTGGGTCGCGGTGAGCCGGCCGATACCGCGGAACCACAGGAAGTAGCCGATGGCCGTGTTGCCCAGCATGAGGTAGAGGTAGCCGCCGACGGCGGGGCCGTCGAGTGCGGGCGGGGCTCCCTCGACCAGGAAGGCGACGGGCGCGATGAGCAGACCGCCCACGGTGAGCTGCCAGCCGGTGAGCGCCAGCGGGCCGACCCCCTCGGGGCGGCCCCATCGCTTGGTCAGGACCGTCCCGGCCGACATGGAGGCGGTGGAGGCGACCGACGCGAGCACGCCCACGGCGTCGAGGGCGCCGGCCCCCTTGAGGACGACGAGGCTGACACCGGCCGCGGCGACGACCCCGGTCAGGAGGTTGCGCGGAGTCGGCCGCTGCTTGAGCAGCAGGGCCGACAGGCCGACGACGAACAGGGGTCCGACCGAGCCGACGACGGCGGCCATGCCGCCGGGCAGCCGGTACGCCGCCACGAACAGCAGCGGGAAGAACGCCCCGATGTTCAGCGCGCCGAGCACCGCCGCCTTGAGCCACCAGGTACCGCGCGGCAGCACCCGGGTGAGCGAGAGCAGCAGCAGTCCGGCGGGCAGGGCGCGCACGAGGGCGGTGAACAGAGGGCGGTCCGGCGGCAGGAACTGGGTGGTGACGGCGTAGGTCGTGCCCCAGGAGACGGGGGCGAGGGCGGTGGCTGCGATGAGGGCGGTTCTGGTCGCGCGGCTGGAGGCCATGGAAGGCACCCTTCGGGAGGAACCAAGTAGATCAGCACTCAGTAGCTTAGCTCTAAGCTACTTACTGTCAAGCGACTTTCTTGTCAGGCGACGGCAGCCGCGTGGATACTCTGCGCATGCAGCAGCAGCCAGATCCCGTCGACGCGATCATCGGCCAGTGGGCCCGGGTACGGCCCGACCTCGACACCACCGCGATGGAGGTCTTCGGCCGCATCACCCGGCTTTCGCGCGCCATGGCCGACCGGATAGAGAAGGCGTACCGGCCCTACGGCATCTCGCGCGGCGAGTTCGACGTCCTGGCCACCCTGCGCCGCTCCGGCGAGCCCTACACCCTCTCGCCGCGCCAGCTGTCGGCCACGCTGATGCTCACCACCGGCGGAATGACCGGCCGCCTGGACAAGCTGGAACGGGCGGGACTGCTGCGCCGCTCCCCCGACCCGAACGACCGGCGCGGCCTGCAGGTGACTCTCACCGAGGAGGGGCTGCGACTGATCGACGAGGCGGTCGGCGCCGGCCTCGCGGAACAGACCGACGCCCTGTCCGGCCTGGACGCGCAGCAGGCCGGCCAACTGGCCGGCCTGCTGCGGGAACTTCTGCGTTCGACGGTCGAGTAGTCGGGAAGCGGTCACACGCCGACGTACCGGGTGAGGGCCGCCTCGATCGCCGCCGGGTCGGTGGCCGCGGCGGCGCCGGCCGGGTCGGCGGCCCAGGCCACGTACCCGTCGGGGCGCACCAGCACGCTCGTACGCCGGTCACCGGCCCAGCGCACGACGGCCAGCCGCTCGGCGCGTCCGGCCTCGTACGACTGCCGCGGCTCCGGGGTGATCAGCACGAACCGGCCGCCGCGCAGGGCCTCGTAGAGCCGGCCGCCGCCGGCCAGGGCGACGTCCGGGACCCGGTGGCCGGTGAGACGGTGTGCGCCCCGGGGGGCGGGGTAGCGGTAGCCGATGCCCGTGACCTGGCCGAGGGCCTTGCGGCGGACGGGGCCGACGGTGTTGACGAACGCGGCGAGCAGGAAGCGGGCCGCCAGCTGCCAGGGCCCCTTGGCCATGGCGAGGCGGACCAGTCCACCGCTGCTGCGCAGCACCGCCTTGCCGATCGGGTGCCGTTCGCTCTCGTAGGTGTCCAGCAGGCCGGGGTCCGCGTGCCCGCCGACGACCGCGGCCAGCTTCCAGCCCAGGTTGGCCGCGTCCTGCAGGCCGGTGTTCATGCCCTGCCCGCCGGCCGGGGTGTGCACGTGCGCGGCGTCCCCGGCGAGGAAGACCCGGCCGACCCGGTAGGCGGGCGCCTGACGCTCGTCGCTGTGGAAGCGGGACAGCCAGCGGGCGTCGTGCATCCCGAAGTCCCGGCCGAGCGCCAGCCGGGCGATCTCCTTGACCTCCTCCAGGTCCAGCGGCTCCTTGTCGGGGACGTCGCGGCCCCGGTGCCAGCCGATGACCCGGTAGTAGCCGTCGCCGAAGGGCACGAGGAAGGCGAAGGCGTCACCGACGGCGTTGGCGGTGAGCAGCGTCGGCGGCTTCTCGGCGAGCAGGACGTCGGCGAGGACGACGGACCGGATCACCGACCTGCCGGGGAACGGCAGCCCGATCGCATCCCGTACGGCACTGCGCATACCGTCGGCGCCGACCACGTACGCGGCCCGCAGGCGCGCGGTGCCCCCTTCGGGACCGCGGACCTCCACCGTCACGCCGTCCGCGTCCTGGGTCAGTCCCGTCACCTCGGTCTCGTGGCGGAAGTCGACCCCCGCCTCGACCGCTCGCCGCTCCAGGACCTTCTCGACCTCGTACTGCGGGGTCACCAGGACGTGGTTGAAGCGGGTGGGGAGGGTGCCGAGGTCGAGGGTGAGGCGGTCGAACAGGCGCAACCGGGCCAGGCGCTGCCCGACGGCCTCCAGGTCGTCCGCGACCCCCCGGGCGTCGAGCTGCTCCAGGGTGCGGGCGTGCACGGCGAAGGCGCGGGAGAGATTGCTGATCTTGTGGGGCCGCTTTTCGAGGAGGGTGACCGGGACACCGGCGGTGGCGAGGTCACCGGCGAGGAGGAGACCAGTGGGGCCGGAGCCGACGACGATCACGCGAGGGGTGGCGGTCATGATGGCCTCCTAGGGTGCCAACGCTCGTTGGCCAACACATGTTGGTCAACGCTTGTTGGCAACGCTAGGACGGCCGGGCAGGCAAGTCAACACTTGTTGGCCAACACTCGTTGGCATACGCTCGTTGGCATGAAGGGCAGCACGCACACGAGCCAGAATCGGCGTTCCGACGCCACCCGGACCGCCATCCTCGGCGCCGCCCGCGAGCGTTTCGCCTCCGACGGGTACGAGCGGGCCACCATTCGGGCCATCGCCAGGGACGCGCGCATCGATCCGTCGATGGTGATGCGGTACTTCGGCAGCAAGGAGGGGCTGTTCGCGGCGGCCGTGACGCTCGATCTGCACCTGCCCGACCTGGGTCAGGTACCGCGGGACGAGGTCGGGGCGACGCTGGTGCGCCACTTCCTCGGGCTGTGGGAGGAGAACGAGGAGCTGACGGCCGTGCTCCGGGTCGGCGCCACGAACCAGGCCGGTGCCGAGCGCATGCAGGGCATCTTCCGGGAGCAGCTGCTGCCCGTGGCCGAACAGGCGTGCCCCGACCCCGAGCAGGTCCCCGCGCGGGCCGCGCTGGTCGCCGCACAGCTGCTCGGCCTCGCCCTCACCCGCTATGTGCTGCGGCTGCCGCCGGCGGTGGCGTTGCAGCGCGAGGAGCTGGTGGCGTGGCTGGGCCCGACCGTGCAGCGGTATCTGACGGCACCGAGCCCCTGAGCGCACGCGGAAACGCCGGCGTACACGCGAACGCCGAGGGCGCCGGCCTCACCCGGGTACGGCGGCATGCGCGCGTACGGACGGGAGGACCGGCGCCCTCGGCGAGAGAGAAGTGCGGTGGGGTCAGGCAGCCTTGTTGGCGGCGACCTTGGACGCGGTGGGCTTCTGGTGCTTGATCTTGGACTTGTCCAGCACCATGACCAGGCCGGCGATGACAGCGAAGATCGCCACCGGAGCCAGCACGTACAGCCCCAGCGTCTGGGCGACGTTCAGGCCCTTGCCGGGGTCGTCGCCGTCGTCGCGGGCCACGGCGAGAGCGGGGGACGACATGAGCAGCATCATCAGCGTCGTACCGGCGGCCAGGGCGCCGGCGCGCAGGGCGTTCTTCTTGTCCACGGTCTCAAGTTAGCGAACCCGGGAAAGGGCCGCGCGTCCGGGGTGCCCTATCAGCTCTCCCCGGGGCAGACGCCCTCGGCGGACGGGCCGGTTTCCCGCAGGACCTCCAGCAGTGCCCGCACCCTCGGTGACGCCGTCAGCTGCTCCAGCGGCACCGGCCGCCCCTCCCGGTCCGCGAGCGGCAGCCGCCAGTTCGGATACTCGTGCCACGTGCCGGGCAGGTTCTGCGGGCGGCGGTCACCGATCGCGTCCGGGAGCCACACGCCGATCAGGCGGGCCGGGGTGCGCAGCAGGAAGCGGTGGACGGCGCGGATCTCCGCCTCCTCGTCGGAACCGGGCGGGCCGACGGCGATGCTGTCCAGCAGGCCGAGGCTGCCGAGCAGGGCGAGCCACTCCGCGGCGTCCGCGGTCGCCTCCGCGCGCTCCTCGGCGGCCGGACGGGTGAGCAGGCCCAGGCGGTCGCGCAGCTCGACGTGTTCGCCGGTGAGCCGGGCGGCGGTGGGCGGCAGGTCGTGAGTGGTGGCGGTGGCCAGGCAGTCCGCGCGCCAGCGGTCCGGCGGCAGGGGGCGGCCGTCGCCCGCCCAGTCCCGTTCGAACCACAGCACCGAGGTGCCGAGCACCCCGCGCCGCTGGAGGTTCTCGCGCACGCCCGGCTCGACGGTGCCGAGGTCCTCGCCGATCACCACCGCTCCGGCGCGCGAGGCCTCCAGGGCCAGCAGGGCGAGCATGGCGTCGGCGTCGTAGCGGACGTAGGTGCCCTCGGTGGGCGGGCTGCCCTGGGGCACCCACCAGAGCCGGAACAGGCCCATGACGTGGTCGATGCGCAGGGCGCCCGTGTAGCGGAGAAGGGCGCGCAGCAGGTGGCGGTAGGGGGCGTGGCCGGAGGCGGCGAGGCGGTCGGGGCGCCAGGGCGGCAGGCCCCAGTCCTGGCCGCGGGCGTTGAAGGCGTCCGGTGGGGCGCCGACCGACATCCCGGCGGCGAAGTGGTCCTGCTGGGCCCAGGCGTCGGCGCCCTGGGGGTGCACCCCGACGGCCAGGTCGTGCACGATCCCGACGGGCATCCCGGCTTCCCTCGCGATGCGCTGGGCGGCGCGCAGCTGGCCGTCGGTGAGCCAGGTGAGGCGGGCATGGAACTCGACGCGGCCGGCCAGTGCCGCGCGGGCGCGGGCGGTCTCGGCCGAGCGCGGGTCGCGCAGCCCCGCCGGCCAGCCGCGCCAGTCCGGGCCGTGGATCTCGGCGAGGGCGTACCAGGTGGCGTGGTCCTCGAGCGCCTGCCCCTGCTCGGCGCGGAAGGCGTCGTACGCGGCCCGCCGGCCCGGCCCGAGGGGCACCTGGCAGACCAGCTCCAGTGCCTCCCGCTTCAGCTCCCACACGGCGTCGCGGTCGATGAGGGCGCCCTTGTCGAGCACGTCGGCGCGCAGCCGGTCCGCGCGTTCCAGCAGGGCCTGGACCCGGGCGTGGTCCTCGACGTACGCGAACTCCGGGATCTCCTCGATCCGCAGGTGCACGGGGTCGGGGTAGCGGCGGGAGGAGGGGCGGTAGGGGGACGGGTCGGTGGGGGCGCCGGGTACGGCCGCGTGCAACGGGTTGACCTGCACGAATCCGGCTCCTGCGGTGCGGCCGGCCCAGCCGGCCAGCTCGGCGAGGTCCCCGAGGTCGCCCATGCCCCAGGAGCGGCGGGAGAGCAGGGAGTACAGCTGGACGAGAAGGCCGTAGGAGCGGGTGGCGGGGGTGGGCAGGCGGTCCGGGGCGACGATGACGTGGGCGTGTCCGCCACGGCCGTCGGGGGCGGCGGCGCTCACCCGGTGCACGCCGGCGGGCAGGCCGTCGGCCCGGTCCCAGGTCTCCCCCTGTTCGGTCTCGATGCGCAGGCGGGTGCCGGGCGGCAGCGCGGTGAGGGCGTCGGGCGGCCCTTCGGCGGTGCCCCACTGGACGACCGTCGGTGGCAGCAGCTGTTCCCGCAGCTCGCGTTCGCGGTCGGCGAGCGCGCAGCGGACGGCGTCCGGGGTGCCCGCGTCGACGCCGAGGGCGGCCAGGGCGGCGACCACGGCGGAGGCGGGGACGGCGACGGTACGGTCCGGGGCGGGGCTGTAGGAGGTGGCGACCCCGTGCAGCCCGGCGAGCCGGGACAGCTCCTCGTCCTCGTGCGCCGCGCTCATCTACAGTCCCGCGTCGAAGGAGTCCGGGACCGGGTCGGATTCGCTGGTCAGCGGGGCGGCACCGGCGAGGGGCGGCTCGCTGGTGAGGGGCTCGGCGTCGGGCAGCGGCGGCTCGCTGGTCAGCGGGGCCTGCGCGCACGCGCCCTCGGCGCTGCAGACGCAGGCGTGCGCCGGTTTCCACTGGCCCGGAACCGAAGGACGGAAGAGATGAGCCGGTGCGGCCACGGGGGCCTCCTTGTCGTGTGCGTCGGTGCGTCGGTGCGTCGGCACGCCGGCACGTCCAGTGCCGGGGGCGACTGCGGACACATGCAGGCCTACCCCGTGGACGGGTCGGCAGACGCACAAAGACGCACAAGGCGCGTGCACGGCACGGTGACCGGCCGTGCACGCGCCTGGGGACCGGCCGTGCACATGCCCTGTGACCAGGGAGTACACGAAGGCCCGGATCGTCAGGCGGAGATGCCGTCGATCCGGGCCAAGGCGTCGTCCGCGCCGTACGGCTGCAAATAGGGCAGCCAGCGCGGGTCCCTGTGGCCGGTGCCGATGATGCGCCAGGCCAGGCCGGTGGGCGGGGCGGGTTTGTGCCGCAGCCGCCAGCCCAGTTCGACGAGGTGGCGGTCGGCCTTCACGTGGTTGCAGCGGCGGCAGGAGGCCACCACGTTGTCCCAGACGTGTTTGCCCCCGCGGCTTCGCGGGATGACGTGGTCGACGCTGGTCGCGACGCCACCGCAGTACATGCACCGGCCGCCGTCGCGGGCGAACAGCGCCCTCCGGGTCAGAGGAACGGGCCCCCGGTAAGGAACCCGTACGAATCGCTTGAGCCGGACCACGCTGGGTGCGGGGAGGGTGGCGGTTGCGCTGTGCATGAAGGCGCCGGATTCCTCGAGGCAGACTGCCTTGTTCTCGAGGACGAGGACGAGCGCGCGGCGGAGCGGTACGACGCCGAGGGGCTCGTACGACGCGTTGAGGACCAGGACATGCGGCACGGATGCCTCCTTGTACGCCGGCGGCGCGTGGCTCGCGCCGGGACGATCTGCTTCAGTCTCCCCTCATGCCTGGTGCGAGCGCCACCATGTCCCCGTAACGGGCTGGGAGTGTTTTCGACCACACCGCATTCATCCCCCGTACCCGGGTCGGTTCAAGCGCCCGGGCTCATACCCTTCCGTTTCGGGGTGAGCGGGCCGGCGGACGCCGTGTCCGTCCTGTGCCGTTCCTTGCGGATCGGCTCGGCGCACACACAATGCCCCGTTAGTGTGTTGGTCCTGTCCGCCCGG
Organism: Streptomyces sp. NK08204; assembly: GCF_020400585.1. GTDB lineage: Bacteria > Actinomycetota > Actinomycetes > Streptomycetales > Streptomycetaceae > Streptomyces. The sequence continues at coordinate 353,980 of NZ_JAINVF010000004.1, read as the reverse complement.
TGACCTTTTCGTGACCTTGAATCGTGCACCTGCCCGCCCCGCCGGAGCGGACCGCGCCGCACCTGGAGGTACCTGCCGTGTCGTCCTTGCCCGTCGTCCTGTCGGCCGCCGGTGCGACGCCCACGCCGTCCCCGTCGGAGTCGGATCCGGCCGTGCCGACGCTCCAGGACGCCCAGCAGAGTGCGACGAACGCAGCGAGCTGGGTCGAGCAGAACTGGTCGACCTGGCTGGCGATGGGTCTGCAGATCCTGCTGATCGTGGTGGTGGCGTTCGCGCTCAGAGGAGTCGTGCGGCGGGCGATCACCCGTCTCATCGAGCGGATGAACCGCACGGTGCAGGCCGTGGACGGCACCGCGCTGGGCGGGCTGCTGGTCAACGCCGAGCGGCGCCGGCAGCGCTCGCAGGCGATCGGCTCGGTGCTGCGCTCGGTGGCGAGCTTCCTGATCCTCGGCACGGCCGCGCTGATGGTGCTGTCCACGTTCAGGATCAACCTGGCGCCGCTGCTGGCGTCCGCCGGTGTGGCGGGCGTGGCGATCGGTTTCGGCGCCCGCAACCTCGTGACGGACTTCCTCTCCGGCGTGTTCATGATTCTGGAGGACCAGTACGGCGTCGGCGACACGATCGACGCGGGCGTGGCCTCGGGCGAGGTGATCGAGGTCGGGCTGCGGGTGACCAAGCTGCGCGGCGACAACGGTGAGATCTGGTACGTCCGCAACGGCGAGGTCAAGCGCATCGGCAACCTCTCCCAGGGCTGGGCGACGGCCGGGGTCGACGTCACCGTCAGGGCGTCGGAGGACCTGGACAGGGTGAAGGCCACGCTGGACGAGGTCGCCGAGCGCATGAGCAAGCAAGAGCCCTGGAACGAGCTCCTCTGGGGCCCGATCGAGGTGCTGGGCCTGGACAGCGTCCTCATCGACTCGATGGTGGTCCGCGTCTCGGCGAGGACCATGCCGGGCAAGTCGGTTGCGGTCGAGCGCGAACTGCGCTGGCGGATCAAGCGGGCGTTCGACGCGGCGAGCATCCGTATCGTCGGCGGCGCGACCTCCGTGGAGGACGCGGAGGCCGCCCCGGACCCGGCGACCGCGGTGGCGGCTCCGTCGGCCTTCTCCAACACGGACTCCCCGCAGGTGGAGGCGACGGCACCCATCACTCCGCAGCCGACGCCTCCGGCGAAGTAGCGGAACGGTTCAGCACGCGAAGACAACGACGGCGCCTTCAAGCTCGCCGTCCGGTTCTTCTCCGCGGGCCTGGATCTCGCAGGCATGGGCAACGGCTACCGTGCCGCGGACAAGGACGGCAGCACCATGGCTCTCGTCGTCCGGACTTCTACGTCCTGCGCCGTGAGCCGACCGAACTCGACGAGTCGTACGTCAAGGCCCACAAGGGCTGGTACCCCATCGACATGATCACCCTCGTCGGCGAGGTCACCTCCACGAACCACGAGACCGACACCGGCCCCAAGTACCGTGCCTATGCAGCCGCCGGAGTCCCGGTCTACGTCCTCATCGACCGCCACTCCAGGACGGCCCACTGCTTCACGGACCCGTTCCTGCCTGGCGACGACCCCGCCGAGGCTTACTACGGCACCGGCACCAAAGTCGACCTGGGCGACCCGCTCCCCCTCCCCGCCCCGTACCCCACCCTCGACACCACCGCCTTCCTCACCGGCTGACGAGCCGCACGACCTGGCACAGCGCGACGAACGCGCTCGCCCCGTGGAGTCCCGCCGCGGCGTGCCGGGGCCTGCCCGCGTGCATCCGGAGCAGGGATGTTCCCGTCGACCCGTCGTGGCTCACCGAGCAGTCGACGAAGAGCTTGCCGCGGAACGGGCGCCAGCGGAAGCGGAGATCCTCGCCGGGTGCGCCGGTGACGTCGCAGGCTCGTTCCGCCGCGCCGAGGGCGGTGTGCAGGCGGAGGGACCGCTCCGGGGTCAGCTCGTACACCTGGTCGGCGTCGAGGGCCGCCGCGGTGACCTGGAGGCCGGTACCGCGGGCCCGGAAGGCCAGGACCGCGTAGGAGCAGAGGGCGTAAACCAGTATCAGCGCCGCCCAGATGACCATGAGGTGGACGACGTCGCGCAGCGTGCGTCCGGTGGCTCCGTTGTCCACGGCCGAGGACCCGCACATCAGGATCACCATGGGCAGGAACGTCCCCAGGGCGCGGGCACAGATACGCAGCAGCAGCCGAACGTCCGGCATGTCTCCCCCTGATGCTCGTTCCGGGCGGTCGTCGCCCGCAGCGCGCCGATCAAAGCTCAGGAACCCGGCGTTGTCCATTGACGCCCGCGTCTCCCCGGGCTTACGTTCCCACTGGGCAGGAAAGTTTCCTAACAATCGTGGCTGTCGTCCCGTGACGGCTGGACGTCATGACCAGGTCACTGAAGAGCCGGGTGGCCGGAAAGGCAGGTGTCGAGCCCATGGCAGCAACCGCCGGTACGCCGGGCACCCCTCGCGTGCTGCGCGCCATGAACGACCGCGCCGCCCTGGACCTCCTGCTGGAGCACGGGCCGCTGACCCGCACCCGGATCGGCAGGCTCACCGGCCTGTCCAAGCCCACCGCCTCCCAGCTGCTGGCCCGCCTGGAAGCGGCCGGTCTGGTCCGGGTCACCGGCACCAGCGAGGGCCGGCCCGGCCCCAGCGCCCAGTTGTACGCGATCAACCCGACCGCCGCCTACGCCGCCGGGCTCGACGTCACTCCGGACCGCATCCGCGCCGCCGTCGCCGACATCACCGGCCGCACGGTCGGCACGTACGAGCTGCCCACCCCGGGACGACGGCCCGCGCACCCCGTCGTCCGGCAGGTGACGGACGCCCTCGACGGCGCCGTGAAGGCCGCCGGGCTCGCCCGTGGCGACGTGCACCGGCTGGCCATCGGCACCCCGGGCGCCTTCGACCCCCACACGGGCCGGTTGCGCTACGCCTCCCACCTGCCCGGCTGGCACTCCCCCGCACTGCTGGACGAACTCGCCGCCGCCCTGCCGATGCCGGTCGAGTACGAGAACGACGTCAACCTCGTCGCCGTCGCCGAACAGCGGCTCGGGGTCGCCAGGGGCCACCAGGACTTCGTACTCCTGTGGAACGCGGAGGGCCTCGGCGCCGCCCTGGTCCTGGGCGGCCGGCTGCACCGCGGCTGGACCGGCGGCGCGGGCGAGGTCGGCTTCCTGCCGGTGCCGGGCACCCCCCTGGTGCGCCGGGTGACCAAGGCCAACAGCGGCGGCTACCAGGAACTGGCCGGCACCCAGGCGGTAGCGGGGCTGGCCCGCGAACTCGGCATCGAGGACGTGCCGTCGGGGCCGTACGCCGAGGCCGCCGCCGAACTCCTGGCCCGCGCCGCCGGCCATGCGGGCGGCCCGTACCGGAAGCTGCTCCAGGCCTACGCCACGCGGCTGGCCACCGGTCTCGCCTCGCTGGTGTCCGTGCTCGACCCGGAACTCGTCGTTCTCAGCGGCTCCGCCCTGACGGCAGGCGGCGAGGCGCTGCGCACCCTCGTCCAGGCCGAACTGGAGGAGCTGGCGGCGGCCCGCCCCCGGCTGGTCGTCGGCGGCGTCCGTGAACACCCTGTGCTGCGGGGCGCGCTGGAGAGCGCGCTCGCGGCCACCCGCGACGAGGTCTTCGACACCTCGCGCTAGAGCGCCCCTCCCGTCACGACCCCCGTCACGCCGGGAGACCTCGTCATGCCCGCGTGTCCTTCCTCGCCCAGAAGGTGTCGGCCGAGGACGTCACGCTCACCGCACGTGAAGGGTTGACCGTTCATGAAACTCACCGTGGTCGGCGGCGGCTCGACCTACACCCCCGAACTCATCGACGGCTTCGCCCGGCTCAGGGACACCCTGCCCATCGGGGAACTGGTGCTGGTGGACCCGGCCGCCGAGCGCCTGGAACTGGTCGGCGGGCTGGCCCGGCGCATCTTCGCCAGGCAGGGTCACCCCGGCCGGATCGTCACCACCTGCGACCTGGACGCGGGCGTCGACGGCGCCGACGCGGTGCTGCTGCAGCTGCGCGTCGGCGGTCAGGCGGCCCGCGAGAGGGACGAGACCTGGCCGCTGGAGTGCGGCTGCGTCGGCCAGGAGACGACCGGCGCGGGCGGCCTGGCCAAGGCGCTGCGCACGGTTCCGGTGGTGCTCGGCATCGCCGAACGGGTCCGCCGCAGGAACCCGCGCGCCTGGATCGTCGACTTCACCAACCCGGTCGGCATCGTCACCCGCGCCCTGCTCCAGGCCGGGCACCGGGCGGTCGGGCTGTGCAACGTGGCGATCGGCCTCCAGCGGAAGTTCGCGGCGCTGCTGGGCGCCGAGCCGAAGGACGTCCACCTGGACCACGTGGGCCTGAACCACCTCACCTGGGAGACGGGGGTGCGGCTCGGCGGCCCGGAGGGCGTGAACGCCCTTCCGGAGCTGCTCGCCGAGCACGGCGCGGCGATCGCCGACGACCTGCGCCTGCCCCGGCCGCTCCTGGACCGCCTGGGCGTGATCCCGTCCTACTACCTGCGCTACTACTACGCGCACGACGAGGTCGTGGCAGAGCTGCGCACGAAGCCGTCGCGGGCGGCCGAAGTGGCCGAGCTGGAACGCCGGTTGCTGACCCTGTACGCCGACCCCGCCCTGGACCGGAAGCCCGGCCTGCTCGCCCGGCGCGGCGGCGCGTACTACTCGGAGGCCGCGGTGGACCTGACGGCGAGTCTGCTGGGCGGCGCGGGCAGCCCCTACCAGGTGGTGAACACGTACAACAGGGGCACGCTGCCGTTCCTGCCCGACGACGCGGTGATCGAGGTGCAGGCGGCGGTGGGCGCGACGGGCGCGGCCCCGCTGCCGGTGGCGGACCTGGACCCGCTGCACGCGGGCCTGGTGGCGGCCGTGACGGCGTACGAGGAACTGGCCCTGGATGCGGCCCTGCACGGCGGCCGGGACCGCGTCTTCCGTGCGCTCCTCGCCCATCCCCTGATCGGCCAGTACGCGTACGCCGAGCGCCTGACCGATCTGCTGATCGCGCACAACCGGGAGCACCTCGGATGGGCCTGACCGCACCGGACACCGTGCGCCTGCTCGCCGTCGACGCGGGCAACAGCAAGACCGACGTGGCCGTGCTCACCGCCGCCGGCGAGGTCCTGGCGACGGCCCGCGGCGGCGGCTTCCGGCCGCCGGCGGTGGGCGTCGAGCGGGCGCTGGACGCGCTCGCCGAGCCGGTCGCGCGGGCGTTCGCCGGCGCCGGTGTGGCCTCGGTGACGCACCTGTCGGCCTGTCTGGCCAACGCCGATCTGCCGGTGGAGGAGCAGCAGTTGGCGACCGCGCTGCACGCGCGCGCGTGGGCGGCATCGGTGGAGGTGCGCAACGACACCTTCGCGATCCTGCGCGCGGGGGTCGACGAGCCCCGGGGCGTGGCCGTCGTCTGCGGCGCGGGCATCAACTGCGTGGGCATGCGCCCCGACGGCCGTACCGCGCGTTTCCCGGCGCTCGGCCGGATCTCCGGCGACTGGGGCGGCGGCTGGGGCCTGGCGGAAGAGGCGCTGTGGCACGCGGCCCGCGCGGAGGACGGCCGCGGCGGGCCGACGGCGCTGTCCCGTACGCTGCCCGCGCACTTCGGGCTGCCGTCCATGTACGCGCTCGTCGAGGCCCTGCACCTGGCGCACGTCGACCCGGCCCGCCGGCACGAGCTGACACCGGTGCTGTTCGCGACGGCCGCCGACGGCGACCCGGTGGCCCGATCGATCGTCGCGCGGCTGGCGGAGGAGGTGGCGACCCTGGCCACGGTGGCGCTGACCCGCCTGGACCTCCTCGGCGAGCAGACGCCGGTGCTGCTCGGCGGCAGCGTCCTGACCGCCGGGCACCCCCTTCTCGACGACGGCGTCCGCGGCCTGCTGTCCGCCCGCGCCCCCAGGGCGGACGTCCGGCTGGTCACCGCGAGCCCGGTCCTGGGAGCGGCGCTGCTGGGCCTGGACCGGCTCGGCGCGGGGAGGCGGGCGCGGGAGCGGGCGCGGGCCTTCTGGGAACAGTAGGCGCGCGACGGCTGCCGGGGAGGCGGCGGAACCGAACAGGTGCACGCGGCGTATACATGAGCGGCAGACACATGAGCGGCGGACACTGCGATCCGATCAAGATCCAGTGAACGCCGGTACGCACGGCGGCCCGGTACGGCGATACTTGGCGGCGACCCGATGACCTGGGGGAGGTCGAGTGACACACCCGCCGCAGAGCAGTACGGCGCCGCCGACGGCGGGCCCCGTCATGCCCACGATCCCGGCCCAGCCGGGCGGGCAGGCCCTCGTGCCGCCCGGCCGGCCGCCCGCCGCACCGTCCACGCGCCGCTCCGCCTTCGCCGAGGGCGTCGACCGGGCGCGGGCCGCCGCGACCACCGAGCCGGGGCGGCTGCGGATCATCGGAGCCGTACTGGCCATCCTGGTCGTCGCGTTCGGCGCGGTCACCGCCTGGCAGACCAGCGAACGCGCGGCGGCTGCCGACGACGTGCTGCACCGCAGCCAGCCGCTCAGCTCGGGCGCCGCGGACATCTACCGTTCGCTGGCGGACGCCAACACGGCCGCTTCCAGCGCGTTCCTGGCCGGCGGGCAGGAGACGGCCGCCTCCCGCAACCGGTACGAGAAGGACATCCGCACCGCCGCCGCAGGGCTCGTCACGGCCGCCGCCAACGCCGAGTCCGGTTCCGCCTCCGAGGAGACGGTCGCCAGGCTCAACACGCTGCTGCCCGAGTACAAGGGCCTGATCGAGAGGGCCCGGACCTACAACCGGCAGGGGTATCCGGTCGGCGGGGCGTATCTGCGGTACGCCAACGAGAAGATGCAGAAGGAGATGCTCCCGGCGGCCGAGGATCTCTACACCAAGGAGAACCAGCGGCTGCGCGCCGACTACGCGGACGCGACTCCCTACCCGTGGGCGGCGATCGCGCTCGGCGTGCTCGCCCTGGCCGCGCTCGGCTGGGCCCAGCACCGCACCTACCGGCGCACCAACCGCGTCCTGAACCACGGCCTGGTCGCCGCCACCGCCGCCACCACCGTGGTGCTGCTGTGGCTGGTCGTCGGGCACTCGGTGGCGCGGTCGGGGCTCGACGAGTCCTACGACCACGGCATCCGCTCGCTGAACGTCCTGCACGAGGCCCGGATCGCCTCGCTGAAGGCGCGCGGCAGCGAGAACCTGAGCCTGGTGGCGCGCGGCGCCGAGACCGTCACGGTCGACGGGCAGACGTACGACGCGTACTACTACGACTTCGACCAGGACATGTCCGTGCTCGGCAAGGGGCTGGGCGAGGCCCGCAGGCTCGCCGACGACCGGGCGGGCACGACGCCGGTCGAGGCGGCCGAGGGCAACATGACGGTGTGGAAGCAGCGCCACGGCGCCGCCCGGGCCGAGGACGAGAACGGCAACTTCCAGCAGGCGCTGGACAAGGTGATCGGGGCGAAGGACTCGACCGGCGCGTGCTTCGACGGCGTCGACAGCAACCTCGCCAAGGCCATCGACCACGAGCAGTACGAGTTCCGGCAGTCCGCCGGTGACGGCCGGGACGCGCTGAGCGGGCTGGCCGTCGGTGCCGCCGTCCTCGCCGTCCTCGGCGCGGCGGGCGCGCTGGCCGGCATAGGCCGCAGGCTTTCGGAGTACCGGTGACAGGGGGCAAGGCGATGTACGCAGCACGTGCCCGGTCCGCCCAGCGGGGGTGGGGCGGGGTCGGCGCCATGGCGGTCCTGTGCGCCCTGGCGCTCGCCTTCGTCCTGCTGCTGCCGCGCACCCAGGCCGCGCACCGGGGCACCGGCACGGCCGGCGGGGGCGTGGCCGAGGGCAGCCAGGTGCGCGCCGGCAGCTGCACGGACGCGAACGCGCAGGAGCAGACGCTGTCCCCGTCCGGCGCGGACGGCCCGACGATCGACGCCATCAAGTCCCGTACGGGCGCCAAGCGCAAGCTGATCGTCGGCGTCGACCAGAACAGCTACCGCTGGGGCTACCGCAACCCGAACACCGAGGGCGCGGAGCTGGAGGGCTTCGACATCGACCTCGTCCACAAGATCGCCGCGGACATCCTCGGGGATCCGGACGCGGTCCAGTTCAAGGCGATTCCGACGAGCCAGCGCATTCCGGCGATCCAGGACGGCCGGGTCGACATGGTCGTCCGGACGATGACGATCACCTGTGACCGGCTGCAGCAGGTGGCGTTCTCCGCGCCCTACTTCAAGACCGGGCAGCAGGTCCTCGCGCCCAAGTCGTCGTCGATCACCGGCTACAACAGCTCGCTCGCGCACAAGAGGATCTGCACGGCGGCCGGTTCGACCGCGTACACCAAGCTGGACGCCGACAGGAAGCTGGGCCGGCTGCCCGCCTCGGCCGACATCTCCGCGACGGTTCCCAACCAGCTCGACTGCCTGGTGCGGCTGCAGCTCGGCGAGGCCGACGCGGTCGTCACCGACGGCGCGCTCGCCGCGAGCCAGGCCGCCCAGGACCCGACCGTCGAGCTGAAGGGCGAGGCCTTCACCACCGAGTACTACGGCGTGGCGATGAAGAAGGACGCCACCGATCTGGTACGCCGGGTCAATCGCATCCTGGTGGACTACCGCGGTGGCGGCTGGCAGACGTCGTACGACAAGTGGCTGGCGGCGACGCTGGGGGCGGACTCGGCGGCGTCCAAGCCGCCCGCGCCGCAGTATCTGCGCACCAGCTGACCTTCCCACCAGGCCGACACACAGCAAGCGAGAGGTGATCGATGGGCGTCACGGACCCCGCCGCCGGGCCGGTGATGGACCGGGACGAGGTGGACCGTGCGCTGGCGCGGCTCGGCGCCGAGCACGAGGCGATCGAGACCTCGCTGTTCGCCCTGCAGGACCACGCGGGCCGCAGGCTCCTCGAAGGGGCCCGGCTGACCGGCGTCACCCAGCAGCGCTGGTCGGCGACCGAGGCGTCGATCACGTTGCTGTGGTCGTACTTCGACGCCTACACGGCCGCGCTGCGCACCGCCCGGGAGATCCGCGCCCGGCGCCGCTGGTCCAGCCGCGAGGACCTGGCGGAGCTGACCGAGCTGCTGCGCGGCGAGTCCGTCACCGTGCCCGGCGCGGACAGACTCAGCGAGCGTTTCACGCTGTCCACCCTGGTGGACCGGATGAACGAGCTGTACGCGACGAGCCTGGACGTGGTGGTCACCGCCGACGCCGTCTGGTCGGCGCTGCCCGCCCGGATCGATTTACTCTCCGCGGAACTCCAGCGCACCCGGTCGCTGGCGCACTCCGTCGGCGTACGCCCGGGCGAGCACCCCTCCGGCGACGACCTGGAGCGCATCACCCGGACGCTGACCAGGCTGCGGGAGGACGTCGTCTGCGATCCGCTCGCCTTCTGGGTGCCCGCCGAGGGCAGTTCGGCGCCCGGCGGCGGCCGGCCGGACACCACGGTGTACGACCGTGAGGCGCGTGCCCTGGAGGAGGTGCGGCGCGAGATCGACGCCGTGCTGACCGTCCGGCAGGACGCCGAGGCGCGGCTGATCCGGCTGCGGGACGTGCTCTCCCGCGCGGACCGGACCCTCGCCGAGGCGCGTGCCGCGCGCGGTGAGGTGCTGGCGAAGATCGCCGCGACCGAGGTGCCGGTGGTCAGCGGGCCGCCGACCGTGCTCCAGGAGCAGCTGGCGACGGCGGCCGAGTACCGCCGCCAGGCGCAGTGGCATCTGCTCTCCCCGCTCCTCGAGGCCCTGGAGGAGAAGGCGGAGGACGAACTGCTGCGCGCCCGTGAGTCGTTGACGGCGGTCACCGCGCCGCTCGCGGTCCGCGCCGAGTTGCGCGGCCGGCTCGACGCCTACAAGGCGAAGGTGGCCCGGCACGGACTCGCCGAGGACCCGCTGCTGGTGGAGCGGTACGACGTGGCGCGGCGCATGCTGTGGAGCGCCCCGTGCGACCTGCGTGTCGCCGAACAGGCCGTCCTGCGCTACCAGCAGGCGGCGGCCGAGTCGCTCGGCACACCGAGGGTCCCCGGACAGGGCGGATCTCATCAGGACCGTAGGAGTGAGTCGTCATGAGTCAGGCACAGCACCCGTGCCAGCGGCCGGGCTGCGGCGGGGCGTACGAGGACGTGGGCGGCGGTGAACTGTACTGCGACACCTGTGGTCTGGCCCCGGTCGTCTCGGCGACGGGGATGGTCGGCTCGCCGCCCACCGGACTGACCCGGGGCTCGGCACAGAGCGGCGGCTCGCACGCCAGCTCGCGCGGCAGTGCCCGCACCTCGTCGCAGTCGTCGAAGTCGCGGCGCTCGGTGTCGGGCCGGCTGTCCCGCTCGCTGTCCGGGAAGTCCACCGGCCGCTCGGTGTCGGTGCGCAGCTCCGGCTCCTCCTCGGGCTCCTCGTCCCGGGGGCGGCTGGGTGCCGGCCTGGTCCTGGTGCCGCAGGTGCCGCGGCCCGATCCGCGCGCGATGGTGCTGGAGAACCCGGAGGTGCCCGAGCGCAAGCGGTTCTGCTCGCGCTCGGACTGCGGTGCGCCGGTGGGGCGTTCGCGCGGGGAGCGGCCCGGGCGTACGGAGGGCTTCTGCACCAAGTGCGGGCACCCGTACTCGTTCGTGCCCAAGCTGAGGGCCGGGGACGTGGTGCACGGCCAGTACGAGGTCGCGGGCTGTCTCGCGCACGGCGGGCTCGGCTGGATCTACCTCGCCGTGGACCGGGCCGTCTCCGACCGCTGGGTGGTGCTCAAGGGCCTGCTGGACACCGGCGACCAGGACGCGATGGCCGCCGCGATCTCCGAGCGGCGCTTCCTCGCGGAGATCGAGCACGCCAACATCGTGCGGATCTACAACTTCGTGGAGCACCTCGACCAGCGCACCGGCTCCCTCGACGGCTACATCGTCATGGAGTACGTCGGCGGCAAGTCGCTGAAGGAGATCGCCAACACCCGCCGCACCCCGGACGGCCGGCGCGACCCGCTGCCGGTGGAGCAGGCCTGCGCCTACGGCATCGAGGCGCTGGAGGCGCTCGGCCATCTGCACAGCCGCAACCTGCTGTACTGCGACTTCAAGGTCGACAACGCCATCCAGAGCGAGGACCAGCTCAAGCTGATCGACATGGGCGCGGTGCGCCGGATGGACGACGACGAGTCGGCCATCTACGGCACGGTCGGCTACCAGGCGCCCGAGGTGGCCGAGGTCGGCCCGTCCGTGGCGAGCGACCTGTACACGGTGGCCCGTACCCTCGCCGTGCTCACCTTCGACTTCCAGGGCTACACGAACACGTACGTGGACTCCCTGCCCGACCCGGACACCATCGAGGTCTTCGGCCGCTACGAGTCCTTCTACCGGCTCCTGGTGCGCGCCACCGACCCCGACCCGGCCCGCCGGTTCGCCTCCGCGCAGGAGATGGCCGAGCAGCTGACCGGTGTGCTGCGCGAGGTGGTCGCGCTGCAGACCGGGCAGCCCCGGCCTGCCCTGTCTACCCTGTTCGGGCCCGAGGTCAAGGTCACGGACACGGAGCTGTTCCCCAAGCTGGAGGGGGACGTGTCACGGCTGGGCGCGCGTGCGGTACGCAAGGCCGGCGGCACCGGGCCGCTGCCCGCGCCGCCCCCGGCGGCCCTCGTCCGGCCGGTCGTCACCCCGGCCGCGGCGCTCGCGCTGCCGGTCCCGCTGGTCGACCCGGGCGACACCAACGCCGGTTTCCTGGCGGGTCTTTCGGCTTCCGCGCCGGCCGAGCTGATCGCCGCGCTGGAGGCGGCGCCCGCGCAGACCGTGGAGACACGGCTGCGGCAGGTCCGCGCCCGGCTGGAGAGCGGCGATCAGCAGGCCGCGCTGATGTCCCTGGCCAAGCTGGAGGACGAACGCCCCGACGACTGGCGGGTGGTGTGGTACCGGGGTGTGGCGGCCCTGGTCACCGGCGACTTCGAGGGTGCCGCACTCGCGTTCGACGCGATCTACGACGCCTTCCCCGGCGAGGCGGCGCCGAAGCTGGCGCTGGGCCTGTGCGCGGAGGTGCTGGGCCAGTTGGACAACGCCGCCGACTACTACCAGCTGGTGTGGGCGACCGACCCGAGCTATGTGAGCGCCGCGTTCGGTCTGGCCCGGGTGCAGCTCGCGGCCGGGGACCGGCGCAGTGCCGTGACGACGCTGGAGTCGGTGCCGGAGTCCTCCATCCACTACACGGCCGCCCGGGTGGCCGCGGTGCGGGCGCGGCTGCGGCAGCGCACGGCGAGCGCCGGTGACGTGGCGTTCACGGACGACCTGATGGCCGCCGCCCGGCAGGTCGAGGCGCTGGACGCCTACGGTCTGGACCCGGCCCGGCGCGAGCAGTTGTCGGTGGAAGTCCTCGGTTGCGCGCTGGACTGGATACTCTCCGAGGGCCAGGGCGCCGCCGGTGCGCCCGCCGGCGGTCGGGTGCTGCTGGGCAGTGGCCTGGACGAGCGGGGCCTGCGTTTCGGTCTGGAGCGCGCGTACCGCACACTCGCCCGGCTGGCGCCCGGTGGCGTGGAGAGGATCGAACTGGTGGAACGGGCCAACCGTTACCGCCCCCGGACTTGGGTGTAGTTGATGTCGCAGATGCCCCAGCAGGCCGCACTGTCCGAGTGCCCGAGCTGTGCGGAGCCGGTCGAGTCGGGTGACCTGTTCTGCGGCGCGTGCGGATACGACCTCTCGGTGGTGTCCGCTGCGCCGCCGGACCATCCGACGCTCACCCTGTCCGGCCCGGCCGCCGCCGGGGACAGGGTGCGCCTCGACCAGGTGCCGCAGCAGCCCGAGCCCGAGGAGTATCCGCTGCAGGCGCCGGACCCGTTGCAGGCACCGGACCCGCGGCAGGTGCCCGACCCGCGTCTGGCGGACCCCGTCGCCGCCCCCGCCGAGGCTGCGCGGATGTGCGTGGCCTGCCGGGCGGGCCGGGTGGACGACGACGGCTACTGCGAGAACTGCGGGCACGCCCAGCCCCGCGAACGCGACCACGTGGAGCGGGAGTCGGGACCGGTCGCCGCCGTCAGCGACCGCGGCCTGCGCCACCACCGCAACGAGGACGCCTTCTCCGTCGGCCACACCACGCTGCCCGACGGCACTCCGGCGGCCCTCGCGATCGTCTGCGACGGCGTGTCCTCGGCGCACCGGCCGGACGAGGCGTCAACCGCGGCGTCCCGCGCGGCGGGTGACATTCTGCTGACCGCCCTGCCGCGCGGCACCCACCCGCAGCAGGCGATGCACGAGGCGATCGTCGCGGCCTCACAGGCCGTCAACGCGCTCGCTGAGGAGCCCGCTTCGGCCCGCGAGCACAGTCCGCACACCAACGCCCCGGCCTGCACCATCGTCGGCGCGGTGGTCACCGCCGGGCTGCTGGTGGTCGGCTGGGTCGGTGACAGCCGCGCCTACTGGGTGCCCACGGACCGCTCCGCGCCCCCGGCCCGGCTCACCGAGGACGACTCCTGGGCCGCGCAGATGGTCGCCGCCGGACTGATGAGCGAGGCCGAGGCCTACGCCGACGAGCGCGCCCACGCGATCACCGGCTGGCTCGGCGCGGACGCCTACGAACTGGAGCCGCACACCGCTTCCTTCAAGCCGGACCGGCCTGGTGTCGTGGTGGTGTGCACCGACGGACTGTGGAACTACGCGGAGACGGCCGAGGAGATGTCCGAGGTCGTGCCCGCCGACGCGGCCACGCGCCCGCTGCACAGCGCCCGCGTCCTGGTCGGGCACGCGCTGGACGGCGGGGGCCACGACAACGTAACAGTGGCCGTCCTGCCGTTCCCGGCGCCGTCCCAGGGGGCAGGATCGGCCTGAGAGGCCGGCACGGCGGGGGAGCCTCACAGGACCGGAGGGGACCGGTCCGCATACAGTCATCACCCACGGTTTCTGTGGGCTGTAAGGGGGATCAGAGTCAGCATGGCCAATTTCTCCAAGTCGAACGTGCCCGCGTTCTCGATGGACGTGTACCAGAACGAGTACCTGCCGGAGGGCGGTCGCGAGGTCAGCGCGATCGTCACGGTCACGGCCACCGGCGGGGGCACACTCGGCAGTACGGCCGGAGCGCCCGGCTACGCGGCCGGGCGCAGCCCGTCCGCGGCGGTGGCGATCATGGTCGACTGTTCGGGCTCGATGGACTACCCGCCGGTCAAGATGCGCAACGCCCGTGACGCCACGGCCGCCGCGATCGACACGCTGCGCGACGGCGTTCACTTCGCGGTGATCGGCGGCACGCACGTGGCCACGGAGGTGTACCCGGGAGGCGGCCGGCTGGCCGTCGCCGACGCCACCACCCGCCGGCAGGCCAAGGACGCGCTGCGCAGGCTCAGCGCCGGCGGGGGCACGGCCATCGGCACCTGGCTGCGGCTCGCCGACCGGCTGCTGTCCTCGGTGGACGTCACCATCCGGCACGGCATCCTGCTCACCGACGGCCGCAACGAGCACGAGTCCCCGGCGGACCTGCGCGCGGCGCTCGACGCGTGCGCGGGACGGTTCACCTGTGACGCCCGCGGTGTGGGCACCGACTGGGAAGTGAAAGAAGTCACAGGGATCGCCTCGGCCCTGCTCGGCAGCGCCGACATCGTCGCCGACCCGGCCGGCCTGGCCGCCGACTTCACCCGCATGATGGAGACGGCCATGGGCAAGGAGGTCGCGGACGTCGCCCTGCGGGTGTGGACCCCGGTCGGCACGACGATCAAGTTTGTCAAGCAAGTGGCGCCGACGGTCGAGGAACTGACCGACCGCCGCACCGAGGCCGGCCCGCGCGCCGGGGACTACCCCACCGGCTCCTGGGGGGACGAGTCCCGGGACTACCACCTGTGTGTCGAGGTGCCGACGGCCGGTCTGGGCCAGGAGATGCTGGCCGCCCGGGTCTCGCTGGTGGTGCCGCAACCGGACGGCTCGGTCCGGAACTTGGGCGCCCAGGGTCTCGTACGGGCGGTGTGGACCGACGACATGGCGGCCTCGACCGCGATCAACCCCCAGGTCGCTCACTACACCGGGCAGGCCGAACTGGCGCAAGCCATTCGACAGGGGCTCGACCTGCGCAAAGCGGGCGATTTCGACGGGGCAACGGCCAAACTGGGGCGCGCCGTTCAGCTCGCGAGCGCCTCGGGGAACGCGGATACTGCGAAACTGCTTGCGAAGGTGGTGGACGTGGTCGACGCCGCGACAGGTACTGTGCGGTTGAAGACGAAGGTCGCCGAGGCCGACGAGATGACTCTCGACACCCGGTCCACAAAGACTGTTCGTGTAAAGAAGTGACCCAGTAGGACGCGAGAAGGACATCCGGGAAGGACATCCGGAGAAGGGGAAACGCCGACATGCCGACCTGCCCGAACGGACACCAGTCGGGTTCCGACGACTGGTGCGAGGTCTGCGGTCACCGCATGGCCGGTGCCGTACCTCCGCCCCCTCCGCCGCCGCCTCCGGCCGGCGGCGGCTACGGCTTCCCGCCGCCGCAGGGCGCACGCCCGCCGGCCGGTGCCCCGGCGCCCGAGCCGGAGCTGTGCCCGCAGTGCCGTACGCCCCGCGAGGGCGGCGCGCCCTTCTGCGAGGAGTGCCGGTGGAACTTCCTGACGAACACGGCCACCTCCTACACCCCGGCCGCGCCGCGCCCGCCGCAGCCCCGCTTCCAGCCGCCGAGCGCGACCTACGGCGGCGGTGACGGGTACGAGTACCAGGGCTCGCGGCCCTCGCAGGTGAACCGGCCCGCCGAGCCGATCCCGTCCTTCGGCAGCGAGCCCTCGGGCCCGACGCCGTTCGCGGGCGAGCGCCGCCCGTCCGGCCCGCCGCCCACCTCGCCCGGCGTGCCCGGTCCGTCGGGCCCGTCCGGCCCGTCCGACCCGCCCGGCCCCCCCGCTTTCGGCGCCCGGCCGCCCGCCGGTCCGCCCTCGGGTCCGCCCTCGGGTCCGCCCTCGGGTCCGCCCTCGGGTCCGCCGTCCGGCTTCCCCGGCGCGCCCGGCGTGCCCGGACCGCGCGGACCGGCCCACCCCAATGGCCCCGCCGGCCCCAACGGCCCCGGCGGCCCCTCCGGCTTCGGTGGGGACCCCTCCCGGCCGGTCCCGCCGCCGCCCGGCCCGACTCCGCCGCCCGGCCCGACTCCGCCGCCCCCCGGACCCGGCGGCACCTCCGGCGGCGCCCCGCAGGCGTTCCAGCCGTCCGGACCGCCCGCGTTCCCGCAGGAGACCGGCCGCCCGCCGGCCGGCGGCCCGTCCTTCGGCGGCGGTGACGACGACTGGGTGCTCTCCCCGCCGTCGTCCGCCGGCCCCGGCGGCCCCGGCGGCCCCGGCGCGCCCGGCGGTGGTTACGGCTACCCGCCGGCCGGTGGCACACAGGCCCCGCGCAACCCCGGCTTCCCGGCGGCACCGCAGCCACCGCAGCCGGCCACCTGGACGGCGACCATCGCCCCGGACCGCGACTACTTCATGGCGATGATGCAGCGTTCGGGCCCCGAGGCCGCGGGCCTGAACCTGCCCGCGTACTCGCCGGAGCAGCAGCGCACGCTCAGCGGGAACCAGGTCACCATCGGCCGCCGCCGGCACTCCACGGGCGACACCCCCGACATCGACCTGTCGGTGCCGCCGGAGGACCCGGGCGTCTCGCACCAGCACGCGGTGCTGGTGCAGCAGCCGGACGGCAACTGGGCGGTCGTCGACCAGAACTCGACGAACGGCACCACGGTCAACGGCTCGGAGGAACCGATCCAGCCGTTCGTGCCGGTACCGCTCCAGGACGGCGACCGGGTGCACGTGGGCGCCTGGACGACGATCACCATCCGCCGGGGCTGACCAGGCCGGGACACGGCCGAGGGCGGTCACGGCAGGGGCCAGGCGTACGGCCCCGCGGGATCGTCCAGCCACGCCCACGCGCGCTCGGCGCTGACCGTGACGCCGTAGCGCTCGCGGTCCGGCCTGCCCTCGCCCTCCCACAGCGCGAGGGCCTCGCACGGTCCGAGGGCGCCCCGGACCAGGCCCAGCAGGAAGCGGAACGGCTCCTGCCCGCGCGCCCGGCGGGGCAACCGGCCCGGGAGCACCCCGTCGGGGTTCGCCGTCCGGCCCGTTCCGCGCAGCGGGACGAAGTGGGCGGGCTGGTCGAGGAACCGG
The DNA here is from genome assembly GCF_020400585.1 of Streptomyces sp. NK08204. Classification (GTDB taxonomy): domain Bacteria; phylum Actinomycetota; class Actinomycetes; order Streptomycetales; family Streptomycetaceae; genus Streptomyces. The sequence goes on along the minus strand of NZ_JAINVF010000004.1, from coordinate 336,991 downwards.
CCCTCCGCGTGCCCGGCGTCCCGGACGGTGAGGGCGACCAGGCCGGTGGCGAGCGGAGTCAGCACGCGCGCGCCGGGGCGGCACTGGGCGAGCCAGGCGCGCGGCACCGTGGGCAGCTCGCAGGTCGCGATGATCCGGTCGAACGGGGCGCGACGGGGCACCCCGCGCGCCCCGTCGCCGGTGACGACGAGCGGGTGGTGTCCGGCCTCGGCCAGGTGCCGGCGGGCCGACTCCGTGATCTCCGGGTCCAGGTCGACCGTGGTGACCAGGCCGTCGTCGCCGAGGCGGTGGCAGAGCAGGGCCGCGTTGTAGCCGGTACCGGCGCCCACCTCCAGCACCCGGTGCCCGTCCCCGACCCGCAGCTCGACCAGCATCCGCGCCATCAGCGACGGCCGGCTGCTGGAGGACAGCAGTTCACCGTCGCGCATCCGGGTGGCCAGCGGGACGTCGGCGTAGGCGCCGCGCACCCAGCGCTCACGGTCCTCCCGGTCCGGACTCTCGCCCCAGCGGCGCTCGTGACCGCCCCCCGCACCGGCTGCCCATGCGTAGTAGTACGGCACGAACACATGCCGGGGCACCGCCGCGAACGCCTCCCGCCAAACCCCGTCCGCGGCCCACACCCCTGCGGCGTCGATCTCCCGCACCAACCGGGCCCGCGCCTCGGTGGCAAGACGGTCGATCCAGGTGTCATACGTGCCCATATGCACACATTAGGGGCGCTCAGATGCCTTCGGTCCCCGGCCTGGAGTCCTAGGTCACCGCGTCTGAGACCATGGACGGGTGAGAGAGATTCGGCGCGGCACGCTTCAGGAGCAGACCTTCTACGAGCAGGTCGGCGGGGAAGAGACCTTCCGCCGGCTCGTCCACCGTTTCTACGAGGGCGTCGCCGAGGACCCGTTCCTGCGGCCGATGTACCCGGAGGAGGACCTGGGCCCGGCCGAGGAACGGCTGGTGCTGTTCCTCATGCAGTACTGGGGCGGACCCACGACGTACAGCGAGCGCCGCGGCCACCCGCGGCTGCGTATGCGGCACGCCCCGTTCACCGTGGACAAGGCCGCGCACGACGCGTGGCTGCGGCACATGCGAGTGGCCGTCGAGGAACTCGGACTGTCCGAGGAGCACGAGCACACGCTGTGGAACTACCTGACGTATGCCGCCGCTTCGATGGTGAACACCCCCGAGTGAGCCGAGGCCGCCGAGTCGCGTCCTCGTGACGCACATGCGCTGAACATCGGATTCCGGTCGCCTGTCGCCGGAATCCGGTCACGATCCGATATAGACCGGTCGACAACCGCTTACCGGCGGACCGTCTCCTCTGCCAGCATCACCCGGAAGTGGGGAAGTCCGGGGGGCCGGGACTCCGGCGAGTCCGGGGATTCCGGGGATTCCGGGGAGTCCGGAAGTACCGGATGGACACGGGGGCCGAGTGACGGGGTTCGTGGTCTTACGCGCGCGGGCGCACCGCCCGCTGCTCGCTGCCGCCCTGCTCACGGTCCTGCTCACCGCCGTGGTGCTGGCGACGCTCACGGCGTACTCGGGCGCGCTCGGTGACGCGGCGCTGCGCCATGTGCTGCGGGACTCGCGCAACGCGGCCGACACCACGCTGGTCGTCAAGGCGGACGTGCCGCCGGGAGAGCGCGCCGCCGCCGACAGAGCCGTACACGAGGGCAGCCGTAGGGCGTTCGACGGCCTGCCGGTGACCGTGCGGACCCTGCGCCGCTCGGGCCCCTACGCGCTGCCCCGCTCGCTGCAGCCGCCGGCTGCCCGCCCCCGTGCTGTCGGCTCCGCTCGGCCAGGGGCGACCCCGACGGGCGACCCCGACCTCACCTACTTCGCCGCACTGGACCCCACACAGATACGGCCCGCCGTCGGCCGGCTGCCGAGCCGCGTCGCCTCCGGCGAGGTCGAGGTGGCGCTCCCGCAGGCCGCCGCCCGGCAGCTGGGGCTCGGACCCGGTGACCGGCTCACCCTCGCCGACCGCCTGGACGGCCCGCCCGTGCGCGTACGGATCACCGGCCTGTACCGCCCCGCCTCCGTCTCGGCACCGTACTGGCGGCTCGACGACCTGCTCGGCCGCGGGGTGAAGAAGTCCGGCTTCACGACGTACGGCCCGCTGCTCGCCGACCCGTCCGTCCTCGCCGGCGGCCGGGTGAGCGCCGGGTCCGTGGCCTGGCTCGCCTCGGCCGACTTCGGGACGCTGACGACCGGACGGACCGGCGAACTCCGCCGGGCCGCGCGGAAGGCCGGACCGGCGCTGCGCGCGCACGCGGCCCTGAGCGGTACGACGGAGGCGACCACCTCGCTCCCCGACGTCCTGGACCGGGTCGACCGCGCGCTGCTCGTCTCCCGTGCCACGCTCCTGATCGTCGCACTGCAGCTCGTGCTGCTGGCCGGGTACGCGCTGCTGCTGGTGGCCCGGCTGCTCGGCGCCGAACGCGCGGGCGAGACCCGGCTGTTGCGGGCGCGGGGCGCCTCTCGCGCCCGGATCGCGGCCCTCGCCGCGGCCGAGGCCGTCCTTCTCGCCCTCCCCGCCGCCGTGTGCGCCCCGCTGCTGTCCGGCCCACTCACCGCTCTGCTGGCCGGACACGGCCCGCTCGGCCGGCTCGGCCTCCGCCTGGACACCCCCGTCGCGGCCCGCCCCATGGTCTGGCTCGTGGCGGCCGCGGTGGCCCTGGGCTGCGCCCTCGCGGTGACGGCACCGGCGGTGGCGAGCGCCGACGAGGGACGGCGGGGCCGGGGCGGCAGCGGCCGACGACCGGGACCGGCCCGGGGCTTCGGCCCGTTCCGGGCCCTGCGCGCCCTGCGGCTGCCCGCACGCCGCTCCGCCACCACCCGGCGCGCCCGTACCGCCGGCCGCCCCGCACCCGTCCGCGCCGGAGCCGACGTCGGACTGCTGGTGATCGCCGGGGTCGCCTACTGGCAGCTGGGACGGCAGAAGTCGGGCGGAGTGGCCGCCGACCGGTCGGGGGCGCTCGGAGTCGATCCGCTGCTGGTGGCCGCGCCCGCGCTGGCACTGCTCGCCGGGACCGTGCTGACGCTGCGGCTGCTGCCGCCTGTGGCCCGGCTCGCCGAGCGCTGGGCGGCGGCCGGGCGGGGGCTGCCGGTGGCACTGGCCGGCTGGCAGTTCAGCCGCCGCACCGCGCGGAGCGCGGGCCCGGTGCTGCTGCTCGTGCTCGCCGTCGCGCTCGGCATGCTCGCGATCGGGCAGTCCGCCTCCTGGGACCGCTCGCAGGACGACCAGGCCGACTTCCGCGCCGGAGTGCCGGTGCGGGTGCTGGCCGCCGGGGACGGCGGGCTCGGCCGCACCGACGAGTTCGCGGCGCTCCCGCACGTGCGCGCCGCCGCCCCCGCCGTACGCACCGCGCAACCCCTGTCCGGCGACCGCACCGCGACCGTGCTGGCCCTGGACACCGCGCGCGCGGCGGACGGGGTGCTGATGCGCCCGGACCTGGCGGACGTCCCGGTACGGCCGCTGCTGTCCGGGCTGGCCGCCGAGGGCGCCCCCGCCGGTGCCCGGGTGCCCGCGGGCACGGCACGGCTGCGGCTGACGGCGGGCCTGCACAGCTCCACCGGGCCCGGGACCACCGCCGACGTGACGGCCACGCTGACGGACCGCTACGAGGTGCCGTACGACGTCCCTCTCGGGCTGCTGCCCGCCGACGGCCACACGCACGCCCTCGACGCTGCCCTGCCCTCCCCCGGCTCTTCCTCCCTCGGCCCGCTCACCCTCACCGGGCTCCGGCTGGACATGCCCCAGCCGGCCCAGCGCACCGAACGACACCGGCTCGTCGTCGGCGATCTGACGGCCGCCTCCGCCGACGGAACACGGCACCGGGTCGCGCTCCCGGCCGACTGGAGCACCGCCGTGCACGCGGGCGGCGCCGCCGTCCCGAACGCGGCCGCCAGTCCCACCCGCCCCCGGATCACCGCGCACCGGCCACTGACGGTCACCTACGGCACCGGCTACCTGCCGGACGCGAACGTCTGGACGGTCGCCTCCGTCACCGTCCAGCTCACGGCGACACAGCCCGCGCCGCCCCAGGTGGCGGCCGTCGCGACCGACCGCTTCCTGGCCTCGGCGGGCGCCCGCACCGGGCAGCGGATGGACCTGACGATCGGCGGCCAGAACCTGCCGGTGCGGATCGTCCGCTCGGTGCGGGCACTGCCCGCGACCGCCGACCCGGCCGATCCCGGCGCCGCCGACGGCGGTGCCATCCTGGTCGATCTGCGCGCCGTGAACCGGGTGTTGCAGGCGCGGTACGGGGCGGGGGTCACGCCCACCGAGTGGTGGCTGCGCACCGCGCCGGGCGCCGCGGCAGGGGTGGCCGCGGCGCTGCGGGCGCTGCCGGACGTGGACCCGGGGCAGGTCGTGGTCCGCGACGAGATCGCCGCCGGGCTGCGCGACGACCCCTTCGGCGCCGGTCCCGAGGCCGCGTTCACGGCGGCAGCGGTGGCGGCGGCGGCGCTCGCCGCGGTCGGCTTCGCCGTGGGCACCGCCGGATCGCTTCGGGCGCGTGACAGCGAGTTCGCCATCCTGCGCGCGCTCGGCGTCCCGCGCCGCCGGCTGGCCCGGACGGTCGCCGCCGAACAAGGCGTGCTGGTGGGGCTGGCCCTGGCGGTGGGCGTCGGCCTGGGCACCGTGCTGGCCCGCGCCGTGCTCCCGCTGATCGTGCTGACCGCCGAGGCCGAACGCCCCGTACCGGACCTCCTGGTCCGACTCCCCGCCGGACAGGTCGCCCTGCTGCTCGCCGCGGTCTCCGCGACCCCACTGGCCGTCACGGCCCTGCTGTCCGTACGCCGCGCGGACCCGGCACGGGCACTGCGGGAACAGGGAGGTGAGTGAGGTGGACCGCCGTCCGACGTCCCCCGAACCCGGGTCCTCGTCCACCGAACCCGGGTCCTCGTCCGCCGACCCCGGGTCCTCGTCCACCGGGCCGCGGTCCTCGTCCACCGAGGCCGGGCCCGGGGCGGTCGTGGCCGGGCGGGTGTCCGCCGTCGTCGCACCCTGGGTGCGGACCCGGTTGCGGGCCGCGCCCGGGGCCGCCGTCGCGCTGGCGCTGCTGGTCGCGCTGACCGCCGCGCTCGCGGGGGCCTTCCCGCGCGCGGTCGACCGGTACGAGGACGCCGGGCTGCGGCGCGCCCTGCAGCAGGCCCGCCCCGACCGCACCACCGTGCGGGTGACGGCGCCCCAGCCCGACTACGCCCTGCCGGCGGACCAGCGGGCCGCGGCCCTGCGTCCCGGCGTGCTGGAACGGCAGTACGGCCAGGTGCTCGATCTGGCCGGCGGTGCGCTGTCGGTGGACCGCGGCCAGTCGTCGTACGGCGTCGGCACCACCATCAGCCTGGCCGTGCCCGACGCGTGGCTGCCGCGCCCGAGCGGCCTGCCCGCCAAGGTCCAGCTGGTCGCGCAGAACGGCCTGGCCGCCCACGCCCGCGTCCGCGCGGGCCGGCTGCCGCGCGCCCCGGGCACGGTCGACGCCTCGAGCGCGCGGGTGGAGGCCGCCGTGAGCGCCGACACCGCCGAGCGCCTGCACATCAGGGTGGGTTCGGTCATCCACGTGCCCGCCGTCGCCCGCCCCCCGATCGCCGTCCGCGTCACCGGCATCCTCACCCCCCGCGACCCGGCCGACGCCTACTGGTCGGCCGTTCCCCTGCTGCGCACCCCGACGCTGGTGTCCGTGCCCACGCTGGGCCCGGACCCGGTGCGGTACTGGCTCGGCGCGCTCCTGCTCCCGCCGGACGCCGCCCCCGTCCTGCTGGGCACGGGCGGCAACCCGGGCCGCTACTGGTTCCTCGCCCCGGACCTGGACGGCCTGCGCGCGCACGACCTGGACCGCCTGGACTCGACCCTCGCCGCACTGGAGTCCGGCCCCGGCCTGCGGCGCGCCCGCAACGCCGTCGACCCCGGCGTCGGCGTCGAGAGCGACCTGGACGACGCCCTCGCCTCCTTCACCCGGCTGCGGTCCGGCATCTCCCCGCTGGTCGCCGTGGCCGCCGCCGGCACCGCGACGGTGCTCGGCGTGGTCCTGCTCATGGCCGCCGGGCTCGCCGCGGACCGGCGCCGGACCGAACTCGCGCTGCTGCGCGCCCGGGGTGCCTCCCTGCCCGGTCTCGCCGGGCGGCTGCTGGCCGAGACCGCCGTGGTGGCGGTGCCTGCGGGTGCGCTGGGCCTGGCCGTCGCACTGTTCGCGGTTCCCGCCGGCCGCACCCGGTACGCCGTCGCCGCCGCCGTGGCCGTCACCGTCACCGCCTGCGGCGCCCTGCCGCTGCGCGCCGCGCTCGCCCACCGCCCGGTCCGGGTGACGGCACCACGCGAGGACGTGGCGGCCCGACGGCCCTCGCGGCGCCGCACGGTCGCCGAGCTGACCCTGCTGGTGCTGGCGGCGGGCGCGGTGGCGGCGCTGCGCAGGCAGGGCACCTCGGGGGGCCGGCTGGTGGCTGTGGCACCGGTGTTGTGCGGGATCGTCGCGGCCCTGGTGCTGCTCCGGCTCTACCCGCTGCTGCTGCGCCGGGTGGCCCGTCCGGCCGGGCGGCTGCGCGGGGCGGTGGGCCAGCTGTCACTGGCCCGCGCGGCCCGTACCTCCGTCTCCGCGGTGCTGCCGCTGCTGGCCCTGCTGACCGCGCTGACCACGGCCGCGTTCGGCGGCTCGGTGCTGGCGGGCGTGGCCGAGGCCCGGGACCGGGCGGCCCTGCTCACCGTCGGTGCCGACGCCCGCGCGGACTCCGACGGGCCGCTTCCGGCCGCCGTCGTGGGCCGGGTGCGGGCCGTGCCGGGGGTGCGGGCGGTGGCGGCGGTGAGCATCGCCTACGACGCGAAACCGGCGGACGGGCAGGACTCGGTGCCGCTGGTGGGCGTGGACCCGGGCCCGTACGCACGGTTGGCGTCCCGCACCGGCCTGGGCGCCTTCGGCCCGGGCGCGTTGCGCAGCCGCACGGGTCCCACCGGTCCGCTGCCCGCGCTCGCCTCCCCGTCCGTCGCGGCCTCGTACGGCACCAGGCGGCCGTTCCCGGTCCGGCTGGAGGACGGCGGCACGGTCACCGTCCGCATCACGGCCGTCCGTGACCGCACCCCGGCGCTGCCGAGCGCCGACTTCCTGGTCGTGGACCGCGCCGGGCTCTCGGCCGATGCCGCCCGGCCGACAGCACTGCTGCTGACCGGCGGCCGGGCGGACGCGGCCGGGCTGCGCCGCGCGGCGGCCCGTGGGGCCACCGTCCGGGTCCGCGCCGAGGAGCGCGCACGGTACGCCGCCTCGCCCCTGCAGTCCGGCGCCGAGCACGTGTACACCGCGGCGGTGGCGGCGGGCGCCGGTTTCGCGGTGCTCGCCCTGCTGCTGGCCCTGCTGCGCGCGGCGCCCGAACGTGCCGCACTGCTCGCCCGGCTGCGCACGATGGGCCTCACCCGCGCGCAGGGCCGCCGCCTCCTCGTCCTGGAGTCCCTCCCGCAGGCCCTGCTCGCCTCGCTCGGCGGCACGCTGACCGGCTGGGCCGCCGTCCGTCTCCTCTCCCCCGGCATCGATCTGACGGCCATCGCCCTGCCCACGGCCCGGACCCCGGTGACCGAAGCCGAACTGCGCCCCGACATCTGGTCGCTGACGGTACCGGCGGTGACGGTCCTGGTGGTGGCGACGGGGATCGCGGGCGTGCAGGCGTGGTGGACGGGGAGACGGGGGGCGGTACGGGAGCTGAGGGCGGGGGATGTCCGATGAACGCGCACTGGAGGGCCTCATGACCAGCGACCCGTCCCTCACCGGCCCGGGCCTCACCGGCAGCGACGGCCTCACCGGCCGCGATGGCCTCGCCGCCCTCGCCGACAAGGCCGCCGAGTCCCGCAACCGCCCCGCCTACGGCCACGACGCCCTCATCGCCTGCGACCGTCTCGTCCGCGTCTTCTCCACGGACGGCGTCGAGGTCCAGGCGCTCCAGGGCCTGGACCTCCTCGTCCGCGAGGGCGAGCTGATGGCCCTGGTGGGCGCGTCCGGCAGCGGCAAGTCCACGCTGATGAACATCCTCGCCGGTCTGGACACCCCCACCGCGGGAGCGGCCCGCGTGGCCGGGCGGGACCTGCTCACCATGACCGCCACCGACCGGCTGGCCTACCGCCGCGAGGTCGTCGGCTTCGTCTGGCAGCAGACCTCCCGCAACCTGCTGCCGTACCTCACCGCCGCCCAGAACGTCGCGCTGCCCCTCCAGCTGTCCGGCACCCGCATGCGCCGCCGCGCCCGAGCCGAACGCGCCCTGGAGCTGCTGGAGTTGCTGGAGGTCGCCGACTGCCGTGACCGGCGCCCGCACGAGATGTCCGGCGGCCAGCAGCAGCGCGCCGCGATCGCGGTGGCCCTCGCGAACAGTCCCTCGGTGCTGCTCGCCGACGAACCCACCGGCGAACTCGACTCGCACACGGCCGCACAGATCTTCGAGGCGTTCCGTACGGCGAACGACACGCTCGGCACCACCGTCGTCATCGTCACCCACGACCAGGCCGTGGCCGCCGAGGTGCGCCGCACCGTCGCCATCCGCGACGGCCGTACCTCCACCGAGGTACTGCGGCGCAGCGAGGTCGACGCCACCACCGGACACGAGACGGTGGTCGCCCGCGAGTACGCCATGCTCGACCGCGCGGGCCGCCTCCAGCTGCCCGCCGACCACCTCCGGGCCCTCGGGATGCGCGACCGCGTCGCCCTGGAACTGGAGCCGGACCACATCGGGGTGTGGCCGGACGACAGCGAGAAGCGGTAGTCAGCGAGGCGCGGCAGACCCTGGGCAGGGGCCTCTCAGCGGACGCTGACGCCGAGGGCACCCAGCCCGGAAGCGCCGAGACCGGGGCGCCGTACGGCAACCGACCCGTACGGCGTACGCAGGCGCAGCCACGCGCCCGCGGAGTACAGCCCGGTGTCCTCCCGGCCGGCGCCCGGCCGGAGGAAGCCCAGGGACTGGGCCGCGTGCACGGCCCGTACCGGAAGCCCGGTGCCGCCGATCTCCCGGGACCAGATGTCCCGTCCGATCCGGTCCAGTTCCCCGCGGGTACGGCGCTCCGGGGCCAGTTGCTCCGTACGGGAGCGGAACTCGGCGACCGCTGCGGCGACCGCCGCCCGCAGGGTGTCCGGCGCCGGCAGCCCCGGCTCGGGACACCAGCCGGCGCGCGGCGGCAGCACACCGGCCCAGGGCGGCCCGGTGACCGCGGCCGGAACGGCGGCGGTGGCCGCGCGCTCGTCCACGGACTCCAGGAACTCACCGGCGGAGACGGTCACGTCCAGCGCGCTGTCGAGCCCGTTCTCGTACGGCTTCGCCAGCCCGACCGCGCGGACGGCCAGCACCTCGAAGGACGGCGGGCGCCCGAAGACGGCCAGCGCCGTGCCGACCGCCTGGAGGCGCACCGCAGCTCCACGGTCGTAGTGGAGCAGCCGGGAGAGGAAGGCGGCGAGGTCCGCCGCCTCCGTCTCGTCGGCGAGGTGCAGCACGGTCATGCCGCGACGGCCTCCTTCTCGGCCGCGTCCGTGTACCCGTGGAGGAACTCGCGCTCCTCCGCGGTGATGCGACGCGGCCGCTGGGCCTCGAAGTCGAACGGCACGACCACCGTCGAGGCCCGTACGTACACCAGGTCGGCGTCCTTCACCTCGTAGGTGATGGTGAAGGACGCGGCCCTGATCTCGGTGATCCACAGCTCGATGTCCACCGGGGTGTGCCGGTGGACGAGCTGCGCCTTGTAGTCGATCTCGTGGCGGGCCACCACCGACCCCTGGCGGAAGTTCTTGTCCGGGCGGGTCAGGAAATCGATCCGGGCCTCCTCCAGGTAACGGAGGAAGACCACGTTGTTGACATGACCGTAGGCGTCCATGTCCGACCAACGCAGCGGACAGCGGTAGATGTGCCGCAAGACCGATCAGCCCCGGGTCAGCTTCTTGTAGGTGGCGCGGTGCGGACGGGCCGCGTCCGGGCCGAGCCGCTCGATCTTGTTCTTCTCGTACGACTCGAAGTTGCCCTCGAACCAGAACCACTTGGACTCACCCTCGTAGGCGAGGATGTGCGTGGCCACGCGGTCGAGGAACCAGCGGTCGTGGGAGACGACGACGGCGCAGCCGGGGAACTCCAGCAGCGCGTTCTCCAGGCTGGAGAGCGTCTCGACGTCGAGGTCGTTGGTGGGCTCGTCGAGGAGCAGCAGGTTGCCGCCCTGCTTCAGGGTCAGCGCCAGGTTGAGGCGGTTGCGCTCACCACCGGACAGGACGCCGGCCGGCTTCTGCTGGTCCGGGCCCTTGAAGCCGAAGGCGGAGACGTACGCCCGCGACGGCATCTCGACCTGGCCGACGTTGATGTAGTCGAGCCCGTCGGACACGACCTCCCACAGCGTCTTCTTCGGGTCGATGTTGGCGCGGCTCTGGTCGACGTAGGAGATCTTGACGGTCTCGCCGACCTTGATGTCACCGGAGTCCGCGGTCTCCAGGCCCTGGATCATCTTGAACAGCGTGGTCTTGCCGGCGCCGTTGGGGCCGATGACGCCGACGATGCCGTTGCGCGGCAGCGTGAAGGACAGCCCGTCGACGAGGATCTTCTCGCCGAAGCCCTTGTGCAGGTCGTTGACCTCGACGACGACGTTGCCCAGGCGCGGGCCCGGCGGGATCTGGATCTCCTCGAAGTCCAGCTTCCGCATCTTGTCCGCCTCGGCGGCCATCTCCTCGTAGCGGGCGAGACGGGCCTTGGACTTGGCCTGGCGTCCCTTGGCGTTGGAGCGGACCCACTCCAGCTCTTCCTTGAGGCGCTTCTGCCGCTTGGCGTCCTTCTGGCCCTCGACCTTGAGGCGGGTGGCCTTGGTCTCCAGGTACGTGGAGTAGTTGCCCTCGTACGGGTAGGCGCGACCGCGGTCCAGCTCGAGGATCCACTCGGCCACGTTGTCCAGGAAGTACCGGTCGTGGGTGATGGCCACGACGGTGCCCGGGTACTTGGCGAGGTGCTGCTCCAGCCAGTTCACGGACTCGGCGTCGAGGTGGTTGGTGGGCTCGTCGAGCAGGAGCAGGTCGGGCTGCTCCAGCAGCAGCTTGCAGAGCGCGACGCGGCGCTTCTCACCACCGGAGAGGTTGGTGACGGGCCAGTCGCCGGGCGGGCAGCCCAGGGCGTCCATGGCCTGCTCCAGCTGGGCGTCGAGGTCCCAGGCGTTGGCGTGGTCCAGGTCCTCCTGGAGCTTGCCCATCTCGTCCATCAGGGCGTCGGTGTACTCGGTCGCCATCTGCTCGGCGATCTCGTTGAACCGGTCGAGCTTGCCCTTGATCTCGGCGACACCCTCCTCGACGTTCTCGAGGACCGTCTTCTCCTCGTTCAGCGGGGGCTCCTGGAGGAGGATGCCGACGCTGTAGCCGGGAGAGAGGAACGCGTCACCGTTGGACGGCTGCTGCAGTCCCGCCATGATCTGCAGGACGGTCGACTTACCGGCGCCGTTCGGCCCGACGACACCGATCTTCGCTCCGGGCAGGAAGCTCAGGGTGACGTCGTCGAGGATCACCTTGTCGCCGTGCGCTTTGCGCGCCTTGCGCATGGTGTAGATGTACTCAGCCAAGAGAAACCGTCCGGCAGCTTGAAATCTGGCAGTGGGCAGATACAGCCCATCTTGCCTGACCGCCAGGCCTGGACGGAAACCCGTCGACTCCGGGCGCTCTGACCTGCGGTTTCCTTGGACGGTTCAGGGACGGTCAGCCGTCGGGTGCCCCCGTGTCGCGGGCTCGCGCCGCGGGGTTCGACCCACAGTCAGTGATGCGTCACCCTCCGGGCATCGGCCTCGGACATGGCTCGGGGCCCGGCTTCCGGCCGGTGCGGGCCCTGCAGGAGATCGCCGGTGCGCCGACGAGCAGGAGTGCGGCACGCAGGCGGCATCTGCCAGTGGCGCGCTGAGCCGACAGCCGTGCGCTGTCGCTGGAATCACCCCCTCAGTGCTGCCGCGCGTCCCAGTTGGCCTGGTGCGTCACGGAGCAGTACCCGAACCGGTACTGCTTCTTCTTTTCGCAGGCACCACCGGAGAACGGGCAGTGTTCCGCTTCCTGCGCCGCTCGGGCCTCGGGTGCTTCCGAGTCGTGCGGGTACGGGTACACCTCCACGATCGGCAAGACCCGGCCCCGCTGCCGCGCGACAGCCGTGTCAGAGACGGTCCCCGTCGCCCGGCTGCTCCCGCTTGCGCAGCAGGACCAGGACCGCGCCGCCGACCACCACCAGGCCGATGGCCGTGCCCGCGATCAACGGGGTGATGGCCGAGCCTCCCGTCGCGGCGAGGTCGGTGCCGTCCGTGCCGCCGCTCATCGGGGCGGGGCTGGGCTCGCCGAGGGTCTGGGTGGTGGTCTGCGTCGTGATCGTGCCCTGCGTCTTGCAGTCGAGGAGGCCGGTGAAGCGGCGGCTGAATCCGTTCGGGCCGGTGACCGTGAGGTCGTAGGCCTGGTCCTCCTGGAGCGGGACGGTCACCGTGCGCGTGGCGCCCGCGGGGACGGTGTGCTCGGCGCCCATCAGCTGGAAGGTGAAGGGTCTGTCGCCGGTGTTGGCCGCGATGACGTCCACCGCACCCTTGGCGCAGTTCTCGCGGGCCGACACCGCCGGTATGGCGCCCTTGGCCGTCCAGGTGGCGCTCGCGGCCGCGGAGACCGTGGACTCGCTGGACCCGGCCAGGATCTGGGTCTGGCTGCGGCTCTCGGAGGCGAAGGCGCGGCCCACGGGGACGGTGGTGGAAGCCTGCACGGTCAGCTGGGCCGAACCGTCCGCCACGTCCTCGGGGATGTCGAAGTACAGCCGGCTGCCGTCCTTCGCGGAGGTGATCACCTTGCCGGCCCTGTCGATGATCCGCACCCCGCTGGTGGCCGCGTCCGCCGGCGGTACCACGGTCACGCCGCTCGCGTTGGTGTGCACGGTCACCGGTCCGAGCAGGTCCCCCGGACGGCCGGACACCACGGGCGGGTCCAGGGTCAGCGACGGCTGCGGCTCGCCCGTGCCGCGGGCGTTCTTCTCCAGGTAGTCGGCGAGCTTCTCCGCCCTGGGGTCCACCGCGTCGACCTTCGCGCCGTCCGAGTAGCGCCAGATGGCCACCTGGGTGCCGGCCGCCGCGTCCTGCTCGGTGAGGGCGCTCACCCCCGCCTTGCGGGCGAGCGCGGCGAGGTCGTTGACCTGGGGGTAGGAGTGCTGCAGGATCCAGCGGATCCGGCCCGCGTCCTTGTTGGCACCCAGCGAGGTGCTGTTCCAGGAGGTCTCCTGGTATCTGGCGTCGCGCTGGGTGGGGTTGTGGAGGTCCACGCAGTACGTCTGCAGGGTGCCGCCACCGTCCACGGACATCTCGAACAGGCCCGCGGCCACCCGCTGATCGCCGCCCGCCTCGTGGATCACGGCCTCGCCGTAGGTCTTCAGGCCGTTGATCGTGGCCGTCGCGCCGCCCTGGGTCTGCGGTTCCCCGGCGGCCACGGCCGCGTGGGCACCGGACAGCACACCGGCTGCCGCCAGGCCGGACACCAGCGTGACGGCGGCCACGCGGGCCGCTCCGGCGGACCGGGAGGACCCGGAGAACGCAGCAGCAAGCACAGAATTCCCTTTCGAGCAGGACCTGTTGGACGTGAGGGGCGGTCCCACCAGCAGAAAGTGACGGCCTCTCGGGCCACGCCCGGCATCCTATGGATCATGCGGACCGCCCCTGCCCGGACAGATCACCGGACGGCCGATCCGATCCGCAATCGTTATCGCCGCGACCGCAGGTGAGCTGCGCTTATCGACAAATCCACCGGATGGTTCGGGGCCTTCGGAGCGCATTCGTCGATAAGCCGCAGATCGGCCGGAATGGAAATGACGTCATGTCACTGCCGCTACCGGCAGGCGGCGTTGGGACACGGACGGATCCGGTGGTTGCGCCACGGGTGTCTCCCAGCTCGGCTCCGGACCGGCCGTCGGCTGCGCCGGAGTCGGCACTGCCGGCTGTGCCGTCTCCGGCCTCGCCGTACGGCGGAAGGCCGCCGTGCCACGCGACAGGTCGTGGCCGATCGCCACCGCGTCGATGTCGGCCGACGCCCACTGCTGCTGCCCCTCGCGCACCTCCGTGCGCACCTTCAGCCTGCCCTGGACGACGAGGGGCTGCCCCACCTCCACCGACGTGGCCACGTTGGCCGCGAGCTGCCGTTTGGCCCACACCGTGAAGAAGTTGGTGTGCCCGTCCGTCCAGACACCCTTCTCCCGGTCCCAGTAGCGCGCGGTCACCGCCAGCCGGAACCTCACGGTCGGCCCCGTAGCCGGTTCCCAGTACACCGGCGGCGTCGCCACGTTCCCCACCACACAGACCACTGTCTCGTTCATGCTGCGCACCCCTCCCTCGCCCGGCCCCTTCCGGCCGTGCGGACATGCGTACGGGCCCGTCCCGTACGGCGGCGTCTGCCGTGCGGCGTGATCGCCGTGGCTTCAGACTGCCTCCGCCGGGCCGGGCCCGTCGTGCGCTGTGGACCACTCCCCGCCTGTGGAAAACTCCGTCACCCGCACGAGTGAGCCGGGTCCGGCCGGAGAGAGGCCTCACCCCACCCCGGCCCAGCGCGGCACCTCACCCCACTCCAGCCGGGGCGGCACCTCACCCCACTCCAGCCGGGGCGGCACCTCAGCCCACTCCGGCCCGCGCCACCTTCACGTACTGCTCCCGCACCTCCTGGTACCGCAGCAGCTCCGCCGCCACAGGGTCGAGCACCCGCGCCCGGCCGCAGCTCGCCGCGGCCTCCCGCAACCGGCGTTCCGCGTCCAGGCCGTACCGCCGCGCCGGTCCCCGGGCCGCCATCCGGCAGCCCCACTCCACCAGCGGACCGCCGAGGATCCCGCACACCATCAGCAGCACCGGCACGCCCAGGTTGGGCGCCATGACGCCGGCGATCTGCCCCACCAGCCACAGACCGCCCACGACCTGCAGCAGGGTCATGGCCGCCTGCGCCAGCACCGCCACCGGCCACCAGCCCGGCCGCGGCGGCCTGCCCGGCGCCAGCCCGGCCCGCGTCGCCAGCTCGTCCAGCGCCTCGGACAGCCCCTGGGAGCCGCGTACGGCCGCCTCGCGCACCGCCTGCGCCCAGGGTGCGGGCAGCCCGGCCGAGGCCCGGTCGGACACGGTACGGACCGCCTGTTCCACGCGCTGACGCGCCGTGATCTCCTCATCGGCCGGCGTGCGCAGCGGGAGGCGTCCGGTCCCGGTGTCCCCACGGCCCTGGTACCAGCGCCACAGCCGCAGCCAGGGGGTGCCGCAGGCGCGGTTGGCGTTGCGCAGCCAGGCACGTTCGGCCGCCTCGCCCGCCGCGGTGGCCCCCACCGCGTCCGCGAGCCGCGCCGAGAACTCCTCCCGGGCGTCCTCGCCCAGGCCGATGCGCCGCCCGTTGGCGTACACGGGCCGCAGCCCGGCCGCAGCGGCGTCCACATCGGCCGCCACACGGCGGGCCGCAGCCCCGCGCTCGGCCAGGAACTGGCCGAGCAGCTCGCGCAGTTCCCCGATCCCTTCGCCGGTCAGCGCCGACAGCGCGAGCACGGTCGCGCCCGGCTCGCCGTACTCGCCGAGTGCGATGCCGTCCTCGTCCAGCAGCCGGCGCAGATCGTCCAGGACCTGGTCGGCGGCCTCCCCGGGCAGCCGGTCGATCTGGTTGAGGACGACGAACATGACCTCCGCGTGGCCGGCCAGGGGCCGCAGGTAGCGCTCGTGGAGCACCGCGTCGGCGTACTTCTCCGGGTCGACCACCCAGATGACCGCGTCGACCAGCTTCAGGACCCGGTCGACCTGCTCGCGGTGCGCCACGGCGGCGGAGTCGTGGTCGGGCAGGTCCACCAGGACCAGCCCCTGCAACTGCGCCTCGGCCTCCGGGCTCTGCAGCGGACGGCGGCGCAGCCGGCCCGGGATGCCGAGCCGGTCGATGAGGCCGGCCGCGCCGTCGCTCCAGCTGCAGGCGATGGGGGCCGCGGTGGTGGGACGCCGTACCCCGGTCTCAGAGATCGGCACTCCGGCGAGGGCGTTGAACAGCTGCGACTTGCCGCTGCCGGTCGCGCCCGCGATGGCGACGACGGTGTGCTGGCCGGAGAGCTTGCGGCGGGCCGCCGCCTCGTCCAGGACCCGGCCCGCCTCGGCGAGGGTGCGGCTGTCCAGGCGGGTGCGGGAGAGCCCGACGAGTTCGCGCAGTGCGTCGAGCCGGGCGCGCAGCGGACCGTCGTACGCCAGAGGGGCGGGGTTCTGGCTGCGTGGGCCGCGGTCCGGGGCGTCCGGCGCGGCGGCACGCTCGGCGGCGAGGGCGGAGGCGTTCTCCGTGACCCGCCGCGCGATGAGGCCGTCGTCCCAGACGTCCACGGACTCCGGGTCGGCGTCGGCCCTCTTCAAGGTCTCCTTCAGGGGCTCCTTCAGGGGCTCCTTGAGGCGCTCCTTGAGGGGCTCCTTCGGGGACTCGTTCACGTTCTCCTTCATGACGGCCTTCATGGCCGCCTTCATGGCTTCCTCCACGCGCGCCTGCTGGTCACCGTCCGGCTGGCCGTCAGGCACATGCGCGTGCGGGGTGCTCGTGGCACCGGCCGGGCCCCCGGCCGAACCGTCGGCGGAGGAACCGACGGCCTCGCCGCCGCTCAGGCCCTCGGAGCGCTCGTCCGCGGACGGCTGCTCGGACCGGCCCTCCTCCTCGGCGCCGCTGTGCACGGCCCTCCGGCCTGCTTCCCCCACGCCCTCGGCGCGCTCGCCGCGCTCCACGCGCCCGGTGTGACCGAGTAGTTCGTCGTGCGGTTGGCGCTCCAGGCGATCCCGGTGATCCCGGTGATCGTGATCAGAGCGACTTGAGTGACTCGAGTGACTTGAGTGAGCGAGGTGACTCAAGTCGCCTTTGTGATCGACGCGTTCCAGGCGGTCGATGCGGTCTGTGTGGTCCGTGTGATCCTGCCCAGTGACGGCGGTCACCGGTCACCTCTCCTTCTGCAGTACGGACAGCGCGGCGATGAGTTCGGCCTGGGGCTCGGCATGGACCTCGAGGGCGTCGAGCGGTGCGAGGCGCCGCTCGCGTTCGGCGTGCAGCACGCGGTCCACGTGCTCGGTGAGCAGGCGCCCGGCCCTCTCACCCAGCCGCAGCGCACCGTGGGCGCCGATCCGCTCGGCGAGCCTTTCACCGGCCGCGCGAGCCCGGCGCCCGCCCAGCAGCGCGGTGGCGACCAAGGCGGCGACGGCCTCCGGGTCGGGCGCGGCACCGCGGTCGAGTTCCCGGACCTCCTCCTCGGCGTACTCCTCCAACTCGCGCCGCCAGCGCCGTACCGAGAGGCCGATGCGGTCCTCGGCGCTCTCCAGGGACGGGTCCCGGTCCGCAAGGCCCGGGGCGCCCGCGGCGGGCTCGCGCCGCCAGGCCTCGTCCACGCGCTCGTCGGCGGCGGTGACGGCGCACAGCAGCAGGGCAGCGAGGCTCTCCGCGAGGGCGTCGAGCAGTTCGCCGGAGCTGCAGTCCAGCGGGAAGGCCCGCCAGCGCTTGAGGGCGTCCCCGGCGAGTACGGCACCGGACTGCAGCCGCCCCCGCACGCGCGTGTGCTCGCTGTCGTAGGCGCTGTCGACGGCGGAGGTGAGCCGCAGGGCCGCCGCATACTGGGCGGCGGCGGCACTGGCCAGCTCGGGCATGCGTGAATTGAGGGAGTCGAGGACGCCGTACGCGGTGCGGGCGAGGACGTGCTGGCGGGCGCCGGGATCCTGGGCGTGCTGGACGAGCCAGTTCCACAGGGGCGCCACGGCGGTCGCGGGCAGCAGTCCGCCGCCCCAGGCCGACTCGGGCAGCTCGGGCACGGTGAACCGGGGTACGTGGCCGAGTCCGGCCTTGGTGAGCAGTGCTCCGTACTGCCGTGAGACCTCGGAGACGACCTGGTGGGGCACCCGGTCGAGGACGGTGACGAGGGTCGCGTCGTACTCCTTGGCGGTGCGCAGCAGATGCCAGGGCACGGCGTCGGCGTAGCGGGCGGCCGTGGTGACCATGACCCAGACGTCGGCGGCGCAGATCAGCTCGGCGGCGAGGACGCGGTTCTCGGCGACCAGGGAGTCGACGTCGGGGGCGTCGAGGAGGGCGAGGCCGCGCGGGAGGCTGTCGGCGGTCTCGATGCGCAGAACGCGCGTGGGGTCCTCGTCGGGGAGCAGCAGATCCTCCGCCGGGTCCTGCTGGGGCACCCATACGCGCGTGAGGCCGGGCAGCACCCGCATGCCGCTGAACCAGTGATGATCCTCCGGATGGCAGACGAGCACCGGGGTGCGGGTGGTCGGCCGCAGCACGCCCGCCTCGCTGACCCGGCGTCCGACGAGGGAGTTGACGAGCGTCGACTTGCCGGCTCCGGTGGAACCGCCGATGACGACCAGCAGCGGCGCCTCGGGGTCCCTCAACCGGGGTACGAGGTAGTCGTCGAGCTGCGCGAGGAGTTCGTCGCGGTTGGCACGCGCGCGTGGGGCCCCCGCGAGGGGCAGCGGAAACCGTGCGGCGGCGACACGGTCGCGCAGCGCGGAGAGTGTGTCGAGCAGCTGAGGCCGAACGTCCAAGGTCACCACATGCGAAGAATGCCCAATTTTAGGGGAATTCTGAAGCATATAGACATGTCTGCGCGCCGACAGAACAGAACGGACAGACGGGACGACTGGGGCACGGGCGCGGCTCAGGCATAACGAGTGCACAACACCCGGTGCGTCGGACGCCAAAAGCGGTGCACGATTCGTACCTGCCTGCGATTATCGGGACCGCTTCACCGAACCTCCACATCGAGCCACGGAGGCGAAGCGACAGGGTCAAGGAACGGGGAGCTTTATCCTTGGTCCCGCACCAGGCCCCCGTAGCTCAGCGGATAGAGCAGGCGCCTTCTAAGCGCTTGGCCGCAGGTTCGAGTCCTGCCGGGGGCGCACGTCTCCGCCCTCCCTCCTGGGAGGGCTTTTTGCTGGTCAGCGTGGGTGACGGTCGACATGCATGAGCCCCGGCGCCCCCTTGGTGATCAAGGGCGGGATCCAGGCCGGTACGGCTGTCACCGGGTCTTCGCGGGTGATCGTGTCGCATGCGTGTCGACGTTCCCGACCGGAGGAAGATCAGCCAGTGCCCGGCACCTCCGCCTTCGGGAGGTCACCCGCGGCGTCGAGCCGCCGTTCGAGATCCGGTAGCCGCCCGTCGACGCAGGCGGGCCGGCAGACGTCGCTCGAGCAGCCGATCACGTGACTGATCGCCCCCTGCGTGTCGTGCACGGAGTGCGTGTCGCCGGACGACGCTCCGGCGCGCCGGTGTCATCCGCCACGGGTCCACACCGGCGATCCGCAAGGCCGTCTCCGTCACTCGCCGGGCACGGGCGGCCATCCCGGGCGATCCCGTCGATGCCCGGTCGAAAGTGCTGGACGCCGCCGTTCGAACCACTTCGTGGTCGCGTCGGCGAACGCCCAGCCGACACACAGGGCAACGTTCCCGCGAGGTCAGCGCGCTCTCGCACGGGCGATGTCCCGAACTGGTGCCGCGGTCGGGCTTCTTGGCTAAGCTTCCTCCGGAGCTGCGCTCAGCTCGGCACTGCTGCCGGGTCTCGTGCTGCCCCTCTCCGCAGCCGTCATCTGCAAGGTCCTGGCATCGAAGTTGAACAACGACGACCAGACCATGGAGACGAACGACGAGGAGAACCGTATGGCTGATGAACCGAAGTCGAGCAGAATGAAGCAGTGGGCCAGTGCCCTTTGTGACGTACTGGGAGACCTTGCAGTCGGCTTCGCGGGCGGGGCAGTGTCGAGCTGAGCGCAGCTCCTTCGCCGTACAGGGACGAGGCCGGGTTCCTCGGCCGTGATGTCCCACCCGACGGCGTCCGGTGCGGCCGGCCGCTTCCCCGGCAGGGTCAGCCCCGCGCCGGGCCCAGGTCCGGCCCGCGTTCCCCCGGCCTCCGGCAACCGCTCTCATCGGCCGTGGCTCCCGCCCCGCGGACGTCGCCACGCACCACGGCCTCGGGGCGGGAATCCACCGGCGGAAGCCGCCACCGGTCCTGCGCGGGCGCGCCGCGCACCACCCGTCAGCGCTCGCGGTACGCCACCTGCTCCGCCAGCTTGCTCAGACGCTGCTGCCAGTCGCCCGCCAGCGGCACCCCTTCGAGTGCCGTACGGGCCATCGCGACGAGCCGGTCGATGCAGTCCTCGACGTCCTGGCGTACGCCGGAGGCGAGCAGCGCGTCACGCAGCGCGGTCGGGTCCCAGTCGCGGTTGCGGCCTTCCTCGACCAGTCGGGCCACCCGGGGGTCCTTGGCCGCCCCGAGGGCGAGCAGCAGGGTCATCTTGTGCTCGCTGACATCCAGACCGACCGGCTTGCCGGTCGCCGCCGGGTCGCCGAAGGCGTCGAGCAGGTCGTCGCGCAACTGGAACGCCTCGCCGGCCGTGATGCCGTACTCCTCGAACGGCGCCTGCAGTTCCGGACGCCCGGCGATGGCGGCACCGAGTGCGAGAGGCCGGTGGACGGTGTAGCGGCCGGACTTGCAGACGGCGACCCAGCGGGCGAGATCCGGGTCCGGCGACAGCTCGGCGGCCAGGCGGATGTCCAGCTGCTGGCCGATGATGACCTCGGTGACCAGCTCCGTCCAGACCTCCATGGCCGGGCCGCGCAGATCCCTGGTGAGCTGGTGGGCGTAGCCGAGCGCGAGGTCGCCGGTCAGGATGGCGACGCCCTCGCCGTACCGGCGGTGCTCACCGACCCAGCCGCTTCGCGTATGGAGGTCGGCGTGTCTGACGTGCACGGTCGGCGCCCCGCGCCGGGCGGACGAGTTGTCCATGACGTCGTCGTGGACGAGGGCGAAGACCTGGAGCAGCTCCAGTCCGGCGGATGCGGCGACGACCGTGTCCTCGTCGGCCGTGCCACCGCCGGCTGCCAGGTAGCCGCTGATGCAGAACGTGGGGCGCAGCAGCTTGCCGCCCGCCGCGACCAGTTCCGCGATCGCCTCGACCGGCGCGGCCGCCCGCGCGTCGACCGCTCCCCACCGTGAGCACTCGGCGCTCAGCAGGTCCTCGATGCACGCCTGGGTCCGGGCGAGCAGCCGGTCACAGGCATCGCCGGGATCGCCGTCGGTGAATCGGTCGCGAGCCGGCGGTCCGGCCGCCGGCCGCAGCTTGACCACGGCGTTCTGGACGGTGGGGGCGTCCTTTTGGGCGTCGGTGAACCCAAGGGCCGCGAGCCGCTCCACAACCTCCTGGACCGTCATCTGGGGCACATCGGCGTCGGCCTTCAGCTCCACGGTGCGGACCCCGGCCAGCCACTCGGGATCCAGCTGGTCCGGGTGCGGCAGCAGCCGCGTCAGGGCTCCGCCGGCCTGCACGGCCTCGGACAGGCGGGCCGGGTCACTCGAGGCGGCCGAACCGACGACGAGGATCAGCGCCTGTTCGTCCTGCACGCTCTCCTTGCGTACGGACACCTGGGCACCGTGGGCCGCGGGCGCGCGCTCCACGGTGTCGAGGGACCTGGCCCCGGCGCGTTGGCCGTGTGGCTCGGCGAGCAGGACTCGGCATGGGACAGGCGACATGTTTCCCTCTCAGGTTCGATCAGTGCCCCGGCGGTCTTCCGATCACGGACGGAGGCTTGGCCTGATATGGCCCACATTGGATGCTGCGATCAACTAGAAATCGCGGTGAATCTCCCCAAGAAATCCCTATTGGGTTTGATTCTTTCGCCGAAATGCACCAAGTTGCGACAACTATTATCAGCCAAGTCGCTTGCCCGGCGCTGATGGACGAATTGGCGTCGACTTGGCGACGAGTCGGACACCGGTCCCAAAGGGCGCAATCGCGCCTCGGTGGGGGCACCGGACGCCGTTTGCTCCCTCCGGAACGGAACTGAGGTTCTCAGCCGAGGCCGGCCGTCGTCCGGCCTCGGTTCGACGATGGTCCCCGACCGGCTGGGGGTCCACGCGGCGCGCCCGCTTCCGAACTGACGGCAACAGCAGCTCGGATGAGACGCAGGCGACCCGCTGGTCACCGCGGCCCGTCCCGCGTGACTGATCGCACGGGCAAGAGCGGAGTGATCCGCGTGCGTAACGGACATGGCCGCACCACTACCGCGGTTCTGTAGGCCGATCACGCAAGAGGTTCGGGCTCGACGGGACCACGGGTGGTCCGGAGGACTTCCAGAGGACTTCCAGGGGAACGCCGGGCGGGCCTCGTCGGCCGGACGGCGGCGACCGGCGGCCCCGGTCCGCCCCGCACGGGACCGGCGTGATCCGGCGCACGAACGACCGCTCACCGCAGGTGCCCCAGAAGGGGCGGTGTCCGAGCCGGCGGCCTCGCACGGCCCGTCCGATGCGCGCATACGGCTGGGAGTTTCCGGCCCGGCCCTCTGTCCCGGTCCGGACGGGAGGCGGGCACACGGCGGTGTTGCGGGCCCGTCAGCGGCATATGGCCGAAGAGCTGGGCATCGGTCCGAGCCCGGCTCTTCGCGTCTGGCGAGTGGGAACCCGTGCCAGGCCCGGCCCTGCGCTGATGGAGCCTGCTGGAACCGCCTGGGCGGCTCCAGCAGGGCTGGGGGGCAGAGGGCCGTCAGCAGGCCCCCAGGGGCCCGTCAGGCCTCCAGTGGCCGTCACACCTCCTGGGGGCGGTCAGGCCCCCAGGAGGCTGTCCCGGAAGGGATGTGACGCCCAGGAAGGGGTGTCACGCCCCGTGGAGCGCGGTCTCGTGCTCGTGCTGAGGCGCCTCGGACTGGGGAGGCTCCTGCTGCCTGAACAGCTTGCTGGGCCACCACATCAGCCGGCCCACGTCCAGGGTCAGCGCGGTGACCAGCACCGAGCGGACGATGAGCGTGTCCAGCAGCACGCCGAACGCCACGGTGAACCCGAGTTCGGCCGTGAACACCAGCGGCAGCGTGCCCATCGCCGCGAAGGTACCGGCCAGCACCACACCCGCCGAGGTGATCACGCTTCCGGTGGCGGACAGACCCATCAGCGCGGCCGGCTTGGTGCCGCGCAGCGGGGTGATCTCGCGCACTCGGGTGACCAGGAAGATGTTGTAGTCGATACCCAGGGCGACCAGGAACACGAACGCCAGCAGGGGGAAGGACGCCTCCTCCCCGGCGAAGCCGAACACGTGGTTGAACACCAGGCTGCTCACGCCGAGAGCCGCGCCGAACGACAGCACCACCGTTCCCATGAGCAGCAGGGGCGCGACGATCGCCCGCAGCAGCAGCGCCAGGATGAGGAACACCACCACCAGCACGATGGGGATGATCACCTTGTCGTCACGGGAGGCCGCGTTCTGCGTGTCCAGGATGATCGCTGCGTTGCCGCCGACCTGGGCGTCCGCGCCCTCGATGCGGTGCACCGCGGTCCGGGCCCGCTTCACGGTGTGCATGGCGGCGTCGCCCGTGGGGTTGTCCTTGAGCTCCCCGAGCAGAATGGCGTCGCTGCCCTTGACGATCGGCGGCGAGACCTTGGCGACGCCCTGGACGTCGGCCAGTGCGGTGCTGACCCGCTGCGCCGAGGCGGTCTTGGTGACGACGTAGATGGGGTCGCCGGAGCCGGCCGGGAAGTGCGCGTCCTTGATCTCCTGACCGACGGCCATCTGCGGCTTGTTCGTGAACTGGTCCTTGGACGACAGACCGTCGGCCTTGAGGCCGAACATGCCGAGGCACATGGCGCCGAGGGCGAGCGCGGTGCCGACCCACACGATCCGCGGCCGGCCGGAGACGGCGTTGCCGACCCGGGTCCAGACGCCCTCCTTGGTGGAACCGGTCGATCCGTAGGTCGGCTTGGACGGCCAGAAGACCCACCGCCCGCAGATGACCAGCAGGGCCGGCATCAGGGTGACCATGGCCAAGAGCCCGACGATGACGCCGATGGCACAGGCCGGCCCGAGCCCCTGGGTGGAGTTGAGGGTGGCCAGCATCAGCAGCATCAGGCTGACGGCGACGGTCGCGGCACTGGCGATGATCGCGGGGCTGGAGCGGTGCAGGGCCTGCGCCATCGCCTCGTGCCGGTCCTCGTGCCGCCGCAGTTCCTCGCGGTACCGGGATATGAGGAGCAGCGCGTAGTCGGTGGCGGCGCCGAAGACCAGAACGGTCAGGGTGAAGCTGGTCTGCGAGTTCACGACCAGTCCGGTGTGCTTCGCCAGCAGGTAGATCACGGCTTCGGAAGTGCTCAGGGCACCGCCCACGGTCATGATCGACACCAGGGGCAGCCATGGGCTGCGATAGGTGAACAGCAGGATCGCGACCACCACCAACGCGGTGATCGTGGTCAGGCTGCCTCCTCCGCCGAAGGCCTTGATCGAGTCCGACGCCTGCCCGGCCGGGCCGGTGACGTAGAAGTGGAGGCCGTCCGCGTTCTTCTTGCCGACATCGGTCATCGCGTCGACGGTCTTGCCGAGCCCTGTCCAGCCCGTCTTGTCCTTGTGGACCTGGACGACCGTCTGGATGGCTTTACCGTCCTGGGACTTCAGCGGCCCCTGGGGCTGTCCGACGACGTTCTTGATGCCCTTGAAAGCATCAGCGTCGGCCTTGGCCTTCGCCATGTCGGCATCGGTGACACCGCCGGGACGGTTGTAGATCACAATCGCGGGCGCGGTGTCGGCGAGGCCGAACTTGTCGGCGCGCTCCACGACCGCGGTCGACTCCGCATTGCCCGGCAGCCACGCCGAGTTGTCGTTCTCCTCAACGTCGCTGAGCTTGCCCGCCAGCATCACGGCGGGCACCAACAGGACCACCCAGAAGGCGAGGACGACCCATTTCGCCACCCTCCCACTGGGCAAGGATGCCAATTTCAACAGCACGTGGATTCCTCAGATATCGGTTGACACAAGGTAGTTCGGCGACGACGAAGAGCCCGTCGCCGGAGCGGGAGCGGCGAACAGGCGAGCCGGCAACTGCCGGGCGCGGAACGCCCGTCGGCCCGCCGTCCGAGGTCGGTGGATCGTGGGGAGATAACTGTCCGCCGAACTGGCTTGATTTCATGCATGGTTCGGCCCTTCCCGTCGCGAATGCGTTCCGACCTGAGAACTGTCCCGGCACCCGGAGTGTAAACAGCATCCCCCTCTAGATCCGGTCCAGATCCACTCAAGGTCCTTGTGCGATGGGCGAGTCAGCGCACCGATGCCTCCAGCACGGGCGCCGCGCCGGTGACGCGGGAACGGACATGACCGAACGCGAGAAGCACCGGAATGTCGGTCAGGACCGGGAACTTGTAAGGGAACGGGCGGGGGCCGACCATGTCGGGCGGGCCGCTGAAACCACCGTCCGCGTCCTGGTGTTCGAGCAGCCAGGCCAGCGCGCGCCCGATCGGCTGCTCGTCGGTCCCGCAGGTCAGCGTGATCACGCCGTAGGCGGTGCTGATGTCGTCGCTGGGATCGCCGGGCTGCATGCCCCAGCCGCCGTCGTCGTTCTGCGTCTCGCGCACCGTCCGCTCGATCCGCTCGGCCATGGCCGCCGTACGGCGGTCGTGCGGGCCCGCGGTGGCCGCGGCGAGGCGGGCACGGAAGAGGGTGTGGAGCCGGCTGCTGCTCCACCCCGGCTCCCAACCGCCGTCCGCCTGCTGGCTGTCGGCGAGGAAGCCCAGGGCGCGGTCCTGGGCCGCGAGGGTCGAGGCGTGCGGCGCGAGCGCGCAGACGGCCGCGGCGGTCATGCACGGCTCGGAGGAGGCACCGGCGACATAGGTCGGGAACCCGCCGTCCTCGCCCTGCACGGCCAGCAGTGCGTCCACGCCGCGTCGCACCGAGCCGCCGTGGGCGACCGGATCGATCGCCTGGAGGAACTCCAGGGCGCACGCGGTGTCGTCGACGTCGTTCTGCGCGACGCCGGGGGACATGGACCAGCCGCCGGTGAGTGTGGCACCGCGGGAGAGGGTGGCGTGCGCGGCGCCGCCCTGGTGGGTGACGAGCATGCCCGCCATCCGGTGCAGCAGGCCGAGCGGGGCGCCGGCCGCGGCCAGGGCGATACCGCCGGTCGAGGTGCACCAGTTGTGCATCTCGGCCACGAACGGGAAGCCGCCGTCCGCACGCTGGTGCCGGAGCACCGTCTGCACACCCTTGCGTACGGTCGCCTCCTGCCCGGGGACCCCGGCCAGGGCGTGCAGGGTGAGCAGGTGCATCAGGACATAGCCCTCCCACACCGTGTTCGCCGGGTCCGTGGCGACCAGCGTGCGCAGGGCGTCGGCGGTTGCCTGGTTGCTGACGCCCGCGGCGGTGGCGAGGATCAGGGCCACGGCGGCCTGCTGGACGGCGGCCCAGGAGTGCAGGGGATCGGTGGGGGACTGCTCGTCGGCCGCGGGCGCGACGTCGGCCGGCAGCGGGCAGCCGAGCACCGACAGCACCGCCGAGACCATCTTGCGGCGGCGGGTCGAGATGAACCCCGGCGCGGCGCCGAGCACCCCTGCCGTCAACTTGCCGACGAGTTCGCTGTCACCGGCGGCCTCCTCGCCGGTGGCCCGCTGGACGGCCAGCGTGGAGAGGACGCGGTCGAGCCGCTGCGGGGCATGCTGCCGCGCCTGGAGGTAGCCGAGCAGGCGGTCCCGCTCGGGGGAGACCGCACCGATGCGCGTCATCAGCGACAGCGCGAGCGCCGACTCCAGCACACGGCTGTCGCAGAGTCCGCGTATGGCGCCGTCGGTCCCGACCTGGCCGCTGACATGAGCGAGCAGCCGGGACGTGGCCCGGCGAACGTGGTCCGGGTCGACTTCGGCCGGCCACGGCAGGGGAGCGAAAGACGTCAACTGCGGTTTCATTCCGTGCTCCTCACTTATGACGCCCGGCCGTGGCCAAGAACACCGACGAACCCGGAGCGAACACCCATGGGTCAAGGTCGTGCTTGAGGTGGTGGATGACGACACTCGGCCGCCGCTGCGGCGTGATGAGCTGACACGCCACAGCGGCGGCCGACAAGAAGCGTCGAATGACCTGGCTCAGCGAATGCTCTGCGCGAAGCTGAACACGTTGTACGGGTCGTACTTGCCCTTGATCTGCGCCAGTCGCTGGGAGTTCTCCGCGTAGGCGGACTGCTGCCAGTCCGACAGGTTGGGGTCGATGAAGTTCTGGTACGTCTCACCGTTGGAGTACGGGTCGAGCACGGCGAAGCCGTTGTCGGAGAAGCGCTGCGCGGCGGCCCTCGCCTCGTCGCTGACCGGCCACGCCGCGGTCGCGGTCAGGAAACTGGCGGAATAGAGCGTGTCGCGGTGCACGTACGCGGTGGCCGTGCGCGACATCGTGTTGACCTGTCCGCCGAGCGCGGAGACCTGGATCCGGCGCGCCTGTCCGGCGATCCGGTCCGTGTCCATCACGGCGAGCGCCTTCTCCCAGCCCTCACGCGGCATCGCCTCGCTGAACAGACGGCTGCGCCAGGTCCCGAAGCCCGGGCGGGCTATCTTGCCCCCGTCGGTGTCGCTGCGGTGGCACTCGGGCACCGTGAGGTCGGCGCACGAGTAGAGGTACATCATGACCGACTGGTACGGGGCGGTGTACTCCTGCCTGGACACCGGGGTCTGGCCGATCATGGAGATCAGCCGGTCGACCTCGGCGGTGAAGCCGGGGCCGGGCTCCATGGAGCCCAGGAAGACTGTCGCGACCGGGACCTTGCCGGGGGCCGCGTCGTCGAGACTGATGTTGAGGCCGCTGCCCATCGTCCACGGTGCGTCGGCCAGCCACCGCGGCCAGGCGTCGAGCAGGTCCAGCGACTGGTCGTAGCTGAAGGTGAGGGTGCAGGCGGCGAGCTTGGTGAGGGGGGACGGGGTGATCTCGAAGGAGGTCACGATGCCGAAGTTGCCGCCGCCGCCGCCGCGCAGCGCCCAGTACAGGTCACTGTGCTCTTCGGCGGAGGCGGTCACGTAACTGCCGTCGGCGAGGACCACCCGTGCGGACTTCACCTTGTCCGAGGCCATGCCGATGCTCCGGGTGAACAGGCCGAAGCCGCCCCCCTGGAGGAATCCGCCGACGGCGACGGTCGGGCAGTAACCGCCGGATATCGTGAGGCCGTTCGGCGCGAGCGTGTTCGTGATGTCGACGAGCTGCGCGCCCGCCCCGAGCCGCGTGGTCTCGCTGCCGACGGCGATGCCGTTGAGCTTGGACACGTCGATGACGAGGCCCGGCGTCGTGGAGTACCCGCCCAGGCTGTGGCCGCCGCTGCGCGCGGCCACGGGGATCGCGTTGTCCTGGGCGAAGCGCAGGCACACCGCCACGTCGGCGGGGCTGGCGGCGTAGGCGACCGCCTTCGGCGAGGTGGCGTCGAACTGCACCTGGTACAGCTGCTTGGCCGTCTGGTAGTCCGCGTCCGACGGCAGCACGACACGGCCGTCGAGGTGCTTGCTGAGGACGTCCCACCTGATGCTGGAGGCACGGGCGGTGGCGAAGCCGGACAGCGCGGGCACGGCCAGCGCGGCCCCTCCCGCACCGAGGAGGAAAGATCTGCGGTTGATCATGTGCTGACTCTTTCGTCGAGGAAAACTGGCGAGCCGGACGATGGAGCGCGAAACGCGCCTGCCGGAGAGGTGCGTTTCGCGCTCCGGTCGAACTAGGCGGCGTTGCGGTCCAGGACCTGGGAGATGGCGTCGGCCAGGGCCGCGGCCGGGTTCTCGTCGCCGCTCATGCTTCGGAAGGCCACGTGGTTGTCGGGGCGGACCAGGACGGCGCCCCCGTCGGCGATCTCCCGCACGGCCGCCCAGCGGCCGTCGACGTCCGCGTACTCCGCGCCCTCACCGACACGGACCGCGACGACCGGTACCGAGAACTTCTCCGCCACCCGCGCGGCGGCCTCGACCCACGCCGAGCCGCCCGTGCCGGTGATCAGTACGAAGCCGGTCGTGGAGCCGGTGAGGTCCAGGGTGGACACACGCTGCCCGTCGTGCTCGAGCCACGCGTGCGGCAGCCGGTGCCCCGGGCGCGTGGTGGCCTGGTACACGTCGCCCAGCGGGGCGCGGGCCGGCGGCTTGCTTCCGTCCGCGACGACGGCGCCCGCCTCGTAGGCGAAGCCGATCTCCACGTCATGGGCCTGGCACTCGGCGCGGTGGGTGGCAAAGATCTCCGCGGACCGGGCCCGCTGGGCCACACCCATCGGAGTCGGGGCGAAGAACCCGGCGAACACCGGGGTACGGCGCTCCGGCGGGACGTGCTGGCCGAGACCGACGGCGGCGTCGATGACGACCTGATGGTGGGACGCCGCGGACATCGCCCAGCCCAGGTTGAACTGGCCGATCGGCCGCCGCTCCGCCTCGTAGGTGTCGAGCAGGCTGTCGGACGCGCTGCCCTTGACCACGGCGGCGAGCTTCCAGGCCAGGTTGTGCGCGTCCTGGATGCCGGTGTTCAGGCCGAGGCCGACGGCGGGCGGCTGGCGGTGCGCGGCGTCACCGGCGAGCAGCACGCGGCCGTAACGGTAGTGCTCGGCGAGTACGGCCTCCACGGTCCAGTTCGTCACCTGGTGCAGCGTCAGCTCCAGGTCGGGCAGGCCGAGAACCTCACGGATCCGGGCGGTCACGGCCTGCTCGTCGTCGCGGTCGACGCCGGCCAGGGACAGGTGCATGCCCCATTCCTCGCACTGCTTGCCCCAGGTCGGACCCATCTCGATGAGGGCGCTGGAGAGGTCCTGGCGGTAGGGGTTGAGGAACCAGGTGATCACCGATCCCTCGCTCCACACCTCCGACAGGTCGGCGGCGAAGTAGATCGTGGTGGCGTCGAACAGGGCGGGCAGGCCCTGCATCTGCACGCCGAGAGCGGCACCGACCGTACGACCGCCGTCCGCGGCGATGACGTACTGCGCCTCGACCGTGGTGATCTCCCCGGTCTCGGTGTTGCGGATCTCGGCGACGACCTTGTCACCCTGGTCGCTCAGGGTGGTCAGCTCGTGGCCGAACAGGACGCGCTCGGGGTTGCGCTCCTTGGCGTGCTTGAGAAGGATCGGCTCCAGCCGCACCTGCGGCAGCTTGGCGGGCATGACGGGCCCGGCCGCCTCGTAGGTCTCGCGCAGCGAACCGCCGCCGAAACCGTCCATCTCGTGGATCACCCGCGCGTCCAGCGGCTGCTCACCGGCGAGCGTGGTCTGCCAGCGCACCATGCCGAACTGCTCTGGCGACGCGGCCTGTTCGGCCACCGCATCGTAGATCCCGTGCTGGCGGAAGATCTCCATCGTGCGCTGGTTGATGTAGTGCGCCTTCGGCAGCTTCGACGTGTCCGCGCGCCGCTCCACCAGCAGGTGATCGACACCGTGATCGGAAAGGAAAGCCGAGGCGGACAGACCGCACCCGCCGCCGCCCACGATCAGTACCGGGACTTCGATGGCTCCCATTTATGTCCTTCCATAAAGCAGCAGAATTCCGAAGAGCGTTATTTCTCAGGACCGTTGAGCGGGTTCGCTATACCGGCTCCTCGATGGCCCCGTCGGACAGCTGCATGATGTCCATCACTTCGTCGGCCCAGCGGTAGTACGACTGGAGCTTGTAGTACTCGCCATCGGGCTGGGAGGCGACGGCGTAGACGAATTTCCGATTGACCTGGGAAGCCTGCACGTGCTTGACGAATCGCTCGATCCTCGAGTCGATCGGAACACCGAGGTTCATCGGGTTCTCGGTCGCCACGGCAAAGCAGATGCGTTCGAGCTTCGGGGAGTCCCAGCTCACGGTCACGTAGATACCGAATGCCTGCCGGCCCAGCCTGAGCATGCGCTCGGTCGGGGCCGCCTGCCCGGACTCGCTGAGCATCGAGCGGATGGCCTCCGGCTCGAAGCACTCGGCGGGCTGCTCGCCGAAGTAGACGTTCACCGTCTTGTTGCGGTAGTCGATACCGAGCAGGCCGGCGGTGTCGCCGAGGCCGTGCCTCTGGAAGAAGTCGATGCTCGCGCCCAGACCGCGCGGCATGGAGGGAATCCCGGCGAGCTTCGCCACGCTCTGGAGGTCGGTCCGGGGCAGGACGACCCAGATCTTCTTGAGGCCCCCGACGATCCCGAAGTCGATGCCGTAGCTGTCGACGGGGCAGTGGGCCCGGATGTCCGCGAGCAGTTCGCCGACGGGGTGGTCCGTCTTCGGGAGCAGACCCTTCTCGACGGCCCGCTCGTACGGATCGACGTTTCGCGGCACCGTGAACCGGCAGTCGAGGTCTCCCGCCCGACGCTCACCGGTCGCCACCCGGAACGCGACCACGGCCTCGGCGAGACCGTCGCTGTACGCGTTCAGGAGGGGCAGGACCTTGTCCCGCTCGCACGGCACTTCCAGTGTCCGAGCCGACTCCTCGATCGCCGCGTAGAGCCCTCGCACCGCGTCTTCGGGGCCGAGCCAGGCCGCTTCGCTGATGGTGGTGTCCTGAAATTGACGCTCCATGCGCAAAGGTTCGGCCACAGGACTTGTCTGGCACTGTTCCGTGACTTGTCGCCGACTTGGCGAGATCTCGCGGGGGGAGGCAGCCGCGCGGGTACGATCCTGGGCCGCCCGGCTCGAGCCATGGGTTCTCTGCCCGGCTCGCCGCCGTCGCAATCAGGGTTGTCCCCGGCACGACGGGAATGACGCTCGTGCGGACTCCGTGGCCACCGAGCAGGCCGGGCCGTTGCACCGGGCGCACGTCCCCGGGGAGCCACTCGTGCAGCAGGCCGAGGGCAGCCTGCACCAGGCGAGGAATCCGAGCACGTCCAGCGCCTGCTTCATGCCCGCGCCCCTCGCCCCGCGGACCCGCCGCGCACATCGGCCGCGGGGCGAGTCGGCACCGCCGACGGAGGGTGCGTCGGTGCAGGTCAGTTCAGCAGAGGGGCACGTGCGCGCCGAGCGCCGGGCCGCAGGTTCGAGTGCTGCTGGGGGCGTCCATTCTGCGCCGTCCTTCGGAAGGGCTGTTTTTGCTGCTCGGGAGCTCTCGGAGGGAGATGATTCGGCCAGCGCCCGATCCGTCCGGCTCCGCCGCCATCTCCGGGAGATTCGCCCGCGGCTTCGAGCCGCGTTTCAGGTCGGCAGCTGCCTGTCGATACGGCGAGCGTACACGGCCGGAAGTCATCACCCGCGCAGGCTGCGGGCCGGCAGGACGACGTGCGCGGCGGCGCTCAGGGTCTCCTCGGCGCCGGCGAACGCGGCGAGCGCGGCCGGGTCGATGATGCTGCCGGGCGCGCCCTCGGGCCAGGCGCGGGTGGTGAAGACGAGGTAGGCGTAGCCCCGTTCGGCGACGGCGGCGAACCACTCTTGGGGCGCTTCGGCCTGCGCAACCAGGTGTGGCATGGTGACGACGGCCTGGCCGGCCTCCACCAGCAGGGTGATGGGCAGGCTGGGTCTGGTGGTGCCGTCGACGAGGTCGCCGCCGACCGGCAGGCCGTTGCTCACCAGCAGATGCTCGACCGCCGCCGCTGTCGTCCGCGGGCCGCCCTCGGCATCCCCGAGGGAGTAGGCCAGCAGGTGGGGCATGTCGGTGCCGTCCGGGGCCTCGCCGCTCCATGCCAGGACGACGAGCGTGCCGAGATCGACGGCGCGGAAGGCACGGGTCTCGCGTGAGGTTGGGGTCACCGCGCGACCCTATCGACGCGGCTTCGCGCCGCCGGGCGGCCTCTCACCCTTCCGGACCAGTGCCCGCCACTGCTCCACACGAATGAGGGATGCGGCGTCGAAAGCGGTCCGGGGTCCGGAAGCGCACCTCGGGACACGGCGAGGGCCGGTCCGCGAGTGCGGCGCCGGCCCTGCGGGGCGGATGTCAGCGCTGCAGGGGCAGGCCGCCGAGCAGCGGGTTGTGCTGGTTCAGCGCGCCGGTCACACCCTTGACCGTGTTGAGCGCGGAGTCCTTGTTCTCGGTGTTCAGCGCGTTCGACGGGTGCTGGAGCGGCATCGCGTCGTTCAGGGTGAGGGGGCCCTTCGTGAGCGTGTTTGCGGCGCCGTTGAGGCTGGTGGGCGTCAGGTCGGCGGCGTTGTGGGCGAACGCGGGCGCGGCGACGCCGGCAAGGGCGATCGAACCGGCGACGACGGCGGCAGCCTTCAGGGACTTCATCGTGTTCCTCTCTTCGGAAACCCAGGTCACCCCAGGGGATTGCGACGCCGTGCCTAACGAGACCCTGCCGGACGGGAAACCCCGTAGCCAGAAGACATATGAGATCCCTGAGATCTGCCCCGGTGGAAAGCAGAAACCGGCCGTCCGCCCCGCGACGGATGTGCGGGGCGGGCAGCCGGCCGATGGGGTGCGCCCTGAGCGTCAGCCGGTGGTGCAGGAGTTGGCGAATGCCGGGTTCAGCAGACCGGCGCCGTCGGCGGTGTTTCCGCAGCCGTTGACCGGCACGTGGACCGGGGCCTGGACGACGTTGCCCGACGCCACGCCCGACGAGTTGGCGGCGCTGCCCAGCGCGCCGGAGTCGGCGGAGGCCATACCGGCGCCGCCGGCGACGGCCGCGACGGCAGCAGAGGTCAGAACCAGGCCCTTGGCAATACGCGACATGGAGAGGTGCTCCTTGGGATCGACACAAACATCCGGGCGGGATACCCGGCCCTGTGTCAACGCGGTGGCGTCCCTGAGAGTTGTGCCGCCAATGGGGTGATGTCCGAACGGACTTGTCCTCATGACTACGACAAGTACAGTGCTTTACCTGGCCTGTTGCCGACCGCGACAACGGGCGACTCGCTCACGACCGTTGCCGGCAGATGCCGGACGGTGGGCGTGGCGGAGTGCCGCCGGGGGTCGGCGCCGAAGGATGCGGCCAGGAGCCGCGTGCCGTGCGGGAACCGGAGGTACGGCGGGAAGCCAGGATCCGGCACTGAGGTCCGGCCCCGGCGGGCTACCGACGCGACACTGCTCGGCCTCGCCGGTACAGGAGCGCCCCGCCACGGTCATCACGGCACCCTCCGCTGAGGCCGCGAACATGGTCGCGCCATCGGTGCGCGGAAGCTGGGGCGGCCGGTGACGTCCGCCACCGCGGGCGGCGAACTGTGGAGTTACCGGCCACCGCGCGTGGTCGAGGGGAGGCTCGACGCTCGGGCCTGGGCCGGCATCGCCGGAGTGGTCGTTCCGCGCATCGCTGTTCGCGACGTCACCGCAGCGCGTACGCACCCCCGCGCCGTCCGCGCAGAAGTTCCCGATCGCCGGGTTCAACGCGGCGACGGGGTCCACGGAGTTGCCGCAAGCAGGGACTGGTACGTCCGCCGGGGCGTTGACCGTGTTGCCTCAGAGCACGCCCGGGTGAGCTGGGCGGCACCGTGCGCGTCCGAGTCGGTGAGCGCGGGGCCTGCCGTACGGGGACAGGCCGCCGGTCGCTGCGGCTGCCACGATCCTTGCCCTTGCCCTGCCAAGGGTCTGCTGCGATCCAAGTGCCTTCTTGTTCGAAGAAATGGGAGGGCCGGCCTCGGACCTGAGCAGATCGAGTGATCGACGGTCCGAGACCGGCCCGAACGCAGCCGCTGGGCTGGTGCGTTGCGTTACGTCAGCCGTTGTTGCAGGTGTTGCCGAGCGCCGGGTTCAGCAGCGTGATGGCGCCCAGGGTGTTGCCGCAGGCGCTGCCCGGGATGTGAATCGGGGCCTGGACAAGGTTCCCGGAGAGGACACCCTGGGAACCGGTGGCGGCGCCTTCGGCCCCGGCGTCGGCGAAGGCGGGGGCGGCTCCGCCCAGCGCCAGGATGGCACCGGCGACGACAGCAGCGCTCTTCTTCATGGACTTTCCCTTCTCTGCGGTCATGCCCTTTTGGACGGCCGAAACCGAGCGAGCACAGCTTGAACGGCTCGCCACATGACCGACGGGCTGTAAAACGAGGGATAGACAGCCGAAGAAACTACGGAACGCGCGCCGTTGCCGAATTCACCCGAACGCCCGTACAACTTTCCTGTCTTGACGGATCGACAGAGCGCTGCTTCGAGGTGAGGCGGGTTCTTGGGTGCGCTGCTGATTGAACGGTGGTTTCCATGGGCCATTGGAGTGAACCCGGGCAACGCAGGGGCCAATGGGCAGTTGAACCAGTGCGCTCCGGTGGACGGGGATTCTTCAGAAGGGACTCAGTAAGTGGTCAGAAGGTTCTGGCTGCCGCCACGGTTGCCCCCTCGCCGTCAGCGCCTCTGCCGCCGCCACTTCGCCGGCTCTCGCCACGGGCAACGACAACGGCACCACCTCCTTCAGCGGCGTCGGCGCATCACAGGCCTTCGGCAGCTCGGCCACCTTCGGCGACATGAGCCCCGGATGGCGCTCCTCCAGGGCGCGCTGAACGAGCCCTGTGTCGGCCTGCCGGCCAAGGTCAACGCGCAGTCGCCGGCCGGCCTCGCCAACGTCGGCGTGCCGGACGTCCCGGCCCTGTCCTCGCCGCAGAACCAGCAGTGCACCGAGAACTCCACCCAGGCCAAGGGCGACGAGCCGCTCTCGCACATGCTCGACGACAGCCCCGTCCTGTCCGGCAGCGGCAGCGGCAGCGGCAGCGGCAGCGGCTGAGCGAGCATCTCCCGGGCTTCTCGTAGGTCTCCCCCGTCGGGCTGTTCGCGTGCCCGCGCCGACCACGACACACTTGTGAGCTCATCCGACTGCACTGCTCCGATCGGAGCATGGGTCGCAACCCCGTCGGGGCGGGGGCCGTTGACGGTCACGCACTCCCTCGCCGGAGTCCGCCTTTCGAAAGGGAACCACCATGAAGAAGCTGTGGGCAACCGCGGCTGTCGCCGCCTCCGTCGCCGGCCTCGCCGGTGTGGCGGCGCCCCAGGCCCTCGCCACCGGCGACGACCAGGGCACCACCTCCTACAGCGGCAACAACGCGGCCCAGTCGTTCGGCAACTCGGCCACCTTCGGCGACATGAGCCCCCAGATGGCGCTCATCCAGGGCTCGCTCAACAAGCCCTGCGTCGGCGTGCCGGCGAAGGTCAACCCCCAGTCGATCCTGGCTCCGGTCAACGTCGGCGCGCAGGACGTCCCGGTCCTGTCCTCGCCGCAGAACCAGCAGTGCACCGAGAACTCCACCCAGGCCAAGGGCGACGAGCCGCTCTCGCACCTCCTCGGCGACGTCTCCACCCTGTCCGGCAACGGCACCGGCAACAGCTGAGCGAGCGCCCCGCACGACGGCGGGTCACCGGTTCCCCGGTGGCCCGCCGCAGGCATGCGAAGGCGCGGAGGGATTCCGCCGGCACCCCGAGGTACGGACGGGACCGGCTGCTGCACCTCGGCACACGCGGGCCGCCAGGGCCAGGGGCCAGGTCCTGGTCCCAGGCGGCGAGGTCCTGGGCCTAGGAGACGATGTCCTTGCGGGCGAACCCCCGGAAGGCCAGGGCGAACAGCACCAGGGCGTAGGAGACGGAGATCGCGCCGCCCTGGATCATGCCGGACCACTCGGGGTGCGGCTGGACGGCGTCGGCCCAGGCGAACTGCCAGTGCGGGGGCAGGAAGTCGCGCCAGTGGCCGAGGGCGGTGACGGCGTCCAGGACGTTGCCGACGATGGTCAGTCCGACGGCGCCGCCGACCGCACCCAGCGGGGCGTCCGTCTTCGTCGACAGCCAGAACGCGAGCCCTGCGGTGACCAGCTGGGAGACGAAGACGTACGCCACCGCCACCGCGAGCCGCTGAGCCGCCGTGCCCGAGTCGAGCACACCGCCGGTGGGGATGTGCAGCGGGCCCCAGCCGTAGGCCGCCGTGCCGACGGCGAGCGCCACCGCGGGCAGCAGGATCATCGCGGCCAGGCTGAGCCCGAGTCCCACGACGAGCTTGGACCACAGCAGCCGGGCTCTGGGCACGGGCGCGGCGAGCAGATAGCGCAGGGAGGACCAGCCGGCCTCCGAGGCGACCGTGTCCCCGCAGAACAGAGCGACCGGGATGACCAGCAGGAAGCCCGCCGAGACGAAGAGGTTCACCGCGGCGAAGTTGGCGCCGGACGCGGTGGCGGTGTCCAGCAGGGTGACCTGGCCGTTGCGGCTCGACGGGTCGCCGCCGATCGCGAACGCGATCAGCAGCACGAACGGCAGCACGGCGAGGATGCCGCCCATGACCAGCGTGCGGCGCCGCCCCAGCTGCCGGACCAGTTCGACGCGCAGCGGCAGCGTACGGCCCGCGCGGTAGCCGGAGGCCGTCTCCATGGGCTCCGTGCGCTCGGTGAGGGCACTCATGCGGAACCTCCGATCAGGGTCAGGAAGGCGTCTTCCAGGCGGCGGTGCGGGCCGACCGAGGCGACGGGCACGCCGAGGCGCACCAGCTCCACGACCAGCCGCTCGGCGGTGCCGCCGGACCGGAGGCCGACCAGCAGGCCGTCGTCGGTGCGCACCGCGGAGGCGACGCCGGGCAGCGCGGCCACCTTCTCCACGACGGGCTCCTCCACGGGTGTGCCGGTGCCGACCAGCAGGGTGTCGCCGGAGCCGACGATCTCCCCGACGGGCCCGGCCTGGACCAGCCGGCCGCGGTCCATCACCACCAGGTGGGTGCAGGACTGTTCGACCTCGGCGAGGAGATGGCTGGAGACGATCACCGTCCGGCCGCCGGCCGCGTAGCGGATCATCACCTCGCGCATCTCGCGGATCTGGGGCGGGTCGAGGCCGTTGGTGGGCTCGTCCAGGATCAGCAGGTCCGGCAGGCCGAGCATGGCCTGGGCGATGGCGAGGCGCTGGCGCATGCCCTGGGAGTACGTGCGCACCGCGCGGGCGAGCGCGTCGCCGAGGCCCGCGATCTCCAGCGCTTCGTCGAGACGGGCGTCCTCGGGCGGGCGGCCGGTGGCCCGCCAGTACAGTTCCAGGTTCTCCCGCCCGGACAGGTGGGGCAGGAAGCCCGCGCCCTCCACAAAGGCGCCGACCCGGGACAGCACCGGTGCGCCGGGCCGGATCGCGTGCCCGAAGACGCGGATCTCGCCGCCGTCCGGCGTGATCAGGCCCATCAGCATGCGCAGGGTGGTGGTCTTGCCCGCGCCGTTGGGTCCGAGCAGGCCGAGCACCTGGCCCCTCTCCACCCGGAAGGACAGGCCGCTGACGGCGTACCGGTCGGCGGACCTGGCGTACCGCTTGCTCAGGTCGGTGATCTGCAACGGGACGTCGGCGAGTGCCGGATCCGGTGCGGGGGCGCTCGTGCGGCGCCTGACGGGGAGCAGCAGGGCGAGGGCGACCACCAGGCCGGCCGGGGGCAGCCACCACACCCAGGCGGGCAGGGGTGCGGCGGCGGTGGTGACGGCGGGGGCCGTCGGCACGTTCAGGTCTCCCTTCAGGGAGACGGTGTAGGTGGCCGGGGCGGCCGGGGAGGCGTAGCCGAGGTCGGTGGAGGCGAGGACGAGGCGCAGCCGGTGGCCCTTCTGCACCTCGTGGTCGATCGCGGGGAGGGTGATCGTCACGTCCTTGCCGGACCTGGCCCCGGTGACCCGCAGGGGGGTGACGAGCTGGGCGGGCAGCACCTGCTGGGTGCCGTCGGGGCCGACGTCGTACACCTTGCCGAAGAGGACGGCGTCCGCGCTGGTGGAGGTGACGTGGACGGTCGCCGTCGGCGTGCCGGTGATCCGCAGGCCGGCGGTGAGCGGCGCGGAGTCGAAGCGCGCGTACTGGCCGGGGA
This sequence comes from Streptomyces sp. NK08204, assembly GCF_020400585.1. GTDB lineage: Bacteria > Actinomycetota > Actinomycetes > Streptomycetales > Streptomycetaceae > Streptomyces. The sequence continues at coordinate 298,637 of NZ_JAINVF010000004.1, read as the reverse complement.
AGTCGAGGGACACGCCGAGGCCGAGCGCGGAGAGCTGGGTGAGGCCGCCGGAGCCGCCGAGGCCGGGCAGGGCGGAGACGGCGGGCGGACTGGCACCGGCGGGGTTGGCGAACCGCTGCTCGCCGCCGGTCAGGGCGACGGCCCGGCGGTGGTCGTGCAGGCCCGGGTAGGTGTCGGCGGTGGCGCCGCGCAGCAGGGCCGTGCCGTTGGTGGAGTCGATGCCTCCGGTGCGGGTGATGCGGAAGGCCGGGCCGGTGGCGGTGCCCTTGTCGCCCTTCAGGTAGCGGTCGAACCAGGCGGTCACGCGTGCCTGCACGCGGCCGTTCTCCGTGTCGCCGCCGTCGTGGCCACCCGCGATCCAGTCGACGTCCACGGGCGCGCCGCCCGCGCGGATCGCCCGCTGGGCGGCATCGGACTGGGCGAGCGTGAACAGGGAGTCGGTCTGGCCCTGCACCAGCAGCGTGGGCACCTTGATGCGGTCGCCGACGGCGGACGGGGAGCGCTCCTCCAGTAGTTCGCGGGCGGCCTCGTCCGGCGTGCCGGACTGGGCGACCCGGTCGTACATCCGGCACAGCACGGGCTCGAACCGGGCGCAGCCGCCGCCGGTGTTGAAGAAGATGCCGGCCCACAGCTTCTTGAACACGCCGTTCGGGAACAGGGCGTCGGCCAGGTTCCAGTAGGTGACGGCCGGGGCGATGGCGTCGACCCGGTGGTCGTAGGCGGCGGCGAGCAGGGAGACCGCGCCGCCGTAGGAGGCGCCGGCCATGCCCACGCGCGGGTCGCCGGGCTTGTCGAGGCGGACCTGCGGCTGCCCGGCCAGCCAGTCGATGAGCCGGGAGACGTCGGCGACCTCGTGCTCCGGGTCGTTGAGTCCGATCCTGCCGGTCGACTTCCCGAAGCCGCGCGCGGACCAGGTCAGGACCGCGTACCCGTCGCGTGCCAGGTCCTCGGCCTGCGCGCGCACGTCGTCCTTGCTGCCGCCGAAGCCGTGGCCCAGCAGGACGGCGGGGCGGCGGCCGGCGGAGGCGGTGGTGAAGTACGAGGTGTCCAGGCGCGTGCCGTCGGCCATGGTCATGACCCGGTCGGTCCGGTGCACCGGGTGCTCACCGCCGACGGCGGCGGCCGTCCACGTACCGGTGCCGGCGAGCACCACGACGGCGGCCACGGCGGCCAGTAGCCGCCGCGGTCCCTTCAACAGCCCTCGCAGCGCGGGCACGCGAAGATCCATGCCTCAACCGTACGGGCCACGACCGGCGACGGATGCGCCCGCCGGGCTGAACCCCGGCCCCTCCTTGCGGAGTACAGCCCTGTCCCCGCGTACTCCGGTCGCGGTACGCGGGGACAGGGGTTGGGGGGACAGGGGTTGGGGGACGGGGGGGACCGTCAGGCCTGCACGTCCTCCGGGAGGGAGACGAGCCAGCGGGTCTCGCGGCGGGGGCGGAGGTAGAAGGCCCAGTAGAGGGTGGCGACGGCGGTGATGCCGCCGGTCCAGATCAGGTAGGTGGGGTCCTGCTCCACGAGGATGTAGACGAGGACCGCGATCAGCAGGACCGGCATCGCGGGCCACAGCGGCATGCGCCACACCTTCTTCTCGCCGTGCGGTCCGCGCCGGGCGAGCAGCGCGGCGATCGCGACCAGCAGGTAGAGGCCGGTGACGGCGACGCCGGTCACGCCGTAGAGGGTGTCGAGGTTGACGAAGCAGAGGAACGCGCCGGGGACGCCGACGACGAGGGTGGCCACCCAGGGGGAGCCGAACCGGCCGAGCTTGGCCAGGGCGTTGTTGACCGGCGCGGGCCAGGCCTTGTCGCGGGCGGAGGCGAACAGGACGCGGGAGTTCTGGATGACCATGACGATGCCCGCGTTGATGATCGCGAGGGCGACGCAGAGGCTGACGAAGGTGCCGACGGCCGAGTTGCTCCAGGCGATGACCATGCTGCTGATGTCGCCGCCGGTCAGGGACTTCAGGTCACCGGCGCCCAGGGTGATCGCGGCGACCGGCACGATGATGACCAGGGTGGAGATGGCCAGCGTGGCGAGGACGGTGCGGGCGACGTTGCGGCGCGGGTTCTCCAGCTCCTCCGAGAGGTAGACGGCGGTGGAGAAGCCCTGGGTGACGAAGAGGGCGATGGCGAGCCCGGAGACGACCATCATGGCGGTGACGGCGTCGACGTGCGTGTGGGCGCCGGCCACCTGCAGGGAGCCGAGGCTGCTCACGCCGCGATGGGTGTGGGTGAAGCCGAGGACGGCGACGACACCGGCCGCGACGACCTCCAGGACCAGGAAGATGCCGGTGATCCAGGCGTTGGCGCGCAGGTCCAGCAGGCCGGCGAGGGTGGCGGCGATCATCACCCCGGCGCCGGTCCAGGACGGGTCGAGGTGGATGACGGGGGCGAGATAGTCGGCGGTGCCCATCGCGATGACCGGAGGGACGATCATCACGACGAGGAGGGACATCACGAAGGCCAGCCAGCCGGCGAGCCGTCCGGCGAGCGTGGAGACGATCGCGTACTCGCCGCCCGCGCTGGGGATGAGGGTGCCCAGCTCCGAGTAGCAGAAGGCCACGGGGATACAGAGCAGCGCGCCGATGGCGATGCACAGGGCCGTCGCCGTGCCGAGGCTGGAGAACAGGTCGGGCACGATCACGAAGAGTGTGGAGGCGGGGGTGACGCACGACAGCGTCAGCAGGGTGCCGCCGACGACGCCGATGGAACGCTTGAGTTTCTGGGGGCTGTCCGTGCCCTCCATGACGGCTGTCTCGACAGGGCTGAGCGTGTCGGTCATATGCGGCGGTTCCGATCGACTCGTGCGACTGAGGGTGGGGTCGGGAGCGCTATCGCCTCCGGCGGATCGCCATACGTTCATCTGGTCCGCTCCCGGCGCTGCCATAGGGAACCCCGACGAAAACCGCCACGTCAATGGCCATTTACCTTCGGAATCCGTAGTTCCGATACGTCGCACGTCACATCACTTTCCCAGGCCGCAGACCGCTGTTGGTGCATCCATCAAGCCCTGAGCAAGTGTGACCTTGCTTTCCATGGTCATCTGCACGCAACCCCTTCGTCACCCGTTTCATCCCGCCCGAACGGGAACCGCAGCCAAGGTGTCAAAAAAATGTCAGGGCGTCCGGTATCCGGACGGATAAAACGGTCGCGTCCATGTCAGTCAGCGCCGATAGAGTCGCCGCTCACAACCGGCACACAGCTTTGGGTGGGGACATGAAGACGCGACACACCGCTGCCTGGGCGGTTCTCACGGTGGCGGCGCTGGTCGCGGCCTCCGGGTGCGGCACGGAGGGCGCGAAGGCGGCGGTCAAGGCGGTCGACAACGCCGACAAGGTGATGGCGGCGCTGGCCCGGGCGACGGACCGGACGGAGGCTCTCGGCTCGGCCGAGGTGCGGATGACGGTCTACCCCGGCACCAGCGGCCCGGTCGCCATGGAGGGCACGTACTCCTGGGGCGACGGGTACGCCTTCGACGTGGAGACGGACACCAGGGCCGTGCACATGCAGGCCGTCAACCGCTCCCCCAGGACGCACGTCCTGTTCGTCGACGGCGTCTACTACTACGACGTCGACACCTTCGCCTCCGGCCCGTACAAGGGCAAGGACTGGATCAAGGTCGACGGTTCGGCCGTGTTCGGGAAGAAGGGCGCCCAGGCCCTCGCCGGCGACAACGGCAGCCCCTCGGCCTCCATGAAGGGCCTGAAGTACGCCGACGACGTCACGGACCTCGGCACGCAGACCGTGAACGGACGGCGCACCACGCACTACCGCGCCGTGGTCGACCAGGACCACATGGGCAGGCTCAAGGACGTCTACGGCGACGGCAGCCCCATGAGCGCGGTGACCGGAGCGACCTCGGTCGTCATGGACGTGTGGGTCGGCCCCGACGACCTTCCGGTGCGGTTGAAGCAGAAGATGGGCACCATGACGGTGACCATGGACTTCGAGAAGTTCGGCAAGCCGGTCGCCGTCAAGGCCCCGCCCGCCGCGCGCACCGCCGACCTCACCGACGTGCTCAAGAAGCAGCAGGGCTGAACACACCGGTGCCCCGCCCTCGCGCACGCGCGGGACGGGGCACCGTACGGCGTCAGTGGTTGCGCGGGAAGCCCAGGTCCACGCCCGCGGGGGCGTCGGCCGGGTCGGGCCAGCGGGTGGTCACGACCTTGCCGCGGGTGTAGAAGTGCGTGCCGTCGTTGCCGTAGATGTGGTGGTCGCCGAAGAGCGAGTCCTTCCAGCCGCCGAAGGAGTGGTAGCCGACCGGCACCGGGATCGGCACGTTCACGCCGACCATGCCGGCCTCGATCTCCAGCTGGAAGCGGCGGGCCGCGCCGCCGTCCCGGGTGAAGATCGCGGTGCCGTTGCCGAACGGCGAGGCGTTGATGAGCGCCACGCCCTCCTCGTAGGTGTCCACGCGCAGCACGCACAGCACCGGGCCGAAGATCTCGTCCTGGTAGGCCTTCGCGCCGGTCGGCACCTTGTCGAGCAGCGAGATGCCCATCCAGTGGCCGTCCTCGAAGCCCTCCACGGTGTAGCCGGTGCCGTCCAGGACCACCTCCGCGCCCTCGGCGGCGGCGCCGGAGACGTACGAGGCGACCTTGTCGCGGTGCGCCCTGGTGATCAGCGGGCCCATCTCCGACGCCGGGTCGTTGCCCGGACCGATCTTGATCTTCTCGGCGCGCTCGCGGATCTTCTCCACCAGGGTGTCGCCGATCGAGCCGACGGCCACGACGGCCGAGATGGCCATGCAGCGCTCGCCCGCCGAGCCGTACGCCGCGGAGACCGCCGCGTCCGCCGCCGCGTCCAGATCGGCGTCCGGCAGGACCAGCATGTGGTTCTTGGCGCCGCCGAGGGCCTGGACCCGCTTGCCGTTCGCGGAGGCGGTGGTGTGGATGTAGCGCGCGATCGGGGTCGAGCCGACGAAGGAGACGGCCTTGACGTCCGGGTGCTCCAGCAGCCGGTCGACGGCCACCTTGTCGCCGTGGACGACGTTGAAGACGCCGTCCGGCAGACCGGCCTCGGCGAGCAGCTCGGCGAGCCTGACCGACGCCGACGGGTCCTTCTCGCTCGGCTTCAGCACGAAGGTGTTGCCGCAGGCGATGGCGATCGGGAACATCCACATCGGAACCATCGCCGGGAAGTTGAACGGCGTGATGCCGGCGACGACACCGAGCGGCTGGCGGATGGCGGCCACGTCGACGCGGCTGGCGACCTGCATCGACAGCTCGCCCTTCAGCTGGACGTTGATGCCGCAGGCCAGATCCACGATCTCCAGGCCGCGCGCGACCTCGCCGAGCGCGTCGGAGTGCACCTTGCCGTGCTCGGCGGTGATCAGCTCGGCGATCTCGTCGCGGTGGGCGTCCAGCAGCGCACGGAACTTGAACAGGATCGCGGTGCGCTGGGCGAGCGAGGACTGCCCCCAGGTCGTGAAGGCGTCCTTCGCGGCGGCGACGGCCGCGTCCACCTCCTCGACCGACGCGAACGCCACCTTGGTGGTGACCGCGCCGGTCGCCGGGTCGGTGACCGGCCCGTACGTGCCCGACGCGCCTTCGACGGTCTTGCCGCCGATCCAGTGGTTGACGATCTTCGTCATGCCCAGAAACTCCTTTTACAGATGGCGGCGTCGGGTCGAGACGTGCCGTTCGTACAGCTCGCGTGCCCTGACCGCGGACGAGCGGGTCGCGGTCTCGGCCACAGGAACATCCCACCAGGCCTGCGCGGCAGGCGCGCCCGACACAGTGTCGGAGGTTTCGGTCTCCACGTAGACACATGTGGGAGTGTCGGCGGCCCGCGCCTCGGCGAGTGCCGTGCGCAGGTCCCCTACGGTCTTCGCGCGCAGCACCCGCATGCCCAGGCTGGCCGCGTTGGCGGCGAGGTCGACGGGGAGCGGGGCGCCCGTGTAGGTCCCGTCCCCGGCCCGGAAGCGGTAGGCGGTGCCGAACCGCTCGCCGCCCACCGACTCCGACAGGCCGCCGATGGACGCGTACCCGTGGTTCTGCAGGAGCACCATCTTGATCGCGACGCCCTCCTGGACAGCCGTCACGATCTCCGTCGGCATCATCAGATAGGTGCCGTCGCCGACCAGCGCCCACACGTTCCGCTCCGGCGCGGCCAGCTTCACGCCGATCGCGGCCGGGATCTCGTAGCCCATGCAGGAGTAGCCGTACTCCAGGTGGTACTGGTCGTACGACCGCGCCCGCCACAGCCGGTGCAGGTCGCCGGGGAGCGAGCCGGCCGCGTTGACGACGATGTCCGACTCGTCCACCAGGGCGTCCAGGGCGCCGACGACCTGCGGCTGGGTCGGCCGTACGTCCGGTTCGACGGCCTGGAGACAGGCGTCCACGACCTGCTCCCAGCGCTCCTTGCCCGCGGTGTACTCGGCGACATAGGAGTCGGCGACCCGGTGCCCGTGCAGCGCCAGTGCCTCGGTCAGCGCGTGCAGGCCGCTGCGGGCGTCGGCGACCAGGGGGACGCCGCCCAGCTTGTGTCCGTCGAAGGAGGCGATGTTGAGGTTGAGGAAGCGGACGTCCGGGTTCTGGAAGAGGGTGCCGGAGGCAGTGGTGAAGTCGGTGTACCGGGTGCCCACGCCGATCACCAGGTCGGCGGTGCGGGCGAGGTCGTCGGCGGTCGCGGTGCCGGTGTGGCCGATGCCGCCGACGTCCTGCGGGTGGTCCCAGCGCAGGGAGCCCTTCCCCGCCTGGGTGGAGGCGACCGGGATCCCGGTGGCCTGCGCGAACCCGGCGAGGGCCGCCTCGGCGCGGCTGTGGTGGACGCCGCCGCCCGCGACCACGAGCGGCCGGTGCGCCGCCCGTACCGCCTGCACGGCCTCGGTCAGCTCGGCGGGGTCGGCCCCCGGCCGGCGTACGGTCCACACGCGTTCGGCGAAGAACTCCTCCGGCCAGTCGAAGGCTTCCGCCTGCACGTCCTGCGGCAGGGCCAGGGTGACCGCGCCGGTCTCCACCGGGTCGGTCAGAACCCGCATGGCCTGCAGCGCGCTCGGGACCAGGGCCTGCGGGCGGGTGATCCGGTCGAAGTACCTCGACACCGGGCGCAGGGTGTCGTTGACCGACACGTCGCCCGCGTACGGCACCTCCAGCTGCTGGAGGACCGGGTCCGCGGGGCGGGTGGCGAAGACGTCGCCGGGCAGCAGGAGCACCGGAAGGCGGTTGACGGTGGCCAGGGCGGCGCCGGTGACCAGGTTGGTGGCGCCCGGGCCGATGGACGTCGTCACCGCGTGCGCGGACAGCCGGCCCGACTGGCGGGCGTAGCCCACGGCCGCGTGCACCATGGACTGCTCGTTGCGGCCCTGGTGGTAGGGCATGACGTCGGCGTACTCGACGAGCGCCTGCCCGATCCCGGCGACGTTGCCGTGCCCGAAGATGCCCCAGGTGGCGCCGATCAGCCGCCGCCGCTCGCCGTCGCGTTCGGTGTACTGGGCGGCGAGGAAGCGGACGAGTGCCTGCGCGACGGTCAGCCGGGTCGTCATCGGTAACCCCCTGTGGTGTCCACGTGGTCGGGGTGGAAACTGATCCGCCACTCCCGGGTCTCCCCCGGGCCCGCCATGACGTTCAGGTAGTACATGTCGTGCCCGGGCTGGGCGATGGACGGGCCGTGCCAGCCGTCGGGGACGAGCACGACGTCGCCGGAGCGGACCTCGGCGAGGACGTCGGCGCCCCCCTCACGCGAGGGGAACACGCGCTGGTAGCCGATTCCGGCGCGGCCCTCGATCTCGAAGTAGTAGATCTCCTCCAGCTCGCTCTCCTCCCCCGGCCGGTGCTCGTCGTGCTTGTGCGGCGGGTACGACGACCAGTGCCCGCCCGGTGTGATCACCTCGACGGCGATGAGCCGGTCGCAGTCGAACGCGTCCGCTGCGGCGAAGCCCCTCACCTGGCGGGCACAGGTGCCACTGCCACGCTGCTCGAGGGGGACCTCCGGCGCGGGGCCGTAGCGGGCGGGGAGTCGTCGCTCGCACTTCGCTCCTGCCAGGGCGAAGCGGCCTCCCGCGCCGGAGGCGATCATGACCCGGGCGTTCCGGGGTGCGTACGCGAAGTCGGAGACCGACGCGAAGACACTGTCCCGGCCCAGGAGTTGGAACTCCGTTTCCTCGATTCGCACGGTACATCCGCCGTGCAGCGGAAGCACGATCCATTCACTGTCCCCGGTCGTGAACGTATGCGTTCCGCCCGGTGTCAGCTCCACGACACGCAGGCTGCAATGCGTCCAGCCGGCGCGCTCGGGGCCGATGTCGACGGCGTACGGGGCGTTCGCGGTCGCGCCCCCGGGCAGATGCAGGTCGGTGCTGGTCATGCGGCCCTCACAGCAGTCCTACGGCGGTGTCCACGGCGGCGGCCACATCGCCGTCCGCCGGGTACAGCAGCGAGCGGCCGGCCACCAGGCCGCGCACGGTGGGGAGCCGGAGCGCGCCGCGCCATTTCTCGTAGGCGGCGACCTGGTCCTCGGGCGAGTCGCCGATATCCCCGCCGAGCAGGACGGCGGGCAGGGTGGAGGTCTCCATGACCCTGGCCATGTCGTCCGGGTTCTCGCTGACCGGGACCTTCAGCCAGGTGTAGGCGGAGGTGCCGCCGAGGCCGGAGGCGATGGCGAGGGACTTGGTGACCGCCTCCGCGGACAGGTCGTTGCGCAGCACCCCTTCGGGCGTGCGGCGGCTGAGGAAGGGCTCCACGAAGACCGGCAGCCGGCGTGCGGCCATGTCGTCGACGGCACGGGCGGCGGACTCCAGGGTGGTCAGCGAGCCCGGGTCGTCGTAGTCGATGCGCAGCAGCAGCTTGCCCGCGTCGAATCCGAGGCGCTCGATGTCCTCGGGGCGGTGGCCGGTGAACCGGTCGTCCAGCTCGAAGCGGGCGCCCTGAAGGCCGCCGCGGTTCATCGAGCCCATGACGACCTTGTGGTCGAGGACGCCGAGCAGCAGCAGGTCGTCCAGGATGTCGGCGGTGGCGAGGACGCCGTCGACGCCGGGCCGCGACAGTGCGAGGCAAAGGCGTTCGAGGAGGTCGGCGCGGTTGGCCATGGCGAGCCTGCGGTCGCCGACGCCGAGGGCGCCGCGGGCCGGGTGGTCGGCGGCGACGATCATCAGCCGGCCGTTGCCGTTCAGCAGCGGGCGGCGGGCGCGGCGGGCGGCGGCCTCGGCGATCGCCTCGGGGTGGTGGGTGCGGGTGCGGACCAGCGCGGAGACGTCCACGCGCGTCTGCCGGGCGCCGTCGCCGCCCCCGGTGCGGGTGCCCGCGACGCGGCCGGCCCTCACAGCACCGCTCCGGCGTCGAGCGCGGCGGCCACCTCGTCCCGGGTGGGCATCGCGGAGGAGCACTCCAGACGGGAGGCGACGATGGCGCCGGCCGCGTTGGCGTGCCGCACGGTGGTCTCCAGGCTCCAGCCCTCGAGCAGGCCGTGGCACAGGGAGCCGCCGAAGGCGTCGCCGGCGCCCAGGCCGTTGAGGACGGTGACGGGCAGCGGGGGGACCTCGGCGGCCTCGCCCCCGCTGTTCACGGCGAGCACGCCCTTCGGCCCCTGCTTGACGACGGCGGTCTCGACACCGGCGGCCAGGAGCGCGCGGGCGGCGGCGTGCGGCTCGCGCAGCCCGGTGGCGACCTCCACCTCGTCCAGGTTGCCGACGGCGACGGTGGCGTGGCGCAGGGCCTCGGCGTAGAAGGGGCGGGCGGCGTCCGGGTCCGTGCGGGCCGGGTCGTTCCAGAGGGTGGGGCGCCAGTCGAGGTCGAAGACGGTGATGCCGGACTTCGCCCGGTGCGCGAGGGCGGCGAGCGTGGCCGTACGGCTGGGCTCCTCGCTCAGCCCGGTGCCGGTGACCCAGAAGGCGCGGGCCTCGCGGATGGCGTCCAGGTCCAGTTCGTGGGCGTCGATCTCCAGGTCGGGCGCCTTGGGCTGCCGGTAGAAGTACAGCGGGAAGTCGTCCGGCGGGAACACCTCGCAGAAGGTCACCGGGGTGGGCAGTCCGGGTACGGGGGTGACCCAGCGGTCGTCGACGCCGAAGCCGCGCAGGGCCTCGTGGAGGTAGGCGCCGAAGGGGTCGTCCCCGGTGCGGGTGATCACGGCGGTGTGCCGGCCCAGCCGGGCCGCGGCGATCGCGACGTTGGCCGCCGAACCGCCGAGGAACTTGCCGAAGGACGACACCTGGGCGAGCGGGACGCCGGTCTGCAGGGGGTAGAGGTCCACTCCGATCCGCCCCATGGTGATGAGGTCGTAGGCCATCGGCTTCCCTTCGTCATGGCTCTCCCGGCTTTGTAGTCCCGTACACCGAGCCTGTCAATGTTTTGTCCAGACATTCGGACCAGTCTCGGACAGCGCCGCGCGGGGGCAGGCTGTACCGGCCTACACCTTTGTGGCGGTCGTGTCACAAACACCCCGGTCGTGTCACACATGTCACCTCTACGCGGGTTATCCGTCACACGCCGTCAACAGCTACTTGCCCTGGGTCACCGGGCACCGCCCATCGGGCACAGGCTTGGTGATCGCCAGCGCAGCGCACGGCTCCCCCGACGGCCGCCCCCGGCCGCCGCCGCGGCGCCGCACAGGGAGGTGCAACTCATGACCGACCGCAGTCTCTGGTCCTACAAGGAGATCGCGGCGCACATCAGGGTGCAGCCGGACACCGTACGGTCCTATCGCAAGCACGGTTTGCTGCCGGCGCCCGACCACGTGGAGGGCGGCAGGCCCTACTGGTACGCCGACACCGTCCGCGCCTGGGCCGCCTCCCGGCCCGGCAACCGTGCGCGCAGGGAGGCGTGACGACCGAGCGGGCCGGCTGGCGGCTGCCGGACGACGAGGGCCGGGCGCGCCGGGCGCACCACCGGAACGGGTGCGGGCGACTGCGGCACGGGCCGGCTCTGCATAGGGTGCGGACAAAGGGTGCATCAGCAGCATTCCGAAGGAGCACGAGGGGACTGTCGTGACCCACTCTCCGCCGCCCGGCGCGCCCCGGGCCCGCATTCCCGGCCCGCAGCAGCCCCCGCCGCCGTACCCCCGCATCGGCACGGGCCTGTGGCGGCGCTGCCTGGTCGGCGGGCTCGCCCTGTGGGCGCTGACCGCGCTGGTGACGTACGCGACCCGGAACGCCACCCTGCTGCCGACCATGATCGTGCTGGGCAGCTTCCTGGTGCCCGTCGTCTTCGTGCTGTGGGCGTACGAGCGGCACAGTCGCGACCTGGGCGTCAGCGCGGTCCTCGGCTGCTTCCTGGCCGGCGGCGCCCTCGGGGCGCTCGGCGCCTCGGCGACGGAGTGGTATCTGCCGCACCCCTCCCTGGGGATGTTCGCCGGGGCCGGCCTGGCCGAGGTGACGGCCGGGCTCGGCGCGCTGGTGTTCGCGCTGCGCCGGCAGCCGGGGATCCGCGGGACTCGGGCCGGGCTGGTGCTCGGCGCCGCCGTCGGCTTCGGCTTCGCGGCCCTGCAGAGCGCCGGGCGCGCCTTCGGCGCGGCCGTGCCCACGGGCGGCGTCGACCTGCGGGCGCTGCTGGAGACGGAGGTCCTGCACGGACTGATCGCCCCTCTCGGACACGGCCTGTGGACGGCGATCGCGGGCGGCGTCCTGCTCTCCTTCCGCCGCCCGAACGGGCGCTTCCGGCTCACCGGACCGGTCGTCGGCGCCTGCCTGGGCGTCTGCGCGCTGCACGCCCTGTGGGACTCCACGCACACCATCGCGATCTGGCTGGTGATCCGGCTGACCGGTGCCGGGGCGGCCCCGCAGTTGTTCGTGCAGGAGTACATCCCCCGGCCGAGCGCCGCCCAGGAGCATCTGTTCACGCTGTTCTGGGTCGGACTGTCGGGCCTGGTCGCGCTGGCCGGCCTCGCATGGCTGCGGTCTCTGGGGCCACGGCGCCCCGACACCTCTTGGAGAAATACCCCGTAGGGGTATACGGTAAGGCTCAATGGGGTTCCGTCGTGAACCCCATAGGCACCACACGCCTCCACACATGCCTCCACGAGGAGAAACGACATGAGCGCCCAGACCGACACCCAGGGCCCCGTCACCACCGTCTACAAGGTGACCGGCATGAGCTGCGGCCACTGTGAGGGCTCCGTCTCCGGCGAGATCTCCCAGATCCCCGGCGTCAGCTCGGTCAAGGCCGTCGCGGCGACCGGTGAGGTGACCGTCGTCTCCGCCGCCCCGCTGGACGACGACGCCGTCCGCGCCGCGGTCGACGAGGCCGGTTACGAGCTGGCCGGCAAGGCCTGACCACAGCCGGCCCGCAAGGCTGACCACAAGCCGAGGGGGCCGTGCGGCCCGGCGTCCGCCTATCGGCGGACACGGGACCGCACGGCCCGCTCCCTCTGTCTGGAGTCCGGACATGACCAGCGCCAGCACACAGACGACCCCGACAGCCGGCGGCGGCTCCGAGGTGGAGCTGCTCATCGGCGGGATGACGTGCGCCTCCTGCGCCGCCCGGGTGGAGAAGAAGCTCAACCGGATGGACGGCGTGAGCGCCACGGTGAACTACGCCACGGAGAAGGCGAGGATCACCGTCGCGGACGGCGTGCAGGTCGCCGACCTGATCGCGACCGTGGTGAAGACCGGCTACACCGCCGAGGAACCCGCACCGCCGGAGCCGGAACCCGCCGGGATCCCCGACACGGCGCAGCAGGACCCCGAACTGGGTGCCCTGCGGCACCGCCTGCTGGTCTCGGCGCTGCTCGCCGCGCCCGTCGTCCTGCTCGCCATGGTCCCCGCGCTGCAGTTCGACAACTGGCAGTGGCTCTCGCTCACGCTCGCCGCGCCGGTGGTCGTGTGGGGCGGCCTGCCCTTCCACCGGGCCGCCTGGACCAACGCCCGGCACGGCGCCGCCACCATGGACACCCTGGTCTCGGTCGGCACGCTGGCCGCCTTCGGCTGGTCGCTGTGGGCGCTGTTCTTCGGCGACGCGGGCATGACCGGCATGCACGACGAGTTCCGCCTCACCGTCTCCCGGGCGGACGGCGCCTCCACGATCTATCTGGAGGTGGCCGCCGGAGTCGTCGCGCTGATCCTGCTCGGCCGCTTCCTCGAGGCCCGCTCCAAGCGGCGGGCGGGAGCCGCGCTGCGGGCGCTGATGGAGCTGGGCGCCAAGGACGTCGCCGTGCTGCGGGACGGCCGTGAGGTCCGCATCCCGGTGGCGTCCCTGTCCGTGGGCGACCGGTTCGTCGTACGCCCCGGCGAGAAGATCGCCACCGACGGCACCGTGGTCGAGGGCGTCTCCGCGGTGGACGCGTCCATGCTGACCGGCGAATCGGTGCCGGTGGACGTCGCCCCGGGCGACACCGTCACCGGCGCGACGGTCAACGCGGGCGGGCGGCTGGTCGTCGAGGCCACCCGGGTCGGTTCCGACACCCAGCTCGCCCGGATGGCCAAACTGGTCGAGGACGCGCAGAGCGGCAAGGCCGAGGTGCAGCGGCTCGCCGACCGGATCTCCGCGGTGTTCGTGCCCGTGGTCATGCTCATCGCGCTCGGCACGTTCGGCGTCTGGCTGGGCGTCACCGGGGACGTCGTCGCGGCGTTCACGGCCGCCGTCGCCGTGCTGATCATCGCCTGCCCCTGCGCACTGGGCCTGGCCACGCCGACCGCGCTGATGGTCGGCACCGGCCGGGGCGCACAGCTCGGCATCCTCATCAAGGGCCCCGAGGTCCTGGAGTCCACGCGCCGCGTCGACACCGTCGTCCTCGACAAGACCGGCACGGTCACCACCGGGCACATGACGCTCCAGGACGTCTACGCCGCCGAGGGCGAGGACGTCGAGCGGGTGCTGCGGCTCGGGGGCGCACTGGAACACGCCTCCGAACACCCCGTCGCCCGCGCGGTCGCCGCCGGCGCCGAGGAGCGGGTCGGCGCGCTGCCGCCGGTCGAGCACTTCGAGAACGTGCCCGGGCGGGGCGTACGCGGGTACGTGGAAGGCGTCGAGGTGGCCGTGGGCCGCCTCTTCGAGCGCCTGCCGGAAGACCTGTCCCGGGCCCGGGAGAAGGCCGAGAGCGGCGGTCGTACGGCCGTCGTGGTGGGCTGGGACGGACGGGCCCGCGGGGTGCTGGCCGTCGCCGACGCGATCAAGGAGACCAGCGCCGAGGCGGTGCGCGAGCTGCGCGGTCTCGGGCTCACGCCGGTGCTGCTCACCGGGGACAACCGGACGGTCGCCGAGGCGGTCGCCCAGGCGGTCGGCATCGACGAGGTGATAGCCGAGGTGCTGCCCGAGGACAAGGTGGACGTCGTACGGCGGCTGCAGCGCGAGGGACGGACCGTGGCCATGGTCGGCGACGGCGTCAACGACGCGGCGGCCCTCGCCACCGCCGATCTGGGGCTCGCGATGGGCACCGGCACGGACGCGGCGATCGAGGCGGGCGACCTGACCCTCGTGCGCGGCGACCTGCGGGTGGCCGGCGACGCCATCCGGCTCTCCCGGCGCACCCTCGCGACGATCAAGGGCAACCTGGTGTGGGCCTTCGGCTACAACGTGGCCGCGCTGCCGCTGGCCGCCGCGGGGCTGCTGAACCCGATGATCGCGGGCGCGGCGATGGCCTTCTCCTCGGTGTTCGTGGTGACCAACAGCCTGCGGCTGCGCCGCTTCCGCTGAAGGAGGAGCCCCCCTGGAGTCCCGCGCAGGGCTCACATAAGCTCTTCACAAGGCTCGCGCACTGTCTCTACGCTTGGACCCCGATCGCCATACCGGGGCTCTTGCGCACTTAAGGGACACATGCAAGAGACCCACGTCACAGTGATGCGAACGTAACCATCGAAGGGGTTCGACGGTCTAAGTTGGCAATGTCGGTTCGGCGTCTTGGGGGGCGCCCACCGGCATCTGGGGATGTCTTGGGGGACTTCCTCGGAGATGCGTTGCCGGGGCACGTACACCGGGAAGCTTTGAGCGGCCCTCCCAGCGTGCGCTGTCCCGGCAGATCGCACCGCATCATTGGAGCCCAGCGGGTCAGCTCGTTGTGCTCAGACAGCGATTCAGGCGCTGTCCTCTCGAGCGCCCGGCCGGATCCCGTGGGGGGAATCCGCACCGGGACATGGGGAGGCGCCCTGGCCGTCGGCCCGTGGGGGGACCGGCGTCTCAGGGCGCCTTCTGCTCTTCGCTTGTCACTTCTTCGCCCGCCACTGACGGCTCATGGCCTGCCGGTCCGGCAGGCCCAAGCGCTCAGCAGACGTCAGCGCTCCTCGACCGGCACGAAGTCGCGCTCGACGACACCGGTGTAGATCTGGCGCGGGCGGCCGATGCGGGAGCCCGGCTCCTTGATCATCTCGGTCCACTGGGCGATCCAGCCCGGCAGCCGGCCGAGGGCGAAGAGGACCGTGAACATCTCGGTCGGGAAGCCCATCGCGCGGTAGATCAGGCCGGTGTAGAAGTCGACGTTCGGGTAGAGGTTGCGCGAGACGAAGTAGTCGTCGGAGAGCGCGTGCTCCTCCAGCTTCAGCGCGATGTCCAGCAGCTCGTCGGACTTGCCGAGCGCGGAGAGGACGTCGTGCGCGGCAGCCTTGATGATCTTGGCGCGGGGGTCGAAGCTCTTGTAGACCCGGTGGCCGAAGCCCATCAGGCGGACGCCGTCCTCCTTGTTCTTCACCTTGCTGATGAAGGAGTCGACGTTGCCGCCGTCGGCCTGGATGCCCTCCAGCATCTCCAGCACCGACTGGTTGGCGCCACCATGCAGCGGGCCCCACAGGGCGCTGATGCCGGCCGAGATCGACGCGAACATGTTGGCCTGGGAGGAGCCCACCAGGCGGACGGTGGAAGTCGAGCAGTTCTGCTCGTGGTCCGCGTGCAGGATCAGCAGCTTGTCGAGCGCGGAGACGACGACCGGGTCCAGCTCATACTCGTCCGCCGGGACCGAGAAGGTCATGCGCAGGAAGTTCTCGACGTAGCCGAGGTCGTTCTTCGGGTAGACGAACGGGTGGCCGATCGACTTCTTGTACGCGTACGCCGCGATCGTCGGCAGCTTGGCGAGCAGACGGATCGTGGAGAGGTTGCGCTGCTTCTCGTCGAACGGGTTGTGGCTGTCCTGGTAGAACGTGGACAGCGCCGAGACGACCGAGGACAGCATGGCCATCGGGTGGGCGTCGCGGGGGAAGCCCTTGTAGAAGTTCTTGACGTCCTCGTGCAGCAGGGTGTGCCGCGTGATGTCGTTCTTGAACGTCGTCAGCTCGTCGACGGTCGGCAGCTCTCCGTTGATCAGCAGGTAGGCCACCTCGAGGAAGGTGGAACGCTCGGCCAGCTGCTCGATGGGGTAGCCGCGGTAGCGGAGAATGCCCGCCTCACCGTCGAGGTAGGTGATCGCGGATTTATAGGCGGCGGTGTTGCCGTACCCACTGTCCAGGGTCACCAGACCGGTCTGCGCGCGGAGCTTCCCG
This sequence comes from Streptomyces sp. NK08204, assembly GCF_020400585.1. GTDB lineage: Bacteria > Actinomycetota > Actinomycetes > Streptomycetales > Streptomycetaceae > Streptomyces. Next base: position 282,302 of record NZ_JAINVF010000004.1, on the reverse strand, counting down.
ATGTCGAAGCCCTTGTCGCCGACGGTGCTGTCAACCACCGGGTAGGTGTACTCGCCGTCGCCGTACCGCAGTACTACAGAGTTGTCGCTCACGTCTTCCCTCACCGACGTAGTGCCTCATCTTCGAGGTGCCCTGACTGTCTCTACCATCCCCCATTTGGCTCAGGAGAGTGCACTCGGGGTCGACCATTGGGCCTATTGACGGCACTCAGTGCCGCCAGCCTGCCCATCCTGCCCCGTCGTCTCCCCGTCTGGAAGGCCTCTGTGACCTTTACGACTCATTTGATCGATCATTTTTCGTGATGAGTCTGAAGTCCAGCGCCGTACCGCGGCGTCCGGCCGACACCGTGCGCACCGCCTGACCGATCGCTCTGCGTGAACCGACGAGGACGACCAGCCGCTTGGCCCGGGTGACCGCCGTGTACAGCAGGTTCCGCTGGAGCATCATCCATGCCCCGGTGGTGACGGGGATCACCACGGCGGGATATTCACTTCCCTGTGAACGGTGGATGGTCACCGCGTAGGCGTGCGCCAGTTCGTCCAGTTCGTCGAATTCATACGGAACCTCCTCGTCTTCGTCCGTCAGCACCGTCAGACGCTGGTCGACCGGATCGAGCGAGGTGACGACGCCCACGGTGCCGTTGAAGACCCCGTTGTTCCCCTTGTCGTAATTGTTGCGAATTTGCGTCACCTTGTCGCCGACACGGAAGACCCGGCCGCCGAACCGCTTCTCCGGGAGGTCGGGCCGCCCCGGCGTGATGGCCTGCTGCAGCAGACCGTTGAGGGTGCCGGCGCCGGCCGGGCCGCGGTGCATGGGCGCGAGCACCTGGACGTCCCGCCGCGGATCGAGCCCGAACTTGGCCGGAATGCGCCGGGCGGCCACGTCCACGGTGAGCCGCCCGGCGGCCTCGGCGTCGTCCTCCACGAAGAGGAAGAAGTCCTTCATGCCTTCGGTGAGCGGATGCTGCCCGGCGTTGATGCGGTGCGCGTTGGTGACGACACCTGACTGCTGGGCCTGCCGGAAGATCCGGGTGAGCCGGACCGACGGGATCGGACTGCCGTCGGCGAGCAGGTCCCGCAGCACCTCGCCCGCTCCGACGCTGGGCAGCTGGTCCACGTCCCCGACGAACAGCAGGTGGGCCCCCGGCGGCACGGCCTTGACCAGCTTGTTGGCGAGCAGCAGGTCGAGCATGGAGGCCTCGTCCACCACCACCAGGTCGGCGTCGAGCGGACGGTCCCGGTCATAGGCGGCGTCGCCCCCCGGTTTCAGCTCCAGCAGCCGGTGCACGGTGGACGCCTCGGCGCCGGTCAGCTCGGCCAGCCGCTTGGCGGCACGGCCGGTGGGCGCGGCGAGCAGCACGGTGGCCTGCTTCGCGCGGGCCAGCTCCACGATCGAGCGGACCGTGAAGGACTTGCCGCAGCCGGGTCCGCCGGTGAGCACGGCGACCTTCTCGGTCAGCGCGAGCTTCACGGCGGCCTCCTGCTCGGGGGCGAGGTCGGCGCCGGTACGGGAGCGCAGCCAGCCGAACGCCTTGCCCCAGTCCACGTCCCGGAAGGCCGGCATCCGCTCTTCTCCGGTGCGCAGCAGGCGCAGCAGCTGGGCGGAGAGGGACAGCTCGGCACGGTGGAAGGGGACCAGGTACACGGCGGTGACGGCCTGCGCGTCCCCGCCCTCCGGGCCCGGCACCTTCTCCCGTACGACACCCGGTTCCCCGCCGTCCTCGCCCGGCTCGGCCAGCTCGGCGAGACACTCGATGACCAGCCCGGTGTCGACCTGGAGGAGCTTGACCGCATCGGCGATGAGCCGCTCCTCGGGCAGGTAGCAGTGCCCCTGGTCGGCGGACTGGGACAGCGCGTACTGCAGACCGGCCTTCACGCGCTCCGGGCTGTCGTGGGGGATGCCGACCGACTGCGCGATCTTGTCGGCGGTGAGGAAGCCGATGCCCCAGACGTCGGCGGCGAGGCGATAGGGGTGGTCTTTGACGACGGAGATCGAGGCGTCACCGTACTTCTTGTAGATGCGGACGGCGATGGACGTCGACACCTCGACGGTCTGAAGGAAGAGCATGACTTCCTTGATCGCCTTCTGCTCCTCCCAGGCGTCGGCGATCTTCTTGGTCCGCTTGGGCCCCAGCCCCGGCACCTCGACGAGCCGCTTGGGCTCCTCCTCGATGATCCTGAGCGTGTCCAGCCCGAAGTGCTGGGTGATCCGGTCGGCGAAGACGGGCCCGATCCCCTTGACCAGACCCGAGCCCAGGTAGCGCCGGATGCCCTGCACGGTGGCGGGCAGCACGGTCGTGTAGTTCTCGACGTGGAACTGCTTGCCGTACTGCGGATGCGACCCCCAGCGCCCCTCCATGCGCAGCGACTCCCCCACCTGGGCGCCGAGCAGCGCGCCGACCACCGTGAGGAGGTCCCCGCCGCCTCTGCCGGTGTCGACGCGGGCCACCGTGTAGCCGTTCTCCTCGTTGGCGTACGTGATCCGCTCGAGCACGCCTTCGAGGACGGCCAGTCGCCGCTCGCCCGTGGGGTTCCCCGCCTGTTGCGCCATGATCCGACGGTACCGGGGCCGACTGACAGTCCGGACCGACAGCCGGCCTCCGTCGGATGGCGATCCGGCGTCCGTCCCGTTCCGCTCCCGTCAGGCCCGCTCGCCGGGGGCCCGCAGCGAATCGAGCCAGCGCAGGAGGCGGGCTCCCTCGCGGGTCATGATGTCCGGGTCGCGCAGGGCGTTGGCCAGGAGTGACATGCCCTGGTAGCCGGAGACCAGGGTGAGGGCGAGGTCGTCCGGGTCGGGCAGGCCGAGGGCGCGGAACTGGTGTGCGGCCCAGTCCAGCAGGCGCCGGATCACCGTGCCGGCCTCCGTGTCGAGGGTGCCGTCGGCGCGCTTGTCGAGCTCGACGGCCAGGGTGCCGGTGGGGCAGCCGTGCCGGGCGGCGACCTCACGCTGGTCGACCCAGGCTTCGACCAGGGCCTTGAGACGGGCGCGGGGGTCGGGCAACTCCTCCAGCCGGCCGGTGAATTCGTCCAGGTGGGCGCTGTGCTCGGAGAGCGCCGCCAGGACCAGTTCGTCCTTGGTCTTGAAGTAGTAGTAGACGTTTCCGACGGGAACATCGGCCTCGCGGGCGATGTCGGCGAGGGTGGTGCGCTCGACGCCCTGCTCGTGCAGGACCCTGGCCGCCGCGGCCGTGAGCCGTCGGCGCTTGTCGGTCGACCGCGCCCGCGGCTTCGCTGAGTCAGTCACCCGACTCACTATAGACAGCGCCCGGACGGGGCGTGCTACGGTTCCGGGCAACGAGTAAGTCAGTCAACTAACTCACTTGGGGGCACATCGTGATCGTGGTGACAGGCGCTACCGGCAACATCGGGCGGACCCTGGTGCCGCTGCTGGCCGAGGCGGGCGAGGACGTCGTGGCCGTCTCGCGGCGTCCGCGGCCCGAAGGGCTCCCGGCCGGGGTCCGGCACGCCCGGGCCGATGTCGGGGAAAGCGCGGGCATGCGACCGGTCCTGGAGCGTGCCGACGCCTTCTTCATCCTGCTGGGCGGCGAACTCAGCGGCCGCGGCGAACGTCCGGGCGCCCTGATCGACGCCGCCACGGACGCCGGGGTCAAGCGGATCGTCCTGCTCTCCTCCCAGATCAACTCCACTCGGCCACAGGCCTTTTCACACGCACGCCTGCGCGAGTACGAGGCCGCCGTGCGCGCGTCCGGAGCGGGCTTCACGATCCTGCGCCCCGGCGGGTTCGCCTCCAACGCCCTCGCCTGGTCCGAGTCCGTCCGCACCCGGCGCACGGTCTTCGCCCCGTTCGGTGACGTGGCCCTGCCCGTCGTCGACCCGGCCGACATCGCCGCCGCGGCTGCCGCCGCGCTGCGCGGGGACGGGCATGCGGGCCGTACGTACGACCTGACCGGACCCGAGGCCGTCAGCCCCCGCCGGCAGGCGGCGGTGATCTCCCAGGCCCTGGGCGAGGACGTCGCCTTCGTGGAACTGTCGCGCGAGCAGGCCCACGCCCACATGGCGGAGTTCATGCCCGAGGAGGTCATCGGCGGGACCCTGGACATCCTCGGCGTCCCGCTCCGGGCCGAGCAGGCGGTCAGCCCCGACATGGAGAGCGTCCTCGGCCGTCCGGCGAGGTCGTTCGGTGCGTGGGTCGCCCGCAACCTGGCCGCCTTCCGGTAGGAGCGGGCGCCGGCTCCGCGAGGAGGACGGGCGCCCTTCACGCTCGCGGCAGCCGGGCACCTCTGCTCTCCCCGACCCGCTTGACGTCCCGCAGGGACTCAGTGAGCCGCTGTACGAGACAGCGCAGCTCTTCGCCGGTCAGGCGGTGCTCCGTGAGGAGTTCGGCGGCGTGCTGGAGAAGGTCGTCCGCCATCCCGAGCTGGACGCTCTCGATCCGCTCCGCGACACGGGAGACGTAGCCCGTGCCGTCGCCCACGAGAAAGCAGGGCTTGCCCTCCGTACCGGCCCAGGGCAGCAGGCGTTTTCCCGCGATCACCTCCGTCGGACACGGAGCCCGTCGGGCGGGGAGAGGAGATCTGTCACGTCAGCCTGCGTCAGCCTGCCTTCTCACCTGCGGTGACTGCGTTCTGTGGCGAATCACTCACAGAATGGGGTCGGCGGTGGCAGGTCTTCTCGGTGGTCGGCTGGGCGTCGTTCGTGGCCGCCGTCGAAGAGGGCCGCCTCGGGCGCTGACGCTCAGGCCGCCGCCTGCCACGCCTCGGTCACCGCCCTCCTGACGGCCCCGGTCGTCCGGGCCCTCAGCGGAGCCAGGTGGGCGACCATGCGGCCCACCCGGTCCGCGTCGGCGAGCCGGTGCACCTCCTGCTCCTGCACGGCCTGCGTCAGCAGCGCCTCGAGCAGCAGTACGTCGGTGGCACGGTACGACTGGGGGTGGCAGCTGAAACGGAGGATCCGGTCCTCGTACGGGTGGCGGAGGGTCATGTGCAGATAGCCGCTGTCGCGCCCCTTCCGGGGACCCGGCAGGATGTCGGACAACCCGAACCCGTGTCCCTGGTACGGGTACTTCGTCCCCAGGGTGAGGCGCACGCCCAGCATGATCCTGGACCAGGGAATCAGCTGCCCGTCGGTGCCCGGCTCGTGCTGGTGCAACCCGTCCTCGCGGAACTCCGCCCAGAAGCCGTCCGTCCGCCGGACGTCCCCCAGCACCCAGCGGCCGTCGGTCCGCTCCAGCGGGCCCAACGAGGTGATCGTGTCGGTCATACACTCATTTGATCACATGTGCGATGAAGCGCTCAGCGGTCTGCGCCAGCACCTCGCGGCCATCACGGGCCCACAACTCCTCGTTGGACACCTCGACTTCGATCAGACCGGTGTAGCCGGCGGCTTCCACGCACCCCCGCCACTCCCGCATGTCGATCACGCCGTCCCCCAGCTGACCGCGCCCGTTGCGGACGCCCTCCGGCAACGCAGTGGTCCAGTCGGCCAGTTGGACGGCATGGAGGCGGCCCGACGCGCCCGCGCGGGCGATCTGGGCCGGGGCCTGGTCGTCCCACCAGACGTGGTACGTGTCGACGGTGACCCCGACCTGCTCCGCGGGGAAGCGTTCCGCGAGGTCGAGGGCCTGGGCGAGGGTGGAGACCACGGAACGGTCGGCCGCGTACACGGGGTGCAGGGCCTCGATGGCCAGGCGTACGCCCCACTCGGCGGCGTACGGGGCGAGGACGGACAGCGCGTCCGCGACGCGCTCGCGGGCGCCGTGCAGGTCCCTGCTGTCGAAAGGGAGTCCGCCGCAGACCAGGACCAGTGTGTCCGCGCCGAGCGTGGCGGCCTCCTCGATCGCCGCGTGGTTGTCGCCGAGCGCCTCCATCCGCTCGACGGGGTCCGTCGCCGTGAGGAAGCCTCCCCGGCACAGCGTCGTCACCGTAAGGCCCGCGTCGCGTACGAGCTGGGCGGCTGCCTCGACGCCGTACCGCTGCACGGGCTGCCGCCACAGGCCGACGCCGGGGACTCCCAGCTGCACGCAGGTCTCCACCAGTTCGGGGAGCGAGAGCTGTTTCACCGTCATCTGGTTGATGGAGAAGCGGGACAGGTCTGCGGACGTACTCATTGGTTCACCCCGTACAGCGACAGTAGGTTCCTCATCCGTTCGTAGGCACGGGCGAGGTGCGGAAGGGAGCGGGCCGACTGCAGCCCGCCGGTCATCGTGAAGTGTGACGGGTGGCCCGCCGGCCAGGCCAGGAAGACCACGCCCGTCTGCAGAAGCGGGTCGGCTGCCCGAAGAAGTGGCGGCCAGAGCAGCGCACGCACCCGCGGGAGGTGACCGTTCCACATCAACTTCTCCGAGGGCGCGACAGCCGGGGCGGTTGGCCTTATGGTCTGCTCGCCACCTCACGGAACCGTGGCCGCGTCCGGCCTGTCTACCAGGACGTACGCGTTATGAGGACGAAGAAGCACGACCGGAGGACGAACGAGATGACGGTGACCCTTGCGGATGTGGCGGCCCGCGCCCAGGTCTCCCCCGCGACGGTGTCGCGCGTGCTGAACGGCAACTACCCGGTGGCCGCCGCCACGCGCGAGCGGGTGCTGCGCGCGGTCGACGAGCTGGACTACGTCCTCAACGGCCCGGCGAGCTCGCTCGCGGCGGCCACCTCCGACCTGGTCGGCATCCTCGTCGACGACATCGCCGACCCCTTCTTCGGAATCATGGCGAGCGCGGTCCAGGGGGAGATAGGGGGCCCGGGCGGCCGGGCCGGCGGCGAACGCCTGGCGGTGGTCTGCAACACCGGCGGGTCGCCGGAACGCGAGCTGACGTACCTCACCCTCCTGCAGCGGCAGCGCGCCGCGGCCGTGGTCCTGACCGGCGGGGCCTTGGAGGACGCGTCGCACGCGGAGGCCGTGGCGGCGAAGCTGCGCAAGCTGACGGACGCCGGGACCCGGGTGGTGCTGTGCGGGCGTCCGCCGGCGCCGGACACCCGGTCGGTCGCGCTGACCTTCGACCACCGCGGCGGCGCCCGTGAGCTGACCGAGCACCTGATCGGCCTCGGCCACCGGCGGCTCGGCTACATCGCGGGGCCGGAGGAGCGTACGACCACCCGGCACCGCCTGGAGGGCCACCGCGCGGCACTGGCCGCGGCCGGTATCGAGGACGACCCCCGCCGGACCGTGCACGGCCGCTACGAGCGCCGGTGCGGGTACGAGGCCACGCTGGAACTGCTGCGCCGGGACCCGTCCCTGACGGCGGTGCTGGCCGCGAACGACTCCGTCGCCCTCGGCGTGTGCGCCGCGCTGCGCGAGTCGGGACTGCGCATCCCGGAGGACGTGTCGGTGGCGGGCTTCGACGACCTGCCGTTCAGCGTCGACGCGGTGCCGTCCCTCACGACGGTGCGACTGCCGTTGGCGGAGGCGGGAGCGCGGGCGGGCCGCATCGCGATGGGGCGCGAGGAGCCGCCGCCGGGGGACATCGCCACGGTGCGCGGGGAGCTGATGGTCCGGGGATCCACCGGGGTGCCGCGGCCGTAGAGCAGGCCCGGCCTGGGCACAGCACCCGGGCCCCGGGACGTGCGCGGGGGCGTCGTGCCCTGCCCCGGGACCCGCGGCGGCCGATGTCGTCAGGCGGTCGGCGAGCAGGTGTGGGCGTATGGTCCGGAGTATGAAGCTGGCGTTCTCCACCCTCGGTGTCCCCGGCCTGCCCGTCCCGGACGTCCTGGCGCTCGCCACCGCGCACCACTACCACGGTGTGGAGCTGCGCGCCCATCCGGAGGAGCCGGTGCACCCCGGCCTCTCCCCCGGCGAGCGGGCGGAGACCGCCGACGCGTTCCGGGCGGCCGGGGTCGAGGTGCTGGCCCTCGCCGGGTACGCGCGCATCGCCGCGCCGGGTGAGGACGGGGCCGTTCTGGAGGAGATCCGCCGGCTCCTGCGACTGGCCCACGACCTGGGCGCTCCCTTCGTCCGGGTCTTCCCCGGCGCCGACCCCGACCGGCCCCGCGCGGAGTCCGACGGCGTCGCCGCCCGGCGCCTGGGCACCGCCGCCGAGGACGCCGCCGCGCTCGGCGTCCGCATCCTGCTGGAGACTCACGACTCGCACCGCACCGGCGCCGACGCGATCCGTGTCCTGGGCCCGGTCGGCCACCACAACGCCGGCGCGCTGTGGGACGTCATGCACACCTGGCTGGGCGGCGAGCAGCCCGCCGAGACCTATGCGGCCCTCGCACCGCATCTGGGATACGTGCAGGTCAAGGACATCTCCTCGGCCGAGGACACCACTCCGCTGCCGCTCGGCGCGGGCGTCCTCCCGCTCACCGAGTGCGTGGACGTCCTGTGCCGGCACGGCTGGGACGGCTGGCTGTGCTGGGAGTACGAGAAGCGCTGGTACGAGTCCGCCGCCCCGCTCCCCGGCCTGCTGGACGCGGGCCGGGACCATCTCGTCCGGCTGCTGGGGGAGGCGGCATAGGCAGCCCGGAGCCGAGCCAGGGCAGTGGCTGGAGCAGCCGCTCGGGAAGGAGTTCACGGGGCGGTGCCGTCGTAATTCGGTGGCCGGGCCGCCGTCCCCCCGTTAGCCTCCCCCGGTGATCACGCCGCCCGCGCTCCGCGCCGCCCGCCCCCGCTCATGAGCCTGACCCGCTCCCTCATCGACGTACGGCCGCTGCGCACCTCGCCCGTCTTCCGGCGGCTGCTGATCGGCCGGACCGTGTCCCTGCTCGGCGGGTTCATGACCTTCGTGACGGTCATGTACCAGGTGTGGGACATGACCCACAGCACCGTCTGGACCGGCGCCGTCGGGCTGGCGGACGCGGTGCCGCTCGCGATGTTCGGGCTCTTCGCCGGGGTGTGGGTGGACCGGGCCGACCGGCGGCAGGTCTTCCTCGTGGCCACCGTCGGCCAGGCGGTCTGCTCCGCGCTGCTCGCCGTGCAGGGCTTCACCGGGCACGTCCCGGTGGTGGGGGTCCTCGCCCTCGTCGCCGTGCAGTCGGCCTTCGGCGCGCTGGGCCACCCGGCCGCCGGGGTCTTCGTCCCGCGGCTGCTGCCCAAGGGGCAGGTGGCCGCCGGGCTGGCCCTGCAACAGGCCACCGGGCAGTCGATGATGCTGCTCGGCCCCGCCCTGGCCGGTGTGCTGCTGGGCTGGCTCGGCATCGGCACCGTCTACCTGCTGGACGCCCTCAGTTTCGGTTTCGCCTTCTACGGCGCCTTCGGGCTGCCCGCGCTGCCGCCGGAGGGCGAGTCGTCGCGGGCGGGTCTGCAGGGGGTGCTGGACGGGCTGCGGTTCCTGGCCGGGCACCGGGTGGTGCGGGGCGCGCTGGTCACCGACCTCGCCGCCACCGTGCTGTCGTTCCCGGTCAGCGTCTTCCCGCTGGTCAACGCCGAGCGTTTCGGGGACTCCCCGCGCACGCTCGGCCTGTTCCTGTCGGCGATGGCGGTGGGCGGCGTGCTGGCGTCCACCCTGTCCGGGTCACTGACCCGGCTCGGCCGGCCAGGCCCGGTGATGCTGTGCACGTCCGCCACCTGGGGCGCGGCCCTGGTCCTGTTCGGGCTGGTCCGCAGCCCGTGGGCCGGGCTCGGCCTGCTCGTGGTCGCCGGGGCGGCGGACGCCGTCTCGGTCGTCTCCCGCGCCACGATCGTGCAGACCCACACCCCCGACGCACTGCTCGGCCGGGTCTCGGCCGCCGAGGCGATCGTCGCCCGCGCCGGACCCAGCGTCGGCAACGTGCGCGGCGGCCTCGTCGCCCGCTGGACCTCCGGCACGACCTCCCTGATCACGGGCGGTCTGCTGTGCGTGCTGGCGGTGGCGGCGGTGGCCGGATCGACGCCGCAGCTGCGGGAAGGGGCCGCGGCTGCGGACGCGGGGTGAGGGGCGACCCGGTCAGCCGGCCGCGCCCGGCTCCCGGAAGGCCGCCCCGAACGCCTCGTGGAAGCCGGGGAACGTCTTGCGTACGCACCCGGGATCGTCGAAGGACAGCCCCGGCACCCGCAGCCCGGTGACCGCGAAGGACATCACGATGCGGTGGTCGCCGTACGTCTTGATGCCGGCTCCCGGCACCGGCGCGCCGGGCCGGATCTCGATCCAGTCCGGGCCGGTCGCCACGTCCACGCCGAGCCGCCGGAGGTTCTCCGCGCAGGCCTCCAGCCGGTCGCACTCCTTCACCCGCGTGTTGGCCACGTCCTCGATACGGACGGGCCCGGAGGCGAACGGCGCCATCGCGGCGAGCGTCGGCATGGTGTCGGAGATGTCCCGCATGTTGACGGTGAGGCCGCGCAGGACTCCCGTGCCGCGCACGGTGGTCCGGTCCTCGGCGGTCTCCACCTCGGCGCCCATCCGCCGCAGCACCTCGACGAACCCCAGGTCGCCCTGGAGCGCCCCCGCCCCGAGGCCGGGCACGGTCACCTCGCGGCCCGGCGTGACGGCGGCGGCTGCGAAGAAGTAACTCGCGGTCGAGGCGTCCGGCTCCACCGCGTAGGTGGTGGCCCGGTAGCCACCCGGCGGCACCTCGAAGACATCGCCGTCGCGGACGACGTCCACGCCGAACGCCCGCATCATCGCGAGAGTGATCTCCACGTACGGCACCGACACCAGGTCGGTCACCCGTATCCGCAGGCCCGTGCGGGTCAGCGGGCCGAGCAGCAGCAGCGCGGTCAGGTACTGGGAGGACTGGCCGGCGTCCAGCACGACCTCGCCGCCCTCGACGCCGGCCGCGCGCACGGTCAGCGGGTGGTGGCCCTCGGCCTCCTCGTGCCGCAGGTCCACGCCCAGGTCGCGCAGGGCCCGGGTGAGGGGGCCGAGGGGGCGGCGGCGCATCTGCGGGGAGGCGTCGAAGCGGTAGGTGCCGTGGCCGGCGGCGGCCAGGGTGGGCAGGAAGCGGGCGGTGGTGGCGCCGTCGCGGCAGTAGACGTCGGCCTCGCCGGCCGCCGGGCCCTGCGGGCGGCCGTCCACCTGCCAGGCGTCCGGGGTACGGCCCACCCGGTAGCCGAGCCGGACCAGGCCCTCGGCGAAGCCCTCCGTGTCGTCGGAGGACAGGGGCCGTACGAGGGTGCTGACACCGTCGGCGGCTGCCGCGAGGAAGAGCGCGCGAGCGGTGATCGACTTGGAACCGGGGATCTCGACTGCGGGCATGGCCCCATGATCCCCGCTCGCCCGCGGACCGGGCACGGCTGTCCAGGGGCTGGACGGTCACCACCGGCGCGCCCGCCCTTGACGGAAAGAAACTTCCCGGATATTGGTGACACTTCGCAAGTTTCCTTCAGCGGTTCTCCTCCGGAAGGAGCGCACGTGCACGACAGCAGCACGGAAAGCACGGGAAACAGCACGGGAAGCACCACCCACACCCCCCGGCCCTCCAGACGGGCCGTCCTCGCCGCGACCGCGGGTCTGACCGCCGCCCTGACCGTACCGACGGCCGCCCGCGCCGCCGACCCCGCGGACGACAGCGGGCTGCGTGCCCTCATCTCCGGTATGACGCTGGAGGAAAAGGTCGGCCAGCTCTTCGTGATGCGGGTCTACGGCGACTCCGCCACCGCCCCCGACCAGGCCGACATCGACGCCAACCTCAAGGAGATCGGCGTCCGCACGGCCGCCGAGCTGGTCGCGAAGTACCGGGTCGGCGGGATCATCTACTTCACCTGGGCGCACAACACCCGCGACCCCCACCAGATCGCGGACCTGTCGAACGGGATCCAGCGGGCCTCCCTGCAGCAGCCCCGCGGCCTGCCGGTGCTGATCACCACCGACCAGGAGCACGGCATAGTGTGCCGGGTGGGCAAGCCGGCCACGCTGTTCCCGGGCGCGATGGCGATCGGTGCCGGCGGCTCCCGGGCGGACGCGCGCACCCTGGGCCGGATCTCCGGCGCCGAGCTGCGCGCGATGGGCATCAACCAGGACTACTCCCCCGACGCCGACGTGAACGTCAACCCGGCCAACCCGGTCATCGGCGTACGGTCGTTCGGGGCGGACCCGAACGCGGTGGCCCGGCTGGTCGCGGCCGAGGTGAAGGGGTATCAGGCCGCCGGGGTCGCGGCGACCGCCAAGCACTTCCCCGGGCACGGCGACACCGCCGTGGACAGTCACACCGGCTTCCCGGTCATCACGCACAGCAGGGCGCTGTGGGAACAGCTGGACGCGGTGCCGTTCCGGGCCGCGATCGCGGCGGGCATCGACGCGATCATGACGGCGCACATCCAGTTCCCGGCGCTCGACGCCTCCGGCGACCCGGCCACCCTCTCCCACCCGATCCTGACGGGCATCCTGCGGGGCGAACTCGGTTACGACGGGGTCGTGGTGACCGACTCCCTCGGCATGGAGGGCGTGCGCACGAAGTACGGCGACGACCGGGTGCCGGTGCTCGCGCTCAAGGCGGGGGCGGACCAGCTGCTCAACCCGCCGTCGATCGACGTGGCCTGGCACGCGGTCCTCAAGGCGGTCCAGCAGGGTGAGCTGACCGAGGCACGGCTCGATGAATCGGTCCTGCGGATCCTGCGGCTGAAGGCCCGGCGCGGGCTGTTCGAGCGTCCGTACGTCACCGCGGCCGGCGTCGACCGCATGGTGGGCACCCAGGAGCATCTGGACACCGCCGACCGCATCGCCGAGCGGACGACGACCCTCATCGTCAACGAGGGCGGCATCCTCCCGCTCGACCGGCGCATCGAGCGCCGGATCCTCGTGGTCGGCGCCGACCCGGCCTCCCCGTCCGGCACCACCGGCCCGCCCACCGGCGTGCTCGCCGCCGCCCTCACCGAGCTGGGCTTCACCGCCACCGCGCTGTCCACCGGCACCGCGCCCTCCGCCGCCACCATCGACAAGGCGGTGGCGGCGGCGCAGAACGCGGATGCGGTGGTCGTCGGGACGTACAACGTGACGGCGAGCAGCACCCAGAAGACCCTCGTGGAGCGCCTGCTCGCCACCGGCCGCCCGGTCGTGGCGGTCGCCGTCCGCAATCCCTACGACGTGGCCCAGCTCACCGCGGTCAAGGGCTACCTGGCGACCTACTCCTGGACCGACACGGAGCTGCGTGCCGCGGCACGCGTGATCGCCGGGCAGGTGGCGCCGAGCGGCCGGCTGCCGGTTCCGGTGCAGCGGGCGGACGATCCGACACGGGTGCTGTACCCGATCGGGCACGGGCTGACGTACGGCGGCACAGGCTCCGGCGTCAGCACAGGATCCAGTCGGAGTTGACCGAGTCGCTCCCCACCGCGCCCTTGATCCATACGCAGCGGTGTCCGGCGTGCACGGTGACCGGGCCGGCGTGGTACTTGAAGTACCCCTTGTCCACGACCGCCCGGTTGCCGCGGGCCTGCACGCTGACCATCATCCAGCGGGTCACGCCCGGCTTGTCGGTGACGGTCATGGCACAGACGTAGCCGTCATGCTTGTAGACGTGCACGACACCCGTCCTGAACGGCAGGGTCCGCACCTGGCGTCCGGTGCAGGAACTGTCCGCCGCCTGAGCGCTTCCCGGCACCGCGAGGGCGAGCGCGCCGGACGCGGCCAGCACGGCCGCGCCGAGCGCCAGGCGCCGGCGTATCGCACCACTGTCCACTGAGTCCTCCCCGTCACACGGCCAATGCTCGTCGTCCCGTACTCACGTACTGATGTACGGACGCACGGGTGTGCCGCATGGTTGCACGACCGTCACAGGGCGGCGAGAGACGGTCAGCGGACGGCGCCGACCGTCTCCTCCGGTTCCGACTGGCCGATGAACGTCCGCCACAGCTCGGCGTACCGGCCGCCCCGGGCCAGGAGTTCCGCATGGCTGCCGTCCTCGGCGATCCGGCCGTGGTCCATCACCACCACCCGGTCGGCGCGGGCCGCGGTGGTGAGCCGGTGGGCGACCACCAGCGTCGTGCGGCGGCCCGCGAGACGGTCGGTGGCCTGGTTGACCTGGGCCTCGGTGGCCAGGTCCAGGGCGGCCGTCGCCTCGTCCAGCAGCAGGATGTCCGGGTTCACGAGTTCGGCGCGGGCGAGGGCGATCAGCTGTCGCTGGCCGGCCGAGAGGTTACGGCCGCGCTCGGCGACCTCGTGCAGATAGCCGCCGTCGAGCCTGGCGATCATCTCGTGCGCGCCCACCGCCCGCGCCGCCGCCTCGACCTCGGCGTCGGTGGCCTCGGGGCGGCCGTAGGCGATCGCGTCGCGGATCGTGCCCGGGAAGAGGTATGCCTCCTGCGGGACGACGCCGAGGCGGTGGCGGTAGGCGGTCAGGTCCAGGGTGCGCAGGTCCCTGCCGTCGACGGTGACCCGTCCCGCGGTGGGGTCGTAGAACCGGGCCACCAGCTTCACCAGGGTCGACTTGCCGGCGCCGGTCTCACCGACGAAGGCGACCGTCTGCCCGGCCGGGATCCGCAGGTCTATGCCGCCCAGGGCCGCCTCGCCCTCGTCGCCGGCGCCGTACGCGAAGCGCACGCCCTCGAAGGCTACGTCGCCCCGCAGGGACGGCACGTCCAGCGGCTCCTCGGCGGACTTCGTGGACGTCGGCTCGCGCAGCAGCTCCTGTATGCGGCCCAGCGAGACGGTCGCCTGCTGGTAGCCGTCGAAGACCTGGGAGAGCTGCTGGACGGGCGCGAAGAACAGATCGATGTAGAGCAGGTAAGCCACCAGCGCACCCGTGGTCAGCGTGGCCGCCTGCACCCGGTGCGCGCCCACGATCAGCACGGACGCCGCGGCCACCGAGGACAGCAGCTGCACGAACGGGAAGTAGACGGATATCAGCCACTGGCCGCGGATGCGGGCGCGCCGGTAGCTGTCGCTGCGCTCGGCGAACCGCAGCCCGCCGTCCCGTTCCCGCCGGAAGGCCTGCACGATCCTGAGCCCGGCCACCGACTCCTGGAGATCGGCGTTGACCGACGACACGCGTTCACGGGCGAGTTCGTACGCCTTCACGCTCGCCCGGCGGAAGAAGACCGTGGCAATGATCAGCGGCGGCAGGGTGGTGAACACGACGAGGGCGAGCTGTACGTCGATCACCAGCAGCACGACCATGATGCCGAAGAACGTGACGACCGAGACGAACGCCGTGACCAGGCCGGTCTGCAAGAAGGTGGACAGGGCGTCCACGTCGGTCGTCATCCGGGTCATGATCCGGCCGGTCAGCTCGCGCTCGTAGTAGTCGAGGCCGAGCCGCTGCAGCTGGGCGAAGATCTTCAGCCGCAGCGCGTACAGCACGCGTTCGCCGGTACGGCCGGTCATCCGGGTCTCGCCGATCTGGGCCGCCCACTGCACCAGCACGGTGAGCAGGCCCAGCAGGGACGCCACCCACACGGCACCCAGCGCCATCCTGGTGACGCCCTGGTCGATGCCGTGCCGGATCAGCACCGGCAGCAGCAGACCGGCGCCCGCGTCCAACGCCACCAGCAGCAGGCTGAGCAGAAGGGGCAGGCCGAAGCCGGCCAGCAGGCGCCGCAGGCCGTACGACTCCTCGGGGCGGACCGCGCCGGCCTCGTCTATGTCCGGGGTGTCGGTGGCGGGGGGCAGCGCCGCGACCTGGGCGAGCAGCTCCGGGGTGGCCGGGGAGCCGGAAAGGGCCGGGTCCTCGGCGTTCTTGGCCTCGCGGTCACCGGTCCACAGCCGCGGGGTGAGACCGCGCTCGGCGTCGAACTCGGCGTCCAGCTCCTCGCGGACGCTGGTGTCCTCCTGCGGCGCGGGCGGCAGGGCGTGGCCCGGGGAGACGCCGCCCAGCTCGTCGGGGTCGGTGAGCAGCCGGCGGTAGAGGGCGGAGCGCTCCTGGAGTTCCTCGTGGGTGCCGAGGTCGGCGAGCCGTCCCCCGTCGAGGACGGCGATGCGGTCGGCCAGGTTCAGGGTGGAACGGCGGTGGGCGATCAGGAGGGTGGTGCGGCCCGCCATGACGTGCTTGAGGGCCTCGTGGATCTCGTGCTCCACGCGGGCGTCCACGGCGGAGGTGGCGTCGTCCAGGACCAGCAGGCGCGGGTCGGTGAGCAGGGCGCGGGCGAGCGCCATGCGCTGGCGCTGGCCGCCGGAGAGGGTCAGGCCGTGCTCGCCGACCTTGGTGTCGTAGCCCTCGGGCAGCTCGGTGATGAACCGGTCCGCCTGGGCGGCGCGGGCGGCGGCCTCGATCTCCTCCTGGGTGGCGTCCGGGCGGCCGTAGGCGATGTTGGCGCGGACGGTGTCGGAGAAGAGGAAGGAGTCCTCCGGGACGAGTCCGATCGCGGCCCTGAGCGAGTCCAGGGTCAGCTCGCGCACGTCGTGCCCGCCGACCAGGACCGCGCCGTGCGTGACGTCGTAGAAGCGCGGCAGGAGCAGGGAGAGCGTGGACTTGCCGGAGCCGGAGGAACCGACGACGGCGAGGGTCTCACCGGGCCGGATCCGGAAGCTGAGCCCCTCCAGCACGGGCCGCTCGTGGTCGTAGCCGAAGGACACGTCGTCGAACTCGACGGTGGCGGGGGCGTCGGCGGGCAGCGTCCTGGTGCCGTCCTTCATGGTCGGCTCCGTGTCGATCAGCTCCAGGACACGCTCGGTGCCGGCGCGGGCCTGCTGGCCGACCGTGAGGACCATCGCCAGCATGCGGACCGGACCGACCAGCTGGGCGAGATAAGTGGAGAAGGCGACGAAGGTGCCGAGCGTGATGTGCCCGCGCACCGCCAGCCAGCCGCCGAGCGCCAGCATGGCCACCTGGCCGAGCGCGGGGACGGCCTGCAGGGCCGGGGTGTAGGTGCTGTTCAGGCGTATGGTGCGCAGCCGCCCGGCGAAGAGCCGCCGGCTGACCGCCCGGAGCTTGCCGGTCTCCTGGTCCTCCTGCCCGAACCCCTTCACCACGCGGACGCCGCTCACGGCGCCGTCGACCACACCGGCCACGGCGGCGGCCTGGGCCTGCGCGTACCAGGTGGCGGGGTGCAGTTTGCTGCGGCTGCGCCTGGCTATCCAGCCGAGAGCGGGGGCGACGGCGAGGGCGACCAGGGTGAGCGGCACCGACAGCCACGCCATGATCGCCAGGGAGATGAGGAAGAGCAGGACGTTCCCGATGGTCATCGGGAGCATGAACAGCAGACCCTGGATCAGCTGGAGGTCGCTGGTGGCCCGGCCGACGACCTGGCCGGTGGACAGCTCGTCCTGGCGGCGGCCGTCGAGCCGGGTGATCGTGCCGTACATCTCGGTCCGCAGGTCGTGCTGGACGTCGAGGGCGAGACGGCCGCCGTAGTAGCGGCGGATGTAGGTGAACGCGTACACGAGGACGGCGGCGGCGATCAGGGCGCCGGCCCAGGGGCCCATCGCGCGGCTGTGGTGGCCGATCACATCGTCGATGATCACCTTGGTGATCAGCGGTACGACGGCCATGACGGCCATGCCGCCGAGGGAGGAGCCGAGAGCGAGGACGACGTCCTTCGGATATCGCCAGGCGTATCCCGCCAGTCTCCGTGCCCATCCCCGTTGCGCTGCCACGCTGGTGCCTTCCGTCGGTCCTGCTCTGCCGGAAGGCACCAACGCCCAGGGGACCGGATTTCATCCCTCTGCAACAAACGACCGCACGGTCAGACGCGCACCCGGAGGTAGTAGAACCGGGTCGTCTGCGCCTGGTTCTGGTTGTCGTCGCTCACCAGCAGGACCCGCAGGCGACCGGTGTGGTCACGGCCCGTGATCGTCATGCCCTCGATGTTGTCCAGCAGCGGGTTGGGCTGGGGCTGCCGGGCGGTCGCTCCCAGGCTGGGGCAGTCGGCGATGTCGGCGAGGCGGGTCTTGCGGATCAGCTGGACGTCCGGCTGCCCGGTCAGGTTCTCGATGCCGCTGGTGTCCGTGGCGTGGCGGAGGTCGGCCAGGTAGAGGCGGACGGTGTTGCCGACGCCCTGGGTGAATCCGCGCTCCAGGACGAGGAGGCGGCCGTCGGGGGTGGCCTGGACCTCCGGGACGCCGAGGAAGGGGGTGTCGGTGCGGTAGGCGTACTGGGCGGAGAGCCGGAAGTGGTTGTCCTCGGTGCGCTCCCAGGTCTGGAAGCGGACGATGCCCGCGCTGTCCCCCGCGATCGAGTACTCCATGGACGCCAGCAGGGTGTGCCCGCCGGGCAGCAGGGTCAGGCCCTCGAAGGTCTTGTTGCCGAGGGCGCGGCCGGCCGGGGCGACGAGCAGGGAGGAGGGCACCGGGAGCCGGTCGAGGATCCTTCCGTCCCGCGAGTAACGCCGCACGGACGGCTCGGTCTCGGAGCTGATCAGCCAGGTGCCGTCGCGGTCGACGACCAGTCCCTCCGAGTCGAGGTCGGCGCCCTGCTCGTCGGCGAGGTGGAGGGCCGACTTCGGCTGCAGGGTCGCCGGGTCCAGGCTGAAGAGGGACGACCGGTCCTCCAGCGCGGCGAGCGAGCCGTCCCGGTCCACCGCGAGCGCGGAGAAGTTGCCGACGAAGGTGCCGTCGTACGTCGTCTTGTCGAGCGCGTCGGAGAAGCGGTCGATGGCGACGGTGGGCGAACAGGCCTGGCCGGCGCTGGAACGGTCCGCGCCGGCATCGGCTGTGGCGGGCCCGGCGGCAGCGAGACTGGTGACCGCCGCCAGGCCGGCGGTGAGGAGGGCGAGTTGGGTTCTCAGGCGCATGGCCGTCACCGTAGTGCGGACCGGTGACGGCCAGGGGCCGTCTTCGTGAAAGGTGGTCAGCCGCCCCTGGGCACCGGGGGGATCGCCTCGGTCGGCGTGAGCGTCGGCGTGTAGCGCAGGGCGGTGGCGGTGGACGTGGTCGGGACGAGGTCCTTGTGGATGACCTTCGCCACGGCCTGGATGGTGTTGACGCCGTAGTCCATGGTGCTGTTGTCCCAGGTGAGCACGGTCATCATGTAGTCGTGGCCGTTGCCGTTGAAGGTGCCGACGCTGTGCACCCGCCAGCCGTGCGTGGCGCGCGGCAGCCAGCCGTTCTTGACGTGCACGGTCACGGTGGACGGCGCCCCCGCGGGCGTGCCCCAGCGCTGCGAGGAGATGACCTGGCTCATCAGCTTCAGGGTGTACGCGCGGGAGTTGTCGCTCAGGACGGTGTTCCTGGCGGTGATCAGCTTGAGCAGCTTCTGCTCGTCGGTGACGTTGATCTGGGTCAGACCCCAGTAGCCGTTCGCGCCCGGCACGGTCCGCGTCATCCCGGCGGCGGCCAGGAAGCCCTTGATCTTCGTCAGCCCGAGCTGCTTCCACAGCGTGGTGGTCGCGCTGTTGTCCGACTGTGTGATCATGGCGCGGGTGAGGGTGACCTCACGGTCGGTCAGGTACCGGTTGTGCTTCTTCGCGTCCCACAGCAGCGTGGCGAGGACGGTGACCTTGACGACGCTGGCGGAGTCGTAGGAGTAGGTGGACCGCAGGGTGCACGTGGTCTTCGTGACCCGGTCGTAGACACCGACGGCTACGGTGCCCCTGCGGTTGGCGAGTGCGGCGGTGATGTCCTTCTGCAACTTGGCGGCGAGGCCCGCCTTGGCGGACGTACAACTGACGGTCGGCGTGGCCGCGGCGGCCGGGGTGGCGGCGGCCACGGACGGTACGAAGACCGCGGCGGCAAGCCCGGCACCGAGCACCCGGGCCCGCCGGGACGTGTGGCGAGTCATGGAGTTTCCCCGTCCCTGGTGAGACGACACGGCTGCACAAGGCGCGCAGCCGCCTCCCTTGACTCGCCACGCCGGCCGATGGTTGCACGCTGCTTCGAGTGCGCAGGTCGGCGGCCGGGAAGAAATTCTGCGGTCTGTGTCATCCGGGTTCGCGGCGGAGGGGGTTCAGGAGGGCGGAGAGGCGCCCTCCCCCTTGTCCGACCCAATCCGCAAGGAGTTTCGTCCATGACACGGATCAAGAAGTATGTGGCGGCCGCCGCGGTCGCGGCGGCGGTGGTGGGGGTGCCCACGATGGCGCAGGCCTTCACCCCGGCCAGGACCGCGGCCGCCACCGCAGCCAAGGCCGGGGCACCCACCTCGGCCCGCGCTGCCAAGCCGGCTGCGCCGGTGCGGGTGGTGGCGCCCGGCGAACGCGTGCAGGTCATGCCGCAGGTCCAGCTGTGGCTGACCGAGGACGGCAAGCACTGGTCCACGCCCACCCAGGCCGACCAGTTCCGCAGCACCGCCGACGGCAACCTGGACATGAGCCATCCCGACGTGAGCCTGCAGGCCGAACCCGTCCAGGGACGCTACTTCCTGTCCGGGATCTGCCACGGCAAGGGCGACGCGGCCGGCGTGAAGGTCGTCACCGACAAGGGCACGGTGACCGGACACATCGTCCGGCTGGCCGGGCAGCCCGGCTGGGGCGCCTGGTACGCCACCAGCCCGCTGCCCAGCGGACCGAAGAACAACAACGGCAAGCACAACTTCGTCCACAGCATCACCGTCACGGACACCACCGGCCACACGATGGCGAGCCTCACCACCGCTGCCGGGTGAGTCAGCCTCGGTCCAGGTGCGTGGGCGCGAACATCCGCAGGACCGCCGGGAGTACGACCACCGAGGGGCCCGGGGTCGACAGTGCCCTCGTCAGGTCCGCCTCCAGGGACTCGGGGGTCGTACGGACGCCGGGGACGCCGAAGGACCGGGCCAGGGCCACGTAGTCGGGGCCGGTCAGTTCTGTTGCTGCTGCCATGGTCCGGCCGAAGGCGTCCGTCATGTACTCGCGGAGGATGCCGTAGCCGCCGTCGTCGACGATCAGCCAGGTGACGTTCAGGTCGTGCTGCCTCGCCGTCGCCAGTTCGGCGATGGAGTAGAGGGCTCCGCCGTCGCCGGAGACGGCGAGGACCGGGCGGGCCGGGTCCGCGACCGCCGCGCCGAGTGCCGCCGGGAAGGCGTAACCGAGACCGCCCGCGCCCTGCGCCGAGTGCATGGTGTTGGGGCCCTGCGCGTCGAAGGCCGACCAGGCCCAGTACGCCAGGATCGTCATGTCCCAGAAGGAGGGAGAGGCGGACGGGAGGGCTCGGCGGATCGAGGCCAACAGGTCCTGTTCGAGGGTCAGTTCCTGGGAGGCTATGCGCGCCGACACCTTCGACAGCAGGTCCCGCACCCGCTCGGGGGCCCGGTCGTCCTGCCTCGGTTCCACTGCCTCCAGCAGGGCCTGGAGGGCCGGGCGGGCGTCCGCGTGGATGCCCAGGGCCGGGTGGTTGGACTCCAGTTTGCCGAGGTCCGCCTCGATCTGGACCAGTCGGCCGCGCGGCTTGAACGTGTGGTAGTTGGAGGAGAGTTCACCCAGTCCCGAGCCCACCACCAGGAGTACGTCCGCGTCCTCCAGGAAGTCAGTGGTGTGGCGGTCCTCCAGCCAGGACTGGAGGGAGAGGGGGTGTTCCCAGGGGAACGCACCCTTGCCGCCGAAGGTCGTCACCACCGGCGCGTTCAGCTTCTCGGCCAGTTGCCGGAGCTTTCCCGACGCGTCCGAGCGGACGACTCCGCCGCCCGCGATCACCGCCGGGCGGGCGGCGTCCGACAGCAGGCGCGCCGCCAGGGCCGTCAGTTCGGGGCGCGGAAGCAGGTCGTCGGGGGTCGCGTCCGGTGCCGTCACCACCGGCAGGCCCGTCTCGGCGAGCAACACGTCCTGCGGGATCTCCACCCATACCGGTCCGTGCGGAGCCGTCAGCGCCGACTTCCAGGCCTCCGCGATCGCCGAGGGGATCTGGGACTGGGCGCGGACCGTGCGGACCGACTTGACCACCCGGCGGAACGAGGCCGCCTGGTCCGGGAGTTCGTGGAGATAGCCGTGCCGGCCACCGTCCAGGCCCGCCGTCGGGATCTGGCTGCTGATCGCCAGGACGGGGGCCGAGGCGGCTGCCGCCTCCTGGAGCGCGGCCAGGGACGTCAGCGCCCCCGGGCCCGTCGACAGCAGCAGCGGCGCCGCCTCGCCCGTGATGCGGCCGTACGCGTCCGCCGCGAAGCCCGCGTTGTTCTCCACCCGGAGGCCGACGTAACGCAGTGACGAGCGGTGCAGGACGTCGAACATGCCCAGCGCATGCTGGCCGGGCAGACCGAAGACCGTCGTGGCACCCAGTCCGGCCAGGGTCTCCACGACCAGGTCCGCACCGGTCCGCGCAGGGCCGAGCGCGGCCTGCGTCCGCGCGGGCGTCGGACGGAGCACCTGGTCGTGGTCGTGCGTCACTGCTCGGCCTGTCCTCGGGAGCGTCAGGCGGTGCGGGCCGCCGCGATCTGGCGGCTCATGATGGTGGTCAGTTCGTATGCCGTGTGGGAAGCCGCGACCGAGGTGATCTCGGCGTGGTCGTAGGCCGGGGCCACCTCCACGACGTCCGCGGAGACCAGGTTGCACGACGCCAGGCCGCGCAGGATCTCCAGCAGCTCGCGGGAGGTCATGCCGCCCGCCTCGGGCGTGCCGGTGCCGGGCGCGTGGGCCGGGTCGAGGCAGTCGATGTCGATGGAGATGTAGAGCGGGCGGTCGCCGATGCGCTGGCGGAGCTGGTCGGCGACCTCGTCGGCGCCGCGGCGGTAGATGTCGGCGGAGGTGACGATGCCGAAGCCCATCTTCTCGTCGTCCGTCAGGTCCTGCTTGCCGTACAGCGGGCCGCGGGTGCCGACGTGGGACAGCGCAGAGGTGTCGAGGATGCCCTCCTCGACCGCGCGGCGGAACGGGGTGCCGTGGGTGTACTCGGCGCCGAAGTACGTGTCCCAGGTGTCCAGGTGGGCGTCGAAGTGGAGCAGGGCCACCGGGCCGTGCTTCTTCGCCACCGAGCGCAGCAGCGGCAGGGCGATGGTGTGGTCGCCGCCCAGGGTCATCAGGCGGGCGCCGGTGCCGAGGAGGTCGTCGGCGGCGGCCTCGACGGTCTCGACCGCCTCGTTGATGTTGAAGGGGTTCACGGCGATGTCGCCGCCGTCGGCCACCTGCGCGAGCGCGAAGGGGGAGGCGTCCTGCGCCGGGTTGTAGGGGCGCAGCAGCCGGGACGCCTCGCGGATGGCGTTGCCGCCGAAGCGGGCGCCCGGCCGGTACGAGACACCGGAGTCGAACGGCACGCCGATCACGGCGACGTCGGCGGTGCCGACCTCGTCCAGGCGGGGCAGCCGGGCAAAGGTCGCGGGGCCGGCGTACCGCGGGACGCGGGAGGAGTCGACGGGGCCGCGGGGCGTCTCGTTGCCGTTCATGGTGCGAAAACCTTCCTTCTCACGCGGGTGACCACTCTCGACACTAAGTGGCCGCGACACGACCGCGAAGTGTACGTTTCATCCATTCGGGAGGTACGGGATGGAGGGAACGCACACCATGCCGGAAACGATCACCCCAGCTGTCCCACCGACCCCACCGGTCCCGCTCTCGGCGCTGCTTGCCCGCGAGGATCTCGCCCTGCGCC
This sequence comes from Streptomyces sp. NK08204, assembly GCF_020400585.1. Classification (GTDB taxonomy): domain Bacteria; phylum Actinomycetota; class Actinomycetes; order Streptomycetales; family Streptomycetaceae; genus Streptomyces. The sequence goes on along the minus strand of NZ_JAINVF010000004.1, from coordinate 259,136 downwards.
GGCTCGCGGGCCCCACCGACCCGGACATCGCCGTCCACTGGGCGCACGCCTCGGAGATGGCCGACCCGTACCCGTATCTGCTGGGCGGCGAGCTGCTGCTCACGGCCGGGGTCCACATCCCCGAGGACGCGGTCTCGGGCGCCTGCCCCGGCTACTTCGACGACTACGTCTCGCGGATCGTCGCGGCCGGTGGCGCGGCCCTCGGCTTCGGCGTCGCGCCCGTGTACGACACGGTCCCCCGCGCCCTGGTCGACGCCTGCGAGGCGCACGGACTGCCGCTGCTGGAGGTCCCGCCCCGGACCACCTTCTCCGGGGTGGCCCGCGCCGTCTGGCAGCTGATGGCCCAGGCCCGCACGGCCGAGCTGCGCCGGGTCACGCAGGCCCAGCAGAGCCTCGCCTCCGCCGCCGCCCAACCGGATCCGGTCCCCTCCGTACTGCGCCGGCTGGCCCAGCGGCTGAGCGGCCGGGCCGTGCTCTACGGCCCCGACGGCACCGAGATCGCGGCAGCGGGACGAGAGCCCGCGCAGGGGGCCGGCGAGGCCCTGGCGGCCCTGGCGGACGTGGTGCGACCGGACCGGCCGGCACCGGCGACGGGCCGCACCCCGCAGGACGGCCACCGTCCCGGCCCGAGCGGCCCGCAGCACGGCAGCACCGGTGCCGGGGCCCCCCGCCCCGCCCCTGCCTCCGCCACCGACACCCTCGGCGAGACCCACCTCGCCGCCTACGCCCTGGGCGCCGGCGAGGGCTTCGTGCTCGGGGTCGCCGCCGGACGCCGGGAGCCGGGGGACCACACCATCGCCTCCGTCGCCGCCGTGCTGCTCACCCTGCTCACCGGCGAGCAGCACAGCGGCACCGGCGCGGCGCGGTCCTCCGCGCTGGTGCGGCTGTTGCTGGGCGCGGCGCCGGAGTCGGTCGCGCCGCTGCTCGGCGAGGGCCGGTGGCTCGTCGTGCACGCGCGGCGCGAGGCCCAGCCGCCGGACGCCGTCGCCGCCTCGGCGCTGGGCGCCGCGCTCGGCTCTGCGCTGGTCGACCTGGGGCACGACGTCGTACGGGTACTGGTGCCTGCCGGGCGGGAACCCGCCCCGCAGCCCGGCTGGACCCTCGGGGTCAGCGCCGCCACCGACCCGCGTGAGTGGCCTGCCGCCGACACCCAGGCGGCACGGGCCCTGGCCCGCGCCCGTGCCACCCGCACGCCCCTGGTACGCCACGACCACCGGCGCGGGCTCGCGGAGTTGGTGCCGTGTCAGGAGGCCGAGGCGCACGCCCGTGCGCTGCTCGGGCCGCTGCTCGGCCGGCCCGAGCTGGCCGAGACCCTGCGCACCTGGCTCTCGCTGCACGGCAGTTGGGACCGTACGGCGGTGGCGCTGGGCGTACACCGCAACACCGTGCGACAGCGGATCGCCCGCTGCGCGGCGCTGCTGGACGCCGACTTGGACGACATGGACGTACGCATGGAGCTGTGGTTCGCGCTGCGTCAGCGGTGACGTACGGGGGCGTGAGCCGCGTCCCAGGCTGCGATATGCGAGGGACGCGCAACGGCCGCTGCCCCACAATGGGAGGCATGCCGATACCCGGGACACCCAGCCGCGCCCAGCTCGTCGACCACCTGGTGAGGACCCGTATCGCGGGGGACGTCGCCACGCCCCGCGAGAACAACCTCTCCCACTACCGCAGGCTGGCCAACGGCGACCGCAACTACTGGTTCGGTCTGGAGCTGGGCGACCGCTGGGCGGACGAGCAGGACGTGCTCGCGGTCATGGCCGAGCGGGTGGGCGTCAACGACGATCCGGAGTACCGGTACGGGCAGGACACCATCGATCCCGAGCTGACCGTGGACGCGCTGGACCGGATGGCGGCCCGGCTGCGCAAGGCGGCTGCCGGACGGCAGCGGGTGCTGTTCGCCACCGGCCACCCGGGCGGGCTGCTGGACGTGCACCGGGCCACGGCCGCCGCGCTGCGCGCCGCCGGCTGCGAGATCGTCGTCATCCCGGACGGGCTGCAGACGAGCGAGGGATACGTCATGCAGTTCGCGGACGTGGCCGTCCTCGAGCACGGGGCGACGCTGTGGCACACCCACTCGGGCGAGCCGATGCGGGCCATCCTCACGGGACTCGAGCACGAGGGGCGTCCCCTGCCGGACCTGGTGGTCGCCGACCACGGCTGGGCCGGGTACGCGGGGCAGCACGGCCTGGACTCGGTGGGGTACGCCGACTGCAACGACCCGGCGCTGTTCCTCGCCGAGTCGGAGGGGACCGTGCAGGTGGTGGTGCCGCTCGACGACCATGTGATCAGCCCCCGCTACTACGACCCGATGACGGCGTACCTGCTGGCGGAGGCGGGCCTGGCCTGAATCACCCCTGACGCGCCCCGCAATGCGATGTGCGGCCCGGCAGGGGCCGCACATCGTGATTCGGTTCAGGTTGCGGTCGGCTCAGTCGACCTCACCTGCCTCCGTAACCGCCGTAGCCGCCACCGCCGTAACCGCCATGGTCACCGCCGTAGCCGCCGTAACCGCCGTGGTCACCTCCGTACCCGCCGCCGTAGTAGTTGTAGCCGCCGTAGCCGTGGTCGTAGTACCCGCCGTAGCCGTGGTCGTAATACCCGCCGTAGCCGTGGTCGTAGTACCCGCCGTAGTACCGGTGGTGATGGCCGCCGTAGTAGTCGCAGTCGTCGTCGTCCCACCACCAACGCCAGCCGTGCCGACCGTGGTCGTAGCAGTAGCTGTAGTTGCTGGGGTGGTTCGCCGGGGCCGCCGACGCGGTGCCCGCCGTGCCGATCGCGGCTCCACCGGCCATCACAAGACCGGCAGCGGACATCGCGACGAGGCGCCTGATGCGCTGTGATCGCATATGAAATGCCCTTTCCATCGTCTCTCGCGCCTTCCGGAGGAAGGTCACGAGGTGGATGGCCGACGCCGCCTTCCAAATGGAGACGGGGAAGGAGCGGCGCGGTCTTCAGGTGTCACCGCAGCCTGTAGATGGCACAGTGTTCCGCCGACGCCTTCAGTCCTCCCGAACGCGGTTGCGACCGGGGGCTGGGGCTGAGGGCCCGGAGTCCGGGAGCCTCGTCGGCCGGGCTTTCCGTGCGCTGCGGCCTTCACTCAACGAGCCTAGTCCCCCGGATGCCAGTCGGCCACCTCGGACGGCGGATCACCGGGGGACGCGGACCACGCCCTCCTGGATGACCGTGATGGCGAGCTGCCCGTCCTGGGTGTAGATGCGGGCCTGGCCCAGGCCCCGGCCGCCGTGCGCGGACGGCGACTCCTGGTCGTAGAGGAGCCATTCGTCGGCGCGGAACGGGCGGTGGAACCACATCGCGTGGTCCAGGGACGCCCCGACCACGTCCCCCACGGTCCATCCGCCGCGCCCGTGCGCGAGCAGCACGGAGTCGAGGAGGGTCATGTCCGAGACGTAGGTGGCGAGGACGACGTGCTGGAGGGGGTCGTCGTCGAGCTTGCCGTCGGTGCGGAACCACACCTGGGAGTGCGGCTCGCGCGGCTCCCCGAACTGCCCGTACGGCGGCTCGTCCACGTACCGCAGGTCGATCGCCTGGCGGCTCTCCAGGACCCTCTCCACGATCTCGGGGGGGAGATGGGCGTAGCCGCGCATCCGCTCCTGGGAGGTGGGCAGGCTCGCCGGGTCGGGGGCGGCCGGCATCGGCGCCTGGTGATCCAGCCCCTCCTCGTGCGCCTGGAAGGACGCCGAGAGGTGGAAGATCGGCTTGCCGTGCTGGACGGCGACCACGCGACGGGTGGTGAAGGAGCGTCCGTCCCGGATGCGGTCGACGGTGTAGACGATGGGCACGCCCGGATCGCCGGGGCGCAGGAAGTAGGCGTGCAGAGAGTGGGCGGGCCGGTCCGCGGGGGCCGTCCGCCCGGCGGCGACCAGCGCCTGCGCCGCGACCTGCCCGCCGAAGACGCGCGGGACGATGGTGGCGCGGGACTGGCCGCGGAAGATGTTCTCCTCGATCTGCTCCAGGTCGAGCAGATCGAGGAGTTCCTGGAGTGCCTGGGTCATGGCGGGTGGTCGTAGGGGCCGGCCGCCCTTACAGACCCATGTCCTTGGCGATGATCGTCTTCATGATCTCGCTGGTGCCGCCGTAGATGCGGTTGACGCGGTTGTCCGCGTACAGGCGGGCGATCGGGTACTCGTTCATGAAGCCGTAGCCGCCGTGCAGCTGGAGGCAGCGGTCGATCACGCGGTGCGCGACCTCGGTGCAGAACAGCTTGGCGGAGGCGGCCTCGGCGGGGGTCAGCTCGCCGGCGTCGAGGGCCTCGGTCGCACGGTCGATGACGGCCTCGGCGGCGTCCACCTCGGCCTGGCAGGCGGCCAGCTCGAACTTGGTGTTCTGGAAGGCCGCGACGGGCTTGCCGAAGACGGTGCGCTGCTGGACGTACTCCTTGGCGAACCGGACGGCGGCCTTGGCCTGCGCGTACGCGCCGCAGGCGATGCCCCAGCGCTCGGAGGCGAGGTTGTGGCCGAGGTAGGAGAAGCCCTTGTTCTCCTCGCCGAGCAGGTCCTCGACCGGCACCTTGACGTCGACGAACGCCAGCTCGGCGGTGTCGGAGGTGCGCAGGCCGAGCTTGTCGAGCTTGCGGCCGATGGAGTAGCCCTCGGCCTTGGTGTCGACGACGAAGAGGGAGATGCCGAAGCGGCGGTCGTCCTCGCGCGGCGCGGAGGTGCGGGCGCAGACGATCATGCGGTCGGCGTGCACGCCACCGGTGATGAAGGTCTTGGCACCGTTGAGGACGTAGTGCGTGCCGTCCTCCGAGAGCTTGGCGGTGGTCTTCATGCCCGCGAGGTCGGAGCCGGTGCCCGGCTCGGTCATCGCGATGGCCCACATCTCCTCGCCGGAGACGAACTTCGGCAGGTAGCGCTTCTTCTGCTCGTCGGTGGCGAGCAGCTTGATGTAGGGGAGCGCGAGCAGGACGTGCACGTTGGAGCCGCCGAAGGTGACGCCGGCGCGGGAGAGTTCCTCGTACGAGACGGCCTCGAACTTGTGGGTGTCCAGACCGGCGCCGCCGAACTCCTCCGGGACGTTGATGCCGAAGACGCCCAGCTCGCCCAGCTTGTAGTAGAACTCGCGCGGGGCCTGGCCGGCGGCGAGCCACTCGTCGTAGACCGGTACGACCTCGGCCTCGATGAAGGCGCGCAGGGTCTCCCGGAACGCCTCGTGATCCTCGTTGAACACCGTACGGCGCACGCCGCCCACCTCCACGTACATGTCTAAGCGCTTGCTCAGAACTTGAACATACCGGCGAGTAGGCATGGGGTCCAGGGTTCGCGGAGGGTAACGCTCATCACGCCACGGCCCGCCCGCCGTGGGTGCGCCGGGCCGCCCGGCTCAGCTCTCCGCCGCCCCCGCCGCCGCGAACGCGCCCCTGGCCATCCGGTGCAGCAGGGTCGCCGTCGTGCCGCGTCCCGGCAGGGTGCCCGCGCGGCCCAGGTGCGGCGTGGAGTTGAGGAGACCGAAGACCGAGTGGACCGCCGAGCGGGCCGCGGGCTCGGTGAGCGCCGGGTAGACCTCGCGGACCACCTCCACCCACAGCTCGACGTACTGCCGCTGGAGCTGGCGCACCAGCTTGCGGTCGCTGTCGCGCAGGCGGTCCAGCTCGCGGTCGTGCAGGGTGATCAGGGGGCGGTCGTCGAGGGCGAAGTCGATGTGGCCCTCGATGAGCGAGTCGAGGACCGTCGAGGGGCCGCTGTCCCCGCCGGCCTCGGCCAGGCGGCGCTTGGCCCCCGTCAGCAGCTGGCCGCTGATGCCCACCAGCAGCTCGGCGAGCATCGCGTCCTTGCCGGGGAAGTGGCGGTACAGGCCGGGGCCGCTGATGCCGACCGCGGCTCCTATCTCGTCGACACCGACGCCGTGGAAGCCGCGCTCGGCGAACAGCCGGGCGGCCTCCTTCAGGATCTGCTCGCGACGGGTGGAGGCGTCGGTTCTGGTGACCATGCGGTAATTCTAGACAGCGGCGTTAGCGGTCGTTAACCTGAAGGAAATGGTTAACGCTCATTAACCGGTTGGAACACTGGTGAGGGGACCGCACGATGCACGAGGCACCGGTGCTGACGAGCGCGGCTGATCCCGCGTCGGAGGCCTGGCGGGCCAATGAACAAGCCCACCTCGCACTCGTCGAGGAGCTGCGCGCCAAGCTGGCCGCAGCCGCTCTCGGCGGCGGCGAGAAGGCGAGGGCGCGGCACACCGCGCGCGGCAAGCTGCTGCCGCGGGACCGGGTGGACACGCTGCTCGATCCGGGCTCGCCCTTCCTGGAGCTGGCCCCGCTCGCCGCCGACGGCCTGTACGACGGCCAGGCGCCGGCCGCCGGGGTGATCGCCGGGATCGGCCGGGTCAGCGGGCGCGAGTGCGTGATCGTCGCCAACGACGCCACCGTCAAGGGCGGCACGTACTACCCGATGACGGTGAAGAAGCACCTGCGGGCGCAGGAAGTCGCCCTGGAGAACCGGCTCCCCTGTCTCTACCTGGTCGACTCCGGCGGCGCCTTCCTGCCGATGCAGGACGAGGTGTTCCCGGACCGCGAGCACTTCGGGCGGATCTTCTACAACCAGGCCCGGATGTCCGGGGCCGGCATCCCGCAGATCGCCGCGGTCCTCGGCTCGTGCACGGCCGGCGGCGCCTACGTCCCGGCCATGAGCGACGAGGCCGTGATCGTCCGCAACCAGGGGACGATCTTCCTCGGCGGACCGCCGCTGGTGAAGGCGGCCACCGGTGAGGTCGTCACCGCCGAGGAGCTGGGCGGCGGCGAGGTGCACTCCCGCGTCTCCGGGGTCACCGACCACCTCGCCGAGGACGACGCGCACGCCCTGCAGATCGTGCGGAACATCGTCGCCACGCTGCCCGCGCGCCGTTCCCTGCCCTGGGAGGTCCAGCCGGCCGTCGAGCCGAAGGTGGACCCCCTCGGGCTGTACGGCGCCGTGCCCGTCGACTCCCGCACCCCCTACGACGTCCGCGAGATCATCGCCCGCGTGGTCGACGGCTCGCGCTTCGCCGAGTTCAAGAGCGAGTTCGGACAGACCCTGGTCACCGGCTTCGCCCGGATCCACGGCCACCCCGTCGGCATCGTCGCCAACAACGGCATCCTGTTCTCCGAGTCCGCCCAGAAGGGCGCCCACTTCATCGAGCTGTGCGACCAGCGCGGCATCCCGCTGGTGTTCCTGCAGAACATCTCCGGGTTCATGGTGGGCCGCGACTACGAGGCGGGCGGTATCGCCAAGCACGGCGCCAAGATGGTCACCGCCGTGGCCTGCACCCGGGTGCCCAAGCTGACCGTCGTGGTCGGCGGGTCCTACGGCGCGGGCAACTACTCCATGTGCGGCCGGGCCTACTCCCCGCGCTTCCTGTGGATGTGGCCCAACGCCAAGATCTCCGTCATGGGCGGCGAGCAGGCCGCCAGCGTCCTCGCCACGGTCAAGCGCGACCAGATGGAGGCCCGGGGAGAATCCTGGCCCGTCGAGGACGAGGATGCCTTCAAGGCGCCGATCCGCGCCCAGTACGAGCGCCAGGGCAACGCCTACTACGCCACCGCCCGCCTCTGGGACGACGGCGTCATCGACCCGCAGGACACCCGTCAGGTGCTGGGACTCGCCCTGACGGCCTGCGCCAACGCGCCACTGGGAGACCCCCAGTTCGGCGTCTTCCGGATGTGAGGAGGGGAACCGTGTTCGACACAGTGCTCGTGGCCAACCGTGGCGAGATCGCCGTACGCGTCATCCGTACGCTCCGCTCGCTGGGCGTGCGCTCGGTGGCGGTCTTCTCCGACGCCGACGCCGACGCGCGGCACGTCCGGGAGGCCGACACGGCCGTACGGATCGGCCCGGCGCCGGCCGCCGAGAGCTATCTGTCGGTGGAGCGGCTGCTGGAGGCCGCCGCCCGCACCGGCGCCCAGGCTGTCCATCCCGGTTACGGCTTCCTCGCCGAGAACGCGGGCTTCGCGCGTGCGTGCGAGGAGGCGGGGCTGGTCTTCATCGGCCCGCCGGCGGACGCGATCGCGCTCATGGGCGACAAGATCCGCGCCAAGGAGACCGTGAAGGCGGCCGGGGTGCCGGTCGTGCCGGGGTCGAGCGGCAGCGGGCTGTCCGACGCCCAGCTCGCCGAGGCCGCCCGGGAGATCGGGACGCCCGTGCTGCTCAAGCCGTCCGCCGGTGGCGGCGGCAAGGGCATGCGCCTGGTGCGGGACGTGGAGAAGCTGGGCGAGGAGATCGCCGCCGCCCGCCGCGAGGCCCGCGCCTCCTTCGGTGACGACACGCTCCTGGTGGAGCGGTGGATCGACCGCCCCCGGCACATCGAGATCCAGGTGCTGGCCGACGGCCACGGAAACGTCGTCCACCTCGGCGAACGCGAGTGCTCGCTGCAACGGCGGCACCAGAAGATCATCGAGGAGGCGCCGAGCGTGCTCCTCGACGAGGCGACGCGCGCGGCGATGGGCGAGGCGGCCGTGCAGGCGGCCCGCTCGTGCGGGTACCGGGGCGCGGGCACGGTGGAATTCATCGTGCCGGGCGGCGACCCGTCCCAGTACTACTTCATGGAGATGAACACCCGCCTGCAGGTGGAGCACCCCGTCACCGAACTCGTCACCGGGCTCGACCTGGTGGAGTGGCAGCTGCGGGTCGCCGCCGGGGAACCGCTGGGCTTCGCCCAGGAGGACGTGACGCTGACCGGGCACGCCGTCGAGGCCCGGATCTGCGCCGAGGACCCCACGCGCGGCTTCCTGCCGTCCGGCGGCACGGTGCTGCGGCTGCACGAACCCGAGGGCGACGGCGTCCGCACCGACTCCGGGCTCCACGAGGGCACCGAGGTGGGCAGCCTCTACGACCCGATGCTGTCCAAGGTGATCGCCTACGGCCCCGACCGGGCGACGGCGCTGCGCAAGCTCCGGGCGGCGCTCGCGGAGACCGTCACCCTCGGCGTGCCCACCAACGCGGGCTTCCTGCGCCGGCTGCTGGCCCACCCGGCCGTGGTGGCGGGAGAGCTGGACACCGGCCTGGTGGAGCGCGTGGTCGACGAACTGGTCGACACCCAGGTGCCGGAAGAGGTCTACGAGGCGGCGGCGGCCGTACGCCTGGAGGCGCTGAAGCCCGCCCCGCAGGGCTGGACGGACCCGTTCTCGGTACCGAGCGGCTGGCGGCTGGGCGGCACCCCGAAGGCGCCGGCCTTCCACCTGCGGCTGCAGGACCCGGTGACGTACACCCCGCGCGGCACCCACACCGTGACCGCCGACCGGGTCTGCGTGACCCTGGACGGCGTCCGGCACACCTTCCACCGCGCCGCCGACTGGCTCGGCCGCGACGGCGACGCCTGGCACGTGCGCGACCACGACCCGGTGGCCGCCTCGCTCAGCCGCTCGGCCCACGCGGGCGCCGACTCGCTCACCGCGCCCATGCCCGGCACGGTGACCGTCGTCAAGGTGGCCGTCGGTGACGAAGTGACCGCTGGACAGAGCCTGTTGGTGGTGGAGGCGATGAAGATGGAGCACGTGATCTCCGCCCCGCACGCCGGCACGGTGGCCGAGCTGGACGTGACACCGGGCACCACGGTCGCCATGGACCAGGTGCTGGCCGTCATCGCGCCGCACGACAAGGAAAAGGTGGCGTCACCATGAGCGCCGACGCACTGCCCATGGCCGTACCGGCCACGAATCTGCCCGCACGGGTGCGCATCCAGGAGGTGGGCGCGCGCGACGGGCTGCAGAACGAGAAGTCGCCCGTGCCGACGGCGGTGAAGGCGGAGTTCATCCGCCGGCTGGCCGAGGCGGGGCTGACCACGATCGAGGCGACGAGCCTCGTGCACCCCAAGTGGGTTCCGCAGCTCGCCGACGCCGAGGAGCTGTTCCCCCTGGTGCGCGACCTCGACGTGGAACTTCCGGTGCTGGTGCCCAACCAGCACGGCCTGGACCGGGCGCTCGCGCTCGGCGTGCGCAGCATCGTCGTGTTCGCCAGCGCCACGGAATCCTTCGCGAAGGCGAATCTCAACCGCTCGCTGGACGAGTCGCTGTCGGCGTTCGAACCGGTGGTGCGGCGGGCGAAGGACGCCGGCGTGCACGTGCGCAGCTATGTGTCGATGTGCTTCGGCGACCCCTGGGAGGGGGCGGTTCCCCTCCACCAGGTGACCCGTGTCTGCAAGGCGCTGCGGGAGATGGGCTGCGACGAGCTGGGCCTGGGCGACACCATCGGCGTCGGCACCCCGGGCCACGTGCGCGCACTGCTCCGCCTGCTCAACGAGGAGGGCATCGCCACCGACACCATCGGCGTGCACTTCCACGACACCTACGGCCAGGCGCTCGCGAACACCTACGCGGCTCTGGAGCACGGTGTGACGACCGTCGACTCCTCCGCCGGAGGCCTCGGCGGCTGCCCGTACGCCAAGTCCGCCACCGGCAATCTCGCCACCGAAGACCTCGTATGGATGCTGCACGGCCTCGGCATCGAGACAGGGGTCGACCTCGGCCGCCTGACCGCGACCAGCGTCTGGATGGCCGAAAAGCTGGGCCGCCCCAGCCCGTCCCGTACCGTCCGCGCTCTTTCCCACAAGGACCAGTGATCAGCATGGACCATCGCCTCAGCCCCGAGCTGGAGGAACTCCGCCGCACGGTGGAGGAGTTCGCGCACGACGTGGTGGCGCCGAAGATCGGCGACTTCTACGAGCGGCACGAGTTCCCGTACGAGATCGTCCGCGAGATGGGCCGCATGGGCTTGTTCGGGCTGCCCTTCCCGGAGGAGTACGGCGGCATGGGCGGCGACTACCTGGCCCTCGGTATCGCGCTGGAGGAACTGGCCCGGGTCGACTCGTCCGTGGCGATCACGCTGGAGGCGGGCGTGTCGCTGGGCGCGATGCCGATCCACCTCTTCGGCACCGACGAGCAGAAGCGCGAGTGGCTCCCCCGCCTGTGCTCCGGCGAAATCCTCGGCGCCTTCGGCCTGACGGAGCCGGAGGGCGGCAGCGACGCCGGGGCGACCCGCACCACGGCCCGCCTGGACCCGGACACCGACGAGTGGGTGATCAACGGCTCCAAGTGCTTCATCACCAACTCGGGCACGGACATCACGGGCCTGGTGACGGTCACGGCGGTCACGGGCCGCAAGCCGGACGGCAGGCCGCAGATCTCGGCGATCATCGTCCCGTCGGGCACGCCCGGCTTCACGGTCGCCGCGCCCTACTCGAAGGTCGGCTGGAACGCCTCGGACACCCGTGAGCTCTCCTTCCAGGACGTCCGCGTCCCCGCCGCCAACCTCCTGGGCGAGGAGGGCCGGGGCTACGCCCAGTTCCTGCGCATCCTGGACGAGGGCCGCATCGCGATCGCGGCGCTGGCCACCGGCCTGGCCCAGGGCTGCGTGGACGAGTCGGTCAAGTACGCGAAGGAACGTCACGCCTTCGGCCGTCCGATCGGCTCCAACCAGGCCATCCAGTTCAAGATCGCCGACATGGAGATGAAGGCCCACACGGCCCGCCTGGCCTGGCGCGACGCGGCCTACCGCCTGGTGGCGGGCGAGCCCTTCAAGAAGGAGGCGGCCATGGCCAAGCTGTACTCCTCCACGGTCGCCGTCGACAACGCCCGCGAGGCCACGCAGGTCCACGGCGGCTACGGCTTCATGAACGAGTACCCGGTGGCCCGTATGTGGCGCGACTCCAAGATCCTGGAGATCGGCGAGGGCACGAGCGAGGTCCAGCGGATGCTGATCGCCCGGGAGCTGGGGCTGGCGGGCTAGCCGAACCCCAGCAGTTGCAGCACCCTGCGGACCGCTTCCGTGACCGGGCGCCCCACCTCGCCGACCGTCTGGGCGATGGTGGACAGGGCGATCAGGGCACGGTAGCGGTCCTGCGGGGTGCGCGTGCCGTCGGCGAGCAGGGGCAGGTTCTCGTCGATGACCTGCACGGCCGCCTCCGGCACCTGCCCGCGCAACCGCGTGACCAGATCGACCAGTTGCCCGATCTGCTGATGGGCATCGGCCGACTGGTACTTGATCATGCCGATGTTGTGCGAACCATGGACGTTCACCTGGTCGCCGTAGTGGTACGAGTCTCCTGCGGTCACTTCTTCACCAGCCCCAGGTTGCCGAGCCCGCCGTACATGTTCACCTCGTCGCCGAAGTGGTAGTTCTTCGGGTTCACGTGGACCGACTGCACAAGGACCTGCAACTCGGCGTCCGGATGCTCGATGGCGTGGACGATGTCGTCGACCAGCTGCCGCAGCCGGCCCGCGTCGGCCAGCGTCACCACGGCCGTGGAGGCACTGGCGGTCTCGACGGCGAGGACGTGCTCGTCCGACGCGGTCAGGACCTGCATCATCCGTGCGAAGAACACGACCACCACCGCGAACGGGACGATCTCGAGGCCACTCGTGGAGTCGTTCCCCATGCCGCGCAGGGCGGCGAACGCCACGACCGCGATCCCTCCCCATTTCAGGAAGTCGAGGACGGCCTCCGCGCGCCTGGGTCTGAGGACGAACGTATGCACGCGTGTGACGTTGTGCAGCGGATAGGCGGCCTCCCCCACCCACAGCAGCCGCTTGCCGACCGAGAGCATGACGCCCGACTTCTGCGGCGACTTCTGCGGCGACTGCGGCGGCGGCGACTGCGGCGGCGGCTGCGGCGGCCGAGGCGGTATCGGCCCCAAGGACCCGTCTGTTGACACAGGCACCCCCCGTATACACGCGACCTGTCTGCCGCGTGCAGACCATTGAGCAGGCCGAAACCCGCTGAGCAAAGGGCAATTACGGCCATCACTCGCACACCCAGCCCCCGTCCAAGTTAGGTTAGGCTAACCTATGTTGAAGTTGGTTCGGCGGTCGTTTCGCCCCGTTTGAAAGCAGTCGCACCCATGCCCCATGCCCGTGCCACCCACCTCACTCGCCGCGGACTGCTCGCCGCGGGCGGCGTCCTCGGACTCGGTGCCGCGCTCACCGCCTGCGGCGACGGCAGGGCGGAGGACGAAAGCTCCGGCGGGGGCGGGAGGACGGCGCCGGGGAGGCGTGGGCCCTGGTCCTTCACGGACGACCGCGGTACGACCGTGAAGACGGACAGGGTCCCGGCGAACATCGTCGCCTTCACCGGTGTCGGCGCCGCGCTCTACGACTACGGCATCCAGGTCAAGGGCGTCTTCGGCCCGACCACGACCACCGGCGGCAGACCCGACGTCCAGGCCGGTGACATGGACGTCAGCAAGGTGACGGTCCTCGGCAACGCCTGGGGCCAGTTCAACATCGAGAAGTACGCGGCCCTCGCGCCCGACGTGCTCATCACGACGATGTTCGACCACGCCGGCAGCCTCTGGTACGTCCCCGAGGAGTCGAAGAAGCAGATCGGCCGCCTCGCGCCCGGCGTCGGCATCTCCGTCTACGACCGTCAGCTCACCCGGCCGCTGCAGCGCATGTGGGAGCTGGCCCGGTCGCTCGGCGCCGACATGAAGGCCGCCAGGGTGACGGACGCGAAGAAGCGGTTCGAGGACGCGGCGGCCCGGCTGCGTGCCGCCGCCAGGGCCAATCCCGGCATCAAGGTCATGGCCGGCTCCGCGAGCGACCAGCTCTTCTACGTCTCCGGCACCCACCTCTCCGTCGACCTGGAGTACTTCAAGGCCCTCGGCGTGACCTTCGTGGAGCCCCCGGAGAGCGCCAAGAGGCCGAACGGCGGCTGGTACGAGTCGCTGAGCTGGGAGAACGCCGACAGATACCCGGCCGACATCATCATGATGGACGACCGCTCCTCGACCCTCCAGCCCGCCGACATCACCAGGGCCACCTGGAAGAAACTCCCCGCGGTCAGGGCGGGCCAGGTCATCGCCCGCTCCCCCGAGCCGATCCTGTCGTACGACAAGTGCGTACCGCTGCTGACCAGCCTGGCCGAGGCCATCGAGAAGGCCAGGAAGGTCAGCTGACCCTCCCTCGGATTCCCGCGCCGCACCCTCATCAGGAGCGCACATGACGACGGCCGTGGCCGCCCCGTTCCGTTTCTTCTCCCTTCAGGTCGTACGGACGAGCCGGCTCGGCCCGTCTCTGGTCCGCATCACTTTCACCGGTGCCGGCCTGCACGCCCTCCGCTCGGACGGACGTGACCAGTCCCTCTCGCTCTTCCTGCCGCACCCGGGGCAGACCGAACCCGTCGTGCCGCTCGAGCTGGGCGACGGCTGGTGGCAGGGCTGGCGTGAACTCCCGGACGATGTCCGGGCGGTGATGCGTTCGTACACGCTGCGCGCCCTGCGCCGCGCCCCCGACGAGATCGACATCGACTTCGTCCTGCACGGCGTCGGGCCCGGTGCCCGTGTCCCCGCCGGACCCGCCTCCCGGTGGGCCTCCCGGGCCACCCCCGGCGACCACGTGCTGCTGCTCGGCCCGGCCGTCGCCGACAACCGCGCCATCCGCTTCCGCCCGCCCGGGGACGCCGGCCTCGTAGTGCTGTGGGGCGACGAGACCGCCGTCCCCGCCGCCGGCGCGATCCTGGAGTCCCTCCCGGCCGGCCTGCGCGTCCGCGCGTGGCTGGAGGTGCCGCACGCCCGTGACATCCAGGACGTGGCCACCGAGGCGGACGCGGAGATCACCTGGCTCGTACGGCACGACGGCGCTCCCACGGCCGTCGACGCCGTGCGAGCGGCCGAACCGCCCGCGGGCGAGCGGCCGTACGTGTGGATCGCGGGCGAGTCCGGGCGGGTCAAGGCGTTGCGCCGGTACTTCGTCGGCGAGTGCGGGGTCGACCGCCGGCGGGTCACCTTCGCCGGCTACTGGCGGCAGGGGATGACGGAGGAGGAGCTCCGCGAGGCGGGATGACCGACGGGGGGTCAGCGCTTCGGTCCTGCGTCAGTGCGACGGCCACGGCACCTGCGGCGAGTGGTAGTACGTGATCCCGAGCGCGTCCCAGCGCGGGCCCTGGCCGGCGAGGCGCACCTTGTAGGTGTTCCAGTCGTGCGTGGCCGCCGGGGACCAGCCCAGCTCGGCGGCTCCGGGCAGCCGCGGGAAGGCCATGTACTCGATGTCGGCGGACGTGGTGACGGTCTCGGACCACAGCGGCGCCTCGACGCCCCTGACGGCGGACGCCGGCGCGCCCGGCAGATAGGCGCCGGGGTTCCAGTCGTAGGACCGTTCCACCTCGACCAGGCCGGCCCAGTCCAGGCCCAGCCCGGTGCTGCTGGTGTACTTCATGTCCAGGTAGATCCGGTCGGCCGGGGACAGGATCAGCCCGGTGCCGTTCTGGGCGGCCCTGGCCACCTGGGCCTTCTCCGCCGCCGCGGTGCTGTCCAGGCCCCAGTACTGGGCGAGGGCGCCCTCGGCCGGGCGGGCGCCGGTCAGCTGGTGCCAGCCGATCACCGTCTTGCCGTACCTGGCGACGATCGGCTGCACCCGGTCCATGAACGTCACGTAGTCGGTGTGGCTGGTGGAGTGCGCCTCGTCGCCGCCGATGTGCAGATAGCGTCCGGGGGTGATCGCGGCCAGCTCCCTGACCACGTCGTCCACGAAGTCGTACGTGACCTGCTTGGGCACGCACAGCGAGCTGAAGCCGACCCGGGTGCCGGTGTAGAGAGGGGGCGCGACGCCGTCGCAGTTCAGGTCCGCGTAGGAGGCGAGCGCCGCTTCGGTGTGGCCGGGCATGTCCAGCTCGGGGACGACCTCCAGATAGCGGGAGGCGGCGTAGCGGACGATCTCCTGGTAGTCGGCCTTGGTGTAGTGGCCGCCCGGGCCGCCGCCGACCTCGGTGGAGCCGCCGTAGGTGGCCAGGCGCGGCCAAGAGTCGATCGCGATGCGCCAGCCCTGGTCGTCGCTGAGGTGCAGGTGCAGCTTGTTGATCTTGTAGAGGGCCAACTGGTCGATGTAGCGCTTGACCTGGGCGACCGTGAAGAAGTGCCGGGAGACGTCGAGCATGGCACCCCGGTAGGCGTAGCGGGGGCGGTCGACGATGATGCCGCCCGCGACGCGCCAGGGGCCGCTCTGGACGGTCTTCCTCTCGACGCGGGCCGGGAGCAGCTGGCGCAGGGTCTGGACACCGCGGAAGAGGCCGGCCGGCGTGCCGGCGGTGAGCCTGACACCCGTGGCCGTGCTGAGCATCCGGTAGCCCTCGGCGCCGTAGCCGCCGTGGGTGAGGTGGAGTTGGATGCCGCTCGCGCCCTGGCCGGTGAGGGGCAGCGGGTAGCCGGTGGAGGGCCGCAGGATGCCGGTGAGGTATTCGCCGATCGCGCGCACCTCCGGGGAGTCGTCGACGTGGACGCCGGTGGTCCTGGTGATGCGGTACGCAGGTCCGCCGGGGGTGACCGAGGCGGGCGCCGGGATCACCTGGTCCAGAGGGGTCGCGGAGGCGGGGCGCGGGGCGGCTCCGGCGGCGAGGGTGAACACGCCGGTCGCCGCGAGGAACAGCAGTGATCCGAGGATGCGGGGCGTTCGGGGAGTCGTGCCGTGGTTCCGCCTCACATGCGCTCCCTTCAGATGTGGTAGAGACCACTCTCCCGCAGCACAGGGAAACAATCCATGCCCGAGGACCTCATCCGGCAGACGGGGAGGCCCTGTTGGGCCGGATCGGCATGGACTCCCGGGCAAGGCCGCACGGGCGGCTGCCCGGAATCGGGCAGGATTCTTGCGAAACTCGCTCCCGTAGCCCAGGATCTACCGGGTGCACGACGAACTTGTTGATCATCTGGCGCAGTCCACGCCCCTTAGCCGGGGCGAGGCTCTGCGGGTGATCCAGGACGTGCTCGCGTACTTCGACGAGACGATCCAGGAGTTCGTCCGTCGCCGCCACCGCGAACTGCAGGCCCAGGGCCTGCAGAACGCGGAGATCTTCGAACGGATCGAGGCGGATCTGAAACACCGGGCGGTCGCACCGCCGGAGCTGACGCTCAGGCAGCTGCGCCGCATGGTCTACGGCTGAGGAATATCCATATATGTGCGGAATTGTCGGATACATCGGGAAGCGTGACGTGGCGCCGCTGCTCCTGGAGGGTCTGCAGCGCCTGGAGTACCGCGGCTACGACTCCGCGGGCATCGTCGTCACCTCGCCGAAGACGACCGGCCTGAAGATGGTCAAGGCCAAGGGCCGGGTGCGTGACCTGGAGGCCAAGGTCCCCGCCCGCTTCAAGGGCACCACCGGCATCGCGCACACCCGCTGGGCCACCCACGGCGCCCCCTCCGACGTCAACGCCCACCCGCACATGTCGGCCGACAACAAGGTCGCCGTCGTGCACAACGGCATCATCGACAACGCCTCCGACCTGCGCCGCAAGCTGGAGGCGGACGGCGTCGAGTTCCTCTCCGAGACCGACACCGAGGTCCTCACCCACCTGATCGCCCACTCGCAGGCCGAGAAGCTCGAGGACAAGGTCCGCGAGACGCTGCGCGTGGTGGAGGGCACGTACGGCATCGCGGTCATGCACGCCGACTTCCCCGACCGGATCGTGGTGGCCCGCAACGGCTCCCCGGTGGTCCTGGGCATCGGCGAGAAGGAGATGTTCGTCGCCTCCGACGTGGCCGCGCTGGTCGCCCACACGCGCCAGATAGTGACGCTGGACGACGGCGAGATGGCGACGCTGAAGGCCGACGACTTCCGCACCTACACCACCGAGGGCACCCGCACCACCGCCGAGCCCACCACCGTGGAGTGGGAGGCGGAGTCGTACGACATGGGCGGCCACGACACCTACATGCACAAGGAGATCCACGAGCAGGCGGACGCCGTGGACCGCGTGCTGCGCGGGCGCATCGACGAGCGCTTCTCCACCGTGCGCCTCGGCGGCCTCAACCTGGACGCCCGCGAGGCGCGCCGGATCCGCCGGGTGAAGATCCTCGGCTGCGGCACCTCGTACCACGCGGGCATGATCGGCGCCCAGATGATCGAGGAGCTGGCCCGCATCCCCGCCGACGCGGAGCCGGCCTCCGAGTTCCGCTACCGCAACGCGGTCGTGGACCCCGACACGCTGTATGTCGCCGTCTCCCAGTCCGGTGAGACGTACGACGTCCTCGCCGCCGTGCAGGAGCTCAAGCGCAAGGGCGCCCGCGTCCTCGGCGTGGTCAACGTGGTGGGCTCGGCGATCGCCCGCGAGGCGGACGGCGGCATCTACGTGCACGCCGGTCCCGAGGTCTGCGTGGTCTCCACCAAGTGCTTCACCAACACCACGGTCGCCTTCGCCCTCCTCGCGCTGCACCTCGGCCGCACCCGCGACCTCTCCGTGCGCGACGGGAAGCGGATCATCGAGGGCCTGCGCAGGCTGCCGGAGCAGATCACCGAGATCCTCAAGCAGGAGGAAGCGGTCCGGGAGCTGGCCGAGAGCTACGCCGACGCCCGCTCGATGCTGTTCATCGGCCGCGTCCGGGGCTACCCGGTGGCCCGCGAGGCCTCCCTCAAGCTCAAGGAGGTCTCCTACATCCATGCCGAGGCCTACCCCGCCTCCGAGCTGAAGCACGGCCCGCTGGCCCTCATCGAGCCCGCCCTGCCGACGGTGGCGATCGTCCCCGACGACGACCTGCTGGAGAAGAACCGCGCCGCCCTGGAGGAGATCAAGGCCCGCAGCGGCAAGATCCTCGCGGTGGCCCACCAGCACCAGGAGAAGGCCGACCAGACGATCGTCGTTCCCAAGAACGAGGACGAACTGGACCCGATCCTGATGGGCATCCCCCTCCAGCTCCTGGCGTACCACACGGCGAAGGCCCTGGGCAGGGACATCGACAAGCCGAGGAACCTCGCCAAGTCCGTGACGGTGGAGTGAGAAAACCTCAGACGTGAGAAGAGGACCCCCGCGTGTGCCACCCAGCACGCGGGGGTCCTTCGGTGCCGCCGCATATCAGCCGGTGGCCGTCACCCCCCGGCCGGCGGCACGCCTCGGCAGAACCGTCGGCCAGTGGGCCAGCGCGGCCGTCGCCGCGTACCAGGCCACCGCCCCGGAGGCGACGGCCGCCCAGCCCCCGGCCTTGGTCAGCGCGGAGCTGTCGGCGAAGGCGGCGACGCCCAGGACCAGCATCGCCAGGCACAGCAGCCCGTGCATCAGCTGCCCCAGGCTGTCCCCGCCCGCGAGGGTCAACGTGAGCGCCACGAGGGCGAACAGCAACAGGAAGAGCCCGGCGGCGTGGGCCGAGGAGTGGGCCGCGACGGCCCAGGTGAACCACAGGGCGCCGAGAGCCGCGAAGGCCGTGCCCGAGGCGCCGTCACCGCCACGGAAGGCCAGCAGGCCGACCAGGAACAGGGCGACTCCGCCCACGTAGTGCGCCAGTGACGTGGCATCGGACGCCGCCACGCCGTCGATCACACCGGTGGTGCCGAGCCCGAACGCCAACAGGGTTATCCCCAGGGCGAGTCGGCCGACCACGGTGGTGTTTCCGCTTCCCGCGAAGACTTCGTTGTCCACGGCGGGCTCCCTTCATGCAGGTGCTGTTGCGGGGTGACCGGTATATGCCCTTCACAAAGGCACAAACACCTCTACGCGCGAGTAGTTTCACGCTGTACAAAGGGAGTTGGGGGTCGGGCAGTCAGGAAGCCCGGTGATCAGGGAATGACGATCACGGGCCGCTGCGCCCGCTTGGCGAGCCGCCCGGCGACGGAGCCGAAGATGCGTCCGACGACCCCGTGCGTGGACCCGACGACGATCGCGTCGGCCTCGTACTCCTTGCCGACCTCTTCCAGCTCGTGGCAGATGTCGCCGCCGCGCTCGACCAGGATCCAGGGCACCTCGGCGAGGTAGTCCGCGCAGGCGAGCTCGAGGCCGAGCACCTCGGTGCGGTGGTCCGGGACGTCCACGAACACGGGCGGCTCACAGCCCGCCCACACGGTGGTGGGCAGCCGGTTGGCCACATGGACGATGATCAGGCCCGAGCCGGAGCGGTGGGCCATGCCGATGGCGTAGGCGAGGGCGCGTTCACTGGAGGTGGACCCGTCGAAGCCGACGACGACACCGTGCCGGAAGGCGGGATCGCAGGGAGGGCGTGACTCTTCCGCCGACAGGGGCTGCGCCGCCGTGGGATCGGCGACCGGCCGCTTGCGGTCCGCGGGGTCGAAGAATTCGTGACCGGCCATGGCTGTCTCGGCGTTGTGATCCTTGATCGGGTTCGGGACGACAGGGTGCGGAGCTGTGTCCGGGAAACATCTTCCCAAGCCCATACCCCAAGGGTACGGCGGCACGCCTCCGTAGCCCAGATTCCGCGCACGCTCCGTGAGCGGCCCCCCGGAATCCCGTAGGGGTCCACCGGAGCATGCACGAGCGGCGCCCGTAACGCAATGGTTGCTGCCCCGTACAGGCGGTTTGCACGGAATTCACAGGTGCGCGGCCGGTGACCGAGTGATCGAACGCGCGTTGAACCCGGTGAGCCATCCCCACAGGGAGTGCCGGACACCCGTAGCGCGACCCCCCGACGAGCCCCTCCCCGCACCCGGCCCCGGGAGCGAAGTGATCGGCCGGGCGGCCTCCATCTGCACACCCGTCCCCGTGATCCTCGTCCCGTACGGCACCTCACCGGCCGGCGGCGTGGGCGCGGCGCCCGGCCTCCCGGCCGTCGCCGCCGTCGACCGGATCCCGCTCCGGCGTTCCGAGGGTTGCGCGACGCAAAGAGGCGGACGTCACACCAAAGGGCTGATACCGGTCGACTGACCGGTTTTTGCGCTCCTGAACGCTCGTTTTCGGCCAACTTCTGGATGCCCCCTGAGAGGGGGTCCAACCGCCCCCCAACCCCCGTTCCACCTGCACGGTAAGGGTCCGGGCGACCCTGTCCACCCTACGCGGATTGGCCACTGCGACGAGGCGCACTTCCCTGCACGCCCCACGAGTGCAACCCTTCGTGATCGAATGCTTCACGCCAAGTTGTCATGTCGACAATGCACCGCGTGTGGAACTGGTCACCGCAAAAGCGCGGGAACCAGTAGATTCGATCTTGACTTTCTTTACGGCGGGGGACTGGTGCAGGACCGAGGGGAAACGTGCAGGAGCGACACAACCGAGGAGCCGCGACCACCGAGGGGGGCTTAGCACTGATGAGCCACGACTCCACTGCCGCGCCGGAAGCAGCGGCCCGGAAGCTTTCCGGGCGACGCCGCAAGGAGATCGTCGCGGTGATGCTGTTCAGCGGCGGCCCCATCTTCGAGAGTTCCATACCGCTGTCGGTGTTCGGGATCGACCGCCAGGACGCAGGCGTACCGCGCTACCGACTGCTGGTGTGCGCGGGCGAAGAAGGCGCGCTGCGCACCACGGGCGGGCTGGAACTCACCGCGCCACATGGCCTGGAGGCGATCTCACGGGCCGGGACGGTCGTCGTACCGGCCTGGCGCTCGATCACCTCGCCGCCACCGGAGGAGGCGCTCGACGCACTGCGCCGAGCCCACGAGGAGGGCGCCCGCATCGTCGGGCTGTGCACCGGCGCCTTCGTACTCGCGGCGGCCGGACTGCTGGACGGCCGCCCGGCGACGACCCACTGGATGTACGCACCGACGCTGGCCAAGCGCTACCCGTCGGTGCACGTGGATCCGCGCGAGCTGTTCGTCGACGACGGCGACGTGCTCACGTCGGCCGGTACGGCCGCCGGGATCGACCTGTGTCTGCACATCGTGCGGACGGACCACGGCAGCGAGGCGGCCGGCGCGCTCGCCCGGCGCCTGGTGGTCCCCCCGCGCCGCAGCGGCGGGCAGGAGCGCTACCTCGACAGGTCTTTACCCGAGGAGATCGGCGCCGACCCGCTCGCCGAGGTCGTCGCCTGGGCTCTGGAGCACCTCCACGAGCAGTTCGACGTGGAGACGCTGGCGGCACGCGCCTACATGAGCCGCCGTACGTTCGACCGCCGGTTCCGCTCGCTGACCGGCAGTGCGCCGCTGCAGTGGCTGATCACCCAGCGGGTGCTGCAGGCGCAGCGGCTGCTGGAGACGTCGGACTACTCCGTGGACGAGGTCGCCGGCCGGTGCGGATTCCGCTCGCCGGTCGCGCTGCGCGGGCACTTCCGCCGCCAGCTCGGCTCCTCCCCCGCCGCCTATCGGGCCGCCTACCGGGCCCGCCGGCCGCAGGGCGACAAGCCGGGTGACCCGGAGCCGCCCATGCACCTGTCCGGCCCGTCCGGCGCCCCGGTCGGGCTGTCCGGTCCGGGACCGGTGGGCCACGCGCACTCCGTTCTGCACCCGGAGAACGGGGTGCCGATGCAGAGCCGCCGGACGCCCGCGGGCGCGGTGAGCCTGCTGCCGGGCCCGAGGCACGGCGGCTGAACCGGCGGACCGGCGATCCGAGGGGGCGGGCCCACACCCGCCCCCTCGGCGTTTGCGGTGCCGGTCAGCAGGACCGGGGGCATCCCAAAAGCCGACGTCAGCTTTAGGGTGGTCGCATGAACGATCGCATGGTGTGGATCGACTGCGAGATGACCGGCCTCTCGCTGTCCGACGACGCTCTCATCGAGGTGGCCGCCCTCGTCACCGACTCCGAGCTGAACGTGCTGGGTGAGGGGGTGGACATCGTCATCCGCCCGCCGGACTCGGCGCTGGAGACGATGCCGGAGGTGGTACGGCAGATGCACACCACGTCCGGGCTGCTGGACGAGCTGGCCGGCGGCACCACACTGGCCGACGCCGAGGAGCAGGTCCTCGCCTATGTCCGGGAGCACGTCAAGGAGCCCGGCAAGGCCCCGCTGTGCGGCAACTCCGTCGGCACCGACCGCGGCTTCCTGCTGCGCGACATGCCGACCCTCGAGGACTACCTGCACTACCGGATCGTGGACGTCTCCTCCATCAAGGAGCTGGCCCGCCGCTGGTACCCGAGGGCGTACTTCAACAGCCCGGAGAAGAACGGCAACCACCGCGCCCTCGCCGACATCCGCGAGTCCATCGCCGAACTGCGCTACTACCGGGAAGCCGTCTTCGTCCCCCAGCCGGGCCCCGACTCCGACACCGCGAAGGCGATCGCCGCCAAGCACGTCCTGCCCGCTCCGTAAGGTCCGCAGGTCCGTCCGGATGCACCACACGAAAACCCGTGCGCGAGCACCCCTTCGGACCCTGTAGACTTCTTCTCGGCCGGTCGGGGAAACGACAAGTTCAACCGCCGGTCGTGGTGGGTGTAGCTCAGCTGGTAGAGCACCTGGTTGTGGTCCAGGATGTCGCGGGTTCGAGTCCCGTCACTCACCCTGAATGATCAGCCGGTGACTCCGTCGAAAGACGGGTCACCGGCTGTTCGCGTTTCCCGCAAGGCCGCTCGCGGCAGCCGACGGGCCACCACCGCCGAGTGATCTCCGGCACACCGCCCGGTACGCGGCCTCCCGGCACCGCCTACGAGGCCCCGGCACTCCCAGCCGTTTTGTTCAGCCGTGTCGGGGCTCCGTGTTGGCCAAGGCCGCGGACTTCCTCCGCACCACCGACCTGGGCCCGCCGGGCGCGTCGTACGCGACCGCGACGTGCCCGTACGACGCGGGCAGGGCTCCACCCTGCGCGTCGGCATCCCGCCCGCGGTCCACCGCCGGCCCCTCGCCGGCACCCAGGCACCCCGGCGGTCCCGGCACAGCGCAGGACCCGCCGCGAGCGGGAGAACCGCGTCAACGCCCTCGTGACCGACGCCCGGCGGTGAGCGGCACGTCCCGCCAGCCACCGGCGGGCTACGCGTTCCCCGGTGTCCGGGCCGGGACTCCGGGACCTACGACGACGCCCGCGCCACCAGTTGCGTCGGCAGCACCGCCTGCCGGCGTTCCAGGCCCCTGGAGACCGCCGGACGACGGTCGGCGATCTCGGTGAGCAGGAGGTCGATCATCGTGCGGCCCATCTCCTCGATGGGCTGGCGGACGCTGGTCAGCGGCGGGTCCATGTGACGGGCGATCGCCGAGTCGTCGTAGCCGACGAGGGCCACGTCGTCCGGGATGCGGCGGCCCGCCTCGCGCAGCCCCTGCCGGGCACCGGCCGCCGTCACATCGGACCCGGCGAAGACCGCGTCCAGGTCGGGCCGGCGGGCGAGCAGGGCCGTCATCGCCCGCCGACCGCCCTCCTCCGTGAAGTCGCCCGGTTCGATGAGGAGTTCGTCCACCTCCTGGCCCGCGTCGCGCAGGGCGTCACGGTAACCGTCGACGCGGCGCTGGGCGCCGTAGACGTCCAGGCGCCCGGTGATGTGGGCGACCCTGCGGCGGCCCCGGGCCAGCAGGTGCTCCACGGCCGAACGGGCGCCGCCGTAGTTGTCCGAGTCCACAGAGGTGAGGGGCTCCGTGGCCGAGCGGGGGCCGCTGATCACCGCCGGGATCTCCAGCTGGGCCAGCAGGTCCGGGAGCGGGTCGTCGGCGTGCACCGAGACCAGCAGGACGCCGTCGACACGATGGGCCGCCAGGTACTGGGCGAGCCGCTGCCGCTTCTGGTCGCTGCCCGCGAATATCAGCACCAACTGCATCTCGGTCTCGGACAGTTCGGCCCCGACGCCGCGCAACATGTCCGAGAAGTACGGCTCCGCGAAGAAGCGGGTCTCCGGCTCGGGGACGACGAGCGCGATGGCGTCGGTGCGGTTGGCCGCGAGGGCGCGGGCCGCGGTGTTGGGGACGTAGCCCAGCTCCGCCACGGCGGCCTCGACCGCGGCACGGGTCGCCTCGCTGACCCGGGGCGAGCCGTTGATCACCCGCGAGACCGTGCCCCGGCCGACACCGGCCCGGGCGGCGACCTCCTCGAGCGTGGGCCGGCCACCACCGCGGCCCCGCGCTCCGTGGCTTGCCATGGGCTCCGCCCCTCTCGCCGTGTCCTGGTGCTGGCCTGGAATCTAACAGTGCCGCCGGGGACCGCCCTCCTCATCCACCGGGTCCGGCCCGCCAACGACCCAGTAACCGAACGCGGTTGCCGCCGTCCGCTCCCTTGACACCCCGCTCAGAACCCACGACTCTTCAACACATCACCGATGGGAGCGCTCCCACGGTACCTGACACCTACACAACCCGCACGTTCCCCGCCCGAGCCGCCACGCGTACGAACGGGCCCGCATGCATGCAGATGGCCGGGGGGTCGGCACGTCAGGCAACAGGAGGACGCACATGCGCACGAGCATCCGCCGGTCCCAGCGGCTGACAGCCCTCGCGGCCGTCGCCGCACTGACCACGGGGCTGCTGGCCGGCTGCGCCAACGACTCGGACGACAGCTCGCCGGACAACTCGGGCGGCGGCGGAGGCGGCGGCAAGGGCAAGATCACGCTGACCATCGGGACCTTCGGCGTCTTCGGCTACCAGCAGGCCGGCCTCTACGACGAGTACATGAAGCTCCACCCGGACATCGCCATCAAGGAGAACGTCACCACACGGACCGACGTGTACTGGCCCAAGGTGCTCACCCGCCTCCAGGCCGGTTCCGGCACCGACGACATCGAGGCCATCGAGATCGGCAACATCACCGAGGCCGTGCAGACCCAGGCCGACAAGTTCGTGGACCTCGGCAAGGAGGTCGACACGTCGCAGTGGCTGGACTGGAAGCTCGCGCAGGCCACCACCAAGGACGGAAAGACGATTGGGCTGGGGACCGACATCGGCCCCATGGCGATCTGCTACCGCAAGGACCTGTTCGCCAAGGCCGGGCTGCCCACCGACCGCACCAAGCTCGCCGAGCAGTGGAAGGGCGACTGGGGCAAGTACGTCGACCTCGGCAAGCAGTACATGAAGAAGGCCCCCAAGGGGACGAAGTACGTCGACTCCGCCGCCTCCGTGTACAACGCGGCGGTGGGCGGCGCGAGCGAGCGGTACTACGACAAGGACGGCAACGTCGTCTGGGACAGGTCCCAGGGCGTGAAGAAGGCCTGGGACGTCGCGATGGACGTGGCCACCAGCGACATGTCCGCGAAGCTCAAGCAGTTCGACCCGACGTGGGACCAGGGCTTCGCCAAGGGCACCTTCGCGACGGTGGCCTGCCCCGCCTGGATGATCGGCTACATCGAGCAGAAGTCCGGTGACTCCGGCAAGGGCAAGTGGGACGTGGCGGCGGCACCGGCGGCCTCCAACTGGGGCGGCTCCTTCCTCGGTGTGCCGACCGCGGGCAGGCACCAGAAGGAGGCCGTCGCACTGGCCAAGTGGCTGACCGCCCCGGAGCAGCAGGCGAAGGTCTTCGCCAAGCAGGCCAGCTTCCCGTCGACCCCCTCGGTGTACCCGACCCTGACGCCGCAGGCCGACACCACCGCGTACTTCTCCGGCGCGCCGCTCACCCAGATCTTCTCCGACTCGGCGAAGACCATCCCGGCGCAGCCCCTCGGCCCCAAGGACAAGCCGATCGACAACGCGATCAGCGATGTCGGCATCCTCCAGGTCGAGCAGAAGGGCAAGTCGCCCGAGCAGGGCTGGAACGCGGCCAAGAACGAGATCAAGGACGTGCTCGGCCAGTGACCAGCTCCGAGCAGGCTCTCGCGCACCCCGCGGGGAGCGCCGATGCCGCGCCCGGCACCCCGCCGGGCGCGGCCCGGGGCGCTCACGGTCGCGGTACACCGGCGGGCGGCGACTCCTGGCGCAGCCGGCTGTACCGCTGGGACACAAAGGCGTCGCCGTACGCGTTCGTCTCCCCCTTCTTCCTCCTGTTCGGGGCCTTCACACTGGTCCCGCTGCTGTACACGGCCTGGTACTCGCTGCACCACGTGCAGCTGTCGGCCCTGGACCACCAGAGCTGGGCAGGTCTGGAGAACTACAAGAACCTGTGGTCCTCGGAGTTCTTCTGGAACGCCCTGGAGAACACGTTCACCATCGGCCTGATCTCCACCGTCCCGCAGCTGCTCGCGGCGATCGGGCTCGCGCATCTGCTGAACTACCGGCTGCGCGGCTCGACCGTGTGGCGGGTCGTGATGCTCACCCCGTACGCCACCTCGGTCGCGGCGGCCACCCTGGTGTTCACGCTGCTGTACTCGTGGGACGGCGGCCTGATCAACTGGATCCTGCACTTCTTCGGCGTGGATCCGGTCAACTGGCGCGAGTCGGACTGGGGTTCGCAGTTCGCCGTGTCGTCCATCGTGATCTGGCGGTGGACCGGGTACAACGCGCTGATCTATCTGGCGGCGATGCAGGCGATCCCGGCCGATCTGTACGAGTCGGCGGCGCTCGACGGCGCCAACCGCTGGCAGCAGTTCCGGCATGTGACCGTCCCGCAGCTGCGGCCGACGATCCTGTTCACGGTGGTGGTCTCCACCATCGGCGCCACCCAGCTCTTCGGTGAACCCCTGCTGTTCGGCGGGGTCAGCGGGTCCAAGGGCGGCTCGGAGCACCAGTTCCAGACGCTCGGCCTGTACATGTACGACCAGGGCTGGATCATCGGCAACCTCGGCAAGGCGTCCGCGATCGCCTGGTCGATGTTCCTGATCCTCCTGATCATCGCCGCGGTCAACCTGCTGGTCACCCGACGGCTGAGGAAGTCCCCATGACCACCACTGAACTGACACCGTCCCACGCCGCACGCAAGGAGCGCCGGCGGCGCGTGACGAGCGCGGGCAAGCAGCTGCACGCGGGCCCGGTGACCTACGCCGTGCTGACCGTCTTCGCGCTGGTCTCGCTGGCCCCGCTGGTGTGGACGGCGATCGCGGCCTCGCGCACCGACCGGCGGCTCGCCCAGAGCCCGCCACCGCTGTGGTTCGGCGGAAACCTGTTCAAGAACCTCCAGACCGCCTGGGACCAGGCGGGACTCGGCACGGCGATGTTCAACTCGGTCATCGTCGCGGGCACGATCACGGTGACCACGGTGCTGTTCTCCACGCTGGCCGGGTTCGCCTTCGCCAAGCTGCGGTTCCGCTTCTCCGGACTGCTGCTGCTGCTGACCGTCGGCACCATGATGATCCCGCCGCAGCTGGCCGTCGTGCCGCTGTACCTGTGGATGTCGGACCTCGGCTGGTCGAACCAGTTGCAGACGGTGATCCTGCCGAGCCTCGTCACCGCCTTCGGCACGTTCTTCATGCGGCAGTACCTGCTGCAGGCGCTGCCGTCGGAGCTGATCGAGGCGGCCCGGGTGGACGGGGCGAACAGCCTCCGGGTCGTCTGGCACGTCGTCTTCCCCGCCGCCCGGCCCGCGATGGCCGTGCTCGGGCTGCTGACCTTCGTGTTCGCCTGGAACGACTTCCTGTGGCCGATCATCGCCCTGAACCAGCAGAACCCGACCGTGCAGGTGGCCCTGAACTCGCTC
The DNA here is from genome assembly GCF_020400585.1 of Streptomyces sp. NK08204. Classification (GTDB taxonomy): domain Bacteria; phylum Actinomycetota; class Actinomycetes; order Streptomycetales; family Streptomycetaceae; genus Streptomyces. The sequence continues at coordinate 231,099 of NZ_JAINVF010000004.1, read as the reverse complement.
GGCACCGGCTACGTCCCGGACCAGGCGGTCATCATGGCGGGTGCCCTGCTCGGCACGCTGCCGCTGCTGATCGCCTTCCTGCTGTTCGGCAAGCAGATCGTGGGCGGGATCATGCAGGGCGCGATCAAGGGCTGAAACCTCAACCACTCACCTCGTCGGTCTTCTACGACCCCTTTGGGAGCGCTTCCATGCCTGACTCCGTTTCCTCCGTCACGTTTCCGCCCGCTTTCCTCTGGGGCGCGGCCACCTCCGCGTACCAGATCGAGGGGGCGGTAAGGGAGGACGGCCGTACCCCGTCCATCTGGGACACCTTCAGCCATACGCCGGGCCGGACGGCCGGCGGGGAGACCGGTGACATCGCTGTCGACCACTACCACCGGTACCGCGACGACGTGGCGCTCATGGCGGAGCTGGGTCTGAACGCGTACCGCTTCTCGGTCTCCTGGCCGCGGGTGCAGCCGACGGGCCGCGGACCGGCGGTCCAGGTGGGCCTGGACTTCTACCGGCGGCTGGTGGACGAACTCCTCACCCACGGCATCAAGCCGGCCGTCACCCTCTACCACTGGGACCTGCCGCAGGAGCTGGAGGACGCCGGCGGCTGGCCGGAGCGGGAGACCGCCTCGCGGTTCGCGGAGTACGCGCAGCTCGTCGGCGAGGCGCTGGGTGACCGGGTGGAGCACTGGATCACCCTCAACGAGCCCTGGTGCAGCGCCTTCCTCGGCTACGGCTCCGGTGTGCACGCGCCAGGCCGCACCCACCCGGTGGCCGCCCTGCGCGCCGCCCACCATCTCAACCTCGGGCACGGGCTGGCGGTCTCGGCCCTGCGTGCGGTGCTGCCGGCACGCGCGCAGATCGCGATCAGCCTCAATTCCTCGGCCGTACGGCCGCTTTCGCAGGACCCGGCCGACCTGGCCGCGGCCCGACGGATCGACGATCTGGCCAACGGGATCTTCCACGGCCCGCTGCTGCACGGTGCGTACCCGGAGACACTGCTGCGCTCGACGGCCTCGCTCACCGACTGGTCGTACGTCCTCGACGGCGACCTGCGCACGATGCGCGCGCCGCTGGACGCGCTGGGTCTGAACTACTACACGCCCGCGTTGGTGTCGGCCGCGTCCAGCCCGGTCCGGGGCCCGCGGGCGGACGGGCACGGGTCGAGCGAGCACTCGCCCTGGCCGGGCGCCGACGACGTGCTGTTCCACCAGACGCCGGGCGAGCGAACGGAGATGGGCTGGACGATCGACCCGACCGGCCTGCACGAGCTGATCATGCGGTACACACGGGAGGCCCCCGGCCTGCCTCTGTACATCACCGAGAACGGCGCGGCCTACGACGACAAGCCCGACCCGGAGGGCCGGGTGCACGACCCCGAGCGCATCGCCTACCTGCACGGCCATCTGTCGGAGGTCCGCCGGGCCATCGCGGACGGCGCCGATGTGCGCGGCTACTACCTGTGGTCCCTGATGGACAACTTCGAGTGGGCGTACGGCTACGGCAAGCGGTTCGGGGCAGTGTACGTCGACTACGCGACGCAGGCGCGGACGCCGAAGTCGAGCGCCCGCTGGTACGGCGAGGCGGCGCGCACGGGGGCGCTGCCGGCGGTGGACTTCGCCGCCTAGCCGGGCGTGGGGCGCGGTCCGCGGTGGGGCGGACCGCGCCCTCTTCGTCAGGAGCCGTACAGCTCGGTCATCTCGGTGATCTTGCCGTCGCTGCCCACGGCGACGTCGAAGAAGTTCTCGCCGTAGCAGTCACTGGTGTCCGCCTTCTTCGTGGCGGTCTCCTGCGCATAGCCGTTGACGCAGATGCGGATGTGCTCCAGACCGCCGTTGCGGGCGGTCATCTTCGCCGGCCCCTTCTCCTTCAGGTGCAGGACCGTGATGGGCGTGTCGTCGGACTCGACGAGGTACTCGTGCTCCTTCCCCTTGTCCGCGTCGTAGAAGGCGCCCTCGTCGGGGTTGCAGTTCTGCTTGGCGTCCTTGGTGGTGAGGGTGTTCATGGCGCCGGAGACGCTCTCGACCAGGACGTACTTGTGGCCCGGGGCCAGGGTCGGGCAGGCGCTCTTGGTGCTCGGGCTCGCGGAGGCGGCGGGAGCGCCGGCGGTGCGGCTCGCGGTGGCGGCGGGCGGGGTGACGCCGTCGGCGGCGCCGTCGTCGTCGGGCTGGCAGGCGGTCAGAGTGAGCGCGGCACAGCCCAGCACGGCGGTGACCAGGGCATGGCGAACGGACGGCATGATTCCCCCGAAGTGATGCGACCCGGGGCCTGAAGAGCCCGGGTTGATGGCAGATGAAACGGGGCCGAAGATCGACCCGGGCCGGAACTATATAGGCATGATCACGTCGAGTCGGCATGAGACTCGCCGCACCGGCGCGCCGAACTCGCCATGCCCGGCGAGCAGAACTCGCCGCGCTCGGTACGCAGAACTCGCCGCGCTCGGTACGCAGAACTCGTCGTACTCGGCGAGCAGAACTCGTCGTGCTCGGTGCGCAGACGTCGTCGTGCTCGGTACGCAGTTGCCAGACCCTGGCCGCGCCTGAGTCCGCACCGGCGCGGTCGGGGAACTAGTGGAACACCGAGGGCGGTGGGGCCGGGGAGGACACCGCCGCCTCGTCCGTCACGGGTGCCGCGCCGCCGGTGAAGTCGGTGAGCTGCCTGCCGTGTTCGACACGGCCGGGGTGCTGGTCGGAGGCGGCCCGGCGGGTGAGTTCGGCGAGTGGGAGCGGGGCGTCGGAGGCGACCAGGATCGCGTTGCCGAAGCGCTTGCCGCGCAGCACGGCCGCGTCCGCGATCAGCGCGAGTTCGCCGAACCGGGCGGCAGCGGTGGCGATCTGGCCGCGCAGGTGCGCGAGCGGCGGGCCGTCGGCGAGGTTGGCGGCGTAGACACCGGAGGGCTTCAGGGCCCGGCGGACGTCGTCCAGGAACTCGGTGGAGGTGAGGTGGGCGGGGGTCCTGGCCTCGCTGAAGACATCGGCGACGACCAGATCGGCCCACCCGTCCGGCACCTTGGCGAGCCCTTCGCGGGCATCCGCCGAGCGCACCCGGATCCGCGCGTTCGGGTCCAGCGGCAGCCGGTGCCGGACCAGTTGGACGAGGGCCGCGTCCCGCTCGACGACCTGCTGGGTGGAGCGGGGACGGGTGGCGGCGACGTACCGGGCGAGAGTGAGCGCGCCGCCGCCGAGGTGCACGGCGTGCACGGGCTTGCCGAGCGGGGCGACGAGGTCGACGACATGGCCGAGGCGGCGCTGGTACTCGAAGGAGAGGTACGCCGGGTCGTCCAGGTCGACGTGCGACTGGGGCGCCCCGTCGATCAGCAGCGTCCAGGCCCGGCCGCGGTCCGGGTCGGGGACGAGCTGCGCGAGCCCGCCGTCGACCGGCTCCTCGACGACTTCGGCGGCGCCCGATCTGCGCCGCGTGTTCCTGGCCCTGCCCATCGGTCCATTGTCGCAGGTCCCCGGGGCAGGGGTGTCAGCGGCAGCTGTCCGCGGCCGCGATCAGCCGGGCCGCCTCCCCGAGGGCCCGGCGCAGCACCACCGGGTCGGTGGCGAGGTCGGCCTCGCCGGGCGGCAGCAGCCAGTCGGAGCCCTCGACGGGCGGCACGGGGGACGGCTGCTCGGGATCCAGCCGCAGCCCCCGGCCGTCGGTCTTCGTGCAGGTGCTGCCCGGCACGTCCCAGCAGGCGGCCGTACCGGCCGGCACCAGGAAGCCGAGGGTGCCGGTGCCGCAGCCGCCGTCGTCCCGGTGCAGTACCGGTCCCACCGCCTCTCCCGCTCCGCGACGCAGGATGTCGACCGCCTCCAGCCCCTGCCGGGCCGGTACCGTCACGAGGTCGCACACCGCGTCACACGCCGCCGACGGCGACTGCGACGACGGCGTTGTACAAGGATCGTTGCTCTGGCTGGTCTTCATGCCGACCTCCACCACGCTGCCCCTGCCAGTCCATCGACTCCAACGCGCGAGTTCGTCAACGGCTACGGCGCAAGTGCGCCGCAAAGGGTGGCACTTCATGGCAGATCGTGGATGACATATCCGGTTTGTGGCCAAACACCGCGTGGCGGGACGGGCACAACAGGTACGTTCTTGCCCGCCGGAACCAGGGTGTCACACGGGCCACGCAGCCCGAAACCGCTTCGGATCCGGCATGGTTCGACGGTTCGCACGAGAGGACCCGGCCATGGCGTCGTCAACGGAGACCGCGTCCCTGCCCGAACGGCCGACCCGGCCGAACCTCGCGTTCCGGCAGTTGCGCGGCCATCGCTCACCGGCCGAGTTCGCGGCGCTGGTCCGGCGGGCGGCGCACGAGATCGGCGAGCGGGTGAGCTGTGACGCGCGTTACGTCGGCCGGGTGGAAGCGGGTGAGATCCGGTGCCCGAACTACGCGTACGAGCGGGTGTTCCTGCACATGTTCCCCGGCCGCACCCTCACCGACCTCGGCTTCGCGCCCCGCTCGTCCGTCCGCGGACGCGCGGCGCGGTCGGCCGCGGCCGGGCCCGGAGCGTTCCCCTCCGGTGAACCACAAGGCCCTCTCGAGCCGTATGAACCGCGGGACCTGTATGACACGCAGTGCGCTCACGACCCGTATGACGCCCAGGGTCCGTACGACCCGCACGAGCGGTACGACCCGCACGAGCGGTACAACCCGGATCAGCCGTACGACCCGCACCAGCGGTACGACCCGCAGGAGCGGTACGCGAAAGACCCCCTGAACCACGAGGAGAGCGACGTGCTGCGTCGCGCATTCATGACCGGCGGAGGCGCCACCGTGGCCGCCGCCTCGCTGGGCCCGCTGGGGCTCACCACCGACGCCGCGGCGGCCGGCCGCCCGCTGCTCCGTGCCGGCGTCCCGGAAGCGGTCGCGCTGGAGGAAGCCGTCCGCCGCATCCGGCTCCTCGACGACCGGCACGGCGCGGACGGCCTGTACCGGCGCGCGGCGGCCCCGCTGCGCGCCGCCTTCGCGCTGCTGGACGCCGGCACGACCCGGCAGACCACCGCGGACCGACTGCACTCGGGCGCCGGCGAACTGGCCATCTCCGTGGGCTGGCTGGCCCACGACTCCGGCCGCTTCGACGACGCCCGCTCGCACTACGCGGAAGCGCTCGCCACCGCCCGGATGAACGGCGACGCGGCCCTCGAGGCGCACGCCTTCTGCAACACGTCCTTCCTCGCCCGCGACGCCGGCCGTCCCCGGGAGGCGGTACGGGCGGCCCAGGCCGCGCAACGCGTCGCCCGCCCCCTCGGCTCCCCGCGCCTGCTGTCCCTGCTCTCGCTGCGCGAGGCCGGCGGCTGGGCCGGTCTCGCCGACCGCACGGGCTGCGAGCAGGCGCTGGTGCGCGCCAAGGCCCTCTACGAGCGGGGCCACTCGGACGCCGACCCCGAGTGGATGAGCTTCTACGGGGAGGCCGAGCTGGCGGGGCTGGAGGCGCAGTGCTGGTCCACGCTGGGCGACTGGCGCAGGGCCTCCCGGCAGGCCCACCGCGCGGCGTCCCTGCAGGACCCGCACTTCACCCGCAACATCGCCCTGTACACCGCGGAACTCGCCGACGACCTCGCCCGCGAGGGCCGTCCCGACGAGGCGGCGAGCGCGGCACTGCGGGTCCTGTCCCTGCTGGAGCAGGTCCAGTCCTCCCGCATCCAGACGATGCTGGCGGGAACGGCCCGGGTGCTGCTGCCGCACCGGCGGACGTCCGGGGTGTCGGAGTTCCTCGACCGGTATGCGTCGTTGCCGCGGGCGAGGCGGGCGTAAGGCGCCGCGGACGGTTCTCCGCCCGCGGGTGAGCGGGGGCCGGTCGTGCGGTTCCCCGCGCCCTGGCACGTCATGGCGCCGTCGGCCACCGGGGCGCCGTGGCCGCGGGCGGGCGGCCCCGCCCCCGGAGGGTCATCCCGCCAGGTGCCCCAAGTCGTTCCAGCTCTCGATCGCCGGCTCCCCGTAGGCCCAGCCCAGTACCGAGAGCGACGTCGGATTCAGGCGTATCCGCGCCGCGAAGTCCAGCGGCAGCCCCAGCCACCGTGCCCCGATGGACCGCAGGATGTGCCCGTGGGCGAAGACCAGCACGTCCCGGTCGGCCGACCGTGCCCATGCGACGACCTCGTCCGCGCGTGCGGTCACGTCGGCCAGGCTCTCGCCCTCGGGGACCCCGTCCCGCCAGATCAGCCAGCCCGGCCGTACGGCGTCGATCTCGGCCGGCGTCATGCCTTCGTAGGCGCCGTAGTCCCACTCCATGAGCGCGTCCCAGGTTGCGGCACGCTCGCCGAACCCGGCCAGCTCGCACGTCTCACGCGCGCGTGTCAGCGGACTGGTGCGCACCTCGACACCCGGCAGCCCGTCCAGCGGAGCGCGGTGCAGCCGCTCGCCGAGCAGCTTGGCCCCGCGGCGGCCCTCCTCCAGGAGAGGGACGTCGGTCCTGCCGGTGTGCTTTCCGGACAGCGACCACTCGGTCTGTCCGTGCCGGGCCAGCAGGATGCGCGGTGCCATGAGGGGCCTTCCGGGAGAGAAACGTGAGACGAGCAGGGCCTCCCCATCATCGCTCACCCGGCCGGCGGGCAACCCGGTGACCGGTTCCGGCGTCTTTGAGGGCCGGAGCGCCCCGCATGGGCGATCTGCGGACACCGTAAAGTGGCACGGTCGCCCGGCCGGGCGCCGCACACCAGAAGGGGGAGGGCGATCGGATGCCGCTGACCGAGACACCGGGCACCGAGGTGACCCTGCGTACCCGGCTGCGGTGGTGGACCGAGCTGCCACTGATCCTCCTGGTGTACGGCTGCTACTCGGCGGGCCGCCTGCTCGCGCGCGGGGACGTGGCCTCCGCCGTCGGCCACGGCCTGTCGATCCTGCGCTTCGAGAAGGCCCTGCACATCGACGCCGAGCACCCGCTCAACCGGCTGTTCACCCACCAGGCGTGGCTCGGGGTGCCAGCCGACTTCTGGTACGCGTCGCTGCACTACGTGGTGACGCCGGCCGTCCTCGTCTGGCTGTTCCGGGCCCGCACCGAGCGCTACCGGGCGGCCCGCACCTGGCTGATGACGTCCACGTTCATCGGGCTGATCGGCTTCACGCTGCTGCCCACCTGTCCGCCCCGCCTGCTCCCCGGGATCCACGGGTTCGTCGACACGATGGCCCAGTACAGCTCGTACGGCTGGTGGGGCGGCGAGGCCAGCGCCCCGCGCGGCATGGGCAGCATGACCAACCAGTACGCGGCGATGCCGAGCCTGCACGTGGGCTGGGCGCTGTGGTGCGGGATCATGCTGTGGCGGTACGGCGGTTCGCGTCTGACGAAGGTGCTCGGCGTCGCCTACCCGCTGCTGACCGCCCTGGTGGTCATGGGCACGGCCAACCACTACTTCCTGGACGCGGTCGCGGGCGTCACCGTGATGGGCATCGGCCTGCTGCTCGCGCCGGGTGTGATGCGCGTCGTGGATCTGCTCCGGGCGCGCCTGCGCCCGCGCCGTCCGGCGGTCGTGGCGGGCTCCGGGGGCGGCGGTTCCCCGATTGTCAGTGCCGGATGCCAGACTTCCGCGGGTGAGCGAATTCCACGGCAGCGCGAGTCTCGGCTCGACGCCGGGGCCGACCCGGACACTCCCGCCTCCGACTCGGGCGAAGCGGCTCCAGGTTGGGGTATCCCCTGTTCGAGCGAAGCCGAGAATTTGGGGAAGGCTCGCTGAGCTGCGCGGCCCCGACGTACCGGCCAGGGCTCTGGACGCGCGTGCCCTCGCGGCGCTCGCCGCGAACCCCGGGTGCCGCAGGCGGGCGATCCTGGACGGCGCCGGGGTGGACAAGGTGGCGCTGGCGAGCGCGCTGGGCGCGCCGTCGGGGTTCGGGCAGTCGCAGTTCGCGCTGACCCGGGGCAACGCGTTCGAGGCGCGGGTCAAGGCCGACGGCGGCGCGGAGCTGCTGCGGCTGGTGCACTCCCGGCTGGACGCGGGTGCCGAGCCGCCCGCGGGGGCCGCCGTCCCCGACCTGTCCGCGCAGGGCCCCGAGGGGCGTACGGCCCGTACGGCGCTGGCGCTGCGCGAGGCCACGCGCACGGGCGGCTGGACGCTGCTGGACCACCCGATGCTGGCGCTGGACGTGGCGGGCTCGCTCGCGTTCCTGGAGCCGGACGCGGTGGTGGTGCACCCGGACGGCCGCTGGACGGTGGTGGAGATCAAGTCGTTCCCGATGCTGGACGGCTCGGCCGACTCGGCGAAGGTCGGCGCCGCCGCCCGGCAGGCTGCGGTCTACGTGCTGGCCCTGGAGGAGGTCGCGGCCCGTCTCGCCCAGGAGGGCGAGGCCGCCCCCCGGGTACGGCACCGGGTGCTGCTGGTGTGCCCGAAGGACTTCTCCAACCTGGCCACCGCCTCCGCCGTCGACGTCCGCAAGCAGCGTGCGGTCACCGCCCGCCAGCTGGCCCGGCTCACCCTCGTCGAGGAGATCGCCGACTCTCTGCCGGAGGGCACCTGCTTCGCCCCCGACCGGCCGGCCGAGGAACTGGCGGCGGCCGTCGAGGCGGTCCCGGCGGCGTACGCGCCCGAGTGCCTGTCCGCATGCGAACTGGCCTTCCACTGCCGGGAGCGCTCCCGCGCTGCGGGCGCGGTGACCCGCCTCGGCCGTCCCGTGCGCGCCGAACTGGGCGGCCTGAGCACGGTCGAGGACGTCCTGGCCGCGGCTCGGGGTGAGCACGGTGACCCGGACGACCCGGCGGTGGCGGCCCTGCGCCGGGCCGCGGCCCTGCGCGCGGAGGCGCTCGGTGCCACCCGCCAGGAGGTGTCCCCTTGTCGCTGATCACTACGCTCGCCCGGCTGGAGGCGGTCAGCAGCGGCCGGGCCCAGCCCGCCGCGACCGTCCGCCACCGGCACCTGTCCGCGCGCCCGCTGGTGTTCGTGCCGCTCACCACCGCGGGCGAGGCGGGTGCCCCGCTCGGCGCGCTGGTCGGCACCGACCGGGACGCGCCCCGGCTGCTGGTCGTACCGCAGCCCCGCGACCGCGACCTGCGTTTCGCGTTCCTCGCGGAACTCGCCGACGTGGTGCTGCCGTACGTCGACTCGTACACGCAGGCGGTGGAGGCGGCCGAGCGCACCGAGACCGACCCGGAGACCGGGAAGCGGGTCAAGACCGAGGTCGAGCTGTGCGCGGACGCGCCCCAGCTGATCGTGCCGAGCCGGGCGGGCCTGGACCTCGTTCGGCTGCTGGGCCGCTCGATGCGCTTCAGGCGTACCGCCGAGCAGGATCCGCAGGAGCCCTACCCGGCCCCGCCCCGGGTGCCGCTGCTGGGCCGCTGGCTGACCCATTTCGGGGAGCGGGCCCGGGTGCCCGGCTCCTCCCTGCTGCTCGCCCTGACCGACGTGCTGGCGCGGCACTGGGCGACCGGCCAGTCCAGCCTGGAGGACCAGCACCTGGGCGCGCTGCTCGCCTGGATCGAGCCTCCCGAGGACTGCACCGGCGCCGAGGCCGCCGTCCGCGCCGGGCTCGCCCGGGACGCCGGTGGACAGCTGCTGTGCCCGCCCGCCGGTCCGGCCACCGACCCGGCGTTCGACAACAAGCTGCTGGCGCCCGCCGTCGCGCGCTACGACCGCGCCCGCGGCGCCCTCGCCGGAGCCGAGGACGCCCTGGAGGCGGACGACCGGCTGGCCGCGCTCGCCGCGGCCGAGCGGGAGATCCGCGACCTGGTGGCGAGTGTCACCCGGCCCACCTGGGACGCGGTGTGGCGGGGCCTGGACCTGCTGCGGGAGCTGCCGGCGGGCGCGCACGTCGAGGAGCGCTGGACCCGGGACCGCTGGTCCTTCACCGGCCACCGCGACCGGGTCCTGGCCGGCGAGCCCCCGCAGCCGCGCCGCGACGACGCGGTGACGGCGGCGAACAAGCTGGCCACGCGCGAGCGTGAGCAGGCCCGCCTGGAGGCGCAGGAGGCGCTGGACGATCCGCTGGTGATGGCGGGGCGGCGGCTGGCCGGGGAGGCGTTCGCGGGCGAGGTCGTCGATGTCGTGATGGCGTACAGCGAGGGCAGGCGGCCGAGCCCGCGCCCGCTGGTGACCGTCCGCACGGACGACCGGCCGCACCTGGCCGAGGGGGCGAAGGCGTACCGCTCGCTGGGCGGCAGGCCGCAGGCGGCGGAGTTCGTCGGCCACGAGGACGCTGACGAGGCCGGTGGCGGCCTCCTCGTCGTCCTGCGCGTCGTCGACAAGATGGGCCGCGGCAAGGAGCCGGAGCCCGGTTCGGTGCCGGAGAAGGGCGACACGGTGTGCTTCACCCTCTTCGAGCACGAGCAGCGCGGCGGCGCGAAGCTGCCCGACCCGCAGGACACTCCCTGGACCCACGGCGGCCCGCCCGGCGAGGCCGTACCGGAAGCCCCCGACCGCGTGACCGAGGAGGACGTCCTGTGACCACGGCCGACTTCGACCCCGGGGCCGCTGCCGCCCGCGCCACCGAGGCGATCCTCCACGACACCCTGTACGGCACCGGACGGGGCGTGGTGGTGGACTCCCCGCCGGGCGCCGGGAAGTCCACGCTGGTGGTCCGCGCGGCCCTGGAACTGGCCGCGGCGGGGCGCCCGCTGATGGTGGTCGCGCAGACCAACGCGCAGGTGGACGACCTGGTCCTGCGGCTCGCCCAGAAGAACCCGGAGCTGCCGGTGGGCCGCCTGCACAGCAGCGACACGAACCCCTACGACAAGGCGCTCGACGACCTGTCGAACGTCCGTACGTCGGCGAAGGCGGCCGACCTGAACGGCCTCCCGGTCGTGCTCTCCACCGCGGCGAAGTGGGCGCACGTCAAGGCGGACGAGCCCTGGCGGCACGCGATCGTGGACGAGGCGTACCAGATGCGCTCGGACTCCCTGCTGGCCGTGGCGGGCCTGTTCGAGCGGGCTCTGTTCGTGGGCGACCCGGGCCAGCTGGACCCGTTCGCGATCGTGGGCAGCGAGCAGTGGGCTGGGCTGTCGTACGACCCGTCGGCGTCCGCGGTGACGACGCTGCTGGCGCACAACCCAGACCTCCCGCAGCACCGCCTGCCGGTCTCCTGGCGGCTGCCCGCCTCCGCGGCCCCCCTGGTCTCGGACGCCTTCTACCCCTACACCCCGTTCCGCAGCGGCACCGGCCACGGCGACCGCCGCCTCACCTTCGCCGTCCCTTGCGACGGCTCCGGCCCCGACCGGGTGATCGACGAGGCGGCGGAGTCCGGGTGGGGCCTGCTGGAGCTGCCCGCCCGGCACACCCCGCGCACGGACCCCGAGGCGGTGCGGGCGGTGGCGACGGTCGTCCGCCGCCTGCTGGACAGGGGCGGCGCGGCGGTCTCCGAGGGCTCCCCGTCCCCGGTGCCCCTCACCGGCGACCGCGTCGCCGTGGGCACGGCCCACCGCGACCAGGCGGCGGCGGTGCGCGCGGCGCTGGCCGACCTCGGCGTGGCGGACGTCACCGTGGATACGGCGAACCGGCTGCAGGGCCGTGAGTACGACGTCACGGTCGTCCTCCACCCGCTCTCCGGCCGCCCCGACGCCACCGCCTTCCACCTGGAGACCGGCCGCCTGTGCGTCCTCGCCTCCCGGCACCGGCACGCCTGCATCGTGGTCTGCCGGGCGGGCGTGGACGACCTGCTGGACGACTACCCGTCCACGGAGCCGGTCCAGCTGGGCACACTGATGAAGTTCCCGGACGGCTGGGAGGCGAACCACGCGGTCCTGGCCCACCTGGCGGAGCACCGCGTGCCCTGGAGACCGTGAGGGCGCGGCCGGCGGGACGGGCATCCGGCGCCCCGGCCCCCGGCCCCTGCACTCGCGCTCTTGGGGGCCTCTTGCGCGGGCGCGGGACAATGGGGGGTGGCCCACCTGGAAGGTGGGTGCTGTGAAGCGCATGAGTCCGTACGAGGAGGACAAGACATGGCGGAGCCCACGCCGCGTCGGAACGAGCCGCGGCTACGCCCCGCGCCCTTGATCTTCGAGCCCGCGGAGGCCGCCGCCGACCCCGAGCACTTTTTCGACCTGGAGGCCATCGAGGACCCGCGGGCGCTGCTGACGCGCGCGACGGAGCTGGCCCAGGCGTTCCGCGCCGCCGCCGACCGGGCCGTGGAGTACCAGGCCATGGCCGCAGCCCAGCTCGCCGACCCGCGCCGCTTCGACCGACTGACTCCGGCGGACATCGCCGGACAGGCCGAGTGGACCGAGGACTACGCCAAGCGGATGGTCGAGTTCGGGCGGGACCTGATGCGGGGTGCCGCGAGCGAGGGCTGCACCCCCGCCGACCCGGTCTGACCCGCGCACGACCCGCCCGGCATATGCCAGGTGAGCGGGCACCCTACTCCTCCACACCCGTTTCTGTCCCGTTTTTCCACAACCCAGCGGAACCACGCGCTCACTACCGGTACCTGTAGACGGCATGAGCAGCGCACCGAGGGCCACCTCCGCCACCGCCGACGGCACCGCCTGGCTCGCCTCGGCGGGAACGCACCCGCGCAGCACGCTCATCCTCTGGCAGGAGCACCCGGACGCCCCGGTCGTCCTGCCCTGCGGCACCGTCTTCGACGTGGTGAGCGCCCCGGCGGTCTTCGGGCGGCGGATGCTGGACCGGCTGCGGGAAGAGGGACCCGGCTCCGGCCCGGTCGCGCTGTTCCGGGGCCGCATGCTGCTGTTCGCCGCCCCGGGCACGGCCCAGCGGCTGCCCTCGCTGCTGAGCTGGGAGCAGTGGGGAGGGGCGCACGGGCGCCGTACGGAGGCCGTTCCGCCGCTGCTGTGCCACGGCACCGGCGACGCGGTGACCGTGCCGGCACTCACCGGAGCCGACGCCTGCGGCACCTCCCGCTGGCTGGCCGCTCCGGACACCCGGCACCCCTGGCTGCCGGGCCCGGAGGTCGTCCATTGGGCGGCGGTACGGGCGGCCCGCGCAGCAGTGCGGATATCGATTTTTCCTCCTGCCGACCAGGGTGCTAATGTCTACGACGTCAGCAGGCGCCGCTAGCTCAGTTGGTTAGAGCAGCTGACTCTTAATCAGCGGGTCCGGGGTTCGAGTCCCTGGCGGCGCACGACAATGGGAAGCCCCTCGCATAAGCGAGGGGCTTTTCGCATGCCCCTGACCAGCCAGTCGGCCGGCCAGGGGCAGACCGCATGGTCATGACTCTTCTGGAGTGATCTTCACCGTCCACGCCCCGGACGGGGTCCGCCCCTCCACCTCCACCCGTACGCCGTCCTCGGGAACGGTGAAGGTCTCCCCGAGGGAGACCGGGGCGTCGGCCAGGGGTGCGTAGACCGAGCTCTCCCAGCACGCCTCGGTGTGCGGGTGGGCGTCCACCACCTCGATCGGGCCGCCGCCCGAGGCCGCGCCGCCGTGCACCCGGTACACCAGGACACCCTCCCGGCAGGCCGCCCGGTCGTTGCCGGCGCTGCCGCGGGCCTCGAAGGCGAGGGCACTGTCGGGGCCGGTGCGCACGATGGCCAGCTTGACGCCGTGGCCGAGGCCGAAGGCGGGGGCGCCTGCCGTGCCCTGCACCGGGACGCCGGGGCCGGCGGCCAGCGGTTCGAGCGTCAGCAGGGTCGAACCCCTACTCCGTACGCACACCACCTGGCGCGGTTCCAGCCAGCCCAGTTTCCACTTGTGCCAGGCGAACAGGTCCGGGGACGCACCGAACTGGCTGCCCATCAGGTCCCAGTCGCCGACGTAGGTGTCCCAGTCGCCCTTGCCCTCGTCCGGGCGGTGGTAGAGATCGGGCAGATCGAAGACATGGCCGGTCTCATGGGCCAGGACCAGCCGGTCCGGCGGATGCCTCTCGAACACGGTGACGACCCGGCGGACGTCGGTGCCGTCCACGTGCACGGGGGTGTCGAGATTGACGACCTTCGTGGCGTCCGAGTCCACGCCGGGCGCGTCCGGGTCGGCGACGAAGTACACGATGCCGTAGCGCGAGAAGTCGACCTCCCTGTCGGCCACGGCGAACGCGTCGCGCAGGTAGGCGGCCCGGTCGGCGGTGCTCCAGTCCCGCTTTATGGCGTACGACGCGGACGACCGTGGCATGCGCAGCCAGTGTCCGAGCGGGTGCGGGCGGACGGTGAACCTGCCGTAGGAGGCCTGTTCGTAGAAGCGGCTGGTGGCCGGGAAGTGGTCGGCCGTCAGCTGTGCGGGGGTGGTGCGCGGTGTCGCGTCCGGGAAGGACAGGAAGACCAGCACGGCGTCGAGGGGCCTGACCGGGCGGGTGTAGTCGGTGTTCCAGGTGTCCACGCCCTCCGAGTGGTGCGCGTCGGTGCGGTGCAGGGCGCACGATGCCGGCGAGAAGGGCTCCACGACCGACGGGCCGGTGAAGATCGAGGTCGCGGCGAGCGCCGACATCGTGGTGCACACGGCGGCGGTGCTGCGCAGCTTGGGCACGGCGGGGACCTCCGGAGGGTTCACGGGACACCGCCCCCAGCCTGTAGGTGTTTCAGGCGCTATGCCCTGTTTGTCTGCACCGGAAGGGTGAGAGCGCCCCCGACGCACTCGAACGCGCCCCCACGGGTGACACCCCGGATCACTCACGGAACGTCACAATGGGTAGGTGGCTTGAAGAACCCGTCCAGGCACGGGCAGAAACGATCTGTCAGAACGGCCGGGCGGTCCGCGACACTGGAGAGCGACTGGAAGGGCCCGGGGCCAGCCTCTATGATCGGCACACTTTCCGGCACGGACAGAGATCGAGTGCACTGCGGGAGCGAGCGGTGAGCGGAACGTCCGAAGGGCCGACGCCCACGGCAGACCTCGACCGGTCAGCCGTCACAGACAGTGATCACACCATCTATCACCGTGTCTTCGCGGCAGCCCCGCTCGCCATGGCCGTCGTGGACCGCGAGGGACTCGTCGGCAGCGCCAACGCGGCCTTCGGCGAGCTGCTCGGCACCGAACCCGAAGCGCTCACCGGGCGGATCGCCGCCGACCTGGTGGACCTCTCCTCGGACGCCCGCACCTGGCACGCCTACCGTGAGGTGCTGAGCGGCCGGCAGGCCCGGCTGCGCTGCACACGCCGGATGAAGCGTCCCACGGGCCACTCGGTCTGGGTGCAGGTCACCGTCGTCCCGCTGAGCGACAGCGGGCCGGGCGTGCTGCTGTCGGTGGCCGATATCAGCGCCCGCCGCGAACTCCAGGCACGGCTGCGGCACTTGCAGATGCACGACCCGGTGACCCGGCTGCCCAACCGGACCCTGTTCTTCGAGCGCCTGACGGCGGCCCTGGAGCCGGAATCGTACGAGATGGGCGGCACCGGCCGGATCGGCCTGTGCTATCTGGACCTCGACGGCTTCAAGGCCGTCAACGACACCCTCGGCCACCGGGTCGGGGACCGGCTGCTCGCCGCCGTCGCCGAACGCCTGACCCGGGTCGCCGAGGAGGCCGGGTACGCCCGCGCCGGCGCACCCCTGGTGGCCCGGCTCGGCGGCGACGAGTTCGCGCTGCTCGTCGAGGACTCCACCGGGACCGAACAGCTCGCCGACCTCGCCGAGTCGGCGCTCAGAGCCCTGGAGTGCCCGTTCGACCTGGCCGGTCAGCGGCTGTCGCTGACGGCGTCCATCGGCGTCGTGGAGCGGCAGGCGGCCGGGACCACCGCCACCGGTCTGATGCAGGCGGCGGACACGACGCTGTACTGGGCGAAGGCCGACGGCAAGGCCCGCTGGACGCTGTTCGACCCGGAGCGCAACGCGCACCGGATGACCCGTCAGGCCCTGTCCTCCACCCTGCGCCCCGCCATCGAACGCGGCGAGTTCGCGCTCGAGTACCAGCCGCTGGTCGGCCTGGAGGACGGACGGCTGAGCGGGGTGGAGGCGTTGGTCCGCTGGCACCACCCGCAGTTCGGCACGCTGACGCCGAATCGGTTCATCACACTGGCCGAGGAGGACGGCTCGATCGTCCAGCTCGGCCGCTGGGTGCTGGCCACCGCCTGCCGCCAGACCCGCCGCTGGCAGCTCGAACACCCCGCCGGACCGCCCATCTTCGTCAGCGTGAACGTGGCCGTGCGCCAGGTGTGGGACTCCGACCTCGTCGCGGACGTGGCCGAGACCCTCGCCGAGACAGGACTCGCCCCGCATCTGCTCCAGCTGGAGCTGACCGAGTCCGCGGTGATGGGCTCGGCGGGCCGCCCCCTGCAGGCGCTGCAGGCGCTCAGCGACATGGGGGTGCGCATCGCCATCGACGACTTCGGCACCGGCTACTCGAACCTGGCCTACCTGAGCCGGCTGCCGGTCTCGGCGCTGAAGCTGGACGGCTCCTTCGTCCGCGGCTTCCAGTACGAGGGCGACAAGACCCCGGCGATCACCCCCAACCCGGCCGACGAGGTCGTCGTGGAGGCGATGATCCAGCTGGCGCACCGCCTCGGTCTCACGGTCACCGCGGAGTGCGTGGAGACCTCCGCACAGGCGACCCGGCTGCGCCGCATCGGCTGCGACACCGGACAGGGCTGGCTGTACTCCCGTCCGGTGCCGCCGGACCGCATCTCCGAGCTGCTCGGAGAGCGGGCCTACGCGGCGGGCAAGCCGTAGGCGTCGGCGACCAGTTCGTAGGAGCGCAGGCGCAGCGCGCCCCGGTGGGCGTGCGAGGTGAGCATCAACTCGTCGGCGCCGGTGCGCTTGTGGAGGTCGTCCAGGCCGGAGCGGACCTCGTCGGCGGTGCCGTGCACGACGTTCCCGGCCCAGGAGGCGGCGAACTCCTCCTCCATGGGGCTGAACTCGTACCTCGCGGCCTCCTCCGGGTCCGGGAAGAGACCGGGACGCCCGGTCCTGAGCCGGACCATGCTGAGCGCCATCGCCCGCACCTGCCGCCGGGCCTCCCGCTCGTCGTCCGTGGCGAGGGCGGAGACGCCGATCAGGGCGTAGGGCTCGTCGAGCACCGCGGAGGGGCGGAAGGTCTGCCGGTACAGGTCGAGGGCCGGAATGGTGTTCTGCGCGGAGAAATGGTGCGCGAAGGCGAACGGCAGGCCGAGCAGGCCGGCCAGGCGGGCGCTGAAGCCGGAGGAGCCGAGCAGCCAGACCGGCGGCCGGTGCGGGGACTGGACGCCGCCGGGGACGCTGCCCTGCACCGGCCCGGGGATGGCGTGAATGCGCCGGTACGGGTGCCCGTCCGGGAAGTCGTCGTCCAGGAAGCGGGTGAGCTCGGCGAGCTGCTCGGGGAAGTCGTCGGCGCCCTCGTTCAGGGTGTCGGTGCGGCGCAGGGCGGCGGCCGTGGCCCCGTCCGTGCCCGGCGCCCGGCCGAGACCCAGGTCGATCCGCCCCGGCGCCATCGCCTCCAGCGTGCCGAACTGCTCGGCGATCACCAGGGGGGCGTGGTTGGGCAGCATGACGCCGCCCGAGCCGAGCCGGATGCGGTCGGTGTGGGCGGCGAGGTGGGCGAGGATCACGGCCGGCGAGGAGGAGGCGACCCCGGGCATGGAGTGGTGCTCGGCGACCCAGTACCGGTGGAAGCCGCGGGCCTCCGCGAGGCGGGACAGCGCGACGCTGGTACGCAGCGCGTCGGCGGCGGTACCGCCCGCGCCGACGGTCACCAGGTCCAGTACGGAGAGGGGGACGGGGGCGCTCCCGCGCGTCACACCCCGGATCTCGTCTGCCGGCACGGTGTGGGCCTCCTGTTCTCGGCGTGGCTGTCCTGCCGGGGACTAACAGGGGACGCTCTCCGCTTATTCCGGCCTCTACAGGTGGACGATCGGTTCCCTCGTGAACAGCGCCCCCAGCACAGGCGCGTTCACCCGGCGGTCAGCCAGCCGCAGCCCCTCCCACACCGACACCTGGTTCCCCGTGAGCACCGGCTTGGACAGCGCCTTCTCCAGCAGCCCCAGGTGCGCGGCCGTGTGCAACGCGGTGTCCGGCAGCAGCACGGCCTCCGCGCCGGAGGCCGCCGCGTCCGCCGCCCGCGCCAGCGTCAGCACCTCCTCCTCGCCCCAGGTCCCCACCTCCGCCGCCGCGACGACCCCGTACGAGCGGACCCCGGTCACCTCCAGCCCGCCGGCCCGCAGGAACTCCACGAACAGCGCGGCCACGTCCTCCGGGTAGGTCGCGCCGACCGCCACCCGCCGTACCCCGATCTCCCGGGCCGCGTTCACGAAGGCGAAGGACGTCGACGACGCCGGCATCCCGGCCACCCTGGCCAGCCCCCGCACCTGCTCCTGGGCCCCCTCCCAGCCGTGGACGAAGCTGCCGCTGGTGCACGCCCACACCACCGTCTCCGCGCCGGTCAGCCGCAGGGCCTCCATGCCCTGGGCGAGCCGTTCGGCAGAACCCGTCTCGCGCAGCGCGTCCACCCGCTGCACGTCCTCACCGACGTCGGTGTGGACCAGGTCCACCCGGATGTCGCTGCCGAGGAGCTGCTCGATGCGCGGATAGTCGTCCTCGGCGGAGTGGCCCGGATAGAGGATTCCGAGTGCGGTCATGTCAGCCCTGGCCCTTCCCACTGTCCCTGCTGTTGTGCTGTTCCTGCGTTCGGGTACCCAGCCGGCGCAGCGCCGCCCACATCGGTCACCTGGTCGGCCGACACGGCCCGGATGCGCCCCTCGCCCCTCCTGGCGCGGGACGACGTTCGGTTCACCGCCTCGCCCAGGGCGCTCTCCCGCGGGGTCGAGGGCGAAGCGGAGGGCACCACGACACCCGCACGGCGCTGGAGGCGAGGGCCTCCGATGAAGGCGACGTCCATGGCAGGCACCCGTCTCACGCAGGGACGCGAGGGGCAACGCCGCACGGCGGCGCCTTTGTTGACGACGGTGGGTTCGGGTGCGAGCGTGGTCAATCCGCGCATGTCAGACGTTGCCTGCGACCGTTCGGAGCCGCCACGGATGCCGCCGACCCCACCGGACCGCCCCACCCTCCTCGTGCTCGACGCCGATCCGCCGCCCCGGCTCGGCCGGCTCACCGGGCGGGCCCGGATCGTGCACACGGACGCGGCCCGTCTCGCCGAGCGGCTGCCCGCGGCGGACGTCCTGCTGGTCTGGGACTTCACCTCGCACGCGGTGCGCGAGGCATGGCCGGGCGAGGGGCCGCGCCCGCGCTGGGTGCACACCGCGAGCGCGGGCGTGGACCATCTGATGTGCCCGGAGCTGGCCGCGTCCGACACCGTGGTGACCAACGCCCGCGGGATCTTCGACCAGCCGATCGCCGAGTACGTGGCCGCGCTGGTGCTGGCCGCCGCCAAGGATCTGCCGCGCACCCTGGAGTACCAGCGCGAGCGGGTCTGGCGGCACCGCGAGACCCGGCGGGTGGCGGGCACGCGCGCCTGTGTGGTGGGCTCGGGCCCGATCGGCCGGGCGATCGTCCGCGTGCTGAAGGCCCTGGGCGTGACGACGGCACTGGTCGGACGGGTCCCGCGCACCGGCATCCACGGCCCGGCCGACCTGGACCGGCTGGTCTCCCGCGCGGACTGGGTGATCGCGGCGGCTCCGCTCACCGAGCAGACGTACGGCATGTTCGACGCCCACCGCTTCGGCGTGATGCAGCCCTCGGCGTTCTTCGTGAACGTCGGCCGGGGTGCCCTGGTCGACGAGGACGCCCTCGCCCGGGCGCTGAACCGTCGCTGGATCGCGGGCGCCGCCCTGGACGTGTTCGCCACCGAGCCCCTCCCCGAGGACAGCCCGCTGTGGGGGCTGCCGGGACTGATCGTCTCCCCGCACATGAGCGGCGACACGGTCGGCTGGCGCGACGAGCTGGGCGCGCAGTTCGTGGCGCTGTACGAGCGGTGGGCGGCGGGCAGAACACTGCTGAACGTGGTCGACAAGAAGCGCGGATACGTCCCCGGTCACTGATCTCGGGCGCACGCGGACATTCCCCAGCGCGGTCCCGTGATCACGGACTGCGAACGCCACGAGTGCCGAGGCCCAACCCTCGGGGCATGCCCTTGGCATATGCCAGCGGAGCTGAGCCGCAGTTGGGAGCGGGCAGCGGCAGGGCGCAATCTCGCCAATGCCCTCTCCCCTGGGAGGCGTTGCCCGCTATCGTGGTAGGGATCCGCCGACCGGATGCGAGGGGGACCGTCGTGAGGATCGAGCCGACCGCCCCGTACCACTCGGCCCAGGACGCCCTGCGCGTGCTGGAGACGGTGGCCCGCCACGCCGACGGGGTCACCGAGACCGAGCTGGCCCACCGGACCGGCCTGGAACCCGGGCGGCTGACCGCGGTGCTGCGCATGCTGCGCCGCGAGGGCTACGTCGAGCAGATCGCCGACGGGGCGTACGTCACCGGAGACACCCTGCGCCGCCTCACCTCGGCACACGACCGCCGGCAGGCCCTGCGCGACAAGCTCCAGCACACCCTGGACCGGCTGCGCGACTCGGTCGGCGCGGCCGTCTACATCAGCCGGTACGTGGACGGTGAGGTGCGGGTCACCCAGTACGCCGCCGGGCCCACCACCCCGGCGGTCAACGAATGGGTCGACTTCCGCTGCTGCGCGCACGCCACCGCGCTGGGCAAGAGCCTGCTGGGCCAGCTGGACCACAACGGCCGCCGCGACCACCTGTCCCGGCACAAGATGGCCCGGCTCACCTCGCACACCATCACCAGCGACAAGCTGCTGCTGTCCCGCCTGGAGTCCCAGCCGCCGACGGTGCCCGTCCTCGACCTCCAGGAGTACGCGATCGGCACGGTCTGCGCGGCCGTACCGATCACGGCGGGCGCGTCGGCCGGCTGCCTGGCGCTGTCCCTCCCGGTGGAGCACGTGCACCGGCTGAAACACGCCGCGGACACCCTCAACCGCAGCGCGGCACCGGTGCTCCTGTCGCTGACGATCTAGCCGCACCAGAAGGTGGTCACGAGCACCCTCCCGGACCAGGTAGTATTTTCTTCGTCGCCAGCCGCGGAAACGAAAAACCGCGGAGGGCGGGAGTCATGCGCCGCTAGCTCAGTTGGTTAGAGCAGCTGACTCTTAATCAGCGGGTCCGGGGTTCGAGTCCCTGGCGGCGCACAACGGAGGATGGCGAGCCATGTCCGCGGAAACGCGGATCTGGCTCGCCATCTCTGTTATGGCGCGGCTGCGCCGCGCGCGGTGCGGGCGGCGAGGGCCCTTCGGCGTCTTCGCCGGTCACCGGCCGGGAGGCGGACTCCCCCGGTGGGCACCGCCCCCAGGCCGGCCGGGCACCGGAAGCCCTCCTGTCGCAGCAGGGCCCGGCGGATCCTGCTCGTGGCCGTCACCGGCAGGTGGGACGCGGAGTGCCGCGCGGGCTACGGCATCATGCTGTCCGCCGCCGTGAACATCGTGTGCGTCACGGCGATGAAGGCGACGCAGACGGCGCCGGCCAGGCCGATGACAGCCAGCCCGAAGCCCGTGCCGAAGGCGAGCCTGCCGCGCGAGGGGGCAAGCGCGGTGGCCAGCTCGGGGCACTCCGGCAGATAGCGCACGGTGACGTGGTCGCCCTCCACGACGGTGGAGCGGCCGTTCTCCTCGTCGAAGCGGACCGTGCGGCCCTCGCGGGTCCTGAACTCGTAGACGTGGTGCAAGGTGGTGTGCACGGAGGTGTCCCCGCCGCCCCCGCTCGTCGTCGTGTATGACCGCAGGCAACGGCCCTCGGCGGTCAGGCCGTGCGTCCAGGTCCGGCTGATCCGGCGGGCGCGCTGGATCAGCCGGTACGCGGCGAAGGCGAGGAAGCCGGTCATGACGACCGGCACGATGTCGATGAGCAGTTCCATGAGTTCCCCCGAGTCGGTACGCCGGGCCGTTTCGACCGGCGTGGCGGGAACGTATCCCGGCGGCCGGCCAGGTGGCCTCAAGCGAAGCTCAGAACCGCGGGAGCGTGGCCCACTCGTAGAGGACGATGACCGCGGCCGCCGCGAGGACCACCAGCCAGACCACGGTGCTCGCCATGTCCTTGCCGGGCTGCGGTGCGGCGGCGGTGGCCCTGTCCGGCTCGTTCGGGGCGTAGTAGACGAGGGCGAGATCGCCCTCGCCCCGGTCGCGCGGACCGCCGCTCTCCTTGAAGCGGACGGCGCGGCCGTCCGCGGTGGTGTAGTCGTACTCGTGCCACTGCACCCGCCGGGCCACGTTGTTGACCATCTGGGTGGTGGCCCAGGCCCGGACCACGCGGGCCTGGGCGGTCAGTCCGCTCTCCCAGGCCGCTCGCCGCTGCCGCGTGCGGCGCACCAGGCCCACGGCGGCCACGACGATGATGACCAGCATCAGCAGCATGGTGATGTCGAACCAGGCGCCCATGGTGCACGTACCCCCCGTACGTCGGTGTCAGGACTCACGTGCGCCGGACGATCGGGCGGAAGCAGCCGTACCGGCGCACGCGGACCCTATCCGAGCCGGTGCCGGAAGGCGACGGCCGGGATCAGAAGGTGACGTCGGAGCAGGCGTAGAACGCGTTGCCCGTGTCGGCGACCGTCCACACCGCCAGGATGACGTGGTGACCGCTCAGGCCGGTCGGCAGTGTGCCGCTGTGGCTGAGCGTCTGTGGCGGGCGCTGGCCGTTGTACGGCACCGTCAGGAACGGGGTGAGGTCGAGGTCCGAGCGAGACAGGGCGTGGTCCTGGTCCCAGCCCTGCTCGGTGACGTAGTACGTGAAGTCGGTCGTGGCGTGCATGGCGGTGAACTGCCAGCGGAACGTGTACGACTGACCGCCGGTCACCTTGGTGGTGGGCCAGGGCGCGCCGGAGGGGGTGGTGGGCGAGCTGAGCTGGGAGAACCTGCTCACGCCGCCGTTGCATATCTGGCCGTCGGCGGGTCCGGCGGCCGGGAAGCCCTTGGGGCCCTCGACGCTCTGCGGCTCCCACTGGATGTCGCCGCAGTCGGTCACGGTGCCGTTCTGGCAGAGCTTCTGCCTGCTGACGGGAAGGTCAGTGTAGCCGTGCCCGCTGGCGCCGCCGGTGGAGAGCGCGAAGGCTCCGGCGGTCACCACACCCAACACGGCTGCGGACAACTTGGTCTTTGTGCGCATGCTGCCGCTCCTGGAGAACGTGGGGAGTTCAGTGAGCTGTGCAGAGAGTAGGTCTAGACCAAGTGTCAGACTATGGGCGCGAGTTGAGCATGTCCATACCAATCACGCAGGCGAGGGCCACCCGCGCCGCCCGACGGACCGCGAGGCGGCGCGGAGGTGGCCCGCCCCTGCGCGGGCCACGGCTTCCCGACAGCGGTCAGCCGATGGAGAACCGCTGACTGAACAGCCCGGTGCACGTGTTCTGGATGATGCGCGCGCCGTCGGCGGGGCTCTCTCCGGCCACGTCGAGGCACTTGCCCGCGGAGGTCAGGAACAGCACCTCGCCATCACCGAGGGGCTGGACGATGAAGCGCTGGTTGGCCTGGCCGTTGCACGCGTACTGGATGACGCCCGCCCCGTCCTCGTGGCTCCCGGACCTGACGTCCAGGCACTTGTCGGCGAAGGTCTCGATCTGCACCTCTCCGTCGCCGATGCTCTGGAAGGTGAACCGCTGGTTGGAACGGCCGTTGCACCGGTACTGGATGATGGGTGTGTCGTTGGACGGACTGGCACCGTCGACGTCCAGACACTTGCCGGCGAAGGTCTGGACGGCGACGTTGCCTGCTCGCGATGCGGCTGCCGCCGGCACAGCGGCCATCGCGACAAGCGCACCCGCGGTGGCGACGACCGCCGCGACCGTGCGCCGCCTGGTCTGACGGGAAGAACGCATGTGACTCCCTCTCCCGAGCGCGGATACCTTCCGCGCCTGAAAGATAGCTCTGCGTAATCGTCACAGGCGGCAGGGCGCGGATCATTCACGAGAACGGAGGCACGAGCGCGCGGCAGCGACGGGCCCCGGTCCGCGTCCGCGTCACCCCGTCTCCCCGCGCCCCGAGCAGAACGCCACCGTCAGGTCCCGCACCAGCACCTTGCGCTCGTGGTCGTCCAGTTCGACCAGACCACGCATGGTCAGCCGGGTCACCGTGTCCTCCACGGAGTCCACCACCGAGCTGAGCGTGCTGGCCCGCTGCTGGGCGTCCAGCGCGGCGATCCGGCGCCGGTGCATCGCCGCCGCGACCTCCGGCGCGTACTCCACCTGGACCGGCTGCACCGAGAACACCTCCAGGCCCACCGGCGCGGTCTCCGCCGCCACCAGCCGGGTCAGCGCCTCGCCGGCCGCCTCCGCACCGCCGCGCGCCCCGCCCGGCGGCTCCACCGGCACCCGGGCCAGCGCCGCCTCCACACACTCGCGCAGAAACATCTCGTGGTCCTCGATACCGAGCACCGCCCGCGCGGTGTCCCGCACCCGCCACACCACCAGGACGACCACCCGCAGCGCCACCCCGTTGCCGTCCGCCGTCGGCATCACCCCACTGCGCCAGTGCCGCAGCCGCACATCGACCCGGCGGCGCAGCAGCAGCGGATTCACCCAGAGCAGCCCGGTGCGCCGGACCGTCCCCCGGTAGCGGCCGAACAGGTTGAGCACCCAGGCCCGCCCCGTCACTCCCCGGGCCAGCCCGCCGAAGCCGAGAACGCCGAGCGCCCCGGTCCCAGCGTACGCCGCCCACTGCACCGGGCCGAGCCCCGTACCCGTGTGCGCCGGCAGGCGCAGCGCCTCCACCGCGAACGGCGGCAGCAGCCCCGCCCACCACGAGGTGGCCAGGCAGCCGGTCAGGCCGCACACCCCGGCGGCCATCCCGGCCGCCCCCGGCAGCACCCGCGCCGGGCGCTCGGCCAGTTCCGGGTCCACCTGCGGCAGCACCCGGCCGCGCGCCGCCTGCGGGCGCCGCAGCCGCGGCTGCTCGCCGGTGCCCCGACGGCGGCCCACCACGGCGGGCTCCAGCGGCACCGGCTGGGGGTCGTCGCGGAAGAGCAGGTGCACCGGGATCTCGGTGGTCGACTCGTTCCGGATCAGCCGGGCCGGACGGGTGGCGGCGCCCGCCCCGCCCTCCGGACGTCCCCCGGACTCGGGTGTGGGTGGCGTGGTCGTACTCATGCGTGCCTCCAGCCTCCGCGCCGGATGCGTCACGGACGGGAGAGTCGGGGAGCCGGAAACCGGCGGGCGGATCAGGCGAACAGGCGCCGCCAGGTCTCCGGGCCCGGGTAGCCGTCCGCGGCGCCGCCCCGCCAGCCCTGGCTGCGCTGGAAGGCCTCCACGGCACGCCGGTCGGCCTCGCTCCAGCGGGGGCCCGGCCGGGTGTCGTAGAACCTGCCGAATCCTTTCTGCACCAGCCGCTTCCCCAGCTGGGTGACATACGGGTTCTCCGCACCCGGCCGGAACCGGTTCCGGCCCGGATAACCGGGCACACCGTGCGAGGCGGGGGGCCTCGGCGGCCCGGCCGCGCCGGACGCGATGTCCCTGCCCTTCCCGGTGGCGAGCAGGATCCAGGTGCGCGGGCCGGGCAGCCCGTCGGCGCTCGCGCCGCTCCAGCCCTGGGCCAGCTGGAAGGCCTGGGTGGCCCGCCGGTCCGCCTCGCCCCAGCGCGAACCCGGGCCCTTGCGGTAGTAGGAGCCGCCGCCCCGGGCCACCAGCATCTGCCCGAGCAGGGTGACGTACGTGTTGTCCGCTCCCGGGCCGAAGTGCCCGGCCCCCGGGAAGGGCGCCGGGTCCGTCCTCTGCCCGGCCGGCTGCGCGCCGGCGGCGGCGGGGATCACACCCTTGTACCGGTAGGGGACGTACGTGTCGGCGTGGCTCCAGTACGGGTACGGGGTGGCCTGGCGGCGGGTGCGCGGGGGTGTCTGCTCGTAGGCCGTGTAGGAGGTGTGCGTGTGGTCCGTCCAGCCGCCGAAGACCACCACGTGGGAGCCGTGCCGGGGGTCGTCCGGGTTGTGACGGAGGAGGATGTCGCCGGGCCGGAGATCCCCCTTGGCGATCCGGTCCCCGAATTGCCCGAGCGTGCCCGTCCATTCGTTGCCCGGCAGTCCCCACGCCATGGAGACGAAGCCCGAGCAGTCCTGCCGGTAGCCGTCGGACCAGTAGGCGTCCGCGCTGTACGGCACCCGCGCGGCCACCCAGACCTTGGCCCGCTTGATGATGTCGGCCCTGGTGGTGGCCGGGAACCGGACAGTGGCGGGCTTCGCCGGGCGGCCCGCCGGGCCGTGCAGCGGGGCCTTGGTCCCCTGCGGGGTGCCGGGCTCGCCGTCGTCCGGGGGGACGCCGGGACGGTGCGGCGCGGGCGGAGGGTGCGGGGCGGTGAGGGCGGCGGCCGGGGCAGCCACGCCGAGGGCGGCGGACGCGACGGCGGCCACGGCCAGCACCCCGCGGGCCGCCGGGTGATGCCCGCCGAAACGGCCGGTCAGGAGGCGGGGGCCGATCCGCCGCCACCGGACACAGCCGGGGCAGTCGCAGTCGCTCGCGGGGTCGACCTCCTCGAACACCGGAGCGGCCATGCGATCTGCCTCACATTCGGGGTGATTCTGTCCACGAGTGTGCACGTTGATCAGTTTCCCAACTGTCTTCCGGGCGCGCATGTTGACCGTCCGAACGATGGACGGCACCCCCCGGCGACGCCCGCGCCACCCACAGGTGGTCAGGAGCACCCCTCGAGGTCGGGTAGAGTTCTCTTGTCAGCAGGCGCCGCTAGCTCAGTTGGTTAGAGCAGCTGACTCTTAATCAGCGGGTCCGGGGTTCGAGTCCCTGGCGGCGCACCGACCGGAAGGCCCCTCGCACACGCGGGGGGCCTTCCGCATGTCCGAAAGAACCCTCTCCCGGAAAGAACCCTCTGCCGGACGGCCGGGGTCCCCGTGCCGGACGGCCGGTAACCTCTCGCCATGGCGGCCCGGGACCTTCAGGAGCGGATCAAGAAGCTGATCGTCGATCGGCGGCTGCCCTCGGGTGCCCCGCTGCCGACCGAGCCGGAGCTGATGGAGTTCCTCGGGGCGAGCCGGAACTCGGTGCGCGAGGCGCTGAAGGCGCTCCAGGCGATGGGGATCGTGGAGATCCGGCACGGCTTCGGCACGTACGTGGGCTCGATGTCGTTCGCGCCGATGATCGAGGGGCTGGCCTTCCGGACCGTCGCCGGCCACTACCGCGGCGAGGACTCCCTGCTGCAGTTGCTGGAGCTGCGCGAGGCCGTCGAGACCGGGCTGGTGTCACGGCTGGCCGGGCGGCTGCCGGAGGACGACCTCGACGAGCTGGAGGCTCTGGTCGGCCGCATGGAGCGGCAGGCCGCCGAGGGCGCGGACCTGGCCGAGACCGACCGCGCCTTCCACGCCGCCCTCTACCGGGGTCTGGACAACGTCCTGCTGAGCGAGGTGCTGGAGGCGTTCTGGGACGCGTTCCACCGGGTCCAGCGGGACCTCGTCGACATGCCGCAGGACCCGCGGATCACCTGCCGGCAGCACCGGGAGATCCTGGACGCGGTCCGCTCCGGCGACTCCCTGCGGGCGGAGACGGCCATAAGGGACCACTTCGGCCATGTCCGCGCCCGGCTCGGGGCGGTCAGGGGCCGGTGCCGGTGAGGTACGCCGAGACCACCACGTTCGCGGTGTAGCTGTGGCGGGCGCGGTCGAAGGCGCCGCCGCAGGTGATCAGGCGGAGTTCGGCGCGGCCCTGCTTGCGGGGGCCGTAGGCGCGCTGGGCGTCGAAGCGGTCGCGGGCCAGGACGCTGACGTCGTCGATGGTGAACGCGGCGACCTTGCCGTCCGCGCGGAACACCCGGACCGTCTCGCCGGGCTTGAGGGTGCTGAGCTTGTAGAAGACGGCGGGCCGGGTCTGGGTGTCGACGTGCCCGACCAGCAGCGCGGTGCCCGGCGCGCCGGGCTGGGTGCCGCCGCGGTACCAGCCGACGACGCCCGGCTGGTCGAAGGGCGGCGGGTCGACGCCCCCGAGGGCGTCGAGGCCGCGGGCGACCACCGGGGCCTGTAGACCCAGCTCGGGGATGTCGACGCGCTGCGGCACCGCTCCCGCCAGCGGCTTGGCGGCGGGCGGGAGCGTGTCGGGCCCGTCCGGGCGGCCCACCGCGGCGATGTCACCGGTGGTGGGGCTGCCCGGGCCCGGCCGTACGTCGGTGAGGCCGCGGCCCCACAGCCACAGCCCGAGCAGCAGTACCGCCCAGGCCAGGCCGGTGATCATGCGCCCGGTGCCGGAGGAGCGGGCGGCGTCGTCGGACATGGCGCCCGTCCTCAGCGCGGGCCCCGGCTGCGGCGGGCGCGCAGCCCGACGGCGACCGCTGCGATCCCGGCGAGCACCAGGCCGGTCACCGTCTGCACGGTGCCGGGCCCCGCGGCGCGGGCGTCCCGGTTGTCCGCGGAGGCGGAGGCCGCGGTGCCGCCACCGCCCGCGTCGACCGGGGCGACGGGCGTGGCGGGCCCGCCGGACTGGTCGGAGCGGCCGAAGGGGTCGGCCTGATCGGGTCGGCCCGGCTGATCGGACCGGCCCGGCTGATCGGGTCGGCCCGGCTGGTCGGACCGGCCGAAGGGGTCGGCCTGATCGGGTCGGCCCGGCTGATCGGACCGGCCCGCGTACCCGGAGCTGTCCCAGGTGGTCTCACGGTGGTCGGCGTGGTCCGAGTGACCGGAGGGCCCGGGGTCCCTGTCCACCACGGTGATCCTGCGGGTGACCGTGTAGTCGACGCAGTCGACCTTCACGTCGTAGGACCCGGGCCTGATCGAGGAGCGGACGCGGGTCTCCCCGGACAGGGTGCCCTGTCTGCCGCTCAGCCGCGCGTCGGAGACGAACGCGCCCGAGACGGCGGTGCCCTGTGGCCCCGTGCAGCCGCGCACCCGAAGGGACACGTCGGAGCCGGGGAACGGGGACTTCGGGGTCACGGAGAGTCCGTGGCCGTCGTCGTCGGCGGCGTACGCCGCCGGGGAGAGGACGGTGGCGGCCAGGAGTCCTGTGCAGAAAGTGAGGCGTAGTGAGCCCATCGTGAACCTCCAGACAGTGGGAGGTTCCCCCGGACGGCGCGCCTCCGCATCCCAAGGAGGCGCGCAATTGCTCCGTACGGGTGGGAAAGGGTTTGAAAGACCTGCTCAGACCAGCTCGACCAGATCCGCGATGGAGTCCACGATCTTCGAGGGGCGGAAGGGGTACAGGTCGACCTCGTCGGGCTGGGTGACGCCACTGAGCACCAGGAAGGTCCGCATGCCGGCCTCCAGGCCCGCGAGTACGTCGGTGTCCATACGGTCGCCGATCATCGCGGAGGTCTCCGAGTGGGCGCCGATCGCGTTGAGCCCGGCGCGCATCATCAGCGGGTTGGGCTTGCCGACGAAGTACGGCTTCTTGCCGGTCGCGGCGGTGATCAGGGCGGCGACGGAACCGGTGGCCGGCAGGGCGCCCTCGGTCGAGGGGCCGACGTTGTCGGGGTTGGTGGCGATGAACCGGGCGCCGCCGTTGATCAGACGCACGGCCTTCGTCATGGCCTCGAAGGAGTAGGTGCGGGTCTCGCCGAGGATCACGAAGTCGGGGTCCTGGTCGGTGAGTATGTAGCCGATGTCGTGCAGGGCGGTGGTCAGACCCGCCTCGCCGATGACGTACGCGGTTCCGCCGGGCCGCTGGTCGTTCATGAACTGGGCGGTGGCGAGGGCCGAGGTCCAGATGTTCTCCACCGGCACCTCCAGGCCCATCCGCCGCAGCCGGGCGTGCAGGTCACGGGCGGTGTACATGGAGTTGTTGGTGAGCACCAGGAACGGCCGCCCCGACTCGCGCAGCTTCTTGAGGAAGGCGTCGGCGCCCGGGATCGGAACCCCCTCGTGGATCAAAACGCCGTCCATGTCGGTGAGCCACGACTCGATGGGCTTGCGCTCTGCCATGTCTTTGCGTCTCCTGCGTACGTACGGTCGAGAAAGCTGGGGGCGCCGGAACCACGGCGTACCGACGCGCCCAGCCTAGTCAGACCTGGGTGATCCGTACCCCCGTCGATCACCCCTTGATACCGGTTGCCGCCGGCCGTACCCGCAATGCCGGCCGTACCCGCAATGCCGGCCGTATCCGCGGCGCCGGCCGTATCCGCGGCGCCGGCCGTATCCGCGGCGATGGTGCCTCAGCGGCGTCGCCGGGTGAACAGGAACGCGCCGCCACCCGCGGCGAGCAGGGCGGTGCCGGCCGCGAGCAGCCAGTGCGCCCGCTGGAGCCCGGTGCTCGCCAGCTCCCGTGCCCGTTCCTCGGCCTCCTCGGCGAAGGGTGGAGTGGCATCGGGGCCGACAGTTCCGTCTGGGGACCTGGGTTCACCGGAGGCGTCGCCACCGCCCCCGTCCTGGCCGCCCCCGTCCTGGCCGCCCTGGTCCTGCTGGTCCTGCTGGTCCTGTTGGTTCTGCCGGCCCGGTTGGGTCTCCTGGTTCTGCTTCTGCTGGCTCTGCTGGTCCTGGTTCTGCTGGCCCTGCTGGTTCTTCCGACCTTGCTGGCTCTGCTGGTCCGGTTGACCCTGCTGGTTCTGCTGGTCCCGCTGGCTCTGCTG
Organism: Streptomyces sp. NK08204; assembly: GCF_020400585.1. Taxonomy (GTDB): domain Bacteria; phylum Actinomycetota; class Actinomycetes; order Streptomycetales; family Streptomycetaceae; genus Streptomyces. Next base: position 200,907 of record NZ_JAINVF010000004.1, on the reverse strand, counting down.
GTCCGCTTGACCCTGCTGGTTCTTCCGACCTTGCTGGCTCTGCTGGTCCGGTCGACCCTGCTGGTTCTGCTGGTCCGCTTGACCCTGTTGGTTCTGCTGGTCCTGCCGGCCCTGCTGGTCGGTCTGCCGCGGCCCGACGTCGAACCGGTAGTCGTTGGACTCCCCGACCCAGTCCCCGTCCTGGCCCCGGCGCTGTACGACGGCGGCGTTGGCGGTCACCTTGTCCGCCACGGCGTCCGCGGTGAGGGCGAGCCTGACCTTGACGCTGATGGTCTTGCCGGGCGGCACGATGAACCCGCGGAACCCGTCCCCGCCGAGCACCCCGACCAGTTCCTGCTCGTCCGTGCCGGCGAACGTCACCGGCCGGGGACGGGAGCCGTCGTAGAAGTCCAGCCGGGGCTGCCCCGGCCGCAGGACCCGTCTGGCGTCGGTGAGGACGACGACCGGGTGGATGTCGGTGCAGGTCCGGTCGGTGGTGTTGGTGAGGTCGATGTACCAGGTGCCGTAGCCGCCGCCCGCCGTATAGGAGTCGGGCCCGCCGCGGATCCGTGTGGCCAGCGGAAAGGCGTGGTCACCGGCATGGGCGCAGGAGGGGGCCGCGGCGCCCGCGCGAGCGGCGGCCCGTGCCGGGACGGACACGAGGACGGCGGCTGTGACGAGGCACAGGGAGCACAGGCACAGAGGTGTGGACAGTCGCATGAACACATAACCATGCCGGGAGGGCGCCGGGGCCCGGGGCCGCCACTCCGGCGGGCTGGGAGAAGTCCGCCCGATCAGCGGACCCGCCCGGCGCCTACCGGCCGCCCCGGAGTCCGGCGATGCGGGCATGGACCTCCGCGGCACCGGGGTGGTCCGGGTCCTCGAGGATCGCCGGGGCCGTACGCCCTTGCCTCCTCACCCCCTGTGCTCAGCCACCGGCCCGCCCGAACAGCGGCGCCAGGAGCAACTGCGCGGCCCCCTCGGCGACCACCCGCTCCCCCCTCGGCACCACCCTCACCGGCACCGCCTCTCCCAGGGCCCCCTCCCTGCGTGCCCGCGCGGCAAGCACCTCTGCCACCCCCGAGACGAACACCTCCGGCGCCGCCCCCACCGTCCGCCCCCCGAGCAACACCGCATCGATGTCCAGCAGCCCCGCAAGATTCCCGGCCGCCACTCCCAGCACCCGGGCCGCCTCACCCATGTCCCCGCGTCGTACGGCCTCCAGGCACAGCACCTCCACACACCCCTGGTCCCCGCACTCGCACAGGGGACCGTCCAGCTGGATCACCTGGTGGCCGAACTCTCCCGCCCCGGTCCGCGCCCCCCGGTGCACGCTGCCGCCGATGACGAGCCCGGCCCCCAGCCCCGTACCGAGGTGCAGGTACGCGAACGACCCGCCCCCGGCCCCCTCGCCCGCCACGGACAGCCCGAGCGCCGCCGCGTTCGTGTCCTTGTCGACCACGACCGGCACCCCCAACCGCTCCGCCAGCGCGTCCCGCATCGGGAACCCCTCCCAGTCCGGGAACCCGGTCACCCGGTGCAGCACACCGCGGGTGTGATCGAGCGGGCCCGGCAGGGCCACCCCGACTCCGAGCAGTGACCCGGCCTTCCCGGGCCCCGGGCCACCGCCCGGCGCCACGCCCGCGAGCCCGGGGCCGTCCTCCGACGCCACGCCCGCGAGCCCGGGGCCGCCCTCCGGCGCGACGCCTGCGAGCACGTCCCCCACCAGCCCGGCCACCTCCGTCACGACAACCCCCAGCACGGCCTCCGCCCCGGCCCCCAGGTCCACCGCCCGGCGCCGCTCGTCCACCACGGTCCCGTCGAGATCCACCAGCACGGCCCGCAGCTCGTCCCGGTCCAGATGGGTCCCCACCGCATGCCCCGCCTCCGGTACGAGCCGCAGTACGGTGCGCGGCTTGCCCCCGGTGGACGCCCGGCGCCCGGCCTCCGCCGCGAAACCCTCCTCCCGCAGCCGCGCGGTGATCTTGCTGACGGCCTGCGGGGTCAGCCCGGTCCGATCGGCCAGCTCCAGCCGGCTGATGCCCTCCGCTCCGGCCGACCGCAGCAGGTCCAGCACCAGCGCGGTGTTGTGACTGCGCACCGCGAGCAGATTCGCCCCCACGGGCTTCGCCCCCACCGGCTTCGCGCCCACGGGCCCGCCGCCGCCCTTCGTCCTGTTCACTCCGCTCACGCCGCTCACCCCACCCATTCTCCGCCCCGCTTGCACTTTGGCAACAGCGTTGCCAAAGTGGGAGCCATGACTGCTACTCCCCCGGTCCCTCCCCTCCGCGTCGGGCTGATCGGCTACGGCCTCGCAGGCTCGGTGTTCCACGCCCCGCTGATCGCCGCCACCGAGGGCCTCGCCCTGGACACGGTGGTCACCTCGAACCCCGGGCGGCAGGAACAGGCCGGCGCGGAGTTCCCGGACGTCCGCCTCACCGGCACCCCCGACGAGCTGTTCGACCGTGCCGACGAGCTGGACCTGATCGTCATCGCCTCCCCGAACAGGACACACGTACCGCTCGCCACCGCCGCCCTCAAGGCGGGTCTGCCGGTGGTCGTGGACAAGCCGGTGGCGGGTACGGCGGCCGAGGCGCGGGAACTGGCCGCCCTCGCCGACGAGCGCGGCCTGCTCCTGTCGGTCTTCCAGAACCGCCGTTGGGACAACGACTTCCTGACCCTGCGCAAGCTGCTGGCGGACGGCGCCCTGGGCGACGTCCGGCGCTTCGAGTCCCGCTTCGAGCGCTGGCGCCCCCAGCCCAAGGGCGGCTGGCGCGAGTCCGGCGACCCGGCGGAGGTCGGAGGCCTGCTCTACGACCTCGGCAGCCACCTCGTCGACCAGGCCCTGGTCCTGTTCGGCCCGGCCACCGAGGTCTACGCCGAGACCGACCTGCGCCGTCCCGGCGCCGAGACGGACGACGACACCTTCATCGCGCTCACCCACGCCGGCGGCGTCCGCTCCCACCTCTACGTCTCCGCGACGGCTCCCCAACTCGGCCCGCGTTTCCGGGTGCTGGGCTCACGGGCGGGCTACGTGAAGTACGGCCTGGACCCACAGGAAGCGGCGCTGCGGGAAGGACTGCGGCCGGGCCCGGCCTGGGGCGCCGAGCCCGAGACCCTGTGGGGCCGGCTGGGCGCCGGCGAGTCCCCGCTGACCGGCGGCGGCACCCCCGTACCGACCGTGCCGGGCGACTACCCCGCCTACTACACAGCCGTGGCGAAGGCCCTCACCGGCGCCGGCCCCAACCCGGTGACCGCGCTGGAGGCCGCCTCGGCCCTCGACGTACTGGAGGCGGCCCGCCGGTCCGCCCGCGACAAGGTGACGGTGACCCTCTGATGCACCACCCGCAGATCACTCCCCGGACCGCCCCCGAACTCACCCCCAGAATCGAAGAACTGGAGTCCCAGGAACGCCGCCTGGTCTTCCGCCGGTTCACCTGTGACGACGCGTGGGCCCTCGGCTCGCTGTTGGTGGACATGGCCCGGGAGCGCCAGGCCCCGCTCGCCGTCGACATCCACCGCGCCGGCCAGCAGCTCTTCCACGCGGCCCTGCCCGGCTCGACCCCCGACAACGACGCGTGGATCGACCGCAAACGCCGGGTAACGGAACGCTACGGCGCCTCCTCCTACCTGGTCGGCGCCCGCTTCCGCGCCAAGGGCACCACGTTCGAGGACTCCTCCCGCCTCGACCCCGACGTGTACGCGGCCCACGGCGGCTCGTTCCCGATCAACGTCGAGAACGTCGGCGTCATCGGAGCGGTGACGGTGTCGGGCCTCCCCCAGCTCCAGGACCACCGCTTCGTGGTGGAGGCACTGGAACAGTTCCTCGGCGATCAGCTCGGCTGACCCAACTGGGTGCCGAGATCCAGCAATTCGGGATTACCGTGGGGCTCCCTCCGGTTGGGGACGGATGTGCCCGACGATCACGGCACGAACGCCCACCCGGAGGGAAGAACCTGATGACCGAGCCCCTGGACACGGACAGCGCGCGCACCGTCAAGGACGTCGAGGACCTCAAGGACCGGCTCGGCCGGTACGGCGTGTGGAGCGTGGGGCTCCGCTCGGAGGCCCCGGACCGGCGCGGTGCCATCGCCGAGGCCGCCGCGGAACTGGAAGAACTCGGCTACGGGGCCGCCTGGCTGGGCAGCAGCCCCGCCCCCTGGCATGCCGCCCCGCTCCTGGAGGCCACGTCCCGGCTCGCCGTCGGCACGAGCATCCAGAGCATCTGGCAGCACGAGGCCGACGCGAGCGCGGCTGCGTACGCCGAGCTGGAGTCGGCCCACCCCGGCCGCTTCGTCCTCGGCCTCGGTGTGAGCCACGCCAAGCTCGCGGACCAGTACCGCCGCCCGTACTCCGCGCTGGTCGCCTACCTGGACGCGCTGGACGCGGCCGGTGTCCCGGCCGGGCGCCGGGTCCTCGCGGCCCTCGGCCCGAAGAACCTGGAGCTGTCGCGGGACCGGGCGGCAGGCACGATCCCCTATCTCGTCACCCCGGAGCACACGGCCGAGGCCCGCAAGATCCTGGGCGAAGGACCGCTGCTGGCACCGGAGTTCGCCGTCGTGGCGGAGACCGACCCGTCGCGCGCCCGCGCCCTGGCCCGCGAGCACTTCGCGATCTACCTCCAGCTCCCCAACTACACCAACAGCTTCCAGCGGCTCGGCTTCACCGAGGCCGACCTGGCCGACGGTGGCAGCGACCGCCTGATCGACACGATGTACGCCTGGGGCGAGGAGGACCGCATCCGGGACCGGATCACCGAGTTCCACGAGGCGGGCGCGGACCACGTGGCGATCCAGGTGGTGCACGGCGGCCCGCGTGAGCACCTGCCGCGGCAGACGTGGCGCAGGCTGGCGGAGGCCTTGGCCTAGGCGCTCTTCAACTCCTGCCGCTGACGTCCGAGCCCGTCGATCTCCAGCTCGACGACATCGCCGGCCTTCAGGTACGGCTTCGGCTCGGGCTGCCCCATCGCCACCCCCGCCGGCGTCCCCGTGTTGATGACGTCGCCGGGGTACAGCGTCATGAACCGGCTGACGTACCGCACGACGTCCGCCACCGGGAAGATCTGCTCCGCCGTGCTGCCGTCCTGCTTCAGCTCGCCGTTGACCCACAGCTTCATCGGCAGCTTCTGCGGGTCGGCCACCTCGTCCTTGGTGACCAGCCACGGCCCCAGCGGGTTGAACGTCTCGCAGTTCTTCCCTTTGTCCCAGGTCCCGCCCCGCTCGATCTGGAACTCCCGCTCGGACACGTCGTGCGCGAGGGCGTACCCCGCGATGTGCGCGAGTGCCTCCTCGGCCGACTCCAGGTAGCGGGCCGTACGCCCGATGACGACGGCCAGCTCGACCTCCCAGTCGGTCTTGGCGGACCCGCGCGGCACCAGCACGGTGTCGTTCGGCCCGACGACCGTGTCCGGTGCCTTGAGGAAGACGACCGGTTCGGCGGGCGGCTCCGCCCCGATCTCGCGGGCGTGGTCGTGGTAGTTGAGCCCGATGCACACGATCTTGCCGATCCGCCCGAGCGGCGGCCCGATGCGCAGCCCGGTGGCGTCCAGCGCGGGCAGCCGGCCGGACTCGGCCGCCGCGCGGATCCGGGCGAGCGTGACGTCGTCGGCGAGCAGCGTGCCGTCGATGTCGTCCACGACGCCCGACAGGTCGCGCAGGATTCCCTCGGCATCGAGCAGCGCGGGCCGCTCCGCGCCCGCCGTACCGACTCGCAGCAGCTTCATGGTCACCATCTCCCTCGATCGCGGGCGCCCGACCGATGGGTGCGGCCATCGCAGGACTGGACGATCCTCCAGTCCTGCTGTCCACTCCGCAAGACCGTGTTCATGTACTGGACCGTAACCACGCCCGGTCGAGGCGCGATTCGACAGGCGAGGCGCTCCGCGCGCTGGGTGCTACGCGGGCTGGGCGGACGCGGTCTCCAGCGGTTCCGGCGGCTCCGGCAGCTCCGGCAGCTCCGGCAGCTCCGGCGGCTCCAGCGGCTCCAGCGGCTCCAGCAGCCGCTTGGGCCTCAGCAGCGCACGGCTGACCGGATCCGCCGGCGCGGGATCGAGCCCCGGCCCCGGCACCATGACCACGTCCCGGACGGGTACGACGGTTCCGCAGGCGGGACACTCGCCGTACGCCCCGATCTCGGTGCCGCAGTCGGCGTGCCGGAAGGACCGCAGCGGGGCACCCCCCAACTGCTCGCGCCCCCACAGGCCGAGGGCGCGCAGCGCGGGCCACAGCGCGACACCGCGCTCGGTGACGACGTACTCGTCGCGGGGCGGCGCCTGTTGGTAGCGGCGCTTGTGGAGGATCCCCGTCTCGGTGAGGGTGCGCAGGCGGGCCGAGAGCACGGCGCGCGGGATGCCGAGGTGAACGAGGAAGTCGTTGTAGCGCCGGACGCCGTAGATCGCGTCGCGCACGACGAGGAGCGTCCAGCGCTCACCGACCACCTCCAGCGCGCGGGCGATCGAGCACTCCTGCGTCACGTAGTCCTTGCCCAGTGCCATGCGGTCCACTGTAGCCATTTTCCGGTCGTTGGTTCATTGACCGAACTGAAGGTGTTACGGTGCGGCGCATGCCTAGGTTCAATGAAAGAACCATCGACGGTCCGGCCGTGACCGCACCCCCCGGAGCCACACCCCCGCACCCCCGGGCCACCCCGGCCCTGACCCTGGCCCTGACCAGCGCGGCAACCGCCGTAGCCCTCATGACGTACACCGCCCCGATGGTCACACTCCCGGCCACGGCGGCTGCCCTGCACACCCCGCTCTCCGCCCAGGCCTGGCTCCTGAACGGCTCGCCGCTCGGCCTGGCCGCCCTCCTCCTGGTGGCCGGCAGCCTCGCCGACGACTATGGCCGCCGCCGCGTCTTCCTCGCCGGGACGCTGGCCCTCGGCCTGACGACGGGACTCGGCGCCCTCACCACGTCCACCTGGCAGTTCACCTTGGCCCGCATCGCACAGGGCGCGGCGAGCGCGGCGATCCTGGCGAGCAGCCTGGGCCTGCTGGTGACGGCGTTCCCGACCCCGCGCGGCCGGCTGCACGCGACCGGCGTCTGGGGCGCGTTCGTGAGCGGCGGCATCGCGGTCGGCCCGCTGGTGTCCGGGGCGCTGCCGAACTGGCGGCTGGCCTACGGCATCCTGGGTGCGGCGGCGCTGCTGCTGACGGCCCTGGCCGTACGGCCCCTGGCGGAATCCCGCGCACCGCGCGGCGGCCGTCCCGACCTGGCAGGCGCCGTGACGTTCGGCCTGGCACTGGTGTCCCTGGTCGCGGCCCTGACCCTGGGCCGGGACGGCTGGCTGCGGGCACCGGTGGGGCTGTTGCTGCTGGCGGCGGTGATCCTGGTGGGCGTGTTCGCCGCGGTGGAGCACCACACCCGCGTTCCGATGATCGACCTGGCCCTGCTCCGCCACCCCCGCTTCCTGGCCTCGTCGGCGGGCGGCCTGTTCACGGGCCTGGCGGTGATCGGCCTCTTCAGCTTCCTGCCCGCGCTGCTCCAGCAGACCCTCGGACTGTCGGCGATGGACACGGCCTGGCTGTTCCTGCTCTGGTCGGGCGTGTCCTTCACGGTCGCCCTCCAGGCCAAGCGCCTGGCGGGCCGGGTGCCGCCGCGCCGCCAACTGGCCCTCGGCTTCCTGCTGCACGCGGCCGGCGTCCTCACCATGCTCGGCGCCCCGGACTCCGGCTCCTGGCCACGGCTGCTGCCGGGCCTGGTGGTCGCCGGGACCGGCAGCGGCCTGCTCAACGCCGCCCTGCCGCTGCTCGCCGTGGAGTCGGTACCGGCGGAACGTGCGGCCATGGGCTCGGGAGCGCAGCAGACCTTCCGTTACATCGGCTCGTGCGCCGGGGTGGCCCTGACGATCGCCATCGCCACGTCGACGGGCGGAGGCCTGGCGAGGGGCTCGGACATCGCCATGGTGGTGTCGGCGGGGCTGGCGGCCGTGGCGGCGGTCAGTGTGCTGGTGCTGCGGGAGCGGGGCTGAACCGGCGGACCCGGGGGGTACCGGTGGGACCGCCACTCACCAGAAGAAGTCGGGCAGCTCCTCGGGCGCGGGAAACTGCGTGGTCGCCGGCAGCGACCGGATCTGCACGAAGGCGTGCTCGAACTGGGAGTACGAGAACCCGTCGAGCCCCGGCGCGACGACCAGGACGTTGTCACCCCGCCGCCAGGCCCGGTACCGCCACTCGTGGTCCAGCTCCGGCCGCCGCGCATGGGTCACGTCGTGATCGGGCGGACCGAGCAGCGCGGTGAACGTCTCCACCACGGCGTCGACTTGGCCCCCGAACGACCCGGCGGGCGGATCGACGATCCCGTGCCAGCCGGGCAGCACGCTCCAGAAGTCCTCCGCGACGGCCCCGTCCGGATGCACGTAGTACTCGTACGCGAACGGCATGGCGAGACAGTCGTCGCCGTACACCAGGTGCCCTGCGGGCGTATGGGCCTTCTGGTCGAGGTCGCCGAGATACTCACCGGTGGACTCCCACCCGGCGGCGGCCATCGCCCGCTCGCCGGCGTCGGGGTCCGTCCAGTCCACCTGCACCATGTCGGCGAGCTGCGCGGCGAGTTCGGGCGTGACCGGGCAGACGGCGACGGTCCAGGGCGGTTCGCCCAGGTCGTCGTCGCCGGTCGCGTCGAAGGGCTCGTCGGCCACGTCCGCACCTCCTCGTGCTGCCCGCTCACCGGAACACACCGAGACTAACTTCCCCCAACCCCACCCCCACCCCCACCCTCCGGCCCCGGGAGGTGAACTCCGGCGTGCAGACGGCCAGGGCGGACGACCCCGACGGCGACGGACACCTCACCCCCGCCGACCAGCACCCGCCCGCACCGGGCACGCCGACGCCGGCCCCGGTGCCGGACCACCGGCACGCCCGCCGGAGCCCGCATCCGGCCGCCCCCGCACCTCCACCGAAGCCGCCGCGCACGACAGACCCGACCCCGCCAACTCACCGGTGCCGGACGGCGTAACGGCGTGAACGCACATCCCCCTGAACACCCACAACAGGGGGACACGCCCCTCCCCCCGGCACCCCTCGGCAGTACGGTGTCCCCCATGCGCCCCGACACGCCTGCCGAGAACGTCGACCACACCGCCGAAGCAGCACGCCTGGAGCGAACCGCCGCCCTGTATCCGGAGGACGCCGAGGCCCTGCTCCTGCGCGCCGCGGCCCACCTGGAACTCTCCGGCGACCGCCCCGCAGCGACCGCGCTCTACGACCGCCTGCTGTCCACCCCGGACACCCTGGAGAACCCCTCTCTCGTACGGGCCCTGAAGGCCTCGAACCTCTGGGAGTACGACCACGAGGCGGAGGCGAGGGCGATCATCGAGGGCCTGCGCACATCGGCGCCCCGTGACCCGGCCCCCTGGGTGATCATCGCGGAGGCGCTGGAGTCCCACGACGAACTGGAAGCGGCGGCGGAAACCTTCACCCAGGCGGCAACCCTGCTGCTGTCTGACCCCACGGAACCCCCCTCCTCCACCCACCCCGTCCTCTACGGCCGCCACCGCGTCCGCCGCATGCTGGGCCTGCCGCACGACGACTGGGACACGCTGGCGGACACCCTCCACACGTCTTCGGTGTCCCTGGACGAACTCCACGACCCCAAACGCGTGTGGTCCCTGGGCTCGGACAACCCGGCGGAACTCCAGGCGGAGATCTCCCGCCTCCGCGCCGAACTGGGCGCCTACCGAGAGGCCCTCTCCCGCCCCTTCCCGGTGGCCGTCCTCCACTGGCCGGCCCCCGAACTCACCGAACTCCTGGCGGCGTACCCGGCCCTCGCCTCGGAGTACCCCTCCCACACCGAGCACCTGTCGGCCATAGAGTCCTCCCTCCGCGAACTGGCCTCCTCCGGCACCACGAACCTCGGAATCGTCACGGGCACGGTCCCGTCGTACGAGGCCTTCGCCGCCTCGGAGAGCACGTCCCCGGAAGACCTGGCCCTGCTGCCGCAGTACGCGACGACACTGGCGGCGCGCGGACGGGCGGTGGCCTGGCCGCCGCAGCGGGGGGCGGGGTGCTGGTGCGGGTCGGACCGGCAGTACCAGGAGTGCCATGGGCTGCCGCGAGCTTGAGTCCGACGGCGCCATGCTGCCCACGCCCCTGGAACGCGTCCGGGAAGACCGAGCCCATTTGTTCCGCTCCCACTACTCCTTCACATTCCACTCGCGCTAACGTCACACCTGATCAGCGCTCAACTGGCATGCCCGCCCACGCAGCCCGGACATGTCCCGGCCTGCGAGGGAATACCTGTATGCCGCTCCACCAGCAGTCCTCGGACTGGCAGTTCGACGTGCCCACCAGCGGAAGCAAGCGGCTGCCCCCGGCGGCCAGGTCGTTCGAATCCCTCGCCCACCAGGGCTACGGCTTCGAGGCGGCCATCGCCGACCTGATCGACAACTCGATCGACGCAGGGGCTCGCAACGTCGTGGTGAGCTTCTTGCGGGACACCGGTGAGCACGGTGGACAGGACCGCCTCGTCGGCCTGCTCGTCATCGACGACGGCCAGGGCATGGACGAGGCGGGCCTGGACACCGCGATGACCGTCGGCGGACGTGAGGAGTACGCCGACGGCGCCCTCGGGCACTTCGGCGCCGGACTCAAGGCCGCCTCCCTCTCGCACGCCGACTCGCTCACAGTGATCAGCCGGACCAAGCGCAGCCCGTCGGCCGGCCGCCGCTGGCTCACCGCCCGCGCGCAGGCCGACTTCACCTGCGACATCGTCGACGCGACGTACTGCCAGAGTCTGGTCGACCGCTACGACGGGATCATCGGCTGGCACGGAACGATCGTGCGCTGGGACCAGGTCCGCGCGTTCGAGACCATCACCGCCGGCCAGACCGATCGCTACCTCGACGACGCGATCGAGCGGCTGGAGACCCACCTCGGTCTCTACCTACACCGCTTCCTCGCCCGCGGCGACTTCCATGTCGACATCGTCGTCGAGGACGTCCACACCCGAGAAGAACTGGATCACCGGGGCGTGGAGCACATCGACCCGTTCGGCTATCGGGTCCCTGGCCGCCCCGGTTATCCCCGTACCTATGCCGCGCCTGTTGAGGGCGTCGGCGACGTCATGCTCACCGCACACATATGGCCGCCCAAATCTCCACTGGTCGCCTTCAGAGGCATCGGCCCGCTCGCCGACCGGCAGGGCTTCTACATCTACCGCAACGATCGGCTCGTCCAGGCGGGCGGGTGGAACGACACCCGCAGCCCCGAGGGCCACCTCGCCCTCGCCCGGATCGCCGTGGACCTGCCGACCGCGCCCAACGACGTGTTCGCCCTGACCGTCAAGAAGGACGGCGTCCAGGTCACGCCCGCGTTCGCCCGAGGACTGGAGAAGGCGGCAGCCCCCGCCGACGGCCACACGTTCACCGAGTACGTCCGCGAGGCCGAGGCGACCTACCGTGAAGCCGCCAAGCGGCGTACCGAGGTCAAGCGCATGGCCGTCATCCCGCCCGGCAAGGGCATCGACCCGAAGCTGAAGCGGACGCTACGGGACGAACTGCCACAGCTGGAGGGCGATGACCCCATCACCTTCACCTGGGCCAGGCTCGACGTCCCGGCTGGCGTCGACTCCGCCGATCTGCTGTTCACGATCGACCACAAGGAACGTCTGGTCGTCCTCAACAAGGACTACCGACATGCCTTCAACGGCGGCCGGCGCGGGGGCTCCAACGACGCCCCTGTCCTGAAGAGCCTTCTTTATCTGATGCTCAACGAGATCTTCCAGAAGGAGCGTGTCTGGGCGAACCAGACCGACAAGGTCGCCTTGTGGAACAGCGTGCTCGTCACCGCGGTACGAGCCGAACTCGCCCGTTCCGATGGTTAGTCCCCTCCTTTCGACATTTCTTCCCGACCCCCAGAGAGGCCACCCAGCCGCCGTGACCGCCGAGAACTCACCTACTCCGGATCACCTCCCCGCCCTTCACGGCGAGGTCCTCGACGCGATGAGCCGGCGTGGCCCCAAGCACTTCGCGAAGCTCGCCTCCATGCTCTCCGACGCAGACGAACCGGCGGACACGGACCTGACCCACTTCCATGGGCGGATCCTGGCGGCGCACCCCGGCGACGAGTTGCTCGCCCTCTGGCGCCGCAAGCTCACGGCGTGGGACTTCGAACAGTCGCCCACCTGGTCGGCCACCGCGCCGCGCACCCCCGAGCGCCGCGCCGAGGTCTACGACAAGCTCGCCTTCGGTCCGGACCTGCGCAAGGCGCTCGACGCGGCCGTCCCGGTCCACGAGGAAGCCGGGCCCGTCACGATCAGCCGCGAGTTCCAGCCCTGGTACACCCGTGAGCAGGCGGCGAACCGCTCCTTCTACTGGACTTCGTACGAGCGGTTGCTGCGCCGCAAGGGCTGGAGCGACGCGGCGGTCTCCAGTCTGGATGAGGCCGCCCACGCGGTCGTGGAGCGGCTTGCCGACCCCACCCGTGACGACCCCTACGGCGCACGCGGTCTCGTCGTCGGCTACGTGCAGTCCGGCAAGACCGCCAACTTCACCGGCGTCACCGCCAAGGCCATCGACGCGGGCTACCGCCTGGTCATCGTTCTGGGCGGCACCCTCAACCTGCTGCGCGGCCAGACCCAGCGTCGGCTCGACATGGAGTTGATCGGCCAGGAGAACATCCTGGGCGCGGCCGACCCGAACGACCCGGACGCCCTGGTCGGCATCGACTACCAGGACGACGAGGACTGGCCCGCGAAGTTCGTCTCGTTCGGTGCCCGGCCCTCCCTGCTCGGAGCCTTCGACATCGAGCGTCTGACCTCCCGCGACCGTGACTACATGGCACTGGAGCGCGGCATCAGCGCCCTGGAGTTCGAGAAACCGGACCGCACCCGGCCCCTGCACGACCCGGCGAACCTGCATGCCGCTCGCGCCCGCGTCATGGTCGTGAAGAAGAACAAGTCGGTGCTGGAGAAGCTGGTCAAGGACCTCAAGAAGATCGGCCCGATCCTCGGCGAGATACCGGCCCTGATCATCGACGACGAGTCGGACCAGGCCTCGGTGAACACCACGGACCCGAAGAAGTGGGAGGCCGGCACGGTGACCCGCACCGCGATCAACGGCCAGATCAGCGCCCTCCTCAAACTGCTCCCCCGCGCGCAGTACGTCGGCTACACCGCGACTCCGTTCGCCAACGTGTTCATCGACCCGGGTGACGAAGAGGATCTCTTCCCGCGCGACTTCCTGATCTCCCTCCCCCGTCCCATCGGCTACATGGGCGTTCAGGACTTCCATGACCTGGACACCGTCGACGGCACCGAAGGCGAGGCCGAGAAGAAGCATGTCCGAGGCATCTACGACTCCACGGGCAACCGTCTCCAGGAGGCCCTGGACGCCTTCGTCCTCACGGGCGCGCTGAAGCTCTACCGCGCCGAGCACGGAGTACCTTCCGGCCCGTTCCGGCACCACACGATGCTCGTGCACGAATCGGTCCGCATGGCCGAACATGCGGCCCTCGCCGAGCGCATCGAGACCATGTGGCGCAACGCCGCATACACGGGCCCGGAAGGCCACACGCGCCTGGCAGCGCTCTTCGACAAGGACTTCCACCCTCACTCGGACGGCTTCCTGGCGACTCCCGCGACCTACGCGGACCTCAAGCCGTACGTCTCCATGGCCCGCCGACTGATCAATCAGGGCGGCAGTCCCGTCATGGTCGTCAACGGCGAGAGCGAGCGCGACTACGCCCAGCCCGACCTGGACTTCGACCGCACCCCGAACGTCTGGAAGATCCTCGTGGGCGGCACCAAGCTGTCCCGCGGGTTCACCGTGGAGGGGCTGACGATCTCGTACTACCGCCGTACGACGCAGCAGGCCGACACCCTGATGCAGATGGGCCGCTGGTTCGGCTTCCGCCCCGGGTACCGGGACCTGGTGCGGCTGTACATCGGCCGCGAGGAGCAGCTCGGCAAGGGACGGGCCGCGAAGACAGTCGATCTGTACGAGGCCTTCGAAGCCATCTGCCGCGACGAGGAACTGTTCCGGGCCGAACTGGCCCGCTACGCCCCCTTGGTGGACGGCCACCCCCAGGTGACCCCGGCCCAGATCCCGCCGTTGGTGGCCCAACATCTGCCGTGGGTGAAGCCGTCGGCTCGGAACAAGATGTTCAACGCGGAGTTGGTGGAGGTGAGGTCGCCCGGCACATGGGTGGAGCCGACGGCCTACCCGGACGACCCGGACTGGCTGGCTCACAACACCGAGTGCTGGGAGCCGGTGCTCGCGGCGCTGGGTCAGGACCCTGTGGGCCTGTCGGTCGGGGACGGCCCCATGTACGAGGCGCGCGTGGGCACGGTCTCGCACGAGACGCTGACCGGCGTGCTGTGCGACCTGCGGTGGTCGATTCCGAGCCAGTTCTCGCCGCACTTGGAGTTCCTGCTGGAAGCGGGGCGGCAGCCGGCAACGATCGACGACTGGATCGTGATCACGCCGATGCAGACCTCGGCCAAGCGCGTGGAAGCCCGCATCCTGGGGAACGGCCCCCTCACCCTGGCCCGCCGTACCCGTCGACGCGGCTCGCTCTTCGGCGCACTCAGTGAACCCAAGCACCGCGCCGCCGTCCTGCGCATCGCGGGCGCAGTCGAGACGGCCGGGAACGCGTCGGTGGAGCATCTCGCGCACCCGCGCCGAGGGGCACTGCTGCTCTACCCGGTGGTCGAGTCCGAGCCCGCCCTCGCCCCCGACGGGACGGTGGCCCCGGGTGACGTCGTCATGGCCTTCTCCTTCGTCGCACCGGAGTCGTCCGTGGGAACCGGTCGCCCGCTGGTCCGGTTCCGGGCGATCGACTCGGGCCGGCAGGATGCGATCGTCATCGACCGCGACCACGCAGAATCCTGAAGGCGCGACACCATTGGACAACGTGAGGCCCTCCTCGCCCGGCGTCTCAGCGCGCATGTCCCGTCAGGCCAGCAAGGACACGAACGCCGAGCTGGCCGTACGACGCATGCTGCACGCGGCCGGCCTGCGCTATCGCGTGGAGTACCCGGTGCCGGGCATGGCGCGACGAAGAATCGACGTGGCGTTCACCCGGGCCAAGGTCGCCGTCCTGATCGACGGGTGCTTCTGGCACGGGTGCCCCGAACACGCCACGCAGCCGAAAGCCAACGCCGAGTGGTGGCGCCAGAAGCTCGCCCGGAACATGGCCCGCGATCGGGAGACGACTGAGCACCTGACCGCGCAGGGGTGGACGGTGTTGCGGTTCTGGGAGCATGAGGCCCCCGAGGAAGTGACTGTACGGGTCAGAGCCGCTGTGGAGCAGCGTCTGGCGGAACGCACGCGGAGGGGGAAGCAGTGGGGGATCTGACCTTCGTCGATGTGTGCTCCGGAGCGGGCGGCCTCGCCCTCGGACTGGAGCAAGCGGGATTCGAGCCCCGCCTGCTGCTGGATGACGACGAGCTCGCCGTCACGACCCTACGGACCAACCGACCGCAGTGGAACGTGCTGCACACCGACCTGCTGGACTTCGATCCGGCCGAGCACCCCGTGAGTCACGACGTGGACCTCCTCGCGGCGGGCCTGCCGCGAGTGAGGTCGAGCGCGACTGCCCGACGCGTGGACACCGGTCTGGAAGAACGGCTGCTGGAAGCGGCCGTCTATCTCGTGCACGCGATCAGACC
Source organism: Streptomyces sp. NK08204 (assembly GCF_020400585.1). GTDB lineage: Bacteria > Actinomycetota > Actinomycetes > Streptomycetales > Streptomycetaceae > Streptomyces. Next base: position 185,323 of record NZ_JAINVF010000004.1, on the reverse strand, counting down.
GCGGGCGGTCCTCATCGAGAACGTCCCCGAGCTCGTCCACTCGGACGTCCATCGACGGTTCCGTGACTTCGTCCGTGCCGAACTGGATCACTTGGGGTACGCGTTCAGCTGGTTCGTCATGAACGCCGTCGACTTCGGCGTACCGCAGAGCCGGAAGCACGGCGTCCTGGTGGCTCTCCGGCGACAGTGGGCCGGGGCGTTCCGGCCGCCGGTACCGACGACACGTGAACCGATGACGGTCGGTGCCGCATTGGGGCCGTCCATGGCCGCACATGGTTGGGCGGACGCCGCCCGCTGGGCCGCCCAAGCCGATCAGCCTGCTCCGACACTGGTGGGAGGGTCGAAGAACCGGGGCGGCGCCGACCTGGGCCCCACCAGAGCCAAGAAGAAGTGGGCCACGATGGGCGTGAACGCGCACACCGTGGGTGACCGAGTCCCCGGTCCGGACTTCGTCTGGGATCCGGAGCTCGGCAGGGACAATATGGTGAAGCTCACGGTCGAGCAGGCGGCGCTGCTGCAAGGCTTTCCCGCGACCTGGCAGATCGCCGGGCTCAAGACCGCCCGGTACCGCCAGGTCGGGCACGCGACCCCGCCCCCTGTCGGGAAGGCTCTGGGACGAGCCGTCGCCCAAGCGCTCAGCGTTGGTTGAGCGATCACCCCGGCCGGCTAGACTTCACCCTCATGACCAGCGCGGCGCCCCACCAGTCCATCGTCGACAGACCATTTGTCCTGGATCTCTTCGCGGGCCCCGGAGGACTGGACGTCGCCGGGCACGCGCTCGACATTCCGAGCCTCGGCATCGAGTGGGACAGGAGCGCCTGTCTGACCCGGTACGCGGCGGGGCTGGAGACCCTCCACGCCGATGTGAGCGCGGTTCGCCGGGACGCCTTCGAGTCGCTGCCACCGGAGATCAACGTGCTTGCCGGTGGGCCTCCGTGCCAGACCTACTCGGTGGCCGGACACGGCGCGGGCCGTGAGGCCCTGAAGAAGGTCGAGTGGTACATCGATCGACTGATCGCGGGCGACTCCGACGAGGAGATCGACGAGGATCTGAAGAAGTTCAGCAACGACCAGCGCACCGCCCTGGTTCTCGAGCCTCTTCGCTACGCCATCCAGGCAACCAGGAGCCCGAACCGGGCGAACCGCCCGTACGACGTCATCGTCCTGGAGCAGGTGCCCACGGTTGCCCCGGTCTGGGACCATTACGCCAAGGTGCTGATGGAGACGGGGCTGCCCGATCGCGACCGCACCAAGTACGACGTCGTCGTCGATGTTCTCGCCACCGAGACGTACGGGGTGCCGCAGACGCGATCCCGTGCGGTGCTGATCGCTCGGCGTAGGGGACTCGGTAAGCCCGAACTTCCTGAGGCGACCCACCGTGCCTACGAGCCGAAGGGATGGAACCGCAGGAATGCCCCGGCCGAGGGTCGGGTCCATCAGCCGACCCTGGACGAGAAGCCCGCACCGGAGGCCGAAGAACGCCAGGGAAAGACGGATCGGGACCTGCCGTCGTGGAGATCGATGGGGGACGTGCTCCGCGACCGCGTGGGTACACATCCCGGACGGACCACTCCCTTCCTGGTCCGCTCGAACTACGGCAGCTCCGGGAACCCAGGGCGACGCGGGGTGCGGACCGACCAGCAGCCCGCTGCCACCGTCACGGGGCGCATCTCCCGCTTCGTGGTCTTCGAACACCTCGATGAGAACATCGTCCACGAGGGTGCGCGGTTCAGCATGAACGAGGCGGGGATGCTGCAGAGCTTCCCGCCGGACTATCCGTGGTCCGGCACGGCACAGGCCCAGCAGGTGGGCAACGCCGTACCGCCCGCGTTCGGTATGCATCTGCTGAGCGCCGCGCTCGGTCTTCCCGTACCCGACACGAAGGTGCTGCGCAAGCCATGGCCGGCGGCCACAGACGAGCAGCGGGCCAAGCTGCGAAGCCACGGCTGTGGGGCCGCGGACACGTGCACTGACAGATGTCCGCACCCCAAGGACCAGGTGCCTCCACGCTCCTCGCGCCCGCGCAAGAAGGTGTCGGTCAAGTAAGGTCCGCGCCGGCACGGCCCCTGACCGGCGCAGTCTCGAACAGCTCCGCGAAGTACTCGGTGAGCGCGGCCACGGATTCCTCCGGGACGGGGGCCTCGTCCGGCCCCTTCGGCAGTTCACGCCGCGCGACCGGTGGCGCCGATGCTGCCTCCGTGATCCAGTCGCGCAGCGGAGCGGGGTCTCGGGGTTCGTCCGGTGCGAGGGCGTCGTAGAGGAGCGTCGCGCCGGCCGCGTTGATCGCGGCGCTCAGGCCGGTGATCTCCCGCCCGGTGGTGACCCGGCCGCTCTTCAGCAGGCGAACCATGGCCTGGGCGGTGGGTCGGTGGTCGATCAGCTCCAGGCGGAGAACGGTGTGAATGAGGTCCTGGTTTCCGCAGGCGACCTCGGCCGGTTCATAGTCCGGCCCGTTCCGGAAGAGTTCAGCCGCCCACCACAGGCGGGAGAAGCACTGACGGTCGGCAGCACCCCGGAAGCGCTCCGGGGCGATGCGCCTCTCCGGCCTCTTCGCCGTCGGCTCCGACAGGTGACGCCATGCGACGTAGTCGGGGGCCACAGCGAGGGCCAGGTGGTTCCACAATCGCTTGTCGGTCGCCTCTCGCCGCGTCAGGCGCAGCGTGGCATGGAGCCGCGGGGCGAGCCACGCGTCGGCTCGGGTACGGTCCTCCCGGAACTCGAACATGGCGTCTTCCACCAGATCCCGGATCGGCTCGACCGACCACCGGGCGTCGTCCTCGGGGAGCGGCTCGGCGACCTTGGCGAGGTCGATGCCACCGTGCACCTGTTCACCCTTGAGCAGTTCCTCGGTGAGGAACGGGTCGACGGCCGAGGCGGTGAGCAGCGCCAAGCGCTCCGGTACGTGGTTCGGCTTGGTGATCACGCGTCACTCCCACGGTTCATCTGTTCCAGGCTGCGGACGGCGTAGGCGAGCGCCTTCATGGCGTCCGCACGGCGGACTGCCGCGTAGTGGATGCGGGTCTGCAGTTCCACCCAACCCGAGTCGCCGGTGCGCCGGCGGTGGACCTCTCGCAAGGCATCCTCGACATGCACACCGGGAACCACGTCGGGGAGCATCTCCCGCAGCACCTCACCCTTCCAGTCGGTCGGGAAGACGGGGCCTCCACCGGGTTCAACCTCCAGATCGCCGATGGCAGCGTGGAACACCGCGGTCCAGACGTCGGTGGCCATCTGGGCGACCAGGAGGTCACGCACCTTGCTCTCCACGCCGGATCCACTGCTGTCCAGCAGGTCCATGACCCCCTCGACATCGGTGTTCACGAACACGGTGGGGAGCCGGGCCGAGGTGTCCACGATCCAGGGGGCATCGGCGTACGCGTGCAGCCACTCCCGGGAGCTTCTGCTGAACGAGGCTTTCTGGACGTCCAGTTGCAGGCCGCGAACCGGTTCTTCGGAGACCGTGTCGATGACCCAGCTCCGATCGGTCTCCGCGATGGCCCGGCCTCGTACCCCGTCCACGGTCGCGACGGCGCACACGGCAAGAGCGGCGCGCCCCAAGTGATCGTCCCGGTGCACCTCCAGGGAGCCGGACCAGTCCCGGCCGTCCTCCTTGTCCTGTCCGAGCCGCACCGAGGTGCGGATGTTCGTCTCACCGTCCGTCAGCACGGCCAGAACCTCTAGATCGGACCAGGCCGCGTCCGGTGCGTTCGCGCCGGGCGGCAGGGTCGCGGACAGTCCGACGGTGGCGGTCACCCAATCGGCGTGGCCCGCGGTGCCGAGCGCGACGGCCTGCTGCTGAGTCGAGTACGCGGAGGTCTCCAACTGGTCGCGGGTGCCGTCGGAAAGCCTGAGCGAGACCGCGGTCACCCTGAGCGTGACCGGCCGGTTGAGCCGCTTGTACGGGTAGATCTTCACGCGTCACTCCCCCTTGCCCGCGCGGAGTTCGACGACCAGGCGGGTGAGCGTGGTCCTGACCGGGTGGCTGGTGGCATCGGTCGATCCGCGGAACTTCGCCCGGCGGGCACCGGGCGTGAACCGCAGCACGCCGTCCTCCACTTCACAGCCTTCGACAGCCACGAGCTCTGCCCAGTCGAGCCGCGGACGGCCTCCCGATCGCACGTCCAGCTGGGCAACCGGCGTCATCGGGGTGATCTCGTCCCCGCGCGGAATGCTCACTTCGGCAACAATCCGCCACTCCCCGCCCTCACCGACAGTTGCGTCGAGCCCGTCCAGCACGGGAACCACCGGTCCGGAGGGCGCCTTGGCCTTGGGCTTCGTCTTGACGGTGAGCGCCTTGCGCAGCGCCTCCCCGCCCGCGCGCTCGCTGCGCTTCGGTCGTGCGACGAGCTCCTTGACCGCCTTGTTCACCTCGCTCGTCAACGAGTTGATCCGCCGGTAGGCGGAGGGTGACCACCGCAGGGTCAGCTCCTCCGTCTGCCCCCAGCGGTCGTGCTCGGGCGGCTCCGCCGCACGCAGGAATTCCTCCGCTTCCGTCGCGAAGGGGGCCGACTCCCCGGCAGCCTCACCCGCCAGGAGGACGGCCTGGAAGGGATTGGTCCCGAGCGGCAGGTTCGGCACAGTCGTGTTCTTGATCGTCATCCGGTTGCCACGCAGCGAGTGCACCTGGTTCTTGGCACCGTCCTTGTCCTCGGCATCGGTGATCAACAGGACCGCTTGGTGCGTGCCCAGGGTGCCCCGAGTGCCTCCGGACAGCGGCAGTTTCAATGGAACGCTGCGCGCCGCCACCTGCCCGGCCTCGGTGAGCCGATCGACGGTGGCACCCTCGAAGTGTGCACGCAGGGCACGGCTTCGGGACGGTTGCATGTCGGACGGGTCCACCTGCTCCTCCGGAACGACCACGTCGCCGTTTCGCAGGGAACGGACGGACACCTCCAACAGGGGTGGCCTGCCGCCGCCACCGATCATCGCGGCCCAGAAGTCACGTCCCAGTGCCTGGACCAGACGGCGGTGCATCCGGCTGATGTCGCGTGTGTCCTCGTCGCCGTCCTCGTCGATCGCCTCCTCATCGACGTCCGACCTCTTCTCGTCGAGGCTGGCGACGTCGTGCGCCCCGACAACGAGGAAGGAGGTGCCGGGCTCGTCGTTCTCCCGGGTCAGGTGCAGACGGGCCACGGTCTCCTCGTCCGCCCACCAGGAGCGAGCGACCTGGGCACCGGGCGAGTCCGGGTCGGGGCGCCCGAACCAGGCGGGACCCGCGTACTGTCGGCCGTCCACCTCCCGCCAGGGCAGCTCGAGCCGGCCGATGAGCCGTCGCTCTGTCCGCCCCTCATGAGGCACGGACAGAGTGGAGTTGATGAGCACGAGCCCCAGGGCGCTCGTGGCCCACAGGGTCGCCTTGCCCAAGCCGTAGGAGCCGCCGGCGCCATGAGTCGACTTGAGACTCTCCAGTTGGCGCCTGACGACAGCAGCGAACTTCCCGTCCGCATAGTCGTCGCCGATGAGGCCGGATGCGTTGTAGTCGTCGACCCGCAGCAGGACCAGACGGCCCTTCTCGTACATGTCGCGCACACCGGCGTCCACGACGCGACCGACCTTTTGGTTTCCTGCACCCTCCGAGACGGCTGAGTAGTGGGGGAAGAGGTCGTTCCAGAGGATCGCTTCACGGAAGGCGTCGAGCGTCTCCCCGGTCAGCTCGTGCAGGGTGTAGCGGACCCTGACAGGCCGTCCGTTCTCCGTGAGTCGTTCGTCGAGACTGTTCTGGCAGGTCTCCCTAGCGAGCACCTGCACGTCCGCGTCGAAGGCGAAAGCCGCGGCATTGCCCAGCTCACGACCGCCGTCGGGGTAGCCGGGGCGGTGGTACCAGGTGATCGGCAGGCCGGCCTGCGTGTCGGTGGTGCGGGTGTGCACTGTGCCGACGTCCGTGCCGAGCGCCTTGGCGATGTCCGCCATCACGGTCGGACGGGGGGTCGACCTTCCGGTGATCCACGCGGAGACGGCCGCTCGCGTCAAATTCAGCTCATCGGCCAGCTCGGCCTGCGTCTTCCCCGCGAGCTTGAGCTGTCGGGCCAGCCAGGGCCCGAACTCCTCACCTGTCTCCACACGCCACCTGCTCTTCCCCTCGGAGCCCCGCGCCGGGCGCACGCGGCAGACCAAGAGGCTAATTTGACGAACCGAGCACTGTCAAACAAGAGTTGACCACATCTGATCACCTGAGCCTGATCAACTCAGTCGCCCAAATGCCCGAGTTGCACTCGTTGGCGCCGATTACGCCGGGCCCTACAGCGGGGATGGTCAACTCACCGGCTACGAAAGGGAGTTCGGGGTTGCACGCCTGCGGGGCAGTCGATAGCGTCCACGGTGGCGGAAGTGCCGCCTCGCTCACAGGACCCGAAATCGGGAAGGTCGGCGGCCGGGGCAGAAGTGCGTCCGTCACTCGGCATCAGGGTGAGAAACACCCACACGCAAATCCAGAAACAATCAGCAAAACCCTGGCAGCTCGGGACTTCGACCCGCTAGCGTATCAACGGGAAAGCGTCTCACAGAGAAAGCTGCCTGATCGCGGGGGGACGTACACCCAAAACCGCCCCGTGCGACTCGATAAATCTACATTGCGGGGTGGGACTACTCGATGGGCGAAGAGGACTACAGCGACCACTTGGTCTCGGAGCGAGATTTAAGCGCGTTTGAGACGCATATTCGGATAGCCAAGAGCAGAGCTGAGACACTGGAGATCATTCGGTGGTTCGGCCTCTCCGAAGCCAATTTCGTCCACGATTTCCCTGATTTCGCCAAGAAAGCTCAGGAGCTGCCCGACGGCACCCCTTGACGGCCCGACCTCAGCCCACCGAGGGTTCGAGGCCTCCCCGGAGCAGGGCTGATGCCCATGTGCCACCCGGGCCGTCGGAGCATGCACGCACACCCAGAGTGCACCGTTCACACACACGGGCCGGCTACACGAAGCCGGCAGCCGGCCCGTCACTCACTCTCGTCCCGCCCTCGACATCCCAGGAATGCAGGAGCAGTGTCGACTTCCCCCTCGCCGGTCATCGAAACCGTCCTCGAGCAGTCTTCCCGGGTTCTGCAGACTTACGCGGTGGACCCTGGTCTCGTGGCCGAACACGCCAACGGAGAACGCCGTATCACCCAGGGTGGATATGGTGATCGCCAACTTTTCGAGCTCGTCCAGAACGCGGCCGACGAAATCGCCGACGAGCCGGGCGGAAAAATTCACGCCATACTCACGGAAACTCATCTGTACTGCGCCAACGAAGGAAACCCGGTCACCCCGGAGGGCGCGGAGACGATTCTTCGAATGAGTATGTCGAAGAAGCGCGGTGGTCAGATCGGGAGGTTCGGTGTCGGTGTGAAATCGGTCCTGGTGGTGACAGACACCCCCGAGTTCTTCAGTCGCACCGGGAGTTTCGGGTTCGACCGTGACTGGTCGTACGACCAGATCAAGTCCGTGCCCGGTGTGGTCGAGCGATACGGCCCGCAGTTCGACGCCCCTGTGCTGCGCATGGCCCGCCCACTCGACATGCAGGCCGAGCGTGCCGCCGATCCCGTCCTGAACGAGCTGCTGACCTGGGCGACCACCGTCGTACGCCTCCCCCTGCTCCCGAAGGCGGACGACCGGCTGGGCCGGGACATGCACGGAAGTCGCGCCAAGGACCACGGCGAGCCCCGCGACGAGTTCCCCGTGGGCTTCCAGCTCTTCTCGCCGCATGTCGCGAAGGTCGTCCTGGAGGACCGTCGTCCCCGCCCCGTGGCTCGCCGACTCCTGACCACACGTCAGGTCGGCGACCTGCACACCGTGACCGAGGAAAGGACAGGGAAGGCCACCGCCACCATCCACTGGCGCGTGTTCACCACCGACCACACCCCCGGTCCGGCGGCCCGGGCCGACGCCGGCGAACTCCACGACCGGGTCGCGCTCGACCTCTCCTGGGGTGTTCCCGCCCTGGAGAAGGACCCGGAGAGCGGCCTGTACGTCAATCGGCGGACCCGTGGCCGCGGCACGTTCTGGTCCTTCTTCCCTACCAAGTACGAGATGTCGCTGAGCGGCATCCTCAACGGGGCCTGGAAGACCAATGAGGACCGGCAGAACCTGCTCGACTCCTCGCCGTTCAACCAGGAGATGATCAGGGCGTCGGCAGCCCTCGTGGTCGACTCTCTTCCCGACCTCGCCCCCACCGAGGACCCCGCCGCCTACCTCCCTCTGCTGCCCGGCCGTGTGAAGGAGGCGATCAGCTGGGCGGACGAGTTCCTGACCCGTGAGATCTGGGCGCGGGCCGCGGTCCGTCCGTCGCTCCCTGACCAGGAAGGGGTGCTGCGCGTGCCGACTGAACTGCGGGTGCACCCTCGGTTCGACAAGGACCAGAAACGCCTCGCCGGCTGGCTGCGCATGTGGCACGAGTGCCCCGGGCGCCCCACCGACTGGCTGCACCCCGGCGTCGAGGCCGACTCCCTGCGGTCCGGCAAGGTCGAGCACATCCTCGCGGCGGCCGGGCACGAGCGGACCGGTGTCCGCGAGTGGCTGGAGGCACTCGTCGCGTGCGGCACAGCCGAGGCCTCCGCGACGGCGATCCGCATCCTCGCGGACATGGTGGAGATCCACTCCCCGTACGCCGAGGAGGCCCGCCGGGCCCGGATCGTGCTCACCGAGGAACACGGTCTTGTCGCCCCCGTGCCCGGTCGGGTGTTCCGCCGCGCCGACGAGGGAGGGCTGCGCGAATCCCTGGTGTACGTGGCCGGCGACCTCGCCCGCGACTCGTCCTTGGCGCACGCTCTCAACGTCCTCGGTATCCGGGAGGCGGACGCGGAGGGCCGGTTCATCAGCGTCCTCGACCAGGGCTTCGACAGCTATGGCAACGCCGAGTGGGAGCGGTTCTGGGAACTGTTCCGCCAGGCCGGCGGGCGTCGACTGGCACACAAGGTGCTCGAGCGCGTGCCCAGTCCGGGCGAGACGCTGCGTGTCCGCACGGCCGACGGGAGGTTCCGTCCCGTACGTGACTGCATGCTGCCCGGGGCGGTGGTCGACGCCGACCGTGACCCGAGCATCGCCGTCGACAAGAAGTTCCACTCCGACGACCTCTCCTTCTTCCCCGAGATCGGCCTGCGCGAGCGGCCCTCGTCGTCGGTGCGGCCGGAGGGCGAGGCCTGGTTCGAGGAGTACCGGGAGGCCGTTCACGCCGCCTATCTGCGTGCGCTGGCCGAGCGCGGTGCACACAACCCCCCCTCCCTCAACCGGATGAAGGTGGAGGGCTCCGCGATCGGCGGCCCCCTGCACCTGTTCCGCTCCCTGTCGGAGGAGTCCCGCGCCGCCTTTCTGAAGGCGCTTCCCGACGACGCCGTGGTGGACAACTGGACCCGTCAGATCGGCGCGCAGTCCAGCACCCGGCAGGCCGTGATCTCGCCGATCCGCTGGATGCTCAGAAAGTACGGGACCGTCGCCACCTCCCAGGGGATCAAGCCGTTGAGGGAAGCCGTCGGACCACAGCTGGCGGCGTACCGCGACGTGCTGCCGGTCGCCGACATCTCGCCCGAGAAGGCCCGGAAGCTGCGGCTGCCCACCACGGTCGACGAGGTGCCTGCGGACCGTTGGGACGCCCTGCTGGCCGAGGTGTCACGGAGTGAGGACGACGCGTTCGTGGGCGCCACCTACGTGATGCTGACCCGGTTCGGTGCGGACTTCCCCGAGGACTCCCTGACCCGTTGCCGGATCGGTGACGTCTGGGGCGCCCGTCCCGACGACGAGATCACCATCGCGGTGGGTTCCGCCGAGTATCGGGCCTTGCGCGCGGAACAGCTTCCCGCCCTGTTGGTGGCGACCCCGGCGGACGCCGAGCTGATGGTCGAGAAGTGGGGCATGCTGCGCTACGCCGACGTCATCAGCCGGGAGACCCGCGAGGTCCCGGACGGCGACCCGGTGCCCCTGGTCGAGCTGTACCCCGCGCTGCGCCAGCGGCTGAACAGCGGCAACCGGAACAACACGGTGCAGCGGTGCACCGAGCTCGAAGAGGTGACCCGCACCCCGAACGGCACGAAGCCGCGCCCCCTGGACGCCGTGCGCCAGGGCGGGACGGTCAAGGTGCGCGTGCCTCTGGATCCGGAGGCGATGCTGCGGCTGATCGACCGGGAGTTGGAGCTCAAGCTCGGCGCGGCCGGCTGCCGGGCGGTGCTGGAGCAGCAGGAACGCATGGCTCGCGACAGCGCGACCAGGGCGGCACTCCGGGCCGTGCGCGACGCCGAGGACGTCGTCACCAAGATCGAGCTGTTGATCGGCGCCGAAGCGCTGCGGTCCGGGCTGCCCGAAGGACTGATGGACGCCGAACTGCAGGAGACCGACGGCGCGGAGCCGTCCGGGCACAGGATCGCGCAGATGGCCTTCAACGCGCACGGTGACGGCGTTCTCCAGCAGCACGCTCGGGACATCCAGGCCAGGTTCCCCAACGCGCCGGTCGGCTACGGAGGTTCCTCGGCCGCCGTCGCCTTCGTGTCGGATCTGAGGCTCCCCGTGGCCTTCGCCGGCTCCAGGACGCCCTCCCCGCCCGCCTTCGAGACCGTGGACGGCCCGCGCGACTTCCCGCGGCTCCACGACTACCAGGAGGATCTGGTCCGGAACATCACCGGCATGCTCGATCGGTTCGCGCCTCAACGAGCCATGCTGTCCTTGCCCACCGGCGCGGGCAAGACCCGCGTCACCGCGGAAGCCGTGATCCGCTGGGTCAAGCAGGCGGGCCACCTGGAAGGTCCTCTGCTGTGGATCGCGCAGACCGAGGAGCTGTGCGAGCAGGCCGTGCAGAGCTGGAAGTTCGTGTGGAGCAAGGTGGGTGCGGAGCGACCGCTGACCATCAGCCGGCTGTGGGGCAGCAACGAGGTGGGTGACGTGGTGGACCACCCGCATCTGGTCGTCGCGACGGACGCCAAGCTGGAACACTGCCTGGACGCCGACGGCTACAGCTGGCTGCGGCAGGCGTCCCTGGTGATCGTGGACGAGGCGCACACCGCCGTCTCCAAGCGCTACACCGAGATCCTGGGACAGCTGGGTCTGACCCAGTACGAGACCAGGCGACACCTGCTGGGTCTGACCGCCACCCCGTTCCGCAACACCAACGAGGAGGAGACCCGTCGGCTGGTCAACCGCTTCGGCAACCGGCGGCTCGACGAAGGCGTCTTCCCTTCCGGTGACCCCTACCGCGATCTCCAGGAGTGGGGGATGCTCGCACAGGTCCAGCACCGCACGCTGGAAGGCGGCCGGATCGAGCTGACCCGCGAGGAGAAGGCGCAGGCCGACCGGATGGCGATGCTCTCTCGCGCCGCCGAACAGCGCCTCGCCGACGACCACGCGCGCAGTCGCCGTATCGTCGACGAGGTGGCCGCTCTGCCGGAGGATTGGCCGACCCTGCTCTTCGCCACCTCCGTCGATCACGCCAAGTACCTGGCGGCCATGCTGAACGACCGCGGGATCCCGTCCGCCGCCGTGGACTCCACCACCAGCGCCCAGGATCGGCGCCGGCGGATCGAGGACTTCCGTGCGGAGCGGATTCGGGTCCTCACCAACTACGGTGTTCTGACTCAGGGGTTCGACGCACCCGCGACCCGCGTCGTGGTGGTTGCGCGTCCGGTCTACAGCACCAACGTCTACCAGCAGATGATCGGTCGTGGCCTGCGCGGACCCAAGAACGGCGGCAAGGACACCTGCCTGATCCTCAACGTCAGCGACAACATCGCCAACTTCGACACCCAGCTCGCCTTCACCCAGTTCGAGCACCTCTGGAGCCGTAAGTGACCGACGCCTACCTGGACAGTCCGCCGCTCACCGACGAGCAGCGGGCCGTGGTCGAGCAGCCCTGGGACGCCCGCGTGCTGGTCACCGCGGGCGCCGGGGCGGGGAAGACGCACACCTTGGTGCGCCGGCTCGACGCCCTGTGCGGTCACGAGGACCCCGACGAAGCCCTGGAGGCCGCCGAGATCCTGGTCCTCACCTTTTCCCGGGCCGCGGCCCGGGAACTGCGTGAGCGGATCGCCCGGCACGGCGACCGGGCCCGCCGAGTGCGCGCCCAGACCTTCGACGCCTGGGCGTACGGGGTGCTCCGTCAGGCCGACCCGGACGGCGAGTGGAGCGCGGCCTGCTTCGACGAACGGATCACCGCCGCCGCCGGGGCGATCGAGAAGGGCGCGCTGGAGGCGGGCGACGCCGTCCCGCCCGCTCATGTCGTGATCGACGAGGTCCAGGACCTGCTGGGCGCCCGCCGTGAGCTGGTGGAGACGCTGCTCGACCGGTATCAGGACACCTGTGGCTTCACCGTCGTCGGCGACGCCGCTCAGTCCGTCTACGGGTTCCAGATCGAGGACCCGACCGAACGCGCCGACGAGACCGGCCGGTTCTTCGACTGGTTGCGCTGTTCCTACCCGGACGACCTGGTGGAACTGCACCTCACTCAGAATTTCCGGGCGGCCACGCCCGAGGCCCGGATCGCGCTGGCGCACGGTCCCCGGCTCCAGCGAACCACCGGCGCGGACGATGCCGGGGCGCTCTACGAGGAGCTGCGCGACCTGCTCCTCGACCCGGCGAACGGCCTGGGCGACCTCACCGATCAGCTCTCCCTGGACGGGCTGCGGACGCTCTCCGACACCTGCGCGATCCTCACCCGGGACAACCGGCAGGCCCTGGTGGTCTCCGGCCTGCTCCACGAGCACGGCGTCGAGCACCGGCTCAAGCGCCCCCTCGAAGAGCGCCCGGTCCCTTACTGGGTCGCCGAACTGTTGCGCCGGACCGAGGCCACCGGCCTCACGGAGGACCGCTTCCGCTCCCTGCTCGCGGAGATCCCTCTGTCGTACGAGCCGAACACGACGGCCCTGTGGACGGCGCTGCGCCGGACCGCGCGCGGCGCCGCGCGCAACGTGCTCGATGTCGAACGCCTGCGGCGCTCCGTCGCCGAAGGCAGGTTTCCCGACGAGGCCGCCGACCCGGAGACCGCCCGGATCGTCGTCTCCACCGTGCACCGGGCCAAGGGCCTGGAGTTCGACCGGGTGATCGTCCTGACTCCGCCGTCCGCCGCCGAACTGCACAAGCAGTACAAGGAGGAGCTGGACCTGCCCGCGGAAGCCCGCGCCCTGTACGTGGCGATGACCCGCGCCCGGCAGGACCTCTACCACGTGCCCTCGCCCGACCTGCCGATCCTCAAGAGAGCGGGAGTCAGGAGGAGCGGTCGCAGGTATGTCGGCGGATGGCGGTCGTACGACCGGTTCGGTGTCGTCGCCGAGGCGGGCGACGTGTGCCGCGACAACCCGCCGTGCCACGAGACCGACGCCCTGGCGGCCCAGACGTACCTCCTGGAGCGGGTGCGTCCCGGCCATGAGGTGGTGCTGCGCAGGCGGCACGGCGTGCCGATGAGCGAACACGGGAGCCCTCCGTACGAGCTCGTGCACGACGGGCGGGTGATCGGCGAGGCGTCGGAGCGGTTCCGCGAAGAGCTGTTCCAGGTGCAGAAGGTGAACCGGACGTGGGAGCCCTGGTGGCCCGACGAGATCCACGGCCTACGGATCGACACCCTGGAGACCGTGTCGGGCAGCACTGCCGCCGGGGCCAACGCCGGCCTCGGCGACCGCGGGGTGTGGATCGTCCCGAGGATCACCGGCATCGGAAGATATCGACGGGCTGACAACGACGAGGAGCAGCGCGCATGACGCGGGTGGCAGGCCGACACTCCGAGCACTATCGGGTCCGGGACGAGGAACTCCTGGCGGGACTCCGCCGCGAGCTGCTCGGCCCCGCTCCGGGAGCAGCGCCGGAGGACCGGGACGAGGTCCTCACCCAGGACGCACCGATCGACCGCTACCTGACCGGCGTCCTCTACCCACGGCCGAAGAACACGGCCGCCGAGCAACGGCTTCGCGACGACGCCGCCGAGCACGAGGGTCTGGACGACGCCCCGCAGCGTACCCGCGACAACGTCGAGGAATCCGGCACCGCTCAGGAGGTGGGCGCCGCGGGGTCCCGACGTCCCTCCTCGATGGGTCTCACCTTCGCCGTCGCCCCGGGCGGCAAGGCGATCGTCGTCTCGGCACGTGCCGCCGTCTACGAGCCCACCGACGCGGAGGGCAACCTGATCCCGGCCCGCCGCGCCGAGGCCCGCACCACCTCTGACCAGCGGGAGCGGTGGCGGCGCAAGGAACTCGCACTTGCGGACACCACGATCGACGTGACCACGCCCGCCCCGGACATGAAGGTCGACCTCGGACCCGGTGTCGCGCTGCGCGTCAACGTCCGTCACCGCGCCCCGACCACGGGGACGGTCACGGTCACGGTCACCCTGGTCAACACCCACCAGGTCGACGAACACGAACTGCAGGACGCGTTCTCCCTGTTCCAGTGCGGTCTCACCGTCCGAGCGGCCGACGGCTCCACCGCGTTCGTCGAACGTCCGGCCCCGGCTGACGCCCATGACCCCGAGGTCGCGACCAGTCGACTCCTGCACCGCCACGCCCCTACCTTCGCCGTCGGTCACGGCTGCGCGGCCGAGTGGGACTGGACGCCGGCACCGATCGGCGTGAGCGATACCCAGGACGCCGCTGTACCCGAGGTGCGGAGCGAGTTCGTGCCCACTGTCGAGGTGCTGCTCACGGACTCCAATCCGGAGATCGACAGCTCGGCTCTGTCCATGCTGGGACTGGCGGAGCACTCCGACACCGAGGTCCTGGCCGCCCTGGAGGCGCTCGCGACGGGCTACGGACACTGGATCGACCGCAAGGAGGTCGAGGCCGACGCTCTTGCGGGCACCACGCACGAGAAGCCCGCCCGGGACCAGGTGAAGGCCTGCAAGGAGGCACTGGGCCGCGTCCGCGAGGGCATCGAACTCCTACGGTGCAAGCCTGACGTGATGCGGGCGTTCCGACTCGCCAACCGCGCCATGGCCGATCAGCGCGCCCGCAGCGCCTGGGTGAAGAGCGGACGCGTCGGCGCCCCCGACCCGGCCGCCGGCCGCTGGCGCCCCTTCCAGATCGCGTTCATGCTCCTGTGCCTGGCCGGCATCGACGACCCCGAGCACCCCGACCGGAAGGTCTCCGACCTGCTGTGGTTCCCCACGGGTGGTGGCAAGACGGAGGCGTACCTCGGTCTGATCGCCCTCACCTCGTTCCTGCGTCGCATCCGCAGGGGAGCGGCCGGCGGCGGGGTCACCGTGCTCATGCGCTACACGTTGCGGCTGCTCACCCTCCAGCAGTTCGAGCGCGCCACGATCCTGCTCTGCGCCATGGAGCGCATGCGTCGGAACACGCCCGAGTTGGGCGACGAGGAGTTCTCCATCGGCATGTGGGTGGGGCGTTCGGCCACACCCAACACTCTGGCGGAGGCCGAGCAGAAACTCGCGGGGCTCCGTGGCGATCTCGACAAGCGTCTCGCCACCGAGAACCCGGTCCAGTTGCACGCGTGCCCCTGGTGCGGCACTCGCCTCGACGCCCGTGCGTACGAGGTCGATGAAGACGCCAAGCGCATGTACGTCCGCTGCCCGGGACCCGACTGCGATTTCGTCGACGGCCTGCCCGTCCACCTGATCGACGAGGCGGTGTACGACGCCCGACCGACGCTGGTGATCGCCACCGTCGACAAGTTCGCCTCGATGCCGTGGCGCCCGGCCACCGCCGCTCTCTTCAACCGCGACGACCCGAGCGACCGCACCCCTCCCCCGGAGCTGATCGTCCAGGACGAACTCCACCTGATCTCGGGACCGTTGGGCACACTCACCGGCCTCTACGAGACCGCCGTGGACGAACTGGCCGGCCGGCCGAAGGTGATCGCCTCCACAGCGACCATCCGTCGTGCCGCCGATCAGGGACTCCACCTCTTCGCCCGCGATGTCCGCCAGTTCCCGCCTGCCGGCCTGGACTCCCGCGACTCCTGGTTCGCTGTCGAGACTCCTCGCGAGGAGAAGGCCAGCCGCCGCTATGTCGGCCTGCTCGCTCCCGGCACCAGCCAATCCACGCTGCTCATCCGCACGTACGCGACACTGCTGCACCGGGCCATGTACGCGCAGACCGACGACGACGTCCGCGACGCGTACTGGAGCCTGGTCGGTTACTTCAACAGCCTCCGGCTGCTGTCCGCCGCCGAACTCCAGGTCCACGACGACGTGGTGGCCTACCTGGAGCTGCTTGCCGAGCGAGAGGGCGTCCCGGCCCGACCCGTCGCGAACTACTCCGAGCTGACGAGCCGGATCGACGCGAGCGACATCCCCGCTCGCCTCAAGGGCATCGAGAAGAGGCTCCCGGACGAGGACACCGTGGACGTCCTCCTCGCCACCAACATGATCGCAGTGGGCGTCGACGTGGACCGTCTCGGCCTGATGGCCGTGATGGGCCAGCCGCAGACCACGGCCGAGTACATCCAGGCCACCAGCCGTGTCGGCCGCGCCCACCCCGGACTGGTCGCCGTCATGCTCAACGCAACCCGTTCCCGCGACCGCTCCCACTACGAGAACTTCCTGCACTTCCATTCCGCGCTCTACCGTGAGGTCGAGTCGACCTCCGTCACGCCCTTCTCCGTACGTGCCCGCGAGCGGGGCCTGCACGCGGTCGTCGTCGCCCTGGCCCGCATTCTGATTCCGGCCGCCCGCCCCAACGAGGCAGCGGGACTGGTGGACTCCTACGAGCACCTCCTCCACGACAAGATCAAGCCCCTTCTGCTGGATCGCGTCCGGGAGGTCACTCCCGAGGAGGTCGGCGCGGTGGATCGTGCCTTCGACGAGTTCGTGGACTGGTGGTGCGACGAGGCCGACACACACGGGGGCCTGCTCTTCGAGCCCCGCAGGGGCGACCGCACCCCGTCACTCCTGAAGTCGTACGACGACGAGTCCGAGGGCAAGGCATGGCGCACCCTGTGGAGCCTGCGCGACGTCGATGCCGAGTCCGCCCTGTTCATGGAGGCAACCCGATGACCCCGCCGCCCCCCGCTCGCCGCCGCCGGACCGGCGCGGACGGCGCCGTGCCCGCGCGTAACCTTCCTCGTCGTGGTGCGGTTCGTCGTGCCCAGGCGATCACCACGTACGGTGTCGGCTCGCTCGTAGCCGTCGACCACGAGTCCTTCATTGTCTCCGGCCTCGACGGGGCCGACGAGCACTGGAACAGCGACGAGTCCCCCAGGGTCCACGAGCGGCGCCTCGCTCGCCTCCTGGGCGTCCATTACTTCCGCCTGCCACCCGCGTCCGACGACACCAGCAAGGACGGCCTCCGGGTCCGCCGCTTCCCCCTCATGCACTCCTGCCCCGAGTGCGACGACCTGCGCCGGCACCGGGAATTCAACCCGCCACCCGGCCGAAGCGTGTGCGGCACGTGCGAGGTCGACCTCGTCCCCTCCCGTTTCGTGATCGCCTGCGAGGCCGGACACCTCGACGAATTCCCTTACTGGCAGTGGGTCCACCGTGGTTCGGGGCAGGGGCCCACAGCCGCCGGCCAATGCGGTGGAACCCTCAAACTGCGCTCCACCGGTCGCAGTTCTTCGCTCCGCTCGATCCTCGTCTCCTGCACCTGCGGGGTGCCCGAGGTCTCGATGGAAGGCTCCTTCCGTAGACGCGCCCTGAAGGACCTGGGCCTTCGTTGCCGTGGCACCCGCCCTTGGCTCGGCACCTCCGCACCCGCCGGGCCCTGCGGCCTGACCCCGCGCACTCTCCAACGCGGTTCCTCGGCCGTGTGGCAGCCGGTGCTGAAGTCGGCACTCTCCATCCCGCCGTGGAGCAGCGGACGCTCTGATCCGCTCGCCGAGCATTGGGACGAACTTCGCAAGCTGGACAGTCGCGCGGACGTCGAAATGTGCCTCAAATTCGCGTTCAAGGGTGAAAGCCCCGTCCCGATCGACGAGGTGATGGCGCTCCTCGACGCGGAACGCGAGGAGGATCCGAGCGGCGAGGACACCCCCTCCTTCGACCACCGCTACCGCGCTCTGCGCAACAAGGAGTACGAGCGTCTCCGCTCCGGCAATGACGAGCTCGAACACGCCCGGGACGAGCAGTTCGTCTGCGAGAGCCCCCTGGGTGATGCGACGGTGCTCCAACCGCTCGGTGTCACGGGCCCGATGCTGGTGAAGAAGCTCCGTGAGGTGCGCGCCCTCAAGGCGTTCACCCGGCTCGCCGACCCCGACTCGACCACCGAGTCGAACGAGGTTCCGCTCTCCGACCGCGATCTGCAGTGGCTCCCCGCGATGGTGGTTCACGGCGAAGGGGTCTTCCTCCGCCTGGACGAGAATCGGCTCACCTCATGGGAGAAGGCCCCTGCCGTCGCCGCCCGGGTGGAGAGGATACGCACCGCGCACCGGAGGGCGATGGAGCAGCGGGCGACGGATCCGAGCCGTATCCCGCCGTCCCCCGCCACACCCCGCATGGTGCTGCTGCACACACTGGCCCACGTGCTCATCAACGAATGGAGCCTGGAAGCCGGATATCCGACCGCCGCCTTGCGTGAACGTCTTTATGCCGCCGACGACATGGCGGGGGTACTCGTCTACACAGCGACGAGCGACTCGGCGGGCAGCCTCGGCGGGCTCGTCGCCCAGGGCGAACCGGACCGCCTGGACCGAGCGATCCGCTCGGCCATGCACCGTGCCGAGTGGTGCTCCTCCGACCCGCTTTGCGTCGAGGCCGAGGCGTCCGGCACCCATGGCACCAACCTCGCCGCCTGCCACGCCTGCGTGATGCTCCCGGAGACGAGCTGCGAGCACAACAACATCCTGCTCGACCGCGCGCTGCTCATCGGCACCCCGGACGATCCCCGCATGGGCTTCTTCGCCGAGATACTGGACCACTGACAGTCGAACCGGGGACCGCGCGGCAGCCGACGCTCCGCTTCCGGTCCCCTCGTCCACAAGGTGAGGGCGTGATGGAGTCCCCGCTGTCAGCTGCCTCCTCTCGTGCGGTTCACTCCAAGTCGGCCTCGAACTGCATCTGGGCCCGATCCAACATGTCCTCCGCGTCATGCCCGTGCACCCGAAGCCAATGAAGAAGGTCGGCGATGGCGTCGACCGCCACAGTCTCGGCAACGGTGGCGGTCAACCTGGCCGATCCAGTCGGACACACAGGCTGCCCCGCGCCGTAAAGACCGAGGACGCTCCCAGCCCTCCAGACATGCACGTTCTGACTGTGCCCGTTCGGCGTGGTGAGGCTGGTCGCGAATTCGACCCACGTGATCTTCCGGTCGGGCAGGAGCTGAACGCCCCAGCGATCGGAGCTGCCGGTGACAAGGGCCATGCCGCGCCCCGTCTCCGCATCGTCGGCGGAGACGATCAACGTCGGTAAGGCCCGGGGGTCAGGGTCGTGGACCTCGATGCGCAGGTGCGTGCCGCTCATGGAGACGGCGAGGATCGCGGGTGTACCCGGGCCCACGTGAGTGATCACATTGGAAACCAGTTCACTCGCGCAGAGTTGCGCCGCATCGGTCAGCTCCGGCAGTCCCCACAGCCGCAGATGAAGCCTCAGCGTGGCGCGTAGTGCGGCCACACCCTCCGGCACGGCAAGAAACGGCAGCGCCCAGGGGCGTCTTGGTGTGCACGCATTGCAATGCATGTCCGACTCCTTCTCCCGCTTGTCGTCGTGTGCCACTGGGCGAGCAGTGGCCTGTCGCCCTGGCCCAGGCCCGCCTCTCCCAGGGCGGGAGAGAGCAAGCAGGCATGGGCGGTGCACTTCTCCTCGCCGTGCGGTGCGGTGCGATGTTCAAGCTAGAAGAGTCGTAGGCAAATTTGCCATCCATTCCGGCAAATTAGCTCGATCGTGGAGGGGGATACCGACGCACGGCAGACTGCCTCCTGAGCCAACCCGGAAGGACCGACATGCCCCCGAAAGCAGTCCCCACTCAGCGGCAGAAGCGTCTCGGACACGAGTTGCGCAGGATGCGGATCGCGGCAGGCATGTCCGCGGAGCAGGCGGCGAACCTTCTCGGCGTCGATCGCGGAAAGATCTCCTACATGGAGTCCGGGGTCCGGAACATCAGCGAGGAGCGCCTGCGCACCCTGGCTCAGCACTGCCGCTGCGCCGACGAGAAGTACGTGGAGGCCTTGGTGACGATGGCCTCGGGCGGCCATGAGTGGTGGGATCAGTACCGCGAAGCTCTGCCCCAAGGGATGCTGGACATCGCAGAGTTGGAAGCTCGATCCACTCGCATGCGCACTGCCTGTGCGGTACACATTCCTGGCCTGCTACAGACGACCGACTACGCCCTGGCTGTCTTCCGTGCCGTTCTCCCCCCACTGCCGGAGCACGAGGTGGCCATGAGGGCGGCCCATCGCAGTCGCCGCCAGGAACTCTT
Source organism: Streptomyces sp. NK08204 (assembly GCF_020400585.1). Taxonomy (GTDB): domain Bacteria; phylum Actinomycetota; class Actinomycetes; order Streptomycetales; family Streptomycetaceae; genus Streptomyces. The sequence continues at coordinate 165,073 of NZ_JAINVF010000004.1, read as the reverse complement.
GACCGCCGCTTCCGCTCCCCCCTTCATCGGACTCGTGCACGAGGCCGCGATCCGGATGCAGTTCGGAGGGCGTCGGGTCGCTCACGCACAACTGGAACATCTGCTCACGCAATCCGAGAAGGACGGCGTCACGGTGCGCGTCATCCCTTTCACCCACGGAGCCATTCCGGGCGCGGGTCAGACCGTCCTCTACGCGGAGGGACCGACGGAGCAACTGGACACCGTGCAGATCGACAACTCGCACGGCCCGGACTTCCTCTACGGCGAGGCAGAGTTGGCCAAGTACCGTGCTCACTTGGATCGGATGGAGGAACTGGCACTCTCCCCCGACGATTCGAAGGACTTCATCCACGCCGTCGCACACCAGCTCTAGTAGGAGATGTCATGTCCGAGATCCAGTGGGAAGAACCCTTCTGCGGCGAAGGCAACTCGTGCTTCCGGATAGGCGTCGACGAAGCCGGCAACGCATACGTGGCGGTGCACGGCGAGGAGGAGCGTTTCGTCAGAGACAGCCGTGACGCCCTGCGGACCATGATTCTCGACATCAAGGCGGGTAAGGCGGATCACCTGCTGCAGTGAGGCCTCTCCTGGGCCCCGAATCCCGACCTCGACAGCAAGTCTTTACGGAGAATGCCACTGCCGCGGTCGCCGTCATGACGCCCTCGGCACCAGCTCGATCATTCGACCAACGGGTCGAACCTGTTGATCGAGACTGGTCACCTGCACGTTAGCCTCGGGCCAGAGCAGTGACGGACAGCACCGGCTGAATTGATACGAGGAGGCAACTCATGGCCAAGGTTCCCAGCGCGGCGGTCGCCGCCGGTGGGCTTGTCGGGGGTTACGGCGTCGCCCGTTGGACGAAGAAGCGGCAGCTCGGCGGGGCCGTGCTCGCCGTCGCCGGGGCCGCCGCGGCGCAGCAGTGGCGCAAGCAGGCGGGCGGGAAGGCCGCGGGGGCGCTCACGGCCGCGTACGTCGCCGCGTTCGCCGGGTCTCACCCGCTGGCCAAGAAGGTCGGCGCCTGGCCGTCCGTCTTCGGTGTCGCCGGGGCTGTGGCTCTTGCCTCCTGGGCCGTCGCCGACCGCAAGGCCTGAGACGGGACCCAGTGCGCAGCGTCTGAGCGGGCCCGGCGGCAGTTGCCTACAGCTCCGCCCGGCCCGCCCCTTGCAGCAGGCGCAGGTCGAAGGTCTCCGCCATCCTGCGGAAGCCCAGGTCGCTGGGGTGCAGGTGGTCGCCGGAGTCGTATGCGGGGCGGAGACTGCGGGGGGCGTAGGGGTCCCTCAGTGATGTGTCGAAGTCGGCCACCGCGTCGTAGATCCGGCCGGACCGGATCCGTGCGTTGACCTGTTGGCGTACCGCCTCCCTCGCCGGGGTCCAGCCCCGGTGGCCCTTGAAGGGCATCAGGGTGGCGCCCACGACCTTCAGGCCGCGGGCGTGGGCCTGGCGGACCAGGGTGCGCAGGCCGGCGGTGATGCGGTCGGGGTCGGCCAGCCTGGGGTTGCGGAGGATGTCGTTGATGCCCAGGTCGATCACCACCACCTTGACGTCGGGGTGGGAGAGGGCGTCGCGAGTGAAGCGGGCCGTGCCGCTCTGGTTCTCGGCGGGGCGGCCCGGGCCGTCGGCCAGGACCTGGTTGCCGCTGATGCCCTCGTTCACGACGCTGTAGCGCGGCAGGTGCCCGCCGCCCGCGACGGCCGCACTCAGCCGGCGCCACAGGACGTCGGGCCAGCGGCGGTTGGCGCCGACGGTGGAGGTGATGCCGTCGGTGATGGAGTCGCCGAAGGCGACGACGGTGCCGGTGGACTCGCTGCTCAGGACGTCCAGGGCCGTCAGATAGCGCCAGTACGGGGTCTGTTCGGTGTACGGCGTGCCGGTGGCGTCCTCGCTGCGGTCGCCGTCGGCGGCGTACGACATCTGCCGGGCGCGGGGATGGTAGGTGACCGGCCCGGAGGGGGTGGGGGCGTAGACGGTGACCAGGACGGTCGCGTCGTGCGGGATGGTGAGCGGTGCGGGATCGCTCACCACCTGGGCGCCGGCCGGGATGACCACCCTGGTGCTGCCGTCGAACGTGAGCCTGCGCATCGTCCCCGCGGCAGCCGCGGCGGTGTCCGGGCCCGCGGCCAGGGCGACGGAGGCGTGCGTGACGGTCAGCGGCGACTGGCCGTAGAGGTTGGAGAGGGTGACCCTCGCGCTCGTCCCGCCGGTACTCGCGTGGACGACGTTGCGCAGCGAGTGGCCCGCCAGGCCGTCCCTCTCGGTGCCCGGTTCGCCGCCCACCGGAGCGGTCGCCCAGGAGCCGACCCATGCCCTGGTGGAGGCGGGGGCGGCGGGAGCGGCGGAGGAGCCCTGGTGCGGGCGGTTGCCGTCGAGGCTGGTGCCGGGGGTGCCGTCCTCGGCCGTCGCCGCGATGTAGATGACCGAAGACAGGGCCAGGACCAGCGCGACCAGCGCGCTCAGGACCGCACCGTGCTGCGTGTGGGCTGCGGCCCCCGGCTGCTCCCCAGCGGGCCCCGCGCCCCCGTGATGACGCCTGGTCACGCTTGTGTCGTTCTCCTCGGGAAAAGGGAGCCCGAGGCTCCGGATCCGGTGAGCCCCATGATGCGTCATGGACTCGGGACAACTGGCAGCGGCCTGCTGAAACCCCCGGTCAGCCCAACCACCCTCCCCGGACGGCCCCCCGCCCGACCCCCCGTCCGAAGGCTGCCCATCCCTCTGCACACAGACGCCGGGAACTCTTGTTCCGTTCCGGTAGTCGGTCAGGAAGGGACAATTGTGTGGGATCACCGAACGCCGAACGCCGAACGGTGGGGGTGTGGAGCTGTGGAGCTGTGGAGCTGATGGAACCTACCGAGACCGGGACACCGGCGCGGGTCGCGTCGTACCGGACCATGACCGCCTTCACCCCGGCCGACGAGGAGCGGCGGCGCGGGGTGCGGCGCATGAAGCTGACAGCGACCGGGCTGCTGCTGTTCGTGGCGGTGGTGTACGTCCTGGCCAAGTGGGCCGAGCAGGCGGGGGCGGGGTCATGGGCCGGCTACGTGGCGGCGGCCTCCGAGGCCGGAATGGTCGGCGCGCTGGCCGACTGGTTCGCCGTCACGGCCCTCTTCCGCCACCCGCTCGGCCTGCCCATCCCGCACACCGCGATCATCCCGACGAAGAAGGACCAGCTGGGGATCTCCCTCGGTGAGTTCGTCGGCGAGAACTTCCTCTCCCAGGACGTCGTACGGCAGCGGCTGCACGCCGTCGGCATCGGCAGCCGCCTCGGGGCCTGGCTGGCCCTGCCGGAACACGCGGAGCGGGTGACGGCCGAGCTGGCGACCGCCCTGCGGGGCGCGCTCGCCGTGCTGCGCGACTCCGACGTCCAGGCCGTGGTCGGCGAGGCGATCACGCGGCGCGCCAACGCGCAGGAGATCGCACCCGGCATCGGCAAGATGCTGGAGAAGGTCGTCGCCGACGGCGGTCACAGACGGGCCGTCGACCTGATCGTCTCCCGCGCCCACGACTGGCTCGTGCTGCACCGCGAGAGCGTGATGGACGCCGTCCAGGGCGGCGCCCCCGGCTGGACCCCTCGCTTCGTGGACAAGAAGGTCGGCGAACGCGTCTACAAGGAGCTGCTGCGCTTCTGCGCCGAGATGCGCGACATGCCCTCGCACCCGGCCCGCGGCGCCCTGGACCGGTTCCTCAACGACTTCGCCGCCGACCTCCAGTCCGACACGGAGACACGCGCGCGCGTGGAACGGCTCAAGGGCGACGTGCTCGGCCGGGGCGAGGTCCAGGACCTGATCGCCTCCGCGTGGAGCGCCGTACGCTCGATGATCGTGGCGGCGGCGGAGGACGAGCGCAGCCAGCTGCGGCTGCGGGTACGGGCCGCGCTGCTGTCCCTCGGCGAGCGGATGGCGCGCGAGCCGAAGGTGCAGGAGAAGGTCGACACGTGGGTGGAGGGCGCGGCGGTGCACGTCGTCACCACCTACCGCAAGGAGATCACCTCGCTGATCACCGACACGGTCGCCGGCTGGGACGCGGAGCACACCACCCGCAAGATCGAGGCACACATCGGCCGCGACCTGCAGTTCATCCGGATCAACGGCACGGTGGTGGGTTCGCTGGCGGGTCTGCTGATCTACGTGATCTCGCGGACGCTGGGGGCATGAGGAGGAGCGCCAGGGGCCTGACGCGGGCGCGCCCCGGGGGGGCGGGGCGGGCCCGTCCCTGGTCGGAGGGGCCAGGAATACTGGGTCGCATGACCCGCTTGATCCTCGCCACCCGCAACGCCGGAAAGATCACCGAGCTGAGGGCGATCCTCGCCGATGCCGGCCTCTCCCACGAACTGGTCGGTGCCGACGCCTACCCGGACGTCCCCGACGTCAAGGAAACCGGCGTCACCTTCGCCGAGAACGCCTTGCTCAAGGCCCACGCGCTCGCCAAGGCCACGGGGCTCCCGGCGGTCGCGGACGACTCCGGGCTGTGCGTCGACGTGCTGAACGGCGCCCCCGGCATCTTCTCCGCCCGCTGGGCCGGCAGGCACGGCGACGACAAGGCCAACCTGGAGCTGCTCCTGGCCCAGCTGGCCGACATCGCCGAGGAACACCGGGGGGCGCACTTCGCGTGCGCGGCGGCGCTGGCCCTGCCGGACGGGACGGAGCGGGTGGTCGAGGGCCGGCTGCGGGGCGTCCTGCGGCACGCCCCCTCCGGCACGAACGGGTTCGGCTACGACCCGATCCTCCAGCCGGAGGGCGAGACGCGGACGTGCGCCGAGCTGAGCCCGGAGGAGAAGAACGCGATCAGCCACCGGGGGAAGGCGTTCCGGGCGCTGGTGCCGGTGGTTCGGGAGTTGCTGGGCTGACGCACAGGAGGGGCCGTCCGTCGGGACGGCCCCTCGCAGGTGCGGCCGATGGGAGTCGAACCCACATGGGCAAATGCCCCGAGGCACCTAAAACCTCTGCTTATACCATTCAGCAACGGCCGCGTGCCCGCCCATGTTACCGGGCATGTGCGCGACGCCCACCCTGCACCACGTACTGGCGATCGCGAGGCAGTTGGGGCAGAGCAGCCGGAGATTCTCGCGCCGGTTGTCCCGTCCGGTTTTCGTTGGTGTGACCGGCCTCCAGCGTCATCGGTCTGCCGAGCCACCCGGGGGCAGTCCCGCACTCGGCGCACGCATCAGGTCTGCCGATTCCACGGAGAGCTCGTCGCAGGAGCGGAGTCCGTGTCCGTTGATCGTCGTCGCGCAGAACGAGGATCTCGTCCGGCTTCTTGACCGGCATCGAGCGTGACTTCCCTCGTTTGGTGAGGCTGCCCCAGGAAGTACGCGGTCGTGAGGCCGTCTTCGGCGATCCATTGACGCGGCAGAGCACGCTGCGTGCTGTCGTCCGGGCGCTCAAGGCGGCGGAGCGCCTCGGCGATGGAGTACGACTCGGCGACTGCGACACGCAACTCACCGCATACGGACCGGGCCCGCCTGCCCCGGGGGCGTCAACACCCCCTAGTCCAGCGCGCTCAGCGTGCGCCACTGCTCCCAGTCGACGTTCCAGTCGCCGAAACCGTTGTTCAGGGCCACCCTGCCCTTGGTCTGAGCGCCTTTGACCTCGACGGGGTCGCCGATCTGCGCGTGGTCGTAGAACCACTTGGCGTCGGCGTTGCTCATGCCGATGCAGCCGTGGCTCTTGTTGGCCCGGCCGAAGTACGCGGCGTTCCAGGGCGCGGCGTGCGCGTAGGTGCCCGACCAGGTCAGCCGTACCGCGGAGTCGACCATCGCGTTGTAGGCGTTGCCCAGGCCCACGGTCTCGGAGTTCATCCGGATGGTGCCCTCCTTGGCCATCACCACCTCCGTGCCGCGCCAGGAGCCCGTGTCCGGGCCGGGTGTGCCGCCGGAGACCGGGAGGGTGCGCTCCGCCTTTCCGTCGCGCCACAGGGTGAGGTGGTAGTGGTCGAGGTCCACCTTGAACACCTGGCGCGCACCGATGGTGAAGCGGACGTGGTAGTCGCGGACGAACCAGCCGCCGCTCGGGCCCGAGTCGGTGCCGTTGAGCCGGGCGTCCAGCGTCACCGTGGTTCCCGGCTGCCAGTACTCCTTGGGCCGCCAGTCCACCCGGTCCCTGCCGGACCGGTCCTTCATCCAGCCCCAGGAGCCCTGGGTGTCGTTCGAGGTGGTGACCTTGAGCTGTTTCTCCACGGCCGCCTTGTCGCGCACCGGGTGGTCGAAGACCAGGGAGATCGGCTGGGCCACGCCGACCGTGGTGCCGTTGCCCGGCCGCCAGTCCACCTTGTTGACCAGGGTGGCGGCCTCGGTCGTGAAGGAGGTGCGGGCCTGGCTCTTGGTGCCGTCGGCCGTGCGGGTGGCGGCGAGGACCGTGTAGGCGGTGCCGGGCCGGGCGTTGCGGTCGGAGGTCCAGGTCCGGCCGTCGCTCGCCAGCCTGCCCGGGAGCCGGTCGCCGTGGGCGCCGGTGACGGTGACGGAGGTGAGGGTGCCGCCGTGGGCGGCCACCTCGACCGGGGCGCCGGCCCTCGCCCGCGTGCCGTGGGGTGTCACGGTGATCGTCGCCGCCCGGCCGCCCGGCCGCCCGCCGCCCTTCGCGTCCGTGGTGGCGGAGCCTCCGGCCGAGCAGGCGGAGAGGGCGGTGGTGAGCAGGGCGGCGGTCACGGCCGTGGTGAGGGCGCCGACGCGTATCTGGCTCAACGGATACCTCCGTGGAAGCGGACGTCGAAGAGACGTCGGGAAGACGTGGGGAAGCGGGGGTGCCGGGATGCCGGGATGCCAGGACTCTAGGCCGCGAGACGTGCGGTTCTGCGGTTGTTCCTGGTGTGTGACGGCTGTTGCGGGGCAATGGTCGTCGTCCGGTCACATTCGGCGCGCGGGTCGGTCATCGGCGCCTGTGAATCTCCTGTCATCGACTCATCACTTGACGACCGCACCCGAGGAGGCGCAGTGTCAGCGCTGCTCGCGACGGCAGGCTGTGGCCGGCGGGAAACCCGGCTGGGGCCCGTCACCGCCGAGGAGTACCGGGCCTTTCTGGCCTCACGCCCCGGCTCCGCCCTGGCCCCCGGCTTTCTGCAATGCCCTTCCTGGGCCGAGGTGAAGGAGGGCTGGCAGGCGCAACTGCTGGGCTGGGGGCCTGGGTTCGGGACAGGCGCGGGCGGGCTGACCGGTGTGGCGCTGGTGCTGCTGCGTCAGTTTCCCGGCACGCGCAGGTACTTCGCCTATCTGCCCGAAGGGCCCGTCGCCGACTGGGCCGACCCGGATCTCGACGGCTGGCTCGAGCCGCTGATGCGCCACCTGCGTTCCGCGGGTGCCTTCGCCGTGCGTATCGGGCCCTCGCCCGCCTACCGCCACTGGGACGCCTCCGGCCTCAAGGCGGGCGTCGGGCCCGGGCGGCGGGTGACCGACGTTCTCGCACGGGAGGTCGATCCGCTGGGTGCCGCCGTGGCCGAACGGTTGCGGGCCCGCGGCTGGCAGCGCTGCGGCGGGGACGAGGGCGACGGCGACGCCCAGCCCCGCTACGTCTTCCACGTGCCCCTCGCCGGGCGCAGCAGCGAGGACCTGTGGGGCGGACTCAACCAGGGGTGGCGGCGCAGCATACGCCGGGCGGCGAAGGCGGGCGTGACCGTGACCGTGGGCGGGGATGCGGAACTCCCGGAGTTCCACCGGCTGTTGCGGATCACGGAGGAGCGGGACGGATTCCGTCTCGGGCGCTCACTGGCCTACTACCAGCGCCAGTACGCGGCCCTCAACGCCGAGGAGCCGGGCCGGATGCGGCTCTACCTCGCATGTCACCAGGGGGAGATCCTGGCCGCCCACACCATGATCACGGTGGGGCGCCGGGTCTGGTACCAGACCGGCGCCTCGGCCGACCACCGGCGCGAGGTCCACCCCTCGCACGCCTTGCAGTGGCGGATGATGCTCGACGCCCAGGCCCTGGGCGCGGAGGTCTACGACATGCGGGGCGTGCCCGCGACGCTCGATCCGCAGGACCGCTCGTACGGCCTGCTGCGATGGAAGCTCGGCACCGGCGGCCGGGTCGTCGAGACCCTGGGCGAGTGGGAACGTCCGCTCGGCGGCACCGCCAACCAGACGCTGTACCGGGCCTTCCAGATGTACCTGGCCCGCCGATGAGCGAGGTACGCCCGCCGACGAGCGATGCACCCGGCCGGCCGGTGAACGGTACTGCTGCCACTGCCACTGCCGCTGCCGCTGCCGCTGCCGCTGCCGAGACCGCGAGCCCCGTCCTGCGCAGCGGTGCCCTGATGGCCGTCGGCTCCCTCGTCTCCCGCGCCACCGGCTTCGTACGCTCCGCCGTCGTCGCCGCCGCGCTCGGCGTCGGTGCGGTCGCCGACGGGTACGCGGTCGGCAACACCGTTCCCAACATCGTCTACACCCTGCTGCTCGGCGGTGCCCTCAACGCCGTCTTCGTTCCCGAACTGGTCCGGGCCGCCAAGGAGCACGAGGACGGCGGGGCCGCGTACACCGACCGGCTGCTGACCGTCTGCACGGTGGCCCTGTTGCTGATCACGGCCGGCGCGGTGCTCGCCGCGCCGGCGATCGTGGCGGCGTACACCGGCTACGGCGGTGCGCAGGCGGGGACGACGGTCGCCTTCGCCCGGGCCTGCCTGCCGCAGATCTTCTTCCTCGGGCTGTTCACCCTGCTCGGGCAGGTGCTGGGTGCCCGCAGCCGGTTCGGCGCCATGATGTGGGCGCCGGTTCTCAACAACGTGGTCGTGATCGCCGTCTTCGGCCTGTACCTGGCGACGGCCGCGACCGGCCGGACCCTCACGCCGGGCGAGACCGCACTGCTCGGCTGGGGCACCACCGCCGGGATCGTCGCCCAGACGCTGGCGCTGCTGCCGTCCCTGCGTGCGGCTCGCTTCCGCTGGCGGCCCCGGTTCGACTGGCGGGGCAGCGGGCTGTCCCGGCCGCTGCGCTCGGCGGGCTGGCTGGTGCTGCTCGTGCTCAGCAACCAGATCGCCTACTGGGTGGTGACCCGGCTCGCCACGTGGGCGGGGCAGCGTGCGGCGGCCGAGGGGATCGGCGGCGGGGCGGGTTTCAGCGCGTACGGCAACGCCTATCTGCTGTGGGCCGTACCGCATGGCATCGTGACCGTCTCGCTGGTGACCGCGCTGCTGCCCCGTATGAGCCGGGCGGCGGCCGACGGCGACACGGCCGGCGTGCGGCGGGACGTCGCGTACGCCCTGCGCACCACCGCCGCCGCCGTGGTACCGGCCGCGTGCGTGCTCGGCGCGGTCGCCGGGCCCATCATGGCGGTCGTCTTCCAGTACGGCAGGACGGGCCCGGACGACATCGCGGTCATGGCGGGAGCGTTGACGGCGTTCGCGCCGGGGCTGATCGCCTTCTCCGGGCAGTACGTCCTCTCCCGCGCCTTCTACGCCCTGTCCGACACCCGGACGCCGTTCCTGCTGAACCTGGTCATCGCCGGGCTCAACGCGGGTCTGTCCGCGGTGGCCTGCCTGCTGCTGCCGGCGCGCTGGGCGGTGACCGGGATGGCCGGGGCGTACTCGGTGGCGCTCTGCGCGGGGTGGGCGGTCACCGCGTACGTCCTCGACCGCAGGCTCTCGGGTCCGGATCCGGGGCCGGGGCGGGGACGGAGGCGGAAGCAGGGACGGAGGCGGAAGCGGAGGCGGGGACGGAGGGCGGTGTGGCGCTCGCCGACCGCCGCCGCGCAGGCCCGGTTGTTGCCGGCCGCGGCCCTGGCCGTGCTGAGCGGGCACCTCGTCGCCGCACGCCTGGCGTTCCTCGGCCCGCTCGCGGCGGCGGGGGCGGGTACGGCGGCGGTCCTGGCGGCCTTCGCCGTGGCGGCCCGCCCGTTGCGGCTGACCGAGGTGGAGGCCGGGCTCGGCGCGGTGCTCCGGGCGCTGCGCCGCCTTCGTAAGTGACCCCGACAACCGCCCGCAAAGCAAGTGGCCCGACAACCGACCGCAACTGAACGATCTTGTTCGTCATTTGACCGAGTTGGCCCGCAACTGAATGGAATACTCAGCGCATGCCCCGTGTCCTGCTCATCGAAGACGACGCCTCCGTCCGCGCGGGCATCGAACTCGGCCTGCGCCGCCGCGGACACGACGTACGCACCGCCTCCACCGGGGAGGCCGGGCTCGCCGCCATCGGCGAGTTCCGCCCGGATCTGCTGCTCCTCGACCTCATGCTGCCCGGCATGAACGGGGTCCAGGTCTGCCGCCAGGTGCGCGAGGCCGGCCAGCTGCCCATCATCATGCTCACCGCGCGCGGTGACGATTTCGACGTCGTGGTCGGGCTGGAGGCGGGGGCCGACGACTACATCGTCAAACCCGCCCGCACGGAGGTCATCGAGGCACGCATCAGGGCCGTACTGCGCCGCATCGAGGAGCCGGGCGGCCGGGCCGTCGTCGAGTTCCACGGCGACCTCGCCATCGACCGGGTCGCGCTGAACGTCGCCAAGGCCGGGCAGCGCGTGGCCCTCGCCCCCTCCGAGCTGAAGCTGCTGCTGTACCTGTCGGCCGCGCCCGAGCAGGTCTTCAGCCGCCAGCAACTGCTCGAACAGGTCTGGGAGCACAGCTACCACGGCGACGCCCGCCTGGTCGACGCCTGTGTACGGCGACTGCGGCACAAGATCGAGGACATGCCGGGCAGCCCCCGCTACATCCAGACCCTGCGGGGCTTCGGCTACCGTTTCGGGCCGCTGTGAGCCGCTGGAAGGCCCGCATCGGGCTGCGCGCCCGGCTGGTGCTGGCCTTTTTGCTGGTCGCCGTCGTCAGCGCCGGGACCACCGCTCTCCTCACCTACCGCGAGGCCCGTACCGCGATCCTCCGGCAGGCGCAGGACACCGCGGTCTCCACCTTCCGCGACCGCGCCCAGGACCTGATCGTCGACCTGCCCGTCCAGCGGTCCAGCCTGCGCCGGCAGCTGCAGGAGATCGCCCGCCAGGGCAAGCCGCACCCCTGGGTGGTGTTCGCCGAGTACGGCCCGCTCCGGGTCTCCTCCGGCACCCGGCCGGTGTCGACCGTCATCACCCCGGCCCTGCGCCGCGCCGCGCTCACCCATCCCGGCGGCGGCTTCCAGCGGGTCGAGGAGCACGGCCGGCCGTGGCTGACCGTCGCCGTACCGACCGTGTTCCAGGCCGGGGCCGCCGAGCACCCCACGGGGCTGGTGGTGTACGCCGTGATGCCGCTGACCGACGAGGAGGCAGGCGTGCGGGCCATGGTGACCGCGGCCCGCGACGGGGCCCTGCCGGGGCTCGCGCTCGCCCTCGTCCCCGCACTGCTGGCCTCCCGGAGCGTGCTGCGCCCGGTACGGGACCTGCGCCGGGCCGCCCGGAACATGGGCAGTGGTCACCTGGAGACCCGGATACGGGTGAAGGGCAGCGACGAACTCGCCGACCTGGCCCGTACGTTCAACGAGTCCGCCGTCGAACTGGAGCGGACCGTCGGCGAGCTGAGGGAGGCCGAGGCCCGCGCCCGGCGCTTCGCCTCCGACGTCTCCCATGAGCTGCGCACCCCGCTCGCCGGGATGCTGGCCGTCACCGAGGTCCTGGACGAGGACGCCGCCGGCCTCACCCCCGACACCGCCGCCGCCGTCCGGCTGATCAGCGCGGAGACCGGGAAACTGGCCGTCCTGGTCGAGGACCTGATGGAGATCTCCCGCTTCGACGCCAGGGCTGTCGAGCTGAACACCGACGAGGTCGACGTCGCCCAGGCCATCCGCAAGACCCTGGCGGCCCGCCACTGGACCGACCCGGCACAGGTCGCCGCCGACCTGCCCGACGGCGTCCGGGCCCGCCTCGACCCCCGCCGCTTCGACGTCATCGTCGCCAACCTGGTGGCCAACGCCCTCCGCCACGGCGCCCCACCCGTCCGGGTGAGCCTGCGCGTGACCCCGCACGCCTCGACGCCCCCGCCCGTCCCGGCGTCGCCGGTCGACCCGGGGTCCCCGGCGGACACGGCCCCCGCAGCGGCCCCGGCATCCTCGGCCGCCCCCGTGCCCCCCGGGGGTGCGGCCCGGATCGTCGTCGAGGTCGTGGACAGCGGCCCCGGCATTCCCGCGGACGTGCTGCCGCACATCTTCGAGCGCTTCTACAAGGCCGACGCGGCCCGCGGCCGTTCGGAGGGCAGCGGGCTCGGCCTCGCCATCACCCTGGAGAACGTGCACCTGCACGGCGGCACCGTCCGGGCGGCGAACGCCCCCGGAGGCGGAGCCGTCCTCACGGTGGAGATACCGCTGCGGCGCGCGGAGGCGACGGCGTGAGACGTACCCTCTCCCGGGCGGCCCGGGCCCTCGCGGCCTGCGCCTCGGCAACCGTTCTCCTGACCGGCTGCGGCGTGCGCGGCACGGGCGTCGTCCAGGCCGGCGGACCCGCCACCGTCGCCGTCGTCCCGTTCCCCCCGCAGCGAATGCTGCTCTTCTTCCTCTCCTCACAGGACCGCCTGATGCCGGTGGCCCGGCCGGTCCGCACCGATGACCTGAGCGATCCGGTGCCCGGCGCGAAGGTCCTCGCCGCGCTCCTCGCCGGCCCGACATCGGCCGAGCGCGCGGCCGGCCTCCACACGGGGCTGCCCCGCCCGGAGGGAGGTGCCCTGATGATCAGCAAGGCATCCGGAGGCGAGGTGCTCGCGACCGTCCCCTTCGCGGTCCGCTCTCTCACAACGGCGGCGGTACGGCAGCTGGTGTGCACGATGGCACACACGGAGGGCGGGGACGGCATCGCGGAGGTGACCGTCCGGGGCACCGACGGCCCGCTCCCCGCCGCCCGCTGTTAGCTCCGGGCCTCCCTGCGGCTCAGATCCCCAGATCCTTGATGATCTTGGCTACGTGGCCGGTGGCCTTGACGTTGTACAGGGCGCGTTCGACCTTGCCCTCCTCGTCGACGACGACCGTGGAGCGGATGACGCCGACGACCGTCTTGCCGTAGAGCTTCTTCTCGCCGAAGGCGCCGTACGACTCGAGGACCTGCTTGTCGGGGTCGGCGAGGAGGGTGACCTTGAGGGACTCCTTCTCGCGGAACTTGGCCAGCTTCTCCGGCTTGTCGGGGGAGACGCCGATGACGTCGTAGCCGGCCGAGGCCAGCAGCTGCAGGTTGTCCGTGAAGTCGCAGGCCTGCTTGGTGCAGCCGGGGGTCAGGGCCGCCGGGTAGAAATAGACGATGACTTTGCGGCCCTTGTAGTCCGACAAGGACACCTCGTTGCCGTCGGCGTCGGGGAGGGTGAAGGCGGGGGCAACGTCCCCGGGCTGGAGTCGCTCGCTCATCGGACCAGCGTAGACCAGCACAACCGGGGGGCCTTGCCGTGCGGTGCCGCCGGGAGCTGACAGACTGTCCAGAACAAGCGGCAGCAACAGGCACCAGCTGACTTCGGAGGCCTTACGGTGGCGGACACGTCGGACACCAGAACCCCGGCGCAGATCGAGGCGGACATCAGGCGTCGCCGTGAAGTGCTGGCCCACACGCTCGACGAGATCGGGATGCGGGTCCACCCCAGGACGATCGTCGGGGACGCGAAGGCCAAGGTCGTGGCGAACATCGATCACACGGTCGGGCGGACTTACGTCCAGGTGAACCGCCTGGTCAGTGACGTGCGGGCGCAGTTCGTGGACGAGGAGGGCGCGCCGCGGATGGAGCGGGTCGTGCCGGCAGCGCTGGTCGTCGTCGGGATCGTGGGGCTGCTCGCCCGCCGGTCGCGGCGGCGCAAGGGATGAAAGTCCGAGGAAAGCGGTGACCCGGGCGGACACCCGCGTGGCCGAGGCAGGTAGGTTCGAGGCGTGAGCGCCAACAGAAACGAGCACAGCACCCCCCATCACGACAAGCTGCCCATTCGGATGCTGCACGACCGGGTTCTGGTCAAGCAGGACACCGGGGAGGGCGAGCGCCGCTCGGGGGGCGGGATCCTGATTCCGGCCACGGCGGCCGTCGGGCGGCGGCTGGCCTGGGCCGACGTTGTCGCGGTCGGGCAGAACGTCCGGACGGTGGAGCCCGGGGACCGGGTCCTGTACGACCCGGAGGACCGGGCCGAGGTGGAAGTGCGGGGCGTGGCGTACGTGCTGATGCGGGAACGCGATCTGCACGCCGTGGCCGCGGACCGGTTCGAGGGGTCGGAGGACTCCACCGGCCTGTACCTCTGACAGCTCTCCCCAGGTTCAGGGACGGGAAGGGCTGGTGACGGTTGTCACCAGCCCTTTTGTTGTGTCTTGTCCACCCGGGTGTCTGCTGCCGGTCGCCGTGGTGGGAGCTGACGGCGACCGGCAGTGACCGGCGGTGGTCCTACAGTCCTCCGCCGCCCGTCGTCGGGCCCCCGGTGCCGCCCGCGCCGCCTCCGGTGCCGCCGCTGGTCGTACCGCCTGTGGTGGTGCCGCCCGTGGTGGTGGTACTGCCGCCGGTGGTCGTGCCGCCGGTCGTCGTACCGCCCGTGGTGGTACTGCCGTCGGTGGTCGTACCACCCGTGGTCGTACCGCCCGTCGTGGTGGTGCTGCCGTCGGTCGGGGTGCCGGTGGTGCCGGTGGTGCCGTCGGTCGGGGTGCCGGTCGGACCGCCGGCCGCCTGGCCGCCGTCGGTGGTGGTGCCGCCGTTGTCCTGGCCGCCGGTGCCGGGCTCGGCCGAGGGCGCGGCGGTGGGCGGTGCGACCTGGTCGGCGCCCTGCTGGAGCTGGAGGTCGAAGTCGGCGGCCGGCTTGCCCTGCAGCGCGTCACGCGTGTACTGGGCCCAGATCTGGGTGGGCGGGCCACCGCCGTTCATGCGGGGCTGGCCGAGGGCGCCGTACAGGGACATGTGCTGGGCGGTCACCGGGTCCTGGCCCATGACGGCGACGACGGTGGCCAGGTCGGGGGTGTAGCCGGCGAACCAGGCGGCCTGGTCCTTCTCCGCGGTACCGGTCTTGCCGGCTGCGGGGCGGCCGGCGGCCTGTGCGGCGATGGCGGTGCCGCTGTCGACGACGCTCTGCAGGACCGAGGTGGTGGTGTCGGCGGCCTCGCGGCTGACGGCCTGCTTGACCTCCTGCTGGGGCAGCTCGATCTCCTGGGTGCTGTCCTTGGTGATCCTCGTGACCATGGTGTACGTGCCGTGCTTGCCGTGGTTGGCGAGGGTCGCGTACGACTCGGCCATGTCCAGGACGCTGGCGTTGGCGGTGCCGAGGGCCATGGACGGGGACGGGTAGAGGTCCGGGGTGTCGGAGGGGATGCCGAGGCCGATCGCGGTCTGCTTGACCTTGGACGGGCCGACGTCGGCGGCCATCTGCGCGTAGACGGAGTTCACCGACAGGTCGGTGGCCTTGCGGACGGTGATCTGGCCGTAGGACTTCTGGTCCTCGTTCTCGGGGGCGTAGCTGCCGCCGGGCCAGCCCTCCACGGGGCGCTGGTTGGTGCCGTCGTAGTAGGTGTTCGGGGTGATGGGGCGGCCGTCCTGGGTGGTCGAGCCGTTCTGCACCGCGGAGGTGAACACGAACGGCTTGAAGGTCGAACCGACCTGGAAGTCACCGCGGGTGGCGCCGTTGGTGTACTGCTTCACGTAGTCGATGCCGCCATACATGGCGACGACCTTGCCGGTCCTGGGGTCGACGGAGGCGCCGCCGGCGCGGACGTAGGTGTCGGCCTTGCGGTTCTTCTTGTCGAGCTTGGAGATCAGCTGGTCGTTGACGGCCTTGACGAAGGCGTCCTGCTTGTTCTTCTGGATGGTGGTGGTGATGCGGTAGCCGCCGGCCGCGAGTTCGTCGGCGTCGACGATCTTGTTGGTGATCAGGTAGTGCTTGACCGCCTCCACGAGGTAGCCGCGCTGGCCGGACAGGTCGGCGGAGGCCGTCTGTTCCTTCGGCATCGGGAACTTCATGCCGGTGCGCTCGCCCTTGCTGAGCCAGCCCTTCTTGACCATGCCGTCGAGGACGTAGTTCCAGCGGGCGATGGCCGCCTTCTTGTTCTCGGGGTGGGCGACGACGTCGTACTCGCTGGGCGCGTTGACGAGGGCGGCGAGGTAGGCGGCGCGGGCCGGGTCCAGGTCGGTGGCGTCCATGCTGTAGTAGGCCTGGGCGGCGGCCTGGATGCCGTAGGCGTTGCGGCCGAAGTAGCTGGTGTTGAGGTAGCCCTCCAGGATCTCGTCCTTGGACTTCTCGCGGTCCAGCTTGATCGAGATGAAGAACTCCTTGGCCTTGCGGGTGAGGGTCTGCTCCTGGGCCAGGTAGTAGTTCTTCACGTACTGCTGGGTGATGGTGGAGCCGGACTGGGTGCCCTTGCCGGTGGCGGTGTTCCAGGCGGCGCGGATCATGGCCTTGGGGTCGACGGCGGACTCGGAGTAGAAGTCGCGGTCCTCGGCGGCCAGTACGGCGTGCTGGGCGTCCTTGGAGATCTGGGCGAGGGTGACGTTCTCACGGTTGATCTCGCCGTCGTGGGCCAGCTGGGAGCCGTCGGCGTAGAGGTAGACGTTGCTCTGCTTGGTGGCGAGCGCGTTGGCCGGCGGGATCTTCACGAGGGAGTAGCCGAGGAAGAACAGGCCGATGACCAGGAGCACACCGACGAAGAAGGTGCCGAGCACCATGCGCCAGGTGGGCAGGAGCCGCCGCCATCCGGTGCGCTTGGGCCGCTTGGGCTTCTTGCCCTTGCCGCCGCCACCGGCACCGCCGCCGTTGCCGCCGTCGGAGGCGGACGCGGTGGCCTGCTGCTCGGGGGTGTCGGAGGCGGAGGCCGCCGGGGCGGCGGCACCGGGTACGGCCGTACGGGCAGCCTTGCCACCGACACCGACAGCTGCGCCGGCCGCTGCGCCGACAGCGGCTGCCTGGGCTGCCTGCCCGGCCTGCGCACCGGCCCCGGCCCCCTGAGCGGCGGCGCCGGCCACGCCTGCGGCACGGGCGGCCTGGGCGGCGGGGTTCGGGCGGGGGACGCGGGGGGTTCGGGCAGCGGGGTTCGCTCCGGTGGAGGGGGAGGCCCCGGAGGCCGCGCCCTCGCCGCCGGGCTGCCCGGGCTGACCGGGCTCGGGCGTGCGGGGGGCGGTGACACGACGGAGGACCTGCGTGCTCTCGGACGGACCGGGCTCACCGGCGCCTTGACCAGCGGAGTCGCCCTTACCGGAGGTGGTCCCGGACACCTTCACGCGCCGGAGGACCTGGGTGCTCTCCGCCGACTGGGTCTGCTCGGCACCCGTACGGCCGCCGGAGGCGGCGCCGGCGGAACCAGGGGTCTGCCGGGCGGCACCAGACCCCCCGGCAGCCGGGGAGCCCGCGGACCTGCCGGCCGCCGGGGTGCCCGGAGAAGGAGCGGCCCCGCCTACGGCCCCGGTCTCACGAGGAGCACCGGACGCACCAGCAGCCGAGGGCTCCCGCGAAGCAGCGGCCCCACCGGGAGGCGGAGACTGCCGCGAAGCGGCCGGCCGGCCGTCGGGCGAAGATCCCTGGGAGGCAGGAGGACCACCCGCAGCCGCAGCCGCCCGGGAGGCGGTGGATCCACCGCCCGCCCCCGTCGCCCCCGAAGCAGGCGACCCACCGGCAGCAGAGCCACCCTCAGACGCAGCGGCGGCTGCGCCGGGCTGTCCGCTTCGGGCGCGTGCCTGGGCGGCGCGGCGCGCTCGGGCCACGGAGAGGGTCTGGTCCTGGGGCGCCGGGCCCCTGCGGGCGGCCCCGCCGTCCCGTGCGGGCATGCCCTCCCGCGGTCCCGGGACGGACGTGGGCGCATCCGAGGCTCCCTCGGCACGCCTCAGCCCCTCGGTACCTCCGGGCTCGCCCGTCCGCCGCTCGGCCCGGTTCCCCTGTATGCCCTGGTTCCCCTCGTTCCTCTCGGCGGCCGGTTTCCCGTGACCTTCGGGGTTTTCGGGCCCCTCAGCCGGCAGCGGCCCTCTCTGCGCCACGCCCTCGTTCGGCTGCTGCGGCTGCGGCTCGTCGCTCATGTCGTGCACGGACTCCTGATTTCGTCGTACGTTCCCGTACGCTCGTACGCCTTCTGCCCCCAGTTTGAAGACTCTCGCACCTGGCATTCCGTTCCCGGATTCCGGCAGGCTTCCGGCGGAAATGCGTGGCCGGTCGCCGGGCCTCGGACTAGGCTCCTGCGCTTCGGTGTCGAGCGGTCCCGAGGAGGTCGACTGGCGTGGGCGCGGGACGGTTGTACGCGGCCGTTGCGACGGGGGGATTCAGACGGTACGCGACGTATCGAGCCGCCACTGCGGCAGGGGTGTTCACGAACACCGTCTTCGGCCTGATCCTCGTGTACACGTACAAGGCGCTGTGGGACGAGCGACCGCATCTGGGCGGGTACGACCAGGCGCAGGCCGTGACGTACGTGTGGCTGGGGCAGGCGTTCTTGTCGACACTGGCGATCGGCGGCGGGGGCGTCGAGGACGAGTTGATGGAACGCATCCGTACGGGGGACGTGGCGATCGACCTGTACCGGCCGGCCGATCTTCAACTGTGGTGGCTCGCCGCCGACCTGGGGCGGGCCTTCTTCCAGTTGCTGGGGCGGGGCGTGGTGCCGTTCGTCATCGGCGCGCTGTGCTTCCCGGCGTATCTGCCGGCCGACGCCGGCAGGTGGGCGGCGTTCTTCGTCGCGGTGCTGCTGGCGATGCTGGTCGGCTTCGGGATCCGCTTCCTGGTGGCGCTGAGCGCGTTCTGGCTGCTGGACGGCACGGGGGTGACGCAGGCGGCGTGGCTCGCGGGCTTCTTCTGCTCGGGGATGCTGCTGCCGCTCAACGTGTTCCCGGGCGTCCTCGGGGAGGTCGTACGGGCACTGCCGTGGTCGTCGCTGCTGCAGGCGCCGGCGGACGTCCTGCTGGGGCAGGCGGATCCGCTGGGGACGTACGCGTTCCAGGGTGCGTGGGCCGTGGCGTTGCTGGGTGCGGGGCGGCTGGTGCAGTCGGTGGCGACGCGGCGGGTGGTGGTCCAGGGTGGCTGAGGCACTGCGGGACCGCGGCACCGGCGGCGGCCGGCTGCGGGAGGGGGTGCGGGCGTACGGGCTGATCGCCGGGATGTGGATCCGCTCGGCGATGGCCTACCGCGTGTCCTTCGCGATGACGGCGCTCGGGAACTTCTTGGCGACCTCCTTGGACTTCGTCGCGATCATGCTGATGTTCTCGCGGGTGGACACGCTGGGTGGCTACGCGCTGCCCGAGGTCGCGTTTCTGTACGCGCTGTCGGCGATGTCCTTCGGGCTGGCCGATCTGGCGATCGGCTCGATGGACCGGCTGGGGCGGCGGGTGCGGGACGGCACGCTGGACACGCTGCTGGTGCGTCCGGCTCCGGTGCTGGCGCAGATGGCGGCCGACCGGTTCGCGCTGCGCAGGGTGGGCCGGCTGACCCAGGGGTCGCTGGTGCTGGGCTGGTCGCTGACCGGGGTGGACATCGACTGGACGGCGGCGAAGCTGCTGCTGTTGCCGGTGATGGTGGTGAGCGGCTGCGGGATCTTCTGCGCGGTGTTCGTGGCGGGGGCGGCGTTCCAGTTCGTGGCGCAGGACGCCTCGGAGGTGCAGAACGCGTTCACCTACGGGGGTACCACGCTGTTGCAGTACCCGCCGACGTTGTTCGGGCGGGAGCTGGTGCGGGGGGTGACCTTCGTGGTGCCGCTGGCCTTCGTCAACTGGCTGCCCTCGGCGTTCGTGCTGGGGCGGCCTCTTCCGCTGGGCCTGCCCGAGTGGGTGGCGTGGACACCGCCGCTGGTGGCGGTGGGCTGCTGTGCACTGGCGGGGCTGGCGTGGCGGGCAGGACTTCGTTCGTATCGGAGCACAGGGAGCTAGCGCGGTGCCGGACAGGGACGTCAGTGCACGGGAGAGTGCCTTCATCTCGCTGGAGGAGGTCGAGAAGGTCTTCGAGGTGCGCAAGAGGACCGGGTTCCTCAAGCGGGAGCGGCGGCAGGTGCGGGCGGTGGACTCGATCTCCTTCGGTGTGACGCGCGGGGAGATGGTCGGGTACATCGGGCCGAACGGCGCCGGGAAGTCGACCACGATCAAGATGCTGACCGGCATCCTGACACCGAGCGGGGGCCGGGTGCGGGTGGCGGGGATCGATCCGGCGCGGGAGCGCAGGCGGCTGGCGCACCGGATCGGTGTGGTGTTCGGGCAGCGGACCACGCTGTGGTGGGACCTGCCGCTGATCGACTCGTACCGGCTGGCGCACCGCATGTACCGCATTCCGCAGGCGCGTTACCGGGAGAACCTGGACCGCTGTGTCGAACTGCTGGAGCTGGCCGGTCTGCTGGACGTGCCGGTGCGGCAGCTGTCGCTGGGACAGCGGATGCGCGGGGACATCGCGGCGGCGCTGCTGCACGACCCGGAGGTGCTGTACCTGGACGAGCCGACGATCGGCCTGGATGTGGTCTCGAAGGCGAAGGTACGGGGTTTTCTGAAGGAGTTGAACGCCGAGCGCGGGACGACCGTGCTGCTGACCACGCACGACCTGCAGGACATCGAGCAGTTGTGCTCGCGGGTGATGGTGATCGACCACGGGCGGCTGATGTACGACGGCCCGCTGGCGGGGCTGCACGAGGCCGGGGACGGCGAGCGGACGCTGGTGGTGGACCTGGAGCGGGAGTTGCCGCCGATCGAGGTGCCGGCGGGCCGGGTGGTGCGCGTGGAGGGGCCACGGCAGTGGCTGGCGTTCCCGGCGGGGCAGTCGGCGGCGCCGCTGGTGGCGCACATCGCGGCCGAGTATCCGCTGGCGGACCTGTCGGTGCGGGAGCCGGACATCGAGGCGGTGATCGCCAAGATGTACGCGCACAGGGCCGTCTCGTAGGCTGCGGTCATGACCGACAACGTCCCCGGCCTTCCGGACCTCCGGGCGTCCGACGCCGACCGCGAGCGGGTTGCCGAGATCCTGCGGGACGCCCTTGCCGAAGGGCGTCTGGACATGGAGGAGTTCGAGGAGCGGCTGGAGGCGGCGTACACGGCCCGTACGTATGCCGACCTGGCGCCGCTGACCCGGGATCTGCCGGCGGGCGGGGCGGTGGTGCCGCCGCCCGTCTCGTTCGGCAAGGCGGCGGTGGCGAGCGGGGGTTGGGCCGACCGGATCGTCGGCGGTGAGGGGTCGTCCACCGGCGCGGTCGCCGTCATGTCGGGGTTCCGGCGCAGGGGGCGCTGGACCGTGCCCAGGCGGTTCAGCTGTTTCGCGTTCTGGGGCGGCGGCGAGATCGATCTCAGGGAGGCGGACTTCGCGGACCGCGAGGTCGAGATCAACTGTGTGACGATCATGGGCGGGGTGCAGGTGATCGTGCCGCCCGGCGTGGACGTCGTCGTACGCGGCGTCGGGGTGATGGGCGCCTTCGAGCACCCGAGGGGCGACGGTCCGCCCGAGCCGGGTGCCCCGCGCGTGGTGATCGGCGGTTTCGCGTTCTGGGGCGGGGTCGGCGTGGAACGCAGGGTCACCCGGGCCGAGCGGCAGCGGCTGAAGGAACAGCGGCGTCAGGAGGGCCTGGAGCACGGCGAGCCGCGCAAGGAGCTGCCCCGGGAGCACCGGGAGCGGCGCGGGTACGACACGGACTGAGCGAGCGCGCGCTCCCCGGACCCCGCCCGCTTACGGTGTGCAGACCTTGGTCAGTTCGCCCGCCGCATCGGTGACAGGGCTGACATCGGGCGTGCGGTCGCCGTTCCTGATGGCCGTGCGGACGTTCTCCACGGCCTTGTTCAGGTCGTCGACGGCCTTGTTGACGTCGGCGTCGTCGGTCTTGTCGCCGATCTTCGTCAGGTTCTTGTCGATGGCGTCGAGGGCGGTGTCGGCCTGGCTCGGGTCGTTCGCGGCGTTCTCCACGGCCTGCTGGAGCGCGGTGACGCTGTCGGCTATGGAGTCCGCGGCCTGCACGCAGTCCAGGGCCTTGTTCACGGCGTCGCAGCCGGTGGTGAGGCCCGCGGTGAGCCCGACGGCCGCGATGACGGCGGCGATGGCGATGGCACGGCCTCGGCGTCGGCTGGCGCCCATGGTGGTGTTCCCCCTGATAAGGACTGACATGACTGGCGGGCGCACGGCGGTGCCGTGCGCCCGTAACCATAGGGACGCCTGGGCGGGTGCGGGGGTTGCCCTTCCGTACCCGCGGCTTTGGCGCGCCCTTTACTTTCCGCGTCAGTCTTCGATTGTGGCGGCCAGCGCGGCCTTCTGGTGCTCGGTCAGCTCGGCGCAGCCGGCGACGGCGAGGTCGAGCAGGGCGTTCAGTTCCTCGCGGGCGAAGGGCTCGGCCTCGGCGGTGCCCTGGACCTCGACGAAGCGGCCGTCGCCGGTGCAGACGACGTTCATGTCGGTCTCGGCGCGCACGTCCTCCTCGTAGCAGAGGTCGAGGAGCGGGATGCCGCCGACGATGCCGACGGAGACGGCGGAGACGGTGCCGGTGAGCGGCTGACGGCCGGCCTTGATCAGCTTCTTGCCGCGGGCCCAGGTGACGGCGTCGGCCAGGGCCACGTAGGCGCCGGTGATCGCCGCCGTGCGCGTGCCGCCGTCCGCCTGGAGGACGTCGCAGTCGAGGACGATGGTGTTCTCGCCGAGCGCCTTGTAGTCGATGACGGCGCGCAGGGAGCGGCCGATGAGCCGGGAGATCTCGTGGGTACGGCCGCCGATCTTGCCCTTGACCGACTCGCGGTCACCGCGGGTGTTGGTGGCGCGGGGCAGCATGGCGTACTCCGCGGTGACCCAGCCCTCGCCGGTGCCCTTGCGCCAGCGCGGGACTCCTTCGGTGACGGAGGCGGTGCAGAAGACCTTGGTGTCGCCGAAGGAGACGAGGACGGAGCCCTCGGCGTGCTTGCTCCATCCGCGCTCGATGGTGATCTTGCGCAGTTGTTCGGGGGTACGGCCGTCGATGCGAGACATGGCGTCGAGCCTATCCGGAGTGAGGCGAGGGGCTCCTCCCCCGGCGGGAAGAGCCCCTTACAGGTGCATCACGTCGGCTGGGTCCCGGAGCGGTGCGGGTCTCGTGGGCTCACATCATGTCTTCGATCTCCGCGGCGATCGGGTCGGCGTCGGTGCCGATGACGACCTGCACGGCGGTACCCATCTTGACGACGCCGTGGGCGCCGGCGGCCTTCAGGGCGTTGTCGTCGACCAGCGAGGGGTCGGACACCTCGGTGCGCAGCCGGGTGATGCAGCCCTCGATCTCCTCGATGTTGTCGATGCCGCCGAGCCCGGCGACGATCTTCTCAGCCTTGCTGGCCATGTTCCGTCTCCCTGAATTCCCTGGTCCGTACCGCTTGGTCGCAGTAACCCACAGTTGGCCCATCTTCGCGAGCGGTCATGCCGTACGTGCCGAATGATGGCGATCACGACAGCGGAACCGTCCGCGACTGGTCTACACCACCCGGGGGACGGTCGCCAAACCGCGTCCGAGTCGAGCGGTGCGGAGGACGCCGATGAGCGCCAGCAGTGCCGAGAGCACGGCCGGTCCGGCACCGGAGCGACGGCACCGGCTGTTCCAGGGCATGCAGAAGATGGGCCGCAGTCTTCAGCTGCCGATCGCGGTACTGCCGGCGGCGGGCATCCTCAACCGGCTGGGCCAGCCGGACGTGTTCGGCGCCAAGGGGCTGGGCTGGACCGATGTCTCGAAGGTGATGGGCGGCGCGGGCGGCGCCCTGCTCGACGGCTCGCTCGGCCTTCCGCTGCTGTTCTGCGTGGGCGTCGCGATCGGCATGGTGAAGAAGGCGGACGGTTCGACGGCACTCGCGGCGGTGGCGGGCTTCCTCGTCTACTACAACGTGCTGCACCAGTTCCCCGTGGCCTGTCCCGGCGGCTCGAAGGCGGTGACCGGCGTCGGCTGCCAGGTCAGCAGCGGCGCGGGCGCGGGCGCGGGCGCGGTGACACCGTTCACCTTCCAGAACCCGGGGGTGTTCGGCGGGATCGTCATGGGGCTGCTCGCGGCCTTCTTCTGGGCGCGCTTCCACCGCACCAGGCTGGTCGACTGGCTCGGCTTCTTCAACGGGCGCCGCCTGGTGCCGGTCGTCATGGCGTTCGTCGCCATCGTGTTCGCCGCGCTGTGCCTGTGGATCTGGCCGCCGATCGGCGACGGCCTGGAGGGCTTCGGCGCATGGCTGCGGGACGCGGGCGCCTGGGGCTCGGGCATCTTCGGCGTCGCCAACCGGGCCCTGCTGGTCGTCGGCCTGCACCAGTTCCTGAACGTGCCGGTCTGGTTCCAGTTCGGCAGCTACACCAAGCCGGACGGCACGGTGGTGCACGGCGACATCAACATGTTCCTGCAGGGCGACCCGAACGCCGGCCAGTTCACCTCGGGCTTCTTCCCGATCATGATGTTCGCCCTGCCGGCGGCGGCACTGGCGATGGCGCACTGCGCCCGGCCGAGCCGCCGCAAGGAGGTCGGCGGAATGATGCTCTCGGTGGCGCTGACCTCGTTCGTCACGGGCATCACCGAGCCGGTCGAGTACTCGTTCCTGTTCATCGCGCCGGCGCTGTACGCCGTGCACGCGCTGCTGACCGGAATGTCGATGGCGGTGACCTGGGCGCTCGGGGTGCATGACGGCTTCAGCTTCTCGGCCGGTCTCATCGACTACGTCATCAACTGGAACCTGGCGACGAGACCGTGGGCGATCGTCCCGATCGGCCTGTGCTTCGCGGCCGTCTACTACGCCGTCTTCCGTTTCGCGATCACCCAGTTCGACCTGAAGACGCCGGGGCGGGAGCCCCAGGACGAGGTCGAGGACGTCACCAGGCTGTGAGGCACGGAGCGTAGCGCCGTCGTAGCGGAGTTCGTTGTTCCTTGTCAGCCCTTCATCTGCTACAACAGGTCTACACCACTGAGTGGTGTAGACCACCACCCGACGGAGGACGTATGACCACCGCCACCGCAACGGCGGCCCCCGCGAAGAAGCGGGGCTCCGGCCTGTTCCAGGGCCTGCAGAAGGTCGGCCGCAGCCTGCAGCTCCCGATCGCCGTACTGCCGGCGGCGGGCATCATGGTCCGGCTCGGCCACGACGACATCTTCGGCAAGGACGGCCTCGGCTGGGACAAGGTCGCGACCGTGTTCAACGCGGCCGGCGGCGCCATCACCGGCAATCTGCCCATCCTGTTCTGCATAGGGGTGGCCATCGGCTTCGCCAAGAAGGCGGACGGCTCCACCGCGCTCGCCGCGCTGGTCGGCTTCCTCGTCTACAGCAAGGTGCTGCAGGCGTTCCCGCTGACCGGGGAGCACATCGACCACGGGCAGATCGTCGCGGCCACCTACAACGACCCCGGGGTCCTGGGCGGCATCATCATGGGCCTGCTGTCCGCCGTGATGTGGCAGCGCTACCACCGCACCAGGCTGGTGGACTGGCTCGGCTTCTTCAACGGCCGCCGACTGGTGCCGATCCTGATGGCCTTCGTCGGCACGCTCGTCGGCGTCTTCTTCACCCTCGTCTGGGAGCCGGTCGGAGACTCCATCACGCACTTCGGCAAGTGGATGACGGGGCTCGGCGCCGGCGGCTCGGCCCTGTTCGGTCTGGTCAACCGCGGCCTCATCCCGATCGGCATGCACCAGTTCGTGAACACCGTGGCGTGGTTCCAGCTCGGCACCTACAAGGACGCCGCCGGCCAGGTCTTCAACGGTGACTACAACCGCTTCCTGCACGGTGACCCGAGCGCCGGTATGTTCATGTCCGGCTTCTTCCCGATCATGATGTTCGGTCTGCCGGCGGCGGCCCTCGCCATCGCGCACTGCGCCCGTCCCGAGCGCCGCAAGGCCGTCCTCGGCATGATGATCTCGCTCGCGCTCACCTCGTTCGTCACCGGTGTGACCGAGCCGATCGAGTTCTCCTTCATGTTCATCGCCCCGGCGCTGTACGCGATCCACGCGGCCCTGACGGCCGCGTCGATGGCGGTCACCTGGGCCCTCGGCGTCCACGCGGGCTTCAACTTCTCGGCCGGCGCCATCGACTACGTCCTGAACTGGAACCTCGCGACCAAGCCCTGGCTGATCATCCCGATCGGCCTGGTTTTCGCGGCCGTCTACTACGCGCTCTTCCGGTTCGCGATCCTCAGATTCGACCTGAAGACCCCGGGCCGCGAGCCCGAGGAGGAGGTCGAGGACCTCACCAAGGCGTGAGTGCCGCCGCGCCATGACGGCAGCGGCACGACGAAGGCCCCGGAACCGGCTTGGTTCCGGGGCCTTCGCACATCCGGGCCGGACCGCCGCCGGATCCGTACGTCGCGGGGACCTCGTACGTCTTCCAGGTCTCGTACGTCTGCTAGGTCTCGTACGTCTGCTAGATCTCGTACGTCTTGCGGGGCGCGGCCAGTTCCACGGGGCCGTCGAAGACCGCGCGGGCGTCCGCGAGGTTGACCTGGGGGTCGGTCCACGGCGGGATGTGGGTGAGGACCAGGCGCCGCGCACCCGCGCGGGCGGCCGTCTCTCCCGCCTCGCGGCCGTTGAGGTGCAGGTCCGGGATGTTCTCCTTGCCGTACGTGAAGGCGGCCTCGCACAGGAACAGGTCGACGTCCCGGGCCAGCCTGTCCAGCGCCGGGGTGACGCCCGTGTCGCCGGAGTACGCCAGCGAACGCCCGCCGTGCTCCAGGCGGATGCCGTACGCCTCCACGGGGTGGTTGACCCGCTCGGTGTGCACCGTGAAGGGGCCGATCTCGAACGTGGACGGCTTGACCGTGTGGAAGTCGAACACCTCGCTCATCGAGGAGGCGGAGGGCGTGTCGGCGTAGGCCGTGGTCAGCCGGTGCTCGGTTCCCTCGGGGCCGTAGACCGGGATCGGGTCGCAGCGACCACCGTCGTGACGGTAGTAGCGGGCCACGAAGTAGCCGCACATGTCGATGCAGTGGTCGGCGTGCAGATGACTGAGGAAGATCGCGTCGAGGTCGTAGAGACCGCAGTGGCGCTGCAGCTCGCCGAGGGCGCCGTTGCCCATGTCGAGGAGCAGCCGGAAGCCGTCGGCCTCGACGAGGTAGCTCGAACAGGCCGATTCCGCGGACGGGAACGACCCCGAGCAGCCGACGACGGTGAGCTTCATGAAGCAGAAACCTCCGTTGGCGGGAAAGCGGTGGGCGGGAGCGGAAGAGCGAAGACCGGGGTCGAGGGCGGGGGAGCTCGGGGGTCGTGCGGTCCGTCGAGAGTAAGGCGCAAAAGGGCGGGTCGCTCCTCCGCCAGGGGCCGTTGTGGGCGAACTCACCTGTGCTGTCACCGGTTCGGCTGGACCGGGGGTGGATAAGGCGTGCAAGAGGGCGCGCGATGCGCGGCGCACGCCGGTAACGTCGTGCCCATGGACACGTCCTGGTGGCTGGCGCTCGCGGCGGTGGTGCTGCTCGCCCTGGTCGCCACGCTCGTCGACGGCTGGGGCCGCGGGCGGCGGCCCCGCGGTCGGCGGCTGCGTACGCCGGGACGGCCGGGGGGACGGCCCGGCGGACCGAGGGCGCCCGGGGCGCGGCCGAACCCGGGCGACATCTGGTGGGCCGACGTGCACTACGAAGACCGGGCGGAAGCGAAGGGCCGGCCCTGTCTGGTGCTGGCCGTGCACGGCGACCGGGCCACGGTCGCGAACATCACCACCCGGTACCACGACGAGCGCGCCGGGGTGATCCCGCTGCCGCCCGGCGCGGTCGGTGACGCCCAGGGCCGGCCCAGCTTCCTGCAGACCGACGAGCTGCGCGAGGTGCCGGTGGGGCACTTCCGGCGCCGGGTGGGCGTGGTCGACCCGGTCCTGTGGGACCAGGTACGGCATCTGGCGGGCTGAGCCGTCAGCGCACGGTGACCGTCACCTTCCACCCCCGGATGCCGAGGCAGGACACCGCGCCGGGAGCGGTGGGCTCGGCGCACAGCGGCCGGGACGAGGTCAGCTCGGCCTTTCCGGCAGACACCGCCCGGTAGGCCGCCGTGGCATCGCCCGGCCGGATGACGAAGCCCGCGTTGATCGCCTCCAGGGCCGTGCCGCTCACGGCGACCGGCTTCCAGGGGCGCTCCTTGGTGCCGTCCAGTGTGAGCCGCAGTTCGCCGCCCTTGCGCAGGCAGACCTGGCGGCCGTTGTCGGCGGCCGTCAGCTCCGCCCTGCTCACGCACCCGCCCGCGCTCGGGTGCGGCGAGCGGATGCTCGCGGACGGCGACGCCTTGCCGTCGCTGCCGGCGCTCCCGCCGCTCTGGGAGCCGCAACCCGTGAGGATCAGTACTGCCGCCGCGAGGGCGAGGGGTGTCGTACGGCGCATGGGTCAGCCCGCCTTTCGTCCGCTGGTGCCGATGTGACGCGCCGACGGCGCGAACGGATCCCGCGCCACAGGAAGCACGCGGAGAACCTTACAACTGCCACAAACGGCACAATTGAAACAACTGGCACAACAGAAGGATCCCGCACACGGCTCGCGTGTGCGGGATCCCAGGGCCGTACGGGTCAGCCGGTCGTCAGGGCGGTGTCGTCCACGACGAAGCTGGTCTGCAGCGAGGAGTCCTCCACGCCGTTGAACTTCAGGGTGACCGTCTGGCCCGCCAGCGAGGACAGGTCGAAGGTCTTCTGCGTGTACCCGGAGGCGGCGTTCAGGTTGGAGTACGTCGCCAGGGTGGTCGAACCGGCGGTCACCGTCAGCTTGTCGTACGCGCTGGTGGTGGTGGTCTCGGCGGTGTCGACGTGCAGGTAGAAGGTGAGCGTGGCCTTGCAGCCGGCCGGGATGGTCACCGACTGCGACACCGTGTCGGTGTGCGACGAGCCGTAGCCGTCCATCCAGGCGTAGTACGAGCCGCCGTGGGCCGTCTCACCGGTGCCGTTGGTGATGACACCGCTGGTCGCACTCCAGCCGGTGTTGCCCGACTCGAAGCCGGGGTTGGCCAGCAGCTGGGTGGAGGTGCAGGTGCCGCCGGTGGAGGTGACCGTCCAGGTGAAGGAGGTCGAGCCGGAGGCGCCGGTGGAGTCGGTCGCGGTGACGGTGACCTGGTAGGTGCCCGCGGTGGTCGCCGTGCCGGAGATCAGGCCGGTGGAGCTGTTGACGGAGAGCCCGGCCGGCAGGCCGGAGGCGCTGTAGGTGAGGGCCGCGCCCGCGCTGTCGGTGGCGTTGATCTGCAGGCTCGCCGTGCTGCCCGCGGCCGTGGACTGGCTGCCGGGGTTGGTGACGGTCACCGTGTTGCCGCTGGTGGTGCCGGAGGTGAAGGCGGCGGTGCCGTTCGGGGTGCCCCAGCCGGTCGGGCCGTCGTAGCCGGTCTTGGCGGTGCAGAAGTACGACGTGGTGCAGGAGCCGTTGGAGCCGGTGGTCACGTCGTACAGGTTGCCGGTGTGCTGGTACGGGTACTTCGCCGGGTAGTCGGTCGAGCCCGGGGTGCCCGCGAGGGCGTAGACGCCGGCGACGATCGGGGCGGAGGCGCTGGTGCCGCCGACGACGCCCCAGCCGGAGCCGCCGTAGGTGTCGTAGACCGCGACGCCGGTGGCCGGGTCGGCGACCGCGGAGACGTCGGCCTCCATGCGCTTGGTGCAGCCGGTGTCGGTCTGCCAGGTCGGCTTCGGGTCGTAGGCGGAGCAGCCGGAGCCGGTGCCCTCGGTGGAGTTGGTGTGCCAGACGGACTCGGTCCAGCCACGGGAGTTGGAGGCGGTGGTCAGCGCGGTGCCGCCGACGGCCGTCACGTACTGCGAGGTGGCCGGGTACTCGGCGCCGTAGGCGGAGTCACCGGAGGAGACGGTGATGGCGACACCCGGGTGCTTGAAGTACTGGGTGTCCTCGGTGGTCTGGGTGGAGGACTCGGAGCCGCCCCAGCTGTTGGAGACGAACTTGGCGCCGAGCGCGACGGCCTCGTTCTCGGCGATGCCGAGGTCGGTGTCGTTCGCGGAGTTGGCCTCCACCAGGATGATGTTGCAGTTCGGGCAGACGGCGCTGACCATGTCGAAGTCCAGCGCCTCCTCGCCGGCCCAACCGGTGTCGTTCGTGGGCAGCGAGGTCGTCGAACCGGTCTGGCTGACCTGCTTGAAGCAGCCGTTGGCCTTGGTGCAGGAGGACAGGCCGTACTGGGCGCGGTAAGTCGCCAGGTCCGACTCGGCGTTGGGGTCGTTGTACGCGTCGACGATGGCGACCGTCATGCCCGAACCGCCCGTGCTGGGCAGGTTGTAGGCGCTGTGCAGGTTGGCCGGGGACAGGCCCGAGGGCGTGGCGGCGGCGAGGGCCGAGGCGAGCCGCTGCCTGATGTCGGTGCGGCGCTGGGCGAAGCAGGCCGCGTGACCCGGCGCGGGCTTGGCGCACAGGTGCGCGGTCGGGACCTTCTGGCCGGCCTTGCCGGTGGCGTGGAAGGTCTGCCGCGTGGGGTCGGTCAGGGCCTTGGAGTTCTGCGCGGCCTTGGAGATGTGGGGTGCCGCGGCCGGGGCCGCGGTGGGCTGGGCGCCTGCCGTGGGGGCCGCCGCCAGTCCGGCGACGGTGAGGGCGAGCGCGGGGGCGGCGACGGCGAGGAGTCGTCGCAGACCCGCCCTCCGCTTGCTCGTGCGTGACTCACGCATGGGGTACTGCCTCCATGGGGAAGTGGGGGTTCTCGCGCTGTGCGGGCAGACCCAGGACGCGTGTCGCGGCGGCGGGACAGAGCAGTCATGGGCATGACACCCCAGCTGTCGGATGACCATGACATGACAGGGTGCGTGAGGACCGTAGCCCTGGCCACAGCGCTACCGGCAGTGCCGAGAGGAATTCTTTGCCCCTCCATAGGATGGGCTTAGCCCCCTCATAGGAGGGGGTTGGCCTGGAGGGGCAGCGCCCGTGCGGGGGCTATGCCCAGAGCTGTCCCTGGAGGGTCTCGATGGCTTCTTCCGTCGTGGCAGCCGTGTAGACGCCGGTGGAGAGGTACTTCCAGCCGCCGTCGGCCACGACGAAGACGATGTCGGCGCTCTCGCCGGCCTTGACCGCCTTCCTGCCCACGCCGATCGCCGCATGCAGGGCGGCGCCGGTGGAGACGCCCGCGAAGATGCCCTCCTGCTGCAGCAGTTCGCGGGTGCGGGTGACCGCGTCGGCCGAGCCGACCGAGAAGCGGGTGGTGAGGACGGAGGCGTCGTACAGCTCCGGCACGAAGCCCTCGTCGAGGTTGCGCAGGCCGTAGACCAGGTCGTCGTAGCGCGGTTCGGCGGCGACGATCTGCACGTCCGGCTTGTGCTCGCGCAGGTAGCGGCCGACGCCCATCAGGGTGCCCGTGGTGCCCAGACCCGCGACGAAGTGGGTGATGGAGGGGAGGTCGGCGAGGATCTCCGGGCCGGTGGTCGCGTAGTGGGCGCCCGCGTTGTCCGGGTTGCCGTACTGATAGAGCATCACCCAGTCGGGATGCTCCGCGGCCAGCTCCTTGGCGACCCGCACCGCGGTGTTGGAGCCGCCCGCGGCCGGGGAGGAGATGATCTCGGCACCCCACATGCCGAGCAGGTCACGGCGTTCCTGCGAGGTGTTCTCGGGCATCACGCACACCATGCGGTAGCCCTTGAGCTTGGCGGCCATCGCGAGTGAGATGCCGGTGTTGCCGGAGGTGGGCTCCAGGATCGTGCAGCCCGGGGTCAGCCGGCCGTCCTTCTCCGCCTGCTCGATCATGTGCAGGGCGGGACGGTCCTTGACCGAGCCGGTCGGGTTGCGGTCCTCCAGCTTGGCCCAGATCCGGACGTCGGCGGACGGCGACAGCCGCGGCAGGCGCACCAGAGGGGTGTTGCCCACCGCGGCCAGCGGGGAGTCGTAGCGCATCGGGGTCGGCAGCCGATCAGGCCATGCCGCCGGCCACGGCCGGCAGGATCGTCACGGTGTCGCCGTCGGACAGCTTGGTGTCGATGCCGTTGACGAAGCGGACGTCCTCGTCGTTCAGGTACACGTTGACGAAGCGGCGCAGCTGGCCGTTGTCCACGATGCGGGCCTCGATGCCCGCGTGGCGGGTCTCGAGGTCGGCGAACAGCGCGGCGAGGGTCTCGCCGTTGCCCTCCACCGCCTTCTGGCCGTCGGTGTACTGGCGGAGGATGGTGGGGATGCGGACCTCGATGGCCATGGTTGCGGGCTCCTGTCGGGAAAGGTTCGTCGTTGGGTGTGCGCGCAGCGGCGCCCCGCGGCCTACAGCCGTGCGGCGGGGCGGGGAACGTCAACAGATGGCGCTGTTCAGCCTGCACAGGTCGACGTGCAGCCGCGCCACGAGCAGGATGCCCGGCGTCTTCTCGCTCACGTCGTTCAGAACCATGGACTCATCGTATCGATTCCCGGACCGGGTCCCCGAGTGTGATCTCGCATACCGGATGGATTCTGACCGGATGGTGGGATCAGTAGGCCTCTACGACCTTGACCTCCTCCTCCGTGACCTCACCGTCGACGATCCGGAACGAGCGGAACTGGAAGGGACCGGCGTCGTCCGTGTCCGCCGTGGACACGAGGACGTAGTGGGCACCGGGCTCATTGGCGTAGGAGATGTCGGTACGGGAGGGGTAGGCCTCGGTCGCCGTGTGGGAGTGGTAGATGACCACCGGCTCCTCGTCGCGGTCGTCCATATCGCGGTAGAGCTTCAGCAGATCCTGCGAGTCGAACTCGTAGAACGTGGGCGAGCGGGCCGCATTGAGCATCGGGATGAACCGCTCGGGGCGTCCGGCACCCACCGGACCTGCGACGACGCCGCACGCCTCGTCGGGGTGGTCCTTGCGCGCGTGGTCCACGATCTGGTCGAAAAGGGCCTGGGTGATGGTCAGCATGAGGTTCAGAATAAGCAGAGGGGCCGCCCTGTACCGAGGGGCGGTACAGGGCGGCCCATATGGTGGACGTCCTGAGCGGCGGCGGCCGGGGGTGCCACGAGTACTCCCGGCCACCGGACGTCCTCGGGGGAAGTCAGCGCCTGCTGAAGGCGGCGGCCTCCGGGTTGCGGCGCTTGAGCACCCAGTAGGACACGCCGAGGATCAGTGCCCACAGCGGTGCACAGTAAAGCGAGATACGGGCGTCCTTGTCGATGCCCATCATCACGATCACCATGCCGATGAAGACGAGCGCGGACCAGCTGGCGAACCGGCCGCCCGGCGCGCGGAACGCGGAACGGGGCAGTACACCGCGGTCGGACAGGGTGCGGTAGCGGATCTGGCAGACCAGGATGACGATCCAGGCCCACATGCCGGAGATGGTGGCGAAGGAGACGACGTAGTCGAACGCCTTGCCCGGCCACTGGTAGTTGATCCAGACGCCCACCATCATCAGCGCGGCGGAGACCGTCGTGCCCACGAGCGGGGTGCCGCCGGCGGTCAGCCGGGTGAAGAGCCGCGGCCCCTGGCCGTTGAGCGCGAGGTCGCGCAGCATGCGGCCGGTGGAGTACATGCCGGAGTTGCAGGACGACAGCGCGGCCGTGAGAACCACGAAGTTGACGATGCCGGCGCCCGCGGCCAGGCCCATCTTCTCGAAGGCGGCCACGAAGGGGCTCACGCCCGGGTGGAACTGCGTCCACGGCACGACCGACAGGATCATGATCAGCGCGCCCACGTAGAAGACGGCGATGCGCCACGGCACGGTGTTGATCGCCTTGGGCAGCACGGTCTCCGGGTCCTTGGACTCGCCCGCGGTCACACCGACCAGCTCGACGGCGAGGAAGGCGAACATGACCATCTGCAGGGTCATCAGGGTGTTGCCGACGCCGTGCGGGAAGAAGCCGCCGTCGTTCCACAGGTGGCTCACGGAGGCGGTGTCGCCGGCGTCGGAGAAGCCGAGCGTCAGGATGCCGGCGCAGATCAGGATCATGCCGATGATCGCGGTGACCTTGACCATCGAGAACCAGAACTCCAGCTCACCGAAGAGCTTCACCGAGATCAGGTTGGCGCTGTACAGAACGACGGTGAAGACCAGGGCCGAGAGCCACTGCGGGATGTTCCACCAGTACGTCATGTAGGCCGCGGCGGCGGTGACCTCGGTGATGCCGGTGACGACCCAGAACAGCCAGTAGGTCCAGCCGGTCACGAAACCGGCGAAGGGACCGATGAACTCGCGCGCGTACTCGGAGAAGGATCCGGACACCGGGCGGTACATCAGCAGTTCGCCGAGGGCCCGCATGATGAGGAAGATGACGACGCCCGCGACGGCGTACGCCAGGATCAGGCTGGGGCCCGCCTTGGAAATGCCCTTGCCCGCGCCGAGGAACAGGCCGGTGCCGATGGCACCGCCGATGGCGATCATCTGGATCTGCCGCGAGCCGAGCCCGCGCTGATACCCCTCGCCGCCGTCCTCCGCCGCGCCCCGCACGGTCTCGCTGCCGTCGCGGTGCTGGTCGACCTGCGCTGAGGTCATGGTGTGATGCGCCTTTCTCCATGCCGAACCGGGCCCTGTCAGGGCCTCGGATCGGGTTTCATCCCCCCGGACTGATGGAGCTGAGCGGGTTTCCAGGCCCGCTCGTGCCTGGCCGGCGGTTGCCGGCTCGGTGGCGCACCCGGCCGGACATGGGTGGTGTCGGCCGGGCGGTCGTGAAGATGTATCACGGCCGCAACGCTGATCGCCCGGGTGAGATGTGGCGCATCACACAGGTAGAACCGGACAAAGAACAACCAAATGCGACGAACTAGGCCGCAACGGTGATGGGATCGTTATCCGGATTTGAGCGTCCGCTGAGCGAACACTTTCGTGCCCGTATCAGGGCATAAGGGTCGTCACCAGGGTTTCCTGCAGCCCGCCCAGCCACAGATAGGCCATCACCATCGGCTTGCGCGGGTCCTCGTCCGGGAGCCGGTAGAGCAGATCGGTGTCGTCCTCGTCGGTGATCTCCAGCCGGGTGCCGATGGCCAGGCGCAGGTCGTTGAGGGCGCCCAGCCACTGCCGGGACTCCTGCGGGCTCAACTGGAGCACCGCCCCGCCGTCACCGGCCGGGGTGAGCGCGTCGAGGCTGCGGATCACCGCGAGCGCGTTGTCCCGCTTGCCGGCCCTGAGATCGTTCTCGGTGTAGCGACGGAACTCCGCGGAGTGCGCCTGCTGCTCCTCGGCCTGGCCCGGCGAGTCGGGCACCCGCTCCGGGTCGCTGTAGGCGTCCGGGAAGAGCCTGCGCAGGACGGGGTCGGCGGGCGGCTCGCTCGGCCCCTCGGCGAACAGCTCGGCGAGCGGGTCGGCGGGGGCGTCCTCGGCGGGTCCGGGGCCGATGAGCTCCAGGAGCTGGACGGCCAGCGAGCGGATGATGGAGATCTCGACCTCGTCGAGCGCGACGGCCGCGCCGCCGCCGGGGAGCGGTTCGAAGGTTCCGGGCATGGGGTCTTTCGCTGCTTGGCGGACTACTGGCTACTTGCGGTCCTGCTGGAGGGTGGCCCACAGGCCATAGCCGTGCATCGCCTGGACGTCGCGCTCCATCTCCTCGCGCGTGCCACTGGAGACGACCGCCCGGCCCTTGTGGTGGACATCGAGCATGAGCTTGGTGGCCTTGTCCTTGGTGTAGCCGAAGTACGTCTGGAAGACATAGGTCACGTAGCTCATCAGGTTGACCGGATCGTTGTGGACGATCGTCAACCACGGGACGTCGGGCTCGGGTACGGCGAAGGCCTCCTCCGCCGACTCGGTGCGTTCGATCTCTAGGGGCGCGGGTGACGTCACACAGCCCATGCTGCCACGGCGGGCGAAAATCGTCACACTGACGAAATGGGGGTAGCATCCTGGTCATGAACACAGCGGACCTTGGGCTGCCGGTGGATGTTCCCTCGACGGCGCTCTTCACGGACCAGTACGAGCTGACCATGCTCCAGGCCGCCCTCCGGGCCGGTACGGCCGAACGGCGGAGCGTGTTCGAGGTCTTCACCCGGCGCCTGCCCGACGGGCGCCGCTACGGCGTGGTCGCGGGCACCGGGCGTGTCCTGGACGCGGTGGAGAACTTCCGCTTCGACAACGGCGTCCTCACGTTCCTGAGCGACCGGAAGATCGTCGACGAGGAGACCCTGGAGTGGCTCGCCGGCTACCGCTTCAGCGGTGACATCTGGGGCTACCCCGAGGGCGAGGTGTACTTCCCCGGCTCGCCGGTCATGCGGGTGGAGGGCACCTTCGCCGAGTGCGTGCTGCTGGAGACCGTGATCCTGTCCATCCTCAACCACGACTCCGCGATCGCCGCCGCCGCCTCCCGCATGGCCTCGGCCGCGGGCGACCGGCAGCTGATCGAGATGGGTGCCCGGCGCACCCACGAGCTGGCCGCCGTGGCCGCCGCGCGGGCCGCGTACGTCGGCGGCTTCGCCACCACCTCCGACCTGGCGGCCGGCTTCCGCTACGGCATCCCGACCGTCGGCACCTCCGCGCACGCCTTCACCCTGCTGCACGACCGGGAGCGGGACGCCTTCCAGGCCCAGGTGAACTCGCTCGGCCGGGGCACGACCCTGCTGGTGGACACCTATGACGTCGCCGAGGCCGTCCGTACGGCGGTGGAGGTGGCCGGACCGGAGCTGGGCGCGGTCCGTATCGACTCGGGCGACCTGCTGCTGGTGGCGCACCGGGTGCGCCAGCAGCTGGACGAGCTGGGCGCCCGCAGCACCAGGATCGTCGTGACCTCGGACCTGGACGAGTACGCCATCGCGTCGCTGGCGGCAGCGCCCGTGGACGCGTACGGCGTCGGCACCCAGCTGGTGACGGGCTCCGGGAACCCGACCTGCTCGATGGTCTACAAGCTGGTCGCCCGCGCCGGGTCCGCCGACCCCGGGGCGCCGCTGGTGCCGGTCGCGAAGAAGGCCGCCGGCGGCAAGACCTCCCTCGGTGGCCGCAAGTGGGCGGCCCGCCGGCTGGACGCGGACGGGGTGGCGGAGGCCGAGGTCGTGGGCACCGGCGCGGTGCCGGCCGAGCTGGCCGACCGGCAGCTGCTGGTGGAGCTGGTCAAGAGCGGTGAGGTCGTCGCCCGCGAGCCGCTGGACGTGCCGCGCGAGCGCCACATCGCCGCGCGCGCGAACCTGCCGCTGTCCGCCACGCAGCTCTCGCGCGGGGAACCCGTCATCCCGACGGAGTACGTCCACGGACGCTCGGGTAGCTAAAGCGGGACATTGCCCGCAGCCGACGCCGTCTCCCGTACCGGCCCCGAAGTCTCTAGGCTCAGATATTCCACCTCAGTCGAAGGACACCACCATGCGCCGCGCCTTGATCGTCGTAGATGTGCAGAACGACTTCTGCGAAGGGGGCAGCCTCGCGGTCAGCGGCGGAGCCGACGTGGCGGCCGCGATCACCGAGCTGATAGGGCAGGCGGCCGGCTCCGGCTACCGGCACGTGGTGGCCACCCGCGACCACCACATCGCGCCGGGCGGGCACTTCGCCGACAACCCCGACTACGCCCGCTCCTGGCCCGCGCACTGCGTCGCGGGCACGGAGGGCGTCGGCTTCCACCCGAACTTCGCCCCCGCCGTGGCGTCCGGCGCGGTGGACGCGGTGTTCGACAAGGGCGCGTACTCGGCCGCGTACAGCGGCTTCGAGGGCAGGGACGAGAACGGGGTCCTGCTGGCCGACTGGCTGCGCGAGCGGGGAATCACCGAGGTGGACGTGGTGGGCATCGCCACGGACCACTGTGTACGCGCCACCGCGCTGGACGCCGTGAGAGAGGGCTTGCGGACGCATGTGCTGCTGGACCTCACGGCGGGCGTCGCCCCGGAGACGACCGAGCGGGCCCTGGAGGAACTGAGGGAGGCGGGCGTCGAACTCACCGGCAAGCCCGTCGTGAGCGGCTAGGGCGTGTTTCGAAAGTAGCGTCGTCCGCCCGAAGGGCGGGGCCCGCGGCGTCTGGTGCGGTGCATCGCAAGGCGGAGGGTCGTCCGCGTACTGGGCGTACGCGGACGATCCCGACAACGCGGCGAGGTGCCGTGCCAGGCGTCGCGAGCCAGACGGGACTTTCGAAACACGCCCTAGGGCTTCACGGGGCCCGCCGGTGGGTCCGGCGCCGCGCTCAGCTCTGTTGCACCACCGCTGAGCTGCGGAGAAGCGCTCTGATCGGGTGCCACAGCTCGGTCACCGCGACGCCGTTGCCGGGTGCCGTGCGCCATATCAGGCCGTCGGGGTGGTGCAGGACCGCCGTGATCTCGTCCGGGGTCGGTGGGGCGGCGTTACCGCGCAGGTAGATCGCGCGCAGGCCCAGGTTGCGGAGCCTGGTCAGGGCCCGGGCCCGGTTCTGGGCGTGCACGAGCACCCGTACCCCGGTCGAGCCGTCGGCGACGTGCGGCAGGTTGAGTGCCACCACCACCGTGCCGCTCGGCAGCTTGCTGAAGCCTCCTACGGCCATGCGGTCACATCCCCGTTTCGGTCGATGTCGATAAGAGAGCCATAGGACGCACCTAAACACGACCGGCGGCACCCCGCCAAGGGGATGCCGCCGATGCGCTTCTGACCTGGGAATGTCCGCTTAGTTCACCGCGGGGCCGACTTCCAGCTCGATCGTGGAGCCGTTCAGGCCCTGCTTGAGGATCTTGACCTTGGTGTTGGTGTCAGTGATCTTGACGCCGGCGGTCGGGTTCGCCGGGTCCCAGTAGGTGTGGGTGTGGTCGTTGAAGACCGACACACCCTTGCGCGCCGGGATGGTGGTCGCGACGTCGGCCCTGTGCAGCGTGATCGCGTCCGTGGCCTCCAGGCTGAACGGCGAGTCGAAGGCCTGGATCCGGTTGCGCAGCAGCGTGCCGTCGGCCCACTTCAGGGCCTTCCAGTGGGCGTCCACCGGCAGGATCAGACCGGTGCCCGGGTGGTCCTTGGTGTTGTCGTCCGCCTGGGAGGTGTCCCACTTCCAGATCAGCAGGCCGTTCTGGTACGGGTAGTGCTCCACCCAGTCCGGACGGGTCGTCGAGAAGCCGAAGTTGTACGGGCCGGTCTTCAGCGTCCGGTCGAAGGACACGTACTGGCGGTTCTCGGCGATGTAGTACTGCTTGTAGTCCTTGGTGAAGGACGCGCCGATGCGGGAGAAGCCGGAAGCGGTCCAGCCGACGTCCGCCGACTCCGCGTTGTCGGAGAAGACGGGCGTACCGTCCGCCGTCACCGTGATCTCGTCCGCCGCGAAGCCCTTCTGGGCCACGCCGCCGTCGGTCTGGTAGCGGAAACGGACGTCGATCTTCTTGCCCGCGTAGGCGTCCAGCGAGTACGACAGCTTCTTGTAGCCGTCGACCGTGCCGGTCAGGGCCGGCTTGCCCGAGCCGTCGCGCGGGACGGCCTGGCCGTCCACCGTGCCGTCCAGGGCGGTCCAGTTGGCGCCGCCGTCGGTCGACACCTCGGTGTACAGGTAGTCGTAGCCGTTCTCGATGTCGTACCAGCCGTCCAGGCTCAGCGTGGCCGAGGACTTGCCGGTCAGGTCGACGGAACGGGTCAGCGTGTTCTTGAGGTTGTCACCGCTGCCGCTCCACCACTGGGTCGAGCCCTGCGCGGGGGTGACGACGTCGGTCTGGACCGCCTTGTCGGGCAGGTTGACGACCAGCGCCTGACGGTACTTGGTGTTGTACTCGGCGAGGCCCAGCTTGTGCCAGGACCTGATGCCGGCCTTGGCGGTGTCGTAGTTCAGCCAGCCCAGCTGGAGCTTGTCCCAGGCGTTCATGTCGCCGGGCAGGTCACCGATGGACTCCTTGCCGGTGCCCAGCCAGGAGCCGGAGGACATCAGCGTCCAGAAGCCGGTGGAGTTCTCGCCGCCGTTGGTGTCGTACTCGTCCGGCAGGCCCAGGTCGTGCCCGTACTCGTGGGCGAAGACACCGAGGCCGCCGTTCTCCGGCTGGATGGTGTAGTCGCCGACCCAGACACCGGTGTCGCCGACCTGCGCACCGCCGAGCTTGTTGCCCTCGGGGCCGGTGGCGCCGGCGTCGGTGCCGAAGGCGTACCAGCGGTGTGCCCAGATCGCGTCCTTGCCCTGGGCGCCGCCGCCCGCGGACTCGTCCTCGCCGGCGTGCACGATCTGGAAGTGGTCGACGTAGCCGTCGGGCTCGTTGAAGTTGCCGTCGCCGTCGTGGTCGTAGCGGTCCCACTGGTCGTACTTGGCCAGGTCCGCCCTGATGTCGGCGTCGGACTTGCCGGCCGCCTTCTGCTGGGCGACCCAGGCGTTCAGGCCGTCGCTGACGACGTTCCACACGCTCGGGCAGTTGGTGGAGCCGCAGGCGTTGTTGCCGTAACGGGCCTCGTTGTAGGGGACCTTGACCCAGTCGCTGACCTCGCCGTCGACCGAGTAGCGGCCCGAGGACTGCTTCTCGTAGTACTTCTTCAGCGACTGCGTCTTGCTGCCGGTGCCGAAGTAGAGGTCCTGGTAATGCTGCTTGTCGTAGTCGGCCTGCCAGGCCGTGCTGTTGTCCTTGGTGCGGTCCGGAGCCGGGATCGTGTTGTGCAGGGGGCCGGGGGTTCCGCCGTACTTGGGGTCGCTCTGGTCGCCGAACTCCACCAGGATCGTGAAGATCTTGTCGGTCTTCTCACGGCCCAGCTCGACGTACTTGCTGTCCCCCTTGCGGCCCTTGAGCTGGACGACCGTCGAGCCGTTGCGCTCCTGCGCCTTGGCCTTGCCCGATATGAGCTGGTTCAGCGCCTCCTGGCGCTGGGCCCGCTGGGTCTTGCTCATCGGGCCGTCGAGGTCGTGCGACTGCTGCTTGACCGGGGCCGGGTCGTGCCGGTTCGCGGCGGACCGGGCGGTGGCGCCCGCCTCCGCGACGGCGAAGGTCGTGAAGGTCGCGGAGGCCGCGGCGAGGGTCACGCCGATCGCGGCAGCTCTGAACGTCCAGTTTCTGCTGGTCACTTGAGTTCCTCCCCCGCGCGGCGCGCACGGACGGGAGGGTCCTGGTCATCGGAGGTGTCCGCGCGCGCGTGAGTGCGCGTGTTCAAGTGACGTCATTTGACTAGACGTTTAGAAGAAAAGACAGATCTTGACTTGGGCAGGACAAGTGCACTATGCGGAGCCGGGGTTCGCTTTACGAACAGCCTTGTGTCTCGCTCGACGAGCGCAGGAGTCCGTCTGCTTGCCGGACCCGGTGACTCCGTGCGCCCCCCGTGCACCTGTACCCTGGGTTAGGTCAGGCTTACCGGGCGTCCGGCTCGGGCATGCACGCCAAGAAGAGTTGATTGGCACCCGCCCCCCGCACCTGCTGCCGAAACCTTCCGAGGACACGATTGCCATGCCTCGTCCGACCGCCGCACAGATCGCCTACGGTTCCTGCACCGTGGTCTTCTCGACGCTCGCCATGCTGCTGCTGTCCCAGACGAGTTCACCCGTCGGCATCACCGTCGTCGCCCTCGCCGCGCTCGCGCTGGGCGTGCTGGTCGCCATGACGGCCTCACTGCCGAGAACGCGCACGGCCGAGGCGCCGGCAGAGGCCCCGGCCGGCGAGGAACGGGTCCCGACGACGCTCTGACCCGTCGGCGCTTGCGGGTCAACTCGTGCTGACCACCACCGTCTTGGCCGCCTTGTCGTGCAGGCCCTGTTTGTAGGGCTTGTCGAAATAGCTCCAGCCGCCCGCGATCGCGGTCCAGATGCAGGCGCAGCAGAAGGCGAAGGGCACCCACAGCACCAGGGAGCGGATCAGCGCGGTCTGCACGGAGGGGGTGGCGCCGTTGTCCAGGTTCGCCACACGCATGTTGAGCCACTTCTTGCCGAGGGTCTGACCCGACTTGGAGATCATGAAGGTGTCGTAGCCGACGTAGAGGACGGCCGCGACGAAGGACTGCGCGAACGACCTGGCGACCTCGGCGCGATCGCCGTTGACCTGGTACTCGCGGACCCCGAACGCCCAGGTGAGCAGCCAGACGACGATACCGACGAGGATCATGTCGATGATGCGTGCGAGGGTGCGCTTGCCGCTGTCGGCGAGCGGGGGCATCCCGGCCAGGGGGTCGGTGGGGTAGCCGCCGGCGTCGTAGGGTCCGCCGCCGTAGGGTCCGCCGCCGTAGGGTCCGCCGCCGTAGGGTCCGCCGCCGTAGGGAGGCTGCTGGCCTCCGCCGGAGGGGGGTTGCTGGCCTCCGTACGGCGTGTCGTACGGCGAGCCCGCCCCCTGGTCCGACGGGGGCCGCTTCTTGAACGGATCGTCTTCCGGAGGCTGCGGTGCGGAGCCGTGGGGCGGTTCGCTGCTCATGGCCCGAGTGGACCGCGAACGCCCCGGCTCCGCACCTGGCGGACGGCCGTACGGGGTACGGGGCGTTCGGCCGCTGCCTGCCTCAGCCCGCGACGAAGGTGTGGGCCGCCTTGTCGTGCCAGCACTGGTGCCAGGGACGGTCGAACAGGCACCACAGAACACCGACGAGCCCGATGCCGAGCAGACCGGGGACGCTGTAGACCAGCCAGCGGCGCAGGGCGAGACCGAAGGACGGGGGCTCGTGCCCCTCGATGTCCCGCACCTCGAGGCCGCACAGCTTCTTGCCGAGCGTGCGGCCCCACTTGGCCGTGGGCAGCGCCTCGTAGAGGGCACCGAAGACGAGGAGGACGGCGAGGACGATGCCGAGGCTCGCGCCGGTCGTGCCGTCGAGCAGCCAGACGGTGACGGTGTGGCCGGACTGCTTCGCCTGGTCGATCTTCTGCTGGACGTGGTCTGCGGCCCTGACTCCGAGCGGGACCGCGGCGGCGGCGGTGACGGCACCGACGACCAGGCTGTCGATCAGCCGGGCGGCCAGACGCCTGCCCAGTCCCGCCGGGCGCGCGGCGGCCTGCCGGCGCGCGGCGGCCTGGAACGGGTCCTCCACCGGCGGCTTCCACGGCGCCACCGGCTGCTCGTCCCCGGCACCGGCCAGCTGGTGCACCTGCTGCGCCCAGGAGGTCTGACCGCCACCGGGACCGGTGGTCACCGGTGAGACGGGGGCAGCGGCCTGCGGCACCACCGACTGCGCCGACGCGCCCTGCGGCTGCATGCCCTGCTGCGGTACGCCCTGCTGCGGCCCGCTGAGCCGAGGGCCGCCCTGGTGCGGTACGCCCTGCTGCGGCACGCCCCCCTGCTGAGGCCCGCTGAGCTGCGGCCCGCCCTGGTGCGGCACGGAGGGAGCCACGGCAGCCTGCGCCGCCTTCCCCTGCGCCCCCGCGGAGGACGCCCCCGTCGGCCCCTGGGTGCCGCCGCCCGGTGCTCCCCCGTGCGGGCCGGGGCCCGGCTCCGGCCTGCGGAAGGTCATCGTGCCGTCCTCCGGCGGGGACACCGGCGGGCGGCGGAAGACGAACGTGCCGCCGGAGTCGGGGGTGGTGCCCTCCTCGCGGGCCGGGGTGTCCATGGGCACGCGAGGGTCGGTGGCCCAGGGGGCGGCACGGCCGGCGGACTCCGCGGAACCCGGGGTCTCTCGCCCGGCGGGCTCCGGCTGCGGGTCCTCGTCGAAGAAGTGCGGCCCCGTCTCCTCCACCGCCGGGGCCGCGGGGCGCACGCCG
Organism: Streptomyces sp. NK08204; assembly: GCF_020400585.1. Taxonomy (GTDB): domain Bacteria; phylum Actinomycetota; class Actinomycetes; order Streptomycetales; family Streptomycetaceae; genus Streptomyces. Next base: position 122,010 of record NZ_JAINVF010000004.1, on the reverse strand, counting down.
GGCGGCGGGGTGAGCGGCTCGCCGTCCTTCGGCGCGGGGCGGCTGGTGCCGGGCACCCAGGAGGCACCGTTCCAGTAACGGACGTAGCCGGGGATGGACGGGTCCGGGTAGTAGCCCTCGCGGGGCCGGTCGTCACCTGGGGCCGGGGTTGGGGCGCTCATGTCCGTCGTCCCGTATCTGCTCGGGGGTGGGATGGGGGCCTCCACATCTATCAGACCGGGGCAGCCCTCAGCGCCAGTCCCGCCGGACCCACTCCTTTCCGGGTAACGCCGTGCACGGATCTCGCAGGTCCGCGAAAAAAATTTCCCCGAACCCGCGTAATGGCCGTGCCCCTCCCCTCTCTCTGCTGGTGCGGGCCCGCCCGAGCGGCCCTGAACGGAAAGGAATCGCAGGTCATGCATCACACCGTGGTGGAGCGGGAGCTGGAGCTGAAGCTTGTTCTGTCGCCGGAGCGCAGCGTCCCGGTCCCGGCGCTGCTCAGCTACCGCTCCGAAGACCCGTACGCCGTCCACATCACCTTCCACATCAACTCCGAACACCCCGTCGACTGGACGTTCGCCCGTGACCTCCTGGTGGAGGGCGTGTTCCGGCCGTGCGGGCACGGGGACGTGCGGGTGTGGCCGACCAAGGTCGAGGGCCGCGGCGTCGTGCTGATGGCGCTCAGTTCACCCGACGGCGACGCCCTGCTGGAGGCGCCGGCCGCCCAGGTGTCGGCCTGGCTGGAGCGGACGCTGCGGGTGGTGCCCCCGGGGGCCGAGGGCGGGCAGCTGGGCATCGACGACGCGCTCGACCAGCTGCTCGCCCGGTGAGGGCCGTACCCGTGGAGTCAGAAGAGCTTGCCCGGGTTGAGGATGCCCAGCGGGTCGAAGGCCTGTTTCACGGCCCGCTGCATCTCCACCCCTACGGGGCCGATCTCCCGGGCCAGCCACTCCTTCTTCAAGACGCCGACGCCGTGTTCGCCGGTGATGGTGCCGCCGAGTTCCAGACCGAGGGACATGATCTCGTCGAAGGACTCGCGGGCCCGGCGGGACTCGTCGGGTTCGCGGGCGTCGAAGCAGACGGTGGGGTGCGTGTTGCCGTCGCCCGCGTGCGCGCACACCCCGATGGTCAGGTCGTACTTCGCGGCGATGCGCTCGACCCCGTCGAGCATCGCGGCGAGCTTCGAGCGGGGCACGCACACGTCGTCGATCATCGTCGTGCCCTTGACCGCCTCCAGCGCGGTCAGCGAGAGCCGCCGGGCCTGGAGGAGCAGTTCGGACTCGGCGGCGTCCTCGGCGGGGACGACCTGGGTGGCACCGGCGGCCTCGCACAGCGCGCCGACGGCGGCGAGGTCGGCGGCGGGGTCCGGGGTGTCGAAGGCGGCCAGCAGCAGTGCCTCGGTGGTCTCGGGCAGCCCCATGCGCGCGAGGTCGTTGACGGCCTTGACCGTCGTACGGTCCATCAGTTCGAGGAGGGACGGCACATGACCGCCCTCCATGATCCGGCAGACGGCGGCGCAGGCGTCGGCGGCGGAGGCGAACTCGGCGGCCAACACCAGCTGCCGGGGCGGCTTGGGCTTCAGGGCGAGGACGGCACGGACGACGATGCCGAGCGAGCCCTCGGAGCCGACGAACAGGCGGGTGAGGTCGTAGCCCGCGACGCCCTTCGCGGTGCGGCGGCCGGTGGACATCAGGCGGCCGTCGGCGAGGACCACGTCCAGGCCGAGGACGTACTCGGCGGTCACCCCGTACTTGACGCAGCACAGGCCGCCGGAGGCCGTGCCGATGTTGCCGCCGATGGTGCAGGTCTCCCAACTGGAGGGGTCCGGCGGGTAGTACAGGCCGTGTTCCCCGACGGCGCGGGAGAGGGCGGCGTTGACGACGCCCGGTTCGACGACGGCGATCCGGTCGACGGGGCTGATCTCCAGGATGCGGTCCATCCTGGTGAGGGACAGCACGATGCAGCCGTCGGTGGCGTTGGCGCCGCCGGACAGGCCGGTGCGGGCGCCCTGCGGGACGACGGGGACGCGCAGCTCGGTGGCGGTGCGCATGACGTGCTGGACCTGTTCGACGGTGCGCGGCAGCACGACCACGGCCGGGGCGCCGGCCGGGCAGAAGCTCGCCATGTCGTGGGCGTAGGAGGCGGTGATGTCGGGGTCGGTGAGGACGGCCTCGGCGGGCAGACCGGCCAGGAGCCGGTCGGTGAGGTTGCCGGCCGCCTGCTCGCGGGGCGCTTGGTCGCTGGGCGCTTCGATGCGGCTCATGATCACAGCGTCGCACCCGGGGCCATCGGTGTGAACCCGTCGGCCGCGCCCTTGGGCCGCCCGGGCCCGCTCATCATGTTGTCGCACAGTGAGCGGCATGGAGAACCGACCGTACGGGCCGTCCGAGGCGGGCAGGTCCCTGGTGGCCGAGGCGTCCGGGCCGCGCCGGCGGTGGCCGCGACGGCTGCTGACGGCCGTGACGGCCGTCCTGCTGGCGGGTGCCGCCGCGGCGGTCGTGCTGCTGCTGTTGCTGCCGTCGTCGTCGCACGGGCCGCGCCGGGCGAGGCCGCCGGCCGCGGGCGCGCAGGCACAGGCACAGGCACAGGCGCTGACGGCGGTCACCTCCGGGAGGCCGGCCGCGCCGCACGAGGTGACGGCGCTGATCGGGCGGCAGGAGAGCAGGGTGCGGGCCCGGCCGCGGGACGCGCGGGCGTGGGCGGTGCTGGGGGCCGCCTATGTGGAGCGGGGACGCGGGACGGCCGACGTGGCGGACTATCCGAGGGCCGAACGGGCCCTGCGTACATCCCTGCGGCTGGCCGGCGGCAAGGACGCGGCGGTCCTGGACGGGTTGGCCGCGCTGGCGAACGCGCGCCGGGACTTCCCGGCGGCGAAACGATACGGCGAGCAGGCGCTGAAGCTGGCGCCGAAGCGGTGGACGGCGTATCCGCCGCTGCTCGACGCCTACACCGGGCTCGGTGACTACAAGGCGGCCCGGCAGACCCTCGACAAGCTGCTGGCGCTGCGCCCCGCAGCGGCGGCACGGCCCGCGGTGATGGCGCGGGCCTCGGCGGTGTACCGGGACCAGGGCTGGCGCGAGGACGCGGTGGCACAGCTGACCGAGGCCGCGGCAGCCGCCGGTACGCCCGCCGAGCAGGCCGCCTATCTGGCCGGGGTCGGGCAGCTGGCGTGGGAGCGGGGCGACCGCGAGGACGCACTGCGGCACTTCGGGGCGGCCGTACGCCTCGACCCCGGCCGGCGGACGGCGTGGGCCGGGCAGGGGCGGGCGCTGGCGGCGCTGGGCCGTACGGCGCGGGCGCTGAGTGCGTACCAGCGGGCCCAGGAGAAGCATCCGAGCCCGGACGTCACCCTGGAGCTGGGCGAGTTGTACCAGTCGCTGGGCAGGGACGGGGCCGCCCGGGGCCAGTACGAGCAGCTGCGGGACCAGATCCGGCAGGCGGTGGCGGCCGGGGTCGACGAGGAACTGCTGACCGGGCGGTTCGAGGCGGACCACGGCAGGGCGCGGGAGGCGGTGACGCGGTTGCGGGCGGAGTGGCGGCGCCAGCCGGGCATCGAGGTGGCCGACGCGCTCGGCTGGGCGCTGCACATGTCCGGCGCCGACGAGGAGGCGCTGACGTACGCCTCTGCCGCGACGGACAAGGCGAAGGGCGGCGGGGTGCGCAGCGCCCTGTACGCCTTCCACCGGGGGATGATCGAGAAGGATCTGGGGCTGACGGCGCCCGCGCGGCGGCATCTGCAGGAGGCGCTGCGGATCAGTCCGTACTTCTCGCCTCTGCGGGTGCCCGCCGCGCGGGCGGCGCTGCGGGGGCTGGGGGACGTACCGGATGAGCCCCTGCCCCCGGCCTCCCGGAAGCCCTGAGACCTCTGGGAGCGGGCCCGGGCCGACCTCCCCGGAGCGGGCCCGAGCGTGGCTACAGGTTGCCCCGCTTGGCCTGCTCCCGCTCGATCGCCTCGAACAGGGCCTTGAAGTTGCCCTTGCCGAAGCCCATGGAGCCGTGCCGCTCGATGAGTTCGAAGAAGACCGTCGGGCGGTCCTGGACCGGCTTGGTGAAGATCTGCAGCAGGTAGCCGTCCTCGTCGCGGTCCGCGAGGATCTTCAGCTCGCGCAGGGTCTCGATCGGGACGCGGGTGTCGCCGACCCACTCGCCGAGGGTGTCGTAGTAGCTGTCGGGGGTGTCGAGGAACTCGACACCGGCCGCGCGCATGGTGCGTACCGTCTGGACGATGTCGTTGGTGTTCAGCGCGATGTGCTGGACGCCGGCGCCGCCGTAGAACTCCAGGTACTCGTCGATCTGCGACTTCTTCTTGGCGATCGCGGGCTCGTTGATCGGGAACTTGACCTTGAGGGTGCCGTCGGCGACCACCTTCGACATCAGGGCGCTGTACTCGGTGGCGATGTCGTCGCCCACGAACTCCTTCATGTTCGTGAAGCCCATGACCTTGTTGTAGAACTCCACCCACTCGTTCATGCGGCCGAGTTCGACGTTGCCGACGCAGTGGTCGATGGCCTGGAAGGTGCGCTGCGCAGGGGGTTCGACCATCGGGGACGCGGCGGCGTAGCCGGGCAGGTACGGACCGTCGTAGCCGGAGCGGTCGACCAGGGTGTGGCGGGTCTCGCCGTAGGTGGCGATGACGGCGAGGACGACGGTGCCGTTCTCGTCCTTCACCTCGTACGGCTCCGCGACGCTCCTCGCACCGTGCTCGATGGCGTAGGTGTACGCGGCGCGCGCGTCCGGAACCTCGATGGCCAGGTCGATGACGCCGTCGCCGTGCTCGGCCACGTGCCGGGCGAGGAAGTGGCCCCAGTCGCTGCTGGGCTTGATCACCGAGGTGAGGACGAACCGGGCGGAGCCGTTCTCCAGCACGTAACTGGCGGTCTCACGGCTGCCGTTCTCCGGTCCGGAGTAGGCGACCAGCCGCATGCCGAAGGCGGTGGAGTAGTAGTGCGCCGCCTGCTTGGCGTTGCCCACGGCGAAGACGACCGCGTCCATTCCCTTGACCGGGAAGGGGTCGGCCTGCCGAGCGGTGTCGGGAGTGTGGTGTGTGGTCTGCGTCATGGGCGAAGCCTGGACCGGGTCTGCAAGGTGCGCAATAGTTACTGTAATCGCTGGACAATTTGTTCAGCCATCTCGCCGCTACGGCGGTTGGTCTGTGCACGCTGACCATCTCGGGAGGTCCCGTGGCGATCGATCATCTGGACGGCCGCATCATCGTGCTGCTCGCCCGGGAGCCGCGCATCGGCGTGCTGGAGATGTCCCGGCGCCTCGGTGTCGCGCGGGGCACGGTGCAGGCGCGCCTCGACCGGCTTCAGTCGAACGGAGTCATCCACGGATTCGGTCCGCAGGTGGACCCCGCGGCCCTCGGCTACCCGGTCACCGCGTTCGCCACGCTGCAGATCCGGCAGGGCCAAGGGGCCGACGTACGGGCGCACTTGGCGACCGTGCCGGAGGTGCTGGAGCTGCTGACGACCACCGGCAGCGGGGACATGCTGTGCCGGCTGGTGGCCCGCTCGAACGCCGATCTCCAGCGGGTGATCGACCTGGTTGTCGGTTTTGATGGCATCGTCCGGGCCTCCACGACGATCGTCATGGAGACCCCTGTTCCGCTGCGGATCATCCCGCTGGTGGAGCAGGCGGCCCGGGACCGCGAAGGGACGCAGCCGACGACGGGGTGAGGCGTGTGAGCTTCTGGGAGTACCTGGGCGATCGCCACCAGCAACTGCTCACCGACGCCTTCCAGCACGCCGGCGCCGTCCTGCAGTGCATGGTGCCGGCGACCGTGCTCGGCGTGCTCATCGGGATCGTCGCCTGTCGCAGCGAGTGGGTGGGCGGCCTCGCCACCACCGCGACCTCCGCGATCCTCACCGTCCCCTCCCTCGCCCTGATCGGTCTGCTGATCCCGGTCGTCGGGCTGGGCGTGCCGCCCACGGTGATCGCCCTGATCCTCTACGGCCTGCTGCCCGTCGTGCGCAACGCGATCGTCGGCCTGCGCGGGGTGGACCCGGCGCTGGTGGACGCCGCCCGGGGCATCGGCATGTCCGGGACGATGCGGCTGGTGCGGGTGGAGCTGCCGCTGGCGTGGCCGCCGATCCTGACCGGGATCCGCGTCTCCACGCAGATGCTGATGGGCATCGCGGCCGTCGCCGCCTACGCCTCCGGGCCGGGCCTCGGCAACGAGATCTTCCGCGGGCTGGCCTCCCTGGGCAGCGCGAACGCCCTGAACCAGGTGCTCGCGGGCACGCTCGGGATCATCGTCCTCGCCCTCGCGTTCGACGCCGCGTACGTCCTGGTCGGACGGCTGACGATTCCCAGGGGCATCCGTGTCTGAGGCATCCGTCGCCGGGGCGATCATCGAACTGGAGAACCTGACCAAGCACTACCCGGGCAGTCCGCGGCCGGCCGTGGACAACGTGACCATGGAGATCAGGGCGGGCGAGACGGTCGTCTTCGTCGGCCCCTCGGGCTGCGGGAAGTCCACGACCCTGAAGATGATCAACCGGCTGATCGAGCCGACCCGCGGCCGTGTCCGCATCAACGGCGAGGACGTCACCGGCATCGACCCGGTGAAGCTGCGCCGCAAGGTCGGGTACGCCATCCAGTCGGCCGGGCTCTTCCCGCACATGACGGTCGCCCAGAACATCGCGTTGGTCCCGAAGATGATCGGCTGGCCGAGGTCGCGGATCCGGTCGCGGGTCGAGGAGCTGCTCGGCCTGGTCGGCCTGGACCCGGGCGAGTTCCACGACCGCTATCCGCGCCGGCTCTCCGGAGGGCAGCAGCAGCGCGTGGGCGTGGCGCGGGCGCTGGCGGCCGATCCGCCGGTGCTGCTGATGGACGAGCCGTTCGGCGCGCTCGACCCGATCACCCGTGCCCACCTCCAGGAGGAGCTGCTCCGGCTCCAGCGTGAGCTGCACAAGACCATCGTCTTCGTCACCCATGACTTCAACGAGGCGATCAAGCTGGGCGACCGTATCGCGGTGCTGCGCGAACGCTCGCGCATCGCCCAGTTCGACACCCCGGAGGCGATCCTCGCCGACCCGGCGGACGACTTCGTCTCCGGTTTCGTCGGTGCGGGCGCGGCCCTGAAGCGGCTTGACCTGATCCGGGTGCGGGACGTGCGGATGCGGGACTGTCCGGCGGTGACCGCCGACATCCCGATCGAGCAGATCCTCGGCTCCCTGCACGGCAGCGGTATGGACGAGGTCCTGCTCCTCGACGGGCACCGCCGCCCCTGGAGATGGCTCAGGCGCGGCGACCTGATGCGGGCCCGGGGTTCGCTGTCCCGCGCGGGCACACCGGTGCACGGCACGGTGACCCGGGACACCACCCTGCGGGATGCGCTGGAGGCCGTACTGACGGACGACGCCGGGCGGGTGGTGGTGACCGGGTGGCACGGCGAGTACATCGGCGTGGTCGACATGAAGACGCTGATGAATTCCGTGCACGGGCTGCTGGACGCCGACCGGCTGGAGGCACGGGAGGCACAGCACGCGCCGGCGGCGGCCCCCGCCGCACCGACGCCCCCGCCCCACCTCGCGCAGCAGGACGACGGCGCGGAGCAGAAGGCATGAGCACCACCGAACGGCGCCCCGGGGGCGAGAACGAGGCCAACGGGCCCGCCTTCGACGCCAAGGGCGGGGGACGCCCCTTCGGCGACGAAGGAGGACCCCTCCGCACCGACCGACGCGAGGAACCCCTCCGCACCGAGCCAGGCAAGGAACCCGCCCGCACCAACGAAGGCGAGGCACGCCCTTCCACCGACGAAGGCGAGAGCCCACTCCACGCCGACCCAGGCGGGAGACCCCTCCGCACCGACCGGGGCGAGGGACCGGTTTCCCGTCGTGGGGGCGAGAGGCTCTCGGAGCGGGAGGCCTCGCCGCCGGAGCAGCGTCCGCCCGTGCGTCGGCTGACCTGGCAGCGGTTGACCTTCCTGCCCGCGTTCCTGGTCGCCGTCCTGCTCGCCACCTGGCTGTGGTTCCGGCGGGCACAGCTGGACACGATCTCCCGGAACGCGCTGTCGGGCGGCCAGGTCTCCGAGGCGCTGTGGCAGCACGTGCAGCTGACGTTGATCTCCACCTTCTTCGTGCTGGTCATCGCCGTCCCGCTGGGCGTCCTGCTCACCCGCAGGGCGTTGTGCCGGGCCGCCCCGGTGGCGATGGCGCTCGCCAACGCGGGCCAGGCGACGCCGGCGATCGGTCTGCTGGCCCTGCTGGTGATCTGGCTCGGCACGGGTACGAAGGCCGCCCTGACCGGCATCGTGGCCTACGCCGTCCTGCCGGTGCTGTCCAACACCATGGCGGGACTGAAGGCCAACGACCCCACTCTGCTCGAGGCGGCCCACGGCATCGGTATGTCCCCGCTCGGGGTGCTCACCCGGGTCGAACTGCCGCTCGCGGTACCGCTGATCCTCGCGGGCGTGCGCACCGCCCTGGTCCTCAACGTCGGTACGGCCGCTCTGGCGTCCTTCGGCGGAGGCGGCGGCCTGGGCGTGCTGATCACCACGGGCATCACCAACCAGCGCATGCCGGTGCTGGTGCTGGGTTCGGTGCTCACCGTCGCGCTCGCGCTGCTGGTCGACTGGCTGGCCTCGCTGGCGGAGGTGCTGCTGCGTCCCCGGGGGCTGGAGGCGGGCGCATGAGACGCCCTGCCTGTCTGCGGACCTGCCTGCTGCTGTCCGCGCTGCTGGTCGTACCGTCCGGCTGTGGCCTGAGCAGCGGCTCCCCCATGGTCGACGCCGTCGAGCCCGGCACGATCGGCGCGGGCCGGCCGCTGAAGGGCGCACACCTGACGGTGACGTCCAAGTCGTTCACGGAGAACCTGATCCTCGGCGCGATGGCGGGCATCGCCTTCCAGGCGGCCGGCGCGGACGTCGTCGACCGCACCGGGATCCAGGGTTCCATCGGGCCGCGGGAGGCGGTCAGGAACGGGGACGCGGACGCCATGTACGAGTACACGGGCACCGCCTGGATCACCTACCAGGGCAACAGCAGGCCCGTCCCCGACCCGCGGCGGCAGTGGGAGGCGGTGCGCGCGGCCGACGCGAGGAACGGGCTGGCCTGGCTGCCGCCGTCCCGCCTCGACAACACCTACGCCCTCGCGACGAACCGGGCGAACTTCAGGAAGTACGGCACGAGGACGCTGTCGGACGTCGCCGCGCTGGCCGGCCGCCGCCCGGGCGCCGTCACGCTGTGCGTGGAGGGTGAGTTCGCCAACCGGGCCGACGGACTGCCCGGCCTGCAGAAGGCGTACGGGATGCGCATGCCGGCGGGGAACGTCACGCAGATGGACACCGGGATCATCTACACGCAGGTCCGCAAGGGTGGTTGCACCTTCGGGGAGGTGTTCACCACCGACGGACGCATCAGGTCGATGCACCTTGCGGTGATGGCCGACGACAGGAAGTTCTTCCCCGACTACACCGCGGCCCCCGAGATCAACGCGAAGACCCTGAAGAGGTGGCCGGCCATCGCGCGGGTGCTGGCGCCGGTCTCCGCGCGGCTGGACAACACGGTGGCGCAGACGCTGAACGCCGAGGTCGACGTCGACGGGCGGGACCCGCACCAGGTGGCGCTGGAGTGGATGAGGGAGCAGGGGTTCGTGAGGTAGGGGTTCGTGAGGCAGGCGCCGCGAGAAGACCGGGAAGACCGCGGCCGACGCGAAGTCCTCCGCGGTACGCATGGCGGAGGATCCGCAGCAGTACAAGGTCCGCGAGCTGGACGCCCGTTCGCTGAAGGAGCCGGCCCAGGCGCTCGCCTAGCAGCTCGGTACCGAGCCCTTCCCCTTCTCCAGCGCCACCAGGGAGCTCACCGCGCCCTTCAGCGTGGTGACCGGCACCAGCCGCAGCCCCTTGGGCAGTTCGGCCTTGGCATCGGCGCACTCGGCCTTCGGGACGAGGAAGACCGTCGCCCCGTCCCGCCGGGCGGCCTGCGTCTTGAGGGCGACCCCGCCGACCGCGCCGACCTTCCCGGCGGCGTCGATCGTCCCCGTACCGGCGACGGTGCGGCCACCGGTCAGGTCGCCGCCGCTGCCGTCGCCGTCCAGCTTGTCGATGATCCCCAGGGTGAACAGCAGCCCGGCGCTCGGCCCGCCCACGTCGGCGAGCCTGAGCGAGACCTTCACCTTGGCGGGGCTCAGGCCCAGGTACTTCAGCGCGGCCGCGGTCGCGGCGTCCTGGGACTGCCGCATCTGCTCGGCGTTGTGCTTCTCGATCTCCTTCACGCTGTTGCCGCTCGGGTAGACCGAGTCACGCGGCATCACGGCACGGTCGGTGCGGAACCAGCCGTCGATCACGTCCCCGAGCGAGACCCGGGCGTCCGGGCCGGTCGCCTCGATGGTCGTCATCCGCAACTGCCCGCTGGTGCGCCGCACCGGCGCCCCCGAGACGGTGATCACCGCCGCGCCCTTGTTCCGCCCGAGCACGTTCGCCGTCATCCCGGGCTGTGCCACCGAGAACGGCAGCGGCGCGAACACCGCCGCGGCAAGCAGCGCCACGACGGGCGTGGCACAGACGACGACGGCCTGGAGGCGTGTGAGACGTGAGAGCACGGGATCAATCTAACGACACCGTACGAAGACCGCGGACCGCGGCCCGGCTGCGGGTGCCGGGGGCCCACGGGTGCCGGGGGCCCGCGGGTGCTGTGGCGGTCGCCCGCCCGCGTCGGGCCGGGACCGGTGTCAGCGCAGCGCCTCGGCGACTTCCCTGGCGGCCTCCACCACCCGCGACCCCACCCGTTCCGGCACCGAGTCGGCCAGCATCACCACACCCACACTGCCCTCGACCCCGGTCACCCCGACCAACGGCGCCGCAGCCCCGCTCGCGCCCGCCTCCAGCTCGCCGTGCGTCAGCGTGTACCCGGGGTCGGCCGACGGGGACTGCCGGGCCGCGAGGATCGCCCTGCCCGCAGCACCCCGGTCCAGCGGATGCCGGAACCCGGCCCGGTAGGCCACGTGGTAGTCGGTCCAGGTCGGCTCGACCACCGCAACGGCCAGCGCCTCCGTGCCGTCGACCAGGGTCAGATGCGCCGTCGCCCCGATGTCCTCGGCGAGTGAGCGCAGCGCCGGCAGCGCCGCCTCGCGTACCAGCGGATGCACCTGCCGGCCGAGCCGCAGCACCCCGAGTCCGACCCGGGCTCGCCCGCCCAGGTCACGTCGTACGAGCGCGTGCTGTTCCAGCGTGGCGAGCAACCGGTACACCACAGTCCGGTTCACGCCCAGTTTGGTGGAAAGCTCGGTGACGGTCAGGCCGTGGTCGGTATCGGCCAGCAGCTTGAGGACACGCAGTCCCCGGTCGAGCGTCTGAGAGGTCTCCGCGGTCACGACGCCCACTCCTTTGGTGGTGAGGTCGGCTCCCCCGAGCGCGGAAACGTCACCGAGTCCCGACGGCGACGCGCCTCAGAGGCCGCCGATCGCCAGAACGGCCCGGCGGCTCCGGGTCGTGTCGCTTCACGGCTGCGCTCCGCGGCGGCGCTGCCACGGGGCGTGCGTAGCGGGACAGTAGCGAAGGGGGTTCGCTCAGCGGAAGACTTCGTCCAGAATCCGGGCAAGGCCAGATCCGGCCTGCCTGCATTCGTCCGGATACGCACACCGGTCGGAAGCTCGCCTCATGCGCCTGCCGGGGCTCACCTCATGCGGGTCGCCCACTCCTGCACCTTGGCGATGCGCTGTCGCAGCTGTCCCGCCGTCGCCTCCGCGCTCGGCGGTCCGCCGCACACCCGGCGCAGCTCGGTGTGGATGACCCCGTGCGGTTTGCCGCTCTGGTGGACGTAGGCGCTCACCATGGTGTTGAGCTGCTTGCGCAGCTCCATCATCTCCTTGTGGCTGACCACGGGCCGCCGCTCGGCGGGCAGCTCCAGCAGGTCCGCCTCGGCGTCGGGCTTCTTGCGGCTGTGCGCGATCTGCCGGGCCTGCCGCTTCTGCAGCAGCAACTGCACCTGCTCGGGTTCGAGGAGTCCGGGGATGCCGAGGTAGTCCTGCTCCTCCTCGCTGCCCGGGTGGGCCTGCATGCCGAACTCGGCACCGTCGTACAGCACCCGGTCGAAGACGGCGTCGGACTCCAGCGCCTCGAAGGGCAGCATGTCCTGCTCGCCGGTGTCCTCGTCCTGCTGCTTGTTCGCCTCCTCCATCTCCTTCTCGGATTCGGCGTACGGGTCCTCCTCGCCCTCCTTCCTCGGCTTGTCGAGGGCGTGGTCGCGTTCCTTCTCCATCTCGTTGGCGAAGGTCAGCAGGTCGGGGACGGTCGGCAGGAACACGGAGGCGGTCTCGCCACGCCGACGGGACCGTACGAAGCGCCCGACGGCCTGCGCGAAGAAGAGGGGGGTGGAGATGGTGGTGGCGTACACCCCGACCGCCAGCCGGGGCACGTCGACACCTTCGGACACCATGCGCACCGCGACCATCCAGCGGTCGTTGTTGCCGCTGAAGTCGTCGATCCTCTTCGAGGCGCCGGTGTCGTCGGACAGCACGAGCGTGGCCTTGGTGCCCGTGATCTCCCGGATGAGCTTGGCGTAGGCACGGGCGGAGTCCTGGTCGGAGGCGATGACGAGCGCGCCCGCGTCCGGGATGGCCTTCCTGACCTCGGTCAGCCGCTGGTCGGCGGCGCGCAGCACGCTCGGCATCCATTCGCCGCGCGGATCGAGCGCGGTGCGCCAGGCCTGGCTGATCGCGTCCTTGGTCATCGGCTCGCCGAGCTTGGCGGCGATCTCGTCACCGGCCTTGGTGCGCCAGCGCATGTTGCCGCTGTAGGAGAGGAAGATGACCGGCCGCACGACGTGGTCGGCGAGGGCGTTGCCGTAGCCGTAGGTGTAGTCGGCGGCGGACCGCCGGATCCCGTCCGGCCCCTCCTCGTACGTCACGAAGGGGATCGGGTTGGTGTCGGACCGGAACGGCGTACCGGTGAGCGCGAGGCGCCGGGTCGCGGGCTCGAAGGCCTCGAGACACGCCTCGCCCCACGACTTGGAGTCGCCGGCGTGGTGGATCTCGTCGAGGATGACGAGCGTCTTGCGCTGCTCGACGCGGTTGCGGTGCAGCATGGGGCGCACGCCGACACCGGCGTATGTCACGGCGACCCCGTCGTACTCCCTGCCGAGCGGGCCCGCGCTGTACTCGGGGTCGAGCTTGATGCCTATCCGGGCCGCGGCCTCAGCCCACTGCTTCTTCAGGTGCTCGGTCGGTGCGACCACGGTCACCTGCTGCACGACGTGGTGATGCAGCAGCCAGGAGGCGAGCGTCAGCGCGAAGGTCGTCTTGCCGGCGCCGGGCGTGGCGACGGCGAGGAAATCACGCGGCTGTTCCTGGACGTACTTCTCCATCGCCCCCTGCTGCCAGGCACGCAGCTTGCTGGCGGTACCCCAGGGGGCACGGCCGGGGAAGGCGGGGGAAAGGTGGTGGGAGGAAGTGGCGGTGGTAGTCACGGTCTCCGGGTTCGGGCGGCTCGGCTACGTACGACAACCGGGCCACCCTACCGGCGCCCCGCCCACGTCAACGCGCGAACGGGGCCGCGCCGCCCGTGGGTGGGACCCAGTTCACATCGCCTCGTGCAACGCCCTCAGCCGCCGGGCGATCAGCCCCGCATCGTCCAGGTCGCCCGACGCCACCTCGATGACAAGCTTGTAGGCCTCGTCCTGGTCGACGCCGACCATCTCCGCACCGTCGAAGTCGAGAAAGACAGCGGTGGACATCCACGCCATGCGCTTGTTGCCGTCCACCAGGGGATGATTGACGGCCAGCGAATGCAGCAGTGCTGCGGCCTTCTCGAACAGGTCGGTGTACGCCGCGACACCGAACATCTGCGTCTGCGGGCGGTGTACGGCCGAGCTGAGCAGGCCCAGATCACGGACGGCGACCTCCTGCCCGCACGCCAGCTCGGCCAGGTCCAGGACCTCCTGGACCGTGAGGTACTTCATCCGCTACTCCCCCAGCCTCCGAAGCAGGTCGGCGTGCGCCGCCGCGTACTTCGCCCCGAGGCGCCGCACCGTGGTCCGGTCCGCCTCCTGCTCCAGATACCGGTCGATCGCCTGAAGCACTATGGCGTGCATGCTGCGCCCCTCCTCCTCGGCGCGCTGCCTGAGTGCCTCCTGCTGGTCGTCCCGCAGACGAAGGTTCATAGCCATACCACGACGGTACCGTCTATGGGGCCACGGTGGTACCGGATTGAGTCACCGTCCTCAGCCTCCGCGTCACCCAGGCCCCCACCAGAGCCACCCCCGCCATCGGCAGGAAGACCGCGGCGAAGGCGACCGGACGGGTGCCGTCGGCGGTGGTGGTCGCCGTGCTGCCGCCGCCCAGCGTCGCGAAGGCCGCGCCGGCCGCCGCGAGGAGGACGACGTTGGACAGGGCGTCGGAGATCTGGAGGGATGCGGAGTTGGCGCCGGCCTCCTCGGGGGCGGAGAGCTGCAGCAGCAGGACGCTGGCGGAGGAGATCACCAGGCCCATCCCGAAGCAGCCGAAGCCCCAGGCGACGGCCAGGGTCCAGACGGGCACGGCATGCCAGAGCACGCTGGGCGCGGCGGCGATCGCGGCGGCGACCAGCACCATCCCGCAGGTCATCAGCCGCTCCCGGTACCGCTCGAAGCGCGGCCGGGACTGGACCCACGAGCCCAGCGCCCAGGTGCCGCCGCCCGCGGCCAGCGAGAAACCGGCCAGCGTGGGCGTCAGGCCCCGCTGGGTGACCAGCATCAGCGGCACGAAGGACTCGGCGGCGATGAAGGACCCGGCGGCCAGCCCGCGCAGCAGCACGACCGAGGGCAGGCCGCGCGCCGCCCGGTAGGTGCCGCGCGGGAGCAGGCCGAGGACGGCGGGCACGATGAGGGCGGCGCCGGCCAGGCCGGGGAGCAGGGAGAGGGGGCGCACGTCCTGGGCCGCGTACTGCAGGAGGCCCGCGCCCAGCGAGATGGCCAGGGCCAGCCGGATCCGGCGCCGGTCGAAGGCGGCGGCACCCGCCTGGGCGTCGACGGGTCCCGCCGCCCTGCGCCGTATCTGCGGCAGGGCGAGAGCGAGCGGGAACACGACGAGGACCGGGATGCCGAGGAACACCCAGCGCCAGCCCAGCCGCTCGGTCACGGCACCGGAGGCGAGGGGGCCGACGATGGACGGCACCACCCAGCCCGCGGCGAAGGCGGCCAGGACGGCGGGCCTGAGCCGCTCCGGGTAGGCGCGGCCGACGACGACGTACAGGGCGACGATGACCAGCCCGCCGCCGAATCCCTGCACGGCCCGGCCGAGGATGAACACCCACATCGCCTGTGCGGTCCCGGCCACCACCAGACCCGCCGCGAAGGCGCCGATGCCCCAGGTCAGCGCAGCGAGCGGGCCGCGCCGGTCCGACCACTGGCCGGCCAGGACCATGCCGAAGAGGCTGGTGGTGAAGTATCCCGAGAAGGCGAACGCGTACAGCGCCACGCCGTCCAGTTCCCGGGCCGCGACCGGCATCGCGGTGCCGACGGCGGTGGCCTCGAAGGCGATGAGGAACACTACGGAGACGATCCCGACACTGAGCGCCCGGTAGGACCGGCTCAGCACGCTGTCGTCGTCTCTCTCGGCGTCCACGACGGCTGCGTCGCGGGATCCCAGGGTGGTCATGGTCGCCAGCGTAAGGTCCACGACCTGGTTTGACCCCTGGCGATGGTCGTGCTGCCGGTACGACCATGGTCGTACACCGCACGCCCGTCCTGGCCGCCGCTTTCATGAACGCCGCATTGCAGCCTTGTGGCGGCACCCGCCGCTTCCTTGAACACCTCTCCCCTGGGCCCGTACGTTCATTTCCGAGAACACGGCCGTGTGCCCGAGTGGTTCAGGGACTCGCCTGCAAAGCGAGTTACGCGGGTTCGATTCCCGCCATGGCCTCCAGTGCCTGACCAGGCAAAAGGGAAGGGCGGCACCTCGGAAAGGTGCCGCCCTTTTGGCACTCCGTCTCAGTTGCCGTCTCAGTTAGGGCGTGGGACGGCATCATTGCCTTGCAACGACTCGCTCACAGCATCGATCAGGTCGCTGTGTGCATGTCCGAGTGTGTACCTCTGCTGCTCCTCGCGAGCCCGCCACTCAGCCCTAGTTTCGTCCGTCGCCGTCATGATGCCGTCGGCCCACTCCTGAATCCCTTCGTGGTACTCCTCGATCAACTGCCACAGCTCACGTGCCGCCTGATGCACCCGAGCGGGTCCGAGGAGACGGAGGGGGAAGTAGGCCCCCCGAATCTCGTTCATGCTCGCGTTATAGGCACTCCAGACGTCGGCTGATGCCTCGATCTCCAGGTCGAACATGCGCGTGACTTGGGATGCGGCAATAGTGAACCTGTCGTACGCCTCAAGCATGAGGACCGCCGCACGCTTCCTTTCGTCCCGCAACCAGTGGTCGTGCTGAGCACGCTCCTGGCTCCGTGCCTGTTCGATCGTCGCGCGCGCCGTAGTCTCCGCCCCCATACGCGCCCCACGGACCGCAGCCAGTCCGCCCATCGCTGCGCCGCCAAGCGCCCCGACCAGTCCGATACCCGCCGTTACTAACGCCACAAGTCCTTCGTCCATGACGCCAGGATGTCGCGGCCGGAGACGGGAGGCGCACGAGTTTCGTGCAAGTTGGTCCGCACCTCTCATAACGAGGAAATGAGGCCCGCAGCCGCCCCTAACCAGCCCGCACGAGCTTCCCAGCGGTTCCATCGTCATCGTCGTCCGGTCGGCCCGTCTCGGGCTTCCAGATCAGGTCGTCCACCTGTTTCGCGATGTCCGTCCGCACGGCGTCCACCATGTGCTGATAGCGGGCGGCCATGGCTGTGGTCGACCACCCCATGAGGCCCATGACGGCCCGCTCGGGGACACCGAGGATGAGCAGGACCGTGGCGGCTGTGTGGCGCGCGTCGTGCAGCCGGCCATCACGCACCTTCGCCTCAGTCAGCAGTGCCTTCCACTCAGCCCAGTCTCGACGATGGGACGGGCTACGGCCGTGTTCATCCGGGAAGACCAGATAGTTCTCCTCCCAGTGCTTACCGGCCGCTGCCCGCTCCCCTTCCTGTGCCTTGAGGTGGCCACGGAGTAGGTCAACGAGCTGTTCGGGGAGACCGACCGCACGGCGGCCGGCACGCGACTTGGTGGTGGACAACTCCGGGTTGGTTCGTCGCCTCTGCGGGCAGTACCCGGCGGCCTTGCGTCCGCAAGGCTCCGCGCACCCGTGGGCGTACTGCGGCCGGTGGCGACTGCGACGGACAACGAGGAACCCACCCTCAAGGTCCACGTCATCCCACTTCAGGCCCAGCACCTCCCCTTGGCGCAGTCCGAGGGCGAGCGCGACAGCCCACCGTGCGGAGTTGCGATGCTGGTCAGCGGCCTTCAGCAATCGCTGTACCTCTTGGACGCTGTAGGGCTCCACCTCGTACTCCCCCGTCTTCGGGGCCTTAGCCAACTGAACCGGGTTCTTGCCGAGATGACCGCGCCGTACGGCCTCGTTGAGAGCGGTTCGGAACGTTCGGTGCACCTGGTGAGCGGTCGCGGGCCTACTGCCGTTGGCCTGCATCTTGGCGTAGAACGCCTCGATGTGCTCGGGCTTGAGCCTGTCGAGACGATGGGCGCCCAAGCCGGGGATGAGATGCTTCCGGACCGCGACGCCGTACCCAACCATCGTGTTGTCGTTGACGGCGAGGGGTGCGACGTTCTCAACCCAGTGCGTCAGCCACCCCTTGACTGTCCACGCCTTGCCGGGCTTCTTCACTGTCTTGGTGTCGCGCTGTTTCTCCAGCTCTCGGACAGCATCCGCCACTTCGGTTTTGGTCTTGCGTTCGACGTGGCGGCGGTCCGGCGTGCCGTCGTCGCGGACGCCGACGGTGACACGACCGTGCCATTTGCCATCATTTCCCAGGTAGATGGAGCTGCGACCGTTTGGCTGTCGGGTGCGCTTCTTGTCTTCCGCCACGGGCGGACTCCTTCGGGTTGGGCGGGGCGGAAACGACCGGGCCGCCACCCCGTATCGGGGAGGCGGCCCGGTGGGCGTGGTTAGGCGGCGCGCTGCTGAGCGCGACGCCGGGCGACGTAGGCCGCGGGAGCGTCGGCCGGGATGCGGCGCAGATTGCCGACCGGGATGGATTCCAGCTCTCCGGTGCGGATGAGCCGGTAGCAGGTGGTCCGGCCGATCTGGAGGCGGCGGGCGGCTTCCTCGACGGTCAGGAGAACCAGCGTCGGGTCGTCGACGGTGGACGGCGCGGTGGTACTCATCGGGGTGACCTTCCTACGTGAGAGTTCGGGGCTCTCGGCCCCCTTCTGGGAAGTCCGCTACATCCGCTACAGCGCTACATCGCAGGTCAGCGGGGGTGTTTTTGTAGCGGAGGGGCGGCGTGTAGCGGCTACGCATGCGCTACGGGGCAGGAGGCGTAGCCGCTACATGCTTCGATGCCGCTACAGATTCAGGGGCTCTGAGCTGGGCTGTAGCGGTGTAGCGGCTGTAGCGGAGTCCTGGGGAGGGGGCGGGCAGTAGCGCGCCCACGCGTCCGTCAGATCCTCCGCGTGGAAGCCTTTGAGGACTCCGCCGGCGGTGCGGATGTTGCGGGATCGGATGGGGGTGTTGTCGGCGGTCATGTACTCGCCGAGCATCCGGGCCAGGCGCCGGTTGTCGAGCGGCTTGCCGTCGAGGTCGGCCCACGGGGCGTCGTCGAGGGCGTTGAGCCGGTCGAGGATGGCGATGGTGGGCAGCTTGTCCACGCCGATCAGGACATGGTCGCGCAGGTCGGTCAACAGCCGGATTCCGAGGCTGTGTTTGTCGGTGGTCTGCGCGGCCCTGACGAGGGTCACGCATGCTTCGCGGGCCCGCTCGGGCCACTGTCCGCCGACGGCGTCCGCGATGGCCAGCAGCGGCTCCCACACATCGGCGGGGCGGTCGGTGACGCCGTCGGGCATCTCGGGCCAGGCTCCGAGCACGAAGCCGCGTGCTCGTTCCGCCCATTCGGCGAGCCGGTCACGGAGCTTGTGGCCTTCTGCCTCGTGGATGCGGGCGCGGAAGGGTTCCACGCGTTCGTTGCGTGCCCGCCGGCGCATGCGGATGACGACGGAGCGGGTCAGGATCGTGTCCGGCAGTGAGCCGAGCCCGGCGACCGCGACCGCGCAGTACGAGGGGAACGCCTGAACGGTCTGGTTGCCACCGTCCCCGATGCACCGGTAGGTGACGCCGGTACGGCGATGCCCTGCGTTGAGGAAGCCGCGCAGGTCTTCGTTGTCTCCAGCCTTGGGGCCGAAGATGGTGTCGATCTCGTCGAAGAGGATCGTGGGCCGACCGTCGACTCCGGACACGGCCCGGAAGAGGGCGGCGGCGGAGGCGTTGACCGCGACCATCGGATGCGGCACGAGCGTTTCCACGATCTCCAACGCACGCGACTTCCCCGAGCCCGGCTCCGGGGACAGGAAGGCGAGACGGGGGGTGGAGTCGAAGCAGTCGAGCAGGTGCGCGTGAGCGTCCCACAGCGCGACCGCGACGTAGGCGGCGTCGGTGGGGAAGACGTTGAAGCGGCGGTGGAAGGCTTCCACCTCGTCGAGCAGCGTGGCCCCGTCGATGGGCGTGGGGGTCATGCGGCGGCCCTCCGTTCCTGGGTCGTCGTGGAAGCCTGCGGGCAGCCGGACTTGTGGGCGTCGTAGTCGGCAATCAGTGCGGCCACGGCGCGGGGGCCGGTGGCGGTGCGGGTCTGTCCGCAGGGGCAGGCGTAGGCGGCGGTGGGTGTGTCGCCGTGGCGCTTGGTCCAGCGGGCGCCGTCGTAGTGGTGGCGGTAGACCGGTGGGGCGTAGATGCGGATACCGGGCCGCTCGGGCGTCGGGTCTTGCGCGGTGTGGCGTGCCTCGTTGCTCCGGAACCGCTCAGAACGAAGAGCAGTGACGCCCTGACGGGCGGCGCCTTTCGGCTCGCCCATGGCCGCCGTGCCCGCAGGCTGTGGAGCGGCTTGCGGGCTGTTCGGGGTGCTGGTTAGGCAGTCCAGGGCGGGGGGAGTGGGGGCCGTCATGCTGCCTCCCGTGGTGTGGCGTGGGTGATGACCCAGTCCAGGGCGCTGCGGATGGTGGTGCGGCACTCGGCCGGCGGCAGTCCCGTCGCCTCCCCCGCCCCCTGGATTGCCTCCTCCACCACGTGCCGGGGGATGTCGCCCCAGGCCACGAACCGCCCCACCTTGCAGGCGCTGCGGTGCAGGGTGTTGTTCCGCCCGTTCGGCCCACCCTCGGTCGCGGAGGCGATGACGGCGCACTCGCGTTCCAGCGCCACCCTGGCGGCACGGGTGCCGTCGTGGACCCGCACGGGCATCGGAGTGGGCCTGTCCGGCTCTGTGAGCAACGCGGTGAGCCATGCGGGCAGTTCGGCCACGGGCGCGTCGTGGGCGACCTCGTAGGTGCCGTCGGGGGTGGTGCTGCCGGGGGCGACCACGTAGCCGCCCCAGGCGCGGGTGTCGATGTGCGGTCCGAGACGGTTCGCGCTGCACTTCAGCCGCACCCCCGTGGGGGCGGTGAAGTAGAGGTGTTCACCGCGGGCGGTCCGCACCCGATAGGTGTCGGGGAGCGCCTGCCCGGCGCGCTCGCAGAGCGCTTGCAAGGAAGTGGCGCCGTCAGGCGCTCCTTCTGGCTCTTCCGTCTTGACCGGGTCCAGGTCGATGACGAGCAGTCCGGCCGGGCCGGTGGCGATACCGACGTTGTAGGGCCTGTGCGCCCACGCGGCGTGGATCAGGGCGGGGTCGGTGGTGGCCCGGTCCTCCGGGGTGCGGTGCCCGCCAGAGCAGCGCCCGGTGCCGGGGCAGGCGCGTTCGGCGTGTCCTGCCGGGCGCTTGCTGCCGGGGTGGAGCGGGATGACCGGCCAGCCGCGTTCGGCCGCCGTGAGGGCGGAGGCGAGCAGCGGCAGGCACTCCAGGGACGCGCTCAGGACACCGGTCACGCCGCCACCCCCCGCGCTGTGCGGGAGGCCCGGAAGGCGCGGCCGATGTACTCGCTGTAGGCGGGAGGAATGGCCTCAGTCAGTTCCTCACGCACGTTCGTCCACGTGATACCCATCGCGGCCTGCAGCTCCGGGACGGTCGGCTTGCCGCCGCCGTTGCCGTACGGGGCGACGTAAGGGCCCTCGTGGAACTCGCCGTGGCGGTAGCCGCGTACCCGCCCCCGGTGGCGCACGTGGACCGGCTGCGGGGCCGTCCAGCCGCCCAACTCGAAGTTGCGGTGCCGGATGACCCCGAGACCGAACATCTCCCCGCACAGGGTCAGGTCTTTGCGGATCTCTGCCCGCCCGTTGGGCTGCTCGATCACGTACGGCAGCCCCGTCCGGTCGAGCAGGGCGCGGGTGGGGGCCACGAGGTCTTCATGCGTGCCGCCCCACCCCTTGGACCGGTTGGTGCCGATGGTCAACGAGCACTTGGCCTGACAGGGCGGAGAGGCGTGGACGAACGCGAACCGCTCGATCTCACCCGTCGCGATCAGCCGGGCGAGGTGGGCGAGCGCGTCGCCCCGGTGGTACGGGAACGGGTAGTTGGGCCGGTCCGCGATGTCGCAGCCGCGCACGCGGAAGCCGGCGCGCAGGTAGCCCATGGCGGCTCCGCCGGCGCACGAGAACAGATCCAGCAGTAACGGTCGCTCGCCGTCTCGCCGGATGTCGGTTGGTTGAGTCATGCTGGGAGATCTCCAGTTCTCTTTGACAGTGCTGGGTGACAAGGGCGGCCCCGCGTTCTTGGCGGAAGGGGGCCGCCCTTGGCGTAGCTAGAAGGGCGGTTCGTCGATCCACGGGTCGCGTTGGGCGACGCGGCGGCGCAGCAGCCGGGGAAGGCGTGGGAGCGGGAGCAGGACCCTGCGCCACTCGGTCCAGCAGTCGCATGGGTACGACTCGGTGCCGGCGTACTCGCCGGTGTCGTAGTCGCCGTAGTCGCGCTCGATGCCGCCGAAACCCTCGCAGTCGGGGCAGTCCGGACGGGGAGTATCGGTCAGGGCCAGCGCCCGACGGGACCAGCCGATGACCTGAAAGCGGAGTCGCATCACAGTGGTCGGTCTCCTTGGTCAGTGGTGTTCGTTGTGGGTGCGGGCGAAGACTCCGCGGGTGTGGGTGGTGGTGTTCTCCTGTCGGACCGGGCCGGTGTAGTGGTGGTGGTGCTCGGTGTGGACGTCCTTGAGGGAGCGCAGGGCGGAGCCGACGGCTGCGGCGACGGCGGCCACGGCGGCGATGGGCAGGGTGACGAACAGGACGGACGTGAGGGAGATGGCGGCGAATCCCTGGCAGGCGAGCCAGACGCCGCATCCGACGCCGACGCACGCGGCGCCGACGCCGATCCCGGCGACGGCGGTGCCGGCGGCCCAGGCGGGGACGATGCGGCGGTCCGGCTGGAGGACCGGGGGCGTGTCGCCGTAGGTGGGCAGGGGGCTGGTGTCGCGGTAGGCGGTCGGCGTCTCGGGGGCGGGCCGGTAGGCGTCGGCGATGATCCGGGCTGCTTCGGCCGCGGCCTGGTCGTCGCTCATCCCGGCCGTCGTGGGGGCGGTGCTGGGGGTGGTGTCGGGGTACATGCGGAAGTCCCTTCCGGGGCTCGGCTGGGCAGGCGGGGACACCGCCTGTCGGGGGCTGTGAGAGGGGTCCGGGCAGGGGGTGCGTGGCCCCCTTTACCGGCCTTACCTTGCAGGTCAGGGGCCTCTACCTCCCCCTCTACCGGGGTAAAGAGCCCCCTCTACTCGGTAGCGGTCGCGGAAGGCCGCCGGATGCCGGGCGGAGGGGGCGTTGGCCGGGGGTGGGGTAGAGGGGAGGGGCTTTACCTGCCGGTGCTGAGGAGGATCTCGGCGGGCACGGCGGCCTCGATGTCGCGGCGCTGGTAGCCGGCTCCGTTCGCGCCGCTGATCTTTACCTGCTTGCTGGTCCGCTTCACGCCGGCGGCCTCGAGTTCGGAGGCGAGGCGTTCGGCGTTGAAGTCGCCGTAGACGTCCTCGTCGAGGTTGACGAGTCCGGCGAGGAGGTCGGTGGTGAACATGCGCGGGGAGTGCCGCATGACCTCCAGCGCGTCGGAGACGATCGCGGGCACGGTCAGCCCGGCCGCGTCGGCGGCGGCGGTGACGTCGCCGGCTGCGTCACCGGTGAGCTGTCCGGCGGCCTCCCGCAGGGCGCGGCCCTTGCGGCACAGCGCGGCGAACGCGGGCCCGTCGAGGTAGTCGGCGCGCACGGTCACGTAGGAGGCCGGGCCGGTGACCAGGACGCCGACGCCCTTGTGGTCCTCGGACAGCACGGAGGCGTCCGCGCCCTGGGCGGCTTTGCCCTTGCCCAGCACCATGTCGGAGCTGGTGCGGTCGACGACCTGGGTGGAGTAGCGGATGGTGATGATCTCCCGCAGCTTCGCCGGCACCGACTCGGCGTCGGGGCGCTGGGAGGCGAAGTTGGAGATGAACCCGGCGGCGGGGCCGCGGCGGGCGATGCGGCACAGGTCGTTGATGACCTGCTCGCGGTCCTCGCGCTCCATCGCGGTGAAGTACTCCTGCAGCTCGTCGATGGTGACGAAGATGACCGGCAGGTTGTACCTGACCATGATGTCCGGGGTCAGCTTGCCCTCCGGGCACACCGACGTGGGCAGGTCCCGCAGCAGCGCGAAGCGGCGTTCCATCTCCGCCAGCAGCTCTTGCAGCATGGCCTTGAGTGCTTCGATCGCGTCGTCCTCGGCGCCCATGACCAGGCGGTGAGCGACGGCCTTCATAGGCATCCAGTCGGCGCCGCCCTTGCCGTCCGCGACGTAGTGCCGCACGTAGGCGTCCAGCAGACCGGCCGCGGTCAGCAGCCGCTGCGTGAACGTCTTACCCCGGCGGGGCAGGCCGCCGAAGAACATCGACTGCCAGATGACGGGCACGTCGATGCGGTTGCCGCGGGCGTCCTGCCCGAACGGCACCGCGTCCCAGATGGAGAACTTCTCGGCCTTCTCCAGCGGGGACGGGTTCGGCGTGCCCAGGTAGGGGTCGTCGTCGGCAACCCACATGGAGACGCGTCCGGCGTTGCCGCCCTTGGCCGCACGGACCCGGGACATGATGACCTGAATCTCGTCCACCCCGAGTTCCTGCGCGATCACTTCACGCTTGGCCAGCACATCGGATGCGGTCTTGCCGCCCCCGCGGGGAAGGTCGAAGATCACTGCCCAGCCGCGGCCGTCCCGGACCGGACCCATCGTGCAGTGCACCTTCGGAAGGTCCTTGTCGTCCTTGCCACCGCCGCTTTTGAGGAGGCCGGCGGCCCGCAGCGCGTCGTTGAGCTGCTGCGCGGACATGTCCACCCGCAGCGGCGGCGCAGCCTGGTCCAACAGCCGGGCCTCCTTGCCGCGACCCAGGTAGGCCAGGGGCGCGACGACCGCGGCCGTAACCCCTGCCTGCAGCACGGGCGGGGCCAGCGCCATCCCGACGGCCGCCGCGCCGACCGCGACCGCGGCGGCACCGAACCGCCAGCGCCTGGTCTGGGTGCGGGCGTAGTGCGCGGCCTGCAGCCGGGCGGCCAGGTCGACGTCCTCGGGCCGGGCCTTGACCTGCGCCCGCAGCGCCTTCACGGTCGCGGTGTGGTCCTGCGCGGACAGCGTCGGCCACAGTCCGGCCACGGCCCGGTAGAAACCCCGCGCGGCCAACAGCACGGCCTTGAACAGGTACTTGGGGGTGCGCAAGCCGCGGTAGCGGGTGTGCCACCAGGTGAGCCGGCCGAACGCGCGGACGTTGGCCAGGACGGACGCGCGTGAGCGGGCCCACGCGGGCAGTACCGGCGCGTCCGGAACGGTGAGCCAGTCGGCCAGGGGGTTGTCGGCCCGGTCGACGGCCTCAACCGCAACCGGGGCGGCCGGGCCGGCCGCGGCGGGCATCGTGGGCTGCTTGACGAGGCTGACCGACGCCGCGTCGGTGCGGGCGGCCCGGTGCTGGTCGAGGTCGTGGACAGTTCCCACAGTCGTGATTTCCGTGGCGAGTTCGGTCATGACGGAAGGTCTCCTGACTGCCCCGATCGGGGCCGGAGTTTGGGAGAGCGCCCGGGGCGGCCGGGTCCGTGCAGGGACGGCCACCCCGAGCGGGCAAGCAGCGCGGCGCGGATCAGGCGCCGGCGCGGGCGGTGCGCACGGTCACCACCAGCGGGATTCCTTCTTGGGCACGAGGTAGGGGCAGCCGTTGACCATGTGGTCCACGCACTGCGGGCAGTCCTCGCGCGGCCCGAGGTGGCGGTGTACGCGCTGGTCGTGGGCGTGCTGCCAGCACTGCGGGCACTCACCCGGCGGCGTCTGCTGCGCGGCCATCACCACCACCCCGAGGACTTCTTGGCGGCCCGGTCGGCGGCGGCCTCGTTCACGATCCGCTGCCGCTCGGTCTTCAGTGCGGTGATCTCCGCGATCAGCCGGGTCTCGGCGGACTGCCAGGCGGTGTCCATCTGCCGGTCCGCGCGGGCGGTGCCGTTGCCCCGGTGCAGGCTGCGCGTGCCGGACACGACCGCGCCCAGCACGGCGCGGCGCTCACGGCTGTCCAGCGGCCACATCTCGCGGTTGCGGACCGCCTGCAGCTTGCGTTCGTTCTGCTGGATCGCCTTGTCCAGGCGTCGGGTGTCGGGCTTGCCCATGTCAGGCACTCCTCACCGGTTCGAGGGGTTCGGGGTAGGCGCAGGGCACGCAAGTGCCGAGCGAGACGGGGATGACGTAGCCGGCGTCACGGCGGCACTGCGGGCAGATACGGCGGGCGGCGTTGGCCTTGGCCAGCGCCGCCCGCCGGGCCGGGGTCATCGGCCGTACCGGCTTGGCCAGGTCGACGCGGTAGAGGTAGGCGACCAGCGCAGGCCGGCGGCGGCGCGGGCGTTCGAGCTGAGCGGCCACCGGCTGACCACCGGGCCGCAGACCCTGCGCCCTGAGTTGGCGGCGGGTGGCGTAGCCGTCCGGGGCCAGGCGCCACCGGAACACCGGCAGCGCCCCCATCACGCGGCCCGCTCGGCGAGCAGCGCGTCACGCAGCATGCGCGCGTTGGTCGGGGAGACGTGCATCTCCCTGCGAATCCCCTCCGCCGTGATGTGGATCTGCGGCCATTCGGCCGTCAGCGTCCGCGCCTCGGCCAGGAGCTGTTCCGCAGTCCGCCGGGTCCGGGGCGCCTTCGCGGCATCCGGGACTCGATACGTCGCCCGACGCGGCCGGGTCGACTCTGCCGCCACCGACCGGCGCACGGTGATCGGGGCCGGGGTCGACTCGACCGGGGCCGTGAGCGCGGGGATCGGCTTGAGCGGCCAGCCCGACTTACCCGCGTCCGCCGGGATCGGATCGGGGACCGGGAGACGCGTCAGAGTGATCGTGACCGGGGTCGAT
This sequence comes from Streptomyces sp. NK08204, assembly GCF_020400585.1. Classification (GTDB taxonomy): domain Bacteria; phylum Actinomycetota; class Actinomycetes; order Streptomycetales; family Streptomycetaceae; genus Streptomyces. The sequence continues at coordinate 95,777 of NZ_JAINVF010000004.1, read as the reverse complement.
TCCACCTGGTCAGCCGTCGACCGAATCCTCTTGGTCTCGGTGGATTCCTCCGCATTCGCGCTCACGGGGGTCGCCGGGCCGATCGGGCCGATTGACGGCAGCGCCAGCGGATCGGTCGGGGTGGTGAACATGCCCGCCAGCGCGGCATCCGCGCCCGCCGTGACCCGATCCCGCTGCACATCGAGCAGCCGCGTTCCCAACGTGTGGTCGCCGGTGCCGACCCTGCGGGCCAGCCGCCACGACTTCCGCTCCGCCCACCTCTTCACCCAGTCGCTGGGGTGGTTGGCGGCCACGGCCCGGTGAAAGGCCAGCTGCCGCACCACGGCCGCCGCGCGGGCCTCGGCTTCGGCGTCACGGCCGTCGGTGTGGACGACGATCCGCCGGGCCAGGAACGCCATGCCCTCAGCCGAGACACACATGCCCATCGGTGTCACCGCATAGATCACGGTACGGCCGGCGTCCGGGCCGGCCATCGCGGCCATGACCGATGCTGCGGCGGGCAGCGCCCACAGCCCGAGACGCACGATTCGGGGTGAGGACTGCCCCAGCATGGTCAGACCGAGCAGAACCAGGCCGAGAACGGCGGTGGCTCCCTCGCCGGCGGCGACCGCGCCGAGCGCGGTGCCGGTTCCGTAGGCGTGGCCGATGTTGCTGAACGTGCCGTACCCGCCGATACCGCCGACGGCGGCCATGATGACGAACGCGGCCCCCAGGACGACGCGCTGCGGGGTGGTCAGTTCCTTGCGGTTCACGCCGTACCCCCGCTCGCGCCGTGGTGGCGGTAGGTGGTCGGCGGGTTCTTCGCGAGCTGCCTACGCAGGTAATCGGTGTGCCAGCCAAGCCCCCAGTCGGCGTCCGGCGGCTCGCCCAAGGCGCCGGTCAGGGCAACGACCGCGTCCAGCACGCGGTCTGCCAGCAGTCGCGCGAACGCTTCGCGGTCGCCGAAGGTGGCCGGTGCGGGAATGTCGATAGCGTCCAGAACCGCGGCCAGGAACTCACGGGTGTCGGGGCTCATGCCGCACCCCCCGACAGCGTCATGCCAGCGGTCTGGTTGGCCAGGGCACGCCGCTCGACCAGGACCCGGCGGCGGGCCCTGCGGATCCGGCGGGCGTCCAGCTCGGTCGGGACGCGGTCCAGGGTGGTGATCTGCGCGTCGAGCAGGTCGACGTCCGCCAGGATCAGCGGCATCTCCTGCTCGATCGCGTTCAGCTCCGCACTCGTCGGCTCCATGAAGTCAGCGAACGCGGTAACAGCGTCCTGAACAGTGACGATGTGGCTCATTGGGTCGTGGTCTCCCTTGCAGGTGAAACGGCCCGAACAGCGGCTCCCGGGAGGCAGCCCGGGAGCCGCACGCCGTTGTGGGTGAAGCCGCGCGGTGCGCGGCACGGCCGCAAGAGCAGCGGCCGGAGTGCCCCCGCCGGGAGTCGAACCCGGCGTACGACCATCAGGGCGGTTGATTTCAGCGTCCGCTCACGCCGCATGCGGATGCGGGCGAGGCGGACGGACAGGCAGCGGCGGTTTCGTCTTCTCGTGCTCGGTGGCGCCCGTCACCGTCCGCCCCGCCCACGGGCGTTGTCCTCGCTGCGCTTGTTCGCCTCGGAGTTCTTCCGCGACAGCTCATCGCGCTCCGCGTCTGTCAGACTCGTCACCACAGGTGCCTCCACTACAGGTGCCTGTACGCGGCCTCCGGGGTGCCACCCGGGGGCCGCTCTCGTATCGGAGTCGGTGGATTCCGGCTCCCCGCACCCCCGCCCGTCCAGCGCCAAGCAAGGCGAGCCGTACGGGCGGGAGAGGCAGCCGGCCGCAACGCCCGAAGCGCAGCGGACCAGGGGCGGACTGGAACAGGTCATGCGGTGCTGCCGACCGGTCCGTCCGGCAGCACCGTCTTATGTCGTCGACTCACGCCGACCTCCCCGGACATTGCAGGGTCAGGGGGCGCAGCTCGATGCCGCGCGATCCGCCTTTTCGACTCGGGGAGACGGGGCCCACCTATGCAGTTCTCAAAAAACGACCAGCTCGGGGCCCCAACCGCACGAGCAATCCCGAACCGACTAGGCATCGAAGGAAACCCAAAGAGAGCCCTTTTGCTCGCTGTCCTAGGACTACGGGCGGCCTGGAATGAGAATGCATGGCAGTCCTAGGACTGTCAACTGTCCTAGGACTGTGTGCTTCACTTGAAGCCGTCGAGAGGAGTTCGGCGTGGCACCGAAAGCGCCAAAGTGGCGGGAACTGGCCGACCGGTTCGCCGAGCAGATCAAGAACGGCGATCCTGCCCCCGGCGAGCAGCTACCGCAGATCCGCGACCTCGTAGAGGCGGGTGAGGGATCCAAGGAGACCGTCCACCGCGCATACAAGGCCCTGGAGGCCGAAGGTCTGGTCACGATGACCCGCGGACACGGCACCGTTGTGCGTCACAAGACGCCGCTCAAGCGCTTGGGCATCGCGCGCTACGACAAGGCCAAGTGGCGGGACGGTGATGAGGTCGCCTTCATCGCGGACCGCGTGGCGTCCGGACGGAAGTACGACCGGAACGAGCAGACCCAGACAGTCAGTCGCGTCAAGGCGCCGGCGGTCGTGGCCGCCGCGCACGGCTTGCCCGAGGGAGCCGACGTGTACGCGCGGGCTCGCCTGGTGAAGGAAGGCACTCAGCCGACCCACACCCTGACCAGCTACTACCGGCCCGAACACGTCGAGGGGACCCGCATCGTCGACCCGACTCCGGGACCCGCCGGCCGTGGCGGCGGCTTCCGCGTCCTCTACGACGCCGGGTACGAGATCGACCACATGACGGAGGAACTGTTCGCCCGCGTACCCACGGCTGAGGAAGCCCAACTTCTCCAGCTCTCACCAGGTGAGTGGGTGGTGGAGCTGCACCGCACCACATACACGGCGGACGGGACCGTGGTTGAGTTCGCCATCGGAGTGCACGCGGCGACGCGCTTCGCGTGGTCGTATGACTTCAAGGTGCCCGACTCGGCGAAGACGGAAGGTGAGTAAGTGTTCTCGGCTCAGGCATGGGCAGACGCGCAGCGACTCTGGGACTTCCAGCAGATGGGACACGAGCCTCGCCCCTGCTCCGTAGCCATCGGTCTCGGCAGCCATGACCTTCAGGTGGCCGACACCACCGCAGATCTCTACCACCGAGGCATGGCGCCGCTCATCGTCTTCACTGGGGCGACCAGCCGAACGACGCGAGAGCGAATGCCGCGCGGCGAGGCTCAGCACTACCGTGAGCGCGCCATCGAGCTGGGGGTCCCGGCTGCCGCCATCCTTGTCGAGCCGAAGGCCCGGAACACGGGCGAGAACATCCGCTTCTCTCGTGCGCTTCTCGAAGAGCAGCAGGTGCCTGTCTCATCCGTTCTCCTGGTCAGCAAGCCCTACGAGGAACGGCGCGCGTACGCGACAGCCCGCAAGCTGTGGCCCACCGTCGAGTGGGTGAGCGCGTCGCCTCCCATGGCCTTTCGCGATTACGTCGACTCGATCGGGGACCCGCGTCTTGTCATCGACATGCTGGTCGGCGCTCAGCAGCGACTCATGATCTACCCCCAGCAGGGATTCATGATCGAGCAAGAGATCCCGGAGGACATCAAGGCAGCGTACGAGCGTCTCTGTGGCGCCGGGTTCACGAGCCGACTCGTACCGGAGCCGACTCGCCACGCCTGATGGGACGTGGCGTATCCGTCTCAGTTTCCGTCTCATTCAGTCGCGTCCGTACTCGTTCACGGAGGTACGCGCCCCGCTCGGAGGTACTGCGCTGAACGAGGATGAACTGCACCGGATCAGCCCCTGACCCACGCGGACAAACCTGCAAAGCGAGTTACGCGGGTTCGATTCCCGCCATGGCCTCCAGTGGTCCCCCCTCGGGTCCGGGCCGCACACGCGAGCTACTGGAGCAGTTGGAGCGGCCGGGCGTCCCTCGGCCGGCCCGGCTGTCCGCTCCGGCGAGGCGAGCGGGTGCACAGGGACCCCGCGGGGTTTTAAAGGACCCCGCCCGCCTCGTCCTGGAAGAGTTCGGTCCAGTAGTGCCACTCGGAGTCGTGGGCCGTGCCGGTGGGGTCGACGGCGGACAGGGTGTCGATCATCGCGGCGGCGAGCTGGTCGTAGGCCTCGGTGCTCAGTTCGTTGCCGAGGTGTTCGTCGATGGTGCGCTCGTGGTGCAGCAGCCAGAGCGTGAAGGCGAGGGTGGAGACGTCGGTGTTGAGGGGGTAGAGGGCCGCCTCCGGCTCGCTGAACGTCAGGACCGCGCCCGTTCTGCCGTCGATCACCAGGCTGTTGTCCTCGACCAGGTGGCCGAGGCGGATCAGGTGGTCCGCGTGGGCGGGGAGTTCGATCGGCGGGAAGGCGTCGCCCGTGCGCTCGTCGGTGACGTACTCCCGAAGGGTCGGCAGCGGCACGTCCGTGTCCGTGTGGAAGAGGACCGCCGCCTCCGGCAGACCGGTCTCGCGCAGGAAGCGGCGGGTCGGCTCGTGCGTGAGCGTGGCCGGGAAGTCCACCTCCTCGTAGCGGACGACGCGGCCGTGGCCGAACTCCTGGTCCAGGAGGCGGGCGGGGACGTCCAGGGTGAGGCCGCGGGCCGTGCCGGGGCCGACGACGAGGGCGAGCGGGCGGATCAGCGCCGCGGCCTTCCAGTACGCCGGAACGTCGCCGTCCGTGCCCTCCTCGAAGAGCGCGAGGAGGAGCCGGGACGCCTCGGTCGCCGTCCTGGGGCCGTACTGGCCCGCCAGGGCGGTGAAACGGCCACGCAGGCCCGCCAGTTCCTCGGTGACCGCGGCGAAGCGCAGCAGCGTGGCCAGGGAGGGCGCGAAGGGGCGGGGTGCGGACGGGTCGAGGAGGTAGGCCGTCGTCAGCTCGCCGGTGTCACCGTCGAGCAGGATCGACTCGCGCTCCATGCCGGCCGGGTTGAGCAGTTCGCCGATCACCAGGCGGTCTCGCAGCTCCTCCGCCAGGTGCAGGGGGCCGTCGGTGGCGTCGGCGAGGGTGCGCAGGCCGTTCGTACGCAGCGGGGAGAACGTCAACAGGCCGGTGTCGGCGGGCAGTCCGGGACCGGTGAGCAGGCCGCGGGTCGGGGCGTGTGTGACGTAGCGCCCCAGCTCCGCCTCGGTCAGCGTGATCGCCGGAACCCCGGCGTCGGTCGTGCTCATCGCTCCCCCGCGATCCGATCCTGGTGCGTCGGGAACGGCCGTCCCCCACTGCCCGGAACACTACGCCGCCCCACTGACAACGCCCTCCACGAGGGAAGACGTCAGACGACCGGGCCGCGTTCCGTTCCCAGGCGTCACCAGTTCAGGTGAAGTAGATGCCGCCCAGGACAACCGCCAGTGCCGCCACGACGAACAGCAGGATCCACAACAGCAGCTTGCCCGGGGCCGGCGGCGGCTCGTAGCGCGGCTCCTCGGGGGTGCGCGGGGCGGGCTGGTCGCTCACCGGTCCGTCACCACCGCGGCCTGCGGGCGGATCGGCAGGCGGTTGACCGGCCGGCCGGTGGCCGCGCGGACGGCCGAGGCGATCGCCGCGGGGGCCGTCACCACCGGTACCGCGCTGACCGACTTGGCGCCGAAGGGGGCGACCACGTCCCGTTCCTCGACCAGTTTCACGATCCGGATGTCCGGCGTGTCCAGAGCGGTCGGGAGGGCGTATCCGGTCAGGTCGGGGTGGCGGATCAGCCCGCGCGGGGTGCGCAGGTTCTCGGTGAGGGCGATGCCCACGCCCTGGGTGAGACCCGCCTCGATCCTGGCCGCGAGCTGCGCCGGGTTGAGGATCCGGCCCACGTCCTGGGCGACCGCCAGCTCCACCACCCGGACGGATCCCAGCTCCACGTCCACGTCCACCACCGCGCGGACCGCGCAGAAGGCGAGGCCCACGAAGGCGTCGCCCTGGCCGGAGTCGTTCAGCGGCTCGGTGGGGTGCGGGCGGCACTGGGCCGTGGCCCACAGCTCCTTGCCCTCCATCGCCTCGCTGACGGTCGTCGACAGCACTCCGTCGTACGAGGTGATCTTGCCGTCGGTGATCTGGAGCAGCTCGGTGGACATGCCGAACTTGTGCGCCAGGGGCTGGAGCAGTTGCGTGCGGACCATCTTGGCCGCCCGTTCCACCGCGCCGCCCGACACCCAGGTGTGCCGGCCGCGGCAGCCCGCGCCGGCCGGGGGCTGGTCGGTGTCGACCGGGGCCACGTGGACCTCTTCGACACCGAGCGTCTCCTGCACGATCTGCCGGGCCAGCGTGGTGAAGCCCTGGCCTGTCTCCACGGCCGCGCACAGCACGGTCGCGACGCCGTCGTGGACCTTCACGGTCGCCGTGGACACCTCGTCGGCGCCCTCCGCGCCGAGCATGTGCACCATGCCCAGGCCGTAGCCGACCCCCCGGCGCACCGCACCCGGCTCGCCCGCGCCCTCGGGGCCGCCGGGCAGCAGCCACTCCTCCTCCGGCGTGTCCTTGGGCAGTGCGGGCAGCGGGAAGTCCCTTACCGCCTGGAGGAGTTCGGCCACCGGCGCCGGGCAGGTCACCGTCTGGCCGATGGGCAGCACGTCGCCGGTGGCGAGCGCGTTGCGCAGGCGCAGTTCGGCCGGGTCCAGGCCGAACTTCTTCGCGAGCTTGTCCATCTGTGCCTCGTAGGCGGCGCACACCTGCATGGCGCCCTCGCCGCGCACGTGCCCGGAGGGCGGGTTGTTGGTGCGCACGGCCCAGCCCTCGATGAAGGCGTTCGGGACGACGTAAGGGCCGCACGCGAAGGAGACGGCGGCGGCCAGGGCCTCGGAGGAGGTGTCGGCGTACGCGCCCGCGTCCAGCAGGATCTGCGCCTCCACCTTCACCAGCCTGCCCTCGGCGTCGGCGTGGTGGCGGTAGCGCAGCAGGGTGGGGTGGCGGTGGGCATGGCCGAGGAAGGACTCCTCGCGCGTGGCCGTGAGCTTCACCGGGCAGCCGGTCTTCAGGGCGAGCAGGCCGAGCGGGAGCTGGAAGCCCTGGTCCTCGCGGTCGGCGGTGGCGCCGGGCACCCCGGTGACGACGATCTTCACCTGGTCGGGGGACAGTCCGTAGCAGGCCGCGGCGGTGTTGCGGTCGGTGTGCGGGTCGGTGGAGGCCAGGTACAGCTCCACGCCGCCGTCGGGCCGCGGCACCGCGAGGCCGGCCTCGGCGCCGATGGGGGCCGGGTCCTGTCGGCCGATGCGGTACAGGCCCTCGACCACGACCTCGCCGACCGCCTCCGGGTCGCCGTGGCGCAGCGGGATGTGCCGGATCAGGTTGCCGTCCGGGTGCAGCGGTTCGGCCTCGAAGGCGTGCTCAGGGTCGGTGACCGGGTCGAGTACCTCGTACTCGACGATGATCGCGGCGGCTGCCATCCGCGCGGTGTCGGGGTGGTCGGCCGCGACCGCCGCGATGGGCTCGCCGTGGTGCCGTACCACCTCGGAGGCGAACACGGGGCGGTCGGGGACGCCCCGGCCGTGGCGGGGGGTGCCGGGCACGTCCTCGTGGGTGACGACGGCCCGTACGCCGGGCATCTCGGTCGCGTGGGTGGTGTCGACGGACACGATGCGCGCGTGGGCGTGCGGGGAGCGCAGCACGGCCGCCCACAGCAGGCCCTCGGCCCACAGGTCGGCCGCGTACGGGAAGGTGCCCTCGGTCTTGGCGCGGGCGTCGGCGTGCGGCAGGCAGGCGCCGAGGCCGTGCGGCGGCGGCTCGGCGGCGGGAACGGGATCCGCGGTGGTCGTCGCGGCGGCTTCGTTGCTCACGCCTGGCCTCCGTCCTGGCCGTAGTGCTGGTCGTGCGGTGCCGGTGCACCGAAGGTGCCGGGGCTGTCGAAGACCCCCGGTGCCTCGAACGCCGACGGGTTGACGCCCCCGGAGCCGGGGCCCGCCTGGTGCGGGATGCGTGGCTCGCCGCCGTCCGTCGCGGAGTCCGCGGCGGTGTGCGCCTCGCGTTCGGCGACGACCTCCTGGACGGCCTGGACGACGCCGCGGTAGCCGGAGCAGCGGCACAGGTTGCCGCACAGGGCCTGCCGGGTCTCCAGCTCGGTCGGGGCGGGGTTGCCCTCCAGCAGGTCGTGCACGGTCATCGCCATGCCCGGCACGCAGAAGCCGCATTGGACGGCACCGCACCGGGCGAGCGCGCGCTGCACGTCGGAGGGCTGCCCGTCGACGGCCAGGCCTTCGACGGTACGTACCTCGCTGCCGGCCGCGGTGGCCGCCGGGACCAGGCAGGAGGCCACCAGCCGGCCGTCGACCTGCACGTTGCAGGCCCCGCACTCGCCCTGCGAGCAGCCGTCCTTGGCGCCCGCGAGGCCGAGCCGCTCGCGCAGGACGTACAGCAGCGACTCGCCGATCCAGGCGTCGGTGACGGGCCGGTCGGTGCCGTTGACGCGCAGGACGTACGAGGCGAGGGGGTGGTCGTCGTGCGGCAGGAGGGGCGCGGCGGCGGGCTCTTCGGGCTCCTGCGGCGCGGCGTCCTGCTGCGGGGCGGGCTCCGCCGGGGCGGCGTCCTGGTGGGGGGCGTCCTGCTGCGAGGTGTCCTGCTCCGGGGCGTCCGCGGCCGGTTGCCCGGACACGTCGGCCGACGGGGACGCCGCCGGTGTCCCGGGTTCCTGCGCGGGCGCGGAGGTCTCCGGCGTGCCGGCCGTGCCCGGCGCCTCCTGGGCGGCCGGAACGTCCGGCGTATCCGGTGCGCCGGCCGGGGCGTCGGGCGCGGCGGGGGCGGCTGCCTCCGGCGTTTCCACGGTCTCCGGAACGGTCTCCGGCACGGTTGCGGGGGCGGCGGGCGCCTCGGGGTGCGTGGGGCCGTCGGCGGGCCGTTCGGGGGCCGCCTCGGGCGCGTGCTCGCCGGTTTCCTCCGTGAACGGCTCGGTGAACGGCTCGTCGAACGGCTCGGTGAACGGCTCGGTGAACGGCTCGGCAGGTGCGTGACCCTCGGGCGCCGGGGTGCCGTGCGCGGGGGTCTCGACGCCCTGTGCGAGGGACGGCTCGGCGGTCTGCGCGGGTACCTGCTGCCGGTCCCACGCCTGGCCCGCGCCGTCCGTCGCCCAGGGCGCGGGCGCGCCGCCGGGGAGGGTGGCGGGCGGGGGGCCGCCCCACTGCTCGACCAGCGCGGCCGTGGTGAACTCGCCCGACTCGTCGGGCAGGTCACCGCCCGCGACCGGGATGGACCACTGGCCGGTGACGTCGTGGCCGGACGCGGGCGGGGCCGCGGGCTCCTCGAACGTCCACTGCTGGGTGGCGCCGGGGTGGTAGGTGAACCGGTCGTCGGTGACCGGCTCCTGGGGGACGGCGTTCGGGTCGGGCCACTGGGCGCTCTCGGGCACGGGCCAGGCACCGGCGGAGCCGTCGGCGGGCGCCGTCGTGATGGCCGGCGGCACATAGCCGTGTCCGGGTGCCGCAAGGGGGCTGTCGCCGGACAGCAGGGCGTCGATGCCGCCCTCGGGGAGCTTGACGAAGGCGGTGGCGCCGTCGTCGTAGTCGCCCTGGGGCAGCGGGTCCCAGCGCCCGCCGCCGTGGGGCGTGCCCTCTCCGTGCTGGTCGTCGGTCACGACAGTGCCCTCCCCAGTGCTCGTCGGGCCAGCGCGGCGACGGTGCGCCGCAGGTGCAGTACGGCGGGCGGAAGCGGCGGCACGGAGCCGTCCGGCTCCGGTGCCGCGTCGGGGACGCAGGCCGCGGCGACGTACTCGCCGAAGGCGTTCAGGGCCTCCGGGACGAGCGCGCGGTCGTTGTCCCAGTCGATGAGCTGCGCGACCCACTGCTCGGCCTCCAGGGGCCTGAGCGGCATCGGCGCTATGGCCCCGACGGCGCAGCGCACGCCGCGCCGGGCGGGGTCGAGGACGAGGGCCACGGAGGCCAGCGCGCGGCCCGGACCGGTGCGTCCGGTCGCCTTCAGGAAGACCTGCGGGGCGTGCAGCAGCGGCACGCGCACGTAGCCGATGAGTTCGCCGCCGTGCAGCATCTCCACGCCGGCCAGCAGGTGCGACACCGGGATCTCCCGGCGGGCTCCGCCCGGACCCGCGATGATCACGGTCGCCTCCAGGGCGGCCAGCACCGGCAGCGCGTCCCCCGTGGGGGCAGCCGTGGCGATGTTGCCGCCCAGGGTGCCGGCGTTGCGGATGTGCGGCGGGCCCGCGGCGCGCGCGGCGGCGGCGAGCGCCGGGATGAGGGCCGCGAAGTCGGGGCGGCCCATGCGTGCGTGGGTGAGGCCCGCGCCGAGCAGCGCGTGGCCGTCCTGGTACTGCCAGCCGCGGATCTCGCTGATCCGCCCGAGGCCCACCAGGGCGGCGGGCCTGAGCTGGCCGGAGTTCACGGCGGCCATGAGGTCGGTGCCGCCCGCCACGGGGACGGCGGTGGGCACGGCGGTGAGGGCCGCCACCGCCTCGTCCAATGTCGTGGGCAGGGTGACGGCCTGCGCCGCCTGCGGTGCGTGCGTGGTCAAACCGGCTGCCCCTTCCCGATGCCCCACCTGGTCCCGCCTGTGCTGCCGTACGGTACGTGCTGACAGGGCGGACGTGGCAACTCTGGCACATCTTCGCGACGCCCGAACGCGGGGGTCCGCTAGGAGGCATTCGCCCATCTCATCGGGGGGATAGTCCGTTTTTGCACGGCATCACCAGTGAGCGTGAATTGCCACTCTTCGGTGATACTGCCGGGGTTTTTCCATTATCTGTTCTATCCGTTCCTCGACGGTCATCTGTTCGGTGGCGGTCCCTCGATCGGGCGGCCGGGCACTCCGGGTCGCCGCTGCCAGGGCCGGGGTCCGGCGGGTGGCCGGTATGCGACCCCCAGGGCGTCAAGTCGCCCGTAGTGGGCGTCCATGCGGCGTTCGAACCCGGCGAAGTCCCGTTCCGCCGGGGCTGGCAGCCGGCTCCAGGCGACCTCGGCGAAGGCCGCGAGCCTGGGGAAGGCCTGGTAGTCCACGCGCGCGGCGTCCTCCAGCACCTCGGTCCACACGTTGGCCTGGGTGCCGAGCACGTGCCGGGCCTCCCCGGCGGTCAGCTGGGGCGGGACGGGCTCGAACCGGTAGACGTCCTCCAGGGTGCGCACGAAGCCGATCGGCACGGGCTCGTCCTCGCCCGGAGCCTGCCGGTGGTCCAGGTAGACGTGCTGCTGCGGGCACATGACGACGTCGTGCCCGGCCCTCGCCGCCGCGATGCCGCCGCCGTAGCCGCGCCAGGAGGAGACCGCCGCGCCCGGCGCGAGCCCGCCCTCCAGGATCTCGTCCCAGCCGATGAGCCGGCGCCCGCGCGCGGACAGCCACCGGTCGAAGTGGCCGATGAACCACGACTGCAGCGCATCCTCGTCGGCGAGGCCGAGATCCGCGATACGGGCCTTCGCGGCCGGCGACTCCCGCCACTGCTCCTTGCGGCACTCGTCGCCGCCGATGTGCACGAACTCTCCGGGGAACAGCTCCAGGACCTCCTCCAACACCCCCTCGTAGAACCGCAGGGCGGCGTCGGTGGGCGCCAGTACGTTGGCGGAGATTCCCCAGTTGTCCCAGACGGTGAGGGCGGTGGTGTCGATGACGTCGGTGTTGCCGAGTTCCGGGTACGCGGCGATCGCGGCCTGCGAGTGGCCCGGTACGTCGATCTCCGGGACGACGGTGATGTGCCGTTCGGCGGCGTAGGCGACGATCTCGCGGATGTCGTCCTGGGTGTAGTAACCGCCGTGCGGCTTCTCCTCCCACAGCGGTGAGGCCCGGTGGCCGAATTTCGTCCGCGCCCGCCAGGAGGCGACCTCGGTCAGCTTCGGATACCGGCCGATCTCGATCCGCCAGCCCTGATCGTCCGTCAGATGGAGGTGGAAGACGTTGAGTTTGTGCGCGGCCATCAGATCCAGGTAGCGCAGCACGCCGTCCTTGGGCATGAAGTGCCGGGCGACGTCGAGCAGCAGCCCGCGCCAGCCGAAACGGGGCGCGTCCTCCACGGTGATCCGCGGGAGGTCCCAGTTCCGCCCCGGCCGCACCGGCGCCCGGCGGAAGGCGTCGGCGCCCAGTAACTGCCGGAAGGTCTGCGCGCCCCAGAAGACACCGGCCGCACTGCCTCCCTGAATGCGGCAGGGCCCTTCGTCGTTGAGCAGCCGGTAGCCCTCCGGGGGCAGTCCGGGCTCGACGCTGAGCACGATGCGGTTGTCGCCTTCGCCCGCCGCCTCCGGGAACGGCAGGCCGGTCGCCGCGCCGACCGTGGCGCGCAGCCAGCGGGCGACACCTTCGGTGCCGGGCCGCGCCTGCAGCGCCGTGCCCCGGTCGAGCCTCGTGCGGCCGGCGGCGTTCACAGAACAGTGCGCCGGAGCCGGAATGAGATCCACCATGCCCGGAGGTTAGGGAGCCCGGGACATACCGACAAGAGGTCTCGACCACTTCGGGCCCGGAGCACACGAAGAACCCCGGGACGCGTGAACCGCGTCCCGGGGGCTCGTACACGCCGGGCGGGTCAGGCCCGCATCAGGCGCACATGCAAACGCGCACCGGCCGGAGGCCTACTTCTTGCCGCCGTCCTTGCCCTCGTCACCGCCGCTGCCCATGGATTCGTAGATCTCCTTGCACATCGGGCACACGGGGTACTTCTTCGGGTCACGGCCCGGCACCCACACCTTGCCGCACAGCGCCACGACGGGCGTGCCGTCCAGGGCGCTCGCCATGATCTTGTCCTTCTGGACGTAGTGGGCGAAGCGCTCGTGGTCACCGTCGCCGTGGGACACCTGCGGCGTCGGCTCTACGAGGGTCCCGGTACCAGTCCCGCGCTCGGGCTCAAGAGTGCTCATATCGCCAAGGGTACTGACTCTCCCCGGCATCAGTTGAGCGACGGGTCGTCCGGGTACGTGGCCACCATCGCCAGTTCGCTGCGCTGGCGGCGCAGCACCTCGCGCCAGAGTCTCTCCGGGGTCGGAGAGGAGACGTCCCCCGGTTCCGACTCCACCACGTACCAGGCGCCCTCCGCCAGCTCGTCCTCCAGCTGGCCGGGGCCCCAGCCCGCGTAACCGGCGAAGATGCGCAGGGAGCCGACGGCCGGGGCGAGCAGTTCCGGCGGGGCCTCCAGGTCGACCAGGCCGATCGCGCCGTGCACCCGGCGCCAGCCGAGCGGGGCGCTGTCACCGCCGGCGCCGCCCGGGATGACCGCGACGCCGAGTGCGGAGTCCAGCGAGACCGGGCCGCCCTGGAACACGACGCCGGGCTCGCCCGCGAGGTCGGCCCAGCCTTCCAGGATGTCGCCCACGTCGACCGGGGTGGGCCGGTTGAGGACGACGCCGAGGGAGCCCTCCTCGTCGTGGTCGAGAAGGAGCACGACCGCACGGTCGAAGTTCGGGTCCGCCAGGGCGGGGGTGGCCACGAGCAGCCGCCCTGTGAGCGAGGACACCTCGGTCATGCCTGACATGATCCCGCATCTTGCCCCCGTGTGGGGAGCCCATCGGTGTTCGTCCGCCACCCGGTGACCCCATGTGCCCGGCGGGAAACCGTTCGTGTTGTGACGGAGCCTTGACTTGGCTGGGTCGCACTCGGACTTACGGACGGAGGGTCATAGGCGATTACGCTGTCTCTCCGGCCCCCGCCAAGAGTGATCGGCCGGCCCCTGTCCCACTCATCGGAACGCGAGATTCATGACCGTCAACGACGATGTCCTGCTTGTCCACGGCGGAACCCCGCTGGAGGGCGAGATCCGTGTCCGCGGTGCGAAGAACCTCGTACCGAAGGCCATGGTCGCCGCCCTGCTCGGCAGCGCGCCGAGCAGACTGCGCAACGTTCCGGACATCCGTGACGTGCGTGTCGTGCGCGGCCTGCTCCAGCTGCACGGGGTGACGGTGCGTCCGGGCGAGGAGCCCGGCGAGCTGGTGCTCGACCCGACGCACGTGGAAAGTGCGAACGTCGCTGACATCGATGCCCATGCGGGTTCCAGCCGTATCCCGATCCTTTTCTGCGGCCCCCTGCTGCACCGTCTGGGCCACGCGTTCATCCCGGGCCTGGGTGGCTGTGACATCGGCGGCCGGCCCATCGACTTCCACTTCGACGTGCTGCGGCAGTTCGGCGCGACCATCGAGAAGCGGGCCGACGGCCAGTACCTCGAGGCACCCAAGGGCCTGCGCGGCACGAAGATCCGGCTGCCGTACCCCTCTGTCGGCGCGACCGAGCAGGTGCTGCTGACGGCCGTACTGGCCGAGGGCGTCACGGAGTTGTCCAACGCTGCCGTCGAGCCCGAGATCGAGGACCTGATCTGCGTCCTGCAGAAAATGGGCGCGATCATCGCGATGGACACCGATCGCACGATCCGCATCACCGGTGTGGACAAGCTCGGTGGCTACACCCACCGCGCCCTCTCCGACCGCCTGGAGGCCGCGTCCTGGGCGTCGGCGGCGCTGGCGACCAACGGAAACATCTACGTCCGCGGCGCCCAGCAGCGCTCGATGATGACGTTCCTGAACACCTACCGGAAGGTGGGCGGCGCCTTCGAGATCGACGACGAGGGCATCCGCTTCTGGCACCCCGGGGGCCGGCTGAAGTCCATCGCGCTGGAGACGGACGTGCACCCCGGCTTCCAGACGGACTGGCAGCAGCCGCTGGTGGTGGCCCTCACCCAGGCCACGGGCCTGTCGATCATCCACGAGACGGTCTACGAGTCCCGTCTCGGCTTCACCTCGGCGCTGAACCAGATGGGCGCGCACATCCAGCTCTACCGCGAGTGCCTGGGCGGCTCCGACTGCCGCTTCGGCCAGCGCAACTTCCTGCACTCGGCGGTCGTCTCCGGCCCGACGAGACTGCAGGGCGCCGACCTGGTCATCCCCGACCTGCGCGGCGGCTTCTCCTACCTCATCGCCGCCCTCGCGGCCGAGGGCACCTCGCGCGTCCACGGCATCGAGCTGATCAACCGCGGCTACGAGAACTTCATGGAAAAGCTCGTGGAACTGGGAGCGAAGGTGGAACTGCCGGGCGGGGCGCTCGGTTAACGGCTCTGCAAGCCCGTACGACGATGGGGCGGCCCTCCGGTGAAGGAGTGGCCGCCCCGTTGGCGTCAGCGCGCTTCAGAGCGCCTCGTGCGCCGTCCCTGGCGCACGAACGGCAAGGTCACTTGCCCTTGGCGGCTTCCTTGAGCTTGGAGCCCGCGGAGACCTTCACGCTGTAACCGGCCGGGATGTCGATGGGCTCACCGGTCTGCGGGTTGCGCGCGGTGCGAGCGGCACGGTGGGTGCGCTCGAAGGTCAGGAAGCCAGGGATGGTGACCTTCTCGTCGCCCTTGGAGACGACGTCGCCGACGACCTCGGCGAAAGCGGCCAGCACGGCGTCGGCGTCCTTGCGGGTCACCTCGGCACGGTCGGCCAGCGCGGCCACCAGCTCACTGCGGTTCATGTTGTTACTCCCGTGTTTTTCTTGCCGTTGGGGTGTGCCACGCGGCGGTGCCGCAAAGTAGGCACTGCGATGCCGATGCGCTCGCGCCCAGGGACGCATCCTGCCCCTACCTGCGGCGGGAAAGCCAATCCGGCACCCGTAGGAGTCGTGAGAACACCCTGGGGAGTCACACGAAAAGCGCCTGCTCGGCCGTCACCCTAGAGCGCGCCCGGCACCGGGCGGTTCCGCGACGCGCCGGTGCGGGGGCCGCCCGTGGCGATGCTCACAGCCCCTGCACCGTGTGGTGCGCGACGGTTCAGACCGTCTCGCCGGCCGCCTTGGCGGCCTCGCGGACCGCGCCGGCGACGGCGCCTGCGACCTTGTCGTTGAAGACGCTCGGAATGATGTAGTTCGGGTTCAGCTCGTCCTCGGTCACCACCTCGGCCAGGGCCTTCGCGGCGGCCAGCATCATCTTGGTGTTGACCGTGCGGGACTGCGCGTCCAGCAGCCCGCGGAAGACGCCCGGGAAGACCAGCACGTTGTTGATCTGGTTCGGGAAGTCGGAGCGGCCGGTGGCCACAACGGCCGCCGTCTGACGGGCGATTGCCGGGTCGACCTCGGGGTCGGGGTTCGCGAGCGCGAACACGATCGCACCGTCGGCCATGGCGGCCACGTCGTCGCCGTCGAGAACGTTCGGGGCGGAGACGCCGATGAAGACGTCGGCACCGCGCACGGCCTCCTTGAGGGTGCCGCTCAGGCCCTCGAGGTTGGTGTTGTCGGCGATCCAGCGCAGCGGGGAGTCGGCCGGGGCGTTCACCAGGTCCTCGCGGCCGGCGTGCACGACGCCGTGGATGTCAGCGACGACGGCGTTCTTCACACCCGCCGCGAGCAGCAGCTTGAGGATGGCCGTGCCGGCCGCCCCGGCGCCGGACATCACGACGCGGATGTTCTCGATCGCCTTGCCGGTGACGCGCAGGGCGTTGGTCAGGGAGGCGAGGACGACGATCGCGGTGCCGTGCTGGTCGTCGTGGAAGACGGGGATGTCGAGGGCCTCGCGCAGCCGGGCCTCGATCTCGAAGCAGCGCGGCGCGGAGATGTCCTCGAGGTTGATGCCGGCGAAGCCCGGGGCGATCGCCTTGACGATCTCCACGATCGCGTCGGTGTCCTGGGTGTCCAGGCAGAGCGGCCAGGCGTCGATGCCGGCGAAGCGCTTGAAGAGGGCCGCCTTGCCCTCCATGACGGGCAGCGCGGCCTTGGGGCCGATGTTGCCCAGGCCCAGCACGGCGGAGCCGTCCGTCACGACCGCAACGGAGTTGCGCTTGATGGTGAGGCGGCGGGCGTCCTCGGGGTTCTCGGCGATGGCCATGCAGACACGGGCCACACCCGGCGTGTAGACCATGGACAGGTCGTCACGGTTGCGGATGGGATGTTTGGACTGCATCTCGATCTTGCCGCCGAGGTGCATCAGGAACGTACGGTCGGAGACCTTGCCGAGGACGACGCCCTCGATACCGCGCAGCTTCTCGACGATCTCCTCGGCGTGTGCCGTGGAGGTGGCCGCGATGGTGACGTCGATGCGGAGCTTCTCATGGCCGGACGCGGTGACGTCGAGGCCGGTCACCGAGCCTCCGGAGGACTCCACGGCGGTGGTCAGCTGCGAGACGGCGGTTCCGCTCGCGGGCACCTCCAGCCGGATGGTCATCGAGTAGGAGACGCTGGGCGCCGTTGCCATGGCCGACTTCCTCTGCTTTCACCGTGTCGCGAATTGTGCCGTCCGATCGTCGCACCTACCGCTCAGTACGCGGTAGTCGCCCAGCGTTGCGGACGTTTTGTTCACGAGCCGTGCGAAGAGATGCGCGATTCCGGAAACCAAATTTCACCATACGAGAAACGATCAGGCAAAGGAAGAGGCCCACGTCACACCCGTGACGTGGGCCTCTCAACGCTTGTGACACCGACCCGCCATGCTCGCCTCGCGGCAAGTGGTCCCTCGCAGGGACAAAGGTTGGGCCCGGGGGCTTGGATCGGGCCGGTGCCACACCCAGGCTAACAAACCAGCGCGCGTCAGCCATTCCCGTGCGGGAGGTTCTCCGGAAATCAGTCCCGGAGCAGGTCGGGCACCCCGGCCGCGTCCGGCTCGTCCCGCTCGCCCGCCACCAGCGTCAGCTGCTGGGTGGCCCGGGTCAGCGCCACGTAGAGCACGCGCAGCCCGGCCGGGGACTCGTCGGCGATCTCCGCCGGGGAGACGACGACCGTGGCGTCGTACTCCAGACCCTTGGCCTCCAGGCTGCCGAGCGCCACCACCCGGTCGCCGAGCCCGGCCAGCCAGCGCCGGGCCTCCTCGCGCCGGTGCATCGCGACCACCACGCCGACCGTGCCGTCGACCAGGCCGAGCAGCCGCTCGGCCTCCGCGCGCACGGTGTCCCCCAGCACCTCCCCGACGACCGTGAAGCGGGGCTCGACCCCGGTGGAGCGTACGGCGGACGGCGCCTCGGAGCCGGGCATGGCCAGGGCGAGGACCCGGGCGGCCAGCTCGGCGATCTCGGCCGGGTTGCGGTAGTTCACGGTGAGCTGGAAGCGGCGCCGCGGCCGGGTGCCGAGGGCCTCCTCACGGGCCTCGGCGGCCTCGTCCGGGTCGGACCAGGAGGACTGGGCCGGGTCGCCGACCACCGTCCAGGTGGCGTGCCGGCCGCGGCGGCCGACCATGCGCCACTGCATCGGCGTGAGGTCCTGCGCCTCGTCCACGATGACGTGCGCGTACTCGGTGCGCTCCTGCGCGAGCCGCTCGGCGCGCTCGCGCTGCGTCTCCTCGCGCACCGGCATCAGCTCGTCCAGGCCGGTGAGCAGGTCCAGCGGGTCCAGCTCGCGCTTCTTCTTCGGGCGGGCCGGGGCGCCGAGGATCGCCTGGAGTTCGTCCAGCATGGCGATGTCGTGCACGGTGTACCCGTCCCGCTTCAGCGCGCGGGCGACCTTGCGGACCTCGCCGGGGTTGAGGACCCGGCGGGCCCAGCGGCCGAGCCGCCTGTCGTCGGCCATGGCGGCCAGCACGCCCTTCGGGGTCAGCTCGGGCCACCAGGACTCGAGGAACGCCAGGAAGCTGTCCTCGGTGCTGACGTCCTCGTCGAAGGAGGAGCGCAGCTCGGCGGCCAGCTCCGGGTCGGTGTGCCGGCCGGCGGCGCCGGACTTGGCCCACAGGGCGTCCAGCAGCAGCTTGCGGGCGCGCGGGCGCAGCAGGTTCACGGGTGCGGTGCCGCCGAGGGCGTTGCGGCGGATGCGGTCCAGTTCCGCCGCCTCCAGCTCCAGGCGGCGCCCGAAGGCGACGACCCGCAGCCGCTCGGGGCAGTCCTTCAGCTCCAGGGCGCCCCGGGCTGCCTTGCGCAGCACCTTCAGCATCCGGTGCGAGCCCTTGGCGCGGGCCACGGCCGGGGAGTCGTAGAGCGTGGCCTCGACGCCGTCGACCAGGGAGCCGATCGCACGGATCGCGACCTGGCCCTCCTCGCCGAGGGAGGGCAGCACGCCCTCGGTGTAGGCCACCAGCAGCGGGGTCGGCGAGACGATCAGGATGCCGCCCGCGTAGCGTCTGCGGTCCTGGTAGAGCAGGTAGGCCGCCCGGTGCAGCGCGACGGCCGTCTTCCCGGTGCCCGGACCGCCCTCCACGTACGTGACGGAGGCGGCGGGGGCGCGGATCACCAGGTCCTGTTCGGCCTGGATGGAGGAGACGATGTCGCGCATGGTGTGGCTGCGGGCCTGGCCGAGGGCGGCCATCAGGGCGCCGTCGCCGATGGCGGGCAGCTCGCGGCCGTCGAGGTAGGCCGTCAGCTCGGGCCGCATGAGATCGTCCTCGACCCCGAGCACGCGACGCCCCTTCGACCGGATGACCCGGCGCCGCACCACCCGTCCCGGGTCCACTGGGGTGGCCCGGTAGAAGGGCGCGGCTGCGGGGGCCCGCCAGTCGATGACCAGGGGCGCGTAGTCCTCGTCGAGGACGCCGATACGCCCGATGTGCAGGGTTTCGGCGATGTCGGCGGTGTTGTCCTCGCGCACGGCGCCCTCGGCCGGCTCCACCGCCGTGTAGGCCCCGTCGGGCCCCTTCTTCCCGTCCTTGCCGAGGAGCAGGTCGATCCGCCCGAACAGGAAGTCCTCGAACTCGTTGTTGAGCCGGTTGAGGTGGACACCGGCCCGGAAGACCTGCGCGTCGCGTTCGGCGAGCGCGCCGGGCGTGCCGACCTGGCCGCGCTTGACCGCGTCGTTCATCACGAACTCGGCCTCGTGGATCTTCTCCTCGAGCCGCCGGTACACCCGGTCCAGGTGTTCCTGTTCGACGCCGATCTCTCGGTCGCGCACGGACTCGTGTGCGTCGCGTACCGATCCGACCGCGGACTGCTGAACCTGAGCGGCCACCGGGCCCCCTTCTGACGTGCTGGGCAGCCGTCAACCGTACGCGAAGGGGACCCGCGGAAGCTACGGCACCGCTATCCCGCCGTCACTCCCCCACCTGCACGAGCTTCTTGCCGTCGAAGGTCATGACCTCGAAATGGTCGATCTGGTTGGGGCTGAAGGCGGCGCCGCCGTGGACGTAGAGGGGTTTCTTCGCCTCCTCGTCCTTGGCGTTCGGGAGGCCGTAGCCCCAGCCCGGGACGGCCCAGGAGGTCACCGTCTCGCGTTCGCCGTTCTTGCCGACGGCGACGAGCGAGCACCGCTCGGGGCCGGTGACGTTCTTCAGCTCCAGCACCGCGTGGGTGCCCCAGTCCTTCTTCTCCGTGGCGACGGTCGCGGTGACGCGGGTCGTCGGATCCGTGGCCGTCTTCTTGTCGGACATGGTCTGGAAGGCGGCCTGGGCCGGACCCATGGCCTGCATGCCGCCGTTGTCCGAGCCGCCGCCCGCGGCGAGCACGGCGAGCGGGCCGCCGACGATCAGCGCCGCAGCGGCGGCGACCAGGTAGAGGCCGCGCCGGCGCTTGCGGGCCCGCAGGCCGGCGACCTCGTCGACGAGCCGCTCCGCCAGGCGCGGGCTGGGCCTGGCCGACAGGGACTCGCCGATCGACGGGCTGCTCCTGGAGCCCGGCACGTCCGCGAGCGCGGCCAGCATCGGCTCCATCCCGGCCAGCTCGTCCAGTTGCTGGGCACACCAGTCGCAGCCGGCGAGGTGGGCCTCGAAAGCGGTTGCCTCGGCGTCGTCGAGGATCCCGAGGACGTAGGCGCCGACGGCCTCGTGCTCGCCGGGCACCGAAGGTCCCTGACCCGGGTTCATGGGACCAGACATACCCGTACCGCCCGTGCCAGATCCGTGGTTCCCCCCGTAGCCGCTCATCACGCCGTCACCCCCCGCTCCTCCAGTGCCAGCTTCATCGACCGCAGGGCGTAGAACACCCGGGAACGGACCGTGCCGCTCGGTATACCGAGCGTCTGAGCCGCCTCGTTGACGGTACGCCCTTTGAAGTACGTCTCGACGAGCACCTCCCGGTGGGCCGGGGTCAGGTCGTCGAGCGCGTCCGACAGCGTCATCAGCCACAGCGCCTTGTCGATCTCGTCCTCCGCGGGGATGACCTCCAGCGGCGACGGATCGACCTCCTGCGGCCGGGCCTGCCGGCTGCGGTGGCCGTCGATGACGATGCGGCGCGCGACCGTCACCAGCCAGGGGCGTACCGATCCGGTCGCCCGGTTGAGCTGACCGGCGTTCTTCCAGGCACGGATGAGCGTTTCCTGTACGACGTCCTCGGCACGCTGCCGATCACCGGCGACCAGCCGCAGGACGCAGGCGAGCAGGGGCCCCGCGTGCTCCCGGTACAGGGCACGCATCAGCTCTTCGTCCGGCTCGGAGGGCTGGGAGGGCATGCGATGTCGGGCCCTCGATCCGCGTTCTCTGGCCACGGCCGCATCTTTGCGCACGCCCACCTCCGGTGTCCGGGGGTTCCCCCAGTCGGTCGCTCGCCCACCCGTACGGAGCGAGACGGGGTGGTGTTCAAAGCGGAGTGACAGTTTCCTGCCGGCTTTCCGCTGGCCGGGGGCGCGAGCAGGACATGTGCGCACATTGTCGCCACGCGCCGTTCACCTGTGCGGCACGTTGAGGCGGGCGCGACGTCAGGCCCGCGCGAGGGCTGCCCGGCGCCGGTGCCGGGCGACCCGCTCACGGTTCCCGCACACCTCGCTGGAGCACCAGCGGCGCCGGCGCCCGCGGGACGTGTCGAGGTAGACGAGGGGACAGTTGTTCCCCTCGCACTCCCGGACGGCCGCCCGCGCGACAGGATCGGTGAGCAGCTCGACGGCGTCCCGTGCGAGGACGGCGAGCAGCGCGGCGCACTCGACGGGTGCGGCCAACTCCCGTACCAGCGCGCCGTCTGTGCCGCGCACGGCGCGGGGCGCGGGCGGTACGGCACGCGCGACGTCGTTGAGCCGGGAGAGCGCACCCTCGTACGCGGGTGTGTCCCCGGCACTCGGAACACTCCCGTTCCGCACCAACTGGCCGACGCAGCAGCGCAGTTCCCGGAATCCCGCAAGCCAGGAGACGTCGACGCGCCCCAGCGTCGTACCGGCCGGCACCAGCCCGGTGCCGACGATCCAGGCACACAACGCCTCGACGGTATCGAGCCGTTCCATCGGATGCGTGGTGGCGAGAAGATCCAGACAGATCCGCCCGGCGTCGAACCGCAGCTCGTACGGGGGCGTGACCGTACCCAGTGCCATGTGCCTGTCACCGCCTAGGCAGGAACCGTGCAGGGACTGTTCCGTCGCTCCGTTTCACAGTGCCTGGCCCTGCGGGCTGCCGGAACCCCTCGTGCCGACCCTGTCAGGCGGACGGGCTGGGAATCGTCTCCGGGAGGTGCGCTTCGGAGAGACAGCCGAGCTCTTTGGCGAACTTTCGCGCGACCGAGTTGAGGATGGTCATGCGTTCTTTTCCTGTGCCGCCGAGGCGGATTTGATCCACGGCGCTGTACATTGAGACGTTGACGTAGGGCATGGAACCTGTTCCCTTCACTTCGCGACACAGGAAGTCAATGGAGGTGGTGTTCCCTCCTGCCGTGTAAGCGAGAGCACCAAGTGGATAGAAGACGTGGTCCTTCGCCCTGGAAGCATCCCCAAGGCTTTCACGCGTTGGTTCGTATTTCTCCTTTGTGAAATCAATCTGAAGGAGAGGATGCCCGTTCTTGTCCGGGCTCTTGTAGATGGAGCACTGCGTCCGTTGCGAGCCGTCCGTATCCAGGTACCTGCGAGCACGTGAGAGGGAGAAGGAGTTCGGCTCCCCGAAGTCGTTCTCCCCACCCAACTCTTCGAACCTGTCAACTCCGGAGATCTCTTCGAGTGCCGCCACCGCATGCACGTCGAACGACTTGTCGCAGAGTCGCGCAGCCGGCACACCAGAGGGTCTCTTCGCTCCCTCACCAGAGCAAGCGGATGCCAGCAACACTCCCGCCAGCACTCCAACCGCCCAGACACGCGTATTTGACCTAGTCCTTGTATGGGGCGCGACCACGAAAATCATCCTCGTTCGAACCGGTGGCGTTATACGCTCCCTTGATCTGCTGAACGGCCTGACGATGGTCGGCATCTCCTCCGGCTTTCTTGGAACCGTCGAAGTAATGGTCGTAACTCTTCCCCAGATCGTTTGCACCATTCCGGTAGAATTCCTGACTCGTGAGCTGCGCCTTCTGGGTCGGGTCCTGCTCGGCGCCGTCCACACCCTTGTCGATCTCGTGCCCGATGAACGTGTTCAGCGCCTCGCCAGCCGTATCCGCAGCGATCGGGGCGACGACGAGGGCTGCCGCGGTGGAGCCGGGAAGAGGAATAGCGGCGATGCCTCCGCCGACGACCGCTCCGGCGCCCAGTTTCCACCAGTCCGCAGACCGCCCCAAGGACTTGTTGGCGTCTTCCGACGCGGCACCGTAGTCGGCGGCTGCCTGTTGCACCCGTGAGTGGTCCAGGATTCCGCGCGCTTCGGCCTCCATGGTCAGGGCGTCCACACCATGGTCGTAGTTGGCCTGAGTCGTCGGGGGATGAGCGTCGAGGAGGCTCAGCGTGTACATGTGCTGCGCCGCCGTGAGCACCTTGTGCGACGTCTCGTTCTGCCCCATGACGCTGAGGAAATTGATGGCGCCCTGGTTGGTGAAGTCCGCACGCCCGGGATACCTGGCAGGGAAGTCGCCGGCGTCTCGAGCATGGTCACCGAGACCGGAAAGGCTGTAGTCGATGTCGTCGATGTAGGCGCCGCCCATCTTGCCCAGACTGGCCGCCATTTCCGGCTGGTCGTGGAGCAGCTTCGGCCCGTCTTCGCTGCCGTAGATGTAGGCGATCTGTTCCATGACGCCGGCCGTTGCAGCCGTACGGCGATCCCCGGCCTGCATGTCCTTGGCATCGGCGTCGTACGGATAGCCGATGGTCGCTGCCTCCAGGGCATGGCCGAGCGCGGTACGCCCTGCCACGGCCTTGCCGTCGCCCTCGGACGTGGGGTCGGCAAGCCAGATGCGGTCCTGAGTCAGGTACTTGAGGTGCGGGTTCACCTCGGAGTCCTTGTCGACCGCGACGCCGGTGCCGTCAGGCTGGGCGAAGAACTGCGTCGACGCGTCCGGGTTGTGCCCCAGCGCCTGGAGGAAGCCGGTCATCGGATCACGGCCCCGGTCGTTCTTGTCCCAGTAGTTGAGGTCGCCCTGGTTCCAGTTGTTGATCCACGGGTTCAGGCCCTTGACGTTGTGTTCCTTGTCGAAGGCGATGAGCTTGTCGCCGTAGTCGTTGAGGAACTGGTCGTCGTAGTTGCCGAAACGCATGAGGTTGCTCATGACCGCGAAGCCGCGCGGGTCGTTCGCGTCGTCGGTGCCGAGTTCATTCGGCCCCATGCTGATGACCTGCTTCTCCCAGCTGCGCATGTTCGCGCTGTCGGAGAGGGTCGCGGTGCCGAGGGTGATGCCCAGGTTCTTCTGAAGCTGCTTCGCCTCTGCCCCGCGTTCGGGATCGTAGGTGATGCCGTAGGGATCGGCGATGCCGGCATAGAAGGTCATCACCTTCTTCGGCCCGGCGTCGACAGCGAACTCTTCGGCGAAGAGTGGGTCGTTCCGGTACTTCGCCAGGTCGGCGTTGAGCGCGGCCAACTCCGTGGTGGAGACGTCGTGGGGGTTTTTGCGTACGGTCTTGGCCGCTTGCTCGGCAGCCTTGATCGCGTCGGCGGCCTCGTCGCGGTTCTTGTAATGGGCGTCGGAGAAACCGTACTGCGCGTGGTCGACGATCAGGCGTAACGCCTTGGCGGCGGTGCTGTCGCTCTCACTGGCGTTCCTGAGGATCGGCTCGATCCGGTCCCGTAGACCGGCAGCGTCGGCCTTGGCTGCCTCCGGGTCGGTCGTGGGGTTGGAAATGACGTCGAACGATCCGTTCCCGGTGTCCACCACCGTCATGTTCGGCGCCGACTCGATCAGGGAGTTCAACTGCTGCTTGCATGTGTTCAGTTCGCCACGGGTGTCTTTGATGATCCGCGTGATGGTGTCGGCCTGGGTGTAGGCGTCATCGAACTCACCGGCCGTCTTGTCGACGAACTCGCGGGTGACGCTGGCGTTGATACCTGTCCAGTTCGCCGCGTCAGCCTTCTTCTTCAGGTTGTCACGAGCGTCCTCAGCAAGCTTCTTCAGGTCCTTCGTCATCTTCTCCCAGCGGTCGATCGCGTCGTCGAGCTTGGAGAAGTCGAGGTGGCGGAGTGCGTCGAGATCCATGGCTACTTGCCCGTGGTCCTCTCGTCGAAGCCCTGGTCCAGCGTCGCGATGCTGCTGATCGTGCCGGCGATGTAGACCTCGTCCTTGGCGTGGATGCTCTGCGTGACATGGAGGTGGTTGGCGATGTGGGCCGTGGCGTCAAGAAGCGACTGCGCCTGGTCCACCCAGTGCACTGCGACATGGTCCATGGCCTCGCCCAGCTGGAAGCCGTCGCTCTTCTTCATGCTGTCCACGACACTCATGGACGAAAGCCGGGCTCTGTCGCTGACGTCACCGAAGTCCTTGTGCAACTCGCGGGCCGCGTTCCCCACGGCGGCGAGGTCCTTGTCGTGGACCTTGAGATCGCCGTACGCGCCCGTGCCGCCGCCGCCCGGCTCCGCCGGGATGCTGTTGAGTTGCATCCGGGCCGACTGCCGTGATGCCGCTTCGGCCTTGAGCTGCTCCCACTCGTCCCAAGCCATGTGCGACTACCTTCCCCTGCGTTCACATGCATCCGTGGCCTTCGGGCGCCTTCGCTCGGTCAAGGTATCGTCCCCGCGACCAAGATCGCATCGACCGGTTTCGGGCCCTGACACGACGTGACTCAGGGTCGTCCGTGCCCGCGTGCACTCAGATCCGATCGAGACATTTTCCAGCCCGACCCTCGTCAGCCACGCGGCCGTGTTCCGAGAGCCGCGTACGAGAGGAACTCCGCCCAGGCGGAGGGCGTGACGGTGACGTGGGGGCGAGTGGTGTTCTTCGAGTCGCGGATGTGGATCGCGGTGGCGGTGGGAGCCATCTCGACGCAGTTCGAGCTGTCGCCGCTGTAGGTGGATTTCTGCCAGTGGAGTGTGTGCACGTCGCTCTCTCAGATGTCCCGGATGAGGCTCTCGATGAAGTCACACGACTCGGCGGGGCCGAGTGCGCAGGACTCCATGTGATCCAGCACAGCACGGTACTTGCTCAACTGTGCCTCCGCGTCGAGGAATCCGCAGCCTCCGTGGTGGGTGTCGAGCTGGACCGTGTCGAGCTGCGGAACCGGGCCCTCGACGTAGTCGAAGGACTGACCTGTGCTCGGGTAGTACTCCGCGTCGAACGGGATCACCTGGACGGTGACGTTCGGAAGCCGGCCCATGTCGAGGAGATGCTCGAGCTGCCCACGCCTGACGTCGGAGCTGCCGAACCGAATGCGAAGAGCCGACTCGTGGATGATCGCCGCATACGGCGGTGGATCCTCCCGGTGGAGGATCGCCTGCCGTTTCACACGGTGTGTGAGGCGGTGCTCGATCTCGTACTGCCGCATGGGCGGCACCACGGCCCGGAAGAGGGCGCGGGCATGGTCCGTGGTCTGCAGCAGTGCGGGAATGTGCATGGCGAGGGCCACCCGCAACCCCGTTGCGTGATGCTCGAGTTCGGCCAGGTCGACGAGCGCGGCCGGGAGGTGTTCGCGGTACTCCTCCCACCAGCCGCGCGTGCGGCGCCCGGTCATCGCCGCCAAGGCGTCCACCACGGCCGCGTCCGAGCAGTCGTACGCGGATGCCAGCGCCCGGACCCGGTCGGCACTCAGGGAGCTGCGGCCTGTTTCGATCATGCTGACACGCCCCTGGTTGACGCCCAGCAATGCGGCGGCCTGCGTGACCGTAAGACCGGACCGCTCACGGAGTTTACGCAGCTCGGCGCCGAGACGGCGTTGACGCAGGGTGGGATTGTTGGTCGGCGGCAAGGCAGGTCCTTCCAGGCTGATACGCGGCTCTCCGGTCACCCACACGGGGTAACTACTGGCACATCTCCCCGGTTTGAGAGATGTATCTCCCGAACCGCTCTACCGTAGAGCCGTACCCCTGACACGCCCCGTCCGTAAGCCGGAAGCGCACCTCGAGGCAGAGCCACCGCAGGGCGGAGTCACCAGTCGCAGCCCCTCATCTCCCGCTGGAGGTTTCCATGGGCACCGTATCCCCGCCCGACACCTGGGTGTACGCCCTTCGCCTGCCCCATGATCCCCGCGCGGCACGCGTCGCACGTATGACCGTACGGGCGGCGCTCAGCAGTCACGGCAGAGGCGACGTTCTCGAGGCCGTCGAGCTGTTGACGTCCGAGCTGGTCACCAACGCCTACCAGCACACCGACGGCCCCGCCTCCCTGCGGCTCACCGCGCTCGCGGGCGGTCGGCTTCGGGTCGGGGTCTGGGACAGTCATCCGCGCATCCCCGCCCCTTTCGGGGAGCCGCCCTGGGACCGGGTTCCGCTCGCTCCGGAGCAAGCCGAGCACGGGCGCGGGCTGCACCTCGTGCAGGCATACGCCGACTGCTGGGGCGGCTTCCGCCTCGGGGACGGCCCCCTCGACCGCGGCGCCGGGAAGCTGCTGTGGTTCGAGGTGAGTGGGAGGCAGAGGGACCCGGCGCAGCGCGCGGCAGCGTGACGTCACACGTCCGCGTACTTCGCGTCCGCCGTCGGGTCCAGCGCCAGCCGGTACCCCCGCTTGACCACCGTCTGGATCAGCTTCGGCGCCCCCAGGGCCGTACGCAGCCGGGCCATCGCCGTCTCCACCGCGTGTTCGTCGCGGCCGGCGCCCGGCA
Source organism: Streptomyces sp. NK08204 (assembly GCF_020400585.1). GTDB lineage: Bacteria > Actinomycetota > Actinomycetes > Streptomycetales > Streptomycetaceae > Streptomyces. Next base: position 68,249 of record NZ_JAINVF010000004.1, on the reverse strand, counting down.
GGGCCCGTAGGAGGTCGGCGCGGGCGACCACCCAGCCGGGGCGGCGGGAGAGGGCCCGCAGGAGGGACATGCCGGCCGGTGGCACCGGGCGCAGCTCGCCGTCCACCAGGACCGCGTGGCCCCTGATCTCCACCTGATGCCCGGCGACCGGCAACGCCCTTGCGCGGGACGGGAGTTCCTGGCAGAGGAGCTGCACGAGGGGGCCCAGGCGGAAGCGCTGGGGCTGGACCGTGTCCACGCCCAGCGCCTGCAGGGGCACCGCGGTGACCGGGCCCACGCACGCGGGCACCACGTCGTGGGAGAGTGCCGTGAGGAGTTCGGGCAGCAGACCCCGTTCCTCCGCCCGGGAGAGCAAGGAGGCCGCGGCCGGTGCGCTGGTGAAGGTGAGGGCGTCCAGGCCGCGGGAGACGGCCGAGTCCAGCAGGCGGTCGACCGGGCCGAGGTCCTCCGGTGGGCGCCAGCGGTAGACCGGTACCGGGACGACCTCCGCACCGCCCGCGGTGAGCGATTCCACGAATCCGGGCAGGGGCTCCCCGTGCAGCTGTACGGCGATGCGCCGCCCGTCGACGCCCTCCTCCAGCAGCCGGTCGAGCACCTCCGCCATCGAGTCGCTCGACGGCGACCAACCCTCCGTCAGCCCGGCGGCCCGTACGGCACCCTTCACCTTGGGGCCGCGGGCGAGCAGTTCCACCCCGCGCAGCCGCGCGACCAGCGGCTCGCCGAGTCCCCACCCGTCGGCCGCCTCGATCCAGCCACGGAAGCCGATGGCGGTGGTGGCCACGACCACGTCGGGCACCTGGTCGATGATCCCCTTGGTCGCGGCGAGCAACTCGCCGTCGTCGGCGAGCGGCACGATGCGCAGGGCGGGTGCGTACACGACTGTCGCGCCGCGCCGCTGGAGCAGGGCGCCCAGCTCGTCGGCGCGGCGTGCGGCGGTCACGCCGACGGTGAACCCCGCCAGGGGCCTTTGTTCCGTTCGCTGTTGTACTGCGGACATGGCTTCGTACATGGCTCTCGTCCCGCGTTCGAGTCGTCGTACTGGATGCGAGTAGCGGCACCCGCACGCCGATCGAGCCTGTCAACGGCTCGTGACAGGCTCGGTTCGGCTTCGTGTCGCCGGTGTTACGTCATACCTCGGCGTAGCTGAGCTGGGCGTTCGCCTCTGCGGCAGCCGTGGCCTCGGACCGGCTGGGCGAGCGGCGAAGGTATACGGCCCAGGTGACCACGAAGCACGCAGCGTAGAAGGCGAGGAAGGCCACGAAGGCGCCGGTGCCGGAGCCGTAGGAGAGGAAGGACTGCCGGAAGGCGAGGTTGATGCCGACGCCGCCGAGCGCGCCCACGGCGCCGATGAGGCCCATGGAGGCTCCGGACAGCCGCCGGCCGTAGCGCGCGGCTTCCTCGCCCGCGAGCCCCTTGGCGACCGCCTTGGCCTGGAAGATGCCGGGGATCATCTTGTACGTCGATCCGTTGCCGAGCCCGCTGAGCACGAACAGGATGACGAAGACGGTGACGAAGAGGGGGAGCGACTTGCGCATGCTGGCGACGACCAGGACGGCGGTGGCGGCTGCCATGGCGACGTAGTTGTAGAGGCTGATCCGGGCCCCGCCGTAGCGGTCGGCGAGCCAGCCGCCGAGCGGGCGGATCAGGGAACCGAGCAGCGGGCCGACGAAGGTGAGGTACGCGGCCTGGAGCGGGGTCCGCCCGAACTGGTTGGTGAGCACCTGCCCGAAGGCGAAGCTGTAGCCGATGAACGAGCCGAAGGTGCCGATGTAGAGGAAGGACATGATCCAGGTGTGGGCGTCCTTGGCGGCGTCCTTCGCGGCTCCGGTGTCGTTCTTCACGGCGGAGAGGTTGTCCATGAAGAGCGCGGCGAGGGTGGCGGCGACGAGGATCAGCGGGATGTAGATCCCGAGCAGGACGCGCGGGCCGCCGTTCGCGCCGATGACGGCGAGGGTGACGAGCTGGATGACGGCCACCCCGATGTTGCCGCCGCCGGCGTTCAGTCCGAGCGCCCACCCCTTCTTCCGCAGCGGGAAGAAGGCGTTGATGTTGGTCATGGAGGAGGCGAAGTTGCCCCCGCCGATCCCGGCGAACAGTCCGATCCACAGGAAGGTGGAGAAGGAGGTGCCCGGCTTCATCACCACGAACGCGGCGATGGTCGGCACGAGCAGCAGAGCGGCGGAGATGACCGTCCAGTTCCGCCCGCCGAAGACCGCGACGGCGAAGGTGTAGGGGACGCGGACGGCGGCGCCGACCAGCGTGACCACGGAGGTGAGCAGGAACTTGTCGGCCGGGGTGAGCCCGTACTCGGGTCCCATGAACAGGACGAGCACGGACCACATGGCCCAGACCGAGAAGCCGATGTGCTCGGAGAGCACGGAGAACCACAGGTTGCGGCGAGCGACCCGCTCCCCGGTCGCCTGCCAGAAGCCCTCGTCCTCCGGGTCCCACTGCTCGATCCAGCGGCCGGTACGACGGGTTGGGGCTGGGGCTGTCATGATGCCTCCGGTTAGCCGGGGTACTCGGTCTGCCATCGTGTGTGACGCGACTCGAAAGTAGGCAGAGAGCGTTTCCGTGCTGTGGCTGCGGGTGACCGGAAGGGAACGTTGCTCTCACTTGCCGGGCGAAGGCCCGGTGAGGCGCCCCCCGGGGCGTCCGGATACTGACCGCGCTACCGGCCCCGCCGCGCTCCCGCGACATGACAAGACCCCCTGCCCTGGCGAATTTCTTCGCAGGCCAAGGGGTCTTTGCCCACATGGGATGAGTGGAGATGGCGGGAATCGAACCCGCGTCCAACGGTGCGGAACCAGGGCTTCTCCGTGTGCAGTCCGCTGTGATTTTCTCAGCCCCGGCGATCACGCGAACAAGTCGCCGACGGGCTCAGTCACTGTTTGGTTTCCCTCTTCACCCCGTGACCGGGATCAAGGTTTAGTTCCCTAGCTGATGCCAGGATCCGGGTCGGGAACAGCCCCGGGCTGACACTTCGCAAGTCGCTACTTAGGCAGCGAGGGCGAAGGAATCGCGCTTGGTGTTGGCGATTATTTTTTTCGGCCTGTGGTTTACGAGATCATGGCCGCTTCCTCGACACGCTTCCCCTGCTTCGACAGCCGCTGTCGAAACCGATCATCCCCATGTTGATTTCTCAATGTGCACACCGGGCTCGACGTCCGGTGTTGGTGCCATCGTACGTGACCAACGCACACCGATGCCAGCGTATTCCCTGCGTCAGGCGCGCTGGCGCCTGCGGGCCGCCGACATCGCCCGGTCCGCCTCGCGCCGGTCCTGCTTCTCGCGCAGCGTCTGACGCTTGTCGTACTCCTTCTTGCCCCTCGCCAGTGCGATCTCGACCTTGGCGCGGCCGTCCTTGAAGTACAGCGCGAGGGGCACGATCGTGTGACCCGTCTCCTGGGACTTGGACTCCAGCTTGTCGATCTCCGCGCGGTGCAGGAGGAGCTTGCGCTTGCGGCGGGCGCTGTGGTTGGTCCAGGTGCCCTGGCTGTACTCGGGCACGTGGACGTTGTGCAGCCACGCCTCGTGACCGTCGAGCTGGACGAAGCCGTCCACGAGCGAGGCCCGTCCCTGGCGCAGCGACTTCACCTCGGTGCCCATGAGGACCAGACCGGCCTCGTAGGTGTCGAGGATGTGGTAGTCGTGCCGCGCCTTCTTGTTCTGCGCGATCAGCTTGCGCCCTTTTTCCTTAGCCATAGTGCCGACCATTTTCGCACCATGGAGGGGGTGCGGGGAAAGCCCATTTAGGGGAGTGCCCTCGATCGCTACGACGGGTCGCCCAGACCCGTCAGGACCGTCTCCGCCCGTTTCAGCGCCCGCGGGCCCGCCTCCAGGTCGGGGGTGATGCCCCGGCCGTCGACCGCGTGCCCGGAGGGCGTGCGGTAGTGGCCCACGGTCAGCTCGGCCACCGAGCCGCCGGGCAGGTCCGTCGGCATCTGGATGGAGCCCTTGCCGAAGGTGCGGGAGCCGATCACTATCGCGCGGCCCCGGTCCTGCAGGGCGCCGGTGAGCATCTCGGCCGCGCTCATGGTGCCGCCGTCGACCACCGCGACCAGCGGCCGGTCGGTGTCGCCACCGGGCGCGGCGTGCAGGGCGCGCTGGACGCCGTCGACGTCGTAGGTGGCGACCAGGCCGCCGTCGAGGAAGGCGGAGGCGGTGTCCACCGCCTCGGTGACCAGGCCGCCCGAGTTCCCGCGCAGGTCGAGCACGATTCCGCCGCCGGCCGGGGCCCGCCGCACGGCGGCGTGGACGGCGTGGCCGGAGCCCCTGGTGAACGCGGCGATCCTGATGACGGTGACCCCGCCGGGGAGCCTGCGGACGGTCACGGAGTCGGTGGACAGTCTCGCCCGGTGCAGCGTCTCGGTCCAGGTGCGCCTGCCGCGCTCCAGGCCGAGCGTGACCGTCGTACCGGCAGGCGCGTCCTGGGCGTCGCCGCGCAGCAGCGAGACCACCTCGGTGACCGGGCGCCCGTCGACCCTGGAGCCGTCGACGCTGCGCAGCCGGTCGCCCGTGCGGATGCCGGCGTCGGCGGCGGGCGAGCCGGACTGCACCCGGGTCACCTCGATACGGCCGTCGCGCTCGCGCCGCGCCCACAGGCCGACGCCGGTGTACCGGCCGTCGAGGGCCTCCTGGAACTCCTGGTACTCGCCCTCGGAGTAGACGGCGGCCCAGCGGTCGCCGCTGCGGCTGACGGCCCGCTCGGCCGCCTCCATGGGGGACGTGCCGTCGGCCATGGCATGGGCGGCGGCCTCCTGCACGTCCTGGTGCGTGGCGGCGGGTGCCGGGCCGGGGACGGGCCTGCGGGCCGGCTGCCCCGGTTCCGGGAAGGAGCCGGTGGCGGCACCGGCGACCAGTACCCCGGCGAAGACGAATGTCAGGGCGGCCCCGCGGCGGATGCGACGGGGCTGACAGAACGGGTCACGGCCTGACATGGCGGTGAGTCTAGGACAACACGAAGGGCCGTACGGGCGGTTGCCCGTACGGCCCTCTTGGTATGCGTCACACCTTCAGGTACTTGCGCAGGGCGAAGAACGCGGCAAGTGCGGGCATCAGCACGCTGGTGGCGAGGATCAGCGGAAGCTTGGTGAACACCGCGTCCCAGCCCACGAAGTTGATGAGGGTGAGCTTGGTGGACAGGGCCATGCCGTGGTCGATGGTGAAGTACCGGCCGACCACCAGGAACACGCAGGCGAGGCCGCCGCCGATGATGCCCGCGACCGCTGCCTCCATGATGAAGGGCGCCTGGATGTAGAAGCCCGAGGCACCGACCAGGCGCATGATCCCGGTTTCGCGCCGACGGCTGAACGCCGAGACGCGCACGGTGTTGACGATCAGCAGCAGCGCCACGACCAGCATCAGCGCCATCACGCCGAGCGCCGCCCGGTTCATCAGGTTCAGCAGCCCGAAGAGGTTGTCCAGGATGCCCTTCTGGTCCTGCACCGACTGCACTCCGTCACGCCCGTTGAAGGCGGTCGCGATGACCTGGTACTTCTCCGGGTCCTTCAGCTTGATCCGGTACGACTCCTGCATCTGGTCCGGCGTCAGGGAGCCGGCCAGCGGGGAGTTGCCGAACTGCTCCTTGTAGTGCTTGTACGCCTCGTCCTGGGACTCGTACGTCACCTTCTGGACGACCGGCATCTTCTTCAGGTCGGCGAGGATCTGCTTCTTCTGGTCCTCGGTGACCGCGCCCTTGACGCAGTGCGGATCCGACTGGGCGTCGCTCTTGTTGCACAGGAAGATCGAGACGTTGACCTTGTCGTACCAGTAGCCCTTCATGGTGCTCACCTGGTCGCTCATCAGCAGCGAACCGCCGAAGAGGGCAAGGGACAGGGCTACGGAGACGATGACGGCGAAGGTCATCGTCAGATTGCGGCGGAGACCGACACCGATCTCCGACAGGACGAACTGGGCGCGCATGGCGTCGGGTTAAGCCTTTCCGTGGACGATCGTCGGGCGGCGGGTCACGGCGTCAGTGCTGGTAGCCGTAGACACCGCGGGCCTGGTCGCGGACGAGGCGGCCCTTTTCCAGCTCGATGACGCGCTTGCGCATCTGGTCCACGATGTTCTGGTCGTGCGTCGCCATGATGACGGTGGTGCCCGTCCGGTTGATGCGGTCGAGCAGCTTCATGATGCCGACGGAGGTCTGCGGGTCGAGGTTGCCGGTGGGCTCGTCGGCGATGAGCAGCTTGGGGCGGTTGACGAAGGCCCGCGCGATGGCCACGCGCTGCTGCTCACCACCGGACAGCTCGCCCGGCATCCGGTCCTCCTTGCCGCCGAGCCCGACGAGGTCGAGCACCTGCGGCACGGACTTGCGGATCTCGCCGCGCGACTTGCCGATGACCTCCTGCGCGAAGGCCACGTTCTCCGCGACCGTCTTGTTCGGCAGGAGCCGGAAGTCCTGGAAGACCGTCCCCAGCTGGCGGCGCATCTGCGGCACCTTCCAGTTGGAGAGGCGCGCGAGGTCCTTGCCCAGCACGTGCACCTGACCGTGGCTGCACCGCTCCTCGCGGAGGACGAGCCGCAGGAAGGTGGACTTTCCGGAGCCGGAGGACCCCACGAGGAAGACGAACTCGCCCTTCTCCACTTCCAGAGAGACATCTCTCAGAGCGGGGCGGGTCTGCTTGGGGTAGACCTTGGAGACATTGTCGAATCGGATCACGGATGCACCACGCGTCGCCGGGGGTAGATGAGCGTGACCATACGCGAACCGGGTGTGGGAGTGCAGGGTCCGGATGCCGTTGGGCGAGACTTGTGCGTTTTTGTACGCACCTGCTGCTGCCCTTCTCTCGACGCCCGCGCTTCTCACGGGGGAACCTGGCACAGTGGAAGGGGAACGTTTTCGTTCCTCGACGCGTTGTTGTGTGTGATGGCCGGTGCAAGGAGGGCGAGCGCGTGACGTACGACCGGTTGGTGTGCGCGAACTGTGCTGCGCCCGTGAGCGAGGGCCGGTGCCCGGTGTGCCGCGCCAACCGCGAGCGACTGCAGCAGGAGGGCTTCTTCGCGGGGCTGAACCCGATGGCGCTGATCGCCCTGCTCGCGGTCCTGATCGCCGCGGTGGCGCTGCTGGCGCATCAGACCGTGTAAGAGAGCCGTGAGGCGGCGAAAGGGCCCGGAGCGCGAAGCTCCGGGCCCTTCGGTGTGCGTGCGCTGACCGTACGGCTACGGCCAGGTGCGCTCAGGCGGCCGTCAGGCCGCAGCGCCGCCCCGGCCGCCCACCAGGCGCGGCAGGAGACGGAAGCCGATACCGCCGGCGATCATCGTCGCGGCGCCGACGAGCAGGAACGCCGTCTGGCCGGCACCGGTCTCGGCGAGCTGCTTGTCGCCGCCCTGCGCCGAGGTGTCCGAGCCCGTGTCGGTGAGGGCCGAGGTGCCCTCCTCCTGGGAGGCGTTGTTGTTGCCGCCGTCGGGGGTGGTGTTGTTCCCGCCGGTGGTGGAGCCGCCGTTGTCGCCGCTTCCGGAGGTGCCGGTACCGCCGTTGTCACCGGTGCCGCCGTTGTCCCCGGTACCACCGTTGTCGCCAGTGCCGCCGTTGTCGCCGGTACCACCGTTGTCACCGGTACCACCGTTGTCGCCAGTGCCACCGTTGTCGCCAGTGCCACCGTTGTCACCGGTACCACCGTTGTCACCGGTACCACCGTTGTCGCCAGTACCGCCGTTGTCACCGGTACCACCGTTGTCGCCAGTACCGCCGTTGTCGCCAGTGCCACCGTTGTCGCCAGTACCACCGTTGTCGCCAGTACCACCGTTGTCGCCAGTACCACCGTTGTCGCCAGTGCCACCGTTGTCACCGGTACCACCGTTGTCACCGGTACCACCGTTGTCGCCAGTGCCACCGTTGTCACCGGTACCACCGTTGTCGCCAGTGCCACCGTTGTCGCCAGTGCCACCGTTGTCACCGGTACCACCGTTGTCGCCAGTACCGCCGTTGTCGCCGGTACCGCCATCGGTGCAGACTGCGATCGGGCAGCCGCCGTCGGTGCCGCCGTTGTCCCCGCCGCCGTCGCCGTCGCCGGTGCTCGCGCCGATGGTGATCGGGCCCGCCTGGACGTCGACGTCCAGGGCGGAAGCCGCACCCGCGGCGGTCAGCGACGCACCGGCCGCGATCACGGCGCCGGCGGCAATCCGCGCGACCCGGATCCGCGTCTTCTTCGTCATGTGGTTGCTACCCCCAGTAGCTGTTCGTCAATGAGGCGGTGCGTCGGGGCCGGCCGTGATCGACGGAGGTAGCTGACGAAGTCGGAGTTCATGTCCGAGACATCCCATTTCCCCCGGTCCACATGCGCCCCAGAGACACGCATGCCACGCTTTACCCTTCCGATTTTTCAAAGCAACGTCAAGGCCGTTGTGCGCACAATGCCCGAAAGGACGACGTTTACGGGGGAATTGGAGCCTGTGACTGTGATGCAAAACCCGGACAAACGACAACTGCCGCCTCTGGGGCGGCAGTTGTCATGTCGACAAAGTTACTTCTCCTGCTGCTTGCGCCAGCGAATACCGGCCTCCAGGAACCCGTCGATCTCGCCGTTGAACACGGCCTCCGGGTTGCCCACCTCGTACTCGGTGCGCAGGTCCTTGACCATCTGGTAGGGGTGCAGCACGTACGAACGCATCTGGTTGCCCCAGGAGTTGCCGCCGTCGCCCTTGAGGGCGTCCATCTTGGCCTGCTCCTCCTGCCGGCGCCGCTCCAGCAGCTTGGCCTGGAGGACGTTCATCGCGGTGGCCTTGTTCTGGATCTGCGACCGCTCGTTCTGACAGGAGACCACGATGCCGGTGGGCAGGTGGGTGATGCGGACCGCGGAGTCGGTCGTGTTGACGCCCTGGCCACCGGGACCGGAGGACCGGTAGACGTCGATCCGCAGCTCGGACTCGTCGATCTCGACGTGGTCGGACTGCTCGACGACGGGGAGCACCTCGACACCGGCGAACGAGGTCTGCCGGCGCCCCTGGTTGTCGTAGGGCGAGATGCGCACGAGGCGGTGGGTGCCCTGCTCGACGGAGAGGGTGCCGTAGGCGTACGGCGCCTGGACGGAGAAGGTGGTCGACTTGATGCCGGCCTCTTCGGCGTACGACGTCTCGATCAGCTCGGTCTTGTAGCCGCGCTGCTCGGCCCAGCGCAGGTACATGCGCTGGAGCTTCTCGGCGAAGTCGGCGGCGTCGACGCCACCGGCCTCGGCGCGGATGTTCACGAGCGCCTCACGGGAGTCGTACTCACCGCTGAGCAGCGTCCGGACCTCCATCTCGTCCAGCGCCTTGCGCACAGAGGCCAGCTCGGACTCGGCCTCGGCACGGGTGTCCGGGTCGTCCTCCTCCTCGGCCATCTCGAAGAGCACGGCGAGATCGTCGATCCGGCCGCGCAGTGCCTCCGCCTTCCGCACCTCCGCCTGGAGGTGGGAGAGCTTGCTGGTGATCTTCTGCGCCTCGTCCGGGTTGTCCCACAGGGACGGCGCCGCCGCCTGCTCCTCGAGCACGGCGACATCTGCCCTCATCGCATCGAGGTCCAGGACGGCCTCGATCGACTCCATGGTCGAGGAGAGGGACTTCAGCTCTTCGGATACATCGACGACTGCCACGCATCCAGCGTAACGGCTCCGCCGGGCATCGAAGGCCGGTCATGTTTGAACGGGCGGATGCGGGGCAGCTCAGGGCGTCGACGTGCTGTGAGTGTTCGGGGACGGCTGGTCGTCGCCGGAGGCGGAGACCCACCAGGCGCCGACGCCCACGACCGCCGCCACGGCCACCCCGGCCACCCCGAGCGTCAGCCGCCGCCGGCGTACCGCCGCCCGGTGCCGCGCCGACCCCGGCCGGGGCGCGCCGGAGGCGCGGGGCGCGCGGGCCGTGCCGTGGGCCCCGCCGGCCAGCTCGTCCGCCGCCGGCACCCTCATCGAGGTGTGCGTGTCCCGGTTGGAGTCCGGCTTGGCGCCGGGGACGAGGGACACCGCGCCGCGCCGCCGTACCGGCTCGCCCCCGGCGGGAGCCGACGGCTGCGGAGCCTCCTGCGCCGCGTCCTCGGAGGTCTCCGCGTCCGGCTCGTCCACGTCCAGCGGGGGCATCCCGGCCAGCAGGGGCAGCTGCTCACGCAGCCGCGCCGCCAGCTCCGAGGCACGCAGCCGGGAGGCCGGGGCCTTGGCCAGGCACTGCACGATCAGCTGCCACAGCTCATCGGGGATGCCCGGCAGCGGTACGACGGTCTCGGTGACATGGCGGCGCAGCACCGCGCCGGGGTGGCCGCCGCCGAAGGGGGTGAAGCCGGCGAGCAGCTCGTAGAGGACCGTGGCCAGGGCGTAGATGTCCACGGCGGCCCGCGGCGGCAGGCCCTCCACGATCTCCGGGGCCAGGTAGTCGGGCGTGCCGATGATCTTCGTGGCGCGGGTCCGCTTCGGCGAGTCGATCAGCTTGGCGACGCCGAAGTCCGTCAGCAGCGCGGGGTGTGCACCGCCCGGTCCGAGCGGTCCCTGCATGTCGAGCAGCACGTTCTCGGGCTTGACGTCGCGGTGGACGACCCCGGCGGCGTGGGCCGCCGCCAGCCCGTCGGCGACGTCGGCGACGATCGCCACGGCCGCCTCGGGGGCGAGCCGCCGCTCGCGTTCGAGGCGGGTGCGCAGGTCTGTTCCGCGCACCAGGTCCATGACCAGGGCAAGGTCGTTGCCGTCGACCACCAGGTCGCGCACCGACACGATGTTCGGGTGCTCCAGGCCGAGCAGCGCGGTGCGCTCCTGCACGAAGCGCCCCACCAGCTCCTGGTCGGAGGCCAGGTCCTCGCGCAGCAGCTTGATGGCGACGGGGCCGTCCGGTCCCTCGCCCAGCCAGACCGTGCCGGCGCTCCCCCGGCCGAGGATCTGGTTCGCGGTGTACCGGCTGCCGATATTCCGTGCCAAGACTGCTCCTACCAGACGCGTGTTGCCGCTAAAACTACGCGTCCGGCGAGCCGGTCTTCACCGCGGGGACGGAAATCACCCGCCGGATGTCGACAAGTCTCCAAACCGGCGTCAGCTGCCGCTGCCGATGCTGCCGAGGCCCTTGAGCCAGCCGCCGACCTGCCCGGCGAAGTGGGTCACCTCGTGCCAGTAGCTCCTGCCCTGGCCGACCCACGTGTGCAGCGGGGTCAGCTCCCAGACCAGCCAGCTCGCCACGACCAGGATGACGATCGTGAACAGGCAGCCCTTGAGGCAGCCGAGTCCGGGGATCTTCATCGGGTTGGCACTGCGCTGCCGCGGCTCGCGCGGCTCACGCGCGGGCCGCTGCGGCTGCTGCGGCTGCTGCGGCTGCTGCGGCTGACGGGGCGGGGCGTACTGCTGGGGCTGCTGCTGCGGGTAGCCGTAGCCGGCCGGCGGGTGCTGCTGCCCGCGCGGCTGCGGACGCTGGGGGCGCGGCTGCGGGGCCTGGCGGGGCTGCTGCTGGGGACGGGCGACCTGCCGCTGGGGGCGGCGGCGCAGCGGGTCCTCGTCCGGGTCGAGGTACTGGATCTGCGTCTGCTCGTTACGGTCCCGGGCGGCGCGCAGCTGGGTCTGCCAGGGGTGCGGCTGCTCGGGCTGCTGTCCCGGCTGTCCCGGCCCCCGCTGACCGGGCTGCCCCGGGGGCGTCGGCGGCAGGACGGCCGTCGGGTCCGCCGCACCGGTGTGGGGCAGGACGGCGGTGGGGTCGGCGGCGCCGGCCGGGCCGCCGGTGTGCGGCAGCACGCTGGTCGCGGCGTTCGGGTCGTACGCCCCCTGGGGCCCGCTGGTCGGCAGCACCTGGGTGGGGTCGGCGGCGCCGGGCACGCCTGGGACGGCGGTCGGGGCCGGGTCGGGCGCCAGCAGGGCGCCCACGCCCTCGGCGGCGGCGATCTGGGCGGCGTTCGCGTGCACGCCGACGCCCTCGGCGACGACCCGCAGGCCGCGCGCGAGGTTCTCGGCGCTGGGCCGTTCCTCGGGGTTCTTGCGCAGGCAGCGCTCTATCACCGTCCACAGCGGGTCCGGGACGGTGGAGGGGCGGCGCGGTTCGGCACTCAGGTGCTGGTGCAGGACCTCGAGGGCGGTGCTGCCGGCGAACGGCGGGTGGCCGGTGACCAGCTCGTACAGCAGGATGCCGGCGCCGTAGATGTCGACGGCGGAGGTCTGCGGGCGCCCCTCGGCGGACTCCGGCGCGACGTACGCGGGCGTGCCGACGAACTCCTGGGTACGGGTCAGGCCCGGGGAGTCGGCGAGGCGGGCGATGCCGAAGTCGGTCAGCAGCGGGTGCATCCGGCCGTCGTTCTGCGCGAGCAGGACGTTGGCGGGCTTCAGGTCGCGGTGGACGACGCCGTCGGCGTGGCTCGCGGCGAGCGCGTCGGCGATCTGCGCGGTCAGCAGCGCGGCGGCGACCGGGGTGAAGGGGCCGTTCTCGCGCAGGTAGCGGTGCAGGTCGGGGCCGTCGACGAGGTCCATGACCAGGGCCAGCAGGTCGCCCTCGACGACCAGGTCGCGGACCCGGACGATGTTCGGGTGGGTGAGGCGCAGCAGGACGGAACGCTCGCGCAGGAAGCGCATCACGATGTCCGGGTCGCTCGCCAGCTCCTCCTTGAGGACCTTGATCGCGACCGTCTCGCCGGGCCGGCCGGGGACGGCCGCGTCCCCGGTATCGCTCCCCCCGGGGGCTCCGACAGGCTGCACGCCAGGGGGGACCCCCATGCGGGCACGCCAGACGGTGCCTGTGGCGCCGCGTCCGAGCGGCTCCTCAAGCAGGTACTTGCTGCCGACTGGCCGCACGTCACGCGCTCCCTAGCTGCTTGCCGCTTGCTTGCCTGCAATTCGGTGTTCCGACTGTTCCGACCCACTGTAGTGCCGCCCTTCGGGACGCACGTACGCCTTCCCGAACAGGTTCGGAACAGGTTCGAAGGAAAGACGCTCGACCCGGTCCACAGGTTGCCAAGGGCAAACGTGACCGATCTCAAGTGATCGCCGATGCTGTCCTGGTCAGGCATTTTTAGGGGCAGAGCCGACCAATCAAGATCACTTGTCACCGGGTCCCGGGCGCGTCGTCGGCGGCAGGTGCGAGGATGCCCCAGTACTGGCCGACGTGCTCGTGCGGGGTGGGGGGAAGTCCGCCCGCGCTCACCCGCGCAGAAGGGACCGCTGACGGCGATGCAGATCCGGCTGACCGTCGTAGACCCGCTGGGCCCGCCCACGCAGCGGGGCCGCGCCGCGAGCCGCGACGTGCTGGTGACGGCGCCCGCGGGCACGGACCTGGCCGCGGTGGCATCGGCGCTGGCCGCGGCGGTCATCGGGGAGGGCGGCGCCGGCCGCGAGCCCGGCGGCGCGCCGGTCGTGCTGTACGCCGGCACCGAGCGGCTGGACGCCCGCCGCAGCACCCTCGGCGAGCCTCCGCTCGTCGACGGCGCCGTGCTGTCCCTGGGCGCCCCGGCGGCCCCCGAGCCGCATCCCGAGCCGGCCGACGCCCCGACGCAGCTGCACGTGGTCGCGGGTCCGGACGCGGGCGGGGTCCACCTGCTGCACGGCGGCCGGATAACCGTGGGCCGTTCCGCCGACGCGGACGTCCCGCTGGACGACCCCGACGTCTCCCGGCTGCACTGCGCCGTCACGGTCGTCGCCGACGGCCGCGTCTCGGTGGCCGACCTCGGCTCCACGAACGGCACCGCGCTCGACGGCAGCCGCGTCGGCGACCGGCCGGTGCGGTTCCCTGTGGAGGCGCTGCTGCGGGTGGGTGAGTCCACGTTGCGTATCGCTCCGGCCGGGGGGCCCGGGGCGCGGGTGCGGACGGTGCCGGACGGAGAAGGGTGCGTGCGGGTCGCTCCGCGGGGCGGGGACGCCGGTGCGGGTACGCCGTCGGATGCCGGAGGTCCTGGGGACCGGGCGCCGTCGGCCGCTGCCTGGCGGGACGCCGGGGCCGGTCCGCACGCGTACAGCACGGCGGACGGCGTTGTGGGCGCCGCTGGGCAGCACACGCGCGCGGAACCGGTCGTGCCGGGACAGGGCGGAGCACCCGACATGGAGCGCCGGGGCGGACGGGCCCCGGAGGCGTACGGCACCGCGTCCGGCGGCGACACGCACGGCGGGCGCTTCGGCATCGCCGGGCCGTACGGGAGCGCGTACGCCCAGGAGACCGCGTACGGCGCGCCAGCACACGCTCACGGCCCCGACGGCCGCAGGAGCGCGCCGGCCCAGGGCACCGACGCCTCCCAGGGCGTCCGCCGGCGCGGCGGGCTCGGCTCGTGGGCGCGGCGGCTGGCCGGCGGGCGCGCGGAGCAGCCGGCGGCCGACCCGGAGAGCTACGGCACCCCCGCGACCGGCGTGAACCAGGCCCCGGCGGTCGGCGTCCCCCGGCAGCCGGACACCTGGCCGGACCCGGCGACGCTGCTGCTGACCGCGCTGGGCCCCGGGCCCCGGCTGTGGGAGCGGGGGCCGGGCCACCCGGAGGTGCTCACCGTGCGGCTCGGCACGGCCGACCGCAGTGCACCCGACGGCTCGGGCCTGCTGCCCGCCGTGCCGGTGACCGCGGCGCTGCGCGAGGCGGGCGCGCTGGGCCTGGCCGGTCCACGCCCCCGGCTGTCCGGGCTGGCCCGGGCGGTGCTGGCCCAGCTCGCCGCGCTGCACTCCCCCGACCTGCTGGAGATCGTGCTGATCAGCGCCGACCGGGCCCGCCCCGTCGAGGAGCGGACGGCCGAGTGGTCCTGGCTGGGCTGGCTCCCGCACGTCCGTCCCGGCCACGGCCAGGACTGCCGCCTGCTGCTGGCCTACGACCGCGAACAGGCGGCGGCCCGCACGGAGGAACTCCTGCGCCGGGTGGAGGACCACGCGGCCACGGGCAGGACGGCGGCCCACCCGGCACCGGCCCGCGTCCCGGCACCGGGCACCCCGGCCGCCGGGAGCCCGGGCGCGCCCACGGCCGCGCATCCCTACGCCGGCACGTCTGCCGATCCCTACGCCGGCACGTCTGCCGTCCCCGCGCCCCTCATACCGGGCGCCCCGGCCCCTTCGCACGGGCACCCGCACCAGGACCGGCGCCCCCAGGCCCCGCTCGGGTCTCCCGGCGCCGCGCGCCGCCCCTCCTGGGCGAAGGACGAGGCCGACCTGGACGGGCCGGGCGGCTTCCCGGGGCCCTACACGGTCGTCGTCGTGGACGGTGACCCCGGTGGCAGCGCCCTGCGGGACGCGCTCGCACGGCTGGCCGTGGCCGGGCCGCGGGCCGGCATCCATGTCGTGTGTCTCGCGGAGACGGAGCCCGCCTCCCCCGCCTCGCCGGTCGACCGGACCTACGAGGCCGCGTGTGCGGTGACGCCCACCTTCCGGCACTGCGGCGCCATAGCGCTGCTCAGCGGGGACGTCGCCACCGCGCTGCGTCTGATGCGTGTCGCGCCGTCCGGTCCCGTCGGGCCCGGGACCCTCGCCGCGGTCGACGCCGTCTCCGCCGCCTGGGCGGAACGCTTCGCCCGGGCGCTGGCGCCGCTGCGCCCGGACGGCCCCGTCGGTGACCGGCACGCGCGGATGGCGACGCCGCTGCCGCTGTCGGCGCGGCTGCTGGACGAGCTGGGGCTCGCCCGCGCCACCCCTGCCTCACTGATGGCCCGCTGGGCGGACGCGGCCGACGACAGGCAGGCGCCGGGCGGGCGGGCGCGGGCCGTCCTCGGTGCCGGGCCGCGCGGGCCGCTCAGCGCCGACCTGGTCGCCGACGGGCCGCATCTCCTCATCGAGGGCCCGGCCGGCAGCGGCCGTACCGAACTGCTGCGGGCCGTCGTGGCCTCGCTGGCCGCCGCCGAGCGGCCCGACCGGCTGGGCATGGTGCTGATCGACGGCCGGGACGGCGTCGGCCTGGGCGCCGGGCACGGCGACGGCCTGCGGGTGTGCACGGACATACCCCATGTCACCACCCACCTCATCGCCAACGACCCCGTGCGCATGCGGGAGTTCGCACAGTCGCTGAGCGCGGAGCTGAAGCGGCGCGCGGAGCTGCTGGGCCGCACGGACTTCGCCCAGTGGCACGCGGGGCGCGAGGGGTCGGGCCGTGTCGTCGCGCAGCGCGTCCACCGGTCGGGCGCGTCCGGCACCGGGGAGATAGAGGCGCCGCCCAGCTCCACGCTGCGGCTGCGGCCCGGTGCCGCCGCGGGGCAACGGACCGAGGCGGCACCGCCGTTGCCCCGCCTGGTGGTGGTCGTCGACGATCTGGACGCACTGGTGTCGCCCGCCCTCGGCTCGCCGGGACGGCCCGCCGCCGGGTCGGTGATGCGGGCGCTGGAGGCGGTGGCCCGGGAGGGGGAGCGGCTCGGCGTGCACCTGGTGGCGGCGGCCGGGACGGGCGGCCGTACCGCGGAGACGGAACCGGCGCGCAGGGCCGCACTGCGCATCACGCTGGACGCCCCCGCGTCCGGCCGTGCGGGTGCCGCGTTGTCCGCGGCGGGCCAGGAGGCCGGGGGCGAACCGGCGCCGGGGCGGGGACGGTTGACGTACGCGGACGAGCGGAATGTGCCGTTCCAGGGCGGCCGGGTGACAGGTCGCATCCCACGCACCGCGACCCAGCGGCCCACCGTCGTCGCACTGGACTGGCAGCGCATGGGCGATCCCCCGACCCGTCGGCCCGTGCGCGAACTGGGCAACGGCCCCACCGACCTGGCCCTGCTGGCGAGCGCGGTGGAGCGGGCGGCCCGGGAGGTCTCGGCGGCGGAAGTGCCGTCCCTGCTCTGACCCGCACACCCTGCCGCGCTCCCGCGCAACCCCAGAGCGCGGGACGAGGACGCGTACACGCTCTGCCACGAGCCGGTCACGATCACCCGTCCGGCCCCGTGGACGTTCTTGCCCCTGTCGAGCAACCCGGCGTAAACCGGACCGAACGGACAGTTCTCGGACGTTCGACGGAGAACGAAGAACGGTGAAGTGATGCGCAGCAGGAGCACGGGCAACGCCATCCGAACCCACAGGGCCCTCACGACACTCGCCGCGTTGCTCACGGGGGCGCTCGCGCTCACCGCCTGCTCCGGCAGCGACGACAGGAAGGACGACACCGGCAGCAGGAGCAGCGGGACCTCCACGCCCGTCTCCACCGTCACCCTGCCGAAACTGAACGGCGCGCACCTGGAGGTGGCCGCCGTCTGGACCGGCACCGAGCAGGCGAACTTCAAGAAGGTCCTCGCCGAGTTCGAGAAGCGCACCGGCGCGAAGGTGACGTTCGTGCCCGCGCAGGACCCGATCATCAACTTCCTCGGTTCGAAGATCGCCGGCGGTCGGCCGCCGGACATCGCGCTGCTGCCGCAGCCGGGCGCGATCAAGCAGGCCGTGCGGAACGGGTGGGCCAAGCCGCTCGGCCCGGACGCGCTCAGGGAACTCCGGCGGAACTACGCGCAGGGCTGGCAGGACATCGGCAAGGTGGACGGCAAGCAGTACGGCATCTACTACAAGGCCGCCAACAAGTCGCTGATCTGGTACAACGCCAAGGCGTTCGAGAATGCGGGCGCCAAGGAGCCCAAGACCTGGCAGGGCCTGCTGACGGCGGCGCAGGCGGTGTACGACTCCGGGGTCACCCCCTTCTCGGTGGGCGGCGCCGACGGCTGGACGCTGACGGACTGGTTCGAGAACGTCTATCTGTCCCAGGCGGGCCCGGAGAAGTACGACCGGCTCGCCCAGCACAGGATCAAGTGGACCGACCCGTCGGTGAAGCAAGCCCTGACCACCCTCGCCCAGATCTGGGGCAAGAAGGACTACGTGGCGGGCGGCGCGGACGGGGCGCTGCAGACCGAGTTCCCGGCCTCGGTCACCCAGACCTTCACCGGAGGCGACCAGCCGAAGGCGGCGATGGTCTACGAGGGCGACTTCGCGCAGGTCGACATCGGGGACACCAAGGCGAAGGTGGGCACGGACGCGAAGGTGTTCCCGTTCCCGGCGGCCGGCTCCACCGCGCCGGTGGTCTCCGGCGGTGACGCGGCGGTCGTCCTGAAGGACTCCCGGGCGGCCCAGGCGCTGGCCACGTTTCTGGCCTCCCCGGACTCGGCGACCCTCCAGGCCGGGCTCGGCGGCTATCTGTCCCCGAACAAGAACGTGCCGGAATCGGCCTACCCGAACCAGGTGCAGCGCATGATCGCCAAGGCGCTGATCGCGTCCGGTGACAGCTTCCGCTTCGACATGTCCGACCAGGCGCCGCAGGCATTCGGCGGCACCCCCGGCAAGGGCGAGTGGAAGGACCTCCAGGACTTCCTGAAGAACCCGGGGGACGTCGCGGGCACCCAGGCGAAGCTGGAGAAGGACGCGGCGGCGTACGGGAACGCGGGCTGATCCGGTCATGACGTCGGCAGCGGCGGCCGGGGCCGCACCGGGCCCCGCCGCACCCAGGAACCGCAAGAGCGTGACCGGCACCCGCCGGGCGGTGGCAGCGCTGTTCCTGCTGCCGACCCTGGTGCTGCTCGGCGCGCTCGTGGTCTACCCGATCGGGTACTCGATCGTCCGCAGCTTCTGCAACGCCTCCGGCGACGGCTTCGCCGGGGTCGACAACTACAGGGCCCTGTTCACCGACGACGGCATCCGCACGGCCCTGAAGAACAACGTCGTCTGGGTGGTGTTCGCGCCCGCCGTCTCCACCGCCCTCGGTCTGATCTTCGCGGTGCTGACCGAGCGGGTGCGCTGGGGGACGGCGTTCAAGCTGGTCGTCTTCATGCCGATGGCGATCTCCATGCTCGCCGCCGGGATCATCTTCCGCCTGGTGTACGACCAGGACCCGGCCAAGGGCGTCGCCAACGCGGTGTGGGTGGGGGTGCACGACACCTTCGCGCAGTCGTCGGCGTTCCCGAAGGCGCATCCGGGCCGCCACTCGCCCCTCACGTCGGACCGGGGCGGGTTCATCACCACGGGCACGGTGCACACCGGCAAGAGCGTCATGCTCCCGCTGGTCGGGGTGGCGCCCGACCAGATGCCCGACGGCGCGAAGAGGGCCGTGGCCGCGAAGCCGGAACCGGGGAAGGTCACCGGCACCACCTGGCAGGACTTCACACGCGGCAAGGGCGTCGGCAGGCTCGGCGCCCCCGACCCGGCCGAGCGGGGCTACTCCGGGATGAAGATCGAGGCGGTGAAGGACGGCAGGGTGGTGGCCACGGCGAAGGCCGCCGCCGACGGCACCTTCACGCTGCCCGCCACGGCCGACGGAGCCCGGCTCAGGCTCCCGGCGGGCAACTTCAAGGAGCCGTACAACGGCGTCGACTGGCTCGGCCCGTCCCTCGTCACCCCGGCGATCATCGGATCGTACGTGTGGATGTGGGCCGGTTTCGCGATGGTGCTGATCGCCGCCGGGCTCGCGGGCGTGCCCCGTGAGCTGCTGGAGGCGGCGCGGGTCGACGGGGCGAGCGAGTGGCAGGTGTTCCGCCGGATCACCGTGCCGCTGCTCGCGCCGGTCCTCGCGGTCGTCACCGTCACGCTGATGATCAACGTGCTGAAGGTGTTCGACCTCGTCTACATCATCTCGCCGGGCTCCTCCCAGGACGACGCGAACGTGCTGGCCCTGGAGCTGTACCGCAAGGGCTTCGCGGAGGGCCAGCCGGGCATCGCGAGCGCGATCGCGGTGTTCCTGCTGCTGCTGGTGATCCCGGTGATGTTGTTCAACGTACGCAGGCTGCGGCGGGAGGTGCGGCGATGACGCACACGACCGGCAAGGTCGCCCCGGTCCGGACGGCGGGGGCCCGGCGGTCCCTGGCCGCGCGCGTCTCCGAGGCTCTGGGCGGCGCACTGGTCCAGGTCCTCCTCGTCCTCGTCGGCCTGTTCTGGCTGGTGCCCACCATCGGTCTGCTGATCTCCTCGCTGCGCGCGCCCGAGGACATGAGCGCGAGCGGCTGGTGGAAGGTCTTCGACCAGCCCTCCCAGCTCACCTTCGACAGCTACCGGAAGCTGCTGGAGAACAGCGACATCACCCACTCCCTGGTGAACACCGTGCTGATCACGGTCCCGGCGACCGCCCTGGTCGTCGTGATCGGCTCGCTCGCCGGTTACGCGTTCGCATGGATGGATTTCCCCGGCCGGGACTGGTGGTTCCTCGGCGTGGTGGGTCTGCTGGTGGTGCCCGTGCAGGTGGCGCTGATCCCGATCGCCGAACTGTTCGGGAACATCGGCCTGTTCGGGACGGTCTTCGGGGTGATCCTGTTCCACACCGGGTTCGGGCTGCCGTTCGCGGTGTTCCTGCTGCGGAACTTCTTCGCACAGATCCCGCGCGAGCTGCTGGAGGCGGCCCGCCTGGACGGCGCCGGTGAACTGCGCCTGTTCACACGGGTGGTGATGCCGCTCGGCGGCCCCGCGATCGCAAGCCTCGGCATCTTCCAGTTCCTGTGGGTGTGGAACGACATGCTGGTCGCGCTGGTGTTCACCAAGTCGGGCACGCAGCCGATCACGGTCGCCCTGCAGACACAGGTACGGCAGTTCGGCAACAACATCGACGTGCTGGCCCCGGGCGCGTTCATCTCCATGGTGATCCCGCTGGCCGTGTTCTTCGTGTTCCAGCGGCAGTTCGTGTCCGGGGTGATGGCTGGCGCCGTCAAGTAGCCGACGCGCGGGACGTCTTCCGGGAGCCGCACGTCCTTCCAGCGGCGGGGCCCGGACAGCCCGCCCCTTTCCCGTTCGCCCGGCGTCCCCCACATGCCGTACACGCCGTAACCAAGTCACTCCAACGGCCGTTCCCGGGCAGAACGCCCGCGTCGACCGCCCTTGGATGTCCCTTGCCCAGGTTCAGTGTCATCGTTCCCGTGTACCAGGTCCAGGCGTACCTTTCCGAGTGCCTGGACTCGGTGCTCTCGCAGTCGTACTCGGATCTCGAACTGATCGCCGTGGACGACTGCTCGCCGGACGCCTGCGGTGCGCTGATCGACGAGTACGCGGCTCGGGACCCACGCGTGAAGCCGGTGCACCTGACGGAGAACCGGGGGCTGGGCGGGACCCGGAACGCGGGCATGGCCGAGGCGACGGGCGACTATCTGGTCTTCCTGGACAGCGACGACACGCTCACCCCGAACGCCTTGCAGGCGATCGCCGACCGGCTCAAGGAGACCCGCGACCCGGACGTCCTCGTGTACGACTTCGCCCGCACCTTCTGGAACGGCGAGGCGGTCCGCAACCAGGTCGTGGCCCCGCTCACCCAGCAGGGCCCGGCGCCCTTCCGCCTGACGGACCGCCCGGGGCTGCTGCGCGTGCTGATGGTGGCCTGGAACAAGGCGTGCCGACGGGAGTTCGTCGAGGCCGAGGGGTTCCGGTTCCCCCCGGGGTACTACGAGGACACCCCCTGGACGTACCCGGTCCTGATGGCCGCCGAGTCGATCGCCACGCTGGACCGGGTGTGCGTGCACTACCGGCAGCGCCGGCGGGGCAACATCCTGTCCACCACCAGCCGCAGGCACTTCGACATCTTCGAGCAGTACGACCGGGTGTTCGCGTTCGTCGCCGAGCGGCCCGCACTCGAGCGGTGGCGGCCGGTGCTGTACGGCCGGATGGTCGACCACTTCTCGACGGTGTTCACCAAGCCCGACCGGCTGCCGCGCGGCACCCGGGCCGAGTTCCTGCGCCGGGCCCGCGCCCACTGCCGCCGCTACCGCACCCCGGGCGCGGCGCTCCCTTCGCGCACCCGGCTGCGTCACACCCTGGTCCGGTTCGGCATGCACCGCACCTACCGCTGCCTGCAGCTGGCGATGTCCGTCCGCCGGCGCATGCGCACCTGCGCCGCCGGGCCGGCCCGGGTCCTGCGGGCAGCCGCCCTCCAGCTGCACTACCGGATCCAGCTGTGCCTCCCGCTGCGCACCGACCACGCGGTCTTCGCCGCCTACTGGGGGCGCGGATACGGCTGCAACCCGGGCGCGCTGGAGGCCGCGTTCCGCGCGTACGCGCCGCACATCCGCACCGCCTGGATCGCCGGCCCCGGGCACCAGCGGGCCGTCCCGCCGGGCCCGCGCCTGCTGCGGCCCGGCACGGCCGCCTACTGGACGGCGCTGGCCCGCTCCACGTACCTGGTCAACAACGTCAACTTCGACCGCAGGCTGAAGAAGCGTCCCGGCCAGGTCTTCGTGCAGACCCAGCACGGCACCCCGCTCAAGCACATGGGCCTCGACCTTCTGGAGCACCCCGCGGCGGCCCGGGGCATGGACTTCGAGGAGCTGCTGCGGGGCGTCGACAAGTGGGACTACGTGCTGTCCGCCAACCGGCACACCACCCTGACCTGGGAGCGGGTCTACCCCGGCACCTACACCACACTGGAGTACGGCTATCCGCGCAACGACGTCTTCCAGCGGGCGACGTCGGACGAGGTGACGCGGCTGCGTGCCTCGCTCGGCATCCCGGAGGGCGCGGTCGCCGTCCTGTACGCCCCCACTCACCGCGACTACCGCGCCGGCCGGCGCCCCGTGCTGGACCTGGAGCGCGTCCTGCGCCGCCTGGGCCCGCGCTTCGTGATCCTGGCCCGCGCCCACTACTGGCACGAGGGGCCCTGGGCGGGGGACAACCCGGCGCAGGACGCCGCGGCCGAGGGCGGCGGCCGGATCATCGATGTCTCCGGCCACCCGAGCGTGGAGTCGCTCTGCCTGGCCTCGGACGCCCTGCTCACGGACTACTCGTCCCTCATGTTCGACTACGCCAACCTGGACCGGCCGATCGTCGTGCACACCGAGGACTGGGACGCGTACGAGGCCACCCGGGGCACCTACTTCGACCTGCGCGCCTTCCCGCCGGGTGCGGTCGCCCGCAGCGAGGACGAGCTGATCGGCATCTTCACCACCGGTCACTGGTGCGGCTCGCGCTCCGCGCAGCTGCGGGCGGCGTTCCGGGAGCGGTTCTGCCCGTACGACGACGGGCACGCCGCCGAGCGGGTCGTCCGGCGGGTGGTGCTGGGCGAGACGGAGGGGCTGCCGCCGTTCGTGCCGCTCGGCGAGCGCCGTCCGGTGCCGTCGGCGGCCTGCGGGCACCCCCCGCTCACCAGCGGCCCACAACCTTCCGGCTCCTTCCCCGTCACCGAGAGGCGGTGAACACCGTTGGGCATCGCGGGAGTTCCCGTGCCCCTCGGCTCGACGCGGCCCACCCCGAGCCGGCCGTCCACCTGGCGTCCGGCGGGACGGCCCGGACGCGTGCCGGGCCGTGTCCGCATGACAACAGAAAGAACAGAATGCCCCGCTTCAGCATCATCGTCCCGTCCCATGGGGTCGCCGGCCGGTTGTCCCAGGCGCTGGACTCGGTCCTCGCGCAGTCCTTCGGCGACCTGGAGCTGATCCCGGTCTGCGACGCCTCCGACTCCCCGGCCGGCGCGGTGGCCGCCGAGTACGCCGGGCGGGACTCCCGGGTGACCCCGGTCAACTCACCGCCGTCCGCCGGTCTGAGCGGGGCGCGCAACGCCGGGATGCGGGCGGCGGCAGGCGCGTATCTGCTGTTCCTCGACGGCGACGACCTGCTGCTGCCGGGCGCGCTGGACGCGCTGGACGCCCGGCTGACGGAGACCGCGGGCGTCGACGTGCTGTACGTCGAGCACGAGCGCGTCCCCTGGTGGGAAGGCGAGCCGACGAACCCGGCCGCGGCCCTGCTCGCGAAGGCCCCGAAGGGTGCCTTCGCCCCCGGTGACCTGCCCGGCCTCACCGGGGTGCGGTTCCCGGCGTGGAGCGCGGTCTACCGCCGCACCTTCATCACCGAGCAGGAACTCCTCTTCCCCGACGGTCACTTCACCGACCTCGGCTGGGGTGGGCTGACCACGATCGCCGCCGGGCGCATCGCGGTGCTGCGCCGGGTCGTCGTACGGCACCGGCTGCGCCGGCAGGGCAGCCGGCTCAACCTTCCGGGTCCGCACCAGTACGCCGTTCTGGACCAGGCCGAGCTGGTGCTGACCCGTGCCGCCGAGCGCGGGCTGCCCGCCGAGCGGACCCGGGCGCTGTTCGAGCAGCTGTTCGCGCAGGTACTGAAGACGGCGTCCCGGCCCGAGCGGCTGCCCTCCGGACGCCGGACGTTCTTCCGCCGGGCCGGCCGCCTCTACCGGCGCCACCGCCCGGACGGCTATCGGGCGCCGGGCGGCAGCCTCGGGATGCAGCACCGGCTGCTGGCGGCGGGTGCCTACTCGGCGTTCCGGACGCTGCGCGGGCTCAACCAGACGGCCACGAGGGCGGCGGAGGCCGTGCCGCGCCCGCACATGCTGCGCACCCGGCTGCGCTACGCCCGCGAGCTGCGCCGGCCGCTCGATCCGGACCTGGCCGTCTTCTGCTCCTACTGGGGCCGCGGCTACGCCTGCAACCCGGCCGCCATCCACGCCAAGGCCCGCGAACTCGCCCCGCACGTCCGCTCGGTGTTCCTGGTCGAGGCCGACCAGGTGGACGCGATGCCGGAGGGCGTCGAGTACGCGGTGATCGGCTCGCGCCGGTACTGGGAGGTGCTGGCCCGCGCGAAGTACCTCGTCAACAACGCCAACTTCGCCGAAGGTGTCGTCAAACGCCCCGGCAGCGTGCACCTGCAGACCCAGCACGGCACCCCGCTGAAGACGATGGGCGTGGACCAGTCGACGTACCCGGTGGTGGCCGCGCAGTCCGGCAGCTTCACCAAGCTGCTGGGCCGGGTCGACCGCTGGGACTTCAACCTGTCGTCCAACCGGCACTCCACACAGATGTGGGAGCGCGCCTTCCCCGGCTCGTACGAGCAGTTGGAGTACGGCTATCCGCGCAACGACGTCTACTGCACGGCGAGCGCCGAGGACGTGGCCCGCATCCGGCGGGAACTGGGCGTCCCCGAGGGCAGGACGGCCGTGCTCTACGCGCCGACCCACCGTGACCACCACACCGGTTTCGAGACCGGCCTGGACCTGGAGGCGTTCTGCGCGGCGGCCGGCGAGGACGTCGTCGTCCTGCTGCGCGCCCACTACTTCTACGACCAGGGGCGCCCGCCCGGCTCCGGGCGGACCGGCCGGATCATCGACGTCACCGCGCACCGCTCCTCCGAGGAGGTGTGCCTGGCCGCGGACGCGCTGATCACGGACTACTCGTCGATCATGTTCGACTACGCCAACCTGGACCGGCCGATCGTCGTGTACGCCGACGACTGGGACGTCTACCAGGAGACCCGCGGCGTCTACTTCGACCTTCCGACCGAGCCGCCGGGCCTGGTCGTGCGCACCCCCGAGGAACTGGGCCGCGTCTTCCGCGACGGCTCGTACGCGGGCGCCGAGGCCGGCAGGCTGCGGGCCGCGTTCCGGGAGCGGTTCTGCGAGTTCGACGACGGCCGGGCCGCCGAGCGGGTCGTCCGGCGGGTGCTGCTCGGCGAGCCGCCCGAGGCGATCCCGCCCGTGATCCCGCTCGCGCAGCGTGTCCCCGCCCCCGCCGCCGCGACCCTCGTGAGGAGCTGACCCCGCCGTGCCCCGCTTCAGTGTCATCGTCCCCTGTTTCAAGGTGCAGGGCTTTCTGCGCGAGTGCCTCGACTCGGTGCTGCTGCAGTCCTTCAGCGACCTGGAACTGATCGCCGTGGACGACCGCTCCCCGGACGGCTGCGGCGCGATCCTCGACGAGTACGCCGAGCGCGATCCGCGCGTGAAGGTGCTGCACCTGCCGGAGAACGTGGGCCTGGGCCGGGCCCGCAACGCCGGGATGCCGCACGCGTCCGGCGACTACCTGTTCTTCCTGGACAGCGACGACACCCTCACCCCGGGCGCGCTGCGTGCCATCGCCGACCGGCTGGACGAGGCCGGCGACCCGGACGTGCTGGTGTTCGACTACGCGCGCACCTACTGGTGGGGCGGCACCCGCCGCAACGCGCTCGCGCACGTGCTCGCCGACGCCGGGGCGGGCACCTTCGGGGTCGGCGACCACCCGGAGATCCTGGACCTGCTGATGGTGGTGTGGAACAAGGTCTACCGGCGCGAGTTCGTCACCCTGAACGGTTTCGAGTTCCCGCCCGGGTACTACGAGGACACCCCCTGGACCTTCCCGGTCATGCTCAGCGCCGCGCAGATCGCCGTCCTGGACCGCATCTGCCTGAACTACCGGCAGCGCCGGCAGGGCAACATCCTGTCCACCACCAGCCGCAAGCACTTCGACATCCACGACCAGTACAAGCGGGTGTTCGCCTTCGTCGACCAGCATGCCGAGCTGTGGCGCTGGCGGCCGTACCTGCACCGCAAGATGGGCGAGCACTGCCTGGACATCCTCGCCAAGCCGGACCGGCTGCCGCCCGCCGACAAGGCCGAGTTCTTCCGGCGTACGGCGCAGATGTTCCGCAGCTACAAACCGGAGGACGCGGCGGTGGACGGCGAGGTCGCCGCGCTGGAGGGCTCCTACACGGCGTACCGGGTGCGGCGGCAGGCCGCGCGGGCCGGGCGGGAGGCCGCACGGCGGGCGGCACAGGCACGCCGGGCGGTGGGCGGGCGGGCCCGCGGCGGCTGGGCCGCCGTCCAGGCGCTGCGACCGCTGGACCCGGATCTGGTGGTGTACTCGGCTTCCTCCCACCGGGGCGTGCTCGGCGACCCGGCGGCCGTCTACCACAAGGCGCGGGAGATCGCCCCGCGGCTGCGCGGGGTGTGGGTGGTGCGGGACGCGGAGACCGCCGAACAGCTGCCGCCCGGTGTCGATCACGTGCTCCTTGGTTCCCGGCGCTGTCTGGAGGTCACCGCGCGGGCCTCGTTCTTCGTCAACGACGTCAACTGGCCCGGCACACTGGCCAAACGCCCCGGCAGCGTGCACATCCACACCCACCAGGGCACCCCGCTGAAGTACATGGGCGCCGATCTGCTGGACAAGCCCGGCGCCCGGCACGGCTTCGACGTGCCGCAGATGCTGCGCCGGGCGGACCGCTGGGACTACAGCCTGGTCGCCAACCGCCATTCCGAGCTGGTGTGGGAGCGGGCCTACCCCTGCCACTTCACCTCGGTGCGCACCGGCAGCCCGCGCAACGACGTGCTCGTCAGCCCCGGCGACGAGGACGGCAGTGCCTTCCGGCTGCGGTACGGCATCCCGGAGGAGCACACGGTGGTGCTGTACGCGCCGACCCGGCGGGACTACCGCCGGGGCGGGTACGTGGACCGGATCGACCTGGCCCGGTTCGCGGCCGAGCTGGGCGAGGGCCACACCCTGGTGGTCCGGTTGCACCCCTCGCTCGCGAGCGGTCCCGCGCGCGGCTTCGGCCTGGCGGAGCTGGACCGGCGCGGGATCGTGGTGGACGCGACGGACGAGCCGTACGTGCAGCAGGTGCTGCTGGCCGCCGACGCGCTGGTCACCGACTACTCGTCCCTGATGTTCGACTACGCCAACCTGGACCGGCCGATCGTGGTGCACGCGGACGACTGGGCCGCGTTCCGGGCGAGCCGCGGCGCCTACCTCGACATCACCGCGGAGGCACCGGGTCATGTCTGCCGCTCGCAGCGGGAGTTGGCGCGGCTGTTCGCCTCCGGGGCGTGGCGGGACGAGGAGTCGGCGCGGCGGCGGGCGGACTTCCGGGCGCGGTTCTGCGAGTTCGACGACGGCGGGGCCGCCGAGCGGGTCGTCCGCACGCTGCTGCTGGGCGAGTCGATGCCGGAGGCGCCGGGCGCCCGGCTGCCGGGACAGGCGACGGGGCGCGCCGCGGACACCGGTGCCCGGTCGGCGGCGCCCTGGGGTGCTACTCGATGACCAGGTCGACGTCGATGTTGCCGCGGGTGGCGTTGGAGTAGGGGCAGACCTGGTGGGCGGTCTCGACCAGCTTGCGGCCGGTCGCCTCGTCCACGCCCTCGGGCAGCTCGATCCGCAGGGTCACCTTCAGGCCGAAGCCCTCGCCCTGCTTGCCTATGCCGACCTCGGCGGTGACCGCCGCGTCGCTGACGTCCACCTTGGCCTGCCGGCCGACGAGGCCGAGGGCGCTGCCGAAGCAGGCGGCATACCCGGCGGCGAAGAGCTGCTCGGGGTTGGTGCCCTGGCCGTTGCCACCCAGCTCCACCGGCATGGCCAGCGCGAGGTCGATCCTGCCGTCGGAAGAGACGGCACGGCCCTCGCGGCCGTGGGTGGCGGTGGCAACAGCGGTGTAGAGCGCGTCCATGGATGACCATCCCTTGTTGAAGTGGGGTCGCGGTTGCGGCGGCCCTGTCCGCGCCGCCGCACGACCACAAGTAGAGCACACAATTAAATTGTGCACAACTAAATGGCGCACCAGAGCTACCCTGGACGCATGACCGCCACCCCCGCCCCCCTGGATGCCGCCTCCGAGGCGGACTGGCTGCGCCTGGACCGCCAGATCTGCTTCTCCCTGCACGCCGCCACCCGCGCCTTCAACGGCGTCTACCGCGTGGCCCTGAAGGACCTCGGGCTCACCTACCCGCAGTACCTGATGATGCTGGTGCTGTGGGAGCGGGGCGAGCTGCCGGTCAAGAAACTCGGCGAACATCTGCGGCTCGACTCCGGCACGCTGTCCCCGCTGGTCAAGCGGCTGGAAGGGGCCGGTCTGGTGCGGCGGGAGCGCAGCGCACAGGACGAGCGGTCGGTCCACGTCCGGCTCACCGAGGAGGGCGCCGCCCTGCGCGAGCAGGCCCTTCAGGTGCCGCGCCGCATCGCGGCGGCGACCGGCTTCGACCTGGCGGAGATCGCCGAACTGCGCGAACGCCTGGACCGGCTCACCACCGCGCTGGACTCGGCCCTGGAAGAGGCCCAGGACTGACGCCGGACCAACGGACGTAGAGCCGTACGGCCACCTCGTCCTGTACGGACTCCCGCACGGGCGCGAACTCGGTGTCCAGCAGGGCGAGTGCGGCCCGCGTGACGGGGCTCTGTACGACCCAGCGGCCGGCGAGCACATCCCGGTCGGCCACGACCCACACCCGGTCGAGCCCCGCCAGCCGCCGCC
Organism: Streptomyces sp. NK08204; assembly: GCF_020400585.1. Lineage (GTDB taxonomy): Bacteria > Actinomycetota > Actinomycetes > Streptomycetales > Streptomycetaceae > Streptomyces. Next base: position 39,492 of record NZ_JAINVF010000004.1, on the reverse strand, counting down.
CGAGCACCGAGGCATCCACCTCCCGCCCGTACAGGGTCCCGGACCCCGCGGCCCCCTCCGCCAGCCCGATGTCCCGCACCCCCCGGAAGGCCCCCGGGTACGTCAGGGCCACGTTCCGGGTGTAGGCGGGGAGGAACAGCACAGGATCGCCCGGCCTCAACTCCCGCGCGGCGACCCGGGAGACGGCGGCCAGATCGTCCGGGCGGCGGGCGGGGTCGCGGTCCGTGTCCATGAGGGGCAACTGGTGGAAGAAGGAGAGCACGAGGGCGAACACACCGGCCAGGGCGAGGAACGGGGAGCCGACGAGGAACCGGACGCCGGCCGGGGCCGCCGGCCGCAGACGCCCGAGCAGCCCGGCCACCTTCTCCGCCCCCGCCGCCACCAGCACGGGCGCGCCCGACAGCGCGTACAGCACGTACCGGTCGACATACAGCGGCGAGAACTGCGACACCAGCATCAACGCGACCGGCGGCACCACGGCCAACGGCAGGCAGACCCCGGCACAGGTCACCTCGCCCCGCCGTCCCACCACCCCGAGCAGCCCCACCGCGGCCAGCCCGAGACACGCCCAGTACACCCCGTCCGTCGGGCCGAGGAACATCCTCAGCAAACCCTGTGCCGTCTCCACCGTCGGCGGACGCAACCACGCCACCTGCGCCGACTGGGACCGCGACACGAGGGCCAGGGGCGCCAGCGACACCCCCACCGCTGCCGCCGCGCACCCCCAGCCCCGCCACACCCGCGCCCCCGCCCGCCCGAGCGCCAGCGACACGGCGTGGGCGAGCAGCAGCAGCACCGCGAACTCGTGCAGCCAGCAGGTGAGTCCGAGGAGCGCGCCGTACGCCCACCACGCCCGGCCGCCCCTGCCGACCGCGCGGACGAACAGCAGCGTCGCCCCGGTGGCGCCGGCCGCGACGAGGGCGTAGGAACGGCCTTCCTGGGCGTAGTGGCCGGCCATCGGCGAGCCCGCGTACAGCAGTCCGGCCCACAGCCCGGCGCGCGGCCGGAGCAGCCGGGCGCCGAGCGCGGCCACCAGGCCCGCGGTGACCGCCGCCGCGCACACGGACGGAAGCCTGAGAACGACCTCGTCGGGGTGGACGGCGAGGACGGCGTACATGAGGAGGTAGTACAGGCCGTGCACCGCGTCCACGCTGTGCAGCAGCCGCCAGATCTGCGGCACCGTGCGGCCCGCGACCTGGAACGTGACGGCCTCGTCGCGCCACATCCCGCCGCGGTCGAGCCCCCAGAGCCCGAGCGCGAGCATCACCAGCGCGGGCACGCCCACGGCGGCACCCCACCGGCCCCCCGACCGGACACGGCCCGGTACGCGCCCGGCGGCACGCGCGCGTGCGACCGCTGGTGCGACATCTGTCGTTGCAGCCGCCCTGTGCGACTGCGGTTTCACAGGTAGCCCGACGTTCACTACGGCCCGATCTTTTCTGATTAGCCAATTTTTGACGGTCATGATGGCGTATAGGCATGGATATACCATCCATGCGGCTTAGGCTCGCATGTGATGAACTGCCGTCCCCACGACCCCGTCACGCGCGTCCCCGTCACCGCCGCCTGGCTCGCCACCCGTGCCCTGATGCTGTGGCTGCTCGCCCACAACAGCGCCCCGCTGCTGGGCGGCGGTTCGGTGGCCCGTGAGGTGTGGCGGCTCTACGCCCACTGGTACGGCGTCCTCGCGCAGGGCTCGTTCCCGGCGCACGACACGCTGTGGCAGTACCCGCCGGGCGCGGGCGTGGTGCTGCTCGCGCCGGGCCTGGTGCCGCGACTGACGTACTTTCAGGCGTTCGTGGCGCTGACGCTCGCCGCGGACGCGCTGATCACGGCGGCACTGGTGCGCGCGGGCACACGCCCTGGGCGGAGCCTGCTCGGCGCCGCCGTGTGGACGGGCGGACTGCCGCTGCTGCTGCACCTGCCGCTCGCGCGGTACGACGTGCAGGTCACGGCGTTCGCCGTCATCTCCCTGCTCATGTCGGCGCGTTCCCCGCGCGCCGGCGGTGTGTTAGGGGCGCTGGGCGCGCTGGTGAAGGTGTGGCCGGGGCTGGTGCTGCTCGGCACGCCCCGGGGGCGCGCGACGCGCACGGCGTGGGCCTGGGCGACGGCGGCCGGGGCGGTGTCGCTGGTGCTCTTCGCGGTGTCGTTCCGCGACCCGCTGGTCTTCCTGCGGCAGCAGGGCGGCCGGGGCGTGCAGATCGAGTCGCTCGGCGGTACGGTGCTCAACCTGGCGCGGCACGCCGGCTGGCCGGGCCGGACACGCTACCGGTACGGCGCCATCGAACTGGTCGGCCCGTACGTGCACGCCGTGGCCACCGCCTCCCTCGCCCTGACGGCTGCGGCGTTCGCGCTGCTGGTGCTGTGGCGGGTGCGGGTGCGGCAGTGGAACGCGGCCACGCCGTACGACGCCGCGCTGAGCGCGGTGCTGCTGTTCACGGTCACCAGCCGGGTCATCAGCCCCCAGTACCTGATCTGGCTGCTCGGACTGGCCTCCGTGTGCCTGACCTCCCGGCACACCAGCCAGCGCCCGGTGGCGGTGCTGGTCCTGGCGGCGACCGCGCTGAGCACGGTGGCGTACCCGTTGCTCTACTCGCAGGTGACCACCGGCACCTGGACCGGCTGCCTGCTGATGCTGGCCCGCAACGGGCTGCTGGCGGGCGCCGCCGTGCTGTCCTTCGTCCGGCTGTGCCGGGCCGCGCGCCCGTCGACCGGGCACCCGGGGGCCGGCGCCGACGCCTGGCCGGCCGAGGCGTCCGTGGGGCTTGCGGCACTCCGGGCGGGAACCCGGGGCCTGCGGCCGGCCGTTTCCTTCTCGGACGGCGCACACGGAGACGTCACCGCGCGCGCCCTGGCCTGCGCGGACCGTCCGCGCCGGCACGTCGTCCCGGGCGCCCGGCACGGCGTGCCGCCGAGCGAGCCGTCCGCCACGCGCTCCGGCGCGCTCGCGCTGCGTGCGGCGGCGGGCCTGCGCGCGGTCCTGGAGATCACGCGCGGCGGGCTCCGCCGCCTGCTCCACTGACCTCTCGGTCCGCGCAATGATCGACCACGTCAACGCGGTGACCGGCTACGACCGCCCGCCCGTCGTCGCCTTGCGCCGCCCTGGCGACCCGGCCCACATCGTGGCCTCGGCCGACCGCGTCGCGACGGAACCGGGCCGGCAGGCCAAGTACGACGTGCGCGACATGATCACCTCGGCCTGGGAGGGCTGGACCCGCCTGCACCCGGAGGCGGCCCGCTCGTAGGCGCCGCGCGCCGGGGCGCCGCCCTCACAGCGCCTTCAAGGCCCCCGCGGTGGCCCGGGCCAGCTTCTCCAGGTAGCCCTTCGGCGGCTTGGGGGAGCGGACGACCACCGAGCGCCAGTACAGCGGGCCGGAGATCAGATCCAGGGCGAGGTCGTGGTCGACGCCCGCCCGGATCTCGCCCCGCTCCTCCGCCGCTGCCAGGATCTTGCTGGCCACGCCTTCCTGGCCGTCCCGCAGGGCCCGCTGGAAGGCCTCCGCGATGTCGGGGTTGCGGGCCGCCTCGGCCTGGAGGTCGGGGATGATCTGCGAGGCGACCGGGTGGCGCAGGGCGCGGGAGGAGACCTCGTAGAGCAGGCGCAGATCGCCCTCCAGGGTGCCCGTGTCCGGTACCGGCAGGCCGAGCACGGCCATCGCCGAGACGACGTCCAGCACCAGGTGCAGCTTGGACTTCCAGCGCCGGTACACCGCCGTCTTGCCGACGCCCGCCCGGCGCGCGATCCCCTCGATGGACATGCGCGCGTACCCGACGGCCGCCAGTTCCTCGAAAACGGCCGCCCGGATGGCCTCGGTCACGTCCTCCCGCAGGACAGCGGCCCCGGCGGGAGTGCGGCGGCGCGGACGCGTCCCGGGCTCGTCGGCGTTCGTCGTCATGCCGACAGCATAGGCCGTTGCGACGAAACGGTTGCGTTCCGACGTCCGTTGGGCCTAGTCTCGCGTTGCGACGATACGGTCCCGTCCCGACGTAAGAGAACGAGAAGAGAACCGTAAGGAAACACGGGACGACCGACCACCCCGCTTCGGCGGCAGCCGGACGCGGCACCCCCTCTCCCCCCGAGCGAAAGCAGCGGATGTGAGTCAGGTCCTCCACACACCGCCTCCGACCCAGGTCCCGGCCGACGACCTCGCGGCGCTCGCCGCCCGGCACGGCCTGTCGGTCAGCGGCGCCCGCCCCTCCCTGCCGGAGTACGTCCGCCAGCTGTGGGCCCGGCGCCACTTCATCACCGCCTTCGCCACCGCCAAGCTCACCGCCCAGTACAGCCAGGCGAAGCTCGGCCAGGTCTGGCAGGTCATGACCCCGCTGCTGAACGCGGCGGTCTACTACTTCATCTTCGGCGTGCTGCTCGGCACCAAGCACGGCGTGAAGGACTACATCCCGTTCCTGGTCACCGGCGTGTTCATCTGGACGTTCACGCAGAGTTCGATCATGGCCGGGACCCGCGCGATCTCCGGCAACCTCGGCCTGGTGCGCGCCCTGCACTTCCCGCGGGCCGCACTCCCGATCTCCTTCTGCCTCCAGCAGCTCCAGCAGCTGCTGTTCTCGATGGCCGCGCTGCTCGTCATCCTGCTCTGCTTCGGCGTGCCCGTCACCGCCTCCTGGCTGCTGGCGGTACCCGCGCTGGTCCTGCAGTTCACCTTCAACGCGGGCGTGTCGATGATCATGGCGCGATGGGGCGCCAAGACCCCGGACATCGCCCAGCTGATGCCGTTCATCCTGCGCACCTGGATGTACGTGTCCGGCGTGATGTGGAGCATCGACAAGCTGACCAAGAAGGACCACCTGCCGCACATCGTCACGGTCCTGCTGGAGACCAATCCGGCCGCCGTCTACATCGACCTCATGCGGTTCGCGCTGATCGACAGCTTCCACGCCCGCCAGCTGCCCCCGCACGTGTGGGCGACGGCGATCGGCTGGGCGCTGCTCTTCGGCGTCGGCGGCTTCATCTACTTCTGGAAGGCTGAGGAGACGTACGGCCGTGGCTGAGCACACCGACCGCGACAAGAAGATCCCCACCGTCGTCGCCGACAGCGTCGACATCGTCTACCGGGTCAACGGCACCGGCACCGGCCGCGGTTCCGCGACCGCCGCCCTCAACCGCATCCTGCGCCGCGAGCAGGCCGAGAAGGCGGCCGGCGTGCGCCGGGTGCACGCGGTGAAGAAGGTCTCGTTCGTGGCCTACAAGGGTGAGGCGATCGGCCTCATCGGTACGAACGGTTCCGGCAAGTCGACGCTGCTCAAGGCGGTCGCCGGGCTGCTGCCCGTGGAGAGCGGCCACATCTACACCCACGGCCAGCCCTCCCTGCTCGGCGTCAACGCGGCCCTGATGAACGACCTCACCGGCGAGCGCAACGTCCACCTCGGCGGTCTCGCCATGGGCATGTCCCGGGAGCAGGTCAAGCAGCGCTACCAGGACATCGTCGACTTCTCCGGCATCAACGACAAGGGCGACTTCATCACGCTCCCCATGCGCACGTACTCCTCCGGCATGGCGGCGCGCCTGCGGTTCTCCATCGCCGCCGCCAAGGACCACGACGTCCTGCTCATCGACGAGGCCCTCGCGACCGGCGACCGCTCCTTCCAGAAGCGCTCCGAGGAACGCATCCGCGAACTGCGCGAGCAGGCGGGCACGGTGTTCCTGGTCAGCCACAACAACAAGTCGATCCGGGACACCTGTGAACGCGTGCTGTGGCTGGAGCGCGGCGAACTGCGCATGGACGGGCCCACCGAGGACGTCATGAAGGAGTACGAGGCCTTCACCGGCGACAAGAGCGACAAGACGGCGAAGGGGGCGCCGAAGCCCGCCGCCAAGGTCTGACCAAGGTCCCGCCAAGCCCTGCCCAGGCCCGTCAAAATCCGTCAAGGCTGTCAAGGCCCGTCATGACCTCGGGCCCCAGGCGCTCGAAGCACTCTTCCTTCCCGAGTCGTTCTCTTACCACAGGCGTGGTTATCCCTTTCATCCACTTAACAGCAGTATGTTATGAAAGGCGCGCCCGGAGTCGACGAGCCGAAGGAGTCCACTGCGATGCCCCAACTGAGCGTCATCGTGTACGGACCGAACACCCAGGGGCATCTGACCGAACTCCTCGACTCGTTGGCGGCGCTCCCGCTCCCGGACACCGAGGTCATCGTCGCCGCGGTCGGCGACTGGGCCCGGGAGACCGCCGAGGGGCACGCCCCGGACATCACCGTCGTGCCCCTGCCGGACGGCACCACCGACACGGCGGCCCGGTCGGCCGGCGCCCGGCAGGCCCGCGGCCACTGGCTGCACTTCGTCCACGCCAAGGACGGCCTGCCCGCCGGCGCGCCCCGGCTGCTCGCCGAGCGGACCACAGAACTGCCCGACACGGCCGACGTGCTGCTCTTCGACCACGTCACCAGCACCTGGCAGACCACGGCCCGCCCCTCCCGCGACGGCCGGCGGCTCGCCGCCACCGGCCGCACCGACCTCCCGCTGGCCGAGGCCGCCGACCTGCTGCGCCTCACGCCCCTGCTCGGCAACCGTGCGCTGCGCGCCGAGTTCTGGCGGGCGCACGAGGAGCGGCTCGCCACCGACGACGAACCGTACGCCGCCCACGCGGCCCTCCTGCTCGCCGGACGCATCGCCTGCCTGAACCAAGTGGCCTACGAAGACCGCAGGTTGCGCCCGGAGAGCCTGCCGCCGCTCGCGCCCGAGGACCGGTTCGCGCTCGTCGACCGCTACGAGAACCTGCTGCCGCTCGTCCGGGACCGCCGCGCCGCCCGCGCGGTCCTGTACGACCTGATGGTCCGCGATCTGCTGCGCACCTTCGCCCGCGAGAACCTGCCAGACCCGGTGGCCCGCGAGTTCTTCCGCCGTGCCTCCCTGGCCGCCGTCCGCTGGCGCCCGGAGGGCCATCAGCGGCCGGACGGCATGGAGGGCATGCGGCACGCCCTGCTCGAGGAAGGCGCCTACACCAAGTACCGCGCGCTGCAGGCCGTCAACCGCACCCGCCGCACGGCCAGGAAGACGGTACGGGAGCGCAGACGCCAGGTCGGCGAGAAGGTCCGCGACCTGCAGTACCGCCGCGCGCTCAGCCACCCGGCCGACCCCGGCCTGGCCGTCTTCTCCGCCTACTGGGACCGCGGGATCTCCTGCAACCCGGCCGCGATCGCCGCCAAGCTCGCCGAACTCGCCCCGCACATCCACCAGGTGTGGGTGGTCGGCAAGGAGAACGCCGCCCTGCTGCCGCCCGGCACCGACCACGTCGTCCCCGGCACCCGCCGCTACTGGGAGACGCTGGCCACCGCCACGTACCTGACGAACAACGTCAACTTCCCCAACGACGTGGTCAAACGCCCCGACGCGATCCACCTCCAGACCCACCACGGCACCCCGATCAAGCGCATGGGCCTGGACCAGATGGAGCACCCGGCCGCCGCCCAGGGCCTGGACTTCGCCGCGCTGCTGTCCCGCATCGACAAGTGGGACTACAGCGTCAGCGCCAACAGCCACTCCACCCGCATGTGGGAGCGCGCCTACCCGGCCCGCTTCGTCTCGCTGAACCACGGCTATCCGCGCAACGACGTCTTCTACACCGCCACCGCGGCCGACGTCCGCGCCGCCCGCGAACGCCTCGGCATCGCCCCCGGCAGGACGGCCGTCCTCTACGCCCCCACCCACCGCGACTACGAGGCCGGCTTCACCCCGCGCCTGGACCTGGCGGCCCTCGCCGAGCGCCTCGGCGAGAACACGGTCCTGCTGGTCCGCGCCCACTACTTCTACGGCGGCGCGGCCTCCTCGCTGACCGGCCTGCGCCGCTCCGGGCGGCTCGTCGACGTCTCCTCCTACGACCCCGTCGAGGAGCTGTGCCTGGCCGCCGACGCACTGGTCACGGACTACTCCTCCATCATGTTCGACTACGCCAACCTGGGCCGCCCGATCGTCGTCTACGCCGACGACTGGGAGACGTACTCCACCACCCGCGGCGTCTACTTCGACCTGCCGGCGCAGGCCCCCGGCAGGGTCGCCCGCACCCAGGGGGAGCTGACGGAGATCTTCACCTCCGGTGCCTGGCGCGACGAGTGCGCGACCAAGGCCCTGGCCGCGTTCCGGCGCCGGTTCTGCGAGTACGACGACGGGCGCGCCGCCGAGCGGGTCGTACGCCGGGTCTTCCTCGGCGAGCCCGAGGAGTCGCTGCCGCCCGTGATCCCGCTCGAGGAGCGCACCCCCGCCCCGACCCCCGAGGAGGCCACGGCATGACGACCCCTGACGTCACGGTCACGGTCATCGTCTACAACGACGCTGCCCGGCTCCCCCGCGCGGTCGCCTCGTTGCGCGCGCAGACCCACGCGAACATCGAGATCATCATCAGCGACGACCACTCCACCGACGGAACACCCTCGGTGGCACGGCAACTGGCCGCCCAGGACCACCGCATCCGCTATCTGCGGCTGCCGGAGAACAGCGGCGGGTGCAGCGCCCCGCGCAACCGGGCCATCGAGATCGCCCGTGCCCCGTACCTGATGTTCCTGGACAGCGACGACGAACTCCCGCCCCGCGCGGTCGAGTCCCTGCTGGCCGCGCACCGTGAGCGCGAGGTGGACTTCACCATGGGCGCGGTGCAGCGCGTACGGGTGGACACCGGGCGCCACTCGACCTGGATGCCGCACCTGGTCGCGGAGCACCGCACGGTGGAAGGCATCGGCGCCGACCCGCGGCTGCTCTTCGAGCACCTGTCCACCAGCAAGATGTACGCGCGTTCCTTCCTGGACCGCCACCGGCTCCGCTTCCCCGAGGGCGTCCACTACGAGGACCAGCTGTTCTCGGTGCAGGCGTACTGCCTGGCGAGGGCGTTCACGATCATCCCGGACCCGGTGTACGTGTGGTACGTCGAGCCGTTCGCGGCGGAGGCGTCCGCGTCCATCTCCAACCAGCGGCACAAGATCTCCAACGTCCGCGACCGCGTCCATGTGCAGCGCCTGATCGACGAGTTCCTGGTGAGCAGCGGACATGCGGGGCTGCGCGAGGACAAGGACTACAAGTTCCTCAAGCACGACTTCCGTATGTACGCGGGCGACCTGCCCTACCGGGACGCACCGTGGCTGGAGTCCTTCGCGAAGATCATGAACCCGTACCTGGAGACGCTTGCTCCGGGCGCGTACGCCCGGCTGCCGCGCCCGGAACGGGTCGTACTGGAACTGCTGCGCGACGGTCGCACGGCCGATCTCCGGCTGGCGGCGCGCGGCCTGGGCCACGGCGTGGCACCACGGCAGATCACCGTCGGCACCGACGGCGTGCCCTACTGGGGCGACAGCGTCCCCGCGTCCGAGCGGGCCCGCCGGGAACTCGACGTGACCGACCTGGAGCTGGACACACGCCCCTTCCCGAGCGCGTACTTCCGTCACGAGATCACCGAACTGACCCTGGGCCGCGGCGCCTCGGTCGCCCTGACCGTGCGCACCTACGACCCCGGTCTGCGCCTGCCCGTGGGCCCCCAGCGAGCCACCGTACTGCTGACCCCCGGTGGCCGCCGCATGACGGTCCCCTTCCGCCTCGACCCGGTCCGCCCCGGCATCTTCGAGGGCAGCGTCACCCTCGACCTGACGGCGGCGCCGATCCCCCTCCATGGCTTCGAAGGCGTACGCCACCCCCTGCTCCGTCTGACCCAGCAGGGCCTGTCCCACTCGGGCGTCCTCCTGGCCCCACTGGACTTCCCGGCCGCGACAGCCCGCATCGACTACCGCTCCGGCACGGCCCCCCACCAGGTCACCGTCGAACCGGAGGGCCGCACGCCCGGCCGCCTCCAGGTCCGCTGGCGCCCGGTGGGCGTGACGGCCCGGGTGGTCCGCCCGGTGGTGCACAGACTGGCGAAGCCGAAGGTGAAGAACGCGGCGAAGCTGGTCGCGAGCGCGCTCAAGTAGACCGCCGGGGGCGCCGCAGCCGCACCCGTCCCGGCCGGCCGGCCGCTGCAGTGGTCAGCGCACGACCTCGTACAGCACCTGCCCGCCCGGACCGCCGGCCACCTTGCGCAAACCCGGTTGCGCCAACGACCTGCCGCCCACGACCCACCGCACCCGGTACCGCCGCACGATGCCGCGCCGCTCGCCCTCCGGCGTCCCCGCCGCGAAGTACCGCGTCACCGCCGCTTCCCGCCGCGCCTCGTCCGGCAGGAAGAAGTCGGGGTAGCCCGGCGCCACGGTGTACGGCCCGTACGCCGGGATCTGACGGGACGGCATCGTGCGGGCCATGACCACGTCCCCGTACCTCACCCAGGGCGTGATCCAGTGGTACCCCACCCACGGCGTGCGGTACTTCGCCGCGACCGCCCCGGGCAGCGCGTCCCGCCCGACCACGTACCCGAGCGTCCCGGCCTGCGCCCACGCCCCCACCGCCAGCGCCGCACCGAGCGCGCACACCCAGCCCGCCCTCCCCCACGGTCCCGACCTCGCTCGAGCAGGGGAGACCCCCGTCGCCCGCTGCCCGGCGGACACCGTCTCCAGCGCGGCGGCGAGCTGCGCCGGGATCAGCGCGGCGGGCAGGACGCGGCCCCACGAGTAGTGACCGGTCAGCCCGCCCGCGGCGAACACGAGCGCGCCGAACGCGAAGAAGAGCACCAGCGGATCCCGGCGGTCCCGGCGCAGCCGCAAGCCCAGCGCGAGCACCCCCAGCAGGACCAGTCCGAACCGCCCGGCCAGGTGCTGGTACAGCGGCCGGTGGACGGCCTCCAGATCGGCGCCCGCGGAGAACAGCGCGAAGAAGTCGTAGTACGGCCACAGCCACAGCACCACCGCTCCCAGCGCGAGCCCGGCGCCGAGCCGCGGCAGGACGGATCGTTCCGGGCGCGCGGCGAGCACCGTGGCCAGCGCGCCCAGGGAGGCCACGACCCCGGTGAACTGGTGGCACAGCAGGATCAGCGCCCACAGTGCACCCAGCCCCAGCCAGACTCCCCGGCCGGCCCGGTCGCCGTCGCGCAGCGCCTGCGTGAGCCACGCCCAGAAGTGGAAGGAGAGGCCGAGGGCGAACACGCTCGGGTACGACACCGTCAGCGCGAGGGAGTTGAGGGAGAAAAAGCCGCTCCAGTCGAACAGCAGCGGGCCCCAGAGGAAGACCAGGGCCAGGAGGGCGAGGGCGGGGGCCGCTCGGTGGGGGCTCAGGGTGCGGACGTAGCGCCGCACTCCCGTGACGAGCAGGCCGAGCCCGGCGAGCGCGGCCAGGCGCAGGACGACGAACACCGACAGGCCGGTGAGCCGGGCGAGACAGCCGAGCAGCAGCATCCACGGCGAGTAGTACGGGCTCGGGGTGTCGGCGTCCACCAGCGGATTGCCGGGATGGAGCAGGCTGTGCCGCAGCCGCTGCACGGTGGCCGCGTGCATGCCCAGATCGCCCGCCCACGGCAGACGGACGATGACCAGGAGCAGAAGGACGGTGACGAGCACGGCGGCTGCCTGCGGCAGTGCCCGGCCGGCGCTCGCGGTGCTGGGCGCGGTGCGCATCCACCTCACTGTCACAGCCCAGACCCTAGCCGAAAGGTACCGACTAGCAGAAAACGGTAAATTTGCCGATCTTTTTGGGCCAAGAACCGGCAAGAAAGGGAACGCCCCGGGCCGATCGCGTCGGCCCGGGGCGTTCTCGCTGTCGTACGGCTGTGCCGTACGGCCCTGTGTACGGCTACGAATGGGTGCGCAGCAGCGTCCGCATCGTGCGCATCGCCACCGAGAGGTTGGCGAGGTCGAAGGAGTCCGAACTGCGGATCTCCTCCAGGGTGGTGCGCGCCCGGCTCAGGATCGGCGCGTTCTTCTCCTCCCACGCCGTGAAGCGCTGCTCGGGGGTCGAGGTGCCGTTGCCGACGGCCAGGACGTCCGCGGTGAGCGCCGCATGGGCCGCGAAAAGGTCCTCGCGGATCGAGGCGCGGGCCATGGACTGCCAGCGGTCGGCGCGGGGCAGCTCGATGATGCGGTCCATCAGCTGGGTGATGCTGAGCCGGTCGGCGAGGTCGTAGTAGACCTCGGCGACCGCGAGCGGATCCTTGCCCATGCGGTCGGCCACCGAGACGATGTCGAGCGTCGGGAAGGCGGAGGAGAACCCGGCCACACGGGTGGCGAGTTCGTCCGGGACCCCGGCCGCGGACAGCTCGTCGTACACGTGCTGGTACCACTCCAGGTCCGCACCGCGCAGCAGCTTCGGCAGCTGCTGCCAGACGTGCTCGACCCGCTCGCCGAAGAACTCGACGGTCTCCGCGAGCTGCAGCGGCTGCGGCCGGTTGTTCAGCAGCCAGCGGGTGCCGCGCTCGACCAGGCGGCGCGAGTGCAGCCGGATCCGGGTCTGCACGGCCGCGGCGACCTTGTTGTCCAGCTCCTCGACGGCGTCCCACACCGGCGCCGAGCGGAAGATCGCGCGGGCCACGGTCTGGGCGCGGACGATCTCGTCCAGGGAGGCCCCGGTCTCCTCGCGCAGGCGGTGCAGATATGTCGTACCGCCCGTGTTGACCGTGTCGTTGACCAGGACGGTCGTGGTGATCTCGCGGCGCAGCGGGTGGTTGTCGATGTGCTCGGTGAACTGCTCGCGCAGCGCCGTCGGGAAGTAGGCGTGCAGCAGACCGCGCAGGTACGGGTCGTCGGGCAGCGAGGTGTGCAGCAGCTCCTCGGCGACCGTGATCTTCGTGTACGCCAGGACGACGGCCGTCTCCGGACTGGTCAGGCCCTGGCCCTGGTTCAGGCGCTCGCGGATCTGCCGGTCGGTGGGCAGGAACTCCAGCGCCCGGTCCAGGTGGCCCTCGCGCACCAGGTGGCGGACGAACCGCTGCTGGGCGTGGAGCATGTCCTTGGCCTGGAAGAGCGCGTTGGCCAGGGCGGTGTTCTGCGCGTAGTTGTTGCGCAGGACCAGCGCGCCGACCTCGTCGGTCATCTCGGCCAGCAGCTTGTTGCGCTGCTTGACGGTCATGTCGCCGTCCGCGACCAGGCCGTTGAGCAGGATCTTGATGTTCACCTCGTGGTCGGAGGTGTCCACACCGGCGCTGTTGTCGATCGCATCGGTGTTGATCTTGCCGCCGTGCGTCGCGAACTCGATGCGGCCGAGCTGGGTCAGGCCCAGGTTGCCGCCCTCGCCGACGACCTTGACGCGCAGGTCCTTGCCGTCGACGCGGATGGCGTCGTTGGCCTTGTCGCCGACGTCGGCGTTCGACTCCGCAGACGCCTTCACGTAGGTGCCGATGCCGCCGTTCCACAGCAGGTCGACCGGCGAGTGGAGGATCGCCTTCATCAGGTCGGCCGGGGTCATCTTGGTGACCTTGCCCTCGATGCCCAGGGCCTCGCGGATGTGGCTGTTGATCGGGACCGACTTGGCGCTGCGCGGGAAGACCCCGCCGCCCGCGGAGAGCAGCTCGGTGTTGTAGTCGGCCCAGCTGGAGCGGGGCAGCTCGAACAGGCGCCGGCGCTCGGCGTAGGAGGTGGCCGCGTCCGGGGTCGGGTCGATGAAGATGTGCCGGTGGTCGAAGGCGGCGACCAGGCGGATGTGCTCGGACAGGAGCATGCCGTTGCCGAACACGTCACCGGACATGTCACCGATGCCGACGACCGTGAAGTCCTCGCTCTGCGTGTCCACGCCCAGCTCGCGGAAGTGCCGCTTCACCGACTCCCAGGCGCCACGCGCGGTGATGCCCATGCCCTTGTGGTCGTAGCCGGCCGAGCCGCCGGAGGCGAAGGCGTCGCCGAGCCAGAAGTTGTACTGCTCCGCAACCCCGTTGGCGATGTCCGAGAACGTCGCCGTGCCCTTGTCGGCCGCGACCACCAGGTAGGTGTCGTCGCCGTCGTGCCGGACGACGTCCTGCGGCGGGACGACCTCGCCGGCGACCATGTTGTCGGTGATGTCGAGCAGCGCCGAGATGAACGTCTTGTAGCTGGCGATGCCCTCGGCCAGCCAGGCGTCCCGGTCCACGCTCGGGTCCGGCAACTGCTTGGCGACGAAGCCGCCCTTGGCGCCGACCGGCACGATGACGGTGTTCTTCACCATCTGCGCCTTGACCAGACCGAGGATCTCGGTGCGGAAGTCCTCACGCCGGTCGGACCAGCGCAGGCCACCGCGCGCGACCTTGCCGAAGCGCAGGTGCACGCCCTCGACGCGCGGCGAGTACACCCAGATCTCGTACGCCGGGCGCGGCGCGGGCAGGTCCGGGATGGCCTGCGGGTCGAACTTCATGGAGACGTAGTCGTGCGGCTGCCCGCCGACCGCCGTCTGGAAGAAGTTCGTGCGCAGGGTCGCCTTGATGACGGTCAGGAAGGACCGCAGGATGCGGTCCTCGTCCAGGCTCGCCACCTGGTCCAGGGCCGCCTCGATCTCCTCGAGGAGCGCGTCGATCAGCTCGAGCCCGGCCCTCTGCCGCTGCGGGGACATCCGCGCCTCGAACAGGGAGACGAGGAGGCGGGTGGTGTGGACGTTCTCGCGGAGGGTGTCCTCCATGTAGTCCTGCGAGAAGGTCGAGCCGGCCTGCCGCAGGTACTTGGCGTAGGCGCGCAGCACCATGGCCTGGCGCCAGGTCAGTCCGGCGCTCAGCACGAGGGAGTTGAAGCCGTCGTTCTCCGCCTTGCCGGTCCAGGTCGCGGCGAAGGCGTCCTGGAACCGCTGGCGGCCGTCGTCGCCCAGGTAGTCGCCGCTGCCGCCGTCCAGCGCCTTGGGCACGCGCAGCCCGAAGTCGTAGATCCATGCGGTGCTGCGGTCGGCGCAGCGCAGCTCGTAGGGCCGCTCGTCGACGACCTCGACGCCGAGCCGGTTGAGGACCGGCAGGACCACGGAGAGCGAGACCGACCCGCCCTTGCGGTAGATCTTGAAGCGGCGCTCCTCGGGGCCGGCGCCCACCGGCTCGTACAGGCTGAGCGCGAAGTCGCTGCCCTTCTCCTTGCCGAGCCGCTCCAGGTGGATCAGGTCGGCGACCGCCGCGCGGGGGGTGTGGTCGGCCTTGTAGCCCTCGGGGAAGGAGTTGCCGCTGTTGTAGCGGCGCAGCAGCTCGGCGGCGCGCTCCTCGCCGCACTCGGCGTTCAGCGCCTCCGCGAACCCGTCCGCCCAGGAGCGGGCGGCCTCGACCAGGCGTGCCTCGATGCGCTCCTTGTCGGCGTCCGACAGCTCGGGCAGTACGGTGCCCGGCGGGACACGGACGACGAAGTGCAGCCGGGACAGGATCGACTCGGTGTTCCAGGCGGTGAAGTCGACGCTGATGCCGCCGAGCTCCTCCTTCAGGATGTCGATGATCCGCAGCCGGACGCCGGTGGTGTAGCGGTCGCGCGGGAGGTAGACGAGGGCCGAGTAGTAGCGGCCGTACTCGTCCTGGCGCAGGTAGAGCCGCAGCCGACGGCGCTCCTGGAGGTACAGCACGGACGTGACGATGGACTGCAGTTCGTCGGCCGGCGTCTGGAACAGTTCGTCGCGCGGGTAGGTCTCCAGGATCTGGAGCAGGTCACGGCCGTCGTGGCTGTTGGGCGAGAACCCGGCGCGCTGCAGCACCTCGTCGACCTTGCGGCGGATGACGGGGACGCGGCGCACGGACTCGGTGTAGGCGGCCGAGGAGAACAGGCCGAGGAAGCGGCGCTCGCCGACGACGTTCCCCTCGGCGTCGAACTTCTTGACGCCGATGTAGTCCAGGTAAGACGGCCGGTGCACGGTGGACCGGCTGTTGGCCTTGGTCAGCACGAGGAGCTTGTGCTCGCGGGCCTTGGCACGTGCGTCGGCCGGGAGCCGCTCGAAGGAGGGGCTGACCGGGTGCTGGTCGTCCTCGGCGTGCTTGGGGTCGGAACGCAGTATGCCGAGGCCGGTGCCGGGGACGGCGGCGAGCGTGTCGTCGTCGCGCAGCTGGTACTCGCGGTAGCCGAGGAAGGTGAAGTGGTCGGCGGCCAGCCAGCGCATCAGCTCGCGGGCCTCCTCGACCTCGGGCCGGGCCAGGTCGCCGGGGACGGGCTCGCTCTCGAGGCCGTCGGACAGGCGGGTCGCCGCGTCCCGCATCTTCTCCCAGTCCTCGACGGCCTCGCGGACGTCGGACAGGACGCGCAGCAGATCGGCGGTGATCTGCTTGAGGTCGGCCCGGTCGGTCTCGCGGTCGATCTCGACGTGGATCCAGGACTCGATGTGCGCGTCGTGCGGCAGGTCGCCGCCGGACGGGGTCGGCAGGACCTCGATCAGCTTGCCGGTGACATCGCGGCGGGCGACGAACTGCGGGTGGATGACGACGTGGATGCCGCGTCCCTGCCGGGTCAGCTCGTTGGTGACCGAGTCGACGAGGAAGGGCATGTCGTCGGTGACGACCTCGACCACGGAGTGGCTGGAGGTCCACCCGTTCTCCTCGACGGTGGGCGTGTGGACCCGGACGTTCGCGGTGCCCTGGGGGCGGTTCTCGGCGAGACGGTAGTGGGAGACCGCGGCGCCGTAGACGTCGACCGGGTCGCGGTCGCTGAGGTCTTCCGGGGCGGTGTGCAGGTAGTAACGCTGGAGGAAAGCGAGCACGGACTCGCTGCCCGCCGGGCCAGGGGTCCGTGTGGTGTCCGGAGTGCCCTCGCCTGCGGTCCCAGTCGGTAGGTGCCCCCCGACCGGGCTGTTCTCAGCTACCCGGGCGGCCCGTTCGAGCAGCTCGGCCTTGGCTTCGTCCAGCTTGGTCTGCATTGTCCTCTGGCTCCTGTCGCGCGCCGTTGCGTGACGTAGAAGAAAGTACGGTCTCTTCCCCTCCGGCGTGAGGCCGCGGGCCGGGATGTCCGGTCCGATCCGACGCTATGCCGTGAGGTGAGATGAACGGGGGGTATTCGGCCAAACTCGGCAGGCCCTTCGATGGCCCCGGCCGGGGCGGCACGGCGCGTCGCGGCGTCGTGTCCCGGGCTGCCGTCGGCGTCCTGGGGGCATCTGCGGCCCCATCCCGCCCGTGAGGATCAGCGACCGCCGCCCGGTCACGGAGGTGTTCCGTGCTCACCGGGCGCAGGGCAGGGACGAGAGCGCCCCCGCGGACTATCGCGCTGATCACGCCACAAGGCTATCGCCACTTACCCCGGGCCCGTCATGAGCCGTATGTGTACAAAACCGAGGGGTGAACTTTGACGTTCTGCACAGCGGCACGGCGGGCGCGGGTGACGTATCCGGACCCGGGGGCGCGGGCGTCCGCTCGCGCCCGCACGCCGCGGTACGCACCGTGCGCTCGGACGACCAGGGCGGTCCTCGAGGCCGGCGCCACAGGCGCGCATGCCCCGGTTCGGCCAGACCATGCCCCGGCGTCCGTGCAGTGCGCCGGTCGCAGCGGCGCTCGGCGGGCGGTGGCCCTTCACCCGTCCCGCCTGCTAGGCGGCCATTCTCCCGGCCTCCGCGACCGCATCGGCCAATGTGTCCACCACCGGCACCCCGGCCCCCTCCAGGCTCGCCCGGCTGTGCGACCCGCCGGTGTACAGCACGGCCCGCGCCCCTACGTGCAGTGCCGCGACGGCGTCGTCCGCCGCGTCCCCGATCACCACGGTCCGCGAGGGCTCGGCGGCGGCCCCGAGTGCCTCCAGATGCCGCACCATGTGCTCGGCCTTGCTCCCCCCGGACCGACCGGTACGCCCGTCGACGCGCACGAAATGCGACTCGATGCCGAATCCCCGCACGAGCGGCACCAGCTCCTCGTGCACGTACATGCTCAGCAGCGACTGGCTGTTCCCCGCCGACCGCCAGTCCGCGAGCAGTTCCGTGGCCCCCGCGGTGAGCCCGCAGCGCACCCGGTGCTCGGTGTAGTACCGGTGGAAGACGACGTCCATCAGCTCCCACTCGGCGTCCGACGGCAGCCGCCCGAGCAGCCGCTCATAGAACTTCGGCACCGGCACGCAGTACAACTCCCGGTACTGCTCCAGTGTGATCGGCGCCAGTCCCAGCTCGGCGAAGGCCGCGTTCGTCGCCCCGATGATCGCGTCGTTGTCGTGGAACAGCGTGCCGTTCCAGTCCCAGACGATGTGCGCGCCTACCTGCTTCCCCATGCCAAAAACCGTACCCGCCCCCACTGACAGTGGGGCCTTGAGGCGCCTCGCCGCAGCTCAGGCCGGTGTGACGAGGTTCGGGATCTCCTGCGTGGCGTACCACAGCAGCTCATGGTCGTCCGCCCCGTCCACGACGAACTGCGCGTCGTCGTCCCCGCCGTCGGCCGCCTCCAGCGCCTGCGCCGCCGCGGTCACGTCGTCCTCCGCGTCGTCGGCGTCGACATGCACCGCCGCCGCCTTCGCCAGCGCCACCGTGCCGGCCACGGTGACCTCACCGAGCGCGGACGGCTCGAGCCCGCGGCCGGGGTCGGCCGAGGCGGCACCGTCGGGCACGTCGACGGCTACGACGACGCGGCGTCGCGCCGCGCCGGGGTCGGCCGCGAGCAGCCGCAGCGAGGCCAGCGCGGCCCGGCTGAGCGCCGCGTACTCCAGTTCCTCGATGTCGTCCGACAGGTACCACTCGCGCAGCGCCGGCGTGACGGCGTAGGCGGTGAACGGGCCGGTCCCCAGCTCGCCCGTCCTGTGCGCCTCGGCGAGACCGGGGAGGGTCAGGGGGACGTAGACGCGCATGGCTGGCCGCTCTTTCCTGGTCAAAGGCTCTGAGGCCCCGGGGAGGGCGGCTGGCGCGTCTCCCGGAGGGCCTTCAGGATACGTGCGGCCGTCCCCTTTCGGGGCCCTGCCCGTCCCCCCGCGGACGTCCACCCCGGGGCCCGCCACTCACCCGGTCCCGCCGCTCCACGCGGGGGCAGACACCCCCGGTCCTCCCCCGGATAGGTGAACACCTCCGCCCTGCCCGGCCCGCCCCGGCTTCCTTGCCGCCGCCGCACCCGCCCCCGTACAAGAGCACCACCGCAAGTTACCGCCCGGTATGCGCCGGGCCCGCCGAACGGGGACCCGATGAACAAGGTCATGAGCCGCACGGACAGGGCGACGAGCCGCAGGGACACGCGCATGAGCTCCGCGGAGGAGGACGTCCCACCCGGCGCCGAGGCTGTCCGGAGCCGCACGGGGGACGTCCCACGCCGTGCGGACGACGTCCGCAACCGCGCGGGGGAGGTGCTGAGCGGTGCGGAGGCCGTCCAGAGCCGTGCCGGGGCCGACCTGCGCCGCACACCCCAGCCCCGCCCCCGTCACCGCCCGCCGACCCGCCATGACACCCGCCGTCCCGGCGGCGCCCCGCCCCGCACTCCGAGCAGGGGCAGGGCCGTGCCCGTGGCGTCGCCGCAGCCGGTACCGGCACCCGTGACAGCGCGCCCTGCGCCGATGCCGCAGACGGCTCGTACGGCGTCCGCGACCGCCGTGAGGCAGCCACGTCCCACCGACCTCTTCGCGGACCGCCTGCTGGCCGTCCTGAGCGGTCAGCGCCCCGTCCACTGGATGCTGCGGCACACTGCGGGCCGCGCCTACGACGACCTCGTCGGCCTCGCCGCCCGCGGCCCCCTGCGCACCCGCGGCACCCGTCCCGTCGTCCACGACATCGGCTACTTCATCCCCCGTACCGGCGCCATCGAGGTCTTCGCCCGCATCGCCGCCGGCGACCGGCTGCGCGCACTGGCCTTCCGGCTGGAACAGGGCCCCGACCTCCGCTGGCGCTGCACAGCGGTGGAGGCGGGCGGCCCGCGTCCCCGGCGCAAGGACGACTAGCCCGACGACGACACGCAGGAAGGGCCGGGCCCCCTGCTGGAGGCCCGGCCCTTCCTGCGATCACTCGCCGCTCGGTCAGCCGGTCAACCGGCATGTCGGCCGACCGGGCAGTCGGCCGACATGCCGCCGGCAACCGTCACTTCTTGCGGCGCCGGCCGCCCTTCGCCTGGCGGCGGCGCTCGGCGCGGGTGAGGCCGTCGGCCTCGGAGCGCACCGGCTCGTCGTCGTCGAGGTCGCGCTCGACGAGGCCGCCCTCACCGTCCACGGTCGCCGCGGAGAAGTGCATGCCCCGCCGCTGCGGCGCCTCGAGCCCCTTGGCGCGGATCTCGGGGCGGGAGCCCGCCTGCGCCGGAACCGCGTCCCCGACGCCCTCCGCCACCGGCTCGGCCGCCTCCTCGACCGGGACCTCCTCGACCTGCTGCTCGACCTGGACCTCCAGGTTGAACAGGTAGCCGACGGACTCCTCCTTGATGCCGTCCATCATGGCGGTGAACATGTCGAAGCCCTCGCGCTGGTACTCGACCAGCGGGTCCTTCTGCGCCATCGCGCGCAGGCCGATGCCCTCCTGGAGGTAGTCCATCTCGTAGAGGTGCTCACGCCACTTGCGGTCGAGGACCGACAGCACGACCCGGCGCTCCAGCTCGCGCATGATCTCGGAGCCGAGCTGCGCCTCGCGGGCCTGGTACTGCGCCTGGATGTCGTCCTTGATGGACTCGGAGATGAACTCGGCGGTCAGACCGGCCCGGTCACCGGCGGCCTCCTCCAGCTCATCGATGGTGATCTTCACCGGGTAGAGCTGCTTGAAGGCACCCCACAGCCGGTCCAGGTCCCAGTCCTCGGGGAAGCCCTCTGCGGTCTCGGCGGCGACGTACGCGTCGATCGTGTCGTCCATGAAGTGCTGGATCTGCTCCTGCAGGTCCTCGCCCTCCAGAACGCGGCGGCGCTCGCCGTAGATGACCTCGCGCTGGCGGTTGAGCACCTCGTCGTACTTCAGGACGTTCTTACGGGTCTCGAAGTTCTGCTGCTCGACCTGGGACTGCGCGGACGCGATCGCACGCGTGACCATCTTGTTCTCGATCGGCACGTCGTCCGGCACATTGGCCATGGACATCACGCGCTCGACCATCTGGGCCTTGAACAGGCGCATCAGGTCGTCGCCGAGGGAGAGGTAGAAGCGGGACTCGCCGGGGTCGCCCTGACGGCCGGAACGACCGCGCAGCTGGTTGTCGATACGACGCGACTCGTGCCGCTCGGTGCCCAGCACGTAGAGGCCGCCGAGGGACTCGACCTCCTCCTTCTCCGCCTTGACCGCCTCTTCGGCCTTCTCCAGGGCGGCGGGCAGGGCGTGCGCCCACTCCTCGATGTGCTCCTCGGGGTCGAGGCCGCGCTGGCGCAGCTCCGCCTCGGCGAGGTCCTCGGGGTTGCCGCCGAGCTTGATGTCCGTACCACGGCCCGCCATGTTGGTGGCCACGGTCACGGCGCCCTTGCGCCCGGCCTGGGCAACGATCGACGCCTCACGCTCGTGGTGCTTTGCGTTGAGCACCTCGTGCTGGATGCCGCGCTTGGAGAGCAGCTGGGAAAGGTACTCGGACTTCTCGACGGAGGTCGTGCCGACGAGGATCGGCTGGCCCTTCTCGTGCTTCTCGGCGATGTCGTCGACGACCGCCTCGAACTTGGCGACCTCGGTGCGGTAGATCAGGTCCGACTGGTCCTTGCGGACCATCGGCCGGTTGGTCGGGATCGGGACCACGCCGAGCTTGTAGATCTGGTGGAACTCGGCGGCCTCGGTCATGGCCGTACCGGTCATACCGGAGAGCTTGTTGTAGAGGCGGAAGAAGTTCTGCAGGGTGATCGTGGCGAGCGTCTGGTTCTCGTCCTTGATGTCCACCCCTTCCTTCGCCTCGATCGCCTGGTGCATGCCCTCGTTGTAGCGGCGGCCGGCGAGGATACGGCCGGTGTGCTCGTCGACGATCATGACCTCGCCGTCGATGACGACGTAGTCCTTGTCGCGCTTGAAGAGTTCCTTGGCCTTGATGGCGTTGTTCAGGTAGCCCACGAGCGGGGTGTTCACCGACTCGTAGAGGTTGTCGATGCCCAGCCAGTCCTCGACCTTGGAGACACCGGCCTCGTGGATGGCGACCGTGCGCTTCTTCTCGTCGACGTCGTAGTCGCCGGACTCCTCGATGCCCTTGAGCGGGTTGCCCGCCTCGCCCTTCTTCAGACGTGTGACCAGCTTGGCGAAGTCGCCGTACCACTTGGTGGCCTGGTCGGCAGGGCCGGAGATGATCAGTGGCGTACGGGCCTCGTCGACGAGGATGGAGTCGACCTCGTCGACGATGGCGAAGTTGTGGCCGCGCTGCACCAGCTCGTCCTTCGACCACGCCATGTTGTCGCGCAGGTAGTCGAAGCCGAACTCGTTGTTGGTGCCGTAGGTGATGTCGCACGCGTACTGTTCGCGGCGCTGCGCCGGGGTCATGCTGGCGAGGATGCAGCCCACGTCCAGACCGAGGAACTTGTGGACGCGGCCCATCATCTCGGAGTCGCGCTCGGCCAGGTAGTCGTTGACCGTGACGATGTGGACGCCGTCCCCGGACAGGGCGTTCAGGTACGCGGGCAGCGTGCCGACGAGGGTCTTGCCCTCACCGGTCTTCATCTCGGCCACGTAGCCGAGGTGGAGGGCGGCGCCGCCCATCAGCTGCACGTCGTAGTGGCGCTGGCCGAGGACGCGCTTGGCGGCCTCGCGGACGGTGGCGAAGGCCTCGGGGAGCAGGTCGTCCAGGCTCTCACCGTCGGCGTACCGCTGCTTGTACTCGTTGGTGAGGGCCCGCAGCTCGGCGTCGGAGAGGTCGACGAAGTCCTCTTCGATGGAGTTGACCTGGTCCGCGATGCGGTGCAGCTTGCGCAGGATTTTGCCTTCGCCTGCACGCATGATCTTCGAGAGGACGGACACGGGGGCTGGTCTCCTTGCCGGTCGGGCCTGGGACGGTCGGTTTTCCATTTCACTTACTGAGCAACGGCCATCGTATGCGAGGACCCTGCCGCGCCGGGAGGCCTGGCGTCGCGACGGCCATTTCATCCTGGACAACGGACGGGCCCCGTGGATAGTGCCGCACCGGCGCGAGGAATTGCGCGCCATGTGATCGCGTGCTCACGCAGAGTCGAAAACGGTGGCGCCGGGGCGGGCCGTCCGAGCAGAATCGACCGATGGAACCCGTCACGCTCACCACCGCCCGGCTGCTGCTGCGTGCCGTCGGCCCGGCCGACACCGAGGCGGTGTACCAGGCCGTCCAGGACCCGGACATCCAGCGCTGGACCACGATTCCCTCGCCCTATCTGCCGGAGCACGCGCGTGGCTTCACGGAGGAAATGGTCCCCGGTGGATGGGCGGACGGTTCGATGTTCACGTTCGGCGTGTTCCTGCCCGACGGGGATCTCGCGGGCATGCTGGCCATCACGATGCGCTCGCTGAGCACGGGCGAGGTCGGTTTCTGGGCGGCGAAGGAGCACCGCGGCCGCGGCTATGTCACCGAGGCCGTTCTCGCCACGGCCCGCTGGGCTTTCACACGGATGTCCGTCGACCGCCTGGAGTGGCGCGCCGAGGTGGGCAACCGGCCCTCCCGCGCGGTCGCCGAACGCGCGGGCTTCACGGTGGAGGGCACCCTGCGCTCCGGTCTCAACAACAAGGGTGTACGACGGGACTGCTGGGTCGGCTCCCTGCTGCCCTCGGACCTGGGACTGCCGTCGTCGGCACCGTACCTGCCCGCGGGCGGGTAGGCGGCGCGCAGAACCCCAGCTCGTCCCGCGTTGATGCTCCTATTGCTCGTGGTCATGTTCCGCCCGGCCGAAGCCATGAGAACAAGCCCCGGCAGCCGGACAGAACAAAGCCAGGACAACCCAGCAGGGCGTCAGTCAGTGCCCGAGCCACGACCACCGGAACCTGCGTACCACTATCAATGTCAGTGTCGGCCTCTATCGTCCGGTCCATGACGACCCTGCCGCGCCCCAGCCTCACCCTCTCCGCCGACGAAGCCCGCCGTGTCGCCCTGCGCGCCCAGGGCTTCATCGGCGCGCCCGACCGGCGCGCGGGCGTCCGCGGAGTACTGCGCCACCTCGGCGCGGTGCAGCTCGACACGATCTCGGTGCTCGCCCGCTCCCACGAGCTGGTCCCGTACGCCAGGCTCGGCGCGGTCGGCCGCAAGACCGTCGAGGCCGCGTACTGGCAGGACACACACGCCTTCGAGTACTGGTCCCACGCGGCATGCCTCCTCCCCGTGGAGGAGTGGCCGCACTTCGCCTTCCGCCGCCGCGCCTACCGCGACCGCCCGCACTGGAACCACCAGCTCCCCGACGGCACCTACGAGCAGGTCGTCAAGCAGCTGCGCGCCGAAGGTCCGCTGACGGCCACGGAGTTGGGCGGCGCGAAGAAGACCGACGACTGGTGGGACTGGTCCGGCACGAAGGTCGCGGTGGAGCGCGCGCTCATGTACGGCGAGGTGGTGTGCGTGGAGCGGCGCGGCTGGAAGCGGGTGTACGACCTCGCCGAGCGCGCGATCCCGGACGCACTGCTGCACGACGAACTGGACGACACCGAATGCCTGCGCCGTCTGGTCCGGCTGGCTGGCGAGTCCCTGGGCGTCGGCACGCGCGCGGACATCGCCGACTACCACCGCCTCAAGGGCGAGCAGGTCGACGCGGTGATCGCGGACTCGGGACTGGTCCCGGTGGAGGTCGAGGGCTGGGGCAGGCCTGCCTGGGCCGACCCGGCGGCGCTGGCCGCACCTCCGCGCGGCCGACACCGCACGACGCTGCTGTCCCCGTTCGACTCGCTGATCTGGGAGCGGGCACGCACGGAACGGCTCTTCGGCTTCACCCACCGCCTGGAGGCGTACGTTCCCAAGCCGAAGCGGGTGTACGGCTATTTCGCGATGCCGGTGCTGGCGGGCGGCCGTCTGGTGGGCCGGGTGGACCCGGCGCGGGAAGGCCGCACCCTGGTGGCCAAGCAGGTCACCGTGGAGGATCCGAGGGCGGTCCCGGCGGTGGCCCTGGCCCTGGCCGAGGCCGCGACCTGGGTGAACTGCACGGACGTCCGCGTCGAGCGGGTGGACGCCCCCGGACTGCGAGAGCCGCTCATCAGGGAACTCGCCGGCCTCGTCGGTTAGGACCGCCGGGCCCCCGGACCACTGGACTGGTGGAGCGGTGGACCGGTCGGTCCTACCGGATCTCGAGGATCTTCTCCCGCATCGCGTAGACCACGGCCTCCATCCTGGAGTGCAGCTGCAGTTTCTCCAGGATGTTGCGGACGTGGTTCTTCACGGTGTTCTCGGAGATGAACAGTTCCTTGGCGATGTCCCGGTTGTTCATGCCCGTGGCGACGAGCTTGAGGACCTCCAGCTCGCGGTCGGTCAGCCGGGGCGCGGGCACCAGCCGGCGCTCGTCGGTGCGCTGGATCATCGACTTGAACTCGGTGAGGAGTTTCGACGCCATGGACGGGCTGATCTGCGACTGTCCGTCGGCGACGGCGCGAATCGCGGTGGCGACCTCGTCCGTGGAGATCTCCTTCAGGAGGTATCCCGTCGCGCCCGCCTTGATGGCGTCGTAGAGGTCGGCCTCCTCGTCGCTGATCGTCAGCATGATGATCTTCGCGCTGGGGGCGACCTCCTTGATGGAGGTGCAGGCCTCGATCCCGCCGCGCTTGGGCATGCGTACGTCCATCAGCACGATGTCGGGCAGCAGGTCGGCGGCCTTGTCGACGGCCTCCGCCCCGTCGCCGGCCTCGCCGACGACCTGGATGTCCTCCTCTGCGGCGAGCACGATCTCCAGACCCCGGCGGAAGAGGGCGTGGTCGTCCACGACCAGCACTCTGATCGGTTCCTCCCGTGGAGAACCCGCTCCCGGTGCCCTGCCGATGACATGGTCGTCGGCGCCCGCGTCCCGCATCGGTCCGAAGGTATCCGCCATCGTTCCTCCCCCTGAAGGCTGCGGCGTGTGGTCCTGTGCCTTCGCCAACCCAAGGCAGCGGCCCACCGGTTGGGCCCGTGCGGCCATGATTCCATGCCCCGACGACACCACGGGCCCGAGAAGGGCGCGAACCGGTCGCACGCTGGTGCCCCTGGGGGCGCACACGCGCTCCAGGGGCACCGGCTCAGCCTGGGCCGGGTCGGTCAGCCGCCCAGCGTGCCTCCCGCCGCGGGAGGCTCCGTACCGGCGACCATCGGGTCCGTGCTGAGGTGGATGACGCCGTAGTCGTAGGCGTGCCGTCGATAGACGACACTTGGTTCCTTCGTCTCCGAGTCGACGAACAGGTAGAAGTCGTGCCCCACCAGTTCCATCTCGTAGAGGGCCTGGTCAAGGCTCATCGGGGCAGCGACGTGGGTCTTTTCGCGGACGACCAGCGGACCTTCGCCCTTGATCTCCAGCGAGCCGATCCTCTTGGTCGGCACGCCCTCCGTCTCCTCGTCGTGGACGGGAACGCCGTTGCCGTCGAGTGTCGCCACACCCGGGACGACGTCAGGCACCTCGGCCGCCGAGATCCGTCGTGAGCCGCGGCGCACGACACGCTTGTCGTGCTGCTTGCGCAGCCGGGCGTCCAGCTTCTCCGCGGCCAGGTCGAGGGCCGCGTACGGATCGCTGGCCGCTGCCTCCGCCCGGATCACCGGACCGCGGGAGCGGAGCGTGATCTCCACTCGGTCGCAGCGGTCCGCCTGTCGGGGGTTGGGCTCCTTGGACACCTCGACGTCCAGGCTCATCACCTTGCCATCGAGCTTCTGGATCTTTTCCAGGTTCAGCTTCTCGGCCACGTGCTTGCGGAACCGCTCGGGCACCTCGGTCTTGCGGCCCTTGACGACGATGTCCACGCAGAACTCCGTTCCCGGATCGCTCCGCTCCGACGGCGGAGCATCTCCCTTGTGCACCAGATTCCGGTCAGCTCCGGAATCTCGGACTCGGTGACTTCCACCTCCTCCTCCCCCATGGGCGGGATCTCCACCCCACCGCTGCGGGTGATTGCGGAAAAACCCGCAGCAAGGCATTCGGATATAAGAGGTGTGGCCTGCGCCTTTCCTCACAACCGAACATATCTCGCCCGGCCGGATGTCGTCACCCTCTACCGCGACGTACCTCCGTTCAGGTGAATGCACCCTCTCACTAGCTGCAACGACGCACGTTCAGGGCCAGTTCCCGTCCATTTCGAAAGAATCCCGCGGCGCGGCGACCACGGCCGCGCGGAGGCCGTGCACGACGGCGTTCCCGGGCGCCTTTTCAGGTGCACCCTGCACCCACTTCGGTCTCTCCGGCCGGGCCCCGGTCCTTCGTTTCTCCCTACCTTCCCGAGTCCCGGCGGAGTACACAGCCGCCACCCCTCCAGCATGGGCGAAGAGGGCCTCGCGTACCGCCCGCGCCGCCTCCGCGAGAGTGGCGCCGGTGGTGATCAGGTCGTCGACGAGCACGACCTGGCCCCCGGCGAGCACCCGGGCACCGCCCGCCGTCACCTCCAGCGCACCCGAGACGTTCTCCAGCCGCCGCCGGGCGTCCAGCCGCGCCTGGTCCGCCACGGCCCGCCGCTGCCGCAGCACCGATGCCACCCGCGCCGGTGTCCCGGTGCGCCGCAGTGCGCCGGATGCCGCGAGCGCCGTCCGCCGTACCGGATCGTGCCCCCGCGCCCGCACCGCCCGGCGTGCGGAGGGCACGGGGACCAGCAGCACCGGACCGGCCCCCGGCGTGCGGCCCGCACCGTCGCCCGCACCGTCCGCGTCGAGCCCCGCTCGTACGGCCCCCGCCAGAGCCGTGCCCAGAACGCGCGCCAGCGGCAGCGCGCCCCGCTCCTTGTGGGCGAGCAGCAGCTGCCGTACCTGCTGCTCGTACGGAGCGACTGCGTGCACCACCGGCAGCCCGGACGGCTCGGGCACCGGCCGCACCCGGCGCGGCACGGCCCGTTCCAGCACGGACCGGCACCGCGCACAGAGGGCCGTACGAGGTGCCCCGCAGCCCGCGCACTCCGTCGGCAGCACCAGGTCGGTGAGGTCCTGCCACCACCCCCGCATGGCCACCACTGTGCCAAGGGCGCCGACAAGCGGCCACCCCTGTGGAAAACCCCTGTGGAAAAGCGGCGGCGCCCGTCGACGCCGTACACCCGTACGGGTGCGCACCGTGTGTTCAGCCCGGGTAGGCCGGCGCCTGCCCGTCCTTGTCGACCTTCTGCCACTGCGCCCCGGACAGCAGTCGCACGATCCCGTCCTCCTTCGAGTAGGCCACCAGCGGCAGCCTCTCCTCCTCGGACGCGGCGAGCGTCTTGACGCCTGTGAGGGCGCCCGGCGCCGGCCCGTCCAGCGTGGAGCCGTCGATCTGCACGTACCGCAGCTGTTGCAGGCCGCCCTGCTCCCGGCCGAAGACGACCAGTCGGCTGTCGCCGGCCCACGACAGGGCGCTGACCTGCTCCAGATCGGGCGCGGCCGAACGCAGTCCGCCCACCGCGAGACCCTGCCCAGTCCTGTCCCCGCGCTCGACCCGGCCGATCAGCAGGGACTGCTTGCCGTCCTTCTCCACGACCAGCGCGACCCGTACCCCGTCGGCGGCCACCCGTACGTCCACGAGGCGGCCCGGCAGGTCCGGGACGGTGACCTCTTCCGGTTTGGCGACGCCCGGCTCCAGGACGTACAACCGCTGCCGGTCAGTGGCGCGGTCGGCCACCCACAGGTCACCGCGGGCGTCCCAGCTCGGCGTGGTCAGCCCGTCGGCCGGCGCCAGGCCCTGGCTGGTCAGCACCGGATTCCCGAGCGACCCGCCCGACGCCAGCGATGTCACGAACAGGCGCCTGCCGTTCCCGCCGACGACGGCGGCGCTGCGCTCGTCCCGGGACACCGCCACCGACTGCACGGCCCTGGCGCCCTCGCCCAGCACGCCGGGCACGGGGACGGCGCTGGTGCCGCTCGCCTCCGACAGCAGCCGCACCAGCCGGTGCCTGCCGTCGAGGTAGTACAGGTACTCGTGCCGCTTGGCCGATCCGTGCCAGGCCTCGGCCTCGGCGCGCTCCTCGGACAGCTCGCACAATGGTTCGCCGCCGGTCCCCTGCAGTTCGACGGACTGCAGCGTCGGCGTCAGGTTCCGGAGCGTGAACAGCACCTGGGTGGCCATCTCGGTGCACGTGCCCGCCGCCACGCGGGAGGCCTTGAGTTTCAGCGGCACCGTCAGCTTGTTCTGATCGTCCGGCGCCAGCCCCGACACCCCCGGCTGCAGGCCCGTACCGGTCGGGAAGCTGGACCTGACCACCGGACGGAGCCATCTGGTGGGCCCCTTCAGGAGCGAACGCACCATCTGGGTCATCGGGTCGACCTTGCTGCGCACGAACACCGGGTCGGCGACCGCCACCGGCTGCCCGGTCGCCCCGACGGCCGTGTTGGAGGCGAAGTAGTACTTGTCGACCGACGTGTAGTTGCGCTGGAAGTCCGACTTGCCCATGACCACGCCGTCGTCCAGCTCGTCGATGCGCCACTGCCCGCTCTTGGAGTCCTTCGACAGGTGCACCGTCCTGCTGTACGGCCCACTGGCCGGCGCGTACGCCTGCTGCGCGTCGACCTTGGCCACCCTGGTGCCCGCCAGCACGTAGGTCAGACCGCCGGTGCCGCCCTCCCGGCCGCCCGTGTTGGTTGCCTGCACGCTGCTCGGCCCGTTCGCGAGCACGACGGTCGACCGCTTCGGGCGCCAGTGCCGCGCGGCGTCGGCGCTCAGGTACTTGCGGGCCGTGTCGTAGTTCGGATCGTCGCTGGTCAGCGCCTCCAGGAAGCCCTGCACGATCTCGCCGGGCTGAGCGCCCTCGGCGGGCGGCATGGCGAACACGCGCACCCCGGTGTCCTGGCGCGGCGTGGACTCGACCGACCGCAGGTCTCCGTTGTCGGGCATCGAGGCGCATCCCGCCAGCAGCACGACCCCACAGGCCATACACGCCATCGCACGCCCCGGTCGGCGCCGCGCGCCCCCCTCGCGCTCAGCGCCCACGAAATGCCTCCCCTGGCTCGTTCGAGTTCTCCGGCTCGCCCGCCTCCGAACGGCCCGCGCATGCACCGGGTGCCGGCCGGAACGTGTGCGTGTCGTCCGCCGGGCGTCGCGGGTCCGCGTCCGGCGCGGGACGAGCCGTGTGCGCCTCTTGGGCGTGATCGGCGCAGTCCTGGTCGGCCGCGGGCTGCGGCGTGTCGTCGGTGCGTCGTGCGCCGCCGACGGGCCGGGGCACCACGCGCGCACCGTTGCCGCTGCCGGGCAGGGCGGTCGGGTCGGCGGTGGGCGTGACGGCGGTCCGGCGTGCCGCCATCGGGGCGCCCGGCGCCAGCGGCGGCATCTGACCGCCGCCCGGCTGCACCGGGAGCGTCGCCCGCTTCTCCCCGCCCGCGCGGGGCTGGCCGGAGTCGCCCACCCCGCGCTTGCGGCGCGAGTCCTTGGGCTCCAGCGGGATCGGCGAGCCCCGCAGCGGCTCGTCGGCGGTCCTCGGCAGGGTCAGCCGGAACTGCGATCCGCCGCCGGGCTCACCCCAGGCCTGCAGCCAGCCACCGTGCAGCCGGGCGTCCTCCAGGGCGATCGACAGTCCGAGGCCCGTACCGCCGGTGGTACGCGCGCGTGCCGGGTCCGCCCGCCAGAAGCGGCTGAAGACCCGGGTCGCCTCGCCCGGCTTGAGGCCGACGCCGTAGTCGCGCACCGCGATGGCGACGGCGCCGCCCGCCGCGGCGAGCTTGACCACGACGTCCTTGCCCTCACCGTGCTCGACGGCGTTGACGACGAGGTTGCGCAGCACGCGCTCCACCCGCCGGGCGTCCGCCTCGGCGACGACGGGCTGCTGGTCACCGACCACGCGTATGTGTGTGCCCTTGCGCTCCGCGAGCGGCTCGGCCCCGCTGACCACCCGCCGCACGACCTCCCGCAGGTCTATCGGCTCGGCCTCCAGGGCCGCCGCTCCCGCGTCGAACCGGCTGATCTCCAGCAGGTCCGCGAGCAGCGACTCGAAGCGGTCCAGCTGGTCGGCGAGCAGCTCGGCCGACCGGGCGGTCACCGGGTCGAAGTCCTCGCGGGCCTCGTGGATGACGTCGGCGGCCATGCGGACCGTCGTGAGCGGGGTGCGCAGCTCGTGCGAGACGTCGGAGACGAACCGCCGCTGCATCCGCGACAGCTCCTCCAGCTGCTGGATCTTCAGCTGGAGGTTCTGCGCCATCTTGTTGAAGGCCTCGCCCAGGCGCGCGATGTCGTCCTCGCCGGTGACCTTCATCCGCTCCTGCAGCCGCCCGGCGGACAGGCGCTCGGCGATCCCGGCCGCCATCCGCACCGGCGTGACGACCTGCCGCACCACGAGCCAGGCGATGGCCCCGAGGAGTACGACGACGAAGAGCCCGGCGGTCGCGAGTGTGCCCTTGACCAGGCTGAGGGACTTCTCCTCCTGCGTGAGCGGGAAGAGGTAGTACAGCTCGTAGGGGTTGCCGTTGGGGTCGTTGACCTGCTTGCCGATGACCAGCGCGGGCTGGGGCTCCTTGCCGTTGCTGTAGATGATGCGCGTGTAGCTCTGGGCGGCCGTCGGACTGCTGTTGACGCGGTCGCGCAGGTCCTCGGGCACGCTGGCGGACGGGTCGACGTACCCGGAACCGCGCGGGCTGCGCCCGCCGCCGTTGTGGTCTCCGGGCAGCGTGACCACGTCGAAGGCGCCGGCACCACCGCTGGAGAGCGACTCCACGAGGTCGCTCATCCACTGGATGACGTTCTGCGACTGCCGTGTGTCGGTGCCGGTGGTGCCGTCAGGTGGGACGGTGACGGATCCGCCGACCGCCTCGTCGGCCTTCTGCTTGGCCACGGCGAAGCCGCCGGTGGCCTGGCTCTGCGATGCCCGCACCTTCGCGTCGAGCAGGCCGTTGCGCACCTGCCCGATGACGACGAAGCCGAGCAGCAGGACGACTCCGAGCGACATCAGCAGGGTCGTGGCGACGACCCTGAGCTGGATGTTGCGGCGCCACAGCCGCATCACCGGCAGCAGCGGGCGCCGCACCCAGCGCAGCAACAGCCGAAGGACCGGGCTGCCCTGGACCCTGCCCTGCAGCAGACCGCCCTGCAGGAGCCGTCCCCAGCGCGAACCGGCCGGCCCCGGGCCGACAGGCCGCCCCGGACGGTCCCCGGAGCGGCCGGGAGCCGAAGCGGCGCTGTCCCCGGACATGTCAGCTCGGCCCGGCCTTGTAACCGACGCCACGGACGGTCACCACGATCTCCGGCCGCTCCGGGTCCTTCTCGACCTTGGAGCGCAGCCGCTGGACGTGCACGTTGACGAGCCGCGTGTCAGCCGCGTGGCGGTAACCCCACACCTGCTCCAGCAGCACCTCGCGCGTGAACACCTGCCACGGCTTGCGCGCGAGCGCGACCAGCAGGTCGAACTCCAGCGGGGTCAGCGCGATCGACTGACCGTCCCGCTTCACCGAGTGCCCGGCCACGTCGATGACCAGGTCACCGATGGTGAGCTGCTCCGGCGCCGGCTCCTCGGACCTGCGAAGCCGCGCCCGGATCCGGGCCACCAGCTCCTTTGGTTTGAACGGCTTGACGATGTAGTCGTCGGCACCGGACTCCAGGCCCACGACCACGTCGACGGTGTCGCTCTTGGCCGTGAGCATCACGATCGGCACCCCGGACTCCGCCCGGATCAGCCGGCACACCTCGATGCCGTCCCGGCCGGGCAGCATCAGGTCGAGCAGCACCAGATCGGGCTTGCTCTCACGGAAAGCGGCCAGCGCCTTGTCGCCGTCGGCTACGAAAGACGGCTCAAAACCTTCACCACGCAGCACGATGCCGAGCATCTCGGCCAGTGCGCTGTCGTCGTCGACGACAAGGACTCGTCCCTTCATAAACGACATCATCCCATTAACTAAATCGTTACCTGTCGTGACCTGGCACACAGCTCGGCAAGAGCCCCGGCCGTCACGGGTGAGGCGGCTCCCGCCTCGGTGACGATGGCCGTCACCAGCTCGGGCGGCGTCACATCGAACGCCGGGTTGTACGCCTGGGTCCCCAGGGGTGCCACCGCAATCCCGCCTCCTGCTCCTGACACCGCCACCTGGGGCGGTGTGATCTCGGTCACTTCAAAGCCGGGGCGCTGCTCGACCTCGATGGACGCCCCGTCGGGCGTGTCCGGATCGACCGTCGTCACGGGCGCCACGACGATGAAGGGCACATGGTGGTACCGCGCGAGCACGGCGAGCGGATAGCTCCCCACCTTGTTCGCCACCGCACCGTCGGCCGCGATCCGGTCCGCCCCGATCAGCACCGCGTCCACCTCCCCCGCCGCGAACAGCGAACCCGCTGCGTTGTCGGTGAGCAAGGTGTACGCCATGCCGTTGCGGGCCGCCTCGTACGCCGTCAGGCGAGCACCTTGCAGCAAAGGACGCGTTTCGTCCACCCACAGGCGCCGAAGTCGCCCGGCCCGGTGCGCCTCGAGGGCCACCGCGAACGCCGTGCCCTCCCCGCCGGAGACCAGCGAACCGCTGTTGCAGTGGGTGAGGATCCGGTGCCCGCCGCCGGGCAGCAGCTCGTCCAGCAGCGCCAGCCCGTGGGCGGCCATCCGGGCGCTGGCCTCGGCGTCCTCCCGGTGCAGGGCCCGCGCCGCAGCCAGCGCCGCCGCTGCGGCCTCGGTCTCGTCGCCGCTCCGGGCGAGCGCGGTGCGGTAGGCGGCCTCGGCTCGGCGTACCCCGACGGACAGGTTCACCGCTGTCGGGCGGGCGCCTTCCAGTGCCGCGGCGGCCTCGAGCACGTCGAATCCCCGCGCGGCGGCGAGCGCGACCCCGTACGCCCCCGCGATCCCGAGCAGCGGTGCCCCGCGCACGGCCAGCGAGCGGATCGCCTCCACCAGCGCCGGCGCGTCGGTGCACACCAGCTCGACCTCCTCGGCCGGGAGCCGCGTCTGGTCGAGAAGGACGAGCACGGGACCTTCGGGTGGTTCCTCCCATCGGATCACCGGTATCCCCACCGGCCGTTCGTCGCCGTCCGTCTGCGCCTGCTGATCAGCCATGCCGTCAGTCTGCCCGGTATCCGGCGGACAATTGAAGGTGTCCGGCCCCCACGGCGGCCGGTCAACGGTTGACCAGCCCATGGCACGATGGCTGCCAACCTGCCGCCGCGTCCGCGGACGGGCACCGTGAAGGAGCTTCGATGAACGACACTCCGGGCTGGGCCTCGCCCGGATCCGACCCGTCGTCCGACGGGCGGGAGCCCGGCGCGTCCGGCCCCGCCGGGGCCGCCGACCGTCCTGGCCCCGCCGACCCCGCCGCACAGCCGGGCACGGATTGGCAGGGCCAAGGCACGAAGTGGTCCAAGGAGCAACCGCCGCCCGGCCAGTGGTCGGCGCCCACGGGCGCCCCGGCTCCGGGCCAGGCCCCACCGCCGCCGGCGCCCGGCACCGGCTGGGGCGGCCCGCACAGCGGGGGCCCCGGCGGACACGGCGCTCCTTCCGGCGGTTACGGCACTGCGCCCGGCAGCGGCCCGGGCGGACACGGCGCCCCCGGCTACGTCCCGTGGGGCGGCGGCTGGGGCGGCCCGCCGCCCGCGGCCAAACCCGGTGTGATCCCGCTGCGTCCGCTGGGCGTCGGCGAGATCCTGGACGGAGCCGTCTCCACCATGCGCACGTACTGGCGCACGGTCCTCGGCGTCTCGCTGACCGTCGCGGTCATCTCGCAGATCGCCGTGATCCTCCTGCAGGGCTTCGTCCTCGACGACACCGCCACCGACGCCTCGTTCAACGACCAGACCAGCCTCGGCGACGCCTTCCGCTCGCTGGGCGTGGCCATGCTGGGCGCCGGCGTCGTCGCGCTGATCTCCGTGGTCGGCACCATCGTCGCCACCGCCCTCCTGACGACCGTCACCAGCCGAGCGGTCCTCGGCAGGCCGGTGAGCACCCGGGAGGCCTGGCGTGACGCCCGCCCGCAGGTCCCGAGGCTGTTCGGCCTGCTCTTCCTGCTCGGCCTGATCTCGGCCGGTGTCCTGCTGTGCGGCGCGCTGCCCGGCATCGTCGTCCTCGCTGTCGGCGGCAGCGGCGGCACAGGCGCCGCCCTGCTCGTCCTGGGCCTTCTTGCCGCCGCCGGCGTCCTCTTGTGGCTGGTGGTCCGCTTCTCGCTGGCCTCGCCCGCGCTGATGCTGGAGCGGCAGGGCATCGTGAAGTCGATGAGCCGCTCCGCGAAGCTCGTCCGCGGCTCCTGGTGGCGTGTCCTCGGCATCCAGCTGCTCGCCGCGCTCATCGCGAACATCGTCACCTCGCTCGTCACGATCCCCTTCATGTTCATCGGGGCCGCCGTGAGCGACGACGGCATGACCAGCCTGTTCGGCACCAGCACCGGACACGTCGGCTGGACCTTCCTGATCCTCAGCGGGATCGGCTCGGTCATCGGCTCGATGATCACGTTCCCGATCAACGCGGGCGTCACCGTGCTCCTCTACATCGACCAGCGCATCCGCCGCGAGGCCCTCGACCTGGAACTGGCCCGCGCTGCCGGAGTCGGGGGCGCGGCGGCTCCCGGACCGGTCCCGGGGAGCTGATGCGGTGAGCCTGACGGGGGGAGTTCTCACGGCGGCCCCGGCCCTGCCGGGCGCGGCCGGCAGGGGCCTGGGACGCCTGCTGCGCACGGCGGACACGGGCATCCTGGCGCTCACCGGCTCCGGTGACGAGCCGCCCGTCACCACGCCGCGCGATCCCGCTCGGGAGGCGGCCCGGCGGGAGCTGTCCAAGCGGATGTACCACGAGAACGATCCCAGCCTGTTCCAGCGCGCCCTGAACGCCTTCTGGGACCGGCTCGGCAGGCTGCTCGACACGGCCGCCTCGGCCACGCCCGGCGGCACCGTCGGTCTGGTCGTCGTGGTCCTCTTCGTCGTCGCCGTGCTGGCCGCACTGTGGTGGCGCCTGGGCACCCCGCGGCGTACGCCGACCTCCGCCGCGGCAGTGTTCGACGACCGGCCCCGCAGCGCCGCCGAACACCGGGCGGCCAGCGAGGCGCACGCCGCCCAGGGCCACTGGAACCAGGCCGTGCAGGAGCGTGTGCGGGCCATCGTCCGCTCCCTGGAGGAGCGGGCCCTGCTCGACGTCCGCCCCGGCCGCACCGCCGACGAGGCCGCCGCCGACGCCGGCCGCTCCCTCCCCGCGCACAGGGACCGACTGCGGTCCGCGGCACGGGTCTTCGACGACGTCACCTACGGTGGCCGCAGGGCGAGCGAGCAGTCGTACCACCGCGTCGCCGAACTCGACCGGGACCTGGAACGCACCAGGCCCGTCCTCACCGACAGTACGGCCGACACGGCCCGCGACCGGCGGGGGGCCGCCGAATGACCACCGAGGCTTCCCCGCCCGCCACTTCCACCGCGCCCACCACTTCGACCGCGCCCACCGCCCGGCACGTGTGGAGCCGTTCGCGTGGCATCGCCCTCGCCGTCGTTCTCATCCTGGCCGCGGCGTTGGCCATCGCCACCGTCCACTCCACCGAACGACACGGCGAACTCGACCCCCGCTCGGCCGATCCCTACGGCAGCCGTGCCGTCGCCGAACTCCTCGCCGATCGGGGCGTGTCCACGCGCGTGGTCACCACGCTCGGCGCGGCCCGCGCCGCTGCCGGCCCCGACACCACTCTTCTGGTCGCCGTACCGGACCTGTTGACGCACCGTCAACAGGACTGGCTGCGCAGGGCGACGGCGGCATCGGGCGGACGCACGGTCCTCGTCGCCGCGGGCAGCTGGTCCGTCGGACGCCTCGCCCCCGGGGTCACCGCGGCCCCCTCGACCGCCACGGGCTCCACCCTCGACCCCGGCTGCACCCTGCCCGAGGCCCGGCGCGCGGGCAGCGCCGAAACCGGCGGCATCCGCTACACCACCAGCCGGCTTCACGCCGACTCCTGCTACCCCAGCCAGGGCCTCGCCACCCTGCTGCGCCTTCCGGCGGTCTCCGGGGGCGACACCGTCCTCCTCGGCGCGCCGGACATCCTGTACAACAAGCGCCTCGGCAAGCAGGGCAACGCCTCGCTCGCACTTCAGCTCCTCGGCTCCCGTTCCCATCTGGTCTGGTACCTCCCGTCGCTCTCGGACACCTCGACCGGGGACACGGGTGAGCGGAAGAGCTTCCTGGACCTGCTGCCTTCAGGCTGGCTCTGGGGCGCCCTGCAGCTCTTCATCGCCGCTGTCCTCGCCGCCTTCTGGCGGGCACGCCGGTTCGGCCCCCTCGTGCCCGAAAAACTTCCGGTCGCGATCCGCGCCTCCGAAACCGCCGAAGGCCGCGCCCGCCTCTACCGCAAGGCCAACGCCCGCGACCGCGCCGCAGCCGCTCTTCGTTCCGCCACGCGCACGCGCCTGGCTGCCCTGGCCGGCGTGCCCGTCGCCCAGGCGCACACGCCCGAGGCCCTGGTCCCCGCCCTGTCCGCCCACGTCCACGGCGACGGACAGAGCCTGCACGCGCTCCTCTTCGGGCCGCCGCCCGGCGACGACGCGGCCCTCATCGCCCTCACCGACCAACTCGACGCCCTCGAAAGAGAGGTACGCCGTTCATGATGGACCCGACCACTGACAACGCCGGGCCCTCTGGGAACGCGGGCGATGCCCGAGCGTCCCTGGAAGCCCTGCGCGCCGAGATCGCCAAAGCCGTGGTCGGCCAGGACCCCGCCGTGACCGGCCTCGTCGTCGCCCTTCTGTGCCGCGGACACGTGCTGCTGGAAGGAGTGCCCGGGGTCGCCAAGACGCTGCTCGTGCGAACACTCGCATCCGCGCTCGAACTCGACACGAAGCGGGTCCAGTTCACGCCGGACCTGATGCCGAGCGATGTCACCGGCTCCCTCGTCTACGACACCCGCACCGCCGAGTTCTCCTTCCAGCCCGGCCCGGTCTTCACCAACCTCCTCCTGGCGGACGAGATCAACCGCACCCCACCCAAGACGCAGTCCTCCCTCCTGGAGGCCATGGAGGAACGCCAGGTCACGGTCGACGGCACCCCTCGGCCGCTGCCCGAGCCGTTCCTGGTCGCGGCAACCCAGAACCCGGTCGAGTACGAGGGCACGTATCCCCTCCCCGAGGCCCAGCTGGACCGGTTCCTGCTGAAACTGACGATCCCGCTGCCCTCCCGGCAGGACGAGATCGACGTCCTCACCCGCCACGCCCAGGGCTTCGACCCGCGCGACCTGGACGCCGCCGGCGTACGCCCCGTCGCCGGCCCCGCCGAGCTGGAAGCGGCCCGCGCCGCGGTCGCCAGGACGACCGTCTCGCCCGAGATCACCGCCTACGTGGTGGACATCTGCCGCGCCACCCGCGAATCGCCCTCGCTCACCCTGGGCGTCTCCCCTCGCGGCGCCACCGCCCTCCTGGCCACCTCACGCGCCTGGGCGTGGCTGACGGGCCGCGACTACGTCACCCCCGACGACGTGAAGGCCCTCGCTCTGCCCACCTTGCGCCACCGCATCCAGCTGCGCCCCGAAGCCGAGATGGAAGGCGTGACGGCGGACTCCGTCATCAACGCCGTCCTCGCCCATGTCCCGGTCCCTCGCTGATGGCGCTCACCGGACGCGCCGCCCTCCTGACGGCCCTCGGCTCGATCCCGGTCGGCATCCTGGATCCCGGCTGGACCGGCATCCTCGCGGTCAACGGCCCGTTGGCCCTGGCCTGTGCCTGCGACTTCGCGCTGGCAGCTCCGGTACGCCGCCTGGTGCTGTCCCGCTCCGGTGACACCTCGACGCGTCTGGGCGAGACCGCCGACGTCACACTCACGATCACCAATCCGACGGGGCGCCCTCTGCGTGCCGATGTGCGGGACGCCTGGCCGCCCAGCAGCTGGCAGCCCGGCAGCGAGGTGGAGGCCTCCCGCCACCGGGTGACCGTGCCTGCGGGCGAGCGGCGGCGCCTGACGACGCGGCTGCGCCCCACCCGCCGCGGCGACCGGCAGGCCGACCGTGTGACCGTCCGCTCCTACGGCCCGCTCGGCCTCTTCTCCCGGCAAGGCAGCCACAGAGTGCCCTGGTCGGTACGGGTCCTGCCGCCGTTCACCAGCCGCAAGCACCTTCCGTCGAAACTCGCTCGACTGCGTGAACTCGACGGCCGTACCAGTGTGCTCATCCGCGGTGAGGGGACGGAGTTCGACAGCCTGCGGGAGTACATTCCCGGCGACGA
The DNA here is from genome assembly GCF_020400585.1 of Streptomyces sp. NK08204. Taxonomy (GTDB): domain Bacteria; phylum Actinomycetota; class Actinomycetes; order Streptomycetales; family Streptomycetaceae; genus Streptomyces. The sequence goes on along the minus strand of NZ_JAINVF010000004.1, from coordinate 759 downwards.
CACGCGTTCGATCGACTGGCGTGCCACCGCCCGCCATTCCGCGGTGGCCGTCCGCACCTGGCGCCCCGAACGCGACCGGCACATCCTGCTGGTCCTGGACACCGGCCGCACGTCGGCGGGCCGTGTGGGCGACGCCCCCCGCCTGGACGCCTCCATGGACGCGGCCCTGCTTCTCGCTGCTCTTGCCTCTCGCGCGGGGGACCGTGTGGCCCTGCTCGCCTACGACCGCCGGGTCCGCGCCTTGGTCCAGGGCCGCTCCGCCGGCGATGTTCTGCCGTCCCTGGTCGACGCGATGGCCACCCTCGAACCGGAACTCGTCGAGACCGACGCCCGTGGCCTGACCGCGACCGCTGTGCGTACGGCCCCTCGGCGTTCCCTGGTCGTCCTGTTCACGACGCTCGACGCGGCACCGGTGGAGCAGGGCCTGCTTCCTGCGCTGCCGCAGCTGACCAAGCGCCACACCGTGCTCGTCGCCTCGGTGGCCGATCCGCATATCGCCCGCATGGCGGCAGCGCGGGGTACGACGGAGGCGGTGTACGAAGCCGCAGCGGCAGCGCAGGCCGAGAACGAGCGGGAGCGCACAGCGGAACAGCTTCGTCGTCATGGGGTGACGGTGGTGGACGCGACTCCGGAAAAACTGGCGCCTGCGGTGGCTGATGCGTATCTGGCTCTGAAAGCGGCGGGCCGACTCTGATCCTCGGGGGCCCGCCGCCCCGAAAAGAGCCCTAAACGCAGAAAGCCCCCGCATCCGAAGATGCG
>NZ_JAINVF010000039.1 GCF_020400585.1 Streptomyces sp. NK08204 | reverse complement strand
ACTCGGCATCAGCGGCAACGACCCGGGCCGGCTGGCCGGCATGCTGCGCACCGAGTACCAGGGCTGCCGCTACTCGCTGGGCTACCCCGCCTGCCCGGACCTGGAGGACCGCGCCAAGATCGCCGGGCTGCTCAAGCCCGAGCGGATCGGCGTCCACCTGTCCGAGGAGTTCCAGCTGCACCCCGAGCAGTCCACGGACGCCATCGTCGTGCACCACCCGGAGGCCAACTACTTCAACGCGGGAGGCCGTTCGTGACGACGTTCTCCTTCGAGTTCTTCCCGCCGAAAACCGCCAAGGGAGAGCAGACGCTGTGGGAGGCGATCCGCCGGATCGAGCCGCTCCGGCCGGACTTCGTGTCCGTCACCTACGGCGCCGGCGGCTCCTCCCGGGACCGCACCGTGGCCGTCACCCGGCGCATCGCCGCCGAGACGACCCTGCGCCCCGTCGCCCACCTGACCGCCGTCGGCCACTCGGTGGCCGAGCTGCGCCACATCATCGGCCAGTACGCCGACGCGGGCATTCGCGACGTCCTGGCGCTGCGCGGTGACCCGCCGGGCGACCCGAAGGGGGCCTGGACGCCGCATCCGCAGGGCTTCCGCTACGCGTACGAACTGGTCGAACTGGTCCGCTCACTGGGCGACTTCAGGATCGGGGTGGCCGCCTTCCCCGAGAAGCACCCGCGCTCGGCGGACTGGGACTCCGACATCCGGCACTTCGTCGCCAAGTGCCGGGCGGGCGCCGACTACGCCATCACGCAGATGTTCTTCCACGTGGAGGACTACCTGCGGCTGCGCGACCGGGTCGCGGCGGCCGGCTGCGACATCCCGATCATCCCGGAGATCATGCCGGCCACCGATCACAAGCAGATCGCCCGCTTCGCCGAACTCTCCGACGCGGCATTCCCCGGGGAGCTCGCCGGCCGCCTGTACGCGGCCCGGAACAACCCGCAGGACGGCCACCGCATCGGTGTGGAGTACGCCACCGCCATGGCCGACCGCCTTCTGGCCGAGGGTGCCCCCGGCCTGCACTACATCACGCTCAACAGATCCACGGCGGCACTGGACATCCACCGGGACGTCATGTGTTCGCCAAGCGCGAAGGTCCTCAATGGTGTCTGAGCCCATCGATCCCGACGCCTTCGGCGGCAGGCCCACCAGGCTGCGCCGGGAGCAGGAGGCGCGCATCCGCGTCAAGGCGGAGGGCTCGTGCAAGCCGGACAGTACCGCTACTGAGAGAGGTCTGTTGCAATGACACCGGAAGCGACGCTGCGGCGGTTTCGTGACTACATGGTCGGACCCTCCAGGTTCATGACCCTGTTGTCCTGCTTCGAGCTCGGCATCATCGACGCGCTCCGCGACGAGCCCCGCATGACGGCGGCCGAGCTGGGCGAGGTGGCCGGCGTCAAGCCGGACGCCGTGGAACAGCTTCTGCTTCTGCTGGTCAAGGAAGGCTTCGTCGCTCACGACGAGGCCTCCGGCGCCTACTCCCTCGACGGCCTCGCGGGCGTCTCCGACAAGCTGCTCGAGCAGGCGCTCGCCGACCTGAACATGATCAAGGCCGTCACGCTGCGGCAGCTGTTCTACCTCACCGAGAGCGTGCGCACCGGCACGGTCGCCGGTCTGAAGGAGCTGTACGGGTTAGACGGCGACCTGTACAGCGCACTGGGCGCGCTGCCGGAACTGCGCGAGCCGTGGGCCAAGCTGATGAACACCGTCACCGCCCACGTCGACCCCTGGTTCTTCGGCAACGTCGACATCCCGGCCGGGTCCAAGGTCCTCGACCTCGCCGGCAACACCGGTCTCGGGGCGATCAACACCCTCAGACTGAAGGGTTCACCCGGCCTTCGGGTGACCACCTTCGACCTGCCCGAGAAGGAAATGGAGAGCCTGGAGAATTTCCGGGCCCATGGCGTCGAGGACCAGTGTTCCTTCATCGGTGGTGACGTTTTCAAAGAAGTCCCCAGGGGTTTCGACGTCGTACTCATCAAGCACTTCCTGCCCATGTTCGACAAGAGTGACGTGCTCCGGATCCTGGAAGGCGTCCACAAGTCGCTGGAAGTCGGTGCACAAGTCCACGCGCTGGTTCCGGTATTTCCCGAGAACCTTCAGGACACCGAGAACTACACCGTGGACTTCTACCCCAGCTTCTTCATCGGCTGCACCATGGGACAGGGCGGTCCGCAGAAGCTGTCGACGTGGCAGAGCTGGTTCGAGGAATCCGGATTCCGGGTCACCAAGGCGATTACCGACGACCCGGCGAATCTGCCACCGCACGCCCTCACCGTGGAGGCCGTTCTCTCCGCGACGAAGGTCGACTGACGGGCGGATCGAAGACACGCACCACCTGCCGGGTCCCGGTAAAGCGGAACACTTCGAGTCGATGTCAAGCGGATATCGAGCGGAGCGCATGGCCCGGACGACGGCGGACTGGTACGGTCACCCGGAAATCTCGGAATTCATGAAGAACACCAGAGATATCAGGAGGGGAAATGTCCGAAGCCACTGAGGCCGAACAGAGCGCAGCCCTCGACACGCTGGGTGGCGCCCTCGGTGAGGCCGGCGCGACGGCCCTCGCCGGGTCGCGTGAGCAGCTGGCCGAGGGCCTTCTGCGTGCGGCCTTCGAGCTGTGGGAGAACCCGGAGGTGCGGCCGAAGCTGCTCGGGATCCTGCACGGCGCGGTCAACAGCGAGGAGGGCGCCGAGCAGATGCGCGCGTTCCTCGCCAACCAGCTCTTCGCACAGGCCGGCAAGGCCATCGGCATCGCCGACATGGACATCTACCAGGCCGCGGAGACCATCAAGGTACCGGCGATCAACATCAACGCGGCGACGGCGCAGGTCTGGGGCGTCGTCCTGCTGCGCTACATCGTGAAGCTGGAGCCGATCGCGTCGGCGTCGCCGGAGGAGCTGATCGGCCTCATCAAGCCGACCATCCAGAACTACCTGGGCTGACCTCGCGTCAGTCGGCGTATGTCCCGTCGGCAGGGCGCAGGCGCGTCCTGCCGTGTGCCCCTTCCCGGACCGCGGACCCGTCCGAGGCACCGTGTCCCGTCCCGGGGAAGCTGATGCGCCGGCTGCCGGGACGGACACCATCCCGCACACGTGCGGAGCGGACGACTCGCCGGCGCCGGTCTGCGGCACCGGCGAGTCTCCTGTGGCCGGAACCGCACCCGTGTGACCGCCAACGGCGTGAGGGTCCTCTCGCTCGCCGCGTTCCCCCTGTACGCCTTCCTGCCGGCCTGTACCGGCAGGAGGCGCTCGGCCAGTCCCCGTCGGCGGCGATGCTCATCGCCTTCGCCGGCAGCGCCGTCGCCCCCTCATGGCTCACCGAGCCGAAACACCCGCACCACCCCCCAGGGGGAGCCCACGGGCGGTGCGGGTCTGTGCCCGAACGCGTAGGTCCGCAGGCCGCAACCACGGCGGCGGCTTCGCTGTTCTCTTCCTGAAACGCTGGACGATGCGATCTCACCGCAGAAACGACAAGGGGAGTTGAGTGCGTTGACTCTACCGACCTCAGCGGAGGGGGTGTCAGAACACCGCCGTGCCCGCTCAGTCGGCATCGGACGTGCCCACGCCAAAGCCATTCTGCTGGGGGAGCACGCCGTCGTGTACGGGGCTCCGGCACTCGCTCTTCCCATTCCGCAGCTCACGGTCACCGCGAGCGCCGGGTGGGCCTCCCACACCTCTGACGGCCAGGGCGACGTGTCCTTCACGATGACCGGTTCCCCGTCGCGGCCGATGGTCACGGAGGCCTCCGACAGCCTGCACCGGCTGATCACCGAATTCACGACGACCATGGGCGTCGACGGCAGCCCGCGCCTCGACGTGATCATCGACGGTGCGATCCCGCACGGCCGGGGCCTCGGCTCCAGCGCGGCCTGTGCGCGCGCGGTCGTCTGCGCCCTCGCCGATCTCTACGGCCGCGACCTGACCGAGGAAGAGAAGTTCGACCTCGTGCAGACGGCCGAGAACGTGGCGCACGGCCGCTCCAGCGGCGTCGACGCCCGCACCGTCGGCGCGTCCGCCCCGCTGCTGTTCCAGGCGGGCAGGGTCCAGGAGCTGAACATCGGCTGCGACGGCCTGTTCATCATCGCCGACAGCGGTGTCGTGGGCCGCACCAAGGACGCGGTCGAGCTGCTGCGGGAGGGATTCCAGCGGCACGCCGGAGCGCAGGACAGGTTCGTGCACCGCGCCTCGCGCCTGACCGAAGAGGTCAGGGACGCCCTCTGCGACGGCAAGGCGGAAGAGGTGGGCTCGCGGCTGACGGAGTACCACGAGCTGCTGCGGGCGGCCGGCCTGAGCACCAAGGGGATCGACGCGCTGGTCGAGGCAGCGCTCACCGCAGGCAGCCTCGGCGCCAAGATCACCGGCGGCGGGCTGGGCGGCTGCGTCCTCGCCATGACCCAGCCGGAGCAGGCCAGAGAGGTCACCCGGCAGCTCCACGAGGCCGGCGCCGTGCAGACGTGGGTCGTACCGCTGAGAGGGCTTGCCAAGCATGCACACTGAACACCGGACCACGCTGGTGCGCGCGCAGGAGGCGGACACCGCGCACGGCGCCACCGCCGTCGCGCACCCGAACATCGCGCTGATCAAGTACTGGGGCAAGCGCGACGAGAAGCTCTTCCTGCCGCGGACCGACAGTCTGTCGATGACGCTGGACGTCTTCCGGACGACCACCGGCGTCCGCCTCGACCCCGAGGCGGAGCACGACCGGGTCACCCTCAACGGCCGGCCCGCCGAGGGCGAGGCGCTGCGCCGCGTCGTCGCCTTCCTGGACCTGGTGCGCGAACGGGCCGGGCACGCCGGGCGGGCCGTCGTGGACAGCGAGAACACCGTCCCCACCGGGGCGGGCCTCGCCTCCTCCGCGAGCGGGTTCGCCGCTCTCGCCGTCGCCGGCGCCGCCGCGTACGGGCTCGACCTCGACGCCACCGCGCTCTCCCGTCTGGCCCGGCGCGGATCCGGGTCGGCGTCCCGGTCGCTCTTCGGCGGCTTCGTGATGTGGCACGCGGGTCTGACCACCGGCACCGAGGAGGAGGCCGACCTCAGCTCCTACGCCGAGCCGGTGCCCGCGGCCGACCTGGACCCCGCACTCGTCATCGCGGTCGTCAACGCCGGCCCCAAGGCCGTCTCCAGCCGGGCCGCCATGCGGCGCACCGTTCAGACGTCGCCGCTGTACGAGCCGTGGGCCGTCTCCAGCAAGGACGACCTGGCCGAGATGCGCGCGGCGCTGCTGCGCGGCGACCTCGAAGCGGTCGGCGAGATCGCCGAGCGCAACGCGCTGGGCATGCACGCGACGATGCTGGCGGCGCGCCCGGCGGTGCGCTACCTGTCGGCGCCCACGATCACCGTGCTCGACAGCGTGCTGCAGCTCCGGCAGGACGGCGTCCTGGCCTACGCGACCATGGACGCCGGGCCGAACGTGAAGGTGCTGTGCCGCCGTGCGGACGCCGAGCGGGTCGCCGAGGCCCTGCGCGGTGCCGTCGGAGACGGCCAGGTGCACATCGCCGGGCCGGGGCCGGGCGCCCGGCTGCTGCCCGAGGGCGGATGATGACCCGTCAGCACACGGTGGTCCGGCGGGCGCCGGGCAAACTGTTCGTCGCGGGCGAGTACGCGGTGGTGGACCCCGGCAACCCGGCGATCCTGGTCGCCGTCGACCGGTACATCACCGTCACCGTGTCCGGCACCGCCGAGGCGGACGTGGAGATCTCCTCCGACCTCGGCCCGCGCGGTGTGCGCTGGCAGTGGCAGGAAGGCAGGCTCAGCCCCTGCGGCACCGACGACGAGCAGGATGCGCGCATCCGCCTGGCCCACGTGGTGTCGGCGATCGAGACGGTGGCCCGGCTGCTGACCGAACGCCGCCTTCCCGTACCGGCGTTCAGCCTCTCGGTCGAAAGCGGCCTGCACGACGACGGCAGGAAGTACGGCCTCGGTTCGAGCGGTGCGGTGACCGTGGCGACCGTCGCGGCCGTCGCCGCCTTCGCGGGCCTGCGGCTCTCGCTGGAGGAGCGCTACCGCCTGGCCATGCTCGCCACGACCGCGCTCGAACCCAGGGCCTCCGGCGGCGATCTCGCCGCCAGCACCTGGGGCGGCTGGATCACCTACCAGGCGCCCGACCGGCCCGCCGTGCTCGACCTCGCCCGCACCAAGGGCGTCGAGGAGGCGCTGCGCACACCCTGGCCGGGCTTCGCGGTACGCCGGCTGCCGGCGCCCCAGGGCCTCGCACTGGAGGTCGGCTGGACCGGGAACCCCGCCTCCACCGCGGCCCTCGTCTCCGACCTGGACCGGCGGCGGGCCTGGCGGGGCAGCGAGTCCCACCGAAGGTTCGTCCGGACCACCACCGACTGCGTACGCGCCGCCGAAGCCGCACTCGAGCAAGGAGACCGCGCAAGCCTGCTGGACCAGATCCGGCGGGCCCGGCGGGAGCTGGCTCGACTGGATCACGAGGTGGGCCTGGGAATCTTCACGACCAGGCTGACGGCGCTGTGCGACGCGGCCGAAGCCGTCGGTGGCGCGGCCAAGCCCTCCGGGGCGGGCGGCGGCGACTGCGGGATCGCCCTGCTCGACGCCGACGCGTCACGAGACATCGCTCACCTGCGGGAACGGTGGGCCGCGGACGGGGTGCTGCCCCTGCCGATCGGGCCCGCTGCGGAAGGGAACGAGGAATGATCGCACAACGCAAGGACGACCACGTCCGGCTCGCCGTCGAACAGCACCGGGAGCACACCGGACGCAACCAGTTCGACGAGGTGTCGTTCGTCCACCACGCCCTGGCCGGCATCGACCGCGAGGACGTGTCCCTGGCCACGACGTTCGCCGGCATCACCTGGCAGGTGCCGCTGTACATCAACGCGATGACCGGCGGCAGCGAGAAGACCGGCATCATCAACCGGGACCTGGCCATCGCCGCCCGCGAGACCGGCGTACCCATCGCGTCGGGCTCCATGAGTGCGTACTTCAAGGACCCCTCCTGCGCCGGCACGTTCAGCGTGCTGCGCGAGAAGAACCCGGACGGGTTCGTCATGGCCAACGTCAACGCGACGGCCTCCGTGGACAAGGCGCAGCGGGCCATCGACCTGGTGAAGGCCGACGCCCTGCAGATCCACATCAACACCGCGCAGGAAACGCCGATGCCGGAGGGCGACCGGTCGTTCTCGTCGTGGGTCCCGCAGATCGAGAAGATCGCCGCCTCCGTCGACGTCCCCGTGATCGTCAAGGAGGTCGGCAACGGACTCAGCCGGGAAACGGTTCTGCTGCTGCAGAAGCTGGGCGTGAAGGTGGCCGACCTCGGCGGCCGGGGCGGCACGGACTTCGCCCGCATCGAGAACGGCCGGCGGGAGATCGCCGACTACGGCTACCTCCACAACTGGGGCCAGTCCACCGCCGCCTGCCTGCTGGACGCACAGGGCGCCGGCATCCCCGTCCTCGCCTCCGGCGGCGTACGCAACCCGCTCGACGTCGCCCGCGCCCTGGCGCTCGGCGCCTCTGGCGTCGGCGCGTCCGGCAAGTTCCTGCGCACGCTGATGGACGGCGGTGTCGACGCGCTGATCGCGCTGCTGTCGGCCTGGCTCGACCAGCTCGCCGCGCTGCAGACCATGCTCGGCGCGCACACCCCTGCCGACCTGACGCGCTGCGATCTGCTGATCCACGGCGACCTGCGCGACTTCTGCACCGACCGGGGCATCGACACACGGCCGCTGGCCCGACGCTCCAGCAGCCTGGCCGCCCCCCACGACACGACGGGAAGCACACGATGACTGAGGCACACGCGATCGCCGGGGTTCCGATGCGCTGGGTGGGACCCCTGCGCATCTCGGGGAACGTCGCCACCACCGAGACCCAGGTCCCGCTCGCCACCTACGAGTCCCCGCTATGGCCCTCCGTGGGCCGTGGCGCGAAGGTCTCCATGCTGGCCGAGAAGGGCATCGTCGCCACCCTCGTGGACGAGCGGATGACCCGCTCGGTGCTGGTCGAGGCGGTGGACGCGCAGACCGCGCTGACGGCCGCGCGGACCATCGAGGCGCGCATGAGCGAACTGCAGGAAGTGGTGCGCACCTGCAGCCGCTTCGCCGAGCTGATCAGGATCCACCACGAGATCAACGCCAACCTGCTGTTCATCCGGTTCGAGTTCAGGACCGGCGACGCCTCCGGCCACAACATGGCCACCCTCGCCTCCGACGTGCTCCTCAAGCACCTGCTGGAGACGATCCCGGGCATCTCCTACGGATCGATCTCCGGCAACTACTGCACGGACAAGAAGGCGACCGCGATCAACGGCATCCTCGGCCGCGGCAAGAACGTCGTCACGGAACTGCTCGTCCCGCGCACCGTGGTCGAGGACGTCCTGCACACCACGGCCGCCAAGATCGTCGAGCTGAACATCCGCAAGAACATGCTCGGCACGCTGCTCGCCGGCGGCATCCGCTCGGCGAACGCCCATTTCGCGAACATGCTGCTCGGGTTCTACCTGGCCACCGGCCAGGACGCGGCCAACATCGTCGAGGGCTCCCAGGGCGTCGTCATGGCCGAGGACCGCGACGGCGACCTCTACTTCGCCTGCACCCTGCCCAACCTGATCATGGGCACGGTCGGCAACGGCAAGGGGCTCGCCTTCGTGGAGACCAACCTCGCCCGGCTCGGCTGCCGGGAGGAACGCGAACCCGGCGAGAACGCCCGCCGGCTTGCCGTCATCGCGGCGGCGACGGTGCTGTGCGGCGAACTCTCCCTGCTCGCGGCCCAGACGAACCCGGGCGAACTGATGCGCGCACACGTCCAGCTGGAACGCGACAACCAGACAGCAAAGGTCGGTGTTTAAACAAATGGCCAACGCTTCCGCCATAGGAATTCACGATCTGTCCTTCGCCACCACGGAGTTCGTCCTGCCGCACACGGCACTCGCGGAGTACAACGGCACGGACATCGGCAAGTACCACAAGGGCATCGGACAGTTGTCCATGAGCGTGCCCGCCGCCGACGAGGACATCGTGACCCTGGGCGCAGCCGCCGCCGCGCCCATCATCGCCCGGCACGGCAGCGACGGGATCCGTACGGTCGTCTTCGCGACGGAGTCGTCGATCGACCAGGCGAAGGCGGCCGGTGTCTACGTCCACTCGCTGCTCGGGCTGCCCTCGGCCACCCGGGTCGTCGAACTCAAGCAGGCCTGCTACGGAGCGACCGCGGCCCTGCAGTTCGCCATCGGCCTCGTGCACCGCGACCCCGCGCAGCGGGTCCTCGTGATCGCCAGCGACGTCTCCAAGTACGAGCTCGACAGCCCGGGCGAGGCCACCCAGGGCGCGGCCGCCGTGGCCATGCTGGTCAGCGCCGACCCCGCGCTGGTGCGCATCGAGGAGCCCTCGGGCGTGTTCACCGCCGACGTCATGGACTTCTGGCGGCCCAACTACCGTGACGCCGCCCTGGTCGACGGGCAGGAGTCCATCACCGCCTACCTCCAGGCGGTGGAGGGCAGCTGGAAGGACTACACCGAGCAGGGCGGGCGCCCGCTCGACGACTTCGCCGCGTTCTGCTACCACCAGCCGTTCACGAAGATGGCCTACAAGGCCCACCGGCACCTGCTGAACGTCACCGGGCACGACACCGACGACGACAGGGTCACCCGCGACCTCGGCCTGACGACGGCCTACAACACCGTCATCGGCAACAGCTACACCGCCTCGGTCTACCTGGGCCTCGCCGCCCTGCTCGACCAGGCGGACGACCTGACCGGCAAGGCCGTCGCCTTCCTCAGCTACGGCTCCGGCAGCGTCGCCGAGTTCTTCGCCGGCACCGTCGTACCCGGCTACCGGGAGCACCTGCGCACCGAAGCGCACCGCGAGGCGATCGACCGGCGCAAGGCCGTCGACTACGCCCGCTACCGCGAGCTGCACGAGCGGTCCTTCCCGGCCGACGGCGGCGACCACCCCACCCCGGCCGAGACCACCGGAGCCTTCCGGCTGGCGGCCCTGCGCGGACACAAGCGCATCTACGAGACCCGCTGAGGTCCGTCGGGGCCCGCTCGCCGTACCGTCCGCAACCCACGGGCACGCCGGACTTTCACCGATCCGTTCCGTCACTTCCCTCGATGCGCCCCACCCTGGTCGCACAGGTGGTGCCGATCACCCTCATCGGCACCGACCGGACGAACACCGTCATCCGCGAGCCCGCCGGCAACCACCATCAGCCCGGCCGGCCCGGATCACACAGACAGCACACGGAACACCGACAGCACAGCCGGCAGGCAGCGCCCTGCCGGCTCGCGGGCCCCGGCCGCATGCCGGGGCCCGGTTCGGCTTCTTGCCGACGACGGCCCCGCGCAGCCGCGGCCGATCGCACTGTGTCAAGATCATCTGAGTGAGGGGGGAGGCAGGCGCATGACCGAATTCGGAATCCTCGGTACGGGTGCCTATGTGCCGGACCGGGTCGTCTCCAACGACGAAGTCGGCGCCGGAGCACAGGTCGACGACGCCTGGGTCATCCGCAAGACCGCCATCCGGGAACGGCGCTGGGCCGCCCCCGAGCAGGCCACGTCGGACCTGGCCGCGGCGGCGGGACGAGCTGCCCTGGAGTCGGCCGGCATCACCGCCGACCAGTTGTCCGTGATCGTGGTCGCCACGTCCACGCCGGACCGGCCCCAGCCGCCCACCGCCGCCTACGTGCAGCACCTGCTCGGCGCGGTGGACGCGGCGGCGTTCGACGTCAACGCCGTCTGCTCCGGCGAGGTGTTCGCGCTCACCGCGGTCGAGGGCGTCCTCGCCCGGCGCGGCGGCCACGCGCTGGTCATCGGCGCCGACGTGTACTCGCGCATCCTGGACCCGGCCGACCGCAGGACCGTCGTCCTGTTCGGCGACGGTGCCGGTGCGATGGTCCTCGGCCGTGGCGGCTCGCGCGTACGGCACATCGACGTGCACACCTTCGGTGAACTGTCGGGCCTGATCGAGGTGCCGGCCGGCGGCAGCAGAATGCCCTGCGACCCGGCGGCCCTGGCGGCCGGCCGGCAGTACTTCACCATGGACGGCCGGGCCGTGCGCGCCTTCGTCGAGGACCACCTGCCGGGGCTGACCAAGCAGTTCCTCCACGAGGCCGGTGTTGTCCCCGACGACATCAGGCACTTCGTGCCGCACCAGGCCAACGGCGTCATGCTCGACACCGTCTTCGCCGAAATGGCCCTGTCCCGGGCCACCATGCACCTCTCGCTGACCCACTACGGCAATACCGGGGCCGCCTCCATCCCGATCACCTTGGACGAAGCCGCCCGCGCGGGCGCCTTCACCCGAGGGGATCTGATCCTCCTTGCGGGCTTCGGCGGAGGCATGGCGGCGGGCTTCGCCCTGGTCGAGTGGTGAGACCACTGCTTATCCGCCGCCGTCCCACCGGACTCCCGCCGCACCCGCACGGCCCTCCTTCCATTGCCCGATATCGGCAGAAAGAGGAATCATGACGACAAAACATCACACGGTGTGCGTGATAGGCGCCGGTCCGCGAGGGCTCTCGGTGGTCGAACGACTGTGTGCCAACGCGCGCTCGCAGCCCGAGGGCCGCTCCGTCCACGTCCATGTGGTCGACCCCTACCCGCCGGGACCCGGCAAGGTGTGGCGCACCGACCAGTCCCGTCACCTGCTCATGAACACCGTCGCCGGCCAGATCTCCGTGTTCACCGATGCCAGCGTGGACCTGCGGGGTCCCCTGGAGCCGGGGCCGAGCCTGCACGAGTGGTCCGTGGCCCTCGTCGCGGGCGAGTGGGGAGACGACCATCCGGCACACGTCCTGGACGAGGCCCGCGCGCTGGGACCCGACACCTACCCGACCCGCGCCTTCTACGGCCACTACCTGCGGTGGGCCTACCAGCGCATCGTCGAAGGCGCGCCGTCCGGGCTGAGGGTCACCACGCACGCCTCGCTCGCCGTGTCCCTGGACGACGTCCCGGGCGACGGCAAGGACGCGCGGAACGGCTCCCGCCAGCGGGTGCGGCTCGCCGACGGAACCGTGCTGGAGGACCTGGACGCGGTGATCCTGTGCCAGGGCCACCTGCCGGCCCGCGCGGACGCCGCCGAGCAGGAGTTCGCCTCCCGGGCCCAGGAAGCGGGCCTGACCTACATCGGGCCGGCCAACCCGGCCGACGTCGACCTCGAGGTGCTGGCCCCGGGCACGAAGGTGCTGCTGCGCGGGCTCGGGCTGAACTTCTTCGACTACATGGCCCAGCTCACCGTCGGCCGCGGCGGCTCGTTCGAGACGCTCTACGGCGAGCTCGTCTACCGCCCCTCCGGCCGGGAACCGCAGCTCTACGCCGGGTCCCGGCGCGGCATCCCCTACCAGGCCCGCGGCGAGAACGAGAAGGGCCCGCACGGCCGTCACGAGCCGCTGGTGCTCACCGCCGAGCGTATCGCCGAACTGCGCCGCGAACACGGGCACGCCGGGCTCGACTTCAAGGAACACCTGTGGCCGCTGATCGCCCGCGAGGTCGAGGGCGTCTACTACCGGACGCTGTTCACCTCACGCGGACACATCGGCAGGGCACAGCAGCTCTACGAGGACTTCCTGGCGGCCGGACCGGGGGACGAGGACAAGGTCGCCGTTCTCGACTCGTACGGCATCGGCGAGAAGTACCGCTGGGACTGGGAGCTGCTCGCCCGCCCCTACCAGGACCGGGAGTTCCTCAGCCCCCAGGACTTCACCACCTGGCTCCTCGACTACCTGCGCGACGACGTCGAGGAGGCCGGCGCGGGCAACGTCAGCGGCCCGCGCAAGGCGGCCCTCGACGTCCTGCGGGACCTGCGCAACGAGATCCGTCTCGCCGTCGACCACGGCGGCCTGCACGGCGACTCGTACCGCACCGACCTGGACGGCTGGTACACCCCGCTCAACGCGTTCCTGTCGATCGGCCCGCCGGCGCGCCGAGTCGAGGAGATGACCGCCCTGATCGAGGCCGGTGTGCTTCACGTCGTCGGGCCGGACCTGCGCGTCGAGGCCGGTGCCGGCGGATACTCCGTCCGCTCGCCGCTCGTGCCGGGTTCCGAGGTCCGGGTGGAGGCGCTGGTCGAGGCGCGCCTGCCCGAGATCACCCTGCGCCGCACGCAGGACCCGCTGCTGAGCCATCTGCTGGCCACCGGGCAGTGCACCGCCTACCGCATCCGCACCCGTTCCGGCGGCGCGCACGAGACCGACGGACTGGCCGTCACCGAGCGGCCGTTCCATCTGCTCGACGCGCAGGGCCGGCCGCATCCGCGCCGCTTCGCCTTCGGCGTGCCGACCGAGTCGGTGCACTGGGTGACGGCCGCGGGCATCCGGCCCGGCGTCAACTCGGTGACGCTCACGGACTCCGACGCCATCGCCCGAGCCGCCCTCGCCCGCGACGACGAGGCCGGGCCGGCCACAGGCGGACCCGACGCCCCCACCGGACGAGGATTCACCCATGCACACTGACACCGGCCTCGCCGTCGGGGCGGGGCCCGGCCCGGCGCTGCTGGCGGACCCCGGTCTGCTCTCACCGGTCTGGGCCGGCACCCCTGTCGTGGCCGCGGTCTGCGACGCGGCGTGGCTGCAGGCCATGCTGGACGCCGAGGCGGCGCTGAGCCGGGCCCAGGCCCGGCTCGGCACGGTGCCCGCGGCTGCCGCGCGGGTGATCACCGAGGCCGCACGGGCCGACCGGCTCGACCTCGTCTCCCTGGCCCACAGGGCACGCGAGTCCGCCAACCCGGTGGTGGCGTTCGTACGGGAGTTCACCGCGGTGGTGGCGGACGAGGACCGGGAGGCGGCCCGGTATGTGCACCGCGGCTCCACCAGCCAGGACATCCTCGACACGGCGACGATCCTGGTCGCCCGGCGGGCCCTGGAGCTGATCCGCGGCGACGTGGAACGTGCCGAGGAGGCGCTGGCCGTTCTGGCCGCGGAGCACCGCGACACCCTGATGGCGGGCCGCACCCTGGCCCTGCACGCGGTGCCGACGACCTTCGGTCTCAAGGCGGCGGGCTGGCGCCACCTCCTCCTGGACGCTGCCCAGAAGCTGGACGCGATCGCCGAGCAGGGACTTCCCGTCCAGCTCGGCGGCGCGGCCGGCACCCTGGCCGGCTACCTCGAGTTCGCGCCGGACGCCGACCCGGCCGCCTACGTCCAGGAGCTGACGGAGGCGTTCGCGGCCGAACTGGGGCTGCGCGCCCCGCTCCTGCCCTGGCACGTGCTGCGCACGCCGGTGGTGGATGTGGCCACGGCAGCCGCGTTCCTGTGCGGTGCCCTCGGCAAGATCGCGGTCGATGTGCTGTCGATGACCCGCACCGAGGTCGGTGAGGTGCACGAACCGGCCCCCAGCGGCCGGGGCGCGTCCTCGGCGATGCCGCACAAGCGCAACCCCGTGCTCGCCACGGCCATCAGGTCCGCCGCGCTGCAGGCGCCGCAGCTCGCCGCGACGGTGCTGGGCTGCCTGCCCAGTGAGGACGAGCGTTCGGCCGGCGCCTGGCATGCCGAATGGGAATCCCTGCGCGCCCTGCTGCGGCTGGCCGGCGGCGCGGCGCACCAGGCGGTGGAACTCGTCTCCCAGCTGTCGGTGGATCCCTGGCGCATGCGCGCCAACACCGAGATCACCGGGGGGCAGATCGTCTCGGAGCGGATCGCCGTCGTCCTCGCCCCGCTGCTCGGCAAGGCCCAGGCACGCGATCTGCTCAACGAGGCGTCCGCGCACTCGGCGCGGACCGGTGAGCCGCTGGCCGACGTTCTCAGACAGGACAGCCGGGCGTCGGCCGTCCTCGCCGACGCCCGGCTGTCGGACCTGTTCGAGCCGGAGGCGTACACCGGGGCCGCGGGCCCGCTGACGGACCGCGCGCTGACCCGGTCACTGCCCCCGACCCGCAGGCGATGAGCCGTGAGCGTCGGGTGCCGTCCACCGGCGCCCGACGCTCACAAAGGCCGCTTCACATCCGCAGGTACCCCGCCGACCTGCGCGCATGCTGTGACGGCCACGATGTGCGGCTGCTGGATCAGCGCCTTCGCTGCAGCGCGATCTGCGTGAGTTCGTCTATGTCGAACTCCGAGCGGCCCGGTGTGCCGTACCGGGTGATCTTCCCGCGGCTCACCCACTTGCGGATCGTCGCCTCCGAGACGCCCGCGGCCAGCGCGGCCACGTTCGTGGGTACGAGCCGGTGGCGTGGCGGCTTCATGCGCTGACCGCCTTCCGCTGCCGTTCCATGAGCGGCCGTAGAGTGATCCATTCGTGCATTTCCCAACTGTGTCCCGACGAACACCGGATGCTTCTCCTCTCCGTGTTGCCGATGTGCTGCGCCGAGGTGTTGATCGTCCCCGTGCAGTTGTCCACGACACACTCCCTGTGGAACGCATGACGTTCACTCGGGCCGGGGTCGATGGTGCGCAGCAGTTCCAGCCTGAGACCGTCAATTTCCTCTGCGAAATCAACGGCCGGTGGCTGTGTGACGAGCCACTCCAAGTGGATCAGCAAAAATCGCGTCAAGTCCGGGACCGTGCGCGTGGGTGCGCTTTTTCCAAGCTTTTCGACGACGAATCCCGACCACGACTCGAGAATGGTCAGGATGTTGTGCCGGGTGTCGAGTGCGGCCATGTTCAGGTGATCCCGACTGCGGCTCCCGGACACTCTCGTCTGGTTCATTCGTCTGGATATGGGCGCTATGTGGTGCAGGCTCTCCTGGTAGAGACCGGGGAGGGCGCGCAGGTTACTCTGCACCTGCCTGATGCACGGGACGCAGAGCACGGCCCCGGTGGCCGTGCGACGTTCCTGGGTGTGAGTTCCGGGGCATGCGTGAAACTCCATTCAATCTCCTTCACGAGGTGGCTCGCCCGGCAACCGTCAAGGAGCACACGAATGCCCTATGCGGGTTGCGCAGTTATGGTCGGATCGATGGCCCCTGGAGAGAGGGAGAGCCGGTACGGCCGGATCCCACGCCGAAATCGCTGAAAGAACCCAGACGTGTTTGCCGGATACAGCGCGTCACCTGCGTTCCATACCCCCCGACGCTGCCCAGACGTAACCTATGGGTGCACAGGGAGGCTTCCACGGGGCCGTTCAGGGTGTCAACGTTCGTCATTCGCAGTCGATCGTCCCTAAAGGGGAACTCGAGATTCGCCCCATGTCGGCGCAGTCACCTGATGAGGTCGGGTACGCGATCGGCCGGAGCCACAGGTAGCCTGCTCAGCCGCCCTCGGTGCTTCCGCCTCAAGGTGCCCTTTACATCTATACTCAAGGAGATACGTGTGACTTCGGACGTGACCACCGGCAGCGGTCAGGAGGCGGCCGACTTCGCGCGCCGCACCAGCACCGGCCTGCTCCAGCGAGTCGAGGACCGGCTGCGCTCCCTGCTCTCGGCCGAGCGTGAGACGTGGGCGGAAGTGGACGAACGCGCGGTCATCCCCGTCGACGCGCTGTCCGAGATGATCGCCTCCGGCGGCAAGCGCATCCGGCCCGCCTTCGCCATCGCCGGCTACCTCGCCGCGGGCGGCGACCCCGAGGACCCCGGGATCGTGGCCGCCGGTGCGGCCCTGGAGATGCTGCACCTGGCCCTTCTCATCCACGACGACGTCCTGGACGATTCCAGCCAGCGGCGCGGACTGCCGACCGTCCACGTGAAGCACATGGACGTGCACCGGAGCAACGACTGGCAGGGCGAGGACCGCCGGTTCGGCGAGGGCGTGGCCATCCTCGTCGGCGCCCTCGCGCTCGCCTACTCCGACGAGCTGATGTCCGAGGCGCCGGCGTCGGCCCTCCCCGAGTGGCACAAGCTGCGCTCCGAGGTGATGATCGGCCAGTACGCGGACGTCCACGCTGCTGCCGAGTTCTCCGTCGACCCCCGGCTCTCCCGCCTGATCGCCAAGATCAAGTCGGGCCGTTACACCATCCACCGGCCCCTGGTCGTGGGGGCGAAGGCGGCGGGCCGCGGCGACCTCGCTCCCGCCTTCGCGGAGTACGGCGAGGCCGTCGGCGAGGCGTTCCAGCTCCGCGACGACCTGCTGGACGCCTTCGGCGACTCCGCGGACACCGGCAAGCCCGCCGGCCTCGACTTCACCCAGCACAAGATGACGCTGCTGCTGGGCTGGGCGATGCAGCGCGACGAGCACATCCACACCCTGATCACGGAGCCGGGACACACCCCCGACGAAGTGCGCCGCCGCCTGCTGGACACCGGTGTTCCCGCCGATGTCGAAAAGCACATCGACGGCCTCGTCGAGCGGGGCTGCAAGGCCATCGCCGACGCGCCCGTCGACCAGGTCTGGCGCGACGAACTGGCCGAGATGGCCAGGCGGGTCGCCTACCGCAACGCGTGAGCCGGCGGGACCGGCCCGGCCAGGGCGGCCAGGCCGGTCCCACCGCCCCCCGGCTCACCCGCGGGGCACCTCATGGCTCGATTCCCGCCAGAGCCCGTTTCGTGGCTCACTGGACCCTCGCTGGAACCCCCCGCCCCGCCCGGCACCACAGGCACAGGCGGGCGTAAGCACCCCACCAGGCACATCGGAGCCAAACGCCCGGAACACGGGCGCCCCGGGCACCGTCACGGCGGCGCACCCCGCGCCCGGCATCCCACGCCCGGCTGAGAAAGCCCTGCCGCTCGGACGCCCGCGCACCGCATGATGCATGCACAACACGCAAGAGGGGCGGGGGAGATGAGCCTGGACGCAACGGCGATCGACAGGGCCGGCGGCCACGGCCACGCGGTGGTGATCGGCTCCGGCCTCGCCGGGCTCACCGCGGCGCGGACCCTGGCCGACTTCATGGACCGGGTCACCGTGATCGAGCGCGACCGGCTGCCCCGCGGATCCGGGCGGCGCCGGGGCGTGCCCCAGGCCCGGCACACCCACACCCTCATGCCCACCGCACACCAGGGCCTGGAGCAGCTGTTCCCGGGCATCGTCGCGGATCTCACCCGCGCCGGAGCGGTTCCCGTGCGGATACCCGAGGACGTGCTGGTGCTCGGCCCGGCCGGCTGGCTGCCCCGCCAGGACTGCGGCCTGTTAGCACTGAGCGCCGGCCGCGACCTGATCGACGGTGTCGTACGCGACCGGCTGCGCGCCGACCCGAAGGTTACCTTCCTCTCCGAGCACGAGGTCGTCGCTCTGGAGCCCGGCCGCCGCGACACGGTCGTCGGCGTGTGGGCGCGCGGCCGGGACCGGCGGGCCTCCGACGGCTTCGGCCCCCGGCGCCTGATCGAGGCCGACTTCGTGGTCGACGCCTCCGGGCGCGGCTCGTGCGCCCCGCGCTGGCTGGCCGAGCTCGGCTACCAGACGCCCAGGGAATCGGTGGCCCGCACCCGGACCACGTACGCCTCCACCGTGTTCGCGCCGCCCATCGGTCATGTCGCCGACTGGAGCGGCCTGCTGCTGATGGGCTCGGCCGACCACCCGCGCCAGGGCATCCTCCAGCCCATCGAGGGCGGACGCTGGTCGGTGACGCTCAGCTTCGGCGACGGCAGACGGCCCCCCACCGACCACGAGGGCCTGCTGGCCGCGGCGGGGGAGCTGCGCCACCCGCTGCTGCGCGAGGTCATCGAGGCCGCCACCCCCCTCGGCCCGGTCTACACCTGCGCCGGCACCGAGAACCGCTGGCGCCACTACGAGAAGCTGCGCCGCTGGCCCGACCAGTTCGTCGTCGTCGGCGACGCCTTCGTCGCCGTCGACCCGGCCCACGGGCACGGCATGACGCTCGCCGTGCAGGGCGCGCTCGTCCTCGACCACCTGCTCGCCGGCCACGGCACCGCCGTGGGCATCAGCTACCGGCTGCGCCAGGCCCTCGCCCAGCACCTGGCTCCCGCCTGGCGGTCGAGCCTGCGCAACCTGGGCGTGGCCGGCACCGGCCAGGACCTGCCCGACGGACCGGCCGCCCGCCTCGGCCGGCGCTACGCGGCCCG
Organism: Streptomyces sp. NK08204; assembly: GCF_020400585.1. Classification (GTDB taxonomy): domain Bacteria; phylum Actinomycetota; class Actinomycetes; order Streptomycetales; family Streptomycetaceae; genus Streptomyces. The sequence continues at coordinate 26,807 of NZ_JAINVF010000039.1, read as the reverse complement.
GCTCGCCGCCGCCGCGACCACCGACCCCCACGCGGCGACGCTGCTGCTCGAACGCTTCCAGGCGGTCAACCCGCCCCCCGCCCTGCCCCGGCCGCGTGAGCTGCGGGCCCTGCTGCGCGCCCCGCGCCGCCCGGCAGCCGCGACACCGCCCAGCACCACCCACGCCGACACCCGACGGCGCCGCCTCGCCACGCCGGCCACACCCGCCTTCGGGGTCTCGATCGGCTCCGCCAGTCCACGGGCCGCGAGCTCCTCGGTCCACTGGAGCGGCACCGGCCGGTGAACCCGGTCGTCAAGCCGAAAGACGCGGCCATTACGCTTTCTGGTATGACAAGAGTGGAGCAACTAGCCGCCACGGAAGGCGACTTGAGTTGCCGGGAGCGGGTAGGGACCGATAGACGGGTCCTTGGGCCCGGCCTGTTAGGTACGGAGGGAACCGACGTGCTGGCCGACCGCTCGCACCGCGCTCGAGAATCCGTCCAGTTGAGGGCATGTAATGGCTTGAATGCGGTTGTCCGGACGCGGTTTGCGCCGATAGCGTTCCAGCCGCTTCACGGCACGCGAGGGGAGAGCGCGCGGGTATGAGCACGACCGAGAGGGCGCCGCAGAGCGAGCGCAACCAGGCGTCGCACGGCGAGCGAGTCGCCGACTGGATGGACGGTCGGCTCGCGATCTACAAATGGGGCAAGCTGTCCCGCAAGGTCTTTCCCGAGCACTGGTCGTTCATGTTCGGTGAGATCGCGCTCTACAGCCTGATCATCCTGCTTCTCACCGGGGTCTGGCTCACCCTGTTCTTCAAGCCGGGCATGAGCGAGGTCGTCTACCACGGCCCGTACGTCCCGCTCCAGGGTGCGCGGATGTCGGAGGCATACGAGTCCACCGTCAAGATCAGCTTCGAGGTGCGCGGCGGCCTGTTCATCCGCCAGCTGCACCACTGGGCGGCTCTGACCATGGTCGCCGCGCTCAGCCTGCACACGCTGCGGCACTTCTTCACCGGTTCGTTCCGCAAGCCGCGTGAGATGAACTGGCTGATCGGCTTCCTGACGCTCGTCCTGGCCATCATCGAGGGCTTCGTCGGCTACTCGCTCCCCGACGACCTGCTCTCCGGCACCGGCCTGCGCATCCTGGAGGGCGTCACCCTCGCCATCCCGCTGGTCGGTACGTACCTGACGATGTTCATCTTCGGCGGCGAGTATCCGGCCGAGGACGTCATCTCCCGGTTCTACAGCATCCACATCCTGCTGGTGCCGGGAATCCTGGTGGCCCTGGCCACCGTCCACCTGATCCTGGTCTTCTACCACAAGCACACCCAGTTCCGGGGCCCCGGCCGCACCGAGAACAACGTCATCGGCCAGCCCCTGATGCCGAACTACGCGGCCAAGGCCGGCGGCTTCTTCTTCGTGGTCTTCGGCATCCTGTCGCTCATGGCGGGCATCGCCCAGATCAACCCGATCTGGAACTTCGGCCCGTACCGACCCGACCAGATCTCCCAGGGCTCCCAGCCCGACTGGTACATGGGCTTCCTCGAAGGCGCACTACGAGCGATGCCCGCCTGGGAGTTCACCGTCGGCGGTTACACCGTCAACCTCGGCGTCATCATCCCGGCCGTCCTCCTGCCCACGGTGATGGCCCTGTCGCTCGCCCTCTGGCCGTTCCTGGAGGCCTGGGTCACCGGCGACAAGCGTGAGCACCACCTCCTGGACCGCCCGCGCGAGCGGCCCGCCCGCACCTCGTTCGGCGTCGCCTTCTGCGCCCTGTACCTGGTGCTGTTCTTCGGCGGTGCCAACGACGTCCTGGCCGAGAAGTTCCATCTGTCCGTCAACTCGATCACCTGGGTGGTCCGGATCGGCGTCTTCGTCATCCCGGCGCTGGCGTACGTCATCACCTACCGGATCTGCCTGGGCCTGCAGCTGCGGGACCGCGACAAGCTGCTGCACGGCCGCGAGACCGGCATCATCAAGCGGCTGCCGCACGGCGAGTTCATCGAGGTGCACGAGCGCCTGGAGCGCGGCACGGAGTACATGCTGCTGTCCCGGGAGTCCGCGGAGGCGCTGCCGGCGCCCGTGCGGGAACAGGACGGCGTCCGCAACCCCGAGTTCCGCAAGCAGGCCCTGCGCTTCAAGCTCAACCGCTGGCTGAACGGCGGCCAGGTCGCCACACCGACCCCGCAGGAACTGCAGCACGCCCTGGAACACCACGGCCACTCCTCCGACGGGCACGCGGCGATCGGCCACCAGAGCGGCCCCGCCGAGGAACGGGAGCCGGTCCAGGAACTCCACTGACCTGGAGGCACACGCCCGAACACACCTCCGCCTCCAGAACGCCGCTGCCGGGGCCCGACCAGGGCCCCGGCAGCGGCGTTTTTTCTGTGTTGCGGGGCCGTCCCGCGCGCGTAAGCGGGGCGCCAGGCCGCTAGACGGGTCCCAGGTCCCGTTTCAGGTCCCGACCCAGCCGGCGTTCCAGCGGCGACAGCGGCACATCGGCGCACAGCCGCTCAGGATGACCCGGAGCAGGACCGGTGAGCGGGCCGGGCCCGGGCAGGGGCCCGATGTAGAACGTGCCGTACAACGCCAGACAACGCCAGAACCCACGGAGCATGCGACGAGCGTGGAGCAGGTACACGGCGGGCCTCCTTCAGCGGTCGCACCGTCGAACGTGCCGTCACTGCCAAACGCCCCCACTGTGGGGCGCCCCGCTGGAGGCGCCCTCCAGGCCCGCTGTAACGTCGTCCTGGGCCCGTACACGGGCGACGGCCGGACGGAAGAGAGCAGGGCGGCACGATGGTCGGTATCGGGGACACGCTGGACGTCGCCGCAGCCGGCCACTTCACCCGCCCGGTCCCCAGGACGGCACCCGCACAGATGCGCTTCCTGGTCCGCCGGCTCAAGGGCACCAGGCCGGTCGCCGACCTCCTCGGCATCTCCCAGCGCACGGTCGAGCGTTATGTGCGCGACCAGATCAAGCACCCCCGTCGCGACCTCGCCGAACGGCTCCTCGCGGAGACCCGCAGGCGCTGGCAGCCGCGGGTGCGTGAGCGGGCCCGGCAGCAGGCGGCCACCACCGGCGGCATCTTCGTCTCCGCCCGCGCCCGCTTCGGCTTCACCGCGGCCCCCGGAACCACCGACGACCCCCGCGTCCGCCACATCAACCAGGCCCTGCCGCCCGAGTACGCGGCCCGCCTCTTCGCCGCCCAGGAGACGGGCGCACCGGAGAGGGAACTCCAGGCCATCCTCGCCGAGGGCCTGGGCGAGATGTACTTCCGTGACCGGGGCCGCCGCGCGCAGGGCCTGTCGGTGGAGTTCACCGGCATCGAGCAACTGGACCTCGACTTCTGATCCTGATTCCTGCCGTGCGCCGGCGCCGCCCGCCGTAGGATTCCTCGCCGTGATCACCAAAGGCGCGGACCGAACCGGCCGGCAACCCACCCCGAGACCTCACCTGCCGTCACGACAGCGGGACTTCACCCGCGTGTGGCACGCCTACGCGGTCAGCGCGGCGGGCACGGCCGTGGGCGCGGGCGCCCTCCCGCTGGTGGCGGTGACCACGCTGCACGCCACGGCCTTACAGGTCTCGCTGCTCGCGGCGCTGTCCTCGGTCCCCGGTGCCGTCATCGCGCTGTGGCTGGGCGGCCGTATCGAGCACCGCACCAAGCGGCCCGTCATGATCGCGGCGGACCTCGCCCGCGCCGTCGCCCTGGCCAGCGTCCCCCTCGCGGCGGCCCTGGGCCTGCTCACGTTCGGCCAGCTGTGCGCGGTCGGAGTCGTGCAGGCGGCGGCCACGACAGCGTTCCTGGCGGCGAGCACCGCCCATCTCAAGGCACTGGTAGCCCCCGAGGCCCGGCTGCGCGCGAGCGCCCGCTTCGAGACGACCGACTGGCTCAGCCAGAGCGCGGGACCCCCGAGCGGAGGCCTCCTCGTGGGCGCCCTGGGCACGACGGCCACGGTGGCCGTGGACGCCCTCTCCTTCGCCCTCTCGGCCCTGGGCATCAGCCGCCTGCAGACCCCCGAACCCGAACCCCCGCCCGTACCCGCCTCCCGCTCCTCGGCCGGCGTGAGCACGGGCTGGCGCACCATACTCGCCCACCCGGGCCTGCGCCCCCTGTTCTGGAACGCACTGCTCTTCGGCGGCCCGGTGATGGCGACCGTCCCGCTCCTGGCCGTTCTGATGCTGCAGGACATGCACTTCACACCGATCCAGTACGGCCTCGCGCTCGGCCTGCCCTGCCTGGGCGGCATCCTCGGCTCGCGCTGCACCCTCCCGCTCACCCGCCGCCTCGGCGCGCACCGGGTGCTGCTCGCCTTCGGTGTGCTGCGTACGCCCTGGGCCCTGCTGCTGGCCTTCGTCCCGCTCGGCCGGCTCGGCCTCGTCGCCATCGTGGCGATCGACACGGGACTGCTGTTCGCGGTCGGGGTCTTCAACCCGGCCTTCGCTGCCTACCGCATGGCGGTGACCGACGACCACGTGATAGCCCGGGTCGTCACCGCCTGGTCGGTCAGCGCCAAGACGGCACAGCCGGCGTGCATGCTGGCGGCGGGTCTCCTGGCGTCCCAGGTCGGCGTACGCCCCGCCCTCCTCGTCGCCGGCACTCTCTGCCTGGCCAGCGCCGCGCTGCTGCCCTGGACCGCCGCGGCCCCCGACCCCGCTCCGGCTGCCGCCCGCACATGAAAGAACCCCGCCCCCCTGAGAAGGGGGGCAGGGTTCGCCGAGCGCCGGGCAGGCCTTGCACCTGCATCTCCCCGCAGGAAGCGGGGCGTCTTTCCTTGGACCACCAACGCGTGGCGCATCTCCCGGATCCCGGGCGCCGCGCTCAAGATCGACTTTATCCCACGGGCCTCCCACGGCACAAACCCGCTGCCGCCGGACCACCGACCCCGCTCCGGCTGCCGCCCGCACATGAAAGAACCCCGCCCCCCTGAGAAGGGGGGCGGGGTTCGCCGAGCGCCGGGCAGGCCTTGCACCTGCATCTCCCCGCAGGAAGCGGGGCGTCTTTCCTTGGACCACCAACGCGTGGCGCATCTCCCGAATCCCGGGCGCCGCGCTCAAGATCGATTCTATCCCACGGGCCCCCACGGCACAAACCCGCTGCCGCCGGACCACCGACCGAACCGCCGTGTCCCGCTCGGCGCCCGGGGAGCACGGAAGAGGGCCGGGTGACCCGGCCCTCATGCTCGCGTGTGCCGCTGCCGCCGCGCCCGCGGGCACGGCGGACGGACTGTCAGGAGTGCGCCTTCTCCGGCTCGGTGGCCGGCTTCGGGCTGTGCTGGCCGGGCACCGGCAGCGGGCCGCTGCGCAGCAGCAGGCCGCCGATGAGGGCGCCGCCCGCGAAGATCCCGGCGCACACCCAGAACACCTGGTGGTAGCCGTGGACCACGGCCAGCTGGAACAGCCCCGGCCCCGGCTTCCCGTGGGCGTGGCTGGTCAGGTAGTCGGTGGCGGCGCTGGCCGCGATCGTGTTGAGCAGCGCGGTACCGATGGCGCCACCGAGCTGCTGGCCGGCGTTGAAGGTCGCCGAGGCGATACCCGAGTCCTGCGGCTGCACTTCGGAGGTTCCGGTGCTCAGGGCGGCGGAGTAGATGAAGCCCATGCCGACACCGATCACCATGATCGGTCCGAGGATCGCCGAGGCGTAGTGCGAGTCCGGCTCGATCCGGGTCAGCCAGGCCATGCCGCCGGCGTTGAACAGCATGCCGAGGGGGATGAGCGGCCTCGGGCCGAACTTCGGCATCAGCCGGATGTTGCCCACGTTGCTCGTGACGGCGATGACGGCCACCATCGGCAGCAGGGCGACACCCGACTTGAACGCCGAGTAACCCAGGTCGGTCTGCATGTAGTAGATGAGGAAGAGCAGCACGCCGAACATGCCGGCGCCGACGACCAGCGAGGTGATGTAGGCGCCGCCGCGGTTGCGGTCGAGCACGACCCGCGGGGGCAGCAGCGGGTTCTGGGCACGGCGCTGCCAGAGGGCGAACAGGATGACCAGCACACCGCCGGCCGCGAGGAAGACCCAGGTCGAGGGGGTGTGCCAGCTGTGCGTCGCCGCGTTGGAGAAGCCGTAGACCAGGCCGAACATGCCGCTGGACACCAGGACCACGCCGGGGATGTCCATCCGGGCGCCCGTGCGCGGCTGCCGGGTCAGCAGCGGGGAGCCGACGATCAGCGCGAAGGCGGCGAAGATCAGGTTGACGTACATGCACCAGCGCCAGTTCAGGCCGGAGGTCAGCGCGCCGCCGATCAGCAGGCCCAGGCCGCCGCCGCTGGCCGCGACCGAGCTGAAGGCGCCGAACGCCTTGCCGCGCTCCTTGGGGTCGGTGAACGTGGTGGCCAGCAGCGACAGGGCGGTGGGCGCCAGCAGCGCGGCGAAGACACCCTGGCAGGCGCGGGCGGTCACCAGCATGCCGAAGCTGTTGGCGGCGCCGCCGACGGCGGAGGCGCCCGCGAAGCCGACCAGGCCGACGATGAACGTCTCCTTGCGCCCGATGAGGTCGGCCAGACGGCCGCAGAACAGCAGCAGACTGCCGTAGCACAGCGCGTAGGCCGTCACGACCCACTGCTTGTCCGCGTCCGAGAAGTGCAGCGCCTTTTGCGCCGACGGCAGCGCCAGGTTCATCACCGTCGTGTCGAGGGTCAGCATGAGGTAGGCGACGCAGATGACGGCGAGGATCATCCACCGCCGTGGATGCTGCCCGGCCGCAGGCACGGCGCTGGTTGTGGACATGAGCTGTCTCCTAATTGCATTGTCAGACTTCAGGCTCCGCCCGTATGACAGGCCGGGGCAGCCAGATGTGACGGGCCGCCGCGGCGGCCCGTCAGCGGGGACCGCCGGGCTAACGCCTGTCGGCGGCCTGGTGGCCCAGCACCCGGGACAACGCCTGTGTCAGCGCGTCTGCCGGGTCCTCGCAGGCGCCCATGGAACGCCAGGCCACGTGGTTGTCGGGGCGTACCAGGACAGCGCCGTCGTCGGCGATCTCCCGTACGGCCGCCCAGCCGCTGTCGGCGTACTGCGCGCCGTCGCCGATCCGGGCCACGGTCAGGGGGACCGAGAGCTTGTCGGCGACCTGCTCGGCCGCCTCGGCCCACGGGGTGCCCGCGGCGCCGGTGATCAGGACGAAGCCAGCGGAGGCCCCGGTCAGGTCATGGGTGGACAGGCGCTGTCCGTCCCGCTCGATCCACGCGTGCGGCAACCGGTGCCCGGGGCGGGTGGTGGGGTGGTAGTCGGTGCCCATCGGCGAGCGGGCCGGCGGCTCGGTGCCGTCGGGGACGAGCGCGCCGTCCTCGTAGGCGAAGCCGATCTCCATGTCGTGCGCCCGGCACTCGGCGCGGTGGGTCTCGAAGAACTCCGCCGCCCTGGCGCGCGTGACCGCGCCGACCGGGGACGGGGCGAAGTAGCTCTCGAACACGGACGGGCGCAGCTGCGGCGGGACGTGCGGGCCGAGGCCGATCGCGGTATCCGTCATGGTCCGGTGGTGGAACCAGGTGGCCAGGCCCCACTCGACGTTGCGCTTGCCGATGGCCCGCCGCTCGGACTCGTAGGTGTCCAGCAGGCTGTCGCCGGCGCGGCCGGAGAGCACCGCGGCCAGCTTCCAGGCGAGGTTGTGCACGTCCTGGATGCCGCCGTTCAGGCCGAGCCCGGTGGTGGGCGGCTGGCGGTGGGCGGCGTCGCCGACGATGAGCACCCGGCCGGCCCGGTAACGGTCGGCGAGCACTCCCTCGACCGTCCAGTGCGTCACCTTGTGCACCGTCAGCTCGAGGTCGGGCACGCCCAGCACCTCGCGCATCCGCTCGGCGAGCGCCTCCTCGTCGGAGCTGTCGACGTCGCCCAGGAGGAAGCTCAGGCCCCACTCCTCGCAGTTCTTGCCCCAGGTCGGCCCCATCTCCAGCAGCCCGCAGCTGAGGTCGGCGCGGTAGGGGTTGACGAACCAGGTGATGAGGCTGCCCTCGTTCCACCACTTCGACAGGTCCGCGGAGAAGTACACGGTGGTGACGTTGGCCATGTCGAACATGCCTTGCATCTGCACACCGAGCTGGGGGCCGAGCGTGCGACCGCCGTCGGCGGCGATGACGTACTGTGCGACGACCTTGGTGACCTCGCCGCTCTCGAGGTCACGGATCTCGGCGACGGCGCGGTCGTCCTCCTCGGCGAAGGAGACCAGTTCGTGGGAGAAGAGCACTCCGCCGGGATTGCGCTCCTCGGCTTTCTGACGCAGGATCGGCTCAAGCCTCAACTGCGGCAGTTTTAACGGCAGCACGGGGCCGTCCGCCGCGTAGACCTCGGTCATCGCGCCACCGCCGAAGGCGTCCATCTCGTGGATCACCTGTCGGTCCAGCGGTCCCTCGCCGGTGAGCGTGGTCTGCCAGCGCACCCGGCCGAACTGGCCCGGTTCCGCGGCGGGTTCGGCGACGGTGTCGTAGAGGCCGTGCTGGCGGAAGATTTCCATCGTGCGCTGGTTGATGTAATGCGCCTTGGGTAGAATTGACGTGTCCGCATGCCGTTCCACGAGCAGGTGCCCCACACCGTGGTCCGACAGGAAAATGGAGGCGGACAGGCCGCATCCACCGCCACCTACAATCAGGACCGGAACCTCGGTAACCTTCATATTCGGCCTTTCATAAAGTGAGGGCCCGCATGCGGGGCACCAGACGATCATGAACGACGCCGGTCTCCGGCGGGCGGGCCGGGAAACGGTTCAACCGATGCGTCGTCGCGGAATATGACGGTCGACGCCACCATGACGACGTTTTTCGGCATGCTGCGGTCCCCAGCATCCGCCAGGGCCATTGGCTTGCACTACTGCGCGGCTTGGCGTGCGCTTGGCGCCGGCTTGGCACCGGCTGCCCCCCGGACCCGTGCGGTCGCAAGGGCTCCGCCGCCAAGGGCGACCAGACAGGCCGCCCCGCAGCGGAGCCCCGACTTGCCTACTGTCAGGCCGACTTCGCGACTGCCCTGGGGTGTGGCTGCCAGTCCAGGGACGGCGCATGGTTGAGTATCTGCTTCTCCAGCAGTTGCAGCGCCGGCCGCGGATCGATCCCCAGCTCGTCCGCCAGCCGCTTCTGGTTGGTACGCAGCACCGCCAGTGCGTCGGCCTGCCGGCCCGCCCGGTAGAGGGCCAGGCTCAGCAGTTCGCAGCCATACTCGCGCAAGGGATGGGTCTGGAGGAAGGCCTCGAGCTCGGCCACCGCGATTTCGTGGGCGCCGGCCGCGAGCAGTGCCGCGCAGCGCCCTTCGACCACCGACAGCCGCAGCTCCTCCAGCCGTGCCACGTCCGGCCGTACACAGGTGGTGTCGGCCACCTCGGAGTATGCCTGCCCGCGCCACATCGCCAACGCCGCCTCGAACTCGTTGACCGCGTACTGCGGATCCCCCCAGTCCAGTGCCTGCCAGCCGGCGACGGCCCGTTCGCTGAAGCGGTGCACGTCCACCTCGGCGGCCCGGCTGTCCAGCAGATAGCCGCGTCCGTAGGTGCGCAGCACCGTCGGCGGGGTCCGGGGCGCGCGGCCGGGCTCCAGCACCCTGCGCAGGTTGGCGACGTACGCGTGGAGCGAGGTGAGCGCCGACGGCGGCGGCTTCCCGTCCCACAGCTCCTCGACGATCAGATCGACGGCCACGGGCTGGCCCACCTTGCTGACCAGCAGTGCCAGCAGTGCGCGCTGCTTGGGCGCCCCCAGGTCGACGACGCGACCGCCGACGACGGCCTCGATCGGGCCCAGTGCGCGGAACTTCACCGTCGAGCGCGCCGACGCCGGTATTTCGGGACCGGGTTCGAGCTCTCTGGCCACGTACACCCGCAGCGCCTCGTTGGTGCGGCGAAGCTCCCGAACCTCGCGTTCCAACTCCGCGATGCGCCACGCTTCCGGATTGCCGGGTTTCACGCTTTGCCCGACCTTCTCGTTCGCCATCCGTGAACTCCCCACTTCCACGGCCTGGTTGGTCGCCTGGCCGGCACCGGACGGTGCCCTGGCCGGCTGCCGGGCGGCCCTGCCAGGCAGTATCCGGTCACCGAACGCCCAGTAGAGCGTGGCGAACGGCCTGAATGAGACGACTTGTCGAGTGCACTCGTTAATTAACGACCGGGAATGGGCAGGAACCTAGGACACGCACTTTCCGACCCCCCGTTGTGTGTTTCACTTTTTATGGATTCCGAGCGGGTGTCCGACTATCAACAGCCCGCCGGTTTCTCCTTCCGCGGCGTCGGCCAAGCAATGCCTTTGCCGCTGTGCCAGTACCCTATGCGCCGAAGAACTGCGCGCCAAGTCGGCACCAAGCGGTTCTCCAGTCACATTCAGGGTGCGTGGCCAACGGTGGTGCGCGGGGAGCAGCGGGGGGCGGCCGCGGACGGCATCGCTTCGTGCAGTGCCCATGAACCGATCACACTCACACAGACCGTCAGGTATCGACGCGTGGAGGTTTCAATGTCCGGAGCCGCTGATGTCGAACGCGTGTATGCGGCCATGGAGGAAGCGGCTGGGCTGCTGGACGTGACCTGTGCACGTGACAAGATCTATCCGCTGCTGACCACCTTCCAGGACACGCTCACCGAGGGCGTGGTCGTCTTCTCCATGGCCAGCGGGCGTCACTCCACGGAGCTGGACTTCAGCATCTCGGTGCCGCCGAGCCACGGCGACCCGTACGCCACCGTGCTGGAGAAGGGCCTGTTCCCGGCGACGGGCCACCCCATCGACGACCTGCTCGCGGACACCCGGAAGCAGCTTCCCATCTCGCTGTTCGCCATCGACGGCGAGGTCACCGGAGGCTTCAAGAAGACGTACGCGTTCTTCCCCACCGACGACATGCCCGGGGTCGCCCAGCTGAGCGCCATCCCCTCCATGCCGAAGGCCTTGGCCGAGAACGCCGAGCTGTTCGCCCGCTACGGCCTGGACAAGGTCCAGATGACCTCGATGGACTACAAGAAGCGGCAGGTCAACCTCTACTTCAGCAACCTGAACCGCAAGTACCTGGAGCCGGAGTCCGTCCTGGCCCTGGTCCGTGAGCTGGGCCTGCACATCCCGAACGAGCAGGGGCTGGAGTTCTGCAAGCGCGCGTTCTCGGTCTACCCCACCCTCAGCTGGGACACCGGGAAGATCGACCGGCTGTGCTTCGCCGTGATCACCACCGACCCCACGCGGGTGCCCTCCCAGGACCCGGCCGACATCGAGAAGTTCCGCAACTACGCGACCAAGGCGCCGTACGCCTATGTGGGCGAGAAGCGCACCCTGGTCTACGGGCTCACCCTGGCGCCCGAGGAGGAGTACTACAAGCTCGGCGCTTACTACCACATCACCGATGTCCAGCGGCGGCTGCTGAAGGCGTTCGACTCGCTCGAGGACTGACGGCTGGTCCCACGAGCGGTCACCGCGGCGGGCCGCGTGCCCGCCGCGGACGGAAGTTCCCGAGGACTGAAGCTACGAGGACTTCCAGGACTTCGAGGACCTCGAGGACTTCGTCGGCTCGCGCGGCGTCCCTGGGGCGCCGCGCGTCCGCGCGCCGGAGGTCCCGCGTGCCGTCCGTGCCGTGGCCCCGCCCTGCTGTGACGGACAGGGAGACGGCGGCCCGGCTGAGCTGCTGGCCGGCGCCGCGGGGCATCTCCAGCGGTGGTCCCGTGTCCTCCCGGTCGGCCTGCTCGGCCGCGCGGTGCATGGTGCACCGTGCCCACGGCCACCGGCCGGACGCAGTCGGCGCCGATGACGTCACCGACGAGGCCGGCGACCGGGGTGCGCGCCCTGGCAGGCACGGTTCTCCGGCGCCTTCGCCGTACGAGTCTCCCCGCCCCGCGCGAACGGGACCGCGGCTCAGGACGGGGCGGCCTCCAGGGCGGCGAAGGGCGGCGCGAGCACCGGGTTCGGCAGGACCATGGGGCGCATGGACACGCCACCGCCCGTCCGGCTCCACACGTGCTCCCGGACAGCATGTCGTTGCGGCGGAGCTGTCGATCGCCGCCTCGGCGGAGCCATACGGCGGACAGCCGGCCTGCAGCCGGGTCCGGCCGGCGACAACCCGCGGGCGGCGGCACAGCCGGGCGTCCGACGAGTTCGGTCGCGACTGACCGCAGCCAGCCCGTCAGCCCCTTGCTGGAGCGGCGGTGCCCCTCGGACAGGCCCGGAACCTGCTCGACGATGGACGACGTGCTGACGGTCGTCAGCGGCGATCAGCGGGAGATCTCGCAACTCGCCGACGACGCCGAGGTGCTCGCGGCGTACGAGAAGCGGTTCGGGTTCAGGCTGTACGTGCGCCCCGTACCCGGCCCGCACGTACAGGGCGCCCTCTCGCGCGTGATGGAGGTCGAGCAGGACTGACGGGGCGACAGGGACAGTGCGCCGCCGAGAAGGTGCGGGGCGGCCCGGTGCGGACCGCCCCTTCTCGCGCCGCCGGGCGAGGTGCCGCGGCGGTTCAGCACAGGACGATGTCGATGCCGGTCAGGTCGGCCTGGATGTCGATGCTGGTGATGAGGCCGTCGGCGATGCCGAAGCGGAACGCGGCCCGTGGCACGCCGTCCTGGACGTAGGCCAGCCCGTCGGAGCCGTCGATGAGGGCCGGCACCGGGGCCCAGGAGAGCTTGGCGAAGGCGCGGGTGACGGCGTCGGAGCCGCGGATCTCCTCGGCCACGCCCATCCCCGTGGCCACACTCATCCGCATGGCCGCCTGGTCGGAACGGACCACGATGTCCGGGGCGAGCGTGGCCAGCAGCGCCTCGAAGTCGCCTTCGCGGGAGGCGGTGAGGAAGGCGCGGATGAAGTCGGCCTTGCCTTCCTGGAAGGTGTCGACGCCCTCCTCCTGGACCGGTACGGTCCTCGGGCCCGCATCCGGGGCGGCTGGGTCGACGACGCTCTGCCGCTGGACGCGGCGGCGGGCGCGGCTGGCCAACTGGCGGGCCGCGGCCGGAGTACGGTCCACGATCTGCGCGATCTCCTCGAAGGGCACCGCGAACATGTCGTGCAGTACGAACGCCAGTCGCTCCGCGGGCGTCAGCGTGTCGAGGATGACGAGCATGGCGGTGCCGACCGACTCGGCGAGCAACGCCTCCTGCTCAGGGTCCGCCACCGTGTCCGGGCGGTGCGAGCCGCCGTCCTCGGGGACGTCCACCAGTTCCTCGCGGCGCGACTTGCGGGACTGGAGCATGTTCAACGACACCCGGGCCACAATGGTGGTGAGCCAGCCGCTCATGTTCTCCACCGCGGCGGCGTCCGAGCGGCTGATCCGGAGCCAGGCCTCCTGGACGGCGTCGTCCGCCTCCGCCGCCGAGCCGAGCACCCGGTACGCCACCGCCCGCAGCCGGGGACGGTCGGACTCGAACCGTGCGGCCAGCCATTCGTTTTCGTTCATCGGGTCACACTCTCCCACCGGTCCCTCACATGTCTGACAGGCCGGAGCCTGGCAATGTGACAGGCGAGGACCGGCAACTGTGACCTGCCCGGGCGGGCGAACGCACGCTACCAGACGGACGTCCCGCCCCTGCTCGCACGCTTCTGCATCCCTGCCCTCGCCAAAGAGCCCCACCCCGCACACAGCGGAATGGGGCTCGATCGGAGCGCCGGGCAGGCCTTGCACCTGCATCTCCCCGCAGGAAGCGGGGCATCTTTCCTTGGACCACCAACGCGAGGCGCGTAGTCCCGGGTTCCGGGTGCCGCGCTCAAGATCGACTCTATCCCACCGGGCCCCCGTACGCCAACTCACGGGGCTCCAGGCCCTGGACGAGGCGGAGTCGTCGAACGAGCCCGTCCACGCCGGAGCGACGAAGGACCTGACCGGCACCGGCACTCGTGACCGGGGCAGCCGCCGGACCGGCGCGGTGGCTGTGTGGACGGGTTTCGACAGCAGTTGCTCAGCGCTCCGGGAAACGGCCGGATGACAGACGCTGGACTGTCCGCCGACTGGGGCCCCGTCGTGGTGCCGCGAACCGCCCCGGCTGCCCGAGAACCGGGCCCACCGGCATCCTGGTGAGCAACGCGGCTCCTCGCCCACGGCCCGCCGGCGGAGGTGTCCGCCGCCGGACCGGGCCGGATGCTCGCCGTGGACGTCCCTTCGGTGTTCCTCGCTGCCCAGGCCGCCGGCCGCCGCACGGGCGCGGGCGGCCGGAGAGCAGCATCGGCTCGGGCATCAACGGACCCGGCCGGCTCGGACTTCGGCCTGCAGGCGATGGCCGGTTCCGCGCTCGTCGGGCTGCCCCAGGGACCTGCCCGGGAAACGAGGCCGACGGCGAAGCGCCGGTCGGTTTCCAGCGCTCCCTCACCGCCCTGGGCCAGGCCCCGGGGGGGCTGTGCCACCGGCGCCGCCCTCGCCGTGGACGGCGCTGCACCGTCCGACGACGTCCCGCGAGGGGGGCCGCCGGTCAGGAAAGGGTGCGGCTGCCCCAGCCCGAGCCGACGCGGACCCGGCTGCCGAAGGTGCCATGGCCGGTGCCCGGGTTGAGCCAGGCCACCCCGTCGGAGTCGACGGAGAGCAGATCGGCCCTGGAGTCGCCGTTCAGGTCGCCGGCGCCGAGCACCTGGCGGTAGGTCTTGCCCCAGTCGCGGAAGACCAGCACGCGGTCGGCGAGCTTGCCGGTCCCGGTGCCGTTGTAACGCCACAGCTCACCGGAGCCGTCCAGGGCCAGCACGTCCCCGTGCCCGTCGCCGTTGAGGTCCCCGGCACCGATCACCCGGGTGTACCCCTTCCAGGCGGACCGGATCTTCACGCGCGCGGCGAAACCGGCGCTGCCGCCACCCGCGTACAGGTAGATGTCCCCGGTCGCGGCCGAGCGGGCCAGCAGGTCGGTGCGGCCGTCGCCGGTCAGGTCGCCGGGGGCGGTCAGCACGTCGTAGCCGCGCCAGTCGCTGCCGGTCTTCTTGTACGGGGACGTCGGCGCGGGCAGCCGGCCCGCCGGGGTCTCGTACATGCGGGCCTCGCCCGTGGGCAGCACGGCGAGGACGTCGTTGAGGCGGTCCCCGTTCAGGTCGCCGAAGCCGGTGAACCGGGTGCCGGAGGGCCAGTCGGCGGTGACCGCACCGCTGTGTACGGAGCCCGCGGCGAGGTGGCCCGCGCCGTCGCCGTCGTACCGGGTCAGGGTGCTGCCGCTCAGGCCGAGCACGTCGGCCCGGCGGTCGTCGCCGTAGTCACGGGCGCGGGGCAGCGGGCGGGTGGTGCCGGAGACGGTGTACAGCGGGCCGCCGAGGGCGGAGCTGTCGTACCAGAGCGCGGTGGGGCGGGTGCCCGCGACCGTGACGGCGCCGCCGATGGTCCGGTAGCCGGTGGTGGTGCCCAGCGTCCTGGGGGCCGACCAGCCGCCTCGGGTGCGGAAGCCGGAGACGAACCGGTACGTGCCGTTGCCGATGGACACGGCCCAGCCCGCGTGCACGGTGCCGTCGGCGGCGATCCCGGAGCTGACGGCATAGTGGGCAGAGCCGACGGGCCGCCGGTCGTCGGCCTGTTCGACGGCACCCCACACGCCGGTGCGGGCGGAGCGGGTGGTGGAGACCACCGCGTTGCTGGCGCCGTCGACGAGGGTGACGTCGCCGTTCGGGGCGGTCAGCGGACGGGGCAGCGCGCGAGTGCCGTACCAGCCGGTGAGCGGCGTCTGCTCGGAGGCGCTCCACGCCTCACCGGGGGCGCTCTTGCGGGCGAAGCGGATGGGCCCGTTGCCGCCGCTCGCCCACAGGAGAGTGAGGCCGCCGGCCGGGTCGGCGTCGAGGCGGAGGGCCCCGGGCCGGGTGCCGCTGAGGGGGGTCAGGTCCTCGGCAGCGCCCCACGTGGTCGCACCGGCCTTGCGCTCCATGATCCGCGAGTAGTACGAGGTTCCGTCCGCGGAGGTGAGGCCGCCGCCCTCGCGCAGGCCGTCGTCGAGGTTCCACGCGACGGCCTCGTTGCCGGCCTTGTCGACGGCGGCGTGCAGCCCGGTCAGGGTCCACTCCCCGTCCTCGGTGCCGCTGTCGCTCTTGACGGTGTCGAACACGGTGGGCTCGGACCAGGCTTCGCCGGGAGCCGGCCGCTCGGACATGAGCAGCTCCCGGCCGCCCACGACCGGAGTGGCCCAGACGGCGGTCAGCCGGCCGGTGGCGCTGCCGAAGACCACGGGAGGAGCGTCGATCCAGCTGAGGGTGCCGACAGTGGCCGGGTCGGACCAGCGGGTGGCGCCAGGGGCCAGGGTGGCGGCCTTGAGGATGTTCTTGCCTCCGCCGAGACGTTCGCGCCAGTAGGCGACGAAGGAGCCGTCGGCCTGCTGGGCGAGGGTGCTGCCGTCGTCGAGGACGTAGTCGGCGGCGGTGGACAGCGTCTGGGGCGCGGCCCATGCGGTGCTGCCCGCCGGACGGACCTGGACGGTGAGCCGGCGCACCTCCACGCTCTGCGCGGGATCCTGCGGCTCGTCACGCAGGGCGACCAGGGCACCGTCGGCCCGGGCCTGCAGGCTCAGGACGCGGTGCTGAGCGGTAGGGGCGACCTGGCCGGCCGTACCCCAGACGCCGGGCTGCACAGGATCGGTGACCACCGAGGCCGCATCCACCCCGGACCCGGCCGTAGTACCCGCGACCGGCGCGGCCACCGCCTCGACGGACAGCGCCCCCACCAGGCTGCCGCTCAGCACGAGGGCGAAAGCCCCTTTGAAGACATGCGAGTTCACGATCTGGCCCCCCAGACTCCAGACTTGGTGATCAAAGTGGGTGGATCTTATATGAACGGAGTGAAGCTCGGACTTCACGGCACCCGGTCGACCGCTGTGAGGACGTGGCGGGATCTCCTTCCGAGGCCGGACGGTTGCGGTCCCCGGCTGCGCAGGGTCTTCTCACAGGGCGTACGAGAATCTGATGCGGTCCTCGCCCGGGCCGTCCCAGCCCTCCAGCGGGACCGGCTGGAAACCCGTCGACAGACGGAAGCGCTGGGACCGGGTGTTCACGGGGGAGACCACGGCGGTGACGGTTCGGCAGTTCCGCTCCCGGGCGAGTGCGAAGAACCGCTCGTACAGGCTCCGGCCGAGACCGGACCGACGGTGCTCCGGGGAGACCGCGATGAAGTGGGTGTGGGCTTCCCCCCGGCTCGGAGGGCGAGACGATGCCGACCAGGAATCCGACGCGCTCCCCGCTGTCGCCGACCGCCGCCAGGCTGGTCGCGTGCAAGTGGCGCAGGAAGAGCCGCGGAAGCATGGAGGAGACCGGTCGCCCCCACCAGTCGTCGACCCGGTGGATCAGTGCCGGGCAGTCGCTCTCGCGGAGTTCACGAACACGTACGGCGGTCACCAGCTGTTCCTTCCTGGAGGTGTCCTCATGGAGGCGGGCCGTCACCCCCGCGGGTGGCCGGTCGACGGGACTTCCGCCGCCGACCCCGGTGGACCTGTCCGCCCCGGCCGGCCGGTCCCGGTCCGCGAACCAGCAGGCGGACTCGGCCTGTTCCGCGGCGCCGATGCCGTACGGCGAAGCCGCCCGAGGCTTCGATGGATTTCCTGATGCGGGCGCTCTGCTGCACGCAGAGGACAGCAGGAGGGCGGGCGTACCACCGCCCCACTGGCGCCGGCCGTCACCGCTCCTCCCGCGCCGCCGCACGGTCGCTCCACGCCGTGCCCAGGGCGCTGAGCATCAGCAGCGCGGTCAGGGCGAACGCCCACGGGTAGCCCGTCAGACCGGCCACCACCCCGAACCCGGCCGCTCCCACGCCCATGCCCGCGTCGTAGCCGAAGTTCCACAAGGCACTCACCGTGCCGTACCCGGAGGACGGCACCCGGGAGTACATGAGCGTGATGGTGGCGTTCTGCAGGACGCCGAAGCCGACCCCGAACACGGCCACCCCCGCCACGACCGCGACGGGCACGTCCGTCAGGGCGGTGACGAGTATCCCCGCCGCCGAAGCGAGCAGCGCCGGCGCGATCAGCCCGGCGGCCCCGTGCCGGTCACTGTGCCGGCCGGCGAACCAGCGGGCCACGGTCGCGGCGGAGGGCTGAACGAACAGGGCCGCGGCGACCCACGCCGAGTACCGCGACGGCACGGCCAGCGGCAGGAACGTGACGACGGTGCCCGCTCCCAGCGCGGCCACCGCGAAAACAGCCGTGGGGCGCAGGAGCCCGGCAGTACGGGCCCCGGCGAGGAACCCGGGGGACGGTCCCGACGTCGGCCCACGGTCGGGCAGCCCCGGTACGGCCACGATGGCGGCCAGCGCGAACACGGCCGCCGCCGCGCACACCGGCCCGTACCCCGTGCGCGCGGCGAACCAGGCCCCCAGCGGCAGCCCGACGAGCGACGGCACGCCCGCCACGATGCCCGTCAACGCCAGTCCCTCCCCACGCCGTTCAGGCGGGATGAGGGACACCGTCAGCGCCCCGCCCGCGACCACCGTGAGCGCGAAGCCGAGACCGCGCACCAGGCACACCGCCACGATCCACACCATGCTCCGCGAGACGGTCAGCACCAGCGCCGGAGCACCCAGCAGCAACAGCCCCGCCCCGAGCGTCAGACGGTAGCCGCAGCGGCCGACCAGCCAGGGGGTGGCCAGTTCGCCCACGACCGTCGTCAGCATCAGGGAACCGGTGACCACACCGGCCTCGTCACTGCCCCGGCCCGGCGCGCTCTGCGCATACATGGGGACGACCGACAGCAGCAGGAAGAAGCTGGCCGACGAGCCGATGACGGTGACGAAACGCAGCAGCAGCGCGGGAGTCACCAGCCGCGGCCGGACGCCGGCGGCCTCCCGCTGCCGGTGGACGGAGGAGGTCATGCGGCGAACCTAGGAGGCGTACTGCCCGTCAGTAAGCTCCAGTTCCATGTCTTTGGAATGGTCCGGTTGCGCTCCGGACCTCTTGCTGACGATCGACCGGGACAGCCGTGAGCCGCTTCGTTCCCAGGTGGAACGGCAGGTGCGGGACGCCGTGCGGAGCCGCCGGCTGCGCAGCGGCGAACGCCTGCCGTCCTCCCGGGCCCTCGCGCGCACCCTGGGCCTGTCCCGGGGACTGGTGCAGGAGTGCTACGCGCAGCTGCAGTCCGAGGGCTACCTGGTGACCCGGGCGGGCTCCGGCACCCGGGTCGCCGCCGGCGCACAGGACCCGCAGCCGCGCACAGAGCCGACCGACGAGCCGCCGAAACTGCTGGCGGACTTCCGGTGGGGCGTTCCCGACCTGCGCGCCTTCCCCATGACCGACTGGCTGTGGGCCATGCGCGAGGCCGCCCGGGCCGCCCCCGGCTCGGCGCTCGCCTACGGCGACGCCCGGGGCAGCGCCGCACTCAGGGACGTCCTGGCCGGATATCTACGCAGGGTGCGGGCCTGCGCGGCGGACCCCGAGCAGATCCTGGTCTGCTCCGGATACGCGCAGGGTCTCGCTCTGGCACTGCACGCGCTGGCCCGCTCGGGGATACGCACGGTGGCCTTCGAGGATCCGGGCTCGCCCGCAGCCATCCGCTCCGCCGCCGCATGGGCAGGCATGTCGGCGGTCCCCGTGCCGGTGGACGACCGCGGCATCGACGTCGACGCGCTCGCCGCCACCGACGCCCGCGCGGTCGTCGTCACCCCCGCGCACCAGTGGCCGACCGGGGTCGTACTCGCCCCCGAACGGCGGCTGGCACTCATCGACTGGGCAGTGCGCCGGGACGGCTTCGTCGTCGAGGACGACTACGACGCGGAGTTCCGCTACGACCGGGCTCAGGTCGGCGCACTCCAGGGGCTCGCCCCGGACCGGGTGATCGCGACCGGCACGGTGAGCAAGTCGCTCGCGCCGGCGTTGCGGCTCGGCTGGCTGGTGTGCCCGCCGGCGCTCGTTCCCGCGGTCGCGGAGCACAAGCAGCTCAGCGACCGCGGCTCACCCATGCTGGATCAGCTTGCCCTGGCGCGGCTGATCGAGTCCGGGCGGTACGACCGGCACCTGCGCCGGATGCGCGCCCGGTACGCGGCCCGGCGCGCCACCTTGGTCGCGGCGCTCGCCCGGCACGCGCCGCAGGTCACGGTGACAGGGGCGGCGGCAGGCTTCCATCTGGTCGCCCACCTCGGTGCGGCGGCCGACGAGCAGGCCGTCGTGGCCGAGGCCCGGCAACGATCCGTCGGCCTGTACGGGATGAGCGCGTGCCGCGCCTCGGGCAACACCGCGCCCGCGCAACTCGTCCTCGGCTTCGGCAACGTCGGCGACGACGCCGTGACCGCCGCCGTCGCCGACGTGGGCGACCTGCTCTCGGGCACCGCAACGGGTCCGCGGGACCGCCACACGGGCCGAGCGTGAACACCAGCCGACACCGACCACCCAGATCACCCGCGTTGAGCACGACCTCGAACGCGGCCGGGCGGAGCTCGTGGAGCGGCAACGCATCGACCAACTGCTCGCCACCGCGGCCCCGGGCACCGTCTACGACTCGGACACCGACGACGCCGTCCAGGCCCGAGGCCGCCGCCGCGTGCGAGCTCGACCCGCTGGAAGCCGCTCCGCCAGGGTGATGACGCTGCCCGGCCATGAACTGACCCGCCGAACCGAGGCGTACGTCCAGGCCGACGTCGATGCCCAGCTCGCTCACGCCCTCGCCGCGCACCTGGGCACAACCGACCCCGGCCGCCCAGGAATGTTCGCCGAACTCGCCCGCCCGGTCGGAAGCCGCTGACGTCGACAAGTCGGTGTTCACGGCCCGGCTCACCCACCGCCGCCCCCGCCGACATGGCCGTGTATCGCTTTCCACCGACTCCGCCGCGAAGCAGCCGGGAGTTCCTCACCAGCGAGGCGGAACCCATTTCCACCGCGCCCCCGACGAAAGCTGCGTACACCAGCGGAGGCACGTACGTACGGGGCCTCCCCCGGTCAGGCGCGCATCGTAGTGCGGCGACGGTCGAGGACGGTCATCACGAGGGTGTTGACGGCGACGACGGCGAAGCCGCCCAGGCCTGCGGCCATCGTGTAGTCGACCAGGCGTTGAGCTCGCGGTCGGTGATCTGCGCGACCGCGTAGCTGGACGCGGCGGCGACCTTGTCCAGTGGGGCGCGTGTCCGTCACGTACCAAGCAGCGTGCTGTCGAAGCATGAGGTGACATGGGCGGTCAGCGACGCGCGATCCATGGTCACGCCCGCGAGGCCGAGTCCGCGGCCGTACACGGCGACGACCTCGGGGCTGGCCTGGTGCCGTCACGACGGGGTCCGCGGTGACGCCGGCACGCAGCTGCTCGGCGGCGACGTGGCTCTCGCTCGTGTGCATGAAGACGAGCGTCGAGGCGAAGGCCACGGCCAGCACGATCGGGGTGATCGCGGAGGCCGGCCGACGGGCATTCGTCCGGGAGTTGGCGGCGGCTAGCGCGGCCGCGGCACCGCGGCCGCGCAGCGCAAGACCGAACAGCGCCGCGCACAGCCGCGCCACCCGCGGACCGAGCAGCGCGACGGCGAGCATGAACAGCATGACGACGCCGAGGGCGGCGTCGGCCGCCTCATCCCGGCCCAACAGGCGGCGGGGAGCCGGCGGCGAGCGCGGTCAGCAGCCCCATGCCGACGGTGACGACGAGCGGGATTCAGGAGACATACCACCAGTGCGCGAGCCCGATCCCGGGCAGGCAGCCGACCAGCCCGGCAGCGGGCGCGAGGAGCAGCGCTTCGGCGGCGACCGCACGGCGGATCTGCCGCGGCGTGGCACCGACGGCGCGCAGCAGCGCGAACTCCCGGGCGCGCCGGGCGAGGAACAGCGCGACCGTGCCGGACGCCGTGAAGATGGTGACCAGGGCGGCGATCAGCAGGCGGTCGGCCCAGGCCGCCGCAGCCGGGTCGTGGATGACCATGACGGCGGTGGCCCGGGGGGTGTCCACCGCGTGCCGGAACAGGCCGTGGACCTCGGCGGCGGTGCCGAGGGCGCCGGTGGGCTTGTCGGCGAACACCGCGCCCGGGCTGGTGACCAGAGCGCGGGCGATGGCCACGCGCTACTGCTGGCCGCCGGAGAGTTCGCTGGGCCGGCGCTTCGCCTTGTCGGCGAGGCCGACCTGCGCGAGCATCGCCTCCGCCCGTCAGCGGTCCTGACGCTGCCCGGTGAGGCACATCGGGAGCAGCAATTCTGCCTCGGCGCCGGGGACCGCGCTGACCATCGGATCGGCCACCGGATTGGCCGAAACCGTACATACACCGGTTCGATTCAAGATCTACTGTTCCCACCGAGGGGGGCCGCTTCAGCCTGCCCTCTTGAGCCCAGGAACCGGACGCCGCACCACCCGACCTGCCCAACGGAGGAGAACTCGAAATGTCCGTGAAAAAGACAGGGTCACGCGTCGCCGTGGTCGGCGCGGCCGCCATGCTTGCGCTCGGCGGCCTGGCCGGGCAGGCCAACGCCAGCTACGTCAACATCGACAGCTGGCACACGTACACCTGCTACAACAGGCCGGGGGCCTACTATTGTCTCTACTACAGCCCCAATGCTGGCGGCGGCATTTGGTCCAGCAGCGCCCTGGGCGTTCCCACGCTGTCCGGTAACTTCAGTGACGGTAACCCCGTGAGGAACGACGCCGCATCCGCCGAGAACGCGAGCGCCTGCGACGTGGGCATTTGGGTCTACCCCAACTACGTGGGAGACGAGAACTGGTTGAGCCCCGACATGGGCGGCAACCTCAACTCGTGGCTGAGAAACAACGAAGCGTCGATCGCCATGGACGATGCCTCGCGCTCCTACTGCCCCACCGTCTGACGGTCCCCGTCCCATGCCCAAGACCTGCCCGTCGGCTGACACCGGCGGGCAGGGCGCCTCGCGACTCGGAGGAGAAGAAGAACCGTGACTGCCGCAGCGAGAGTCCGCCGAAGGCGGCTCCTGGCGATGGCGCTGATCGCCTTGGCGGCAAGTGGGTGCTCCGCCGAGAAGGCGGTGTCGCCGCCCGCCTCCGCGCTGCCACCCGCTGCGGTACCGACGCCCACTCCCGGCCCCAAGCAGGTTGCCACGCTCCGGTTGCCGATCGCGGACTACATGCTCACACCCCAGCAGGCGGCCGAACTGAAGTGGCTGAACGCCGAGAAGGTCGCTGTGTGCATGAAGCAGTACGGCTTCGACCTGCCAGTCGCGCCGAGTCCGGTCGTCTCGCCCTCCGACTCCATCATGTTCCGTCGCTACGGCGTGACCGATCCGGCAAGCGTCAGCACCTGGGGATACCACCTGCCCAGACGCGGCACTGCTGCCCCGCAAGCCACGCTCTCCCCGGCGGAGAACGCCGTGCTGCTAGGCCGGGACGCCGTCGGCAAGCCGATGACCAGATCGAACGGGCAGGCGGTGCCGACCGGAGGATGCCAGGGCAAGGTCAACTCTGAGCTCAGCTCACTTCATACGGGCGGGCAGGGCTCAAGCGGCGGCACGTCCCAACTCGCCGCGCGGACCAAGGGAGAGAGTTTCGCTCACTCGATGGCTGATCCGCGCGTGCAGGAGGTTTTCGGGCGCTGGTCGGAGTGCATGCGCGGCGACGGGTTCAGCGCGCCGAACCCGATGGAGGCCGGAGCGGATCTGCCGTCCGTGAAGAAGCCCAAGCCGGACGCCGCTGAGATCCGCATGGCGCAGGCCGATGTGAACTGCAAGACGCGCACCAACCTGGTCGGGATCTGGTTCGCCGTCGAAGCCGACTACCAAAAGGCCGCGATCGCCCAGCATCCGCAGGCGTTCGCCAAGCTCAAGGCGGAGCGTGACGCGCAGGCCGCCCAGATCGAGCAGCTCGTCACCAAGCTGGCCAGCCGCTGACCGCATCTGGCGGGCCGCGCTGCGGTCCTGTGCCCTCACTCCCCGGCGTACTCCGCCAGTGCGCGGTTGTTGGTGTCGGCCAAGGCGGTGCCATCCAGTATCAGCGTGTCCACCACTCAGGGGGAGGCCCCCGCCTCTGGTGGTGATGAACGCGCGCTACGACCTGTCGCTGCTGGACCGTGAGTGTCGACGCTACGAGATCGAGTCGATCAGCGAGCGGATGGGCAGGGTGCCTTCGCCCGTCATCGGTCTGCTCGTGATCGACAAGCACATCGATGAGTACCGGAAGGGCAAGCGGGCCCTCCACGCGTTGTGTGCTCACTACGGGGTGTCGCTCGATGATGCGCACGATGCGAGGGCAGATGCCGTGGCTGCCGCCCGCGTGGTGCGACGCAGAGGTGTGAAGCACCAGCCCGTCGGCCTGATGCCATTGGCGGATCTGCACGGCCTTCAGGTGCGTGCGGCGGCTGAACAGTCGGCCTCTTTGCAGGCCTATCTGCGGCGTACCGCGGATCCGACGGCAGTCGTCGAGCCGGCCTGGCCGCTCATTCCCCGGAGGCGATGACCGCGGCGGTCAGCGCTCTCCGGGGGCGAGCGCCTGTAGGTGGGAGAGGGTGATCCGACGCCGTGGAAGGTCGACCTCCACGACTTTCACCGTGAGTGTGTCTCCGACCTGGACCACGTCCTCGGGCCGAACCACGTGTCCTTCGGCCAGCTCGGAGAGGTGCACCAGGCCTTCGAGGCCGTCCTCCCTGTCTTCAATGCGGACGAAGGCGCCGAACGGTACGAGTTTGGTCACGACGCCGGTCACCGTCTGGCCGACCTGCTGTACGAACGGCGGCATCGGGTCCTCTTGCAGTGCCTTCAAGGACAGCGGCACACGCTCGCGCACCAGGTCGACGTCGAGGATCTCGGCCGAGATCTCCTGGCCGACGGCGACGACGTCGGAAGGGTGATCGAAACGGCGCCAGGACAGCTCGGGGATGTTGATCATCGCCGTGAATCCGCCGATGTCCACAAAGGTCACACCGAAGCTGGCGATCTCCGTGACTGTGCCGGTGATGGTCTGTCCACGGCGGAGACTCTTCAGAAAGGCCCAGTTCCGGTCACTCGGCGTCGGCTCGGTCTGCCACCGCGCGCGCAGGACGCCGTCGCTGTCGGGCAGGACCGCGGTGAACAGCGGGTGGCGGTCGTCGAGTGCCAAGGGGAGGGCCATAGCCGCACGGGCGCCAGCCACCTGGGCAACCAGTTCCCGGTACTCGGACTCGTCGGCCATTGTGCTGGAGACAACCCCGTTCTCGTCCTCCCATACGAACTCCACCGGACCTTCCTCGGGGAGCGAGGCAAGGACCGCGTCGACATCGGTGGACAGGTCCGGCCAGATGGTCAACCGGGCACGAGGGGTGAGCCGGGCGCGTACAGCATCGAGGGTGCCCTCGGTGAGGCGATGCCAGCGGGAGGCATTGTGGAGGTACCCCTCCTCCAATATCGCTGCCTGCCGCATGGCGATGGACCAGCGCAGACTGGCCCAGAAGTCCTCGTCGGCGGGTCGCTGCACGCCGGGCTCGTCGAAGTCCGTGTCGTAGGGCGAGGCCTCCAGCCGCTCCGGGAAGAGACCGAGAGCACGGGTGCGGGCAAGGGCGCGCTCGCAGGGCTTGTCGCTGCTGATGTAGACGTACTGGTCCCAACCGACCTGTACGTCGAACTTGTCCTCCACCGCCAGACGGCACCAGGCACCGTTGTCGCGGAGCATGCTCCTGACCAGCTCCAGGCCGAGGGAGACGGGCACCTCTGCACCATCGTGGAACCCGCTGAGGTCGGGTGGGAAGAGCCCGGCAAGGCCGTGGCCGTCGACCGTCGGCTCCAGGCCGAAGTGGGCAAGGCCGGAGATCCCCGGTTCGCGAATGGCCAGGTGGTCGATGCCGGTGTCCTCGGCGAAGGCGGCAATCGCTTGCAGATATGCAGCCTCGACCGGTCCGTGGTCGCTGGTCGAGGCTTCGGCGCCGACGTAGCTGCCGTGCTCGTCGCGGTCGGCAGGGTCGTACTTGGTGATCCGGTAGATGAAAGGCGGCACGTTGCTCCCCGTGGTTGTTGACGATGCTCGCTCAGCGGCCGATCTCGTGATCGGGAGCGTAGGGCGGGGGCGGCGCATCGCCGCCTTCGAGGATGGCCATCGAGATCACCTTCTGCAAGCGGGATACCGGGCTGGTCTATCCAAGGCAGCCGACCAGTGCGATCGCGTCACTCGCATCGACCGTCGCTGATCGATCGACCTGATGACCCGTACACGCAGATCGCGATTATCTTCGCAGGCGGCGAGGGAGCACACACCGTGTTGCGGAAGGAGCAGATGCCCTCCTCCCGCATCTTCATCTGGCAGCACATCACCAAGCTCCACCTGGAGGAAGTTCAGCAGGTCATCCCGCTCTACCATCCGATCTGGGCGAGAACCGATCCGGCGGACATCGCCTTTGCCGACCGCCACGCGGCACACGGCAACTTCCGCAACTGGGCCCGGCTCACCGCCCACACCATGACCGCACTTGAACGAACAGGCCGAGACCACCAGGACCAGGAAATGCTCCGCTGGGCCTTCAGCAGGCTGGGCAGCTGACACCCCCGGCAAGCGAGCAGCAAGGCGTCACCCGGATTCAGCGGTCGGCGACAGCAGCGCGCCAGGGTAGAGGCAAGGAAGCCCTGATCCAGAATCGATCCAGATGTCATTTTGAAGCGCCAGCCGAGAGTGCCCGCTCGGATCTCCACCGTACCGGAGAGAGCACAACCCCAGCCCCTTCACAGTCACACCGCATCCCGAAGAGCCGCCTCTGACTCAGCCTCAGATCTGCTCGTACTAGGCAAGGCGAGCAACCCATCCCACTTCTCCAGCCGCCGCGCGGGCCGAAGGCCCGTCACCCGCGCGGTAGCGCGGGATGGCTGGAGCGCAGCGGAAGCCATCAGCCGGGCGCAGCCCGGGCTCCGGCCCGCATTGCGGGCCGGCCACTCCTGGAGCAAAGCGGAAGGAGTGGCAATTCACGGGCTGCGCCCGTGAATTGAGCGGAGAGCGCAGCGAACCGTCAACGCTCCCGCGGAGCGGGAGCGCAACTCGGGTGCGCAGCACCCGAGTTCGCTTGCATCGCGCGCAGCGCGATGGTACCCCCACAGGGCCACGGCGGCGGGGATGGACCACAGGCGTACGAC
>NZ_JAINVF010000038.1 GCF_020400585.1 Streptomyces sp. NK08204 | reverse complement strand
AAGCTCCCCAGCCGCGTACGGATGAACGTCCCAAGCTATGTCGCGGAAAGCAGCATGGCTGATCTTGGTTGAGATCGTCGGGCCGACCGGAGACACTCGCACGGTGAGTCGTAGCGCATCGCCCGGATCGGTCGAACGAGGTTGGGACGAGCCGTGGTACCGGGTTCGCACGGACGCCTTCGAGGCATCGTTCCTGCCCAGCCCGGACGAGGACCTGGACTCGGTGTGCAACGTCGACGTCTTCGTGAACCTGAAGGACGGCTCCCGTTGGAGCGCGACCGTGTTCACGGTCGCGGAGGTCGAACGCTTGATGGAGACCTGGGCAGGAAGCGGCGAGGCACTCGGCGGCCGCTACTTCTGGGTCTCGGACGGCCTGATCGTCAGGGATCCCGGCATCGACAATATGACCCACGTGATCGCCGGGCTGATCGAGACCGACGAGTTCTCCGCGGTCTTCCAGCGACTCGAAAACGACTGACCAAGCCCTTGAGCCGCTTCTGTGTAGTGACTTATCAGGCTACGTCTGTGTCCCGCTCGATGGCCTTGAGTCGGTTCTTGAGTCGGTAGCTCGGTCCGTTGATGGAGATCACGTCGCAGTGATGCAGGAGCCGGTCGAGGATGGCGGTGGCGAGGACCTCGTCGCCGAACGCCTGTCCCCATTCGCTGAAGGTCTTGTTCGAGGTCAGGATGATCGAGCCCTTTTCATACCGCTGTGAGATGACCTGGAAGACCAGGTTCGCTTCACCGCGCTCGAGGATCTCGTAGCCCACCTCGTCGACGACGAGCACGCCCGGCCGCAGGTAGGTGCCGAGCTTGTTGGCCAGGCGCCCGGCTGCTTCGGCAGCTTTGAGGTTGCGGACCATGTCGTCGAGGCTGGTGAAGTAGACCGAGTAGCCGGCCCGGCATGCCGCGACGGCCAGAGCGACGGCGATATGCGTCTTGCCCACCCCCGGCGGACCCAGGAGAGCCGCGTTCGCCTTCGCCTCGACGAACGAGAGGGTGGCGAGGTCCTTGACCTTGCGCGGGTCGAGGTCGGGCTGGAACGAGGAGTCGTACTCATCGAGCGTCTTGTGGTGCGGCAGCCTGGAAAGTCGCGGGCCCTGACGGAATCGGCGGTCGTCGCGGACGGCCAGGTCCTCGGAGAGGACCAGGTCGAGGAAGTCGAGGTAGCCCATCTTCGCCTCATCGGCCCGGCGGGTGAACTCGTTGATGGCTTCCGCGAGGTGGGGCAGGCCGAGCTCGGGCAGGGTGAACGTTCCGGGCCGACCGCCTTTGTACTTCGGGTAGAGGGACTCGAAGCCGTCGGCGTTGAAGTTGTGGATCACGTCCCGGACCCGGTCCGCACTGGTGAATGTCACCTTGGCGATCTTCACCACGGGCCTGCCCTGCGCGGACAGCGGCACCATCTGCGCCCGCCGCCACGTCACCACCGACTCGCTGCCCCGGCGGATGATCCGAAGCAGGCGCTGCCCTTCCTCGTCATCGATCTCGCGGACGCGTACCCGTTCTGCCACCCGCACAGCCTGGTGGCAACGCACCGCCTACGCCAGCACCGGGACGGCGCGCCCGCCACGGTTCGTGCTGTTGTGACGTGGCGCGCCCGTGCCGTCCTACCTACTCATCCGCGCTGGCTCGCAGTGGTCCAGGTCATCGTCCGACGTATTCAAAGACTCCGCCGTCCGGATGCCGCACGACGGCCCGTCGTCCGTTCGGGGTCTCCGCAGGCGGGGCTATGACCTCAGCTCCCGCGGCCGCGCAGTCCGCCACCGCAGCATCCAGGTCTGGGACGGACAAGGTGGCCGCCACTCCGGCGAATCGTCCTGCGATCTCGCTTGGGCCGCTGAACAGGAGAAACGGCCCGACACTAGCCAGTTCCAAGCCGGCGAACTGAAACCGGGCTCCGGGCTCTCCGGTCAACCGCTCGTAGAAGAGCACAGCCGAGTCGAGGTCATCCACACGCCGCCGAAGAACCACAGATGTGATCGTCATTGCTCCATCCTCGCAGCGAACAAGTCACCACGGCAGACCCCAACAGCAGCTTCAGCAAGGGCAAGCAACCAAGTCTGACGAGGCAAACCTTGCCGGTCGCGGCACCAGCGCACTCAGTCACAACACCACGGATGGAGTTGGGGGCGACGCCCGCCACCGGTTCACCACCCCCACCGGGCGGTGGCGGCCCATCACAGCGAACGGGATCGAGCCTTTCCCCAAGGCACCGGTCACGGTCAGCCGTTACCGACACCGGGCCATCGCGATCCCAGCCGTCGGCGTACTCCTGTGAGTGCTCCATCAAGTAGGAGATACGTGCACCAGCAAGGAGGCTGGGAGCCGGCCACGTCATCCTCCGGACATGGTGGCAGGGCGATGAACCTCCAGAATGACTGCGGTCCCGGCCACGGTTCGGTCCTCGTGCATGGTGATCTGCTGGCCGGGCTGGACATGCGTCCAGTGGGAGGGAGTGAGGGGCACGAGGCGAGCCGTGGCTTGCCCGCCGGGCTCCAGAACGGGCGCGTTCTCAAGCCAGAGCCCGGCAATGCTGACCGCACGTCCCCCGGTGGGTGAGAGGTGCCCGATGTCCCACATGGGTCGCAGAACACCGGCGCCGGAGATTGGCGTCGTGCGTCGAGCCTCGGCGGCAGGACGGAGCGTCAGGTCCACTCGGATCACGCCGTTGCGGATCTCGGAACACCGCCAATGACACCAAGCCGCGCTCCGCTCGAACCGGAGCTGCTCAGCCGCTTCGGCGAGCTTCTTCCAAAACGCCAGAGGGAGCGGGTGAGCGTCCCCGAGCTCCTCCAGCAGGCCCAGGGCGGTCTCCCACTCGTCGTGGGCGAGGTAGTCCCAGATGTCTCGCACCGTGATGTCGTTCTCGGTGGCGGTCTCTTCCGGAACCAGCAGGGAGGCCGATTCGAGCAGTCCGGGGACGTCCATGCGCTCATTGTCGACCACATGCAGGACGGCAGAGGACTCGCGCGGCACTGACGTCACCGCATCGACGACGGTGCACATTCCTCCGTACTTCGCGGTGCCCGTTCATGCGTACGCCGACACCGACCCATGGCTCTTCACGATCCAGGGTGTAGTCGCGACCTGAAGTCGCTGGTTTCGAGTAGTGGTCGGGCGTTGTAGTTGGTGAGGTTCCGGAAGCCGAGCGCGGAGCCACGCAGGTGCCTCGAGCCTGCCGGTGACCGCCTCGGTGGAACGGTTGCTGGTGCTGGGCGGTCGAAGCAGGCCAGGACGTCGGCGGCCCGCATGGCCAAGGTCCGTCCGAGCTTGAGGAGTTTCCAGATGGGCACTGTGAGAACTTCCGTCATCGGGAGAGCGTGCCCCCTACCCGATCACCGCCGCGCAGACCGCCCACGCCTTCAACTGCGAAGAGTCACTTCAGGAGCTGACGATGGGGCCCCATGGCAGCCTGCGAACCCCGTCTGACGGCAGAAACCGTGGAGAGCCGGAACCGCAACTCGCGAACGGAACCAAGCGGTCCGCCGACCGGTTCGCGTAGCGCCGGTCCGGCCGCGGGTCCGGGTGGTCGTGGTCGGCGGCGTAGACCCGGCGGCGCAGCAGCTGCTGCTCGTCATCGGTCCATCCGTTCAGCCTCGCAGCCGCCACTGACAGCGCCGTCCTGCCTGCGTTGACGGCGGCTTGACGCCTTGAGGTCCCCCGCAGTGGCAGGGCGGGCGAGCGCCGGATTACCGATGAGGCCCTTGCCTTCGGCAGGATGGGCGCATGATCGAGATCCGCACGCCCCGCCTCCTCCTCCGTACCTGGCACGACGACGACCTCGCGCCGATGGCGGACATCAACGCGGACCCACGGGTCATGCGCTGGATCGACGACGGCTCGGTGCGCGACCTGGACCACACGGCCGAGGACATCGAGCGGTGGGAGGAGGAGTGGGACCAGGAGGGCTTCGGACTCTTCGCCGTCGAGCTCCTGGCCTCGGGTGAACTGATCGGCTTCACGGGACTGTCCGTACCCGAGTTCCTGCCGGAGGTGATGCCGGCCGTGGCGATCAGCTGGCGGATCGGCTCACAGTTCTGGGGTCAGGGATACGCGTCCGAAGCCGCCCACGCCACACTGGAGTTCGCTCTCCAGGACCGCGGCTTGGACCGCGTCATCAGTATCAGTCGAGTGGGTGACGACGCCTCCGAGAACGTCATCCGGAAGCTCGGCATGGTGCCCGAGCGGGAGACGGCACACCCGGTGTACGGCTACCCGCTGCGCATTCACGCCATCGACCTCACCGAGTTCCAGGCATGAACCGGCCGAGCCGTCGATCACCACAGAACAGCCGGCCACTGTCCCTACGTCCCCGAGCGCATTAATCGCGACGGCACGGACACCGGAGGCTTGGCGTTCGACGGTGCTGGCTCGCTGCTTGCAGTCGTCACACAGGTGTAGGTGGGACTCCCGTG
This sequence comes from Streptomyces sp. NK08204, assembly GCF_020400585.1. GTDB lineage: Bacteria > Actinomycetota > Actinomycetes > Streptomycetales > Streptomycetaceae > Streptomyces. The sequence continues at coordinate 47,838 of NZ_JAINVF010000038.1, read as the reverse complement.
GTGCGTCCCACCCGGCGGGTTCGATGGCTTTCCACCCTTCGTCGGTGAACCTGGTGCCGCAGCTGGCGCAGACGGGACGGCGTGCTCTCGGCTCGGCCTTCTGCTGTTCGGCAGCGCGGCGCAGCTGTTCCTCGTACACCCGTTCGCGGGCTCGTACTCGGCTCGCTTCCGTGCGTCGGCCGCCTCGTCGCACGGGTTGCCCATCGTCTCCCGCGGGGGCTGCATGGGGCGGCGGCCGAAGCGGAGGAACACCGGACCGGCCGGGCTGTGTGCACGCAGGTCGTCGTAGAGGTGGTGGTCCTCGAACCGCTCGCCCTCCCATCGGTGGCGGGTGGGCCGATGTCCGCAGCGGTGCGGCCGGCGATCCGGTCAAGGGCAGCGCGTTGCGCCCAGGTGCGTTGCAGCGGTTGCACCTGCGCCGCGTCGTCATCGTGTCATCCGGATCCTGGGCCGGTTCCGCCAGCATCGAAGGATCGAGGTCGGCCCTGCCGGCTACGCGTTCACGCACGCTGGGGTCGGGGCGGTGTGCAAGACGCGCGATGACATCGGCGGGCGTGTGAGGGCTGTGCGCCAGAGCCCACAGGTCACGTCCGCCAGCGAGGCACGCTTCGACCACCACGTGGGAGATGGGGTAATTGACGAGCAGGAGCCCTCGGTGGTGGCGGTCCTGTTCAGGCAGATCGGCCTGCATGGCCGCGGGGTCCAGGATCCGGCTCAGCGAGCAGCCGCCGACACGGCACCCTCGCGTCGACGCCGCCAGTACGCCACTGTCAGCACCGCCAGCAGCGGCCCCCACAGCACCAGCGGCGCATAGCAGGAGTAGAACCACACGCTCGCGACCTCGGTGCCCTGCCCGGGCGCGTCGGGCGGAAGTTCGTCGCCGCGGATGGTCGTCCCCATGACCGTCGTGATGGGGCTCAACAGCGAGAACACCACGGTCAGCACCGTCGCCCCCACCGCCGCCGGCATGACCGCGAGCCTCACCGGCACCCGGCGGCCACGCAGCCAGGGCAGCTACCCCGGGAACACCTCACCCCACCGCGCGACCAGCCCGATCGCCGTGAACGCCAGCAGTTCGGACACCACCGACAGCATCGGAACGTACAACCGCTCGCCCACGCTCAAGCCGCTGTCGAACACCGCCGGCAACCGCCAGATGCTTGACGGCAGCACGACCAGCGGAACGGCGTACGCGAGCCGCCGCGTCCACGCCGAGACCCTGGGCACCGGCTCGTGCGCGGCCTTCCACGCGGCTCGGAGCCGTCCGGCACCCATCGGCGCGCCCATGACGCTACGGGACATGCGCACCTCCTCGACGCGGCGGACCCGGGCGGCCCGTCGGCATCGAAGATCGCAGCTGGCGGACTGCGGGCGGATCGCTCCGGGGACGTAACTCTCCTCCGTCCCCAGGCGGAGAGCCGCCAACGACTTGGGTCTTACGGGTGTTCGCACACGGTCGCCCGAAGTATGACGACCGGCCCGGCCGCCGTCGTCCACGTTCGTCGGCCGATGTGCCTCGGTCGCGCGGCGGCGACTCCCCGCAGTTCGAGCCGTCCTGGACAAGGTCCACGTGCCCCCATGGGGCCGGGCAGGCCGCACACTCGGCCTGATCGCGTGCGCGCCGACAAGGTGCACGCCTCCGGGAAAACGCGCTTACCTGCGCAGACGTGGAATCCGCTGCACCATCCCTGACGAGCCCGACCAGGCCCGCAACCGGAAGAGTCGCGGCTCCCGCGGCGGCCGTCCACCGAAGTCCGAACCGGAGCACTACCAGGCCCAGCACGCCGTCGAGTGCGGCATCAACCGGCTGAAGCGGGCACCGGGCCGTCGCCACGCGATACGACACACTTGCTGTCCACCACGAAGCGACCTTGCTGATCACGGCCGCAACGAACGGCTGGGACCGGCACGCGACCACGTCTCAAGCCCACACTGCCCTGACCACGGCGTGGCCGGCTGTTGCCGCCCGCCCGTAGAACGCTTGGAGGCGCTTGTGATGGTCGAGGAACTCCTGCCTGACCTGCGCCTCGTCCCAGCCGGACCAGACGAGCTCGGCACCGGCGACGTTCCACAGCTCGTCGAAAGAGACACTCGCGAGGAAGTCGGCGGCCTGTGACACCCCAGGCGGCTCCAGAATCCCCAGGGGCGGGTTGGAGGGGTCGGCATCGGCGCTGTGTGCCACGGGGCGCCCGCCGTAAATCGGCAACGCCCAGAGCTTGCCGGTATCCGCGTCGAGGACATCGGCAGCGGCGTAGAGGTCGTTGACGGCATGCCAGATCTTGTCGATCGAGACGGCGATGCCCGCTGCACACTCGGCGGGTCGGTTCTCCCAAGCCTCCCACATGAACGCCGCAAGCCAGGTGTGGTCGTCCCGGATCTCGGATTCCGCGACGGCGCGCAGGTGCATGTGGATGCTCACAGCGACGAGTCCTCGAGTTCGGCGGCCCGCCTGTCGGGCCGAACGGACAGAACTTACTCGACGGCACTGACGGCGAGACGCCCGTCTTGACGCCGTGATGCCTGGCGCTGCCAGGACGCCCTCCGACACCCGAGCGCCGTGTGCCGTCGAGATCCCGGAGGGGGTGTTCGGTGGAGCTTCGGGCGGCAGGTGCGCCTCAACCTGCTGAGGCGACAGTGCTCAATGTGGCTGCGAAAAGGTGACGCCGTGGCTCTGCCCTTTTGGTTCGAGTCGCTCCTGTCTGCTCCCAAGGCGCCCCCGTTGACGCCGTTTACGTGCCCGCTGGGGGTTGACCGGCTCCACACTCACCGCCTGGCGGGCCGAACGCAGAGACAAGGGTCTGAACATCGGCCGCCCAGCCGAGACGACCTGCGCCGCATCATGAAGCCATCCTCTCGGTCGGCCGCACCGGTATCCCCTGGCGCTGCCTTCCTCACGACTTCCCACCGTCTCTGTGGAATCAACGATGTCAAGCGGTGTGCTTGTGGATCACGCTGAGGTAGAGGCGTTCACGATGGGGCACGTGGTCGTCACGGCCAGGCGTGAAGAACACCGCGCAGACGTCTGCCGGTTGCGTGAGGATGCTGAATTGCTCTCCGAACGTGAGGCGGTCGTTGACGTCGTGGCGGCAATCGGCGGCATCAAGGCTGGCAATCAGGTCTTCTCTGAGCACTGTGGACGGGTAGGACTCTGAGTCCGGCAAGACCACGGGCGGCAACTTTGTCGTCGAGCCCGGCCGGAGCCTGATCCAGATTCCACTTACGACGCGTTGGGTGATGACCAGCTCCAGGCCGTTCCAAGCGTAGGGGTAGCCGTCAATGTCCGGTCTCATCCGGATGGCGGGGTGTGGGCGTCCTGGACCCAGGAGGTCCTCGGCCTCGGTCAGCGGCATGCCGCAGTGAAGCGGGCCGATACGGCCGGTCCGGGCGAAGTCGACGAGCACGTTCATCAAGGTCACGACGGTGACTCTGGCATCCTCTCGTGCCGGCCGACACCTGGATAACGCTCGAGGGGCCTCAGTACGGCTCAGCACGGCTCAGCACGGCTCAGTCGGCGTGATCGCGTGCGGGGGTGAGGTCGATGACCGGCAGCAGAGTCGCAGCCGCGGGGGCGCCGATCTGGCTCGGTGTCGGACCTGCGGGGGCAGGAACGTCGGCGAGTCTTTCGAGGAGCTCATCGAGGGCGCTCCGCCCGTCGTCGACAGCGGCGCGTTCATCGTCGGTGGTGGGATATCGGCCGGCATCTTGTTGGAGGTTGTCTTTCGCCTCCAGGAGTTGCCCCTTGCTGGATTCCTTCGGCGTAGAAGTCGCAGCGTTCGCAGGCCATGCGGTGCTGGCCCTGCTCGAAGAAGGTGTAGGTGCACCAGCCGCGGCCAAGGTCGTAGTACTGCCAGGGTTCGCCGCCGGCGGCGGCGCCGGAGGCGACCGCCGGGCCCGGTGGCTGGTGATGTTGCCGCGGACATCAGCGTTGGGACGTCGGCCTTGGGGCAGAGCATCGGGGATGATCGCCGTGTTGATGTAGTGCTTGGCAACCCGGCGGGCGCGGTGCGCGAACAGGAAGTCGGCGTACTCGTCGCGGCCGACACCCACGCCCGCCGGCACCCCGAGCCCGAATCCCGCGCGCTGTCCCCACCCACAGCGTGCTGGAAGCCGCCGTGGACGTCGCTCGCCCGCCCCCCGTCCCCTCCGGGCGGTCAGCAACCAGCTGAGGAAGTGGTCAAACGGTCAACCGCAAACCCTGGGGCACAAGCCCCGGACGACCTTGTGGCTGCGAGTGGAACGGCACCTGGAGCATGGTCTGGGTGCCTCGCACCGACCCGCGTCGTCACGATCACCGCCGTGCGGCACCCCGTCGCGCCGGTGACGACCGTCGGCATCCCCGACCCTGACGAAGGCGGGCCCGCGGCCTGGGTGGCCTGACAGGAATCACCGGGCACGGCACAAAAGGCCCATACTCCGCCAGTGGCGGCAGCGCCCGCCTACTGCCCACGCGGGTCACCTGTTGGCCTCGTCCTCCGGCCCGGGCGCGTCGCCGATGGCGACGCGCAGGTCGTGCAAGCCCTGCAGGACGTCGATGAGGGCTTCTTCCGCCCCGCTCAAAGCGTGTCGGGTGCCCTCCGTGTCATCGCGCTCCGCGTGCAGTTGGGCGCCGAGCGCGTACACCGCTGTCATGACGGCTGCGAAGGCGGCCTCTCGGCCGGGTGGCAGTTCTTCCGCCTCGGGTTCGGAGACCTGCAGCGCGGTGCGCTGCAACCTGTTCGTCAGGACGTTGATCGCGAGGCCGGGATCGGCTCCCAGCTGTTGCCTCCAGCCGAGCAACGTCTCAAGGACGTCCTCGATCTCCTCCTCCTCGGTCAGACGGGTCGCGGCGGTGATCTCGAGTTCCGTTTTCGCCAGCAGACTGCCCAGCAGGTGCAGGCGGTCTTCTTCCTGCGGCCCCTCGGGCCGCTTCTCCGGATCTGCCACCGGCTCAGCCGCCAGAGCGGCCAACGCTGCGTAGATCTGTTCAGCACTTACCGGGCGCTCGCTACTGGTGCTCACGTCTTCAGCTTCACCCAGCAAAGGCGTACCCGCCTGCCCAGACACACGGAATCTGTCCAGAGGTAAGCCGTTCTAGCGTCGGTGCCCGCTCCCGGGGGTGAGGTGCCGGAATGCAGACCGAAAGGGCACGGACGAAGGCACGGACGAAGTCTGCCAAGCAGGTGGAGGAGACCGCCCAGTCCCTGACGTTCGGTATCGGCAGGGGCCTGGCCGGCCGGGACCTGGACGATGGGGGCGCACGGTTGCCACCTTCCGGCGCTCAGGCACCCCGTGTCCTGCCGAAGGTGGAAAGCCGCTTTATTCCGCCGCGGCACGGGTGCCGTGGCGAGGTGAAGACGTACCTCCCGCCAGGGCTGTGCTCTGCACGGCGAGGGGCCCGGGTGTGCTGCCGGCATCCAAGGTCGATGTGTACGCGGCGAGCCGCCGTACGGCCAGGGCAGGCATGGCGACGCGTGCGCACACACTGATCATCGATCCAGCCGGTCGCCGGGAGTGGAGGCAAGCTGCTGTCACCTGCGACGAAGGGCCGTCATTGACCAAAGCCCCGATCCTGCCGGGAGGCAGCGGCTTGATCTTGAGGTGGACCGTCCGTCCCGAGCTCAGCCACGACACGAGTGGATTCCCGGCGAGCGCCCCCAGAGGGCCCGCCCGGGCCCGTGCCACCGGCTCGACTCCGTTGGTAGTGGGTTCGGCCTTTGGCGGAGTTCCCGCAGGTGGCCATGTCGCACCAGCGGCGGCGGCCGCCCCGGGAGGTGTCGATGAACACCCATCCGCAGCGCATACCGGGGCAGACGCGAGTGCGCTCCAGCGGCAGGACCCGAAGCAGGTCGAATGCCTGGAGGGCGAGTTCGTGATTGAGGTAATCGAGTCCCGATGTCTCGACGCCGACCTGGAGCTGCGGCGTGGTCCCGCGGACGGTGAGACGCGCGCTGGCGACCGCGTACTTCCAATGGCTCTCCATCTTGCCGACCGCCTCGGCCGGAGCCGGAGCCTTCTGGCGGACCAGCGCCGTGATCAGATCGTGCAGGGCTTCGCGCAGCTCGCGCGTGCGGTTCAGGGCCAGCGCGGCCCTGCCGGGCTCGGATTCGGCCAGCCGCCGCAGGTCCGTGAGGCCGGCGGGGGCGAAGTGACCGGTGAGGGCAGCCCATTCCAGCAGGCGCGGGTAACCGTCGAGCCAGTCGATCGGCTCCGCGTCACGCGCCGTGACCGTGTTCACCAGGTCGATGACGATGTGCCCGCCGACCAGGTCACGGGGTCTGAAGGTGTGAGGCTGGATGGCTCCCGTCACGCATGACCGCCTTTCATGATCTTGCCTCCATCAATCCAACCAGTGTACTTATGTTATCCGGTTGGAATGCCTCTCGGCTGATAGGAGAAGCCCGTGGCTGCTGCCGTCGAACTCGTCGCGGCCCCCTGGAATCTCGGCCTGCGGCCGCCCGCGCCGGGGCGCGAGCCCGGAACATGGCGGGCCCCGGATGCGCTGCTGTCGGCGGGGCTGGAAGCCCGTCTGCGACCAGCGCGGGTGGTGGAACTCGACCGTCCGCCCTACGAGTTCGACCCCCAGCCGGCGACCCGCATCCGCAACGGGGTGACCATCCGCGAGCACGCGCTGCGGCTCGGCGAGGCGGTGCAGGCCGCACTCGCTGCTTCCCGGTTCGCCGTGGTGCTGGGCGGTGACTGCAGCATCCTGCTGGGGTGCCTGCTGGGGGCCCGGCGCCTCGGACGCTGCGGCCTGGTTCACCTCGACGGGCACAGCGACTTCCGTCATCCCGGAAACTACGACGCCGGTTCGTCCCTCGGGTCGGCGGCCGGAATGGATCTGGCCCTGGCCACCGGCCGAGGTGAGCTGCTGCTCACCCACTGGCCGGTGGTGGGCCGACCGCTGGTCGCTGACGAGGACGTGGTCCAGATCGGCGACCGGGAGGACGAGGGGGCACCCCCGGTCACCCGCTTCACCGCCCAGGACGTTGTTCGGATCGGCATCGCCGATCTGGGCGAGCGGGTCATCCGCGTGCTGGAACGGCGCGAGCTGGAACGCGTCTGGCTCCACCTCGACCTCGATGTGCTCGACGATCGCGTCCTGCCCGCGGTGGACTCGCCGGGTCGTCCCGGCCTGGACTTCTCCCAGCTCGCCGAACTCGTCTCGGCCCTGGTCGGCACGGGCCGGGTGGTGGGGCTCGACGTCGCCATCTACGATCCGGAACTCGACCCGGACGGTGCGTACGCCGTTCCCATCGTCGACTGCCTCGCCTCCGCCCTGGCCCCGCTCTCGACCATGGAGACGCACGCATGAAGACGCTGCTCGCCGACGGCCCCAGCAACCTGTACGCGACCGAGATGGAGCAGTTCGGGCGCCTGGCCGGGCAGTGGGCGACCCAGATCACCCATCACCCCACCGACGGCTCGCCGGCCCACCGTGTCAGCGGCGAATGGGAGTTCGGCTACGCCCTGGAGGGCAGAGCAGTCCTGGACGTCTGGCGATGGCCCGGGCACGAGGAACTCCTCGCCACAGGTCGCGCACCGGACCAGGAGTGCGGCCTGTGCGTGCGCATCTGGGATCCACGTCTGCAACTGTGGCGATTCACGTTCCACGGCACCGCCCGCGGCGACGTGGTGCACATGTACGCCCGCCAGATCGACGACGAGATCGTCATGGAACGCGCCGCCGGCAGCGACCTCGTCCGCTGGACCTTCACCGACATCACCGCCGACGCCTTCCACTGGCGCAACGAACGATCGACCGACGGCGGACACACCTGGCGGCTCGAGCAAGAGGTCAGCGCCCGCCGCCTACGGTGACGGGCCTCGATGCGACGATCAGGCCCTTGCACGGCAAGGACCCCGCGCATCGACGCTCTTCTCGGCGTTTCATGGTGACCGCTCCTCCCGGTGGTTCGGGCAGGTGAATCGGCTCGCCCAGCTCGTCTTCCACCACAGCCCCACCCCATCGGCCTCGAACAGCAGCACCGCTCCTGAGCCAGCCGACCACACCTGAGCGTCGACTCCACGGTGTGACGTGCCCATCAGCAATGCGGCCGGGGCCCGGAAGCGGGGTCACCTGCAGCAGGAGCCACCGGGTGGCGTGTTCGCCGGACCCGGCGAACACGGGCTGGGACGCTCGCGCGGCGGGTTCACCACCGACCGGTGCCTCCTCCGGCATCGGCGAATCCGCGGCGCGACAGCTCCAGAGAGCCGGCTTCACCGTCTACGGCGCGGCCAGGCGCACCGACCGGATGAATGGCCTGGCGGCCTCGGGCGTGCGGACGCTCCCCTCCGCGTCACCAGCCACGCCTCCGCAGAGAGGGCGGTCGCCGAGATCATCTCGGCGGAAGGACGCATCGATGTCCTGGTCAACAACGCCGGCTACGGCTCCTACGGAGTCCGGGCGGATGTCGCCCTGGATGAAGGCCGCGCACGGATCGACGTGAACCTGTTCGACCTGGCCCGCATGGCCCAGCTGGTGCTGCCGCGCACGCGCGCCCGCCGCAGCGGAACCATCGTGGACATCGGTGTTTCCGTGACCAGACCTCCGTTCCGCGAGTGCACCGCAGGCCAGAGGCTCCGCCGCGCGGCCGGGTATCTGTCAGGACCTACGCATGAAAATGAGGTGTACGGAGCCTCTGTCGGTTGACAGGCTGAGCCGATGAACCGTGAAGAGATATCCCGGATCGCTCATGCTGAACACCCGATCAAGTCTCCGCTCGACGACGACTCGGTCGGGCGGCTGCTGGAACGTGGACTCCCGAGGGGCGACGAGCATGTACTCGACCTCGGTTGCGGTGCAGGGGAATGGCTCCTGCGTGCCCTGGCCACCCGACCGCACCTACACGCCGAGGGCGTCGACATCTCCGAGGACGCCTTGGCCCAGGCCGCCACCGCCGCGATCGGCCTCGGCGTCCAGGAACGACTCGTCCTTCACCACCGGAAGGCCGAAGACTTCGTATCCGAAGAGCCGTTCGACGTGGTCCTCAGCTTCGGTGCCACACATGCCTTCGGTGGCCTGCTCCCCACCCTCGCCGCGGCCCGCAGGCACCTGGCTCCCGGCGGCCGTGTCCTTCTCGGTGAGGGATTCTGGGATCGCCCCCCGTCACAGGAGGCCATCGAGATGCTCGGAGACTTCACCGACCTGGCAACCACCGTGGAACGTGTCGTCGCCGACGGATGGACTCCCGTCCATGGGCACATCAGCACCCGTCGCGAGTTGGACGACTACGAATGGGCCTGCTGGGGCTCGCTGGCTGCATGGGCCCTGGACCACCCCGCCGACCCGGACAGCACACACGTACTCGAGACAGCCACGACCCGTCGCCGGGAATGGCTGCGCGTCTACCGGGAAAGCTGGGGCTTCGTCTCCCTGGTGCTGCGCCAGACGCCCGACCACGCCTGAACCAGCCCTCCTGCCGGACCGGTTCCAAGCGTCGGCTCTTGTCGTTGGTGCAGAGAAGCTCGCGCAGCGATGCGCCGGCGGCCGGGAGCCCCCTGTCGGTGACCAGCGCGCCCGGCGCTCAGGTCCATCGGCTCGCGTCCGTCACAACGCACCACCGTGGCCGGACAGGGCTGTTGGTCTTCGCCGGATGGTCGCCGCCGTTCTTCCGCAGCTGCGGGCCTTCATCACCCGAACCCGCCAGTCACGGACCTGCCCGCGGCTCGGGTCCTGAAGGACGAGCTCCGGGGCCTCGTCGACATCGCTGACGGCCGGGGCGGACGCGGCGACCGGACGCGGCGCGGGCACGACACCGGGGCAACGGGCGCGCGTCATCAGCCGCTACGAACGCCACAAGCCCGGCGAGCACCACACCCTGCTCGGCGAATGGGCCTGCGCCCGCCCTGCCACTCGGAACAGGAACGACATGACGCCTTCCCCGGCTCGCTGCACACCTGCAATCACCGCTCGAGGTCGAAGTAGGCGGCGACCTCGGCGACAGACCGCGCTGACAGGCCAACCACCCGCCAGCCGCGTCCCCGACCTCACAGGTCCTGCATCTAGGCTGCGTCCATGACCGCTCCCCTGTTGACATGTTGCGACCCGCTGCGACCTCGTCGTCCGGAACCGCACTTCTCGGCCGGGGCCGAGACCGCCAAGGCCCTGGGTGGTGACGTCGCGCTCATCGATCACGACGCCCTGATGCGGGGACATGCCGAAGAGGCTGTGGCCGGGGTACCGCGCGGTCTCGGTCCGCTCTGGTACCGAGGCTGGATGCTGCCGGGCCACCGCTACGCCGCACTGGCGGACGCGCTGGCCGAGCGCGGCAGCCCCTTGGCGACCGATGCGCTCCGGTACCGCAGAGCCCATGAACTACCCGGTTGGTACGAGATGTTCGCGGCCGTGACCCCACGCAGCGTCTGGCTCCCGGCAGAGCCGGGGCTCATGCTTCCGGCAGCGCGCCTGGCCGCGCTCGCCGCACCGCTGGGTCCCGGTCCGGTCGTGGTCAAGGACTACGTCAAGTCCCGCAAGCACGAGTGGCAGGAAGCATGTTTCGTGCCCGACGCCGCCGACACGGAGCGGCTGGCGGCCGTGGTCAGGCGCTTCACCGAGTTGCAGGAGGACTTCCTGGCCGGAGGGATCGTCCTACGGGCTTTCGAGAACTTCACCGGCGACGAGATCCGGGTGTGGTGGATCGACGGCGAGCCGTCCCTGGTCACCATGCACCCGGACGCCCACGCGGACAGGGCAGCGGACGCAGCGTCCTTGCCGGATACGGAACTTGCCCGCGTGGCACCGCTGGTGGGCGCTCTCGGCTGCCGGTTCGTCACCACCGACCTGGCCCTGCGCTGCGACGGCGTCTGGCGGGTCGTGGAAGTCGGGGACGGCCAGGTCAGCGATTTGCCCGCTGCTGCGGACCAGCGGCAGCTCCTGGAGCCCCTGCTGAAGTCGCCGTCGAGCTGACGATCGGGATCTGCTCCCGTCCGGAGCCGGTCGTCCCTCGAAGACAAAGTCTCCGTGCCGGGTCCACGGGGCACCGCTACCCGCGGGGCCTCGGAGGCCGTACAGGCCGCCGCCCTCTCATGACTGTCGCGACGGGGCATTCATGAGAATGACCGTGTGTGACGCCCGGGCATCGGCGGAGATCAGCGCCGCCGAGCCCGGCCACCACCACTCACCGCGGGCCGGGCTGGGACCAGGCTGTGCGGTGACAGCCATAGGCCCGGCCGTAATCCGCTTGCCCTGGCCTCGGGTCAACGCTGCACTGTGGCCAGACACCAGGAGTCGTGGTGCCGGTATTCCGAGGAGGCAGCGGCAGCAATGGAGATTCGCTCCACGACCGATGAGGACCTTGACGTCTTCGTCGACACGGTCCATGCGGCGTTCGGGCGCTTCCCGGAAACCCCGATCGAGGGCGGCGGGCTCTGGTGGTCGGCGCTCGAAATGGACCGCTGTCTGCTCGCCCTGACGGAGGAGGCGCGGCCCGTCGGCACCGCCGCCGCGCACTCCTTCGAGCTCACCCTGCCCGGCGAGATCCTCGTCCCGGCCGCCGGGGTGACCGCCGTCGGCGTCCTGCCCTCGCACCGGCGCCAGGGCGTGCTCAGCGCGATGATGCGGCATCAGCTCGCCGAGTTGCGGGACCGCGGGGAGTACCTCTCCGTGCTGCTGGCCTCTGAGGCCCAGATCTACGGCAGGTTCGGCTACGGACCGGCGACCTACACGGCACGGATGACAGTGCGGCGCCACGAGGCCGCCCTCGCCGTGCCCCGGGCGCGCGGAGTGGCTGACGCACCGGCGACCGGCTCGGACAACGGCTCGGTCGAGGTGCTGCGGCGCGCCGAGTGCGGCGAGATCCTGGAAGAGGTCTACGACCGGTATCGCCGCGCACAGCCCGGCGCGCTGTCCCGGCCGCACCGCTGGTGGGCCTTGCGCGCGGGCCAGCCCCCGATCTCGCCGGCGCCGCGCTACATCGCCGTCCACCGTGACGCCGACGGCGTCCCGGACGGGTACGCCAGCTACTCGATCGGCGAGCCCGCGACCTTGACGGTCGACGAGACCATCGCCACCGACGACGCCGTCTTCACGGCCCTGGCCCGGTTCGTGCTCGGACACGACCTGGTCTCTCAGGTCGTGTTCAAGCACGTCCCGCCCGAGCACCCGCTGCGCTGGCAGTTCGCGGACTTCCGCGCCGGCGAGGTGAGCGGTGACACCGACTGGCTCTGGGTGCGGCTGCTGGACGTCCCGCGTGCGCTGACCGCGCGCGGCTGGTTCATGGACGGCGAGCTCGTCCTCGACGTCGAGGACCCGTTCCTCGGCGAGCACGGCCGCTATCTGCTGACCGTCCAGGACGGCAAGGCCGACTGTGTCCCGACGGACCGGGAACCAGACCTGTCCCTGGACGTGAGCGACCTGGGCTCGGTCTACCTCGGCGGCACCACTCCGAGCACGCTCGTGCGTGCCGGACATGTCCGGGCCCACCGCCCGGGCGCGGCCGCCCTCGCTGACGCCCTCTTCCGTGCCGAGCGTTCCCCGCACTGCCTGCACTGGTTCTGACCGTGCGCTCGCCGATCCTGCACACGTCTCGTCAGCGGGGCTACAAGCTGGTCGTCCTCCAGGTGCGAGGTGCTCGGCAGTCACGGTGCGGTCCCGGGCGGCGTAGGCGCGCGGCAGATCGAGTGCCCGCCACGCGGCCTCGTTCACGCGCGGGTCGGTGAGGTCCTGGCGGTCCTTCGTCGTCTCTCCGTGGTGGTGCGGGCGGCGGAGTCCGCCGGGGTTCAGGGGTTGGCCGTATCGGTTCCTGATGAGGGTTCTGCCTCGCTCTCCGGCTCCCCCCGCGCCTGGTCCTGACGTCCGTGAGAGGCGTCCTTGACTTCTGGGACTCGCCCGGTCCGAGCAGAACACCGCGGGATCTCGCGGCGCGGCCGAACTCTTCGAGCGTTTGCATGGGTGGGGAGTTCGGTGCCGCCGCGGGTCGAGCGGCGCAGGACCTGTTCGGCTTCCGTGCTGCCCAGGCGCAGGGCCGTGGCGTACTTGACCATCTGGTCGTACCGCTGGGCGATTCGTCCCAGTTGATGGTCCGGGTCGTCCGCGAGCTGCCGAGCGCGGGTCAGCCGGGCGGTTCTCGTCCGGGCGGTACAGGCGGATGCTGCCGTTGTTCTTCAGCCGGGGCAGCAGGCGGAGGCAGCTATTCCGAACAGTCGGCGAACAGCGCCCCGGGCAGGCCGAGTCTCCGCACGTCATGCAGCTTTTTGATCGCGGACAGCAGGCAGTTCAGGCCGCCCGCGCCCGGGTCACGCTTGAGCACGGCGAGCAGCGCGGCGCGGTCCTCGTCGTCCTCCACCACCAGCCGCAGCAGCCTGGGCACCCCGACGTCACCCAGGGGCTCGAGGGTGCGCCAGAACGCGGCCTCCCATCAGTTGCGGGCCGCGACCAGTGCCTTCTCGATACGGGTCGGACCCGGCGGCTCGGTGCTCCACGACCGGCGCTCCCCCAGCAGGGTTTCCCGCTGCCGGTCCTCCACCATCTCGACCGGGCAGACCACCGCGGCCGGCCACCCAGTGAGCTGTCCTTCGCCCTCCGACGTCGCCGGCCGGAGCCCCAGAGCCTGCAATCGCCCCCGGTCGGAGACGCTGTACCGCCTGGTGCCGCGGTGGCAGGCGATCGGACGGCTGGAAGAGGCCGCGTTCCTCTGCGGGCGGACCGCCGAGCAGGGGGTTGCCGTGAACGCTGCGAGCGCTTCGACGGCCGGTCGAGCTCGGCCTCGGACGAAGCCGATATCGCCTTCAAGGTCGTCGGCCCGGCGCAGTTGGGCGTTCTCGGCCCGCAGCCGCTTGATCGCCGCGGCTTCCTCCGATGTGATGCCGGGACGCTGACCAGCGTCCGCCTCGGCCCTGCGGACCCAGGTCCGCACCGTCTCCACCGCGCCGATGCCCAACTTCGCGATGACCGCCTCCATCATGACCCGCTCGGTCGGACAGTTCGGACGGATCTCCGTGACCCCGCGCATCACACGCTCACGAAGCTCAGCGGGTTGGGGGATGAGCTTGCCATGACTTGATCCTCTCAGGGAATCGAGACTCCATCAGGCCCGGCGCGGTTCAGTGAGATCTGGGCCCGGTTCTCGGTCGAGGCGCCAGGAGGTGTCAGCGAGAACCGGGAGGGCCGTGTCGGCGTGTTGTTGATCAGCGGCACAGTCCGGGCCGTGGCTCTGAGAGGCGGAGTTGGTGCGGTGACGGAAGTGGTGAAGGACCTGCCGGATGCCGCGTCGGAGACCGATGGTCCGAGCCTGTGGCGTCAGCGGGATTTCCTGCTGCTGTGGAGTGGCCAGACGGTCAGCGAGATGGGGTCGGCGGTCACCCAGATCGCACTGCCGCTGGTTGCGGTCGTCGCCCTCAAGGCGAGCACGTTCCAGGTCGGGCTGCTGACCGCCGCCACCACAGCAGCGTTCGCGCTGATCGCACTGCCCGCGGGCGCGCTCGTGGACCGTGGCTCAAAACGTTCCATCATGATCGTCTGCAACGTCCTCCGCCTGCTGATCATCGGCTCGGTACCGCTGACGGCCGCCCTCGGCGCCGTGACGATGGCGCAGCTCTATGTCGTCGCTGTCGCAGCCGGCGTGTGCACGGTGTTCTTCGACGTCGCGTACCAGAGTTATGTGCCGTCGCTGATCCGCGCCGATCTCCAGATGGACGCCAACGGCAAGCTGGGGACCACCGAGGCGTTCGCGCAGCTGGGGGGACCCACCCTGGGCGGGGGACTGGTCACGGCGTTCGGCGCCGCGGGGGCGATGACGGCCGACGCGATTTCTTACATGGTCTCGGTCTTCTCGATACTCGGAATCAGGACGCGCGAGGAGCCGCCGCCGGCGCGGCGCGAGGGCGAGACGTTGCGGAGCCAGATCGCCGAGGGATTGAGATTCGTCGTCGGGCACAAGATATTGCGGAAGGTCGTGGCGTGCACGGGCACCGCGAACCTGTTCAGCGGGATGAGTTCGGCGCTGGCGATGATCTTCCTCGTCCGGGTGCTGCACGTGCGTCCCGGGCGGATCGGGCTGGTCATGGCGGCCGCCGCTGTCGGCGGGATCGCCGGGGGAATGCTCGCCGGCCGGCTCGCCAGGAGTATCGGCTCGGCGCGGATCATCTGGATGTCGATGCTGGTGTTCAGCGCGCCGCAGGTCATCGCGGCGGCCGCCTGGCGAGGCTGGGGGGTGCTGCTGTTCCCGCTGGGCTGGGGAATCACGTACTTCGCCATGATGGTCTACAACGTCGCGCAGGTCAGCTACCGGCAGTCGGTGACGCCGCCGGAGCTGATGGGCAGGATGAACGCAGCCGTGCGCTGGATCGTGTGGGGCACGCTGCCGCTCGGCAGCGTCCTCGGCGGGGTACTCGGCACGCTGATTGGGGTGCGGCCCGTACTGTGGCTGGCGTTCATCGGTTGCTGGGCGGCCGGCTGGTTCGTGTTCTTCTCCCCGCTCCGCCACATGCGCGACGTTCCCCGACCCACGCCCGAATCCGTCCCCGTTGTCACGCGTTGAGGGTGAGCGCAGCCCCTGCGCACGACTCCACGCAAAACCACCCGTGCCGGTCGACATCGTCGACAAGCCGCCCCGCGAGACACCGACGGGAGTTCGCACAAACGGAGAGTTGGTGGTGTGGGAGGGCGGGCGGCCGGCGTTCGGGCGTCTGCAGGACCGGCTGCAGCGGCGCGGCGCCAGGGCGTCCCGGCTCGCGCCGGAGTGGGCCGCCCGTTTTCAGGGCCTTCGACCCGCTGCGGTTGGCGGGCGAGGACGCCACGGCATGGCCATACCCGAGGCGCGGGCGGAACTGGAGAAGCTGTTCGTCGAGCGCCGGCTGACGGCGCGGTGGGTGCTGTGCCCGTCGACCACCGACCCGGCACCGTCCGGAGTTGCTGACCTCGACGGCGGTCGGGACGGAGCGACTGCTGTTCAAGCGGCTGGACGGCCCGTATCAGCCTTCGGTGCGCGGGTGGTGCGGGCAGGTGCGCGAGACCGAGGAAGGGATCGCCGGTGCGGTCACCAGCTCCGCAGCCGTGCCGCGCGCACTGCCGTTGGGATGCTGCGACTCCGTCGGGCGGCTTCGGGACACCGGCTGCAGCACCGCGAGGGGCGGACATCCGTGGAATGTTGGACGTCTTCACCGGCAGACCCCGCGAGCCCGTGCACGTCACCCTCGTACGGCCCGAGTTGGTCGTCGAGGTCGACGCCGACCCGACCCCCGGCTCCCGCATGAAGCCTCCTCTCCTACGGAACGTGAACGCCGCCCAGGACAGCTGAGCAGCAACCGGCCACAACCAAGATCAATGAGCACGCACGACAGCGACGTCATAGCTGACGGACCGTCATGCACACCGCCGCGACCGACACACCAACGAGCAGAACACCGCCTTGCCCGTCGGCACAGCGGACCGCCGCGTCCACGGCACAAGCGTTGGCCCAGCGTCGTTGTCCACGGCCACGAACAGCCTCAGCCCCGGGACAACTGCCCCAGCCCTGCAGTCACCGTACGGACAGCTGCGGCTTACCCCCACCACCGTTTCCACCGGACCTGTTGCGCCCGCACACATCGCGGCCCGCTCCCGGCAGCGCCATCCCTGACGGGACCGCCGAGTAGGGAGGCACATTGATTGACATGCCTTGAAAAGAGCGGTTGCACCCGAATGCCCGCGCGTCCATCGGCAGCAATTGTGAACCTTCTATGAAGAATTGGGGATGTTCTGCCCCTCTCGTACCGTTCGTCCGGAGGTTCCCATGCTGTCCAAGCGCCTCTGCATCGCCCTCACCACGGCTGGCCTGCTCGCCGCTACCGGCACCGCCGCCATGGCATCCCCCGCTCACAGGGCCCACGCGACCCACTCAGTGGCGGCCCAGGCTGCCACCACCGCCTTCACCAACGGCAGCTTCGAAACCCCCACCGCCCCGCCCAACTCCTTCTCGACCTTCTTCACAGGCCAGAACATGGGCCTGTGGCACGTCGAGGGCGGAAGCGTCGATCTGGTCGACGACGGCTATTGGCAGGCGGCCGAAGGCAGCCAGTCCGTCGACCTCAACGGCGGCAACGCAGGCGTCCTGTCCCAGACCTTCAGGACAGAGCCCGGCACGAAGTACACCGTGACGTACTCACTCGCCGGCAACCCCGACGGCGGGCCTGCCGTGAAGAGGGGCAACGTCCGCATCGACGGGCAGGACTTCCAGGACTTCACCTTCGACGTCAGCGGCAAGACACGCACGAACATGGGCTACGTGACACGGCAGTTCACCTTCGTGGCCAACCGCACGTCCACAAAGCTGACGTTCGCCAGCACCATCAGCGGCGCCCACGGACCCGTCATCGACGACGTCAAGGTCAAGTGCTGTCACAGCTGCCAGAGCTGCAACAGCAGCTCATGCAATTAGCGCGTCCGCGAACGCTCTTCCCTGATCGGGAATAAGCGAACATGACCGCCGTCTCTCTGGAGACGGCGGTCATGTTCGGACCACCTCGATGTCTGTTCCGTGTCAGCCGGCTTGTCCGGTGAGCGAACGAGGTCGGAAATGATGCCGGCCTCGCTCACTGTGGCTCGCCGGAGCATCCGCCCCATACCGCCAGTCAACCGGTCGGGACCGGCGAACCGTCAGCAGTTCACGGCGCCGGCAGTAGGCCCAGGCCACGTAGACAGCGCCGCAGCATCCTTCCGTGCACTCGGCCTCGGCAAGCCGAACCTCGCGAGGGGTGTCTGTCGCGTGAAGCGGCGCATCCAGCCCCAATAGATACCGAGGGTCATCTGCCGGCCCGTCGTCACCGTGGCTCACCACATGAGATGGCTTCTCAAGCTCGCAGCTGGGCTGGGCCAGCCGACATCAGAGTCCGAACGCGGTGGTCACCTGCTCAGCGAGGTCGTCTTCCGTCATCGTGGTATCGACGTGGATGGTGTGAAGTTGGAGACGCTCGGTTTCCTCCTCGAGGCGTCTTGTGAACATGCGGTCACGTTCGGCAATGTTGCGGCCGGCCTTTGCGGGATCGCTGGTCTTCCATACGAACCCTTGCCCCGGTACCGACCGGCTCTGGATGGCGGCCTGACGGAAATCGGGTGTGGGAAGAAGCCAGACGGCGTGCTCAGGAACAGCAAGTAGAGGTTTCACGAGGTGCGGCAGCAGCCGGAATCCCTCGACGATGACGCATGGCTCCTGCGGCAGGCGGAGGAGATCTTCAATGATCAGACCGAAGCCCTCACCTCGAAACCAGTGGAACGTCTCAAGCATGGCCTCCGGAGTCCGGCTCACCCATCGCTCGTCCATGTCCATGGCGATGAACTTGTGCAGGTAGGGGGCCTCTTCGGAGGTGGTCCGCCCAGCGTGATCATGCATCACATCGTCGGTTGCGTAGAGACGCCAACCGTAGCGATCGGCGAGTCGGCGGGCGGTTGTCGACTTGCCTGCGCCACTCCCGCCACCGATCCAGAAAACGTGCCGCAGCCGTGCCGGAAGCCCTGCGGCGTCGGCCACCTCTTCATGCTGTCCGGGCTGCATCTTTCTCCGATCCAGTGGGCGACCAAGGCGAGCCTCTTTGCGGTCGTCGTTGTTGCTGACTTTCTCTGAAACTACTGCCCGCTGGCGCCAGGGCCGCCCAGGTTCGTTGGTGGTGGCCGTGCGCCCGGCGATTCGGCTGAGGGCGGGCATGCCGAGGTTCACGGTGGTTGGCTGATCGAGCTGGGTCAGCTTCTCCTCAGCGCCGGCCAGGCTGATCTGCAGGCCCTCGACCTCGCCGATCCAGCCCTCGCGCTGAGCTGCGACGATCCGACCGAGCAGAGTGCGGCGAGCAGCTCGTCGCGCTCGGGTCTGTGCGCGCTGCGCTGCCTGCTCGGCCGTCGGGTCGGCCGCCGACGGGGTCGCTGTCGGAAAAGCGGCCGGGGGCGCGGAGGCCGGCGGGTCATCCGCGAGGGGGCCTGTACCAGTGGTCGGAGGCGGGGTTCGGAGCAGGCCCGGGCATGGTGATTGGCCTCCGGGGCCGTGTACTGGCATAGAGGGGGCCCGTTCTCAAACGGGCCACGTCGCACGGAAGTTCAGTGCCGTCATCGGGAACTCAGCGGGGTTGGCGGCGCGTCATGAGTTACGTAGGGACGCACCGCACACCCCTCCCTCGCCCAAAACGTCCCGGGCGGGGCCGCTTTCAGCGGTTGAGTGCGGCTGTCGCTTCCCCTTCGGGGGAGGGTCCTCACCCCTTCGAGGGTGAGGAGATAGCCACTCAGGAGTGGTCACACGATGTTCGATGATTTCGACACGTGGGCGCAGGTTCTGTTTTATCTGCTTCGCAGCGTGAACGAGTACCTGCGGTTTCGTCAGCTTCGGCGACAAGCTGTGACTGACCCCACGAAGCAGTGAATGGAGGACCCGGCCGGTGGCCGGGTCTCTCTGGTCTTCGGACTCGTCCGGCAACGGGCGAGCCGCGGCGTAGCCGCGCACCCGAGCCGAGCGCAGCAGGCTGCCGGCGGGGAACGGGCACGAGGTGATCGGGTCCCCTTGCGGCCGTCCTCCGAGCCGGTGTTGATGGCTCGGGCGAGCTCGCCCCGACTGCCCACTGCACCGTCGATCGCCAGCACCTTGCCCTCGAACGGCATGCGACGCGGGCACTCGTGTGGGGCGTTGGAGACGACGAGGTCGAGGCCGGCCACCCGCAGTCGGTCGGTGCGTCCCTCGGCCGTGGCTCGCCCGAGGGCGGTACGTTTGTCATCTGCCACGCGTGCCCGGAGCGATCGACGAACGTGCGATCGACAGGCCTGCACCATCGCCGAACTCCCACCACAGTGCGTCGGCCACACAGACGATGGGGATCCCCCGCGCGAGCGACCCCACGATCGTCCTTGCGGCTGACGGTACGGCAGAATCCCGAGGGCCCTTACGAGATCAGTCAGATGTTCCTGCGAAGTTGGCCCGGACAGCTCCTTCTGCTACGACCGGTACCGGTAGCGGATCCGGCCGCGGGTGAGGTCGTAGGGGCTGAGTTCCACGAGTACCCGGTCGTACGGGAGGATCCGGATGTAGTTCTTCCGGATCTTCCCGCTGATGTGGGCGAGCACCGTGTGCCCGTTCTGGAGCTCCACCCTGAAGGTGGCGTTGCGCAGACACTCGGTGACGGTGCCCTCGACTTCTACGCCCCCTGCTGTTTTCGTCATGGTCTCTCACTTCTCCGTTCTGTGACGGTGTAGTCGGCAGAAAAGGAATGCGGTGCGCCCTTGGGCGCGATGGCGGAGCGTCAGCGGCGGACCAGCTCCAACGTGCTGCCCGTGCGCCGG
This sequence comes from Streptomyces sp. NK08204, assembly GCF_020400585.1. GTDB lineage: Bacteria > Actinomycetota > Actinomycetes > Streptomycetales > Streptomycetaceae > Streptomyces. The sequence continues at coordinate 27,629 of NZ_JAINVF010000038.1, read as the reverse complement.
GCGCCGACGCCCTCGAACAGGGCGGTGGCCGCCGCGTTGCACTCGTTCACCTCGGCCCAGGCCGAAGCAGTCCCGGAGCGGTGCAGCGAACCCAGTGCGTGGGCCAGCAATGCCCGGGCGATGCCGCGGCGGTGCCTGTCGGCGCGGACGGCGATCAGTCCGATCCGTGGCTGCCGGATCAGCGGAGCCACCCGGACCAGTCCCACGTACTGCTCCATGTGCCGCGCCACCGCGTACTTCGACGGGTCGACCAGGGTGCTGCCCGCCGGGCGGGGCAGCACTTCGGCCGGCATCGTCTGCCATCCGACGGCGGCCTCGACCTCGTAGCGGATGAACCTGTCCAGTGCGCGCAGCGGGCCCTGCTCCGCCTCACCGGCAGGCACGATCGTCACGCCCGCCGGTGGCCGCACCGTACCGAGCCCGGTAACCGCCGGGTCGGTTGGCACGAAGTAGCCCCACTCGCGGCGTGCAACAGTGAAGCCGGCCCGCTCCCAGGCGGACGTCGAGTCCTGGTCGGCCTCGTCGACGACGGCGTACAGCGGTGTCGGCAGGTCCGTCAGCATCACCTCGGCGACGCGGTCGAAGACTGCGTCATGCCACGCGTCGATGCTGATGAAGAGCCGCCCGTCGGGTCGGCGCGAAGCGTGACCGCGGCCGACCACCAAGTCGTCCTCCACGGCGTGCCACTGCGTGTCCGCTACCCGCGTGACCAGGACCGCGTGGTTGTCCGCGCCCGAAGTGAAGTACACAGAATGCATAGGTATTGCCTCTCAGGAGTGCCTTGTCTGTGGCGCTCCGGCGACACCTACGTCAATCGCCTACCGTGAAAAGGGGGAGCACCCACACCGATACAGCCTTCATGGGTCTCACCTCCTCGCGTTCTCTCACGGCTGCTCAGACGGTACCAGCGGGGGGCGGTCGGCCCAACCTATTTACTGATCATTTCAGAATGAGGTTCGGAGTCGTCGCAAGCAGATGATGCTGCAGGCGAGTTGGAGCAGTCCGAGGTGGAGGTCGGCTCGTATCTCATAGCGGATCCGCAGGCGTTTGAACTGGTGGAGCCAGGCGAAGGTGCGCTCGACGACCCACCTGGTCCTGCCCAGGCCGGAACCGTGGGCGGTGCCTTTGCGGGCGATCTTGGGTGTGATGCCGCGAGCGCGGAGGAAGCGCCGGTACTTGTCGTAGCCGTAGCCGCGGTCGGCGAACAGCCGCCGTGGTCGGTGACGTGGCCTGCCCACCAGGCCGCGGATGCGGGGGATCGCGTCCAGCAGGGGCATGAGCTGGGTGACGTCGTGACGGTTTCCGCTGGTTACCGACACTGCAAGGGGCGTTCCGTGCCGGTCGGTGATCACATGGCGCTTGCTGCCCCGGCGGCCGCGGTCGACCGGTGAAGGTCCGGTGTGAGCCCCCCTTTGAGGGCCCGGACGTGCGAGCCGTCCACGGAGGAGTCAGTGGTCGTCAGGAACAAGATCAGCACGCACTCCGGCAGCCCTGCCGACCAAGATCGCCGAGCACGGGACCGCGCATCAGCCTCGCACCAACCCCGTTGGCACCGGCGGCAGAACGCCGGTTTCCTGGCCTTGGAGGACGCTAGGCACAAGGTGGCCGGCCAACCCACTGACATCCCGGGGAGCACGGACTCGGTCTCCCAGAATCGGGCTACCTGCTCTGTGGCCCGCAGGTGCACCGTCTTCTCGACCGCCCGCAGGTATGTCTTCCGGATCTCATCCGTCATTCGGCCACCGTTCCGACCTCATCATCACAGCCGCTGGCAGGTCCATGTTGTGGATCGACCGCCGCCTCGGCCGCCTGGGAAGCTCGCCCCCGTGCGGAGTGTGGTGGCGCGGGAGCGGGCGGGCCCCATCGGCTTGCAGTCGAAGTCCACCGGGTTCCCCCGGGGGCCACGGGCCCGATGCCCCGCCGGTGTCAGGCCGCGGTCTCTTGGGGGGTCCTGGCGGCGGCCAGGTCTGCCGCTCGCCGGACCGAATCGGCGGAGGCGGCCAGCAGCGGCAGCCGGACGGCCGGGCTGGGGATACGGCCCTGGGCATGCAACACCCCCTTGATCACGGTCGGGTTCGGCTCGGCGAAGAGCGCGGCGGACAGCCGGGCCAGCTCGGCCCCCAGCCTGCGGGCCGGTCCGGCGGCGCCGCGCTGCCACAGCGAGATGAGCTCGGCGTAGTCAGCGGTGCGGACGTTGGCCGACGCCAGGATGCCGCCGCGGGCGCCCGCCGCGAGCAGCGGCGAGATGACGGCGTCATCGCCGCCGAGCACCGCGAAGCCCGGTGGCGGCGAGCCGAGCAGTTCCATCGCGACTGCGTCGATCGCGCCGGTCGCGTACTTGACCCCGACGACCGGCGGTAGGTGCCCGAGCGCGTTCAGGGTTCTGGTGCTGAGGGGCTGAGCGGTGCGGTACGGGATGTCGTAGACGACCAGCGGCAGACCCCCGTGTTCGGCGAGTGCCGTGAAGTGCGCCAGCGTTCCCGCTTCACCGGGCCGGGTGTAGGGCGGCGCGGGAACCAGCGCCGCGGCGACGTCACCGCTCTGAGCGAGCTCCCGCAGTGTCGTGATGGCGGCGGCGGTGTCGTTCGTGCCGACGCCGACGATCAGCGGAGCTCCGTGTGCCCGACAAGCGGCCGAGCAGATACGGACCACGGCCTGCTTCTCCTCCGTGGTCAACGTGGCCGCCTCCGCGGTGGTGCCCAGGGCAACGAGTCCGCGAGCGCCGCCGACCGACAGTGCCTCATTGGCAAGCCAGGCGAGCGCGTCCGGGTCGAGGCGCAGGTCGTCGGTGAACGGGGTCACCAAGGGGACAAACAGGCCGGTGAGGTTTGCTTCGGGCTTCATGCGTCCAGCCTGACCGACACTAACCCAGTAGATCCAGTTCATGTTTCTTCGCTTATGCGTAAGCGTGCTTGAGCGCGAGGCGGGCGTGCCCCTGCTGGAACGAAGTGGCAGACGGGTGGTGCTCACCCCCGCCGGCCGCACCCTCGTCACCCACGCCGACGCGGTCCTCGAACGCCTGGAACTGGCGGTCTCCGAGCTGGCCGGGGCACGCGAGGGCATCGGCGGGCCGCTGCGGATCGGGACGTTCCCCTCTGGTGGCCCCGCGATCGTGCCCGCCACCCTGGCCGAACTGGCTCGGCGGCATCCCGCGCTGCAACCGATGGTGCAGGAGATCGACTCGGCGCGGGTCTCCGACGGCCTGCGCGCCGGCGAACTCGACGTGGCCCTCGTCCACGACTACGACTTCGTGCCCGCGTCCCCGGACACCACGGTCGACCAGGTGCCCCTGTTGGAGGAGCCGATGTACCTGGCCACGGGCGCCGCCACCGACACCGATCCCGCAAGAGGTCCCGCCGCCCGCGGTGACACGCTGGCGGAGCTGCTCGGACCGTGGGCCACGACCCCATGGATCACGGCCCGGGACGGCACGACCGGTCACGCGATGGCTGTACGCGCCTGTCAGGCGGCCGGTTTCCAGCCGCGCATCCGCCATCAGGTCAACGACTTCCGTACGGTCCTGGCACTGGCTGCCATCGGGCAAGGCGCCGGATTCGTACCGGAGATGGCCACCGCACCCGCCCCCGAGAACGTGGTCCTGACCCGGCTGCCCCTCTTCCGCCGCTCGAAGGTCGCCTTCCGCGCGGGGGGCGGCACCCACCCGGCGATCGCAGCATTCGTGGCGGCGGCGCGAACAGCGGTGGCGCCACGGGCCGTGCCTCCTTACTGATCGCTTCAGTGAGTTGAGTCGCGGGCCTTATGCTCGGCGATCTTGGTCGGCAGGGTTTCCGGAGTGCGTTCTGAGTCCGCCTCAGTGAGAGGCGCAGGTGCGAGCAGACCCCGATACCGGATCACGGACCCGCGGGGGCGGCGCTCAGCGATGCCTCGGCCCGGCATCCTTGCAGGAGAGCGCGCGGCCGTGCGCCCAAGCACCGACCGCTCCGTCGACGAGCCCGGCTGGGGCCCGATGGCCCGCTGGCCCGCTGGCCCGCTACATCATCGCGGCGCTCCATGGCCCGCACCCTCCGACGGCGGCGCCGTCGTGGCCAAGGTGCGAACCCGAGCTGGAAGTCGGCGTCGACGTCGCCCGCGACGCCTCCGCCTCCGGTGACACCACCCCGCACGCCTGCACCGCGCCCGCCCCGACCTCTCCCCCGCCGACGTCCCCCGCCTCGTCGCCGCCGCACTGACGGCGGCACGGGCGCGGCGGCCCCGCCGAGGCGCAACCGGCTGAGCGCGCGTCCGATCCCCGTCCGCGTCCGCGCCGCCCATCCCGCACCCTCAACTTCAGCAGGGGCGACTGGTCTTCGGCAGGAGGGTGGTTGGTCGGATTGGGCCCTGGGTCCCACCGGGCGGCGGGCAGTCCGCCGCGGCCTGCGCGGGGTACGCCGCCGGGGCTGCGTTCTTGCGGGCTGTCCGGTCTGATCACCTGGTGCCCAAGATGGCCAAAGGCCGGCGGGGGTGGGAGTCCGGTCCTCAGTCGCTGTCACCCCCTGGCCGCACGACACAACAGCGGCCGGCAAGGACCACTCCCCCATCAACGTGCAGATCCCAAACGGGAGGTGAGCAATGGAGCCCCCTGCTATGGTGCGCCGATGTCATCGATCAAGCAGTTCCAGGTCACCTTCGACTGCGCAGAACCTGAGCGCGTCGCTCGTTTCTGGTGCGAGGTGTTGGGGTACGTCGTACCGCCGCCACCGGAGGGGTTTGCCACGTGGGACGATTTCAATCGCTCGCTGCCGCCTGAGCGTCAGGGTTCAGCGTTTGTCTGCATGGATCCCTCAGGGGCGGGCCCGCGAATGTACTTCCAGCGCGTTCCCGAGGGCAAGGTCGTCAAGAACCGGGTGCATCTCTGCGTGCGGGTCGGCACCGGGCTCGTGGGCGAAGAGCGGCTCGCCGCACTCGAGGCCGAGTGCGCACGACTGGTCGCGCTCGGTGCGGTCCGCGTGCGACTACTGCGTGCCGACGGCGTCAATGAGTCGTGCATCGTGATGCAGGACATCGAGGGCAACGAGTTCTGTCTCGACTGAGCATCCTCCTGGACGGCAAGGTGGGAAGTCGTCTCCCTTGGGCCGCTCTTGAAGGGTGGTGTGGGGGCGGGAGTCATGCCATGAGGGCGGGGGTTGTGAGGTCGGGCGATGCAGAGCATCTCGGTGTGCGCGCCGTCGCTTCAGACGGCAGTCGCGGAGGATCTTCCAGGTCTTCATCCGCGCGATGACGTGCTCGACGCGGTCGGACCTCGCGGTGGAAGGTGTTGTGCTCGCCCTTCCATGCGGGCAGTTCGGTCTGGTCGGGTTGGCGGCGGTGCGGGACGACCAGACCGGTGCCGTCGTGGCTGCCGTCCGCGATGACCGTGATCCCGCCGCGGCGGTCTTCGCGGCGGACGGTTCCCACGGCCCGAGTTTCAGGTCCACGGTCGGCTCTTGTGTACCCGGGTCCCGCACCCTCGCGGCGCAGCGCACTGACCCGCTTACCGAACTGCCGTCGCAACAGGCTCCGGTCAGCGATCCCGTGCGGGCAGGCGGGCCAGACCGGTGTCGCGCATGATGCGGTCGACGGTCTCGTGCAGGGTGCTGTCGGCGCCGATGACGGTCTCGATGCCGCCGGGCAGCAGGTCGAGCGGCCGGTACCAGTCGCGCAGTTGCGTCGCGTGGACATCATCGGCGATCGGCTTGGTGGCGTGCCGGGCGAGGGTTTCGCCGAGCGGCACATCCAGGTAGTAGCCGTGGGTCGGGCCGCGGTGGTCGGCACGCAGTTGGGCGAGCATGCCGCCGTAGCGGTCGGCGTAGAGGATGCCTTCGACCACGACGTGATAGCCGGCGTCCAGCGCGTAGCGGGCCGTCAGGTCGATCAGACCGATGTTCGCCGCCCCGGGCCGGTCACGCTCGCGCAGCACGATGCGACGGAGGTTGTCCTGGCCGACCAGGGCCAGGCCACGGCCGAACCGCTCACGGAGGCCGGCCGCGATGGACGACTTGCCCGAGGCGCTGTTGCCGCGCAGCACGACCAGCCGGGTTTCTTCGGTTCCCACCATCACAGCGGTCACGCTACCGAGGCCGGTACAGGGCCGGGGCGCTCCCCGCTGTGGCTCACCGCGCGCCACTTGAACAGACGTTCCTGATCGCTCATGACACTCCCGAGCCACCGGACAGCGAGGGGTTCTGCGTCGACAGGGGGGAACGCCTCCCGAGCGTGTTCCTCGTACTTGGCCTCGATCCGCGGGTCCGCCGTCCAGTCGCAGGCCGGCCGCTCCACCACCACCGGGCCCGCGGCGAGCGCGGCCACCGCGTCCGGCCGCCGGTCCCGGACGAACCCCGCGACCCGCGGGCCTCGAGTCTTCCTTCTGACAGTCCCCATGTGTGTCAGGGCCGTTCATCACCATGAGGTGGGGCAGGGCGGCTGGTAGTCGGTGTTCGGGACGTATTTGGACCACTGGTTCCGCGTAATGGTGTCGCCGATGCTCAGGCAGAGCTGCCGGACGGCGGCGTCGGGGTCGGTGTTCCATACATCCACCGTGCGGCTGGTGCTGACGAGAAGCGGTTTTCCCTGCGTGCTGTAGGAGAGCTCGCCGCCGCCGAGAGCCATGCCGTGGTAGGCGAATCCTGCACGGAAGGCGGGTGTGTCCGCGTCGGTGACATCCCACAGTTCGATGTGTCCGTTGACCTGTCCGGTGTAGGTGTTGAGGTTGCCGGAGCTGGTCAACGCCAGTGTGCGGCCGTCGGGATCGAAGGCGATTCCGCTACCCGAGCCGACCGTGCGCACCACTGTCGGATCGCCTTCGAGTCGGTCGTGGTCCACATGCCACAGGCGGGTGGTGTCGGCGCTGTCGGTGACGGCGAGGAGCTTGCCATCAGGGCGGAATGCCGACTCGGAGACCGCGGATCCGCGTGTCAGGCGGCGGGTCGGTTGTGCGACGGGGTGGTGCGGGTCGGAAACGTTCCACAGCAGCAGTGTGTCGGCCGTGTTGCCCACCAGCAGGTGGCCGTGGGGCGCGAACGCGAGATGGAAGACGTTGCCGGGCATCGAGGCGATCTGACGCGGGTGGTGCGGATCAGTGACGTCGAACAGTTTGACTGCCGGTGGAGCTGGTTGCCTGGCGTTGGACATGTTGTCGGTGGCGGCCAGTACACGGCCGTCCGGGCTGTAGGCCAGGGCTCCGACGCCGTTGGCGAAGCTGCTGACGGTGGCGAGGGGAGCCGAGCGGGGGTGCCGGGTGCTGCGCAGGTGGAGGACGATCCGGTCTCCGTCCAGATCGCTGGTGGCAAGGATGCCGCCGTCGGGGCTGAACGCGGCGGCCGCCGCTCCGATGTTGCCGCTTCCGGGCAGGTCGGCCAGTTTGTGGTGCCGTGTTGGGCCGGTCAGGTCCCACAGCGCGCCGTCGCTCGCGCCCTGCACCGCCATCAGCCGCCGGGGACCGCCGCTGAACTGCGCGGCCACCAGGAAGCCGGACGGTGACCCGCCGAAGGTGGACGCCGCGCCGAGCTGGGGCGCGTTGTCGACGTCCCAGAGGTGGACTCCCCGCGTCGTGGCATGCAGCAGCTGGTTGCCGTGCGGGCCGAAGATCGCGGTCCCGCCTCCGGCGAACGTCGGTTCCGGCTCCTCCAGATCGTTTACCTCTTGGATATGTGAGGGGTTGTCGACCTCCCACAGGTACAGCTGGTCCTTGCATTCGGTGGCCAGCGTCTTGCCGTCAGGGCTGAACGCGCTTGACACCAGACCTTGGCGGCAGTCGTCGAGACTGTCGTCCTGCGCCGTGAGGAGTGCCGGATGGGCGAGGTCCCGCACGTTCCAGAGTCGCAGTCCGCTGGCGTTGCCGTCCCCCGGCGCCGCCAGGACGTCGCCGTCCGGACGGAAGGACACCCTGCGCATGGGCGTAGCAGACAGGTCCTGGCCGATCGGGGCACCGTCCAGCACGGATGCGAGGGCGGGCCGAGACGGGTCGGAGAAGTTCCACAGCCGGACGTGGTGGTCAGCGGCGGAACTGGCCAGTGCCGTGCCGGACGAGGAGAAGGCCAGCGAGTCCACCTGGGCGGTGTGACCGGTCAGGTCCCGCAGGGGGTGCGGCGCTGCAGGGTTGCTCATGTCCCACAGGTGGATGGCACCGGTGGCCGTCCCGAGAGCGAGCAGGTGGTTGTCGGGGCTGAAGGCCAGCGAGGTGACGCCGGTGGACTCGCGCGGGGGTACGGGGACTGCCACCGGCCGTGTCGGGTCGGTGACATTCCACAAACCGACGGTGGCCCGGCGCGGGCCGTTGCTTGTCGCTGACGCCACGAGCAGCCGTCCGTTCGGGCTCATCACGACCGGGCCGGCACCGGGAAGTCCGATGCGGCCCTTGGCATGACCATTCACGTCCCACAGGGCGATCCCGGGACCGGTGGACAGGGCCAGCGTGCCGCCGTCACGGCTCTGCGCGATGTCGAAGACCGTCTCCGGGCCGTCGTAGACGCCGGGGGTTTCCAGGTTCGCCAGCAGCGGCGCCGTATTCGTCCCGGGGTCCATCCGGTAGGCGACGATGCTCAGCTGTTTGGCCAGGCCCGGATCGGTGTCGCGCAGTCGGTCGGCTTCCGCGGCGACAAGCCGGGCCACGGCGTGAGTGCGCTGGGTGGCCGCCTGCACCTGGTACACGGCGGCCAACGCGCCCCCGCTGACGGCCAGCAGGCACAACACGACCAGGGTTGCGAGCACAGCGGTGCGACGTCGGGCCGCGCGGTGCTCGGCCCGCCGGGACTCCGCAAGAAATGCCGCCAGGCGCGGGTCCGTGTCGGAGACGGCACGACTGGCATTCTCAGCGCTGGCCTGTGCTGCCGCCAGCCGGGTTCCCCGGTACAGCAGCGACTGGTCCCGGTCGGCATGCCACCAGGCGTCGGCGTCGGCGGCTATCTGCTGCCGGGCGCGCAACCAGTCACGGTCGGCGTCGATCCACTGGCGCAGCAACGGCCAGGCGCGCAGCAGGGCGTCATGGCTGATGCGCACTGTGTGCTTGTCCAGGACCAGTAGCCGGGCCTCGGCGAACCGGTGCAGGGCCTGTTCTGCCGTGTGCGGGTCGGGCAACCCGTCGAGCAGTGCGGTCCGGTCGGTCGGGCGGGCGGTGTCCACGGTGTCGTCGCCGATCCGCACCAGGCGGGGCATCATGCGGCGAACAGCGTTCTTGCCCGCTTCGTCGAGCTTGGCGTACGTCTCGTCGGCGGTGTTGGCGATGGCTCTGGTGATCCCGCCGCTGTCCCGGTACCCGGCGACGGTCAGCCGAGTACCGCTGCGCTGCCGCCAGGTGGCCCACAGGGTGTGGGAGAGCAGCGGAAGCGTTCCGGCTTGCGGACCTGGCAGATGGGCCGCCCCCAGCTCATGCAACAGGAGGTCCACCAGACCGTCGTCCAGGCTCAGTCCGGCGATGGCCGCAGGCTGTTCGATCGCATCGCGCAGTTGCTCCAGGCTCATGGGGGCGGCCAGTACCTGGTTGTCCCGCAGCGCAGCCGCCAGCTCCGGAACCGCCTGAGCCTCACCGTAGAAGTCGGCGCGCAACGCCATCACCACGAGGGCGCCACGCCCCGGCCCCGACTCGGCGACCGCGGTGAGTGCTTCCAGGAACGCCGCTCTTTCCCGTTCGCTGCGGCAGACGGTGAGCAGCTCCTCCACCTGGTCCACGACCAACACGAGCCGGCCCTCCGGCCGACCCTCCAGAAGCGATGCGACCAGCGCCACGGCCGAGGCCGGGTCTGCCAGCAGGCTCTCGCTTCCCTCGACGCCGTCCGGGTGCAGCGCGGCGGCCAGGCTTCGCACGGGGTGCTCGCCGGGGGTGAGCACGGCCCAGGGCCAGCCGCTCGATCCGGGCAGCTGCGGGGCTCCGCGGCGCAACCCGGCGAGGAGGCCCGCGTGAAGAAGTGACGTCTTGCCGGAGCCTGATGGCCCCACCACGATGAGGGGCCGTCCGTTCTCCACGGACTTCGCCGATGCGGCCACCACCTCGGACACGAGCCGGGCCCGGCCGTGAAAGAGCTCCGCGTCGTCCACCGTGAACGATTCCAGTCCCAGGTACGGGCAAGGACCGGAGGCCGGATCTGGCTCTTCCTCCTCCGGCCCGGTCACCGCTGCCTGGGCCGGGTTCACCGCGATGACCAGGTCACCCGACCGATCGCCGACCTGGCGCCGGGGCAGGGGCCCGCCTCTGGCCCGCAACGCTCGGAACAGGTAGTCGTAGACGGCATCCAGCGTCAGCAGACGCGGTCCGCGCGGATCGCCCTCATCGAGAAGTCTGATCAGCTCCCCCGAGAACACCGTATGGGGCGCGTCCTGTGGAGCCAGGGCGAGTTGCTCCGCAGACCCCATCAGATACATCCCGTGCGCCGCGGGCAGCGCCAACGAAGGGGGCGGCGTCCGGCCGCCTCCCAACTGGGCCCGACCGGAAAAGCAGCAGTCCAGCACGACGATGACGCACGAAGCACGGCAGGCGGTCAGTGCCTCCCGTACCGCGGACAGCGACAGTGCCTGGTGGGCGGCCAGGCCCGGGGTGAGACGGTCGGTGCTGCTGGCCGCCAGGTACAACTTGTCCGCGGGCCCGATCAGACCGTGCCCGACGTAGTAGAGCAGAAACGCGGTTTCGGCTTGCCGGGCCTCTTCTGCGATGGCCGTGGCCATCTCCTGCGCCGTGCCCGGGTCGATGATCGTGCGTATCTGGCCTGTCGGGACACCACACCTGGCCACCAGGCGCTCCTGCAGGGCCTCCACCGTCCGAGCGACCGCCGGCACCGAGGTGAGGGTCGGCCCGGGGTGTGTGGCCGTGCCGAGCAGCAGGATACGAACGCCCGAGCCCGACAGTCCTGTCATGACGAGACGCTGCGGTCGTCCGAGCCCTCGAGCCCGGCGCTGCTCAGCATTCCAGCCACGTCATCCATACGGGTCCTGGGTTCGTCGGCGCTCAGCAGCTGCGTTCGCTTCGCGGAGAGCTCGATGCAGGCCCCACCCGGCCGCGTGATCTTCACGTGCACCTCACTGCGCCGGTGCCGGACAGGAGACCAGAGCGGTGGAGAACGCGGTGGCCGCCCGGCCTGGTCCCAGCGCCACCGGCAGGCCGTCGGCAACGGGACCCGACGTGCCGGCGGCCGGATGGCTCTCCAGCAGATCCGTCCGACCGCGCCGTTCGTCGACGTCGGTCAGCCAGGCAAGAAGCGACCGTAACTCGTCCGCACCGTCCACGCCTTCAGCAGTGAGCCGCACATCCATGGCTTCGTGACTCCATGTGGTAGATCGATCGCCATCGGACTCGCCACGATACTCAAGGTCGCCTACGAGTGTGTCAACTCAGCGGCCGAGGTCGGTTTTCAGGGGGCAGTTGCCGGCCGGGTGAGGCGGCCTTCGGAAGCGATCTGGAAGACGTTCGAAGGCGCCTTACAACATGGTCCACCGCTTGCAGCCCTTGCCGGTCGGGCCGGTGCTCATCAGCGCCATGTCGACGTACTTCAACGCGGCGGCCTCGTCCGGGAAGTGTCCGCGGGGCGCGAACGCCTTGCGGATCTCGCCGTCGAAGGAGAGGAAGGATACGAACTCGGCCCAGGTCTCGGACCACAGCTTCACGATGGCTGGACACTTCCGGTCCCGGGACTCGTGGTGACGCCAGCCGCGGATCTGCCGGCCGCGTCCGAGGCCACCCTCGGACGGGGCTGCGGGGGGCGGTCGGCCCTGTCGGCGTCCTCGCGCTTCTCTGTGGGGACACCGACAGTGCCGGGTGTCTTCATGTCCCCCGCTGTCGCACAGGCGGTCCGGTGGTGATCGGTCAGGCGGTCGCGGTACCGACCACCTTGGTCGGGCTGATACGGACGACAACACGGAGAATGTCTGCCGGGAGGTCGAGGTACTCCTGGCCGGCGCCGGGGCCTTCGTACTGCTCGGCGAGGGTGACCGCTAGAGACCGGCCGGTGTCCTCGGTGATTGTGGCGAGGCCGCGTATTTCGGCGTAGCGCAACGGGTCGGCCGGATCGTAGACGGTCAGGCTGGCACGGGGGTCGCGGCGCAGGTTGCGTTCCTTGCGACGGCCGACAGCGGTGGAGATGAGCAGGTCATCTCCGTCGCGGCCGACCCAGACCACCGACGTCTGCGGGCTTCCGTCCGGGTTGACAGTGGCGAGGACGGCGGGCACCGGAGCATCGAGCAGCGCCCGGACGGGATCGTTCAGCATGGCTGTCATTCGGGCGAAGCTATCTGCCGTCCGGCTCGTCCCGCACCCTGATTTGGTCGATGGAGAGTCAGACCTGGGCGGCGGGCTACGTCTTGCGGTTCGGGTGTCCGCAGGCGCGCTGCCGCCGCACGTCTCGCTACGGATCGCTCGGCCCGGCGCGAATGCCGCCCGCGCCCGTTCTCCGGCACGCCGGATCCGCAGCCATGCGTCGATGCGGGGCGGGGACTTCAGGACGGTCGTCTGCCGGTGATTGGGGTGCTGTCGCTTCTCGTGAGCGGCGAATGCGGCCCAGTCCGGGTGCCTCCCGAACTGCCGAAGGCGTGCTGTCGACACGCGAGTTCCGGCTCAACGGTTCTGCGGAAGCACGCGTTGCATGAATGCCCCGCTTCCTCCCGGGACTGCGGCTCCACCTGGTCACCACCGCCGAGGGCATGCCCGTCGACAGGTGTCTGGCCAACCCCAGGACCGGTGAATGGCAGGTGCCGGGAAGGAGTCCGAGGCCTTCTGCGGCGATCGGCTCGGGGTGCGTGGGGTCCGGCACGGCCGCGAGGACGATCCGGTCCGGCACGGCAAGATCGCCCGGGTCCGTCAGTGGATCGAAGTGTCGTCGACACTCTCACAGGCCGCGCGGCTCAGCCCTCGCCGCCGCCGCGTGGTCATCCAGCGGGCGGACCGCCCCTACGCAGCGCCCGGGACCCGGCGGCCAACCGCCTCCGCGACGTTGCGGAGACCGGGTGACTGCGGTGTCACCCGGAGATGCAGCACGGCGAGCAGCAGGCAGAGCGCAGCCATCGTGGACCACAGTGTGGCCGTCCCCGTTCGGGCGAGCAACTGGGTGCCGAGGACGGGTGCGAGCGTTGCGGCGACGCCCCAGCTGGTACCGAAGACGGCCAGGTAACGGCCGCTTCCACCGGGCGGCGCGAGGTCGGTGACGAGCGCGTAGACGCGGCCCATGACCAGCAGGTCTCCGAGACTGCACACGGCGGCCGAGACAAGCAGCGCCGGCAGGGTGCGGGCGAGCGCGTAGCCGGTCAGCCCCGCGGCCAGCAGGAGATGGGCGAGGGCGAGGGCGACGGGCGTCGTGAGCCGGTTCACCCAGGGCAGCCGGACCAGCGGCTGGGCGAGGACGATGGTGGCTGCGGCGGCGGTGAACAACAGCCCTGCGTCGGCGGCGGGCAGGCCCTGCCGCGCGAGCGCGAGCGGCAGGGTCATCACGGTCTGCTGGTTGATCAGGGCGTAGGCGGTTCCGGTGGCCAGGACGCTCAGCAGGGCTCGGTCCCGCAGGGGTCGCACGGCGATGTCGTCCAGGTGCACTCCGGGCGGTGCCGGACGGTCGTGGGGAAGGGCCAGCCGGATCAGCAGCGCGCAGGCCAGGCACGTCGCGGCGTCGGTGACGAAGAGCCAGCGCAGGTCCCAACGCCCGAGCAGCGCGGCGAGCAGTCCGGCGCCCATGCCACCCGCCGCGAGCGCGGCGCTGAACAGGCTGAACGCGCGCACCCGTTGCCGCTCCGGTACGGACCCGCCGATGATCGCCTGGCTCGGCGGCTCGTAGAGCTCGAAGGCCAGCCCGAGCAGCACCGCCCCGGCGACCGCCCAGGTGAGCGACGCGGAAGCCGCGATCGCCAACTGTGCCACGGCGCACGCACAGAGCCCGAGAACGACAGTCGTGCGCCGGCCGATCCGGTCGGACAGTCTTCCACCGGCCAGTCGCGAGGGGATCGTCGCGAGCCCGAAGGCGGCGCTGACCAGCCCGGCGGTGGTCAGACTCGCGCCGTGGTCGGCGCGGATCAGCGCGGTGAGAAAGGGCAGCGAGAAGGCTCCGAGCCGGTTGACGACCCGGGCGAGCAGCAGCAGGCGGACGGTGCGGGGCAGCGGTTCGGAACGCGGCACAGCGCCCTCCCGTCACTGGTCAATCATCTATTGTCAGTGACGGATACCGTAGGCAGGCGAAAGGTAACTGGTCAAGTGTTGTTCGACAGTCACATGCGCACCCTGCTCGATGCCTCGGTGGCGCTTGTCAACGCGCTGACCGACGGTGAGGCGCGAGGCCGTCGCTACCTCGCCCCCGAGGGCGCCGAGCGGGTCGGGGCGGTCCGCGCGGCGCTCTCCGCCGGGCCGGACCTGGGACTCGGCGAGGCCGACCGGTTGGCCGAGACCGCCCGCGCCCTACGCGCCGTGTTCGAGGCCGCGGCCACCGACCGCCTCGACGACGCGGCTCCCACCCTGAACGCACTCCTGCGGGAGACCGGCGCCCGACCCCAGCTCGACCGGGCTCCCGGGGAGCCGTGGCAGGTCCACTTCCACGGTGCCGACGACTCCTATGCCGCCGGTTGGAGCGCCGGCTGCGTCACCGGGCTCGCCATGGCCCTCGGCGGCGACTACGCCGGACGCCTCGGGGTCTGCGCAGCCCCCCGCTGCGACCGGGTCTATGTGGACACCTCCCGCAACGCCGGCCGCCAGTTCTGCTCGACCGCCTGCCAGAACCGGGTCAAGGCAGCGGCGTTCCGAGCGCGGCGCACGAGCGACCAGGCATGAGCACACCGACAGCCTGGGACGACCTCACCGGGCACTTCCCCGGCGTCCTGGCCCGCTGGAGCACTGGCCGCCGGTGACGGTGCCGACCACGACCGCCTCGACCGGGTCGGCCGGGAAGGCCACCGCCCGATCTGGCGCCGGACCCGGCCCACGGCCCCGCCAACCCCGACCACGACCTCTGTGGGGCCTGGATACAGGGGTACGGACACGACCTGCTCGCCGTCTCCCCGAAAACAGACGGATCACAAAAAAATCTTGGCCGGCGATGTCGAGAATCCGTGACCGGCTCCGTCCCCGAGGTGAACGCGACCACAATGGGTCGCACCAGCACGAGGAGAAACACGATGGCCAAGTACCTGTTGCTCAAGCACTACCGCGGCGCTCCGGCAGCGGTCAACGACGTGCCCATGGACCGGTGGACGCCGGAGGAGATCTCGGCGCACGTGCAGTACATGAACGACTTCGCGGCCCGGCTCGAGAAGACCGGCGAGTTCGTCGACGGCCAGGCGCTCGCCCCCGAGGGGGCATGGGTCCGGTACGACGGTGAGGGGCGCCCGCCGGTCACCGACGGCCCGTTCGCCGAGACCAAGGACCTCATCGCCGGCTGGATGATCATCGACGTCGACAGCTACGAGCGGGCCGTCGAGTTGGCCGGGGAGCTGTCGGCCGCCCCTGGGGCGGGTGGGAAGCCGATCCACGAGTGGCTCGAGGTGCGCCCGTTCCTGGCCGCGCCGCCCACCATCACGGAGTGACCTCATCGATGGACGAGGTCCTGCTGAGGAGCCTCACGCCGGGCGTGCTCGCCATCCTCGTCCGCCGCGGAGCCGACTTCGCGGCGGCCGAGGACGCCGTGCAGGACGCTCTGGTCGAGGCGGTCCACGTCTGGCCCGCAGACCCGCCGCGGGATGCGAAGGGCTGGCTGGTCACCGTGGCCTGGCGCAAGTTCCTCGACCAGACCCGGGCGGACGTCGCCCGCCGCCGGCGTGAGGACCTCGTCGTCGAGGAGCCGGCGCCCGGGCCCACGCCTGCGGTGGACGACACGCTCCTGCTCTACTTCCTGTGCGCCCACCCGTCGCTGACAACGTCGTCCGCGGTCGCGCTCACGCTGCGTGCTGTCGGCGGGCTCACCACCCGTCAGATCGCCCAGGCCTACCTGGTGCCCGAGGCGACCATGGCGCAGCGGATCAGCCGTGCCAAGCGCACCGTCTCCGGCGTGCGGTTCGACCAGCTCGGCGACGTCGCTACCGTGCTGCGCGTCCTCTACCTGGTCTTCAACGAGGGCTACTCCGGCGACGTCGACCTCGCCGCCGAAGCCATTCGGCTCACCCGGCAGCTCGCGGCCCAGGTCGACCACCCCGAGGTGGCGGGACTGCTCGCCCTCATGTTGCTCCACCATGCCCGGCGCGGCACCCGGACCGCGCCTGACGGCAGCCTGGTGCCGCTGGCCGAGCAGGACCGCGGCCGCTGGGACACCGAGTTGATTGCCGAGGGCGTCGAGATCCTGCAGGCGGCACTCGCCCGCGACCGGCTGGGCGAGTTCCAGGCCCAGGCCGCCGTCGCCGCCCTCCACGCTGACGCGCTCACCGCCGAGGAGACCGACTGGGTGCAGATCGTCGAGTGGTACGACGAGCTCGTGCGCCTGACCGACAGCCCGGTCGTCCGGCTCAACCGCGCAGTCGCCGTCGGCGAGGCCGACGGACCGCGCGCCGGGCTGGCGGCGCTCGCGGCGCTGGACGCCTCGCTGCCCCGCCACGCCGCGGTGGCGGCGTACCTCCACGAGCGCGACGGCGACCTGGCGACGGCGGCACGGCTGTACGCCGAGGCGGCCCACAAGGCGCCCAACATCGCCGAGCGCGATTACCTGACGCGCCAGGCCGCCCGGCTCAACGCCCGCCGGTGTCGCTGATGGTCGCGCTCGGATCCTCCTGCGGCCTTGGCGCGGCCCCATGGCCGGAGCGGTCCCTTCGCAGTGAGGAGGAAGTTCGGGACCAGCCGCACGACGCGTTGCCGACGAGGAAGCTCAGCGCCGACAGGTGCACGGGAAGCCGATCTGCGAAGAGCCCCGAACAGCGCAGGGTTGCTGCACCGCCTCTCCTCCTGTCACGGGCTCGCGTGCAGAGTGCGGTGTGCGGTGTGCTCCAAGTGGTGCCGGATCACGCAAGGTTCGCCTGGTTGTCGGGGCCGTGATCGATGTCGTCGTCTGCTCAACACCCGCATCCGCACCGGCGCAGAGAAATCCGACCGCCGGCGGCTCCTGCCCGAGGCGGGGCGACGGATGGCACGGCAGCACGTCGTCCCGGCCCGTAGGACTGCCGGTTCAGTCCGGGTCGTCCGCCTGCCGGGCCGTCACCAGTCCCGACTCATAGGCCGCGATGACGGCCTGCGCCCGGTCGCGGACGCCGAGTTTGTCGAAGATGCTGGTGATGTAGTTCTTGACGGTGGAGACACTGATCTCCATGGCGCCCGCGATCTCGTTGTTGTCCAGGCCGGTGGCCAGCAGGCGCCAGACCTCCACCTCGCGTGGGGTGAGACCGTCGGCTTTTCCGGCCGCGGGCCTCCGGCGGCCCGGGGGCGCGACCTGCTCGGTCCTGACGTAGGCGGAGATCAGCCGGGTCAGCAGACGGGGCGCGACGGCGGCCTCGCCCGCACGGACGGTGCGGATCGCGGCCACCAGGTCCTCGGGCGAGCTGTCCTTGGGCAGGAAGCCGTACGCGCCGGCGCGCAGGGCGGCGACCACGTACTCGTCCATGTCGAAGGTGCTGAGGGCGAGCACCCGGCACTCGGGCAGGTCACGGGCCAGTCGCTCGGTGGCGGCCACCCCGTCGAGGACGGGCATCCGGATGTCCATCACCACGACGTCGGGACGGTACGCGCGGGCCAGCGTGAGGGCCTGCTCGCCGTCCTCGGCCTCGGCGACCACGGTGACGGCCGGGGCGGGGCCGAGGATCAGGGCCAGCCCGCGCCGTACGAGCGGCTGGTCGTCCGCGATCAGCACCCGGATCGTACGCTCGCTCGCGTCCTGCACGGCCCCGTCCACGGTGTCGGTCCCGCTCACCGGTCAGCTCTCCTTGTCCTCGCCTGTCGGAGCATCCAGCGGCAGGCTCGCCAGGACCCGGAAGCCGGCCTCGGGCAGCGGCCCGACCTTCAGCGTGCCGCCGTACAGGGCGACCCGTTCACGCATGCCGATCAGACCGTATCCGGTGCCGGTGCCGATGCCGACGCCGGGGGCCTGGGCGAACTCCGCGCCGTCCGTCGCGCCCCGGTCGGTGACGGACACGCGGACACGCTCCGGCAGGCAGGTCAGGCTGACCTTCACCGGGACGTCGGGCCCGGCGTGCTTGCGGGCGTTGGTCAGTGCCTCCTGGACGATCCGGTAGAGGGTGAGACCGACCACCGGGGGCAGCCGTCCGGGATCGCCGTCCACGGTCAGCTCGGCGGGCTGTCCGGCCTGCCGGGACTCCTTGATCAGGCGGTCGAGGTCGGCCAGGCCGGGCTGCGGAGCCTCCGGGGCGCTGTGCCGGTCGGCCGCCGTGTCCTCGTCGGCCCGCAGGACGTCGAGGAGTTGCCGCATCTCGCGCAGGGCCAGCCGCCCCGACTCCTCCAGGGTGACCAGGGCGTCCCGGGCGACACCGGGGTCGTGGTCGAGGTTGGCACGGGCCCCGCCCGCCATCAGCTGCATGGTGGTGATGCGGTGGGCGACGACGTCGTGCAGTTCCCGGGCTATGCGACGGCGTTCCTCGGCCACCGCCCGGTCGGCGAGGAGTCGGCGGTTGGCCTCCGTCTCCTGCTGCCACCGGTTGACCGCGAGGGCGGCGGCGACGATCACGCAGGCGGCGACGCAGGCACTGGTCACGTTCAGGAACCCGCGCGGGGCGGCGAGGTCCGGGGTGAGCAGGGTGACGCCGATCGCCCCGATGGTCAGGGCGGCCGTCGCCCATGGACGGCCGGTCCGGGCGGCCGAGTAGAGGGCGACCGTCAGGGTGGCGCCGAAGTGCTGCTCCATGGGCACCGTCAGGTTCAGCAGCGCGCCGAGCACCAGGCTGACGGTCATGACGGTGAGCGGGAAGCGCCGCCGCATGAGCAGCGGCAGCGCGGACACCATCAGCAGCAGGACGCCGACACTTGATACGGACACGCCGGCGACCTGCGGGAACGCGGTGTATCCGACGAGGTCCACGACGGCCGCACCGACGGTCAGCAGGGCGTCGTTGCGGGTCCACGGCAGGGGGTCGGCGTCCGGCGGAAAGAGGCGCCCTCGCAGTCCCCGACGCATCGGCACGGTGCTGCGACGCGTCGCCATGGTGGTCCTCTCTTCGCTGCTCTCCGCTGTGGTGCCGGAGCGTCCGCCCGGCACCGGTGTCTGCTGTGCCATTGTCCCTGCGCGCCACAGCCTCTGGGTCCGCCCCAGGGGGGAAGCCCGACCAGGACCAGGGTCCCGGTCCGGCGGACGGCCGGCCCCAGGGCCCCGTACGGCTTTTCGTCCGCCGCGCGTACGATCTCGGCGCATTCCGGTGATGTGCTGGAAGGGAACTGTCCGAGATCGCTTTCGAACGGGAGTCCCTGTGATTCGCGCCCTGACCGGATTCTCCACGAGAAATCCGTGGAAAGTCATCACCCTCTGGGTGCTGTTGGGAATAGGACTGACCGTGGTGGGTCAGGCACTGATGTACCGGGTCACCGAGAGCCAGCTCGGTGACTTCCTGCCCGAGACGTACGACTCGGCTGCGGCGCTGAAGGTCGCCGAGGACAAGTTCGGGATCAAGCCGGACGCCAATGCGGTGACCATGCTGGTGAAGCGGGCCGACGGAAAGCCGCTCGGCGCGGCCGATCAGCAGCGCGCGGAGGCGGCCGCGGCGGCGCTCGGCAGGCAGCGGGTGACCATGCCGAAGTCCAAGGACGTCCCCGGCTTCCTGGCGAAGGACTATTCCCAGACGCCGAAGGTGGCGCCCGGCACGGTCGCACCCCACCGCGCTTTCGTTGTCTTTTCCGTCGGCTTTTCCGGTAATTCGACCGATCCCGGCCTGCAGAATGTCTTCAAGGAATTCCGGAATACCGCTTCCGGCAGGTACGCGCAGTACGGACTGCGCACCGGATTCGCCGGCGGTCTGGCCGACCTCGTCGACAGCGACGAGGCGGAGAAGACCACGAGCGCAGTGGCCGGGGCACTCACCATCGGTCTGATCGTGCTGCTGAACGTCCTGGTGTTCCGTAGTGTGCTGGCGGCGCTGCTGCCGCTGCTGGCGGTCAGCCTCGTCGGCGGGGCCGCCGCGGGTGCGGTGGTCGGCGCGGCGCTGCTCACCGGGATCAGGCTGGACCCGGGCACACCGCAGCTGATCAGCGTGGTACTGCTCGGCATCGGGATCGACTACTTCCTGTTCCTGCTGTTCCGCTTCCGTGAGCGGCTGCGTGCGCAGCCCGAACGCGGCGCCCGCGAGATCGCGGGTGAGGTGACGGGGCGGGTGGGCTCCGCGATCACCTCGGCGGCGCTCACCATCGTCGCCGCCTTCGCCACCCTCGGTGTCGCCAGCTTCGGGCAGTTCCGGGTGCTCGGTCCGGCCGTCGCGATCTCCGTCATGGTGATGCTGCTGGCCAGCCTCACCTTCATGCCCGCCCTGCTGGCGGTCACCGGCCGCAGGATGTTCTGGCCCTCCCGCGCCCTGAAGCGCGCGCCGCGCGAGGGTTCGGCCGGACGCTTCGGCGAGGCCGTCGCCCGGCGACCGCTCGCCGTCACGGTCGGCGCCCTCGCCCTGCTGGGAGCGCTGGCCGCCGGGACCGCGGGCATGAAGATGGACTACAGCACCGGCAGCGGCGGCGGTGACACACCGGCCGCGGCCACCGCCGCGGAGATCTCCCGCGCCCTGCCCGCGGGGGTGTCCGATCCGACCGACGTCTACGTCACCAGCGGCGACGGCGGCGCCCTCGACCGGCACGGCGTCGACGTCCTGGTCAAGGCGCTCGGCCGCACGCAGGGCGTGGGCCAGGTGACTCCGGTCGTCTACGACAAGGCGGGCGACGCGGCCCGGATCAGCCTCTACCTGAACGCCGAACCACAGAGCCAGAAGGCACGCGACCTGGTGTCCGGGCCGGTGCGGGCGACCGTCGCCCGGCACACACCCACGGGCGCCGAGGCACACGTCGGCGGCACGGCGGCGATCTTCGCGGACATCTCCACCGCCGTTTCCGAGGACCTTCGACTGGTTTTTCCCGTGGCCGCCGCACTCATCGCGCTGATCCTGCTCGTCCTGCTGCGCAGCCTGCTGGCACCGGTGGTGCTCATGGTCTCCGTCGGGCTCGGCTTCGCCGCCACGCTCGGCGCCTCCACCCTGGTGTTCCAGCATCTGCGCGGCGAAGCGGGCGTCAACTTCACCCTGCCGCTGGTGCTCTTCCTGTTCGTGGTCGCCCTGGGCACGGACTACAACATCCTGATGAGTGACCGCATCAGGGAGGAGATGGAGCGCCCGGGCCCGGCCCGCTCGGCGGTGGCCCGCGCCGTACGGCACACGGCACCGGCCGTGGCAACCGCCGGACTGGTGCTGGCCGGTTCCTTCGGCAGCCTCGCGGTGAACCCGGCCGCGTCCACCCAGCAGATCGGCTTCGCGACGGCTCTCGGCATCCTGCTGTCGGCGTTCGTTCTGTCCGTCGCGCTGGTCCCGGCGCTCGCCGCGCTCCTCGGCCGCTCCCTGTGGTGGCCCGTCCGGCCGCGCCCGACCGCGAGGCAGCCCTTGCCGTACGAACCCGGGCGGCAGCCCGGCGAGCCGGGTCCCGCCCCGGTCCCGTACGACCGCATCGGCAGGAACTGACCGCCGCACCGCCGCCTTCGCGCTCCCGCACGGCCGTCACCGCGAGGAGGGCGCGGGCGAGCACGGCCAGCATGACGTGCCGGTACCAGTGAGGTAGCGGGGGACCTCGTACTGGTCCTGACGTGCCACGGCACCGACACCCTCCCCGAACACCACGTCAGCCTTCACGACGACGACTACGGGTCATGGAACATCAGCCTCCGGAGTCCGCTGCACTGACGTCCGAAGCCTCCTGTCCACAGTCGTACGCCAATACCACCTTCAACTGGGGCCCGGCCGCCAGGCCGTCCTCACCGTCTCATGCGCGGTGAGCCCAGGTATGGTCCTCCCCTCGACCGCGACGGCGACGGCATCGGCTGCGAATGGGGCTGGGAACCGGCGCAGCACGATGCCGTCGCTGTGCCCGTTGCCCCGCACCCGACGACTGGCTCGGACCGCCGCTACACGGTGACCGCTGCGGCAGCTTCTTGCGGCTCCGGCCGGGCCCGAGTCCAACGCCTTCCGCACCGTCCGCCACGTCACGCCGCACCTGCGCTCCAGCTCCCGCATCGACATGCCGCCGCGACAGTCAGGCCGGATCACCGTAGAACTCGACCTTCGACAGCCACGGGCATGACCAGCACCTTGCACCAGCACCTCGGTGCTGCCCTGGCAGGAACCGACAAGTGACTTCGCTGCTGCTCGACGACGCCACCGCGCCGACCACCTGGTGGTCTGCGAGCCGTCCTGACACCGATGTCCCGCCGGTCGGCGGTCGTCACGACGGGGTGGCGGCGCAGGTGAGCGCGTGTCTGTGTCACGACCCGGCAACGACCACGTCGCGGCGGCAACCGCCGAATGGCCGGAAATCGTATGTGGCTGCGACAGTCAGACGGCAACTGCCACTCACCAGACAGGATCACCATGGCAACGACCACGAAGTCCGACCGCCACAGACCCGGCACCGTCCTCCGCACGACCCTGATGAGCGCGTCCGTCGCCGTCCTCGCGGTGCTGCTCACGGGCTGTAACGGAGACGGTACCTCGACGGCCACGCCCGCCGACGGCAAGACCGCGGCGGCACAGCCGGGTGGCAGCGGCACGAAGACCGATTCCCCGACGCCCGCGGCCAAGCCCGTGGGCACGCCCACGAAGGGCACCGGTGCAGGCACCGGCGGAACGTCGTCCACCATGGCCCCCGCACCCGCATCCTCGGCACCGGCCGCGCCGATCGCCTCCGGCGGCACGGGCAGTGACGACGGATGCGACCACAAGATGCCCATCTCCCCCGACGAGGTGTCGGTCTACGGCTACACCCCGGAAGGGGGCTCGCTGAGCCTCATCGTCAAGTACGGCAACTGGGGCTGCCCCTCCGGCGATTCCGACGGCGCGCCCTTCGATGCGGTGGGCAAAGAGACGTACATGCCCATGGACCAGGCGGCCTACATCACCGCCACCAACCCGATTGTGGAGAGCAGCGCGAACCAGCACATCGGTGTGCAGGAGTTCCTCGACTGGCTGGAAGCCCACCCGAACAGCGGGTTGGTCTTCAAGTACCACCTCGGTGCCGACGGGGCCATCGACCGCCTGGACGAGGAGTTCACCCCCTGACCTTCAGGGCCCCGGTGGAACGCCGAGGCACAGGTCTACGGGTGCCGGCGCCAGACCCGTCCAGCGGGCCCGGCCCCGAAGGACGACCGCCTCGGCCGGCCCGCCGCGCCGGATGCGCACAGGAACATCACCAGGACGAACCGCGGCCCCGCACGCCCGCGGCAAGGACGAGAACAGGCCGTCACAGCCGCCGACACCCCCATGACAGAAAAGGGGCAAGGGGCGACGACGCGGCGGTGTGCTGCCTGGTCTGCTCCCGACAGCAACAACCCGTGGCGGTGGTTGGCGACACGTCGCTGAGACCCGCTGCACGGCGCCAGGGCCGGGCAGTGGCTCATCCAGGTTGTCGGTCCCCTCGTCTGGGCGGTCGGTGACCTGGCTGCCGTAGCCGATGCGGCGGAAGGACATGAGCCGGTCGGTCAGTGCGGGAGCGAACCGCTGGGCGGACATCGTACGCGCCCACCAGCACGCCGCCGACGCCCGAAGAGGGGACTCCGCAGACCGGCTCTCGCAGCCCGGCTCTCGGACGCTCCCGAGGTGGCCTGACCAGCCAGATCCCCCTGGCCTGCGACGGCGCCGGCCGCCCGCTCGACTTCACCGTGACAGGCGGCGACACCAACGACCGCACCCAGTTCACCGCCGTGGTGGAAGCGATCCGGGTGCGCCACACCGACCCGGGACGGCCCCGGGTGCAGCCCTCGCACGTCCTGGGCGACAACGGCTACAGCTCGAATGCGATCCGCAGCCGGCTGGGGCGGCGGGGCATCGCTCACACCATCCCCGAGCGGGGCGACCAGGTACGCAACCGCCTCCGGCGTGGCAGCCGTGGGGAGACGTCCACGGCGTTGCGCTCGTCCGGCAGCCGGTGTCTGAAGGAGAACCTGGCGGCGACCTGGACCCTGTACAGCGCCCTCGAGGAGGGTGCGGAGCGGCGAAGGCCACGCCCAGGCTCAGCCGGCCGACCGTCTATGGACAAACCGGTGGCCGTGGCTGCGCGAGTGAGCGGTGCCCGCAGGGGTACCCAGGACCGCTGGGACGGGAGTGAGGAGGAACGGACTATGGGCACCCTGAACGGGCGAAGGGGTGCACGACCTCCCCTCGGCCGTCTCGTGCACCGCCGACAGAGGCCTCACGGGGGTCGGCTGGGCACCTTGCTGCTCTCCGGCCTCGCAGCCGGCCTGTTCAGCCAGTTTGAGGTGAGTTTCCAGGACGGACAGGCCTTGGCGTGCCTCGTTGATCGCCTGCGATGCGGTCGTGACCGAGGCCCTCGGTCGACACACGGATGTCGGCGACCATGCTCCCCTTGTCGTAGCCGATCGGCGGCTTGCCGCTTCAGCCGTGCTGGACGTTCGGGGTGCTGTCGGAACGTTCCCTGCGGTGTCAGGGTCCGGCGTCCCACGACCGTGGAACCGGTCGGACTCGTCCCTCGGCGGTCAGGGCACTGATCAATGAAGCACGTGGCGACGGCACCAAGCCGCGGCGCCTCTTCCCAGCACATGTGGCGAGACCGATGAAGATGTGGGACAGGAAGAACGGAAAGACGGAGGAGACCCGTCTGGAGCTGTGCGACCTGCGCGGAGCCGCCTTCGCCGAGAGCGAGGCGGTGCGCGGCTACGTGCCCGATTCGTCCTCGGTGAACTCCGACAACGACTGGATCGACGGCCTCCGGCTCATCACGGCGTGCAGCGAGGCTCGCTTCGCGCTCATGCAGGACAACTGCCGACACCGCCTGTTCACGTATGAGGAACTGTGGGCAGCGAAGACGAACCGGGCCCTGACCACCGGACCGCCCGTCCTCAGCATTGAGCAACTGGGCTGCAGGACCGGGCTGCGTACCGGAGATCGGACGCGCCATCGCCTGGCACGACGAACGCCTCGGGCCTCGGGGTAGGCGCGAGCCATGAAACTCCACGAGCGTCTGGACCGCTATCAAAGACGTCACCGCTGGGTGGGTCTGCCGCTCGCTGTGCTGTACAAGTTCTACGACGACCAGGCCCTTTACCTCGCCGCCCTGCTCACCTACTACGGCTTCCTCTCCCTCTTCCCGCTCCTCCTCATCCTCGTCGCCGTCCTGAGCACCTTCCTCAGCGACGATCCCGCCCTGCGGCAGCGGGTCCTCGACTCGGCTCTGAGCGAGTTCCCCGTCATCGGTGACCAGATCGTCCGAAACATCCACTCCTTCCACGGAAGCGGAGCCGCCCTCGCCGTGGGCATCGCGGGCAGCCTCTACGGGTCACTCGGCGTCGCCCAGGCCGCCCAGTACGCCCTCAACAAGATCTGGGCAGTGCCCCGGCACGCCCGGCCGGACCCGTTCCGCTCACGGCTCAAGGGACTGCTGTTCCTGCTGATACTGGCACTCGGCCTGTGCGCGTTCACCCTGCTGTCCGTGGCGGCCTCGCAGACGTACCTGTTCGGCGCACGGCTGCGGGGCGGGGCCTGGATCGCCGCCACGGTGGCGTCCGTGTGCCTCAACGCCTCTCTGCTCGTCATGAGTTACCGCCTGCTGACGCATCGGGCGCTGCCGCTGCGCGGGCTCGTCGTCGTCGCGCTGGGCGCTGCCTGCGCTTGGCAGGGGCTGCAGTGGGGGGGCACCTACTACGTCAACCACGTCCTGCGCGGGGCCACAGCCACCTACGGCATGTTCGGCATCGTCCTGGGGCTGCTCGCCTGGCTGTACCTGGGGGCACTCATCTTCCTGACAGCTGCCGAGGTCGGAGCCGTACGGCTCCTGCGACTGTGGCCGCGCAGCCTGCTGACGCCGTTCACTGACCGGGTCAACCTCACCGCGGCTGACCGTCGCGCCTACCAGTCCTACGCCGCCACCGAGGCGTTCAAGGGCTTCCAGAAGATCCGCGTGCACTTCGAGCCGCCGCCGAAGCCTCGGCGCGAGCAACCCCCTGACGACGACACCTCGGGCCGGTGACCTGCTTACCAGAATCCCGGCACAACCACTGCGAGTGTCGGCAGCGAGCGGCTGGCGCGGACGCCGCAACTTGATGTTCCGGGCCCTTTGAAGCCGTGTCCCTGACAGGCGCGGATCAGAAGGGCCCGGTTCTGTTGTCGCGGTCAGGCTGCTCCGTGGTCAGCGCACTGACGGGCGTTGGCGAGCGGCCCAGTGTTCGTCGGCGGTGATGCCCATCAGTACGACGTCATGGTGGCTGCCCGCGAAGAATTCGTGCTGCCGGAGCCGTCCTTCTTCGACAAAGCCGAGCTTGCGGTAGAGCGCGAGCGAGGCGTCGTTGAACGCATAGACCTCGACTTCGCACTTGTTGTACCGCTGTTCGGCGAACATGTAGGTGAGGATCAGCTCAGTGGCTTCCGTAGCGTAACCGTTGCCACGATGGTCGCGGGTGACCACGATTCCTGTCTTGAACCTTCCTGCGCGGGGGTCGGTTTCCCCGACCGTCACAGATCCTGCAAAGGCCTGATCGGCTACTGTCTCGATGACCAGCCGGAAGGCTTCGCCTCCTGGTGCACGCCCGGCGCGCTCGGCGGTCCAGGACCGGAAACTCTCCGCCGAGCGCGGCGGCTCGACGAAATCCGCGTTGCGAACGTCCACGGTGTGCTGGGCAAGCGCCCGGAATCCTTCCCAGTCGTCCGGTTCGACGCCTCGCAAGCGCACCTTCTCGCCCACCCACATGCTGCTCATGACGCCCCTGATGCCTCAGTTGATGTGCAGGTCCTGATGGCCCCGCACTCCACATGCCTCACAGTAGAGGCATGCGTCGGCGAGGTGATGCGTAGGTGCTGCTTCGACGTTGTGACCCACTTGCCTGGGGTCGGCGAAGGTCTTGTCCCACTCAGCGAATGGCGAGTTGGTGGCCACCGCGGTGGCCTTGCATTTCTCGAGTGCGGTGCGGATTTGAAACAGCAGATGGGCACCCTTCTTGTCCAGGTCGAGATAGCCGAACTCGTCCAGACACAAAAGATCGACTTTGCTGTGACGGGCGATCACCGAGGACAGACGGCGGGCGGCATCGCCCTCGGCGAGCTCGTTGACCAGGGCCGAGGTGGTCGTGTAACGGACGGTCAGGCCGGCCTCCGCGACCGCCGTACCGATCCCGACGTGCCCCTCCAGAAAGGCCTCCTGCGACGCCGTAGACGCAGTGGACAGCCTTGGCCGAATACGACATGCGCAAGGTGAACAGCACACACTCGCGGCGCTGACCGGAGAGGTCAACCCACACGTCCGCGAAGTCGACCTCCGCCTCCTCGCCTGGCTGCTTCTCTCGCGGCACCATGCCATCCAGATGACGGCGACCTTCCTTGGCCACCAGCTCCAGCTCAGGACGGCGCTTGCGGACGTAGTCGCGGACCGTGGAGTACGACGCCTGCTCGAAGCCGTGCTCATCTGCCAGCCGCTGAAGAACGCGGTCAACGGTGTGCTTCTGCTTCTTCGGCGCCTTCAGGCCCTCCCGAGCATCGCATCGGTGAAGCCCTTCACCGACTGTGCGACATCCCGCGAGTTCTCCTGAGTCCCGCTGAGTGCCCGAGGCCGTGGCCAGGGGCTTCTTCCTCCTTCGAGTGTTCCGCCA
>NZ_JAINVF010000037.1 GCF_020400585.1 Streptomyces sp. NK08204 | reverse complement strand
CACGAAGTCGAGGCCCGTCGTGTCGAATAGCTCCGCCTGGTAAGAGGAGACGTCGATTCCCTTGATGGTCATTACAGCCCCTTCGCGGTCAGCCAGGTACGGGCGGCGAGCGCCATCGCCATGTCGGGGTCCGCCGGAGCGGGAGTCGGCCGCGGCGCCCGGGTGAGCGCCGGTACGGTCACGTCGCCCTGCTGAGACAGCAGCCACTGCATGTCCGCCTCGGCGACCCAGCACGACCCGCCGTCACCCCACGACGCACCCCAGCTGTTGTCGAGGCGGAACCTGCTGCCGTCCCAGCCGGAGCACACGATCTCGTGGCCCCCCGCCACAGCCGAGGACTTGTCGACGGGCAGGCTGCCGTCCGACTTCGGATTGAACATGGACTGCAGCCAGACGATCCCCAGCATCGCCGGGCCTGCCTGCAGTGCCGACTTGAGCGCGCTCAGGCTGAACGCGTGCGTGTACCCAGACGCCAGCCCCCACCCCTTCAGCGCCTTCGCCACGCCGAGCCCCGAGCTTCCGGTGTCGTCCGGCGGATACGAGCCGCTGATCCCGTCCAGCGTGGTCGCCACCTTGTACAGATCCACGGCGAGCGCCTCGTTGACCGGCCGCGCCACACCCTTCACCGTCACCGAAGTGGCGCCCGGCCCGGCCGCGGAATCCGTCGCCAGCACGCCAGCCGCCGCGTTGCCCGTGCACGAACCCAACTGGCCCTGGTCAAAGACGGGCACGCGGCGCTGCCATTGGACCGGCTTGAGCGCGGACTCCGGCAGGACACCGTGCGCGTACCGCAGCGACCGCGGATCGTGCTCGATGTGACGTCCGAGACGGTACGGGCCGTCTCGCTCGGGGAGATGCTCTATGTTCATGGGCCCTCCTCGGGCTCAGATGACGGTGATGACCTGCTCGTATTTCTGCGCGACGACGGAATCGACCCCGCTCACCCCGGCGAGGCAGTTCCTGATCGCGTTGACGATGACGATGTCGTCGACGACGTGCGGTTCCTGGTCGATGCTGCCGATCGACACCGAAACCACCGGCAGAACCGATGCATTACGTGCGGTGATCTGGTAATACGCCACATTTACTCCTTGTCAGGCGATTCGCTGCAGGCGCAGCCACGAGTCCGTGTAGAGCGTCACCGCGCTGGCGTCCGACGTGTTCTGCGCCCACTGCAGGGCGTACGTGCCGCCCGTC
Source organism: Streptomyces sp. NK08204 (assembly GCF_020400585.1). GTDB lineage: Bacteria > Actinomycetota > Actinomycetes > Streptomycetales > Streptomycetaceae > Streptomyces. Next base: position 51,585 of record NZ_JAINVF010000037.1, on the reverse strand, counting down.
GCGCCGACGCGGAGCATCCCCCAGACCTGCACCGTGAGCGGGGTAAGAGACACGCCCAGGCAGCCAAAAGACCGGGGCTGCGCGACGTCGTTGGTCTCGGTCCGGACCGTGTAGCCGCGGGACGTCTGCGTGTCGGTCACCAATGCCGGCGTGTTGCTGGTCGATATGACCGGGCTGTGCCCGACGCCCCATCCGTACCACTCGCCGAGCGCACCCGCTGGCACCGACCAGCCCATGTTCAGGTCTGCGGCGGCCGGGCCGTCGTACTTGATGATGCCGTCCATGGCGTACACGGCGCCCGCGGTCACGTCGAACGTCAGGTGCGGGTCGGAGGTGAGCGTGGTGGTCGCCGCGAGCGACGTGTCGGCCGTCTTGCGGGCGACCTGCGGTTGCATGGCGCGGAGCAGGCTGGCGGTGATGCGCTGCCCTGCGAGCGGCGTGGGATATGCCTCAGCCACGGTGGTGTCTCCTTACAGGGCGAGGATGGTCGGGTGTGCGAGGCGGACATCAGAGCCCGCCTGCTGGGCTTTGACGACGCCGTTGACACTGCGGACGACGGTGAAGGTCTGCGGGCTGATCAGCTGGAAGTTCGCGAACCGCAGTTGGGGGCTCACGTTGGTGTTGCCGGCACCCGAGAACGAGCGGGTGCCCACAGTGGCGGACGAGGTCAGGGACGAGTCCGTCGCCATCACGTGCCAGCTGCCGGGCTCCGTATCCGTCGCGGTCCAGATCCGCGCCTTCAGGGCGGCTCCGACAGCCTGGATGCGGACGCGATAGAAAGCGCCCGCCACATGCGTGAGAGCAGTGGTGATGGCGGCCAGCTCGGTCTCCACGCCGCTGACGCGTTTCCGCAGCGACAGGACGATCGTGTTCGCGGTGGTGAACTCGACTCTGGCCATGTACCAGTTGTTGTTGTCGACGGCCCGGATCACGGGGCCGCCGAACAGGCTGGCTCCTGTGGCCAGGGCGCTGGTAGCGACGTCCGCGTACAGGTCGGTGTCTGCGGACGATGCGGCGATGGTGGTCAGGTGTGCGATGCCGGTGCTGGGCTGGGTGACGGAGCCATAGCCGCTGCCGACTGCGAAGTCCGCTGCACTCCCCGTGACGCTCCACGGCTGCCCGGTGTCCGCGGTGCCCCACCCGTTGGAGGTGGTCCGAGAGAACGTGTCCCGCACCGACGGCGTGACGGCGGTGACCCGCATCACCTCGCCGCCTACGCGGATGTCCCACGGGGTTTCCGCGCTATCGGTGGTCCAGAGTGTCGACATGCCGGGTGACGGCGCCACGTACAGGATCGTGTCCGAGGAACCGATCGCCGACAGCAGCTGTGAGCCGTCGGTGTCGACCCGAGCCGCCGCACTGTCGAGGTACCCGACCGTGTACGGCGACGCCGGCGCGCACGTGAACGTGACTCGATGCTCGAACCGGGTGATCGTCTCGGACATGCCGAGCACCAGCTGGTCGATCACGTCGGGCGGCAGCCACGCGGGCGGGTTGACGATCTGGATCCGGTCGCCGATCCGCATCCCGATGACCGCCCGCCGCATGTCCGGCGTAATGCTGGAGTGCGCGAGGTTCACTCCGATCTGCGGGTAGCGGGCCTCATCCACCGTGCCCAGATGCACCCGCCACGCCGCCTGGTCCAGCAGGGTGTCCGTGTCCGTCGAGGCGAGGTTGAGGGTGTACTCCTGCCCGTACTCGCCCACCCCGGCCGGGGGCGGCTGGGTGCTGAGGGTGCTGCTGGTGTCCTCGTAGGTCTGTGAGACGCCGTTGACGGTGATGGTGACCTTGTTTTGCAGGTAGCGGTCATCCTCGACTGGCACGGGGACCTGGTCGCCGCGCAGTTGCCCCGCCGCGTAGTCCAGCGTCAGCACCGGGTCCTGGTTGTACAGGCTGCTGCGGGTCCGGTAGCCGAGGCCGAGCCCGCTGCGGGTCTCGTACAGCATCCCGCCGTCAGCCAGCGCGCACTCCTGCACCAGCGACAGCAGATTCGACCTGGCCTGCGCGCCCATCGCCGCGGTGTCGTCGAGATCGCCGATCCACTCGAAACCGAGGCCCTGCTCGGCGCACAGCCGCTGCACCCTCCTGCCCGCGGTCTCGCCGATCGGGTTGATCCGGACGCCGAGCGCGTCGACCGCGGTGATCTGGTTCTCGACCGTCACGTGCCCGACCGCCACGCCCGGCAGATACGCGGCGCCTACCGGGCCCACCACGGACCGACTGGCCGGACCGAACTGCACTCGGGTCACCCGGGTCAGCTGGGTGGATGCGGTGGTGTCGGTGACGCTGTAGACCGTGCGCGTGTTGACATCCACCAGGCGAACCGCGCGGTCGGTGCCGGTCCCGTTCTCCTGCAATTCGACCGATACGTACAGCAGGCGCCCTCGGACATCGAGCGTGTGAGGCAGCGTGACCCCCATCAGCGAGCCGTCGAGGTTGTGCTGCCGCAGTACCAGGCTCCGGCTGGTGGCGTCGTAGTACAGCTCCCAGAACTTCGCGCCGCCGTAGTCGACCTGGTCGATCGCACACAAGACCTTGCCGTCCGAGAGGCCGTCAGCAGGGATGCAGGCCAGGAAACGAACCTGACTGGCGGTTGGGTCGTCGTACTTCGGGACACCACCGGACATGGTGGCGGTAGTCAGGTCGGGCAGCGGATCCGACGCGGCGAACCCCGAGTAGGACGCAAGCGTGGGTATGCCGCTCCAGTGCATTGCCGAGCCCGTAGCCAGCGCAGACGCCAGCGACACGGACCCGGTGGGGTCCTCGCACGGCCAGTACGCCACCAGGCCAGTCGGCTGCGGGTCGGTTATCGCGGTGTAGATGACGCTGCGTTCCGGCGCCGGCGCCTGCGCGAGGCGGCGCAGGACGCCGGACACAGACACGTCCGTCCACACATCCGAGCCAGAAGTGTCCCAGCCCGGCGCCCACTCCGACGCCTCACCCCACAGCCGGTAGGACTTGCCGCCCATGCCGTCCGGGACGCTGACGCGGAACGGCGTGTTGCGGCCGATCATCCCGTAGTACGGGCCGCTGGGGTTGCGCGGGGAGAACCGGCCGTCGCCGTTCCCCAGCTCCAGGCTCGCGGTCGACGGCTCAGTCTGGCTTCCCTCGTCGCGGATGCCGCTGCTGATCGCGATGTTGCCGCTGTCGTCCCGGACCAGGGTGTACCCGGTGATGTCCACCCAGGTGCCGGATACCCACATCTCGACCTGAACCGGCTGGTCGTTTGACGCCTCTCCGGATGCACCAAGTGGGCCCGGACCGCTGCCCAGGCGGCGCATCCAGGCCATCGCCTGCGCAGCAACACTTCCCGGCATCGACTACTCGTCCCAGGTTACGAAGCACGTCATGTTCACCGCGGCACCGAACGTTGCCCGGACCCGCAGAAACTTGGACGCGGCGATGATGGGCCGCTCGTCCGGCATCCACTGGTAGACGTAGTTGATGTCCGTCGCCCCCGCGGTTGGGGGCACGAGGTTGGCGTCAAAGGTGCGCGTCGCGGTGATCGTGCCCTCGGCGGTCGCGGTGTAGCCGGTTCCGGTTGTGCTCAGCGTCATCAGGGAGGCCGGTGCGTTGGGGTCCAAGGGCTGGACACCGGAGGCGACGTGCGCGGTGACGGTGGCTGCTACGTCGGTCTGGATCAGTTCCACCTGCCCCGCGCTCGCAGGGACGCCGTCGAGGATGAACCCCCAGCTGATGAGCTGGATCTGCCTCGTGCTGGGGGTGGCAATCTGCAACATGGTCTTGATCGCGGTGCCCGTTGACACCTTCTGTTGGGCGGCCGTGGTCGGCATCGGGCCGTTGAAGCACTTGTACCGGTGCATGTATCTCCCCTGTTCCTACCTGCCGCGTGGCGGCTTCAACGTGGCTTCAATCGACCCGCGGGCACGGACCGCCTTACGGCCGGCGTCCACCCACAGTTCACCGAACTCGCGGTCGCCGAGCCGAACCTGAATCACGAGTGGTTGGCCGCCAGCCGGAGCAGCCCCGCCTACAGCTGACGGCGCCCGGCGCGGCGCGCTCAGCATCGACGCCCACGGCGCCTGAGCCATGCGCCGCGAGTCCGGGTTCGACCACACCCGCGACCCGGCCGGCAGATCCAGCAGCTCCGGGCCCTGCTCGCCCACCCACGTCAGCGACGACCGGAGTCCGCCGGATGCGGCGGCGCCGACGATCCCGCCGGACGCCTTGCCCTTCTTCTTGCCGCTCCCGAACGCGTCCTTGATGGACTTCTCGATCGTTTTGGCCAGGTTCTCCATCGAGGTCGTGAGCTTCTTCTGCTGGGCTTCCAACGACTTGACGTATTTCTCCTGTTGCTTGATCGCCTTCCCGTACACGACATCCGCGGTCGTCTTCCCAGCCGATCCAGCCGCCGACTCGATCTGAGACTGAGTTTGGTTGATCGTCTTGACCTCGGAGGCGCTGGCTCCCAACAGGGCACCCGCGGTCTCCAGGCCGCCACCGTCGATACCGGCCTCAGCCACCTGCTGAATGATCGACTTGGAGAACCCCTTGGCTTTGAGCTGCTTCAGCGCCGCGGCGAACGCCATCACCTTGTCCTTGGAGATGGTCATCCCGCGCTTGATGGAGGCCAGCGTCACCGGGCCGCCGTCGCCGGCGCCGCGCGTGATGTTCGCCGAGGAGAGGAGGCCCCCCTTCACCGAGCTGGCCAGCGATGCCGCAGCATCCTTCAGCGACGCCAGCTTGTCCTTCGCCTTCGACAGGTTCGCCGTCACGGCGTTGAGCTGCTTCTCCCACTTCAACAGCTGCTTCCCGGCAGCGTCGAGCTGCTTCAACAGCCGGTTCTCCGTCGCCCCGTGCGTCGACTTCTGAATGATGCTGCGCCACTGGTTCAGCGCCGACACCAGCGAACTGATGGAATCCGGCCCACCCAGCGCATGCTGGAATTCGTCCTGCTTCCAGCCAGCCATCTGCCCGAAGTGCGAGACCGTCAGGTCACCCCACGCCTCGCTCCGGGCCTCCGCCTCCGCCTTCGCCTGAGCACGCTTGGCCTTCTGCGCCTTCGTCAGATGCCCACCCTTGGCGTACCCGGGCACTTCCAGGCGACCCGAATTGATGGCGTCGAGCATCCGCGTGCCGTACTTCCGCACGGCAGCGGCCTTCACCACATACTCAGTGTTCGACACCCGGGCCATCGCGCCTGATCCCATGAACGCGAGGATGCTGTCCGACGTGCCCGAGCCCGGCCCCTGGACGTAGCCGCCGTCCGGGAACGACTGCACGTCGCCGCCGCCCGCGTAGCCGCGCACGAGACCGCCCGTGGCGTAGTCCCGCTTCGCTACCGGGACCTTGCTCGTCGACTGGACGGACGTGAAGCGGTTGACGTGGTTCGTGGTGATCGTCACGGTCTTGCCGTGCAACGAGGCGATCGCCCCGGCCACGTTCCGGATCCCGGCCAGCGCGCCACCGGTCACAGCAGTGACCTTGACAGAGCCGTTCGGCAGCCTCTTGACCTTGTAACCGAACGCCTCCAGTACCTGCTCGGCCGACGACGACAGAGTCTTCAGCGTCACCGACTTCGCGCCCGGAGTCCTCTTCAGCGCCGAGTTGAACGCGTTGAGGTCCGCCTTCGCGTCCTCCGTGTTCATCTTCACCCGGGCCGTCTTGTCCGGGATCTTCAAGATCTGGTCGGCAAGCTGCTTGGCCTGACCGGCTGTAAGACCCATCGCCTCAGCCGACTTGATCAGCTGCCCACGGCCACGCGAGTAGATCCCGTTCACCGTCTCCCACGACGACCCAGACTCCCGCGCACTCGCGGCGGCAGAGTCAGTCTTGTCCGCCAGATCCTGCAACGCCGACGCAGCATCGCGCGCCTTCTGCGAACCGAGGTTCAGCACCCCATTCGTCATCGACAAGGCGCCGTGATTCTTCTTCGCCGCTTCCGCCGCAGCGTCGATCGCGGCCTCGAACCCGATCATGCCGCCGAGCCCGGCACGGTTCACATCGTTCAGCGCTTGAATGCTCTGCCTCAGCCCGTCCGCGCTGGCTTTCTGTGCGTCGAGCTTCTTCCCCGTCGCCACCGCAGCGTCACCGAACAGACCCATGCTGTCTGCGGTCAGCTTCTGCTCCAGAGCAGCGTCGGCCAGCGCGCTCTTGTAGTCGTCCATCTCGCTGGCGAGCTTCTTCGGGTCCCCGCCCTTCTTCGCGTACGCCGCCTGCAAGTCCTTCAGTGCTGCGGCGGCGAGCTTCGCTTTCCCGCCCCTCACGAGGTTCGCGAGGCCCTTATCGAGGGAGTCGATGTTCTTTTCGGCGTCCTTCAGGGAGTTCGACTTCGCCATGCCAAGGGTGAACACCTTGTTCATGACGTCGTTGAACTTGTCCATGCCCGACGCCTTGCCGGCCACCCGGTCGGCGGCGTAGGCCAGACCGTCCAAGTCCTTGCCGAACACGCGCAGCGCCTCACCGGTGACCTGCCCGGTGCGGCCGAGATTGCCGAGTGCCGTGGTCATCCGGTCGATGTCCGGGGCTTTCTTCCCCGACTCCGACAGCTTGGCCAGCACGGCCACCACCGCGGCGATTCCCGCCACGACGACAGTCGCCTTCGCCGCTGTGCCCAGCGACAAGAACGCCGCCCGCAGCCCCACGAGGCCGCCTCCGGCCGTAGCCGATGCCGTCCGCAGCGCGGTGATCCGCTCGGCCAGCGCCTGGATACCCCCGGCGACGGCGCCGATCCCTGCCCCGGCCAGCTTGATCAGCTTGAACGCGGCGTAGATCTGCATCAGGTTGCCGACCAGCTGCGGAGGCGCCGCGGCCACCAGCTTCGCGAACGCGTTGACGACCGTCAGCATCCCGGGCCCGGCCTCAGCCGCGCCCTTCGCGACGGTGCCGAGGGCCTGCACCAGGTTCGACAGCAGCTCCCGGACCGCCGGGCCCTGCTCCTTGGCGTATGCCATGAACTCGCTGATCGGGCCGGATGCCTTGCCCTCGGACATGACCCGGATGAAGTGGATTGCGCTGTCTGTCGCACTCCTGAGAGAGCTGTTTGCGAAGTCGGTGACCTTCTTCGACAGGGCATCGAATCCCGGCGTGTTGATCGCCCCGCCGGCCACCTTCATCAGCCGGTCCAGCTGGGTGGAGGTCGACTGCACCATCGGTGTCAGCTTCGGGAGGAGCGCGCCGATCACGGCGAAGCTGTGCTCAACCGGGACCATGGTGAACTTGGCCGTCGAGTCGGAGAACGCGTGGAACTGGTCCCGCAGGTTCGAGTACGCGGCTGCTGCGCGCTGCGTCGCCGCAGGCATGCTCTTCAACGTGTCCGCCACGAACTGCTGAGCCTGAACCGCCTGCTTCGACCCGGCCCCGTACTTCGTGACCGCGGCCGTGTACTTGTCCTGCGCGTCCGCCGCCGACTTCAGATTCGCGATCTGAGGGATCACCGCGGTGCCAAACGCAGCCACCGCCAGCCCAGCCGCGCCCGCCCGCACCGCGATCGGCGCCAACGACGCAGCCACCGGCACCGCCGCCGGCGCCAAGCTGAGGAGCGTGGCGCGCACGTCGACGAGGGAGCGAGTGATGCCGTCCGACGAACGACGCATGCTCCCAGCCGAGGACGCGAACCGGCCGTCGAGCGCGCGCAGCTGGCCGTTGATGTCCCGGAAGCCCGCCGCAGTCTGGTTGTTGACCCGGACTGTGATCGTTACGTCGTCAGACATCGTCCACCTCCTCTCGATCGCGGGCGCCGCCCATCTCTTCGATGGCTACGAGGCGCATGAGTTCCGTGTCCTCCTCCATGAGGGAGGACAGGGTGTAGCCCGGGAACCTCTCCAGCAGGCCGAGCAGGTACCGGGCTCGGGTCAGCTCGCCAGGCTCTCCGACAGTGGCTCCATCGGAATTTCGGACGCCACCCGGGACGGTTCGCCAGAGGGCGAGGTCTCGGGCAAAGGGTCGGCATCGTGGACCCCCAGGAGCGTCTGGATCCAGGCGTTGCTCAGCGCCACCACGAGGTCGTGGTCGACCGCCTTGATCCCCTCCTCGGTGGGCGGGATCGGCTCGCCGGTGTCCTCGTCTTCGAGGTTCCAGGACACGAGGTGCGACGCGAAGCGCTTGATGGAGGCGCTGCCGCCGTCGCCGTCGCCGCCGTCGAGGCCGGTGGCTTCCTGGTACTCGCCGAAGCTCATGCCGCGGACGCGGGCCTCTGCGCCGTGGTAGTCGTGGCCTGCGTCGAAGCGGATGGTGTAGATCTTGACCTTGGTCTTGAATCCCATGCGCTGCTCCTCAAGCCCAGGTCGGAACGGTGCCGTCGCCGAGGACGCCGGGCACGGACGCGGTGAACTCACCGGAGTCCGACCGGGTGAGCGGGTAATCCGTGTAGAGCACCTCGTTCGCGAGGGTCTTCGAAGCCACCGTGAGCGTCGTCGTACGCAGGACCGACGTGGACGGAACGGTCTTGAACACGTCGTGCGCCTGGTTCGCCGCTGGGTTGAAGACGATGTTCAGCGTGATCGAGAAGTCCGCGAGGAGGAGGAGCCGCTCGTACGCCGACTTGTTGATCCCGGTGACGTCCTGCACGCCGCGCGGCGTGGAGAACTGGAGGTTCGTGACGTCGTTGATGATCGGCTGGGGGGTGCCGGACGCATCGTCGACGGAGCACGTCGTCCAGCCGAGGCCGCTTTGCTTTGCCATGACTTACACCCTTCTGTTTCGAGCTACGCCTCGGCGAGCTGCGGTTCGTCGACCCACTTGGCGTCACGGTCGCTGTCCCAGGCCAGAGCGCCGAAGACCTTCCGTGTGCCGTCCGTGGTGGTCCATTCCTTGAGGAAGCGCGTGGGGTGCGTGATCGAGTTACCCGCAGCAACGATCTTCACCGTGCGTGTGGCCCGGCCGTCATCGACCAGGGCCCGGACCCGATCGGTCGGATTGATGAGCGTCAGTTGGAAGCCGGCCGGGCCGAGGAAGCTCATACGGCTCCGGCCGTTGTCCTCCTCATAGACCAGTCGCTTGGTCGCGAAGCTGATTTCCTCGCACTCGGCGGTGAAGTCTTCGCCATCGATCTCGATCCGGTAGCCGTCCACAGGTCAGCCCCGCTCCTGCAACTCGATGAGACGGCCCTGGTTCTCGGCCATGTCCTCCACCCAGTCCGCCGGTCGGGTGTGCTGCCGCCTCCGGCCGGTCGGGTTGCCCCGCCAGTCGCCGTCTCGGACGAGGTAGATCTCCGGGCGGGTGTAGTGCTCTGCGAAACACCGCTGCCCTGACTCGAACCGGAAGACGGTCAGTCCGGCGTCCGTCTTCATCTCGCGGAACGTGCGCCCGGACTGGCCCCGGATGTATGCGGCCTGCGTCCGACCTAGTTCGGTGCTCTCGTCGATGACGGAATCCCAGCCGTTTCGCCACTGTGGACAGTCAACCTGCTCGCATGCGGCCACCACGCGGGTATCACGTTGGGCCGTGATGCTGTACGTCTGATAGGAGCCGACCGGCAGGTTCGGGTCGATCCGGTTACTCATCTGCATCAGAAGCTCACCGCCACGGGGTTACGGATGAAGGACACGGCGAACTGTGCAGACGTGAAGCCGCCGGATGTGGTGGTCACGGCGCGGACGTAGCGGCGGATGGTCGCGTTCGAGGCGGTCGCGACGCGCTGTGTGCCCGGTGCCGTGGTGACCGCGGTGAAGGTGAGTCCGGTGACGTCGGCGAACGTCGAGTTGTCCGCCGAGTCCTGGATCTTGATTGTCACATCGGCGCCAGCAAAGCTGAACACTTGGAGGTATGCCTGCGCCCCGAATGCCGTCGACACCGTCGTCAGGTCCAGCGACGCGCCGTTCGTTGCGCCCGTGTCCGTTCGCTTACCTGCCGTCAGCAGGACGCCCCACTCCAACGGGTACGCGTTGTTCTGGCACGAGGTCTGGAACGTGAAGCTGCCGTCGTCGCCGCGCTGCCCGTCATAGTTCACCTGCTTCCCGACGATCGCCGCGGCAGGCCGTCCGATGGCGGTTCCGCAGCAGTACATTTCGTGCACGTCTCCCGTCGGGAGTGCCGACAGCACCGGGTGCGAGAGCGTCGGGTTCCACCACGAGGTGGCCTCCAGGCGGCCGTCGAGTTTGCCGCCGATCCGCTCGTAGGCGCTCTTGTCAATGCCGGTGATGGTGAGCGGGGCGGGGCCTCCGCCGATGTTGCCGATGGCGGTGTAGTCGCCGGACAGGTCGTTGCCTGCGACGTAGAGGGCGTGGCCGAGGCCGGACTCTTTTGCCACTACGGGGCCTCCGTCCAGAGATCGTTGACGATGAGGGGGAGGGTGAGCGTGGCCACCCGGTACGTCGTCGAGTCGAAGCGGGTGTAACCAAATTCCGTGTCCAGCGGCGCCCCGTGCATGCCGAGGAGGTCCACGTTCGCGACGTTGCCGCCCAACTGGAAGTCACCCGAGTAGGCATTCAGCAGGCCATCCACCGCGCCGGTCACCGCCACATCGACATCGTCTTGCGGCTCCGTGTCCGCCGGCAGGAACACCCGCCCGGTCAGCTCCAGGCGCGTGGACACTGAGTTGAGACCGGACCGGGCCGGGATCGGGGTGATCCGCTTGACCCACAGCGCGTAGATCAGCCCTGAGCCGGGCGCAGACACCGGCTCGTGGCCGAGGACTTGCTCGAACAGGCCGAGGGACTGTGCGTGCGACAGGGCCACGCTGCGGTAGGTGGTGAGATCCAGTGCCACGGGCGATCACATCCGTCCCGTGTACCGGCGCAGCAGCCGCTCGCCGATGCCCTGCTTACGCTCGTTCAGCTGGTGACGGGTCTTGACCCAGTGGTCGTAGCCCTTGAACCGGGTCACGGGGAAATTCCTGCTGCCGACGCCGGCCAGCCACGGCCCGTACACGACGCGGGAGTCCCAGATCTTCCGGCCGTCGACCACCACGCACCGGGACTCGTAGTAGCCGGTCGGGTGCTTGAACACGGCGCGCATCTCCCTGCGAAGGATGTTCAGGCCCTCCTCGGCGAGAGTGCGTTCCAGCCGGTCCACGTAGGCGTTGGCGGCGGCGCGGGCCCGGCCGTCGAAGAGCGGGCCGCGGGTGGAGACGTCGAGCTGCATGGCTACACGCTCCTCATTCGGGCCTTGCGGCCGTGGCTCATGTAGACGCGGGCACGCAGGTCGGCGAGGCCGCGGCCGGATGCCTCCCGCTCGTTCTCACCGCTGCCAGCCGTGCGCGCGTACCCGGACCGCCCCTGCAGAAGGTCGGTGAGGGCCTCAGCAATGCACAGTTGTCGGACCGGGCCGGGAGCGTCCCACCGGTACACGGCGGCACCAGAGGTGTGCGTTGCGGCGGTGGTTCCGAGTGCGCCGCGCGTCACGGTCAGGGTCCGCGGGGCGTAGATCGTGGCCCCGGCCGTGTGGGCGGCGATGGTGGAGCCGTCCCACGCGCGGGTCACGATCAGCGTGTTGCCTGCGATGTCATCGACCCGCATCCGCTCAGCGTCGATCAGGATCGTCTCGCCGGCCGCGAATGCCGCGCCGGAGCCGACCGGCACGGTGACGGCGTTGTTCTGGTTGGTCAGCCCGCCGCCGCCGAGGGTCTGTCCGGTGTCGAGCTGGGCCCGGCCGGTGACGATGACCCGCTCGGAGTCGATGCGGAGCAGGGAGCCGACACCAACGGATGCGGAGGTGGCTGCGTCCACGTCGATACCGGTTTCGCTGGTGTCGAGGGCCTCGACGGTGGCGCCTGTCTGTGTCTCGTCGTTGCGGTGGCCGTACAGGCCGTAGAGCGCGATGTCGCGCTGGTAGGTGTTGCCGCCGCCGAACGTGGCGTTGCTGGAGAGGTTGATCTCGACGCGCGTGTAGGGGGGTTCGTCGTGGTTGTCGGCGCGGCGCAGGAAGTAGGCGGCCGGGTCCAGGGTGACGCCGCCGGAGGTGACGGAGGTGAGCGAGATCAGTTCGTTGTCATCCAGCCGCAGGACCCACGGGGTCATCCCCGTGCGGGGTGGCCAGTCAAAGAACCGCGTGGCCAGCTCTGGGAAGAACCTGCGGTGCAGGAGCCCGTGCACGGCCTCGGTGGCGTCGGCGAGTGCGCGGTCGATCCGGGCGTTGGAACGCGCCGTTTCACGCACGTCGAGTTCCGCTTTGATCTCCTCGCGGGTCGCGTACCACGGTGTCGTCATCTCTCATCACCTCCTCTCGGGCATCGTTCGGGCGGGGGCTACTCGTCAGCGGATCTGGTCTCCGACGTGGCGGCCGTCCGGTCGCCACCCGTCCCACGGGCAGTAGAGCCCTTGCCCGTCCGGTCCTTCCCGGAGCGGTTCCCCGTCGTTCGGGCACGCGATGGGCCCTCGCTGCCGCTCTGCTTCGGCGAGTTCTCGGCCTTCTCGGATGATGTCGAGGAGCTGGTACCAGCTGATACGTCCTCACCCGTTTCCGCGTCGGCGGCGGCGTTCGTGGCACCCCCGTGAACGGTGATCTTCGCCATGTCTGCTCCCTCCTCCTTCGGCAGGGGCCGCTCGTCGACCCGCACCACCGACCCACACTGCGGGCACTCCGGGAGGCCCACCGCGTAGTCGGCCGTGCAGTCGGCGCACGTCCACACAGCCATCAGGCACCCGTCGCCGGAAGGTTCGCCGGGGCGCGCTGCGCGAGCAGGTCACGGGTGAGCGCGTTGACCGTGCCCGCACCGGTCGAGGTGAGCTTCACGTACTTGTAGCCGTCCGACAGCGACGTGCCCTCGACCTCGCACACCATGGCGTTCTGCGTGGCAGCCGCAGCCGTCACCACAGTGGCCGCCGCCGTCTGTGTCCGCCGGGTCCACGCGTCCGACCCGTTGCCCGTGTTCGTCCAGTACTCGGAGATGATCGCGAGGTTCTGCGCGCCGGTGCCCGCGGAGTCCTTCGCCTCCTGCAGCGTGTACGTGTCCCCGACCGCACCGGCCAGGTAGCAGGAGAACGTCACGCCGGCCGCCGCGCCCTTGAGGGCGATCCACACGCCGTCCGCTGCCGGGGTGGTGTTGCAGATACGACCGAGGCCCTTCTGAGACATCTCGTGTCCTTTCGTCTGATGAGCGGGTCCGGGGCGACACTGCCGGCCCGGTAGTGGCCGCCGCCGGGGTGTGAATGCCGGCGGCGACCGGGGGTGTTAGAGGAGTTCGACGAACGGCGACAGCGTGCTGCTGGAACCGTTCTGCGGGGTGATCGCCGACTGGATCCACGGACGGCCGTCGACGCGCTGGATGATGCGGAACGTGGTCTTGTCGCTGCCGAAGTTGAAGTCGGTCGACGAGTCCGCGGTCATGATCTGCCGGTCACCGACGAGGTAGTACGAGAGGTCGACGAACGCGAGGTCGCCGCGGGAGCCGAGCTGGCTGCCCCTCTCGGTGATGATCAGCGGCCGTCCGAAGATGCTCATGGGCATTCCGGCGGCGGCGTTGACGACGAACACGCTGTTGCCGCCGGTGCCGACGGTGAGGGACAGCTGCAGCAGCTGCGGCAGTGCGTCCGGGGCGCACATCCACACCGCGTTGGACAGCGACGACGGGAGCATGCGGGCGTACATGCCGATGACGTCCACGTACTGGATCTTGCTGGCGGTCTGGCGGGACACGGTGACCGCGGCCGGGTTGCCTGCGCCGCGGAAGCCGAGGGGCTCGCCGGTGCCGGATCCGGACTGGAACTTGTTGTCCTCCTCGAAGGCCAGGGCCTTCGGCCACAGGGTCTCGATGAGCGCGGAGAACGAGGTGATGGAGTCCTGCAGCAGCTCGTTCGGGACCGCAGACAGACCCGTCAGCTTCTTCGCGTCGAGGACGACCCTGCCAAACTTCGGGTTGGAGTCCTGGAGGGCGGCGCCTTCCTCACCCCAGTAGGCGACCATGCCGCCGAACACGGAGCCCGCGTTCGTCGTGGTGTCGATCATCGGGAACGGGACGCGCGCCGAATCCATCGGGACGACCGTGGCGAGCGGCCGGACAACCGCCTGTTCCAGGGCCAGCTGAAGCAGCTGGCTGCGCAGGGTCTCCGGGACGAGGAACCCGCCGTCGGAGGGGGACACCGAGGACGCGGCGTTGCGGAGCGCGTCCAGCTTGTCGGCGTCCGCGCGCGTGTTCTTGTGCCAGATGTTGCGGACGTAGTCGATGGAGTTCTCGAAGTGCTGGTCGACGGCCGCGCCCGGGGCGGTGGGGTTGTAGGCGGTGCCCTGCTTGTGGCTGGTGAGCATGCCGCCGCGCTTGGCCTGCGGGTCCAGGTTGAGGCGCTTGATGGCGTCCTTGTCGCCGTTCATGCCGTTTTCGCGCATCATCTGCGCGAACACTCGCTGGGTCTCCTCGGCCACCAGGCGGTTCAGGTCGGTGCCCTCGCCCTGGAGGGCCTCGCCGTAGGCGGTGATGAACTCGGTCAGGGACTCACGGGAGGCCATGACCTCCTTCAGCTTCGCGCCGTCCGCGAGCATCTCCGCCAGTTCGTCGGCGTTGCGCGGGATGGTCATCGTGGGTGCCACAGTTGCCTCCTTCAGGCCGTCGCCGCGCTGGACGACGTGTCGGGCTCGATCAGATGGGAGACGAGCGCCGACCAGTCATCGGTGTCGTCCGGGATCAGGCGGGCGGTGAGCGCCGCCCACTCGTCTACGGGCTCGGCGGCCGGCGCCTCGGGCTCCGGCTGGGGTTCGGCCGGCTCGTCGGAGGGCGCCTCGGGGCCGGGTGCGGACTCGGTCGGAGTCGTGTCCCCGGCGGTCGGGGTAACGGCCGCGCGGAGTTGCGCCGCGACCTCCTCGCCGACGAGGGAGCGGATGTCCTCGCTGAGCGTGTGGGATTCCAGCGCCAGTTCCTCGTCCTTTGAGGCGCGGGGGCCGTGGTAGCCGTAGGCGGTGAGGTCGTAGGCGCGGGCCATGTCCGGCTCGTCTTCGTCCGGCTCAGCGACGGGGGTGCCGCTCTTGGGTGTGGTGGTGGCCTCGTCGGCCAGTCCTGCCTCGACGGCGTCCTCGGGGAGGTACCAGGTCTCCGCCTTCATGCGGGCCCGCCACTCAGCACGGGTGCCGCCTGCGCGGGCTGCGTAGGCGTCGGCGATGTTGTCGCTGATGAGGTTGAGGAGGTCGCTCATCTCTGCCATGTCCGCGGCGTTGCCCACACACAGGCCGGACGCGTCGTGGATCATCATCATCGTGTTCGGGCCCATCTCAACCCGGTCCCCGGACATCGCGATGACGGACGCGATGGACGCGGCGATCCCGTCGACCTGCACGGTGACGTTCGCCGGGTGAGACCTCAATGCGTTGGCGATGGCGATGCCTTCGAACACGCTGCCACCAGGCGAGTTGACTCGGACCCGCATCCGCGGCGCCGTGACGTTCTTCAGATCGGCGATGAACTGGTCGGCGGTCGCGCCGAGCCATCCGCCGATCTCGTCGTACAACATCACCTCGGCCTCGTCGTCCGCGGCGTTGGTGATGCGGTACCAGGGCTGCGCCTCGATGCCGTGCTGCGCGCGCAACTTCTCCGCCTTGTCGCGCTGTGCAGCGGCGAAAGAGGCGATCTTGGAGGGCAGTGTGATCATTCCTCGTCCTCCGACTTCCGGCGCTTACGGACGACGCACCGGCACTCGTTGCCGTACTCCGCCCCAATGCAGTGCACGTAGCCCTTGCCGCCCGGGTAGTCCGCGTAAGCTGCGGCACGGTTCTTGTAGGTCTGGCCGTCGTTGTCCCGGCACGGCTGGCAGGTGTTGTCGTCAAGGTGCGCGACCGCCACCCATCGCTGCGCGTTCTCGATGTCCTCACCGAGCAGGCCCGCCACGGTGTCGGCCCACGAGGCCACCGGGCTGGCCGGAACCGGCGCGGCAGGGGGGCCCGAGTAGGCGATCTCCGGCAGGCCGACAGCCGACAGCGTGCCCGCGGGGTCGAACCCGGCCTGCACGAGCAGATTCGCGGCGTTCGCGCGGGAGGTGAGCTGTGTAGCGTCCTTGTCGATGTCCTCGGGGACCGGGTTGACGAAGTCGAACTCCAGCCCTTCCGCGGTCGGCCCGTACAAGGGCAGCAGCTGGTGATTGAGGGCGTCGCGGACGGCTTCGAGGTCGGGGACGAGGATCCACCGGGCGAACATTCTCTCGCCGGCGTCTCCGTTGGCACGGTTGACGTTCTCGACGGCGCCGGTCATGTGGCGGGGGAACCCGAATGCCTCGTGGATAAGTTCGCGGGAGACGTTGCGCAGTTCGACGAACTGCATGTCGGTCTGCGTGTACTTCCGGTCGACCCACTTGCCGTGTTCGAGGATGGCCACCCTGTGCGCGTTCGCAACGCCCTTGTGCTGCTCGTTCCACCGGTCACGCAGCTCGTCGAACTCGGCGTCGCCGAGGCTGTTGGGCACCTCGATGATGCCGCCCGGCTCGGCCGAGTTGAGGAAGAAGTTCCGGTTCCACTCGGCGGAGTAGCGGACGGCGTCGAGGTCGGTGAGGAGCGCCTGCACCGGGCCGATACCCCGGTACGGGTCCGTCGGGTGCGGCGTCCGTATGAGGATCACGTCCTCCTTGCGGAGCGCGACCTGTTGTCCATCCGGCGACGTGTACATGTACCCGGCGAGGAAGGTGTCCGGGTCCGGAACGGGGGTCATGCGGTCCGGGCGGACGGGCCACAGCTCAAGTGGCAGGTTCACGCGCTCGTTGCGGGCGATCACCCACCACTGCTCGCCGGTCAGCTGCTTGTGCTGCGCGCCCGTCTCCACGAACACGCTCTGCGTGTAGAAGGGGTTGGGCCGGTTCCACAGGTCCAGCGCCGCATGCGACGTGACCTGTACTCGGTCTTCCTTCTTCCCCGACTTGGCCTTGCGGTAGAGCCCCCACTCGACGCCGGCTTCAGCTTTGGCGGTGCGGTTGACGATGGCGAAGAGGGTGCCGACGGAGCCCATGGCGCCCAGTTGGGCGGTGGTGCCGCGGTTGGAGCCGAAGAGTCCGCGACCGTAGCTCTGGTGGCGGGAGGCGTATGGGACGGGCGTCTGGGTGGCGGTGGCGGCTCGGTTGAGGAGCGCGCCGAGGAGGGTTCTGGCCAACGCCCCTCCCTCACCTATTCGCCGCCGAAGAGCCGCCAGTTCAGGACGAAGCACCCAATGCCTGCTACGGCCACGCCGACGGCCGGATGCCACATTATGGCGGAACCCGACAACAACATGATCCCAGCCGTGTCAAGCGATCCGGGCGCCATCTTGCGGAGCACCTTCCCCCACCTGCTGAAATCTGGCTTTCTGCTGGTCACAGCCACCTCACCCTCGTCCGTGCGCCACTGTAGAAAGCCAACAAAAGCGCGTCTGCATTGTCGGGGCTCCTGCCGAGCCGCTTGCGGATCTCGTCCTTCGGCTCGACGAAGATCCGGCCCTGCGCGTCGACCTCCCACAGCGGCTCAAGGAGTTGGGCCACCGTGGTGTCGGCGTTCTCCATCTGCGACAGGTCCCAGCCCTGCCGCTCCGACAGGCCGCGGGCCAACTCCCACCAGATCTCCGCGCGGAGGTTCTTGAACTTGTCCGGGGCGCTGGACTTCTCGCCCACGTTCACGCCGACGATCCGCGCCGAGTGCTCGCCACGGCCGGCCGCGTTCCTCAGCTCGCCGATCACGCCGAAGCCCACACCGATCGAGTCGACCTTCACCGCGGTGGCCCCGGACTCCTTGATGGCCGCCACAACCATGGGCGCGATCTTCTCCGGCCGGTCCGTATGGGCCCGCCACTCCCGGCCGGCGCGCCGGCCGCGGCGCTCGCGGATGACGGTCTCGTCTCCGCCGCCGCCGACGTCCACGCCGAGTTCGACCGGTTCCAGGTCTGCGGCCGTGGCGCGCTTCTCGGGGTCGATGCGGCACTTTGCCACGTCGCTCGCGCGGACGACCTTGTTCGGGGCGTCCTCGGAGAACTCGCCGAGCACCTTGGACTTGTAGAGGGGGTTGTCCTCGCCCCACTCGGTGGCTTTCTCCTCCACCCAGCCGCGGCTCACGAGGGCCTGCGCGACATCGTCGGGGACCTCTTCGCCGGTGAGGTTCGGGGACTCGAAGGCGCTGATGCCGATGACGTGCCAGCCCGAGCCGGGGACGCACACCTTCCGGAAGTGGGAGGCGGGGTTGTCCGGGTTGCCGATCGCGAGGATCCGGCAGTCCGTGTTCGTGGTCAGCGCGTCCGCGGCCACCCACAGCTGCTCAGGGATGCCGCACGCCTCGTCCAAGATCACCAAAACATAGCGGGCGTGGATGCCCTGGAACGCGCTCTCGTCGTGGTCGGCGGGCTTCCGGCCGAACGCGACGAGTTCGTCTTCCATGTGCCACTCGGTCTGGTTGACCCGGCCTGCGAGTTTGCCGCGGCGGTGGACGCGGCGGATGTACCGCCAGAGGATCGCGCGGACCTGCGCGAAGGTGGGCGCGCTGGTGACGACGAATGCCTCACCCGGGGGGTGGGTGTCGAGCCACCAGGACGCCACGAGGGACGCTGTGTGGGATTTGCCGACGCCGTGGCAGGACCGGACGGCGGTACGCCGATGGTCCCGCACCGACAGCATGATCTCGCGCTGTTTCGACCACACCACCTGGCCGAGCCGCTCCTCAACCCAGCCAGTCGGGTTGTGCTGGTACAGACGCGTGCGCTGCTTCAGATTCCGGCGGTCGACCTTCGTCTGCAACTGCTCACGGATCTGCTTCAGCGCCTTCGTGTCACCAGCGCGCACCAGCTGCTGAATCTGCTGCTCGACGTGGTCACGTGTCGTCGTCACCGGTGTCCTCGGGGTCCATAGCTGCGTCGAGGAGTCGGGTGATCTCGCGGCCGAGCTGCTCAGCTTCGACGCTGACACGGGACGGCGCGTCGAGACCCAACAGCTTGCGGAAGCTCTCCCGGGTGCGAAGCGCCCGGTCGATGGCCTTCAGCTTCATCTCGTCGTCCACGAGCGGCATGCCGGCATCGTCCTTGACGATCCGACCGTGCGAGACGACGGGGTGATCGCGTTCGAGGATGTCGAGGACCTGGTCGTACATCGCTTCCAGGCGCTGCACTTCGAGGTCGACGAGTTGTTTGCCGGGGCCGGCGCAGGCGTCGCGGATGGCGCGGCGGACGGCGCGGATGGCGCCGCTTTTTTCGATGCCGAGTTCGTCGGCGATCTGCTGGTAGGTATGGCCTTGGGCGCGGAGTTCGGCTGCGTGGGCGTCGCGTTGGGCGTGTTCGATGGTGCGGGTGTATTGGCCTTTGTGGTCGCGGCCGTAGGGGTTGTGGGCGGGGTTGCCGTTGGCCACGGTGTCCCCTCCTCTTGTCGTTATACGTATGACGGTTGGCGTGTTTTGATGGTACGGATGCGTGCAACCTGGGTGGCGGCTCTGAGGGCGCGCGCAGGGAGAAGCCCCACCGTGTCCGGGCGTCACGGTGGGGCTTCGGCCATGCAGGGGTCAGGCGCCGCCGCGCCAGTCCGCGAGCGCGCCCTCGATGACCTGGCCGTTGGTCTGGTCCCCGTCCTCGTTGAAGTCGTTCCACGCCTCGTAGAGCCAGGCGGCGAACGGTCGGGCGCTGTACGGGGGAAGCTCGTTCGCGTCGGTGACGTGCCGGTAGATCATCGCTTCGGTGACGGGCTGCACTTCGGGCCGGTCGTCGAGGTCGTAGCCGCACTCTGCGAGGGCGTCGGGGTTGAGCTTGTCCATGGGTTCGTCCTGTCGTGTCGGGCGGTCAGGCGTCGGGCGTGGCGTAGGACCGGAACCCGATCCGCTGGGCTTCAGCGGCCAGGGTTTCGCGCCAACCGTCCGGCGGCGGGTACTCGGCATCCTCGCCGTCGCCCCGGTAGTACAGCCACGGCGCCGAGTAGGGTCCGGCCGCGATGAACTCGACGCCGAGCCGCTTGGCGTCAGCGATCAGGGTGTTCAGAGCGATGGACAGGCCGCTGCGGATCTTGGCGTTGCGCACCGGATAGCGGGTCTGGAGCGTGCCCTCGGTGGAGACCTGTCCGGCGTCGGGGTCGTTGTCGGCGAACCCGTCGTCCATGTAGTCGAGTTTGGCGTGCCAGCCGCCGTAGGGCTCGTCGTGGATGCGTTCGGCGAGCGGGCTGTAGGTGACGGTGATGCCGGTGGACCAGTAGCGGCCCGACTTGCTGATCACGGCGGGTTCCTTTCGGCGGTGGGTTGAGCGTATGGCGGGGGTCAAACGGCGAGGTCTCAGTCGATGGGCTCCCAGGTGCCCGTGAACCAGTTCAACGCCGTCCACGAACCGTCAGCGTGTCGGGTTGCGTATGCGCTGGTCTGGTTGCTCGCCGCCGTCCAGCACGTCACGTTGCCTGGGGCCCCGAGGTCGTCCAGGAACTTCCGGGCCTCCCGGAAGGTGGTGGAACGCTGCTCACGGCCAGCGAACTTCGTACCGTCTTCGCGCGTGACGGTCTCGTTGGCGTAGAAAACCTTCTTGGCGTTCCGGGGGATGCGGGTGGTCATGTCGTTCTCCGTTCAGGCCGCGAGCGCGAGCTTGGCAGCGGCGGTGCGGTAGGCGGGCTTGCGGGGGCGGTAGATGACGGCGATGCGGGCGACCTCGGCCGGGGTGTAGCGGGTGCAGTGGCGGGCGCGGCCGTGGGTGTAGCTGACGCTGGGGGTGCCGGTGACGTTGGCCTTGGCCGCGTTCTTCCGGAGGCTGCCGGCGACCGAGCGGGCTTCGCGGATGGGGAGGCCGGCGGCGATGCAGTGGGTGGCGAGGGTGGCGGTGCCCTGGCGGCGGATGCGGGCGGCGGCCTGGTGCTGGGTGCGGCGGGTCTTGAGGGTGGCGCGGCGGGTGCGGTTGGCGGCGATCATCTCGACTGTCCCCCTACTGCGGTGCGGTTTCTGTAATACGAGAATGCACCCGGAGCGGGAGGCTTGTCAACGGGCTTGCGCAGATGGATGCTGGTTTCTGTAATACGACACCCGAGGAGGAGCCATGGCCCGGCCACGCACCGGCCAGACCCCGCCGATCTCGTTCCGGCCGCCACCGCAGCTGCTGAAAGAGTTCGACGCCACGATCGAGGAGGGGCGCTCGCGGTCCGACGTGCTCATTGAGTTGATGCACGAGCGCGTCACCAGGAAGGAACGCGAGCGGGCAGCAGCCGAGCGCGCGGCAACGAACGGCGACCCCGACAGCATGTGCGGCGCGGCGCACCGAACCGAGCACCACGGGGTCGCCCGCTGTTCACGCGGTCACGGACACCCAGGCGTACACACCGGGCACGCTGACGACGGAACGCGCCACCAATGGCCGGAGCGCCCGGCGAGCAGCGAGGAGACGAGCGCATAAGCGACGACGAAGGCCCGGACTGCCGTCGCTGCGGGAAGCCGACCGGCAAGTGGTGGCTGTCCGACGCTGGCACTGCCGCCGAACACCGCATGCTCTGCGCCAGTTGCGATGCGGCGGACACGGAGCGGGCGCTGAAGCTACCGGTGCGCCCGGATGAGGAGTCCACGTGAGCGACGGCCGCATCCCGTTCGAGGCTGACATCCAAGACGACGTGCATGTGTCCGGGTTCATCGAGCGGGACAACAGTGGCGCGCCGGTGATCACCACTCTCACCGTGTCCTGCACAACAGAGCACAACATGAACCACCTGTTGCGGAGACTCCGTCTCGGTGAAGTCCTCCAGCAGGCCATCGACAGGCCGATCGTGCAACCCCCGCCGCCCGCGCCTGTTGGGCCGCAGCGCCGAGGGCGTCAGGCCCTACCCGACGACCTGCTGAAGAAGGTCGCCGAGGCGTACCTGCGGGAGACCGCGCATGGTCGGCCGCCCGGCGCCGTGAAGCGGCTCGCTGCCGAGTTTGACCGCCCGGAGGAAACTGTCCGCAGTTGGATTGCCCGCGCTCGCTCACGTGGATGGCTTGGCCCAAGCAGGCAGGGGCGACGCGGCGCCGAGCCGGGCCCACGGCTCACTGCATGACGACGGCCCCGCCCGGACGAGATCCGGAGCGGGGCCGCTGCACGTCCCGGGATCAGCCCGGGTAGTCGTCGCCGAGCACCTCACGCCGCTCCCGATCCGCCCGCCGGTTCAGCGCCTGGTGCATGCGGTACGCAGTCACCGACAGCAGCACGAACAGCAGCAGGGCGACCACGGCCGCGATCATCCCGCCCGTCGGCGAGAACACCCACACCGCCCGCGCCACGAACAGCAGAATCAGCCCGCCGGCCAGCCACGCGAACCAGAGGCGTCTCTTCTCGACGTTCACGGCTTTCTGCACGTCGCTGTAGCTGGGCATGGATCCCCCCGGGGCAGGTGGCTGGCTTCGGAGGCATGATGCGCGTCGGTGCGGGCCGCGTGAAGGCGCTTTCACCGGACTGTGACATGCGAAAGCCCGCCGGGACGGGGGACCCGGCGGGCCGCGGCACACTCGCCACCCCCAGTCTGACAGGACTGTCAACTGGCGTCAGCCGTTGCCGCGCTGGCGGCGCATCTCGGCCGTGATGTCCTCCTCGGTGGCGCCAAGGTCGTGCGCGCGCACCATGGCGCGGGTCACCTGCTTCGGGTCGGTGAGGCAGTCCGGGCCGCCGTGCGCGAGTACCTCGCGGGCGGCTTCCTCGATCGCGGTCTGCTTGTCCATGTCGGTTCCTCTCTCAGGGAGATGGGCGGTAGATCCACCGGTAGATGGCGGGAGACGGGCAGGTAGAAGTGCAGGTCAGGCGGCGGTAGATGGCGCGGTAGACGGCTCCTCGGTGGCGGCCGGGGAAGGGGCTTCGAGGTCCCTCCGGCGCACCCCCCACGTCGGCACACCGGCCACCTTCACGCCGCGGTCGTGGGGGATGCCCAGGCGCTGCAGATGGGCGCGCAGATCGGTGACCGTGCGGTCCTCCCAGTGGCCGTGCTCTTGGAGGTGGGCGAGGACGGTGCGCAGGTGTACTCCGGAGCCGTCCCCCATGAGGGTCAGCAGCAGGGTGCGGACCGCGTCCACGTCGGGGGTTGCCGTGTCCTTTTCCTTGGCGTCTGTGGGGGCGCGACGCCCGGACCGCCAGGCGGCGATGGCCCAGCTGGTGGATAGCAGCCACATGAGGGCGGGTACGGCCCGGACAAGCCGCCACAGCAGGTACACGCCGAGCATGAGACTGACGAGTCGCAGCCAGCAGCCGAGCGCGGCCCGCCATCCGGTCAGGTCGTGGCGGCGCCCGCGCGCGACCCAGGTGGTAAGCCGCGCGCCGAGACCGCGGGCGACAGCGGCGGAGCCGGTGGCAAGCCGCGCGGCGGGGCGGGCGAGGCGGCTCACAGGACCCCCGATCCCTGCACCGCGGCCACCACGCTGTCTCCGACGCCGTTGAGCGCGCCGGGCAGCCACGCGAGGGCGCCGGCCACCCCGGCAGTGAGCAGCAGGACGGAGCCGACGAAGAATCCGCCGGCGATCCGCCGCTTGTCCGCCTTGCCCGCCGTCTTGTAGGCGAGGACGGTGAGAAACACGGCGATGACGACCACGACGGCGCCGGTCGCGGACAGCCCGGCGAGCTGTCCGCTGGTCAGTCCGCTGCTGGCGGTTGTTCCGGTCGCGGCGGATCCGGCGCGCCCGCCTGTGCCGTTGGCGACGGCGCCTGTGTGGGTGTGGGCCCAGCCGAGGATGCCGCCGGGGCAGGCTGCGGCACACGCGGCGGCGCCGAAGCCTTTCCCGAAGGGGGCGAGTTGCTTCATTTCCCGGCCGCCCTTGTACCAGGGGTGCAGGTTGGCGACGAGGACGAGGAGCGCGGCGAGAAGACCGCCGAGGGTGAGTGTGGTGGTGCCGGTCATCAGCGGTGTACTCCGGTCTGTACGAGGATCGGGTCGAACCAGTCGAGGACGCCGAGCGCGCCGAGCAGGGCGGTGACGAACAGGAAGCGCGGCACGGCCCGGCCGGTGCGCCGGTCCAGCGCCCATGCGGCGGTGAGGGCGACTCCGGCGATGACGTAGGCGGCGCCGATGCTGGCCTCGGTGCGCGCCTGGTGGACGGTGTGCGCCCAGATGCCGACGGGGCTGCGGCCGTTCGTCCATGGCAGGAGTGCGGCGAGGATCGCGGCAACCATGCGCCAGGTGACGAGCGCCTCCCAGGCGTGTTCCCACCAGCGTGGATCCGGCTTCGGATCGGGGTCCGGGCTGGTCAGGAGGATTTCGTGGACGTGCCGGACCTCGACTGTCCGCGGTTCCGGACCGCGCGGACCGGGCAGCGGATCCGGATCCGTCGGTATGGGCGGGGGCGGGGGCGGGGGTGTCCGCCACGGGGGTGCCTCGCCGGGCTCGGGCGCGCGTGCGGGGAGCGGGGCGCCGGCGGGGATGACGCGGGTAGGGGTGACGGGTCGGCGGGGTGCGGGGATGGACATGGTGGGCTCCTGGTGGCCGAGGGGGCGGGCGTGTAGGGCGCGGAGGTAGGCGCGGGCGCGCAGCTCGTCGCCTTCGGGCAACTGCTGCGCGCCCATCAGCCAGCCACCTTCAGGGCGCGGAGGTAGCGGCTGACGGTGTCCGGGGAGGGTGCCTTGCCCATGACCTTGGCGACGTAGCGGATCACTTCGGATTCGTCGCGGACGCCTGCGTCCCAGGCGATCCGGACTGCGTCCTTGGTGGTCACACCGCCGAGCGGGAACTGAAGGATGTCGCCGTCCGGATCGTCCGCGGACTGTCCGGACGGGTCCGGATCCGCGGATCCGGGGTCCGCCGCTTCGAGAGCGCGGCGCTCCGCTTCCACAAGGGCGTGCGCGCGATTCACGCGGCGGCGGACCGGCATACGGGACAGCTCGGCGCCGGCCTCAGCGAGTTCCTGTTCCAGCCATGCGGCGGTGCGCTTGTCGAGGGGGACGGCTTGGTAGTCGAGGAGGATCGTCCATGTGCCCTTGGCGAGGCCGGAGACGACGGCGCCGACGATGCCGGTGGCGGCGTCTCCGGCGAGCCAGCCGTGTGTGCCGACGGCGCCCATGGCGATGGCGAGGGCGATCCAGCCGCCGTAGCGGGCTTTGTTGGCGCGGGTGGGGGTGTAGCGGGCCAGCCATTCGATGATCATGAGGGCGATCCAGGCCAGGTCGAACACCGCTGCTGCGCCGAATGCCGCAGGGGCGACGACGACCCGTGAGAGCAGGTCGCCGACGGACACGGTTGACCACAGCACGCACGCGACGACGAGGACCGTGACGATCACGGTGACGACGCCGAGGGCGATCTGGTCCCAGTCCCGCGGCGGCACGGGGATGTCGATGACCTCGTCGTCAGGGACCATGCGGGTCTTGCCGTCGATGGTGTGGGGGACGAGGCGGGTCCGCTCGATCTTGCGGGTTTTCACGGTGCTCCTCCGGAGAGGTGCCGGCCTCCGCGCCGTGGGGGAACGGTTTCGCGGAGGCCGGCGGCTTGGGTGGGTCAGTGGGCGCGGCCGAGGAGGTAAGCGCCGAGGATCAGCGGCCAGGCCATGGCGAGCAGGTAGAGCCAGCGCATGGGGTCCTCCTTATTGGGCGGGCCGGTACCAGCGGCCCTTGCGGTCTTGCTGCCGGTCGCGGTCTTCCCAGGCTTGGCCTTGCGTGGCGGCGCGGCGGGCGCTGGTGGTTTTGGCGCGGCGGAACCGGTCGGCGGGGCCGGTGACTGTGATTCCGGCGGCCGGGTAGGCGCGGGTGGTCTGCGCGCGGCGGGTGAAGAGGCCCATCAGGCGTGCCCCCTTCCGCCGCAGCTGGTGCAGGGCCGCCATACGCTGATCTGTCCGCCGCCGGGTTGGGGCGTGGTTTCGGTGTGGCCGCCGGCGCCTCCGCAGCTGGTGCAGGTGGGGCCTTGGTAGCTCATGTGGTCACCTGCGGGCGGGGCAGGGCGCGGCAACGCTCGGCGTGGGACTGGGCTTCCTGGCGGGCGATGTCGACGCGGGTCCATCCGATGTGGTGGCCGCATCCGTTGCAGTCGCCGCTGTCGGCGTAGCCGCGACTGGTCTCGTCCTGCTTCAGGTCGAAGGTGGCGCCGGCGACGGTGAGGTAGCGGGCGATGACGCCGTCGGGCCACGGCTCGGTTTGGGGGCTGGGCTGTGCTTGGGTCGTGCTCGTAGACTGCGGCACGGCTGTCTCTCCTGTTCACGGCAGGTGGATGGCTGGCCCCGGCGGGAGGTGCGAACTCCCGTCCGGGGCCGTGTTGTTGGTGCAGTGCCAGACTGGCAGGAACCTCTTTACAACGTCAAGAGGTTCGGGAAGGATGTTGCCGTGCCCAAGAGCCCTGACAGCGAGGGGGTTCCGCGCTTGATGACCGTCTCGGAGATCGCGCAGGAGCACGGGGTCAGCCGCCAGACGGTGCACTCTCACCGGCGGCGTGGCGCCTTCCCGAAGCCCGTCGAGGGTGAGGGCAGCACCCGGCCCCGGTTCCGCGCGGATGAGGTGGCTGCCTTCTTCGCAGCCAACCCCAAGCAGCCGGGCAAGAGGCGCAGTTCCCCGCCCGAGCAGCAAGGAGAGGCCGTGTCGACCACTGTGGACCCGCGTATCGCGATCCTGTCCGCCCTGAACGATCCGCCGTACAACGAGGTGGCGGAGAAGCGCTGCGTTCCGTGGGACGAGGCGGTGAAGATGCTCAACGCCTATCGGGCGGCCGTACTGCGGGAGGCTGCCGCCCACCTGGACAAGGTGCATGACTACCCGTCCGGCAGCGCTGAAGCAACAGGCGCGTACCTGTCGGGCATGGAGAACGCCGCGAACCTGCTGCGGCGCACGGCTGACGAGCCGGAGGCGTCGGATGGATGAGTTGGTGCGGTGGCTCGACGAGCAGCTCACTGCCGACACGGCGCGCGCTCAGGCGTGCCCCGGCAACGGCAAGTGGGACACGGAAGGCATTGCCTTCTACGCGCCCGATCTCTCGCCCCAGGTGCGTGAGCACATCGTGGAGCATGATCCTGCTCGGGTGCTGCGCGAGATCGACGCCAGCCGGGACCTGCTCGGCCGCTACAAGGCCATGGCGGCGGGCGTGCTGGTGATGACCGGCGTGGAGTCGATCTTGTCGGAGTACCGGCGCGTGATCCTTCCGAACCTCGCACTTCGTTACGCGGACCGGCCCGGCTACCGCGAGGAGTGGCGGCCGTGAGTGACGCAGGCTGGGGCTGAGCCCCGCGGGAACGCCGAAGCCCCGACCGTGGTGGTCGGGGCTTCGCCACACCCGGAGCCAGGGCGAGTAGCAGCCGCCGGCGCGAGCCAGGAGTAGCGCCTGCGGTTGAACTCAGGGTAGGTGCCGTGTCAAACGGTGTCGGGGCGCGTCGACAGCTGGTGCTCGTCGGCGGGCGGTGCCTCGCCGTAGACGTCGGGCCAGCCTTCGCCGTCGTCGGGGCGGTCGGGGGTCTCGTCTGGGGCCATGCGCACCAGGATGGCAGGCGCTGCGCCCGTTCGGCGGTGCCCAGCCTGCGACTCCCGGGCCGTTCCCGCAGGCTGGGGGGTATGCCTGCGGTGGTCGTGTATCCCCCGGACGAGGACGGCGGCCGGCGTGTCCGGGTGGACGGGGAGCAGCTCGGCCGTGCGTGGTCGCTGCGGGATGTCGCGGTCCTGCTGGAGCGCGCCGGCCT
Organism: Streptomyces sp. NK08204; assembly: GCF_020400585.1. GTDB lineage: Bacteria > Actinomycetota > Actinomycetes > Streptomycetales > Streptomycetaceae > Streptomyces. The sequence continues at coordinate 24,204 of NZ_JAINVF010000037.1, read as the reverse complement.
GGAGGGCGTGGACGATCTGGACGTGGCCGGCGCCGACTGGATCGAGTGGCGGGGCGGCGGGCCGGAGGTGTGGGGGCGGTGACGCGAGGGTTCCGTTCCGGCCGGGGATGGGCGTACGGTTTCGGCCGAGGGGGGGCACCCACTCATAGCGCGGCCCGTCATCCTGGTGTGGATGGCGGGCCGTCGCGTATCTCCGGGGGCCTCTAACCCCGCTGCGGCGTTGGTCCCCGTTGGGGCGCGGCTTGTGGTGCGGGAGGGTCCAGTTCCCTGGTCCCGGCCTGATCCCGGCAGACGGTGGCCCGCTCGGCTGTTGCGCCGACTGGTTTTCGGGTGCCCGGGTTTCCCGCGGGCAGACGAGCGGGCTGGGTTCAGGATGCCACGGCCGTCAAGCCGGTTCACCACATTCGGCAGGCGCGCCATAGCAGTTCGGCCGCGCCGGGGTGGCCGTGCTCGACGAGCCAGCATCCGGCGCGGTCGATCTGCTGGGTGATCCAGCCGTGCAGGTCAGGCACCAGTCGTCTCCTTCACCTCGGCGGCGGGGCGCGGCCACGGTAGGGCCTGCCCCGCCGCGAGCATGTCCGTGTTGAGGCACGCCCCGTCCGGCGCGAGGATCGTGCCCAACAACCTGCCGTAGTTGTCGTTGCGGTCCTTCTCGGTGCGGACGGTGATGATGCCGACCGGCGCGTGCTGCGTGAACCAGTCGCGTACCCAGGCGAGCGCGGCGCGACCGGCGTCGGTGGCCAGTTCGGGCGCGTTGAGGCCTGCGGCGCGGATGCGCTGGCCGTGGAGCCAGGTGTGCATGCCGAGGTCGATGTCGAGGATGAGGGTGTCCGCGTCGACGATGCGGACGAGGCGGGCGGAGTACTCATACACGGGGCTGCTCCTGGTTGTCGGTCGCTTGGGTCGCTGCCGGCGCGGGCTGGTTGAGGATGGTGTCGAGCATGTCGGCGATCCATCGGGCGCCGGTGATGCCGCGAAGGTCGTCGCGGAGCGCGGTGATCTCGGTGGTGAGGTGGTCGGCGCGCTGCCGCTGCTGCTCCCAGTCCTGGACGGTGGGTGCGGCGTCGCCGCGTCCGCAGGCGGGGCAGTAGCCGCGGGCGACCTGGCGAAGCCTGGCGAGTTCCGCCTCGGCGCGTGCGGACCTGGTCGTGGCGGAGGCGAAGGCGTCGCGGGCGGTGGCCAGTTGCCGCTGCGCCTCGGTGGCTTCGGCTGCTTCGAGTTGCTCGTACAGGGCGTCGAGAGCGTCGCTGGTGAGGTGGTCGAGGGGGATCCGGTCGGTCATGACTGCTCCGGGATGTCGGTGGGTCAGATGGTGTTGGCGGTGATGGTGCGGGCGAGGTGGATGCTGCGGCCCATGAGGTCGCAGGCGTAGTCGTCGCAGGTCTCGCGGTCGTGGTCGCGTGCGAGGTCGGGGTAGGCGGTGGCGAGTTCGGCGGCGGAGTCGAGCAGTTGCGCGGTGGCTTCGGATGCGGGTCCGGCCCAGTAGGCGCGCATTTCGGCTGCGGCGGTGCGGAGTTCGTCGGCGGGTGTCATCGGGGTTCCTGTCTGTCGGGCGCTTGTGCGGGCGCTGGAGGCTCTGTGGGCGGGTCTGGCGTTGCGAGACCCGCGCGAGGGGGAGTTCGGCCGCGAGACGGGCGCTGAGCGCGTTCCTGGCCCCGCGACGCCCCGGCTGCCCGCATGCCAGCAGCCGGGGCAGGACGGGTCAGTCGTCGTCCTCGTCGCCGTCTTCAAGGCGCTGGAGGACAGCGCGCATGTCGTCGGCCCACTCGGCGGGGACGTGGATCGGCACGTTGTCGCTACGGCAGGCCATGGTCGCGAGGTGGCCGTGGTTGTCGCCGCGCCAGCACCACCAGCCGACGTGCACCAGCTCCTCGCCGTCGGCTGCCGCGGGCTGCTGCGCCACAGGGGCGGGCACGGCCGGGGTGTGTTCGGCCTCGACGGTGTACGTGGTCGTGGCGCGCACCAGCCGGAACGGACGGGCGGGCGCGGTGCTGGTGGCGGACTCGTAGCTCTCGCGCGCCCAGTCGTGCTCGTCGTAGGTGGCGCCCCAACTGGCCCACTGGTCGCGGCGCGGGGACTCGACCTTCCACGTGTGCTGCGGCGGGTGCGCCTCCTGCTGCTGTGTCCCGGTGCCGTGCGCCTCGACGGCCAGACGGCGCTGCCACTCCTGCCCGCAGTCCGGCGCGCATAGGTCGTGGTAGCCCTCGATATGGCCGAGGATCCGCTCGTGCGCCTCGCAGGGTTCCCCGCCGTCCTCGCAGACGTTGGGCACCGAGCACGGGGTGGCCTCGTACTCAGCTTCGCCTGCCTTGCGGAGGAACGTCTCCATGAGGACGAAGGCGGCACCGGCGGCGTCGTTGGCTCCGCGTTCGGCGTAGGCGCCTCCGGCCTTGTCGCACTCGGCAGCGGCGTCCAGCAGTCCGGCGGCCCGGTTCGTCGGCGGGGACACCACGGCAGACGCGGCGGCGGGCTTGGTCGCAATGGTCATCCGGGGCAGCAGCCAGCGGGCGGCCTTGCGGTAGTCGTCCCTGATGCGCTGGCCGGGATCGCCGACCAGCTGCTGCCAGGTCGGGTGGTCGTCACCGTGGACGTGGACGTCGGCAGCGCACAGCATGCGGGCCCACACCTCGATGGCGGCGGTCGGGTCGGTCTGGTTCACGATCAACTCCAGGTGAGAGAGTGGGGTGCCCGGCCGGCCCGCGCGCTTACCTCACGCGGGGCGGCCGAGGCGTTGGCGGTCACGCGGGAATGTCGAAGTCGAGGACGCCCTGCACGAACCGGTCCTTGGCGAGGTCGTGGTAGGCGGGGTTCAGGTCGACGCCGATGTACTTCCGGCCGAGCTGGCGGGCCGCGGCGCCGGTCGTGCCGGAGCCGGAAAACGTGTCGAGGACGGTCCCGCCCGGTCGGCACCCGGCCTTGATGCAGCGCAGCGGCAGGTCGATCGGGAACACCGCGAAGTGGGCAGCCGGGTATGGGCGGGTGCTGATCGGCCACACGTCACCGGGGTTCGCACCGCGGGCGTTCACGTCGGCGAAGTTGTGGAACTTCTGGCCGCCGACTCCGTCCTCCAGGTACACGGACTTGGACTTGGCCCTCCGTTTCGCTCCGGCGATGGACTCCGCACTGTGCGGCTCTCGGATGGCGTCGAGGTCGAACCAGTACCGCGGGGACTTGGCGAACAGGAACAAGTGCTCGTGCCGGTTGGACAACCGGTCACGGACGGACTCGGGCATGGCGTTCGGCTTGTGCCAGACGATCTCGTTGCGGAGGATCCATCCGTCGTCCTGAAGGGCGAAGGCCGTGCGCCACGGAATACCGAGGAGGTTCTTCGGCGGCAGGTGCCTGTCGAGAAGGGTCTTCCGCCGCCCCAGCGCGTCCTCAGTCGCACGCTGCTTGGCGTCGCTGCTGCCGTCGCGGTTGGAGTTGCACGCGTTCTGCCCGGCAGCGGTGTTGTTGTACGAGTCACCGAGGTTGAGCCACAGTGTCCCGTCGTCGGCAAGCACCCGCCGCGCCTCGGCGAACAGCCGACGCATCGTCTCCACATACTCGGCCGGCGTGGCCTCAAGTCCGTACTGCCCGGGCGTGCCGTAGTCGCGAAGCCCGTAGTAGGGCGGGCTGGTGACGATGCAGTTGACGGAGCCGTCCGGCAGGGTGCGGAGGACGTCGAGGGCGTCGCCGAGGAGGAGGGTGACCTGGTCGTCGCTGTAGTACGGCTTGCTCATCGTCCGTCCTCGTTCGCGGCAGCCGAACCAGCGGCGGCGAGGGCGGACTCGCGTTCGGCTGCGGCCTGCCGGTTCGTTTCGAGCTGCGCCACGGCCTGGTCGTGCGGGAGCTGCCGGTACGCCTCGCAGGGGCAGGTCTTGCCGTAGGCGAAGCAGCCGTGCGGGGCTGGGACGGTGTGGGCGTGGTGGCTGTGGCCGCACTCGCAGAGGCGCGGGGTGTGCGGGTTGTGCGCCTGCATCAGCGTCCACTCCAGGCGCTGGGCTTCTTGCAGCTCGGCCACCTGGGCGCGGAGGCGGCGGACTTCGACGACGAGCGCGGCATCTGCATCAGATGCGGGGTGGGCGGAGCAGCAGGCGAACCCGAGGGCGGGGTGCTGCTGGTAGGCGGCGACGGCGGTCTCGTACTCGTCGAGCTGCTGGTCGGTGGTCACGGTGGTCTCCTGGTTTCGGTCGGTGTAGACGCCGGGCCGGATCTGGGTGGGCGGGGTCAGGTGGCAGTGGCAGGGGATGACGGTGCTGCATCTGCGGCAGAGCGCCACGGTGGTCTCCTGGTGGTGGGGTACGGCGGGACGGGGTCAGGCGGTGGCTTCCCACAGGGTTCGCGGGATGCCTTCGGCGCCGGTCGGTTGTCGTGGACGGCTCGGCCGGTTCCATCCGGGGTTCGCGGGACGTTCGGCTATGACCCGCCACCCGGCTGCGCGAAGGCTGGCGCCGGTCTCGCCGGCCTGCGTGTAGGTGATCAGCCGCGTGTAACCAAGGGCACGCGCAGCGCGCCATGCCGCGCCGTACAGCATCGAGTTCGCGTTGCCGGTGCCGTCGGTGGCGGTGCGGGTGACTTCGAGAGTCTGGCCGTTGTCGAGGTGGCGGGCGACGGGCCGGCCGACGATAGCGACGCCGTGGAGGACTCCGTGGTCGTCTGCGACTCCGACGGCGAAGACCATGCCCACGGGGGCCTGGTGGTGCCGGTGCCACATGCCGACGAAGGCGGCAGCGTCGCGGAAGCGGACCGGCACGAGATGCAGGTTCATCGGTGCTCCGTTCGGTGGCTGGTGGGGTGGGTGTCTTGGCCCGAGGTGTGCCGGTCAGGCGGCGGTGTGGGGCGCGTTGGCCAGTTCCAGCAGGACGGCGGCGTGGCAGTGGTCGGGCTGGCCGGGTTCGGGGAGTGGGCACCAGCACATGAGGTCGCGGCCGGCGAGTTCGGAGCGTGCCGCGTCGGCCAGGCCGGGCCGTTGGTCGAGCCAGCGGCGGTACAGGACGGTGGCCTGCTCGCGGGTGGCGTCCTGGACGAGGTGCCAGGTGACGGTCTTGTCGGGGTGGACGTAGGCGTGGCGCTGGCCGGAGGTCTTGCCGAGGCGGCCTTCGTGTTCCCACTCGGAGCCGTCGAGTGCGGGGTAGCGGACTTGGGTGCAGGGGTTGCCCCAGCGGGTGCCGCGGCCGACGTAGACGGCGCCTTCGGGCTTGCGCCATCCCTTGGTGCGGCGGCGTTGGATGCGGGTCGGGCTCATTGGTGTCTCCGTGGCGTCTAGGCGGCCGTCTGGTGGGCTGTGGCGTGTCGGGTGGGGCGTTGGGCGTCGGGGGTGCCGACGGTGGCGCAGAGGGTGGTCCAGTGGGCGTCTTGCTCGGCTTGGGTCCAGTAGCCGCCGGGGGTTGCGGGGGCGGGGCGTTCGGCTGGCTCGGGGCGGATGGGGATGGCTTCGGTGAGGAGCCGTTCGAGGGGGCTCACCGTTGGTCCGCCGTGTGCTTGGCTGCCATGCGGAGTGCGTCGGCGACGGTGTAGCCGTTGACGGTGATGTGAGGCGCGGCCTGTTTGGCGAGCTTCAGCGCGGTGTCGAGGTCGAACCGGTGGGTGGCCAGCCACTCGTCTTCGCGTTCGCTGGGGATGGACTCCCAGGACCAGGTGCCGTCTGCGGCGAGGCACTGGCTGTGGCGGACGACGGCCCACAGGCCACGGCCGCGGTATTCGACGGCGAGGTTGAAGTGGGCGCCATCGTGGTCGTCGGGTTCGAAGCAGGAGACGACGTAGCGGGTGGCCTGGACGGTGGGTTCGGGCAGGGTGGTCATGCGCTGGCTCCGTTCTGTGCGGCGGTTTTCCAGGCGGTGATGCGTGCGTCGTGGGTTTCGATGGCGAGGCGCCGGCCGCGGGGGCTGGTGCAGCGTTGGCCGGGTGGGGCGTTGCACCAGGGGCAGCGGATGGCCCATTCGGGTGGGTGGGTCATGAGGCTTCGTCGACGATGTCGGCGTTGTGGATCTCGTCTTCGCGGGCGAGGTGGCGGGCGGACATGTCGCGGATCCGCTGCTCTTGCGCGGCCCGTTCTTCGGCGGCCTGCTCGGGCTCACCGTTGACGGCCCGCAGGCGGGCGCTGTGCGGCTTCAGCCGGGGTTTGCCGAGTGGCTGCCTGTCCGAGCCGCTGGGGGTCTTGCAGGGCCTGCCTATGGCCGCTTGGCAGGCGGGGCAGATGATGCCGAGAGGGCCGGAGCGGCGGACGGTGTCGATCAGCTCGGCGGCCACGGCTTCCTCGTCGGAGCTGGGGACCGTTCGGTTGCCCTGCCAGCCGCGGGCTTCCAGTTCCCGCATGAACGCCTTCGACGGGCCACCCTCCAGCGCTTGCCGGCCAGTCGGGGCGGCGGCGCGGCCGGAGGCGATTGCCTGAACCTGGCCGCGGTAGCGGGCGAGGAACTCGGTCGGGGTTTCGTCGCCGACGGGCTCGTACTGGAAGTTCTCCAACCGGGCGTTACGGATCTTGGCGCGGAAGGTGCGGACGTGGTGCGGAAGGATCCACAACCGGTCCTTGGGGTTCTCCGGCGGGGTTCGGTAGTAGAGGGCGACGGCGTCCTTCGCGTCCTCGTCGAGGGGCACGTCGTGGAGGGCGGAGGCCCATGCGATGGCGGCGGTGAGGGAGGGCTGCCGGTTGTCGAAGGCGGTGCAGTGGCCGAGGAGTTCGGCAGCTTCTTCCTCGTTCATGCGGAGTCTCCTCGTTGGCGGAGTTGTGCGGCGATGGCCATCCATCCGGCGACCTTGGCGTCAGTGCCGGTGAGGGTTTGGCCGGTGGGGAGTTGGAAGACGTTGCCGGGGCGGCGTGCTGCGCGGTCGGCGTCTTCGGCTATCCACTTCCGCCAGGCTTCGGGCCAGTTGCGGCGGCGGGTGCCGGTGGAGCGGTAGTGGGAGATGAACTGCTGGGTGGAGTGGGTGAGGTTGACGTGGGGGTGGACCTCGTTGGCCCAGCGGCGCATGGCGTCGGTGACGGTGAAGCCGTCGGTGTCGATGGGGGCGGGGGGGCCTTCGGGCCAGGCGTCGAGCGCCCGGTCGTGCGCGGTGTTGTCGACTGCGTCAGCCACCCCCCGGTTCAACGGACGGTTAGTGGGTGGTTCAAAGGACGGTTTGGGTGACGTGGGCGTCACCCCGGTCGCGACGTGGGCGTCACCCCACTCGGACGTGGGCGTCACCCCGGAGGTGACGTGGGTGTCACCGGTGACGTGGGCGTCACCCCCTGACGTGGGCGTCACCCCTGGCGTGGCCTGAGCTGCGGCTTTACGTCCACCCCTTGCACGGGATGACGTCAGCGTCACCCGTGACGCCTGCGTCACCTCGTCATCGCCCGCGCGCCCGCCCGGAACGGTGCGTTCCATGGCCAGGTCGTAGACCGCAGGCCGGCGCTCAGCCGGGATGTGCGCGGCTGCCGCGGGATCGCCGGGACGGATCAGACCGAGCTTGATCAGCTCCTTGAGGTCACGCTGGACGGACCGTTCCGCCTTGCACGCATAAGCGGCGAGCGTGCGCACGGAGGGGTAGGCGCCACGGCCGCGCTTGTCGGCGTGGTCGGCGAGGCCGAACAGGGTGCCGAGCAGCTGCGGCGGCATGGGCGGCGCGTACTTGAGCGCCCACACGGTGGCTTCGATGCTCAACGGTCCTTCTTTCGATTGCGCTGGTCAGGGCATGTCGAGTAACGCCCTTGTTCAGGGCGGTTGTTCGAGCGCCCGGTTACTCATGCGCGCTCCTGTGCCGTCAGGCCGGAGAGGCGTCGAGTCCATGGGGTGCGGGCGGCAATCTGCTGGTTGGCGAGGGCCAGTTGGTCGGGCGTGGCGCCCCACGCGTCGCGGTGGTAGGTCGCCGCCTTCTCACGCCACGGCTGCGTCTTCGGGCCCCACGTGACCTTCCGGTCGTGGCGCGCCATGACCTGGTTGCATCGGTCGCACAGGAGGCCGCGCACGAAGAAGAGATCCATCCACTGGTAGTGGTCGATGATCAGTTCGCCGCGCACTGTGTCGCTGTCCGGTGTCCGGCAGACCTCGCACGCGTCCTGCGCCCGGTCCCGGAGCGAGTCGTACTGGGCGCAGGTCAGGCCGTAGGCGACGTGCGTGCAGAACTTGTCGCCCCGGGGCGAGTGGCCGTAGTCGATGCGTCGGCGGGCCGGGATGCGCGGTGTCTCATCCGTCATGACATGAGAATACCGTTCGCGATCGCTCTTCGCGACCTCGTTCCGCGTTCGCGTAGCGCGACCGTGACTGGCTGTGCCACCATGAGCGGCATGGACGCCCTCGACATGGAGATTCAGGCCGCAGCCAAGAAGCGCACCCGGGCTGAGGAGGCCTTCAAACGCGCCGACGAAGAGCTGCGCGACCTGCTCGTGCGCGGGCGCGCCGCCGGTAAGGGGCCGTCGCACATGGCGAAGCTGACCGGCTTCACGCGCGAGTGGGTCGCGAAGATCGCACCCGCCTCGAAGTCCTGACACCGTTCCCTCCCTTCTCTCCGGGCCCCGCCGTGTGCGGGGCCTCTGTCGTGTCCGGCTACGCGACTCGGCCGGCTTGGGCGGCGCGGGTGCCGCGCCAGACGGAGACCGCGGAGTGCTCGCCGGTCGGCCGGAGGGAACGGTCGAAGCCGCAGTGTTCGAGGAGTCCGTCGCGGACGAGGGACTGCACGAAGTTGCCCCAGTCGGCGCGCGGGTTGGCCGGCTCGGGGAGGTCGCAGTCCTTCGCTACCTCGTAGGCGGTGAACCGCCGGCCCGTGCGCGCGGCCTCCACGAAGGCGGGGCGCACCTGGTCGACCCACGTCGGGTAGTCGACGGCCGGTGTAGGGAGGGTGTCGTCGAGGGTGGGTTGCAGCGCGGTCATGAGGGGACTCCTCTCAGCTGTACCGGTGGATCGTTGCCGGACTGACCCCGTACTCGGCGGCCAGCGCGCGGAGCGTTTCCCCCTCAGCGCGGCGGCGGCGGATCTCTTCGTGCTGCTGGGGCGTGAGCTTCGACGGCTGGTGCTTGAGGGGCGGACGGCCGCCGTTGTTCCACGCCTGCTGGCTGCTCGACGCCTGGACCGGGCCGATACGGATCCGCACGCCGGCCTCCACGAGCAGGGCGCGGGTCGCGTCGTAGGAGCGGCCTATCGCCTTGGCGACCGCGGAGATACTGGCGCCCTGGGTGTACAGGCGAGCGGCCTGCTCGCTGACGCTGGCGGGGGTCTCGTCGGTCATCGGGGTCTTCCTTCCTGCACCGTGGCCTGCGCGGCGCGGTACGTACCCGGGGCGGAGCGCCGCTTGTCGGAGGCGATCGCGCGGGCGTCGTGGACGCGGGAGTCGTTGATGGGGCTGGCCGTGGTCCAGGCGGCGGCCGGCATACCGGGCCCGGCGGGAATCTCGGGCAGGCCGTGGAGCGCGTTCGGGGTGTGCCGGTTGCAGCGCCAGCCGCACGGGAACGGACGGGCCCGGAGCAGGCCGTGCGGGAACCACGGCACATCGCACGGGCGACGAACTCGGGGGCCGGTCATGCGGCGAGGTTCTTCGTGGCGCCAGCGTCTGCGTTCGCCCACCGGGCGGCATCCCGCATCCGCCGATCCCACAGACACGACGGACCCACGCACTCCTCGACGTCACACCTGCGCTTCACATGACCCACCGGAGGCACCCCGAACAGGGCCAGGAACGCCAGCTGGTGGATCGTGTACGGCTGCTTCCGCACGTTGATGAAGTGCCGCGTATCGGTCCACACCACATGGACCCCGTCACGGCGGGTGTGCTGCTCATAGATATGCCGGACCAGGACCGTCACGTCATCGAGGGCCTCGGAAACGGCACGTGCCACGTGTCCCTCGGCGAGGCGCAGGTAATGGCGACGCTCCTTGTCGGTCAGGCCCCCGCGGATGGCCCACTGGTCGCCCACCTCGTAGGCATCGATGAGGCATTCGGCGCGGACGGGACACCCCGCGCAGACGGACCGGGCCTCCTCAATCTGGTCACGGTCGCCGGCGTGGAAGATGTCGGGATCGATGTTCCGGGACGCGCACGCGGCGCTGTCGTACCAACTGGTCTTGCGATTGGACTCCGACGTCATGCTGCTGCTCCGTTGCCGATGTTGTGAGTGATGCGGGCTCGGAGCACGGTCCGCGGGGACACTCCGAGCCGGCGGCCGATTTCGACGTCGTCCAGGCCCCTCGCGGCCAGCTCGGCGATGTCGTCGGCGTGCAGGTGGCGGGGCGCTGTTGGCTCCTGCGGGTCGGGCTGGCAGGCAGGGTCGTCGATGTCTGCCCACGCCATCGGCCCGTACCATCCCCGTTCCATGGCCTGGTTTCGGGCCTGCTCGGCAGACCGCGATGGCGGGGCGCTGACCAGCGACAGTTGGCGGTAGACCCGTGCCACCTTTGTGGCCGTACCGGATCGGATCATCACCCACCGGCCGTCAACGGTCTGCTGCAAGCTGCTGACGCCGACACCGACTCGTCGAGCGATGTCGGGCAGTGTGTGCCCGAGGACCATGAGGGCCTGCAGACGTCGTCGTGTTCCTGCTGCGTTGACCAGTCCACGCGGGATCGGCGGTGTCTGGTCGAGGCGGACGCTGAGGATGGCTTCGGCGGCGTGTCGGCTGATGGTCTTGTAGCGGGCGGCGAGTACGTCGTGGATGCTGCCGTTGCTGAGCCCTGCGGCGGCTGCGATCTGTGCGTGCGTCCAGCCGCGGGCGACGAGTTGTTCGGCGTGGATGCGGGTTTGCGTGTTGTCGATGCGGCGGCGGACGCCGTTGACGCGGTCGTAGCCGAGCAGACGGCGGTAGGTGCGTCCGGCGTCTCGGCAGGCTTGGCAGCGGCAGCCGTGGGAGATGTAGCGGCTGTAGGCGCCGTGAGGGGGCAGGTGGGTCACGAGGTCATCGCCTCGCGGTCGGGCCACTGGCAGCCGGCCAGCGCCGCGCGATTCCGGGCCGGGACGTCGGCGAGCGGCTGGCCCAGCCAGTCCGACGCTGCGGCGAGCGCGCCGTACGCGTCGGCCATGTCGTATCGGCCGGCACCCTCGGTGTGGATGCCGTACCGGTCGGCGACCGCTGAACGGACCTCGCCCTTGGTGGCGTTACCGCGGCCTGCGGTGTACAGCTTCAGGCTCGATGGGGGTATCACCGCGTATGGCAGCTGGTGACGGTGGCAGTAGCGGCGGACCAGGATCCGGAGTCCCGCGAGTTCCTCGTGCCCGGCCATGGCGCCGTGTCCGTACGAGGGGCCTTCCATGGCGACCATGTCCGCGGTCCGTATGAAGGAAGCGATCTCCGTCTCCAGGTAGGCGAGGCGCTCATCACCGCGGAGCTTGGTGCGGATTCGGTCGGTCCAGCCGACCCCGGCTATGCCGGTGCAGGTGAGGCTGAGGTCGAGGGCGATGATCGTGAAGGGGGCCGGGGGCCCGGCCACCACAGGAGTGGCCGGAACCTCGGGTGCGAGATCGAACAGGGCGCTCACCGCTGCCCCCGCTCCATCAGGTGCCGCAGCCCGACCACGACAGCAGCAGCGGGCCAGAACACGGTGACCACGGCCAGAGCGAGGCAGGCACGGACCGGGTCAGTGGACATGGCTGCGTCGAGGGTGAGGTCGTCGCGGCCGATCACAGCGAGTCCGGCGGCAGTGGCAATGATGCCGAGCGCCCATATCGCGAGCACGACGATGGCGACGATGGTCACTGAGCTTCCTCCGCGTCCCACATGTCCGCGACCTGTCGCAGGACGTACGCCGCGGCCTGCTTGCTCAGTCCCTTGGCCGCGGCCTCGATGGACACGCCGCCTTCGGTCTGGCCGGGTCGGATGATGACGAAGGCGAGGGCGTCGGTGCCGTCGATGGCGGTGATCGTGGTGTCGCTCATGGTTCAGTCCCCCTTCTGGTTGTGCCGGTCGTGGCGGACGGCGTTGAGGAGTCGGTCAAGGCCGGGGTGGTCGGCGAGCAGGGGGTAGACGCGCGCGCTCTCGGGGTCCGCGGCGATCAGATGGCCCTCGGAGCACAGCACCGCGGTGCCGTGGACGGTGGCCGCGGTCGTCCGGGCGCAGGCCGGGCAGTGCACCATCTGCTGCACCGTCGCCGCTCCGTACACCCGCCGATGCCGGGCACGCGCGGGCGCCGGGCTGACAGCCCACCGCACAGCCACCGTCGCCACGACGAGCGAGCCCATCAGGGACGCGGCGCCGATGGTGATCTCCGGAGTCACGACACCGTCCCCTTCTTGTCGTGGCGGGTCTGCTGCCACCGCTGGCCCTCAGCGACCTGGGCGGTGTTGAGGCCGAGGCAGTCGTCGAGTCGCTGCTGCAGGCGGTCCGCGCGCCGCTGCTCGGCGGCGAGCGCGGCCCGGTACCGCTTGCACGCGCGCAGGGCCCGGGTGAGGCGGCGGGCGACGGCGAGGTTGGCGTCGGTCAGGCAGTTGTTGACGATGCTGGTGTCGATGGCCTGCTCGGTGGCGTAGCTGGCCTTTCCGACGGCGACCTCGTAGCGGGAACGGGAGACGAACGGCCACCTCATACCGCACCCCCGCGCTGTGCCGGGATCAGCGGCCACTCGGGCCGGACCGTGTCCGCCAGATGCTGCTTACCGGGCGTCTTCGCGAAGTACTCACGCAGCCCCTCCGCCTGCTCCCGCGCCCACGCCATCTGCGCGTGATGCAGCTCCTCCAGACCCATCGCGGCCAACTCCGGCCGGGTCGACCCCAGCCGCCACGCCACCCGTGCCGCCGCAATCGCGTCCGCCGCGGAGTCGTGGGCGCCGTCGAGCTTCACCGCGTAGTGCTCGCACAATGCGGTCAGAGTGCGGGAGCCGCGCCGGTACCGGTCGACGTGCTTGTCGATGACGAACGGGTCGATCACCGGCCAGATCACGTCATCGACGTACCGGTCGACGAGGGTCTCCAGCCCGTGACGCCAGCACTCCCTGTCCAACACCGTCAGGTCGTAGCGGGCGTTCATCGCCACGATCGGAACACCGTGCGCCAGGACTTGCCCGAGCGCGGCGGTGATCTCCTCGACGACCTCGGCGGCCGGGCGGCCTTCCTTCCGGGCGCGCTCCGTGGTGTAGCCGTGGATCTTCGCGGCCTCCTCGGGGATCTCCACCCCGGGGTCGGCGATCCACGTGGCGGCCTGCGGAGGCTGGTTGCCGCCGACCTGGACGACGCATGCGGTGACGATCCGCGCGGTCTCCGGGTCGGCTGCGGTCGTTTCCAGGTCGAACGCGCACATGCGCTTCAGGTGCCAGCTCATCGGACCTCACCCGCCTTCACCGCGGCGAGGTACGCCGTCATCTGCGCGACCGTGCCGGACGACGGGTGCGTGCCGCCGTTGCGCTGTGCGAACCCGGCCTCGACTTGCTCGGTGGTCAGACCGTGCTGGCCGGCGGCGGCGATGACCTGGAACCAGACGGCCTGTACGTCGGCCGGATCGTCGACGAACTCGGCGTCGTACACCCCCTCGGCGTCCGGCGTCGGCTCCGGCTCCTTCTTCACCGGCGCCTTCTTCGGCGCGCCGAGCTCAGCCGCGCGGGCCGTCAACGCATCAGCGATCTTCTTGTTCATGTGGCCCGCGGCGACGGCCTGCTCGTACAACTCGCGCACCGCGTCGGGTGTCTCGGCGACCGAGGCGAGCCGCAGATAGTCCGGGCGCGGCGCCTCGATCGCGGCCCGCTGCCGGCCAGCCGCAACCGCCGTCCCCACCGACGCGGCACCGGCCATCAGCGCGGCCGGGGTGACTGCGAGGTCGATCGTCGGAACCATCCAGTGCCGAGTCTGTCCGTCCCGCTTCGCGGTGCGCTGCTCCAGTCCGAGGAACGCCTCGACGTATCCGCCGGTCTGCGCGAGCAGCTCGGCCACGCCCGGGAGTTCGAGGGCGGCGTAGTAGCCGTGGGACTCCAGCCGCCACACGCCGACACCCTCGATCTCGGAGAGCACGACGTTGAGGCGGGTCGTGGGCTTGCACTGCCGCTGCTCCGGGTCCGGGCCGCAGATGCACGGCCGGTCCTTCAGCAGCTCGGTGACGCCGTCGCAGCGGCGCTGGCAGCCGCCTCCGGACCACAGCTCGAAGTACTGGGAGACGGGCTGCGGCGGCACGTGGATCGGCATGCGTCGCGCGTCGGTGATGACCTCGTATTGGCCGGCGCCACCCTCGGGCGTCCACGGGGCGACGGTCCCGCCGTACTTCGCGGCCACCCTGTCGAGGAGTTCCTTCGACGGAGAGGTGAGGCGGAACCGGTCGAGCTTGCCGGGCCGGGTCTTGCCGTTGGAGGTGGCGACCTTCTGGCCGATGCGGATGCGGCCCAATTCACGGAGCCGCTGCTGCAAGGTGAGGATGGGCATCAGGCGGCCTTCTCTTCGGTGCGGGTGGGAAGGGTCAGGGCTTCGCCCACGACGGACTTGGCGAGGACACGCTGGAACTCGGCGACCTGCTGGACGTGGCGGAACACCTCGTACACGTCGTCACCGCACTTCAGCGGCATCGGCCGGTATCCCTCCGGCCGCAGGTGCAGGACGATCCCGACGTCGTGGACCTTCGGCATGGGCAGCTGCGTTCCGTCCCGCAGCCAGCAGACCTCGGCCCTGCGGTACGCGGACATCTGCGCACCGGCCTCCGGGTACACGCCCTTCTCGTCGAGCTCGCCGCCGGTCTTGGTGTCGCCGATGAACAGGGTTTTCGGCGGCACGTCGAGGAGGTGGGCGATGGGGCGGGAGCGGAAGAGGTAGTCGAGCTTTCCGGCCCAGCCGTCGGTGAAGTTCCCGACGGTCATCTCGGAGGCCTCGAACTCGATCTCCCAGTCGGTGACGAAGCGGAGGAAGTGGTCGATGAACGGGGCGATCTCGTCGTTGTCGAGGAGCGCCTCGGGGATCGGCTCGCCCAAGACCTTCGCTTCGATGACGTCGTGGACGGCGCCGCCGACCTCGGCGCGTTCGTCTTTCTTGCGGATGTGGCCCTTGCGGAGCCAGTCGTAGGCCTCCTCCTTGTCGGCCGGGTTGAGACTGGCGGCGACGAGCTTGGGGAGGGTGGCGAAGGCGTCGGCAGCGGTGAGGTTCGCGGCCCAGAACACGAGCTGCGGCTTGGGGAAGCCCTGGTTGAGGATGGTGGTGACCCGGCGGAGTTTGATGTCGGTGCCGGGGACGCGGTACCAACCTTGGGAAGGCTGGGGGATCCGGTCGGTGCCGGTCGGCTCCTGCTTGGTGCGGGAGCGGCGGCCGGCGGCCGGGGCCGCGGGGGCCCCGGCGTCGGTGGTAATGGTCACGCGCCACCGTCCTTCGGAAGCACGATCAGCGCATCCGCCCAGGCGTCGTCCGCGGACGGTGCCGGAGCGGAGGCCGGGCCCCAGACGGCGTTGCCGTAAGCGGCCTGGTGGCGGGCAGCGATCCGGCGGGCTGCCTCGGCTCCCACGGCGATCTCACCGCGTTCGATCTGGCCGAGGATGCGGTCGGCGTCCGTCATGAGCGGCCGTCCTTCCTGGTCTTGAGGGTGTAGAACCGGCCGTCGTCCGGGCCGTGTTGGATCAGGTGGCCGCGGCGGGCCAGCTCTGCCAGGTCCCGGCGGGCGGTGCTCCGCTGAGTCGGGCCGCCGATCAAGCGCCGCCAGTCCTGCACACCGCTGGCGGTCCACCGGCGGCCGGGGTGAGTGCGGATGGTGTCGAGGAGCTGGGCGAGGCGAACCTCGCGGCTGGAGGCGGTCACGCGTGGGCCTCCGGGCATCCATCCCGGGTAGTCGCCGGGGCACGAGCACCTGTCGGGGTGGTCGCAAGCGAGCTGGGAGAACTCGGCTTCGAGCGGCTCAGGCTGGTGCCGGTACGCCGTCTGAAGGGCCTGCCGGTCGGCGTCGGTCTGTTGGGCGCGCTGTCGGGCGACGAGCGCGGCCACCTTCTCGGTGAGGGCGCTCACGCTGCCGCACCCCCCTCGCGGCGCTGGCCGGGCGTCAGACGCTTCGGGTTGAACCGCGACAGGCGCCGTACCACCTCGGTCAGCTCGTCCCGCAGCCGGAACGTGTCCTGGATGGACACCTCGATCTGTGCGGTGTCCATACCGGCCGCGTCCTCGACCTGCTCGATCGCGGTGTCCAGCTCGCCCTCGCTGCGCGGGCCGCACACGACGGCGGCGAGTTCGTCGAGGGCGTCGATGATGTCGTCGCGGGACTGCGGGTCGGCCCAGTGCTGGACCAGTTGCATGAGGGTGTCGGTGCGGATCTGGTCGACGCGGAGCACACCGTGCAGATGGTTCGCGCCGAGGGAGAACGACTGCTGCGGCTTCTTCGAGTGGTTCATCGGGTACCGCCCGTCTCCGGCAGGTCCCGTCCCAGCAGGTATTGGTGCGCGAGCGGGCCGTCGTGCGGGTCCTCCAATGCCGCCCGCTTACCAGCGAAATAGCTGCTCAGGCCCTCACGCATCTGCGCATGCGCCTCCGCGGTCACGGTGTACGGGACGGCATCGTCGCGGCGGGCTCGCAGTTCCTGGACCGCGTCATCCAGCGCCTCGTTCGTCGAGTGCCGCTCCGCCTCCAACTCGGCGACACGGCTGATCAGCCACTCCACCGCGGGCAGCAGCATCTCGCCCAACGGCATCGGCACCTTCCGCGCCTCCCCGTTAGGGGACAGCGCGCCGCGGATGTTCAGCGCATCGTTCTGGAGCGCCACCAGCCGGGCACGACGCCGGTCACGCTGCGCCCGCAGCCGCTCCACCTCGGTGATGAGGTCAGCCAGAGCGCGGCTGACCACCGGGGCCACGCGGTCCGACATCATCGACAGCAGGTCCAGCGACCGGATCTCCGCCATCCGCTCATCGCTCAGCGGCTCCGGGCCGACCGGCATCGGCAGGACGCTGGCCGATCCGACGATCCCGTGCTCCGCCAGTTCTGCCAGCGTCGCCATCACGAACTCCGGGCAGCCGCCGCACTTCTCCGGCGCGTACAGGGCCTGGCCGTCACGCTCGCCCTCACGGCGCGTCCAGCACGTTCCGTCCGTGGTGTTCACCACCAGCGGGGCGCTCATGCCGCCACCGCCAAAGACCGCACCGGCACCGACACGATGATCTCGACCGGTACGTCCCGCCACCGCGCCGTCAGCACGTGCTGCCGCAGTCGCTCGGCGCTGCTGCCGTGCTCGACGCCCGCCCGGATACTGCCGCCGAGGAAGTCGGCGCAGTCAGCGAGCACACGCATCCCGCCGTCGTGGATGTACCCGACGAGGACCGGGCTGGTCCGGCTGATGGACCACGTCAGGTGCTCGGACAGCTCGGGGTGCTCCGTCAGGAGCTGCACCAGCGCGGTCGCCGCGCTGATCTGGGTAGAGTTTCTGGTCAAGGTGACCTTCTTCCTTGGGTTGATGAGGTTGCCGAGTCGGGGGTCGCTCAGGCCGGCACAGTCGGAGCGGCCCTTCGGCGCGTTCATGGGGATCAGGCGGCTTCGGCCGCGAGTGCGGGGCTCGGCGCGGGAAGCGCGCCCTGCGGCTGGGTGAAGATGCGGCGCAGACGCTCGACGACCTCCGGCGTGGGCTCGGGGGCGGCGTCGACGATCGCTTCGATGTGCTTGAGGACCTCGGGGCCGAGGAGCGCGTGGCGCTCTTCGCGGGTCACGCGGCGACCTCGACGGGGACGCGCTGGATGACGGTGCGTAGGTCAAGGTCATATGCCTCGGCAAGTCGCATGGCCGAGTTCAAGTCAGGCTGAGTCTCGCCGTTGAGGATCCGGTACACGGACGACTCGGCAATCCCGGTGCGGCGGTAGATCGCAGCGCCGGTCTTGTCGCCGCGGGCGGCGGTGGCCTTGAGGAGCTTGGCGACGTCCAGGCGGAACACGTAGTCACCTCCTTCGGAGGGCGGTTGGCAGGGGTTGCCGCTGATGGAGGGCGATTCCTTGCTCACGAGGGAGAGTCTGCCATTAATCACCCTCCCTCGCAAGGGAGAGAGGTTGTGAAGGAAGAGTGAAACTCCAGGCGAATGTCTGTTCGAATGAATCGGCAGCCTGCATCAATGCAGGTCAGTGGCGTAATAACGACCCTTGCGGGCGAGGGATTTTCTGGCTACTCCCTAACTAGGGAGGTAGAGTCACGGGACATGACCGCACCCCAGCCGACGCGCGCACGACGCTTCGCCGACATCGTCGTGCCCGCCGCCGAACGCGCCGGCTACACAGGCCACGGCGCCAAAGCCCGCTTTGCCCGGGATACCGGCATGACCGAAAGTAGTGTCAGCCGGATGTGGCAAGGCCAAGCCGTCCCTGAGCCGCGATTTTTCGAGGTGATCGCCGAACGGACCGGGCTCGACGTGCGCATGCTTCTCGTGGAAGGTGGCGTCCTGTCGCCTGAATCCCTTCCGTCACTGTCCGAATCTGATCGAACGCAGGTAGGCTCTAGCCTCACTCCAGAGGAAGCGGCCGATCAACTCGGGATCAAAGACGAAGTAGGACGGGCGATGTTCTTTGCAACCATCGAGCGTCTCAAGCGTCTAGAGAACGAGGCTGCTGATCATGACGCGAACCGCGGAGGGACAGCAGCACAGATGTGACGCGGGGGTACGTATGAACACGAGCGGCACACGGGTCACCATCGGCGCGACAGGTCTTGCCGCGATCGTCGGGTCTACCCTCACTGGCCGCGGCATCATCACTGACAACCTCCCGCAGGTCGTCGGAGGCTCGTGCATCACCATGGCCGGGCTGGTCATCGTCGTGCTGGTCCTCATCCGCGGCTGGATAGTCGACACCACGGATGCCCGGAACGCGCTTGCTGCAGCCCAGCGCAGGGCTGACGACGAACGGGCCCGCTACCAGGCCCTGCAGATGGGCCTCGAAGGTGAACAGGGCCGCCTCAACCGCGACATGGCCGCCGAGCGAGCCCGCATCGCCGCATCCCTCCTCGCTGAACGGGCGAGATTGCGGGAGGAGTTCGAGGAGGAGCGTGCACGGCTTGCATCCGAAGCATTTGAGACGGGCGCGATGATGGAGCGGGCCGGCATGCTCAAGGCCGATGCTGAGCTGGTACGGGGCAACCTCATTCCCTTTCCGAAGCAGCCCGACCATGCCGCGGAACGGGAACGGTCCCGCGAGCACGGGCCGGAGCGGGAGCGATCCCGCGAACACGGGATCGTGGGACCTTGAACCCTGCCGAACCGATGAACGACAGCGTCACCCGGTCCGAGACCTTCCGCCTCCGGTCCTTCTGCCTGTACACACGCACCGTGACTATCTGACGAAGCGCCTCACGCTTCTGCTCCAGCGACAGGCCCAGCCTTGCCGGCACATCCTCCGTGGCCTCTGAACCGTTCCAGAGCACCTCCGGGTCAGCCGCATTCAGCAGATCCTGCACCAGCAGGGGCACACCCGTGGCTGCCTGCAACCGCTCCTGCAACTCCTCGATCTTCGGCAGCAGCTCCAATTCCTTCTCTGACAACACGGCCAGCGACAACAGCGGCCGGCCCTGCTCGTTGCGTGTGCGGTTCAGTCGGCGGGCTTCCTCAAGTTCCTCGGTATAGACGTCGAGGAGTTCTTGTGCCTTCTGGACTTCCTGGGCCACCTTGCCCTCATTGGGGATCAGTGCCGCGCGTGCCTCCTTCTTCTTGCGGAGCCAGGTGAGCACGGCTTGCTCCACGTACGCGTCGAGGATGTCCTCGGAGATCGTGATGTCGCGGTTGTCCTTGCACCGGTAGATACGCCGGGCGGGGCGTGCTATGCCGCCGACCTTGTCGGCTCTGATGAGGTGGTCGTCTCCGCATTCGCCGCACAGCCCGAGATGGGACATCAGGTGGGCGGCGCGCGAGTCGCGGATCTCCCCGCGGCCCGGAGCGGTGAGGGTCCTGGTGACGCGGCGGAACAGGGCCTTTCCTTCAGGTGTGTCGAGGCCCTTGATTGGATCCCACTGTGCCTTCACGGACTCGCCGTGGTGGACACGCTCGCCGAGATATGCCCGGTTGAGGAGCATGTACTTGACGAGGCCCTCGTTCCACTCCGCTCCGTCAGGGCGGGCGGCTTCCGGGTTGGCCTTCAGGTTCTTGATCAGGGAGTTGATCGAGCCGCCGCTGTCGATGTGCTTGAGCGCCTGAAGGACGATCGGCCCATGCTTCGGATGCTCGTACTGGCCGAGCAACTCGCCGGTGTCCTGGTCGTATTTCCGCGAGTATCCGAACGGGATCTTCCCCCAGACGCCGCCCTTTTCCGCTGTCTGCCGGGCGGTGCGGACGTTCCGGTCGCGGATGCCCTCGACTTCGTCTTCCGCGGCGATGGCGTCCTGTGCGGTCGCCTTGCGGTCCTCGCGTTTGGACAGGTCGTAGACCGTGTTGTTGTAGCAGAGCAGCACGCCGGCGTGATAGCAGGCGTTCCGGAGACGTACGTACGCCTCAAGGTCGCGGTAGTAGCGGGACGCCTCGTACGCGACACAGATACGGATGACGCCGGGGATGGAGGGGCCGTTCTCGATGGCGTCGAGGAGCGCCTCGAAGTCGTCGCGGTCTCGGCGGGCGTGGCGGCTGGCGCTGAGGCCGGCGTCCTTGAACTCTTCGACGATCTGCCACTCGAAGCGGTCGCAGAGGTCGCGTCCGTCGTTCAACTGGGCCTCGACGGAGCGGCCTTTCTTCTTCGGGTCGCGGGAGTTGCGACCGTAGAGAAGGGCGTGGAAGACGACGCCGGGGTGGACCATGTGCAGGTACTCGGGCGCGATCGGCATGGGCTTACGCTACCCGGGATTGGACGGCCCTGGGTGTGATTCGCGGACGCGACCCCCGGACCGCCTGTCCGCGAGAACGCCCGCCGCCCGTTCGGCGGCTAGGCGTATCCGGTCGACCGAGGGGCACCCGAGGGCAAGCGCCCCGGGTGCCCCGGCTCCCGTGCCACGGAAGGCGGCTGCTGAGCAAGTGCCTGGTGGGCGCCTTCACCCCGAGACCGCCCTTCTCCCGAAGGTCCCCGTGTACGCGGACACCGTCTTCGACCTCGTGGCCGTGGCCGGGCCGCGCGTGGGCGTGGCCGGGCCGGCGAGGCCGAGCTGAGCGGTGGTGACGAGCCCTGCGTGGGCAGGACGGCCGCGCTCGTGCGCCTGCGACGCACCGCGGTGTCACTCGCCCGTGACCAGCCCGGCCCGGCGGGGCACACCGCGACAGCGTGTCCTCGCCGCCTCTCGGACGCAGCGCGAGGTCCCCCGACACTCCCTGTCGGCGACGTGAGCCGCCGACCTGACCCCCGGCACAACCGCCGGCCGTGCGCCGGGAGGACCGCGGACCCCCGGGAGAACCGCCGCCCCCCTGGAGAGCTGCCGGCCGTGCGCCGGGAGAACCGCCGGCCGTGTGCCGGGAGAACCGCCGGCCCCGACGCCGAAAGAACCACCCACCCCGCGCCGAAAGAACCGCAGACCCGCCGTCGGCGCGCCCGCTCGAGGGACGCCCTGTCCGGGCGGCCGGCGGTTGCGGCAAGAATGGGGGGATGACCGACAGTCCCGCCAGTCCCGCACCCCTCGCCGACCCGCATCTCGTGTACGACCCCTTCGCGGGAGACGGCCCGAAGGACGTGGTGATCCTCGGCTCCACCGGGTCCATCGGCACCCAGGCCATCGACCTGGTCCTGCGCCACCCCGACCGCTTCCGGGTCACCGCCCTGTCCGCGAACGGCGCCCGCGTCGCCCTCCTCGCCGAGCAGGCGCACCGGCTGCGGGTGCACACCGTCGCCGTCGCCCGCGAGGACGCCGTGCCGGCGCTGCGCCAGGCGCTCGCCGAGCGGTACGGCGCAGGGGAGCCGCTGCCCGAGATCCTCGCCGGACCGGACGCGGCCACCCAGGTCGCCGCCTCGGACTGTCACACCGTCCTCAACGGCATCACCGGATCCATCGGCCTCGCGCCCACCCTTGCCGCCCTGGAGGCCGGCCGTACCCTCGCGCTCGCCAACAAGGAGTCGCTGATCGTCGGCGGCCCGCTGGTCAAGGCGCTCGCCAAGCCCGGCCAGATCATCCCGGTCGACTCCGAGCACGCCGCGCTCTTCCAGGCCCTCGCCTCCGGCAGCCGCGCGGACGTGCGCAAGCTGGTCGTCACCGCCTCCGGCGGCCCCTTCCGCGGCCGTACGAAGCAGGAGCTGGCGAACGTCACCGTCGAGGACGCCCTGGCGCACCCCACCTGGGCCATGGGCCCGGTGATCACGATCAACTCCGCGACCCTCGTCAACAAGGGCCTGGAAGTCATCGAGGCACACCTCCTGTACGACATTCCCTTCGACCGCATCGAGGTCGTCGTGCACCCCCAGTCGTACGTCCACTCGATGGTCGAGTTCACCGACGGATCCACGATCGCCCAGGCGACACCGCCCGACATGCGCGGCCCCATCGCCATCGGCCTGGGCTGGCCCGAACGCATCCCGGACGCCGCCCCGGCCTTCGACTGGAGCAGCGCCTCCACCTGGGAGTTCTTCCCACTGGACAACGAGGCCTTCCCCTCGGTGAACCTGGCCCGGCACGTGGGGCAACTCGCGGGCACCGCCCCGGCGGTGTTCAATGCGGCCAACGAGGAGTGCGTCGAGGCCTTTCGCACCGGCGCTCTGCCGTTCAACGGCATCATGGAGACCGTCACCCGGGTGGTCGAGGAGCACGGCACCCCGAACGCGGGAACTTCACTCACCGTGTCGGACGTCCTCGAAGCGGAGACCTGGGCGCGGGCCCGGGCCCGTGAACTGACCCACCGGCCGGCGAACGCGGAGGCGCGTGCATGACGACCTTGATGTTCATCCTCGGGATAGTGGTCTTCGTAGTGGGCCTGCTCGTCTCCATTGCGTGGCACGAGCTGGGGCACCTGTCGACGGCCAAGCTCTTCGGCATCCGCGTCCCGCAGTACATGGTCGGCTTCGGCCCGACCATCTGGTCGCGCACCAAGGGCGAGACCGAGTACGGCATCAAGGCCGTCCCGCTCGGTGGCTACATCCGTATGATCGGCATGTTCCCGCCGGACGACGACGGCCGTGTCTCCGCCCGCTCCACCTCCCCGTGGCGCGGCATGATCGAGGACGCCCGCTCGGCGGCCTTCGAGGAACTGAAGCCCGGCGACGAGACGCGCATGTTCTACACGCGCAAACCGTGGAAGCGGGTCATCGTCATGTTCGCGGGCCCCTTCATGAACCTGGTGCTCGCGATCGGGCTGTTCCTCACCGTCCTCATGGGCTTCGGTATCCAGCAGCAGACCACCACCGTCGCCTCCGTCTCGCCCTGCGTCATCGCCCAGAGCGAGAACCGCGACAGCTGCAAGAAGTCCGACCCGGCCTCGCCGGCCCAGGCCGCCGGCATGAAGGCGGGCGACAAGATCGTCTCCTTCGACGGCAGGCCCACCAAGGACTGGGACACGCTCTCGGACCTCATCCGTGACAGCGCCGGGAAGACCGTCCCGATCGTCGTCGAGCGGCACGGCAAGCCGCTCACCCTGCATGCGAAGATCGCCACCAACGTGGTCGCCAAGAAGGATTCCAGCGGCGGCTACGTCCAGGGCAAGTACGTCAAGGCCGGCTGGCTCGGCTTCGGCGCTGCCACCGGCGTCCACCAGCAGGACTTCGGCGAGTCCGTGACGTGGATGACCGACCGGGTCGGCGACGCCGTCGACTCCCTGGTCGCCCTGCCCGGCAAGATCCCGGCCCTGTGGGACGCCGCCTTCGGTGACGGCCAGCGTCAGCCGGACTCCCCGATGGGCATCGTCGGCGCGGCCCGCGTCACCGGCGAGATCGCCACGCTGGACATCCCGGCCTCGCAGCAGCTGGCCATGTTCGTCTTCGTGCTCGCCGGCTTCAACCTCTCCCTGTTCCTGTTCAACATGCTTCCGCTGCTCCCGCTCGACGGCGGCCACATCGCCGGTGCCCTGTGGGAGTCCCTGCGGCGGAACGTGGCGAGGGTGCTGCGCCGGCCGGACCCCGGCCCGTTCGACGTGGCCAAGCTGATGCCCGTGGCGTACGTGGTGGCGGGGATCTTCGTCTGCTTCACCTTGCTCGTCCTGGTCGCGGATGTCGTCAATCCGGTGAAAATCTCCTAGCCGTACGACGTTCCAGGCGGCTCGGAATCTTGTATTCCGGGCCGCCGCCCATCGAGTGGGTTCACCGGGTGGGGTGTGCTCGGGCCCACGGCGGTGCCGTAATCTCGAAGCCTGGAGCCCGCTGTTCCGGGACCGGACCTTGATCCACGACTTGGGGTTGCACAGCAGATGACTGCGATTTCTCTCGGCATGCCGTCCGTTCCGACCAAGCTCGCCGAGCGCCGGATGAGCCGGCAGATCCAGGTCGGGTCGGTGGCCGTGGGCGGGGA
>NZ_JAINVF010000036.1 GCF_020400585.1 Streptomyces sp. NK08204 | reverse complement strand
GCCTTCGGGATCAGCGGGACGAGCGCGCAGGGCCAGGAACAGCGCCCCGTAGGCGACCATGTCCGCCGTTCCATCCTCGATCAGCTTCAGCGCCTCGGGACCGGTGACCTCGGGGTGGGTGAACGGGTTGAGGACGAACGTGCCCGGCCAGGCCTTGCGAAGCCGCGTGGTCAGGTCGCGGTCCGGGCCTTCCATCAGGTGCAGGTAGGCCAGGTCCAGGCCGGCGAGCTTGTCCAGCAGCACCTCGTACGCCTCGGCCGGGTGGGGCTCGGCGATGTCGTTGAACGGGTTGCCGGGCGAGATCCGCAGGCCCACCCGGTGGCTGCCGATCGCCCCGGCCACGGCCGCGGTGACCTCGGCGGCGAAGCGGGTGCGGCCCTCTACCCTGCCGCCCCAGGCGTCGGTGCGCAGGTTGGTGTTGGGTGCGAGGAACTGGTGGACGAGGTAGCCGTTCGCGCCGTGGATCTCCACGCCGTCGAAGCCGGCCTCGATGGCGCCCCGGGCGGCGTCGGCGAAGTCGTTGATCGTCTGCCGGATCTCCGCCTCGCTCAGTTCCTTCGGCTCCACGAAGTCCTTCGGCCCCTCGTGGGTGTAGAGCTGGCCCTTGGCGGCCACGGCCGACGGCGCGACCGGCACCAGGCCCTCGGGCAGCAGGCTGGGGTGACCGATCCGGCCGGTGTGCATGAGCTGCGCGAAGATCACCCCGCCTTCGCGGTGGACCGCGTCGGTCACCGTCCGCCACGCCGCCACCTGCCCGGGCGTGTGGAGTCCGGGGGTGTCGGGGTAGCCCTGGCCGACCGGCGAGGGCTGGATGCCCTCGGTGACGATCAGGCCGGCACTGGCGCGCTGTGCGTAGTACGTCGCCATCAGCTCGGTCGGCTCCGCGCCGGGCCCGTATGCGCGGCTGCGGGTCATCGGCGCCATCGCGATACGGCTGGCCAGGGCCTTGCCGCCCAGAACGATCGCATCGAAA
Source organism: Streptomyces sp. NK08204 (assembly GCF_020400585.1). GTDB lineage: Bacteria > Actinomycetota > Actinomycetes > Streptomycetales > Streptomycetaceae > Streptomyces. The sequence goes on along the minus strand of NZ_JAINVF010000036.1, from coordinate 53,873 downwards.
GCAGTGGTCATGATCTCTTCCCTCGTGGAGTGGATAGGCGGGGGTCCCGACGCATCCGGTAGAGCAGATGCCTGTCCGAACAAGTAAATACCGAAAGCCATTCCCCAGGCCGCCACGTGACGTACATCACGCCGTATCACCAGGGAAATTGCCACGAGAAGGCAGGCAAGTCCCCCGCGGTCCACGTCGCGCGGTAGCGTTAGTTGACCGATCAGGGAAGTGAGGAAGAGATGGCACAGTCCACGCCGACGCCAGGAAAGGGGCCCGCGGTGGTCGGGCAGGAGGCCAGCGTCCCGGTGCCGGCCGCGGCCGGCGGCGGGCCCATCAGTCATGCGATCTTCCGCCTCGCCCGGCTGCACCGCATGTACGCCGGACAACTCCTGCGCCGCATCGGCCTGCACCCGGGCCAGGAGCTGGTCATGATGCACCTGTGGGAACTCGGCCCGCAGCGCCAGGCCGACCTGGTGCGACTGCTGGACTCCGACGCCGCCACCATGACCCGCACCGTCCAGCGCCTGGAGCAGGCCGGCTTCGTCCGCCGCCGCCCCTCACCCACCGACAAGCGCGCATCCCTCATCGAACCCACGGCCGCCAGCCACGCCCTGCGCCGCGAGGTCGAACAGAGCTGGAGCCAACTCGAAGACCTCGTTGCTGCGGGCATGAACCCCGGCGAGCGCACCGAGGCCCTGCGCACCCTGGAACGCCTGGAACACAACCTCCTCCAGGCCGCCGCCGATCCCGGATGCGCGGGGACAGAGCGTCAGCTCGGTTAGGGTCTGCTGCGAAAGCGGATCTTGTTCGTTGGTGATCACGTCCTGCGGGACGCGGGGATCTGACGAGCGGCCGGCGGGCCCGGCTGGAGCCTCTGCTGCCGACGGGCATCAAGCCGGGTTGAGCTTCCGCCGAGATACAGGGAGGGTTGACAGCAGGTCAGATTGACCTCGTGAGAGGAGATCTGACGATGCCTGCCCCCAGAAAACATCCGTTGGAGTTGCGTGAGCGTGCGGTGCGGATGTACCGCGCGGCCGATCCGAAGCCCGTCATCCGACGCATGGCCGAGGATCTGGGCGTGCATCATGAGGCCCTGCGCAACTGGATCCGACAGGCCGAGGCCGATGCCGGCGAGCGGGACGACATGCTCACCACTGCCGAGCGGGAGGAGCTGGCGGCTCTGCGAAAGCAGAATGCCCAGCTCAAGCGGGCGAATGCGGTCCTGCGAACGGCCTCGGCTATATTCGCGGCCCAGCTCGACCCGACCCGGCCCAGGTGACGGCACTCGTCGACGAGCACCCGCATCCGGGGGTCGAGCCCGTGCTCCGCGAACGGAACATCCCGTCCTCCACCTGCATCGCTGGCGCCGGGGGCGAGAAGGAGCCGTGCGAACACCGCCGCCGGGACGACGAACTGACGGGCATGATCCGACGGGTCCACGACGAAGCGGGCGACCGCCGAAGTTCGACAAGGACGACTACAAGCAGCGGCATGCGGTCGAGTGTGGGATCAACCGGCTCAAGCGCCACCGGGCCGTTGCCACTCGGACTCGGTACGACAAACTCGTCGTCCGCTGCGAAGCGACAGTGCTGCTCGCAGCCATCAACGAGTGGCTGCGACCAGCACCGTCACGACGGCCCTCAGACGACGTCGAATTCGTTGCCCTCGGGATCCTGCATAGCGGCGGCGTAGAGCCCCATGTCCGGCTCATCCTTGATCCGCAGCACGGTGGCACCAGCTTTGACCAGCCGCTCCACCGTGGTCCTGACCCGCTCTGCGCGGACCTCCCATGGGACTTCACGGCCTCCACCGACCTTCAGGTCGAAGTGCCACCGGTTCTTGGCGATCTTCGGCTCCGGAACCTGCTGGAACCACACCCTCGGTCCGTGTCCCGCGGGATCGATGATCGACTCCGGAACATCCCCGGCACCGGCCGGCAACTCTGCCTCGGAAACCCCCATCGCCGCCCAGTAGGCACGCCACGTGGCGTGCCCACTCGGCGGAGGCTCAGGCACGTAGCCCAGGGCCTCGGCCCAGAAAGTCACCATTCTCTGCGGATCGGAGCAGTCGATCGTCAACTGCACTTTTATCTCCATCCTCGGAGCATCCCAGCCAGGTCTGACAGACGACCCACTTTCGCGTGCGCGGCCCCGGAGGGATGGGGGGTGGGGTCGAGGTCGAGGCGGGATTTCATTCAGCTTCGGGCGCTCCGCCGCTCCCGTCACATTTCGGCTCTTACGGTTTTGTGACGGTGCCGGCGGCAGACGACCAGAGCCGGAACGCGAGGCGCGAAGCGCTGGCCCGACCCACGGACGCCCTGGCAGATCTCTACCGTAGGCTCACGTGTCATGATCTTGCTGAGCGATCCGCGAGTGAGCGACACCCCAGTGGCAGACTGCGGCGAACCCCTTGCGGACATCGCCACCTGCCCGGCGATAGCGCTGGACCCGCGAGAACGGGACGAGGCTGGGGCATACGGACGAGTCAGGACCGGCGTACTCGAACGCCTGAGCTCAGCCTCCGAGAGACTGCCCGCCGGCGTCGGGCTCCTCGTGATCGAGGGCCACCGCAGCCCGGCTGAGCAGGCACGTCGGTTCGCACTGTACGAGGATCGCCTGCGCGCTTCCGGCATCACGGATCCGGCAGAGCTTCGGCGCCGGACCAGCGCTTTCGTCTCCCCGGTCGAAGTGGCCCCGCACTGTGCCGGCGCGGCCGTGGACCTGACGCTCGTCGACAGGGACGGCGTGGAACTGGACATGGGCGGCGCGGTGAACGGCCACCGCACGGGCGATGAGAGATGGTGCCCCTTCGACGCTCCGGGGCTGTCACCGAGCGCACGTGACAACCGCAACCTGCTGGCCGGATGCCTGCGCGAGGAGGGCTTCGTCAACTATCCGAGCGAGTGGTGGCACTGGTCGTACGGGGACCGATACTGGGCGCTGATGACCGGTGCCCCCGCTGCCGTCTACGGACCGATCCAGGTGCTGTCCGCGGGATCGTGTGACCACTAGGCTGCGCCGACGGAACGCACAACCGACGTTCCAGAGAGTCTCGCCCAGCCCTGCACGTCCGGCCCGGCGAATGACTGCGACAGCTTCGCCGAGGCGTACTCGCGCGGACAACGAGAACAACCCCCTGCACGCGTACGGCTGTCCCTCTACGTACGGGCCTCTGCGTGCCGGCACAGCCGCCCCGGCGCCGGCCTCCGTCCCCAGCTCACGCACCATCCGCCGGTGGATCATGCGCCCGCACGACACGCTGTCGCCTCATCACGCCGCTGGGCTGGAGCAAGCCCGCCTCGCCTGAGCCGACATCACTCAGGCGTGCGACCTCGCTCGGGCAGCACCGATTTCGAAGAGCCCCATCGGGGTCGGTGTTCCCCGACTTCGGCTGGTCGTGGTCACGGACAACGGCACTGGGCCGGTTGTGCCGTGGGGATGGTGGTCCGCTGATGCCGTCGGCGAAGGCAGCGGCGTACCGGTGGGAAGTCTCGCTGACCGAAGGAGCACCGGCGGCTGGACGTCCCGCACTCGATCCACAGCTGCACGGGCTGCGCAGTCACTCGGAGCCAGTCGCCGCCGGCCCGAAGGCGGTCGTGCTGCACTTCGCCCTGGCTTGCCAAGCCCCCGTCCAGCGCTACACCAGCCGTCCGACCGCACCCGCACCCAGCGGTGCACCACCCGCCGCCTACCGGTGCCGGTGAACCGGAATGAGTCTTCTGCTCGGGTGCACTGGCCCACCGCCACCCTCACCAACCTGCGTAAGTCGTTGATGGGCTCAGGAATCGGCCGACAGTTCAATGCCGGAGGACGTGGGTGCGCCGGGTGTTGAGAACCTCGGCCGTTCGATGTTCTGCGATTCCGCGGGCCGGATCGCGAGTGGCAGTGGTGCGGAGTGCACGATGTGGAGGCGGGAGACCGCTCGGGTGAGGGCCACGTACAGGCGGTTCATTCCCCGGGGCTCAGCCTGGACGACGGCTGAGGGCTCGACGAGCACCACGTGGTCGTACTCCAGTCCCTTGACGGTGGAGGCCGGCACGACGGTGAGGCGGGCTCCCTGGGTGTCCGGTGCGGATACCGGGGTTCCTGCCGCGAGGAGAGCGTGGTGGAGCTTCGGTGCTTCGGTGTCGGCTGCGATGACGCCGATGGAGCCTGCGTGCCGCAGCGCTGTGTGCACGGCCGCGACTGTCGCGGCGGTCGTGTCGTGGGTTGCCTCGATGCTCACTTCTCCGTCGCGGCGCAGGGATCGGGCGGGTGGTACGTCCGCGTCGAGGTGGTGCAGAAGGCGGTTGGCAAGTTCGGCGACGGCGCCGGGGACGCGGAAGCCCGTGGTGAGTGCGGTGATGATGGCGTACGGCTTCCCCAGGTGGGTGAGGAACTGCGGCCAGTCGCGGGCGGCCCAGGGGGTGGTGCCTTGGGCGAGGTCTCCGAGGACGGTGACGGATCCGAAGGGTGAGCGGCGGGCGATGGCGCGGCACTGCATGGGAGACAGGTCCTGTGCCTCGTCGATCACGACGTGCCCGTAGCCGCCGGGGTGCTTGATCAGGCCGGAGAGTTCGTCGAGGAGTACGAGATCGGCCGCCGACCAGCGAGCCGACCTGGGAGAGCGCGGCGGTTTCGACCACAGGAGGGTCTTCTGCTCGTCCGCGTCGAGGATGCCTTCGGCAGCGGCGGCCAGAGTGTCCGGACGGGTGAGCAGGCCGGCGAGGATTTCCTCGGGTTGCGCGGCGGGCCAGATGGCGTTGAGCAGGGCGGTGACCGGGCGTGACCGGGAGATCTTTTGTACCCAGGTTCGGGTGCGGGGGCCGCCGCGGCGCTCGGCCTGATCCTGAACGGCGTGGACGATGCGGGTGCGGACGCGTTCGCGTCCTACGGCATAGGGGGGTTCCTCGGTGCGCACCTCGTGGACGATCTTCTCCAGTACGTCGACGGGTACGCGCCAGCGGTAGGAACCGTCCGGCAGTACGAGCGGCTGCGTCACCTCTGTGCTCACTCGCGCGTAGAGCGCGCGGCGCAGGACCTCTGCCATGCGGATGTCGTGCTTGAGGATCGCCGCGGCGTCGCTGTCCTGTGCCGTGACCGGTTGCCGGGCGATCTCGTCGTCGAGGGTGGACTGCCTCACTCCTGTTTCGCCGAGCGCGGGCAGGACTTCGGAAATGTAGGACAGGAAAGCGCGGTTGGGCCCGAGGATCAGCATGCCGCCGCGCTGGATGCGCTGCGGACAGGTGTAGAGGAGGTAGGCGGCACGGTGCAGTCCGACTGCCGTCTTGCCCGTGCCTGGGCTGCCCTGGACGCAGAGGGACGTGGTGAGGTCCTCACGTACGAGGTCGTCTTGCTCGGGTTGGATGGTGGCGGCGATGTCGCGCATGGGACCGATGCGGGGGCGCTCGATCTCGCTGGTGACGATGCTGCTTTCCCGCACCTCGCCCTCACTGAGGTGCTCGTCCTCCAGGCCGGTGAGGTCGGCCGAGTCGCCGCGGCCGGCAGGTGACCAGCCGAAGCGGCGCCGGACGGCGACGCCTTGCGGACGTCGAGCACTTGCCTGGTAGAAGGCGCGTGCCACTGGCGCGCGCCAGTCGACCACCAGGGGCGGGTCGGACGGATCGTGTGTGATGCGCACACGCCCGATGTGGTACTCCTGCCCGGCGTGGTCGCCGGCGGTCTGGGGGTCACGGTGGAAGTCGAGGCGCCCGAAGAAGAGCGGACCCTCGGGCAGTTCCCGAAGTTCCTTGGCCTGGCTGCGCAACTCGTAGCCGAGCACTTCGGCGTCGGCGCCGGATGCGGAGGCGTCCGCGCCGATGACCACCTGTTCCTGCGCGTTGTCGGTCATGGTCTTCAGCGCCGCTCGGCATGCGTCGTGGTAGGTGCGTTCCTGGGTCAGGGCATCACTGAGTACGGACTCGGAGCGTGGCATCCCTCAAGAATAATGCAACCGAGTAATATTTTTTACCCGGTTGCCGTACGGCGTCAGGCAAGGTGGGGCAGTCCGGCCTCCAGTTGCGCGAATGCCGACCGGGCTACTGCCACGGCCTCGGGGTAGAGCGTGTCCGCGCTGCGGCCGGCGGTGATCTGGCGCCAGTTCTCCTGCGCGAGGATGCGCTGGACAGCAGCGATCTGCCCGGCGGCCAGGCGGGCCTGGACGCCACCGCCGGTTTCGCTGCCGAGGCTATGGGCAAGAGCGGCTTCGTCCCGTTCCACATGAGTGTGCAGGCGCGCCACCAGTGGCGGCGTCCCGTACAGCAGCCGGTGGAAGGCGAGCACCTCGGGGTCATCGTTCAGGCCGGTCACCGGATCACGCCGGGCGAGCCCGTCGAGGAAGTGGCGTCGCAGCGCCTCCAGCGGAGAGCACCCGGCCGGGCGCTGTGCGACCACCCGCCCGGCCTCCCCCTCGTGATCGGCCAGCCGGTGCAGAACAAGATCCTCCTTGGCCGGGAAGTAGCGGAAGAGCGTCGGCTTGGAGATGTCCACGGCTGCCGCGATGTCAGCGACGGTCACATGCTCATAGCCCTTCTGCTGGAAGAGCCCGATGGCCGTGTCCGACAATCGCTGATACATCTGCTGCTTCTTACGCTCGCGCAGCCCGCCCACGTCGCCCATGCCAGAAGCGTACGCAGCCACCATCCGCACGTCGTCACGCCTCCTCGGCTTTCCTGCCCGCGTTCGGGGTAGCGTGTACGCCCCGATCACGTTCGCGACGCCCTGTCGTCCTCGGCTTCTGCTGATGCGGGCTGACTGACTGGCTGACGGCGGATCTCGCTGGCGCGGGTCCCTTCAGAACGTGGGAGAGCCCACCGCCGGTAGTGGTGCCCCGTTCTCGCAGTGCTCAGCCCGCTGCAGAAGACCGTCCTCGCACACGCAACCCCGTTGCGGCCACCGCAGCGTGGAAGGCCGCGTTCGGCGAGGTCGCAGGAGAGGCGCAACGCGGCAGCGGTGCCCGCACCGAGAACACCGGAGCGGGCACCGCCGTGATACTCGGCATCACCTGCCGTGGTGAACGGCCCGTCAGCTGGAGGGGTGGCGGGCGGCCCGCCGGTCAGTCGTCGAGGGCCTCGCCGAACCGGGCGTCCAGGCAGGAGGCGCCGAGGGAGCAACCGCCGTAGATCCACGAGCCCGGCAGCTTGATACCGCTCGAGCCCGCTGAGAACACCCACACCACGCCGTCGTTGGTGTTCTCCCCCGGCGCCGAGGCGAGCAGGCCGTAGTAGCCGTCGTCGTTGGGGTCGGTGAAAGACACCTGGGCGCCGAACTTGTCGTTCTTCTCGGCCGTACCCGGGACATAGGAGGTGTTCTGGTTCACGGCCAGGGCGCCCGATGCGGTGAGGCCCTTGGCCGAGCCGCGCAGGACCCAGAGGGCCCCGGCGTCCACGACGCTGCCGATGTCCTCACCGGAGGCGCCGATCGCCACGTCCGCGTATCCGTCGCGGTTGGTGTCGCCCACGGACAGGTCAGTGCCGAAGCCGTCACCGCGCTCGGCGACCCCGGGCACGCCAGCGGTGTCCTGGGTCCACCAGACGGGCGGAGCACCGGGGCCGGCCTGACCGACGGGCCCGTCAGGACTTCCGTAGTAGACGCCGACCATGCCGCCGGTCGTCGAGGCACTACCGTCGTCGGGGCTGTGGGGCTCCCCGGTGACCAGGTCGTCGAAGCCGTCGCCGTTGACGTCGCCGGAGGCGACCACCGGGCCGCCGCGCACCGCGATCGGAGGCTGAGGATCGGTGTCGGAGCTGAGGATGACGTACGACCAGCCGTAGCCCTGCTCGGCGCCCTCGCTGAGCCCGGAGACCACCAGGTCGGCCAGGCCGTTGTTGTCGTAGTCGCCGGTGGTCAGGGACTTGGGCGTGATGGCCGGCGCTTCGTCCTGGGCGCTGAGCGGGGTGCGGGTGTCGTCCTTGAACAGCTTGAACGGGGCCGCGCCCGCGTCGCCGCGGGTCGCGCTCGCGCCCCCGCTGGTGGTGGACTGTGGCGCCGCTTGGTACTGATAGACAGACAGGCCGACCTTGTCGAGTACGGCGAGCAGGTCGCCCGGCACGTACGAGGTGAAGTGTCCGGCCGCCAGAGAGCTGCCGAACCTGTTGCCTGCCGCTGCCGCATCCGACTGCAGCCAGTCGCTGTTGCCGCCGGACAGGCCGTTCGGCGAGCCCCACAGGACGGTGATGCCGCCCGCGTCCGTGCCGATGCCCGTGAGGTCCTCGCCCGGGATGCCGATGACCGCGTCGTCGTAGCCGTCCCCGTCGAGGTCGCCGGTGGCCACGGCCTTGCCGAAGGCGTCCCCGGTCTCGGCGGCGCCGGGAACTCCGGTGGTGTTCTGGCTGAAGACTCTGGCGTTGCCCGTGGTGACGCCCTTCGGGCCGCCGTACTGGACGGTGACGAGGCCGGCGCCCGAGTGGCCGCCGACCGTGGCGCCGGGCGCCCCGATCAGCACGTCCTCGTACCCGTCGCCGTTGAAGTCGCGGTTGCGGTCGCTCGCGCGGGTGCCGCCGGGAGTCCCGGCGTAGGAAGCGGGGGCGGTGGCCATGGCCGCGCCCGTGATGAGGAGGAACGATGCCGCGGCAACGGCGGCCGAGCGTTTCTTGTGCATGAGCGGCTCCTTTGCTCAAGAACGTCCGGGCAGGCGCGGGGGGTGTCCGAAAAGAGCCCGTTTCTTGTCCGGCACCATCTTTGACACTCCATGAGGCATCAGGGTTGTACGGGCGCAGGCGGCCCGACGACGCCGGACGGTGACCTCGCGTGGAACGGATCGCCGCTGGGAAGGCGCGACGTCCGGTGGCCGCTGGGCCACCCGCTGAACCCGCTCCGAAAGGTCGCGGGAGACCGGCAGCCGGAGTCGAGCAGCATCCACGCCGCGCACTTGATGCCGAGCACGAACGGCCGGCCGGAGGGACATCGGCGACGCCGTCGACCGGTACCGCGGCGCTCGCCGGCGAGATCGCCCACCTCCACTGGTCACGACCGCCGTCGGCAGCGATGTCACCGCCGGACTGGAGGCGATCGAGTGCCGAGTCGGTGTGGGGCGGCGGATGAGTCCTTCACCGAGGCGAGCCGGTACGAGATGGGTCAGTCGGCCAGGAAGGCCGTGCGGCACGCTGGAGAGGGCCCGGCCGTCGAGTAACCGGTGTCCTCCTGCCGGTCAGGCCAGGCCGGCGGCATGTCCGGACCGCCCGCGCCATGGCCCTGCGGCGGCCACCGGCGAACCGGCCGCCCGCCGAGCCGGCGGACCCGCCCGCACTGAGGGGCTGGTGCACGATGCCGAGGGAGCGCTGACCTCGCGTCGGCAGGCACGTGCGCGGGGCACACCGCTACGCGCAGTCACCCAGCTGACAGTGCCATCGACGTGACGCCTGATCGGCGATGCGTCTCAGTAGGGGCCGCCTCGGAACAGGACACTGTGGTGGTGGCGCGGGCGGTCGCCACGTTCGTGGGCCGCGTCGGAGCGGTCGGCTGGGGCCGGGCGCCGGGCGAGGGCTCGCAGGGTCGACAGGCCGGCCAGTACCTGGTCACGGTGGCGAGCGGACTTCATCCAGACAGGCAGCCGGGCGAACATGCCCATGGTGGGGGAGGCGTGACGCTCACGCAGCCGGGCACCCACGTAGGCGGTGAGGGCATCGACGTGCTCCTCGTCGTAGGCCCACAGGATCCGTCCCGCACAGCGCGTCTGAAGCCACAGTGGCCGCCGGAAGAAGGGGTCCTCGGTGCCGCCGACCACAGCGCCGACCAGGCCGGTGCCCCGCTGCTCGGCAGTCCACTCCGCCACCGCGCCGCAGCCGGCGCAGCTGAGACGGCGGGGCTGGAAGAGCAGCTCACTGAAGTACTTCGGCGAAGGGAGACCGGGCAGGGGCACCACGAGCGCGCGGCCACCGCACCTCGGGCAGACCACGAGCACCCGGCTGGTGAACCGGACGAGCCACGTGCCGTGGTCGTGGTGGCGGACCTGTTCGGAGTGCGCGGGCCGGGAGCTCATGACGGACACTTTGCCAGGCGCGGCCCGCCCCGGACGACTTGTATACCGCGGCCCCGGCCAGACCCGCACGAGACCTCCCAGCGGCGGACGGGGCTCTGTACACACCGATCTGCCCACACGGATCTGTCACACCGTCGGCTGCGCCGGCCGCTCGGCTCAGGTGACCGCAGCCGCCGCGCCCGCATCTCCGCGCCGACAGCTCCCGGACGCCGTCCCGCCGCTCAGACGGCAGCCGTAGCGGTCCGAGTCCGGTGGCTACGGCCTCACCGGCGTGCCGCAAGTGTGCGGTCGGCCGTAGGGGGCGGCCCGTACCAGGGCGCACGGCAAAGGGCCGCCCCCAGCCCTGCCGTCCTGTCGTGGCAGTGCACTACGACAGTAGACGGCCACGTGGGACAGCGCCGCCCAGCGCGGGAGCAGGTCCTCCGCGTTCCGACCGCGGGGACCGCCTGCTGCAGGCGCCTGTCGCGCCTCGGCGCCTGACGCAGCATGCAGCGCCGGATCTGCTCTACGACGGGTGGTACGCGCTGATCAGCAGCGTGTCGGCGGCGCGCGGACCATCGGGGCCGGCGGGCAGCACGTCGAGGGTGATCCGGGTGAACCCGGCCTCGTCGAGCAGCCTGCTCCAGACGTGTTCCTGCGGCCACCGCATCGGGCTGGGCGGGGCCCGCTCAGGTAGTGGCCGAGGGTTGCGAACACCAGTCGCCCGTCCGGCTCGAGGGCGGCGGCGACCGTCGGCAGCAGCTCGCGCGGGTCGGTGAAGTCGCCGAAGACGCTGTGCAGCACGTCGTACGTTCCGGTCGTCGCGTGCAGGTGGGACACGGCGTCGCACTGCACGATGACGCAGGTGGGGTGCGAGGTGGGCGTGCAGGTCGGTTGCCATGGCGTACTGGGCGGGTGAGGCGTCGATCGCGACGACCCCGGCGGGCTGGTGCCGTGCTGCCAGGTGTGCGGCGTGCCGGGCTGCTCCGGCGCCGAGGTCCCCACGCGCCGGTCGGTGAGGTCACCGAGGACCTCGGCGCCGGGTCCGGCGTCCTGGCCCCAGTTCCAGTGGAAGGTGTCGCGAACGGCTCGGCACCGGCGGCGTGGACGCGGCCGTAGTGGTGCCAGAGGTCTGCGGTGCTGGTGTCGCTTCCGTGGTCACCCGCGTGCTCGGCCGCCACAACGAGATGGCCGCCGAGGTCGACGGAACCTTGAGCCCCTATGCCCCCGAGATCGCGCGCACGGCGACCAGCACTCGGACGGATGCAAGAAGCTGGTCACGCAAGACCTCGCTCACCCCGCAGGTATGCTCCCGCGCGCGCTGCGGCTGCGGCGGCCTCGGCGGCTTGGTCCGCGGCGGCTTCGTCGAGACGCTCGCCCGTGGTCAGCAGGCGGTAATAGAGGGGGGCGGAGACAGCACGGATGACCTCGTGAACATCGGTGCCCTCAGGCACCTCGCCCCGCTCGATGGCTTGCTGGACGCAGGGCGCCCACTCCTTGACGCGGATGTCGTAGAAGCTGTGCAGGGCCTCAGCTGTCTTGGCCTCGCAGGTGGCGGCGGCGATCACTGCCTTGAACAGCGCTCCTTGCCGCGGGTCGGCCAAGGTGCGCTGCACGAGCCGGGCGTTGGCCTTGAGATCGCCGAGCAGCGAGCCGGTCTCGGTACGCGGCAGTGACTGCTCGGCCATGTCCACAAGCAAGTCAGCCACCAAGTTGGTCACCGTTCCCCAGCGGCGGTAGACGGTGGTCTTGCCCACCTCGGCACGGCGCGCGATGTCGGCGAGGTCCAGGTGGGCAAAGCCATGCTCTGCCAAGGCGTCCCCAGCCGCTTGCAGCACCGCCGACCGCACCCGCGCCGTGCGCCCTCCAGGACGGATGGTCCCCGGATCCGCACCCTCAAACCCCATAACGGGACTCCAGTTTCGTTAATTGCTCACGCCTGCTATGTTGAGGAACACACTAACGGAACTCCAGACCCATTAGCCAGTCAGGCAGCGCGAGAGGAACAGCCATGGAATACAGACGGCTGGGTGCATCCGGCCTCAAGGTCCCCGCACTGAGCTTCGGCGCCGGCACCTTCGGCGGCCAGGGACCGTTGTTCGGCGCCTGGGGCAACACCGATGCGCGAGAGGCACGCCGCCTCGTGGACATCTGCCTGGACGCCGGGATCACGATGTTCGACACCGCCGACGTGTACTCCGGCGGCGCCTCCGAGGAGGTGCTGGGCGAAGCGATCAAAGGCCGCAGGGATCGGGTGATCGTGTCCACCAAGACCAGCCTGCCGATGGGCGACGGTCCAGGCGATGCGGGCTCCTCCCGTTCGCGTCTGATCACCGCATGCGAGGACGCCCTGCGTCGGCTCGGTACCGACTACCTCGACCTGTTCCAGCTGCACGCTTTTGACGCCGGCACACCGATCGAGGAAGTCCTGTCCACACTCGACGATCTCGTACGAGCAGGAAAGGTCCGCTACCTCGGCATCTCCAACTTCTCCGGATGGCAGGCGATGAAGTCCCTCTCGATCGCGGAGAGGTACGGCCACCCGCGCTATGTCGCGCATCAGGTCTACTACTCCCTCGTCGGCCGCGACTACGAATGGGAGCTGATGCCCCTCGGACTGGATCAGGGCCTCGGAGCCCTTGTCTGGAGCCCCCTCGGCTGGGGACGGCTCACCGGCAAAGTCCGCCGCGACCAGCCCCTACCGGCCCATAGCCGACTGCACCACACCGCGGACTACGGCCCGCCGGTCGAGGATGAACACCTCTACCGCGTGGTCGATGCCCTCGACGAGATCGCTCAGGAGACCGGCAAGAAGATTCCGCAGATCGCCATCAACTGGCTGCTCCAGCGGCCGACCGTTTCATCCGTCATCATCGGCGCCCGCAACGAGGAGCAGCTCCGTCAGAACCTCGGTGCCGTCGGCTGGACTCTTACGCCCGACCAGTTGGCGAAACTCGATGCGGCGAGCAGCAAGGTAGCGACCTACCCGTACTTCCCTTACCAACGGCAGGAAGGCTTCGCTCGCCTCAACCCACCGGTAGGTGATGTTGCGGCTCCGCCTGCTGCATGACATGACATCGGTGGCTTTCGTGATGTGTAACCGTGGCGGACATGTCCGCCACGGAAAACACCGGATCAGACCCCGCGAACAGCAGCTCGCCAAGACCGACCGAGGACAGGCGTTGCGTTCCTCGACTGCAGGAGGGGAGCTTCAGCGTGCGCGCACCCCGTCGATGGCCAGGTTGAGCAGCCGGTCGGCCTCGCCTGGGCCGTCGGGCTCCTCCTCGGTGGCCAAAGCGATGGCGCTGACGAGCTTGAGCAGTTGAGTGATGGTGACGTCGGGGCGTACGGCATTCACGTGGCGGGCGCGGTCGAGCAGTTCGCCGCCGGCGCTGGTGATCATTGCGTGGCAGGTGCTTCCCAGTGCTGGGTCGCCGTCGCGTGCGCCGTGCATGAGTGATGCTCCCAGACCCCGGTTGGCGACGGCGTGTGCGCCGACGGCGCGGAGCCAGGTGACGAGTGCGGCTCCGGGATCGGGCGCGGGCAGCAGGTCGTGAGCCTTGGCACAGAGGGCCTCAACCCGGCCCTTGAAGACGGCTTCCAGGAGCAGTTGCCGGGAGGGGAAGTGCCGGTGGAGTGTGGCTGAGCCGACGCCGGCGTGCCGGGCGATCTCCTCCAGCGAGGCTTCGGCTCCGTGCTCGGCGACCATGCTCTCGGCGGCGGCCACGATCCGGTCGTAGTTGCGGCGCGCGTCGGCACGCATCGGCCGCGGAGCAGGGCCGGCTGCACTTCTGGGCACGGGAACTCCTGACGGCTTGCGAACTGGGGTGGCCCTCCATATTGTATCGACCGATAACCGGAGGGGCACCCCAGTTACGTTACGGATGTGGCCCCTCGCCGGCATGCGATACGGGGGAGATCCGTGGAACCGACAGGAAAGACCGTCGTGGTGGCGGGTGCGACCGGCCTGCAGGGCCGGGCCGTGACGCATCACCTGCTCCGGGACGGCTGGCAGGTGCGCGCACTGACGCGCGACCCGCACGGGGCTCAGGCCACCGCACTGGCGCAGGCCGGAGCGCAGGTGGTGCGGGCACAGATGGAGGACGTCGACTCCCTGACCGTCGCGGCCGAGGGCGCCTGGGGCCTGTTCAGCGTCCAGCCCACCGTCGGCTCGCCCGGCACCGCGCCGGACTTCACCGCCGAGGACGAGGTGCGCTGGGGTGTCAACGTCGCCGAGGCCGCGTACGCCGCAGGCATTGGGCACTTAGTCTTCACGTCGGTCGCCGAAGCGGACCGGCACCTTGAGGAGAAGGTTCCGGTGAACCTGGTCAGCAAGTGGCGGATCGAGCAGCACATCGCCGCGCTCGGCCTGCCCTCGACGATCCTCAGACCGGTGTCCTTCATGGAGAACTTCACCGGCGGATACGCGCTGCGGAACGGGAATCTGTCCACCGGGCTCGCGCCGGAGGTCCCCCAGCAGATCATGGCCGTCGACGATGTCGGCGCCGTCGCCGCACTGGCCTTCTCCCGGCCGAAGGAGTGGATCGGCCGGGAGGTCTCCCTGGCCGGGGACGAGCTCACGCCGGTTCAGATCGCCGCGGCCATCGGGAAGGCGCTCGGCATACCGCTGCCCTACGTCCAGATCCCGATCGACGCGATCCGGGCCCTGAACGAAGACTTCGCCTACGCCAACGAGTGGCTCAACACGTTCGGCTATCGCGCCGACGTTCCCGCCACCCGGAAGATCCACCCCGCCACGATGGACTTCGGCACCTGGCTGGAGCGCACCGGCGCGTCCCAGATCGCCGCGTTCCTGGACTCCACGCGCACCGCAGGGCAGGACGCGTGAGCGCCCGCCCCCACGGCCTCGGGCGCATCGGGATCTGGGCGGGGGACTTCGACCACCTTCCCGCATCCGAGGTCTGCAAGGCTGCCGCCGCGATCGAAGACCTCGGCTACGGCACCCTGTGGTTCCCCGAGACCACGGGACGGGAGGCCATGGCGCAGGCCGCGATCCTCCTGTCGGCCACCCGGCACATGATCGTGGCCGCCGGCATGACCGACATCTACGCCCGCGACCCAGTCACGGCCGCCGCCGCGCAGCGCACCCTGGACGAGGCATTCCCCGGGCGGTTCCTGCTTGGCCTGTGGGACAGCCACCCCAGCCTCGCCGAGGACATCCGCGGCCACCGCTTCGGGCCGCCCCTGGCCACCATGCGCTCCTACCTCGACGCGCTGGACACCGCCCCGTTCGGGCCACCCGGGACGGCCGCCGCATCACCGCACCGCGTACTCACCGCCCTGCGTTCCGACATGCTCGTCCTTGCCGCCGAACGCGCCCGGGGCGCAACGGTACTGGGTATGCCCATCGAGTACACCCGCACTGCCAGGACTGTCCTCGGAAACGATGCCCTGTTGGCCATCACCCAGATGTGCGTGCTCAGCCACGACCATGCGGACACCGCCGACCTGGCCCGCACCACGGCCGCGGCCGCCCTGCCGAACCGTCGCGAACTGCTACGAGGACTCGGATACGAGAACCCGGACGCGCTCGACGACCGGCTGGTCGACGCACTGGTGGCCCACGGCAGTGCCGAGGACATCGCCCACCGCGTCCAAGAGCACTTCGACGCCGGAGCCAACCACGTCAGCCTCCACCTCCTGACGCCCACGCCGGGCATCGCCCCCATCCGCCAGTGGGAAGACATGGCCACCCACCTGCTGCCCTGACTGGAATCCGTCCGCGTGGGAGCCGCAGCAAGACCGCGGCTCCCACGCTGCAGCATGCCGTAAGCGGTGTCCGACCCGGTCGAGGAACCGCTTTGTTGCCCTGTGCCGCGCAGGCACAGCCCGGGTGCCGCTGTTCCTGTCATCGTGCCCATGCCGGAGGGCCCATGCCCGCCATGCCGTCATCCCTGCTTGAGCCGCTCTGGCAGCAGTTCTCGGCGTCACTGCCCGAGCGATCCGAGTTCGATCCCGCGCATCCGCTGGGTCACCACCGTCGACGCGTACCCGATGAAACCGTATTCCGCCTGGTCGTTGAGGCCAGCGCGGCTGTCCCCCCGAGGCCGGACGGTTCCATCGCCCTCACCGCCCGGGCCTGGGCCGTGAGCGGCCGGAAGCCAGTCCCCGCACAGGCGGGCTGAGCGGTCGGCTCGAGAGTCCTTCCCGTGTCGGCTTCCAAAGCTCATCAGGCGGAGGCGGCTTCGAGGAGGGTTTCGGCGGCAGCGGTGCGGGCGTAGAGGACGGAGCGGCCGGCTCGGTGGGCGCTGACCAGGCCCGCGTTGCGTAGTGCGGTGAGGTGTTGGGAGACCCCGGCCGGGGACAGCCCGGTGCGGTGGGCGAGTTCGGTGGTGGAGGCCGGGGTCTCCAGTTCTGTCAGCAGCAGGGTCCGTGATCGGCCGAGGACGGGGGTGAGGACCGAGGCTCCGGTAGCCGGCCGCGCCTCCCAGAGCGCGCCGATGCCACGTGCGGGGTAGGCGAGTTGCGGTGGGTCCGGCGGTCTGACCCTGGTGCGCAGGCCGGGTCCGGTGAACGCTGAAGGGATCAGCAGCAGTCCCGCGCCTGTGGACTCTCGGGGCAGGTTTCGCTTCCGGCGGACCAGATTCAGCGCGTTGTCGTGCCAACTCATCGATCCGTGCAGGTCGTTGAAGAGGTGGCCCGCGCCGTGCTCGGCGACCGTGCGGGCCCGGTGGAAGATGTCGGCGTCCAGTACTGCCCTGATCCGCGCCCAGTAGGGGGCGAGTGCCAGGTCCCAGTAGGTTTCGATCTCTTGTGTGACCTTCGGCAGGAAGGAGGCCGGGTCGGCGTGCAGGGTCCGCAGTCGGGGGGCGAGGCTCCCCCGGTGGCGGGCGAGGTGATCGAGGTCCTGGCGTACCCGGTCGGTGGGCGAGGCCTGGATCGCTTCCCACTCTGCCGCCGGGGCGGGGGCCGGTCCGGCGGGGGCCGGGTTGAGGAAGTCGGGCACGTAGCCGGTGGGCGGGATCAGCTCGGAGAGCCAGCCCCGGTCCAGCCCAGCGGCCGCCACGCGTGGCCGTACCTGGTCGGCCCAGCGCCCATGGACCGGATGCGCGGTGTGGGACGTCAGCAGCCGGAAGCTGGGCGCGACCTCCCACATCGGCGAGACGGCGAACCGCACCTGTGCCAGATCGCTCGCCGAGAACGCCAACTCCGCCACGACGACCGCTCCTCGATGGATTAAGGAATGCCTGAAACAATGGCCCGCCAGGCTACCGCGTGGAGATCATCCCGCCATGACCTCACAGACAATCACCGCTGCGGCATCAGGCACCTGGAACCTCGGCGACCGCACGGTCAACCGGATGGGTTTCGGCGCGATGCGCCTGCCGCAGCGCGGGGAGGCGTTCGCGCCCGGTGCTCTCCCGCGCGACCGCGACCAGGCCGTTCGTGTGCTGCGTCGCGCGGTCGAGCTCGGCGTGAACCACATCGACACCGCCGCGTTCTACTTCTCGCCGCTGCGCTGCGCCAACGAGCTGATCAACCGGGCCCTGGCCCCCTATCCGGACGACCTTGTCATCGCCACCAAGGTGGGACCGGGCCGCGATCCCTCGGGGGGCTGGCTGCCCCATGCCACCCCCGAGCAGCTGCGTGGCCAGGTCGAGGAGAACCTGCGCCAGCTCGGCCGCGACCACCTCGAGGTGGTGAACCTGCGTGTCGTCGGCACCGATTCCATCGCCGATCGCTTCGGCGCACTCGCCGAACTGCGCGACGCCGGACTCATCCGCCACCTGGGCCTGTCCAACGTCCGCCCCCACCACCTCGCCGAGGCCCAGGCCATCGCACCGGTGGTCTGCGTGCAGAACATGTACGGGATCGGCGCATCGCCGGAGCAGGAGGAGTTCCTGCGCATCTGCGGTCGACAGCACATCGCGTTCGTGCCGTTCTACTCGATCGCCGGCAGCGGGCGCACGGCCGGCGCGCCTGCGGACGACAGCAGCGAGGTGCACGCCATCGCCCGCGCACACGGGGTGAGCACCGCCCAGGTCCGGCTGGCATGGACGCTGCACCGCGGCCCCCACGTCCTGGCCATCCCCGGCACCGGCGACCTCGACCACCTTGCCCAGAACGTGGCCGCCGGCTCACTGCGCCTCTCCGAGGACGAACTGACCGTCCTGGACTCCCTCCGCCATGCGGCACCATGAACACGGCACGCATGGCCCACGCCGACACCGAGTGACAACAGGATCCCCGCCGTCGACGGCCGAAGGGCCGGGAGCTGAAGTGACGAGTGGGTACGCGCGTCGGGCTGGGTGCATGACCGAATTTCCAGGGTGCGTGACCGAATTCAGCGAGACCCGGCGCGCGGCCTGCACTCGCAGCGGCTGGGCCGGACGGCCACCGGGGGCGCGTCGAAGCCGAGTTCCTGCGGCAGGTGTTCCCAGGCCATCCCGGTGTCCGGCACGAACAGGATGCCCGGGAACACCAGCCGGTCCGGATGCCGCTTACGCGGGTGTGAAGCCCAGCCGCCCCGTCCTCGACCGGACGTCGTACCGGCCGACCGGGGCCACGACCACGATCACGACACGTGTCACCGCCTGGTCCGGGACGTGAGGTGAAGCCACTTGTCGCCCGTCGCGGCACCGAGCACGGCTTTCCGGACAGTGGTGTTCCCGGTTCTGAGGCGCGATCGTCCGATACTTGACGGAGACAGCGGACGCCGATCGACCGGATGCCGACGGTGGCGGGAGGAAAATCACCCCTGACGGCACGCCAGGGGCGGTCGGACCGAATATCCCGTCGGGCCGTCAATACGGTTTGTGGTCCGCAGCGGCACACCGAGGAAAAGCGGAGCGGCCTTGACATGTGATCTTGGTGGTAGCTATATTCGGCGCAGATTGAATGGGGGGATTCATCGCATGATTGTCGCCGGTGACCTCGTTTTCACCTCCGGCTAGGTGGCGTTGCCGAGTCTTTGACGTACCCGCCTTGTCTGTCTTCTGCGCTGTGCGGCGTTCTGGAGCCCTGACCTGGGGTGCTACATACCTCGAAATGCCGGGCGGACGAGGTGTGTGGGCAGTGGCAGCACGGCGGCCGGTGTGCTCGACGTCGACGGTCTCGGCAGGAACATCTGTGCGGCAGCGCCGGGTCACAGGACCTTGGCGACAACAGTTCTCAACCGGGACGCGAGGAGGCACCACTGTGAGCATGTGCGGGCTGAAGCGGACACGCGACGGCGCTGTCGCACCGAACCGTGCGGTCGGCTGCAGCAGACCGGAGACCTCGTCCCCTGGCGGGAGGACGGCACGGTGACCTTCCTCGACCCCACCGACGACCAGGCCGAAGTCCCCGACGACCAGCTGGACCCCGCCGCCGTCAGCCGGCAACTGGCCGACCACCCGGCGGTCGACAGGGCCGTGGCGCTCTTACGGCCGTTCCCCGACGGCCGGGACGGACTCGCCGCCTACGTCGTACCCGACCCCGGCTTTGTGGCCGAACAAGCGCCTGACCTCGTCAGCGAGCATGTCGCCGGATGGAAAGACGTCTTCGAGCACGTCTACGGCGAAGTCAAGGACGGCACGCCCGACGACCGGGCCTTCGACCGGAGCGGCTGGAACAGCAGTTACACCGGCACGGTCATGACCCGTGCGGAGGTCGGCGAGGCGATCGACAGCATCGTGGATCAGGTGGCGGCCCTGCCGCACCGCAGGGTGCTGGAAGTGGGCTGCGGAACCGGCATGCTGCTGTTCCGCATCGCGCCGGACACCGAGCGGTACTGGGCGACAGACCTGTCGGGCGAGGTACTGCGCACGATCCAGCACGAGTTGGACGCATCACCGGAGCGCTACGCCCACGTCACGCTGCTGGAACGCGAGGGCACCGACTTCACCGGATTCGCCGATGACAGCATCGATCTGGTCCTCCTCAACTCGGTGATCCAGTACTTTCCCTCGGCGGACTATTTGCGGCAGGTGCTGCGCGAGGCCGTCCGGGTCGTCCGGCCCGGCGGCGCTGTCTTCATCGGTGACGTACGCGACCTTCGGCTGCTGGAGGTGCTCCACAGTTCCGTCGAGGTCTTCCACGCCGACGGCGACGCACGGGTGGACGAGGTACGACGACGCGTCCGAGCGGCCGTCGACGAGGAGGGCGAGCTGCTGGTCGACCCGTCGTTCTTCGCGGCCCTGGTCACGGAACTCACCGGGGTGTCCGAAGCCGGCCTCCAGCTCAAACGCGGCACGGTGGCCAACGAACTGACCAAGTTCCGCTACGACGTGACACTGCGGGTGGGCGCGGAGCCCGTCACCCGGCCATACCCTCCTGCGGTGCAATGGAACCCGGCCGACTGGGGCACCGCAGCCGTCGACGTTCGGCTCGGTCGCGGTGAACCGCGGGACCTTCTCATCCTTGACGTCCCCGACTCCCGGACGGCGGCGGACGTCGCCACCTGGCGTGCCCTGACCGAGGCCGCGGCCGAAGCCAGGCTCGACGACCTGCCGGCACGCGACGACCTGGACGGGGAAACACCCGGTGACTGGTGGGCGATCGGCCGCCGGCACGGCCTCACCGTCGCCGTGACACCGCCGCGCTCCGGCGCGATCGGCCGCTACGACGTGGTCTTGAGCCGGTCCGGAGCGATCCCGGCATGGGTGCCGCAGACCCGGCGGCAGGCCCTCTCCAACGCGCCGTTCCGACACGAACTGTCCGACGACCTCGCCCGTGAGCTGCGCGATTTCCTCCACGAGCGACTGCCCGAGCACATGGTCCCCGCCCATATCGCCATCCTCGACGAGATCCCTCTGTCCCCCGACGGCACGCTCGATGTCCGACGGCTGCCCGACCCCATCAGCCATGCCGTGGGCAGTGGTGTCGAACACCTGCCACCACGGTCCACGACCTGACCGCCCACGTCTTCCACGGCACGGACGCACCCTCCATCGCCGGGTCGTCGGCCTCGGTCACCATGAGCTCGATCGAGGCCGAGCGCGACTGCGCCGGACTACGGCAGCAGGACCGACGGTCCCGCCCGCGTCACCTGCGCCTCCGGATCAGCCGGCGGGAGCGAGGAGCACCTGCGCGGCGTGGCCGACAGGCCGCGAGTCGATCGGCTGCATCGCTGGCGCCGCGTGGACGGGCCCGGCGCCGACAGCCAGCGGTGCCGGCAGGGTCAGTGGTGTCGCGAACCTCCCTGCGCGACGCGTCCGCGGCCTGGGGCTCTTGGAGGGCAGGCCGGCCGCTCGCAGCGCGATCCGCCGGACGCCGCATCGCGGAGGGGGGCAGTTCGATCCCCGCGCCGGCTTCCTCGGTCAGCTGGTCGTCAGATCGAGAAACCGTCCCAGGTGACCGGCCGGGCCACCCCGGTCCGTACTGCAAACCCGCGCCCCAACCGCGCCTTGTGCCGGAAGAGTTGATTTCAGCCGTTCGGCGACGGCAGGAGCGGCGGTAATCGGGTGCCGGATCGACCATGACCACCCCTCTCTCATGCCTTCGGCGCTTCCCTTACGTTGGCCGCCAGCACAGTTCTGCACTAGTGTGGATAATTTCAGGCTTGAGTGCTCACATCAGTTGACGCCTCACTTTGGCTCTCCTAGCGTGTAGCCAGGAAGCCAAGGGCCCGATCAGGGCCCCCAGGCACCGAAGAGGCGACAAAGGGGGGAATGGTCGTGAGTTGGTGGTGCCCAGAAGTTGCAGGTCATCACGGGCGGTCGGTCGCACAGATGTGACAAGACCAGCGGTGTTCTCATCAAGGGCCCATATCTGCCCTTTCTGTCACCGCCTGGGATATCTTTCCTGAACTCACGTCAACGGCATGCTGCCTCTTTGTCCGGCATGCATCCGTACCTCATTCCCCGCATTTCAAGAGCACCGGCGCCCTCGCCGTGCTTCTTCCCGCACCCACCCCTACGAAGGGCAGCGATGCCGGACGTCGCACAGTCACCTGTGTTCACCGACGAAGCCGAGCTGCGTCGGCTCAACCGGGCCACGGTCGAGCAGTACATGAACACCGAGGCAGGGACCGGCTCGCTGAGCGGGCTCCAGGCAGGACGGCTCCGCGCTGCGCCCACGAGCCGGGCCGCCGGCGAACGGCGACCGCCCGCCGTCCGGGCCCGCGGCCCACGCCGGACCCGAACTGCGGACCGCCGAGACCGAATTGACCGGCTGCACGAGCGCCTGTGTGACGGCCACACCCGGTCACGGCTGGAGCCGCCAGCAGACTCCAGCCCCGCCCCCCGCCCCTGGCCACACCGGCCGATGTCTCCGTACGCCCACGACACGCACACGTGAGAACGTCATGCAGGACTCCAGCTCCCCGTCCCTCCGCTTCCTCCACTCCGGCTTCCGCTCCTCGGTGGGACGCCATCCGCACCGCGCCGCCCTGTTGCTCGGCGAACGCGTCTGGACCTACGCCGAGCTCGACCACCTCGCGCGGCAGTGGGCGGCGGCCCTGCTCAGGGTGAACGCCCGCCCGCGACGCGTGGGCATTCTCGGGCACCGCAGCATCGTCACCTACGCCGGGTTCCTCGCAGCCCTGTACACGGGTGCGGCGGCGGTGCCGCTCAGCAGCACATACCCGGTGAGCCGCAACAGGGACGTCGTGGAGCGCTCCGGCCTCTGCGCCCTGCTCACCGACGGCGGCTCACTCCCCCACGCGGCCCGGCTGCTGAGCGACCTGCAGGACGCCCCACCGGTACTGATCCCGGAGTCCGACGACGTACCCCCCGGGTTGCACGCCGGCCCGGACGTCCTCAGCGGCGGGGCCATCGCGGCCCAGGCGCCCCTGCCGGAGCCACTGTTCCCCGGTCCCGGCGACATGGCGTATCTGCTGTTCACCTCGGGCTCGACCGGCCGCCCCAAGGGAGTCCCGATCTCGCACGCCAATGTGAGCGCGTTCTTACGGGTGAACACCGAGCGGTACGACTTCTCGCCCGAGGACCGCTTCAGCAACACCTTCGACCAGACCTTCGACCTGTCCGTCTTCGACCTGTTCATGGCCTGGGGCAGCGGTGGATGCCTGGTGCCGCTGGACGGCCCGGACCTCCAGGCACCGCTGAGCTTCATCCGCGACCAGGAAATCACCGTGTGGTTCTCGGTGCCCTCGCTCGCGGTGCTCCAGCACAACAGCGGGGCGCTGACGCCCGGCAGCCTGCCGTCGCTGCGGTGGAGCCTGTTCTGCGGGGAGGCGCTTGCGGCGTCCGCAGCCGCGGCCTGGCAGGCGGCAGCGCCACAGTCGGTGGTGGAGAACCTCTACGGACCGACGGAGGCCACCATCGCCAGTACGGTGTACCGCTGGAACCCGCAGCGGTCCCCCGCCCTGTCCACGAACGGCATCGTGCCGATCGGACGACCCTACCCGGGAATGGAGGCCGCCCTGCTGGCAGCGGACGGAACACCGGTGGCCGACGGTGGGACGGGTGAGATCTGTCTGCGGGGGCCGCAGGTCTTCGATGGCTACTGGCAGTCCCCGGAACAGACGCGGCGCAGCTTCCACGAGCAGCCCGACGGCAGCTGGTACCGCACCGGCGACCTCGGCAGAAGGACGGCGGACGGCATCTTCCTCTACGCCGGACGGCTGGATTCGCAGGTGAAGATCCTCGGCCATCGCGTCGAACTGGGCGAGGTGGAGGCACACCTTCGCGACCAGGAGGGCGTGGACCAGGCCGTGGTCGTCGCCGTACCCGGCGACGAGGAGGGAACGACCGTCATGGCAGCGGTCCTGTGCGGTCCGGACGCGGACGTGTACGCGGTGGAGGAGGGACTGCGCGACTGCCTGCCGCCGTACATGATCCCGCTGACGTTCCATCTCGTGGACCGCCTTCCGCTCAACGCCAACGGAAAGATCGACCGGGGGGCGTTGCGCGAGCAGGTGACGTCAGGAGAACTCGAGCCCTTCCCCCTGTGAACGCTCCGGCGCGGTGCGGCACGCCCGGCCGCCGCACACCTCGCACCCACTCGCATCCCTCACCCCGTCGAAAGAAGGACGTTCGTGAAAGTCGACGACATCTACCTCGCGGGCATCGGTACGTACACGCCCCGGCCCACGCCCGTCGAGGAGGCGGTACGGCAGGGCTGGTTCGAGTCCCACGCGGCGGAGGAGTCCGGCCTGGTCTCGGTTGCCGTGGAACCCGCCCTGTCCGCACCGGACATGGCCGTACGAGCTGCCCGGCAGGCCCTCGAGCAGGCCGGTCACGAGCCCGGCGACTTCGCGGCCGTGTTACACAGCGGCGCCTATTACCAGGGCCCCGGACACTGGTCCCCGCCCCACTACGTGCTCCACCGGACGCTGAACCAGCCGATTCCGGCATTCGGGATCACGCACGGATGTCTGGCGATGATGACCGCGCTGCACCTGGCCGCCACGCTGCTCAAGACCGGCTCCCCCGGCCGGCAGGCGGTCCTCGTCACAGGGGCGGACAACTTCTCCACCCCGACGTTCGACCGGTGGAACGACTCCCCGCTCGCGGTGTTCGCGGACAGTGGCGTGGCGCTCGTGGCCTCCACCCTCGGCGGCTTCGCACGTCTCAAGGCCATCGGCTCACGCTCCGTGCCCGAACTCGAGGCCGTGCACCGCGGCAACGACTCCCTGATGCCGCCCGCCCGGTACCCCGATCACCCCTGGCGGGTCGAGGCGCGGCGGCAGGAGTGGGCCGAGCGTCCGGGCGCGGGCCCGCACGACCTGATCGACATGGCGAACCGGTTCGGAGAACTGGTCAAGGAGATCGCCGACCGGACGCTCGCGGAGGCCGGTGTCGACTGGGACGCCATCGCCCGTGTCGCCCACACCGGCTTCAGTGAGAACCCCCTGCACACGCTGCTGCTCGAACCGCTCGGCATACCCGCCAAGCTCAGCACCTGGGACCACCTGAAAACCATCGGCCACGCCACCGTGGGCGACCAGGTGCTGGCCCTGGCCGACCTGTGGCGCACGGGCCAGGTGGGCGAGGGGGACCATGTGCTGCTCGTGGGGGTCACAGAGGGCATGGAGGTGGGCTGCGCCGTCGTCGAGATCAGCGAAGCGAGTCCCCACACCGCGGCTGCCGGAACGGAACGGAGGACCCCCTGATGAGCGGTACGCATCGACAACCGCCCACCGTCACCACCGACGAGGTGCGCAACACCGTCGCCGCCGCCCTCAGAATGGCACCCTCGGACATCGGCGACGACACCGATCTCGTCAAGCTCGGCCTCGACTCCCTCCGGATGATGCGACTGAGCGGCCGGTGGCGGCGCAGCGGACTGAAGGCCGACTTCCACACCCTCACCGCCGAGCCCACCGTACGCGCCTGGGCGCGGCACCTGAGCGGCACGGCCACGGAGCCGGCGCCGACCAAGGACGGCGGCCACCGGAGCTGAACCCCCCTTCCGCGGGAGCAGGTAGCGCCGCGGTGCTCGTCCCGGTCGACGAGTGCCGCACCGGCTGCACCGGAGCCTGCCGCCAGCGGCCCTCGGTCCTGCTGCGGGCCGTCGCCCCGGTCGACGTGAGCGAGGCCGCGGCCCAGGTCCCGGCGGACGGCGCCCTGCTGACCGACGCCTCGGCTCGGACCGGGCTCCTGGCGGCGCGCCCCACCCGCAGCGCGCCATGGCGGCCGGCACCCGGATCACCAAGGGGTGGACAGCCAGGAGCCACACCTCTACTCTCCGAGGCACCTATTCAATTAGTTGACTAGAGGTGATCCGTGCACCCGTTCCGCAAGGCTGTCGAGAACCGGGACGAGGCCGCCGTCGAGGCACTGCTCGCCGAGAACGTGGTCTTCACCAGCCCGGTCGCCTTCAAGCCGTACCCGGGCAAAGCGATCACCGCGGCGATCCTTCGCGGGGTGGTGCGGGTCTTCGAGGACTTCCGGTACGTCCGTGAGATCGCGAACCCTGACGGCCGCGACCACGCCTTCGTCTTCACCGCGACCGTCGGCGGCAGGCAGATCCAGGGGTGCGACTTCCTCCATTTCGACGAGGAGGGGAAGATCGACGAGTTCACGGTCATGGTGAGGCCGCTGTCCGCCGCGAAGGCGCTCGCCGAGGCCATGGGCGCCCAGTTCGACCGGATCGCCCGCGAGGCGGCCGAGGCCGCGGGGGCATGAGCGACAGCCACGCGACCGTCCTCGGGGCCGGCACGCCAACCTGACCGCAGCCTCGACCGTCGCCCTTCGGTGAGCCGGCTTCGCACGCTGCCCTGCGGGTAGTCGAAGGATGAACCAGGTGACCGGCTGAGTACTCCAGGAGGTCGGGATGCGCCTCTACCACAGTCGTCCCACCGATCCCGGGTACCGCCGGCTGCGGAGCGGTCACGGCTACCGGTACCTCGATGGGCGGGGGGAGCCCCTGCGCGATCCGGCGGAGTTGGCCCGGGTGCGGACGCTGGTCATACCGCCGGCCTGGTGTGACGTATGGATCTGCACCCGGGCCAACGGGCATCTTCAGGCGGTGGGCACCGACGCGGCCGGGCGCCGCCAGTACCTGTATCACCCTCAGTTCCGTGCCGAGCAGGAACAGGCCAAGCACGAGCACGTGCTCGACATCGCCGAGGTCCTGCCCGTGGTGCGGGAGGCCGTCGAGGGGCACCTGTGCGACCGGGGCCTGACCCGGCAGCGGGTGCTGGCCACCGCGGTACGCCTCATCGACCTCGGGTTCTTCCGCGTCGGCAGCGACCGCTACACGGAGCTGCACAACAGCTACGGCCTCACCACGCTGCTGCGCGAGCACTCCTGCTGTCAGGCCGGCGGGGTCCTGTTCACCTACACCGGCAAGCACGGCAGGGAGATGGTGAAGCGGGTCACGGATCCCGACGCCTGCCGCAGCCTCACCGCGCTGATGCGGCGCAGGGGCGGCGGAGACCGGCTCCTCGCCTACTGGCAGCAGCGCACCTGGCACGACCTGAGCGGTGACGACGTCAACGCGTACCTCAAGGAACTGGCCGGCTTGGAGATCACCGCCAAGGACTTCCGCACCTGGCACGCCACCGTCATGGCCGCCGTGGCCCTGGCCGTGTCACAGCCCGTCGCCCGCAGCGAGACCACCCGGCACCGGGCCATCGCCCGGGCGGCACGTGAGGTGGCCGGGTATCTCGGCAACACCCCCGCGGTCTGCCGCGCGTCCTACATCAACCCTCGCGTGATCGAACTCTACGAGGAGGGAGTGACGGTGGCCGCCGTGCTGCCCCAGCTCGGTGGCGAAGGCTCCTACGGCACGCCTGCCACCCAAGGACCTGCCGAACGGGCCGTGCTGCGCATGCTCAGGACCGGGCGCCCGCCCGCGGAGCATTGACGCATGGGCGCGTGGTCGATCACCTCGCCTGTTGCCTTCTACGCTCGTTGTGCCAGGCGATGGCGCGCCTGATCTCCGGTTCGTGCAGACCGGTCCGGCAAGCGAGCTCCACGACGGTCAGCACGGGCGGGCCGGCCGTCAGGGCGCGAGTGATCTTCGCCCCCCACAGTTCCTCCAGGACGAACGGGCGGCACCGGTAGATCCTCTGCAGGACCGCGAAGTGGTCGTGGGCGCACGCCGTGATGAGCCGGAGCCCGTCGAACCAGTCATTGCGAGAGCTCACACAGGACGAGTCGGGCACATATCCGCGCACCGCCTCGTTCTCGGGGAAGGCGGTCGCGCACAGGTCGCACAGCTCCGGACGGACCTGGCCCGCCGTCTCCCTCTCCCTCTCCCGCTTCCACTTCCACTTCCTCATCGGATCTCGCCGTCGATGTGCTCACGAGGGGACCTGCCGGTTCCCCTCACCCATGGACACTGCCAGGAGTCCTCTTTCAGCGCGCGCCGAAACGCTGTGGCAGCGCTGCTGCCGGACGACGGCAGCACGTCACGGACCGATGCCGCGGCGCGTCCTCTCGTCGGGGCTCCGCCACCCGGGTGACGCATCACCGTCTACGGCCGACGGTGTCCCGTAGGCGCTCCACGGCACCGGCGGCGACGCCGACCGTGCCGAGCACCGCAGGACGGGCGGGCAGGTGCGGATGGGGGCGGGTCGGTGTTCGCGCGCGGGCCGCCTCCCAGCGGCGGGCGAGGCGTGCGGCGTCCCGCGCCGTGAGCCGGTCGTCCAGGCGGGGCCAGATCTGGTTCTGCTCGTAACTGAGATGGGTGCGGTTGAGTCCGGCAACGGTGTTGACGCACTGGGTGAACTCCTGGCTGCCGGGCGAGAGGTGCGCGAGTTCGTGCAGGGCGCGCTTGGTCTCGTGCTCCTGTGCGAGCGCTGTGGCGACGAGTGAGTCGCCGTCCGGGCAGAGGGCGCGGACGGCCGGCCAGATGACGAGTTCCTCGGTGATCTCGTGGGCGGACTGCAGGGCCACGAGACCGCGGGCCAGTCGGCGCTGTTCGCCGACGTCCGGCTCCGTCGTGCTCGAGCCGCCGGTGAGGTCGTCCAGGACGCCCCGGATCGCGTCGTGGTCGTCCTGCATCAGCGACCACAGCCGGGTCATCGCACGCCGTCCGCGCCGTCGAGCCGGGCCCGCTGGGGCACGACCGTGTACTTGGGGTCCTCGGCGGAGATCAGCCCGGCGTGGAAGACGCCGAACCGGGTGAGCGCGGAGCCGGCGAGGAGGGCGGCTCCGGCAGCCACCGACCGGGCCCGGCTGCGGGGGCGGACCGCGGCGAGCAGGGCGCCGCCCACGGTGAGGATCTCGGCGGTGCGCAGGAACTTCTTCGCCGGGCCGGTCTCATAGGCTTCCTTGGCGACTCCGGCGCGCTGTTCCATGACCTTGGTCAGGGCCACCTCCGCCAGTCCCCCGCCGACCGCGAGCGGCACCAGCGGCGCCGTCTCGGCCGGCGGTGCGGCCACCAGGCCCAGTCCGGCCGCGGCGGACAGACCGCTGCTGACGAAGACGAACGGCATCCACCGGTGTCCTTGGTGCCAGGCGGGGACGGCGGTGTCCGAGATCAGGGCCGCGGTGTAGGCGGCGACCGGTCCGCCGAGTACGGCCGAGCCCGCGGTGGCCAGTGTTCCGACGGGCCGGAGCCGCCCGGTCAGGTCCGCCAGGGCGGCGGCGCTCGCCGCGGGGACGAATCCGGCGAGCAGCCAGGACCCGACGCTCATGGGAGAGGTCACCTTGAACACGCGCAGCATGTTCAGGAACCGGCCGGGCCGGCCGAGGTCGTGGACGAGGGCGGCCACGGACAGCTGGCCGGCGGACGCGGCGGCAACCTTGGCGGCCCGGGTGAGGGCCGGACGACCGGTGACGTGTGCAGCGGCCCCGACCAGGGCGCCGGCGCCCGCGAGCCCGCCGAGGAAGAGGTAGCCGGGGATGTCGGGGGACTCCCACACCGGTTTGTTGATCACCGGCAGGTCGTAGTAGGAGCGGAACTCGGGCTCCTTGTCCCGTCGGTGCTTTCGCCCCCGACGACGGGGGCCGCCGCCCGGCGGCACGTCGGCTCCGGTCGTCGCCTCCCGGCCGGGGCGTCCGCCCTCCAGGCCGTCCCTCGTGATGCGGGCGTCGCTCATCGGGTGCCCCCCTTCGCGAAGGCCACGGCGACGGAGGCCGCCAGGGACAGGGCCGCCGCCGCGGTGAGTTTCCACATCCTGGGCAGGTCGCGGGTGGTGACGACCGGGTCCGGGGGCAGTCCGTAGGTTTCGGGTTCGTCCAGCAGCAGGAAGAAGGCGCCGTCGCCGCCGACGCCGTCCTCCGGGTCGTGGCCGTACAGGCGCGCCTCGCCGACCCCGGCCTCGTGCAACTGGTCCACGCGCAGGGCGGCCCGCTCACGCAGTTCGTCCAGCGGTCCGAACTGGATGGAGTCGGTGGGGCACGCCTTGGCGCAGGCGGGTTCCTGGCCGCTGCCGAGCCGGTCATAGCACAGGGTGCACTTCCACACCCGGCCGTCGCCGTGCCGCTGGTCGATGACGCCGTAGGGGCAGGCGGGCACGCAGTAGCCGCAGCCGTTGCAGATGTCCTCCTGGACGACGACCGTGCCGAACTCCGTGCGGAACAGCGAGCCGGTCGGGCAGACGTCCAGGCAGGCCGCCTCGGTGCAGTGCTTGCACACGTCGGAGGCCATCAGCCAGCGCACGCCCCGCGCGTCCTGCCCCGTCTGCCCGCCGGTGATCTGACCGGCGAGCGGCTTGTCCTGCTCGATGAAGGCGACGTGCCGCCAGCTGTCGGCACCGAGACCGATGGTGTTGTCGTACGACATTCCGGTGAACGTCAGTCCGTCCTCCGGGATGGCGTTCCACTCCTTGCACGCCACCTCGCAGGCCTTGCAGCCGATGCAGACGGAGGTGTCGGTGAAGAAGCCCATGCGGGGCGGTGCGGACGACCAACCGCTGCCGGCCGCGGGGTCGGGGCCGTTGCCGAGACCGCCGTCGCCACCGTCGCGGGTGTCCCGTCGCTCGTGGACCGTACCGCCCGCGGTCACGGCGCCGGCGGTGGCCGCGGCGGCACCGGCGGCCATGCCCAGGACGCCCAAGGAGCCGATCGTGCCGTCCGGGCGGCGCCGCCCGATGCTCAGCAGGCCCTGTGCGCCGGCTTCGCCGCCTGCGCCCCCTTCTCTGCCGCACCCGCCGCTGCACCCGCAGCCCTGCCGCCGGGGAGTGTCCGGACCGGTCATGAGATCACCTCGGTTCCGGTGTCGGGGGTGATGCCGGCGCGGCGCTGGTAGGCGCGCACCAGCTCCACCCGGTCCTGTCCGCGGGGCCGCCGTCCGGGCCGGATGTCCGCGGTGAGGGCCTTGACCTCCTGGATGTGGATGTTCGGGTCGAGGACGACGGCGGTGAGGTCGTTGGCCGAGTCGCCCCGGGTGTGGCCGTTGGGTCCCCAGTGGAACGGCAGGCCGATCTGGTGGACCGTACGGCCGTCCAGGGCGAGCGGCACCATCCGCGGGGTCACCAGCACGCGGGCCTCGATGGCGTTGCGCGCGGTGACGATCGTCGCCCAGCCGCGGTGCTCCAGCCCCCGCTCCTCGGCCAGCTCCGGGGAGACCTCGCAGAACATCTCGGGTTGCAGCTCCGAGAGGTACGACGACCAGCGGGACATGCCGCCGGCCGTGAAGTGCTCGGTGAGGCGGTAGGTGGTCACCACGTACGGGAAGACGTCCGCGCCCGGCTCCTGGCCGCTCGGGTGGTAGCGGTTGAACTCGTGGCTGAAGACCTCGCGGACCGGGTTGCGCTGCTGGTGGTAGAGCGGGTTCTCGACGGGTGACTCCTGCGGCTCGTAGTGGGTGGGCAGGGGCCCGTCGACGAGGCCTGCGGGCACGTACAGCCATCCCTTGCCGTCCGCCTGCATGATGAACGGGTCGATGCCAGCGAGCCCCTCCGCTTTGGTGGCGCCGTGCGGCGGCCGGTAGTGCGGGCTCTTGGTCGCCTTGAAGTCGGCGATGTCATGGCCGGTCCACAGGGCTTTGTCCTCGTCCCACCACACCAGGGCCTTGTTCTCGCTCCACGGTCTGCCGTCGGGATCCGCGGACGCGCGGTTGTACAGGATGCGGCGGTTGGCGGGCCAGGCCCAGCACCACTCGGGCCCGAGCCAGTTCTGGTCCTTGGCTGGCACCCGGCGCGCGGTCTGGTTGACGCCGTCGGCGTAGCAGCCGCAGTAGATCCAGCAGCCGCAGGCGGTGGACCCGTCGTCGTTGAGCTGCTCGTAGGAGGCGAGGGGGCTGCCCTCGGCGTCGAAGCCGTTGATCTCGGCCAGGACCGCCTCGGCCTTCGGTTCCTGAAGTGTCCCCTCGGTGGGGTAGTCCCAGGTCAGATCGAGGACGGGCCGGTCGCGCTCGTCGGCGGACCCGGCGAGCTTCTGCCGGATCCTGCGGCCGAGGTGGTACATGAACCACAGTTCGCTGCGGGCCTCGCCGTCCGGTTCCCTGGCGGCGAAGTGCCACTGCAGGAGCCGGTTGGTGTTGGTGAACGCGCCGTTCTTCTCGGTGTGCGAGGCTGCCGGGAAGAAGAACACCTCGGTGCCGATGTCCTCGGTGCGCAGCTCGCCGGTGTCGATCTCGGGGCCGTCCTTCCACCAGGTCGCCGACTCGATGAGGGAGAAGTCGCGGACCACGAGCCAGTCCAGGCCCGCCATCGCCAGCCGCTGCATCCTGGCGTTGGCGGAGCCGACGGCCGGGTTCTCACCCATCAGGAAGTAGCCCTTGCAGGTGCCGTCCAGTTGGGCCATGACCGTCTCGTAGGTGCTGTGGCTTCCGGTGATCCGCGGGAGGTTGTCCCAGCAGTAGTCGTTGTCCGCGTGGGCGGCGGGGCCGTACCAGGCCTTGAGCAGGCTGACCAGGTAGGCCCGCATGTCACCCCAGTAGCCCTTCTCCGGTTCCTCCCCCGAGATGTACTCGTCCAGCGACTCGTGGTCGTAGGCGTGCGGCATCGGCAGATAGCCGGGGAGCAGGTTGAACAGGGTCGGTACGTCCGTGGAGCCCTGGATGCTGGCGTGTCCGCGCAGGGCCTGGATGCCGCCGCCGGGGCGGCCGATGTTGCCGAGGAGCAGCTGCAGGACGGAGGCGGCGCGGATGAACTGGGAGCCGACCGTGTGCTGGGTCCAGCCGACCGCGTAGGCGAAGGCGGTCGTGCGGTCGGGGCCGGAGCGGTCCGTGATGGTCTCGCAGACGCGCTGGAAGAGGCTGCGCGGGATGCCGCAGGTACGCTCCACCTCCTCGGGGGTGTAGCGGGCGTAGTGGCGGCGCAGCAGGTTCAGCACGCAGCGCGGGTGGCGCAGGGACGGGTCCCGGTGCGGGGAGCCGTGCATGCCGGCGCCGCCGGAGCCGTGCGACTCGGCGTGGCCGGCGCTCTTGGCCGCTGCGAGCCGCTCCCGGTAGCTGTGCTCGTCCTGCTCCTGCTCGGGGTGGCTCTGGAAGCCCTCGTACTGCCAGCTGTCGTTCTCGTACGCGTCCAGCTCCGGGTCGAGCCCGCCGAACAGTCCGCCGAGGTCCTCGGTGTCCTCGAAATCGTCGGTGACGAGGGTGGAGGCGTTGGTGTAGTTCAGCACGTAGTCGTGGAACCACTTGTCGTTCTCCAGGACGTAGCGGATGATCCCGCCGAGGAAGGCGATGTCGCTGCCTGCGCGCAGGGGTACGTGGATGTCGGCGAGAGCGCTGGTGCGGCTGAAGCGCGGGTCGACGTGGATGAGGGTGGCCCCGCGGGCCTTGGCCTCCATGACCCACTGGAAGCCGACGGGATGTGCCTCGGCGAAGCTGGAGCCCTCGATGACGATGCAGTCGGAGTGCTGCAGGTCCTGCATGCAGGTGGTGGCGCCGCCCCGGCCGAAAGAGGTGCCGAGACCGGCGACGGTGGCGCTGTGGCACAGCCGGGCCTGGTTCTCGACCTGCACGATGCCGAGGGCGGTGAACAGCTTCTTGATGAGGTAGTTCTCCTCGTTGTCCAGCGTCGCGCCGCCCAGGCTCGCGATGCCCATGGTGCGGCGGGTGCGCCGGCCGTCGCTCTCCCACTCCCAGGTGCGGGCCCGGGTCTCGATCACCCGGTCGGCGACCATGTCCAGCGCCTGGTCCAGCGGAAGACGCTCCCAGTCGGTGCCGTGCGGGCGGCGGTAGAGCACGTGGTGGCGGCGGGTGGGGCCGGTGGCCAGTTCCAGCGTGGCGGCGCCTTTGGGGCACAGTCGTCCCCGGTTGACGGGCGAGTCGGGGTCGCCCTCGATGTGGACGATCCGGTCGTCCTTGACGTAGATGTTCTGCGCGCAGCCCACTCCGCAGTAGGGGCAGACGGATTTCACCACTTTGTCAGCGGTCGCCGTACGGGGCCGCAGGCCGGCCGATGCCTTCGACTTGACCGCCGCTCCCCGGCCGAACGGGTCGCCCTGCCGTATCTGCCGCAGCAGGGGCCACTGCTTCAGGGGGTTGCGCATGGCGTGACTCACCCTTCTTCTTCCTGGTCGGAGGTGCCCGTCCGATCCCCTTGGCCGGAGGTGCCCGTCCGGTCGGCGGAGGGCTCGTGGCCGGCGAAGGGCTCGTGCTCTGCCTGGCCGTGCCGCCGGGCGGGCCGGCCCGTCATGGCGTCGCGGGCCTTGTCGAGGGGTGCCGCCGCGGCGGCGGCCAGCTTGTTGAAGGGGGGCTTGTCCGGCGCGTGCGGATGCTGCCGGGTGGGAGTGTGCCGTTCGGCGCGCAGGATCCGGTGGCCGAGCTTCTGCCGCTGCTTCTCGGGCATGGTCTGGTGCAGGCGCAGCAGGACGGTGTCCTCGAAGGCGACGTGCTTGCGCAGGGCCAGGCCGAGTTCCTCGACCAGTTCGTCGAACCGGTCCTCGCCGCCGGACATGCCCTCCAGCGCGGCGAGCAGGTCCTTGCCCTCGCGTTCCTGTTCCCGTCCCTTCGCGGCGAGTTCCTCGCCGTCCGGCAGCGTGCGGAGCACGGCGGGCCAGAAGTGCTCCTCCTCGGCCTCCTCGTGGGCAGCCAGCCGCTCGCGGATCATGTCGACGAGCGAGACGCGCCGCTGCTGCTGGACCGGACCGCCGCCGGCGCGCACCCCCGGCACCGCTTCCAACTGCTCCTGGATGGCCTTGACCTGGTTGTGGTCGCGGCCCAGGACCGTCGACACGTCCTCGGTGGCGTCCTCCTCGGCCGGCGGCGGGGGCTCGGCCGTGCGGCGGGCGGCGGCCTCCCGCATCGGCCCGTCGGCGCGGGCCCGTTCCCTGAGCCACTCCCCGACCGTCTCGTCCCGGGTGGGCACCTCGGTCGGCGGATTCACCAGATGCTGGCTGCCGCCGGGCAGCAGACCCTCGCGTCCGGCGAGTTCCTCGAGGGCCAGGACGTCGCCGCCGTCCGCGGGCAGGCCGGTGGCGATCAGATAGGCCTGGCCGGGCGGGATGCCGAGGCGGTCGGCGATGTCCTCGTAGGTGCTGCCGCTTCGCAGCAGCTTCCGCACGTCGTCCTGGGTGGGCATCGCCATGTCCTCTCCGCCGGTGCGCGGGGCCGGGTTCCCTGCCGTCCGGACCGGCAAACACGCTGCGCCCCGGGACGGCGGGCCGGACCAGGGCTTCGGCGCCGTACCGCCCGTGGGCCGGCCACGGGGGCATCGGACCGGACGTCGCGCCCGGCGGCACGAGCCGCCGGGAACCGCGCACCCGCGCGGGAGGCCGTGCTCGTACGGGGGCGAACCGGTGGTGGGCGAAGACCGACGGTACTGGTCAGCCCCGGCCCGTGGTGGGTGGACCGGGCGGTGCCCGTCTGCCCGTCCCTGCTCAGCCCGGCCGGAACAGTCCGGCGGGTGCCGCGCCGATCAGCCGTCGCACCCGGCCGTGGGAGACACGCGGACGGGAGCGGTCCGCGGTGCCACCGCGCCCTTCGGGCTCTGCCCAGTCCGGAGGGACCTCGCCGTCAACCGCGAACTCCAGCAGTGCCGGGCCCATCCTGGACAAGGCCCACTCCCATACGTCCCCCACCGCGCGGGGCCGGTCGCAGCGTACGGCGGCGAGGCCGAGGAGGCGGGCGTAGTCGGCGTACGCCGCGTCGGGAACCTCCTGCGACGGGGGGATCCGCGGGTCGCCGGACTCCGTGCGGCGCTGCCAGGTCAGCCGGTTGAGGTCGCCGTTGTTCAGGACACAGAACAGCAGGGGCGGTTGCTTCGCGAACCGCTCCAGGTGGCGGCGGACGGTGAGCAGTTCGTTCAGGCCGCGCGCCTGGAACGCGCCGTCGCCGACCAGGGCGATCACCGGCCGGTCGGGACAGGCGAGACGGGCGGCGACCGCGTAGGGGACGGCCGCGCCGGGGGCCGCGAGGCCGTCCGAGAGCAGGGCGCGCATCCCGGCGCGCAGTTCCAGATGCGTGGTCCACCAGTCGAGGGCGGACCCCGAATCCGTGACGACGACGGCACGGTCGGGCAGCCGCGCCGACAGCTCGGCGACCACGGCCCGGGGGTTGACGGACGTGCCGAAGAACCGGTGTGCCTTCGCCCGGCCCTCAACCCGCCACTCGTCGACGGCACGTTCGACGGTCTCGCGCCACGCGCGCCCGTGCTTGCGCCGCAACAGGGGAAGGAGCGCGTCAAGCGCGGCGGCGACATCGCCCGTGACGTGGAGGCCGGCGGCCGGCCGGCTGCCGGGGGCTGCGGCTTCGGCGTCGAGTGCGACGACGCGGCGTCGGCCGTCGTCCGGCAGCAGGCTCCGGTCCAGGTCCCCGGCACCCAGGAGGAGCAACGTGTCGCAGTCCCGCAGCAGGGCCGCTGCCGCCGTGCTGCCGTAGGGGGCCGCCACTCCAGCGACGTACGGCAGGTCGTCGGGCAGCACATCGCGCGCCAGGGGTGTCGTGGCGATGCCCGCCCCGAGCAGCCCGGCGACACCCGCCGCCCGGTCGGCGGCACGCGCGGCGCCGCGTCCGACCACGATGGCGACCTTGCGTCCGTCGTTGAGCACACCGGCCGCCCGGCGCACGTCGTCCATCCGCGGTGGTCTGGCCGGCGGCTCGAAGCGGGCCGGTACGGTCCCCGCCGCGTCGTGCGTCTTCAGTTCCTTCGGCGCTTCGGCCGTCAGGACGGAACGGGGCACCACCAGGGCGGCGGGCCCTCGCTCGGTCAACGCCGCCTGGAAGGCGCGGTCCAGGGCGTCACCCGCCCGGCGGGGGTCGTTCACCGGTTCGGCGAACCGGGACACCTCGGCGAGCAGGGGTGTCGCGTGCGGAGTCCGCCGTCGGCCGTCCGCGCTGTGGGCCGGTTCTTCCTCACCCACGACGGCCACCACCGGCTGACGGTCCAGCGCGGCGTCGTAGAGACCGCTCGTCAGGCGCAGCGCCCCGGCGCCCGAGGGGGCGAGGCAGCAGCCGGGGCGCCCGGTGAGCTTGGCGTGGGCGCAGGCCATCAGGGCGGCCGACTCCTCGTGCCGGGCCTGGACGAACTCCGGGTGGTCCGGTGTGCCGCGCAGAACGCCGACCAGTGCGTCGACGTCCCGGCCGGGCATGCCGAACACCCGGTCCACACCCCACGTCCGCAGGCGTGCCGCAAGGAATCGGGAGACGTTGGCCACGGAGACCTCCTGCGCGGGTGCGGGCCGACCTCCTGCGCGGGATGCGGGCCGGCGGGACCCCGAGTAGCCCCGCTGTCCCTGCGTCAAACGGCGGTTGATCACCTGCTCCGCGGCCGGGGTGGAGGGGCTCGGTCCGCCTTCTGCCCGGCCGTTCCACCGAGCGTGGTGCCCGCACTCGTGTCAGGCTCGGAGTCGATGTGTGTACAGGCAGGCACGCTGAGTAGCCGGGGAGCGGCCGACCGGCGGGAGGCGAGGGCACGTGGCGCTGTCCGACGAGGAGGACTCATCGCGGCCCGCACGGGCAGAGCGCGTGGCGACGGCACTCGACAAGAGGCTGCCGCTCAGTTCCGCCGGCCGGGAGTTCCTGCGCAAGGCGTTCCCCGACCACTGGTCCTTCCTGCTCGGCGAGATCGCCCTGTACTGCCTGCTGATCCTCGTCGTCACGGGCGTCTTCCTGACCTTCTTCTTCCATCCCGGCATGGCGGAACAGCCGTACACGGGCTCCTACGAGCCGCTGCGCGGGGTGATGACGACGCAGGCGTACTCGTCGGTGCTGGACATCAGCTTCGACGTGCGCGGCGGCCTGATGATCCGGCAGGTGCACCACTGGGGTGCGCTGGTGTTCGTCGCGGCGATCGGACTGCATCTGATGCGGATCTTCCTCACCGGCGCCTTCCGGCGCCCGCGGGAGGTCAACTGGA
The DNA here is from genome assembly GCF_020400585.1 of Streptomyces sp. NK08204. Classification (GTDB taxonomy): domain Bacteria; phylum Actinomycetota; class Actinomycetes; order Streptomycetales; family Streptomycetaceae; genus Streptomyces. The sequence continues at coordinate 16,402 of NZ_JAINVF010000036.1, read as the reverse complement.
CCATCGGTGTGACACTGTTCATGCTGGCGGTGCTGGAGGGGTTCTGCGGTTACTCGCTCCCCGACGACCTGCTGTCCGGCACCGGTCTGCGCACGGCCGACGGCATCGTGCTGTCGATTCCGGTGGTCGGCACCTATCTGTCGTTCTTCGTCTTCGGCGGCCAGTTCCCCGGGCACGAGATCATCCCGCGTCTGTACGTCGCGCACGTGCTGCTGCTGCCGGGGCTGCTCCTCGCGCTCGTCGGCGTCCACCTGACGTTCGTCGTGTACCACAAGCACACCCAGTGGGCCCGGCCGGGCCGGACCAACCAGAACGTGGTCGGCAAGCCGCTCTACCCGCAGTACGCGACCAAGTCCATCGGGCTGTTCCTGACGGTGGGCGGCGTTCTGACCCTGATGAGCGCCCTGATGCAGGTCAACCCGGTCTGGCTGTTCGGCCCCTACCGCGCCGACCAGGTGTCGCTGGACGCCCAGCCGGACTGGTACGTGGGCTTCCTGGAGGGCGCGCTGCGACTGATGCCGGCGGCGGAGACCGACTTCGCGGGTCATACCGTCGTCTGGGACGTCTTCCTTCCGGCGGTCGTCATGCCGGTGAGCCTCTTCGCCGTCCTGTACGCCTGTCCGTTCCTGGAACGGTGGCTTGCCGGACCGAGGCCGGAGCAGCATCTGTGCGACCGGCCGCGCGACAAGCCCACCCGCACCGCCCTGGGGGCCGCCGGTGTCACGGTCTACGGTGTGCTGCTGATGGCGGGCGGGCAGGACGTCCTCGCCTACGTGTTCCGGGTTCCGCTGCAGGCCCTGACCTACACCCTGCGCGCCGGGCTGTTCGTGCTGCCGTTCCTGGTGTACCAGGCGACCAAGCGTGCGTGCCTGGGACTGCAGGCGGCCGACCGGCGACGTCTGCTCGAGGGAGAGCGCACGTCCGAGGTGCGGCGCACGGCGGACGGCGGGTACCGGGACGCCCGGACGCTGCTGACGGGTGAGGAGGTCTACCGCATCCTGGTCCGCGACGAGCCGCGCCCTCTGGCCCGCGGGACGGAAGCGTGGCGCTGGTTCCACAGGCACCGGATCCGCAACGCGCTCAGCCGCTGGTACTTCGGCCGACGGGTGGAACAGCCCGCCACCGACTGGCAGCGGTCCAGGATCGAGGCGGTGCGGGCCGCGCCGAGCGAGGCCGAGGAGTCCGGGGGGTCCTGACGGCGCGGGGGTTCCGCGGCGGGCGGAGGGCTCAGTGCGCCGGGCCGCCGCCCGGTTGCCGCGCCAGGTCCCCCCATCCCGGCCGCCTCCCGGCCGCCTCCCGGTCGGCGGGGTGCAGCGACGACGGACAGGGCAGCTGCGTACGGCGGAGTCAGGCGGTGGTGAGCCCGGCCCGCGCGGCCCCGCCGACGTTCCCACGGGTGGAGCGAGACGGGCATCGCCGCCCCGGCATCCGTGCCCTCCGTGCACAGCGCATGCGCGCAGGCCTCGGCAGCAGGGGTTTCCGACGGCCTCCCGCTCCCTGGCGTCGAGATACGCCTCGAAGCAGTCGGCGAGCCCCGCGCGTGCCGGCACCGCGCGCGTGGTGCCGGCCGAGCCGTTGGTGAGGGTCAGCAGGCGGTGGCCCGACGCGCGCAGCGCCGGTACGCCGTCGGGCACGTCGGGGTGCAGGGGCAGGCCGGTGAGTCCGCCGAGGACGTGCCGCACGGCCCGCTCGGGATCCTGCCCGGCCCGCCCCTCCCGGGCGAGCAGGGTACGCAGGTCGTCGCCGGCCATGTCCGAGAAGTCGGCGTGGCCGCCGGCCGGCGTCAGGGCGGTGCCGTCGCGCAGGACACCGGGCGAACCAGACGGGCAGCGGCCGGCGGGCAGTCCGACGGCCTTCAGGCGAGCGCCGAGCGGTGCCATGTCGGTGAGCGTCTCGTTCACGTCGAGGATCAGGACCCGCGGGCGGGTGTCACCCGGCATACGGCTCTGCCTCCTGCGCCGGTGGCGCGAGGACGTCCGGGGCCGTCCGCTCCTCGGTGGTGACCCACGACCAGGTGACAGCCGCCGCGATCAGGCCGAGCGGCAGCATGCCGACGATCATGGCGAGGCCGTCCGCGGAGTGTCCCGCGGCGATGACGCCGACCGCGGGCAGGTCCAGCAGGGGTGCGGCGAGGAACAGGTACAGGCAGCGGCCCGGGTCGCTGAGCCGGTGCGGGGTGTCGGCGAGGGCGGGAAGCCAGAACACCACGGCCGCGGCGAGCAGCAGGGGTTGCGTCACGAACGCCGCCGAGGAGGGCACCGGGACCACCAGGCCGCCGAGGACGACGACGGCGTGCAGCAGCACCAGCAGCGGCAGGGCCACCGCCGCGGGCAGACTCACCCCCGCCCACAGCGGTGACCGGCGGGTCAGCCGCACCAGGGCCGGTACGACGGCGGCCAGGGCGAGGCCGGAGCAGGCCATCGCGGCCACGGACGCGAGCTGCGCCGGGTGGATGCCCCGATGCACGGTGGTTCACTCCTCCCGGGGGGCGGTGCCGTGCACGGCGAGGGCTGCCGCCACCGCCAGCAGCGGCCCGGCCAGGGCGAAGAGCCAGTAGCCGTAGACCAGGGCCAGGCCCGCGAGCAGGCAGCCGACGGCGGCCGGCAGCGCCGCCGCGGAGCCCCGTACGGGCACCCGGTAGGCCACGTGCTGCTCGGGCCCCCGTCGGGAGGAGAGCAGGACGGCGACGGCGGCCAGTTCCAGCAGGGTGACGGCGCCGCCCCACAGCCAGTACGCCAGGGACCGCTCGCCGTAGATCGCCAGGACGACCAGCAGCAGGCCGTTGAGAGCGCCCCAGCCGGCGACCACGACGAACGCCAGGTACCGCTTCACGCCCCGCTCCCCTCGGCGGCGCCGGACGCCTGCCGTGCCTGCCGCTGCCGCAGGTCCAGCAGCGGGGCGAAGCTGGTGACGGGCGGCACCGGGCGGTCGGGGGTGAAGTTCAGCCGTGGCGGGGGTGAGGTGGTGGCCCACTCCAGGGTGTGGCCCTCCCAGGGGTCGTCGGGCGCCGGCTCCGCCCGGCCGAGAGCCCGCTTGCGCAAGGTCCACAGGATGTTGACGGCGAACACGGTCATGGCCGCGGCGAGGAGGCCCGTACCGCAGCTGGAGAGCAGGTTCAGCGGGCCGAAGCCGTCGAAGGAGGCGTACGTCGACACCCGTCTCGGCATGCCCAGATAGCCGAGGGCGAACATCGGCAGGAAGGTCAGGTTGGTGCCGGCCACCAGCAGCCAGAAGTGCAGCCGCCCCAGCCGTTTCTCCAGCATCACACCGGTGACCTTGGGGAACCAGAAGTACAGCGCGGCGAACAGGCCGAACATGCTGCCGGCGAAGAGCACGTAGTGCAGGTGGGCGACGACGAAGTAGCTGTCGGTGACGTGGTAGTCGATGACCGGGGTGCCGACCATGATGCCGGTGAGCCCGCCGACGAGGAACTGCGGGACGAAGGCGAGCGCGAACAGCATGGGCGTACTCAGTCTCAGCCGCCCGCCGACGATGGTGCCCAGCATGCTGAAGTACTCGACACCGGCGGGCACGATCAGGGCGATGGACGTCAGCGAGTAGTAGTCGTTGGCGGCCTGACCGGTGGCGAACATGTGATGGCCCCACACGCTCATCGACAGCGCCGCGAAGAGCAGCAGGGACAGCACGGTGCCCTTGTAGCCGAAGAACCGCCGCCCGGAGAACACGGCGAGCACCTCGGCGACGGCGGCCAGATAGGGGAAGAACATCACGTACACCACGGGGTGCCCGTAGAACCAGAACAGGTGCTGGTAGCCGATGTTCCACACGTTCGAGTCGAACAGCGTGGCGTCGGCACGTCCGGCCGCGAGCAGTGTCAGGGCGGCCAGCAGGGCGGGAAAGGCACCGATCACCATCAGGCACGTGGCGATCATGGACCAGCAGAAGACGGGCAGCCGCAGCATCGTCATGCCGTGCGTCCGCAGCCGCAGGACCGTCCACAGCACGGCCCAGCCCATGATGATGGTCCCGGTGGTGGCCAGGAAGACGCCCACGATCCACAGATCCGAGCCGATGCCCGGCGAGTACCGGCTGTCGGCCATCGGCGGGTAGGAGAACCAGCCGTCGGAGTGTGCGCCCTCGGGCGTGGCGAACCCGGACAGCATCACCACGGCGCCGAGGACGTACAGCCAGTACCCGAAGAGGGTGAGGCGGGGCATGGCGATCCCGGGCGCGCCGATCTGGAGCGGCACCAGGTAGACGCCCATTCCGAGGGCGAACGGGGTCATGACCATGTAGATCATGCCGGAGCCGTGGATGGTGAACAGCTGGTTGTAGGTGTGGGCGTCCACCAGGTCCTGCTCGGGCAGGGCGAGCTGGCTGCGCATGACGAGGGCGATGATGCCCACCAGCAGCAGCATGACCAGGGAGGTGCCGAGGGTCAGCAGCCCGATCCGCTTGTGGTCGGTGGTCGCCACCCAGCCGAGCCAGCCGCTCGGCTTGACCGGCCGGCCGCCTGTGTCCTCCTGCCCGGCTGCCGGTGGAGCGGCCGTCATACCGCCGCACCTCCCCCGGTGCCCTGCTGGGCGCCGGCCCAGCGGTCGTACTCGCCGGGCGATACGGCCTTGAGCCAGAAGCGCATGGTGGCGTGCCGCTGTCCGCAGAACTCGGCGCACTTGCCCATCCACCGGCCCTCGTGGTCGAAGGTGAGGGTGAAGGTGTTCACGTGGTGGGGGAAGACGTCCATCTTGTAGCGCAGGTGCGGGACCCACAGGGAGTGGATGACGTCCCGGGAGGTCAGCCGCAGTTGGACCGGGCGGCCGGTCGGCACGACCAGGGTCGGCAACTGGTCACCGCGGCAGAGGGAGGTGACGCCGCGGTGGTGGGAGGTCTGCGGGTAGCCGAAGGTCCAGCACCACTGGTGCGCCAGGACGTCGACGCGCACGGGTGCGGGGTCGGCGGCGTCGTTCTCCCGGTGGTTCTGCCATGCGGTCCAGGCCACCAGGAAGGCGACGAACGCCGTCAGGACGCTGACGTAGAAGACCTCCAGACGTGGCCGTTCCGGCTTTCCGGTCTCGCCGGGCCGCTGCCGTGCGCGGCGCCGGATCAGGGCGAAGCCGAACAGAGCGAGGACGACGACGAAGACACCGGTGGCGACGACGGCCTCCAGAGCGAAGACGGTGCCGAAGATCTGACGCTGTTTCACCACCGCTCCCCCGCACCGGTGCCGACGGTGGTGCGGCGCGGGGAGTCGGAGGTCCGGACCGGTGACTGTGGCTGCGTGGCCGCCGCACGGAACGAGCGAAAGACCCCGACCACCATGACACCACTTCCTCACGCCGTTTCAGAACCGAGCTGTCCGGACATTACGGATGGTTCGGACGGTCCGCGAGCGGACACACCGCCGAGCGGAGCGCCCTGGTACCCGGGCGGTCACGCCCGTGTGCGGCGGGGCCTCTGCCACGCCGGCCGGGGCGGGACGGATTTCACTCCCGGCGGTGCCGGACGGTCCCGGCTCTGCGGCTCCCGCAGGTGAGGGCCGCCAGCTGCTCCTCGCGGTCATCCGGTGGGGCGGCCGACGAGAAGACAGCCGCCAGGGTCGCTCGCAATGGCCGACGGCCTCCCGGCCGATGGGTGCCGGGTGTTCGCTGCGCAGCAGCGGCGCAGTGCCGTGAGGCGGAAATCCAGCAGGTCGTCGGCCTGTTCCGGGACTGAGCGCTCCGCCCGGCCGGTCAGGGCGCCGACAGCGCTTCCGCGCACCGGAAGTCGGCGCCGGCCAAGTCACCCGGCCCGGCCGAGGACGGTGCACGAGCACAGCGAAGGCTCGGACCAATGCGGCATCACTCGTTCTGCGGGCGCCATTCGAAGAGCAGGATGGTCGCGTCGTCCCGTAGTTGGTTGCGCTGGTAGTCGAGGATGGCGTGGACGAGCAGCCGCAGCACCTCGGCCGGGCGCTGGCCGGCGGCGTGGGAGCGGATGATGAAGTCGGTGAACCGGTCGAGGCCGAACTCCGCGCCGTCCGCGTCTCGCGCCTCCACGACACCGTCGGTGTAGAGCAGGACGCAGTCGCCCGGTTCCAGTGTCGTCTCGTGGACCTGCCGGGCTGCCGGGGCAAGTAGGCCTGGCAGGCCGATCGGCAGCTGCGCGGCGCTGTCCAGGGCCCCGGCGAGCACCCGCTCGGCACGGATCAACAGCGGTGGCGGGTGACCGCAATTGACCCAGCGCAGCACCCCCGTCTCGGCGTCGAGCCGACACAGCACGCCGGTGCAGAACTGGTCGGGCAGCCACTGGGCGAGCGCCTGGTCGACGGAGCCGACGACGTCGGCCAGGTCGCCGCCGGCGCGGCGGGCGTTGCGCGCCGCCGCCATGGCGACCGACGTGGTCAGGCCGGCGGTCAGATCGTGACCCATGGCATCCAGGATCATGGTGTGCAGCGCGTTCTTGACCACCGAGTGCTCGAAGGCGTCGCCGGCGACGTCGTACGCCGGTTCCAGGACCGCGGTCGAGACGCACCTGCTGCTGCCGATGGTGTGGGGCGGCAGGAAGGCCCGCAGCATCTCGGCGGGCAGTCGCATGGTCGCGGTGTGGGTGCGGGCGGCGAGCCAGTCGCTGTAGGCGCGCTTGGAGGTGATCAGCATGGCGAACAGATGGGCCAGCATCCGGCTGCGGCGCATCCGCACACCGTCGAGCGAGGCGGTCCCCACCGCCAGCACGCCCAGCCGTTCCGCACCGTCGACCAGAGGCATCCACACGATCAGGTCCTGGTCGGCCTCGGCCACCCGCGGAAAGACCGTGCGGTACGCCCAGCCTGCCGACGAGCGGTCCACCGGCAGCGGCTCCGCGCTCTCGTCGAGTGGGACGAGCAGGCGTTGTTGCAGGTCGACAAGGTAGATCTGCGCGGTGTGCAGGCCGAGGGCAGCGGCGCACCGGTTCGCCAGTTCGGGCAGTTCGACCGGCAGTGCCATCTGCGCCTCGATGATCAGCTCTTCCAGCCGATTCTCGTCGACGAGGGTGTCGGGGCCGAAGCCCGCATGCGGTGGGTCCGACACAGGGATCACCCCTTCCCCGCCCAGTTTCACACCGATCCCGTCCTCTCTCACATCAGGCATGACCGCGGGTGAGGCGAGGGCGGAGCGGCGGCCAGGGCGGGCGCCGGGCTCGACGGCCGGGCGGGCTGATCGAGCAGGCCGGTGCAGTACGGGTCCGCGTCGAGCTGCCGCTCCGGGTGGTGCGAGCGGATCGCGGCTTCCTCACTGGAGGGCCGCCGGGAAGATCGGGAAAACACTGACGGCGAGGTCTCCACGTGGCTGACGACGGAGAGCACCGAGCCGACCGTGGCCCTGGTCGCCGGCGCCGACCAGGACGGCCGCCGCACTCCGCGCGGCCCTCCGGGCCGAGGTCCGGCCCAGCGGCGCCCGCGCTGCTCGTCGCCCTCCTGATGCAGGTCCGGACTCCTTGATGCGGGCCGCCGCAGCGGGGCCGGTGGTGACCTCGGCCTCTTCGACCGCACATCGCCCTGTCCCCCCGCCCCGCTCGGTCCACCCGGTCCCGCCGCTCCCGCCGGTCCCGCCGGTCCCGCCGGTCCCGCCGGTCCCGCCGGAAGGATGACGTTCCGTTCGTCGCGTCGCCGTCGAGCGATTGAGGGCCGGCCCGCGCTGCTCGGCCAGGCGTACCGCACGACCGAGCAGCCGCTGTGCCGTCAGGCCTTGCGGCGAGTGAGCGCCGCCAGCAGGACGGGGGCGGGGATGAGGTGCAGAGGGATCAGGCACAGGGCGGCGGTGTCGCTGACACCGGGCTGGCTCGCCTGCGAGGCGCCCAGCAGGCTGAGGGGGGAGGCGACACTGATCACCGCGAAGGCCAACGCGACGATGGTGAAGATCCGCTCCGGACGGGCGGCGAAGCGGCGTATCAGCAGGAAGACCCCGGTGCCCGCCATCATCGTGATGAGCGTGGCGGCGATCACGGGCACGGGCTGCAGACCGATGAAGCGCGAGTCGATGTCGAACACCGCGGCCGCGGCGATCGCCAGTACGAGGTTGAGGACCGCGGCGACGAGTGCCGCGACGGCCCCGCGACCCCAGATGGTGCGGGCGGATGAGGCGGGAGCAGCCAGGGTGTCGGCAGTGGTCACGACGGGTCCTTCCAGATGGGTCAAGAGCGGAGCCATGCAGCTCGAGAGAATGTTGAAGCGTCAATATAACACCAGCAATTAGCTCGCTAGCGAGGCAAATGTCACCGACTATCCTGGGAGCGCATCGGGCGAGATGACGGGAGCACATCAGAGTGACGGAACCGACGCGACCCGACGGCCACGGCGGATGTGACGCAGGCGATATCGCCCTCCTGGACCAGTGGCACACGCTGTACAGCGGCTTCCGCCGGCTCACCCACGAACTCCTCGCCGACGTGGAGTCCGAGACCGGGCTCGCACCGTCCTCGTTCGAGGTGCTGTGGTTCCTGACCATGAGGCCCGCCCGAACGGCCCCGATGCACCAGCTCACCAAAGTGCTCGGGTTTTCCACCGCGGGCACCACCAAAGTCGTCGACCGACTTGCCGAGGCAGGCTTCGTCGAGCGCCTCCCCTCCCCCTCGGACCGCCGGGTGACCCTGGCCGCACTCACCACGGTCGGCGCCGACGCCGCGGCCTCCGCCGCCCGCACACTCGCCGGGGCGCTGCGCCAGCGGCTCCTCGAACCTCTCGGCAGCGAGCACTTCGCAGCCCTGGCCGCCACCATCGGCTCGCTCGCCACCTCGTCCGGAAGCTGCGCCGAGGGCTAGAAGGCTCAGGAAGATCCGGGGAGCACGGAAGCCCCCACCTCGCACCACGCACCACGCACCCACGCCTTGAACCGGCTGCCGGCAACCGCCGCTCACCTCTGCGCAGACCGACGCGGCCACACACCCCGCCGACCACCGGCGAACCGACGAGCTCACCTCCGCCGCACCCCCGACGAGCGGGAGCAACGCCGGGGAATTCCGCCGAACATGCGCCAATAAATGGCACACATCACAGCAAATATGATTCACGCTTCAACTACATCGACGTAGCCTCATCAGTGCCTGAGCAAGGAGGAAATGCCATGGCATACAAGATTGCTCTTCGCACTGCCCTCGCGGTCTTTTCCGTCACGACGGCCGCACTCCTCATCACAGAGGGTCCTGCATCGGCAGCCGGCCTCAGCGCCGGCGACGGATCCGCCGTCATCACCCGTTCCGCGCAGCCCGCCCACGCGCACGACCGACCCCCGTACGGGATTCGGGGCGAGAGCCGGGACCACGACCACGGTCGCCCCGATGAGAGCGACGACGCTCGCCACGCCTGGATCCTCGGGCAGGTCAGCTGGATGCGCGACCACCAAGCAGAGCGCGGTCTTCACTGACCGGGAAGGCAACCGCCTGGCGCGCCACCGACCGCGCCGCAGATCCACCGGTGTCTCTGCAGATGCCTCCGACCAGCCTGCGCCTACGCGAGCTGAGACCCGGAGGCACAGACAGCTCCGGCAGCCCATACCCGTTACCGGCGCGCTCCGCATCGACCAGGACCGTGCCGTAGCTGAATGCTCACGGAAGCCGACCCGGCCCGGCAGTGGAGGGCCCGGTTCGCATGCCGGCCGCGACCGGCGAAATCACCCGGCACCGCCATGCAGGCAAGGGCCGTTCGCCCAGGACACGCGCCTTCGGCAGGTGAGCCTCCAGCCATAGCACATCGAGAGAAGCAAAGCCATGGAGATCTTCGTCGAGCAGGAATGCGAGATGCGCCTGGTGGTCGCACCGGACTACAGCATCGGCGTGGCGACCCGTCTGTGGTACAGCCCGCACGACCCCTACGCCGTCTACGTCGACTTCCACACCGGCTCGGACACCAGAACCACATGGGTGTTCGCTCGCGACCTGCTCGCGCAGGGCATCGTCCGGGCGTCCGGGGACGGCGACGTGCGAATCCGGCCGGCCCGTGCAGGCCGGCGACGTGTCCTGTACCTGGCCCTGTCCGCACCCGGCGGACAGGCCCTCTTCCAGGCCCCTCTGGCCGTGGTGGAGCGCTGGCTGAAGCGGACCCACCAGGTGGTCCCCAGAGGCGAGGAATCACAACTGCTCGATCTGGACGTCGAGTTGTGTGAACTGCTGGGAGAGGCAGCCTGAACTCCCGAAGCGCCACGCCACCGCACCGCGAAGCGGTCCTCTGAAGCACCGAACGGCGACGGCGGCCGCCAAGGACGGCCGAAGTGCATGGCGACGCGCAGGTCACATCCGTATGCCTGTTTCTTGTGACGGAGCAGCCGTGGTGGACATCACGAGGCCAATGGGTGGAAAAGGTGCCATCATCAGAGTCGTGCAGATTTCAACTACTTTGTCGGGGGTCGCTCCGGTGAAGGCGTCACGGCCGGCAGGCCGCCTCCTGCGTGCGCTGCGGGCCCGGCGGCCCGGACATGCGGTGCGCGGCGCGAAGACGCTGATCGCGGCCCTGCTCACGTGGGGTGCCTGGGAGTCATGGGCCCCGACGGGGCAGCCCTTCCTGGCGGTGGCAACGGCTCTGCTCATGGTCAACGCCTCCACCGTGCACCAGTCGGTGACGAAGGCGATGCACAGTGTCGCGGCGCGCGTGGCCGGCCTGGTTGTCGCCCTCGCGGCTGCCCGGCTGCTGGGGCCGACTGCGGGCGCCGTGGCGGTCATCGCCCTCCTCGCGGTGCTGGCGGGCCCACGCCGCACTGCCGATGAACGGCTGCAGATCGCGTCGACCGCGGTCGTCGCGCTGACTGCCACGACAACCGGTCCCCTCGGCAGCCTCGTGTCCCCGGTCCTGCAGACCCTCACCGGAGCCGTCGTGGGTATCGCCGTGAACGCAGTCCTGCTGCCTCCGCTGTACGTGGACGAGTCCGCATCCGCCGTGCGCGACCTCGCCCACGCCATGGGATCACTGCTGAGCGACATGGGGGACGGTCTGGAGCGCCGGCAGCTCGGCTCCAGGGCTCACGGCTGGCTTCATCGGGCCCGCAGCCTGGACAAGCGTCTGGCTCATGCGGAGGAACAAGTGCGGCAGGCGGACGAAAGTCTTCGGTGGAACACGCGCTGCGTGGTGGCCCCTGCCGGGCGCGGGGAAATGCCCACCGGTGACGCCTTCCGGGCGCTGCGCGGGGTCGCCCTGCAAGTACGCGGCATCGCCCGGACGCTGGCCGACAGTGCGCAGGACCGCCATGCCGATCATCACCTGGGCCACCAGTTCCTCGACCGCTATGCCGAGACCCTGAAGTCGGCGGGAGCGGCCGTGCGGGAGTTCGTCCAGCCGTCCGGACCGGCCGGCTCACCCGACACGATGCCCCGCGAGCGGCTGCGGCAGGCCATCGAGGGAGTACTGGCCTGGCACGAGACCATGACGAGCCTGATCGGCCGCGGCACCCTCATCAAGCCCGGCGCCTGGCACGTCTACGGCTCCCTCATGACCGACGTGGAAAGGCTCCTGGCCGACCTGACCTACGCTGACGCGTACGCCAACCGCCTTTCCCAACAGGGCGTTCGATGAAATCCACCCGCGGACGGCTGTGCGTCGCGGGGGCGCATCCTCGATGCCGGTGGCCGGCGTCTTGCCCGGACACAGCCGCCCGCCCCTGCGGGGTTGGCCGGTCTCGCTTCCGCAAGCCGCCGGTGGCCGTCGATGCGGGGCTTGCAGCCATGGTCAACGCACGATGTCACCCCAGCGGACGCCGTCGAAGGTCCATGATGGCAGTCGGTTCGGCCGACACGGTCTCACCCGCTGTCACGCACCAAATCGTCAGCCAGCATCCCCGTACGCATCCCGCCCGAGCGCGGAGTGACGGACCACAGCCGATGACGCATCGGGCGACGGCCCGGCCCATGAACACGTTTCCCGAAAGCCGGTGGGTAGGGTCGTGCCACCCCGACCTGGAAGGGCAGTTACATGGCCGAGATCGTGATTGCGCAGACGACCATCGACGACGAGGACCAGGCGAAGGCCCTCGCTCGCGGCGCGGTCGAGAACCGGTTGGCCGCCTGCGCCCACATCGACCAGCCGTTCACCGCGGTGTACTGGTGGAAGGGATCCCTCGAGACCGCTCAGGAGTGGCGGATCTCGTACAAGACGACCACGGACCGGCTGCCGGAGTTGGGGGCTTGGGTGTCCAGGCAGCACAGCTATGAGGTTCCCGAGTGGATCACCCTTCCCGTGACCGGGGGATCCGAGGCTTACCTGAAGTGGGTCGTCGAAGAGTCCTCACCGCAGCCGGCCGAGTGACGCGTCACGCTGCGAACTGCTGAAGATGCCGGGCGAGCTCGTTCGCCGGCCGGAAGCTGCGCGGCAACGGACCCTGACCGCCCAGGAGAAGGCGCAGCTCGCCGCCGAGCAGCAGCGCGCAACTGCTCGGTGAGGGACCTGAAGCCGCACACCGGCACGGTCGTGCGCTAAGAGTCGGTCAACGCCATCGGCAGCCCCCGACTCCGGCTAGGGCCGGTAAACCATCCCGGGCTGGGGCTTGGCCGGGGCGACCAGCTGCGACACCGTGACGATCGTGTAGCCGCGCTGCTTGAGAGCCTTGAGGATCCCCGGAACGGCGGGCACCGTGCCCTTGTGCAGGTCGTGCAGCAGGATGATGCCGTCGCGGTCAGTCTGGTCGAGCACCCGCTTGGTGATCAGGGCCGAGTCGGTTGTCTCGTAGTCCTTGGCCGTGACGCTCCACAGCACCTGCGCCAGCCCCAACTCCTCGCAGACCTTGGCCACCTTGCGGTTGGTGCGGCCCTGCGGCGGACGCATCAGGATGGGCTTGGTACCAGTGATCTTCTCGATGGCGTTCTGCGTGCGGGTCAGTTCCTGGCGGGCCTCGTCCGCGTCGATCTGCGTGAGGACCTTGTGGTTCCAGGTGTGGTTGCCGATTTCATGCCCCTCGTCCGAGATCCGACGGAGTATCTCGGGGTACTTCCCGATGTGACCCTCCCCCTGCACGAAGAACGTCGCGTGCAGGTGCTCACGCTTCAGGATGTCCAGCAATCTCGGCGTCGTCGGGCTAGGACCACCATCGAAGGTGAGGGCGACGCACTTGGCCTTGCGGCAGTCGACAGGCCCGGCCACCGGTCCCGATGCCTTGTCCCGGGCGGCGCGCGGCGACGTGTGATCGTATGTCGTGACCGTCAGGGCGATAGTGACCCCGACGATCAGGACGACCGTCACGGCTGTCGCGAGAGCGATGAGTATGCGTGACCGTCGCCTTCGGTACCAGGGCACGGGATACCTTTCACTGGATCAGATGATGCCGACATGCTGATTGACGGCTTTTCCGATCCTTGGGTTCATCCGCGCGTGTGTTCTGGGGCAGTCCTGTCGAGTGACTGGCACCGGAGCCCAGGAGGGGAGGGCGGACCAGCCCACTCCCTCGTGCTTCACGCCTGGTAGGCCACCAGCGCCATCATCAGCTCAGCCACGAGCACGGGTGGCCGGGTCCGCTGCCGACGACGGTACGGTCAGGCCAGGGCCGCCTTGAGGGTGCTGAGGGCGACCTGGGGGTCGGACAGGGCGTGGTAGATGCCGGGGATCGGCCTGTCGACGCCCAGCAGCCCGTACACGCCGTGCATGGCGCCGCGCACCGAGTACTCCACGGTGAAGACCACGTCCTCGGGGATCTCGGTGTACTGGCCCAGGAACGCGAAGTTCCGAGCACCGCGCGGAACGACCAGGGGCCGGTCCTCGACCCGGCGCGGGGCGAACTGGCTGGTGATGTGGGGCATCATCGCCGGGACGACGGTGGTGGTGGCGCGGATCTCACCCAGAGCGTCCTCGAAGCCGAGCTGATGGACGAGTTCGGTGAGGATCTCCTGGCCAGTGGCCTCGGACATCGTCTTGTCGACGTAGTCGCCCTTGTCGTCGAGGAACAGTCCGTAGCCCCAGGCGGTGTAGGTGCCCTCGGGCTGGGCGGCGAAGTACGGCTGGTGTGGCACCACCAGCGACATCAGCCACGCCGAGTCCTTGAAGGTCATCAGCCCGCCGGTGCCGGGGGCGTTGCCCGAGAAGTCCTGGATGCGGTGGATCAGCAGCGGGCTGCGCATGGTGAGGGTGAACGACTCCCACTTGTTGGCGTCGACGTTGCCGCAGAAGGTGTTGGGGCGGCCGAAGTCGGGTGCCTTGCGGGCGATGGCCTCCCACAGCCGGAAGGCGCCGTCACGTTTGTCGCGGATCAGCTCGGGCGCGCGGTCGTCGGCGCCGAAGGCGGCGTCCGCGGTCATCGACCCCAGGGTGAGGAAGGCGTAGTCGTGCTCGCCGAGTTCGTACGTGCCCGGCCGGCCGTCGCGCACGAAGCGCAGTGCTGTGATCCGGCGGCCGCTCACTGCGTCACCGGTGAACTCCGCGTCGGTGACCGTGGTGCCGTGTTCGGTGACCACACCACGCTCGGCGAGCCACTGCTGGATGGGGCGGACGATCGAGTCGTACTGGTTCAGGCGGGTACGGCGCACCCCGGCCAGGGTGTGGATGCGCGGCAGCTCCTGGGCGAAACGGAGCATGTAGCGTTTGAGTTCGATGGCGCTGTGCCAGTTCTGGAAAGCGAAGGTAGTGCGCCACATGGTCCAGAAGTTCGTGGCGAAGAAGTGGTCGGAGAAGAACTCGTCGATGCGCCGGGCGCCGATGACGCGCTCCGGCAGCGCCAGCAGGCGGACCACTTCGGCCTTGTCCCGCAGGTTCAGTCCCAGCTCCGCCGCGTCGAGGATCTTGTGGTCGCGGTCGATGAGGCGGGCGCCGGAGCGGGAGGGCCACTTGCTGCTGAACTCCCACACCTCGTCCTTGACGCTCTTGTCCGGGTCGGTGAGCGTCGGGATGGTCTCCAGCAGGTCCCACAGGCAGACGTACGCTTCTTCTTCCAGCATGCGTCCGCCGCGGGCGACGAAGCCGCGGCCCGGGTCGCCGGTGCCGTCCAGCGCCCCGCCGACGACCGGGAGTTCCTCCAGGACGCGGATGTTCTCCCCGCGCAGTCCGGCGTCCCTGATCAGGAACACCGCGGCAGCCAGGGAGGCGATACCTCCGCCGACCAGACAGGCCCGGGTGTCGGATGTCTTCGTGGTCATGATCTTTCCCTCGTGTGGGTGCGTGCCGGGGGATGTCGTCGGTCAGTCCGGCGGGCGCGGTTCAGCGACGCCGAGGAGGTGGTCGCCGCCGATCCGGGTGCGCCACCGCTCGTCCGGGTACGGGCCGTGACGGGGCAGTTCGGCGCGGAAGTGTGCCGAGTTCGAACCCGGCGGACTCGGTGCGGCGGGGGTGATCTGGCGCAGGAGCACGGCGGTCTGCTCCACGACGCGCACCGTCGGCGGGTTCCGCCGCGGCGTGGTTCGCGGTAGGCGCGGGCGACGTCGAACAGCCGGCGGAGGCGGGCGAGTGCGATCGGTTTCCCGACGATCTGCGTGTGCGGGTGGGGCGGCGACGGGCCGGCCGTGGTGCCGTGGCCGCGGAACGGCAGGACGAGGCCCGGGCGGCGGGCGCGCAGGGTGAGGCAGCGGGCACGGAGGGCCCGGTAGGCATACGGGAAAGGACGGCGGCGGCGCTGTCCGTGCACTCCGCGGACTGCTGCCGGTGGGAGACCAGTCCCGCCGGAACGCCCTGGCGCAGCCGTATCACGTCGGGGCCGTAGCCGCCGCGTACGGTCACCTGGACCCGTTGCACCCCGCGGGAGGGCTCTGCCGCCCGTGTCCGGCGCGAGCCGAAGAAGAACCGGACCAGTACGGCGGCGGCTACGGCGGCGGCGATGACGACGACCATGTCTGCCGGGTTCATGGCGGACTCCTTCACCCTGGGGTGACAGGAGTCCCACTGTCGCCACCGCGTATCCCCACCCGGTAGGGGCCCACCGTCCCCGGGCGCAGGGCCACCCGACCCATGCACTTATTCCCTCGGTGAGAGGGCGGGCTGTGAACCGTCCTTCCGGGCGCGGTTGCAGTCTTTGTCCTGCTCTTCGGTCCTGGAAGTGATCGCGATGATGTCCTTGGACGCCGCCGTCCCCGCCGTCTGCGGGTGCCGCATTCCACCTGCGGGTACAGGGGCCGCGAACCGTCACTCCTCAGCGAGCGCAGGGAAGTGCCATGAACGAGGTTGACCCGTGATGCGTAGAAATCCGGGCCCCCGGCGAAGGCCGGGTCTGATCGTGTCGGGGGCGGTCGCCTGGCCCGGCCTCATGCTCCCCGTCACAGCACCCGGCACCGCCTGGGCCCACGGGGAGGAGAGTGACGAATCGGAGGTCCTGGTGGAGCAGGCCGTCGCGCTGGTCGTCAGCGGAGAACTTGCCCGAGGGCGGGCTCAGCGGCGTACTCAGCGGCCTTAGTCCCAGCGATAGGCGCGGCCGTCGTCACCGTGGTCGCGGGCCCAGAGGACCTGGTCGAGGACCCATCGACGGAGGCGGTCGTCGTCACGGACCCCGCCGCGCTCGTGCTCCTGGACCCGGCCGTGACGCCCCTCGTG
>NZ_JAINVF010000035.1 GCF_020400585.1 Streptomyces sp. NK08204 | reverse complement strand
AAAGCAGCATGCCGACGCCCTCGGACCACGCGGTGCCGTCCGCCCCTGCGGCGAACGCCTTGCAGCGCCCGTCCGGTGCGAGGCCTCGCTGCCGGCTGAAGTCGACGAAGACCCACGGCGTCGGCATTACGGCGACACCGCCGACGAGGGCCAGCGTGGACTCGCCGTTGCGTAGGGACTGGACGGCCAGGTGGAGGGCGACCAGGGACGACGAGCACGCGGTGTCCACGGTCAGCGCCGGGCCTTCGAGACCCAGGGAGTAGGACACGCGGCCGGAGATGACGCTGGCCGTGTTGCCGGTCAGCACGTAGCCGCTCTGCTCCTCGCCGGCCTCGGCGGCGCGCGGGCCGTAGTCCATCGTCATCGCGCCGACGTAGACACCGGTGCGGCTGCCACGCAGCGTGGCCGGCTCGATCCCGGCGCGTTCCAGCACCTCCCAGGACGACTCGAGGACGAGCCGCTGCTGCGGGTCCATGCCCAGGGCCTCGCGCGGCGAGACGCCGAACAGTTCGGCGTCGAAGTCACCGGCGTCGTCCAGGAATCCGCCCTTGAGCAGGTAGAAGCGACCGACCCCGCGGCCCTGCGGGTGGTAGGCGCCGGCCAGGTCCCAGCCGCGGTCCTCCGGGAAGCCGGAGACCGCGTCGCGCTGCTCGGCCAGCAGGTGCCACAGCTCCTCGGGGCTGTCCACCCCGCCGGGGTAGCGGCAGCCCATGCCCACGATGGCGATCGGCTCGTCCCAGGCCTCCCCGAGCGCCGCGCCGAGCGGGACGGGGTCCGGCTCGACGGTGGTGGGCGCGCCCGTCAGCAGGTTGTCCAGCACCTCCACCACGGCGGAGGTGGTGGGGTGGTCGAAGAGCAGGGTCGGCGGCAGCGCGAGTCCGGTGGCCTCCTGCAGGCGGTTGCGCAGCCCGACCGCGGTCACCGAGTCGACGCCCAGCTCCCGGAACGGGCGTTGGTCGTCGAGCGGGCGCGGATCGGTCTGGCCGAGGGCGGCGGCGATCTGCATGCGCACCAGCTCCGCCAGCGCGGCGCGGCGCTCGGTGTCCGGCAGCTCCGCCAGCGTGGGCTGCGGGTCGTCCGCCGTGGCCCCGGTCGGTGTGGCGGAGTCGGCCGGGGCCGCGGAAACCTGCCAGATGTCCTGCGGGAGCTCGAGCGTGCCGGCCTCGCCGCCGGCCTGCCCCGCGTACAGGGCGGACCAGTCCGGGTCGGCGCCGCGCACGTAGAGCTCGCCGAGCGAGCGCAGGAAGCGGTCCGCGCCGCCGTGGTCGCGCCGCAGCGTCTCCTGGACGAAGACGGGTGCTCCGCCCGCCTGCTCCGCGGTGGCCTGGACGGCGGCGGTCAGCACCGGGTGCGGGCTGACCTCGATCACCAGCCGGTGGCCGTCCCGGACGACGGCCGCGACGGCCTGGGCGAACTGCACGGTGTTGCGCAGGTTGCGGCACCAGTACTCGGTGTCCATCGCCAGCCCGTCCGCCCGGTCTCCGATGACCGAGGAGTACACCGGCACGTGGGGCGTCAGCGCCCGGATCGGCGCCAGGTCCTCGCGCATGACCGGCAGGATCTCGTCGATGTGCGCCGAGTGCGCGGCAAGCCCGACGTCGATCCGCCGTGCGTGCACGCCCTGCTCAGCGCAGTGCACCAGCAGCTCCGCCGCGGCGTCCACGTCGCCGGAGACGATCACCGCACCGGGGCCGTTCACGGCCGCCACGCCCAGGCGGCCGTCCCAGGGCGCCAGCAGCAGCCGGGCCTCGTCCTCGGGGAGCAGCACGGAGACCATCTCGCCGCGCCCGGCGAGGGTGGCCTGGGCCTTGCTCCACAGGGCGACGACCCGGGTGGCATCCTCCAGCGTGAGGGCGCCGGCCACACAGGCGGCTGCGATCTCGCCCAGGCTGTGGCCGACCACCGCGTCGGGCCGGATACCGCAGGCCTGCCACAGGTCGGCCAGCGCGACCATGACGGCGAACAGCGCCGGCTGGACGATGTCGGCCGTGCTGAGCGCGGGGGCGCCGGCCTCGCCGCGGACCACGGCCGTGAGCGACCAGTCCACGTACGGCGCCAGGGCCTGCTCGCACTCGCGGATGCGGGCGGCGAACACGGGCGACGTGTCCAGCAGTTCGCGCGCCATCCCGGCCCACTGCGAGCCCTGGCCGGGGAAGGCGAAGACGACGCCGCTCGCGGCGCCGTCCCCCTCCGCCAGCGCGGGCACGGCCCGGCCCGCGCCCAGCTCGCCCAGCGCCGTCGTGAAACCCTCCCGGTCGCGCGCGAAGAGCGCGGCCCGCGCCGGACCGTCCGCCCGGCCGGCCAACGCGCCGCCGACGGCCGCCGGCGTCCACTGCGGGTGCTCCTCGACGTGCCGGCGCAGCAGCTTCGCCTGCTCCCGCAGTGCCCGTGCACTCGCTCCCGACATCGGCCAGGGCAGCGCGCCGTCGAGCGGCGTGAAAGGCGTCGGCGTGTCCGCAGGGCTGGACGCGGCGTCGGAAACGGCCATCAGAGTGACTCCCCGTGAGCTTCGTACGGTGTGCGGAGCGATGTGGGCATGCGCGAGTGCGCACGGCGCGCGCCACGTCGGTGTCGACGCAGCATGGTGGCCAGCGCCCGGCGCGAACGCCGTACCAACGCGCAGGGCACTGGGAAGGAGGTGCTCGGGGACGGGCGGAGGACGGTACGGCCGCGCCGAAGCACGGCTCGGTACCCGAGTTGCCTGTCTGCCTGGCCCGTTGCAGTCAGGGCAGGTCGTCCCGCGCCCTGCCCCGGCTCGCACCGCGGGGCAGGGTGGGCAGACTGCCGACGTCGGGCCGGCCGGCCCGGACCGCTGCTAGTAGACGCCTTCCGGCGACGAGCGCACTGTCTGCAGCGGGC
Organism: Streptomyces sp. NK08204; assembly: GCF_020400585.1. GTDB lineage: Bacteria > Actinomycetota > Actinomycetes > Streptomycetales > Streptomycetaceae > Streptomyces. Next base: position 56,497 of record NZ_JAINVF010000035.1, on the reverse strand, counting down.
GCGCGTTGGCCACGCCGTCGCAGGGCCACTCGCTGCCGGTGTCGAAGCGCATCGCGAGGTCGCGCTCCAGGATGTTCGGCAGGAACAGGTCGTCGTGCATGACGGTCAGCTTGACCTGCCCGTACTCGCCGAACCCGACGACGCTCGTCCAGTCGTTCCGGTCCACCACGGCCATCGTCACCTGCGGGTAGTTCGGCACGCACGGCAGCACGTCGTCGTCCGTCACCGGGAGCGCGACGGAATTGCCGAAGGTGTTGTTGTAGGTGACGACGAGCAGGCCGCCGTTCAGCGCTTCCAGGAAGGAGCGGCGCATGGCGGGCGTGGCGTGGGTGCCGCTGAGGCGGGCGCCCTTGAGCTTGGCGACCAGCTCGGGCCGGCTCTTGATCAGGGCCTGGAGCAGCGCGGGCGTGGTGACCAGGTAGTCGATGGGCTGGGTCTCCAGCAGGTCGGTCATCTGGCCGACCAGGTGTCCGGTGTACTCCTGCGCCTCGGCGAGCCGGCCGCCGCGCAGCATCCGCTTGACCCAGCGCGGGTCGAAGTCGATGGCGTAGACCCGTGCGTCGTACAGGTCCACCAGGTCCCAGGCGCCGTGGCCCATCAGGTGCGGGCCGGTGGGGCTGGCCTGGAGCCAGTTGCGGCCGGGCTCGAAGCCTTCCTTCTCCATCACCCAGCGCCGCCAGGCCGCGCGCTGTTCGAGCATCGGCTCGGTGTAGAAGACCCGGCAGGGGTTGCCGGTCGTGCCGCCGGACTCCCAGACCCGGCCGACCAGCGGCCGGGGGACGGCGAGCGGCACGAGCTCGGCGGGATCCATCGTGCGCAGCTCGCCCAACGGCATGGGACCGAACGCGGACAGCTCCTCGTAGCGGGTGATGTCCCGCGGGTCGAAGGAGAGTTCGGTGGCGCGCTTGAGCCAGTACGGGCTGCCGTGCTCGGCATCGAAGTGGCGCCGCACCACACGGCGTGTCCACTCGTCGATGTCCTGGGCGAGCCACTCTTCGATCAGCGGAGTCACGTTCTTCATCGTCTTACCGATCCACCGATTCAGTTCGAAGAGAGCTCGATGCCGAGCTCGTAGATGGCGGTCATGGCTTCGAACACATGGTCCGGCGACTCCACATGGACCACCGAGAAGGAGGAGCGGAGGAAGGTGCCGAACGAGCAGGGGCCGAGGACGAGACCGAGTTCCACACCGCCGCGTTCCAGGCCGCTCATCATGTACGGCACGCTCACCGGGTCGGTCGGGTTGCGGCGGAACAGGTCGCGGATCTCCTCGCCGGTGGTGAGGGCCTTCGGCTCCAGGCAGGAGTAGACGGGCACCCGCGGGTCGCGGAAGTCCATCTCCTTGAGCATGGGCTCCAGGAATTCCGCGATGTCCTGCTGGAGCGGCGAGTGGAAGGCGATGCCGTGCTCCGGCGACACCTGCAGGGAGCCGGGCGGCAGTTGGGTGCCGAACTCCTCGAGGTCGGACCGGTAGCCCGCCAGCAGCACCATGCGCTCGTCCCCGGAGCCGACCCGCCCGAGGTCCGCCGACAGGTAGACCGCGTGGCCGTCGAGCCGCTCCTCGAGGTCGAGGTCGTAGGGCACCCGGATCGCGGCGACACCCTGGCGGCGGGCGCCGTCCGCGCCTGCCGGGACGGGCAGTTCACGCATGCGCATGAGCAGCTCGAACAGTTCGCGGCGCTCGACGGCCCCGGCCAGGCTCGCGCCGACCAGGGCGCCGAAACTCAGCCCGGAGACCGCCCTCGGGGCGATGCCGTACTCCTCGGCGAGGACGTCGGCGATGCCCAGGACCGCGGCGGCCTGCCGGATCGGACCGATGCCCTGCCGGTGTTCCTTGCCGGCTTCGCGCCCCTCGGTGAGAATGCGCTGGGCGTCGAGCCCCGTCCACTCCTCGATCTGCTCGTAGCAGCGCCGGACGACGGGGAACAGTTCGTAGAGTTCCGAGCCGGCACCCGGCTCGTCATTCATCCCGCCATCCAGCACATAGGCAAGCGTCACAGCCAAAACCCCCGTTTTGTACTTGGTTGCGCTTCGAGGCAGTCAGGAGGCACGCGTCATGAACTCTGAGCGGGTCTCCCCTGCCCGCTGAATGGAGGCGCGTCAATGACTCGAAACCAACTACCCTCTGAGCGTCATCAAACCTTCCGGCAGTCCACGATGTCAACTCTGCCAAAATAATGGGGATGTGACTGCCCGTCACTGTTTGCTTTCACCATTTCAGCAGGTCAGCGCAAGTGTGACAGGTGCTCGACAACATTGTTGAGTACCTGTCACAGCTCGCCGTCGTGCACGCCTCAGTGCGACTGCGCCGGAGTCGTGGCGAAGTGCTCGCGCAGGGCCTCTATAACCTCCGTCGCCCGGCTGGTCAAGAAGAAATGGCCGCCTTCGAACACCCGCAGCTCGAATCCGGCCGTGGTGTGCGCCGCCCAGGCGCGGGCATCCTCGATCGACGTGCGCGGATCGGCGTCGCCCGTGAGCGCGGTCACCGGGCAGGAGAGCACGGCACCGGGCTCGCAGCGGTAGCGCTCGACGGCCTTGTAGTCGGCGCGGATCGAGGGCAGCACCATGCGCACCAGTTCCTCGTCCGCCAGCAGCCGCGCGTCGGTGCCGCCGAGCGAGACCATCTCGGCGAGGATCTCGTCATCGCCGCGCTGGTGGACGTTCTCGTCCCGGTGTACGGACGGTGCCCGGCGCCCCGAGGCGAACAGGTGCACCGGGGCGTCCATGCCCTCCCGGGCGAAGCGGCGGGCCACCTCAAAGGCCATGATGGCGCCCATGCTGTGACCGAAGAACGTCAGTGGCCGGTCCGCCCACGCCACCAGGGCCCGGAACGCCTCGTCCGCCAGCGTGCCGATGTCCTCGATGCACGGCTCGGCGCGCCGGTCCTGCCGCCCCGGGTACTGCACCGCAAGCACGTCCACAGCCGGGGAGAGCGCGGCAGACACCGGGAGGAAGTAGCTGGCCGACCCGCCCGCGTGCGGGAAGCAGACCAGCCGGGCGGGCGCGTCGTCCGCCGGATGGAACCGCCGGCACCACAGGCTGTCGGTCGTCGAGGAATCCGTCATGCGTCACCCCATCTGTGTCAACGGCGCTCGGGCCCACCGCGCTCACGCGGAATCGGCCGACACGGTGAACCGCCCCTCGCCCCCCGGCGCCACGGCGACCGTCCGCCGCCGTCGTTCATGATCCGGATTCTGCCCACCCGCCCCGGCCAGTCGCAACCCGCCCCGCCCCTCGAAGGGCGACCCTGCAGGAGACTCTGAATGTCATCGCCACAGCTCAAGTGGCGTACCGGTACGGGATGGTGTCCGGACCACAGCGCATGCCGGCCCAGCACAGCCGACGCGCCCAGCCGCCGGGCACAGGCGGCCGTGTGCGAGAGGGACTTCCCCTGCCCGCCCGGGGACGGCGCGCGAAGGGGCACCCTCGACGGGTGCCCCTTCACCGCTCTGAACTGCAAAAACCCCGCTAGGGAAGGTTCCTTGCCATCACGATCCGCTGGACCTGGTTCGTGCCCTCGTAAATCTGCGTGATCTTGGCGTCGCGCATCATGCGCTCCACCGGGTAGTCGCGGGTGTAGCCGTAGCCGCCGAGGAGCTGGACGGCGTCCGTGGTGACCTCCATCGCCACGTCCGAGGCGAAGCACTTGGCGGCGGCGCCCTGGAAGGTGAGGTCGCTGTCGCCGCGCTCGGATGCGGCGGCGGCCTGGTAGGTCAGGGCGCGGGCTGCGGCGATCTTCATGGCCATGTCGGCGAGCATGAACTGGATGCCCTGGAAATCGCCGATCGGCTTGCCGAACTGCTTGCGCTCCTGGACGTAGCCCTTGGCGTAGTCGAGGGCGCCCTGCGCGACACCGAGGGCCTGGGCCGCGATGGTGATGCGGGTGTGGTCCAGGGTCTTCATGGCGGTCGCGAAGCCCGTGCCCTCCTCGCCGATCATGCGGTCGGCGGGAATGCGCACGTTGTCGAAGTAGACCTCGCGGGTCGGGGAGCCCTTGATGCCGAGCTTCTTCTCCGGGGCGCCGAAGGAGACGCCCGGGTCCGACTTCTCGACGACGAAGGCGGAGATGCCCTTGGAACGCTTCTCCGGGTCGGTCACGGCCATGACCGTGTAGTACTCGGAGACACCGGCGTTGGTGATCCAGCGCTTGACGCCGTTGAGGATCCAGTGGTCCCCGTCGCGGACCGCCTTGGTCTTCATGCCGGCCGCGTCCGAGCCCGCCTCCGGCTCGGAGAGGCAGTACGAGAACATCGCGTCGCCCTTGGCCAGCGGGGCCAGGTACTTCTTCTTCAGCTCCTCGGAGCCGGAGAGGATCACCGGGAGCGAGCCCAGCTTGTTCACCGCGGGGATGAGGGAGGAGGACACGCAGGCGCGGGCCACCTCCTCGATCACTATGACCGTGGCGAGCGCGTCGGCGCCGGCGCCGCCGTACTCCTCGGGGACGTGGACGGCGTGCAGGTCATTGGCCACCAGGGCGTCGAGCGCCTCCTGGGGGAAACGTGCTTCCTCGTCCACCGCGGCGGCGAAGGGGGCGATCTTCGCCTCGACCAGCGAGCGGACGGCGTCGCGGAGCATGTCGTGCTCTTCGGACGGGCGGTACAGGTCGAAGTCAGCCGATCCGGCCAAGTCTCTCACGCTCCAGACGCGATGTACTGACGCTAATTACCGTTAAGTAACACAAATTTTAGGGGGTTGACCGCGGGACGCATACGTGAGCTAGACGACAGCGGGGAAATTGCCCGGCACACGGCCCGACTATGCTCGGGCTCCGCATGCCCGAGTACCCGAGCTGGAGCACCCGTATGAGCCTGAAGATCACCGTGATCGGAACCGGCTACCTCGGCGCCACGCACGCCGCGGCCATGGCCGAGCTGGGCTTCGAGGTGCTGGGCCTGGACGTCGTACCCGAGAAGATCGCGATGCTGGAGCGCGGCGAGACCCCGATGTACGAGCCGGGGCTCGAGGAGCTGCTGCGCCGGCATGTCGCGGGTATCGACGGATCGACGGGGCGGCTGCGGTTCACCACCGACTGGGCCGAGGTCGGGGCCTTCGGTGACGTGCACTTCGTCTGCGTGAACACCCCGCAGAGGCACGGCGACTACGCCTGCGACATGTCGTACGTCGACTCCGCGATCGCCTCCCTCGCCCCGCACCTGCGCGGTCCGGCCCTGGTCGTCGGCAAGTCGACCGTGCCCGTCGGCTCGGCCGACCGGCTCGCCGCCTACCTCGCCGAGCACGCGCCGGCCGGTGCCGACGCCGAGCTGGCCTGGAACCCGGAGTTCCTGCGCGAGGGCTTCGCCGTGCAGGACACCCTGCACCCGGACCGGATCGTGGCCGGTGTGCGCGGCGAGCGGGCCGAGAAGCTGCTGCGCGAGGTGTACGCCACGCCGATCGGCGAGGGCACGCCGTTCGTGGTGACGGACTTCCCGACCGCCGAGCTGGTGAAGACCGCGGCGAACTCCTTCCTCGCGACCAAGATCTCCTTCATCAACGCGATGGCGGAGGTGTGCGAGGCCGGCGGCGGTGACGTGGCGAAGCTGGCGGAGGCCATCGGGTACGACGACCGGATCGGCCGCAAGTTCCTGCGCGCCGGGATCGGCTTCGGCGGCGGCTGCCTGCCCAAGGACATCCGGGCGTTCATGGCCCGGGCCGGTGAGCTGGGCGCGGACCAGGCGCTGACCTTCCTGCGGGAGATCGACTCCGTCAACATGCGCCGGCGCGGCCAGATGGTCGAGATGACCCGTGAGGCGCTCGGTGGCGGCTCGTTCCTCGGCAGGCGCGTCGCGGTGCTCGGCGCCACCTTCAAGCCCGACTCGGACGACGTCCGCGACTCGCCCGCGCTGAACGTGGCCGGGCAGATCCACCTCCAGGGCGGCCAGGTGACCGTCTACGACCCCAAGGGCATGGACAACGCCCGACGGGTCTTCCCGACGCTCGGCTACGCGGACTCGGCGTCGGCGGCGGTGCGCGGCGCCGACGTCGTCCTGCACCTGACCGAGTGGCGGGAGTTCCGCGAGCTGGACCCGGCCGCGCTGGGCGAGATCGCGGCGGCCCGGGTGATCCTGGACGGCCGCAACGCGCTCGACCCGGAGCTGTGGCGGCGGGCCGGGTGGACGTACCGGGCGATGGGCCGCCCGACCGCGTAAGAGCCCGCCGGCCAACCGCGTAAGGGCCCGCCGGCCATGGACTCCGCCGCATGAGGACTCCGCCGCGTGAGGACTCCGCCGCGTGAGGACTCCGCCGCGTGAGGACTCCGCGGCGTAAGGGCCCGTTGCGCAAGGGCCCGGCCGGCGCACAAGGCCGTGCGTGGCGACGCCGGTTCGGCCGAGGCTCAGTCGGCCGGACCGGCGTCTTCGCGCATGTCGCACCACGCGCCGTCGGTCATGGACCCTTCGCCCGGTACCGGCGCATCTTCGCGCGCGCCCCGCACACCTGCATCGAGCACCAGCGTCCGCGTCCGGCGGGGCTGCGGTCGTAGTACGCCCAGTGGCACGTCGTGGACTCGCAGGCCTTCAGCCGCGTCCAGGTGCCCGCGACCAGCGCCTCGGCGACGGCGGCGGCGACCCGGGAGAGCAGGGGGCCGGTGTCGGCGGGGGCGAGCCGCGCGGAGCCGTCCCGGTCGTCGACGGCCACGTGCAGGGAGGCGCGGGCCAGCAGCTCGCCCAGCGGGGTGACCGTCCGGTGCGGTGGGTGCCCGGCGTGCGCGAGCAGCACGGCGCGCAACGACTCCCGCAGCTCCCGTGCCGCTTCCGCCTCCCCCTCGGCGAGTCCGAACCGGCCGCGGCCCTCCACGGTGTCCAGCGAGTCGGCGCCCGTCTCGATGTTCAGCGTGTTCACCAGCGACTCGACCAGGGCCAGGCCCCCGGGAGCGGCCGATCTCTCATTCATGCTTGCGACGTTACCGCTTGTGCGGGAGCATGCAGTAACCGTTACCGGTTACTGCTATCTATAGGTAACTCACCGAGGAGGAAGTCATGGCTCTCGCCAAGCTGGGTGTGGTCGTCCTGGACTGTCCCGATCCCCGCGCACTGGCCGGGTTCTACGCCGGCGTACTGGGCGGCACGGTGGAGGGCGACGGGGAGTGGGTGGACCTCAAGATGCCCGGCGGACAGGCACTCGCCTTCCAGCGGGCGGACGGGTACACCGCGCCGAAGTGGCCCGCGCCCGACGACTCGCAGCAGTTCCACCTCGACCTGGTGGTGGAGGACCTGGACGCGGCCGAGGAGGGCGTGCTGAAGCTCGGCGCACGTCCGCTGGACACGGCCGACCGCTCACGCACCTGGCGGGTGTACGCCGACCCGGCCGGGCACCCGTTCTGCCTCTGCGCCTGCTGACCAGGCGCTGACCGAGGAGGACTCCACGGCGTCCGTCACCCGTTTCCGTTCCGTCGCGCTGCCCCGACCCGCGGGGACGGGCAGTCACCGGGCAGTGGGGCGTTCGGGGGCCGCGCCTCAGCCCCGGCCCGCCGCCTCGATCACCTCGTTCAGCGTCTCCCGGGAGCGCACCAGGTCGGTGATCATGCTGTTGATGCGGTCCCGTTCGGCGGTGAGGTCGGCGACCAGCTTCGGGGTGGCGATCGCGGAGGGCCCGCCGTCCTGGTCACGCATGCAGGGCAGCAGCTGCCGGATCTTCTCGCTGTGCAGCCCGGCCGCGTACAGTTCCTGGATCCGGATGACCCGGTCGACGGCCGCCTGCGGATAGTCACGGTGTCCGCCGGGCGTGCGCTCGCTGGCGAGCAGCCCCTGGGTCTCGTAATAGCGCAGCGACCGCGCGCTCACACCGGTGCGCCGGGCCAGTTCACCGATCCGCATACCTGCCCCCTGACGGACTTGAACCTGACATCAGTGTCACGTTCTACCGTGCCGGCATGACGCAGACAACGGACTTCCTGGCCCCGGCCCGGCTCGGCCGGCTCGAACTCCCCCACCACCTCGTGATGGCCCCGCTCACGCGCAACCGCGCGGAAGCCGACGGCACCCCGGCCGATCTGATGGTCACCCACTACGCCCAGCGCTCCTCCGCAGGACTGATCATCGCCGAGGGCTCGACGCCGAACGCGGTCGGGCAGACGTACCCGAACATCACCGCGCTCCACACCGACCGGCACCAGGAGGGGTGGCGGCAGGTCACCGAGGCGGTGCGGGCGGGCGGCGGACGGATGTTCCTGCAGCTCCAGCACGGCGGCCGCGTCAGCCATCCGGCGACCACCGGTCTGACGCCCGTCGCGCCCTCCGCTCTCCCGCTGCCGGAGACGATCTTCACCCCGGGCGGGCACCGGCCGGCCGCGGTCCCCCGGGAGATGACCCTCGACGACATCCGTGCCACCGCCGCCGACTTCGCCGCCGCCGCGCGCCGGGCCGTCGACGCGGGCTTCGAGGGGGTGGAGGTGCACTCGGCCAACGGGATGCTGCTGCACCAGTTCCTCGCGGACAACACCAACCGCAGGACGGACGGGTACGGCGGCTCCGTCGAGCGCCGGGTGCGCTTCGCGGCGGAGGTCACCGAGGCGGTGGCCGACGCGATCGGCGCCGACCGGGTCGGCATACGCGTCTCCCCGGCAAACACCGTCAACGGCATCCGGGAGGACGGCACCGAGGACCTCTACGCCGCGCTCGTCGCCCGGCTGAAGGACCTGGGCCTGGCCTATCTGCACCTGGTGCGGGCCGACCCCGAAGCCGCGTGGTACCGCAGGATCCGCGCCGACTGGCCCGGCACCCTGATCGGCAACCCTGTGCTGACCGACCTCACCACCGAGGCCGTCACCCTGGCCTCCCGGGCCATGCTGGCCGCGGGCGCCGACCTGGTCGCGCTCGGCCGCCCGTTCCTCGCCAACCCCGACCTGGTCGAGCGGCTGCGCCGGGGCGCCCCGCTCAACCCGGTGCGGGACCGGTACTTCATGTACGTGGGCGGGGCCGACGGCTACAACGACTACCCCGCCCTCGGCGCCGTCCAGGGTCAGCCGTCGAGTGCCTCGATGGTCGCCACGGACGCCGCCCTGGTCGCCTGAAGGTCCCGGGCCACGTCCTCGGCCGCGCCCAGCACCCGTATGGCGTTCTGCCAGGTCAGCTTGGCCAGGTCGGCCTTGGACCAGCCGCGCTCCAGCAGTTCGGCGAGCAGGTTCGGGTAGCCGGAGACGTCGTTCAGGCCGTCCGGGGTGAACGCGGTGCCGTCGTAGTCGCCGCCGATGCCGAGGTGGTCGATGCCCGCGGCCTCGCGCATGTGGTCGAGGTGGTCGGCGACCGTCGAGACGGTGGCGACCGGGCGCGGGTTGCGTTCCTCGAAGGCGCGGTGCAGCTTCATCGCCTCCGGCGAGGTGTCCAGGTGGTGCAGGCCGTGCGCGCGCAGGTTGTCGTCGGCCGCAGCCGTCCAGTCCACGGCCGCCTGGAGGACGAACTTCGGCACGAACGTCACCATCGCCATGCCGCCGTTGGCGGGCAGCCGCTCCAGGACGTCGTCCGGGATGTTGCGCGGGTGGTCACAGACGGCGCGGGCGGAGGAGTGGGAGAAGATCACCGGCGCGGCGGAGGTGTCCAGCGCGTCCCGCATCGTCGTCGCCGCCACGTGGGAGAGATCGACGAGCATGCCGAGCCGGTTCATCTCCCGCACGACCTCGCGGCCGAAGGCGGACAGACCGCCGACGCCCGGCTCGTCGGTCGCCGAGTCCGCCCAGTCCACGTTGTCGTTGTGGGTGAGGGTCATGTAGCGCACGCCGAGCGCGTACAGGCCGCGGAGCGTACCCAGGGAGTTGGCGATCGAGTGACCGCCCTCGGCGCCCATGAGGGAGGCGATACGGCCTTCCCCGCGCGCGGTCTCCATGTCGGCGGCGGTCAGCGCCGGGGCCAGCTCGCCCGGGTAGCGGGCTGTCAGCCGCCGGACGCAGTCGATCTGTTCCAGCGTCGCCGACACCGGGTCCGGCTGGTCGCAGGGGACGTACACCGACCAGTACTGGGCGCCGACACCGCCCTCACGCAGCCGCGGCAGGTCGGTGTGCAGGCGCTCGCCCTGGTGGGCGGCGACGTCGAGCGTGTCGAGGTCGTAGCCGGCCTGCTCGCGCAGCGCCCAGGGCAGGTCGTTGTGGCCGTCGACGACGGGGAACTCACGCAGCAGCTCGCGGGCTTCGTCCAGCGAGGTCGGTGAGGTCACGGGCGTCACTTCCCGAAGCCGAAGGCGCCGGCACCCTCGACCTTCGAGCGCAGGCGCTTGCCCTTCTCGGTGGCCTGGTCGTTGAGGTCCTGCTGGAAGTCGCGCATCTTGTGCAGCAGGTCCTCGTCGAACGCGGCGAGCATGCGGGCCGCGAGCAGACCGGCGTTGCGGGCACCGGCGACGGAGACGGTGGCGACCGGGACCCCGGCCGGCATCTGCACGATGGACAGCAGGGAGTCCATGCCGTCGAGGTACTTCAGCGGGACCGGCACGCCGATCACCGGCAGCGGGGTGACCGAGGCGAGCATGCCCGGCAGGTGGGCGGCGCCCCCGGCGCCGGCGATGATCACCTTCAGGCCGCGGTCGGCGGCCTGCTCGCCGTACGTGATCATCTCGCGGGGCATCCGGTGCGCGGAGACGACGTCGACCTCGTACGCGATCTCGAACTCGTCCAGCGCCTTGGCGGCGGCCTCCATGACGGGCCAGTCGGAGTCCGACCCCATGACGATGCCAACAACGGGGCTCATTCGCTGATCGTGCCTCTCAGGTAGCCGGCTGCGTGACGGGCGCGCTCCAGCACGTCGTCCAGATCGTCGCCGTAGGTGTTGACGTGTCCGACCTTGCGGCCGGGCTTCACGTCCTTGCCGTACATGTGGATCTTGATCTTGGGGTCGCGGGCCATGCAGTGCAAGTACGCGGAGTACATGTCCGGGTAGTCGCCGCCGAGGACGTTGACCATCACCGTCCACCTGGCACGCGGGCGGGGGTCGCCGAGGGGCAGGTCGAGGACCGCGCGGACGTGGTTGGCGAACTGGGACGTTATCGCGCCGTCCTGGGTCCAGTGGCCCGAGTTGTGCGGGCGCATCGCCAGTTCGTTGACGAGGATGCGGCCGTCGCGGGTCTGGAAGAGTTCGACGGCGAGGTGACCGACGACGCCCAGTTCCTTGGCGATCGTCAGGGCCATCTCCTCGGCCTCGAGCGCGAGGGTCTCGTCCAGGTCGGGGGCGGGCGCGATCACGGTGTCGCAGACGCCGTCGACCTGACGGGACTCGACCACCGGGTAGGCGACGGCCTGGCCGTGCGGGGAGCGTACGACGTTGGCGGCCAGCTCGCGGACGTAGTCGACCTTCTCCTCGGCGAGGACGGGAACGCCGGCGCGGAACGGGTCGGCCGCCTCCTCGGCGGACTCCACGACCCACACGCCCTTGCCGTCGTAGCCGCCGCGCACGGTCTTCAGGACGACCGGGAAGCCGTCCCCCTCAGCGGCGAAGCGGACGACGTCCGCGGGATCGCTCACGATCCGGTGCCGCGGGCAGGGCACGCCGATCGCGTCGAGCTTCGCCCGCATCACGCCCTTGTCCTGGGCGTGCACCAGCGCGTCGAGCCCGGGGCGGACGACGACACCGTCCGCCTCCAGGGCTCTGAGGTGCTCTGCGGGCACATGCTCGTGATCGAAGGTGATCACGTCGCAGCCGCGCGCGAACTCACGCAGCGTGTCGAGGTCGCGATAGTCGCCGATGACGACATCGCTGACGACCTGCGCCGCGGAATCCTGAGGTGTGTCACTGAGGAGCTTGAACCTGATGCCCAACGGGATGCCCGCCTCGTGTGTCATACGCGCGAGCTGGCCACCGCCGACCATACCGACTACCGGGAACGTCACACCCCTAGGGTATCGGCCAGGCCGACCTGGCCGGATCGCATCCCTCCCGCCTTCTGTCATCCGCGCTCTTACTCGGCACTTTCCGGGCTCTTTCCGACCTGTTTCCGAGCTGTGGCCCCGTCCCCGGGCAGCCGGCAGGCGCGCTGGTTAGCATGGCGGGGTTGACGAAGCCTACGGACGGGAGCTGCACAGCCATGGAACAACGTTCCTCGGGGCTGCAACGGCTCGCGGGCGAGGTCGCCAAGTTCGGCGCCGTCGGCGGCGCCGGGGTCCTCGTCAACCTCGGTGTGTTCAACCTGGTCCGGCACGTCTCGGACCTGCCGGTGGTGCGCGCCGGCATCATCGCGACCGTCGTCGCGATCGTCTTCAACTACGTGGGCTTCCGTTACTGGACGTACCGGGACCGCGACAAGGGCGGTCGCACCCGGGAACTCACGCTGTTCCTGCTGTTCAGCGCGATCGGCCTGGTGATCGAGAACGGCGTCCTGTTCGTGGCGACGTACGGCTTCGGCTGGGACAGCCAGCTGCAGAGCAACGTCTTCAAGTTCGTGGGCATCGGCGTCGCGACGCTGTTCCGGTTCTGGTCGTACCGCACGTGGGTGTTCCGCGCCCTGCCGGCCCGGGAGGCCGTCGCGAGCGCGGAGTCGGTCCTGGCGGCCGGGTCCGGCAAGCCGCGCCCCGCCCAGCGCGTGCGCTGAGGCCCCGCGGGCGGACGGCGCGGCCGAGGGGGGCGCCTAGCGGACCGTCGGGTGGCTGTCGTCCGGTTTGCGGACCGGGGGTGTGCGGGACAGGAACAGGCCGAACACCGGCGGCTGGGACTGCAGCAGTTCCAGCCGGCCGCCGTCGGCCTCCGCGAGGTCGCGGGCCACGGCCAGCCCGATCCCCGTCGAGTTCCGGCCGCTGATCGTGCGCTCGAAGATCCGCGCGCCCAGGTCCGGCGGGACGCCGGGCCCCTCGTCGGTGACCTCCACCACCGCCTGGTTGCCGGTGACCCGGGTGCGCAGGGCGACGGTCCCGCCACCGTGCATCAGCGAGTTCTCGATCAGCGCGGCCAGCACCTGCGCGACGGCGCCCGGGGTGCCGACGGCCTGCAGATGCCGCTTGCCGGAGCTGACGACGGCCCGGCCCGCGCTGCGGTAGGCGGGCCGCCACTCGGCGAGCTGCTGCTGGATGACCTCGTCCAGGTCGAAGGGGACGGCGGAGCCGGTGCGCGGGTCGCGGGAGTTCGTCAGCAGCCGCTCCACCACGTCGGTCAGCCGTTCGACCTGGGTGAGCGCGACGTTCGCCTCCTCCTTCACCGTCTCCGGGTCGTCGGTGAGGGTGATCTCCTCCAGCCGCATGGACAGCGCGGTCAGGGGCGTACGCAGCTGGTGGGAGGCGTCGGCGGCAAGACGTCGCTCGGCTGTCAGCATGCGCCCGATGCGCTCGGCGGACGAGTCCAGGACATCGGCGACCCGGTCCAGCTCGGGGACGCCGTAGCGCTTGTGCCGGGGGCGCGGGTCGCCCGAACCGAGGCGCTCGGCGGTCTCGGCGAGGTCGGTGAGCGGGGAGGCGAGGCGGTTGGCCTGGCGCACGGCGAGCAGCACGGCGGCGACCACCGCGAGCAGCGCCACCAGCCCGATGATCAGCAGGGTGCGGCCGACCTCGCGGGTCACCGCGGAGCGCGGTTCCTGCACGGTGACCGTCTCGCCCTCCTCGCCCCGCTGCGTGGCGTGGATGACGTCGCCCTTCGGCCTGGTGCCGATCTCGATCGGCGCCCGGCCCGGCATCCGGATCAGCACGAACTGGTCCCTGCTGACCGGGTTGCGCAGCGCGTCCGCGTTGACGTTCTCCGCGGCGAGGATCCGGCTGTCCACGATGCTGGCCAGCCGGACCGCCTCGGAGTCCACCCGTTCCTGGGCGCTGTTGGTGATGGTCCGGGTCTCCACGATCACCAGGGAGACGCCGAAGACGGCGATCACCACGAGGACGACGGCGAGCGTGGACTGGATGAGACGGCGGCGCATGGTCCGTTACCTACAGAGGTGCCCCGCTGAACCCGGGCGCGGGTTCAGCTCTTCTCGAAGCGGAAACCGACTCCCCGTACCGTCGCGATGTAGCGAGGGTTCGCGGCGTCGTCGCCGAGCTTCTTGCGGAGCCAGGAGATGTGCATGTCCAGGGTCTTGGTCGACGACCACCACGTGGTGTCCCAGACCTCGCGCATCAGCTGGTCCCGGGTCACCACGCGGCCGGCGTCGCGGACCAGCACCCGCAGCAGGTCGAACTCCTTCGCGGTGAGCTGCAGTTCCTCGTCGCCCATCCATGCGCGGTGCGACTCGACGTCGATCCGCACACCGTGGGTGGCCGGCGGCTGCTGTGGCTCGGCCGCGCCGCGCCGCAGCAGCGCCCGGACCCGGGCGAGCAGTTCGGCGAGCCGGAAGGGCTTGGTGACGTAGTCGTCGGCGCCCGCGTCCAGACCGACGACGGTGTCCACCTCGTCGGCCCGCGCGGTCAGGATGAGGATCGGCACGGTGTGGCCGTCGGCGCGCAACCGGCGGGCGACCTCCAGGCCGTCCATACCGGGCAGGCCCAGGTCCAGCACGACCAGATCGACGCCGCCCTGCATTCCGGCGTCGAGTGCGGTGGGGCCGTCCTCGCGCACCTCGACGTCGTAGCCCTCGCGGCGCAGCGCGCGGGCCAGCGGCTCCGAGATGGACGCGTCGTCCTCGGCGAGCAGTACACGGGTCATGAGGTGATGGTAGACCGCCCGCGTGCAGTGCCGGGGTGTGACCGCGGCCGGGGATTCTTACCTTCACAACCCGGTGGTACGGACCATTGCTCGTGGGATGCGATCGTAGATAACACCTTCGAAACAGGTCGCGCGGTTCCCTGGACACCTGTGATCCGCGTCTCAAGTCCTTCCATATCCGGCACTGTCCTGCCGTATGGTGACGTGGAACGCCTGTAGTGCACCGGGGACCTTTGGCGAGCAGATGACGCTGAAGGTCTCTTTTGTGTACGGGTCGGTGAACATCAGCGACTGAACCTCAGCGCTGAACACCGGCCTTGAAAGGAATGACCTCTGGCCGGGCCCCGGACGCGGAAACGCGTGGGGCGTGGATCCCGGTGGTCGCCGTCCGCCGCTCCGCGACCCGGAGCGGAAACCCCCTGGGCGTGGGGGTGGACGACCGACCTTGCCGGTGCCGGCCGCACCCCCACCCGGGCGCGCAGCGCTCCAACGCGCGTCCCGACCAGCAAGGAACGACCATGGCGTCCAGCCTGACGAAGGACTCGGTCCGACCGGGCACCCCCGGCTCCGAGAAGACCTTCTTCGGCCACCCCCGCGGCCTGGCCACCCTCTTCATGACCGAGATGTGGGAGCGTTTCTCCTACTACGGCATGAGGGCCCTGCTCCCGCTGTACCTGGTGGCCCCGGGCGGCCTGCACCTGAACGCGGGCACCGCGACCGCGATCTACTCGGTGTACGTGTCGCTCGTGTACCTGCTCGCCCTGCCCGGCGGCTGGTTCGCCGACCGCGTGCTCGGCCCCCGCAAGACGGTCGCCGTCTCGGGTCTGATCATCATGCTCGGCCACCTGTGCCTCGCCCTGCCGGTCACGGCGAGCTTCTTCGTCGGCCTCGGTCTCGTCGCCATCGGCTCGGGCCTGCTGAAGGCCAACATCTCCACGATGGTGGGTCACCTCTACAAGGGCCCGGACGACCCGCGCCGTGACGGTGGCTTCACCCTCTTCTACATCGGCATCAACCTGGGTGCCTTCGCCGCGCCGCTGGTCATCGGCACCATCGGTGAGAACGTCAACTGGCACTTCGGCTTCGCGCTGGCCGCGCTCGGCATGGCGCTGGGCCTGGCCCAGTACCTGCTCGGCAGCCGTCATCTGAGCGAGAAGAGCAGCGTCGTCCCCACGCCGCTGTCCGCCGAGGAGAAGGCCGCCACCCTGCGCAAGGGCCTGGTCTGGCTGGCGATCGCCGCAGTCTTCTACGGCATCGTCGGTTTCTCCGGCCACTTCACGCTGAACTGGGCGCTGATCCCGCTCACCGTCATCGGCCTCATCGTGCCGATCGTGGTCATCACCCGGATCCTGAAGGACAAGGACCTCGACTCCGCCGAGCGTTCGCGGGTGTCGGCGTACGTCTGGTTCTTCGTCGCCGCCGCGGTCTTCTGGATGATCTACGACCAGGGCGGCTCGACCCTGTCGATCTTCGCCGACGGCAAGGCCGAGAACTCGGTCCTCGGCTGGGAGTTCCCGGTCTCCTGGTACCAGTCGGTCAACCCGGTCATGATCATGGCTCTGGCGCCCGTCTTCGCCTGGCTGTGGCTGTGGCTGAACCGGCGCGGCAAGGAGCCGAGCACGATCGTGAAGTTCGCCTCCGGTCTGGTGATGATCGGCGCGTCCTTCTTCCTCTTCCTCGCCCCGCTGTCGATCGCCGACGGCGGTCACAAGGCCGCGGCGATGTGGCTGGTCGGGATCTACTTCGTCCAGACGATCGGCGAGCTGACGCTGTCGCCGGTGGGTCTGTCCGTGACGACGAAGATGGCGCCGAAGAAGTACGCCTCGCAGATGATGGGCGTCTGGTTCCTCGCGGTCACCGCGGGCGACTCGATCACCGCGCTGCTGTCCAACCCGGCCGTCGGCGGGGTCAACCTCGACAGGACCGGCTTCGTCGCCCTGGAGGCCGTGCTCGCCGTGGTCGCCGGTGTCGCGGTGTGGATGTACCGGAACAAGGTCAACAAGCTGATGGGCGACGTGCGCTGACGTAGCCCGAAGCTCTGATGAGGGCCATCGCATCCCTGCGGGTGCGGTGGCCCTCTTCGTCTCCTCGCGTCACCTTCCGGGCGCCGTGGTCCTCGGCTCCGGTCCGGGCGAGTCCGCCGGAGCCACCGCCACTGCCACTGCCACTGCCGCTGCCGGGGCCGGGGCCGGGGAACCCCGTACGACGACGTGCCGCCCGTGGCGCCGCCCGGCTGCTGGACGTGTCCAGGGTGAGCGAGACCGCCGTCCTCGTGGGTGTGCAGGCCGTGGTTCCTCCGTCGAGGGCTTCACGGAGTCCTTCGGGATGTCGGCGGGGCTGTTCGTCACCGGCTTCTTGAACTGCGCCAAGAGGTCGTAACTCCCGCCGTCCTGCCGGCGTCGGTGCCGCCGCCGACGCCCGTCACCCGGAGGGTCGCCGCCTTCCGCACCGTCCCCTTCGGCGTGCACTCACGTCGGTCCTCCCGATCCGTTTCTGACGGCACACCACATGCCGTCGAGGTACGCCCGGGATCGTGCGGAAGGAAGACACACACGCCGGAGTTGTGCCGGTCGGCGCGCGTGAGGGACGTGGGAGGAAGCGGTGTCCGGGGCGACCCGCGTCAGGACGGCGCGCCCAGTTCCGCCCACACGGTCTTGCCCGAGCGGCCCGGGGTGCGGACGACACCCCAGTCCAGGCACAGCCGCTGCACGATGAACATGCCGTGTCCGCCGGGGCGGCCCGCACGGTGCGGGGTGCGCGGAGCGGGCTGGCCGGCGCCGCGGTCGGAGACCTCCAGCCGGATCACCTTGTTGTCACAGGCGATGTACAGCTCCTCGGGCCCCTCGGCGTGCAGGCAGGCGTTGGTGACCAGTTCCGAGACGACGAGCAGCACGTCCTCGGCGGCGGCCCGCTGGTCGGCGGTGGCGGCGGGCAGCCAGCCCCACGCGTACAGCGCCTGGCGGGCGAAGTCGCGGGCGAGCGGGACGACCCCGCTCGCACCGTCCAGGCGCAGCCTGCGGGCCTGCCGCGCCGGGGCCGCCGGGGCGCCCCCGGACGTCACCGAAGCGCCGCTGGGCTCCGGGGCGCGGTCGCCCGGCGAGCAGGGCCGGGGGGTGCTCATCAGCGCTTCACCTCACCGATTCACCAGTTCACGATGGAAGAATTCCGGCACCGGTCGGTGCCGGCCGGTCCGTACACCGGCCGCCCGTCGTTCGCATCCCCCCGTCTCCTGCCCGGCCGCTGCGGCGGAACACCCCCGCGTTGGGGGTGACCGGTGCAACACCCGGCGCAACCGTGTGCGGGAACGGCGCGGGGACGGCGGAAACGCGGACTCAGTCGGCCCTGTCGTCGCTGTCGCCGCTGTCGTCGGTGTCGGCGGTGTCGCCGCTGTCGGCGGTGTCGGCGGTGTCGGCGGTGTCGGCCAGGGCCTCCTCGACGCGGTCGTGGACGGTGAAGACCGCCCCGGCCCCCGTGATCTCAAACACGCGCGCGACGACGGGGAGCATGCCCGCGAGATGGACCCCACCGCCTGCGGCCTCGGCCTTCAGCCGGGTGCCGAGCAGGACGTTCAGGCCCGTGGAGTCGCAGAACTCCAGCCGTGAGCAGTCCACGACCAACCGCGAGAAGCCCTTGCCCAGGAGGTCGTCGATGGGCTCGCGCAGCAGATCGGCGGTGTGGTGATCCAGCTCCCCCGCCGGTGTCACAACGGCACTGGAGCCCTCTTCCCGCACCTCCACCAGAAGCCGGCCCGACTGTGCGCTGCCGACCGTCCCGTGGTCCATGCCGTCTCTCTCCCGAGGTCGTGGCTGCTGATGCCCTCGAACACTACGCCTTCCCTGCGCACTCCGACACCTGAACAACCGCGCATATTAGGGCATATCGCCACGGGGCGCAGTTGCGGTCGCCCCGGCGAAGCGGGTAGGCCTAGTAGGGACACGTACACCTACACGCCGGCTTTGGAGGCGCCGCACACTGCAGTGCACGCAGGCTTCGGCAGCCTTATGCCGAGAACGATGGAGGGCACCATGTCACCCCGGCTCGACGCATCGCACACCCCGACCGCGACGTCGACACCCCCACCGGAACAGCTGGAACATCGTCCCACCGAACCCCTCGACCCCTTCGAGGGACTCCCGGAGATCCCCCCTTACGACGAGGTCGACCCGGTCGACGCCCGGGCCCTGTCCAAGACCCTTTTCGAGCGGCTCCAGTCGCTGGAGGAAGGGACGCACGCGTACTCGTACGTCCGCAACACCCTGGTCGAGCTGAACCTCGCACTCGTCAAGTTCGCCGCCTCCCGCTTCCGCTCCCGCAGCGAGCCGATGGAGGACATCATCCAGGTCGGCACGATAGGGCTGATCAAGGCGATCGACCGCTTCGAGCTCTCGCGCGGCGTCGAGTTCCCCACCTTCGCGATGCCGACCATCATCGGCGAGATCAAGCGTTTCTTCCGTGACACCTCGTGGTCCGTGCGCGTCCCGCGCCGGCTGCAGGAGCTGCGGCTGGACCTGGCCAAGGCCGGGGACGAGCTGGCCCAGCAGCTGGACCGCGCGCCCACGGTCGCGGAACTGGCCGAGCGCCTCGGCCTGTCCGACGAGGAGGTCGTGGAGGGCATGGCCGCCTCGAACGCGTACACCGCCTCCTCGCTGGACGCCCAGCCGGAGGAGGACGAGTCCGAGGGCGCGCTCGCCGACCGTATCGGGTACGAGGACCACGGGCTCGAGGGCATCGAGTACATCGAGTCGCTCAAGCCGCTGATCGCCGAACTCCCGTCCCGGGACCGGAAGATCCTGTCCCTGCGCTTCGTGGCGGGCATGACCCAGTCGGAGATCGGCGACGAACTCGGCATCTCCCAGATGCACGTGTCCCGGCTGCTGTCCCGCACGCTGGTACGCCTGCGCAAGGGGCTGACACTGGAGGAGTGACCCGCGGGGTGCACGTCCGTCCGCGCTCGGGGAGCGGCCCGGCCGTCAACGCCGGGCCGCTCCGCCGTTCTCGGGGCGGTTGAGCGCGTGCGGCTCTTACGACCGCTGCTCCGGTCAGACGACCCGTACGCCCCCGCGCCACACTCCGCTCACCAGCGGCACCCCCGGGCGGTAGGCCAGGTGGACGTGGCTGGGGGCGTCCAGAAGCGTCAGGTCGGCTCGGGCACCCGGGGTGAGCCGGCCGATGTCGGTGCGGCGGAGGGCTGCCGCGCCGCCCGCCGTGGCCGACCAGACCGCCTCGTCGGGGGTCATCCGCATGTCCCGGACGGCCAGGGCGATGCAGAAGGGCACGGACGAGGTGAAGGACGAGCCCGGGTTGCAGTCCGTGGACAGGGCGACCGTGACGCCGGCGTCCAGGAGGCGGCGGGCGTCCGGCCATTCGGCGCGGGTGGAGAACTCCGCGCCGGGCAGGAGGGTGGCGACGGTGCGGCTGTTCGCCAGGGCGTCGACGTCCTCGTCCGTGAGGTGGGTGCAGTGGTCCGCGCTGGCCGCGTCCAGTTCCACGGCCAGCTGGACGCCGGGGCCGTAGGAGAGCTGGTTGGCGTGGACGCGCGGGTGCAGGCCCCTGGCCCTGCCCGCGGTGAGGATCGCGCGGGCCTGGTCGCCGTCGAAGGCGCCCTTCTCGCAGAACACGTCGATCCAGCGGGCGTGCGGCGCGCAGGCGTCCAGCATCTCGCCGGTGACCAGGGCCACGTAGGCGGCCGGGTCGTCGGCGTAGTCCGGGGACACGATGTGGGCGCCGAGGTAGGTGACCTCGTCGGTGTGCTTCGCCGCGATGCGCAGGGCGCGGGACTCGTCCTCGACCGTCAGACCGTAGCCCGACTTGGTCTCGAACGTGGTCGTGCCCTGGCGGAGGGCCTCGGACAGGTAACGGGTGAGGTTCGCCTCGAGTTCCTCGTCCGTCGCGGCGCGGGTGGCCGCGACCGTGGTGCGGATGCCGCCCGCCGTGTAGGAGCGGCCGGACATGCGGGCGTTGAACTCCTGTGTGCGGTCACCGGCGAAGACCAGGTGGGAGTGGGAGTCCACGAAGCCCGGCAGCACCGCCCGGCCGCCCGCGTCGACCCGGTTGTCAGTGGCGGGTGCTTTGCTGGATTCACCGGTCCACGCGACGCGGTCGCCGTCGATGACGACGGCCGCGTCCTGGATCAGACCGAGGGCGGACCTGTCACCGAGGGAGGTGTCGTTGGTGACCAGCGTGGCGATGTTGGTGATGACGGTGCTGCTCATGGTGTCCTCAGAGGTGACGAAGGAGTTCGGCCGGTTCAGCCGCGAAGGGCTTCGATCGCGGCGGACAGCGCCTGCGGCACGTCCGGTACGAGCGTGTGCACCCCGTCGCGTACGACCTGCCGGCCGCCCACGACCGTGTGCCGTACGTCCGCCGCGGAGGCGGCGAATACGGCCGTCTCGGCGCCGAGCCGCGGCACCGGCCCTGCCGTCCTGACCGAGTCCAGCGCGATCGTCGTGAAGTCGGCGAGCGCCCCCGGCGTCAGGCTGCCCGCGTTCTCCCAGCCCAGGGCGGCGTGACCGTCCGCCGAGGCGGCGCGCAGCAGTGCCGCCGCCGTCCAGTGGCCCCGGGTACGGGTGCGCAGCCGCTCGTTCAGCTCCATCGCACGCGCCTCTTCGAGCAGGTCGATGACGGCGTGGCTGTCGGAGCCGAGGGAGAGCGGGGAGCCCGCCCGCTGCAGGGCGACGGCCGGGCCGATACCGTCCGCCAGGTCGCGTTCGGTGGTCGGGCACATGCAGGTGCCGGTACCGGAGCCGCCGAGCAGCGCGATGTCCTCGTCGGTGAGGTGGGTGCTGTGCACGCCGGTGGTGCGCGGCCCGAGGACACCGTGGTCGGCGAGCAGCCGGGTGGGGGTGCAGCCGTGCGCGGCGAGGCAGGCGTCGTTCTCGGCGGTCTGCTCCGACAGGTGCACATGCAGCGGGGCCCGCCGCTCCTCGGCCCAGCCGGCCACGGTCGCCAACTGGTCCGCCGGCACGGCCCGTACGGAGTGGATCGCCGCTCCGATCCGTGCGTGATCCCGCTCCTTGAGAACTGCACAGCGTTCGGCCCAGGCCTCCGCGCTGCCGTCGGAGAAGCGCAGCTGGTGGTCGTTGGGCGGCTCCCCGAAGCCGGAGGAGAGGTAGGCGGTGTCCAGCAGGGTGATGCGGACACCGGCGTCGGCGGCAGCCGCGATCAGCGCCTCGCCCATCGCGTTGGGGTCGGCGTAGGGGGTTCCTCCGGGTGCGTGGTGCACGTAGTGGAACTCGCCGACGCAGGTGATGCCGGCCAGCGCCATCTCGGCGTACACCGCGCGGGCGAGCGCGTGGTACGTCTGCGGGGTTAGCCGGTCGGCGACGGAGTACATCACCTCCCGCCACGTCCAGAAGGTTCCGGACCCGACCTGGACGGTGCCGCGCAGGGCGCGGTGGAAGGCATGGCTGTGGGCGTTGGCCAGCCCCGGAAGCGTCAGCCCGCGCAGCACCTCGGCGCCGGGCGGCGCCGAGGGCACGCCGGTGCGGACGGCGGTGAGGCGCCCGTCCGCGACCTCCACCAGCACACCCGGCTCGGTGTTCGTGCCGAGCCAGGCGTGCTCCAGCCAGTAGGTTCCCCTGGTCACGTGCAGGCCAGTCCTTCCAGTACGTCGGCGAGCGCGCGCACCCCGGCCACACAGTCGTCCTCGGCCGCGAACTCGGCCGGGGAGTGCGAGACACCGGTGGGGTTGCGCACGAACAGCATGGCGGTCGGAATGCTGCCGGAGAGGATTCCGGCGTCGTGTCCGGCACCGGTCCCGAGGACGGGCACCGTCAGGCGGGTGTCCCGGCCGAGGATGCGGCCGAGTTCGTCCCGCAGGGCGTGGTCGAACTCCACGACCGGCGTGAAGGACTCACGGACCACGTCGAGGTCGATGCCGTGGGCGTCCGCGTACTCCCGGGCCGCCTTCTCGATGCCCCCGACGACGGTGTCGAGGGTCTCCTGGTCGGCCGCGCGGGAGTCGAGCCAGCCGCGCACCAGGGAGGGGATGGCGTTGACGCCGTTCGGCTCGACGGAGATCTTGCCGAAGGTGGCGACCGCACCGGCGAGTTCGGCCTCGCGGCGGGCGGCGAGCACGGTCTCGGCGTAGGACAGCATCGGGTCGCGCCGGTCGGCCAGCCGGGTGGTGCCGGCGTGGTTGGCCTCGCCGCGGAAGTCGAACCGCCAGCGGCCGTGCGGCCAGATGGCGCTGGCGATGCCCACCCGGTCGCCGGACAGGTCCAGCGCGCGGCCCTGTTCCACGTGCAGCTCGACGAAGGCGCCGATGCGGGCGAGCCGCTGCGGATCGGGCCCGATGGCGTCGGGGTCGTACCCGGCGGCCTCCATGGCCTTCGGCAGGCTGACCCCGTTCCCGTCCGTGAGCCGGTGGGCCTGCTCGACGGTCAGCTGCCCGGCGGTGAGCCGGGAACCGACGCAGGCGAGCCCGAACCGGGCGCCCTCCTCGTCACCGAAGTTGACGATGGCGAGGGGTCTGCCGAACCGGACGTTCCTGCCGCGCAGTTCGTCGAGGGCCGCGAAGGAGGACACCACACCGAGGGGCCCGTCGAAGGCACCCCCGTCCGGCACGGAGTCCAGGTGCGACCCGGTGACGACGGCGTCCCCGGCGGCCGGGTCACCGAGCCAGGCCCACTGATTCCCGTTCCGGTCGACCTCGTACGCCAGCCCGCGCGCCTCGGCCTGCTCCCTGAACCATTCCCGGCACTCGCCGTCGGCCCCCGTCCAGGCGTAGCGCCGGTAGCCACCGGAGTCGGCGTGCCGCCCGACGGGCAGCAGCTCGCGCCACATCTCATGGAAGGAGGACGCGTTGCGGCCGGGAGGCACGGCCGGACCCACACCCGGCGACGAGCTCTCGCCCGTCGCCGGAGGGCGGCCGTGCCCCACCTGATCCTGGGTCACGCCTCGTCACCCTCGCGCATCGGCACCCGCACCCCGCGCTCCTGGGCGACGGACTCCGCGATGTCGTACCCGGCGTCCACGTGGCGGATGACACCCATACCGGGGTCGTTGGTCAGCACGCGCCGGATCTTCTCGCCGCCCAGCTTCGTGCCGTCGGCCACCGTCACCTGCCCGGCGTGGATGGAGCGGCCCATGCCGACGCCGCCGCCGTGGTGGATGGAGACCCACGACGCACCCGACGCCACGTTCACCATGGCGTTCAGCAGCGGCCAGTCGGCGATCGCGTCGGAGCCGTCGAGCATGGCCTCGGTCTCGCGGTAGGGGGAGGCGACGGAGCCGCAGTCGAGGTGGTCGCGGCCGATGGCCAGCGGGGCCGCCAGCTCGCCGGAGGCGACCATGTCGTTGAAGCGCTCACCGGCCTTGTCGCGCTCGCCGTAGCCGAGCCAGCAGATGCGCGCGGGCAGGCCCTGGAAGTGGACTCGCTCGCCGGCCATCTTGATCCAGCGGGCCAGGGACTCGTTCTCGGGGAACAGCTCCAGGATCGCCTTGTCGGTCTTGGCGATGTCGGCCGGGTCGCCGGACAGGGCCGCCCAGCGGAACGGGCCCTTGCCCTCGCAGAAGAGGGGGCGGATGTAGGCGGGGACGAAGCCGGGGAAGGCGAAGGCCCGGTCGTAGCCGGCCAGCTGGGCCTCGCCGCGGATGGAGTTGCCGTAGTCGAAGACCTCGGCTCCGGCGTCCATGAAGCCGACCATGGCCTCGACGTGCTTCGCCATCGACTCACGGGCACGCGTGGTGAAGCCGGCCGGGTCCTTGGCGGCGGCGTCGGCCATGTCCTCGAAGGCCACGCCCACCGGCAGGTACGCCAGGGGGTCGTGCGCGGAGGTCTGGTCGGTGACGATGTCGATCGGCGCGTTCATCGCGAGCAGCTGCGGGACCAGCTCGGCGGCGTTGCCGAGGACGCCGATGGACAGCGGCTTGCGCTGGTCACGCGCCTCGACGGCCAGCTGGAGCGCGTGGTCCAGGCTGTCGGCCCTGACGTCCAGGTAGCGGTGCTCGATGCGGCGCTCGATGGCGCGCGGGTCGCAGTCGATGCAGATGGCGACGCCGTCGTTCATCGTCACGGCCAGGGGCTGGGCGCCGCCCATGCCGCCGAGGCCGGCGGTGAGGGTGATGGTGCCGGCGAGGGTGCCGCCGAACTTCTTCGCGGCGACGGCGGCGAAGGTCTCGTAGGTGCCCTGGAGGATGCCCTGGGTGCCGATGTAGATCCACGAGCCGGCGGTCATCTGGCCGTACATGGTCAGGCCGAGGGCCTCCAGGCGGCGGAACTCCTCCCAGTTGGCCCAGTCGCCGACCAGGTTGGAGTTGGCGATCAGGACGCGCGGGGCCCACTCGTGGGTCTGCATCACACCGACCGGGCGGCCGGACTGGACCAGCATGGTCTCGTCCTGCTTGAGGGTCCGCAGCGTGCGCACCATGGCGTCGAAGGAGCGCCAGTCACGAGCGGCCTTGCCGGTGCCGCCGTAGACGACGAGCTTGTCGGGGTGCTCGGCGACCTCGGGGTCGAGGTTGTTCTGCAGCATCCGCAGCGCGGCTTCCTGCTGCCATCCCAGGGCGCTCAGTTCCGTGCCGCGCGGTGCTCGTACGGGGCGGGGTCCCGACATCGTCTGCCTCCTCCTGTTACTACGCTTATTCACATCCTGACTTCCTGAATAGAACTAGTCAATACGCCGGACCGGGCACGTTCGCACGCCGCGGGTGTTTGGCTGGAAGCACAGCGAGCCGTCAAGCACAGGGAACCCGACAGGACGGGGGAGATCCGTGGAGCACGACGCCGTGGAGCACGAGAGCGTGGAGCACGACAGCCGGAACGCCGCCCGGGAGCGCGCGGCCCGGCGGGACAGGGCGGTGCGCGGGGCGGTGGCGCAGGGGCTGCTGGGACCGGACGCCGCCGTGGTGGGGCTGCTGGACGTCACCGGCATCCGGGAGGCCACGGCGGCCCTGAAAGCGGCGTTCGAGGCGGTGGCGGCCCCGGGCACGCCGGTGCTGCACGCCTTCGCGGTGAAGGCGACCCCGCTGGTTCCGGTGCTGCGGCTGCTGGACGCGGAGGGCATCGGCGCGGAGGTGGCCAGCCCCGGCGAACTGGCGCTGGCACGGGCGGCCGGGGTGGAACCGTCCCGGACGGTGCTCGACTCGCCCGCGAAGACCCCGGCGGAACTGCGCGAGGCGCTGGCGCTGGGCATCGCCGTCAACGCCGACAACCCGCAGGAGCTGGACCGGCTGGACGGTCTCGTACGGGCCGCACCGACCCGTTCGCCGCTCGGCATCCGGGTCAACCCGCAGGTCGGCGGCGGGACCATCGGTGCGACCTCCACCGCGACGCAGACCTCCAAGTTCGGCGTGGCACTGCGCGACGAGGGGGCCCGGGAGTGGGTCGTACGGGCGTATCTGGAACGGCCGTGGCTGTCCCGGCTGCACACGCACACCGGCTCGCAGGGCGTCCCGCTGCCGCTGATGGCACGGGGCGTGGCGGAGGCGTACGCGCTCGCGGAGGAGATCAACGCGCGCGTCGGTCGGCGGCAGATCGACACGCTCGACATCGGCGGGGGGCTGCCGGTCAACTTCGCCTCGGAGGCGACGACCCCGACGTACGCGCAGTACGCGCGCGTGCTGGCCGAGGAGGTGCCGGGGCTGTTCGACGGGCGGTACGGGCTGGTGACCGAGTTCGGCCGCTCACTGCTGGCCGAGCAGGGCACGGTGGTGGCGCGGGTGGAGTACGCCAAGGCCGCGGGCGGGCGGCGGATCGCGGTCACGCACGCGGGGGTGCAGGTGGCGACGCGGACGGTGTACGCACCGGGGAACTGGCCGCTCAGGATCGCCGCGTACGACAGGACGGGGCGGCCGAAGGAAGGCCCCCTCGTGGTGCAGGACGTGGCCGGTCCCGCGTGCTTCTCGGGCGACATGCTGGCGCAGGCGCGTGCACTGCCGCTGCTGGAGCAGGGGGATTACGCGGCGGCGCTGGACACGGGCGCGTACTACTTCGCCCATCACTACGCCTACAACTCCCTGGTCCGGCCGGGGATCTACGGTTTCGTGCCGGACGGAACGGCAGGCGTGGCCTTCGCGACGGTACGGGAGCCGCAGAGGCTGACCGAGGTGGTGGAGGAGTCCGGAGGGGCGCACGCATCCGCGCTGACCACCTTGCGTACACCCGGGAGCGGTTGACGCGCCCCGGCCGCACCTCGAACGAATGGATCAACTGCCAGGTGGCAGTGGTCAGTTGACCAACACTAGTACGCCGGACGCATGTTCCAACGGAAAATGCCAAAGACCTCGCCGCCCACGCCCACGTTGCGTAGTGTCACGTCACTCAACCGGAGTCACACGCGGGAGGGAAGCCACGGTGCCCGGAATCGACGAGTGCCTACTGGAAGCGATGCTGCTGCCCGGCGCCCGGGGAGCAGCGCTGGTGGACTGGACGAGCGGACTGGCTCTGGGCAGCGTCGGGGAAGCCCCCGGCGGCGACCACGAGACCACCGCCGCCGAGGCCGCCGAACTGGCCCGCATGGCCGCCGAACACGGCGCCTTCGCGGCCAAGGGGGGCACGGACGGGCGCCCGCCGGTCGAGGACGTGATCATCAGCAACAGCGACAGCTATCACCTGCTGCGGTTCCTGGACACGTCCTTCGACAGCAGCGTCTTCCTGCATCTGTGGCTCGACCGCGAGGAGGGCAACCTCGCCCTCGCCCGGATCCGGCTCGGCGAGATGGCAACCCGGCTGGTGCTCGGATGACGGCGGTCGGAACGCCGCCGCCGCTGCAGATACGGGACAAGGCCACGGCACGCGACCGTACGGCGGGCGCGCTGTCACCGATGCTCCGGCGGCTCTCCGAGGAGCAGGCCACCGGCGTCCTCGTCCGCGAGCACGGCACCCTGCACCTCGCCCTGGGCCGGGTGGTGCACGCCGAGAGCCCCCACGCCCCCGGTCTCGACGTGCTCCTCACGGCCCACGGCACCCTGGCCACGGCCGCCTGGCAGCGGGCGGCCGGGCAGGCCGGCACACCGGCCGACGCCGCCCGGCTGCTGCTGGACGCGGGGCTGCTGCCCGAGGGCGCCCTGGAGCTGTGCCACCTGGACGCGCTGTACGACGCCGGGTACTTCGCCCTGTCGCCGAGCAGCACCCCGGGTCACTTCCACTACAGCAGCACGCCTCGCCTCGGCCCGCTGCCCTCGGTCCCGGTCATCGCGCTGGAACGCGAGACGCTGCGCCGCCGTCTGCTGCTGCACCGCCTCTGGCCGGACCCGGCGGCCGACAGCGCGCCGCTGATCCGCGCCGACCCGGTCTCCACGGCGCCGGTCGCGCTGCGCCGACGCGCGGTCCTGGAGCGGGTCGACGGCGTCCGCACGGCCCCGGAGATCGCCCGCGACCTGGGCAGACAGGCGTTCCACACGCTGGTGGACGTACGACGGCTCGCGGCAGCCGGACTCGTCCGGCCGGCCGCCCCCGCCCCCGCTCCGCCACCGGCCCACCCCGCTTCCCCGCTCATGGTCACCAATCCCCCCGACATCGCGCTGCTGAAGAGGCTCAGGGATGCGCTGGAGGCGCTTTGAACGACACCGCCCCGCCGAGAGGAGAGAGCTGATGGTGTCACCACAGGATCTCGGTGCCGTCCAGGACGAGCTGCACCGGCTGCGGACCCGCGTGCCGCAGCTCACCGGCGCCCTCGCGGCCGGCGTCGACGGTCTCGTCGTCGCCCACGACACTCCCGGTCTCGACCCGGAGGGTCTGGCGGCCCTCACCGCCGCCGCACTCGGCGTGTCCGTACGGGTGGCCGACGCCACCGGACACGGCGGCTTCCGGGAGCTGCTGGTGCGTGGCGAGCAGGGCTATGTCGCCACCTACGCGGCCGGCCGCACCGCCGTACTGACACTGCTCACCCAGGACCGGGTCAACGTCGGCCGGCTGCACCTGGAGGGCCGCCGGGCCGGCGCCCGGATCGGGGAGCTGCTCGACGCCGCCGAGGTCGCCGCCCGGGCCGCAGCCCAGGCCGCCGCAGAAGCCGCACGCCCGGCCGCCACGACGGCATCCACACGTACCCGCACCACGCGCGCGCCCCGGGGCACGGCCACCGAGGCGCGCACCGCAACCGACAGTTGAAAGGACCACCATGGCGAACACCGAGACCGCGCTGAAAGAGGCACTGACCTCCATCGAGGGCGCCACCGGGGTCGCTCTCGTCGACTACACCAGCGGGATGGCGCTGGGCACGATGGGCGGCAGCAAGAGTTTCGACCTGAACGTGGCCGCCGCCGGCAACACGGACGTCATCCGCGCCAAGATGCGCACGATGGACCATCTCGGTCTCAAGGCCGAGATCGAGGACATCCTGATCACGCTGACGGACCAGTACCACCTGATCCGCCTGCTCAAGGGACGCGGCGGCAACGGCCTGTTCCTCTACCTGGTCCTGGACTCCAGCCGGGCCAACCTGGCGATGGCCCGGCACCAGTTGCGGAAGATCGAGGAGGATCTGGAGGTCTAGTCACACGAGGGCGGCGGTACGGCGGCGGACCCCGCCCGGGGCGGCGTCGCCGGCCGCGACGCCCGTACCGCGCAGGCCCTTGACGGCCTGCCCGCCGGGCTTCCGCCCCGCGTGTCCAGCCAGTCGACACGCACCCACAACAGCATGTCCCCGGCCTGCTCGCGCCGTCCGAGCCACACGGCCTTCACTCTCAGCCCGGTGCCGGCCCCGGCGAGCAGCATGCCGCCGGCGGCGGGCACCAGCGGTGTCCCCGGGCCCAGTTGCGGACGGTCACCGCGCGGTCCTGGAGCACGTCGCCCCTGCCCGCACGGACGACCCCGCGGGCGAGGGCGGTGTACCGGCCCCGGCGCGCCAGCACCACGACGGCCGTGGTGACGACGAACAGCGCGGCCCCCGCCAGGAATCCGATCCGGCGCCCGGTCACTCCTGGCGGCAGAGCCACGATCCTGGCGGTGAACACCCCGAGCCACCACAGCAGGGCGGCCCCCGCCCTCACGACGACGGCCACCCGGGCCAGCCCCTGTCCCCCGCCTGCCACGTCGGCCTCCCGTGTCACGTGCCCTCACAGATCACCGGAGAAGCCGGCGGGCGAAGGTGAGACGAGTGTGAGAGCGCGGGCGTCAGTCCACGAACAGGCCCCGCGCCGCCGCGTTGGCGTCGAACTGCTCCAAGCGGGCCTGCGCGTCGGGCAGGTCGTCGCAGATCGCCTCCAGCAGCACCCGGCCGAGCAGCATCGGCGCGCAGGCGGTGTCGAAGGCGAGGCCGGTGCCGACGGCGGCGGGCAGCAGCAGGTCGGAGTACTTGGCGACCGGCGCGAACGCGGAGTCGGCGACCGTGACGACGGCCAGGCCGGCGTCCTTGGCGTAGGCGAGGGTGTCGACGACCTCGCGCGGGTGCCGGGGCAGGGCGAAGCACAGCAGCGCGGAGGCGCCCGCGCGGACGGCCGCGTCGATGCGGTCCTGGATCATCGTGCCGCCCTCGTCGAGCAGCCGGACGTCCGGGTGGACCTTGGCGGCGAAGTACGCGAAGCCGTACGCCTGCGAGGCGGCGGCGCGCAGCCCGAGGACGGGCAGCGGGCGGGAGGCGGCCAGCACACGGCCCGCCTGCTGCACCGGGCGCGGGTCGGCGAGCAGCTCGGCGAGGTGCTTCAGGTTCTCGATCTCCACCTCGACGGCCTGCTGGTACTCGTTGTGCGAGCCCGCCTCGGCGGCCGGTTCGACGGGCACGACCTCGCGCAGGTGCTTGCGCAGCGCGGGGTAGCCGTCGAAGCCGAGGGCGACGGCGAACCGGGTCACCGAGGGCTGGCTGACCCCGGCCAGTTCGGCCAGCTCGACGCTGGACAGGAACGGCACGTCGGCGGCCCGGCGCACCATGCTGTGCGCGATGCGCCGCTGGGTCGGCGTGAGCCGGTGCCCCTCGAAGAGCGCCTGCAACCGGTTCGCAGGGCTGTCGTTCGCGCTCATGATGACGTGGTCCCCCTCGCCTATTCAGTAGCTGAGGATTCTGCATGAGCATATGCAGAGCGGCAAGCGGTCGGCACGGACAGGGGGGTTGTCCCCAGTGCGGTGGGCAGGACGGCTTCTTACGGTGGAGCGCATGAGCGCACTGGACCCGAAGGAACTCGACGCCACTGTGCGGGCCCGCACGGAACTGGGCGCGGAGTACGACTCCGTGCTGATCGACTCGTTCCTGGAAAAGGTCGAGCAGCAGATCGACGAGACGGTGGACCGCCGGGTGCGGCGGCATCTGGCCGAGCGGCAGACGGCGACCGCACGTGAGAGCCGGCGGCCGAAGCCGGCCGACACCTGGGCCGAGCGCTACGGCTTCGCGCTGCTCACGCTGGTGCTGGCCATCCCGCTGTCCGCGATCGCCGGCGCCCTGACGGGGCTGCCCGGGCTGGTGGCCGCCTGGAGCGGCATCGTCGGCGTCAACGCGGCCCAGGCCGTACGCCTCCACCCGGAGATCCTCCCCGGGCGCCGCGACCGGTGCGGCCACCAGGACTGAAGCTTGCTGACGGCATGGTGAAAGCGACGAACACCGCAAACCGTCGAAAATGAGCGGGGACCGCCGCACCCCCGTTTCCGGGGGGCGGGACGACGGCGGTCCCCGCGCGGGACGCGGGCCGGGTCAGGGCCGGGCTGCGCGTCCGTGGCGTCCATGGAGGTCCGGGAGCCGCTCCGGAGGTCCGTGACGCCGTTCGGCGTCGGTCTGGGCGGGGAGCCGCACCGGTGCTGACAGCCCGGGAGTTCCGCTCGCCCTTCCGACACCTCCAATCTGCCGGACCCGTGTTAAGCGAGTGCTGCGTGCACGTGACGCGTTCGTACCACTTCCGAAACGGCTCGAACGGCCACGGTCACCGCATGTTCGCCCCGGACACGGGCGGTTCACCGGAGGTTCGCTACTTGTTCCCGCCCTTGGCGAGGAAGGCCAGCAGGTCCTGCCGGCTGACCACACCGGTCGGCTTGCCCTCGACGAGGACGATCGCCGCGTCGGCCGAGCCGAGCACCGACATCAGGTCGGCGACGGGCTCGCCGGAGCCGACCTGGGGCAGCGGCGAGCACATGTGCTTCTCCAGCGGGTCGTCCAGGGAGGCGCGCTTGGAGAACAGGGCGTCCAGCAGCTCCCGTTCCACGACCGAGCCGACGACCTCGGCGGCCATCACGTCCGGGTGACCGGCGCCGGGCTTGACGACCGGCATCTGCGAGACGCCGTACTCCCGCAGCACCTCGATGGCCTGGCCGACCGTCTCGTCCGGGTGCATGTGCACCAGGGACGGCATGGCGCCGTGCGCCTTGTCGGACAGGACGTCCCCGACGCGGGCGCTGGGGCCCTCGTCCGCCAGGAAGCCGTAGTCGGCCATCCACTCGTCGTTGAAGATCTTGCTGAGGTAGCCCCGCCCGCTGTCCGGGAGCAGCACCACCACGACGTCGTCGGGACCGAGCCGCTCGGCGACGCGCAGCGCGGCGACGACGGCCATGCCGCAGGAGCCGCCGACGAGCAGGCCCTCCTCCTTGGCCAGCCGGCGGGTCATCTGGAAGGAGTCCTTGTCGGACACGGCGACGATCTCGTCCGCGACGGTGCGGTCGTAGGCGGTCGGCCAGAAGTCCTCACCGACTCCCTCGACCAGGTACGGGCGCCCGGAGCCGCCGGAGTACACGGACCCCTCGGGGTCGGCGCCGATGACCTTGACCTTGCCACCGCTGGCGTCCTTCAGGTAGCGGCCGGTGCCGGAGATGGTGCCGCCGGTGCCCACGCCCGCCACGAAGTGGGTGATCTTCCCCTCGGTCTGCTCCCACAGCTCGGGGCCGGTCGAGTGATAGTGCGAGAGCGGGTTGTTGGGGTTGGAGTACTGGTCGGGCTTCCATGCCCCGGGGGTCTCGCGGACGAGGCGGTCGGAGACGTTGTAGTAGGAGTCCGGGTGCTCAGGGGCGACGGCCGTCGGGCAGACGACGACCTCGGCGCCGTACGCGCGCAGCACGTTGATCTTGTCGGTGCTCACCTTGTCGGGGCACACGAAGATGCACTTGTAGCCCTTCTGCTGGGCCACGATGGCCAGGCCCACACCGGTGTTGCCGCTGGTCGGCTCGACGATCGTGCCGCCGGGCTTCAGCTCACCGCTCTGCTCGGCCGCCTCGATCATGCGCAGGGCGATGCGGTCCTTCACGGAGCCGCCCGGGTTGAAGTACTCCACCTTGGCCAGGACGGTCGCCTGGATTCCCTGGGTCACGCTGTTGAGCCGCACCAGCGGGGTGTTGCCGACGAGGCTGATCATCGAGTCGTGGAATTGCACCGTTGTCTCCGGTTGCTTGCAAAAAGAGTGGTCGTAGTGGTCAAGCCAGCGTACGGCCCCAGGGTGACGCGCGGAGGGCGTTCACTCCCTGTCGAGATTGGCGCACCGGGGGTGCGGGGCAAGGAGTGGTTGTACGGCTACGAGGAGGTGGCGGCGACGCATGACGAACCTGTCGAGGGCGAGAGTGGCCCGGCGCATCGCGGCCGGAGCGGCGTACGGCGGCGGCGGGGTCGGGCTCGTGGGCGCGGCGGCCGTCGGACTCCTGCTGGCCGAGATGCAGATGGCGCGGCGCCATGTGGGCAACGGCGGCGCCGGGCGGGTGCCGGTGGCCGACGGCCTGTACGGCCGGGTGTACGACGTCCCCGGCGAACCTCCCCTCAGACTGACCCTGCTCGGTGACTCCACCGCCGCTGGACAGGGGGTGCACCGCTCGGGGCAGACACCGGGGGCGTTGCTGGCGTCGGGACTGGCGGCGGTGGCGGAACGTCCGGTGGTGCTGCGCAATGTGGCCCTCCCCGGCGCCCAGTCCGACGACCTGGACCGCCAGGTGGCGCTGGTGCTGTCGTCGCCCTTTCCCGTCCCGGACGTGTGCGTGATCATGATCGGCGCGAACGACGTGACGCATCGGATGCCGCCGACGCGCTCGGTACGGCATCTGTCGGCGGCGGTGCGGCGGCTGCGCACGGCCGGCGCGGAGGTGGTGGTGGGGACCTGCCCCGACCTCGGCACCATCGAGCCGGTGCAGCAGCCGTTGCGCTGGCTGGCCCGGCGGGCCTCGCGGCAGCTGGCGGCGGCGCAGACGATCGGGGTGATCGAGCAGGGCGGGCGGACGGTGTCGCTGGGTGACCTGCTGGGGCCGGAGTTCGAGGCGAACCCGCGCGAGCTGTTCGGGCCGGACAACTACCACCCCTCCGCCGAGGGGTACGCCACGGCGGCGATGGCGGTCCTGCCGACGGTGTGCGCGACGCTGGGCCTGTGGCCGGCGGAGGAGGAACGGCCGGACGTCTCCCGCCGCGAGGGCTTCCTGCCGGTTGCCCGCGCTGCGGCCGAGGCGGCGTCGGAGGCGGGTACGGAGGTCACGGCGGCGATGCCGACAGGTCCCCGGGGGCCTTGGGCCCTGCTCAAGCGCAGGCGCCGCCGCCGGGTGCCGGAGGCGGAACCGGCGGCCCCGTCCCCCTGACCCCTGGGGGCTCGCCACCTGCTGGGGGGCTCGCCCTCATCAGGGCCCCGCTTCCCCTCCGGCCCGCCGAGCCGGGTGGGCAGGCGGCAGGCGGCAGGCGGCAGGCGGCAGGCGGCAGGCGGCAGGCGGCAGGCGGCAGGCCCGAGGGTAAGCCAAGCAAGCGCTTAGACAATTGCGGCCAGGGTCACACCGCCACACGCGTGACCTGGCCCATACGTGCGGGTAACTTCCCACTCGACCCGCCCATCCGCCCGTCCTGTTCGTCAATGGAGCCGTGATGCCCGAAGCCGTCATCGTCTCGACCGCCCGTTCCCCGATCGGCCGCGCTTTCAAGGGCTCCCTCAAGGACCTGCGCCCGGACGACCTCACCGCCACGATCATCCAGGCCGCCCTCGCCAAGATCCCCGAGCTGGACCCGCGCGACATCGACGACCTGATGCTCGGCTGCGGTCTGCCCGGCGGCGAGCAGGGCAACAACCTCGGCCGGATCGTCGCCGTACAGATGGGCATGGACCACCTGCCGGGCTGCACGATCACCCGGTACTGCTCCTCCTCGCTGCAGACCTCCCGCATGGCCCTGCACGCCATCAAGGCCGGCGAGGGCGACGTCTTCATCTCGGCCGGTGTCGAGATGGTCTCCCGGTTCGTCAAGGGCAACTCGGACAGCCTGCCGGACACGCACAACCCGTTCTTCGCCGAGGCGGAGGCCCGTACGGCAGCCGTCGCCGAGCAGGAGGGCACGACCTGGCACGACCCGCGCGAGGACGGCCTCGTCCCGGACGCCTACATCGCGATGGGCCAGACCGCCGAGAACCTCGCCCGCTGGAAGGGCGTGACCCGCCAGGACATGGACGAGTTCGGCGTCCGCTCGCAGAACCTCGCCGAGCAGGCCATCAAGAACGGCTTCTGGGAGCGCGAGATCACCCCGGTGACCCTCCCCGACGGCACGGTCGTCAGCAAGGACGACGGCCCGCGCGCCGGCGTCACGCTGGAGGGTGTCTCCGGCCTGAAGCCGGTCTTCCGCCCGGACGGGCTCGTCACCGCCGGCAACTGCTGCCCGCTCAACGACGGTGCCGCCGCGGTCGTCATCATGAGCGACACCAAGGCCCGCGAGCTGGGCCTCACCCCGCTCGCCCGCATCGTGTCCACCGGCGTCTCCGGCCTGTCCCCGGAGATCATGGGCCTCGGCCCGGTCGAGGCCTCCCAGCAGGCCCTGCGCCGCGCCGGTCTCACCATCGACGACATCGACCTGGTCGAGATCAACGAGGCCTTCGCCGCCCAGGTGATCCCGTCGTACCGCGACCTGGGCATCGACATCGACAAGCTGAACGTGAACGGCGGCGCCATCGCCGTCGGCCACCCCTTCGGCATGACCGGCGCCCGCATCACCGGCACGCTCATCAACTCCCTCCAGTTCCACGACAAGCAGTTCGGCCTGGAGACGATGTGCGTCGGCGGCGGCCAGGGCATGGCGATGGTCATCGAGCGCCTCAGCTGATCGACGTTCGGTAGCGAACCGGACACCGTACGTCGGTCAAGGGTCCGGAACCCGGCAGGCCCCGAGGTTCCGGACCTTTTCGTGATCCAATCTCCCCCAGGATGTGACCTATATCCCTCGCCCGGGGTATCCGCGCAGGTCAACGGCGCTCCCCCGGAAACCCCGCAGCGAATGCCCTGTCCGTTTCGTGACATTACGCACTGACAGGTGGTTAGTCCGCCCTTCAAGCTGATGTAGGAAGTCGGGGGTCGACTTTGAACCTGGGAGTAAGTCAGTGAGCGCCATGCCGATCGCCCTGCTGCTCACCACGGCTGCCACCGGCGCCGTGGGCGTCGCCGTCCTGCGTACCGTGCTGAAGCTGCGCCGCCAGCTCTCGGAGCTGCAGCGGCAGCTCGCCGAGAACGAGGCGGCCACCACGCGCGCCCTGCTGCCGAGCGCCCGCAGCCACGCCGACGCCGAACAGATACGTGTCGCGGTGGCCGAGGCGCTGGCCGAGGAGCGGGAGAGGGAGCTGGCCGAGGCCCGTGCCTTCTGGGCGGCCCAGGAGGCACGTGACGCCTCCGACATGCCCTCCCTGCTCGGCCTGTCCGACAGCGACCTGTTCCTGCCCCGGCAGGCCGACTTCACGGGCCTGGAGCCGGTGTCCGAGCCGGCCGCCGACGCCGACGAGTTCTCCCCCAAGGACTTCGTCCAGGGCGGCACCTCCGCGGAATCCCCGGAGCTGGCCGCGGCCCGTCGCCGCCACCCCTCGCACCCGGACTTCGTCCCGGTGCAGTCGCCCATCGTGAACGACCACGAGCGAACCGTGAGCACGCTGGAGCAGCTGGCCGCCGAGCGCACGGAACTGTGCGACGTCCGCCCCGGCCCGCTCGGCACCCTCGACGTGTACGTCTTCACCGACGGCACCACCCTGTGCATGACGCCGGGCCACCGCGAGACGGCGGAGCACCTGGCGGCGGCCCTGCGGTCCGGCGAGTCCCCCTATCTCCTGGGCGGCTCAGGTGTCTCCGGCGCCTACACGCTGACCTTCGCGTGCGGCAAGGACGGCAAGGACACGGTGTACGTCCTGGCGGACCGGGTCATCGCGTCCCTGTGACACTCAGACCCCCGCCCGCTTGCGCGCCTCCTCCACCGCCAGCACGGCCCGTTCGACCTCGTCCTCGCTCCTGAGCACGAGGGCCAAGTCGTGCGCGGCGACGAGGATCTGGTCGGCCGCCGCGAACATGCCCGCGTCGGGCATCTCCCGGGGCTCGGCGTCCGGCGTCTCCAGGCGCTGCGCCCAGCACGCCAACTCCCGGGCCAGCGCCAGCGCCTCCGCGGCGGCGCCCCGCTGGAGCCGGCTCTGCGGCGCCGCCCGCAACCGGTCGGCGAAGTGATCCACGGCTTGGGTCAGGGGCGTCGTATCAACCACGAGCCAGAGCGTAACGTGCCCGGACTGTTGCCAAGACGCCAACGCTCGGGCACGGTGACGTGAAGGACCGGCTTCATCGATCGCGTCCGGAGGCGCCGATGTCCCAAGTCTTCTCCGAAGAGACCCACCGCAATCTGCTCGCCCGCATCCCCCACTGCACCGGTCGTGAAGTCTCCGACTGGCTGCGCGCCGTCGAAGAAGGCCCGGCACTCTTCCGCTTCGAGGAAAAGGTCAGCTGGCTCCGGCACGAGTACGACCTCGCGTACGGCCACGCCAAGGCCATCGTCCATGAGTACGACTTGAGGAGGGCGGCCCGAAAGCTGCTCTGAGACGCCGAGAGGGCCCCGGGTGGAACCCGGGGCCCTCTCGCATCACTCGGCTCCCGCTCGGCCGGAGCTCTCGCCCAGCCGATCCGGTCAGTCGTTGTTGGTGAAGATCGCCACCAGTCGCAGCATCTCCACGTAGATCCACACCAGGGTCATGGTGAGGCCGAAGGCGGCGAGCCAGGACTCGTTCCGCGGGGCGCCGTAGGCGATGCCGTCCTCGATCTGCTTGAAGTCGAGGGTCAGGAAGAACGCGCCGAGCACGATGGCGACGATGCCCACGAGCGCGCCGAGCGGGCCGAAGCTGCGCAGTCCGCCGTCCTCCGCGACGCCGAACGCGACCAGCAGCAGGTTGATCGCCATGACCACCATGAAGGCGAGGGCGATGGACAGGCCGACGCGGGCGTAGCGCGCGGTGACGCGGACCCAGCCGGCCTTGTAGACCAGCAGGGTCGCGGCCGAGACGGCCATGGTGCCGAGCACCGCCTGGAAGGGGGCGCCGCTCCAGCGGCTGTTGTACATCTCGCTGACGACACCGAGGAAGACGCCCTCGAAGGCGGCGTATCCGAGGATCAGCGCGGGCACCGGGGTGCGCTTGAAGCTCTGGACCATCGCCAGGACCATCGCCACGAGCGCGGCCCCGATGGCCAGGCCGTAGCTGGTGGCCGAGACCGGCAGCAGAGCCCAGGCGAGGACGGCACCCACGGCGACCGTGCCGAGCGTGATGGCCGAGCGGACGACGACGTCGTCCATCGTCATCCGGTCGGTGGTGACCGGTGCCTGGGGCATGGCGCCGTACGGCGCACCCTGCTGGGCGTACGGGTTCTGGGCGTAGGGGTTCTGCGCGTACGGGTTGCCCTGTGCGTACCCGGCCTGCGGTGCGGTGTTGAAGCCGGCGTAGCCGTTGTCGCGGCTGAACCCCCGTCGCGAGAAGACCGGGTTGCTGCTCCTCATTTCACTCCTCCATGGCCAGCCTGTGCGGCCTTGGCGTCAAGGGTAATAGCTTGGCAAAGGATCATCCGTAATACCTGGGGAGGATCTTTCCCTTACCGTGCTGCGCCACACGCTACGCGGACAGCCTGCTCCCGGCTACGTCGGCCCCTCGCGCACCGGCAGGAGAACGGCGGGGTGAGGGAGGGAGGAGGGAGGAGGGAAGCGAGGCGGGAGGGAGAGGGCCGGGGGCCGGGGGAAGGGGGCAGGGAGGAGGGGAAGCGGAAGGAGAGAGTGCCCGGAGCCGGACTCGAACCGGCACGCCCGCGAAGGGGCAGCGAGGTTTAAGCTCGCCGTGTCTACATTCCACCATCCGGGCAGTACACGGGCTCCGCTTCGAGGCTCGAGACTATCGGCAGCCCCCTGTCGAACAACGGGCGCACGGAGCGATGTTGTCTTATTTTATTGATGCCTGAGTGTGCATCAGACCATGGAAGTCACCACGCGTACTTGTCAGTTAGCCTGGTGTGACCCCGGTCTGCCCGCACACGGAATGACGGAATTTCACCGTCAGAACAAGGGCGTGCCACCTGTTTCGCGCCAACCGCTCCGTCAGTCGACGAGCGCTGCTCCAGGCCCCCTCCAGCCCACCCCGAGGCCGGACGTCGTCCGGTCCGCCGTACTCCCCAGGTATGACACCGGCCCGCCGCGTGCGACCCGAGTCGCCCCCCGGAACCGGAACAGCGACTGACTTCAGGGGCGCGGCCCGCCGGGACGATGGAGGAGTCCCCACGAACCCACGTCGTCCCGACAGGAGCGCTGCCCCGTGACCACCACCCCCACCGCCGGCCGGACCACCGCCGTGGCCGCACGCGCCACGGAGCTGTCGAAGATCTACGGGCAGGGCGAGACCCGGGTGGTCGCCCTGGACCGGGTCTCCGTCGACTTCCGGCAGGCCGAGTTCACCGCGATCATGGGACCGTCCGGTTCCGGCAAGTCCACACTGATGCACTGCGTGGCCGGCCTCGACACCTTCTCCTCCGGGTCCGTGCGGATCGGCGACACCGAGCTGGGGTCCTTGAAGGACAAGCAGCTCACCAAGTTGCGCCGGGACAAGATCGGCTTCATCTTCCAGGCGTTCAACCTGCTGCCGACGCTGACCGCCCTGGAGAACATCACCCTTCCGATGGACATCGCGGGCCGTAAGGCCGACAAGGTCTGGCTGGACCAGGTCATCCAGATGGTGGGCCTGTCGGGGCGGCTCGGCCACCGGCCCTCCCAGCTCTCCGGCGGCCAGCAGCAGCGTGTCGCCGTCGCCCGCGCGCTCGCCTCCAAGCCCGAGATCATCTTCGGTGACGAGCCCACCGGGAACCTCGACTCGCGCTCCGGCGCCGAGGTGCTGGGCTTCCTGCGCAACTCCGTACGGGAACTGGGCCAGACGGTGGTCATGGTGACCCACGACCCGGTGGCCGCCGCCTACGCCGACCGCGTCGTCTTCCTGGCCGACGGGCAGATCGTCGACGAGATGCACGGCCCCACGGCCGACTCCGTCCTCGACACGATGAAGCAGTTCGACGCGAAGGGCCGGACCAGCTGATGTTCCGCACCGCCCTGCGCAACGTCCTCGCACACAAGACCCGGCTCCTGATGACCGTGCTCGCCGTCCTGCTCGGCGTGGCCTTCGTCTCCGGGACCCTGGTCTTCACCAACACCGTCTCCGACGCCTACCAGAACAGTTCCGCCAAGGGCTTCGACCAGGTCGACGTCGCCGTCCAGGCCAGGCACCAGGACTCCGAGGGCAACCGGGTCGGCCGGACGCCCGACCTGACCCAGGCGCTGCTCGACCGGGCCGCCAGGGTCCCGGGCGCCGCCTCCGCCACCGGTGTCGTCAGCGGCTTCACCGCGATCGCCGGCAAGGACGGCAAGCTGGTCGGCGGCGGCTGGCAGTCCGAGGGCGGCAACTACTGGGGCACCAAGGACGCCCGGTACCCGCTGACCGCCGGGCACGCCCCGCACGGCAGGGGCGAGGTGCTGATCGACTCGAGGACCGCGGAGCGCACCGGCTACCGGGTCGGCGACACCGTGCGCCTCTCCGTCGACGGCCCCGTGCTCGCCCCGACCGTCAGCGGCATCTTCACCACCGACGACGGCAACGTGGCCGCGGGCGGCTCCCTCGCCCTGTTCGACACGCCGACCGCGCAGCGGCTCTTCGGGAAGACGGGCACCTACGACGAGATCGACGTACGGGCCGGGGCCGGCACGAGCCAGGCCGCGCTCAAGGCCCGGCTCGACCGGGCGCTGCCCTCGCACCTGGTGAAGACCACCACCGGCAAGCGGCTCGCCGACGACCAGGCGCAGGCCATCGCCGACGGGATGAGCGGGCTGCGCAAGGCCCTGCTGGTGTTCGCGGGCATCGCCCTGTTCGTGGGGACCTTCATCATCGCCAACACCTTCACCATGCTGGTCGCCCAGCGCACCAGGGAGCTGGCCCTGCTGCGGGCGGTCGGCGCCTCCCGCCGGCAGGTGACACGGTCCGTGCTGATCGAGGCGTTCGTCGTCGGTACGGTCGCCGGGGCGGCCGGTCTCGCCGCCGGTGTCGGCATCGGCGCGGGACTGCGCTCACTGCTGGGCTCCTTCGGCGCGACCGTGCCCGACGGGCCGCTGGTGATCACACCGGGCACCGTGGTGGCCGCCCTCGCGGTCGGCGTCGTCGTCACCGTGCTGGCCGCATGGCTGCCGGGCCGCCGGGCCGCGAAGATTCCGCCGGTGGCGGCGATGAGCAGCGTGCATGCCAGGGCCACCACCAAGTCGCTGGTACTGCGCAACACCATCGGCGCGCTGTTCGCGGCGGCCGGAGTCGCGGTCGTCGTCGCGGGCACGACGATGGACGGCACCGACGGCCAGGGTCCGATGGGCCTGGGCGCGGTCCTGCTGATCATCGGCGTGTTCGTCCTGACCCCGCTGCTGTCCCGCCCGCTGATCGCGGCGGCGGCTCCGGTGCTGCGCGTGTTCGGCGTCTCGGGCAGGCTGGCCCGCCAGAACTCGGTGCGCAACCCGCGCCGTACGGCGGCCACCGCGTCGGCGCTGATGATCGGCCTGACCCTGATCACCGGGATGACGGTGATGGCGGGCAGCCTGCAGAAGTCGATCGACAGGATGGCGAGTTCGGCGATCCGCGCCGACTACGTCGTGTCGATGGCCAACGCTTCCCCCCTCTCCCCCGACGTGGCCGAGAAGCTCGCCACCGCCGACGGCGTCACCGCCAGCAGCCCGCTGCGGGGCGGTGTGTCCCGCGTCGACGGCGAGACGGAGGATCTGACCGGCGTCGACGGCTCCACGATCGGCGAGCTGACGGACCTGAAGGTGACCGACGGCTCGTTCACCGTGGGCGGTTCGCGGGTCGTCGTCGACGAGGACAGGGCCGAGGAGCACGGCTGGCGGGCCGGTTCACGCTTCACCGCGCACTTCGAGGACGGAAGTGCCCGCACGCTGACGGTCGCGGGTGTCTACCAGGGCAACCGCCTGATCAACGGGATCATGCTCGACAGCAAGGTCCTCACCCCGCACCTGAAGGACCCCGCCGACATCCGGGTCATGGTCAGGATGGCGCACGGCGCGTCGGGCGCGGCCAAGGACGGGCTGGAGAGGACCCTCGGCTCCAACCCGGCGATCAAGGTCCAGGACAAGAAGGACGTCTCCCACGACATCGCCAAGATGTTCACGATGATGCTGAACATGGTCTACGGCCTACTCGGCATGGCGGTGATCGTCGCGGTCCTCGGCGTCATCAACACCCTGGCCATGTCGGTGGTCGAACGCTCGCAGGAGATCGGCATGCTCCGTGCGATCGGCCTGGACCGCGCCTCGGTCAAGCGGATGGTCCGTCTGGAGTCCCTGGTGATCTCCCTGTTCGGCGGGGTGCTGGGCATCGGGCTCGGCGTGTTCTTCGGCTGGGCGGCCGGTGAGCTGCTGGGGACGAGGATGCCGACGTACGAACTGGTCCTGCCCTGGGCCCGTATCGCGGTCTTCCTGCTGCTGGCGGGCGGGGTCGGCGTCCTGGCCGCCCTGTGGCCGGCCCGCCGGGCGTCCCGTCTCAACATGCTCGCGGCGATCAAGGCCGAGTAGCGTGCGGCGCACGAGGGGCCCGGCCGGCGCGGGGCCCCTCGTCGTTCCTTCAGCCGTTCCAGGTGCGCGGGCGCAGCGGCAGCCCGGAGGCGCCCGAGGCGGGGGCGCGGACGGCCAGCACCTGGTTGACGCCGAGCCGGTTGCGTTCGAAGGCGAGCGCGCAGGCCGCCATGTACACGCGCCAGACACGGGCCCGGCCGGGGCTGGTGAGGCGGACCACGCGGTCCCAGTCGCCCTCCAGGTTGGCGACCCACTGGCGCAGGGTGCGGGCGTAGTGCTCGCGCAGGGACTCCACGTCCCGCACCTCGAACCCGGCGCGCTCGAGTTGGGTGACGGTGGTGCCGAGGGGGGCGAGTTCGCCGTCGGGGAAGACGTAGGCGTCGATGAACTCGTCCACCCGGTAGGACGACTCGTCGCGCTGCGGCCGGCGGGCGATCTGGTGGTTGAGCAGCCGTCCGCCCGGTCCCAGCAGGGCGTGGAGGTCGCTCGCGTACGCCAGGTAGCGCTCGGCGCCGACGTGTTCGGCCATGCCGACGGAGGCGATCGCGTCGTAGGGGCCGTCCGCGACGTCCCGGTAGTCCTGCACCCTGATCTCCACCCGGTCGGTCAGCCCCTCGTCGGCGACCCGCTTGCGGGCGTAGCCGGCCTGCTCCTGCGACAGGGTGACGCCGACGACGGTGGCGCCGTGCTCACGGGCGGCGTGGATGGCCAGGGAGCCCCAGCCGCAGCCGACGTCCAGCAGTCGCTGACCGGGGGTCAGTCCGAGCTTGCGGCAGATCAGTTCGAGCTTGTCACGCTGGGCGGACTCCAGGGTGTCGCCGTTTTCGACGGCCCCCCAGTATGCGCACGAGTAGACCATCGACGGGCCGAGGACGATCTCGTAGAAGTCGTTGCCGACGTCGTAGTG
The DNA here is from genome assembly GCF_020400585.1 of Streptomyces sp. NK08204. Taxonomy (GTDB): domain Bacteria; phylum Actinomycetota; class Actinomycetes; order Streptomycetales; family Streptomycetaceae; genus Streptomyces. Next base: position 13,364 of record NZ_JAINVF010000035.1, on the reverse strand, counting down.
GTGGCTGATGGCCCGCTTGTCGCTGTGCCGGGTGTGCAGATGCCGGCGCCGGCGCACCTCCTCGCGGGGCGGGGCGGGCGGGACGGGCGGCCCGGTGAGCTTCAGCAGCTCGGGCACGGCGGACCGGACGTCCGGGTCGCGCAGCGCCTGCACGAGGCCACGGGTGTCCTCCCCGCGCTCCCACACCAGTCCTGAGATGGCGTCGAGCAAGGTGTACAGGTCCCCCTCGATGTCCAGATCGCCGGAGACCCAGGCGCGGGCGAGGCCCAGTTCACCCGGCTTGAACATCATGCGGCGCAGGGCGCGCCGGTTGCGCAGGACGAGCACCGGCGCGTCCGGCGGCCCGGCCTGCGAGCCGTCCCACGCCCGCACGCGCACCGGAAGCGGCACTCCCAGCAGTTGCTCGGCAAGCCTGCACAGCCGCGACGCGGCGTCGGTCATGGCGCACACCTCCAAGACGGCGATCCGGGATGTCCGTTCCTACGTAAACACCCACGACCGCCCGGCACAGTCCCGCAAAGGAGTCACGGCCGTGCGAACACCCGTGCCGGGAAACGCCGAGGACCCCCCGCACCACGGATAGCGGGGGGTCCTTCGGGTGGATCGGTGACCGTCAGGTCAGGAGGCCTTGGCCTTCTCCTCGGTCTTGGGCGCGGCGGCGACCGGCGCCGGCTTGGCGGCCTCGTAGAACTCCTCGCGGGGGTTCTCCATGGCGCCCAGCGACACGACCTCGCGCTTGAGGAACATACCGAGCGTCCAGTCCGCGAAGATGCGGATCTTGCGGTTCCAGGTCGGCATCGCCAGACCGTGGTAGCCACGGTGCATGTACCAGGCGAGACGGCCCTTGAGCTTGATCTTCATCTTGCCGACGACGATCATCGCGACGCCCTTGTGCAGGCCGAGACCGGCCACCGCACCCTTGTTGGCGTGCTCGTACTCCTTCTGCGGGAAGCCCCGCATGCCGGAGATCACGTTGTCGCCGAGGACCTTGGCCTGGCGCAGCGCGTGCTGGGCGTTCGGCGGGCACCAGGCGTTCTCGTTGCCCGCCTTGCGGCCGACGAGGTCCGGGATCTGGGCGTTGTCACCGGCGGCCCAGATGTAGTCCGTGCCCTGCACCTGGAGGGTGGGCGCGGTGTCCACGTGGCCGCGCGGGCCGAGCGGGAGACCGAAGCGGGCGAGCGCCGGGTTCGGCTTGACGCCGGCGGTCCACACGATCGTGTTGGAGTCGACCTCCAGGCCGTTCTTCAGCACGACGTGGCCGTCGACGCAGGAGTCCATGGAGGTGGAGAGGTAGATCTCCACGCCCCGGCTCTCCAGGTGCTCCTTGCCGTACTGGCCGAGCTTGGGGCCGACCTCGGGCAGGATCTTGTCTGCGGCGTCGACGAGGATGAAGCGCATGTCCTCACGGGACACGTTCTTGTAGTACTTGGCCGCGTCCCGGGCCATGTCCTCGACCTCACCGATGGTCTCCGCGCCCGCGAAGCCGCCGCCGATGAAGACGAAGGTGAGCGCCTTGCGGCGGATCTCCTCGTCGGTCGTGGAGTCGGCCTTGTCCAGCTGCTCCAGGACGTGGTTGCGCAGGCCGATGGACTCCTCGATGCCCTTCATGCCGATGCCCTGCTCGGCGAGGCCGGGGATCGGGAAGGTGCGGGAGACCGCGCCCAGCGCGATGACCAGGTAGTCGAAGGGCAGCTCGTAGGCCTCGCCCACCAGCGGGGCGATCGTGGCGACCTTGCGGTCCTGGTCGATGGTGGTGACCCGGCCGGTGAGGACCTCCGCCTTCGGCAGCACGCGCCGCAGCGGGACGACGACGTGGCGAGGGGAGATGTTGCCGGCGGCGGCTTCGGGGAGGAAGGGCTGGTAGGTCATGTACGACCGGGGGTCGACGACCGTGACGGTCGCCTCTCCGTAGCGCATCTTCTTCAGGATGCGCCGAGCTGCGTACAGGCCTACGTACCCACCGCCTACTACGAGGATCCTGGGACGCTCCGTGGTGCTCATGCCATCGAGTATCCACCCGCTCAGGGAGGGGTGCTCGTGCGCCCCTTCACAAGCTCCTACAGGGCCTGTGTTAACATCCGCGGCCCACGTGACGCGGATCATGCGCGCGGGCGGGAATCCGCGGGTGGTCTGACCCGATGTCAAGGCCGCGTGAGCTGCCTCTCTGGGGGTTCGGGGACGTTGTGAGCGCCCCGCAACACGCCTGGAGCAGTCGCGTTCACGTCTCTTTTTCGGCCATCATCTGAACATGTTCAAACGAGTCTGGAGGCCCCGGAAGGGCCAACCGGCCCGCTTTCGGGGCCCTACTTGACCCCAATCCTTGTGAAGAACTTCACGAAGGTTTCCGACCGACCGTCACCGAGGGGCCCCTGAAGGGCCCCTCAGCCCGCTCAGACGTTATCCGACCTGCTCAGTCGGCTGCTACTGGCGAGTAACAAAAGAGAGCTACGCCACCAGCCCCGTGTCGGCTAGGCCACCGACCACGCGATGCCGTCGAGGATGTCGTGCTCGCTGACGACGACCTCCTCGGCCCCGGTCCGCTCCATGATCGCGAGCAGGACGAGGGCGCCGGCGCCGATGACGTCGACGCGGCCCGGGTGCATGGACGGGACGGTCGCGCGCTCGGCGTGCGTGGAGCGCAGCAGCCACTCGGTGATCTCGCGGACGCGTTCCCGGGAGATGCGGGAGTGGTGGATGCGCGCGGAGTCGTACTCGGGCAGGTCCTGGGCGATCGCGGACACCGTGGTGACCGAGCCGGCCAGGCCCACCAGGGTGCGCGCCTCGCGCAGCGGGACCGTGTCCCCGGCCAGGTCCAGGGCGGCCTCGATGTCGGCCCGCATCGCGGCGATCTCCTCCGCGGTGGGCGGGTCGCTCACCTTGCCGTCCCGCACCAGGTGCCGTTCGGTCATGCGCACGCAGCCGACGTCCACGGAGCGGGCGGCCCGCACCTGGTCGTCGCCGACGACGAACTCGGTCGAGCCGCCACCGATGTCCACGACGAGGTAGGGCCTGGTGAGGTCCTCACGGCCGGCGAGCTCCCTGGTCGCTCCCGTGAAGGAGAACTCGGCCTCCTGCTCACCGGAGATGACCTCCGGCTCGACACCGAGGATGTCCACGACACCGCGCACGAAGTCGTCCCGGTTCTCCGCGTCCCGGGAGGCGGAGGTGGCCACGAAACGCACCTTGGTGGCGCCGAGTTCGCGGATGACGTCCGCGTACTCGCGGCATGCCGCGAAGGTCCGCTCCAGCGCCTCGGGGGCCAGCCGGCCGGTGCGGTCCACGTCCTGGCCGAGCCGAACGATCGTCATGCGCCGGTCCAGCTCCAGCAGTTCACCGGTGGCCGGGTTCACGTCCGCGACGAGCAACCGGACGGAGTTGGTGCCGCAGTCGACGGCCGCGACCCGGGAGAACCCCTCGGGAACGAGCGGCCGCTGCGCGAAGAAGCCGCTGCGGACCTCGGCGGGGTCGAAGACGGCGCCCTCCTCGCCCGGGTGCTCGTCCCCCGGGTCGGGCGTCACGAGCGGCTGCACGCACGGGCCCTTGCTCCACCACTGCGGCAGCATCGCGATCGCCTCGTCGCCGAGCGGGTTGACACCCGGCCCGGCGGCCAGCGAGTGGGCCACGAGGACGTGCAGGCACTTCACGCGGTCCGGCATGCCGCCCGCGCTCGGGAAGCCCTGCAGGACCTCGATCTCGTCCCGGCGCCGGATGTAGTCCTCGTGCGCCGCGCGGTAGGCCGCCGCCAGCTCGGGGTCCGTCCGGAGCCGTTCGGTCATCTCCTTCATGACGCCGCTCGCCTCCAGCGTGCCGATCGCGGAGGCGGCGCGCGGGCACGTCAGGTAGTACGTCGTCGGGAACGGCGTGCCGTCGGGCAGCCGGGGTGCCGTCTCCACGACATCCGGCTGGCCGCAGGGGCAGCGGTGCGCGATGGCCCGCAGGCCCCTCGGCGGGCGGCCCAACTGCTGCTGGAAGGCCGCTACGTCGGCGTCGGTGGGCTCGGTGCGCGGGGTGGGCGGCGGAGGCGTTTCCATGGCTGCTTGTCGAAGGCTTTCTGTCGGTTCACTGATCGGAGGCGTCGGACTTGTCGACGCCGTCCCAGACGTTCGCGTACCAGGGCCGGCGGGCGGCCCCGAAGGCGGCGCGGGACTGCTTGGCCGCGCCGGGGTCGATGACCACGTACCCGGTCTCCCCGGGCATCACATAGTGCAGCCGGCGGCGGATCTGCTGCTCGGCGTAGGCGTCGTCCTGCCAGCGCGCCTTGAGGTCGCGCAGCTGCTCCACGCGTCGGCGGGCCTGCTCCTGCTGCCGCTGGAGGTCGGCGATCTCGGCACGCTGGGAGACGTACTGGCGCATCGGGTAGGCCAGGGCGACGATCAGCGAGCACAGCACCAGGGCGAGCAGGGCCGCCCGGCCGGTGAGCCGGGAGCGGCGGGCCTGCCGCCTGGTCTGGGAGCGGTAGACCCGGGCCGCGGTCTGCTCGCCGAGCAGGCGCAGCCTGGTCGCGGTGGAGAAACGGTCCCGGTCCCGCACCGCCATGTCCCCGCCTCCCGTTCATCCGTTCACGCACGCACGTCTCACCCGCGCGTACGTCTCACACGCGCGTACGTCCCCGGACACGGTACGGGACCGAGTACGGGGACGTACGTACGACTGGCTAAGGCTCACCCCGGGTCGGGTCAGCCCTTGGAGATCTCCGCGCTCCCCTTGAAGCGCGGGAACGCGCTGCGGCCGGCGTACACCGCGGCGTCGTCGAGGATCTCCTCGATGCGCAGCAGCTGGTTGTACTTGGCGACGCGGTCGGAGCGGGCCGGGGCACCGGTCTTGATCTGGCCGCAGTTGGTGGCGACGGCCAGGTCGGCGATGGTGACGTCCTCGGTCTCGCCGGAGCGGTGGGACATCATGCACTTGTAGCCGTTGCGCTGGGCCAGCTCGACGGCGTCGAGCGTCTCGGTCAGCGAACCGATCTGGTTCACCTTGACCAGCAGGGCGTTGGCGGTGCCCTCCTCGATACCGCGGGCGAGGCGCTCGGGGTTGGTGACGAACAGGTCGTCGCCGACCAGCTGGACCTTGTCGCCGAGCTTGTCGGTGATGACCTTCCAGCCGGCCCAGTCGTCCTCGAACAGCGGGTCCTCGATGGAGACCAGCGGGTAGGCCGCCACCAGCTCCTCGTAGTACTCCGTCATCTCGGCGGCGGAGCGCTCCTTGCCCTCGAAGAGGTACTTGCCGTCCTTGTAGAACTCGGACGCGGCGACGTCGAGCGCGAGCGCGATCTGCTCACCGGGGATGTAGCCGGCCTGCTTGATGGCCTCCACGATGAGGTCGAGGGCCTCACGGTTGGAGGGCAGGTTCGGGGCGAAGCCGCCCTCGTCGCCGAGGCCGGTGGACAGGCCCTTGGTCTTCAGGACCTTCTTCAGCGTGTGGTAGACCTCGGCGCCCCAGCGCAGGGCCTCGGAGAAGGACTCCGCGCCGATCGGGGCGATCATGAACTCCTGGATGTCCACGTTGGAGTCGGCGTGCGAGCCGCCGTTCAGGATGTTCATCATCGGCACCGGCAGCAGGTGCGCGTTCGGGCCGCCCAGGTAGCGGAAGAGCGGCAGGTCGCTGGCCTCGGAGGCGGCGTGGGCCACGGCCAGGGAGACGCCGAGGATGGCGTTGGCGCCGAGGGAGCCCTTGTTGTCGGTGGCGTCCAGGTCGAACATGGCCTGGTCGATCAGGCGCTGCTCGGTGGCGTCGTAGCCGACCAGCTCCGGGCCGATCTGCTCGATGACGGCGAGGACGGCCTTCTCGACACCCTTGCCCTGGTAGCGGTTGGGGTCGCCGTCACGCAGCTCGACGGCCTCGAAGGCGCCGGTGGAGGCGCCGGACGGGACGGCGGCACGACCCGTGCTGCCGTCGTCGAGGCCGACCTCGACCTCGACCGTGGGGTTGCCTCGGGAGTCCAGGATTTCCCGGGCTACGACGACGTCGATGGACGGCACGAGCATCTCCTTCTTGGGATGTGACGCTGGAAGTGCGGGGCGTGTGCCTTGTGGCGGTGCCTTGCGACTAGAGCCTAACCGTCCAGGGAGCGTCGGCCACCGACCGACCGTCCCGTGGACAGGCAAACCGTACCCATTGTTCACGCCCGGAACAAAGGGGGTCCGGGATGATTCCCGAATGAAGAGCGGGGAAAGCGCCGGGGTGGCGGGACGGCCGGACAGACAAAAACCCCGCCCCGGCGCGTACGGGGGAACACGCACCGGGGCGGGGGGACTGCGGGCCGCGCTTTACTTGAGGTGCAGCTGCTGGCCCGGGTAGATCAGGTCGGCGTTCTTGACGATGTCCTTGTTCAGCTCGAACAGCTTCTTCCAGCCGCCCTTGACGCCGTGCTTCTCGGCGATGGTGCTGAGGGTGTCACCCTTGACGACCTTGTACTCGCCGTCACCCTTCTTGACCTTCTTGCCGGCCGGGGTGGTGACGGTGGCCTTGCTCGTGCTCTTGCTCGCGGCGGGGGCCTTGCGCTCGGCGGAGCGGGAGGCGGCCTGGCCGGTGGAGCGGGTGGCGGCGGCCTTCGACGAGGTGGTCGCCGGGGCGGAGCCGTTGTACGGGGTGTTCGACAGGCGCGTGCCACAGACCGGCCAGGCGCCCTTGCCCTGGGCGGCGAGGACCTTCTCGGCGATGGCGATCTGCTGCGCCTTGGTGGCCTGGTTGGCCTGCGCGGCGTAGGCGGTGCCGCCGTAGGCAGCCCAGGTGGAGGCGGAGAACTGCAGTCCACCGTAGAAGCCGTTGCCGGTGTTGATGGACCAGTTGCCACCGGACTCGCACTGGGCGACGGCGTCCCACTCGGCGGCGGTGGCGGCGGAGGCGTGGCCGGCCGCCATCAGCGGGGCGGCGACAGCGGCACCGGCGACTCCGGCGAGCGCGAGAGCGCGGGTGGCTTTGAACGGACGACGGTGCTTGCCCTTACCGGTGAACAGCATGGATCGTTCCCCTCACCGACGCCTGCGAGGTGAGCTGTCGGGTTCGGGCCGGTTGAGTTGCCCGGCCGTGCCCCTTTCCGGGACACGGCTTCACCCCGAGCCCACGACCGACTCGACTGACGGTCGGGGCGCTTACCTTGGGTCCCCCGCTCCTGCCTACGGCGCATGACGCGACGACTGTTCCCGGGCAACCGCTGGCAGGATTCGGCGTTGCGAGTGCCGGGGCTCGTGGTGACGAGCGGTCCTGACCGTAGACACGCGGTCGGCGGAATTTCAAAGACGATCAGGGCTTCTGAGACCCATCCCACACTTTCACCAAACCGGACATTAGGTTATCAAGTGGGGCGCCAACTCCCGTTACTTCTGCCCCGTTTCCGCACCGACTTGCAGGGTCTGACCGGCAGTGATGTGGTCCGGGTCGGCGCCGATGACCTTCTTGTTGTGGTCGTAGAGCGCGTGCCACCCGCCGTCGACGTCGAGGGAGTCGGCGATGGAGCTGAGGGAGTCACCCTTGCGGACCTCGTAGCTGCCCGCGGCGCGGGATGCGTGACGTCCTGACGCTGCGGCATTCTGACCGTTTGTCACGCTTTCGTCCGCGCCGACCCCGCGGTGACGCCCCCCACCGCCCAGTGAGCCGGTGTCGACGAGGTTCCAGACACCGCCGTTCTGCCGGGAATTGTCTGAGTCGTCGATTTCCGGGGCAGTCGTGGCCGAACTGTCGCCACTGCCGCTTTCGTGGGGGTTTTGGGCGTCAGATGATGCGGACTTGTCCGGCTTGGGGGTTTCCATCCCCTTGCCGGAACCCGTGGAGTCGGCATCCGTGCTCGCGCCGGGGGACGGCGTGGCGGCCGAACCCGAGGAGGAGTCGGACGAAGGCGACGAAGGTGACGGGGACGAGGGAGACGAAGGGGAGGAGGATGTCGAGGAAGAAGGCGATGAAGGTGACGAAGGCGATGAATCCGACAGGCCGGACGAGCCGGAAGTGCCGGTGGAGTCGGACGAGCCCTTGGATCCGGAGGAGGCACCGGAGCCGTGCGAGCCCGCGCCCGAACCCGAGGACGGGTTTCCGACGCCGGTGTCGACGTGCACGGAGCCGGATTCGGCGGTCAGCCCGGAGAGCCTCGCGCAGGTGGCCCAGGGGGTGGTGCCCTGGTCGGCGAGGATCTTCTCGGCGACGGCGATCTGCTGCGAGCGGCTGGCCTGGTCGGCGCTGGAGGCGTACTGCTTGCCGCCGTACTTCTCCCAGTCGTCCTGGGAGATCTGCAGGCCGCCGTAGTACCCGCTGCCGGGGTCCGCACTCCAGGAGCCGCCGCTCTCGCACTCGGCCACCTTGTCCCACGTGGTGCCGTCGGCCGCGTTGGCGCTCGCCGCGCCGAGGAGGGGGATGGCGATGGCGGAGCCGGTCACTCCGGCCGCGACGAGGAGGGCCGGAGCTTGACGGGGGCGTCGGTGACGACCGTTCCCGGAGAGCATGCGGAAGCCTTTCGTGCGACAGCAGGACCGGCGTGGCAGGTGTTGCTGGGCGCCACACTGAGGGGTGAACGTATCCGCATACGATCACTCATCACAAGTTCATGCCGCGCAGATCACGCGCAGATCACATAGTTGATGATCCGTCAGATTGCTTGTCGTACCGGTTCGTTCACACGGTGCTGTCATGGGCTCTGTCAGGGACGGGGCTGAACTGGACCGGCAGGGTGCGCAGTCCGCGCATGATGAGCCCGCCGCGCCAGCGCAGCTCAGCCGGATCCACGGCGAGCCGCAGGTCGGCAAGGCGGGTGAACAGGGTGGCGAGCGCGGTCTGGCCCTCCAGGCGGGCGAGCGGTGCGCCGAGGCAGTAGTGGATGCCGTGGCCGTATCCGAGGTGCTGGTTGTCCCGGCGGGACAGGTCCAGCCGGTCGGGGTCGGCGAACCGCTCCGGGTCCCGGTCGGCGGCGGCGAGCACGACGAGCACCGGGTCCCCGGCGGCGATGTCCTGTCCGCCGATGGTGAGCGGCCGGGTGGCGAACCGCCAGGTGGCCAGTTCCACCGGGCCGTCGTAGCGGAGCAGTTCCTCCACGCCCGTCTCCAGCAGGTCCCGTTCCCCGGCGGCGAGGGACTGCTGGAACCGCTGCCGCTGTCCTGGGTGGGTGAGCAGGGCGTAGGTGCCGTTGCCGATGAGGTTGACGGTCGTCTCGAAACCGGCGAAGAGCAGGATGAAGGCCATGGCGGCAGCCTCGTTCTCGGTGAGGTGCTCGCCATGGTCGGAGGCGCGGATCAGGCCCGAGATCAGGTCCTCGCCGGGGGTGGGCTCGGCGGGCAGCGCGGCCCGTTTCCGATGGATCAGCTCGGCGAGATAGCCCCGCATCTTCTTCACCGACCGGGCGACACCGCCCCGGGGCCCTCCCCCGTGCCGGATCATCATGCCCGCCCAGTCCCGGAAGTCGTCCTGGTCCTCTCGCGGGACGCCGAGCATGTCGCAGATGGCGTAGATGGGGAGCGGGAAGGCGAAGTCGTGGATGAGGTCGGCGCAGCCCTGCGCCGCGAACCGGTCGATGAGCTGGTCGGTGAGTTCCTGCACCCGGGGCGCGAACTCGGCGACCCGGCGCGGCGTGAACGCCTTGCTGACGAGCCGGCGCAGCCGGGTGTGGTCCGGCGGGTCGATGTTCAGCAGATGCGTCATCAGCTCGGCCTTGCGCTCACCGGGGATGCCGGTCTTGCCCTTGGCGTGCGCGGGCTCGTCGTGATGCGCCGGGTTCTTGCTCAGCCGCTGGTCGGCGAGCGCCTGCCGGGCATCGGCGTACCGGGTCACCAGCCATGCCTCCACCCCGCTGGGCAGCCTCGTCCGGTGCACGGGGGCATGCTCCCGCAGCCAGGCGTAGGCCGGGTACGGATCGGCGGCGAACTCCCAGGTGAAGAGTTCAGGGGCGGGGGTGGGAGCGCCGGGTTCGTGGCGTGGGTCGGGCTGGTCGGTCACTCCTTGACGGTATCCGGCTCGGGGGCGTGGGCGCGGCCGGGTGGCGGGGGGAAGGATTCGGGGATGCCTTGCGGGTCTACGGCAGCCGCCCTACGGAACCAGTCCGCGGCCTCCTCGTTCTTGCCCTCTTTCATCAGCAGCTCGGCTATGCGCAGCTCGGCGTACGCGGCACCTCGCTCATGACCCTTGCGGTACCAGGTCAGCGCCTCCTCCTCCCGGCCCAGATCCTCCAGTTCCAGGCCGAGGTTGACCGCCGCGGACGGGTTGCCGCCCTCCGCCGCCTGGCGGAAGACGGGCTCGGTCTCGGCCTCGTCGTCGTGCTTCACGTTGCTGAGGAAGACGCCGAGACTGTTGGCGGCGCGCACGTCACCCCATTCCATCCCGTAGCGAAGCCACTTCTCCGCCTCCGGTACGGCCCAGTTGCTCAGCAGGACGCCGAGGCTCCCCGCGACCTGGTGGTGCCCCGCAGCCACGGCCTTCAGGTACCAGTGGAACGCCTCGTCCTCGCGTCCCGACCCCACCACCATGTCGCCCAGCTCATGCGCCGCCGCCCCGTTTCCCGCCTCCGCGGCCGCCCGCAGCCAGCGCTCGGCCTGGCTGCGGTGCATCCGCGCGAGGTGCAGTACGGCCCAGGAGTCCCCGCTCTCGGCGGCGATCTCCAGATAAGGGAGCGCCTCCTGCTCCTTGCCTTCCTCCAGCAGGATCTCCGCCACGTCCGCCGCCGCCGGGCCGTGTCCCGCGTCGGCCGCTCGGCGCAGCAAGGACACGCCTTCGTCGCCCTCGGTGCGGACCGCGAGGCTGAATGTCGCCTCCACGTCCCCGGCCTCGATCCGCGAACGCAGCGCCGCGTGGGCCGCGCCGAGAACCGCCTCGCGGTCCAGCGGCTCCCCCAGCGCTGCCGCGTCCAGCAGCGTCCACCACACCTCGTCCGGTACCGGCTCCAGGTCCCCCGATCCCAGCGCCTCGGCGACCAGTGCCCCGTACGCCCGCCAGGTGTCGCGCTCGTCGCCCGCCACGAGCAGTCCCGACACCCCGAACATCGGCGCCGTCGCCCAGGCGAACGCGTCCTCGAAGGACTCCCCCTTCTCCGTCTCCTCCCCTGTGTACCGCTCGTGGACACTCTTGATCAGATGGGCCGGCACCGCCCCCGTGACCCCGCACCGGGCGAGGTCGACCGCCGCCCGGACCAGCAGTTGCCCGCGCGGGTGAGCCTGCCGCGTACCCTCCCGCTGCCACTCGTCGAACAGCAGGTGCCCGACCGCGAAGTAGGAGGCCGCCCCCTCCCGGCCGCTCCACATGTACGCCGGGTACGCGCGCGGGTCGTCGTCCGCCGCCAGCCGTTGCAGCTCGGACTCGCTCCACTCCCGCTCCAGCACCACCGTGCGGGCCGCGGCGACGACCCGGTCGCCGGAGGCGGTCCCGGCGCGGCGCCGGTAGTACTCGCTGGGGGTCATCGTGGCGAGCACGACCGCCCCGAGTTCGTTGAGCCGCCCCAGCAGCCGCAGGTTCAGCCCGCCCGTCCCCAGGTGCTCGGCCAGCTCGTCCAGCCAGATGACGTAGATGCCGGGGTCGTCCCGCAGGGCGGCGACCAGGGGGCGCAGGTCTTCGCCCGGGTACGGCGTGTACAGCCGGTGGTCCTCCCGTAAGCGCACGCCGTGCCACGCGGTGTACGACTTGCCCGCGTACGGTTCGCCCAGGATCAGCACGAGGCCGGGACGGGCGAGCTGTGCGCACAGGTCCTCGTCGCGGTCACGCGTCACGTACGGCGGCACGTCGGGCAGCCCCGGCACCAGCCGGGTCGGGTGCACGCCGAACGCGAACGGCCCCACCTGGTCGATCGGCCTCCACTCCGCGGGTGCGGCGACGCCGCCGTAGTGGTTGTGCTGCACTCCCACGACCGGGGCCTGGAAGGTGCCGGCGCGGAAGTCGACGTGGTCACTCGTGCGGGCAAGGTGTTCGACCCTGCCGGCCGCGCCGGCGACGTTCTGCGGCTGTGGCGTCGACGGGGGGAGGGACATGGTCGCGATGGCCACCAGTTCGATGAACGCCTCCCGGTCGCCGGTGCGCAGCTTCTCCAGGAGAGCGATCCTCGCCTCTGGCCCCAGCTTGTGCCAGCGGGCTGCGGCGTCGACGTCGCCGGACCTCATCAGCAGTTCCCTGACCCGCACCGATGTGGTCGCCGAGTAGCCGGCCACGCGCAGGAGCGCATTGCTCAGGTCCAGCAAGTCCGTCGCCACACCGGCCCCCACACCTCGCACCCGCCCGTTGGAGCAACGGTATCAAGCAGGCAGGCCCTCAGCAGCCCGTATCGCGTCCCGGTACACGCGGGCCGCCGCCCGCAGCGCAGCCTCCGGATCGACGCCGTCCGCCTCGGCGCGGACCGCGAGTTCCAGCAGTTCGTAGCCGATGCCCGCACCGCTCGGCAGGGGCACGTCCAGGCCCGCCGTGCGGACGCGGGAGGCGAGCTTGGCGGCGAGGGCGAGGCCGGGCTGGCCGAGGGGGACGCCCTCGGTCACGGAGGAGCGGCGCTTCTCCTCGGCCTTGGTGCGCAGCCAGTGCTCCTTGACGTCCTCCGGTGTCTCCGCCTTCTCGTCGCCGAAGACGTGCGGGTGGCGGTGGATCAGCTTGGCGACGATGCCGCCGGCCACGTCGTCGACGGAGAACGGCGCGTCCGGGTCCTCCTCGGCGATGCGGGAATGGAAGACGACCTGGAGCAGGACGTCACCCAGCTCCTCCCGCAGTTCGTCGCGGTCGCCGGCCTCGATGGCCTCGACCAGTTCGTACGCCTCCTCGATGCCGTACTTCGCCAGGCCCTCGTGGGTCTGCCGAGACGACCAGGGGCACTCGGCGCGGATGCGGTCCATGACCTGCACGAGGTCGAGGAGGCGGGCGCCGGGCAGGTCGTAGGAGGCAGGCAGGAGCTCCAGCTCCGGCATCCGGACACGGCCGGAGCCGGCGAGGCGGGCGAGGCCGTCGGTGAGGGCCGGCTCGCCCTCACCGGTGGCCACGACCACCGCGGTCCGCCCGCCGGCGCAGGCGTCGACCAGCTCCTGCGCGGTCGGGGACGCCTCCGCCACGTCTATCCCGGCCTCGCGCAGATACGGCAGCTGCGGATGCGCGCCGTCCGCGCACAGCACGGTGTCCGCGGCGCGCAGCGCCTGCCAGGCGGGCCACGACAGCAGGCCGGGTGCGACACGGTGGCTGGTGGTGAGCAGGACGACTCGGCCGGGGGCGGCGTCGGGGCCGGGGGCTTCGGGGCTGATTGCGTTCACGGTCCGAACGTAACCCACGGCGCGGAGGGAGCGACTTGGTTGTCCACAGGGGCCACCGATTCCCGTGACCGTATGACCGGTGGCCTGTCCCTCTCCGTCCCCCCGTCCCTCTCCGTCCCCCTGTCCCTGTCCCTCTCCCGTCCCTCTCCCGTGCCTGTCCCGTCCCTGTACCTGTAC
>NZ_JAINVF010000034.1 GCF_020400585.1 Streptomyces sp. NK08204 | reverse complement strand
GAGGCAGGTGAAGGCGGCGTGCATGCCGATGCCGTCGACGACCGCGTACGGCATCGCTTGGGAATGAGTAGCGCGGACGGCAGCGCGGTCTCCGCCGCAATCACGGTGACCGCGACGAGGCGCCAGAGACGGACGTCCCGGTCGGTGAGGTTGCCCGCGTGGCGGCGAACCAGGCCGGGGACGGCGAACTGGCGCCGATAGGGGCAGTTGGTCCCGGACCTGCGTGAAGGTGTGGGCCCACGCGAGGAGAGCCCCGGAATCGGGGAGAGCGGAGTTTCTGCCAGGCACCGTTCCAGTAGATGTCTGTCGTGACAAGAACCGTCACTCGGCCTCGGTGCTGGGGTTAGGTTGAACGGATGCGGATCTTGCATCTGTCCGACACGCATCTCGACAGCGCGGGCGGCCCCGACGCGGATGGCGCCGACGGCACCGCGGCACTCCGCCGCCTGTTGGCCGACCTGGAACACGTGCACGACATCGACGCCGTACTGGTCACCGGAGACGTGGCGGACGACGGTTCCCGCGAGGCCTACGCACGGGCGCGTGAACTCCTTGTCGGCTTCGCACATCCGCGCGGAGCGCGTGTCTTCTGCACCACTGGCAACCACGACGATCGTGCTGCGTTCGCCGAAGTCCTGGGCACCGGACACACACAGCCGGAAGCGCACTACCGGGGGCCGGCGGGGGAACGTGCAGCAGCGAGCACTGTCAGCGGATGGCGGCTGATCACCCTGGATTCCCTCGTGCCCGGCAAGGGCTACGGTCGTCTGGGCGGTGACCAACTGGGCTGGCTCCGTGAACTCCTCAAGACTCCGGCCCCCTTGGGCACGGTCCTGGCGTTCCATCACCCGCCGGTCGCTCTGGACGTCGAGGTGCAGCGGGCGCTCGGTCTTCAGGACGCCAGCGACCTCGCGGAGGCGATCCGCGGAACGGATGTGCAGCTCATCCTGTGCGGACACTTCCACCTGCAGATCGTCGCGCGCCTGGAGCAGGCGACCGTCTGGGTCACGCCCGGCGTCGTGAACCGCATCGATCTGACCGCCCGCCCCGGCACGGAGCGCGCCGTCCGCGGTCCCTCGGCCTCACTGGTCCAGATGGGCACGCCTTACGGGCCGCTCATCCACACGCTCCACGCTCGCGATGCGCGCATGGGCGAGACGGTCTACGAGGCCGACGAGGACGAGATGCGCAAGGTCATCGACCGGCTCGGCCCCACGCCGGTGAGCTCGGACTGAACGTCAGGGCGAGACCCGTACGACTGACGACGGCGCGCGGCGCAGGGGCCCGTTCGGAGCGACGGTCGTGTTCCCTGAGATACGCGGTCGAGCCCCGATCCCAGGGGGCACGAGGCTGAGGTTGGAGCTGGCCGGCGCCTTGTCGGAGGCGCCCTGCGGTCTTCGGGGCGGCTACCGGATCCTGGCGCCGTGGCCGAAGCCGAGGACGTGACCCAGGGGGTCTGGTTGCGGGCAGCCGCCGCCGACCTGTCCAAGGTGCGGGAGCTGCGGGCCTGGCTGGTGCCCCTGTCTGCCCGGACGTCCTACAACGTGCTGAGACCGGCCCGCGTCCGGCGCGAGTCCTGCATCGGGCCCTGGCTGCCCGAACCACTGCTGACCGGGCCCGACGCCGCGCTCGGCGGCCCACCAGGCCGCTGCGTTCCCCGGACTCCCCCGCCCCCGATCGTCGTCAGGCTCGACCGAGGCCAATCGGTGGTCCAGCAGGTCACCGCGGGGCGGGGATGCCCAGGAACTCGGGGATGGACCGGTCCATGTGCTGCTGGTGTACGGCGATTCCGTCGATGCTGGCCGCGGTCAGCACGCCGAATATCCCGCACGGAAGATCGACGAAGCAAGTGACCTCGCACAGCCGAACCCGGTCCGCCGGGGACTGAGTTCTGAAGGCCATGGTGAGTGACACAGAAATGGTGCTCGGTAAAGCGTCGGGTAAGTGCCAGTGTTCCGGCAGTCTTGGGCGGGCAGGAGCTGCGGTGTGGCGTGGGCGCCGAACTGGGATCGCAGGACGCGGTGCGACAACTCGCTGGAGGGCATGAAATCCGCTCAGCCGCAACCCTCCGGAAGTTATGAAATTCTTCAACTCGCAAATCCGCCAGAGGGCACAAAATTGTTCAGTCCGCAAATCCGGCGGAGGGCATAAAGTCCGTTCGACCGCAACAGTCTTGAGGAGAAACTCTAAGCTTGACAGCGTCGTGGAGTTTACTTATGGTCCAGTCGTTCAGGTTCCCGCCGATCGATATCCGAAGGTGTTCATGACCGTGCCTCCAACGTTGCCGAAGTTCAGGCAGCAGTTGATTCTTGCCGTTCTTATGCTGTGTTCGCTGCTGATTTGGCTGGACAACACTGTCCTGAGTACTACGCTGGAGACCCTTGCAGACCCGGTCCGTGGCCTGGGGGCCAATCCCGGTCAGCTGCAATGGGCGACCGGTTCGTACACTCTGGCCTTCGCGACATTGATGTTCACTGCAGGCGCATTGGGCGATCGATTCGGTCACCGGACTGTGTTTTCCAGCGGTTTGGTGATCTTCGCCGGGTCCTCGCTGTGGGCGGCGTACGCAAGCGATGCGGGCCAGCTGATTGCAGCTCGAGCCGCGATGGGAGTGGGCAGCGCGCTGATCACGCCCGCCAACTTGGCCATCCTCATGTGGACCTTCACTGGCCCCGCGCGGGCTGCCGCGATCGGCATTTTCTCGGCGTCGGCCGGTGTCGGAATGGCTGCCGGCCCGGTGCTGGCAGGATTCCTGCTCAATCATTTCTGGTGGGGCTCGGTCTTTCTGATCAATGTCCCGGTCGCGGCATTGGCGTTGGTGGGGCTCGCCGTACTGGTTCCGAATTTCCGCAGCCCCACTCTGCGGCCACTGGACCCCGCTGGAATGTTGCTGTCGATCAGTGGGCTCGTGGCGTTGGCCTACGGGCTGATCCGGGCGGGGCAGGTGGCTGTGTGGAGTCGTAGCGACGTCTGGGTGCCGATCGTTGTCGGTCTGGTTCTGCTGGCCGTTTTCGTACTCGTCGAACTGCGCGTCAAGGTGCCCAGCTTTGATCCGCGACTGCTCGCTCAACGCACATTCGGTGGCGGCAATGTGGCGCTCGGATTGCTGCTCTTCGCTGTGGCCGCCGTCACCTTCTATAACGCGTTCTACCTGCAAGGCGCGCTCGGATTCTCGCCGATGAAGGCGGGTTTGGCCAATATCCCGACCGCATTCGGCGCGTTCGCGGGGGCGCCCCTCGCTTCGCGCCTGGTTCACCGCCTGTCGCTACGCGCTGTCACCGTACCGGCGCTAACCATAGCTGCAATGACCATGGGTGGGTACGGGTTCTTCGGACTCCGAACTCCACTCGTCTGGATCGAGATCCTGTTGTTGATACAGGGTCTCTCGGTCGGCATGGTGATCGGCCCGGTTACGGCCGCATTGATCAGCTACCTGCCGTTGGAACAGGCCGGTGCAGGATCGGCCGTCACCAACACCGTGCGACAAACCGGCAGTGTGATCGGAACCGCAGTGGGCGGCACGATCATGTCGATCATGTACCGCCGTGCGATCGAACCTTCGCTGGAGGGTGCACCCGGTCCGGTGCGGGATCAGGCGCGCGTTTCCGCCGAACAGGCCCGCCACGTCGCCACCGCTGTCCACCGGCCCACTCTTGCTCAGGCTGCTGATAATGCGTTTATCCATGCTATGCACGTCGGCGCGGGCTGGATCGCGGTCATCGCGCTCCTCGGAGCAGCTGTGCTGCTGATTACCTTGCCTACTGCCGAAAAGAAGAAGGGTCCGATACCGAAGCCGGACTACGAAAAGGCCCGCGGCTCCGTCTGACTGGCTGTTCGCTATCCGTCCTCTTGGTAGCTCGCGGTTGTCGAATCCAGCGAGAGGCAAGAGGCCCTGTTGTCGAAGTGTCGCGTGGTCGTGTTCGCCGAGTCCAGTTCGTCCGCTCCGGGTGTGACTGTCTCGCCCATCGGTTCGGGAACGCGACCGACCGGAGCGTCGGCCGCGGTACGGCTCGGACATGAGCGATGCGGAGTGAGCCCTGGGGCGGGATCTGCTGCCGGCGCCGGGGTGGCGTGCGGGCCGGGGCGGGCGTCCGGAGGGCTACTGCCACCGGCAGATGATCGACACGGTGCGTCACCTCGTCGACAACGGCATCAAGTGGCGGGCGAGGCCGCCGGCTTCCCGCCGTGATCATGGGTGTATGCCTTCTTCACCCGCTGGCGGGATGCAGGGCTGGTGGCCGAGCTGCACGACCGGCTGCGCGAAGCCGTCCGCACAGCTGAGGGCCGAAGTCCGGAGCCGACCGGGGCGTGGTGGACTCGCAGTCGGTGAAGGCGGACGCCACCGTTTACTCACGCCTCGCGGGGTTTCGACCCTGGGAAGAAGACGGGTCGCCGAGCTGGGTGCGGGCCCGGACGAGGAGGCGGCAGAAGTCGCGCCGTCCGAAGCCCTTCGGCTCGTCCTTACGGCCCCGGTACTCCCGCAGTCCGTAGACCAGCCTCGACCTGGACTTCGGCTTGAAGCAGCACATGCCCACCATGGACAGACGGCCCGTTTCCCCGGCCGCGGGCCCTCACGAGGGCGTGCGGCCGACCCGGCCCAGTCCTGGCCCGCGGCGGCGTCATCGACTGCCCAGCCTCGCCCTCGAAGGCGATCGACGCACCCCGGGATGCATCTCCACCGCGTGGTCGTCCCGCTCGATCGCCCGCCGGGACGGCTGCTGCCAGGACCAGCCGTGCCGCTTCAACAGCAGCCAGGTGCCCTCGACCGTGTACGAGACGTGAAGCAGCCGGCCGATCAGCGTCTTGATTCTCGCCAGGGTCCACCGCTGGTCCGGCCAGCCGTGCGCGAGCGGACCACTCCAGCTCCCGCTCCAGCCGCTCCACCTGGGCCAGCCCCAGCCTCGGGCACCCCGGCGAGCCCTCCACGGGTACCTCTCAGCGTTATCTGAGCTCCTTGATCGAGGAGTTGACCCAGCCGTGGCAGGCGAGTGTCGAAGGCCGTCGTCACGGCGCCCGACATGGGGAGAGAAAAAAGGGCTGCAAGCGCCGGCGCCCGGCATCAGCTCGTCTTCGTCGACCGACTGATGGCCACCCTCACCCACCTGCGGCACGATCTCCCGCACTCCGTGCTGGGACTGCTGTTCGGCGTCGACCGCTCCACCAGCACGCGGGCCGCCGGGGAGATACGTACTCTCCTGGCCCAGCGGGGCTGCGCGATACCCGACCGGCCCGGCTTGGCCTGCGCCTGCGCGCTGGCGGACGTGTTCGCCCATGCCCAGGCAGAGGGTGTCGAGCTCCGACTGGACGCCACCGAGATCCAGGTCCGTCGGCCCGTGGCCCCCCGCGGCGGACGACGTGCGTTCGTCTCGGGCAAGAAGAAGCAGAACACCATGAAGGCCACCGTGATCGCCGACCACACAGGGCTCAACGTTATGGACCCATGCCCTGCGACCCCGGCGCATGCATGACGCGACCGCTGCCCGCGACGAAGGCATCGCTGCTTCCAGCACTTTCCCGACGTGGAGGTCCTCCTGGACGACGGCTACCCCGGTCTCAGACGCGATCACCCAGCCAGGCGATCACACCGCCCCGGAAGCCGGACAAGAGCACACTGCCCGACGTCCACGCCCGCTGGGAACGGGACCGCCGCTGGCACTCATCCGACCGCATCACTGTCGCACACGCCCGGCCGACCACAAACGCCAAAGCGATTCACCCGCTGAGGTCCGCCGACCTCAGCTGTCAGTGGCAGTCGAAGCGCCAGCCCCACGGAAGGCCGGGGCACTGGCGGCAATGGAAGAAATAGACACCACCGCAGTCGCCCAACTGAATGTCGCCGGTGATGGTCAATAGGTGCTCCATGCGGTGTCCGCTTTCGCAGTTCGGCCAGTCGGCAGGCTGCGTCCAGGCGGGCCAGCCGCCGACCTTCGTGCCGATGATGTTGGAGTCGGGTGGCCATATGGAGCCGCCCGTCGGCAGCCGGAGACGAGGTTCCCAGGTGTCCCACATGTCCTTGGGTAGATCAAGCCACCTCGGATAGTCCTCCGCAACAATCGGGGACAACGTGGACGGTTCCGGCATGTTGTCCTCGTCGTACTCCCCCTCGCTCACCCCAGGGATCTCGGACAGCAGCCCTCCAGCAACGACCTCCGCCTCGTTGCGCCAGTACAGTTGCGGCATCACCGGCCCGGGATCCTGCTCATGTATCAGCGCGCACCACACCAGCTGCAGCAGGTCCTTCCCCGCCGGGAACTCCAACCCCGGCACGTCCCGGGCGAACAACTGGAGGATCGGCACCATCGGCACCGCCCCCGGGACAATCTCGGTGCGATTGCGCCAGTCGGACCCGAACGTCCAGTGGCCTTCCTGCGCGCAGTACGGCCACGGCTCGTCCGCGGGCCACAGCAACTCGCCCCCCAAGGAGCTCTCCCGCGCGCCGGGGTCGCCGGGCTCCGGGTTGAGGAGGATCGTTTCCCGAGCAAGGCCCGCGTACTCCGGTATCAGGGTGCGCAGATCCTTCGCGGGCAAGTCGGGTATGTCTCCGGGCATCATGGCTCCTCACGCGTACAAAGATCGACGGGACGTTGCGGGCACGTTAGTGCCTGCCACCGACAACCCCGCACAGCAACAGTCGTCTCATCACACCCCTTGAGCTTGACTCTGTCGGGGATCTTGCTGTCGTCTGCTCAGTCTCTGGCGGACCGCCAGGACCTCGGCCAGGGGACCCCGTGCTGGTCCAGAAAGTCTTGGAAGGCGGTCGGCGGCCGGGACGGGGGTGTTTCTCCGGTCGACGGCCGTCGGCTGAGGCGCTCAATGTGTGCGGCGATGGCTGTGAACGCGTGCTGTAGGTGGGCTTACTGCTGTCCCCGGTAGCGGCAGCGGCGCATGCCGTGTCCGTGGGCGAACTCGTTGATGGTGCCTTCCACTCCGGAGCGGACCGCATAGCGGGCCTGCCATTCGGGTGTCTTTTGCTCGGCGCGGACTCGGAGTTGCAGGTCGCGGAGTTCTCGCGGGGGGAAGCCCACGGTTCGGGCGCTGTCGGCGGTGATCGTGCAGCGGGTGCGGACCGGGCAGGGGCGGCACTGACTCTTGGTGAACCGTGCGACGACCAGAGGTGCCGCGGTGGGTGAGGAGGTCGGGTAGGGGCCGTGCCTTCCCCGGCTGTGGGCGCACCCCTCAGTCTCGCCCTGCGAGCAGCTGGCCTGCCGGCGGTCGAAGTCGATGTGGAAGTCGTCGCGGCCGGAGCCGTCGTTCTTGCGGTGCGGGTGGAGTTGACCGGCAGTGGCCCGGTGACCGTGACCTGGTGCTCGCGGGCCGCCTGTTCCAGATGGATCAGGGAGGTGTAGCCGCCGTCGACCGGATGTTCGACGGGCAGCAAGCCCACGGCGTTTCAGCCGGGTGTGGAGACCAGGCAGAGCCTTCGCGTCGTGGCCGGTGGCGTCGGTGGCGGCCACATTCTTGATCACGTTGACGCCGTCAGGATCACAGCTCTCGGTGACATGCGCGACCAACCCCTTCCAACGGGTGGCATGTCCGCGGCGCGCGTAGCGGGCCGTCGGGTCGTGAGGCGAGACGACCGCGAAGACGAGGTCGGCAGCCCGCCGTTGTCGGCGGTGCGTCAGCGCAGGCGGCCGACCCCGTCACGGGCAGGTGCGGAGCGGTGCCGGTCACCTCTTCCAGCGCGGCTCGCACCGCCTCGGTGATCAGTTGCAGCCGGGTCATGTCGCGCACCGCGGCCAGAACGTGGGGGGAGTCCGTGCGCTGGGTGGTGCGCTCGCGGACGAGACCGGTCTCCTTCAGGCGCGCGAGCGCGAGGTCGAGGAGACGGTCGGCGCGACCGCGCTCGGTGAGACGCTCTTGGAAGTCGGCCAGCACGCTGTGGTGGAAGCTGGGATCGTCCAGTTCCAGGGCCAGCGCTTACTTGAAATCGATGCGGCGGCGTACCGCCTCGGCCGCCTGCCGGTCCGACAGACCGAGCAGGAAGTGCAGCACACACACGGTGGCCGGCTGGGCGGGCGAGAGCCCTGGGCGGCCGTCGCGCGGGTACCAGTCGGCGAAGTCCTCGTCACGCCACCGCCAGCCCAGGTGGTCTCTCACCCACATCGCCGTCGTACCACCCGGGTTGCCCGCCCGTACCATCTGCATGGTCAGAGAAGGAACTTGCTCACCAGAACGGGCATGGAGCGACAACGGGCACCTCGACAACTGCATCGGTCCTTGAATAACAGAGCCGAGCATGCCCGTTGATCATGCTGCCCACCGGGTATCCCAGGGTCCCCGACAGAGTCGGGCTAGCCGATGTGCTTCTTGACCTGCTCGTAGACCGCCTGGTCGCTGTGCAGTTCACTGTGGCCGAGGCAGGCGGTGGTGGTGTTGACGGCACCGGAGAGGGCCACGCTCTTCCTGGGGCTGATGATCACGTCGCACGGTGAGCGCCAGGTGGCGTAGCGGACGGTACCTGGGGTCTCGTCACCGGAGTTGAGCGAGTTCAGGAACTTGGATCCCGGTCGCATCTCGACGCAAGGGGCACCCCCGCACAAACGTGCGATGTCGGTCCCGTGGTTGGGCCCCGCCAGGGACACCCACGCGTCCACCTTGGCAGCGCCGCCAAGGTTCTTGAGGTAGTAGCGGGAGGACAGGGCGCCCATGGAGTGGGTGATGACGTCGACCTTGGCAGCGCCGGTGCGGTCCAGGACCCGCTCGATCTCCTCGGCGAGCCGGGCGGCGGTGGTGGCGTTGGACCGGGTGGCGTCGTACGTCCACCGATCGAGGTAGCCGGCCGGCCATCCGTCGGCCCGGAAGCGGTTGGCCATGGTCCGCCAGGTGGAACCGTCGGAGTTCCAGCCGTGGACGAAGACGATGGGGTCGGGACGCAGGGCCCGGTGCCGGCCGTCGGCCGCCGACGCGGCGGCGGGAAGAACGGGCACGAGCGCGAGGAGGAGCAACAGGCTCCGCGACAGATTCCTGATCACACGCGGTTTGTAACGCGCTGGTGGCAGGACCGGCAGGTCCCGACGCGTAGCCTCACCCGACCGGCGGCGGTGTTTCACCGCAGAAACGTGACAGCCCGTCGGACGCACGACCTCGACAGACCCCCAAGGGGCCGGGCCGGTCGGTGCGGCCGGTGTGCTGCTCACTCCATCCGGGCGGCCCTACGGTCCAGAACACGGCGAACCCCGTCCACGCGATCGCGAAGGCCCAGACGACGAGAGTGCCCGCCGAACCAGGTCCTCGTAGCCGAGCCGTCTCGTGGTCGGCGCCGGCGCC
The DNA here is from genome assembly GCF_020400585.1 of Streptomyces sp. NK08204. GTDB lineage: Bacteria > Actinomycetota > Actinomycetes > Streptomycetales > Streptomycetaceae > Streptomyces. Next base: position 50,109 of record NZ_JAINVF010000034.1, on the reverse strand, counting down.
TGCGGACTGGCCGCGGCCACCGTGCTGCACGCCGCCGGCCCCGACACGCTCTGCCTGGTGGCCCGCGACCGCACGGGCGGACGCCTGCTCTCCGCCCCTACCACGCAACCGGAGCGGGCCCTGGACCTGGGAGCCACCTGGTTCTGGGACGGCGAGGAGCACATCCGGGACCTGGCCGCACGCACCGGTGCCACCACCTTCGACCAGCACCTCGCCGGCGACACCCTGCTCCAGGAGAGCACCGGCACACGCCGCCTCACCGGCAACCTGCTCGGCACCCCTTCCCACCGCTTCGCCGCCGGAGCCCACAGCATCACCACCGCGCTCGCCGCCACACTGCCCAGCGGCGCACCGCGACTGTGCGCACCCGTCACCGCCCTCCGCCCGGGACGCCGAAGGCCGCCTTGCCGCGATCACCCCAGCCGAACCCCAGTACGCCCGGCACGTCGTCCTGGCCGTCCCCCGAGCCCTGGCCACGGAACGGATCGACTTCGGCAACGCGCTCCCCCGCCGACCTGGTACGCCTCGCCCAGGCCACCCCGGTCTGGATGGGAGCGGTCGCCAAGGTCGTCGCCCACTACCCGGCGCCGTTCTGGCGGGAGGCAGGACTGGCGGGAGCCGCGTTCAGCAGGACCGGCCCGCTCCAGGAAATCCACGACATGTCCGGGCCCGAAGGAGAGCCCGCCGCACCCTTCGGCTTCGCTCACGCCCGCACCGTCCGCCCCGGCCTCGAACTGGCCGTCACCGCCCAGCTCACCCGCCTCCTCGGCCCGGCCGCAGGCGTCCCCGATGTCCTGCACGTACAGAACTGGAGCGCCGAGCACTGGACGTCCCCCTCCACCGTGCAGCGCCTCGCCGACTACTCTCTCTTCGGCCACCCGCTCTACCAGCAGCCGGCGCTCGACGGCCAGCTGCACTGGGCATCGTCCGAAACGGCGACCGAGTACGCCGGGCACATCGAAGGCGCCCTCGCCGCCGGGGAAACAGCAGCACGATCCGTCGTAACGGCTCTGGAGGACACCGACAGCCTGATCACCGACCTCGCCCGGGTCTCCCCACACCAGTTGACGCCCCACCGCGCGCACCGGCCCACAGCTCACTGAACTGCGCCGAGGGCGTTGCCCCCACCATCCCGACAGCCCTGCTCCGGAAGAGAACATGACCCATACCGCACCCGCCGACACGACGGGCCACATACCCGACGCCGCCCTGTCCCAGCGCCGTATCCTACGGGTCCTGGTGGCCTCGCAGGTCCTCAGCGGCGCCGGGCTCGCCGCCGGCGTCACCGTCGGTGCTCTCCTGGCCCAGGACATGCTCGGCTCCACGAGCCTGGCCGGACTGCCCAGCGCCCTGTTCACCGCTGGCTCCGCCCTCACCGCCATCAGTGTCGGCCGCATCTCCCAGGCCCGCGGCCGACGCCCCGGACTCGCGGCCGGCTACCTCGCCGGGGCGGCCGGCTCGGCCGGCGTCATCATCGCCGCCGTCCTGGACAACCCGGTGCTGCTGTTCCTCGCCCTGGTCGTCTACGGCGCGGGCACTGCCACCAACCTCCAGGCCCGCTACGCCGGAGCCGACCTGGCAGCCCCCGGCCACCGTGCCCGCGCGGTCTCCACCGTCCTGGTCGCCACCACCCTCGGCGGCGTCGCCGGACCCAACCTCGCAGCCCCCACCGGCACCTTCGCCGAACACCTCGGCATCCCCCACCTCGCCGGCCCTTTCATCCTCTCCGGCGCCGCCTACGCCCTCGCCGCCGTCGTCCTCGCCGTATCGCTCAGGCCCGACCCACTGCTCCTGGCCCGCAAACTCGCCCAGGCCGAGGAAGCCGACACCGAACCCGCCCGGACCGCCACGGCCGCCGACACCGCCAATGCGGTCGGCACGGACGAGGGCGGCGGGGGCGTCGTCCTCGGGGCGCTGGTGATGATCCTTACGCAACTCGTCATGGTCGCGATCATGACGATGACACCGGTGCACATGCACGACCACGGCCACGGCACCGCCGCCTCCGGCCTCGTCATCGCGATCCACATCGGCGCCATGTACCTGCCCTCGCCGCTCACCGGCTGGCTCGTCGACCGCTACGGCCGCATGAAGATCGCCGCCGCGTCCGGCACCACCCTGCTGGCCGCCGGCATCCTCGCCGCCGCCGCGCCCGGCGACTCCGTCTCCCTCCTCGCCCTCGCGCTCGCCCTGCTGGGACTGGGCTGGAACTTCGGCCTCGTCTCCGGCACCGCGATCATCACCGACACCGTGCCCCTGGCCACCCGCGCCAAGACCCAGGGCCTGGTCGACGTCTCCATCGCCATCGCCGGCGCCACCGGCGGCATGGCCTCCGGCTTCATGGTCGCCGCCACCAGCTACCCCGCCCTCGCCCTCACCGGCGGCATCCTCTCCCTGGCCCTCCTGCCCGCCGTCGCCGCTTCCGCCTACCGCCGGTGAGCCCGATGAACCACGAGATCCCTGTCCCGGACATCACCGTCGACGGCACCGGCCTGCTCTGCGTAACCCTCCTGCTGCGTCTGCGCGAGGAGGTCGACGGCGCACCGCCGGGCGCTGTCGTCCACGTCATCGCCACCGACCCCGCCGCCCCGCTCGACCTGCCCGCTTGGTGTCACATGACCGGACACCGCTACCTCGGCCCCGTCCCCGGCGGCGAAGGGCCGGTGTTCGCCCTTCAACTGGCCGCCGACGCGCTGCCCACCCAGGCCGACGCTCCCTGGCACCCAGCAACCCCGTAGCCTCCGGCGAGAAGCTCACCGGCGTCCCGGGGCTGGTCCAGGACGACGTAGTGCACACCCTGGTTGTCCTCGAAGTCGGCAGGCAGATCATGCCCATTGAAGCTCCGCCATCTTGAAGTGGCTGGTCAGCGGGGTGGCGTGACCTCGTTTCGGGGTGCTCGTGCTGGTCGTGGGCGGCAGTCTGAGTGGTAGGTCGTCCGGCGGGTGGTTTTGCCGATGAGTTCACCGTCCTCGAACGGTCTACCCAGCGACACGACTGTTCTCGACTAGGAGTGCCATGTCCACCATCCAGCCAGTGATCATTACTGCCGACCAGGACGTTCTGCTCGGCTTCTATACGAAATTGTTCGGCGCTGAGGAGATCTTCCGGGTACCAGCGGAAGGCCCGGCCTTCTACCTCGGCTTGCGCATCGGAGACACCGACCTCGGGCTGGTGGCCAAGGCGAACCCGGGGACCGGGGCGGCACCGCGGATCCTGCTCAGCATCGGTGTCGACGACGTCGACGAGACGCTCGGCCGGGTGGAGGCGCTGGGCGGCTCGGTCCGTAGCGGCCCCAACGACATGCCGTGGGGACAGCGCGTCGCCCACATCCAGGACCCCGACGGCAACCCGGTGAACCTCACCCAGCCGATCCCGGCCCGGTGACGCTGTTCCGGGGGCATGTGCGACGGAGTCGCCGCTGGGGCAGGCACCTTCGCCGGAGACGTGCGCCTGGACGTAAAGGCAACGACTCGGTCTCGTACTGCCGGCCGTGCTTTGACGCGCCGTAGCCGAGCGACCGACTGCGTTCTCTGACGGGGTTTCACCTGGCGTCGGCGGCAGTTTCATCACCCAGGTCTTGAGCCGATGTCTGCCGACCGGGCGCATGCATGCTTTCGAGGCTCTCGTGAGGATCAGTTCGCGCGATGGCGGATTTCACGGGTGAGGCGAAGATAATACTGTCGTAGCCTTTCCTGCTGGAATTCGAAGGAAGCAGTGGCGTCTCGTGATGCGCTCAGTTCCCCCAGCCGGTCAGGGTCAGTTTGATCACGCCGGTCTTCGGCGAGACTTCCCGGACAGTCACCAGATCGACGTCATTCTCTTTGGGATCGGAATATGCGTGGTTGAGGACGCAAAATCGTTGTCCGCGCTTGAGATCGCTGAAAGCGATGCCGCCGGTGACATGTGGGGCAGAGTTTTCGGACGCCACGCAGTCCTGTCGACTGTGAGCGTCGACCACCTGATAGGCTTCGCGGTCCTGCGACACGAAGTAGAGTTTCATCTCGCCGCCAGCCATGCAGCAGGCCCGTATATCGGCCCCTTCGCCATTCGTCTGCACATACGGCTTTGAGTGTGAGGTGCCGAATACCGCGTATTCGTCGTTCTTCAATGTGAGGGAGACGTACCTGTATCTCAGCAGATCGCCGGGACGTGGCGACTCGGAACCGGTCGATTTTTCCTTCGCGTTTGATGGCTGGGGGATTGTGTCGGATGCGTCCTTCTCGCTCGAACACGCCGTGATCGCCCAAACGGAAACCATAGTGAGCAAGGCAAGGAATAAGATCCGTATCCGCATGATGTCAAGATTGCCAGGGCCGGTCCTAGACGGCAAGGCCCTACTGACTTCGGCTCGTCAGGGTGGCGCTGGGTCGTCGAGGTTCACCGTCGACCCCGCGGGAGAGGCTCAGCTGGCCACCGTCTATTGGTCGACGGCTGAGCAGTACCTCGGCGAGGAAGAGGATCGCCACCCGTGCCACTCCGTAGCGGTAGCCGCCGAGCGGGCTGCGCCCTTGCTGACCACCTCTCAGTTCCCGTCCACTTCACCGGCTCGGGCACCACCGACGTGGACGCCGAACTGCGGCCCGGAGATTGGCCGCCCCGGCGGGGGCGGTGCGGCCCCACGCACCTCGAGGGCGCAGCCGTCGTGGCCCCCGCGGGACCACGGCCGGGCGTGGCGCTCCCGCAGATAGCAGCGCTGCCCTTCGTCGCGCACCTGGGCACATCTCGTCGGCCGACTGTCCCGTGACTCCCGTGACGTGCTCACCTGATCGACTCACGTTCATCGTCGCGCGCTGACGCCAGGTCGGTTTCCCTCGCCGTGGCCACCGCCTGGCGGAAAAGCCTGCCCAACGGCATCAGGGACCCCGCCATCCGTAGCACCGTCCTCGCCGCCCTCGCCGCCCTCGCCGTCACCGCCCAGGCCGACCACGACCCCGACAAGCGCCGAGGCCCTCGTCAGCATCGGGCCAGGACTGGCATGCGGCCCTGAACAAACCTTTCGCGCGGGCCACCCTGCCGCAGCCACACGCTCCGACCGGAACCTGATCACAGACCAATGGCCGGGACCGGGTCGCCGCGCAGAACAGTTGATCACGCCGGGCGGACCACAGCGCGAAGTCGCCCCTCGGCGCCGTCATACCGGACGCGCGTCTGGGTCAGGTCCGCGACCGGGGCTCTAGAGGCGGATCACGATCAAGGCGACGTCGTCGCGCCCGCCGCTGGCCACTCCGAGGCGGGCGAGCAGAGCATCGGCCAGGCGTTCGGGGCCGAGGCGGGCATGGCGGGTGAGAACGTCGGTGAGCCGGCCAAGGCCGACATCGATGTCCTCGCCACGGCGTTCGATGAGCCCGTCGGTGTAGAGCACGAGAGTGTCGCCGGGGGTGTAGGGCATGGCGGCCTGGGGTCGGGGAACGTGGGTGGGTCGGGCTCCCAGCGGTGGATCAGTGGCCTGGTCGAGCAGGTCGAAGGTGCCGTCGGGGTGCACGAGGACCGGCGGGGGGTGGCCGGCGCTGCTGTAGGTGATCTGGTTGTGGCGGGTGTTGACGACGGCTTTGACCGCGGTGGTGGCCAGTGCTCCTTGCACCGATCGCGCGTACAGGCCCAGGACTCCTATCGCTGGGGCGGGCTCGCGAAGCGCCCGGATGGCGGCGGACAGCGCGCTGCGGAGCATGCCCATGACGGCGGCGGCGTCCAGGCCGTGACCGACGACATCACCGACCGCGACGGCGAACGACCCGTCGTCGGGCAGGTCTACCACGTCGTACCAGTCGCCACACACGTTCAGTGATCCGGCGGCGGGTAGGTAGCGCACCGCGACATCCCGGTGCCGGGCCAGGTCCGGGGACTGGAGCATGGCTTCCTGAAGGGTGACGGCGACCTGGCGCTCCCGGGCGTGGGCCTGGCGCAGCTCCTCATTCAGCCGCTGCAGGTCGCGGGCCCGCGCGTACAGTTCGGCCTCCATGGCCTCCCGTTCGTTCAGCGCCCCTGTTGTATCCGGGCGGCTGGGGTGAGAGAGCACGAACTCGGTGACGTCTTCCACGCGGTGGATAATCCACATCACCTGCCCATCCGGTCCGAGCACGGGGGTGTTGGTGGGGGACCACCACCGCTCCTCGAACCCTCCCGGTCGGCCCGGCAGGGGGATGTCGTACTTCTGCACCGCCATGGTGTCCGGCTCCCTGGTATGCAGGACCCGGTGGAAGGAGGCGCTCAGGTTCCGTGCCCCCTCGGCCTCGGGGTCGGCCGGGTTCTCGGGGAAGGCGTCGAAGAAGTACCGCCCGAGCAGTTCCTCCCGCGCTCGGCCGGTCGCCGCCAGATACGCCTGGTTGACATCGGCGATCACCAGGTCGGGGCCCAGTACCACGTACGGACTCGGGGTCGCAACGAACAACGCCTGGTAGTCGATCTGGGCTGTCGTCACACACGCTCCCATCACGGTCCTCGCGGCCGCCACCGCTCCAGCTTCACTCCACTATGCGTCCTGCCAGTACCGCCACCCGGCCAGCACACGCTGCGGGAGCGTCGTCGAAACCTCTGGTCACCACAGAGCCGGCCGACATCCCCAGCCCGTCGTCGACGCCGCGTCAGGTGACAGCTCGAGAGGTTCCGGCCAAGGCAGGTCCACAGCCGGGAGGAAGCCGTGCCACCACCCTCGCGACGGCCTGTTCCGCGGTCGCAGCCAGCCCCACAGATTCGCTGCACAGAGGACCACAAACCCAGTACCGGGCTGCAGTCACGTGCTGGGTGTAAGGAATGCCCCACATCCACGGCCACTCAGTGCAGCGACTGAAGTGCAGCTCTCCCAATCCAGTCCAGGGAAACAACTGACGCATGCGTGGTTCTGCATGGGCGACCTCGAGCCGACCCGGCGCTGGTTGCCGTCCAGGTCACACCATGGGAGAGAGGCGGTTTCGTATCGCTCCACGGCCCCCGTGGGCCCCATCACGGCATCACGGACGGTCGCCTGCTGCACCCGTCGCCCGCACCGGTCCCGATCCTGACGAGACGGCTCGCCTCGGCACCTGGCACCCCCGTCACTCATCGCACCTGATGTGTTGCGGTACGTGAGGAACGACCCTGGAAGACAGGGTAGGCGGCACCCTGGAGGAGCAGGTCCGACGAGACGCGAGGGGAGAGGAGGCGTCATGCGAACCAGCGACGAGGTCTATCACCAGGTCCGCTGGGATCCGCGGTTCGACCCGGCCCGGTTCGTGCTGGGGATCAGCCAGCGCGGGGGTTCCTTCAAACGCATGGCGCTGGCTTCCTTCGTACCCGGGGGCGACATCCCGTGGCACCGGGTGGTGTTCATCGAGGCGGACGGCGAGGTGGTCTGGGACCGGGCGACGAGGGTGGACCGCATCGACGCGTCGGGCGCCGGCCGTGTGCGGAACCCGAAGGCGGACCCGGGCTTCGGCAAGGGAGAACCCGTCGGCGTCCTCGGCTTGTCCCCGACGGCCCGGACGGCAGTGGCCTGGATCCCGCCCGCGGAGCTGTGGCCGCCGATCCAGGACATCCGCCAGGATTACGATCCACAGATCCACCGCTGGCCGCCGCACGTCAATGTGCTCTTCGGCTTCGTGCCGGAGTCCGACTTCGAGCGGGCCGCCCCGCTGCTCGCCGCGGCGACGGCCGAGACACCCGTCTTCACCGCCCGACTGGACGGGGTACGGACCTTCCGGCACAGAGCGGACTCCACCGTGTGGCTCGACCCGACGGCGGCCGGAAAGGCACCGTGGACGGACCTGCACCGCGCACTGAAGCAGCGGTTTCCGCGCTGCCATGGGCCCGCCGAGAACTTCACCCCACATCTCTCCCTGGGCCGGACCCGGGATCCGCGGCGAGTCACCACCGACTGCGCCACCCGGCTCGACGCCATGACGGCGACAGTCTGGGAACTCGTCCTGCTCTCGCGCAGCGGTCACGGACCGATGCGGCCATGGGCCACGGTCGCCCTGCGCACGGGCGAGATCCGCCGGCTGCCCCCACCCGGCGTCGAAGCGCCTGGCCCGGAGGACACGGCATGGCTCTCCGAGATCTCCAACAGGTGAGGTCATGGCCAGGTGAGACGAAGCGCCGCCGGGGATCCAGGCCGGATGCACGGAGTGTCCGAGCCGTCACTGACGTGCGTGCCGTGCCGTAGTTGCCGAGCATGACGCAAGCGAGGTGGGTCCACTGCCTCCCGGCGATGAGCGAGGCCCTGGCACCGCACGCACGTGCGTGCCCGGAGAGGGGCATGTCCCGGCTCCGGAGAACGCGGCGATCGTGTTTCCACGATCCTCCGCGCCGCCGTCAGCCCTGGACGGCCATTTCCCCGAGCAGGGACCAGTCATCCTGCTCCAGGACCGCGTTGACGATGCGCGGCGTCTCGACCAGGTGGGGTGGCAGGGTCTGCTGTGCCGACTTGAAGTGGTCGGACTGAACATGCGCGGCACCAGCGTCACCGTCCCGGAACGCCTCGACGAGCACATACTCGGTCGGATCGTCGAGGCTGCGCGACCAGTCGAACCACAGACAGCCGGGTTCCCTGCGCGTGGCCTCCGTGAACTCGCGCGAGATCTCAGGCCACCTCTCCGCGTACTCCGGCTTGATCCGGAACTTGGCCGTGATGAAGATCATTTCACGCTCCCTGATCGCATTTGATCTTCGCCCATCTTAGGACGCCGGGCGGCCACCGAGCGCCGGCGTGAGGCGCCTGAAGTTCTAGATGTCAATGCTCGGGAATCCAGCCATGCAGATCCGCAGGGGTGGAGTGGACAGCTCGCTCGGGTCGGCGCGCGTGGCGTCCTGCGCCGAGGGGCGTTCGGTACAGGACACCTGTGCTTGCCGGTGGTTACGGCCGCACGGTGGTCAACGCCGAGACCACGCGGCTGAGCTCGCGCTCGCCGCGTCATCAACGAAGCGTGTCCGCCATCACGGGGGAAGGCCCGGCCCCGGCGTCGAGACTGCCGACGGTGACCTGATTCCTGCCGACACCGTCTATCACGGCCACGGGTTGCAGCCTGGTGGCTCGTTCGTCGTGCGGCGCGCGGTGGCCGGTGAAGAGCCGCCTTGGGTCTTTCGGACAGACCGGAAGGCCACGGCCCTCGACCACGACACGGAGACCGTCTATGTCACGTACGACGATGGCGAGACAGTCGGACTCGATCTCCGCGACGGCAATGTCCGCTGACGCCAGCATCTGGCTGTTGCCGGAGTATCCGTCGTGCCGACCGCGCTGACCGTTGCCGAACCTGGCCGGCTGCTCATTGGCACCACCGACGGGCGACTTCTGGACTGCTCGGCCGTCTAGGAAGTGCCGGTGCTGTCCAGGTACAGCGCGTGCCTTGCCGATCAGAGCAGCCCTGTCACGTTGTCGGTCGAGGGAACGAGAGCGCCGTCGCGGTCGGGCTCGACCTGCCCGGCTCGCTTCGCGGCGGCGGTGACCGTCGGCGCCGGGGCGCAGGATCGCGTGAGCTCCTGCTGGTCGACGTCGTCGACGCTGGGTGGTCCTCACTGCCCCGGCCGACGCGGACATCGCAGGGATCAAGGCACTCCTGAACCAAGGGCAAGAAGAGGGCTGGTGGCACTACGAAGTCGGTGGCGGCACCGACGAGTGGTGGCAGGCCCGACTCCTACGGACAGCCTTCGCCATCTTCGAAGGTGCTGGTCAGAGAGGCTGCCATGACCGTTCAACGGGGTGCTCGTGCTGGTCGTGGGCGGGAGTCAGCGGTCTTGATCGCCTGACGGGGCCGGGGCGGTTTCGCCGGTTTCTCCGCGTGACGGCCCATCAGGCCCGGTGTTCAGCAGCTGAGGGCGCTCAGATGCCGGTAGAGCTCCTTGTGCCCCTCATGGTTGGGGTGCAGACCGTCAACGAGCAGGTGGGGTTGGTCGCGGAGCGGCTCCCATATGTCGAGGTAGTCGATGTGGTTGTCCTCGCACCAGGTCTGCAGGGTGGCACGCAGTATGAGCGCCCGCGCCGTGGTGAAGCGCAGGCCCTCGAAATCGCCGACCCGTGTCTCATCGAGCCAGGCCGGTCCGACGACGACCATGCGCGCGTTGTGTCGCTGGGCTGTCGTGGCCAGCGAGATGAGGTGGTCGGTAATGGACTGCAGCCCGTCGCGGTCGGCGTCCGACGCGGCGAGCGACACGGCGGAGTCGTTGATCCCGGCGGCCACGATGAGTGTGTCGGGGTGGCGGGGAGCCAGGAGTTGAGGTGTCTGCTCGCTGACATCCGCCAGGGTGCTGCCGGGGACAGCCAGGTTGAAGACTCGGTGCTCGCTCTCGTTCGCTGCGATGTGGGTTGCCGCCAACTGCGCGGCCCAGCCTCCCTGGGGGTCGCAGCGTCCATAGGAAATGCTGTCGCCGACGATCACGATGCGCGCCGCTGAGCGCAGCGGCCTCGCGTCCAGGTAGGCCCAGGCGGTCTCCCCTGATGTGAGGAGCACTCGCCGCCGGGCGTAGTCGTCCACTTCGTAGTCGTCGGCAGCGGCCAGTTCCTGGTCGCTCAGGCGCAGGACGGCGCCTTCGACCGTACCGCCGAGCGTTCGCTCCAGGGTCAGGTGCACGTCCTGGCCGCTGGTGGCGATCACGGACTCATCGGTGATCGCCAGGGGCCTGGTCCTGTAACCAGCCAGTGATCCCGCGGTCGTCGGTACAGTGCGACCGAAGAGCGAGGTCTGGACTTGCTGGTCCAGCAGTGTGCCGAAGCAGAACAGGGCGTGGGGGCGAGACTCGGTCACGTCGCGGCCTTTCACTCGAAATGATCAACTCACCCTATCGGCCCTTCGATTCTCGCCACTGTGTCTCTGACGAGGGGCTTCGCCTTGATCGTCGGTTACCGGGTCCTGCGAGGTCGGTCAGCAGAGCAGGGCGCGCAGGAGCTGTGTGGCGCGGGCGGGGTCGGTGCGGAGCTTGGTGAGGATCCGCCAGCTCTTCAGACGGGCGAGGCCGTGTTCCGACGGGGGCGCGTCCGGCGGCCAGGACGCGGTCGGCCTGCCTCCGGCCCGGGGGAGTTTGCGGGCGCGGGTTGCCCTGTAGCCGGTGACGATGACCTGGCCGTCGGCGTCCTTGGGTTCGTCGGCGCCTAGGAAGCCGAGGTCGGCGAGCGTGCCGCGACCGGTCCGCTTCAGGTGCTCGACGATCTTTTCGTGGCGGGCGGCTGCGTCGTGAGGGCGTCCCGTCCGGGATGCGGAGATCCGGATCAGTCGGCCCTTCTCATCGAGCAGGGTGAGGAAATGCAGGCCGTGGCGGTGGCGTCTTCCGGAGCAGCTGGGCCGGTTCGCCTTCCCGGTGCGGCGCTGGGTCGGGACCGGGGTGCCGTCGATCAGTACGGCCTGCCCGCCCCGCCGGGCCATCGCGCGAAGCGCCCGGTCCAAGCGCGGGGCTCCCGCGGCGAGCAGGTTGATCATCTCGTCGCGCCAGCGCCGCAGGGTGGACTCGGGCACGTCGTTGCCGCCGGCCAGGTCGAGCAGGCGCTGGTCGTGTCGCGGCATCGCCAGGACGAGCACGCTGTCCGGCCCGCGGGCAGGGACCGCCAGGGGAACCGACCGCCTTCAGGTGGGAGCGCAGCAGGTCGGCGAGGTAGGCGACGATGCGCGTCGACCGGTTCAGCTTGCACCGGTAGACGAGGCAGAAGCCCCCGGCCGGCGCGCCCCGGCCCCGGAGCGCTGGCGCCGGGCCGGTCGGGCGCGTCCGCCTTGGCTACGCCCGCACTTCGACCGCCCGGCAGTCCCTCGACGCACAGCTCGACTCCCCTGCCGGGGCCGGGGTGACACGCGTCTCCAAGGAGAAGATCTCCGCCGTTGCCATCAAGCGCCCGGAACTGGTGGCCGCCGTGAAACTCGCTGGGGAGATCCGCTCCTCCGGCGTCGCCGTCACTCGTCGTCCACGAACACGACTCGGCCGCGGTACCGAACTCGCCGCACTCTCGACGTCCACGACGTCCTCCCCCGTAAGCGCGACAAGTCCACCGTGGCGCGGGTGTCATCGACGACTCCATCGCTGATCAGAGGCATTTCTGCGGCGGTGTTGTCACCCGCGAGTCGTCACGGGTTCCAGCCGCAGCCGCCGGATCGGCCAGGGTGGTGCCTCGGCCGGGCCGAACCAGACCCGGACGTCCATCCCAGTGCGGACGGGCAGGAGGGGATAGTCGTTTTCGGCATGCTCGGTGCGGTGCAGCGCATGGAGCGGTCCCAGGTGCCGGGCGGCGTACGCGTCGAAGGCAGCCGCGTCCGACGGCTGGCAGACCGTCGCGACCACCTCGCGGGCGCCCGACTCCGGCGTGAAGCCCGGACCGCGCAGCAGCAGTACGTCGTCGCTGTCGATCATGGTGGCGTTGGCCGCGTCGCGGTGCTCCCGCCAGACCGTGCCGGTGTAGAACGCCTCGAGCGCGCGCCGGCGGTGCGTCATGTCGGGGAACGCGCGCAGCCAGACGAAGCGGTCCGGGTCGTCGAGGTCGCGGAACCGGCCGCCGACGGTGATGCCGGCCGCCTGCTGGCCGGTCACGAACTCCCGCTCGAACAGCTCGATCAGTGTCTCCCGGGCGCCGGGATGCAGGGTGTACTGACGGAGTTCGACGATGCTCATGCGCCGGCCGCCCCGGTGCGGGTGAGGTCCATGATCCAGTTGAGCTCCCAGGTACGGCCGCCGTCGCCGGAGAACTCCTGCTCCCAGCGGGCAGCTTCCGGGCCGAGGCGGTACCAGGTGAAGTGCACCTGGATCGGACGGTCGTCGTAGGTGTCCTCGCCGTGGAAGTCACCGCGGTCGCCCGTGAAGCCGCCGATCACCGGGGGATCCAGCCGGCCGGTCCGGCTGTCTGACCAGTGGATCGACCACTGGTGCGTTTCGCGGTCGAACAGCCGCAGGGTCACGCCCTGGCGGCCGAGGGTGGGGAAGGTGATCTCGTCGATGTTGCCGACGCCCCCGAACAGCGGCTGGACCACCGAGTGGCCGGGGAACTCCTCCCAGGTGGTGGTGCCCGGGCCGCCGAGCGGGGTGGTGAGGCGGCGGTTGGCCACGTTCCAGGAGCCGTGCAGGAAGTGGAAGTCGTCCATGCGCCGCAGGTTAGGGGAGCTCCCCTGACATCCACTGTCAGTGGATGTCAGGGGAGCATGCGTGCGAGCCGGCTGGTCACCCTGCTTCTGCTGCTCCAGAACCGGGGCCGGATGACGGCCCAGCAGCTGGCCGAGGAACTGGATGTCTCCGTCCGTACGGTCTACCGGGACGTCGAGGCGCTCGGCGCCGCCGGTATCCCGCTTTACGGCGAGGCTGGGCATGCGGGCGGCTACCGACTGGTCGACGGCTACCGGACCCGCCTCACCGGACTGACCGCGGACGAGGCGCAGGCTGCATTCCTCGCCGCGCTCCCCGGCACCGCCGCCGAGCTCGGCGTCGGCGAGGCGCTCGCCGCCGCCCAGCTCAAGTTGCGGGCCGCCCTTCCGGCGGAGCTGCGCGAGCACGCCGGGCGGATCCAGGAACGCTTCTTGCTGGACGCCCCCGGCTGGTACGGCGACGCCGACCCTACGCCTCACCTGGCCGCGGTCGCCGACGCGGTGTGGGCGCGGCGGGCGGCGGTCCTGCGGTACCGGCGCTGGCGGGCACCGGAGGAGATCGAGCGGCGGGTGGAGCCGTACGGGCTCGTACTCAAGGCCGGCCGCTGGTACCTGGTCGCGGGCGGGCCGTCCGGGATCCGCACCTACCGGGTCGACCAGATCGTCGAACTCCACTCGCTGGGAGAAGAGTTCGTCATCCCGGACGGGTTCGACCTGGCCGCGCACTGGAAGAGCTATCTGGCCGGCTTCCGGGACCGGCTGCACACCGGGGAGGCTCTGGTACGGCTCACCCCGGAGGGAGCTCGCCGCATCGGCGTGACACCGGCAGGTGATGGATGGACGGAGACTTGGGTGCCCATCGAATCGATCGACCACGCCCACGGAGAGTTCCTGCGGCTGGGCACCGACGTCGAGGTCATGGCACCGGCCGGACTCCGCGACCGCATCGCCGAAACGGTACGGACCCTGGCCACCCGCTACGAGGGGTGACGCCGGGCAGAGGGATCTTCCGACCGCAGCACCGGCCACTCGCATCGCGGCCTACCCGACACCCTCACAGCGTGTAGCACCTGGTGCGCCTCCTCACCCGAGGAGTGCAGCATTCTTGGCGCCAACTCTCAGCCAGGACAACGTCCGGCCTGGTGCGAGGCCGCCCGCGCCGACGGGGGACGTCCAGGAGGCGGGCAGAGAGACGGCGGTCGATCAGCGTGGTGTTGCGCTGCTTGTATGCCTCTCGGCCGAAGCCGGGTGGGCGGCCTCAGCGGCTGCCTCTGCGCAGTCGGTTGCCCCGCGCTTGTCCGCCGGATGCAGGTCCCCGGCGTTCAGGCACAGCACTTCATCCGCCAGGCGGCGGACTTGTAGAGCATCTTCCAGAACGTCTTCTCCCGCAGGGAGACGGCCAGTCCCCCAGGGCGCCGATCTGGTATCCGGCGAGGGCCTTGGTGCGGTCCGGCAGTGCCGGCCGCCGCTCGATGCCGGTCGTCGGATCGCCTGTGGTCCAGCCGGGGCGCTGCCACCAGCCGATCGTCTCGCGTGCGATCGGCAGCTCTCGGTTGACGCTGTCGGCGTCCATCTGTCCGCCCGGGACACCGCCGGCTCGGCCGGCATCTCAGGCGGAGCGGGTTCGTCGACCGCGGTGATCGGGAGGCGGGCGGCTTTGCGCCCCGACGGGCGGGCGGTGGCGCTGACCGGCGGCAAACATCCATCCCACGTCGTCAGCGGGATCCGGTAGATCCGCGCGGAGGACTTCCCTATCCCGGCGCCGGTGGGGTACCGCTCGACCGCCGCTGTGTATGTGAACGAAGCGTCAGACAGGGGCACCATCCAGGCGCGGCACGCATAGCGCGCCCCCGCTCCCGGGTTCGGGCGCTGGTTCGATCGCCACGCCCGCCGCGTCCTTCTGGCACTGCCGCATAAATGCGCACACCGCACCCCGGCGGCCGGAATGGCTCGCCGCCGATCGCGATGATCAGCCCAGGGGCTCTGCCGCAGTAACACCGGCATTTACTGGGGCAGTTCTTCCAGCCCCCGCTGGGCGGCTGCGGTGAGCTGGTCGGCGAGGTTCCTGAGTGCCTGTCGTAGCTCGTCGGGACCGTGGACGGTGATGGGCCATTCCAGGGAGGCGAGCAGGTGTGCCATGCCGTCCAGCCGCTCTGCCCTTGCGCGCATGAGGACACCGGTGGGCTGGGCGGTCAGGGTCACCGCGGAGCGGGGCAGCCGGCGCGCGATCTCATCGAGTGGGCCATGGATCGTCACCTCGACCTGCCAGCGGTAGGGCCCTTGGGCCAGGGTCGAGGTCAGGTGGGCCGCGGGGTTGAAGCCGTCGGGTGCGGTGAAGCTGTTGGCTCGGGGCGTGACGGAGGTGATGCGGTCGATGCGGAAGGTGCGCAGGCTGTCGCGGTGGTGGTCGTGACCGATGACGTACCAGCGACCGGTGTGGAAGACCACGCCGTAGGGGTCGATGTCGCGTTCGGTGTGTTGCCGGCGCCAGGACTGGTGGCTGATGCCGACGGTTGTGCGGGAGCGGGAGGCCTGGGCTAGTGCCAGCAGGGTGCCGGTTCCGGGTGCCTGTCCGACGACGGCGTTGGCGGTGAAGGAGAGGGTCTCCCGCATGGCGGCGAGCGGTTCGCGCAGGGCGTGCGGGAGTACCCGCTCGATCTTGGCCAGGGCGCCGGCAGTGGCCGGTGCGGCGGTGCCCATGCCCAGACGTTCTGTCGCGAGCAGCCCAAGGACGACGGCGAGGGCCTCGTCGTTGGTGAGGACCAAGGGTGGCATCCGGTACCCGCGGGCCAGTCGGTAGCCGCCGTAGCGGCCCCGCTCGGCCTCCACGGGGATGCCCAAGTCGCGTAGGTGGGACACGTACCGGCGCACGGTGCGGACGTCGGTGTCCAGGCGGTCGGCCAGCTCCGCCCCGGTGAGCTGGGCGTTGGACTGGAGGAGTTCCAGCATGGTCAGCACACGGGTCAGGGGATGCGACACGGATCACTCGGCATTTCAGGGCGGGTTCTGTCCTGTATCGACTCTACGCTCCGGGCGGCACCTACTTCTGGGGAGATGACATGGCCACCTTTGTACTCGTTCCCGGCGCCTGGCTCGGGGCGTGGGTCTGGGAAGACACCGCCCGCGCTCTGCGGGAACGCGGCCACACGGCGCTGCCGTTGACGCTGACGGGCCTGGCCGAGCACACCGACCAGGGCGGACCCCA
Source organism: Streptomyces sp. NK08204 (assembly GCF_020400585.1). Classification (GTDB taxonomy): domain Bacteria; phylum Actinomycetota; class Actinomycetes; order Streptomycetales; family Streptomycetaceae; genus Streptomyces. The sequence goes on along the minus strand of NZ_JAINVF010000034.1, from coordinate 33,879 downwards.
GACGGACGTGGACACGCACATCGCGGATCTCACCGACTTCGTTGAGCGGAACGATCTGCGCGACGTCACGCTTGTCGCCCACAGCTACGCGGCTGCCCCGGTCACCGGGGCGGCCGGACGTCTCGGCGACCGGCTGGAGCGCGTGGCCTACGTGGACAGCGCCCCGTTCGCCACGGGCATGTGCATGCTCGACCTCATGCCACCGCAGGTAGCGGACCAGCTGCGCCAGCAGGTCTCCGCTTCCGGCGACGGGTGGCGCCTGCCGATGCCGCCCTTCGAAGTCCTGGGCATGTCCAACAACCTCGACGGGCTCGACGAGGGCCAGCGAAACGTCATGCGCGCGCGTGCCACCCCTCAGCCGTTCGGCACCTATACCCAGCGCCTCGCCGGCCCCGCCGAGCTCGGCGTCGGCGTGGACCGTGTCCTGATCGCCTGCCATGACTTCGCGGGCCTGCTGGATGCAGGTGTGCCGGTGCTGGCCTTCCTGAACCAGCCTCCGTGGCGACGCTTCGACCTGCCCACGGGGCACTGGCCGATGCTGTCGGCACCCGCCGCACTTGCCGGCATTCTCGATGCGGCCGTCTCCTGACCGCGCTGGATGAGAGGCAGGTCCCGAGCTTGATCACGAGAGCGTCCGCAGGCTGCGGGCCCACGCTCAGGCCCACGGATGTGCAGCGGAACGAGCTGGGCGTGGTGCCGTTCGTGCCAATAACGAGCCTGTCTTGACGACGAGTTCAGCGATCACATCGGCCGACAGCCCCGGATTCCTCCGGTCGCTGGTGATCGCTGCACGACTCGCGCTCCCCCACTCCACGACCATGGTCGACGATCAGAACTCGACGCCTCACCACGTACCGTGCAGAGCTCGTCAGGCGTGTTGTGAAAGTGCACTGGTGGGCGGCTGAATCCTGGTAGGGCAGTACAGTCGCGGCATGGCGAAACCAGTGGTGCGGGCAATCGAAGACGGGGGGCGTGCTGTGGACGATCCGACCGAGGACGCCCTGCACGACCTGTTGGCTGATATGAACCTGTGTCACCGGTTCGTGATCCTCGAAAGGCTCGACCTGGAGCCTGTGGATCAGCACTACATGCAGGTGTACCTGAATGACGACATGAGCTACCAGGTGGAGTACCGCGAAGGCAGCGCAGACAAGCACTTCCAGGCTCACGTCCCACGACCGCATGAGATGGTCGGCCCGGAGCCGATCGCCAAAGTGATGATGGACTGGGCGCACGATCGCCAGGGATGGCGTGAGGCGATGGCGTGGGTTCCGATGCCCTTCTAGAGCGCCGTCACAGCCACTCGTTGGGTCGATGTCCGCGCCGATGGCGGGTACATCGTCGCGCCGGGCACCCGCACGACCGACTGCGTCCACCGCGCGGTGGGCGATACCCAGCTTCCAGGGCCGCTCCCGGTTCGGCTGGAGGAGGAACTCGTCCGTACCGGCCACGTCACTCGGTAACCATCCCCTCTACGTGGTGATGGCGGTGACCGTGGACGGCACCCGCGACATCCTCGGCATCTGGGCCGGCGACGGCGGCGAGGGCGCGAAGTAGTGGCTGCACGCGTTCACCGAGCTGAAGAACCGCGGCCTGGACGACGTGCTGGTGCTGGTCTGCGACGGGCTCAGGGGCCTGCCTGGGGACCTTCGACATCGAGATCCGCAAGGTCGTCCGCGGCATGAACGCGATCGAGAGCGTCAACGCCCGCTTCCGCAAAGCCGTTCGCGCCCGCGGACACTTCCCGAACGGGGCCGCCGCGATGAGGTGCGTCTACTGCCGTGACCGCAAACGATCAGCGGCGTGGTGTGACGGCTGGGTGTCGGCAGCGGTGGATGTCGCGCAGGTCAGCTGAAGGTCGTGCCGTCTCTGTCAGTTGCCTGGTCTAGGGTCGCCCGCATGGCTGAGCCCTCCTTTCTGACCGCCGTTCGCGAGTCGTACGACACGGTCGCCGCCGATTACGTCGAACGCGTCCCGCCTCCAGCCGAGATGGACCCGCTGTCACGCGCGATGCTGGCGGGATTTGCCGAACTGGTGCGGACGGCCGGTCTGGGGCCGGTCGCGGACCTGGGGTGCGGCCCCGGACGCGTGACGGCGTACCTGGCCGGGCTGGGGGTGTCCGTCTTCGGCGTCGATCTGTCGCCGAAGATGGTCGGGCTGGCCCGGCACGCCTATCCGAACCTGCGGTTCAGTGAGGGCTCGATGACCGCGCTGGAGATGGGGGACGACGAGCTCGGCGGCATCCTGGCCTGGTACTCCACCCATCACACGCCCCCGCAGTGGCTGCCGGATGTGTTCGCCGAGTTCCACCGCACGCTCGCGCCCGGCGGCTACCTGCTCTGGGGAGACTACGTCGGCAATGAGCGGCTGCAGCCGACCCACGGCTATGGCCGTCCGGTGTCCTACGAGTCGTACCTCCTGCCCCTGGACCGCATCGTCGACCTGCTGGACCAGGCCGGACTCGTCGTCACCGCGAGACTGGAACAGGAGCCCGGCGGACGCGTGAACAGACCGCACGCCTGCCTCCTGGCCCGCAAGCCCGAAACGCCCTGACGGGGCTCGTTCCCGGGGTGGGGCCGCTCGGCTGGACCGCCGCCGATCACGGGGCGGGCGGTCGGACCGCTGGGTCGAGAGGAAGGTCGCCCCAGCGGATGCCTTTCTCGCTGCTGACACGGGCGCGTTCCCGGCGCTGCGCGGCCAGGACACCTGGATGGCGTGCGTCCTGGTTGCGCCAGTGCACGTAGAGGTGCAGCGCGCAGGTCTGGACTGTGTGGTTGGGATGGTTCGAGTTGACGAGGATGAACTGCCGCAGCGGCCCGAAGTGCGCCTCGGCCGGGTTCGCCCAGGACGCGTTGGGCGGCGTGAAGCAGAGCTCGCCCTTGTCCCTGGGCGCCCATCGGCGGATGCTTGCTGCCCTCGTGGGCGGAGAGGTTGTCGCGGATGACGTAGCTGGGGGCGCCGTCCGGGCGGGCCGCCCGGATGCTCTTGAGTGCGGCGAGGCTGTGGTCGGTGCCTTTGCGGCGCCTGGTTGACACCCCAGAGAGTGTCGTCACCGAGGGAGTAGCGCCGTGGAAGTAGCGTACTCCGTAGGTGCGGTGACAGGTCGCCGGCAAGCGGCCGGGCTTGCCCTGCTTCGCCCAGCACAGGCCGGCGGTGGGGGCGGATGCCGAGCGGGCCGAACTCGTCGAAGGCGAAGGTGCGCTCGGGCCGCTCGGTCAGCGCGTACTCGATCCGGTCCAGCTTGGCGTCGAAGCCGGGGTCGGTGGACTCCTTCCACGTCTTGGTCGCAAGACGCTGGCCGCGCCCACCGGCCTCACCGCCAAGCAGGCCGCCGCCGAACTCGCCGATGCCACCGGCGTCACCACCCTGGGAAGCCCGACCGACAACACCGCCTCCTGCTCCGACAAAGCCGCCGGCAAAAAGAGCCCGCCCCGAGCGGCTGCCTGCAGCCCATCACCACCGACACGCTGTCGATTCACGAGTACCCGTCACCCGGAGTCGCCGCCCACCGAGGCCACCGGAGACTGGCGACAGGTCGGCCGGTTCGCCCTCGCCCGGGATGCCCGAGACCAGAAGCTCACCGGCGACGGCCGCCGCGCCGACCCGGTGAAGGCCCTCCAGAAGTCACGGTTGTTACTTGGGACTGATCCGCCTCAAGTGGTGGCTGCGCGGGGGCCGTCGCCGGTCGTACCGTGACGGGCGTGGGCCCGGGTGTGCGGGAGTCCGCTGATGTCGGCGGCAGGACGGCAGCGGTGTTCTGTTCTTCGGTGTGCCGGTCGCGGCACTGGCAGCGGATGCCGACGAGCAAAGGCGGGGACCGAGGCGGTCCAGGCCGGCCAGACATCCAGTTGCCCGGCGTGCGGGGTGTGCTGGTTCGGTCGGCGTCGAACGTTCCCTCTCGGCATCGTACTGCGCGTCTATGACGACCTGATGGTTGGTCGAATACCGGTAGTTCTTCGACTGCTCGGCCACGGCATGGTCCCGGGTGGGCCCAGGGTTCCGTCCACGATCAGCACGGCGCCCTTGCAGAACCGCTTGCGAGGCTGCAGGGCCAGCGACGGCCCGAGATGCGCGATGGTGCGGTAGGCGGCCGGCTTCGAGATCCCGAACCACGGCGCAAGCTGCCGCAGCGTCAAGTTGATGCGCCGAGAGGCGACAACGAGCAGCACCAGGTCTTCCAGAGGCAGACTCCATGGCCGTCCCCGACGTGCGTCGTCGGCGCCGTCGCGTCGCATCGCGGTGATCAGTCTGCCGAGCAGCGTGGGCTCAGCCAGGTGAAGGGGGCTATCCGAGTCGGCTCGGAAGCCGTGATCACACCAGCCGCACGAAGATCATCCCAGTGATGCCCGGTGCCGGCGGACGGGCTCAGGCTGCGGCGTTCCCGTGAGGCCCGGATGCGAAGGCCAGGATGTGCGGGACTGCCTCGCGAAGTCTGACGAAGTGGCGATGCACGCCCTCCACCGCGACGGTGGCGTTCACACCCCACACCGTCATCCCGGCCCGCAGCCCGGACCGCACTCCGGACGGGGCGTCCTCGATGACCAGGCAGTCTCCCGGACTGGCGCCGAGCTGCTCAGCTGCTCGCAGATAGGGGCCGGGAGAGGGCTTGCCCTCCTCGACAGCGGCCGCGTCCACGATCACGCCCGGCACCGGCAAGCCCGTCCGCAGAAAACGGCCACGCACCCGGTGCTCGTAGTTCGAGGTCACCAGCGCCCAGGACTCCAGTGGCAGGCCGTGCAGCAGCTCCGACGCGCCGTCGAAAGCCGCGTAGACGCCGGAGCGGACGTCTTCGTCCTCCAACTCGTGCAGCGTGGCCAGGCACTCACGCGGATCGTGGTCCGTAGCGACCTGGGCGAACGTCTCCATCGGCCGCGTCCGTAGAGCCACCTGGTAGACCTTGCCTGCGTCCAGACCGTACCGCTCCGCCCAGGTTCCCCAGACCCGACGCTGGTTACTCACCGCGTCGATCAGCGTGCCGTCGACGTCGAACAGGACGTACTTCATGCGGCCCGGCCGCCCAGGTTCACTGGTCACGCATCGATCACGCCAGGCGGCGGGCAGGCCATCGCGGTACATCTCTTAGGACTGCCGGGCGGTCTCGGAGCGCGTGCGCTCGTACTCGACGGGGTCCAGGATCTCCCAGGCCGCTTGTCCGATGGCAAGGACCCCGCGGGCCGGCAGGGTCGCGGCACCGATACGCACGCAGTCCGGCAAATGAGCGGGGTGGCCGAGGTCAACACCGTTGAACACAGCTCGTGAGGTTTCGACAAAGTAGATCCGCTGCGGCATGAGCATTCCGGTATGGCCACTCGGCATGACGCCGGAGAAGCGCATGTCGCCCATTCCGAGCGCGCGGGCCAGTCGCTGTCTTGCCCGAAGCCAGAGAGGAGTGCGCCAGGTGGAAAGGGGGAGTACCGCGCTGACGCTGTTCAGAAGGTCCAGGAGCCGGGTGGACGTGGCGGTCAGGGTCCAGTCCAGTGCGGGGGAATCCATCGTCACCCGCAGGGAGGCCGGCCCCGTCCAGGCGACCTGTATGTGCGCGTGTCCCGTGCGGTCGCACGCGGCGCCGTAGTACCTGGGGCACGCGGTGTCCAGGCGGGCCCCGTCGACGTCGATCGACCAGTTGCCCTCTGGATCGCGATGCCACAGCGTGCGGTACGGACCGAAGTCGTTCTCCGGGAAGACGCGCAGCGCGAGCACGTGACCGGAGTCGAAAGGCAGCCCGAACACACCCCAGCCTTTGACGTACTCATGTCCCGGCCAGGGGGCTCGGCCCCGTACCGCCGGGAGATCCGACAACCTGGCGGACAAATCGAGCATCTCGATCACCCCGGAGTGTCGTCCGTGTGCCTCAGACCCCCAGCTCCAGCGTAGGGGCTGCCCGAGGCGCGAGGCCCTGTGGCGGTGACGGCGTCGGCCGCCCGCTGGGCTCGTCGATCTGGACGAAGCTGACCGCGGACGAGTACGACGCCTCGGGCGCCGCTGGCGCCGGCCTCCGAAGCCGGAGCCGAAGCCAGCGAGGCCGGCCGGCCTCGCCCGGGAGGACCCGGTCGTGGAGCAGCCGGCGCCGGATCTCCCGTGACTGCAGCCAGGCGGCCAGGACGCCGGCGATCTCCTCATCGATGAGGCTGAGGCATGCGTCGGGCATGCTGCACCCTCGCCGACCCAGCGCCGGAATGTGCAGCGCGCGGTCTCCTCTCGATTCCACCAGCCGCTCCGCACCGGTCGACCGCCGGTGGAGCGCAGCAAGTGTGGTAGCGGACCGCGGCTCAGAGGCGGCATGAGGCCACTGTGCAGTCGCGCACCAGTCCTGCCAGCACAGCCCCAGCCGCAGCCCCAGCCCAGGGAGGGCGCGACGACACGTGGCGACGGCCGCTCCGCAGGCTGAGCACGGATACCGGATACCGGTCTGGCGGGTGCAATGCACTCACGGGCTCCGGATCGAGGCAGCGGCCCGTCAGGGGCCGAACCCGGGGCGGCCATTCGATGCCCAGGGCTGTGAGGATCTACAGGTCATTGAGCGTGCCCTGCCTCCTTGGAGCTTGCTGTCCTGTGCCACCGCCGAACCTTGAGTGTGTGCCGGCCAAGTGAGAGTGGCCTGGGCCACCCACGTGTGATGTGGTCTGCATCCAAGTCGGCGCGTCGGCCCCGGCGGCGTGACGCGTCCTTATGGGCTCTCCAGCCAATCGGTGTACCAGGTGCGAAAGTCATGGCTCACCGGTACGAAGCCGCCCCAGTCCGGATCGATCTGCCAGATCTGGCCGGCTCGCGGGCCGTTCAGGACCAGCCGTGTGAAGATGCCGCAGCCCTGTTCGGACAGCACGAGCGTGCCCCGTGTCAGTGCTTCGGCCGGTGCGCCGATCCGGCCGGGCAGAGGTTCGGTGAGAGGGAATGGCTCGGCGAGCCGGCCCGGCAGTCGGTCTTCCCGCCACTCCGCGTCCACAGCCCACTCCTCGTCGGCCTGCGGACGGGAGACGGTCAACGGCATCAACCCGTGGCAGGGTCCAGCGGGGCCGTTGCCCACCTCCGCGACGAAAGACCGGTACTCCACCGGCAGATCGAGCCATGGGACTCCTCGAAGGCCCGGATCTCCGCCTCCGACAGCCGGGGCGCCAGCTCGTACCGGTGCGTGTCCGCCCCGAAGCGCTCCAGCCCCGGGTCCCGTGCCGCCATCTCGCGTATCCGTGCGCGTACGCCGTCCCCGTCCCAGCTCTCCATCCAGCGACCGTAACAAGAGCATCCACGCCCCGGTCCGCCGCGCCCTCAAGCTCGGCTTCTTCGCCGGTGAGGGTGAGGCGGGCGCCGGGCGCGCTGCCGTACATGGACATCGCCGCACTGATCACCTGGGTGGTCACCGCCCTCGGCGGCTTTTACATGCTCGGCACCTGGATCCAACGCGGCGGCATCCGACAGCAGCAAACGGGGACCAGCCGCCTGCCTGCCTCGGTCGTTTTCGGGCACTTCACCCTGGCCGCGATCGGACTGGTGGTATGGATCATCTACGTCGCGGCCGACAAGAGCGCCCTGGCCTGGACCGCGTTCGGTCTTCTGCTGCCGGTCGCCCTGCTCGGGTTCGTGATGCTGGCCCACTGGATCCCCGTCTACCGCGACCGCGTCTCCGTCAGGGCCGCCGCCACAGGCCCGGGAGCGGAAGGCACCGTCCCTGCTGAGCGGCATTTCCCGGTGGTGGTCGTCGTGGCACACGGGTTGCTCGCCGTGGCCACCCTCCTGCTGGTCCTGCTCACCGCTCTGGGCGTCGGGGGCAGCTGACATGAGCGAACGCCACCGTCGCACCACCGCACGAATAGACCTGGACGGCGACGATGAGGCAGTGCCGGTACGGCCCGCCCTGCGGGTCGTGCACGAGGCAGAGGGCGTGGACCTGGCCGCCGCGGAAGCTGCGGCCGGCCAGTTCCTCAACGCCCTCGGCGTCTCCACCGCCTCCGAGAGCCTGCGTGGCACACCCGGCCGCATGGCCCGCGCATACGCCGAACTGTTCAGCCCCCGCCCCTTCGACCTGACCACGTTCCCCAACGACGAGGGCTACGACGAACTTGTCCTGGCCCGCCGCATCCCGGTGAGGACCGTCTGCGAGCACCATCTGCTGCCCATCGTCGGCACCGCCCACGTCGGCTACCTGCCCGGCGCCCGCATCCTCGGCCTGTCGAAGCTGGCGCGCGTCGTCGAGCACTTCTCCTGCCGCCCTCAGATCCAAGAACACCTGACCAAACAGATCGCCGACTGGCTGCAGACCCATCTGGAGCCCAAGGGCGTCGGCGTGGTCATCGAGGCCGAACACGCGTGCATGACCCTGCGCGGCGTGCAGGCCGCCGGCTCCAGCACCTGACCTCCACCCTGCTCGGCCTGCTGCGCTCCGACGCCCGCTCCCGCAGCGAATTCCTCGCCCTGACCGGCGCAGCCTCATGACCACCGCTCCTGAACCCGGCTGCCGCGCGATACACGGGCGGTGGCGCGAACGCTGCCGGAGCCCGCGGTGTCAATCATGGCTTCAACGGTTTGAGTTGGCCCCATTTTTCCGGCTTGAAGTGGCTCCACTCGAAGATCGGTTGGGCGGAGATTCCGGCTTGAAGTGGCCCCGGCTTCCGGGTCAAGTCGGCCCCGGCTCATAGCCGGCTCATCGCAGTGGAGGGTGTAGTCGGGGTCTGTCGGTGTCCGAGGTCGTCGACACGGATTTCAGGCTCGGCTGCACTCCTGTCCGAGCGTGACGAGACGTGCGCCGCGGAACGAGCTATGCACCCTCGTTGTCACCACGCAGGGAATGGATCATGCTCTGGAGGATCCGGAACGCGCCTGACTGCTCGGTCTCGGTCAGGCCGGCCAGCATTCTGGCCTCGACGGACCGGACGGCTGCGCTCGCCTTCTCGAGGCTTCGTCGGCCGCGAGGCGTGAGCCGCGCGGGAAGCACCTTCCCGACGGGTGCCTCCGCAGGCCTGGTCACGTAGCCGTCTCGTTCCAGGGCCTGGAGCAGCACGTTCATCGTCTGCCGTGTCACGAACGCGCCCCGCGCGAGCTCGGAGTTCGACAAGCCGGGTCGTTGCGCCAGCAGCTCGAGGCAGGAGTAGTGCGTCACGCTCATCCCGAGCGGCCGCAGCACTTCCTCCATGGCCGCGCGGAGGGCGCTCGACGCTTCTTTGAGCAGGTAGCCCAGTGACGTCTCCAGGTCGACGCCGACACCTTCTTGACTCATGTCAGTATTCTGACATAGATTGCCGCATGTCAGAAAACTGACACGAAAACAAGGAGCGTCATCATGCCCGCCACCGGCCCCGACTTCATCTCGCTCCAAGTGCGCGACCTCGACGCTTCACAGGCGTTCTACGAGCAGTACCTGGGCCTCGTCCGCTCGCCGGCCGGACCTCCGCACGCCGTTGTCTTCGAGACGAAGCCGATCGCGTTCGCACTCCGCGACGTCATTCCCGGCACCGACCTCGCATCCGTCGCTCAGCCCGGCATCGGTGCCGCGATCTGGCTCCACGCCACCGACGTCCAGGCCATCCACGACGCGCTCGTCGCCGACGGTCACACCATCGTCTCCGCACCGATCGACGGCCCCTTCGGTCGGACCTTCACCTTCGCCGACCCCGACGGCTACCAGGTCACGCTCCACGACCGCGCTTGATCGCCCCAAACGCCACCGGACGATCATCAGCGGTTGCGCTCTGGGCTCGTGCGTGACGGTGCGACTCCCCGCCACAGGTTTTGACATTGCTTCCCCGGGCTCGTCCCGTGCTCGCTCGCTATGACTGCTTGCGCGGTTCTTGCTGCTTGGCCTTCGTGCGGGCGAGCCGGTAGGACTCGGTGCCGGTTTCGATGATGGTGCCGTTGAAGGTGAGCCGGTCGACGATGGCCGCGCAGAGCCTGGGGTCGGTGAACGTCTTCGTCCAGCCCCCGAACGATTCGTTCGAGGCGATGGCCACACTGTTCTTCTCCTCCCGCTCGGTCAAAACCTGGAACAGCATCTCGGCTCCGCGGCGGTCGAGTTCGAGGTAGCCCAGTTCGTCGATGCACAGCAGGTCGACGCGCCCGTAGCGGGCGATGGTCTTGGTCAATTGTTTCTCGTCGGCGGCTTCGACGAGTTTGTTGACGAGCTTTGCGGCGAGCGCGTGGCGGACCCGGAAGTCGGCCATCGCGGCGGCGGAACCGAGGCCGATCAGCAGATGGGACTTGTCGGTGCCGGAGTCGCCGATCAAGCAGAGCGGCTCGCCCTTCTTGACCCATTCGCAGGTGGCGAGGTTGTTGATCAGGGCCGGGGTGACGTTCTGGTTGGCCGTGTAGTCGAATTCCGAGAGCCACTTCGAGCGTGGGAAGCCAGCCGCGCGGGTCCGGCGCTCGGAGCGGCGGCGGTCGCGGTCCTCGCACTCGGCCATCAGCAGCTCGGCGAGGAACCCGCGGTAGGTCAGGTGCTCGCGCTCGGCGCGGGCGACGGTGTCGGCGAACTGGGCCCGCATCGTCGGCAGCCGCAGGACCCGGCAGGCGGTGTCGATCGCGGCGTCGGAGGCGGGCTCGGTCAGGGTGTGGTGCGGGCCGGTCATCGGGTTTCCCTTCCAGATCGGTGCAGGAGCTGGTCCCAGCGTTCGAGGGTGGGCAGGGGCCGTTGGTCGGCGGGAAGGCGGGTGGCCCGGCGCTCGGTCAGGCTGGGCAGCGGCAGGTCCGGCGGGGCGACCGGCTCGGGCAGGACGGTGGTGGCGGTGACGGTCGGGGACCGGCCCTCGGCCTCGGCGACCTTGCGGGGCCCAACGTGCGGAACGCGTGGACGTGTCCGTCGAAGAACGCCTCCTGTCCGCAGGACGCGGTGACGCGGTGATGCGGTGCACGGCCTTGCCGGAGTAGGCCAGCCGGAACGCGAACACGAAGCACTTGGTGCGTTCGCCGGCCAGGTCCACCCATGCCTCGCCGAAGTCGACCTCCGCGTCCATGCCGGGCTGGTTGTGGCGGATCACGAATCCCGCCGCCGGTGTCGCCCCCGCCGCCTCGGCGATCTCCTGCCGACGCCGGTGCACGTAGTCCCACACCGTCGAGTAGGCGATGTCGGCGCCGGCCTCCTGTTGAAGCCGGCTCAGGATCCTTTTCGCCGTGTGCCGCTGCTTCGGCGGGGCGTCCAAGTCGTCGAGCAGCCACTGGTCGATCGTCTTCTTGAACGGCTCCAGCCTGGGCGAATGCCGTCGCGGCGTCCGACGCGGAGCGGGCACGGTCGAACACAGTGCCTCGCGTACCAGCCGACGGTGGACCCGGTACTTGCGCGCCAACACGCGGACCGACAGCCCCTGCTGCCACGAGTCCTGGCGGATCAGCAGGAACAGTTCTTCCTTCGAGGACGCCACCCGGCATCGCCCCCTCACGGCGACCTACCGCGAGCGTCCCAGCCCCAACTCCAAGGGGGGCCAACTCAAGCCGGAACAACCCCCGAACGCTCCCGCGCGCCCCGCCAGTGGGGCCAGTTCGAGCCGGAAAAACGGGGCCAGTTCAGACCGTTGACGCCAAATCAGGAGCGGCTGATGTGATGCACAGCAGGCGACACGACGGGGCGATGCTGTGCCGCCTCCGGGGACGTACCGGCCCAGCGCCGCCGGGGTCGTCGAGGAGGGCAATGCGGGCAGTGGGCGCTTGCCGACCGGCTCTTGGCTGGAGGCCGGCGCCGCCACCGACTACAACGCGAACCCATGGCAGACGAGAGCAACGTCCGTCTGGAAGGCCTCAGGGAGCAGGCCGTGGACCGCAACGCGACCCGTGCCGTCCTCGGCCAGCCGCAGACCAAGATCTACACCAGGGTCAAGCTCCGCGAGGGCGACCCCTTCGAGTGGCTGTGCCTGTACCGCGCCTGCGTCCTGCCCCATGGCCTGTCCCGCTCCTGCACTGGGGCGCCCCGCGAACAGGAGCGGATCAGGTAGTGGTCCCGGGCGCCGGCGCGACGCCCTCCGGGCCGTCTTGCCGGCGGACCAGATCCCGCAGGACAGGCCCGTACTCGGGATGGGCAAGGGCACGGGCGAACTGCGCCACGAGGCAGTCGGCAGGGATACCAGCGTCGTACCAGGTGCCTTGGATGACCCGCCCGTACACCGCGGGGTTGGCGGCGTAGGCGTTGATCGCGTCGGTCAGGTGGACCTCGCCGACCGGCTGTCCCTTCGGGGCGGCCTCGTGCCACCGGCGGGGCTGCCGGTCGCCTCGGCAGCCAGGATTTCTCTGCGGCCGGTGTGGTGTGGCTTGTCAACCGGCCACCATGATCATCTTCGCCGGCACGGTATGGAGCACTGCACGATGCCTCCGCGTGTCAGCCCGAGTGCCAACCAGCCGTGTATCGGGATCGCGCACGCCTACGTATCGCGCATCAACGATCTTCCTACGCGAAGGTCACCAGCCCAGCGTGAGAACAGGTGGAGGGCGCAAGAAAGCGGTTCCCCGCCTCGACCGGTGGGTCAGACGCCGCTCAGCGCGTCCACAAGGAGGGCTGTAACAGCCGTACGGGTGAGGGGCAAGCGATTTCCCTTCGCAGCGGTTACGGGTTGCGGTCATGCTGACGCTGTTTCTTCCGCCGTCCAGTCCCTCGCCGGGATTGGCGCCGAAGCACGCGAGGAGTGCACATGCCCGCAGAAGACGTACAGTCCGAGGCGTCGTTGGGAAGCCTGACCCTCAGCTCCCCGCTCACCACCACCTCTACGACCCCACTGTCGACGCCCAGTCCGTACGCCACCTGGGAACTGCCGTTCGGAAAAGCCTGGGTCCACCTGAACGCGGACCAGCAGTTCACTCGCCCGGTGCTCATCGCCGACGGGTTCGAACTCGGTGCCTCCGACCACGCCACCCTCTACAACGGCCTCAATGACAACCTGCCCGACGAGCAGAACCCCAACAGGCCCCGCTACCACTTCCTCGACAAGCTCAAAGACCGCGGCCGAGCCGTGGTCCTGATCGGCTTCAATGAGCGCAGCGCCTCTCTCCTCGACAACGCCAAGGCCATCCGCGAAGCCGTCATCAAGGCCAACGCCGAGAATGTGGGCGGCACCAAGCTGATGGTCGGCGGCTTCAGCATGGGCGGCATCCTGGCCCGCTACGCGCTGGCGAAGATGGAAACCGACGGGGAGACGCACGGCACGGAGGTGTACTTCTCCTACGACAGCCCGCACCGAGGGGCCGTCATCCCCATCGGCCTTCAGGCGTTCGCCGCGTTCATCCCCAACCTCGCCGGCCAGGCCCCCGACCCGAACAACGACTTCTACCAGTACGTCAACAGTCCGGCAGCACAGCAGATGCTGGCCTACTACTACGACCACGAGAAGGATGAGGTCGGCCTGCATCCGCTGCGCCAGGCCTTCCTCGACGCGCTGCAGGAGGTCGACTTCTGGCCCCGCCAGACCCGCCGGATCGGGGTAGCCAACGGCACCGGCAACGGCGTCTCCGGCTCCGCCCCTGCAGGCCAGATCGCTGTCCAGAGCACCGGCCAGCGCCCCTTCCCCGGCACCACCTTCTACCTCCAGAGCCAGGGTGAGACGGTGCAGGTGGCGCTGCTGCGCCGCTACAAGTGGACTGGCGGCGTGCTGGAGAAGACGGTCACCACCTCTGGCCTGCCAGAGCTCGACGGCGCACCCGGCGGCACCCTCGCCTCCTATGGGCTGGTCGCCAAGAAGATCGTCGAGGCGGGCGGCGAGGTCGAACTGCACTACCCCGCGGTGTGCTTCGTGCCCAGCGTCAGCGCGGTCGACGTCCGTGAGGTGACCAACCAGGAGGACCTCTACACCCCGGCCGACTCGCTCGCCGGGGAGAGCCAGCTGCACGAGTTCCGATGCGCCAGCACCAACACTCTCCACACCAGCATCGTCCCGGAACTCTGCGAGTGGCTTCTCGAGCGGTTGCCCGAATAGCATCCCCAGTTCGCCGCCAGGCGGGACCCTCACAGCAGGACCGTCCGGGGCCCTGTGCCCGGCGCGGATACCGACCGATGGAGAACGAGGCATGGCCGGCTGCGGTCATGCCTCGTTCCATGCAGCGAACCGCACGGGGCACCGGCTCAGGCCGGAGTGCCAAGGGCAGTGAACCTCCCGGCCATGGCAGCACGGCCGGGAACAGTGTCAGGCGGTGGCCGGTCCATGCTTGACGTCGGGGCGGTCCCGTTGCAGATGCATCGGTTCCGATGCTGTTGGGGTGGGGCCGGTTCGTCTGGGAGCCGGGTGCTGGGGAGGCGAAGTTGTCCGGCAGCGGAGTGACCAGTACACAGGAGCCGTTTGCGGAAGTGTCGGACACCGCGAGGCCGTGGGATCCGATGGGATCGGCCAGGCGGTAGAGAGCTCCGCCCCTCGGTGATCCGTCCGCGTTCATGCCCTGCGGGGCGGCGGATACGCGGGGAGTCACGGCACCCCACTGGCCTTGCGGCCAAGGCGCCAGGGGCCGGGTCGGCGCCTTCGTCGTGCCGGGCAGGGCGGACGGCCGTCTCGGGCTCGACGGCGAGGTCGGCGTCGTATCGGCTGGTGCGGCGTCTTCGCACCGTCAGCGTCCCTCCGAAGCACTGCCGACGCGGGCCCGGACGGGGCCGGTGACCTCGTTGAATACGGCGAGGATGCGGGGGTAGTCCGGGTGCTCGGGCAGGTCCGGGGACTCTTCCTGATCCCATTCCGGGACATCCATGTCGACGTCGGTGTAGTCGGCCGTACGAACGACGGCCTGTCAGCCCGGCCGCCGGCGACATCGCAGCGGGACGTATCGAGCGGGCCCGCCTGCCCCGCGCTTCAGCAATCTTCCTGGGGGATGGTCACAGGTCCGAGCGTCAGCAGACTGGACAGGAGTGCCAAGGGTGAAGTGCCTGAAACGGAACGGCCTGCGGGGACCTGTACTGGCAACCTGCCAGGAGTGACCGGGTCAGTGCGTTGCTCTGAGTCGTCGTCGATGTGTGATGCCGCTTGCCGTTGTCGAGCAGTCGCGGGAGCGGTGCACATGGGGCCGCCGGATGCTCCTCGTACCGCGGGAAGGCCTCGCAGTCGGCGCTGAGGGAGGCGGGTATGTCACGTCGGCAGGCTGTAGGCGCTTCCGACGCGCATGGTTCAGGCGGCGAGAGGTCCCGCGGAACGCCACGTCATGTGGCCTGTGTGATGGACGGCAACGGGCGGTGGGCCGCGCGACGGTCGCTGCCGCGGACATCGGGCCACCGTGCGGCGGAGACAGCGGTGATCGACGTCATCGAGGCAGCCCGCTCGGCAGGCATCGGATGGCTGAGCCTGTATGCGTTCTCCACCGAGAACTGGCGCCGCCCGAGCACCGAGGTCGACTTCCTCATGCAGTTGGTGCGCCGTGTGGTGCGCAAGCACGCCCCGCTGCTGCACGCGCGCGGCATCCGGTGCCGCTTCCTGGGTGTGACCGATCCGCGGGTACCTGTGCCACTGGCCCGGGACTTCGCCGACCTGATGATGCTGACCGGTCGCAACCGGGGCATGACGCTGACCGTCGCGTTCGATCACGGCGGGCGCGGGGACATCGTGGAAGCCGCACGGTCACTGATCCGCAGTGGCGTGCCGGCCGAGGCGGTGAGCGAGCAGAGCTTCGCCGCGCACCTGCCCTTTCCCGACACTCCCGACGTCGACCTGGTCATCCGAACCTCCGGGGAACAGCGCATCTCCAACTTCATGCTCTGGCAGGTCGCCTACGCCGAATGGGTCTTCCCGCCGGTGCTGTGGCCCGACTTTCGCGCACCGCACTTCCTTGAGTGCCTGCACACCTATCAGCAACGCGATCGCCGTTTCGGCGGCGTGCTGCCGCACCAGAACGGAGACCCCCGACCGTGACCCACGCAGACAGCGGCTTCCCCAGCAGCAACGGTGCCGGTGCAACGTCTCGCGACGGCAGTTCCTCACGGCCCGGCACGGAAGAGGGAACAAGGCCCGTGCTCGGGCCCGGCTCGCAGTTCCACGAGTTCTTCAACGACCCGCGCTGGGCACTGACCATCATCCGAGCAACCGTCCTCGAGGCGGCCCACCCGCAGATCGGCGCCGCGCTCATCGACAACTCAACATTCGTCGCCCACCCCTGGCGACGGCTGCGCAACACCCTCGTGAGCACGCAGCGCATGTTCGGCGCTGACGATGCCGTCCGGAACAGGGAGGCAGCCCGGCTCAACCGCCTGCACGCACGGCTGAACGGCACCGACGCCCGAAGCCGCCCCTACGACGCGATGAACCCCGATGTGCGGGCCTGGGTCGTTGCGACGATGTTCGAAAGTGCCGTCACCATGTACCGACTGAGCGGACAACCTCTCGAGCAGCAGGCGATGGAACGGCTGTATGCGGAGTTCCAGGCGTTCCTCGCGGCCTTGGGAGACGAAGCCGGCCACCTGCCGACTTCCTTGCACGAGTTCTGGAACTACTACGACCGGGTGGTCGAGGAGGATCTGGAGAACACGGAGGCGATGCGCATCATCCTCTACAAGCTCTTCGACCACCTCCCGGCCCCGCCCCTGCTGAACGGCCTGCCCACCCTGTGGGCGGCCGGCCGCACCGTCGCCGGCCCCATCGTCGGAGCGATCACCGTAGCGTCCCTGCCCGAACCGTTCCGCCGTAGGACAGGGCTGCCGGAACTGCCCGGCGCCCAAACCTTGATGCAAGGCGCCTACTTGGCCGCCGGCCTGGCCCGCTTCCTCCCCGGCGGCTGGATCAAGGCCGACAGCATCGCCGACCTGCTCGCCCTCTCCCCCGGCAGCGACGACCCCCGGGCACGCACGATCACCGCCCTGCGCGACAAGGTGAACCGGGCCGGAGCCCTCATCCGGCTCGTCACTCCTCTCCCCCCGCAACCGAAGCCCGCCGAGGAAGGCGGGATGCAACGCAGCGCGGAAGAGTTCTTCCAGGAGGTGCTGGACCAAACCGGCAACGGCTACCTGGACTGGCCCGACCTCGCGGCCATGGCCCGCGAGCTGTCCAGCCGCCTCGACCTGGACGAACCCGAAGAGACCAGGCTCTACAACGCCTTCGCCGACTGGTGGCGGGAACTGCAGCACGCTCTCGACACCGACGGCGACGGCCGCATCAGCGCCCACGAGTACGCCGCGGCCGTTCCCTCCCTGGCCGGACCCGCACTGATCAACGTCGCAGAAGTCCTCTTCGACGCCACCGACAAAGACGGCAACCAGACCATCGACGCAGACGAATACCGCACCCTGTTCCGCACCGCCTTCCACCGCGACACGGCCGGCACCAAGGTGGCGTACACCCGTAGCGCATTCGTCAAAGACTTCCTGTCCTTCATGTCCGGCCGCCAGCGCTCCACCCCCTACGACCCACTGCTCGCACAGGCATGAAGCCGTGACCACAAGCCATCCGACCCCGCAGCCAACCGGGTGCCTGCGGGGTCCCACCGAGGTGTGCGGGTTCGTGAGACGCCGGCTCACCGGCAGTTCGACGAAGCTCCTCCTCGGGCTGCGCTCGGACGTACGGTAGGACTTCGACACCGCCGCGCTACCCGAACTGGCGGTGAACACCCTCTCGGAGAAGACCGTCTCAGAGCAGCTCCAGGACCTGCACCATCTCGTCCGGCTGCACGGGCGGTGCGGCGTTCCGGCGTGCCGATGCGGCGCCGGTCGGCCAGGCCGGGGTTAGGTGCCCGGCCCAGTGCCATGCCGTGTTCCGCACCTGACGAACGCCGGGACGATGCCCCGAGCCCGGACCTGATCGCGGCGGGCATCGGGGCTGCGACCCGCTCGCGCTCAGGAGCAGAGATTCACATGCCGTACGGCCAGGACGTGCCCCGCCGCGTCGATGAGGCGGCTGCGGGCGAGGCGTCCGCCGGCCACCGCATTGGTGATCGCAGAGGCGATCGAGGAGGTCTGGGAGCTGACATTGCCCCCCAGGTCGAACAGGACCATGTCGGCACCCGAGCGCAGGGCCTGGACGGCGGCGGCGGGGACACTGAAGCCGGCGGCGGAAATCGCCTTGGCGCTGAGCGAGTCGGTGACCACCAGCCCCTTGAAGCCCAGCTTGCCGCGCAGCACGTCATGGATGTCGGTCGGTGACAGGCTCGCCGGATTGGTGCCCAGGCCCGGCACGATGTTGTTGGACACCATGATGGCCGGTGCACCGGCCTTGATGGCCGCCGTGAACGGCGGGATGGCCACCTTTTGCAGGGTGGACCAGGGCAGTGTGTGGGCAGGGCCGAAGTCGGAGTTGTAGCTGGAGCCGCCAAGACCCGGGAAGTGCTTGACGACGGGTATCACGTGTCCGGCGCGCAAACCGTTCATGTACGCGACCCCGTCCTCGGAGACCACCGAGGTGCTGCCGCTGAAGGAACGCCATCCGTCGGGGTTGGTCCGACTGGGAGCCACGTTGCTGCCGTCGACGTCGACCACCGGCGCGAGGTCCATGTTCACCTGGGCGGCCGCCATCTTGGTGGCGACCTTCGTGACGTTCTGCTGGATCTGGGCCGGGGTCCAGTGCGTGCCCATGTACGCGGGCCACGGCAGGGACCCCACGAGGTTCGCCATGCGCTGGATGCCGCCACCCTCCTCGTCGGTCATCACCAACAGGCCCAGGTGGCCGGGTACATGGGACTTCAGGGCGGTCAGCCGGGAACCGAGGTCGGACGGCGCCTTGCTGCCGAACAGCAGCACACCGCCCGCGCCGGCGCCCACCTCGGAGACGACGTCGGACACGGAGGTCTCCGACACCGGGACGGCGATGGTCAGCATGGCCAGCCGGCGGTTCGACCACCCGGCCAGCTTCGTGCTGTTGGTGCACGCGGCGGCAGTGAGGTCGGGCCCGAGGAACGCAGAGGAGAGGGGGCGCGCGGCAGGCGGAGCGAGGGACGCGCCGAGGTCACCGGAGTGCGCGGCCGCCTTGGGTGTGCCTGTGCCGCAGCCCGCCAGGAGGACCGCCGCCACGGCGGCTGCGGTGCTCAGTCTGCGTGCGTTCGTGGCCCGGCCGGCACGCCACGGCCGTGCTGTCTCGCTTCTGTCGTCACGGTACGGCAGGACATTCATCGCCCGGTCTCCTTCCGGAAGACGCGACAGTGCCCGTCGCGCTGAGGGCCGTATGAGCATGAGAGGGGCTCCACAAAGTGTGAGATGCCCTCCAGCCCAGGTTTTGTTCGCTGTGCCGCGGTCGAATTGTTCGCTGGTCCGCGGTTGCCGTCCCACCAGAGTCTCGCGTCTCTCCTCGGCCCGCCTTTAGGGCGGTTGGAGCGCGGGAGCAGGTGACGGAGGCCCCGAAGTCCGCACCGGACACCGGGCCCGGCGCATCCGCCACAACCTACCCGCGGCGCCACAGCCGGCTTGGGTTGCAGCCTTCACCCGCGGTGCCATAGTGGGAAGGAAGGACTTTGCCCGGCGACCGATTGCCGAAGGTTGCGCCATGGAAGATGCGCAAGCACACGCCGCGTTCAGCGATGACCAGTTCGACCTGGACATCCGCGTCAAGGTGACCACGCGGGCAGTGGACAGGTTCGTCCGCGAAGACACCGACAGCTGCGCCAGTACCTGCGGCGATGAATGTACGAACAGCTGCGCCAGCACCTGTGAGGGCGGCTGCACCGAGCGCGACACCCCCAACGAGACCGAGACGTGTCAGACCTGCGGCTCGTGCACCTCGGAATGCGACACGCTGCTCTACGAGGACCACTACCACCTGGAAGTCAGTCAGGTGCGCGCCGACGGGGTCACCCGCAAGGTCGCCGGGGAGAAGGTCATCCGCCGCGTCGAGCGCGCCCCACGGGAAGGCTGATGGTCCCACTCGCCTGGCTGCCGGCCGTCGGCAATCCGGACACCGCCGCCTCCGTGCGCACCATCGCAGTGGACGTGCTCTCCCGGCTGCGTGACCCCGACGCCGTCGAAGGAACAGCCCGGACGACGCCGCTCCACGGACGCCCGCGCCGGCTACCCCACAGCACCGCCCAGGGGTCCTGCGGTCTGGCTCTCGCCTTCGGGCACCTCGACCGATGCCTGCCCGGCGAAGGCTGGGACCTGGTGGCGCACCGCCACCTCAGCCGCGCCGTCGACGGCACCGCGTCGAACCCCGTGACCACCTTGGGCCTCTTCGCGGGCCTCGCCGGAATGGCGTTCACCACCTCGTACCTGGCTCACGGGCAGCGGTACCGGACGCTGCTCGGCGGCATCGACGACAGCCTGTACGCCCGGATTCCCCGCCGACTCCCCGCTGTCGGCGGGGAAGGCTTCGCCGTCGGCACGTTCGACCTCGTGTCGGGGTGGACCGGTGTGGCCGCCTACCTCCACTCCCGGCCTGCCGGCCGAGCCCGGGATCGCGCGCTGCGTACGGTGCTCACCTGGCTGGTGGACCTGTCCCGTGACATCGACGGGGTCCCGGCCTGGCACACGCCTCATGCCCTCATCGCGGACGAGAGCATGCGCGATCGATACCCGACCGCGGTCGCCAACTGCGGTCTCGCCCATGGCATCACCGGCGTCCTCGCCGTACTGGCCCTCGCCCATGCCGACGGCCCGGCCGTCGCGGGGCACACCGAGGCGATCCGCCGAACCGCGGCGTGGCTCCGTTCACATGAGCTGGACGACACCGGAGGAGGTGCGTACCCGTCGGTGGTCGCGCTCGGCGAGGAGGCCCCCGCCCCGTCGGCAGCCCGCGACGCCTGGTGCTACGGCAGCCCAGGTGTCGCCCGCGCCCTCTGGCTCGCTGGCACCGCCCTCGGCGACCCCGACCTGACCCGTGCGGCCGTCGCGGCTCTACGGGCGGTCCTGCGGCGCCCGGTCGGCAGACGGCGTATCGACTCGCCGGGGTTCTGCCACGGCATCGCCGGACTCCTGCAGATCACCCTCAGATTCGCCGCCGACACCGCGGACGAGGAGATCGGCGCCGACGCGCGCCTCCTCGTCGACCAGTTGGTCGGCGAGTACCAGCCCCAGGCTCCCTTCGCCTACCGCAGTGTCGAGCCCGACGGCACCCGCGAGGACCGGATCGGCCTTCTCGAGGGCGCCCCAGGAATCGCTCTCGTCCTCCTTGCCGCCGCCACTCCCGAACCACCGGCCTGGGACCGGTTCTTCCTGCTGTCATGACCGCCGACACCCCCCGCGGCTCCGGAACGCGTCCACCCGGCACACGGGCATCAGGGCTCTACCGGCCCCTCGACTTCTTCATGATCCGCACCCCGATCCTGCCGGTCACGGACTACCCCGCGGCCGAGGACCTCCACCGCGCACCCGCCACAACTCGCGTCCGCAACAACGAGAACGCGTGGCGTGCCGTCGTCGTGTCCTCGCTGCCACTCGCCACCGCCTTGCGGGGCCGACCGCGGACCGAACGCGACCAGCGGCGCCTCGAGTCGAGCATCCTGCGCTACCTCATCCGGCTCACCACCCGGCCCACCCCCTTCGGGCTGAGCGCCGGTGCCGCCCTGGGGCGGTGGGGCTCCGTCACCGACGTCCGCCTCGCCGACCGGCCGCCCCACATCCACGCCCGTCTCGACATGCACGCCCTCATGCACTTCGTCACCGCCCTCGAATCGCGAACCGAGATCCGGCAGACGACCAAGGTCATCGCCAATCCGGCCGTGCTGCACCGCGCCGGCCGGATCACGCTGAGCGGTGTCGAAGCGGTCCACGGACCGAACGGCGGCGAGAACGTGACCCTGCGCGCCACCGGCGCCGTCACTCGTGCCCTCGCCCTCGCCCGCACACCCATCGCGTACGCCGACCTCGCCACCGACCTCATGGAAGCCGTCCCCGGAGCCACTCCCACGAAGGTGCACGACCTGCTGTATCACCTGTGGCGGCACGCGTTCCTCCTGACGGACCTCCGGCCGCCGCTGACCCACCTCGACCCTGCGGGCCACGTTCTCGACCACCTCGCCCGGATTCCGGAAGCCGCTGCCCAGTTCGCGGAGCTCCGCGAACTGCTGGCCGCGATCCATGACTGGGAAGGGCAGCCGCCCGGCGCCGGCGCCGCCGCCTTTCCGGTGCTCGCCGACCATGCCCGTCGCGTCACCGGCGTCGAGACCGCCACACCGCTCCAGGTCGACACGGCCGTGTCCCTGGCCGCCGGGGAGGTGTCCCACAAGGTGGCCGACGAAGCGGTGCGGGCGGCCGAACTGCTGCTGCGGCTCACCCCGTTCCCCGACGGGTTGCCTCAGATCACCGCGTACCGGCGTGCGTTCGAGGTCCACTACGGCACCGACCGCGACGTGCCTGTCCTCGAACTGCTCGATCCCGTCGCCGGCCTTGGCCCACCGTCCCTCTTCCCTCCGGTCGTCCCCGCCGACGCCACGCGGACCGCCACCTTGCTCCACCTCGCCACCGGAGCCCTGCACGACCACCTCACCAGCATCGACCTCGACCAGGACACCGTCGACCGGCTCGCATTGCGGGAGGTCGTCCCCGAGCGGCTCCCTGTGTCACTCGACCTCTACGCCATGGTCGCCGCCCCGTCACCCGCTGCCGTCGACTCAGGTGACTTCCAGCTGATCGTGGGCGCCAACGTCGGCGCCGGAGCCGCCGGACGCAACCTCGGTCGCTTCGCCGGCATGCTCCCCGGAGCAGTTCCCGCCCTCGCCGCCCTCGCCGACGCCGAACAGGCCATGGAGTCCGGCCGCGTTCTGGCCGAACTGGTGTACCTCCCGGAGAAGACCCGGTCCGCCAACGTCGTCGTCCGGCCCGCGATCCGCGACCACGAGGTGGGCATTCGCACCAGTGCCGCGGACGGGCCGGCTCGTTCCATCCCCCTCGACCGACTCGCGGTCCGCGTCACGAACGGCAGGTTCGCACTGATCTGGAACGACGACGACACGGGGACCGTCCAAGAGGTCAGCGTCTGCGCAGGGCACATGCTCAACCACAGCCGAGCCCCCGCCGTCTGCCGTTTCCTCGCCGAGGTGAGCCGCGACGGCACCGCCCAGCTCTCCGCCTTCGACTGGGGCCCGGCCCGTGACTTCCCCTACCTGCCGCGTGTCACCTCGGGACCGGTCGTACTGCGCCTGGCTCAGTGGCGCATCGACCACACCATGGCGCACGAGATCGCCGGGCAGCGGGACCGGTTCCCGGCCAGGTTCGACGCCTGGCTCCGCCGGTGGCGGGTGCCCCGCCACACGTACCTCACGAGCAGCGACGCGGCTGCGGACCATCGGCTTCTCGTCGATGTCACCGCGCCCTCCCACACCGACGAGATACGGCGAGCCCTGAGTCGTGTCCGGCCTGGCGGCACCGTGACCCTCCAGGAAGCCGTACCCGGCCTGGACGACGCCTGGGTCAGCGGGCCGAACGGGCGCTACACCGCCGAGCTCGTGGTGTCCATGACCCGCCGCGCCCCCACTCCTCGCCGTACTGGGCCCCGTACCGCCGAGGCCCGGGTGTCCAGGGCGGACCGGTTGCGCCCACCGGGCAGCGACTGGACCTTCGTCAAGCTCTACGGTTCCCGGCAGGAGGAGGAATCCGTCCTCGTCGGCGGCATCCGCGATCTCGTCCGCTCCCTGGACCACCAGACCGACCGACGCCATTTCCTGCGCTACGCGGACCCCGACCCCCACCTGCGGCTGCGCCTGCGCGGCAACCCGGCCAGTCTCTTCCCCGCACTCAGCGACTGGGCAGGCGCCCTGCTCGCCGACGGGCACATCTCGCGGTTCACCTTCGACGTCTACGATCGTGAGATCGAGCGCTACGGCGGTCTCAGCGGGATGGACGTCACCGAACAGCTGTACACCGCCGACAGTGGCGCCGTGCTCGACCTGCTCTCCCTCGACCACACGGGGAAGTCCCCGCTCGACAGAACGGCCGTCGCCCTGCTCAGCATCGACGACCTGCTGGACGGACTCGGCCTGAGTGCAGCCGACAGGCTCCGCTTCTACCACCGCCACACCCCCGCGCAACGGCTCGCGGGCATGCAGTACCGCGCACGCAAGGCCGAATTCTGCGATCTGCTGCGCGAACCGCCGCCCCGCCGCATCGGCGACATCCTCACCGAACGACGTCCCCACCTGGCGGACGCCGCCGACCGGCTCGCTGACCTGAACCGCCGTCAGCAGCTCGGCAAACCGCTGCCCGAACTGTGCGACAGCTACGTGCACCTGCACTGCAACCGCCTTCTGGGCGCGGACCGTACCGCCGAGAACACGGCCCTGGAGCTGTTGTACCGCACGCGCCGCAGTCTGGTGTCCATGCCCGAACCCTGACCGGGGGATGCACGGCGACCTGGTCCACGTGGGCCACACCCTGCCGCACCCCGCTCCGCTGAGCGTCGGCAAGCGATGTCAAGCTCCGTCGCTACTCGAATGCGTCCGAAGCCTCTTCTCCAGCAGAGTGAAGGACTTGGACGCTCCGCTCGGTTGTGGCTTGCCCTCCTTGTGGCCCACGACACGGTAACCGGCCTGCTGGTAATAGGCGTTGAGCTGTGCATTACCGGCCACGCAGTCCAGGCGCACACATGTCCGTCCCGCCGCAGCCACTCGGCGTTCCGCGGCGCTCAGCAGCAGCCTCCCCGTGCCGGGCGCGGCGACCTCGCGGTCCACCATGAGCCGGTGCACGTATCCGGCTACGGGCGGCTGCGGGCCCCAGGCAGCCTCGTCCTCCCACCACAGCTCCCAGGCGCCGGCGATGCGCTCGCCGGCCTGTGCGAGCCAGACCTCGCCGCGCGCCATGACCCGGCGGAAGTGGTCCTCGTCCAGTTCTCCCGGCTGCCATTGACCGGTGACACCGCGGCGGAGCATCCAGCGCGCCGCCTCGTCGCGGAGGCGGACGAGGGCGACCGAGTCGGCCTCGGTGGCAGACCGGAAACGAAGATCATTCACCCAGGGATCCTCGCACATCCGTCCGGTCAGCAGGGGCGACGGGCGGCCTTCAGGCGGTGCGCATGCCGGTCCGGCAACTCAGCAGGTACTCCAGGGCGTTGCGGACCTGATGGAGATCAGGGGCCGTCTGGGCTTGCAGGTCGAGCCGCATGAGGGTGGGCAAGGCCCGGGCGGCGGTTGTCGTCTTCGGTCCAGGCTCAGGCCGCCCGCGGACAGGCGACACGGGTGAACCGCCGCGCGGATCGATGGGCGACGGTCGGTCGTGGCTTCGGGGACATGCGCTGGGGTGGTGGGCTGCAAAACGACCCGGAACACCCTCTGCCGACATCATCGACCCCCGTTACGCCAGGGGTGGGTGGCCTGGCAGGTGGCCGAACCCGCCACCATTGACGCAAAGGTGGCCGCCCGACCGCAGTTTCCTACTGCGGGCAGTGATCGTGTGCGCGCCCGTACGGGCAGAATCGGCAGGGCGAGGACCCCGCGGGCGCGTACAGGGCCGTGGGAGGACCGCGCAGTGCACAATCGTCCTGACCATATCGAGTACTGACGGAGCATCGTGAGCAACTTCCCTTCGGGCGTGACCGGCGCCATACGCCATGCTCTGGCGCTCAACCTGCGCCACCATGCCCAGCAATTCGGCGCGGACAATCTGCGCTGGTCTGATCTCTACGTGGACGTGATCACAGCACTGAAGTGGGTTCACTCCGAGAGCCCCGAGACGGCCGTGTACGTGGCCCGTCACGCCCTGCAGGACGCAGCGGACGAAGGTGACCGCCAGCCCGTGCCCCTGAAAGATGCTGCGCTTTGCCTGCGGCACTCCCTGACTCAGGCCAGCGTGCCGTTCGGGAAGTGGTCGGAGACTCAGGCGGAGGCGTTCGTGACCACTGTCCTGCTGGACATCACCTGACATCTGCCCCACACCGCACGAGGGCCCCGGGACCACCGCCCGCTGACAGGTCCGGGGCCCGTTGGCGTCCTGTCACACATGACGCGAGAGACATGGGGCTTGCCTGCCTCTACCAGGTGGCGCGCCATGGGCAGGCCCGGAACCGGGGGGAAGGGGATGCGCCGGCCCGGCTGGGGGGCCGGGCCGGCGCAGTGTGCGTTACGGGTGCGATATCTCGGTGGTGACCTGGTCGTACCGGACGAGACGGGGGGTGAAGGAGTACGAGGGATATTTCTCCTGGAGGCGTGCCGTGGCATCGTCGAGATACGCCCACATGTCGGCGGGGTCGGCACCGACGCCGAACGTCGCGTCGTTCAGCACCTCCATGTCGGGACTCGAGATGTAAGCCACGTACTTGAGGGTCTGGCTGCCACTGGCCATGAGTGTCTCGGCCTCCTTCGAGGTGGTGTGTGGTGTGTTCAGGTCCTTGCCGCCCGCGGTATCGGCGGCCTGTGCTGTTCCGGTTGCCGTGAGAAGTGTCGATGCGGCAACTGCGCCGGTGGCACCCAGGAGTGCTCGCCGGGAAATGTCTGACACAGTCCTCCCCCTGCTCTGATGACCCTCTCTGCGAGGGTTCGCGGCTGACGTTACAGCCACGTTTTCACTGTGGGAGGCCCATTGCGGTGACTCGGGTCCCGGTGTCGGAAGCCAGTGGTGTCCCTGGTTCTCCAACCCCATCTCGACGCACCGCTCCGGCTGGGCCGCGCGCCCGATTTCCGCACACAGCTCTTCCCGGACGGGTGCCACTGCCGGCGCGTAGAAGCGGGCCTCGCCGGTGACGACAAGCAGCGCGGACGGGCTCGGAGCGGCGCCCGTGTTGCCGCCCGGTCCGCCCCTTGTCTCGACCGACCCGTGTCATCCCTCAGACCGAGCCGTCCCCCCGGGCCCGTCGGATGCGGGGGCTGTCAGTCGAGGGAGTCCATGAAGCTCAGCATCCGGCGGTTGACCGCGTCCGCGTGGTCGATCTGGGGTCCGTGGCCGGTGTTGGAGATGATTTCGGCTCGGGCGCCTGCTATCAGGCGTGGGACGCGCTCGACTTGCCTGTGCGGGTGCACGAGGAGGCTTCGCTTGCCGAGCAACAGGTACAGCGGGGTGCGGATGGTGGACAGTTCGTCCTCGGACAGCGGCAGTGGGGCGGGACGGCGTATGCGGTAGGCGCGCACACCCAGCCTGACCATGGTGCGTAGCTCCGGCACGATGAGGACCGGCTGTTCCAGCCACGCCGCCAGTCGTGGGCGCAGTGCCTTGGGTGCGAAGGTCGCGAACAGGCTGACGAAGATCCAGACGAAGAAGCGCAGACCCACCTTCTCCAGGCCGCCGGGGTCGAGGAGTGTGACCGAGGCGAGGCGGTCAGGCCTGCGGTGCGCTTGGTTCAGGGCGAGCCATCCGCCATAGGAGGAGCCGACCAGGTGCACGCGTTCGAGTCCGAGCGCGGCGAGTGTCTCGTCCAGCCACTGTGCGGCGCGTTCGGGTTGATGGATGGCTTCGCGCTGGACGCTGCGTCCGGGATCACCCGGGGTGTCGATCGCGTAGACCGGGCGGGCGGCGCTGAGTGCGGGAGTGTTGGGGTACCACATGGCAGAGCAGGAGCCCGCTCCGTGCACCAGGACGACGGGGGTACGTGACTGGGCGACCGGGTCCGTGGGGCCGTACATGTAGACGTGCGTGGTGCCGAAGGATGTCTCCACGTCCGTTTCCGCGTGAGCGGACGCTCCCAGCGCGTACACCGCATCGCAGGCCGCGAAGTAGCGCTCGCGCCAGGTATCGCTCACATAGCGGCCGACATCGGCCTGGGTGCGGGTCTCGGTCTGGGACACGGCCACCTCCGGGGTGTCGATTCTTTATGGTACGAACGTATCACCTTGATGATACGGCTGTATCATCAAGGTGGACGGGAGCACCCGGCCAGTGGAATCAGCGAGCGGAGGAGCGGTCGATGCCCAAGCGCGTGGACCATGCGGAGCGGCGTAGCCAGATCGCCGAGGCGCTCCTTCGGGTGGCGGCGCGACGGGGACTGCACGCCGTGGGTATGCGCGATGTGGCAGCGGAGGCGGGGATCTCACTGCGGCTGGTGCAGTACTACTTCCAGACCAAAGAGAAGCTGCTGCTCTACGGGCTGCAGCATCTGGCCGAGAGATTCGGGCGCCGCGTCACCGCCCGGCTTCGGGCCGCCGGCCACGATCCGGGGCCGCGCGCGATGATCGAGGCGATGCTGATGGCGGCATTGCCGACCGACGAGGAGAGCCGCACCTTCCACCTCGTCTACACCTCATACGCCGTTCTGTCCGTGACCGACGAGGCGCTCGCCGCCCAGCCCTTCATCAAGAACCCCGATGCGGCCGAGAGCGCCCTCGTCGAACTTCTCCGGCAGGCAGAGGAGAGCCGTCTCATTCAGCCTGGTGTGGACGCACGGCTGGAAGCTGTCGGCCTGCTCGCCGTGTCCGCCGGACTCGGCACCAGCATCCTCGTCGGCCAGCGCAGCCCGGAGTCGGCCGCCGCAGTCCTCGACCACCATCTGGACCGGATCTTCCGCGACAACCCTGCCGACGCGCAGGGACACGGACGCGGCAGCGGGGAGGAGCACAGCCGGAGGCGCGACCAAGGGCCCAACCAGGGACGCGACTAGAGAAGCCGGTGGGCCGCATCGTGAACAGGCCGGACGATGAGCGCGATGAGCAGGCGCTGGATGTCGTTGCAGGACAGTGGCAACAGTTCTGCCAGCGCGGGGCCGACGGGCGCGTTTCGGGGCGCTGATGGCTTAGGTGGGGACCTCAAGGGTTACCCGGGCGGTATGGCGAAGCCACATCTTCCAGGTCGGAAAACGCACCACGGCAGCGACGAGGCCCAGGCCCGCGAGGTGCCCACGCCCGAGGAGATCGGGCCCGGACCCGATGTGGAGCGTCAGGCACCGGACACACCGACGAAGCTGCCCAGACGGGTCTGGGGTGCCGTGCTCAGGGGCGCGCTTGGGGAGTTCAAGGACGATGAGCTGACCGACCGCGCGGCGGCCCTGACGTACTACGGGGTCCTGTCGCTGTTCCCGGCCCTGCTGGTGCTCGTGTCCCTGCTGGGCGTCACCGGCAAGTCGGCGACCGACTCGGTGCTGGCCAACCTCAAGAAGCTCGCCCCCGGCTCGGCCCGGGACATCATCACCCGGGCTGTAGAGCAGTTGCAGAACAACGCCGGCATCGGCTCCATCATGGCGATCGTCGGGATTGCGTTGGCGGTGTGGTCAGCCTCCGGCTATGTGGCCGCGTTCATCCGCGCGGCCAACGCCGTTTACGACATGCCGGAGGGACGTCCGGTATGGAAGATCCTTCCGGTGCGGATCGGGGTGACGGTCGTGCTGATGGTGCTGGCGGTGGTCACGGCACTGATCGTGGTGTTCACCGGCGGCCTGGCCCGTCAGGTCGGTACCGCGCTGGGCATCGGGGACACAGCCCTGACGGTGTGGTCGATCGCCAAGTGGCCCGTCCTGGTCGTCCTGGTCGCCCTCATGATCGCGATCCTGTACTGGGCCAGTCCGAACGCCAGAGTGAAAGGCTTCAGGTGGATCACCCCGGGCAGCCTCCTCGCCCTGGTGATCTGGATGATCGCCTCTGCCGCCTTCGCGTTCTACGTCGCCGGCTTCGCCTCCTACAACAAGACCTACGGCACCATGGCCGGCGTCATCGTCTTCCTCCTCTGGCTGTGGATCACCAACCTCGCCATCCTGCTGGGCCTGGAGTTCGACGCCGAGACCATACGCCAGCGGGCGATCGCCGGCGGCTTGCCGCCCGAGGCCGAGCCGTACACCCAGCCCCGCGACACCCGGAAGTGGGACGAGAAGGACCGACGCCGCATGGGTGGTGTGTGACCCGCACCCGTTGATCGTTGCTGCAGGTCGGGGACCTGGACATACTTGGCCCTCTCATCTCGTGTGGCTCATCTCGAACAGCCCGCGCAGACAGCCGGCCGACCGGCCCCGGCCAACGAAGGAGTGGTTCCCCCACGACGAGGTCGACGGCCGGCCCGACTCCTTCTCCTCCCGCCCCGATTCCTCCTCCTTCCGCGCTCCGGGCACACCGCCGCAGGGGCACCCCACGGGAGCCGGACGCCGGGCCTGCCATCCGGCCGCCATGACAGCGCTCGAGCGGGTCGGGTGCTGAGGGGCCGCCCGTCAGTCGCGTCGTCGTCAGGCTTACCCAGGACTCCTTGTCGTCCGGCTGTACGGGCCGGTGCCTGGATTGACGGGCCTGGTGGCTTGCGCCGCTGTGCCAGTGGTGCGCGGCGCCGTCGCAGGAGAGATGAGGGCCGAACATGCGGCACGTCGGCACGCGCGGCCGGTGGCGGCGGTCAGGCGGAGCTCTTCGTGCGGCGTCGTGTGCTGCGGGTCAGTGCGTCGATGAGTTCGTCGCGGCTCATCTTCGACCGGCCCGGCAGGTCCTGTTCGCTCGCCCGCTGGTACAGCTCCGCCTTGCTCAGCTTCTGCAGCTCCCGCCTGCCGCTGCCACCGCCGCGGGCCGATGCCGCCGCGGCCTTCTTCGGCGGCGCCTTCGCCGGCCTGCCTGCTGAAGACCGGACTGCCTTGCGCGGCGCCGTCCTCCTCTTCCGCCCGGCGGCCGGCTCCTCGCTGCCGCGGCCGGCCCGGGCGGCCTGCAGGCTTCCCTCGAGGACCTTCATCAGGTCGACGACGTTGGTCGCCTCCGGCGGCTGCTCTGCCACGGCGATCTCCTGGCCTTCGGCCCTGGCCCTGATCAGCTCACGCACGTGCTCCTGGTAGGTGTCGCGATAGCGGGCCGGATCCCAGTCGGTGCTGAGCGCGTCGACCAGCTGCAGCGCCATGTCCAGCTGCTTGCCGCGCCCCGCCCGGTCCGAGGGCAGCTCGGGCAGCTCCTGGCCAGGGTCACGGACCTCATCGGCCCAGTGCAGCGTCTGCAGCACCAGCACCTGGTCCTCGGCACGCAGCGCAGTCAGGTACTGCTTGCCCCGCATGACGAAGGTGGCTATCCCGACCTTGTTCGACTGCGCCAGCGCCGCGCGCAGCAGCTCGTAGACCTTGGTGTACTCCTCGCCGCGTGGGGCGATGTAGTAGGGGCGGTCGAAGTAGACCGGCTCGATCCGGTCCAGGTCGACGAAATCCGAGATGTCGATGGTCTGGGAGCGGCCCGGCGCGATCTCGTCCAGTTCCTCCGGCTCGACCACGATGTACTGGCCCTCGTCGACCTCGAAGCCCTTGACGATGTCACTGGTGTCGACCTCGTCGCCGGTACGCTCGTTCACCCGCCGGTTGCGGATCCGGTCCGACGTGCCGCGCTGCAACTGGTGGAAATGGACCGTGTGGTCTTCCGTCGCGGCGTACAGGCCCACGGGGACGGTCACCAGCCCGAACGTGATCACGCCTGTCCAGATCGCCCGAGCCATCACGATGCTCCGTCCCCTGCACATGGCAGCGATGTCGATCTCAGAATCCGTGGCAATCCGAATGTCACGACCGGTCACCACTCGGTGGCCGATCGGCCACGAATCCGAGACCCGCTGGTCAGCCTGTTCGGTCAGGGGAGTGAGTCGGACGTGAGGCAGACCCCTTATCGACAGTCTCCTGGCGGCGCGGTCCTTCGGCCACTTGTCCGCGCTGGGGGTACGCGCTTGAGAGTCCCACCGTGACTTCAGTGTTCGCCGTTTCGCCGTGGAGATGGTGAAGCCGTCGAAGATCCATGTCGCCAGGTGACCGCCGGGGCAGGAGCACTCTCGGGGGCCTACTGGTCGGTGACGGCGCATAGTCACGGGTGAGACAGACATCGGCCAATGCCGCGCACATTTCTCCTACCCGGCCAACGACCCCGCGGCCGGGACGCCCGGTCCCGCCCATGCCGCCGTGAGGCAGCACGCGGTGTCCGCCCAGCCATGACCCTCGAAGGTCAGCAGTACGGTGGCTGATTGGTCAGGGATGCTGCCACCCGCATCCACACACCGAACAGCCGATAAAGGCTGGGCAGAGCGCCCTGCGCCTGAACGGTCCGGCTGTCTGTCGAGGCGACCCCTGGGATTCCGAGGAGCGTCGAGGCCACGGAGGCCGACTGCCAACGGACCGTGAGGGTGGACGCGCCACCAACTGCCGAAGCCTTCCGCGGTGTGGAAAGAGCGGCAGCGACCGTTTTCTCGATAGCCGCACGTGCTTCTTCCGCCGGGCGCAGATCTGCCGCGAACCGGTCCCGCGCATACTTCACGGCCACGGTCCTCACCGAAGCGTCCCATTCCGTCATCTCGGCGCAGGCACAGTCGTCACCAGTGAGGACCGTCACCGGAACGCCGATGGCGGCCGCGGTGGCATGGGCCAGGCCGATCTCACCCACAGGCCGGCCGTCCAGCCACATGTCTTCGATCTCGTGCCCCATAAAGCTGTGACTGAGTACGCCGAGCGCACCGGCCCGCGAGTGGTAACCGACACAGACCACAGCGTCGTGCTCGGGAGTGAGGCCTTCCAGCATGAGCATCTGCTTGGGCTTGCCACGGATGAGGCGGGCTGCCGGGTGCAGGGACTCGGGCATGAGGTTGCGCATCGGGCCATGGGCATCGTTGACGGTGATGTCGGTGGCGCCGGCCGCGATGGCGCCACGCACGGCTGCGTTGACGTCCTCCGCCATCATCAGCCGCCCACGCTCGTAGTCCCGGCCGCCGGGCTGAACATCGTCGGCGTCGACGAGTCCCGTGACGCCCTCCATGTCTGCACTGATATAGAGCCGCACCGCGCACTCTCCTCAAGCTTGATCACTCAGGAGACGACTGCCTCTCGTCTCTTGGTTCCTTTGGTTCCTTCAAGGGCGGCAGAGCCCGGCCGTCGGGAGTGCGGGTGCAGGTGGCGTGCCCTGGTGGGGGCTGGTCGTCGGTGACGAGGCCGGCGTCGAGGAGCTCGCGCAGCCGGTCGGCGCGCATCTTGGCGCTGATGCGGGCGATGGCGGTGCGGGGTTCACCGAATCGGCGGGGCTGGTGGTCAGGGTGTGGAGGATGATGCCGTTTCCACTTCTGGCCGAGGACGCGACCGCGGCGGCGAGGTCCGCGTCCGCCATAAGCGGTGCGGGTGTGGGGAGGGTGCGCGTGCTGTCGCGTTCGGCCTTCTGTCGTGTGCTCGTGCCCCGGCCCTGGGGTTCGGGGCGGGCCGCAGCCGGCCGGGGGATGTACCGGCTGGCTGCAGCCCAGCCGCTTCGCTCGGCGGCATGGGGGGTCAGGGCAGGAGGACGGCCTTGCCCTGGTTGCGGTGGGCCTCCAGGTCGGCGTGCGCCAGGGCGGCCTCGGCCAGGGAATAGGTGCGCCAGACCGGGACGGTGAGCAGTCCGTCGGCGGCCAGCTGCACCAGTTCCGGCAGGGCCTGGCCACCCTGGTCGGCGGTGCCGGCGCTGAAGCGCACGCCGTGCTGCTGGGCGGACATGTCGGCGATGGTGATGACCTTGGCCGCATCGCCGGTCAGGGCGACGGAGTCGGCGAGCACTCCAGCGCCGGAGGCATCGAATACGAAGTCCACCCCACCCGGGGCGGCGGCCTTCACCCGCTCCACCCAGCCATCGCCGTAGTGGACCGCGGTGGCTCCAAGGGCTGTGACGCGCTCGACGTCCTTCTCCCCTACCGTGCCGATGACGGTGATGCCGCGGGCGACGGCCAGCTGCACCGCGATGAAGCCGACGCTGCCGGCCGCGCCGTGGACGAGCAGCGTCTGGCCCGCCTCGACGCCCAGCTGACCGAGGACGCGGTGCGCGGTCTGGCCGACCGTGACCAGCGAGGCGGCGACCTCCCACGACAGGGCTGCGGGCTTGGCCACCGGCCGCTCCAGCAGGGCGTACTCGCTGTAGCTGCCGCCGACGGTGGCGCCGAGGACCTCGTCCCCCACGGCCGCATCCGCTCCCTCGCCGACCGCCTCGACGACACCGGCCGCGTCCAGGCCGGGGGTCACCGGGAAGCGCGCGGGGGCGACCTTGGCCATCAGGCCGGATCGGATCTTCATGTCGAGCGGGTTCACGGATGCGGCCTTGACCTTGATCCGGACCTGGCCCGGACCCGCCTCCGGCGGGGCGACCTCGGTCGGCCGCAGCACCTCGGGCGTGCCGTACTCAGAGAAAGTGATCGCGGTGGACATAGGGAACTCCCAGGTAGAGGTAGGTGGAGAAGGCGAAGCACACGGGCTC
Source organism: Streptomyces sp. NK08204 (assembly GCF_020400585.1). GTDB lineage: Bacteria > Actinomycetota > Actinomycetes > Streptomycetales > Streptomycetaceae > Streptomyces. Next base: position 42 of record NZ_JAINVF010000034.1, on the reverse strand, counting down.
TGACTCACTGTGCGGCTACGAAGGCGGCCAGCACGGTGGCCG
>NZ_JAINVF010000033.1 GCF_020400585.1 Streptomyces sp. NK08204 | reverse complement strand
AGACCGTCCCCGAGTCCAAGATCGTGGAGACCCTCATCGAGGAGGCCATGAAGCTCGCCGAGCAGATGGAGGCGGACGGCGTGCCCTCCGGCGAGCCGTCGGTCTCGGTGGCGGGCTGACTCCCGCCCGCCGTGGGCGCCGTCCTCGCGGGGCGGCGCCTTCGGGATTCGCCAGGTACAGTGCGGGAAATCAGCAGAACCTCGTGGTGAGGCCCCGCACGTGTTGACCCAGACCACCTCACGGGTGCTCGAACCGAGCGACCTTGACGCCGCGCTCGCCGTACTGAACCGCGATCCGGTCGCCAACGCCTTCGTCACCGCCCGGGTCCAGGTCGCCGGCCTCGACCCGTGGCGGCTCGGCGGCGAGATGTGGGGCTGGTACGAGGACGGCATGCTCACGTCCCTGTGCTACGCGGGCGCCAACCTCGTCCCGCTCTGCGCCACCCCCCGCGCCGTGCGCGCCTTCGCCGACAGGGCCCGGCGGGCCGGCCGCCGCTGCTCCTCCATCGTCGGCCCCGCCGAACCGACCGCCGAGCTGTGGCGGCTGCTGGAGCCGCACTGGGGCCCGGCCCGCGACGTCCGCGCCCACCAGCCGCTGATGGTCACCGAACGCATGCCCGCCGACATCGCCCCCGACCCGCTCGTCCGCCGCATCCGCAAGGACGAGATGGAGACGATCATGCCCGCGTGCGTGGCGATGTTCACCGAGGAGGTGGGCGTATCGCCGCTGGCCGGCGACGGCGGCCTCCTCTACCAGGCCCGCGTCGCCGAACTCGTCGGCGCGGGGCGCTCCTTCGCCCGCCTCGACGACGACGGCAAGGTCGTCTTCAAGGCGGAGATCGGCGCGGCGACGGCCCAGGCCTGCCAGATCCAGGGCGTGTGGATCGCGCCCGAGTACCGGGGCAGGGGCCTGGCGGCCCCCGGCATGGCCGCGGTGCTGCACTACGCGCTCACCGACGTGGCCCCGGTGGTCAGCCTCTACGTCAACGACTTCAACACAGCGGCGAGAAGGACGTACCGCAGGGTGGGCTTCCAAGAGGTCGGCGCGTTCATGAGCGTCCTCTTCTAGCCCTCCGCCACGCGTCTTTCGGACCTCGTCCGGTCCTGCTACAGCTCCTCGATCAACCCCGCCGCGCGGACCACCGCCGACAGCGCATCCGGGTGTCCCGTACGCCCGTGCACCTCGATGCAGGTGTCGGCGAGCTTGATGACGTGCTCGTCCCCGTGCCGCGCGGCCAGGTCGAACACCTCCTCCGGCGACTCGGGCGCGACGGGAAGATCCGCCTCGGGCGCGGGTGCGGCCGGGGCATAGGCCGCCGTGACGGCCGCACTGGCCGCCCACGCCGCGTCCAGGCTGGGCACCCACTGGTCACGTGGGAGCGCGGGCAAGGTGCGCAGCACCGCCATCGGCGCGGTCGCCGAGTGCACCAGCATGACCGCCGAGCCGTGCGCGTTCGGCAGGTAGTGCAGGACGGCAGCGGTCGTGAGGTCGGCCAGCAGCTCGCCGGCCTGCTCCGGGTCCGCAGCGGGCCGCAGCGCCGCCAGCGCGACGGGCCAGCCCGGTACGTCGGCGAGCTGGCCGAGCCGGTGGTTGATCCCCGCGCTCTGGTCGGGGACCCGGGGAACCCCGGCGAGGGCGGACGCGGGACCGGCGCTTCCCGACGGCGGCGTGGCCGGTACCGGCTGCCAGCGCGCCGCCCAGTAGCCGAGGGCCTGGCCGAACTCCGTCAGCCGGGGCCCGTCCTCATGGGCGAGCAGGGCGTGCACCGCGTGCCCGGTACGGATCACACCGTGGGTGGCACCGGCCGCGATACCGGGCAGGAGCCGCGGCCACCACGTCTCCAGCACCGCACGCCAGGGCCGCTCCCGCACCTCGCGCTCGAAGTACACGAGCCAGTCGCCCAGCCGGCGCGGATCACCTAGCGCCGTACGCCACTCGTCCGCGGTCAGGGGCGAGACCCCGCGCGGCAGGTCGTCCAGCCGGTCCATGTAGCGGTCGAGCCAGCGGTGCACCCGGCCCCCGTGTCCGTGCCGGACCAGCGCTTCCGCGGCCATCGGGCCGTGATTGGTCAGCCATCCCTCGAACTCCGGACCGCTGCGGTGCAGTCGTTCGTAGGCCTCGTCGAGCGTGCTGTCGATGTCCATGACACCGGACGGTAGCCGCGCCCCGGAGCCTGATCATCGGTCAGGGGATCGAACCACGGCCGGGCCTGTGGCCTAGGTCCGGGGTCGCACCGCCCAGGGCCGAACGGCCGACGCCGCAACGGTGAGCGCGACCTCCCCTGTACGCTCCCGGCATGGACGTCGTGATCGGCCCCCTGGACCTCCCAGCCCACGTGGACGAGGCTTTGGCGGTCCAGGCCGCCGCCTTCGGACTGGGCCCCGAAGAGGTGGCCGTACGCCGCCAGATCGTCCGGCGTCACATGGAGTACCCCGGCGCCCGGGCCTTCGGAGCCACCTGCCAGGGGAAGCTGGTCGGCTTCGTCTACGGCATGCCCAACTCCCGCAGCCACTGGTGGTCCACGATCGTGGAGCCGTACCTGCGCGCCAACGACAACGTCTTCTGGCTGGACGACTCCTTCGTCATCACCGAGCTGCACGTCCACCCCCGCCACCAGAACAGGGGCATCGGGCGGCGCCTGATCACCACCATCACCGACACCGCCGCCGAACCCCGCTCGATCCTCTCCGCGATCGACACCGACAGCCCGGCCCGCGGCCTGTACCGCTCGCTCGGCTACGTCGACCTCGCCCGCCGGGTGCACTTCCCGAGCGCCCCCAAGCCGTACGCGGTGATGGGTGCCCCGCTCCCGCTGCGCCGCAAGGAGCAGCGTGTCCCATAACCGATTTCCGCCCGCGCAGCCAGCCCGGCTAACCTCCTAGCCATCAACCTTTCCCTGGCAGGAGTACGAGAACCATGGCCAACGCACCGGTCCAGCGCATGTCCCAGTTGATGGCGAAGACGCTGCGCGACGACCCGGCGGACGCCGAGGTCCTCAGCCACAAGCTCCTCGTCCGCGCGGGTTACGTCCGCCGGACCGCCGCCGGTATCTGGAGCTGGCTGCCGCTCGGCAAGAAGGTCCTCGCCAACGTGGAACGGATCGTGCGCGAGGAGATGGACGCCATCGGCGCCCAGGAGGTGTCGCTCCCCGCCCTGCTGCCGCGCGAGCCCTACGAGGCCACCGGCCGCTGGGACGAGTACGGCCAGGAGCTGTTCCGGCTGAAGGACCGCAAGGGCGGCGACTACCTCCTCGGTCCCACCCACGAGGAGATCTTCACCCTCCTGGTCAAGGACCAGTGCACGTCCTACAAGGACCTGCCGGTGATCCTCTACCAGATCCAGACCAAGTTCCGGGACGAGGCCCGCCCGCGCGCCGGCATCCTGCGCGGCCGTGAGTTCCTGATGAAGGACTCGTACTCCTTCGACCTGGCCGACGAGGGCCTCGCCGAGTCCTACGCCCTGCACCGCCAGGCCTACCAGCGCGTCTTCGACCGCCTCGGCCTCGACTACCGCATCTGCGCGGCCACCGCCGGCGCGATGGGCGGCTCGAAGTCCGAGGAGTTCCTGGCCCCGGCCGAGGCCGGCGAGGACACCTTCGCGGACTGCCCGAACTGCGAATTCGCGGCGAACACCGAGGCGATCACCTACGAGCTGAAGCCGGTGGACGGCTCGGGCATCGCCGCCCTCGAGGAGATCCCGACCCCCGACACCCCGACCATCGAGACGCTGGCCGCCTCCCTCGGCGTCCCGGCCTCCGCCACGCTGAAGAACCTGCTGGTCAAGGTGGACGGCGAGATCGTCGCCGTGGGCGTGCCCGGCGACCGTGAGGTCGACCTGGGCAAGGTCGAGGCACACTTCGCCCCGGCGGCCGTCGAGATGGTCACCGAGGCGGACTTCGCGGGCCGCCCCGACCTGGTGCGCGGCTACGTCGGCCCGCAGGGCCTGGGCGAGAAGGTGAAGTACATCGCCGACCCGCGGGTGGCCCCCGGCACCGGCTGGATCACCGGCGCCAACAAGGAGCACACGCACGCCAAGAACGTCGTCGCCGGCCGTGACTTCGAGGTCGACGAGTACGTGGACGTCGTCGTGGTGCAGGACGGCGACCCCTGCCCGAACTGCGGCACCGGCCTGAAGCTGGACCGCGCCATCGAGATCGGCCACATCTTCCAGCTGGGCCGCAAGTACACCGACGCCCTCAAGCTCGACGTGCTCGGCCAGAACGGCAAGCCCGTCCGCGTCACCATGGGCTCCTACGGCATCGGCGTCTCCCGCGCGGTCGCGGCCATCGCCGAACAGAGCGCCGACGACAAGGGCCTGTGCTGGCCCGAGGAGGTCGCCCCGGCCGACGTCCACGTCGTCGCCGCGGGCAAGGCCCTGCAGACCGAGCTGGCCCTCGACGTCGCCGACAAGCTGGCCGCCGCGGGCGTCCGCGTCCTGGTGGACGACCGGGCCGGGGTCTCCCCGGGCGTGAAGTTCACCGACGCCGAGCTGATCGGCGTACCGCGGATCCTGGTGGCGGGCCGCCGCTCCGGCGAGGGCGTGGTGGAGCTGAAGGACCGCCGGACCGGTGAGCGCGAGGAACTGCCGGTCGACGAGGCGATCGCCCGGCTGACGGCCTGAGCGGCAAGACCCCGGTGACGCCGGACGGGAGATCCCGCCCGTCCGGCGTTTCACTGCGTCAGCCCTTCCGGCGCTCGCGAGGCGCCGGCCTTCGACGCCCTACAGCCACCCCGCGAACTCCAGCAGCAGCTCCGCGTCCTTGGGCCGCCCCACCCGCAGGGCCCGCACACCGGACTCCACCGCCCGGAACAGCGTCCAGCCGCGCAGCCGCTCCTGGTCCACCTCCAGCGACTCCGCGAGCCGTTTGATCCGGCGCCGGGTGATCGCCGGTCCGGACGGTGCCGCGATCAGGTCCTCCACCCGGTCCCGCACCAGCCGCGCCAGATCGAAGGCGCACTCGCCGACCACCGGGTCCGGCCCCACGGCGAGCCACGGCGTCCGCTCCCCGGCAAGGACCTTGCTCTGTCGGAACGTGCCGTGCAGCAGCCGGTGTTCGGGCGGCGCGGCCAGCAACCCGTCGCGGGCCGCGAGCGCCGCGTCGACCAGCGGCGCCGTCTGCGGATCGGCCTGCGCGCCCGCCCGCATCGCCGCCGCCTGCCGTCCGGTGCGCTCCGCCACCGTCTCGAAGCCGTGCTCCGCCGGAGGTTCGACCCACAGCCGGCGCAGCGTGCCCGCCGCCTCCAGCAGCGCCTTCGCCTCCGGCAGCGACCGCACCGACACGTCCGGATGCAGCCGCTCCAGCAGCAGCACCCCCTCCTCCGGCTCCCGCGGTCCCTGCAGCAGCAGTACGGCGCCCACGCCGCCCCAGTGGGCCAGCGCGGCCCGTTCGCTCTCCGGGCGGGCCCGGGGCGGGGCCAGCTTCAGCACGGCCGGGGTGCCGTCGGCCAGCCGTACCAGCACCACCAGGCTGCTCCGGCCGCCCGGCATCTGGACCCGCTCGACGGTCGACTCGCGCCGGGCCACGGCCAGTTCGGCCGTCCGGGGCAGCTGCGCCAGCCAGTCGTCCCCGGCCGGTGCCGTCTCACCGAGCGCCCGCACCAGGCGGGGCGGCGGTTCGAAAGCCATGCGCGAGTCGTTCCTTCCTGCGGTACGGGATGTCGTGACGGCGCCTACGGGGCCACCGAGGGGGTGGAGGACGGTGTCCTGCCCCCCGTCGTGCCCGCCGCGCCGGTCCCCTCGCCGGAGCGCTCGGCGAGTCCAGGGAAGGCTACGCTCTGCCCGCTCCAGCGCACCGCCCGCACCGCTGCCTCGCGCAGTACCGCCGCGGCGGCACCACGCTGCGCGCCCGTCGTCGCCCGGACCAGGTCCGAGTAGACCCCGGCCAGCCGTTCCTCCAGCCGCGCGGCGAGCCGCACCGCAGCCGCCGGGTCCGGCACCGGGAACGGCAGCGCGTACCCGGCGCTCGCCGCCACCGGCTCGCCGCCCAGGTCCCGGACCTGGCGGGCCAGCGAGTCCCGGCGGGAGCGGTGCGCGTCGTAGGCGGCCCGCGCCTCGGCGCGCCGGGCCTGGCCGATCCGCCCGCCGACGACGCCGTACCCGTACACCGCCGCGTGCTCGGCGGCCAGCGCCGCCTGCAGCGCCGACAACACGGCCCGCTTCGCCTCGTCGCTCACTTGGCCCCCTCCATCAGCAGATACGCGTGTGCCGCCCCGGCCGCCGACACCGACGCCAGCAGTCGTGCCAGCTCGCCCGGCACCTCCAGCAGGTCCCGGGCCCGTCTGTCGGCCACGCCCCGCTCGGCGTCGGCCAGCGAGAGCAGTGCGTCCTTCGGCCGGGGCGGGACGGTGGGCGACGGGGAGGCCGTGGCGGCGGCGGTGGGGGAGACCTTGGAGGACGGCGGCTTCGTGGCCGTACCCGCGGTCCCGCCGCCGAAGGCCGCCACATGCGCGGCGACCGCCGTGCGCAGCGGACGCAGCCGCTGGGCCAGCTCCGGATGCGCGGCGAGCACGGCGTCGTACCGCTCCAGCAACTCCGCGCTGTCCCGCGCCGCGTGCGCGCGTGCCCGTGTGGCGGCCGACGGGGCGCCACCGTCTTCCGAGTCCGTACCGGCCGTACAGCCGGCCAGCACGGCGGCCCCGGCGGCGGAGGCGAGCAGGGTTCTTCTGCGCGGCCCCGAGGGGGTGCGCGGCGGCGGAGGGTACGGCACTGCAGACGTCCTCGGGGAACTCGTACGAAGGGAAGACCGGCAAGAAGACCAGTGACGGGCGGCACGCCCGTGATCACCGTACCCGCGCGCCCCGTGGACACCACTCACCGGCACCGTGCGTACCCGGGTGGACGGCAACACCCCCTGCGACCGGATACCCTTTGACCAGACACGCGCCCCATCCCACAACAGCACACGCGGCCGAGGAGTCACCCGGATGAGCACCACCCAGAGCGAGAGGCTGCGAGAGCTGCTGGAACCGCTCGTCACCTCCCAGGGACTGGATCTCGAGGAGATCGCCGTGGACTCGGTCGGACGCAAGCGGGTGCTGAGCGTGGTCGTCGACTCCGACTCCGGGCCGGACATGGACCAGATCGCCGATGTGAGCCGCGCGCTCTCGGCGAAGCTCGACGAGACCGACGCAATGGGCGAGGGCGAGTACTACCTCGAGGTCGGCACCCCCGGCGCGGAGCGCCTCCTCACCGAGCACCGGCACTTCGTGCGCGCCACGGGCCGGCTCGTGAAGTTCCAGCTGTCCGAGGGCGGCGACCTGGTCGCGCGGATCCTGACCGTGGACGACGAGGGGCTGGAGCTGGAGGTTCCCGGGGTCAAGGGGCGCAAGGCCACGACCCGTCGGCTCGGCTTCCCGGAGATCGCCAAGGCGCGCGTGCAGGTCGAGTTCAACCGCAAGGACATGAAGGACATGAAGGAAGAGGAGGAGGCGTAGCCGTGGACATCGACATGAGCGCCCTGCGGGGCTTGGTTCGGGAGAAGGAGATCTCCTTCGACCTGCTGGTCGAGGCGATCGAGTCGGCCCTCCTCATCGCCTACCACCGCACCGAGGGAAGCCGCCGCCACGCACGCGTGGAGCTGAACCGGGAGACCGGCCATGTGACCGTGTGGGCGAAGGAGGACCCCGAGGACCTCGAAGAGGGCCAGGCGCCCCGCGAGTTCGACGACACCCCCTCCGGCTTCGGCCGGATCGCCGCCACCACCGCCAAGCAGGTGATCCTGCAGCGGCTGCGGGACGCCGAGGACGACGCGACGCTCGGCGAGTACGCAGGCCGCGAGGGCGACATCGTCACCGGTGTGGTCCAGCAGGGCCGCGACCCGAAGAACGTGCTGGTCGACATCGGCAAGCTGGAGGCCATCCTGCCGGTGCAGGAGCAGGTGCCCGGCGAGGAGTACGCGCACGGCACGCGGCTGCGCTCGTACGTCGTCCGGGTGGCGAAGGGCGTGCGCGGACCGTCCGTCACCCTCTCGCGCACGCACCCCAATCTGGTGAAGAAGCTCTTCGCCCTGGAAGTGCCGGAGATTGCCGACGGCTCCGTGGAGATCGCCGCGATCGCCCGCGAGGCCGGTCACCGCACGAAGATCGCCGTACGGTCCACCCGTACGGGCCTGAACGCCAAGGGTGCCTGCATCGGCCCCATGGGCGGCCGGGTGCGCAACGTGATGGCCGAGCTGAACGGCGAGAAGATCGACATCGTGGACTGGTCGGACGACCCGGCGGAGATGGTGGCGAACGCGCTGTCACCCGCTCGGGTGTCCAAGGTGGAGGTCGTGGACATGGCCTCCCGGTCCGCCCGGGTCACCGTGCCGGACTACCAGCTGTCGCTGGCCATCGGCAAGGAGGGCCAGAACGCCCGGCTCGCGGCCCGGCTCACCGGCTGGCGGATCGACATCCGCCCGGACACCGAGCAGACCGCGGCGCACGCCGGGCAGTAGCCGGGGAATAGATCTCGGCCGCGATGCGCTGAGATCGGACAAGCCTGCATCATGTAACTGTTCGACTTCTCCCTCAAAGGGGTGAGGTCGGTACGGGGAGGTAGACTGAGGAGTGTCTGGCCGGACGTATGCCCGCGCATGCCCTGAGCGCACCTGTGTGGGGTGCAGGCAGCGAGCGGCCAAGCACGAGCTGCTGCGGGCCGTGGCGGATGGAGAACAGTGTGTTCCCGATCCACGCGGTACGCTGCCCGGCCGGGGTGTGTACGTACACCCCGACCCGGTCTGTCTCGACCAGGCGGTACGCCGCCGGGCGTTTCCGAGGGCGCTGCGCGTCCCCGGGCCGCTCGACATAAAGGCGTTGCGCCGGTACGTCGGGCAGACGGACAGTTGCTGAGCAGGCAACACGATGCCGAGCAGGCATCACGTAAGGAGAGAGTGCCGTACGGAAGTTCCCGTACGGCCTGGTACCTCGCGAGTCGAAAGCAGGTCGAGATTGCGATGAGCACTCGATGAGTACGCGATGAGTACGCCCATGAACTAGCGACGGTCCGGCTTTCAACCCGGACCTCAAAGGAGCGAAGTGGCTAAGGTCCGGGTCTACGAACTCGCCAAGGAGTTCGGTGTCGAGAGCAAGGTCGTCATGGCCAAGCTCCAGGAACTCGGTGAATTCGTCCGTTCGGCGTCTTCGACGATCGAAGCGCCTGTTGTACGCAAGCTGACCGACGCCTTCCAGGGCGGCTCCGGCAAGTCCGCCGGCAAGCCCGCCCCGCGCAAGGCCGCCCCCAAGCCCGCCGCGCCCTCTCCGGTGCAGGCGGCTCGTCCGGGTGCCCCGAGGCCGGCGGCCCCCAAGCCCCCGACGGCCCAGCAGCCCGCTGCCCCGTCGACCCCCGCGGCTTCCGCGCCGACGCCGGGCCCGCGCCCGGTGCCGGGTCCGAAGCCCGCGCCGCGTCCGGCCCCGGCCGCCCCGGAGTTCACCGCTCCGCCGGCCGCGCCGGCTCCGCAGGCTCCGGCCGCCCAGGGCCCGCAGGCTCCGGCCGCCCAGGGCCCGCGTCCCGGTGCCCGTCCCGGCGCGCCGAAGCCCGGCGCCCGTCCGGGTGGTCCCGGCCAGGGCCCGGCGGCCCGCGGCCAGGGCGCTCCCCGCGCCGGCGGCCAGGCCCCGCGTCCGGGTGCCCGCCCGGCCGGTCCGCGTCCGGGTAACAACCCCTTCACCTCCGGTGGCTCCACCGGTATGGCCCGCCCGCAGGCCCCGCGCCCGCAGGGCGGCCCGCGTCCCGGCGGCCCCGGTGCCCCCGGCGCCGGTCCCCGTCCGCAGGCGCCCGGCGCCCAGGGCGGCGGTCCGCGTCCGCAGGCTCCGGGTGGTCCCCGGCCGACCCCGGCCGGCATGCCCCGCCCGCAGCAGGGCGGCCCGCGTCCCGGCCCGGCCGGTCCGCGTCCCAACCCCGGCATGATGCCGCAGCGTCCCGCTGCCGGCCCGCGTCCCGGCCCCGGCGGCGGTCGCGGCCCGGCCGGTGCCGGCCGACCCGGCGGTGCCGGTCGTCCCGGCGGCGGCGGCTTCGCCGGTCGTCCCGGTGGCGGTGGCGGCGGTGGCCGTCCCGGCTTCGCCGGTCGTCCCGGCGGCCCCGGTGGCGGTGGCGGCGGCTTCGGCGGCGGTCCCGCGGGCGGTGGCGGCGGTGGCCGTCCCGGCTTCGGTGGTCGTCCCGGCGGTCCCGGTGGCCGCGGTGGCACGCAGGGCGCCTTCGGCCGTCCCGGCGGTCCCGCGCGTCGCGGTCGCAAGTCGAAGCGTCAGCGTCGCCAGGAGTACGAGGCCATGCAGGCCCCGAGCGTCGGCGGCGTGATGCTGCCGCGCGGCAACGGCGAGACCATCCGTCTCTCCCGCGGCGCGTCGCTCACCGACTTCGCGGAGAAGATCAACGCCAACCCGGCGTCCCTCGTCGCGGTCATGATGAACCTCGGCGAGATGGTCACCGCGACGCAGTCCGTCTCCGACGAGACCCTGCACCTCCTCGCCGGCGAGATGAACTACACGGTTCAGGTCGTCAGCCCCGAGGAGGAGGACCGCGAGCTGCTCGAGTCCTTCGACCTGGAGTTCGGCGAGGACGAGGGCGACGAGGAGGACCTGGTCGTCCGTCCGCCGGTCGTGACCGTCATGGGTCACGTCGACCACGGTAAGACCCGCCTGCTCGACGCCATCCGCAAGACGAACGTCATCGCGGGCGAGGCCGGTGGCATCACCCAGCACATCGGTGCCTACCAGGTCGCGACCGAGGTCAACGGCGAGGACCGCGCCATCACCTTCATCGACACCCCGGGTCACGAGGCGTTCACCGCCATGCGTGCCCGTGGTGCGAAGTCGACGGACATCGCGATCCTCGTGGTCGCGGCCAACGACGGTGTGATGCCGCAGACCGTCGAGGCCCTGAACCACGCCAAGGCGGCCGACGTGCCGATCGTGGTCGCGGTCAACAAGATCGACGTCGAGGGCGCGGACCCGACCAAGGTGCGCGGTCAGCTGACCGAGTACGGCCTGGTGGCCGAGGAGTACGGCGGCGACACCATGTTCGTCGACATCTCCGCCAAGCAGGGTCTGAACATCGACAGCCTCCTCGAGGCGGTCGTCCTGACGGCCGACGCCACCCTGGACCTCCGGGCCAACCCGAACCAGGACGCGCAGGGCATCTCGATCGAGTCCCGCCTCGACCGCGGCCGGGGTGCCGTGGCGACGGTCCTGGTCCAGCGAGGCACGCTGCGGGTCGGCGACACGATGGTGGTCGGCGACGCGTACGGCCGCGTCCGGGCCATGCTCGACGACAACGGCAACAACGTGGCCGAGGCCGGCCCGTCGACGCCGGTCCAGGTCCTGGGTCTGACCAATGTCCCGGGTGCCGGTGACAACTTCATCGTGGTCGACGAGGACCGTACGGCCCGCCAGATCGCGGAGAAGCGTGCCGCTCGCGAGCGCAACGCGGCCTTCGCCAAGCGCACGCGCCGCGTGTCGCTGGAGGACCTGGACAAGGTGCTGAAGGCCGGCGAGGTCCAGCAGCTGAACCTGATCATCAAGGGCGACGCGTCCGGATCGGTCGAGGCTCTGGAATCCTCCCTGCTCCAGCTGGACGTCGGCGAAGAGGTCGACATCCGCGTCCTGCACCGCGGCGTCGGTGCGGTCACGGAGTCCGACATCGACCTGGCGATGGGCTCCGACGCCATCGTGATCGGCTTCAACGTCCGCGCGGCCGGCCGCGCGGCGCAGATGGCCGAGCGCGAGGGTGTGGACGTCCGCTACTACTCGGTCATCTACCAGGCGATCGAGGAGATCGAGGCGGCCCTCAAGGGCATGCTCAAGCCGGAGTTCGAAGAGGTCGAGCTGGGTACGGCGGAGATCCGCGAGGTCTTCAAGTCGTCCAAGCTGGGCAACATCGCCGGTGTGATCATCCGGTCCGGCGAGGTCAGGCGCAACACCAAGGCGCGCCTCATCCGCGACGGCAAGGTGGTCGCGGAGAACCTCAACATCGAGGGCCTGCGTCGCTTCAAGGACGACGTCACCGAGATCCGCGAAGGCTTCGAGGGCGGTATCAACCTCGGCAACTTCAACGACATCAAGGTCGACGACATCATCGCGACGTACGAGATGCGGGAGAAGCCGCGGGCGTAACGGCCCACGGTGCCTGAAGCTGGCCGGCAGGACTTCGGTCCCGCCGGCCAGTGCCTCGTTTGCGCCTGGACGGCGTGGACGGAAACCCTGTCGAGCCACTGGCAGGGACGCGGTACGGTTCTTGATGTCCCCGGCCACACGGACCCGGGGCCATCGATCCCGTACCGGCGGGTGAACCGGTTACACACATGTACGTGGGGACTTTGTCCTTCGATCTCCTCCTCGGCGACGTCCACTCGCTGAAGGGGAAGCGCTCCGTCGTCCGCCCGATCGTCGCCGAACTCCAGCGGAAGTACTCCGTGAGCGCGGCGGAGGTGGACCACATGAATCTTCACCGGCGGGCCCTCATCGGCGTCGCCATGGTCTCCGGTGACGCGGCGCACCTCATCGACGTACTCGACCGGTGCGAACGGCTGGTCGCCGGCCGCCCCGAAGTGGAGCTGCTGTCCGTACGACGGCGGATCCACGGCGACGACGACTGACCACAGAACACAGACAGGAAAGAACGGGAGACGGACCAGTGGCCGACAACGCGCGGGCGAAAAGGCTGGCGGACCTCATCCGACAGGTGGTGGCCCAGAAGCTGCAGCGCGGGATCAAGGACCCGCGGCTCGGCTCGCACGTCACCATCACGGACACCCGGGTCACGGGTGACCTGCGGGAGGCGACCGTCTTCTACACGGTCTACGGGGACGAAGAGGAGCGGAAGGCCGCGGCGGCCGGACTGGAGAGCGCCAAGGGCATCCTGCGCTCCGAGGTCGGCCGTGCGGCAGGCGTGAAGTTCACGCCCACCCTCACCTTCGTCGCGGACGCCCTGCCGGACACCGCCCGGACGATCGAGGACCTCCTCGACAAGGCCCGGCAGTCCGACCAGAAGGTGCGGGAGGCGGCCACCGGCGCCGCCTACGCCGGAGAGGCGGACCCGTACCGCAAGCCGTCCGAGGACGACACGACCGAGACGGACGGCGACGCCGCGGAATGACCCAGAAGCACACCACCCCCGACGGCCTCGTCATCGTCGACAAGCCGTCGGGCTTCACCTCTCACGACGTCGTCGCCAAGATGCGCGGGATCGCGCGCACGCGACGCGTCGGCCACGCCGGCACCCTCGACCCGATGGCGACCGGCGTCCTCGTCCTCGGCGTCGAGCGCGCCACCAAGCTCCTCGGGCACCTCGCCCTCACGGAGAAGGAGTACCTGGGCACCATCCGCCTGGGCCAGAACACCCTCACCGACGACGCCGAAGGGGAGATCACCTCCTCCACCGACGCGTCCGGGCTGAACCGGGCCGCCATCGACGCGGGCGTCGCCAAGCTGACCGGCGACATCATGCAGGTGCCGTCCAAGGTCAGCGCCATCAAGATCGACGGCGTGCGTTCGTACAAGCGGGCCCGCGAGGGCGAGGAATTCGACATCCCCGCCCGGCCGGTGAGCGTCTCCTCCTTCACCGTGTACGACATCCGCGACGCCGTCGCCGCGGACGGCACCCCCGTGCTCGACCTGGTCGTATCGGTGGTCTGCTCCTCCGGCACCTACATCCGGGCCCTGGCCCGCGACCTCGGAGCCGACCTGGGCGTCGGCGGTCACCTCACCGCGCTGCGCCGGACCCGCGTCGGGCCGTACAAGCTCGACTCGGCCAAGACGCTGGACCAGCTCCAGGAGAAGCTGAACGTGATGCCGATCGCCGAGGCCGCCTCGGCCGCGTTCCCGCGCTGGGACGTGGACGCCAGGCGTTCCCGGCTGCTCGTCAACGGCGTCCGTCTGGAGATGCCCGAGGAGTACGCGGGCGCCGGACCCGTAGCCGTGTTCGGCCCCGAGGGGCGCTTCCTCGCGCTCGTCGAGGAGCACCGGGGCAAGGCCAAGAGCCTGGCCGTCTTCGGCTGACGACCAGCCGTACACGCTTCCGCCCGTGGAGTGGCGGCCGGCCACGGGGCCGGGCCCTGCCGCCGCTCCACGGTCCCCCCTTGGTTCCCCCACCTAGGGTCTATCCAGCCGCCCTCCCCTGTTCACCCGTCTGGGCGGGCGCTCGGAGTGAACCGGGGGAGCGGAAGGGGGCGCTTTCGCTGCTCGATCTGTCCCGCTGATCACCACGCGCCTACGGTCGGAAGACTCGGAAGACAGGGAACCGGTGTACGGGTGCCAGAGCACCGGTGTGCGGGTGCACAGGCGTGGAGGTACGGCGATGGCGGGACGGGGCCCGCGGACCGGAGACGGTGGCCGGTCGGCGACGCAGGGGCCGCGGGAGCAGGCGAACGACCCCGGTCGGCCCCGGTCGGCCGGGCCGAGGGCGGCCGGTGACGTGCGCGGCCCGGCGGGCACCTCCGGTGAGGACGGCGCTGCCCGCACGGGCGGCACTGCCGGCACGGGTGACGCCGTTCGGACAGGCCGCGCTTCCCGGGGAGAGCCCGGTGTCGGCCCCACCGGTGACTCCGTCCTCGTCCGCATCCGCGACCTCGCCGGGCGCCCCCGCGGTGTCGGCTTCCTCGCCGACCACCAGGGCACCCTCCTCACCAGCCATGAGGCCGTCGACACCCAGTCCCGGCTCGTCCTGCACGCCGCGGGGAACCGCACCTGCGTGGTCGACGCCGACGCCGTCACCCCGTTGCCCGCCCTCGCCCTGGCCCTGGTCCGCACCGAGGGCCTGGGCGTGGAGCCGCTGCCGCTGACCGTGCGGGAGCGGGTCGAGGCCGGCACGTACGTGCGGATCGCTGCGGGCTGCTGGCGCGAGGCGCGGGTACTGGCCGCCACCCAGGTGACGTACACCGGCACCGACCGCTTCCACCTCGTGGACGACGCCCTGGAACTGGCGATCGGCACGGCCGGCCGGGACGCGCTGCGGCTGGGCGGTGGCGCGGCCGGGGGACCGGTGCTCGACGCAGACACCGGCGCGGTGCTCGGCATCCTCGGCACCGCTCTGCACTCCGCTCAGAGCGACGTGGGATTCGCGGCCCCGCTGCCCCACGCCGCCGACGGGCCCCTCGCCGAGCTGCTCGCCCGCAACGCGGCCACCGTGCCCGCCTACGGCGCCGACCTCAACCTGGCCGGGGTCCTGGAACTGACCGCCACCTCCATCGGCCAGGACGGCCCACCCGGCGCCCTCGCACACGCGGCCCCCGACCTCCTGCACTCCGTGGAACGAGCCGATGTGGCAAGGCAGTTGGACGCCTTCGCCTTCGCCTCCACCTTCGCCTCCAGTGACGGCGGAGCCGGCGAACGGGCCGTACTGGGCCTCGTCGGCGCCCCGGGCAGCGGTCGCACGACGGAACTCGCCGCCCTCGCCGCCCGCCGCGACCGGGCCGAGCAGCCCGCCCCCATGCTGTGGCTGCGCGGCGCCGACCTGCGAGACGCCGACGACTCCGTGGCCGACGCCGTCCGCCGCACGCTGGAACGCGCCGCCAGGATCGTCGCCGCCTCCCGCTCCGCCCTCCCGGCCGACCTCGGCAACCTCGCCCCCGAACGACTGGCCCGGCTCGCCGCGCGGGCAGGCCGGCCCCTGCTGCTGCTCCTCGACGGCCCCGAGGAGATGCCGCCCGTCCTCGCCCACCGGCTGCCCCACTGGACCAGGGGCACCGCCGACTGGCTGCGGGAGACCGGCGCCCGGCTGGTCGTGGCCTGCCGGGAGGAGTACTGGGAGCATGCAGGCGCCGAGTTCCCGGTCGGCCTTCTGCACGACCCGGCGGACGTGCCGCGTGTCGCGGTTGACGTGCCGTGTGCGTCGGGGGGCCTGCCGTATGTCCCAGTGGGCGTGTCGCGCGCTTGGGTCGCTGCGTCGTGTGTCTCGGCTGACGTGCCGCCTCCGCCCGGCCTTCCGCATGCTCCGGCCGACCTTCCGTATGCGTCGGCGGGTGGGCCGCGTGCTTCGGTCGACGGGCCGGATGGCCCGGCTGGTTCGGCACATGGCTCGGCCGGCCTGTCGCGTGCTTCGGCGGATGTTCTGCGTCTCCCGGCGGAGCCGCCGCGTGCTGGGGCCGACGTTTCGCACGTCGCCGTCGAGTCGCCGCGTGCTTCGGGCGACCTTCCGTATGCGTCGGCGGGTGGGCCGCGTGCTTCGGTCGACGGGCCGGATGGCCCGGCTGGTTCGGCACATGGCTCGGCCGGCCTGTCGCGTGCTTCGGCGGATGTTCTGCGTCTCCCGGCGGAGCCGCCGCGTGCTGGGGCCGACGTTTCGCACGTCGCCGTCGAGTCGCCGCGTGCTTCGGGCGACCTTCCGTATGCGTCGGCGGGTGGGCCGCGTGCTTCGGTCGACGGGCCTAATACATGGGCTGATGCGCCGCGTGTCGCGGCTGATGTGCCGCCTGCTCCAGTCGGCCTTCCGTCCCTCCCCGCCGACCTTCCGCGCGCCCCCGGGGAGCTGCTGCCCAGCCCCGTCGATCTGATGTCCACCCCCGCTGACCGGCACAGCCCGCTCCCGCCCTGTGTGCGGCTCACCGATCTCACCCCCGACGAGGCCCGCCGGGCCCGCTTCCGGCACGGTGTTCCCGACGGGGCCCTCACCTCGCGTGAAGCCCGGCATCCGCTCACCCTTCGGCTGTACTCCGAGGTCCGTTCCGCCCTCCCGGACGCCCCGCCCGCCCGGCCCGTCGACCGGCACGAGGTGTTCGCTGCCTATCTCGACCTGATGTGCCTGCGTATCGCGGTCCGCCTCGCCGCCGAGAGCGGCCTGCGTGGCACGGCCGTACGGCGGCTCGCGGCGCGGGTGGCCGGCCAGGTCCACGAGGCCGCCCGGCGCAGCCTCGGCCCCGGGCAGGGAGAACTGGACCGCGAGTCGTTCGAGGCCGTGTTCCCGTGGGGGCCGGCCCCGGCGCGGCTCGGTGGCGGGACCGGCTGGGCCTCGGCCGTTCTCACCGAGGGCCTCCTCGTCCCGGCCGGCCGCGGCTACCGCTTCGCCCACGAGGAACTGGCCGACTGGATCCAGGGCATGCATCTGGACCTGGACGAGGCTCTGCAGGCCCTGGTCCACCGCCCCCGCGGCCCCCGGAGCACCCACCCGGTCCCCGTACCGCACCACCGCGTCGGCCCTGTCGTACAGGCCTTGCTCCTCCTCGGCCGCCAGCACAGCCCCCGCAGGCTCTCCTTCCGACTCCGCGATCTGGTGGAAGCCCTGGACCAGGACACGGCCTCCTGGTGGGCGGCACGGCTGCTCGCCCGGACCCTGCTCGACGTGCCGGACGCGACCCCGTACACCGAAGTGCTGCGCCTGCTCGCCGACCGTGTCGTCGCCTGGAGCCGGGGGCGGCGGACCGTACCGGCCGAGTTCGCGCCCGCCTTCTGGACCGCGCTGCCCGTCTCCGACACCGAGCGCCTCGACCTTCTGCGCCGGCTCGTGCCGGCCGACCAGGCGCCCGCTGAGCTCCCCGCCCGGGCCCACGACGGCGGCCCTGCACACCGGGCCGAGCGCTACCTCGACGCCGCCGCCCGCCTCCTCGCCGGCGCCCCCGCCGCCGTACAGCCGCTGCTGACACGCTGGTTCGAGGACGAGCGTCCGCTGCCCGCCACCCCGCATGCCACCGTGGCGACCGCCGCGCAGGCGCTGCTGCACACCCACCGGCACGGGGCCCTGGACGACCTCACCGAGGCGCTCGTCGACAGCGCCCACCAGCGGGCCGACGAACTGCTCGAGGGCCTCGCCGAGGACGAGCCCTCGGCCCTCTGCCGGGCCGTCGACCGCTGGGCGCACGACGAGCGTCCCGCCCGCCGGGCCGCCGCGGTCGCGTTCGGGCTCCGCGCCGCCGCCCACGTCCGCTCGGCGGCCGACCGCGAGCTGCTGCGACACGCCGCGCTCGCCGTGCTCGCCGGCCCCGCCGACCGCACCCTGCACGGCGGCGCCCTCGCCCTCCTGGTACACGACCCGGGCACCCGCGACCGGTATCTCCCCGAAGCCCTGCGGCACTTCGCCGACGGCGACCCCCGGTTCCCGCCCGGCGCCCTGGCCCCGGCCCTGGCCACCCACCCCGAACCGGTCCTGGAGGCCTTCCGTGCCCGGCTGCACGGGCCGGACGCCGCCGCGGCACTGCGCGCCCTCGCCGACGTCACCACCCCGGACCTCGCCCACCGGGTCGCCGCCATCGTGCGGGAGGCGGTGGAGTCGAGCCCGGCGACCGCCGGGGACATCGCCGCCCACGTCGACCGCCGCCTCGATGCGGGCCCCGCCGCCCGTCCCGTGCTGCTGCCGCTGATCACCGGGCTCCTGGACGGCGGCCCGGAAGCGGTCCGGGCGGCCCTCGCCGGCGTCCTCGGCCCCACCGGCACACCCGCCTCCTGCCCGCTGCGCCGCGAACTCCTGGAGGCACTGCTCGCCCACGAACAGGAACCGGCCGTCCTGGCCGCCGTCCTGCACACGGCGGTCCCCCGCATGGCGACCGGGTACGGGCAGGGCCGCGTCGAGGAGGTCCGGGACCTGGTCCACCGCATCGGCCTGCTCCTCGTCCGCACCCCCGACGGCGCCACCCGCTTCGACCGCGGCCTGGTCGACCTGGGCCGCCAGGTGCCCGGCTTCGCCGCGCTCATGGCCCGCTGGCTGGCAGACACCCCGGACGACTGGGCCGCCGTGGTGGGCCCCAGCAGCCGCCGCATGATCGAGAGCCTGGCGGGGGTGTGCGTACCAGCCTGAGCCGGTACGGCGGAGTGCCACCCGTCACAGCGTCGATGCCGATGCCGACGCCGGGCACCCGGCATGGCACCCTTAGACCTGCACAAGAGGTCAAGGTAGGCACGAGCACGGGTTCGAGGAGCGGTCACAGTGCAGCGCTGGCGTGGCTTGGAGGACATCCCCGAGGACTGGGGGCGCAGCGTCGTCACCATCGGTTCCTACGACGGCGTCCACCGAGGCCACCAGCTGATCATCAATCACGCGGTCGACCGCGCCCGCGAGCTGGGCGTCCCCGCCGTCGTGGTCACCTTCGACCCGCACCCCAGCGAGGTCGTCCGCCCCGGCAGCCACCCGCCGCTGCTCGCCCCGCACCACCGGCGCGCCGAGCTGATGGCGGAGCTGGGCGTGGACGCCGTGCTGGTCCTGCCTTTCACCACCGAGTTCTCGAAGCTGTCGCCCGCCGAGTTCGTCGTCAAGGTGCTGGTCGACAAGCTGCACGCCAAGGCGGTCGTGGAGGGCCCGAACTTCCGCTTCGGACACAAGGCGGCCGGCGACGTCGCGTTCCTCGCCGAGCAGGGCAAGACCTACGACTTCGAGGTCGAGATCGTCGACCTGTACGTCACCGGGGAGGCGGGCGGTGGCCGTCCCTTCTCCTCGACCCTGACCCGGAACCTGGTCGCCGAGGGTGACGTCGAGGGTGCCCGCGAGATCCTGGGCCGCCCGCACCGAGTGGAGGGCATCGTCGTGCGCGGTGCCCAGCGCGGCCGTGAACTGGGCTTCCCCACGGCCAACGTCGAGACCCTCCCGCACACCGCGATCCCCGCCGACGGCGTCTACGCGGGCCTGCTGCACGCCCAGGGCGAGGCCATGCCGGCCGCTATCTCCGTCGGCACGAACCCGCAGTTCGACGGCACCGAGCGCACGGTGGAGGCGTACGCCATCGACCGCGTCGGCCTCGACCTGTACGGCCTGCACGTCGCCGTCGACTTCCTCGCCTACGTACGCGGCCAGGCGAAGTTCGAGACCCTGGACGCCCTGCTGGAGCAGATGGCCGTTGACGTCCAGCGCTGCCGGGAGATCGTGGCGGCGGAAGAGTAGTCCGCCGCCCACCGTTCCGCGGCTCAGGACGGCTCATGACGCGAAAGGGCGGCCGGTGCTCACCGCACCGGCCGCCCTTCGTCGTTCCGCCCTACTGCTGGGGCGGTCCAGCCTGCGGAGGCTGCGTGGGCTGCTGCCCGCCCTGCGGGGGCTGCGGTTGGCCGTACAGCTCGCCGGGCTGCGGATGACCGTACAGCTCGGGCTGCTGCTGGGCCTGCTGCGGCGGGTACGGCTGGCCCGGCGCCTGCGGGTACGGCTGGCCCGGCGCCTGCGGGTACGGCTGGCCCGGTGCCTGCGGGTACGGCTGACCCGGTGCCGGCTGCTGTGCCGGGTAGGGCTGCTGGCCGGCGGCCGGGTACGGCTGACCAGGGGCGTACGGCTGTCCCGGCATCGGCTGACCGGGAGCGTACGGCTGTCCCGGCATCGGCGGGGCGGCCACCGGCGGCGGGTTGCCGTCGCTGGTCCACAGGCCCTGCGACTGCTGGTGGCGGGTGAAGTCCTCGGCGACCATGGCGGCGAGGTTGAAGTACGCCTCGCGTGTCCTCGGCCGCATCATGTCGAGGTCCACCTCGGCACCGGCCGCCAGATGCTCGTCGAACGGTACGACGATGACTCCGCGGGTCCGCGTCTCGAAGTGCGCCACGATGTCCTCGACCTTGATCATCTTCCCGGTCTCGCGGACCCCGGAGATGACGGTGATGGACCGGGACACCAGGTCGGCGTAGCCGTGCGCGGACAGCCAGTCCAGCGTCGTACTGGCGCTGCTCGCACCGTCCACCGACGGTGTCGAGATGATGATGAGCTGGTCGGCGAGATCGAGCACCCCGCGCATGGCGCTGTACAGAAGACCCGTGCCCGAGTCGGTGAGGATGACCGGGTACTGCCGGCCGAGCACGTCGATGGCGCGCCGGTAGTCCTCGTCGTTGAACGTGGTCGACACGGCCGGGTCCACGTCGTTGGCGATGATCTCCAGACCGGAGGGCGCCTGCGAGGTGAACCGGCGGATGTCCATGTACGAGTTGAGGTACGGGATCGCCTGCACCAGGTCGCGGATGGTGGCCCCGGTCTCCCGGCGCACGCGCCGCCCCAGCGTGCCGGCGTCCGGGTTCGCGTCGATGGCGAGGATCTTGTCCTGCCGCTCCGAGGCCAGCGTGGAGCCCAGCGCGGTCGTCGTGGTCGTCTTGCCGACGCCGCCCTTGAGGCTGATGACGGCGATCCGGTAGCAGGAGAGCACCGGCGTGCGGATCAGCTCCAGCTTCCGCTGCCGCTCGGCCTCTTCCTTCCTCCCGCCCAGCTTGAACCGGGACGGGGCGGCACCGGGCCGACCGCTCTTCGCCTTCTGCTTCTTGTTGTTGAGCAGCCGGTCCGAGGACAGCTCCACGGCTGCGGTGTAACCCAGCGGCGCGGCACCGGGGTTGGTCGGCTGTCGATGGTCGTGCTGGATGGGCTGCGGCCAGGCCGAGCCGGCACGGGGGTCGACGGGCGGCTGCGGGGCCTGGGGAGCCTGCGGGGCCTGCGGCACGGCGGCGTCAGCGCCCTGCGGGTTCTGTGGTGCCCGGGGGTGCGGGAAGCCGTAACCGCCGGGGGGAACCTGCGGGCTGGGGAGGCCGGGCTGTGGGAAGCCGTAACCGCCCTGCGGGGTGGGGCCGTTCGGGTTCGGCTGCGGTACCGGGGGTTGGGGGAAACCGTAACCGCCCTGCGGGCCAGGGCCGACGGGGGGCTGCTGCGGTCCCGGCGGCGCGGGTGCCACGGGGGCGGGCGCGGGCGTGGGGGTACCTGGGACGGGAGCGCCGGGAGCGTACGGCTGACCGGGGTGGCCGGGCTGTCCGGTGTGGCCAGGCTGTCCGGGCTGGCCCTGCTGATTCCACGCTGCGGGCGCGGGCTGCGGTGCCTGCGGCTGGAACGGCTGCTGCTGGCCGGGCGCGCCGCCGGGCCCCTGCGCGGCCGGCGGCTGCGGCTGACCGGGCACCGGGTACGGCTGCTGCGGCGCGGGCCACCGGTCCCCCGTGGCGGGGGCGGCGGGCTGGTAGGAGGGCGGCAGCGGGGGCACACCGGTCTGGGGTGCGGGCGGGGGAGTCCACGCGGGCACCGCGTCCTGCGGCGTGGGCGGGGGAGTCCACGCGGGCACCGCGTCCTGCGGCGCGGGCGCAGCGGGCGGTACGGCGGCGGCCTGCGGGGCACTGTCCTGCGGGGCGCCGGCAGCGCCGGGGATGCCGTTCGGGGGCGTGCTGTCCTCGGGCGTGCCGGTCTGTGCTGCTGAGTCCGGGGATTCGGCGCCCCCGCCGGAGTGGTCCGGGGACTCGGCGCCTCCGGCGGAGTCGTCCTGCGAGGCCGACGCCTCCGTGGCCTCGGACACGGCGCCGCTGCCGTCCTCGTCGGCGCCCTGCTCCTCGCTCACGTGGTCGCCGCTGTCCTGCCCGGGGTCCTCGGCGTTCTCGGCGTCCTCGGCGGTGCCGTCGGCCGCTGCGGCGGCCTCCTCGTCGCCATCGCCACTCCCGGTGTCCGCATCCGTGTCCGCACCCGCGTCTGCATCCGGGACCGCATTCGGGGCCGCATCTGGGGCCGCATCCGCGCCTGCGTCGGCGGAAGCCTCGCTCTGCGCCGTACCCTCGCCCTCCGCGGCCTGCTTCGCGGCGGCGTCGGCGCGCTTCGCGATCTCGGCGAACTCACGCTTCAGCGCGACGGCGGAGAACCGCATGGTCGCGCCGCTCTCCAGATCCCCGTTGCCGGGCTCGGGCTCGGCCGGAACGGAAGGCGCTGAGGGCGCCGACGCCCCAGCCGGCGCCGCTGACTGGGGCCCGGGCTGCTGCGGCTCGAAGCCCTCGGGGAGCCTCGGCATCGGGACCGGATCGCCGACGGGCGGCGCGGGAGGCGCGACCGGTGCCGGGGGCGGGGCGTACGGAGTCCCGGAGGGCGGCGTGAACGGAGTCCCGGAGGCCGGAGTGCCGGTCGGCGAGGGAGCGGGCGCGCCGGGGAAGGACGGCAGGCCGGAGCCGTTCGAGTCGCCGCCCGCACCGCTCGAGGCGCCCGTACCCGCGCCCTGCGTGGACGCGGACGCACCCGACGCGTCGGAGGCGCCGGACGCGTTCTGCGTGTACCAGGCCGGAGGAGCGTAGTCGATGGTGAACTCGCCGGTGGTCTCGACGGCCTCCGCGTCGGGCTGGTCATCGCCGGGTGTGGCCCAGCCCCCGCGCAGCCCGTCCCGATCGCTGCTCACAGTTCCTCCTGGTGTGGTCGAGCACCCTCATGCCGTGCCGGGGCGACCATGTCGTGTCGTTCCGAGTCGTCCGTAGTCGTTCGGAGGCAGCCCGGATTCACCGGCCTTCCTCCAGGGACACCGACGCCCGCTCACGGGTTCTGGCATCGCTCCCGATCCCAGCCTAATCATCCGGAGCCGTACCCCGGCAGGTCCGCCCGCCTCCCCGTACGCACCCACCGGTCACAGTGCACGTCGAACTGCCCCGCAGTCCTACCGCGTTGCCGACGGGTTCACCGGCAGAACCAGGGAGCAATGAGAGACAAGCGGAAAAAAACCGAACCCGCCCGACCGGAGAACAAAGGCAACGGAGAAGGACAGTTCAGTCCATCCGGCGAGGCGTGCCCAGCAATCCGATCTCGGCATCCGTGGGTTGGGTCAGCACGTACTGCCGGTCTCGGTCCGTGCACCACAGCGTGACCCCGTCGGGCAGCGCCGGCAGCGACTCCACCTCGGTCCGGGACAGCCCCATCGTGCGCCCGAGTTCCGCGGACTCGTCCGGTGAGACCCGCTGGATACCGGCGAGCCGCGCCTGCCGCAGCAGCCGGGGCGCGACCGGACTCAGATACGGCAGCAGGGTCAGCACCGACTGCCACGGTCCCGACACCACCCGGCCGCGCGGCGGACGCATACCGCAGTCCCGCACCACCAGCACGGGCGTTCCGGCCGAGGCGCCCTGCGGCGGCACCCGGCCCACCTCGTACACCGACAGGCCGTTCTGCCCGCCGCCCATGGCGTGCACCATCTGCATCCAGGCCTGCGGCCGGCCCGTCTCCACGGCGACCCGGGCGCCCGTGGCCGCCGTACGCAGCGCCAGCACCTGCGCGGTCCACAGACCGCCGATCAGTACGACGTCGTACGGCGTGGGCCGGTTGATGCCCAGGACGGCCGGCTGGCCCTCGGCGTCGACGCCCGCCACCACGCCGTCGTCCCCGATGGGCAGGGCGAGCGACTCCAGTTGCTGCGCGGGAAGCGAATGGCGTCCGTGCCGGGGGCCCATCAGCCCCAGGCCGCGCCGCACCCGTTCCACCGCTCCCCGCAGACCAGGGGAATGGGCATCGGCGGAGTGGGCGTTCGTCGTAGGGACGGTCGGGATCGTCGTCACCGCGCACCTCCGAGGGGCAGCGTGGCCAGCATGCCGGGCAGTTGCTCACGGTCGAGCCGCGCGAGCCCGGCACCGGCCTGGCGCGCCGCCGCCTCCAACGCCCGGCGTGCGGCGACGAGCTCGTCGTCGCTGCGTCCGGTCACCCGCAGATGCCCGCACAGCGAGACGTCCTGCCGCTCCTCCTGCGCCAGGGTGAGGCTGAAGGTGGTGGCCAGGGCCGGTATCGCCGTGACCCGGGCGACGAACTGCGGCAGCGACTCGCCCCGGCCGCCGCCCAGTTGCGGCCATCGCCTGACCCAGTACGTCGTGTGCCGCCGGTTGTCGCAGCGCCAGCTCCGCCCGGACTCCTCCGTCCGCCGCTCCCGTGTCTCGCTGCGGCCCGCCTCCGCGGTGACCAGCGGATTGGCACAGGCGGAGGTGGCGAGCGCGGCGACCAGCTCCTCCTCGTCCAGCACGCGCGCGCGGAAGCCCGCGCCGGTCAGACGGCTCGCGAGATGGTCCGCGGTCCGCACGACGCACTTCTGGGCGCCGAGCAGGCCGCCCCCGCGTGCGGCCACCGCCTCCGCGCACAGCTCGGGGTCGAGCTTCAGTGCGATCCAGGTGATGCGCACCGCCGGGGCGCCCGTCTGCTCCTGCAGCGGCAGGTAGTTGGAGACGGCCACGGACTGCTGGGGCAGATGCAGCGCGGGCGCCGGCTGCGTGTGGAGCACGATCTGCGCCGACTCCAGCCGGATGCCGTCCACCTCCAGCGCGTCCCGCACCAGGCCCAGCGGCAGCGGCTGCCGGCTCCGCTCGGCCCGCAGCGCGGTCGCGTCGGCCTCCACCTGGAGCACGGCGGTGACGAACGTCCCGTCCCCGACGATGCCGACCGGCCGCCGGTCACGTACGCCGTAGGAGTAGGTACGCAGGGCGGGCTCGCACTCCACCGCCGGGACCAGGCCCGGCTCCGTGCCCGCGGGTATCGGTGTGTCGGCGGCCCGCTTGCGGCGCGCCCGCAGGCCACGCGCGGTGCCGAGCCACTCCGGCACCGAGCGTCCACGCCGCCGCACGAAGGCCAGCAGCACCAGCGTCAGGGCGACGATTGCGGCCGGGACCAGCGCCAGGGTCCCGATGACCCAGCCGACGAGGAGCACGGCGAGCGCCAGCTCCACCAGCACCAGCCGTTGCAAACGGAACGAGCCGGCCTGGCCGGGCCGGGAGCTGAGGGCGGGCGTGACGGACTGCGTCGCCGCGCCGCGCTGCCTGGACGCCGCGTCCGGCGCCGGCGCGGACCCGGCCGTACGACCGCGTGCCGCCGACCGGCCACGCGCTCGCGTCCGCGTTCCGGAAGCCATCACTCCATCCCCCCGATTTGCTCACAACTCATGGGAACCAGCCCACGGAACAAGGCCCTTGAGGGCCCAGGTACCCTACCCGCTCCATCGGACTCGCTCCGTACCAGGCATAGTAGGGGCCGGGTCCGACAACGGAGGGCGGGGGAGCGTGGTCCCCGGGCGCGCTCCGCGTGAGACACGGGGAGAAACGGGCACAGATGGCATCTCGGCGGGACCAACTCAACGCCTACACCTTCGCGAAGCGCCGCATGCTCGCGTCGTTCGTGCAGTCGTCTCCGGATGCCTCGGACGAGGGAGCGCCGCGACCGCTGCGTGCGATCGTGCCCGGTGCGATCGTCGGTGCGATCGTCCTCGCGGCCTTCGGCGCCTGGGGCATGTTCAAACCGACCGCCCCCGAGGGCTGGGACGAACCCGGACAGAAAGTGATCATCGCCAGCAAGTCCACGACCAGGTACGTGGTGCTGACGACGCACCACAAGACCCAACTCCACCCCGTCCTCAACATGGCGTCCGCCAAACTCGTCCTCGACACCCAGAGCAGCGGCGGTGTCGACGTCGTCACCGTCGACGAGTCGATCCTCGACAACGGCAAGATCCCCCACGGCGTCACCATCGGCATCCCGTACGCCCCCGACCGGCTGCCCTCCGACAAGGAGGCGGGCGCCGAGAAGCGCTGGGCCGTCTGCGAACGCCCCAGCGGCAGCGGCAGCTCCATCCAGAAGGCCGCGTTCGTCCTGGCCAAGCGCGACCTCGGCCGGACCGAGGGCGCCAAGCAGAAGCTGCACGGCGGCGAACTCCTCTACGTCACCACGCCGTCGGACCAGAAGCAGTACATCGTGGACGCCCGCGGCTGGGCGTACCAGGTGGACGCCACGGACCCCCTGATGCTGCGCACCCTCGTGGGCGACGACCGCCGGCCCCAGAAGGTGACCAAGGAGTGGATGGCGACCCTGCACACGGGCGCCCCGATCAGCTTCCCGCGGATCCCCGGCGTCATCGGCGCCCCCGCGAACGCCCCCGGTCAGCTGGACAGCAGCGCAAACCGCGTCGGCATGGTGCTCCGAGCACCGGTCAACGGCAAGGAGCAGCACTACGTGGTACTGCAGGGCCGCGTCGCACACGTCTCCGACTTCGTCGCCCAGTTGCTCCTGGCCAGCAAGGACCTCGTCAAGCTGGGCCAGGCCGGGCACGCGCGGGAGGTCAGCTCCGGTGCCATCCAGCCGAAGGCGCCCTTCGCCACCGACCACAAGTGGCCCACCGAAACCCCCAGCGCGGTCAACGAGGCCTCCACCGCCGACGGCAGCCGCAACACCGTCTGCAACGTCCTGCGCGACGTCGACGCCAAGGACGGTGCCACCACCCTGAGCACCTGGGCGGGCACCGACTTCCCCGCGGTTTTGGCCACCGGTTCCTCCAGCGCGTACGTCACCGCGGGATCCGGCCAGCTCTACCGCCAGTTCCAGGGCAAGGAGACCAAGGCGGGCCCGGTCTTCCTGGTCACCGACACCGGCCTGCGCTACGCCCTCCAGTCCAACGACGACAGCGCCACCAACGATGCCGGCATCGGCATCACGACCAAGCAGCGCAAGCAGCTCCAGCAGGAGGCCAAACTGGCGCAGACCCGCCTCGGCTACGCCGGCGTGGACCCCGCCCCGATTCCCGCCGCCTGGTCGGAGTTCCTGCCGACGGGCCCCCGCCTGTCGACGGCGGCGGCCCGGCAGCCGCAGGGCTCGTGAGGGGGACCCTGATGGCATCGCGATCCACGCACGCGTGGCGCCGCCGCGGTACGTCCCTCTCGGCGGCCCTGGCCACGACCGCCGTCCTGCTGTCGGCACCGGCGGCCTCCGCCGACCCGATGTCCGACACGTGCACGTTCTCCAGGACGAACCACAAGTACGCCGGGACGCCCTGGGCCCTCCAGCGTGTCAACCTCGACGAGCTGTGGAGCCAGTCGAAGGGCGAGAACGTGAAGGTCGCCGTGATCGACACCGGTGTCGACACGGCCAACCGGCAGCTCAAGCACGCCGTATCGACGACCCTTGGCGCGAACTACCTGCCCCCCAAGGACAGCAAGGGCAACAAGCTCGACCGCGGCAGGTCCAACGGCACCACCGACACCGTGGGCCACGGCACCCGCGTGGCCGGCATCATCGCCGCCCGCCCCATGAAGGGCACCGGCTTCGTCGGCCTTGCCCCCAAGGCCAGGATCATCCCGATCAAACAGAACGACGCCGAAGGCCACGGCACCGCGATCACCCTGGCCCGGGCCATCCGGCACGCCATCACGGTCAAGGCCCAGGTCATCAACATCTCGCAGGACACCGCGAACGCCGTGGCTCCGGCCGTCGACCTGCACAACGCGATCAACGAAGCGCTCGCGCAGAACATCGTCGTCGTCGCCTCGGCGGGCAACGACGGCCTGGGCGGCAACATGAAGAAGACCTACCCGGCGTCGTACAAGGGGGTCCTGGCCGTAGCCGCCTCCGACCGCAACAACGAACGCGCGGCCTTCTCCCAGTCCGGCAGCTTCGTGGGCGTGGCCGCCCCCGGCGTCGACATGATCTCGACGGTCCCCAAGGGCGGCCACTGCTCGGACAACGGCACGAGCTTCTCCGCCCCGTACGTGGCCGCCGTCGCCGCGCTGATCAGGTCCAAGCACCCCACCTGGACGGCCTCCGAGGTCGTGGCCCAGATTGAGCAGACCGCCGAGCGCTCCATCACCGGCCATGACCCCCGGGTCGGCTGGGGCGTGGTGGACCCGGTCCGCGCCCTCACAGAGGACGATCACCCGATCGAGTCACCCCACCCCGACGCCGGCCTCACCCACGCGGAGGCCCCCACCGCAGCCAGACTCACCCTCGGCGAAACCCCCCAGGAACGCAACGCCCGCCTCGCGACGTACGTCGCCATCGGCGCCGGGGTCCTGGTGGCGGGGCTCGGCGGGGGAGCGGTGGCGGTACGGGACGCGCGCCGCAGGAAGCTGAGGGTGAGGGCCGGGGCATGACGAAAGTGGCCGTGACCAGCTTCGTCGTGGTCGTGGCACACCTGTCGGCGGCCTGCGTCCCGGTGGCCCGCGCACGGTCCTGGCGCGAGCCGATCAACCCATCCGCCCCCGAACCCCGGACGCGGCTTCGTCGCGGCCCGCATCCTCTTCTTCTGCCTGGCCGCGATCGTTCTCTTCTCAGGCGGAAGCACGGAACTGGGTGATGCCTACGGTGATGACACGGCCGACTGGGCTGACGAATTCCCGCCGACGATCGGGGGACAAGGCCGAGGAAGACGGAGAGTCTTGGGCCCCTGGAACGGCGTGACCGCCGGGCCCGCCGCCTCCCTCATGGCCTCGGTGCGAACGCCACCTTCTGCCTCAACGTCACCTTAGAGCTGGTTCGAGGTTCTTCGGTGAGCAGGTCGAGAGACGTACAAGAGTTGAAGGCTGCAAGCCCCTTACGCGCATTCATCGGTGTCTGCAACAGCTTTGGTGTAGGCGGTGGCCAACTTCTTCATGGTGGACGCATCGCCGAGATGGGAGTCATGGACCCGCAGCGAGGTGTAAAGGATCTGCCTGGTGTGGCTGGGGTTCTTGCAGTCCTTGACGCGCACCACAGCGCCCGTCCCGCTGTAGTAAAAGTTACCGTTGGTGGAGATTTCGGCCGGACCCAGTTGCGGATTGGCATCTGCCACCATGGTGATGGAAACGTCCTCTGACCACCACTGCAGGTTGGCCATCATCGCCCATTTTCCATCGACATCCACCCGGCAGAGCTTTCTGGTGGGTACCGGACGCGTGTCCAACACCTTGATCTGGTCTCCCGGGGGGAGAAAGGGTGACACCAGATCCGGATCTACCGATACACCACACAGAGCCGTGGGTACCTTGTAGGCCTTCTTCTCATGGCCCCCGGAGCAACTTACGAGCATGCCGAAAATCCCAAGCACCGCTGTGGTCGCCAAGGCTCGTCGAACCATCAGAGTATCTACCTTCCTTGCGCCAGGCTGCTCTGGGCCGTCAGATGTCCGTGACGAGTTCGGCCCCGACCCGCTCCATGTATCCGCCGGCCTCCTGGAATCCTTGAGACGAGGATGTTTCCGCCCAGGTGGAAACATCGCCGGGGTTCGCGAGCTGGTAGGTCCTGGCTGCAGTGAAGGCAGCCTTTCGGGTGTATTTCATATTGTTCTCGGCGCCGTT
This sequence comes from Streptomyces sp. NK08204, assembly GCF_020400585.1. GTDB lineage: Bacteria > Actinomycetota > Actinomycetes > Streptomycetales > Streptomycetaceae > Streptomyces. The sequence continues at coordinate 34,732 of NZ_JAINVF010000033.1, read as the reverse complement.
CTGCCAGTTCTCACCCATCTTGCCGCCGGCCTCGTCCTTGGCGCTTCCCTCGGCGTCCTTGAAAAGCTCCTCAAGGACCACACTGGTCGCGGTTCCGGCAGCGCCACCGATGCCGGCCCCGACTGCTGGGGACGCAATGAACGACGTACCGACCCCTACGCCGGTGCCGATGCCTCCGGACAGGACGTTCTTCCATTGCGCCACCGAATGGTCGAAGTCCTTGTCCTTGACGTCGGCAGGGCCCGCGACCGCTTCGTTCCGTCCCATAGCCAATGTCCCTGAAACTTGGCCAGAGTGGCGTGCAATGTCCCGAACGGTGAGTTCCAAGTCGTGATTCGGTCGCTGACTTTCCGACAGATCTGGGTTCAGGTGGTGTTCCATGAGCCGGCCCATGTACTTCTGCTGGCCCACTTCGACTGCCGCATACCCGTCCGGGTCCTGGCCAACAGCAAAGAGGAACCGGGCCACTTCGCGGTGGTCCAGTTGGGCTGCAGAGCCTTGGACGGGATAGAGTTTCTGAATGCGTTCCCAAGCGGCCTGGCCATCCGGGTCGTGCTTGCCTGGGTGCGAGTCCACATCCGTGGTCGCACGGTCGATGTCCGGCAGGTACTCAGACGCGATCTGCCCCATACTGTCCGACATGTAACTGTGATCCGTGAGGCGCTCGTTATCGTCAGAGATCGACGAAACGATGTTCTCGAACAGCTTGCTCTGCCCCGGAGTGTGCGCGGGTGTGTCATCAGTCGGCAGTTCACCCGCGGGATGCCCAGTCGTGGCTGCTTCCAGTGCTGCGCCCAGATTGTCGCGGCCGTCGTGGCTTTCGCCGAGGCTCAAGTCGCTCTTGCTCTCGTGCGGCCAGTGGCGGTCCTCGAAGAGGTACTTGAAGTTGGAGACGGCGTGCTCATTGTCTCCGTCCTTGGGGAGGAAGTCGTCATTGAAGAACTCGGTCGCCGCATCGGGACTGTTCGAGAGACCCTTGAGGAAGCCCGACATGGGGTCGAAGCCGGAGTCGCCGCCCATATGGTTGAGGTACGGGCTGAATCCCATCCGCTGCCAGGCCGTGTGCCTGCCGTCGTCCGTGAACCTCCGCTCGGTCTCCATGAGGGTCTTGCCGTACTGCTTCAGGAAGTCGTCGTCGTAGTCTCCGGCCCTCATCAGGTTGCTCATGACCTGGACACCGAGAATGCCGCCGTGCGCGCCGTGGAGCGGCTGGCCACCCAGGTCGATCATGTGCCGCTTCCACTCGGACATGCCGGCGGTGTCGCTCTGGCTTGCGGTGGCGAGGGTGAGGCTGAGGTTCTTCTGCAGCTCGCCCAGCTGCTTGCGGCGCTCCCGGGCGAGGTCGGGGGAGACGGCTGAGTCGCTCACGTCGGCCCAGAACGACAGCGTCTTCTCCGGGCCGAGGTCCGTCGCGAAGCGCTCGGAGAACAACGGGTCGTCGTGGTACTTCTTCAGGCCTGCGTTGAGCCGGTCGAACTCCGCCAGCGACAGATCGTCGGGGTCCTGCTTCGCAAGCTTCGCCAGTTCGTCAGCCTGCTTGACGGCATCCGCAGCGGTGTCCCGGTCCTTGTAACTGGCGTCGGAGAAGCCCAGCGTGCTCTGATCCACGATCGCCATGAGAACCGTCTTGGCCGAGTTGTCACTCTCGGTGGCCTTGGTGAGGATGCCCTGGATCTCGTCTCGGAGGGCGTCGACGTCCTTCTGAGTGGTCGCACTCGTCTCGCTGCCCGGGTCGGAACCCCAGTCGGGGCGGGTGCTGCCCATGACGGTGAAGCCGCCGTCACCGGTGTCGACCACGGTGAGCTTCTTGTCCTGCCCACGAGAGACGGCGTCCTTCAACTGTTGGTGGTATTCCTTCAGTTCGTTGCGGCTGTCCATGAGGATGTTATGGATCGTGGTGGCCTCGGTGTGGGCGTCGGAGAACTCGCCGGCGGTCTTGCCGATGAACTCCTTGGACACCTGCGCGTTCACACCGGCCCAGTCGGCCGCGTTCGCTGCCTTGTGAAGGCCGTCCTCGGCGTCCTTCTTCAGGTCTGCCAGATGCTTCACGAGTGTCGACCAGTCGGTGACAGCGTCGTCGAGCAGTTTGAAGTTGGCGTGGAACAGAGCGTTGAAGTCCATTGTCGACCGTTGTCCTTTGGGGTAGCTGGGTCTGCCGGTTGTGGCGGGTGGTGTCGTCGTCGCTGTCCGGCCGCCGCTATCCCTCCTTGTCGCCCTTGTCCTTCTTCCCGTAGTTGTTCGCCTCGCCCGGCGCGCCGGCCCGTTCGTCGAACCCGGCGTCCAGCACGTCGATGCTGCTCATCAGCCGCTGGATGTAGTTGTCGTCGTTCGCGTGGACTGTCTTGGTGACCTGCATGTGGTTCGAGATCTGGGCGCACGCGTCCATCAGGCTCTTCAGCTGCGCTTCCCAGCGGCTCGACACGTGCTGCAGTCCGGTACCGAGCGCGAACCCCTGCTTGGAGAGATCACCGGCCGCGGAATCGCTGCTGGGTGTGGCGACACGAGCCTTGTCCCAGAGCTGGTCGTAGAGGTGGTGCGCAGCGCTGCCGATCTTGACCAGGTCCTCATGACCCACCTTGAGGTCACCTGTCTTGCCAGGAACGACGTAGGGGCCGTACGGGCCGCCACCGCCATCGACGTGGTTCAACCGCATGTGTGCCGACTGCCCCTCAGCCGCCTGTGCCTTGAGCTGCTCCCACTCGTCCCACGCCATGAACGGGCCCCTTCCCCCTGTGGATGTCGCGCCGTCCGGTCAAATTAGCAACCTGGATTGAGAAAAGTTTGTCCCATGTCTGATATGCGCCACATCGACTCCTGTGAAGGTTCGGAGGAGGGCTTCCTCCGAGGCTCCGGGTCGGATGCCGGTCGGTCTGCCGGTCGAACTGTTCGGCAAGGAGGCAACCACTCCCCCAGGGGGCGGTTTCGTGGTTGCAAAGTTCCCGGGATGCCGGGCGAGAGATGCAGGTCGGCCGGGTGGTCGTGAAGCTTCTGCGCAGATGTCTGCAGGCTTCTGTCTCGATCGACCCCGTTGCCGATCTCGGACGGCCCCGAGGCCATCGGTTCAGGACAGCATTGCAACTGAACCGTCGCAGAGTTCAGTTGGCCGCGATTTACACAATGACTACAGTGGTCGACGAAGGACGCGGGGAGCACGGACGCGACTCCCTGGTCTGTCAAGAGCTGTGCAAACGGGGACACGGGGGAAGGGGTTGCGGTGGGTGACGGTGGCCGCTCGGATCTGAGGCGCGGCGTCGAAGCGCTGTCCAAGTTCAAGGAGGACGTGGACAAGGCCCTGACCAAGTTCGAGGAGTCTCCGGGCAGCGCGTCCAAGATCGCGCATCACGCTCTCAGCCGTACCTCGTTCAGTGGTACCCAGATTCCGTTCGGCGAAGCGCACGACCTGCACGCGCAGTACGAGCACGTCCACGAGCGCCTCGTGTACCTGTCGAAGACCCTGGGGCTGCATATCGAGGCTCTGACACTCGCCTCGCACGCGACCGACGCCACATACGACCTCTCTGAGGACGAAGTGAGGCGACGGTTCTGGGAGATCAAGTCGCAGCTCGACGAGGAGTACCAGAAGGCGACGCACAAGCACGAGCAGCCTCGGAAGGACACGAGGCAGCACACTGACCAGAGGTCCGCGGGGGTGAGTACCAAGTGAGCGGCGACTGGCGGCAGAAGCCCCAGTACAAGACCGGCCTGGAGCAGGCGAACGCGGAAGCCGTCGCGGCCAACGCGGTAGGCGGCGTCGAGAACTTGCTCAGGGGCACACCGCTCGGCTCGACCCAGTTCGATGACGCCGATCTCAACGACATGATCGATCTGGTCGAGCACGCCAACCCCGAACATCTGGAGCTCGCCGGCAAGGCCTTGTGGGACGCCCGCGACGCCATCAGCACTGCCGCGTCGGACCTGCACGGGAACATCCGTAAGGTCCTGGCCGAGTGGGAGGGCGAGGGCGCCACACAGTTCCAGAAGTGGACCAAAGGCCTCCTCGATTTCGCCAAGGACCTCGAGACCTACGCCCACGGGGCCGGCACCGAGATCACCACCGCCGCCTCAGGCCTGGCCTCCGTGCGCAAGTCCATGCCACCCCGGGACACCCGGCCGGCCGACGAGCAGAAGCGGCCCTGGACCTTGCCCAAGGCCAAGCAGGTCGAGAGCAACGCGGACTACGTGCTCGCCAAGAAGGTCGAGAAGGATCGCCAGGACGCCATCAATCAGATGGTCCGCTTGGGGTCGTTCTATTCGGTGGCCGCAGGGGGGTTGAGGACGAACCCTGAGCCGAAGGCGATCGAAGCGATTCCTGATGTGGGGGTGCCCCGGCCGACAATCGAGCGTGACGATTGGCGTAACCCATATGGCTCCGGGGCGTCGACACCACGGGAAACGGTTCGAGAAGGCGTGACAGGCGGTCACGGCACGACGACTGCCTCCCACGGAACGACGACTGCCCCCCACGGACCGGCGACCGAGCTCCACGGAACGGTGACTGAACCCCACCGAACAACGGCAGGCGGTGTGGTGCCGCCCCTCAAGGAAGTTCACGAGCCCAGTGGGCATCCGGGCCATGATGTCGGCACGGAAATCAACACCGTGAACACCTTGCCTCCCCCGGCACACCCCACACAGCCTCACCCCCCTGCCCCCACCCTTCCGACTGCCGGCGGTGGAGGTCAGACGCCTCCGCCGCCCCCCGGGCCAATGGCGCCTCCGATTGCGCCGACTGCCGGACGTTCTCCTGGCTATGGCCCGAGCACTCGCCTGCCCCTGTCAACGCAGGGCCGGACCGGCCCTACAGGCACTGGAGGCGGGCGCACGCCACAAGGTCCCGTGGGGCGTGCCACCGCCAGTGGGCGAGTGCCCCAGGAGCCCCTGGGGCAAGCTGCTCGTGCCACTGGACGTGCGACTCCGGCCGGTCAGGCGGCCACCAGAGGGGTCACTCAGCAGCCCGGACGATCGCCTATCGGGCGCGGTGTCACCGGCGGAACGCCCAAGGTGACCAACACACCAACCGGGCGGACCGGAACAACCGGACCCGTCGGCGCGACACGCAGCGGTGTCGTAGGCGGCAAGCCAGTCCCCGGTCGTACGCCTGGAGCGGCGTCCAATCCCCGTGTGCCACGCGGCATGGTCGTCGGTTCCGAGGAATCAGTCTCCACCACGCCGCCGAAGGGCGCTCTCGGGCAGCGAGGGGTTGTCGGGGCATCCACGGCCAGGACGGAACCTGGTGCGGGCCAAGCGGCGCTGCGCTCGGCAAGCAGTCCCGACGGCGTGATCGGCGCGCGCCGGAACAATGCCGGCTCGACGCTCAAAGACTCCGAGACCAGTACCGGGGGCTCGGCACTCGGCCGAGGTGCGGTCGCCAGCCGCCAGAGTCCGAATGGTGAAGCCAGTGGCACCAGTGGGTCTGCCGAGAAGGAACAGCACCGGCCGCCCCAGAAGCAGCGGCGTGATGTGCCACAGCAAGCGACTGAAAACGAGCGAGGACGTACGCAGGCATGAAGCCAGGGACCGGCCGACGCGGCAGCAGAATTGCCCTCCTGACGAGGTGCAATGTGAGACGTCTGGCGGCAGTGTGTTCGGCGCTGGGCACATTGGTCATCGTGTCGACCGGACTGGCTCCCGGTGCGGCGGCCTCCGACATTCAGTCGAAGCAGTGGTATTTGGATGCCATGGGTGCCGACGAGATATGGAAGTACAGCACCGGTAAAGGGGTGAAGATCGCTGTTATTGACTCGGGGGTGAATCCGGCGACCTCATCGCTCAAAGGTCAGGTGCTGGTCGATGAAGTGCCGAAATCCGTCGCGTACCTTGCTACGAAGGACTACGACGGTCATGGCACTGCCATGGCTGAGATCATTGCCGGTACAGGGGCGGGTGGCGGCGTCAAGGGGCTGGCGCCGGGGGCGAAGATCGTTCCATATCACATCCAAATGATTGGGCCGAAGGGCAAAGAAGGGGACGCGAAGGCCGCCTCTTCCGCCGAAGCGATAAGGGCTGTCGCGGACAGTGACGCGAAGATCATCAATATGTCTTTCGGTAGCCCGTACACCGACCCTGAAGAGGAGGATGCCATCAAGTATGCCGCCTCCAAGGGCAAGTTGATGTTCGCTGCCATCGGTAACGGCGGAGAGAAGGGGAAGACGGAATATCCGGCCGTCGATCCGTACGTTGTCGGTGTGTCTGCCATCGACAAGTCCGGAACGGTGGGCAAGTTCTCCACGCGCAGCGACTACGTCGACTTCGCGGCGCCGGGCCTTCACATTCCTGGCTGGTGCGACGGCACATTCACCCGGTACTGCGACACGGGGGGAACCAGCCCCGCCTCCGCCATCGCCTCCGCCTCCGCCGCCCTGGTCTGGTCCGTCCACCCCGACTGGACCGCCAACCAGGTCCTCCGGACGCTCCTCGACACCGCGGGTCGTTCCTGGCCGAAGGACAAGCCCAGCACGTACCTCGGCTACGGCATCATCCGCCCGCGCCGCGTGCTGATCAACAAGAACATCGATCCGGGCCCGGCCAACAGGGATCCCCTGTACGCCGAGAACGGAACGGACGCGGACGAAGACGTCACGGCCACCCCGAGCCTGTCGGTCGCGCCGTCCGAGGGCGGGTCGACGAAGGGCGCCGGATCCTCAAGTGGCCCCACATCCGCCGCCGCGAAGGAATCCGGATCCGGCAGCAGCACCCAAACCTGGGTGATCGTCGGCGCCGCAGCAGCCGTACTGGTCGTCGGGGGAGCCGGTTTCGCCGTGCTGCGGGCGCGTCGCAACGCCTGAACGCTTCCCTAATGCCTGCTCAATCACCGAGTGAGCAGGGTCCGCTTGCCGTCAGCGCTGACGCCTGACTCAGCGCCCGGCAAGGTCAGTCCACAGAAGAAAGGCATCGAAATGGCAACAGGGCGCCAGAAGGTAAGTGACAAGGACATTATCCTCCTCGAAAAGGAGCTTCTGCACCGTTTCGAGGGCATCAAGGGCCAGCTGAAGGAACTCCAGGGCATCATCGACAGCCTCGAGGGCCACTGGAAGGGCATCGGTGCCGGCGCGTTCAACGCCAAGCAGACCGAGATCAACGAGCGCATGGTCCGCATCGGCAACATCCTCGCCAAGTTCATCGAGGCGATGACCACGACTCGCAAGATCAAGGACGGCACGGAGGACGAGGTCCGCGCCCAGGTCCAGTCCATCGACGTGGACCTCGGCGGCGCGCACTCGGCGCTGTCCGGCTACTGATCCCACCCAGGCCACCACTTCTCAGCATCGGAGTAATCATGGGCGTCAACAACAGCGGTGAGCTGGAAGTCTCGTACCAGGGTCTCGACGAGACCGCCACGCAGCTCGCCAACCACGCCAAGCGGCTCGAGGAGAGCCTCGAGGCCATCAAGCAGAAGGTTGCCAGCGTGGCCGGTATGTGGGAGGGCGAGGCCCACAACGCGTACACCGAGCAGCAGGCCGCCTGGGACCGCGAGGCCAAGGGCATCCACGAGGCACTCATGGCCATCGGCAAGGTCGTGCACGCGGCCGGCGGTGACTACCTCGGTGGCGACAAGAAGGCCGCCAGCTACTACATGTAAGACGGATCGGCGGAACGCCGTACGGGGGTGGGCACGCACGGGAGGTGCCCACCCCCAGTCTGTCTGACCGGCACACGAACAGCGACGAATCAGGACAGGGAATCGTGCACGCGCACGCCACGGGCACCTCAAACACGAACGCTGGTGATGTCCCGGGCGGCAGAGCCGCCAAGCCACGGCGCGTAGGCCCGTACACCCTCATCGCCGCGCTGGACGATCCGCACGGCACTATCCCCGTCCCCGAGCGGCGCTACATCGCCCGCAGCATTGACGACGCTCACACCGTCGTGCTCTCCGTCCCGTACCCCGGATCCGATCCCCAGCGCTTCCTCGTGGAAGCCGAAACCTCGCGCTATCTCCTCGGCCCCTGCGCGGCCCCCGCCACCGTGATTGCCTCCCCAGCGGGACCCGCCTGGTACGCCCACCCGTACGTGCCCGTCCTGCCGCTGCCGACCGCCCTCGCCGTGCACGGCGGCCCGCTGCCTGAGCGGACCGTACGCGCGCTCGGTGTCGCCCTCGCCGAGACCCTGGCGATCCTGCACGGGCAGGGGCTGACCTTCGCCGGGGTATCCCCGGCGGCTGTGTTGCTCGCTGCCGACGGGCCGCGTCTCACATGCTTCGGAGCCGTACGTGCAGCCGCACCTGACGGTACGTCGCGTTCCGGTCTGCCGGGGCTGGAGCCTGGCAGCCTGCCTCCCGAACAGGCCGCCGGTGGACGCCCTCGTCCCCTCGGTGACGTGTACGCCCTCGGCGCCACGCTCGCCTATGCGGCCACGGGTCATACGACGCCGGAACGTGACGAACTCCCACCGGCCCTCCGTGCGATCATCACCCGGTGCCTGTCTCGCGACCCTGGCGCTCGGCCTCAACTCGTCGAATTCATCCACTCGCTGACCGCTCCCAGCGCACTCCTCACCCCGGGCTGGCTCCCAGGCCGCGTGATTGCGGCCCTCGTCCATCAATCGGCGGCCGTTCTCGCAGCAGAGGTCTCCATCGAGCCGACACCCCCGTCCACGGCAGCCCGCCCCGACCTCGACTGACAACGGCCCATGCCTTTCCCGCTTACCCACGATGACCCGCAAAAGGTCGGTGTCTACCGGCCCATCGCCCGCCTCGGCAGTGGAGGCATGGGCACCGTCTATCTGGCCTGCACCGAAGGCGGACGTATCGTCGCCTTGAAGACCATGCACGCCCGCATCGCCTCCGACCCGGCGTTCCGTACCCGGTTCCGGCTGGAGATCGATGCGGCCCGGGTTGTAGGAGAGCGTTACGGCGCCGGTGTCGTGGACGCGGACCCACGGGCCGAGACGCCGTGGTTCGCCACCGAGTACGTGCTGGGGCCGCCCCTCGACGAAGCCGTCGAGTTGTGTGGTCCGCTGCCGGAGGCGTCCGTGCGGGCGCTCGGCGCGGCGCTGTGCGGGGCGCTGGGGCAGTTGCACGCCTCCGACGTCGTCCATCGCGACCTCAAGCCGTCCAACATACTCATCACGGCGTACGGTCCCAAGGTCATCGACTTCGGCATCGCGCGTGCGGCCGGCGACGACCGTCTCACCCGTGTAGGAGTCGCCGTCGGAACCCCTGCCTTCATGTCGCCGGAGCAGGCGAGCGGGCAGGAACACACGGCCGCGGGCGACACGTTCGCGCTCGCGGGCCTGCTCGTCTTCGCCGCCACCGGACGTTCGCCCTTCGGGCATGGGCGGGCTGCCGATCTGCTGTATCGGGTGCAGTACGCCGAGGCGGACTTGAGCGGTGTGCCCGACAGCCTGGTGCCGGTGCTCGCGCAGTGCCTGGAAAAGAACCCGTTCCGACGGCCGACGACCAATTGGCTTGCTTCTCAACTGCATGATGGCACCGGCGAGTTCGCAGATCACCTGCCGGATGCGCTCCTGGCCGACATCGGGCGGAGGGCGACCGAGGTCTGGCAGGTCTCGCCGGAGCGGCTGCCGGCTCCCACCGAGGAGCCGGAGCCGGTGTCGACGGTGGTCCCCGTACGGTGGTCCCGTCGGCGGCTGCTGCTCACCGGTGGAGGTGCGGCGCTGGCTGTCGCGGCCGGGACTGCGGGAGCGTTGACCTGGAACGAGTGGACCGGCGGCCCGAAGACGCAGCCTGTGCCTGGGCCCAGCAACAGCATGCTGCCGAAGAAGCAACTTGACTCCCTCTGGCAGATCCAGGTCGCCGACCCGGACAACAGGTTTTTCGCAGGGTCATCTCTGGCCTCTTATCCGTCGCAGGTGCACGCCGTCGCAAACCTGGTGGTGCTGATGGCCGGGAGCGACCTGAACGGTGTCATCGCGCGAACCGGAGAGATCGACTGGAAGTCGGACGACACGGAGAGGACCTGGCAGGCTGCCTGCGACGGCGATCGCATCATCCTGACGACAGACGTGGACGACGGCTACATCGGATCCGACCTCGAAGACGACGTGTCGCATGCGAAACCGCTGGCCCTGGCCTCGCTCGACATCCTCACCGGCAAGGCGGAAGAGCCTTTCGCGCACTTCTCCGACCTCAATGGCCTCCCGGTGAACCAGGCACTGTGCAGCGCGGACGGCGTGGCCTACGCGGTTGCGGGGCGGGGCAAGTATTCCCTCAGCTTCCTCGCCTCCCAGTCCTGGTACGTGCTCGCGGTAGACATCAACACGGGCAGGCGGTTGTGGATGACACCGCTGCCCGGGCGGCGCAACGGTTCCTCACAGTTGTACGTCCTCGCTGCCGGCGTCGTGGGGAACGGTCTCGTCGCGCTCCAGGTGGCGAACGACGGCAGTGTGCATGCCGTCATGCGCGACACCCGGACGGGCACCGTCCGCTGGGACCGCAAGCTCGACGGGGTTGCTCCGGACCAGGTACGGCAGCAGCCTCTGGTCACCGACGCGCAGCACCTGTACGTGGGTGCCGGCCGGCTCAGGGCTCTGCGGCTCAGCGACGGCGGCGTGGCATGGGACTCCAAGGCCGAGCGGCCGGGCCGTACCTACGGCCTTCCTGCACTCAAGGACGGCACCCTGTACGCCGTCGAGAAGGGCCTTGGACTCGTCGCCTTCGACCCCGCTGACGGGCGCGCCAAATGGCAGGAGAAGGGCGGGCAGGGGACGAAGGCGGACCTGACGGCCGCGCCCGTGATCGGCTCCGACTACGCGTACAGCAAGCGAGGATCGCGGCTGTGGGCGGTCGATCTGTCCTCCCGTGCCCCGGCCCACTCCTACAGGACCACTGGCGACCGCTTCATGATCCATGAGAAGGCGGGGGAGATCATCGCGCTGGGCGGCCACTTCCTCGCAGCCTTCCCGCTGCGGTGAGCTGATTCGGTACAGAGAAGAGAAAGCGACAAGCTATGAGACCCCTGGGGACCGGTGACCCGATTCGGCTCGGCCCGTACCGGCTGCTGGGTGTGCTGGGCGAGGGCGGCATGGGCAAGGTGTACGTGGGGCAGGACCAGGCGGGCACCGTCGCCGCCGTCAAGGTGCTCCGGCCCGAACTTGCTCATGACACCGGGCTCGCCCAACGGTTCGTGCGCGAGGCGCTGACGGCCCAGGCCGTGCGGAGCCCCGGTGTGGCGGCGGTGCTGGGTGCGCAGACCGAGGGCGGGCGGCCGTGGATCGCCACCGAGTTCCTCGCCGGACCGACCCTGGACCAGGTCGTGGATCAGCACGGCCCGCTGGACGACGCGAAATTGCGTGCCCTGGCCGCCTCCGTCGCCGACACTCTGCGCGACATCCATGCCGCCGGCTTCGTCCACCGCGACCTCAAGCCGCCGAACATCGTGCTCACCTCCGGCGGCCCTCGGGTCATCGACTTCGGCATCGCCCGCCCGGAGCACGGTCTCACCCTCACCACCACCGGGCAGATCCCGGTCACTCCGGGATACGGCGCCCCTGAACAGGTGCTCGGCCGGCGTGTCACCCCGGCCGCTGACGTCTTCTCCCTCGGCGCCGTCCTCGTCTACGCGGCCACCGGACACCGGGCGTTCGAGGGCACGCATGTGGCCGCTGTCCAGTACGAGGTCGTCCACGGCGAACCACGTTGGCACGGCCTCTCACCTGAGCATTACGCCCTGATCGCCCCATGCCTTGCCAAGGAGGCGTCGGGACGGCCCACGCCCGAGCAGATCGCACGGGCCATTTCGCTGCCCAAGAAGTCCGACACGGTGTGGAAGCGCGGGCCGGTGGCTGACGCGATCAGGGAGCGGGAGCGTGAGGTGCGGGAACTGACCGCGCCGCTGCTGACGACGCAGACCGGGACAGGGCCGAGCAGGCGAAGCCTGCTCACCGGGTTCGCAGCCGGTGGAGCGCTGCTCGCGGCCACCGGTGGCACGGGGTGGTGGCTGCTGCGACACAACGGCTCGAGCAAGAAGGACCTGTTCACCATCCCGCCTGCGGTGAAGACACCAGCGGCACGCATCCTTTCCGCCGACGACGGCGACTACATCGTCGGTGACCAGGTGAAGCCGCTCTGGGGACACGATGCGGCGGTGGGAACCCATTCGCCGGCTCCGCTGCCGATCCGCGACGTCATCATCGCCGGTGGCGCGTCCAGTGGCATCGCGGCATTCAACGTCGTCGACGGCAAGCGCCGCTGGCAGGCCCCGGACATGGAAATGGCGAGCCGCTACCTCTCACTCTCCGACCGTCTGCTCGTGGCTGCCGACAAAGAGGGAACGCTGCATACCTTCGTCCCGTCCACGGGGGAGCCCAAGTGGACGGCGAAGGCCGACGCCAAGGCGCTGCTGGCCGCCGATGAGGAGGCCGTGTACGTGGTGACCGAAGACCACCGGCTGCGCTCGCTGAGCCGCACCGACGCGAGGATCCGCTGGACCGTTCCGATACCGGACAAGTTCCGGACGAGCGTCTGCCCCCAAGGCGCGGCCGACAGCGGAACACTGGTCGTCTCGACCACGGGCGGACACGCCTTCGCAGTCAGCACGAAGACCGGTCACCCTCTGTGGACGATGTACAACCAGGCGAGGAAGGAACAACTCGTTCCGGTGGCACGGAACGGTGTTGTGTACCTCAATGGCAAGTCGCTCTCCGCACGGAGAACCTCGGACGGCAAGGAACTCTGGCAGGAGACGGACGCATACGCGAGCCCGCCGGAATGGGGCCCTGCCGCCATCTCAGGCAACTCCGTGTACTCGACCATCGGCGGTAACGTCAGGCGGTTCCCCATCCGCGGAGGCCGAGATCAGTGGTCGTCGTTGGAGGGTGGGCAGGGACCGGTTCTGATTCAGGGCAGCGGCGCGTGGGTGATCGACGAGCCGTACAACGGCACCACGGTACGCACCCTGAGCATCAAGGACGGCTCGGAGATCTGGACCTACGACTTTCCTTCGCTCTTCGGTCTAAAAGTCAAGGTCGACCTCGCGGTCGGCGGCAACCGAGCCTTCGCCACGGCCAATGGTTCCCTGTTGGCGTTCCCGGTTTTCTGATCACACACCCCGCGAAAATACCGAATCGGGCGGCCGATGCGACCGCCGGACACTCCACAGGCTGTTGGAGTCGATGTCATGCGAGGGCGCTGCCGGTGCTCCGACTCATATCTCACCGCGACGCATAACGGGGAATCGTCCTGGGAATTCTCGTCCCGTCTGGCAGCTGCCCAACCTGTAGGCGTGCTTCGTGAGTGGTAGGCAAAATCCGTCACGGCCTGACGCAACGGCCTGCCGACTTTTCTGGCCCAGTTCCTGCCTTGCACTTGAGCAGAGCGGACAGAGTCTGGCTGGAGTCATGCAGGATACGAAGGTTGTCCTCCCGGGCTGCGGCTGGGGGTTCGGTCACGTCATACCTGCTGCGCACCTCTCCTCGTATCAGTACCGTTGCCCCGTCGAACTTCCCGCTGGAGCAATTGAAATAGAGAACAGCCACCTTGGTGCTGGCGAGTGCAGTCTTCCCCATGATGTACTTCGTGAAGATCGAGGCAGCTTCGCCCTTCTCGGGGAGCTCTTGCGCCAGTGAAAAATCTACCCCTACAGAATCGAGTCCCGATAATCCTTCGTATGCACCACAGAAAGCAAAGATCTTTCTGTCGCCTTGCCTCGAGGTATTGGCTGACCAGTTCATCAGCAGTCCGCTGAGGGTCTCCCATGAAATCAACCTGTGAGGCTGCCGGAATTCCCGAGACCCGCAGCATGGCTTTTTTTGCCTGAGCACTCAGGGCCCTGACGCAGGAGGTACTTGCAGCACCTTGAGTTGAGGGGCTCCCGGACTTCGCGTCCTCGCTCTGGCAGCCGGTAGCCACTAGTGCCACCGCGAGCAGAGCCGGAACTATGCGCGCACTCTTCACCCGCAGTCCAGTTCGTTTAGGCATTAGGTGGCGCGCCGCGCTGGCTCGCTCCATTGCTACCCTTTGTGTAGCCGTCGTCCAGTGCCGTTTCCAAGTTCCGGCCGAAATAGCCGCCATCCCGGCCGGGCGGCGCTAGGGGCGGCTCTGCCGCAGCGCGAGCTTCAACTCGGACTTCAATGGCACGTGGGACACGTGCATCGCCTCGTCGTCGGGATGGTCCTCGGCTAGCCGTCCAGCGATCTGCTGTGGCGACCGCTCTTGGGCCTGGCCCTCGGCCACCGCGTCGTGCAACCACCGCGACCTCCAGAGAGGGCCGGCGCGCCCGTCGCCGCGCGGCGTCCGAGCGGTCCTGGTCCGCCTGCGCCGAGTACACGTCGCGCCCGCCGTTGCGGGCACCTGGCGCGAGATGACCGTCCCCGGCTCGCGTTCCAACTTCCCGATCAGCGGAAATGATCACGACCTCACGATGCTCTGACCGCTGGAGACCGTCCCTCACTGACGAATCGAGGTCAGGGGGCCGCGTACCGGGGCAGTTCCTCGGGAAAGTCGCGGGCACCCTTGCACTCAGCCAGCTTGTAGGCGTGCTGGGTGAGCTGATAGGCGAAGTCGGTCAGCGTCTGTCCCAGCGGCACGCCTTTGACCCTGGCGGGTCCCTTGATCCATGCCTCACCGACCACCGCGTAAGACTCGGAGGCGTTGTACTCGGGAACACTGGGCGGGGTACAAGGCATGTACACCGATGCAGTGTCCCCGCTGGAATCGATCTGAGTCAGAGCTTCTATCTTGCCCACGGAGACACGGACGATCCTATTCTGGTCGCCGGGATTTCGATAATATTCGAGCCATTCTTTAGGGGAGGCAGGCTGAACCCGTGCTTTCCCGGAGAGCCATGAATGATTGGTGGTGGAGACGTGACACCCGAAAGAAAGGTCACTCCCGGCCCCCTGGCTGTAGGATCCGCTGTCGGCAGATCGCGCATTCGGCAGGACCTGTTTGACCATATCCCGCTGGAGAGTACCTTCACACATCTTGTCCGGTAGTAGATAGAGGCCTTTGTTCAGGAACATCCATCCAGCTCCACAGAGGAGTCCGAGAACTACCAGGAACAGAAGGACGACTCTCCCGTTCTCCCAAGAAGCGAGTTGCGTTCGGCTCCTCTGTGGCGTCTCCATCAAGGGCGCTCCTCTGTGTTGCTCAGGTACTCACTGCTGGCGTCCCAACCTGCATTGACGGCGTTGCCGACGAGATCGTCGGTGCCGTCCTCAGGCAAGTTCACATGGTGCCGGGCGAGGGCGTCTTCGGTCGACCATTGTGTTTGTTGATTGACGGAGTCTCGCATCGCGTACAGGTTCTTGGCGCTCTCATACAGCCCCTCATCCTTGGCGCCATGCAACTGCTGGCCTTCGATCAGACGGTCGACGGCCCCACCCGCAACGGCTCCGGCTGCTCCCCCGACTATGGATCCCATGGCACTGCCGCCCAGATGCTCGGGAAGGCTGAGGCCGGTGAAGGCGATTGACACCCAGGTCTTAGCGGCATCCCCCTTTTCCTTGAGGGAGTCGTTGTAGTCCGTCTCTCCAGCGACGGAGGACTGCACTTCGCCGTCCGCTATGGAGTGCCCGACGATGCCCTCGATGATGCCTGCATTCCTCCCGATATCCGCAAGGACTTGGTTGCGGGGACCATGGAACAAGGACGGGTCGGAAATGTGTGATTCGAGGAGGCTTCCGGTGTAAATACTTTCCCCGTAGACGATCCCGGCTCTGCCCGCAGGATCTGCTGATGTCGCGGAAAGAAATCTCACTACATCGGGGACATGCTTGCCCTGGAATGCGTCAGGCGCCTCACTGTGCGTAAGGAAAATAGCCTTCGAGTGAGGACCGGCCAGGGCCTGGCTGATCTCCGGCATGTAGGCCGCCGCCATGTCCCCGAAGCTCTCGCCCAGCCCCTCGGACACCAGGTGCGCGCCTCCGTCAGGTTGCGCCACCGCGTTCATGATGTTGGCCATGATCTTGACCTGGGCCGCACTGTGCGGCGGGGCCATGGAGGTGGTGTCACCGTCGGCGATGCCGGTGACGGCGCTTTCCAGGGCACGTCCGAGAGACTCTCCCCGGTTCGTGTATACGGTGGTGCCCAGCATATGGTTCAAGTCCGACTTGGACTCGAAGGCGTGAGTCGCCGCCTCCGGATTGTGGGAAAGGGCGTCGAAGAGCCCCTCCAACGGGTCGCGACCATTCCCCTCGCCGAAGATCATGTCGACGTGGTCGTATCCCTTAACCCAGAGCGCGTCGGTGTTGACGTCGCCCGCGCCCTTGTCCTGCTTAAACAGCTTGGCCCGGTAGTCGTCCAGGAACTCGGTGTCGAATTCCCCCTGTCGCATGAGGCTGCTCAGTACCTGGGAGCCAAGCGCGCCGACTGGATTCTGGAACAGCTCTTTGGAGTCCGACAGGAAGCGCGTGTTCATCTCCTTGAGAAGATCCGTCTTCCAGGCTTCCATAGCGTCCGAGTCGGAGAAGGATGCCGTGGCCAGTGTCAGACTCAGGTTCGTCTGGAGCTCCTTCATACGTTCCAGTTCCGTACCCCTGGCGCCAGCATGGGAATTCACCATGTCGGTCCAGAACTGGAGCGTGCCTTTGGCGCCCAGACCCCTTGCGAAGCGTTCCGCGAACAGGGGGTCGTCGTGGTACTTCTCCAGGTACCGGTTGAACTCGGCGATGTCGTCAAGGGACATCTGGTCCGGATGCTTGGCCATCTTTGCCAGCTTGTCGGCTGCCTCGACGGCATCGGCGGCGGAGTCCCGGTCCTTGTAGTGGGCGTCGGAGAAGCCGTACTTGGTCTGATCGACCAGGAGCTTGAGGACCTTTGCGGCGCTGTCGTCGCTCTCCGTGGCCTTGGTGAGGATGCGCTGGATCTCGTCGCGGAGGTCGTTCGCGTCCTGCTGGCTGTGCTCGGAGACGGTGGTGCCCTTCGCGGCACGGTCAGGATGAACGTTCATGGTGACGGTGAACGTTCCATGGCCGGTGTCGACGACGGTGAGGTTCTTCTTCTCGCCCCGTGCGATGGCTTCGTTCAGCTGGGTGCGGTAGTCGATGAGTTCGCCCCGGGTGTCCATGAGGATCTTCGTGATCGAATCCGCCTGCGTATGGGCGTCCGCGAACTCCTGTGCGGTCTTGCTGATGAATTCGCGACTCACCTGTGCGTTGACGCCAGCCCAGTTCGCCGTATCGGCGCGGGCCTTGAGATTGCGTTCGGCATCCTCTTTCAGCGTGGCGAGCTTCTTGGTCATCTCCTCCCAGTCGGTGACGGCCTCACCGAGCTGCGAGAAGTTGCCGTGGCGCAGTGCGTCGAGATCCATGGCCGTCAGCTGTCCGTCCGCTCGTCGAAGCCCTTGTCCAGCTGGGAGATGCTGCTGAGCGTGCCCGCGATGTAGGACTCGTCGGCAGCGTGCTGGTTCTTGGTGTACCGCAGGTGGTTGGAGATGTGGGCGCAGGCGTCCAGAAGGGTCTGCACCTGGTCGACCCAGTGCTCGGCGACGTGATCGAGGGCGGCGCCGAGCGCGAAGCCCTCGCTGCTGAGCCCTCCGGCCGCCTTCATGGAGGAGATGCGGGCGTGGTCGCCGTAGTGGCCGAAGTCCACGAACAGCTCGTGTGCCGCGGAGCCGATGGCGGCGAGATCCTTCTGGTGCACGGTGAGGTCACCGCGCGAGCCTTCGCCGCCTCCACCCCCGCCGTCCGGGACCACATGATTCAGCTGCATGTGCGTCGACCGGTTCTTCGCAGCGTCGGCCTTCAGTTGTTCCCACTCGTCCCATGCCATGTGCGAGTCCTCCCCGTGTCCTGTCACCCGCCCGGAGGGCGGGAGCGTGTCAGGCCGTCAGCCGCGTGATGTCCGTCAGTACTCCACATCCACCAACCCCGTCTGGACCAACGGCTTCCCCCGCTTCCGCGACACGAAGACGCCCCGCCCCGCGGGCATCGCCCGTGGTCGGACCCCGCCCAGGACGTCGCCCTCCGCAGGGTCGCCGGCCAGGACGATGCCCTGGGCGCCGAGTTCCTTCATGCGCTGGACGAACGGCTCGTACGCTGCGCGGCCCGCGCCCGCGGAGGAGCGGGCGATGATGAAGCGGACGCCGACGTCGCGGGCGAAGGGGAGGAGTTCGGTCAGGCCGCTGAGCGGGTTGCCGCTGGACGTGGAGACGAGGTCGTAGTCGTCGATGACCACGAACACCTCCGGGCCCCGCCACCAGCTCCGCTCCCGCAGCTGCTGTGCGGTGACGTCGGCGGTCGGCGTGCGGCGCTGCATCAGGTCGGCCAGCGCTGTCATGTGGTGGTCCATCTGGCTGGACATCGGGATGTATTCGGCCAGGTGCGAGGGCGGTGTGATGTCCAGCAGGGAACGGCGGTTGTCGACCACGAAGAACTTCGCCTGGTCGCCCGCGTACCGCAGGGTCAGCTGCTTGATCAGCAGCCGCAGCAGGTTGGACTTGCCGGACTCGCTCTCGCCGAAGATCAGGAAGAACGGGTCCTGCTCGAAGTCGACGAACACCGGCTCCAGGTTGTCCTCGTCCAGCGCGAAGGCCACGCCCCGCTTCGGGAAGCGGTCGCCCGGCGGCAGCTGGACGGCCTCCAGCTGGCGCGGCAGCAGGCGGACCGTGGGCGCGCCGGGAGCCTGCCAGTGCCGTACGACCTCGGTGGTCAGGGCGGCCGTGGCCTCCGCCAGGTCGGTGTCCGAGGTGAGGCCGTCGATGCGCGGCACCGCCGCCATGAAGTGCAGCTTCTGCGGGGACAGACCGCGGCCGGGGACGCCGGCGGGGACGTTCACCGCCACCTTGCGGTCGATCTCGGAGTCCATGACGTCGCCCAGGCGCAGCTCCAGGCGGTTCATGAGGTGGTCCTTCAGGTTCGCCCGCACCTCCATCGAGCGGGACGCCGTGATGATCACGTGGATGCCGTAGCCGAGGCCGCGGGCGGCGATGTCCAGGACCGCCGACTCCAGGCCCTCGTAGTCCGTGCGGAAGTTGCCCCAGCCGTCGACGACCAGGAAGACGTCGCCGAAGGGCTGCTCGGTCACGGAGATGTCGCCGCGGGCGCGGCGGGCGCGGTAGTCGGCGATCGAGGCGATGCCGGCCGTGCGGAAGTACTCCTCGCGGCGGGTCATCACGCCGTACACCTCGGAGACCGTGCGGCGCACGCGTTCGGGGTCCAGGCGGGAGGCGATGCCGCCGACGTGCGGCAGGTCGGCCACCGCGGCCATGCCGCCGCCACCGAAGTCGAGGCCGTAGAACTGCACCTCGTACGGGGTGTGGGTGAGGGCGAAGGAGGAGATGATCGAGCGCAGCAGCGTCGACTTGCCGGACTGGGGGCCGCCGATGATCTGCATGTGGCCGGCCGCACCGGAGAAGTCGAGCATCAGGCGATCGCGGCGCTGCTCGTACGGCTTGTCGACCAGGCCCGCGGGGATCACCAGGCGGCCGGCGCCCTCGTAGCCCGGCTGGGTGAGGCCGCGGCCCTGCACCGCCGTGAGGCCGGGCAGCAGGGCGTCCAGCGACGGGGGGCTCTCCAGCGGCGGCAGCCATACCTGGTGCGCCGCCGGGCCCTGGGCCTCCAGCCGGCGCACGATCACGTCGAGGACCGTGTCGGCCAGGGCGTCGTCCACCTCCGGTGCGGCCGCCGTGCGCTGGCGCGGCACGGCGGCGTACTGCACCGGCACCTCCGTCGCCGTGAAGAGCACCGGGCGCCGGTCCACCGGCAGCGGGCCGCCGTCCAGGGCGGCGCGCTGCGCTCCCGAGCGGTACACGCCGGAGACGTACGCGGCCTTGAAGCGGACCATTTCGTCCGTGCCGAACTTCAGGAAGCCGGAACCGGGGACGTTCGGCAGTTCGTAGGCGTCGGGGACGCCGAGGGCGGCGCGGGACTCCGCCGCGGAGAAGGTGCGCAGACCGATGCGGTACGAGAGGTACGTCTCCAGGCCGCGCAGCCGGCCCTCCTCCAGGCGCTGCGAGGCCAGCAGCAGATGCACGCCCAGCGAACGGCCGATACGGCCGATCTGCACGAACATCTCGATGAAGTCCGGCTTCGCCGTCAGCAGTTCGCTGAACTCGTCGATCACCAGCACCAGGGAGGGGATCGGCTGCAGGGGGGCGCCGGCCGCGCGCGCCTTCTCGTAGTCGTGGATGTTCGCGTAGTTGCCCGCGTCGCGCAGCAGCTCCTGGCGGCGGTTGAGTTCGCCGCGGATCGAGTCGCCCATGCGGTCGACCAGGGTCAGGTCGTCCGCGAGGTTGGTGATGACCGCCGCCACGTGCGGCATCTGCGCCATGCCCGCGAAGGTCGCGCCGCCCTTGAAGTCGGCGAGGACGAAGTTCAGGGTCTCGGAGGAGTGCGTGACCGCCAGGCCCAGCACCAGGGTGCGCAGCAGCTCCGACTTGCCGGAACCGGTCGCGCCGACGCACAGGCCGTGCGGGCCCATGCCCTCCTGGGCGGCCTCCTTCAGGTCCAGCATCACGGGACGGCCGTCCTCGCCGACACCGATCGGCACCCGCAGCCGTTCCGCGAGCGCACGCGGGCGCCAGGTGCGCTTGGTGTCGACGGATGCCGCGTCGCCCAGACCCAGCAGGTCCGTGAACTCCAGGTTGGCGAGCAGCGGTTCGTCGTCGTCACCGCCCGAGGCCATGCGCAGCGGCGCCAGTTGCCGCGCCAGCGCCTCCGCCGACTCGTAGGACAGGGCGTCCGGAGTGCCCTCGTAGACCATGCCGTCCCCGGAGTCCAGGCGCAGCGCGCCCGGCTGGACGACGACGGACAGGTCGCCGCCGGCGCCGGTGAGTTCGCCCGGCACGACCTCGACGATCGTCACGCCCTGCAGTCCCTCCGGGTTGGCGAGCACCGACTCGGGCAGCAGAGACAACTGGTCGAGGACGATCACGATGTGCGGCTCGTCCAGCAGCGGGGCCGCGCCGGGGTGGAAGCGCGGGCGGCCGACCAGCCGGGAGGCCAGCAGGTCCTCCAGCTCGCGGGTGTCGGCGCCGATCAGCCGGCGGGTGCCGGCCCCGTCCAGCGCACCGGGCGCCTGCACGTGCGGCAGCCACTTCGCCCAGTCCCAGTGCGGCAGCGCCTCCCGGCCGGCGGCCACGGCGACGACCAGGTCCTGGGGGGAGTGCAGCGAGGCGAGGGAGCCGACCAGGGCACGGGCCGAGGCGCGTACGGACTGCGGTTCACCGCTGAGGGTGACGTGGTAGAAGGCGCGCAGCGACACGGCCATGGGCAGATCGCCGATCGTGCCGTGCGCGGCGAGGAAACGCTGCATCGCGCCCGCCGTCAGCGGCTCCAACTGCTCGACCGGACCCGTCTCGGGGGCGATCAGCGGAGTCGCCAGCGGCTGCGGGCCCAGGCCGATCCGTACGTGCGCGAAGTCCTCGTCGCCGGGCCGTCGTTCCCACACCCGGCTGCCCTCGGCGACGAGCGCCCACAGCTGTTCGGGTGAGGGGTGCAGGTAGTACTGCGCGTCACGCTGCGCCTTCGCCGTCCGTACGGCGGACTTGCGGGTCTGCGACAGGTAGCTGAGGTAGTCGCGGCGCATGTCCGCGAGCTGGCCCTGCGAGCCGCGGCGGAAGCGGACCACCATCGCGATGGACATCGCCACCGTCGATGCGATCATGATCATGCCCATGATCTTCATGAACGGCTGCCCGTTCGTGAAGAAGAAGACCACCGAGCCGCCCATGCCCAGCGTGGGCAGGAGCTGCATCAGCACGCTCTCCTGGTGCCCCCGCGGCAGCTCGGGCGGCGGCTGCACGACGACCTCTTCCGTGGGCACTTCGGACGGCAGCGCCCGAGGGGGCCGCTTGACGACAATCTGGCTCACTGCTCACCAATTCCCTTGCCCGACCCAGGCTTTCCGCCCACCGCCCCGTGTCCGGCGAGCGCAGGCCGCCGCGTGATCCTACTGAGTCCACGACACCCGGGTGAGGGGTAGGGTGCCGAATGTTCGCGTGAGCACACGCCGAACAGGCCGGAAATACCAGGGCAATTCACCCGACGCCGGGGTCGGAACGCCCCGGAATCCGGCCGTACGGCGGCCGTGTCAGCGCCGTTGCGCAGGGTGCGGGGCGAAACGGCACGGAACCTTCACCGCACGGACGCACCATCGCCAACAGGTCGCACCCACCGACAAGACGCACGCATCGACAAGACGCACGCACCACCACCGAGACAGACGCACAACCACCGAGACAGACGCACCACCAACACTGAGGGGGAGCAGCAGGTGAGCATGACGGCCGCCGCCACCGGCGGACCCGGGACGGGAGCCCCTTCGGGAGCCGTTACGGGACTGGGTTTCTGCCGGGTGACCATCGTCGCGCCGGACAGCCGTATCGACGTGGCACTGCCCGACGACGTTCCGGTCGCCGACCTCTACCCGGAGATCCTCCGGCTGTCCCAGCAGAGCCCCGAGGCGGGCGCCCCGGTCGGCTACCACCTCGTCCGTACCGACGGCACCGTGCTGGACAGTGCCCGCTCCTTCGCCGCCCAGCGCATTCTCGACGGTGAACTCCTCACCCTGCGCCCCTTCGCGCAGTCCCTGCCGCCGGCCGTCTTCGACGACGTCGCCGAGGCGGTCGCCGCCGCCGTCACCAAGCAGCACAAGCTGTGGAGCGGCGAACTGACCAGGGCCGCGGGTCTCGTCGGCGGCGGCGTGCTGCCCGCGCTGCTCGCGTTCGTCGCCTGGACCGCCGATCCGCGCCACGACATGCACGGCCTGGCCGGCATCCTCGCCGCCGTCACCGGCGTGCTGCTGGTCGTGCTCTCCGCGGTCCGCGCCCGTGTCTACGACGACCGTGGCTCGGCCGTAGCCCTCGGCCTCGGCGCCCTGCCCAACGTGGGCGTCGCGGGCAGCGGACTGCTGCCGTTGCACGGCGGGGAGGGCATCGGCAGGCTGCAGTTCCTGCTGGCCTGCGCGGCCGTGCTCGTCGCCGCCCTGATCCTCGCCCTGTGCTCGCCGCACGGCGACGGCCCCTTCGTGGCCTTCGTCCTCGCCTCGGCCGTCGCCCTGGTCGTGGTCTTCGTCGGGACCCTCACCGACTGGGCCCCGACAGAGATGGCCAGTGTGTGCGCCCCGATCGTGGTCGGCGCCCTCGCCTTCCTGCCCGGCATGTCGATGCGCTTCGCCCGGCTGCCGATCGGCTTCGAGAACCCCAGCAGCGGCACCCCCACCCGCTCCGCCTACGGCACCGAGACCACCGTGCAGGAACCCGTGGACACCGAACGCGTCGAGGCCCAGGCCCGGCGCGGCCACGAACTCCTCGTCGGCCTGGTCGGCGGCTGCGCGCTCCTCGCCATCGGCGCCTCGGCGGTGCTGGGCTTCTCCGACGGCATCTGGGCCCAGCTCCTCGCACTCGCGACCGGCATCGCGATGCTGATGCGCGCCCACCTCTTCCGCTACACCGCCCAGGTCGCCCCGGTCCTGGCCGCGGGCCTTGCCTCCCTGGTCCTGCTGGGTCTCGGTCTCGCCCTCAACCCGCCGCACGGCGTGATGCACGCGGCGCGGGCCGGCGACCGTACCGACCTGGACATCCGGACCATCTGGCTGATCGCCGTCATCGCCGTGGCCGGCGCCCTCGTCACCGCGCTCGGCCTGATCCTGCCGCGCGGCGGCCTGACCCCCTTCTGGGGCCGCTTCCTGGAGATCTGCGAGGGCTTCGTGCTGCTGACACTGATCCCGCTGACCCTTGCCGTCTTCGACGTGTACGCGACGGCACGGTCGATGACCAGCTGACCGCCGGATACGACCGGGCCCCGGCTCCGCACACACGGAGCCGGGGCCCGGTCACAGCTCACTGCGGGTCGAGGCCCCCGTTGTGGGCCATCGGCTTCAGGTCGAACTCCCCGTCCCGCGCACCCAGCACGAACGCCCGCCACTCCGCCTCCGTGTACCGCAGCACGGTGTCCGGGTCCAGGGAGGAGCGCATCGCCACCGCGCCTTCCGGGAGATAGGCGATCTCGACCCGCTCCTCGTGCTCCTCCGTGCCCGGCGCGCAGTGCCACTCGACGTCCGAGATGTCGAGCGCGTACAGCTCGTCGCGCTCGCGGTCCTTGCGTGCCCTGATCTCCTCCGCCGTCTCCGCCATCGCGCAGCGACCCCTTCCCGACGTACGAATTCCCGACGTACGAACCGTCCGAAGCGCCCACCCTAGTGGCCCCTACCGCCGCCGCCGTGCGGATCCGAAGACCGGGCAAAGGCGCCCGCAAGGGCCTGGTACCCTGGGTGACGGCCGTTTGTGTACGCGTTTTCGGACAGGTCTCGAGGACCCCCTGGAAACCGCGCCCAGCGGATCCCCGCCTCCCGAGTCACGGAAGCACCCCCGAGAAGTAGACCGGGGGCACTCGGTGGCACTCACAGACTATTGAGGAGTACGCGTGTCGCTCGACGCCGCCACGAAGAAGCAGATCATCTCCGAGTTCGGTACCAAGGAGGGTGACACCGGCTCCCCCGAGGTCCAGGTCGCTCTGCTCTCCCGTCGGATCTCCGACCTGACGGAGCACCTCAAGACCCACAAGCACGACCACCACTCCCGCCGCGGTCTGCTGATCCTGGTCGGTCAGCGCCGTCGCCTGCTGCAGTACCTGGCGAAGAAGGACATCCAGCGCTTCCGTACGCTGGTCGACCGCCTCGGCATCCGCCGCGGTGCCGCGGGCGCCAAGTAAGACGCCGTGAAGGGAGCGGTTCCCGAGAAGATCGGGGGCCGCTCCCTTTGCCGTACGTGCGGGGACGTGCGGAGTATCACACCTGCTTTGTAGTGTGGTAGCACAACGCAATACGCACGACACAGAACGAGGAGATGCGCACCTCGCCGCCGCCGGTCCTCGGTAGTGGCCCCCGGGGGGAAGCGAGCCCCGGGTGCTTCGATCGAAGACCGGCCCGCACAACGGCGCGCCTCTCCATGACCGTCCCCCTGCCACACGGGCAGCCAGGGGACGAAGACGAGGAGAAAACGCTAGTGGAGAACGAGACCCACTACGCCGAGGCCGTCATCGACAACGGCGCCTTCGGCACCCGTACCATCCGCTTCGAGACGGGCCGCCTGGCCAAGCAGGCCGCCGGTTCCGCCGTGGCGTACCTGGACGACGACACCATGGTGCTGTCGGCCACCACCGCCTCCAAGAACCCCAAGGACCAGCTCGACTTCTTCCCGCTCACGGTGGACGTCGAGGAGCGGATGTACGCCGCCGGCAAGATCCCCGGCAGCTTCTTCCGCCGTGAGGGCCGGCCGAGCGAGGACGCGATCCTCACCTGCCGCCTCATCGACCGCCCGCTGCGCCCCTCCTTCAAGAAGGGCCTGCGCAACGAGATCCAGGTCGTCGCCACGGTCATGGCGCTCAACCCCGACCACCTGTACGACGTCGTCGCGATCAACGCCGCCTCCGCGTCCACGCAGCTGGCCGGTCTTCCCTTCTCCGGCCCGATCGGCGGCGTCCGCGTCGCGCTGATCCGCGGCCAGTGGGTGGCGTTCCCGACGCACACCGAGCTCGAGGACGCCGTCTTCGACATGGTCGTCGCCGGCCGTGTCCTCGAGGACGGCGACATCGCGATCATGATGGTCGAGGCGGAGGCCACCGAGAAGACCATCAAGCTGGTCGAGGGCGGCGCCGAGGCTCCGACCGAGGAGGTCGTCGCCGCCGGTCTGGACGCCGCAAAGCCGTTCATCAAGGTCCTGTGCAAGGCGCAGTCGGACCTCGCCGCCAAGGCCGCCAAGCCGGTCGGCGAGTTCCCGATCTTCCTGGACTACCAGGACGACGTCCTGGAGGCCCTGACGGCCGCCGTCAAGCCCGAGCTGGCCCAGGCGCTCACCATCGCCGGCAAGCAGGAGCGCGAGGCCGAGCTGGACCGCGTCAAGGGCCTGGCCGCCGAGAAGCTCCTGCCGGAGTTCGAGGGCCGCGAGAAGGAGATCTCCGCCGCGTACCGCTCGCTCACCAAGCAGCTGGTCCGCGAGCGCGTGATCAAGGAGAAGAAGCGCATCGACGGCCGCGGTGTCACCGACATCCGCACGCTGGCCGCCGAGGTCGAGGCCATCCCGCGGGTGCACGGTTCCGCGCTGTTCGAGCGTGGCGAGACCCAGATCCTGGGCGTCACCACCCTCAACATGCTCCGCATGGAGCAGCAGCTGGACACCCTCTCCCCGGTGACCCGCAAGCGCTACATGCACAACTACAACTTCCCGCCGTACTCCACCGGTGAGACCGGCCGCGTCGGCTCCCCGAAGCGCCGCGAGATCGGCCACGGCGCACTCGCCGAGCGCGCGCTCGTGCCGGTGCTGCCCACGCGCGAGGAGTTCCCCTACGCGATCCGCCAGGTGTCCGAGGCCCTCGGCTCCAACGGCTCGACGTCCATGGGCTCGGTCTGCGCCTCCACCATGTCGCTGCTGAACGCCGGTGTGCCCCTGAAGGCCCCGGTCGCCGGTATCGCCATGGGCCTGATCTCCCAGGAGATCGACGGCGAGACGCACTACGTCACCCTCACCGACATCCTCGGTGCGGAGGACGCCTTCGGCGACATGGACTTCAAGGTCGCCGGCACGAAGGAATTCGTGACCGCCCTCCAGCTCGACACCAAGCTGGACGGCATCCCGGCCTCCGTCCTGGCCGCGGCCCTCAAGCAGGCCCGCGACGCCCGCCTGCACATCCTCGAAGTGATGATGGAGGCCATCGACCGGCCCGACGAGATGAGCCCGCACGCCCCGCGGATCATCACCGTCAAGATCCCGGTCGACAAGATCGGTGAGGTCATCGGCCCCAAGGGCAAGATGATCAACCAGATCCAGGAGGACACGGGCGCCGAGATCACGATCGAGGACGACGGCACGATCTACATCGGTGCCGCCGACGGCCCGTCCGCCGAGGCCGCCCGCACCACGATCAACGGCATCGCCAACCCGACGATGCCCGAGGTCGGCGAGCGCTACCTCGGTACGGTCGTGAAGACGACCACCTTCGGTGCGTTCGTCTCCCTGCTGCCCGGCAAGGACGGTCTGCTGCACATCTCGCAGATCCGCAAGCTGGCCGGCGGCAAGCGCGTGGAGAACGTCGAGGACGTCCTCGGTGTGGGCCAGAAGGTCCAGGTCGAGATCGCCGAGATCGACTCCCGCGGCAAGCTCTCCCTCGTTCCGGTGATCGAGGGCGAGGAAGGCTCCGACGAGAACCAGAAGGACGACGCCGAGCAGTGACGTCCCGTAGCTCCAAGGCGACGGCCCGCACCTCTTCGGAGGCGCGGGCCGTCGCCCGTACCCAAACGCTCATCAAGGGCACCGGCGGCATCGGTACCGTCCGCAGGACCACCCTCCCGGGTGGCCTGCGCGTCGTCACCGAGACCCTGCCCTCCGTGCGGTCCGCCACCTTCGGTATCTGGGCGCACGTAGGATCCCGCGACGAGACCCCCGCGCTCAACGGCGCCACGCACTACCTGGAACACCTCCTCTTCAAGGGCACCTCCCGTCGCTCCGCGCTGGACATCTCCGCCGCGCTCGACGCCGTCGGCGGCGAGATGAACGCGTTCACGGCGAAGGAGTACACGTGCTACTACGCGCGCGTGCTCGACACCGACCTGCCGCTCGCCATCGACGTCGTCTGCGACATGCTGACCGGCTCACTGATCCTCGAGGAGGACGTCGACGTCGAGCGCGGCGCGATCCTCGAAGAGATCGCCATGACCGAGGACGATCCGGGCGACTGCGTGCACGACCTGTTCGCGTACACCATGTTCGGTGACAGCCCCCTCGGCCGCCCGGTCCTCGGCACGGTCGACACGGTCAACGCCCTGACCGCGGACCGCATCCGCCGCTTCTACCGCAAGCACTACGACCCGACCCACCTCGTGGTCGCCTGTGCCGGCAACATCGACCACAACAAGGTCGTACGCCAGGTCCGTGCGGCCTTCGAGAAGGCGGAGGCATTCCGGAGCCCGGACGCGGTACCCGTCGGCCCCCGCGAGGGCAGCCGTACGATCCGCACGGCCGGCAAGGTCGAACTCCTCGGCCGCAAGACCGAGCAGGCGCATGTCGTCCTCGGCATGCCCGGCCTCGCCCGTACCGACGAGCGCCGCTGGGCCATGGGCGTGCTCAACACCGCCCTCGGCGGTGGCATGTCCTCCCGGCTCTTCCAGGAGGTCCGGGAGAAGCGCGGCCTCGCCTACAGCGTGTACTCGTACACCTCGGGCTTCGCCGACTGCGGCCTGTTCGGTGTGTACGCCGGTTGCCGCCCGAGCCAGGTGCACGACGTGCTCAGGATCTGCCGGGACGAACTGGACCACGTCGCCCGCAACGGCCTGTCCGACGAGGAGATAGGCCGCGCCATCGGCCAGCTCCAGGGCTCCACGGTCCTGGGCCTGGAGGACACCGGCGCGCTGATGAACCGTATCGGCAAGAGCGAGCTGTGCTGGGGCGAGCAGATGTCCGTCGACGACATGCTGGCCCGGATCGCCGCGGTCACCCCGGACGAGGTCCGGGCGGTCGCCCGCGACATCCTGGGACAGCGCCCGTCGCTGTCGGTCATCGGCCCGCTGAAGGACAAGCAGGCTGCACGGCTGCACGACGCTGTCGCCTGACACCCGTCTTCGGTAACACCTGTCTTCGGTAAGGAAGCAAGAGATGAGCAAGCTGCGCGTGGCGATCCTCGGCGCCAAGGGCCGGATCGGGTCCGAGGCGGTCAAGGCGGTCGAGGCCGCGGGGGACATGGAGCTGGTCGCCGCTCTCGGCCGGGGTGACAAGCTGGAGACGCTGGCGGAGACCGGTGCCCAGGTCGCCGTCGAGCTGACCACCCCTGCCTCGGTCATGGGCAACCTCGACTTCTGCGTGCGCCACGGCATCCACGCCGTCGTCGGTACCACGGGCTGGACCGAGGAGCGCCTCGCGCAGCTGCGGGGCTGGCTCGCCCAGTCCCCGGAGACCGGGGTGCTCATCGCGCCGAACTTCTCCATCGGGGCCGTGCTCACCATGAAGTTCGCGCAGATCGCCGCGCCGTACTTCGAGTCGGTCGAAGTGGTGGAGCTGCACCACCCGAACAAGGTGGACGCCCCGAGCGGCACGGCCATGCGCACGGCCCAGCTCATCGCCGAGGCCCGCCGGGCCGCCGGCACTGCTGCGGCGCCGGACGCCACCGTGACCGCGCTGGACGGCGCCCGCGGGGCGAACGTCGACGGCGTCCCGGTCCACGCGGTCCGGCTGCGCGGTCTCCTCGCCCACCAGGAGGTCCTGCTCGGTGGTGAGGGCGAGACCCTGACGATCCGCCATGACTCCCTGCACCACAGCAGCTTCATGCCGGGCATCCTGCTCGGCGTCCGCCGTGTGGTGTCCGCCCCGGGCCTGACCTTCGGCCTGGAGCACTTCCTGGACCTGGGCTGAGCAGGGGCCTTGCGGAACATGCGCGCGAAGATCACTTACCTCGTCACGGCCGCCGCCCTGGTCTTCTACTTCGTCCTGGTCGGCAGCCGCGGCGTCATGCTCATCCAGTCCGGCACACCCGTCACCGTCACCTTCGGGGTCGCGGTGCTCATCCTGCCCGTGATCGGCCTGTGGTTCCTGTGGAAGAACACCGAGTTCGTCCGCAGGGCCAACCAGCTCGCCGCCGAACTCGACGCCGAGGGCGGCCTGCCCGTGGACGAACTCAGGCGTACCCCCGACGGCCGGATCGACCGCGACTCGGCCGACGAGGTCTTCGCCCGGCGCAAGGCCGAGACGGAGTCGGCCCCGGACGACTGGCGCTGCTGGTTCCGCCTCGCCGTCGCTTACCACGACGCCCGGGACACCCCGCGCGCCCGCAAGGCGATGCAGCGAGCCATCGCCCTGCACGACGGAAAACCCGTCCGGGCCTGAGCCGTACCCGACGGAAAGGGGTCGGTCCGCAACACCGCGGACCGACCCCTTCCGCATGTCTGCGGCGGTCAGCGGCGCACGAACTCCGCGGCCCACGCCTCCACTGCGTCCGCCGCTCGGTCGAAGGCCGCGGGGCGGCTCAGGAAATCAAGGCCGTGCGTGGTCAGCAGCGGTGGCGTGTCCTCGGGGGCCCGGTCCTTGCGGACCGCCACCAAGGCCTGCCCCTGCACGGTGCGCGGCAGCCCCACCCAGCGCACCGGCTGCTGCACCGTGCGCACCGAGACCACCCGCGACCAGCGCACCGTGCGCGTCGCCAGGAAGCCCACCTGGCGCAGCCCGAGCGCGCTCACCCACACGCCCATGCGCAGCAGCCGCAGCGCAGCCGCGATGACCACCAGCGCTACGGCGAGGACCACGCCGGCGGCGGACACCGAGCCCGTCAGGGCGATGGCGACCGCGGCGAACAGCACGAACGAGGAGAGCAGCAGCCCCAGGGCCGCTCCGCCGACCCGCCAGGGCCCGGGACGGTAGGGGCGCCGCCAGCGGTCCCGGTCGTCGTACGGCAGCGGAACTTCGGATCCCGCCTCGAAGGTACGGTCGGCCGTCAGGAAAGGCAGGGGCACGGCTGGTCCTCACTCAAAACCTCGCGTGGCTGTGCCCGGTGAGGCTATCCGCCCCCGTACCCGCTCACCACCCTTGGGCGGCCGGAAGGGTCAGTGACCCTGAGCCGACTGGGACGCCTGGGACTGCTGGACCGGCGTGCTGGAGGGGGTGGCCAGGGCCGGCCTGCCGATGACCACGGCACCTATGAGTCCCGCGACGACGGCGAGGCCCAGCAGCCAGTGCCCGGCCCGCTGGCCGGCGGAAGCCCGCTGCGGGGGCGGGGGAGTGACATCGCTGAGGAACATCGCGGGTTGCGCTCCTTTCGGCGGTCGAACCGAAGATCGAACGATTGGGGCTCATTGATGCAGACGAGCGAGTATCGCAAAAAGTGCCCATGTCGGAAAAAGTCCTCGGTGGGACGGCCGGCTCGGCTCTGTCAGTGGTCCCCCGTACAGTGGGCCCGAACCTGAAGAAGTGATGGGAAGGACCCTCGTGACCACCCCCGAGCCGCTCACCCTCCGTAGTGACGTCACCGTCGAGCTGGTGAAGGCCAGCGCTTCGGACGCCGACGTGCTGTTCGCCGCGCGCGTCTCGACTCTCGGTGAGCAGTCGCTGGACGAGCTCAAGAAGGACCCCGAGCGCTCCAAGGGCCTGATCAACTACCTCATGCGCGACCGGCATGGCAGCCCGTTCGAGCACAACTCGATGACGTTCTTCATCAGTGCCCCGATCTTCGTCTTCCGCGAGTTCATGCGGCACCGGGTCGGCTGGTCGTACAACGAGGAGTCGGGTCGCTACAGGGAGCTCCAGCCGGTCTTCTACGTGCCCGACGCCTCCCGCAAGCTCGTGCAGGAAGGCCGTCCCGGCAAGTACGTCTTCGTCGAGGGGACGCCGGCCCAGCACGAGACCGTGCGCAGCACCCTCGAGGAGTCGTACGAGCACGCCTACGCCGCCTACCAGAAGCTGCTCGCCGAGGGGGTGGCCCGCGAAGTCGCCCGTTCGGCCCTCCCCGTCGGCCTCTTCTCTTCGATGTACGCCACCTGCAACGCCCGCTCCCTGATGCACTTCCTCGGCCTGCGCACCCAGCACGAGCTGGCCAAGGTTCCGTCCTTCCCGCAGCGGGAGATCGAGATGGTCGGCGAGAAGATGGAGGCCGAGTGGGCCAGGCTCATGCCGCTCACCTACGCCGCCTTCAACGCGAACGGGCGGGTCGCCCCGTAACGAAGCCCTGTTCCCACACCAGGTACAGACGTACGGATCAGCCTCGCGAAGTGTCCGTATTGCGGCGTTTGGTGAAGTTCATCTAGCCTGATCAAACGGACCCGGCACTGCTTGAACCCCCGAGCAGGCAGTGCCGGGATCCGCATTTGTCCTGACTTTTCCGGCACCCCAAGGGCAGACCACGTACTGAGCACCGAGTAGCGTGTTACCCATGGCTCCGACCTCCACTCCGCAGACCCCCTTCGGGCGGGTTCTCACCGCCATGGTCACGCCCTTCACGGCGGATGGCGCACTCGACCTCGACGGCGCGCAGCGGCTCGCCGCCCACCTGGTGGACGCAGGCAACGACGGCCTGATCATCAACGGCACCACCGGCGAGTCCCCCACCACCAGCGACGCGGAGAAATCGGACCTCGTACGAGCGGTACTGGAGGCGGTCGGCGACCGCGCACACGTCGTCGCCGGCGTCGGCACCAACGACACCCACCACAGCATGGAGCTGGCCCGCGAGGCCGAGCGGGTGGGCGCACATGGCCTTCTGGTCGTCACCCCGTACTACAACAAGCCCCCGCAGGAGGCTCTGTACCGGCACTTCACGGCCGTCGCCGACGCCACCGGCCTGCCCGTGATGCTCTACGACATCCCCGGCCGCAGCGGTGTCCCGATCAACACGGACACGCTCGTCCGCCTCGCCGAGCACCCCCGGATCGTCGCCAACAAGGACGCCAAGGGCGACCTCGGCCGCGCCAGCTGGGCCATCGCCCGCTCCGGCCTCGCCTGGTACTCCGGCGACGACATGCTGAACCTGCCCCTGCTCTCCGTGGGCGCGGTCGGCTTCGTCTCGGTCGTCGGCCACCTGGTCACCCCCGACCTGCGCGCTCTCGTCGACGCGTACACCTCGGGCGACGTCGTCAAGGCCACCGAGATCCACCAGAAGCTGCTCCCGGTCTACACCGGTATGTTCCGCACCCAGGGCGTCATGACCACCAAGGCCGCACTCGCCCTCCAGGGACTGCCCGCCGGCCCCCTGCGCGCCCCCATGATCGAATGCTCGCCCGAGGAGATCGCCCAGCTCAAGATCGATCTTGCTGCCGGCGGGGTACAGCTCTGACAACAGACTTGGCACCACTCTGGGCACCACCCGAGCTTCACAACTGAAGACGACAACCGAAGACGACAACTGAAGAGCAATCCCCAAGCGGGCCACCGGTGCCCGCGCCCCACAACGACAACTGCTTCTGCACGAACGTCATGCGCGCCACGTGCCCGACCGGTACGTGGCGTGTGTGGTGAGGAGAGTCTTTTGAGTCATCCGCATCCCGAACTCGGCCCGCCCCCTCCGCTCCCCGAGGGCGGCCTGCGAGTCACCCCGCTCGGCGGCCTCGGTGAGATCGGCCGAAACATGACGGTCTTCGAGTACGGCGGTCGCCTGCTGATCGTCGACTGCGGAGTGCTCTTCCCCGAGGAGGAGCAGCCCGGAATCGACCTGATCCTGCCGGACTTCTCGTCCATCAGGGACCGCCTCGACGACATCGAGGGCATCGTCCTCACGCACGGCCACGAGGACCACATCGGCGGCGTGCCCTTCCTGCTCCGCGAGAAGCCGGACATCCCGCTGATCGGCTCCAAGCTGACCCTCGCCCTCATCGAGGCCAAGCTCCAGGAGCACCGGATCCGCCCGTACACCCTGGAGGTCGCGGAGGGGCACCGCGAGCGCGTCGGCCCCTTCGACTGCGAGTTCATCGCGGTCAACCACTCCATCCCGGACGCCCTGGCCGTCGCCATCCGCACGCCCGCCGGCATGGTCGTCCACACGGGCGACTTCAAGATGGACCAGCTCCCGCTGGACAACCGTCTCACCGACCTGCACGCGTTCGCCCGGCTGAGCGAGGAGGGCATCGACCTCCTCCTCACCGACTCCACGAACGCCGAGGTCCCGGGCTTCACGCCGCACGAGCGCGACATCTCCAATGTGTTGCGCCAGGTCTTCGCCGGCGCCCGCAGGCGGATCATCGTGGCGAGTTTCGCCAGCCATGTCCACCGCATCCAGCAGATTCTGGACGCTGCGCACGAGTACGGCCGCAAGGTCGCCTTCGTCGGCCGATCCATGGTCCGCAACATGGGCATCGCTCGTGACCTGGGCTATCTGAAGGTCCCGGCGGGACTGGTCGTGGACGTCAGGACGCTCGACGACCTTCCGGACGACGAGGTGGTCCTGGTCTGCACGGGTTCCCAGGGCGAGCCGATGGCTGCGCTGTCCAGGATGGCCAACCGCGACCACCAGATCCGCATCGTCGAGGGCGACACGGTCATCCTGGCCTCGTCCCTCATCCCCGGAAACGAGAACGCGGTCTACCGCGTGATCAACGGCCTGACCCGTTGGGGCGCCAACGTCGTCCACAAGGGCAACGCCAAGGTGCATGTATCCGGCCACGCGTCCGCGGGCGAGCTGCTGTACTTCTACAACATCTGCCGTCCGAAGAACCTGATGCCGGTGCACGGCGAGTGGCGCCACCTGCGGGCCAACGCCGAACTGGGAGCGCTTACGGGCGTCCCGCACGACCGGATCGTCATCGCCGAGGACGGCGTGGCAGTGGACCTGATCGAAGGCAAGGCCAAGATCTCCGGCAAGGTCCAGGCCGGTTACGTCTACGTCGACGGCCTCTCCGTCGGCGACGTCGGTGAGCCGGCCCTGAAGGACCGCAAGATCCTCGGCGACGAGGGCATCATCTCGGTCTTCGTGGTCGTCGACGCCTCCACCGGCAAGATCACCGGTGGCCCGCACGTCCAGGCCCGTGGCTCCGGCATCGAGGACTCGGCCTTCGCCGCCGTCCTCCCGAAGATCACGGAGACACTGGAGCGGTCCGCCCAGGACGGCGTCGTGGAGCCCCACCAGCTGCAGCAGCTCATCCGCCGCACCCTCGGCAAGTGGGTCTCGGACACGTATCGCCGCAGGCCGATGATCCTCCCGGTCGTCGTGGAGGTCTGACACCTCGTCGGTGCCTGCCCTGGAGCGGGGCGCCTCGATTTGCATCGGGGCGCCCCGCTCCAGTACGTTTACGGCTCCGCCCAGTTGGGAACCCCGGTGCTTCACGCATCGGACACAGGTGTCCCGGACCGGGCGGGAAATCCGACTCAGAACTTCTGATAAAGTCGGATTCGCCGGAAAGGAAACCGCGAGAGCGGGAACCTGGAAAGCG
>NZ_JAINVF010000032.1 GCF_020400585.1 Streptomyces sp. NK08204 | reverse complement strand
GAGCGCGAACACGCCGGTCACGTCGGCGAGTTCCTGGAGCAGGGCCAGGGTCTCGTCGGTGACCAGGTGCTTGCTGTAGTCGATGTGCAGGTCACCGACCCGCACGACGTACCGTTCGGCGCGGCCGGGGTCCGCGGCGAACAGGTCGCGCAGGTGCGGGCGGCCCTTGGCACGGTGGTCGGCGAGGGCCGTCCACTCCGGCCGGCGGCCGGGCTCGGGGGTGTCTGACGTGGCGTCGGACATGTCAGGCGTTCTCCTTGGCGGCCTCGCCCCTGAGAGCGATGGCGTACATCTCGTCGGCGTCGAGGCGGCGCAGCTCCTCGGCGATGAGTTCGGAGGTGGGACGGACCTTGAGGGCGAGGGTGCGCGACGGCTGGCCCGGCAGCGACAGGGTGGCGAGGGGGCCCTCGGGGCGTTCGATGGCAACCTCCCCGTTCCCGGTGCCGAGGCGCACGGCCGTGACGAACGGGCCGGGGCTCACCACCCTGTCCACCGGGACGTGCAGGCGGGCCTGGAGCCAGCGCGCGAGCAGCTCGGCGCTGGGGTTGTCCCGCTCGGCCTCCACGGCCGCCGACGTCACCTTCTCCCGGGACTGGTCGAGGGCCGCGGCCAGCATCGACCGCCACAGGGTCAGCCGGGTCCAGGCGAGGTCGGTGTCGCCGGGCGCGTAGTCGCGCACCCGGGACTGCAGGACCTCCAGCGGGCGCTCGACCGCGTACAGGTCGGTGATGCGGCGCTGCGCGAGCGCGCCGAGCGGGTCCTTGGCCGGCGCGTCCGGCGCGTCCACCGGCCACCACACCACGACCGGGGCGTCCGGCAGCAGCAGCGGCAGGACGACCGAGTCGGCGTGGTCGGACACCTCGCCGTACAGCCGGAGCACGATCGTCTCGCCGGTGCCCGCGTCCGCGCCCACCCGCACCTCCGCGTCGAGCCGGGAGGAGGTGCGGTCACGCAGGGTGCGGGCCTGCCGCTTGATGACGACGAGGGTCCGCATGGGGTGCTCGTGGGAGGCCTCCTCGGCCGCCTTGGTCGAGTCGTAGGCGTTCTCCTCGTCCGTGACGATCACCATCGTCAGGACCATGCCGACGGCCGGGGTGCCGATCGCGCGGCGGCCCTGCACCAACGCCTTGTTGATCTTGCTTGCCGTGGTGTCGGTCAGGTCGATCTTCATGGCCTGCGCCAGCTCCGTCCGTCTCGTGCGAGCATCTCGTCCGCTTCACTCGGCCCCCAGCTGCCCGACGCGTACTGCGCCGGCCTGCCGTGCGTCGCCCAGTACTCCTCGATCGGGTCGAGGATCTTCCAGGACTCTTCCACTTCCTGGTGACGGGGGAACAGGTTGGCGTCGCCGAGCAGCACGTCCAGGATGAGCCGCTCGTACGCCTCCGGGCTCGACTCGGTGAACGACTCGCCGTAGGCGAAGTCCATCGACACGTCCCGGATCTCCATCGAGGTGCCCGGCACCTTCGACCCGAACCGCACGGTCATGCCCTCGTCGGGCTGCACGCGGATGACGATCGCGTTCTGGCCCAGCTCCTCCGTCGCCGTGGAGTCGAACGGGGAGTGCGGGGCCCGCTTGAAGACCACCGCGATCTCGGTGACCCGGCGGCCGAGCCGCTTGCCGGCGCGCAGATAGAACGGGACGCCCGCCCAGCGGCGGTTGTCGATGCCCAGCTTGATCGCGGCGAAGGTGTCGGTCTTCGACTTCGGGTCGATGCCCTCCTCATGGAGGTAACCGACGACCTTCTCGCCGCCCTGCCAGCCGGCCGCGTACTGGCCGCGCGCGGTGTGACTGCCGAGGTCGTCCGGCAGCCGCACCGACTTCAGCACCTTCAGCTTCTCGGTGAGCAGCGCCTCCGCGTCGAACGCGATCGGCTCCTCCATCGCGGTGAGCGCCAGCAGCTGCAGCAGGTGGTTCTGGATGACGTCACGGGCGGCGCCGATGCCGTCGTAGTAGCCCGCCCGGCCGCCGATGCCGATGTCCTCGGCCATGGTGATCTGCACGTGGTCGACGTAGGACCGGTTCCAGACCGGCTCGTACATCTGGTTGGCGAAGCGCAGCGCCAGGATGTTCTGGACCGTCTCCTTGCCGAGGTAGTGGTCGATGCGGAACACCTGGTCCGGCTCGAACACGTCGTGCACGATCGCGTTCAGCTCGCGTGCGCTGGCCAGGTCGTGGCCGAACGGCTTCTCGATGACCGCGCGCCGCCAGGAGCCCTCGGGCGGACTGGCCAGGCCGTGCTTCTTCAGCTGCTGCACGACCCTCGGGAAGAACCTCGGCGGCACGGAGAGGTAGAACGCGAAGTTGCCGCCGGTGCCGCGGGAGGCGTCCAGTTCGTCGACGGCCTCCTTCAGCTGCTTGAAGGCGGTGTCGTCGTCGAAGTCGCCGGGGATGAACCGCATGCCCTCGGTGAGCTGCTGCCACACCTCCTCCCGGAACGGGGTGCGCGAGTGCTCGCGCACCGCGTCGTGGACGACCTGCGCGAAGTCCTGGTCCTCCCACTCCCGGCGGGCGAAGCCGACGAGGGAGAAGCCCGGCGGCAGCAGGCCTCGGTTGGCCAGGTCGTAGACGGCCGGCATCAGCTTCTTGCGGGAGAGATCACCGGTCACCCCGAAGATGACCAGGCCGGAGGGGCCCGCGATACGCGGCAGCCGGCGGTCGCGTTCGTCCCGCAGCGGGTTCGCCCAGTCGGCGCCGGGGGCGGTCGGTACGGGCGCCTGCGCGGTGGGGGATGTCTGTGGCCCAGTGGCCTTTGTCGTCATCGCGCCTCAACTCCCTTGCTGCTCAGGGACTCGGTGACGGCGTCCAGCAGCTGCTGCCAGGCCGCCTCGAACTTGGCGACGCCCTCGTCCTCCAGCTGCTGGACGACCTTGTCGTAGGAGATGCCGAGCCGCTCGATCGCGGCCAGGTCGGCGCGGGCCCGGGCGTAGCCGCCGGTCACCGTGTCGCCGGTGATCTCGCCGTGGTCGGCGGTGGCGTCCAGCGTGGCCTGCGGCATGGTGTTGACGGTGCCGGGCGCAACCAGCTCGTCCACGTACAGAGTGTCCTTGTACGCGGGATCCTTCACACCGGTGGACGCCCACAGCGGACGCTGCTTGTTCGCCCCGTCACCGGCCAGCGCCAGCCAGCGGTCGGACGCCTGAGTGGAATCGCCGGCAGAACCGAACACCTCCTCGTACGCCGCGTAGGCGAGCCGCGCGTTGGCGAGCGCCGCCCGGCCCTTGAGCGCGAGGGCCTCCTGGGTGCCGAGGACGGTCAGCCGCTTGTCGATCTCGGCGTCCACGCGGGAGACGAAGAAGGAGGCGACCGAGTGGATCTCCGACAGGTCGAGGCC
This sequence comes from Streptomyces sp. NK08204, assembly GCF_020400585.1. Lineage (GTDB taxonomy): Bacteria > Actinomycetota > Actinomycetes > Streptomycetales > Streptomycetaceae > Streptomyces. The sequence continues at coordinate 64,603 of NZ_JAINVF010000032.1, read as the reverse complement.
GCGCTCACGGGCCTTCTCCAGGCCGGCCAGATAGGCGGCCATCACCTCCCGGTAACGCTCCAGGGAGAAGATCAGGGTCACGTTGACGCTGATGCCCAGGCCGATGACCTCGGTGATCGCCGGGAGACCGGCCTTCGTCGCCGGGATCTTGACCATCACGCCGGGCCGGTCGACCAGCCAGGCCAGCTGCTTGGCCTCGGCGACCGTGGCCGCGGTGTCGTGTGCCAGGCGGGGGTCGACCTCGATGGAGACCCGGCCGTCGCTGCCGCCCGAGGCGCTGTACACGGACTCCAGAATATCGGCGGCTGCCCGCACATCGGCGGTCGTCATCATCCGCACCGCCTCGTCCACCGTCACCCCCCGCACGGCCAGGTCGGTGAGCTGCTCCTCGTAGCCTTCGCCCGAGCCGATGGCCGCCTGGAAGATCGACGGGTTCGTGGTGACGCCGACGACGTTGCGGCTCTCGACGAGCCGGGCCAGGTTCCCCGAGGTGATCCGCGTGCGCGACAGGTCGTCCAGCCAGATCGAGACCCCCTCGTCGGCGAGGCGCTTGAGGGCTCCGGCGGTCGGGATTGCTTCGGTCACTGTGATCATCTTTCTTGTCGCGTAGGGATCAGGCGCGCGCGGCGGCCAGCGACTCGCGGGCAGCGGCGGCGACGTTCTCAGGGGTGAAGCCGAACTCGGCGAACAGGGTGTTTGCGTCGGCGGAGGCACCGAAGTGCTCCAGGGACACGATCCGTCCCGCGTCGCCCACGTACCGGTACCAGGTCAGACCGATGCCGGCCTCGACCGCGACCCGGGCCTTCACCGACGGCGGCAGCACCGCGTCCCGGTACGCCCGGTCCTGCTCCTCGAACCACTCCACGGACGGCATCGACACCACGCGTGTGCCGATCCCCTCGGCCTCCAGCAGTTCCCGCGCGGCCACCGCGAGCTGCACCTCGGAGCCGGTCGCGATGATGATCACCTCCGGGGCCTGGGTCGAGGACTCGCGCAGTACGTAGCCGCCCTTGGCCGTGCCGGCGTCGGGCGCGTACACCGGCACACCCTGGCGGGTGAGCGCGAGCCCGTGCGGGGCGGGGTTGGTGGCGTGCCTCTTCAGGATCTCGGCCCAGGCGATGGCGGTCTCGTTGGCGTCGGCCGGGCGGACGATGTTCAGGCCCGGGATCGCGCGCAGCGAGGCCAGGTGCTCCACCGGCTGGTGGGTGGGGCCGTCCTCACCGAGGCCGATGGAGTCGTGCGTCCACACGTACGTCACCGGCAGCTGCATCAGCGCCGACATCCGCACCGCGTTGCGCATGTAGTCGGAGAAGACGAGGAAGGTGCCGCCGTAGACGCGGGTGTTGCCGTGCAGGGCGATGCCGTTCATCTCCGCGGCCATCGAGAACTCACGGATGCCGAAGTGGATGGTGCGGCCGTACGGGTTCGCCTCGGGCAGCGGATTGTCCGCCGGCAGGAAGGAGCTGTCCTTGTCGATGGTGGTGTTGTTCGACCCGGCGAGGTCGGCCGAGCCGCCCCACAGCTCCGGGATCACCGCGCCGAGCGCCTGCAGCACCTTGCCGGAGGCGGCACGCGTCGCCACGGACTTGCCCTCCTCGAACACCGGCAGGGCGTCCTGCCAGCCCTCGGGCAGTTCGCCCTTGCCGATCCGGTCGAAGAGGGCGGCCCGCTCGGGGGTGGCGGTGCGCCACTCGGCGATCCGCTTGTCCCAGGCCGCGTGCGCCTCGGCGCCCCGGTCCAGGGCCCGCCGGGTGTGGGCGAGGACCTCGTCCGTGACCTCGAAGGTCTGCTCGGGGTCGAACCCGAGGAGGCGCTTGGTGGCGGCGATCTCCGCCTCGCCGAGCGCCGAGCCGTGGGAGGCCTCGGTGTTCCGCGCGTTCGGTGCGGGCCAGGCGATGATCGTGCGCATGGCGATGATCGAGGGCCGCCGGGTCTCGTCCCGCGCGGCCTTCAGCGCCGCGTACAGGGCGGGTACGTCGATGTCGCCGTCGGTGGCGGGCTCGACGCGCTGGGTGTGCCAGCCGTAGCCCTCGTACCGCTTCAGCACGTCCTCGGAGAACGCGGTCGCGGTGTCGCCCTCGATGGAGATGTGGTTGTCGTCGTAGAGGAAGACGAGGTTGCCGAGCTTCTGGTGGCCGGCCAGCGAGGACGCCTCGGCCGAGACGCCCTCCTCCAGGTCGCCGTCGGAGACGATCGCCCAGACGGTGTGGTCGAAGGGGGAGGTGCCCTCGGGGGCGTCCGGGTCGAACAGGCCACGCTCGTAGCGGGCGGCCATCGCCATGCCCACCGCGTTGGCGGCGCCCTGGCCCAGCGGTCCGGTGGTCGTCTCGACCCCCGCCGTGTGCCCGTACTCGGGATGGCCCGGCGTCTTCGAGCCGTGCGTGCGGAAAGCCTTGAGGTCGTCCAGCTCCAGCTCGTAGCCGGCGAGGAACAGCTGGGTGTAGAGGGTCAGCGAGGTGTGACCGGGGGACAGCACGAAGCGGTCGCGGCCGGCCCATTCGGGGTCCGCCGGGTCGTGCCGCATCAGCTTCTGAAAGATCGTGTACGCGGCAGGAGCCAGGCTCATCGCGGTGCCCGGGTGCCCGTTTCCGACCTTCTGTACCGCATCCGCTGCGAGCAGGCGGGCGGTGTCCACGGCGCGCCGGTCGAGATCGGTCCACTCGAAGTCGTCGGAAGTCTGCGTGCTCATCTTCAAGAAGTCCTCGTTCAATGCGAAGCCGCTGGCTGGACGCGTTCAAAAGTAAAAGTCTGACTTATTTGAAGAAAGGGCCTGGTGTGTCAGCCTGTGGTGAATCTGGGACACCGAGGGCGCTACAGGAACGGCACGAACCAAACATGGCTGACAGAACACCCCAAGCCGGCGACGGCGGCACGGACGGCGACGGGATCAGGACCTTCCCCTTCCCTGTCGAGCTGAGCGTCGGCGGCGTCGGCATGCAGATCGGTTCCCTCGAGGCCGGCCGTCCCTGGCACGCCGACGCACCCCTGGAACGCGTCCACCGCATCGACTTCCACGTCGTCATGCTCTTCACCGCGGGCCCCGTCCGGCACATGATCGACTTCGCCGAGTACGAGGCCGCCGCCGGTGACCTGCTGTGGATCCGCCCCGGTCAGGTGCACCGGTTCTCACGCGAGTGCGGGTACCGCGGCACCGTCCTGACCATGCAGCCCGGTTTCCTGCCCCGCGCCACCGTCGAGGCCACCGGCCTCTACCGCTACGACCAGCCGCCCCTGCTGCACCCCGACGCCGCCCAGCTCACCGCGCTGCGCGCGTCGCTGGAACACCTGCGCCGCGAGTACGAGGACACCGCGACGCTCCCGCCGAACCTGCACGCGGCGGTCCTGCGGCACAGCCTGACCGCGTTCCTGCTGCGCCTCGCCCATCTCGCGGCCCGCTCCGCCGAAGCCTCCTCGCAGCAGACCGACACCACCTTCACTCTCTTCAGGGACGCCGTCGAGCAGGGCTTCGCCACCAATCACAGCGTCAGCGCCTACGCCGAAGCGCTCGGCTACTCCCGCCGCACCCTCGTCCGCGCGGTCCGCGCGGCCACCGGCGAGACCCCCAAGGGCTTCATCGACAAGCGTGTGGTCCTGGAGGCCAAACGCCTCCTCGCCCACACCGACCTGCCGATCGGCCGCGTCGGAGCGGCGGTGGGCTTCCCCGACGCGGCGAACTTCTCCAAGTTCTTCCACCTGCACACCGGGCGGACGCCGGCGGCTTTCCGGGCGGAGCTGAGCTGAAGCCGCGCGCCGCTCCCTTCACGCCGACGGGGCCGCACGGGCGCGTGCGGCCCCCTTGGTGATCCGGAAGACGGATCAGTGGCCGAAGTCGAACCAGTTCACGTTCACGAAGTCGGCCGGCTGGCCGCTGGTGAAGGTCAGATAGACGTCGTGCGTGCCGGTCACCGAGGCGATGTTGGCCGGGACCGTCCGCCAGCTCTGCCAGCCGCCGGTGTTGCCCACCGCGAAGCTGCCGACGGGCGTGTTGCCGCGGCTGTCCAGGCGCACCTCGACCAGGCCGCTCACCCCGGACGCGGCCCCGCTCGCCACGCGCGCGAAGAACTGTGTGGCCGGCGTCGAACCGAACTGGACCCCCTTGTACAGCGCCCAGTCGCCGCCCGCGATGTACCCGACGTCCAGTCCGCCGCCGGCGTCCGTGGTCGACTCGGTGCTGACACCGGACTGGCTGTCGTAGGACTCGGCCTGGATCGGGCTGTAGGCGTCCCGGCCGCCGGACGGCGGGGGAGTGGTGCCGCCGCCCGAGGACTGCAGCACCTGTACGTAGTCGACGGCCATCGGATGGCCCGGCTCGGTCCCGCCGTCCGGGCCACCACCGAACGCGCCCGGGAAGCCGCCGCCCATCGCCACGTTCAGGATGAGGAAGTAGCCGTGGCCGGTGGCGTTCGCCCACGTCGTCGCGTCGACCTGCGTCGCCTTCACGGTGTGGAAGTTGACGCCGTCGAGGTAGAAGCGGATCTCCTCCGGGCTGGTCGAGCGGTCCCACTCCATCGCGTAGGTGTGGAAGCCCGCCTGACAGGTCGTCCCGGCACACGAGGTGGAACCGCCGATGCCGGACGTCTCGTTGCAGGGGCCGCCCGGGTCGGTGCCGCAGTGCATGGTCGCCCAGTCGGTGTTCAGGCCCTGGACGTTCTCCATGATGTCCAGTTCGCCGATGCTCGGCCAGTTCCAGTAGTTGCCGCGGAACGGCGCGCCCAGCATCCAGAACGCGGGCCAGTAGCCCTTGGCCGCGGCGCCCGTGACATCGGGCATCCGAATGCGGGCCTGCACGCGCAGCTTGCCGCCGGCCGGGGGCTGGAAGTCCGTGCGGGTGGTCTCGATCCGGCCGGAGGTCCAGTTGCCGGAGGCGTCGCGGCGTGGGGTGATGAGCAGGTCCCCGTTGCCGTCCAGTGCCACGTTGCCGGTGCTGGACGTCATCGACTCGACCTCGCCGGTGCCCCAGTTCGCGGCCCCGCCGGGATACGAAGTCCCGGTGTCGTACTGCCAGTCGGTCGTGTCGACGGGGGAGCCGGCCGGACCGTCGAAGTCGTCCGCGAAGACCTGGGTCCAGCCGGTGGGGGGTGTGGGCGCAAAGGCGTGCGCGGGCGCGGTGACGGCGCCGGCGACGGCCGTGGCCAGGCCGATCGAGGCGACGACGGCGACGAGTGCGCGCCGCAGGGGACGGGAACGGGATCCGGGTCTTGAGCTGCCGGAGGAATCACGCATGGGGGGAGGCCTCTCGGGTGCGGAGTGAGGTGCGGGAGTCCTGGGAGAGTTCCCTCAGCTGTTCTGAGAGCGCTCTCAGTCTGCCGCCAATGTGCTACCCGCCCCGGCGGCCGTCAAGGCTTGAAGCAAGGAAAGTCCCCTTCCTGGCACGGGAGTTCACCGGGTGAAGCCGCCCGTGTCCGCCCGTACCCCCTGCCAGGAACGCCTCGCGTCGGTCACCGCAGTCGTGCGCCGCTCCACGGACGGGGCTTCGTTGAGCAGAATCGAGCCATCAAGGTGATCGAAAGGTGCAGGCGTGAGACTGACGATTCTGGGCGGCGGCGGATTCCGGGTGCCGCTCGTGTACGGTGCACTGCTGACCGACCGCGGCGAAGGGCGGGTGACGGACGTCGTCCTGCACGACACGGACGACAGCCGACTGCATGCGGTCCGCCGGGTACTGGACGAGCAGGCGTCGACCGTGTCCGACGCCCCCCGGGTGACCGCCACCACCGATCTCGACGAGGCCCTGCGCGGCGCCGACTTCGTCTTCTCCGCCATCCGCGTCGGCGGCCTCCAGGGCCGGGCGGACGACGAGCGCATCGCCCTGGCGCAGGGCGTCCTCGGGCAGGAGACGGTCGGCGCCGGAGGGATCGCGTACGGTCTGCGGACGGTTCCCGTCGCCGTCGACATCGCCCGGCGTGTCGCCCGCCTCGCCCCCGATGCCTGGGTCATCAACTTCACGAACCCCGCAGGCCTGGTCACCGAGGCGATGTCCCGCCACCTCGGCGACCGTGTCATCGGCATCTGCGACTCGCCGGTCGGGCTCGGCCGACGTATCGCCCGGGTGCTCGGCGCCGACCCGCACGAGGCGTGGATCGACTACGTCGGCCTCAACCATCTCGGCTGGGTGCGCGGGTTGCGCGTCGCCGGCCGGGACGAACTGCCGCGCCTGCTGGCCGACCCCCACCTGCTCGGCTCCTTCGAGGAGGGCAGGCTCTTCGGCGCCGACTGGCTGCAGTCGCTCGGCGCGATCCCCAACGAGTACCTGCACTACTACTACTTCAACCGGGAGACCGTCCGCGCCTACCAGGAGGCCGGGCGGACCCGCGGCGCCTTCCTGCGCGACCAGCAGGCGGACTTCTACGCGCGGGCCCGGCGCGCTGACGTCTCGGCCCTCGACGCGTGGGACCGCACCCGTGCCGAGCGGGAGGCGACGTACATGGCCGAGAACCGGGAGACGGCGGGCGCCGGCGAACGCGCGGCGGACGACCTGTCCGGCGGCTACGAGAAGGTGGCGCTCGCGCTGATGCGGGGCATCGCGCGCGACGAGCGGACGACCCTGATCCTCAACGTCCGCAACCGCAGCACGCTCTGTGCCCTGGACGCCGAGGCGGTCATCGAGGTGCCCTGCCTGGTCGACGCCAACGGCGCCCACCCGGTCGCGGTCGACCCGCTGCCCGGTCACGCCACCGGCCTGGTCTGCGCGGTCAAGGCGGTCGAGCGGGAGATCCTCGCCGCCGCCGCGTCCGGCTCCCGCGCGAGCGCCGTGAAGGCCTTCGCGCTGCATCCGCTCGTCGACTCCGTGAACGTGGCCCGGCGCCTCGTCGAGGACTACACCGCCGTCCACCCCGGCCTGGCCTACCTCACGTAGCCTCCGGCCGGCAGCGCAGACGTCTCGGGCCGGCCGGCCGCTCCCCGTGACAGCGGCCGGCCGGCCCGTTCCCCCGTAGGGCCCCCGTTCCCCCGTAGGGCCCCCGTTCCCCCGTAGGGCCCGTTCCCCCGTGGCTCCCCCGTTGTGCCTCACCATGTAGAGCACGCGGGACGGCACCTGATACACCCCCGGGGGGAAAGGAACGAAAAGACGTCCCCCCGGCCCGGGAGCCGGAGGGACGTCGGTGGGGGGTCGGGGTGGTGCGGTGGTGTGCGCTCAGCCGGTGAACCCGGCCGTGATGGACGTGAACTGCCAGTTGTCCTGGCTGATTCCGGAGCAGTTGGAGGTGACCCCGCCGCCGGGGCAGGGACGGTCACGGTTGACGGCCCAGAAGGCGAGCCGGGCGATGTGGTGGGTGTTGGCCCAGTCGCGGATCTGGGTCCAGACGGCAGGGGTGGTGTTCTCCTGCTGGTCGGACAGCCCGTTCATGCCGGAGATGCCGATGTGGGAGTAGGCGGTGGCGTCGTTCCAGCCGAAGGTCGACTTGAGCTTGGCCTTCAGACCCTCGGCCGCGTTCACGGTGGTGCCGTACATGTCCGAGCCGCCGCCGAAGTCGAACGGCATGATGGTGAAGACGTCGATGTTCGCGCCGAGCGACTGCGCCTGCTCGATCAGCCGGTTGCCGTAGTAGGTCGGGCCGGTGGTCGAGGTGCCGAAGGTGACGATCGTCTTCAGGCCGGGGTTGTTCGCCTTGACGGTCTTCAGCGCGGTGAGGATCTTGGCCTGTACGGCCTCGTTCTCGAACTCGTCGGTGTTCTCGATGTCCATGTCGACGGCCTTGAGGCCGTAGGCGTCGACGACCTTCTGGATCGCCCCGGCCAGCGCGCTCGCGGAGGAGCAGTTGGCGCCGAGCTTGCTGCCCTGCCAGCCGCCGAAGGAGGGGACGATGTCACCGCCTGCGGAGCGGATGGTGTTGATGGCGCTCTGGTCGGCACCGCCGGTCAGTGGCCGGCTGCCGTCCCAGGCGGGGGTGCAGCCACCGGAGTCCAGCACGAACGCCATCGTGAACCACTTGATGCCGGTCGCGTTCATCACCGTCGTCGGACTCGGTGGATCGCCCCAGCCCTCGTACAGGTACGGGGCCGCCTGTGTGAACCCGGTGCCGCCGCCGCTGCCCGCGTCCGTGGTGACCGTCACGGCGTTGGAGGCGGCCGAGACGTTCCCGGCCGCGTCCCGGGCCTTGACGGTGAAGGTGTACGACGTGCTCGGCGACAGCCCGCTGACCGTCGCGGAGGTGCCGGAGACGCTCAGGACCTGACTGGAGCCGCTGTAGATGTCGTACGCCGTCACGCCCGTGTCGTCCGTGGACGCGTTCCACCGGAGCGAGACGCTCGACGAGGTCTTGCCGGTCGAGGTGAGCCCGCCGGGCGCGGTCGGCGCCTGGGTGTCACCGCCGCCTCCGCCGCCGGGGCCGTCCAGGCTGATGTCGTCCGCGTAGTAGGTGCCCTGCGCGTACCAGCCGTGGACGTAGATCGTGGCGCTGGTCTGCGAGGCGCCGGTGGTGAAGGACACGGTCAGCTGGCTGTACGCCGAGGGGGAGGTGGTCCAGGTGGAGGGGCCGCCGTCCACGCCGAGGTAGACGTACGAGCCGCGGACCCAACCGGTGAGCGAGTAGGTGGTGTTGGGCTGGACGGCGACGGTCTGGCTGCACTGGGCGTCGTCGCTGTTCGTCACTGCGCCCTGGAGCGCCCTGGTGCCGCTGTGGACGGGGGAGGAGACGACAGAACCGAGGTTGCCGGTGCAGGTCCAGGGGGAGAGGCCGCCCGACTCGAAGCCGGGGTTGGCGAGGACGTTGGCCGCCTCGGCCGTGCCGGGAAGGGCGATGGCCCCGCCGAGCGCGAGGGCGGCCGAGCCGAGGAGGGCGAGGAGCCGGCGTCTGGGACGCCCGGATGTGTGGCGCACGCGATCTCCCTGTGGGGATGGGGGTGTGGGGAGTGCACGGGGTGCGTGGGGGTACACGAGGGTAGGGGAACGGCGGAGTTGGAGGGGTGCGGAGAAGTACCGAGTGGTGCGCCAACCAAGTTGGTATGGACCAATCCGGCTGTCAAGGAGAACAGCGGAATTGGTCCACACCGATGAGCGAACTTCTGTCCAGGTCTACAGGGGCAGCGCCTGTGCCGCCCCGGCCGTCTGGACGGGCGACGGCACCGCCGGCAGCACGACCTCCGCCTCCGTGGTCCGCTGCCGCGGTATCGCCGTGGGCAGCAGCGGGCGCGTACCGGACACCACCGTGTAGTCCTGGCCCAGGAACGGCGGTTCGATCACCCCTGGGTCCTCGCCCAGCGCCAACTGCACTGCCGCCCACGGCGCGTTGATCCCGCACTGCGACAGCTGGTGGAGGCCCCCGGCAGGCCGGGTGTTGACGTCGAGCAGCACCGGACGGTCGCCGAACATGCGGAACTGGATGTTGGACAGGTGGTGCAGCCCGAAGCCCTCCGCGATCAGCCGGGCCGGCTCCAGCCACTGTTCGTGCAGCGTGAAGCCCCGGCGGCGGCCGTTCTTGGTCCGGCCCACCGCGAGCCGGACCCGGTTGTCCCGGCCGGTCAGGCAGTCGACGGACACCTCGGGCTGCTCCAGGCGCGGCATCACCAGCCAGTCCACGGGCTCCTCGGCCCGCCTGAGCGCCTCCACGACCAGGTCCAGCTGCACGCACGGCCCCGGGAATCCGTCCAGATGCGTCAGCGACAACGGGGCGCGAGTGATCACCCGGAAGCCGGTCCCGCCCGCGCCGGCGGCCGGTTTGAAGCAGGCCCGGTGCCCGCCCGCCTCCAACGCCTCGACGGCGGCCACGAGTTCGTCTGCCGTGCGCACCCGCCACCAGGGGGGCACGGGCACACCGATCGAGCGGACCGCCTCGTACGCGGTGGCCTTGTCCTCGAACACGGCCACCGCCTGCGGGGTCGGCGCCAGCAGAGCCGTGCCGGCCGCCTCGAACTCGGCGCGGTGCGCGACGATCGCCGCCTGGTGCAGCCGCGGCACGAACACGTCGATGCCGCGCCGGACGCACTGGTCGAGGGCGTACTCCACGTACCCGGCAGGGGACAGGCCCTCCGGCTCCAGGTCGGCGGTGTCGGCGGCGGCCAGCACCGGGGAGTCGGTGTCGCCGTGCGTCGCATGGATCTCCACCGCGCGATCGCTGGGATTCTTCCGCAGCTGATCGATGAAGAACACGTTCTCCGCGTACGTGCGGTTGAGCCAGACGCGTACGCGAGAGAGCATGCAGGCCGCCTTTCGGGGGTTTCCGGGCAGGGCGCAGCGGCCCGTGCCCGGGCAGAAGGAAGGGAGGGTCACCAAACGGCCCTGTGTGAAGGGAAGTCGGGGCGCTGGTGTCGGGGCGATCATACGGCTTTCAAGAGCCCGCGCGTGCAACGCGCGTGTTACGGAAATCCCGGCCCGATGTCCACACGGCGCGCCGCAGAGGCCGCAAGGGACGCGACCACGTTTCCGGGCGCGGCGACACGGCCGCGAAATCCCCTTGCCCTGCTGGGGAACGTGTGTTCTCGTGGTGCGGACGACGTGATCGGAAGGAGCGTGCGGGGTGGAGCCTGCGGGCGGGGCCGGACAGCTGTTGGCCATCAGTGACCTGCACATCACCTATCCGGAGAACCGCGCCCTCGTCGAGGAGCTGCGCCCCGGCACGGACGAGGACTGGCTGATCGTCGCGGGTGACGTCGCGGACACCGTCGCCGACATCCGCTGGGCCCTCGCCACCCTCGCCGGCCGCTTCCGCAAGGTGCTGTGGGCGCCCGGCAACCACGACCTGTGGACCCACCCGAGGGACCCGGTCACCCTGCGCGGCGTCGCCCGCTACGAACACCTGGTCGCCATGTGCCGGGACTTGGGCGTGGTCACGCCCGAGGACCCTTACCCGGTGTGGCGGGGAGCGGGCGGCCCGGTCGTCGTCGCCCCGCTGTTCCTCGGGTACGACTACACCTTCCTGCCGGCCGGCTGCGCCACCAAGGCGGAGGGCCTGGCCTACGCGGAGAGCACCGGGGTCGTCTGCAACGACGAGTACCTGCTGCACCCCGACCCCTACCCGAGCCGCGAGGACTGGTGCCGGGCCCGGGTCGCCGAGACGGAGCGCAGGCTCGCCGAGCTGCCCGAGGACCTGCCGACGGTGCTGGCCGGCCACTACCCGCTGGACCGGCACCCGATGGAGGTGCTGTGGTACCCGGAGTTCGCCATGTGGTGCGGCACCGAGCTGACCGCGGACTGGCACCGCCGTTTCCGCGTCGCCACCATGGTCTACGGCCACCTGCACATCCCCCGCACCACCTGGCTCGACGGAGTCCGCTTCGAAGAGGTTTCCCTGGGATACCCCCGCGAGTGGCGAAAGCGCCCCGGGCCCCCGGGACGGCCGCGCCGCATCCTGCCGACGGAGGACGAGACAGGTGATCGAGGAACTGCTGCCCGCATCGGTCGTGGCCGTGGCGGCACACCGTGACGACCCGCTGTGGGACGACGCCCCCCTCTATCCGGAGGAGGAGGCCCTCGTCGCACGGGCGGTGCCCAAGCGCCGCCGCGAGTTCGCCGCCGTACGCGGCTGTGCCCGGCGCGCCATGGAGAAGCTCGGCGTGCCCCCGCAGCCCGTCGTCAGCGGTGTGCGGGGCGCGCCGCGCTGGCCCGCCGGGCTCGTCGGCAGCATGACCCACTGCGACGGCTACTGCGCCGCCGCCCTGGTCCGCGCCTCGGACCTGGCCTCTCTCGGTATCGACGCCGAACCGCACGGGCCACTCCCGGAGGGCGTCGGCCCCTCCGTCTTCCTGCCCGCCGAGACCGAGCGGCTCACCCGGCTCGCCGGGCAGTGGCCCACCGTGCACTGGGACCGGATCCTGTTCAGTGCCAAGGAGTCCGTCTACAAGGCGTGGTTCCCGCTCACCGGCCGCTGGCTGGACTTCGCCGAGGCCGACATCACCCTGCACGCCGGACACCTCGCTGCCGGCGGCGCGCCGCGCGGCACCCTGCGCGCCGAACTCCTCGTGCCCGGCCCCGAGGTCGGTGGGCGCCGGCTCCAGGCCTTCGACGGCCGGTGGGGCGTGCGCGACGGCGTGGTGACCACCGCGGTAGTCGTCCCGTACCTCTGAGGTCGGCGGTACGGTCCCCTGCCTCTGAGGTCGGCGTGACCGGCCCTGCCTCTGGGGGCGGTGGGACCCGGTCGCGCCGCCCCCGCGCCGTCGCCCCCCGGCTCAGGCGGGCGGGCACCACTCGCGCAGCAGCCGGAAGAACTCCGCCTCGTTGCCCGCCAGTCCGGCCCCCACCAGGGCCGCCTCCGCCTCGGCGAGTACGCCGGGTGGCACGATGACCGGCCCGCCGCCGCCCGGCGGCCCGTCGAAGGCCGCGCGCACGGTGTGCAGCAGCCGCAGATAGGCCTGTACGGCGGTACGCTCACGGTCGGTCAGTACGGCGGTGCGCATCGGTCGGCTCTCCCCGGATCGGCGTCACGGTCACGCGCCCTGCGGCGCCGCGCGCCGCAGTCGTACGACGCACACCTTCAGCTTGCCGCCCACCACTGACAACGCCGTCGCGCACAGCCCCGGTTCCCTCGCTCAGCGCAGGCAGAAACCTCTCTGCGGTCCCTTGCCGGCGATTCCGAAGGCCGGCGCGACCGGGCCGTCAGCCCTGTGGCCCGGGATACCCCAGCGACGCCCCGATGCGTCCGGCCACGTCGTCCCGCTGCACCCGTCCGCGCAAGGCAGAACCGGCCAGCCAGGTACGGCACTTGCTGGCGAGCAGCAGTCCGAAGGTCTCGGCCTGCCGCTCCTCGGTCGCGTCGGGACCAGGACGGCTGCGCGCGGCGACCCGCCGCACCGTGGCCTGAAGCGCCGCCGGGTCGGTGTCGTCGCCCAGCAGCCGTGTGGCCACGCAGACGTCGTCGGTGTCGCCCACATGGTGGCCGTGGTGGCCGGCGTGCAGGTGCCACAGCTCGTGGCCCAGGATCACCAACTGGTGCTCGGGAGCGGTGCGTTCCTCCACCACGACCAGATCGCGGTCGGCCATGTCCAGCCACAGCCCGCTGGCCGTGTCGGGCGGGAAGACAGCCGTACGGAAGAGGACCGGGCGGCCGCGGCGGTGGCTCATCGCCTCGCACAGTGCCCGGTACAGCTCCTGCGGCGGCCCCGGCGCGGGCAGATCCAGCCCGCCCACCAGCTCGGCGCACAGCCGGCGCATGTCCCTGCCGATGCCCACAGCTCTCCCCCGGATCACGACTCGGGCCGCTTGACGCTCTCCAGGAGCATGTCGAGCCACTCGGCGACCTTGTCCCGGTGTTGGTCGGTGGGGAGTTGAGCGGCCCGCCAGGCGATCCCGCGCACCCCGTGGTCCTGCAGCAGCCGTTCCAGCGGGTCCTCGGCCGCCTCGGCCGCGGCCCGCTCGCGGTCGGCGAGCCTCTGCAGCAGCTCCTGCTCGGTGCGCTGCAGCGCACCCGCGACCGCCTCGGCGTCCTCCGCCGTGAGGAATCCGGCGTGCACACGGAAGAACCGCTGCAGCGCGTCGCAGTGCTCCATGGTGGGCCGCCGGTCGCCGTTGATGAGAGCACCGGCCTGCTGCCGGGACATGCCGGCCCCGTCGGCGATCTCCTGCTGGGTGTACCTGCGGCCGTTCGGTTTCAGCCGGGTGCGGCGCAGCAGGTCCAGCCGTTGCAGGAAGCGGGCCTGGACGTCCGGCTCACCTGCGGGGCTGCCGCTGAGCAGGGCGTTGACCACCGCCTCCGGGACTCCGCAGGCAACGGAGAGCCGGCCGACGGCGAAGACCTCGGTATGCGGCACACCGAGCCGGTCGGCGAGCGCGGTGACGCGGGTGACGACGGCCGTAAGCTCAGCGGTCCCCGTGGCGCCCGGATCCTCAAAGCCATCCGTCACCGACAGAACTCCTGTGTCTCTCAAAGGCTTCGGGTGCGTCCTTGGTTCTCACATGCGGTTGTATGAACTACCCGGACAGTAGCGGGTGCCTCGAACTGACATCCAGGTGTCGCCACAACTGTGGCGAGTTCCAGCCGTCAACCATCACGAAATGCCACGATAGTTGACACGGCTCTTGCCGGGCAGCAGGATCGCATCGCCGCGTGAAGGCCGCAGAGGCAAGAGGGGTGACCTCCCGATGGCACATCAGGCAGGAGGGAAGCGGCCGGCGCCGCGGCCCGTCCCCGACGCCCGCGAGACCCAGACCTATCTCCAGGACTACACCGTGCTGCTGGAGGCCGTTCCCTTTCCGTCACTGATCGTCGACCACCGCTGGGGCGTGGTCTCGGCCAACCGCGCTTTCGAGACGCTCTTCCGCGGAACGCGCCCGCACCCGAGCGCCATGCCGACGGACAACTTCCTGCGGTTCGTGCTGTTCCATCCGGACGCGGGAGACGTCCTCGGTGAGCACGAGCAGGGCTGGTGCCTGCCGATGCTGGCCCATCTCAGGGCCGCTCTGGAGTGCTACGGCCACGATCACGAACTCCAGGCGATCAGGCGGGACGTCGCCCAGGACCCGATCATGGAGGCCGCCTACCGGCACGGTCTGCCGCACTGGATCCGCGCGGTCGGCGAAGATGCCGCAGGCCTCGATGGAGCCGTCCGGCTGCTGTTGCATCCGGATCCGTCCCGGGGGCCCACCGAGTGCCGCATCGTGGACGAGACCACCAGGACCCTGCGGGAGACCGGTCATCGGCGTCTGACGATGATCACGCGCGATCCCCGCCGTCCTGCCGCGCCCGCCGCCCGCCGTGTGCGCCGGCCGCGCGGCGCGGGCGCCCATCTGACGGTCGTCCCGGCACCCGAGGACTGAACCGGCCCGCCCGGCGCCGGCCCGGGTTCCGGTCAGGGTCGGTGAGTGCCCGGTGCCGGACAGGTGTCGGACGCCGACCCCGCCTGTGTGCGCGGCTTCGCAGGTCATGTGCACCACGGCCGTCCCGGCGCGGCGACCCGGCGATCGTCACGCGGTGAGCGGGCGGTGGACACGCTCCTGTGAACTGGTCAGGTACGGGTCACATCAGGGTAGTGTGCCCCGGTGACCACGCAATCGAACACCCCTGCAGGCTGGTACCCCGATCCGAACGGGGCGGCCCAGACGCTCCGGTACTGGGACGGCATGCAGTGGACCGAGCACACGAACCCGGCGCAGCAGGCCGCCGGGCAGGTTCCGCAGCCGCAGCACGTCGTTCCCCCGCAGCAGGGCGCCGACCCGAAGGTGCAGCGCCAGGTGCAGCAGCAGGCCGGTGTCGCGGCCGGCGGACCCGGCGGCGGCACCCTCTTCACCGAGCCCGTCCTGGTGGTGAACCAGAAGGCCAAGCTGATCGAACTGACCAATGAATACAAGGTCATGGATCAGAACGGCCGGGAGATCGGCTCGGTCGGCGAGGTCGGTCAAGGCATCCTGAAGAAGATCTTCCGCTTCATCTCCAGCTGGGACCAGTTCCTGACCCACAAGCTGGAGATCCGCGACGCCTACGGCCAGCCGCAGCTGCTGCTGACCCGGCCCGCGAAGATCTTCAAGTCCCGGGTGATCGTGACCCGGCCGGACGGCTCCGCGGTCGGCGAGATCGTCCAGAAGAACATGATCGGAAAGATCAACTTCGCCATGATCGCCAACGGCCAGCAGGTCGGCGCGATCAAGGCGGAGAACTGGCGTGCGTGGAACTTCGCCATCGTCGACCACGCCGACAACGAGGTCGCCCGGATCACCAAGACCTGGGAGGGCCTCGCCAAGACGCTGTTCACGACGGCGGACAACTACGTCCTGCAGATCCACTACCAGCTCCCCGAGCCGCTGCTGAGCCTCGTGGTGGCGACGGCGCTGACGGTCGACACCGCGCTGAAGCAGGACGCGCGCGGCCTGGGCTGAGCCGGGGCAGCGCACACCGCGGACGCCATACGTCGAACGGCGGCCGACGCGTCCGAGGGGACGGGGTCGGCCGCCGCTTCGGCGTAGGGCCTTCATCTTGCGCTCGCCCGGCTACAGCGGACTGAGATGCCCCGGCTCCGATCGCCGTTGCACCAGCGCCGGTTCGGTGGCCGCGGGTTTCGTCTCCAGTGCGAGGACCGCGGCGACCGGGTGCTCGTCGTGTGCGACGCCGTGGTCGGGTTCCGGAGCGGACCGGGTGAGCAGGATCACGCCCCAGGCGGCGAGGCCGGCCCCGGCCAGTGCCAGCAGCACCCCGGCGGCGCCGGCCTTCAGGCCCTGGCCGAGCAGGGTCAGTCCGATGACCGCCGCGGCCACCGGGTTGGCCAGGGTGACCACGGCCAGCGGGGCGCCCAGGCCGCCGCGGTAGGCGGTCTGGGACAGCAGCAGTCCACCGGCGGCGAACGCGGCGACGAGGACGGCGATCACGATCACCTTCGCGCTCAGCACGGGGCCGGAGCGGTCCGTGGCCGCCACGGTGACCGTCTGGGTGAGCGCGGAGGCGACGCCCGAGGCGATTCCCGAGCCGGTCGCGTGCCTGAGCCCCGGCCGGGCGCCGGGCCAGGAGAGCAGACCGACCAGCGCGGCGGTCGTACCGGCGACGGCCAGTGCCTGGGCAAGGGTGAGCACACGCGCGGGCGCCGGGCCCGACGCGGCGACCAGCAGTGCGGCGAGGCCGAGCAGCGTGAACGCCGTACCGCGCCACTCCGGGGCGCTGACCCGGCGGCCGGCCGCCCGCGCCCCCAGTGGTACGGCCGCGACCAGGGTGAGCGCACCCAGCGGCTGAACCACGGTCAGCGGGCCGTACTTCAGAGCGACGACGTGCAGCAGTGCGGCGGCGGCGTTCAGGCCGACCGCCGACCACCAGGCGCCGGTGGACAGCAGTCGTACCAGCCCGGCGTCGGCGTTGCGGGAGGCGAGGCGTTCCTGGGCGACCGCGGCGAGGGCGTAGGCGACGGCGGAGACCAGCGACAGGGCCACGGCGGCCAGGGCGGCGGCGGTCATCGGCCCGCTCCCGCCAGAGCGGTCTTGCGTGGGGCGACCCGGTCGGGGCCGCCCTTGTCGGTGGTGTCCGCTGTCCGGCCCGGTCGGCGGACGACCGCGAGAGCCACGCCGAGCATGGCCGTGGCGGCGACGGCGTCGAGCCAGTAGTGGTTGGCCGTGCCCACGATCACCAGCAGGGTGATCAGCGGGTGCAGCAGCCACAGCCGGCGCCATCGCGACCGGGTCGCCGCGATCAGGCCGATCGCCACCATCAGGGCCCAGCCGAAGTGCAGTGACGGCATCGCCGCGAACTGGTTGGAGAGGTGGTCGCTGGACGGCGGGCCGTACACGGACGGGCCGTAGACCCGGGCGGTGTCCACGAGCCCGGTCCCGGTCAGCATCCGTGGCGGGGCCAGCGGAAACGTGAACGGCAGCACCAGGGCGGCGGTGGTGAGCACGGCGAGGACCCGGCGGGCCCACAGGTAGTGCGCGGGCCGCCGTACGTACAGCCAGACCAGGAAGGCCAGGGTGGCCGGGAAGTGGACGGTCGCGTAGTAGGTGTTGGCCAGGTGGACGAGGGTGTCGCCGTGCAGCAGCGCGGACTGCACGGAGGTCTCGCGGGGAAGGTGCAGGGTCCGCTCCAGGTCCCACACGCGGTGGGCGTTGCGGAAGGCGCCCGCGGTCTGGCCGGTGGCCAGCTGCCGGCCGAGCTTGTAGACGAGGAAGAGTCCGGCGACGAGCAGGAGCTCGCGCAGCAGCGGCGGACGGGCTATCGCGTCCGGTTCCGCTTCTGCCTCTGCAGGCTCGGTTCGGGCAGTCATCCCCCGGCCCCTTCGCTGACGGTCGTACGTGTGTTGGTGCGAACGAGAGTCACTGGGCTGTGCCCGGAGAACTCATCGATACGTTTCCGTACCGATACGCCAGTGTACCGATACGCGCCAGTACCGGTACACTGGCGTATCGATTGATGTGCGACACACTGGAGTCGGGCTCGGTGCCCGTCCTCGCCGGATTGCGGGAACGGGCCGTACACGAGTAGTGACAGATGCCGGCAGCGAGTTGTGACACACACGAGTCAGGTACACGAGCAGCGAGGAGAAGCAGCGCATGACGTCGCAGGCCGCGGACGCACCGGAGCCGGTCGCCGCCTCGCGCCGCTCCAAGATCACGCCCGAGCGTGAGCGGGAGTTCTTCGACGCCGTGCTGGACCAGATCCGTGAGTGCGGATACGAGTCCGTCACCATGGAGGGCGTCGCCACGACCACCCGGTGCAGCAAGTCCACGCTCTACCGGCAGTGGAAGACCAAGCCCCAGTTCGTCGCCGCCGCACTGCGGGCCAACCGCCGGGTGCGCTTCGCCGGCATCGACACCGGCTCGCTCGCCGAGGACCTGCGCCGGGCCGCACGGGCGGCGGGCGACTGGTCCGGCAAGGACACCAAGCTGCTCCAGGCGCTCTCGCACGCGATGACGGTGGACCAGGAGCTGGCCCAGGCGCTGCGTGAGGCGCTCGTCGACCCCGAGATCGCGGCGCTGCAGGAGATGCTGAGGCGGGGTGTGGAACGCGGGGAGGTCCCGGCCGGTCATCCCGCGCTGGAGTACATCCCCGCCATGATGTTCGGGGTGCTGCGCGTCCGGCCCGTGCTGAGCGGCCATTACGCCGACTCCGACTACCTCGTCCGGTTCGTCGAGGCGGCCGTGCTGCCCGCCCTCGGACTGACCTGAGACTCAGGCCGCCGTTCACGGGATGACTGAACGGCGGCCTGCCTGCGCCGCACCGTGGGGACGGGGGCGGCGCACACCACGGCCCGGTGGGGTGCCTCTTGAGCGGAGAGGCGCCCCACCCGGCCCTTTTCCGTCAGGGGTTCACGCGTGTCCGGCGTCCGTCACACGTTCTGGCCGCTGCCCCCGCCGGACGACACCTTGATGCCCTGGGTGATCTCGTCGATGACGGACACGTCCTGCCCGACGTCCACACCGAAGCGGACGACGACGATCTGCTTGGCGTCGTTGGGCGAGGGGAAGGCCAGCGACTCCACATAGCCGTCGGCGCCCTTGCTGGTCACCGCCTTCCAGCGCACCAGGTACCCCTTCTGCCCGGCCACCGTCACCGCCCTGGAGGCCAGCACCTGGTGCGAGGTGATGCCACCGTAGGTGCTGCCGCCGTAGGACTGTCTGGCATTGGCCGCGATGTCCTTCTTGGCGACCTCCTCCGGGGTGTCGCCGGTGAGCTTCAGCGCCTGGGCGGGCGCCGAGTACGCGCCGCCCGGCGTGCACTTCTGGCTGGTGTTGCCGGGGCACTTGTAGTAGCTGTCGGAGGTCACCGCCGCGCCGATGCTGATCACCCGACCGGTCCAGCCCTGCGGCACGGGCAGGCTGATCCCGTCGAGCGGGTCCGCGACCGCGCCGCCGCCCTTGACCTCGGGTGACCCGGGCCCGCCCGGCGAGGGTGAGGCGCTCCCCGAGCCGCCGGACCCGTCCGACCCGCCGGAACCATCGGAACCGCCGGAATCGCCCGAGCCGCCGCCGGACCCGCCGAACGGTTTGTCCCGGCCGCCGTCCTGGCCCTGATGCGACCCGGCACGGTCTCCGCTGCCGCCGTCGTCCTTGGTCAGGGCGTACACCCCCACACCGATGCTCCCCAGCACGGCTGCCGCGGCGGCCACGGCTATGCCCGTGCGCAGCCCGCGCCGGGGCCCGGCCGGCGGCGGCGCGGGATACGGCGCGTAGCCCGGGTAGGCCCCGTACGCCGGGGCAGCCGGCTGTGCCGCTGGAACGGGCTGTGCCGGGTGGGCCGGCTGCGGCGGGGGACCCCACGTGGCGGCAGCCCCGGCGGGGCGGGTCTGGTCCGTCCAGGCCTTGCCGTCCCACCAGCGCTCGGTGGGCGGAGCGTTGTTCGTCTGCCCGGGATCGGGGTACCACCCGGGAGGAGTCACCTGCGTCATGCCACCACCGTATGAGGCATCGGTGAAAGCGGGATGAGAAGATCCGCCGCCAATCCGCCGGAACCGAACATACCGACCCAGGATTTTCCGTCACACCCGCCGTGCAGCCCTCCCCGCCCCGCCTTCGGGCCGGTCTCCCGAGCCTCCACGACCTCGGGATCACCATGATCACCGTGGCCGTGGCCGTGGCCGACTGCCGTGCCGGTCACCGCCGTCGTCCCCACGGTCCCCGCGGCCACCGGCAACCGCGCTGTTCCCCGGCGTCGCTGACGGTCCGTCGCCTCCCGCAGCCTCTTTCACCCGGCGGGGCAACAGCTGCACGGACCGGCCACCGCACACCCCACCGGAGGACTACGCTCGTCCTCTGTACGTCATTCGGGTGTACGTCAGTTCGGGCGACCTGGGGAGGAGACGGGATGACGGAGGGACGGCCACCGGCGGACACCTCGGCTTCCCTGTGGGAGCGGGACGCGGAGATCGCAGCCGTCTCGCAGGCGCTCGACGTCCTGTGCGCCGATCAGTCGTCCGCGGGCAGCCTGCTGCTCGTGCGCGGCGAGGCCGGACTGGGCAAGACGGCGCTGCTGGCCGAAACGCGCCGTATCGCCGAACGCCGTGGCTGCACCGTGTGGTCCGCGCGTGGCGGCGAGACCCTGAGATCCGTCCCGTTCAACGTCGTACGGCAGCTGCTCCAGCCCGCGCTGGTCCCCTTACTGCCCGACGAGGCCCGCGCATACCTGGGCGACTGGTACGACATCGCCGGCCCCGCGCTCGGCATAGCCGACCCCGGCGGGCGCAGCGCCGACCCCCAGTACGTGTGCGACGGCCTCGTCGCCGCCGTACACAGCCTCGCCCGGCGGCGGTGGCCGCTGGTGCTGCTCGTCGACGACGCCCACTGGGCCGACCAGGAGACGCTGCACTGGCTCGCCGCGTTCGTCGAACATCTCGACGACATCTCCGTGCTGGTCGTGGTCGCCCGCAGGCCCGGTGAGGTGAGCGGCGACAGCGCCCGCCACCTCGACACGGTGGCCGCCGCGGCGGGCGTGAGCAACCTCAGCGCCCTCACTCCGGCCGCCACCGCCGGACTCACCCGCACCACCCTCGGCCGGCACGCCGACGACCCCTTCTGCCGCGAGGTGTGGGCCGTCACCGGCGGCAACCCGTACGACACCGTGGAACTGCTCGCGAAGGTGCGGGACAGCGAACTGCAGCCGGTCGAGGCACAGGCCGGGGAACTGCGTGCCCTGAACCGGTCCGCGCGCGGCGGAGGGCTCGTCGACCGCCTCAAGGGCCTCGGCCTGGAAGCCACCCAGTTCGCCTGGGCGGCTGCGATCCTCGGTACCGGGATCAGCGTCGACATGGTCGCACGGCTCGCCGGGCTGAGCCCCGAAGCGGCCCAGGACTGCGCGGAACTGCTCGGCACCGCCCGCATCCTCACCGCACCCGAACCCACCGGCCACAGGGGTGTCGAACCACGCCCGGACGAGCTGGAGTTCGTGCACCCGCTCATCGCGACCGCCGTCTACAACTCCATCCCGCCCGCCATGCGTACCGCGATGCACGGCGTCGCCGCGCAGATCGTCACCGAGACGGGGCGCGGCGCGGCCGAGGCCTCCCGGCATCTGCTCAAGATCCACCCGGACGACGACGAGGAACTCGTCGAGCAGCTGCGCGAGGCCGCCCGCGAACACCTGGCCGTCGGCGCGCCCGACGCGGCCCGCCGCTGCCTGGAGCGCGCCCTCAAGGAGCCGCCCCGCCCCGAGGTCCACGCCCACGTCCTGTACGAACTGGGCTGCGCCACCCTGCTGACCGCGCCCGCCGTCACCATCGACCACCTGCAGTTCGCGCTCGGCATGCCCGGACTCGACGGCGACCGGCGCGTCGACGCCGTGATCCGGCTCTCCCAGGCGCTGCTCCACAACGACCAGCTGGAGGAGGCCGTGCGCACCGTCGAGGCGGAGGCCGCGCGGCACGAACCCGGACCCGTGCGGATGCGGTTGCAGGCCGTGCAGTTCATGTGGGAGGGCATCCACGGCGAGATCGCCTCCCCGGCCCGCTCCCAGCGCCTCGCCGAACTCGCCGGCACCTGCACCGGCCGCGACAACTCCGAACGCGCCCTGCTGATCCTGCGCGGCTTCGACGCGATGACGCACGGCGAGAGCGCCCAGGAAGTCCTCGAACTGTGCGACCGTGCCCTCGTCAACGGCCGTCTCGCACCCGGCCTCGGCTGGACCGACCGGGAATGGGGCATCGAGCTGCTGATGATGCTCGGCACTTCGTACGCCTACGCGGACCGGCTCGACCGCGCCGAGAGCCTCTTCGCCGAGGCTCTGCGTGCCTACACCAGCGCCGGCTGGCACGGTGGCCACCTCTCCCTGGCCAACGCCTTCCTCGGCCTCGCCTACCGCAGACAGGGCCGGCTCCGTGACGCCGAGTCCACCCTGCGCGAGGCACTGAGACTGGCCGAACGCGTCGGCCGCGGGCTGCCGTTGTACTGGGCGGCCATCTGCGGACTGGTCGACACCCTGCTCGCCCGCGGCCATGTCGACGAGGCCTGGTCCACCGCCGAACGGTACGGCTTCGCCCCGCCCTACCCGTCCACCATCATGCTGCCCGACATCCGCACCGTCCGCGGCCGGCTCCTGCTCGCCGCCGGCCACACCGAGGACGGCATCAACGAACTGGAGGCCGCCGAGAAGACCGCCGCCTCCCGTGGCGGCCACAACCCGGTCCTCGCCCCCTGGTCCATCGACCTCGCCAAGGCCCTCGCCACCCAGGACCCGGACCGAGCGGCCCGACTCGCCGCCGAAGCCCGTCGCCAAGCCGAACGGTTCGGCACCGACACCGCCATCGGCGAGGCCCTGCGCTGCGCCGCCGCCCTGGAGACGGGCCGGCGTGCGGTGAGCCTCGCCGCCCAGGCAGTCGCCTATCTGGAGGCCTCACCCTGCCAGTACGAGCACGCGGCGGCCCGCGTCGAGTACGGCATCGCCGCCCGCTCGGTCGCCGAACTCAACCGGGGCCTGGTACTAGCGCGTTCCTGCGGGGCGGACGGCCTGGTGGCACAGGCGAGACAGGTGCTGGAGACAGGGCGGGGGCTGCGGTAGACAGTCGCCGGCATGCGGGACGGTCCTCGGTATGCGGTGGGCAGGCGACGGACCACGGTCGACGGCAGATGGTGGCCGTCGGCACCTCATGCGGTGAGCAGCTGCTCGGTGACGGCCGCCAGCCGCTCGCGCACCTCCGGGTCGTACGCCGCCTCGTGCGCCCGCGCCGGGCGGTTTCCGTCGAAGTAGCCGCCGGTGCCCAGGTCACGGGTTGCCAGTGCCAGGACGCCGGGTGCCCCGTCGGCGACCGAATTCCACGGGGCGATGCCGCTCTCGCGGACCATGACCGTGTCCATGTAGGTGGCCGGGTGCAGCACGTTCACCGAGACCCCGGTGCCGGCCAGCTCCTCGGCCAGGGTGAACGTGTGCGTGGCGAGGGCGAGCTTGCTGCGGCAGTAGGCCGACACGCCGCTGTAGTCGCGGGTGAGTTCCGGGTCGGCGAAATCGAGGGGCTCCTGGCCGGCCGAGCCGACGTTGACGATGCGGGCAGGCGGGTTGGCGCGCAGGACCGGCAGCAGGGAGCGGGTGAGGGCGACGGGCGCGAGGTAGTTCACGGCGAGCCGCAACTCGTGCCCGTCGGCGCTCACTTCGCGCCCGGTACCGGGGGCGCCCCCACCGATCCCCGCGTTGTTGATCAGAACGTCCAGCTCGGGATGTGCCTCGGCGACCCGGGCGCCCAGCTCACGGACCTCGGCCAGCCGGGCCAGGTCGGCGACGAACCCCTCCGCCCGGCCCTCGGTGCGCAGCTCGGCGACCAACCGCTCCGTGCGTGCCCGGTCTCGGCCGTGGGCGAGGACGAGATGGCCGCGGCGGACGAGTTCGAAGGCGACGTAGCGGCCGAGCCCGGAGGGCGCGCCGGTGATCAGAACAGTGGACATGCCGTCAGCGTAGGCACGGCCGGCGGTCGGTGTGGAGGTGCTGCTGAAGCTACCACCGACAGGGTCACCCTCGTTCTCACGGCGCCCCGGTGAACACCACCCACACCTGGCCGGCGGCGAAGTCGAGCGGGCCGCCGCCGGCGGTGGCGAACGTCGTGCCCCGCGTGGCGTCCGGCCGCGACCAGGTGGCGTCGAAGGACCGCCCGTCGCGCAGCACCTCGGCCTTCCCGGAGCCGACCGTCTGCGTGTACGGACTGTTGTTGCCGAGTGCGTCGTGGTACGCCGAGGTGCGGACCTTCACGTACTGCACGACCACCGTCGCGGGCGCCACGCGCTTCCCGGCGCTCGTCACCGAGGGTGTGCCGTCCGTCGAGACCAGCCAGCGGGCCCGCTCGGCCGACCAGGTGAAGGTGAAACGCGCCGACGGGTAGCGCACGGTGCGCGAGGCCGTGGGTGTGCCGCCCGACGGGGGCGGGCCGTAGCGGAACCCGGTGGTCAGCGCGGCCCTCCCCGGGGCGGCGGACAGCAGCCGGGCGGGCCGCAGACAGAGGTTGTGCGGTGCGGGCCTGTCGCTGCCCCGGAAGTACGCCTCCGGCGCGTGGGCGGGGGACCCCGCGATGAGCGGCGCCCTGTCGATCAACGGCAGCAGCTTGCGCTGGGCGCCGGAGAAGGCGAGTACCGGACGGTCGAACTGACGCAGCAGCTCCAGGTCGGACTCGCGAGCGCTGCGCACCGGCCCGACGACCACCGGGAGCTTCGTGGCGTACACCGCCATCAGACGGCTCAGGCCGCCCTCGACCTGCTCCGCGTAGACCACGTCCGCCGCGTCGAGCCCGGTCTGCGGGCGTGCCGCGGGCACGTTGTCGATCTTCACGGCCAGTACCGAGCCCGCCCCGGCCTGCCCGCCCGGCCCCGTTGTTGCCGTGGGGCGCGGGGTGCGGCCGTCGCCGCCCGGGCCGTGGCGTGCGCAGCCCGCTGTGAGGGAGGCCGCCATCACGGTGGCGAGCGCCAGCGTCGTCAGCGCTGCGCGTCGCAGGCGCCCGCCGTGTCCCCTGCCTGCTGTGCGGTCTGCGATGCCCACCGCCTGTCGCCCCTGTCCTTGCGTCGATGGTGCGTTCATCGGTCACCACCGGCCATGCCCCCGACGTGCGCCGGCGGCGGGGCTCATCCCCTGGAGCCCAAGACCTCCGCGAGGTCGTACCGCACCGGCTCCTCCAGTTGCGCGTACGTGCAGCTCTCCGGGGTACGGTCAGGGCGCCAGCGGCGGAACCGGGCCGTGTGCCGGAAGCGCTGACCGTTCTCCAAGTGGTCGTACGCCACCTCGGCGACCCGTTCCGGCCGCAGCGGCACCCAGGACAGGTCCTTCCTGCCCGACCAGCGGCTCGGCGCGCCGGGCAGCCGGGCCGACTCGTGCGCGGTCGCGTCCGACCAGGCCGCCCAGGGATGCCCGGCCACGTCGTCCATGCGCAGCGGCTCCAGCTCCTCGACCAGTTCGGCGCGCTTCTTCATGGAGAACGCGGCCGACACCCCCACATGCTGCAGCGCGCCCCGGTCGTCGTACAGGCCGAGCAGCAGCGATCCCACCACCGGGCCGCTCTTGTGGAAGCGGTAGCCGGCGACGACGACATCGGCCGTCCGCTCGTGCTTGACCTTGAACATGGCCCGCTCGTCCTGGCGGTAGTGCAGGTCGAGCGGCTTGGCGACGATCCCGTCGAGGCCCGCGCCCTCGTACTGCTCGAACCACCGCTCGGCCACCGCCAGGTCGGTCGTCGCGGGCGCCAGATGGACCGGGGCCGTCGTCTCGGCAAGCGCCCGGTCCAGCAGGGCCCGCCGGTCGGTGAGCGGCACGTCCAGCAGCGACTCGTCGTCCAGCGCCAGCAGGTCGAAGGCGACGAAGGAGGCGGGGGTCCGTTCGGCGAGCGTCCGCACCCTGGAGTCCGCCGGGTGGATCCGTTCGGTCAGCGCGTCGAAGTCCAGCCGCCCCTCGCGTGCGATCACGATCTCCCCGTCCAGCACGCACCGCCGCGGCACCCGCTCCCTGAGCGCCGCCACCAGCTCGGGAAAGTACCTGGTCAGCGGCTTTCCCGTACGGCTGCCCAACTCGACCTCGGTGCTGTCGCGGAACACGATCGAGCGGAACCCGTCCCACTTCGCCTCGTAGTGCATACCGGGCGGGATCTTCGCCACCGGCTTGGCGAGCATCGGCTTCACAGGTGGCATCACTGGGAGATCCATGCGTCCGATTCTGCTCGCATACGATGCTAGTCGCCCATTTTGGGCTATATGTACCTGCTTGATATGAATGTTCCGGTATGCGAAGTGTGCGCGGTGCACCTACCGTGGCCGCATGGGTGATGCGGTGGAACTCGACGTGGCCGGGCGGACCGTACGGCTGTCCAGCCCGGACAAGGTCTTCTTCCCGGAACGCGGGTTCACCAAGCTGGACCTCGCCCGGTACTACGCCGCCGTCGGCCCCGGCATCCTGCGCGCCCTGCGCAACCGGCCCACCACCCTCCAGCGCTATCCGGATGGCGTCGACGGCGAGTGGTTCTACCAGAAGCGCGCCCCCAAGGGCATGCCCGACTGGATCCCGACCGCGCACATCACCTTCCCCAGCGGGCGCAGCGCCGACGAGATGTGCCCCACCGAGCAGGCCGCCGTGGTGTGGGCCGCGCAGTACGGCACGCTCACCTTCCACCCCTGGCCGGTCCGCGCCACGGACGTCGACCACCCCGACGAACTGCGCCTCGACCTCGACCCGCAGCCCGGCACCGACTACGCCGACGCCGTCCGTGCCGCCTTCGAACTCCGGTCGGTCCTGCACGAGTTCGGCGGGCTGCGCGGCTGGCCCAAGACCTCCGGCGGGCGCGGCCTGCACGTCTTCGTGCCCATCGAGCCCCGCTGGACCTTCACCCAGGTACGTCGCGCCGCCATCGCCGTCGGCCGGGAACTGGAACGCCGGATGCCCGACCAGGTGACCGTCAAGTGGTGGAAGGAGGAACGGGGGCGCCGTGTATTCCTGGACTACAATCAGGCGGCGCGAGACCGCACCGTCGCCTCGGCCTACTCCGTACGGCCCTACCCGCACGCCCCCGTCTCCGCACCCCTGCGCTGGGAAGAGGTCCCCGACTCCCGGCCCCGCGACTTCGACCTCACCACCATGGCCGCCCGCTTCGCCGAACTCGGCGACATCCACGCCGACATGGACGACCACGCCTACTCCCTCGACGCCCTGCTGGAACTGGCCCGCCGCGACGAACACGACCACGGCCTGGCCGATCTGCCGTACCCGCCGGAGTACCCGAAGATGCCGGGCGAACCGAAACGCGTCGAGCCGAGCCGGGCCCGCCGCGAGCCGACGAGCTGAGAGCGGCGTCGTCGAGAAGAAGGCCGTCTGATGGCCCGCCTCCTGCTGCGCGGCGCTGCGGGCCGCGGCCAGCCACGGCGTACCAACGGCGACACCGGCGGACACGGCGTCCGCCGGTGTGATCCTGCCGACCACGCTGATACGACGCGCGTCCGCCTGGTGGCGACGTCACCACCTGTACCAGCGGTACCTGCCTCCTCCCGCGGTGGTCCCGCGCACCAGGAATCCCAGTAGCCACACCACCAGAACCACCAGGGCGATCCACCAGAGCGCCTTCAGCGCGAAACCGGCGCCGAACAGAAGCAGTGCAAGAAGCAGTACCAGAAGGATGGGGACCATGATGTGAACCTCCTGGACCCCGGGTATCCCGAAATCGGTGGATCAGACACGCCCCGTGCACCAAGGTCGCCGTGCAGCCCGGACACGGGTGGTCACACCGGGGGTTCGGGTTCGGCGTAGCGGAGCAGTACGCCCACGCCCTCGTACAGACTCATCTGCTGCTCGGGCACGAGGACGAGTTCCGCCCGGGTGCCGACCAGGGAACGCGTGAGCACCGCGTCGGCACGTTCCTCGCGGACGTCCTGGATGCCGTAGGAACGCAGTTCCTGTTCGGTGAGGGCGAGTTGGCTGGGTTCGGGGCCGGCCCACAGACGCAGCGGCGACTCGGGGTGGTTGTTGAGGAAGAGGGCTTTGACCTGGCCGCGCTGCAGGGCCGACACGGCTGCGGCCAGGCCCTCGGCCGAGGCTCCGTCGTGTGCGCGCTGGGCGAGGAAGGCGGCCAGCAGGGACTGGTCGTGCGCGGCCATGCGCCCCCTGAAGAGATCTTCGAGCCGGTGCTCCAGCAGTGCCCGGCGCGGCTCTGACTCACCGGCGCCCTCCACGGTGGTGACCTGCGCGCGCAGGACGGCGGGAAGCCGGCGGACGAGAATGCCGCGGGCCCACACGTCCCCGGCGACGACGACCGCCTCGGCGTCGACGCGCCGCGCATGGCCCTCCAGCTCCCGGCCTATCACCTCGGCGGCGTTCAGCCAGTCGGCCACCGGGACCTCCTCGTCGAGGCGGTGTCCCGGCGAGACCTTGGTCATGGGCCACACGCCGACCTCGGCCTCGATCCGCACCGTGCCCTGGGCGTCCGTGGAGTGCCGGCCGCTGTAATGGACGTGCGCGGCCACATAGGGGATCCCCGGGCAGTGCTGGACGACCAGCGGCATGGTGTCCGGCAGCGCGCCGAAGTGCGCGCTGTCCCGCGCGGGCGGGACGGGCAGCTCGTCCAGCAGGGCGAGGTGGCCGTGCGCGGTGAACACCGCCTGCCCGTGGGTGCCGGGCACGTCGCTGTCGTGGCCCACGGCCCGCCCCGCCGCGGTGAGGGACTCCGGATCGGCTCCCTCGGCGGACAGGGCATCCCGCAGGCGCCGCCAGCGCAGTTCGATCGCGGCGTCGGGATCCTCGATGAGGCTGTCGCGGGAGGTGTCCAGGTAGACCGATGCGAAGGGGCCGGCCTGCTTGTACAGGGGTTCGAGGAAGGAAAGTCTCATGCTCCGCTCCGCACGTCTGCCGGGGAGACCAGGCGACCACCCGGGTCCGTTTCCACCGTCCGGGTCCCTTTCCATAGTGCGCGTCCGTGCCGAAGGGGTCGAGTCAGCCCCATGGGCACCGCGAAGACCGCCGACACCGACGACACCTCCTGTCACCTTCCGTCGAGATCGTCGAGACGCTGTGCCGCCTTCGCGAGGGAACGCCGGCAGCGGCTCAGCCCCTTCCACGGGTCTGCGTGTTCTTCGAGACGCTCGGGGAGGCTGCGCAGCGTCCACCGCCGCGGGCCGAGCTCCGGGTCGTCGAGTTCGTCCCAGTCCAGCGGGGTGGCGACCGGAGCGTGCGGGCGGGCGCGCACGGCGTACGGGGCGACCGAGGTCTGCGCGTACGCGTTGCGCTGGACGTCCAGGTAGAGACGGCCCCGCCGCTTGTTCTTGCGCGGCTCGGTGGTCAGCCGGTCGCTGTGCCGTGCGGCGAGCACGTCGGCGACGCGCCGGGCGAAGTGCCGCGCGGTGTCGAAGTCCGTGCGCCGGTCGAGCAGGACCAGCAGATGCAGGCCGCGCGACCCGGTTGTCATCACCGCCGGGCGCAGCCCGAGTTCGGTGAGCAGACCGCCGAGCTGGTGGGCGGTCCACCGTACGGTCTCGAAGCCGTCACCGTCGCTCTCGGCGGGGTCGAGGTCGAAGACCAGCCGGTCGGGGCAGTCCAGGCAGGTCGCGGGGCTCAGCCAGGGGTGCGGTGTGATGCACGCCTGGTTGGCGAGGTAGACGAGGGTGGCGGTGTCGTCGCAGACCGCCATGGTGAGGCTGCCGCCCTCCTTGGGCACCCGGACGGTACGGATCCAGTCGGGGAAGTGGTCGGGAACGTCCTTGTGGATGAAGGACTTCCCGCCGTATCCGTCGGGATGGCGTTCCATCACCAGCGGCCGGTCCCTGAGATGGGTCAGCATCGGACGTGCGACGCTCCGGTAGTAGTCGATCAGCTCGGCCTTGGTGATCCCGTCGTCCGGGAACAGCTCCTTGTCGAGGTGGGACACCGGCACCCTGCGGTCGCCGACCCGGATCTCGTCCTGGGGCCTCGCCCTGGTACTCATGGTCCTGCCCTCGCCTTCTGTGTCTTCCCCTCCCGGGTTCCTCGTCGGGCCGTTCTCGACCACCTTCTTCTCGGGTTTGTCGCACGAGTCGTCGTCCCTGGTGGTGACCGGTCGGAAGCGGACAGTGCCCGCCGCACGCGCTCGCACGTGTCACGCCGCCGTGACGACGAAGAGCACCGCGACACCGACGACGATGCGGGTGACGTGGTCGCCGGATACCCGGGGTGCGGACGACGCGGCGGCGGGACGGCGCGGCGTCCCACCGCCCGGCAGACGCCGCCGACGAGGTCCGGGACCGGCGGGGAAAGGGCGGGGCCCCGCGCGGCGGCAGCGGCGAGGAACGCCGCCGGGAGGGTGGAGGCGAGCGCGACCACGCCCTCGGCATGCCGGGCGGGGAACGGCCCGGTGCCAAGCAACGAGCAGTGATGTTGGGGGAGTTGACGACGCCGAAGACCAGGGCGCGGCGGTCGCCAGCAGCCACGCGTTCACCGTCGGTTCCCACGGGGCCAGGACCGTTCCAGTGGCGTCCGGTCACCGGTCGGGCAGTGCACGACGACCGCCTGCCCGGCTCTCGTCGGCCGTCCGGGACGTCGACGTCGTACGTGGAGCGGCGATCGCCGCGGTCGCCGTACGGGCGGTGCGCACGGTGTCGGGGTCCGGTCCGGGCGGCGCGCGGCGCGCGGCGCGCGGCACGCGGCACTGGGGCTCGGCGATGTCCGTCCGGCCCGGCTCCGTGCTCACGGGCCCGGGACGCCTGAGCACGGCCACCCTCCGCCTGCTGCGCGGCCGTCGGCCGGGTCGGCCCTCAAGACCGTGACGCTGCCGTCGGGTACGGCGGCCGTGTGGGCCTGCTCCGTCCGGTCGTCCGCTCCCGGCACTTCGGCCGCCGTGGCGGTGGACTGTGCGTCCATGCTCCGGGTCCCCGGCCGTCACCCAGGGACACCAGTCGTGTTCTGGCTGTTTTCACAGCGGTTCCGCGCGCCGCCGTGCGTACGTGTGTTCCGGGGGTGGATGATCGAGGTGGCCGGAGGCCCTGAACGCCGCCGTTGACCCGGCGTTGATCGAATGTTTTTCGCCGCCCGGCAAGATCCTCGCCATGCACATCGACACCATCATCCCGGCCGACACCACCTGGCAGACCCGGGCCCTGTGCGCGCAGACGGGGGCCGACTTCTTCTTCCCCGAGCCCGGCAGCTCGGTGCGCGAGGCGAAGCGCATCTGCGGCATGTGCGAGATCCGCTCCGCCTGCCTGGAGTACGCGCTGGCCAACGACGAACGCTTCGGCGTGTGGGGCGGCCTGTCCGAGAAGGAACGCCTCGCTCTGCGGCGCGTCTCCAACTGACGCAGCCGCCCGACTGACGCGCGCCCCCGTTGACGCGGTCCTCACGCTGACGCCGGCCTTGCGCTGACGTCCCCCCGTTGACGCCGGCCTTGCGCTGACGCGCGCCCCCGTTGACGAGCACCCCACGGAGGCAAGCCACCTGAAGGCACGCCCCGCTGAGGAGCGCCTCGACCCGAGGTGCGTCAGGCGCCCGCGCGTGCCGCCATCCTGGCCTTGCGGGCGGCCAGCCGCTCGTCGAACTTCGAGGCCTCCGCGTTCAGGCCGCCCATGAACAGACCCAGTTCCTCCTGGGCGTGCCGGCCCTCGGGGCCCAGACCGTCGATGTCCATGACCTTCAGATGGCGCAGCACCGGCTGCAGGACGTCGTCGTGGTGGATGCGCAGGTTGTACACCTCACCGATGGCCATCTGGGCGGCGGCCCGTTCGAAGCCGGGGATGCCGTGGCCCGGCATGCGGAAGTTCACGACGACGTCCCGGACCGCCTGCATGGTCAGGTCGGGGGCGAGTTCGAAGGCGGCCTTCAGCAGGTTGCGGTAGAAGACCATGTGCAGGTTCTCGTCGGTCGCGATACGGGCCAGCATGCGGTCGCAGACCGGGTCGCCGGACTGATGGCCGGTGTTGCGGTGCGAGATCCGGGTCGCCAGTTCCTGGAAGGCGACGTACGCGATCGAGTGGAGCATCGAGTGCCGGTTGTCGGACTCGAAGCCCTCGCTCATGTGCGCCATACGGAACTGTTCGAGCTTGTCCGGGTCGACCGCGCGCGAGGTGAGCAGGTAGTCCCGCATGACGATGCCGTGCCGGCCCTCCTCGGCCGTCCAGCGGTGCACCCAGGTGCCCCAGGCCCCGTCGCGGCCGAAGAGCGTGGCGATCTCGTGGTGGTAGCTCGGCAGGTTGTCCTCGGTGAGCAGGTTGACCACGAGGGCGGTACGGCCGATCTCGGTCACCTTGGACTGGTCCTTGGCCCAGGCCTCCCCGTCCTCGAACTGGCCGGGGAAGTTGCGGCCGTCGCTCCACGGCACGTACTCGTGCGGCATCCAGTCCTTGGCGACCTTCAGGTGCCGGTTCAGCTCCTTCTCGACCACTTCCTCCAGCGCGTACAGCAGGCGCGCGTCCGTCCACACGGACAGGCTGTCGAGATGAGGTGAGGTGATCGTCACGGGGAACTCCAGGGGGACGCCGAACCAGCGGAGAAAGGGGGATGGTCCGGGAAGCGGTGCCGGAAACCTACGTGATCGTAGGCTACGAATCCGTAGGTTACGAACCCGTAGGTTAAGGGTGTCGTAAAGATCGCTGATCAGAAGCCCCGATCAAGGTGCCGAGAGCATGCGGAACAGCCCCGGGACCTGCGGGTTCCGGGGCTGTGAGGGGGACGCTGTCACCCCGGTCGAGGCGTGTCAGGCGTACAGCTCGCGCATGCGCACCGAGAGGCAGGTGACGCAGCCCTCCAGCTTCTCGAACTCGCTGATGTCCACGGTGATCACCTCGTGGCCGAGGTCGGTCAGCAGCTCCGCGGTCATCGGCGCGCTCGCCGCCATCAGCAGCTTGCCGCCGCCGAGCAGCACCACGTGTGCGCCGGACTCCTCCGGCACCGACAGGAACCCCGGGAACAGCGACGGCCGGTCCACCTTCGGGATGTGCCCGATGACCGTCCCGTCGGGCAGCGCGGTCACCGCCGACTTCAGGTGCAGCACCTTGCTCACCGGTACGGCCACCACGCGCGCCCCCAGCGGCTCGAACGCCGCCCGCAGCTGCTGCACGCCCGCCGCGTTCGTGCGCCCGCCCCGGCCGACGTAGACGGTGTCGCCGACCTTCAGCACGTCCCCGCCGTCCAGCGTGCCCGGTTCCCAGATCCAGTTCACCGAGCAGCCGAGGCGGGCCACCGCCTCCTCGACGCCGGCGGTCTCCGCGCGCCGGGACTCGGCACCGGGCCGGGTGATCAGCGCCACGTTCCGGTACATGACGACGGTGTCCTCGACGAACACCGAGTCCGGGCAGTCGTCTTCCGGTTCGACCTCGATCGTCTCCCAGCCGTGCGCGCGCAGCGCCTCGACGTACGCCTCCCACTGCTCGACGGCGAGCCCGGCGTCGACCTCCTCCCGCTCTATGTGCGTCACCAGGCCTTCGGCGAGGCGGGGGCTGGGGCGGCGGACGAGGGCCTTCTTGCTGGGCACGACGGGCCTTTCGAATCGGTGGTGCGGATCCGGCGCCCGTGACGCGGCGCCGGTCCGCCATCATGCAGGGCGCCCCGGCCAGGACAAAACCCCTGGTGCCAGGCTGTGCTCCTCCTGAGACGTCCCGCGCTGTCAGGCGCGGCCCCCGAGGGTCGCCGCTGTGGTCTCCTTCAGTTCTCCTTCCTCCATCAGCAGCCAGCGCGTGATGCCCACCGACTCCAGGAACGGCAGATCGTGGCTGGCCACGATCAGGGCGCCCTCGTACGACTCCAGGGCCGACGTCAGCTGCCGCACGCTCGCGATGTCGAGGTTGTTGGTCGGTTCGTCCAGCAGCAGCAACTGGGGGGCGGGTTCGGCCAGCATCAGCGCGGCCAGGGCGGCGCGGAAGCGCTCGCCGCCGGAGAGGGTGCCCGCCCGCTGGTCGGCGCGGGCGCCCCGGAACAGGAAGCGGGCCAGACGCGCCCGGATCCGGTTGTTGGTGGCCTCCGGCGCGAACCGGGCGACGTTCTCGGCGACGGTCAGCTCGTCGTCCAGCACGTCCAGCCGCTGGGGCAGGAAGCGCAGCGGAACGTGCGCCGTGGCCTCGCCGGCCGTCGGCGGCAGCTGTCCGGCGATCGTCCGCAGCAGTGTCGTCTTGCCGGCGCCGTTGCGGCCGACCAGCGCGATCCGCTCCGGGCCGCGCAGGTCGAACAGGCCGTCGACGCGCGCCCCGTACGCCATCGTGAGGCGCTCCAGGGTGAGCACCTGCCGGCCCGGCGGTACGGCGGTGTACGGCAGGTCGACGCGGATCTCGTCGTCGTCCCGTACGGCCTCCACCGCCTCGTCCAGCCGCTCCCTTGCCTCGGCGAGCCTCTCCTCGTGCATGATGCGGTGCTTGCCGGCCGAGACCTGCGCCTGGCGCTTGCGCTCGCCCATGATGATCTTCGGTTCGCGCTTGTTGTCCCACATCTTCTGTCCGTACCGCTTGCGGCGGGCCAGCTTGACCTGGGCGTCGGCCAGTTCCCGTTTCTGCCTGCGCAGATCCGCCTCGGCGACGCGCACCATCCGCTCGGCCGCCTCCTGCTCGACGGCAAGGGCCTCCTCGTAGGCGGAGAAGTTGCCGCCGAACCAGGCGACCTCGCCGGTGCGCAGCTCGGCGATCTGGTCGACGATGTCGAGCAGTTCACGGTCGTGGCTGACCACGACCAGCACGCCGGGCCAGGAGGCGACGGCCGCGTAGAGCCGGCGGCGCGCGTACAGGTCGAGGTTGTTGGTGGGTTCGTCGAGCAGCAGCACGTCGGGGCGGCGCAGCAGCAGGGCGGCCAGGCGCAGCAGCACCGACTCGCCGCCCGACACCTCGCCGACCGTGCGGTCCAGCCCGATATGGCCCAGGCCGAGTTCCCCCAGGGTGGCCAGGGCGCGTTCCTCGACGTCCCAGTCGTCGCCGAGCGTCTCGAAGTGCTCCTCGGCGGGGTCGCCCGCCTCGATGGCGTGCAGCGCGGCCCGCCGGGCGGCGATGCCGAGTGCCTGGTCGACGCGGAGCGTGGTGTCGAGGGTGACGTTCTGCGGGAGGTGACCGATCTCGCCGGCCGCCTTGACCGTGCCGTCGGCCGGGCTGAGTTGCCCGGCGAGCAGCTTCAACAGCGTTGACTTTCCTGATCCGTTGGCGCCGATGAGCCCGGTCCTGCCGGGTCCGAAGGCGATGTCGAGATCGTCGAAGACGGGAGTGCCGTCGGGCCAGGCGAAGGACAGGGACGTGGCGGTGAGGAAAGCGGATGACGCGGATGACGTAGACATATGGGCCTCGCGGTTGCTGGTGCGGTCCGGACGGGGACATGTCGAGACACCGCGAGGCGGAAACCGAGGGCCGTGAAAGAAGGCCTGTGCCGGAGGACGGCTCGGACGCCGAGGTCGTACGCCACGCACACCTCACGGGTGTGAACGCGGTGTCTCAGGACCTCAGACGAGCAACGTCCTTCTCCAATCGACGGCAACAGGAACGCTTACAACGTAGGAGGGGCCGGAAGGCCTGTCAACGAATTAAAGGCCGGCTCGTATGCCGGCAGTGGACTCAGCAGGAGTCCCGCATCAGCTCGGCCAGACCGTGGTCGAGGTCGAGGTGGAGGTGCTCGAGGCCGACCGGCACCAGTGCGCCGGTGGCCTCCAGGAACCGCCGGATCTCACCCGAGCGCACATGCACGATCGCGGTGCCCTCCGGGGCGTGGAACTCCAGTACCGTGCGGTCGTAGCCGTACGGCCGCACCCGGACGTCCCCGTACCCCTCGGCGTCCTCGAGGCCCGCGGCGAGCAGCTCCCGGGAGAAGGTCCAGCAGACGTCGACACCCTCCAGGGTGGCCGGCGCCGGGAACGTCATGCGAACGGCGAACGGATCACGCCGGTCGTAGTGCAGCGTGGCCGGAATGTTCGGCATGCGCGGTGCGGCGGCGACAAGGCGGGCCTCTACTGGCTGCTCGATGACGGTGGACAACGCCTTGCTCCCTCGTGACGGCTGGACTGCTTCCGGGCGGGTGAGGCCTGGCACAGGATGAGACGACGGAATCGGCCGATCCGTGCACACGGGACGAGTGACCTCGGTCACCGGGTCCATGCATGCCGACGCCCTTGTGGCCGAAAGTCGCATGGCGGGTACTCGTCCGCTGTCGCACAGCGACGCAGCGAAGCAGAGCGACGCAAGGAGGCGAGCGATCATGCCGGCGGGTTCCAGCCCCAAGCGGGAGCGCCAGTACGAACACATCCGCAAGAGCGCGCAGGAGCGGGGCGAGAGCGCCGAACGGGCCAAGGAGATCGCGGCGCGGACGGTCAACAAGGAACGCGCCCGCTCCGGCGAGGCGAAGACCGCGAGCCGCAGCTCCACGCAGGACATGTCCTCCAGCAGGCGCGGCGGCCAGCGGTCCGGCAACCGGGTCGGCTCCCAGGGTCCGACCCGCGACCAGCTGTACAACGAGGCGCGGCAGCGCGGCATCGAGGGCCGTTCGCGCATGAACAAGGACGAGCTGCAGCGCGCGCTGGACGCCAAGAAGGGATGACCGGCGGGGATCAGTCCAGTGTCTGCCGGTGGCTCGCCAGCTCGGGTGCCGTCTTGGTGGCGATGAACTCCGTGACGCGGTACGCGCACACCCCGGCGGCCACGAACGGGTCGCCCGCGATGATCTCCTCGATGCGGTCCCGGTCCTCCGCGACGGCGAGGACGATCCCGCCGTCGCGGGGGTTCTTGCGCCCGGAGGCCAGGAAGAACCCCTTGTCGTACTGCTGGTCCAGCCACACGACATGGTCCGGCAGCACGGCGTCCACGGCCTCGAGCGGCGCGGTGTAGGTCAGCTCCAGTACGAACATGATCGCGAGCCTACCCCCGGGGCCCGTCGGTCCGCCGCGGGCCCGTACAGTCTGGCCACCATGACGACCGTACGCGTACCCGCGGGCTGGCCCGCGACCGAGGAAGAGGCCCGCGCCGTACAGGACGAACTGCGCGGCCGGGTGGTGCTCGACGAGCCCGGACCGCCGCCCCGGACGGGCCGGGTCACGGGCGTGGACGTCGCCTACGACGACGGGCGCGACCTCGTCGCCGCCGCGGCCGTGGTGCTGGACGCGGCGACGCTGGAGGTCGTGGCGCAGGCCACGGCGGTCGGCCGGGTGTCCTTCCCGTACGTGCCCGGACTCCTCGCCTTCCGGGAGATCCCCACCGTCCGGGCCGCCCTGGACGCGCTGCCCTGCCCGCCCGGTCTGGTCGTGTGCGACGGCTACGGCCTCGCCCACCCGCGCCGCTTCGGCCTCGCCAGCCACCTCGGTGTGCTCACCGGCCTGCCCACCATCGGCGTCGCCAAGAACCCGTTCACCTTCACCTACGACGAGCCCGGCCCCGAGCGGGGCAGCTCCGCGCCGCTCCTCGCGGGGGCCGAGGAGGTCGGCCGCGCCCTGCGCACCCGGGACGGCGTCAAGCCGGTCTTCGTCTCCGTCGGCCACCGTGTGAGCCTCGGCAACGCCCTGGCGCACACCCTCGCGCTGACCCCGCGCTACCGGCTGCCGGAGACCACCCGCAGGGCGGACGCCCTGTGCCGGCGGGCGCTTCGGGAGGCGGCCGTCAACGGGTAGCGGCCACCCGGAACGTGATGCCCGCGGCTTGCAGCCGCCGCATCAGCGCGTCGCCCATCGCCTGAGCGGTGGTGACCTGGCCGGCCGTCGGCGGGAGGTCGTCGAGGACCAGGGCGAGGGCCGCCTCGGCGAACATCTTCGCCGTCTCCCCGTAGCCGGGGTCGCCGCCCGCCACCTCCGTGAACACGCGCCGGCCGCCGCCCTCGCCGACGAAACGCACCGTGAACCAGCTCTTCGCCCGCTTCTGCGCGCCCGGTCCGTCGCCCGGCCGGAGCCGGTCCGACAGCCAGCGCCGGGCGGGCGGCACTTGCGCGGCGACCGAGAGCGCGCCGACGGCCGCGACTCCGCCCAGCGCGACGGGCAGGTGCCGGACGGCGGCGTAGTGCCGGTACCGGAAGTCCGGGCCATAGCGGTCGAGGGCCGCCGCCGAGCGGCGCACGACCTGCGGGTCGACGGTCGGCAGCGGCAGCGCCCACGCGCCGATCTCCTTGGCGAACTTCGGCGCGCCCGTCGGCGCCGCCGCCCGGCGTCCGGTCGGGCGTGGCTCGTGCCGGCGGCGGTCGCGTGCGGCGGCGGCCATCTGCCGCCCGCGCGCGAACTGGTGGAGCGCGGAGGCCAGGGTGCCGCCGGAGATGGCGCCGTGGGCGGCGACGTACCCGTCCACGGTCAGTGGCACCCCCTCCGGCAGCTGCTGGACCGTGAAGTACGCGCCCAGGTCGTGCGGGACCGAGTCGAAGCCGCAGGCGTGCAGCAGGCGGGCGCCCGTCTCCCGCGCGCGTGCGTCGTGCCGCACGTACATGAGGTCCACGAACTCCGGCTCGCCGGTCAGGTCGAGGTAGTCGGTGCCGGTGTCCGCGCAGGCGGCGACCAGTTCCTCACCGTAGAGGTTGTACGGCCCCACGGTGGTGGCCACCACGCGTGCGTGCTCGGCGAGGGCGCGCAGGGTGGCCGGTTCGGCGGCATCGGCCCGCAGCACCCCGATGTCACCGCCTCCGGGCAGCCGCTCGCACAGGGCCCGCAGCCTGCCCTCGTCGCGGCCCGCGACCGCCCAGCGCAGGCCCTGGGGGGCGTGCGCGGCGAGGTACTCCGCGGTGAGCGTGCCGACGAAGCCCGTGGCTCCGAAGAGCACGAGGTCGTACGGCCGGTCGGCCGTTCTGAGCCTGTTCATGACACCCCTTGGGCCATGTGGTCCGCGCCGCTGTCGATGGCCGAGGCTAGCGTGATTGGCTAAGCGCTTGCTCGTCGGGGGCTTGTGCCCGGTGAATGGCGTTCCTAGCATCACCGGTGTTACATCAGTTGTGTCACACACGCTTTGGGGGCTGGACGGCATGACCACGGCAAAGACGCCAGGGGCGCCGGGCGCGGCCGGCGACGGCCCGCTCACCGGCGTGCGCGTGGTGGAGCTGGCCGGCATCGGGCCGGGGCCGTTCGCCGCCATGCTGCTGGCCGACCTGGGCGCCGACGTGGTCCGCGTGGACCGCCCGGGCGGCCAGGGCCTGACGATCGACCCCGCGTCCGACGTGACGAACCGCAACAAGCGTTCGGTGGTCGTCGACCTCAAGGCGCCGGACGGTCCCGAGCGCGTGCTGGACCTCGCCGAACGGGCCGACATCCTCATCGAGGGCTACCGCCCCGGCGTGGCCGAGCGCCTCGGCGTCGGCCCCGGCCCCTGCCACGCCCGCAACCCCCGTCTGGTCTACGGCCGGATGACCGGCTGGGGCCAGGAAGGCCCCCTCGCCGACCGCGCCGGGCACGACGTGACCTACATCGCGCTCACCGGAACCCTCGGCATGATCGGCCGCCCGGACGAGCCCCCGGCGGTCCCCCTCAACCTGCTCGGCGACTTCGCGGGCGGCTCCCTGTACCTGGTCGTCGGTGTCCTCGCGGCCCTGCACCACGCGCGCGTGACCGGCACCGGGCAGGTCGTGGACGCGGCCATCGTGGACGGCACCGCGCACCTGTCGGCGATGATCCACGGCATGCTGGCCGCCGGCATCTGGCAGGACCGGCGCGGCGCCAACCTCTTCGACGGCGGCTGCCCGTACTACGGCACCTACGAGACCGCCGACGGCCGGTACATGGCGGTCGGCGCCCTGGAAGGGCAGTTCTACGCGGAGTTCCTGCGCCTGATGGACCTGGACGACCTGGCCCCGGCGCACCGGGACCCGAGCCGCTGGGGCGAGCTGCGCGAGCGCGTCGCCGCCCGGTTCACGTCCCGCACCCGGGACGAGTGGACGGCCGTCTTCGAGGGCTCCGACGCCTGCGTGGCCCCCGTCCTGTCCCTCTCCGAGGCCCCGCACCACCCGCACCTGGCCGCCCGCGGCACCTTCACCGACCACGGCGGACTCACCCAGCCCGCCCCCGCCCCCCGCTTCTCGGCGACCCCGGCGACCATCCGCACCGGCCCGGCCCTGCCCGGCGCCGACACCCGGACGGTGGCGCGGGACTGGGGCATACCGGAACTGGCGCACGACGGCCCCGCCGCCGCGGACACCCACTGATCCGCCCGGCAGGCCGCCGATCCACCCGGACGCCACCGATCCACCCGGACGCCACCGGCCCGCCCGGACGCCCCACCGGTCCGGCCCGGCCACCGCCGATCCGGCCGGACACCCGCAGATCAGGCCGGACACCCACTGATCCGCCCCTGACCCCGAACGACCCGCACCACCGCCCTCGACGACCGAGTCCCGCTCGGCCCACCCTCCCGAAAGGCACACCGTGAGCACCGAAGCGTACGTGTACGACGCGATCCGCACCCCGCGCGGCCGCGGCAAGGCGAACGGCGCCCTGCACGGCACGAAGCCCATCGACCTGGTCGTCGGCCTCATCCACGAGATCCGCAGCCGCTTCCCGGGCCTGGACCCGGCCGCGATCGACGACATCGTGCTCGGCGTCGTCGGCCCGGTCGGTGACCAGGGCTCCGACATCGCCCGGATCGCCGCGATCGCCGCGGGCCTGCCCGACACGGTCGCCGGCGTCCAGGAGAACCGCTTCTGCGCCTCCGGCCTGGAGGCCGTCAACCTGGCTGCCGCCAAGGTCCGTTCGGGCTGGGAGGACCTGGTGCTGGCCGGCGGCGTGGAGTCGATGTCCCGCGTACCGATGGCCTCCGACGGCGGCGCCTGGTTCAACGACCCGATGACGAACCTCGCCGTCAACTTCGTGCCCCAGGGCATCGGAGCCGACCTGATCGCCACCATCGAGGGCTTCACCCGCCGGGACGTGGACGAGTACGCGGCCCTGTCCCAGGAACGCGCCGCGACCGCCTGGAAGGAGGGCCGCTTCGACCGCTCCGTGGTCCCCGTCAAGGACCGCAGCGGCCTGGTCGTCCTCGACCACGACGAGCACCTGCGCCCCGGCACCACGGCCGACTCCCTCGCCAAGCTGAAGCCGTCCTTCGCGGACATCGGCGAACTGGGCGGCTTCGACGCCGTGGCGCTGCAGGAGTACCACTGGGTGGAGAAGATCGACCACGTCCACCACGCGGGCAACTCCTCCGGCATCGTGGACGGCGCCTCGCTGGTCGCGATCGGCTCCAGGGAGGTCGGCGAGCGCTACGGCCTCACCCCGCGCGCGCGGATCGTCTCCGCCGCCGTCTCCGGATCCGAGCCCACCATCATGCTCACCGGTCCCGCCCCCGCCACCCGCAAGGCCCTCGCCAAGGCCGGGCTGACCATCGACGACATCGACCTGGTCGAGATCAACGAGGCGTTCGCCGCCGTCGTGCTGCGCTTCGTCAAGGACATGGGCATCGGCCTGGACAAGGTCAACGTCAACGGCGGCGCCATCGCCCTCGGTCACCCGCTCGGCGCCACCGGTGCGATGATCCTCGGCTCGCTCATCGACGAGCTGGAACGCCAGGACAAGCGCTACGGCCTGGCCACCCTCTGCGTGGGCGGTGGCATGGGCATCGCCACCATCGTCGAGCGCATCTGAACTCCCCGCGGAGCCACGAGACTTTCACCTTCAACGGAGACGAAGACATGACCGAGAGCACCACCATCCGCTGGGAGCAGGACGACACCGGTGTCGTCACCCTCGTCCTGGACGACCCGAACCAGTCCGCGAACACCATGAACCAGGCGTTCCGCGACTCCCTCGCAGCGATCACCGACCGCCTCGAGGCGGAGCAGGACGCGATCCGCGGCATCATCTTCACCTCCGCGAAGAAGACCTTCTTCGCGGGCGGCGACCTGCGCGACCTGATCCGGGTCACCCCCGAGACCGCCCAGGAGCTGTTCGACGGCGGCCTCGCCATCAAGCGCAACCTGCGCCGCATCGAGACCCTCGGCAAGCCGGTCGTCGCCGCGATCAACGGCGCGGCCCTCGGCGGCGGCTTCGAACTGGCCCTCGCCTGCCACCACCGCATCGCCCTCGACACCTCCGGCACCAAGATCGGCTGCCCCGAGGTCACCCTCGGCCTGCTCCCCGGCGGCGGCGGAGTCGTCCGCACCGTACGGCTGCTGGGCATCGCCGACGCCCTGCTGAAGGTGCTCCTGCAGGGCACGCAGTACAACGCCCGGCGAGCCCAGGACAACGGCCTCGTCCACGAGGTCGCCGCCACGCCCGAGGAGATGCTCGCCAAGGCACGTGCCTTCATCGACGCCAACCCCGAGTCGCAGCAGCCCTGGGACAAGCCCGGCTACAAGATCCCCGGCGGCACCCCGGCCAACCCGAAGTTCGCCGCCAACCTGCCCGCCTTCCCGGCCACCCTGCGCAAGCAGACGAACGGCGCCCCCTACCCGGCGCCGCGCAACATCCTCGCCGCCGCCGTCGAGGGCGCCCAGGTCGACTTCGAGACCGCCCAGGTCATCGAGGCCCGCTACTTCGTGGAGCTGGCCGCCGGGCAGACCTCGAAGAACATGATCCAGGCGTTCTTCTTCGACCTCCAGGCCGTCAACTCCGGCGCCAACCGGCCGAAGGGCATCGAGCCCCACCAGGTCCGCAAGGTCGCCGTGCTCGGCGCCGGCATGATGGGCGCGGGCATCGCCTACGCCTGCGCCCGCGCGGGCATCGACGTCGTCCTCAAGGACGTGTCCCTGGAGGCCGCCGTCAAGGGCAGGGGCTACTCCGAGAAGCTGTGCGCCAAGGCCGTCGCCAGGGGCCGCACCACCCAGGAGAAGGCCGATGCGCTGCTCGCCCGCATCACGCCGACCGCCGACGTGGCCGACCTCGCGGGCTGCGACGCGGTGATCGAGGCCGTCTTCGAGGACACCACGCTCAAGCACAAGGTCTTCCAGGAGATCGAGTCCGTCGTCGCTCCCGACGCGCTGCTGTGCTCGAACACCTCCACGCTCCCCATCACCACGCTCGCCGAGGGCGTGGAACGCCAGGCCGCCTTCATCGGGCTGCACTTCTTCTCGCCCGTCGACAAGATGCCCCTGGTCGAGATCATCAAGGGCGAGCGCACCGGCGAGGAGGCCCTCGCGCGCGCCTTCGACCTGGTCCGGCAGATCAACAAGACGCCGATCGTGGTCAACGACTCGCGTGGCTTCTTCACCTCCCGGGTCATCGGCCACTTCATCAACGAGGGCGTCGCCATGGTCGGCGAGGGCGTCGAACCGGCCTCCGTGGAGCAGGCCGCCGCCCAGGCCGGCTACCCGGCGAAGGTCCTCTCCCTCATGGACGAGCTGACCCTCACTCTCCCGCGCAAGATCCGCAGCGAGACGCGGCGGGCCGTGGAAGAGGCGGGCGGCACCTGGACCGCGCACCCGGCGGAGGCGGTCATCGACCGCATGGTCGACGAGTTCGGCCGCACCGGCCGCAGCGGCGGCGCCGGCTTCTACGACTACGCGGCGGACGGCAAGCGGGCCGGGCTGTGGCCGGGGCTGCGCGAGCACTTCACGAAGCCCGGGTACCGGATCCCGTTCCGGGACATGCAGGAGCGGATGCTCTTCGCCGAGGCGCTCGACACCGTCCGCCTCCTCGAAGAGGGCGTCCTGACCTCCGTCGCCGACGCCAACATCGGCTCCGTCCTCGGCATCGGCTTC
Source organism: Streptomyces sp. NK08204 (assembly GCF_020400585.1). GTDB lineage: Bacteria > Actinomycetota > Actinomycetes > Streptomycetales > Streptomycetaceae > Streptomyces. Next base: position 21,314 of record NZ_JAINVF010000032.1, on the reverse strand, counting down.
CCCGGCTGGACCGGCGGTGTGCTGCAGTACATCAACGGCTACGAAGGCGGGCTGCCCGGGTTCGTGGCACGCGCGCGGGAACTCGCCGAGCGCTACGGCGAGCGGTTCACGCCGCCCGCGCTGCTGGTGGAGAAGGCGGAGAACGGGGAGCGGTTCAGCGACTCAGCCCGCTCCTGACCCGGTGAGCAGCTCGCTCAGCTCTTCCCGCAGCGACCGCTGGAACGTGGTCAGCAGCGCCTGCACCACCAAGGGGTGCATGTGCGCCGACAGGGACTTCACGTCCCGGGCGTCACGCTCCGCCACCTCGCCGCGGAAGAGCTGGGCCAGCTCATGAGCAGCGGCGCGCGAGTGCTCGACGAGCACGTTGCGCGCCGCGAGTATCGCCTCCTGCGACAGCGGTGCGCCGAGGAGCTGGACACCGAGGCGCAGCAGCCCGGCGTCGACCCGGACGTCGTCGTCCCCGTCCCCCGGTATCAGGACGTTCATCGCCGCCAGCCGTTCCATGTCCTCGGCGCGCAGCGGCCGTCCCGCCCGGCGCTCCAGTTCCCGCCGCGACACCGTCTCCAGCGCGTCCGGCGCCCAGGACGCGACCACCGCGCGGTGGATGGCCAGGTCGTGCGGGGTGAGGTCCGGTGGCAGCTGCCGCAGGTACCGCTCGATCGCCGCCAGGGTCATGCCCTGCTGCTGCAGCTCCTCGATGAGGGCCAGCCGCGCCACATGCCCGGGCCCGTAGCGGCCCACCCGCCGCGGACCGATCACCGGCGGCGGGAGAAGCCCCTTGCTGCCGTAGAAGCGGACGGTGCGGACGGTGACGCCCGCCCGCGCGGCCAGCTCGTCGATGGTGAGGGTCGGCTCCCCGGCCCGGCTCGTCGCCGCGGTCGTCGCCCCGCTCGTCGCCTCGGTCGTCATGTGCAGCAGTATCGCTGTCTCACCAACGCTGTGAAACCCGCGGGAGCGGTGTGAGAAGTAACGCTCTGTGATCTGTGTCATCGCCCACGAGGCGATCTTCCTGGGAAGCTGCTCGCTCGGTCTGTGCCGCACTCACGAGGACGGTGCGGGCCGAAAACATACGGACACCCGGGCCCACGAGGTCCGGGCGCACCAGGAAAGTGGTACCACCGTGAGCAAGGACGCCCTGGAGACGGCACCAGACGCAGCACCTCCCCAGGCGGCCGCGTCGCCCGCGGACGCGGGCGACGCCGGTTACAGCAAGGACCTCAAGGCCCGCCACATCAACATGATCGCCATCGGCGGCGCGATCGGCACCGGCCTCCTGCTGGGAGCCGGCGGCCGGCTGCACAACGCGGGACCGGCGCTCGCCCTGGCCTACCTGGTCTGCGGCGTCTTCGCCTTCTTCGTCGTCCGGGCCCTCGGTGAGCTGGTCCTGTACCGGCCCTCCTCCGGTTCCTTCGTGTCGTACGCACGCGAGTTCCTGGGGGAGAAGGGCGCCTACGTCGCCGGCTGGATGTACTTCCTGAACTGGTCGACGACCGGTATCGCCGACATCACCGCGATCGCGCTCTACACGCACTACTGGAGCATGTTCACGAGCATCCCCCAGTGGGTGCTCGCGCTGATCGCCCTCGCGGTGGTCCTCGCCGTGAACCTGATCTCGGTGAAGATCTTCGGTGAGCTGGAGTTCTGGTTCGCGATCGTCAAGGTCGCCACGATCGTCGGCTTCATGCTGATCGGCGTCTTCCTGCTCGCCACCCAGCACAAGGTCGGCGGCCACACCCCGGGCCTCAACCTGATCACCGACCATGGCGGCGTCTTCCCGCACGGCTTGATGCCGGTCGTCCTGGTCATGCAGGGCGTGATCTTCGCGTACGCCGCGCTGGAGCTGGTCGGCGTCGCCGCCGGCGAGACCGCCGAGCCGGAGAAGGTCGTCCCGCGCGCGGTGAACTCGATCATGTGGCGCGTGGGCCTGTTCTACGTCGGCTCGGTCGTGCTGCTCGCCCTGCTGCTGCCGGGTTCCGTGTACTCCGCCGACGAGAGCCCGTTCGTGACGGTCCTGTCGAAGATCGGCGTACCGGCGGCCGGTGACGTGATGAACCTGGTCGTGCTGACCGCCGCGATGTCCTCGCTGAACTCCGGTCTGTACTCCACCGGCCGCATCCTGCGCTCGATGGCCATGGCGGGCTCCGCCCCGAAGTTCACCGCCCGCATGAACCGCAGCCAGGTCCCCTACGGCGGCATCCTGCTGACCTGTGCGGTCTGCGTGCTCGGCGTCGGCCTGAACTACCTGATGCCCGGCCAGGCCTTCGAGATCGTGCTGAACATCGCCTCCCTCGGCATCATCAGCACCTGGGTGATCATCATGCTCTGCCACATGATCTTCGTCCGGCGGGCCCGCGCCGGGCTGGCCACCCGGCCGCACTTCCGCCTGAAGGGCAGCCCGGTCACGGAGATCGCCACGATCACCTTCCTGCTGGTCTGCCTCGGCATGATGTGGAACGACCCCGAGGTCGGCCGCAAGACCATCCTGCTGATCCCGGCGATCGCCGCGCTGCTGGTCGCCGGCTGGTTCGGTGTGCGCCGCCGGGTGAACCGCGGCACCGAAGAGGAACTGTCCCAGCTGACGAAGTAGCAGCTCAGCGCCACTGTCAGTGGCATCGCCTACGGTGGCGTCATGTCGGAGATCACGTATGTCCGGGGTGACGCCACCGTTCCGTCCGTCAAGGGCGCCAAGGTGATCGCGCATCTCTGCAACGACATCGGCGGCTGGGGGAGGGGCTTCGTCCAGGCGGTCTCGCGACGCTGGCCGGAGCCCGAGGCGGCCTATCGCGCCTGGCACCGCGACCGCGCGAAGAACGACTTCGGTCTGGGCGCGGTCCGGCTCGTCAAGGTAGCCCCGGACGTGTGGGTGGCCAACATGATCGGCCAGCGCGGCATCCGCAGGGCGCGCAGCAGCGGCGCACCCGTCCGCTACGAGGCGATCGACTCCGCGCTCGCCCGCCTCGCCGACGAAGTGGTGGAACTCGGCGCGTCCGTGCACATGCCCCGCATAGGCTGCGGTCTGGCGGGCGGCAGGTGGTCCCGCGTGGAGCCGCTCGTCACCGAACGGCTGGTGAAGCGCGGGATCTCGGTGACGGTGTACGACCACGGGGAGGGCGGGGGATGACCCCACGCAGCGGAGCGATCGACGTCCTGGTGGTGGGCGGCGCCGGAGTGGACACGATCGTCCAGGTGCCCGAGCTGCCGCTGCCGTACGCGGACAGTTACATGATCGACTCCGGGATCCGTACCCGGGCCGGGCAGACCGGTGACTTCGTCGCGCTGGGCCTGGCCGCCCTCGGCCTGCGCACCCACCACCTCGACCTGCTCGGCGACGACCCCGAGGGCGACCTGGTCCGTGCCCTGCACCGCGAGCACGGCATCGGGCTCACCGCGCTCCCGCAGCCCGCCGGGACCAAGCGCGCGGTCAACCTCGTCGGCCCGGACGGACGCCGGCTGTCCCTGTACGACACCAGCCGCGCCCGTCCCGAGGACCGCTTCCCCGAGGAGACCCTGCGCCGGCTGGCTACCGCCGGCCGCCATGTGCACCTGACCATCACCCAGCCCGGCGCCCACGCCCTTGCGGTACTCGCGGGGACGGGCGTCCCGCTCTCCACCGACCTGCACGACTGGGACGGAGAGAACCCGTACCACGAGCCGTTCGCCTACGCGGCGGACGTCGTCTTCCTCTCCGCCGCCGCCCTCACCGACCCGGAGCGCACCCTGCGGCACATCGCGGAGCGGGGCCGGGCCGAGGCCGTCGTCGCGACCGCCGGTGCCGAAGGCGCGTATCTGCTGGCCGGCGGCGAGCTGACCCGGATACCGGCGGTGGCCCCGCCCGCGCCGGTGGTCGACTCCAACGGCGCGGGCGACGCCTTCGCCGCCGGGTTCCTCTACGGTCGCCTCAGCGGCGAGCCGCCCGCGCGGTGCGCCCTGTACGGCGCGATCGCGGGGGCGTACGCCTGCACGGTCCCGGCCACCCGCGCGGACGCGATAGGCCGGGACGAACTGCTCGAGCGGGCGGCCGAGCCGCGTCGGTGAGGCGTCCCGGGCTCAGTGCCCGTGGATGTCGTTCGTCGCCTCGATCTTCTTCCACGACTTCGGCCGCGCGACGGCGGTACCCGTCGTCGCGAGGGACGCCGCGCGTGCCGCGGGCGCGGCCGGCTTCGACGGCTGGAACAGCCAGGTGTCGAACAGCGCGGACAGTGACCTGCCGGAGACCTGCTCGGCGTACGCCTGGAAGTCGGCCACCGACGCGTTGCCGTACGCGTGCTCCTTCGGCCAGCCCTTCAGGATGGCGAAGAACGCGTCGTCGCCGACCTCGTTGCGCAGCGCCTGGACGGCGAGCGCGCCCCGGTCGTAGACGGCGAGGTCGAACTGGTCGTCCGGGCCCGGGTCACCCGGCTTGACCGTCCAGAACGGATCGTCGGCCGGATGCGAGGCGTACACGTAGTCGGCGAGTTCCTGCGTGGTGCCCTCACCCTCGTGTTCCGACCACAGCCACTGCGCGTACCGCGCGAAGCCCTCGTTGATCCAGATGTCCTTCCAGCCCTTGAGCGACACGTCGTCGCCGTACCACTGGTGGGCCAGCTCGTGCACGACCACCGAGGTGTTGGCGCCGTTCGCGAACTGCCGCGGGCTGTAGTAGACGCGGGTCTGCGTCTCCAGCGCGTACCTGGTGGTGGTGTTCGGGACGTACCCGCCGGCCGTGCTGAACGGATACGGCCCGAAGTAGCCGCTCAGCCAGTCCACGATCTCCCCGCTGCGCTCCACGCTCGCCCGCGCGGCCCCGTCGTTGTCGCCGAGGTCCTGGCTGTAGGCGTTGACGATCGGTACCCCGCCCTCCGAGGTGCCGGTGGTGATGTCGAACCTGCCGACCGCGAGGGTGGCCAGATAGGTCGCCTGCGGCTTGTTCTGCCGCCAGTTGTAGCGGGTCCAGCCCAGCCGCGAACTGGTCGACTGCAGGGTGCCGTTGGAGATGGCCTGGGTGCCGTCGGGCACGGCCACGGACACGTCGTAGGTGGCCTTGTCGCTCGGATGGTCGTTGCTCGGGAACCACCACCATGCGGCCTCGGGCTCGTCGGCGGCGACCGCCCCGTCCGGCGTGCGGTGCCAGGTGGTGAAGCCGTACGCGCTCTTCGTGGACGGTACCCCGCTGTAGCGGACCACCACGGTGATCGACTGGCCCTTGGCAAGCGGTGTCCTCGGTCTGACCACGAGTTCGTGCTCGCCCGAGGTGGCGAAGGAGGCCCTGGTGCCGTTGACCCGCACCTCGTTCACGTCCAGCAGGAAGTCGAGGTCGAAACTGGACAGGTCCTCGGTGGTCTTCGCCAGGATCGTCGCCGTACCCTCCAGCTGGTCCGTCTGCGGCTGGTAACGCAGTCTCAGGTCGTAGTGGGAGACGTCGTAGCCGCCGTTTCCGTAGTACGGGTAGTAGGGGTCACCGATGCCCGGTGCGCCGGGGACGTAGCTCGCGGCCGATGCCGGGATCGCCAGCAGGAGGGAGGCCGCCGCGAGTGCGCCCGGCACAAAGATTCTGCGGTGCACGTCAGCTCCAAGTCGTCGGGACAGCAAGTCTGTTCGGAGCCTATTGAGTCCCTGTGGCCCCTGCCCTGTCCATGGCCCCGACTGTCACACGATTGCCATTCGGCCGCCATGGACCCTGTGTCACCGAACGCCCTCTCTGTACAGGAAGTAGCGTCTTTCACACGGGAGTTGGCCGGGATACCGTCCCTGCATGCCGATACGCACGCGCTCCGCGATCTGGAGAACGCTCGCGACCGCGGCCGTCGCCTCTCTGACCGCCGCGTTCCTCACCCCCGCCACCGCCCGGGCCGCGCCCCGCGAGAGCCTGCCCGTGTACTCGTACGCGCACGCCGTCCGTGAGTCCGTATGGGTGGACACCGGCCTCGACGCCGACGGCGACGGGAAGTCCGACCGGGTCGCCGCCGACATCGTCCGGCCCGCCGAACCCGCCCGGCAGGGCCGCAAGGTGCCCGTCATCATGGACGCCAGCCCCTACTACGCGTGCTGCGGACGCGGCAACGAACACCAGCTGAAGACGTACGACACGCACGGCCACGTGGTCCAGATGCCGCTGTACCTCGACAACTACTTCGTTCCCCGCGGCTACGCCTTCGTCGGCGTCGACCTCGCCGGCACGAACCGCTCCGACGGCTGCGTCGACGTCGGCGGACGCTCCGACGTCCAGTCGGCGAAGGCCGTCGTCGACTGGCTGAACGGCCGCACCAAGGCGTACACCAGCCGCACCGGCACGAGGACCGTCAAGGCGAGCTGGACCAACGGCAGAACGGGCATGATCGGCAAGAGCTGGGACGGCACGATCGCGAACGGCGTCGCCGCCACCGGCGTCAAGGGCCTGCGGACCATCGTGCCGATCAGCGCGATCTCCTCCTGGTACGACTACTACTTCGCCCAGGGTGCCCCGCTCTACGACGGCGGGCCCGACGAACTCGCCGGCTACGTCGAGAGCGACGCGGCGCACACCCGCTGCGCGGCCGTCCACAGGAGACTCGCCGACGGCGCCCCGCGCTCCGGCGACTGGACCCCGCTGTGGACCGAGCGCGACTACGTCAAGGACGCGGCCAAGGTGCACGCGAGCGTGTTCGTCGTCCACGGCATGCAGGACCTCAACGTCCGCACCAAGCACTTCGGCCAGTGGTGGGACGCGCTCGCCGAGCACGGCGTCGAGCGGAAGATATGGCTGTCCCAGACCGGTCACGTCGACCCCTTCGACTACCGGCGCGGCGCCTGGACCGACACCCTGCACCGCTGGTTCGACCACGAACTGCTCGGCTACGACAACGGCATCGACCGTGAACCCATGGCCGACATCGAACGCCACCCCGACCAGTGGGTCACCTCGACCGCCTGGCCGCCGCGCACCACCCGCACCACCACCCTGCACCCGGCCCCCGGGACCGCGGCGGGCGTGGGCACGCTCGGCCTCCGCCCGGCCGACGGCACCGCGACCGTCACCGACGACCCCGGGCTGAGCGAGACCGACTGGGCCGCGCACCTCACCACGCCCACACCGGAGAAGGCCGGCTTCCTCACCGCGCCGCTCACCCGCGACCTGCGCCTGTCCGGCTCTGCCCAGGTGACCGTGACCGCCACCCCGACCACCGCCTCGGCCCACCTGTCCGCCGTCCTGGTGGACCTCGGCCCGGACACCATCCGCGACTACGCCGATGCCGCCGAGGGCATCACCACGCTCACCGACCGCACCTGCTGGGGCGCGAGCACGGCCGGCGACAGCGCCTGCTTCAAGGAGACCAGGGCCAGGACGGCCAAGGTCGACTACACGGTGTTCAGCCGCGGCTGGGCCGACCTCGGCCACTACGCCTCGCTCGCCCACGGCGCCCCGCTCACCCCGGGCAAGGCGTACACCATCACCCTGGACCTGGCGGCCACCGACCACGTCGTCCCCAAGGGCCACCGCCTGGCGCTCATCGTCGCCGGTACGGACAAGGACCTGATCGACCCTCCGTCCACCAGACCGACCCTGACCCTGGACCTGTCCCGTACGACCGCCCGGGTGCCGCTGGTCGGCGGCGCGCCCGCGTTCGCCCGCGCCACGTCCGGCAGCGCGTCGTCGTCCGGCACCACCGGGCCCGGGAACCTGGACGGCGTCCACGGAGCGCACACCGGTCTGCGCATCCCGCAGGGCTGACCGCTCAGGCGGCCGGACCCGCCAGCCCGGCCGCCTCGCGGGCGCAGCCCCACGCCACCGTGACCCCCGCCCCGCCGTGGCCGTAGTTGTGCACGAGTACCCGGCCACCGGGAAGGGGCTGCCGTTCCAGCCGTACCGCGTCGCGGGCCGGCCGCAGCCCCACCCGGTGGGCCAGCACCCGCGCCCCGGCGATCTCCGGCCGGACGGCCGCGCACCGGGCGACGATCGCCGCGGCGGTGTCCGGGTCCGGGGCCGGCGACCAGACATCGTCCTCGGCGGTACCGCCCAGCAGCAGCCCGTACGGCTGCGGCATGAAGTAGGTGGAGTCGGCCGAGGAGTGGCCGACGGACGTGTACCAGGTCGTGATGCCCGGGTTGGCCACCACGACGAGCTGCCCGCGCACCGGCCGCACCGCGGGATCGGGAACCAGTGAACGGGCGCCCAGCCCGGTGCAGTTGACCACGACCGGCGCGGGCACCGCGGCCAGGTCCGACACCGTGCGCTCCTCGACCGTGCCTCCCGCCCCGGTGAGCCGCTCACGCAGCCACGCCAGGTGGACCGGCATGTCGATCAACGGCAGCCGTGCCGCCACCCCGTCGGCCACCTCCCGCAGCCCCGGCACCCGGCGGGCCCACTCGCCCAGCCCCTCCAGCCGCGCCCCCTGGTGCACGCCCTCGACCAGGCGGACGCCCGTCTCCCCGGGACGGCCCGCCAGCTCCTCGTACACGGCGAGGGACGTCAGCGCCCAGGCGCCGGCCAACGGCTCGGGTTCGATGCGGTACGGCCACCACAGGCCGCCCGCGACCGCCGACGTCGTGCGCTCGGCGGGCTCCCGCGCCCACACCCGGACCCGCCGCCCCGACTCGGCCAGCACCACGGCCGTCGTCAGCCCGGCGATCCCGCCCCCGACCACGATCACATCATCCGCTTCGTCACGCGACTCGCTGTCCATGCCAGGACGATAGGGGCATCGGCGACCGGGGGACATCCGGCTGAGCGGCACTTCCTGGCCCGTTAGGATCGGCGTTCTGATGACTGCCACTCTCGTCGCCAAGAACCTCGCCGCCGGGCACGGCGACCGCTCCCTGTTCACCGGGCTGGACCTCGTCGTCGCGCCCGGCGACGTGATCGGGCTGGTCGGAGCCAACGGCGCGGGCAAGTCCACCCTGCTGCGCCTGCTCGCCGGACTGACCGCGCCCGAGCAGGGCGAGCGGAGGCTCTCCCCGCCGACCGCGACCGTCGGCCACCTGCCGCAGGAGCCGGAGCGCAGGCCGGGGGAGACCGTGCGGGAGTTCCTCGGCCGCCGCACCGGTGTGGCCGAGGCCCAGCGGGTCATGGACGAGGCGACCCAGGCGCTGGTGGACGGCGCACCCGGCGCCGACGACGCGTACGCGGTGAGCCTGGAGCGCTGGCTGGGCCTGGGCGGCGCGGACCTGGAGGAGCGTGCGGAGGAGACCGCCGACTCCCTCGGCCTGGCCGTGGACCTCGACCAGCCGATGACCACCCTGTCCGGCGGCCAGGCGGCCCGCGCCGGCCTCGCCTCCCTCCTGCTGTCCCGCTACGACGTCTTCCTCCTGGACGAGCCCACCAACGACCTCGACCTGGACGGCCTGGAACGGCTGGAACGCTTCGTCACCGGCCTGCGCGCGGGCACGGTCGTCGTCAGCCACGACCGCGAGTTCCTCACCCGCACGGTCACCAAGGTCCTCGAACTCGACCTCGCCCAGCAGCAGATCAACCTCTTCGGCGGCGGCTACGAGGCCTACCTGGAGGAACGGGACGTCGCCCGCCGGCACGCCCGCGAGGAGTACGAGGAGTACGCCGACAAGAAGGCCTCCCTCCAGGAGCGCGCGCAGACGCAGCGGGCCTGGATGGACAAGGGCGTGAAGAACGCCCGGCGCAAGGCGGGCAACGACAACGACAAGATCGGCCGCAAGTTCCGCAGCGAGGCCAGTGAGAAGCAGGCCGCCAAGGCCCGGCAGACCCAGCGCATGATCGAGCGCCTGGAGGTGGTCGAGGAGCCGCGCAAGGAGTGGGAGCTGCGCATGGAGATCGCGGCGGCCCCGCGCTCGGGCGCGGTCGTGGCGACCCTGCGCGACGCCGAGGTCCGGCGTGGCGACTTCACCTTCGGCCCGGCATCCCTCCAGATCGACCTCGCGGACCGGGTCGCCGTCACCGGGGCCAACGGCGCCGGCAAGTCCACTCTGCTCGGCGCGCTGCTGGGCCGCGTCCCGCTCGACTCCGGGCACGCAGCCCTCGGCTCGGGAGTCCTGGTCGGCGAGGTCGACCAGGCCCGGGGGCTGTTCCACGGCGCCGAGACCCTGCTCGACGCGTTCCGCGCGGCCGTCCCCGACACCGAGCCGGTCGACGTCCGCACCCTCCTGGCCAAGTTCGGCCTGAAGTCCGACCACGTGCTGCGCCCGGCCGCCACGCTCTCCCCGGGCGAACGCACCCGCGCGGCCCTGGCGTTGCTCCAGGGCCGCGGCGTGAACCTCCTCGTGCTGGACGAGCCGACGAACCACCTCGACCTGCCCGCCATCGAGCAGTTGGAGTCCGCACTCGACGCCTATGAGGGCACCCTGCTCCTGGTCACCCACGACCGGCGGATGCTGGACGCGGTGCGGGTGACCCGGCGCCTGGAGGTGGCGGACGGCAAGGTGACGGAGCGCTAGACGCCCGTCACGTCGACGTAGTCGCCGGAGGCCTTGGCCGATCCGGTCGTGCTGGTACCGGCGAAGCTCCAGCGCCAGTATCCGTCCGCGGAGGCCGTCACGGTGGTCGTGAGCGCGCCGCCGGTGCCGCTGGTCACCGTCTTCACGGTGCTGTAGGTCGAGGTGCCGGCCTTGCGGAACTGCAGCTTCACCGACTGGCCCGCGTAACCGCTGTAGGGGGTGCCCATCATCCAGTTGGCGCGGGTCAGCGCGCCCTTGACGGTGATCGTGCCGCCCTTGGCCACCGGCTCGGGGGAGGCGTCGGCGGTCAGCTTGGCGGCGCGCTTCATCAGGAAGGTTCCCGCGCTGTCCTTGTCGATGTAGTCGAAGTCGTTGGCGTCGACGGACGTCCACACGTGCCAGGTGCCCGCGGTGGCGTTGGTCATGGTGGAGTTGGGGTCGATCGTGATGCTGGTGGTGCAGTTGGAGGCGGTGGTGCCGGGGATGGGCGTGCAGTCCAGCGGGGTGTCGGAACCGGGGCCCGCGAAGCCGTCGGGGTCGTCGAAGGAACCGTGGTAGAGCCAGCCGTAGGCGTCCTTGATCCCGGAGTTGTCCGTGGCGATGATGCTGAGCGTGATCGTCTTCGGCGTGTAGTGGCCGACCACGACCGGTTGGCCGCCGTTGACGACGGCCTGGATGATCTGGGTGTCTCCGGCGCCGGAGTCGGCCCGGGCGTTCGACGCGGTGAGAGCGGACAGGGCCAGCGCACCCGACAGGGCGGCGACGGCGGAACGTCTGAGCATGGGTCCTCGTAGGGGTGAAGGGTCCGCCCGGAACAGGGCGGAAGGGAAACCGATCGAATGGTAGTGATCCGGCCGTTCTCTCCACCGCCCTTTGCGTCAAGCCTCCTTGGCCGCCCGCTCCGCCCGTTCCCGGTGCCGTGCCCACGCGGCGCCGTCGCCGGGGGCCATGTTCGTGCCGTTCGGCCGCTGCCCGGCCGCTCCGTCGATCAGCTCCCGCACGATGTCGGCGTGTCCGGCGTGCCGCTGGGTCTCGGCGATCATGTGGGTGAGGCTGTGGTGCAGTGTCACCTCACCTCCCCCCGGGATGTGTCCGACCGCGTCCAGGGGCAGCGAGGCGATGGTCTCGTCGGAGTGCGCCCAGGCCGCGCGGTACCGGCCGACGACGTCCTCGCGGCTCTCCTCCGGCCGCGCCCACAGGTCGGCGTTGGGCTCCGCGTCCCCGGTGATCCACAGGGGCGTGCCGTCGAAGGGCCGGCCGTAGGTGGCGCCGAAGTACAGGGCTTCGGCGCCGGTGAGGTGCTTGACGAGACCCAGCAGATTGGTACCCGTCGGGGTCAGCGGGCGCCGGACGTCGTACTCGGACAGGCCCTCCAGCTTCCACAGGAGGGCGTCACGGGCGTCCTGGAGATACACCCGGAGGTCGTGCTTGGGATCGGTGACGGTCATGGGGCGAGTCTGCCGACCGGGCGATCTTCGCGCACACGGTTTCGCGGTCCGGGCCGGGCGGCGTGACGCGCCCGGCCCGGACCGCGTCGGTCAGCGCTTGTTCGGATCCAGCAGCCCTGCCCGCCGCAACGCGTCTGCCATCGCGCTGTTGGCCGGCGGCGGCGCCTGACGCCCGCCGCGGTCGCCGCCACGGCCCTGCCGCTGCCCCTGGCCCTGACGCTGCTGGGGCGGCCGGTTCCCGCCACCGCGCTGCTGGCGGCCCTGCCCCGGGCCCTGGGCGGGGCCCTGGCCCTGCGGCGCGGCCTCGTCGTCCAGCCGCAGCGTCAGCGCGATCCGCTTGCGCGGGATGTCCACGTCGAGGACCTTCACCTTGACGATGTCACCGGGCTTCACGACGTCCCGCGGGTCCTTGACGAACGTCTTCGACATCGCCGAGACGTGCACCAGCCCGTCCTGGTGCACACCGACGTCCACGAACGCCCCGAACGCGGCCACGTTCGTGACCACGCCCTCCAGCACCATTCCCGCGGACAGGTCGGAGATCTTCTCCACGCCCTCCTTGAACGTGGCCGTCCTGAAGGCGGGCCTAGGGTCACGCCCCGGCTTCTCCAGCTCCTTCAGGATGTCCGTGACGGTCGGCAGGCCGAAGCTGTCGTCCACGAAATCGGCGGGCCGCAGGGAGCGCAGCACTGCGGTGTTGCCGACGAGGGAGGCGACCTCCTGCCCGGTCGTCTTCACCATGCGACGCACCACCGGGTACGCCTCCGGGTGCACGCTGGAGGCGTCCAGCGGATCGTCGCCGCCACGGATCCGCAGGAAGCCCGCGCATTGTTCGTACGCCTTCGGGCCCAGCCGGGCCACCTTCTTCAGCTCCGGGCGCGACCTGAAGGGGCCGTGCGCGTCCCGGTGCGCCACGATGTTCTCGGCGAGTCCGGAGGAGATGCCCGACACCCGCGAGAGCAGCGGTACGGACGCGGTGTTGACGTCGACGCCGACGCCGTTCACACAGTCCTCGACGACCGCGTCCAGCGAGCGGGAGAGCTTCACCTCGGACAGGTCGTGCTGGTACTGGCCGACACCGATCGACTTCGGGTCGATCTTCACCAGCTCGGCCAGCGGGTCCTGGAGCCGGCGGGCGATGGACACCGCGCCGCGCAGCGACACGTCCATGCCGGGCAGTTCCCTCGAGGCGTAACTCGACGCCGAGTACACGGAGGCGCCCGCCTCGGACACCACCACCTTGGTGAGCTTCAACTCCGGGTGCCGGGAGATGAGTTCGGCGGCGAGCTTGTCGGTCTCCCGGGACGCCGTGCCGTTGCCGATCGCGATCAGCTCGACCGCGTGCTCCTTCGCCAGCCGGGCGAGCTTGGTGAGGGCCTCGTCCCACTTGTTGGCCGGGACGTGCGGGTAGATGACGTCGGTCGCCACCACCTTGCCGGTCGCGTCGACCACGGCCACCTTCACGCCCGTACGGAAGCCGGGGTCCAGGCCCAGCGTCGCGCGCGTACCGGCCGGGGCGGCGAGCAGCAGGTCACGGAGGTTGGCGGCGAAGACGTCGACCGCCTCGTCCTCGGCGGCCGTCCGCAGCCGAAGGCGCAGGTCGATGCCGAGGTGCACCAGGATCCGGGTGCGCCAGGCCCAGCGGACCGTGTCCGTCAGCCACTTGTCGGCGGGGCGGCCCCGGTCGGCGATCCCGAACCTCGAGGCGACGATCCCCTCGTACGACGACGGGCCCTCGGTGGGCTCCTCCGGCTCCAGGACGAGGTCCAGGACCTCCTCCTTCTCACCGCGCAGCATCGCCAGGATCCGGTGCGAGGGCAGTTCGGTGAACGGCTCGGCGAAGTCGAAGTAGTCGGCGAACTTGGCGCCCGCCTCCTCCTTGCCCTCCCGCACCTTGGCGGCCAGCCGCCCGCGCACCCACATGCGCTCACGCAGCTCGCCGATGAGGTCGGCGTCCTCCGAGAACCGCTCGGTCAGGATGGCCCGCGCGCCCTCCAGCGCGGCCTGCGGATCGGCCACGCCCTTGTCCGCGTCCACGAAGGCGGCGGCAGCGGCCGGCGGCTCCACGGTCGGGTCGCCCAGCAGCCCCTCCGCCAGCGGCTCCAGGCCCGCCTCACGCGCGATCTGCGCCTTGGTGCGCCGCTTCGGCTTGTAGGGCAGGTAGATGTCTTCCAAGCGCGCCTTGGTCTCGGCGGCGCGGATCCGGGCCTCCAGCTCCCCGGTGAGCTTGCCCTGCTCGCGCACCGACTCCAGGATCGCGGTCCGCCGCTCCTCCAGCTCCCGCAGATAGCGCAGCCGCTCCTCGATCGTGCGCAGCTGCGCGTCGTCGAGCATCTCGGTCGCTTCCTTGCGGTAGCGGGCGATGAAGGGCACCGTCGAACCGCCGTCGAGCAGCTCCACCGCGGCCTTCACCTGCCGCTCCCGTACGCCGAGTTCCTCGGCGATCCTGCCTTCGATGGACCCTGCTTCGAGGGACTCGGGTGTCGTCACGATCCCGTACCGCCTTCTCCATGTGAGCCTGCGCGCAATTGTGGCAGGTGGCACCGGCAACCGGGGATCAGGGCCACGCCGCGCCGTTCCCGCGTCGTACCCCGCACCGCACGGCAGGAAAGGTGTGAAACGCGTCGCCGCGTCCATGCGGGGAGCCCGCGAGGCATCGACGGCCTGGCGCGGCGGACACCTGCAGCGGCTTCACCCTCGTACCGGACGGATCACTCATGCGCGGCGCCTCGTCCCGTCTTCGTCCGCACCGTGCGATGCCGCTCGCCCCTGCGGGTCACCACCCACCGGTGCACTGCGACGCGCGCCCAGGAACAGCCGGGGTCGAGGCCGGCCCCGGCCTGACCTGCGTCCGCCACGGGCCTGGGGCCCCTGCGACGGTGTCACCTCGTCGAGGAGCTCCGCACCGGCAGTCGCCCCGGCCTGCCTCACGGTGCGCCGGCCGCGCTCCAGGTGAAGCGCGGCTGCCTGCGCTCCAGGAACGCGGCGACGCCCTCCGCGGTGTCGCCGCTGCCGCGCGCCTGCGCGGTCCAGTGGGCGTCCCGGTCCGTGCGGCCGTCCGCGAACTCCTTCGCGGCGGCCTGGGTCAGCTGTGAGCGGGACACCAGGATCCGGGTCAGCTCGGCGACCCGCTTGTCCAGTTCGCCCTCCGGAAGCACCTCGTCCACGAACCCGGTGCGCAGCGCCCGCTGGGCGTCGATCAGCTCGCCGCTGAACAACAGGTACTTGGCGGTTGCCGGACCCACCAGCGAGACCAGCCGACGGGTCGATGACGCCGGGTAGACGATGCCGAGATTCGCGGGCGTCACCCCGAACAGCGCCTCCTCCTCCGCCAGCCGCAGGTCGCAGGCCGCTGCGAGCTGTGAGCCGCCGCCGACACAGTGACCGCGTACCGCCGCGAGGGTCGGCTTCGGGAACGCCGCCAGGGCCTCCTCGGCCGCGACGGCCAGCCCCTGCGCCTGTTCCGGCGACTGCCGCAGCGTGGAGATGTCCGCGCCCGCGCAGAAGGTCGCGCCCTCCCCGGTCAGTACCAGCGCCCGCACCTCCGGATCGCCCGCCAGCTCGCTCAGCAGGGGCGGCAGGGACCGCCACATCGCGACCGTCATGGCGTTGCGCTTGGCCGGATGGCGGATGACGACGGTGGCGACGGAGTCGGCGACCTGGTGCGACAGCTGGGGCTCCATGCGGCGGATGCTACCGACCGGGTGAGCCGTCCCGGGGGGCCGGGAGTGCCGCTGCGAGGTACGACACTGCGCCCGTGCGAGCCGGGGCACACCGGCGTCGCGGGTTTCCGTGCCTGTTACGGCACCCAGCTTGCCGGGGACAAAAGGTTCAAGAAGGAATAAATCTGGTTTTGAGGAGGCAGCGATGGCCAGGTCCGGCAGGCCCCGGGACAAAGCGAAGAACAACCAGGCGGCGAGTCTGCGCCGGGGCTTCGGCCTGCTCGCGGCGCTCGGTGTGATCCTCGTGCTCGCCGGAATCGTCGGGCTCGTGTACGTCGGCGTCGCCACGCTGACCACGATGCTGCTGTTCGGCTGGCTGCTGCTGATCGGCGGGGTCGTCGGGCTGCTGCACGCGGTCCAGTCCCGCGGCAGCAGCTTCTTCTGGCTCGGCGTCGTCGTCGCCGCCCTGAACATCGCGGCCGGCGTTGTCGTCATCCGGCTGCCCCACGCGGCGGCCGACGCGCTCACCATGTTCGCCGCGCTTCTGTTCCTGTCGGCCGGAATCTTCCGGCTGGTCGGCAGCCTCGTGGTGCGCGGCCCCCAGTTCGGCCTGACCCTGCTGCTCGGCGCCTTCGACCTGCTGCTCGGGGTCCTCGTCCTCGGCTCCTGGCCGAGCAGCAGCCAGTACGTCATCGGCGCCTTCATCTCGCTCGCGCTGCTCTTCGACGGCTTCGGCCTGATCGCCACCGGCTACGGCGGGCGGCGCATCGTCGGCCTCGTCTCGGACGAGGAGCACACCAAACCCGTACAACCGGAATAGTTCGCGAACCGGCGCGCGGACGACAGGAACGGTCCTACACGTGACGTTGTCATACTCAGGCGGTAAGAAACCGTTCGATACCCGCTGACTTGTGTTCAGTTCCGCGGAGTGGAGCGGATCCTTACCAACACTCGACGTGTGGTGACAATCGAGCGCGAGGGCGGCGACCGGACGAGGGACGACCACGGGCGCGGGGACGGACCGCGCCCGGCGGGGGCCGAGGGGCCGCCGCCGGACCCACTGCCGTACGAGGGCGTCTGGCGGTTCACCGCCGCCGCGGAGGACGCCTCCGTCCCGCAGGCCCGGCATGCCGTACGGGACCTGCTGCTGCGCCAGGGCGTACCGGTCTGCGACGAGGTGGCCCACGGACTGCTGCTCATCGTGTCCGAGCTGGTCACCAACGCGGTCCGGCACGCGGTGCTGCTGTCGCCCATGCTGGCCGTGGAGGTCGCCGTCGGGGCCGAGTGGGTGCGGGTGTCCGTGGAGGACAACCACCCCTACCGGCCGACCGCCCTGGAGGCCGACCACGCCCAGACCGGCGGCCGGGGGCTGCTCCTGGTCCGCGAGGTGGCCCGGGAGGCGGGCGGGGTGGTCGACATGGAACACACGGCAAGCGGCGGCAAGGTGATCTGGGCCGCCCTGCCCCTCAAACCGCCCGGACCACGGTGACGGCCCCCGACACCCGGCCCCGCCGTTCACCCGCTCCCTCAGCCGCGGAAACGTTCAGCTCCGGCATCCCGCGAGGCCGTGCCTACGCCAAGGAGGCGGTCAGCCACCGCCTGGTCCGCCCCCGCAGCCGGCGAACGCCGACAGCGAGCGGGGGTGCCTGCCCCCGAAGCGGCTGTGTCTGCACAGTGGGCCACCGGCCGGGACCACGTCTGCCGAGACGGCCGGATCCGCCGACGTCAGGCCGGGCCTCGCCGGCCAGGCGGTGTCCTCACCAGCCGGCCGAGGGGCCCGTCAGCTCCCTGATCGCCGGGCGGGCCGCGTCCAGTACGGTCATGAACCAGGCCGAGAAGGTGTCCCGGGCGTGCCGCTCGGCCAGCTCGGCCGCCGTCACGAAGGCGGTCGACTCGATCTCCTGCGGGTTCGGCGCGAGCGGGGCCTGTACCAGGCCGACGAAGAGGTGGTTGTACTCCTGCTCGACCAGGCCCGAAGCCGGGTCCGGGTGGTTGTAGCGGACCGTGCCCGCCTCCGCCAGCAGCGACGGCGACACTCCCAGCTCCTCGAAGGTGCGCCGGGCTGCCGCCGCGAACGGTGCCTCGCCGGGGTAGGGGTGGCCGCAGCAGGTGTTGGACCACACACCGGGGGAGTGGTACTTGCCGAGCGCGCGCTGCTGGAGCAGAAGCCGTCCCCGCTCGTCGAAGAGGAACACGGAGAACGCGCGGTGCAGCCGCCCCGGCGGCTGATGGGCGGCGAGCTTCTCCGCCGTGCCGATCGTCACGCCCGTCTCGTCGACCAGTTCCAGCAGGATCGCCTCTGCGGTGCCGTCGGACGAGCTGTGCGTCGTGGTGGCAGGTGTGATCGGCATACCCATCCTTCGCCTCGGTCTTCGCACCCCAAGTCTGCCGTACGAATCCGGCACTCCCGACAACGTCCGGACGTCCACGTTTCCACCCGAGCCGGGAGAAGGGTCCGATAGGTGATCATGCCCGGTCCGGCGCCCGCGAACCGTCCAGGCACACCGCGGGAGCGTGCCGCCGGACCGTGAACCGTCCCCGGTCGACGCGCCCTCCGGCCGTCCGCCCGCGCCCGTCCCGGCGGTCAGTGGCAGAGCCTCGCCTCGTGCTCCGCGTGCCCGCGCGGCTCCAGCTGGAAGGTGCAGTGCTCCACGTCGAAGTGGACGCCGAGGCAGCCCTGCAGTTCGTGCAGCATCTTCTCGTGGCCGATGGCGTTCAGCACCTCGGAGCTGACCACCACGTGCGCCGACAGCACGGGCAGCCCGGAGGTGATCGTCCAGGCGTGCAGGTCGTGCACGTCCTCCACGCCGTCGAGCGCCAGGATGTGCGCCCGCACCTCGGCCATGTCGACGTCCTTCGGTGCGGCCTCCAGCAGCACGTCGAGCGTCTCGCGCAGCAGCTTCAATGTCCTCGGTACGATCATCAGCCCGATGATCAGCGAGGCGACCGGGTCGGCGGCCTGCCAGCCGGTGGTGACGATCACCGCCGCCGAGATCAGCACCGCCACCGAGCCCAGCGCGTCCGCGGCCACCTCCAGGAAGGCGCCGCGCACGTTCAGGCTCTCCTTCTGCCCGCCCATCAGCACGGCCAGCGAGATCATGTTCGCGACCAGGCCGATCAGACCGAACACGATCATCAGGCTGCCTTCGGTGCCCGCGGGCGTGACGAACCGCTGGACGGCCTGGATCAGGACGTATCCGCCGACCACGAGCAGCAGCAGACAGTTGGCCAGCGCGGCGAGGATCTCGGCGCGGGCGTAGCCGAAGGTGCGGTTCGTGCTCGGCGGGCGGTTGGCGAAGTGGATGGCGAGCAGCGCCATGCCGAGGCCCACCGCGTCGGTCGCCATGTGCGCCGCGTCCGCGATCAGCGCGAGCGAGTCGGCGACGAGACCGCCGACGATCTCCACCACCATGATCGTGAGCGTGATGCCCAGCGCGATCCGCAGCCGGCCGCGGTACGCAGCCGCGGCCGTACCCGTGGCGGGTGCGTGGCCGTGCGCGTGCCCGTGGTCGTGCCCTGCCCCCATGCCAACCGCCCTTCGGTTTCCGTTCCGCAAGCCAGTGAACTACGGGCGGGGGGTACCGGGCAACGCGGCACTGAACACCGTTGTCGTCTGCGTTGACCTGCGGAAACGACGTGCAGGTCAACGCGCCGCCGCCCGCACCGGCCGCTCGCCGGCCGGCCGGGGTGCCGCCCGCGGGGCGGTGGCGGCGCATGCCCGGTCCCGGCGGCCCGTGTCCCGCATGCCCGGGGATGCCCGGCTCTGCGACGGCGGTTTGTGGGGCGAGCCCGGTTTCCCCGATGATGATCGCGGCAAAGGCCGGGGCAGCCCCCATGGACCGGGCCGTGAACGGCCGGTGAACACCGGCCCGGTGCCATCGGATAGCCTCTGCCGACATGCCGCCCGGGTGCCGCCGGCAGGGGCGCCCACCATGCAGACGACCGGCGCCCGCGCGCCGGCACCCAGGGAGTGAGTTCGGTTGTCGACCGCCATCGTCACGGGTCCGCCGGTCCCCGGATCGTCTCTCGACAGCGATCTGCGGGCCCTCGGCTTCGATGTGCGCATGGCCGCCGACGACGCCGAGGCGGAAACCCTGCTCGCGGCCGTCCCCGGTGACCGGCGCGTGGCCCTGGTCGACGCCCGCTTCGTCGGCCACCTGCACGCGTTGCGCCTCGGCCTCACCGACCCGCGCTTCCCGCTCGCCGCGCTCCCCGGCGCCGTCACCGCCCAGCCGGCCGCCCGGCAGGCGCTGACCCGGGCCGTGGCCCGCGAGACCTCCGCCGGCACGGGCACCCTCGCCGTCGACAGCCTCGCCGACCGCATCGTCACCGCCCTCGACACCGACGGCAGCCCCGTGCACCGCCCCGAGCTGGGCAGCCTGGTCGCCGCCGTCCCCGTCGACCCGCAGGGCCGCAACGAGGCACGGCAGGCCGTCGCCACCGTCGACGAGGAGGCCGTACGCCTGAAGTCGGCCGTGAAGTCCCGCGACGGGTTCTTCACCACGTTCTTCATCAGCCCCTACTCGCGTTACCTCGCCCGCTGGTGCGCCCGCCGCGGCCTGACCCCCAACCAGGTCACCACCGCATCGCTGCTGACCGCCCTGATCGCTGCGGGCTGCGCGGCCACGGGCACCCGCGCCGGGTTCGTCGCGGCCGGTGTGCTGCTGATGGCCTCCTTCGTGCTGGACTGCACCGACGGCCAGCTCGCCCGCTACGCCCTGAAGTACTCCACGCTCGGCGCCTGGCTGGACGCCACCTTCGACCGGGCCAAGGAGTACGCGTACTACGCCGGTCTCGCCCTCGGTGCGGCCCGCGGCGGTGACGACGTGTGGGCCCTCGCGCTCGGCGCGATGGTCCTCCAGACCTCCCGGCACGTGGTCGACTTCTCCTTCAACGAGGCGAACGTCGGGGACCCCGCCGCCACCGCCAACACCAGCCCCACCGCCGCCCTCTCCGGCAGGCTCGACAGCGTCGGCTGGACGGTCTGGGTGCGGCGGATGATAGTGCTGCCGATAGGCGAGCGCTGGGCACTGATAGCCGTCCTGACCGCAGCCACCACCCCGCGCATCACCTTCTACGCCCTCCTCGCGGGCTGCGCCTTCGCCGCGACCTACACCACGGCGGGCCGTGTGCTGCGGTCGCTGACCCGCAAGGCGCGGCGGACCGACCGGGCGGCGCGGGCGCTGGCGGACCTGGCCGACTCCGGCCCCCTCGCCGTCGGCGTCACGCGCGCACTCGGCAAGGGACTGCCCGGTCTCGCCGTACCGGCCGTGGCCCTGCTCGGCGGCGGCGCCGTCGTGGCCTGCTCGGCCCTGTCCGGCTTCGGCGGCGTGCTGCCGGTCGTCGGTGCCCTCGTCTACGTCCTCACCTCCGCCCTGGCCGTCGCCCGCCCCCTCAAGGGCGCCCTCGACTGGCTGGTGCCGCCGTTCTTCCGGGCCGCCGAGTACCTCACCGTCCTCGCTCTCGCGGGTAAAGCCGCGGTGAACGGTGCCCTCCCGGCCGCTTTCGGCCTGGTGGCCGCCGTCGCCTACCATCACTACGACACGGTGTACCGCATCCGCGGCGACGCCGGAGCGAGCCCGGCCTGGCTGGTGCGCGCCATCGGGGGGCACGAAGGACGGACGCTGCTCGTCACCGTCCTGGCCGCGCTGCTCACCGCCTCGCAGTTCACGGTCGCGCTCACGGTCCTCGCCGTGTACGTGGCCCTCGTGGTGCTCGTCGAGAGCATCCGATTCTGGGCGTCCGCAGGGGCGCCCGCCGTACACGACGAAGGAGAACCCGCATGATCGGCCTCGTGCTGGCGGCCGGCGCCGGACGGCGTCTGCGCCCCTACACCGACAGCCTT
>NZ_JAINVF010000031.1 GCF_020400585.1 Streptomyces sp. NK08204 | reverse complement strand
CGGTGGACCGCGCCGGGCGCCCCGTGACCTGGCAGACCGGGCCGGTCGTGTGGGGCACTCCGGGCACCAACGGGCAGCACGCCTACTACCAGTTGATCCACCAGGGCACGAAACTGATCCCGGCGGACTTCATCGGCTTCGCCCGCCCGGTCGCCGAACTGAGCGACGATCTCAAGGGCCAGCACGACCTGTTGATGGCCAACTTCTTCGCCCAGACCCAGGCACTCGCCTTCGGCAAGACCGCCGACGAGGTCCGCGCCGAGGGCGTACCCGAGGAGCAGGTGGCGCACCGCACCTTCCGCGGTGACCACCCCACCACCACGATCCTCGCCGGCGAGCTGACCCCGTCCGTCCTCGGCCAGCTCATCGCCCTCTACGAACACAAGGTGTTCGTCCAGGGCGCCGTCTGGAACATCGACTCCTTCGACCAGTGGGGCGTCGAACTGGGCAAGGTTCTCGCCAGGCGCGTCGAACCGGCCCTGACCGAGACGTTCACATCAGCCGCCGCCGCGGCCGGGTCCGTGCCCGGCCTCGACCCGTCCACCTCGGCCCTCGTCGCCGCGTACCGCACTCTCAAGAACGCTCAGGAGAACTGATCATGCAGCTCGGTCTCATCGGTCTCGGCAAGATGGGCGGCAACATGCGCGAGCGCATCCGCCGCGCCGGCCACACCGTCGTCGGTTACGACCGCAACCCCGAACTCTCCGACGTCAAGAGCCTCGAGGAACTCGTCGAGAAGCTGGACGCGCCGCGCACGGTGTGGGTGATGGTGCCGGCCGGTACGGCCACCCAGACCGTCGTCGACGAGCTGAAGGATCTGCTCTCGCCCGGTGACACGGTGGTCGACGGCGGCAACTCCCGCTGGACGGACGACGAGAAGCACGCCGCCGAACTCGGCATCAAGGGCATCGGCTTCGTCGATGCGGGCGTCTCCGGCGGTGTGTGGGGTCTGGAGAACGGCTACGCGCTGATGGTCGGCGGCGACAAGGAGCACGTGGACCGGCTGCAGCCGATCTTCGCGGCGCTCAAGCCGGAGGGCCCGTACGGCTTCGTCCACGCGGGCCGGGTCGGCGCCGGTCACTTCTCGAAGATGGTCCACAACGGCATCGAGTACGCCATGATGCAGGCCTACGCCGAGGGCTGGGAGCTGCTGGAGAAGGTCCACTCCGTGGAGAACGTCCGCGAGGTCTTCCGCTCCTGGCAGGAGGGCACCGTCATCCGCTCCTGGCTGCTCGACCTCGCCGTCAACGCCCTGGACGAGGACGAGCACCTGGAGGGCCTGCGCGGCTACGCGGAGGACTCCGGCGAGGGCCGCTGGACCGTCGAGGCGGCCATCGACAACGCGGTGCCGCTGCCCGCGATCACCGCGTCCCTGTTCGCCCGGTTCGCCTCGCGGCAGGACGACTCCCCGCAGATGAAGATGATCGCGGCGCTGCGCAACCAGTTCGGCGGGCACGCGGTCGAGAAGAAGGGCTGAGCACCGCAGGGGCCCACCGGACGAAGCTGCGCCCTCCCACCGACCAGGCACCGCGCTCGCGCAGCGCGGTGCCACGGCGTGGTCTCACCCCGTCACACCATGCCCTTCACCGGGCACCCTTCGCCGGGGTACCGCGACGGCGCCCCGCACCGGGGCTCCTTCTACAATCGCGGGCACGCATGCGGGCGATCCGGCCCGCACGCTTCGTCCAGCCGAAGGAACCCCAGCCCGATGACCAGCGTCGACGAACCGGTACGTCACGTCGTCCGGGTGCGTGACGGCGCCCGCACGAAGGACGAGATCCTCGACGTGGCGACCCAGGAGTTCGCGCGGGCCGGCTACGACGGGGCCCGGGTCGACGAGATCGCGGCCCGTACCCGCACCACGAAGCGGATGATCTACTACTACTTCGGCGGCAAGGAACAGCTGTTCACCGCCGTGCTGGAACGGGCGTACGAGCTGATCCTCGAGGCCGAGCGGCAGGTGGAGATCGACTACCTGGACCCGGTCGCGGCGATGCGGCGGCTGGCCGAGCTGACCTTCGACCACCACGAACGGCACCCGGACTTCGTCCGCCTGGTCGGCATCGAGAACATGCACGGCGCCCAGCGCATCGCGGCCTCCGGGAAACTGGGGAAGATCGGCTCCCCGGCGCTGGAGGTGATCCGCCGGATCCTGGCCGCGGGGCAGGAGCGCGGGCTGTTCACGGCGGACGCCGACGCGGTCGACGTGCAGGCGATGATCAGCTCGTTCTGCTTCTTCCGGGTCGCCAACCGGGACACCTTCGCCGCCCTGTTCGGCCGGGACCTGCTGGACCCGGCGCAGCGCGACCACTACCGGACCGTGCTCGGCGACATGGTGATCGCCTACCTCACGGCGGAGCGCGCCGCCGACTGAGCGCCGCCATCCGGCCCTGCCCCGCCGTTCACGGCCGGGAGCGGGGCGTCAGGTCGCCCGGTCCACGGCGGCGTCCAGGAAGGGCCCGAGTTCGCGGACCACGGTGTTCAGGGGCCGCACATCGCGTTCGGCGCGGGCCATCACGATCGCACCCTCCAGGGTGCTGATCATCAGCGTGGCGAGGGAGCCGGCACGTGTGGCCGGTACGCCCATGCCGATGAGGGCGTCGGCGAGCGGGCCCCGCCAGGAGGCGAAGGCGGCGGCAACGGCCTCACGGGTGGAGGTGCCGGTGTTCGCGCAGTCCACGGTCGCCGCCGCGACGGGGCAGCCGCCGGCGAAGCCTTCCGTCTCGTACTCGTCCGTCCACTGGGCGGCCATCGCGGCGAACAGGCCGCTCGGGGACGGCTCCTGCAGCCCCTCCAGGAAGCGCGCGATCCGTCGGCCGGCGTACCGTCCGGCCCACTGCACGGCCTCGTTGACCAGCTGTTCCTTGCCGCCCGGGAAGTAGTGCTGGAGCGAGCCGCGCGGCGCGTCGGCATGGGCGGCGACGTCCCGCATACCGGTCGCGGTGACCCCGTCGCGCCGGATGAGCTGGGCCGCGCTGAAGACCATCCGCTCGCGCGGTCCCCTCCGCGGCTGTGTCATGCCGTGCCTCCGATCGTCGCGCCCACTCTATGACTGGCGTCATAACGCCCGCTACTATGACCGCTGTCATAACCGGCCCGTGGACTGAAGGGTGCTCCCGTGCACGACAACGTCGGTTTCATCGGTCTCGGAGTGATGGGCCGGCCGATGGCCCTGCGGCTGGCCGCGGCCCGCACACCGCTCGTGGTGTGGAACCGGACCCCGCACCGCGCAGAGCCGTTGCGCGCGGCCGGGGCGGCGGTCGCGGCGGACGCCGACGAGGTGTTCGCGCGGGCGGGGACGGTACTGCTGATGCTCGCCGACGAGGCGGCGGTCGACACCGTCCTCGGGCGCGGCACCCCGGCCCTGACCAGCCGCGTCTCCGGGCGTGTCGTCGTCCATATGGGCACCACCTCACCCGAGTACTCCCGTGCGCTGGAGTCCGACGTCCGCGCGGCGGGCGGGCGGTACGTCGAGGCACCGGTCTCCGGTTCACGGGTTCCGGCGGAACAGGGACAGCTGGTCGCCATGCTCGCGGGCGAGGAGGCGGCCGTGGCCGCCGTACGTCCGCTGCTCGCACCGCTGTGCCGGAAGACGTTCGTGTGCGGGCCCGCGCCGAGCGCCCTGCTGATGAAGCTGGCCGTGAACCTCTTCCTGATCACCCAGGTGACCGGGCTGACCGAGGCGTTCCACTTCGCGGAGCGGCAGGGCCTGGACCGGCGGCTGTTCCTGGACGTGCTGGAGGCGGGCCCCATGGCCAGCGACGTCTCACGGATGAAGGCACCCAAGCTGCTGGACGGGGACTACGGTGTGCAGGCCGCCGCACTGGACGTGCTGAAGAACAACCGGCTCATCGCCGAGGCGGCCCGCGAGGCCCGCCTCGCCTCGCCCCTCCTGGACGTCTGCCACGCCCTGTTCCAGGAGACCGTGGCGCAGGGGCACGGCGGCGAGGACATGGTCGCCGTGCTCCACGCGATCGAGAAGCGGACCGCCGAGGCGTCGTAGATCAGCTCCTGGGCACCCCGTAGGCCCGCTCGACGTGCAGGCGCAGCACGAGCCGACGGTCACGGACCATGGCGGCCCGGAACTCGTCCCAGTCCGGGTGCTCACCGAGCACCTCCCGGTACAGGCGGACCAGCTCCTCCACGGTCTCGTCGTGCGGCTCCCGGGCGACCGGGGACAACTCGGCCGTGCCCTCGGCGACGGTGTACGCCCAGCGGTCGGCGCTGGTCACGTGGTAGGAGGCCCGGGGGTCACGGCGCAGATTACGGGTCTTGGCCCGGCCGTCGGTGACGGAGACACGAATGATCCGCTCGTCGGGAAAGTAGGCGTGGCTGACGTTCGACAGCTGAGGCCGGCCATCACGCTTGAGGGTGACCAGCACACCACCATGTCCCTCGGAGAGCAGCTTCAGCAGGGTGTTCTGTGTCGGGTCCTGACTCATGTCCGGATCAACCCGCCGGGGCGGGGAACGCATTCCCCCCGGGTGAGGCGCACGCTCCGCAGGTACACCCCGACACCTGCGGTAGCGGCGCCCACCGTCGTGCAACTGCCGGCCGGGACGGCGTTGTCCGTCCGCGCGGATCACCGTCCGCCGATCCGGCCGCGTTGATCGCGGGCGCGGAGGCGTTCAGCTCGGAACCACCCAGCCCGGCCGCCAGGTGCCGGCGGCGTCGTGGCCGGCCGCTGTGGCGGCGAGGTGGGCGCGGAGGGTGGCCAGGGCCGGGTGGGGGTTGTCGCGGTGCCAGAGGAGTGAGTGCGGGTAGACGGGTGTCGGATCGGTCACCGGGATGCGGCGCAGGCCGTGGCCCGCGGGCCAGACCAGGCGGGTCTGCCCGCCCATGAAGGTGGCCAGGGCCGGGGTGTCGGCGACGGTGTCGAGGAGCGCGTCGGAGCCGAAGTTGGGGCCGGTCGCCTCGATGGTGAGGCCGAACTCGGCGACGAGGTCGTCGTAGTAGGCGGCCCACTCGGTACCGGGGACGATGCCGGGCATCCAGATCCGGTGCCCGACGAGCTGAGCGACAGTCACCGACCGGACGTCCGCCAGCGCGTGGGCCGGGCCGGTGAGAAGCTCGAGCGGCTCGTCGAGCACCCGGACGGACTCGATGTCCTCGGGAAGGGGCCGGCCGGGCTGGGCGACGGCGCGGAAGGACGCGTCGATCGCACCGGACCGGATGGCGGCGACGGCCGTCTCGATGTCGAACAGCATCACCACGTCGAGGTCGATCTCGGGGTGCGCGTGGTGGAAGCCGCGCATCAGGCCCGAGGGCGCGACGCGCGAGGCGATCACGTCGACGCGCAGCGGACGACGGCCGGTGCGCACGGACGCGACCGCGCGCTCGGCGACGCGCAGCAGCTCGCGCGCGTGGGGCAGGAACGCCTGCCCGTCGATGGTCAGCTCGGCGCCGCGGGGCGTGCGGGTGAACAGCCGCACGCCGAGGTCGCGCTCCAGCGCGGCGATGCGCTTGGAGACAGCCTGCTGGGTGATCGACAGGTCGGCGGCGGCCTTCTGGAACTGGCTCGCTTCCGCGACGGCGGCGAAGGTACGTACGGCTTCGAGATGCACGCCGACCCACCTTAGTGAACAACGAATGGTTGTGGATGATCGACAGGGTGGTTGTTTGACCTGCTGCTGTCCATCCCGCTTAGCTCCCCCAGATCAACGTCGGTTTGTTCGAGTGGGACTTCAAGGGGCGCGCTGAGCATGATGGGCAGGAGACGGTTGGGCCGGCAGTTCGGCTGGCTGTGGGCGGCGTACGCGGTGAGCGCGTACGGCTCTGGGCTGGGATTCGGGGCATTACCACTGATCGCCGTGCTGGTGTTGCACGCCGGCCCCGCCGAGGTGTCCGCACTGTCCGCGGTGGGGCCCGCGGTGGGCGCGCTGATCGCGGTGCCGCTCGCGCCGTGGGTGGAGTTCCGGCGCAAGCGCCCGGTCATGATCGCGATGGACCTGACCCGGTTCGCGGCGATGGCGACGATCCCGGTCGCCTACGCCTTCGGCCGGCTCGGTCTCCTCCAGCTGCTCGTGATCTCAGCCGTGGTCGCCGCAGCCAAGATCGCGTTCAACGCGGCCGGCGGCGCCTGTCTGAAGGCACTCGTACGGCCGGATGACCTGCTCGTGGCCAACGCGCGCTTCGAGTCGACGAACTGGAGCTCCATTGCGGTCGGGCCACCGCTGGGCGGGGCGGCGATCGGTCTGTTCGGGCCGGTCACCACCGTGGTGGCCGACGCCCTCAGCTACCTGCTCTCCGCGCTGGGCATCACCGCGATGCGAGGCCGCGAGGAAGCCGCGCCGCGGCCGGCCGGTGAAGGCCGGGTCCGTGCGGGCGCAGTGCTTGACGGCTGGCGCCACATCATGGGCGATCCCGCTTTGCGGGCGCTCTACCTCAACAACATGATCGTCTCCGGTCTGATCATGGCCACCGAGCCGTTGCTGGCCGTGCTCCTCCTTCGCCGGCTGGGGTTCCCGCCCTGGCAGTACGGCCTTGCCTTTGCCGCTCCCTGTCTCGGCGGGCTCATCGGCTCCCGGCTGGCCGGCCGTGTCGTGGCCCGCTACGGCCGGCACCGGGTCTTCCGGACCGTCGGCACCCTGCGAGCCGTCTGGCTGATCGGCCTGGCCTTCGTCCGTCCCGGCGTCGTCGGCCTCGTCACCGTGATGGCCGTCGAGCTGGCGATCATCATCAACATGAGTCTGTACACCCCGGTGCTTGCCACGTACCGGCTCGAACGCACGCCCAAGCAGCTCGTCGCCCGCACCCTGTCGGCCTGGTCGATCGGCCAGCAGACGTCCATCGCCGTCCTCACCGCGCTCTGCGGGCTGCTCGCCGACGTCACCAGCCCACGCACCGCTCTCACGGTCGCGGGACTGCTCATCCTGGCCACCCCGCTCCTGCTTCCCCCACGCGACCAGACGTCGCAGCACGAACCGGAACCGTCCCCTGGCCACGCATGACGCACCGCGGCTCACCGCCGAAGCCCGCAGACCGCAGACCGCAGACCGCAGACCGCAGACCGCAGCTGAGACGCCGGCGCACGTCCGCATCGGCCGAGCACACCACCGGCAAGGAGCACCGTCGTATGAACACCGCCCCCGCACTCGACCCCGCGCACACCGCTCTTCTCGTCCTGGACTGCCAGCCCGCGATCCTGGCCGCGCTGCCCGACGGTGGGGACCGTGAAGCCCTGCTCGGTCGTATGGAAGGAGCCGTCGCCGGCGTGCGCGCACACGGCGGCACCCTCGCCTACGTGCGCGTCGGCTTCACCGAGGCCGACTGGGACGCGATCCCCGCCGCCAACAAGTCCTTCGCACCGCTGGCCCGACACCGCGTCCTGCACCACGAGGACCCTGCCACTGCCGTCCACGAGCGCCTGGCTCCCCAGGACGGCGACATCATCGTGCGCAAGCTCCGCTACGGCGGCATGTCCACCACCGACCTCGACCAGCAGCTGCGCGAGCGCGGCATCACCACTCTGGTCGTCTCCGGCGTCAGTACCAGCGGCGGTGTCCTGTCCACCGTCATCGACGCGGCCGATCGCGACTACCAGCTCTGCGTCCTGTCCGACGGCGTCGCCGACCCAGACCCCGAAGTCCACAACGTCCTGCTCCACAAAGTCCTCCCCTCACGGGCCCACATCATCGACACCGCCGAGCTGCACGCCCTGCTCCGGGCCGACTGACTCGAACCACGGGAACAGCCCCGGTGAACGTTCACCGAGTCGGTGCGGGGTGACGCACCCACGTCGGATGAGGACGGGGGCCACAATGCAGTCATGAATGATCAGGCCCAGGCCCCCGTTCGCCCGCTTCTGCGTCGTCCCCAGGACGGCGAACTCATCGACGTCGCCGGTGTCGAGCACTTCTTCCGGCTCACCGCGGAGCACACAGGCGGGCACTTCGCCTTCGAGGAGTTCAGCCTGGCCCCCGGCACGATCGGTGCCAGGCCGCACGTCCACGACGGGCACGACGAGTACTTCTACGTCCTCGAGGGCGAGCTGACACTCCATACCGGAGACGGCGAGGTGACAGCCGGCCCCGGGCATCTGCTCGCCGCCACCCGCGGCACCCCGCACGGCTTCCGCAACGCGGGTTCGGTCCCCGCACGCGCCCTGTGCCTCTACACGCCCGCGGGCTATGAGAACTACTTCCGCGACGTCCACGCCGCCGTGAGCGCCGGGGCCAGGGCGACTGACGAGCTCCTGGCGGAATTCCGCAGCCGTTACCGCACCAGCTCCTACCAGCCGCCTCACACACACCGCAGTAGCTGACCGGCCGGACCTCGACCGGAGACCAGTACCGCATGGATTCGTGGGCCCGCCGGGCTGGTGGCCATGGCGGCGAGTGCGGCTGGTCGACGGTGGCGGTGAACCAGTCGCGGCGGCCTGCCGATTCCTGGATCATCTGGTCGACCGGGGCTTCTCCGCCGACTCCCGGTGTCCCGCGGGGACGATGGGCGCCGGGCGTACCCCTTGACGTGACCGGAGGCGAGCGATGGCACAGCTGAGGCAGGAAGTCGAGCCGGGAGGGGCCGGGCTGGATGCGAAGGCGCTGGACCGGCTCGACCGGCACTTCGCCCGATACGTCGACGAGGGCCGGCTGCCCGGCTACCTGGTGGCCGTGACCCGCGGCGGCCTGGTCGCACACCTCGGCATGTACGGCCGGCGTGATGTCGCGGCAGGCCTGCCGGTCACGGCGGACACGCTCTGGCGGATCTACTCCATGACCAAGCCGGTCACCGCGGTGGCGGTGCTGCTGCTGATGGAGCAGGGCGCGCTGACCCTGGACGATCCGGTCGACCGGTACCTGCCCGCGTTCGCCGACCCCCAGGTGTACACCGGGGGTTCAGGAGCGAAGACGCGCACTCGGCCGGCCGGAACTCCGATCCTGGTCCGGCATCTGCTCACCCACACCGCGGGGTTGACCTTCGCGTCCTACCACCGTCATCCCGTCGACGCCCTGTACCGGGAGGCGGGCCTGGAGTTCTCGGTGCGGCCGGGCGCCGATCTCGCCGAGACGGTCGACGTGTACGCGAGCCTGCCGCTTCAGTTCGAGCCGGGAACGCAGTGGAACTACTCGGTCGCCTCCAATGTGCTGGGCCGGCTCGTCGAGGTGGTGTCGGGGCAGCCACTGGACGCGTTCTTCGCCGAGCGGATCCTCCGCCCGCTCGGCATGGTCGACACCGGGTTCCACATCGTGCCCGAACAGGCCGGGAGGCTCGCCGAGTTGTACCGGGAGACGGAGGACGGTGGGATCGAGCCGGTGGCCGGGCTGCCGGTGCACGGCCGGCCGCGGTTCCTGTCCGGCAGCGGCGGGCTCGTCTCCACGGCGTACGACTTCCACCGTTTCATGGAAATGCTGCGCCGGGGAGGCGAGCTGGACGGCACCCGGCTCCTGTCGCCCCGCACGGTCGAGCTGATGTCCCGCAACCAGCTGCCCGGCGGCGCGATCCTGCGTGACTTCGGCGCGCCCGTCCACCAGGAGGCCGCCAACGACGGCCTCGGCTTCGGCTTCAACGTCTCGGTGGTGGTCGACCCGGCCCGCACCCTCGCCCCGTCCGGCCTGGGCACCTACGGCTGGACCGGCGCCGCCACCACCGCCTTCTGGGTCGATCCGAGCCATGACGTGACCGTACAGTTCATGACCCAGGTACGCCCGAGGACGCTGAAGGTCTTCCCGGAGCTGCGGCGGCTGGTGCACGAGGCACTGGAGCGGTGAGCGCCGACCGGGAGTCCCCGGGAAGCCAGGGCACCGGTCGCGGCCGGCGTCTCAGGAGCCGTGGGCGACGGCGTCCAGGTGGGGCAGGTGGTGGTCGAGGCGCTCCCGTTTGGTACGCAGATAGGTGATGTTGTTCTCGCACGGCTCGATCAGCAGCGGCACCTGCTCGGCGACCTGGATGCCGTGCCGGACCAACGCCTCCTGCTTGCGCGGGTTGTTGGACATCAGCCGAACCGAGCGCACCCCGAGATCGTGCAGGATCTCGGCGGCGACGCCGTAGTCGCGGGCGTCGACGGGCAGGCCGAGCGCGAGGTTCGCCTCCACCGTGTCCAGCCCCTGTGCCTGCAGGGCCATGGCGCGCAGCTTGGCGAGCAGGCCGATGCCGCGGCCCTCGTGGCCCCTCAAGTAGAGGACGACGCCGCTGCCTTCGGCTACGACGGCGCGCAGCGCGGATGCCAGCTGGTCGCCGCACTCGCAGTGCCGGGAGCCGAACGCGTCCCCGGTCAGGCACTCGGAGTGCAACCGGGTCAGCACGTTCTCGGTGCCGATGTCACCGTGGACGAGGGCGACCTGTTCGTCACCGCGGCCGTGGTCCAGGTAGCCGATCGCCTGGAACTTCCCGTACACGGTGGGCAGCGGCGCATTCACGACGCGTTCCGCGCCCGATCGCCGTGGGGACTTCTCGCGGAGTGCACCGCTGTGTGCTGTCATGATCTGGTTCCTCGAACAGACGAAAGGCCGGAAAGAGATGAGTGGTTCGGGCGCGCGGGCGACCGCCTTCGGAGTAATGCCGGCGGACACGACGGAAGACGTACGGGCCCGGGGAGCGGACGGTTCAGCGCAGATCGCCGTCCTTCCCGTCGGGAGTTTCGAACAGCACGGTCCTTTCCTTCCCCTGGCGACGGACACGCTCGTCGCCTGCGCCGTGGCGCGGGCGATCGCCGCCGCGTACCCGGTGCAGCTCCTTCCCCCGGTGACGCTCTCCTGCTCGCACGAGCACGCGGCCTGGCCGGGGACCGTCAGTATCTCCGCCGTGACCCTGCACGCGGTGGTGGCCGACGTCGCGGCCTCGCTGCGCCGCTCCGGTGTCGACGCGCTGGTCGTGGTCAACGGGCACGGCGGCAACTACGTACTGGGCAATGTCGTCCAGGAAGCCTCCGCGCGCGGGGAGCGGATGGCGTTGTTCCCGGCCGCCGAGGACTGGGAGGCCGCGGCGCGCCGGGCCGGGGTGGTCACTTCGCTGCTCACCGACATGCACGCGGGGGAAATCGAGACCTCCGTCCTGCTGCATGCCCATCCTGAATTCGTCCGCCCCGGTTACGAGTCCGCGGATTTCACGGCCGACGACCGCCGTCATCTGCTCACCTTGGGAATGTCCGCCTATACCGAATCGGGTGTCATAGGCCGTCCTTCTCTCGGTTCGGCGGAAAAGGGGCAGGAACTGCTGGCTGCCCTCGTGGATTGTTTCGGGGCGTATGTCGGACTGCTGACCTCCGGCGAGGACCCGGGGCGGGCAGGGGGGAACGCAGCAGGGTAGGAAGGGGGGAGGACAGGGGGAACGGCTTCGGGGACGGCAGGGGATACGGCTTCGGGGACGACACGGGAGTTGGTACAGGGGTCGGCGCGCGGCCCGGCCCACCGGCGTGCGACGAGGACGACCACGCCGGGCAGGCTCGCCACGAAGCTCAGCACCCCGTAGACCACGGCGACGGCGACCCCGCTGCCCGCCCCGAGCCCCGCCGCGCCGAAGGCCCAGGCGGTGACGCCCTCGCGCGGGCCGAAACCGCCCATGTTCAGCGGCAGGCCCATGGCGAGAAGGGCGAGTACCGCCGGCGGCAGCAGGACGGCGACGGGGGCGGCGCATCCGGCGATCCGTGCGGCGAGGACGAACATGGCGAGGTGCCCGGCCAGTACGACGGCGGAGGACAGCGCGATGCCCGGGCCGCCCCGGCGGGACAGCAGACCCCGGCGGACGTCGCCGACAACGGAGTGCAGGGCACCGCCCCCCGAGGAGGGCGCGCGGTTCATGCGGACGGCGACGACGACCGCGAGCACGCCCACCGCACCGAGCGCCACCGGCGGGACGGATCCGCGCACGGTGTCCCGCACCGGGGACGGCAGCACGAGCAGCAGCCCCGATCCGCACACCGCCAGCGCGACCTGTCCGGCGACCCGCTCCAGGACCACCGCGTTCACCCCGCGCCGCATGTCACCGGCGTTGCGCCCGTGCCGTACCGCGCGGTGCACGTCGCCGACCACCCCTCCGGGCAGCGCCGCGTTCAGGAACAGCGCCCGGTAGTAGTCCGCGACGGCGGGCCCGAGCGGCAGCCGGATGCCCAGCCCTTGGGCCACCAGCTGCCAACGCCAGGCGCTGCACACCGTGGTGACCGCGCCGATCACCGACGCCTCGAGCACCGTCGCCGCATCGATCCGCCGCAGCCCGTCGAGCAGCACACCGGTGCCCAGCTGCCACAGGACGACGGCGAGGATGACACCTCCGGCGACGGTGCCGACGTGGGCGCGCAGAGTGGACAGACGGGTACGGGCGGCGGGCCGCGCGGGTGCCGGCGCCCGAACCGGCTCCGGCACCGGCACCGGCACCGATACGGCATCGTGCAACGGCTGCTTCGACTGTGTCCCGGTCGCTGTCGTTCGCGTGCTCATGGGGCACCGTCCGCCGGCCGGGCCAGCGCGAGCAGGTCGCTGTGGTGGACGACCACCCGCAGTTCGCCGGCCTCGCACGCGGCCAGCCGCTCCTGGAGGTAACGCTCGGCGGCCCCAGCCAGCCGGGGCCGCTGTTCGACGGCCGCGCCCACCCAGCCGCGCAGCCACTGCGCCGTCAGCTCGGACTGTGCGGGCCCGAGCCGCCAGAGGCTGGGATGCACCCGTACCGTCGCCCCGCGCTCGGCGAACGCCTCGCCCGCCACCGCCGCCGCGTCCGGCCCGAGCAGCCCGGTGCGCCGCTGGTGGGCGTTGAACGCCTCGGTGATCTCGGCGTCCAGCGGGTCGGACGGGCTGAGGTCGACACGGCCGGCGACGGACAGGGTGAACAGCGCTGAGCAGCCTGCCCCGGCGCAGGCGCCGACGAGGGCCACGACCTCCTCGCGGGTGAGTACGTCCAGCAGCGCGGAGGCGGTCACCAGTGCGGCCCCGGCCAGCGCCCGCGCGGTCAGCCGGCCCACGTCACCGCACCGCGTCTCGACCGTGACCCGGCTGCCGTCGGCGGCCGACCGCGGGGACGCGACGGCGGCGAAGTGCAGCAGGTGCGGGTCGCGGTCGTGCAGGATCCAGTGCTGGGCGCCCTCCAGGCGGGGCGCGAGCCAGCGGCCCATGGAGCCGGTGCCGCAGCCGATGTCGTGCACGACCAGCCCGCCCGCCGGGCCGGGGCCGGACAGGCGCGACGGGCCCGGCCGGCCGGACAGGCCGCTCCGCAGCGGGTCGAGCAGCTCGTGCGCCCGCGCCGCCGCGTCGGCCGGCTCGCGCAGCCGCAGCCACTCCGGCGCATACCGGGGCGGCCCTTCGGGGCGCCGGTCGCGCAGCCGTACGGTGTCCTGCTCACCGGGCGGGGCGAGGGGCCCGGCACCCGCGAGGACCCGCGTGGCGCGGGGACCGGCCACCGGACGCGAGGTCAGGTCCGCCTGCGCGGCCCCGGAACCCGGGCCGCCCTCCCCCGCCCCGGTCCCCGTGCCCCCGGCTTCCGCGCCGGGTCCGCCGTGCGGGCCCCGCCTCTCCTCACGCGGCCGGCCGCGGTCCTTCGGCGCGGCGCCCTCGTCGGCGGGCTGCTCTTGCGTCCTGCTGTTCATGCCGCCCTCCGTGGTGTGCCGGGGAGCCGGTGCAGGACCGCGGCCAGGCTGCGGGCGGTCGTGGCCCAGCCGTCCAGGGCCGAACGGCGGCTGATCGCGGCGGACTTCAGACGACGCCGTACGTCGGCGCCGCCGAACCAGCGGCGCAGTTCGGCGGCGAGCGCGGCGGGTTCCTGCGGCGGGACCAGGACGCCGGGCACACCGCCGTCGGGGGCGCGGCCGAGTGCCTCGGGCAGGCCGCCGACGGCGGTCGCGAGGACGGGGACGCCGCGGGCGAGGGCCTCGGTGACCGCCATGCCGTACGTCTCGGCGCGGGAGGCGAGGACCATCAGGTCGGCGGCGGCGTACGTGGCGTCGAGCGCGGCGCCGAAGCGCGGCCCGGTCAGGTGCAGCCGGTCCGTCAGCCCGTGTTCGGCGATCAGTGCACGCACGCGGGCGACGTACGCGGGGTCCTGGCCGAGTCCGCCGACGCACTCGCAGGTCCACGGCAGGTCCCGTACCGCGGCGAGGGCCTCGACCAGCCGGTGCTGGCCCTTGCGCGGGGTCACGGATGCCACGCACAGCAGGCGGGAGACGCCGTCGGTACCGGGCGCGAGGGGGGCGATGTCGGTGCCTGGCGCGGCGGCGTGCACCCGTTCGGGGGCGAGTCCGTGATGCGAGACCAGGCGGCGGACGGCCCAGTCGCTGGTGGCGACCACCGCGGGCACCGCCCGCAGCACGTCCCGCTCGCGGGCGTCCAGACGGGCGGCCAGGGCCGGTTCGAGGCCGGTCTCGTCACCGAGGGGCAGGTGCACCAGCACCGCGAGCCGCAGCCGCCGCGCCTCGGGGACGACGATCTCGGGGGCCGCGCAGCCGACCAGGCCGTCGAGCAGGACGACGGAGTCGTCCGGCAGGGCCGCCAGGGTGCGGGCGAGGCGCTCGCGGTCGTCCCGGGCCGGGCACGGCCAGCTGCCGGGCGCGGTGTGCCGCTCGGCCCGCCAGCCGAAGCCGGGCAGGTCGAGGCAGACCCGGCGGTCGTAGGCGTTGCCGCCGCTGGGCGCGGCCGGGTCGTCGACACCGCCCGGCATGACGAAGTGCGCGGTGCGCAGGGACGTGGGGGCGGTCCCGGCCTTCGGGGCAAGGGGGACAGTCACAGGCCACGCTCGTAACTCGCCCAGGCGATGTGCGACTCGTGCAGCGTGACCATGATGCCCGCGAGGCCCTTGGCGCCTTCGCCGAGGGCGCCCTTGTGGACCCGTTCGGCGAGCCGGTCGGCGATGACCTTGGCGAGGTACTCGGTGGAGGTGTTGATCCCGGCGAACTCGGGCTCGTCGTCCAGGTTGCGGTAGTTCAGCTCGCCGACGACGCCGCCCAGTTCCCGGGTGGCCAGGCCGATGTCGACGACGATGTTGTCCTCGTCCAGCTGCTCGCGGCGGAAGGTGGCGTCCACGAGGAAGGTGGCGCCGTGCAGTCGCTGCGCGGGCCCGAACACGTCGCCGCGGAAGCTGTGGGCGATCATGATGTGATCGCGGACGGTGATGCTGAACAAGGAACGATCCTCCAGGTGCGCGGCGGCTGGCACCCCCCGGCGGTTGCCTGACCGGTTCCCTGACGGGGGCTGACGTGTAGTACGGCTCTTCGCCTTCCCGTGTTCAGCCCTGTCTCACCCTTTTTCCCGGGTCAGGGCGCGTCGCCGTACCGGATGCGGTGGCACAGCGCCGGGATCCGGCCGGACGCCAGCTTCGGCATGACCTCGGGGAGTTCCTCGAAGGCGCTCTCCCCGGTGATGAGCGCGTCCAGCGCCGGATCGGCGAGCAGGTCGAGGGCGAGGGCCATCCGGTCGGCGTGGGTGCGGCCGGGGCGTGCGGCCGGGGAGACGGTGCCGACCTGGCTGGCGCGCACGGCGAGCCGGCGCGAGTGGAAGTGCTCCCCGAGCGGCAGCGCGACGCGCCGGTCGCCGTACCAGCTCAGCTCCACGACCGTGCCCTCGGCGGCGAGGAGTTCGAGGGAGCGGGCGAGGCCCGCCTCGGTGGCGCTGGCGTGGACGACGAGGTCGCAGGCGCCGAGGGCGTCCGCGGGGGTGGCGAAGTCGACGCCGAGCGCCCCGGCGGTTCGCGCGCGGGCCGGGTCGGCGTCGACGAGTTGCAGTCGTACCCCCGGGAATCTGGCGAGCAGCGCGGCCACCGCGCAGCCGACCATGCCGCCACCGACGACCGCGATGCGGTCGCCGGCCAGCGGCGCGGCGTCCCACAGGGCGTTGACGGCGGTCTCCACGGTCCCGGCGAGCACGGCCCGTCCGGCGGGCACCCGTTCGGGCACCACGGTCACCGCGCTCACCGGGACGACGTAACGGCTCTGGTGCGGGTACAGGCAGAAGACGGTACGACCGACCAGCGCGTCCGGCCCCTGCTCCACCACCCCGACGTTCAGGTAGCCGTACTTCACCGGACCGGGGAAGTCGCCCTCCTGGAAAGGTGCCCGCATCAAGGTGCGTTGGGAGTGGGGTACCCCGCCGCGGAAGACCAGCGTCTCCGTGCCCCGGCTGATCCCGGAGTACAGTGCACGCACCAGCACCTCGCCCTCGGCGGGCTCCGGCAGCGTGAGGTCGCGCAGCTCGCCGTGGCCGGGCGAGCGGAGCCAGAACGCGCGAGCCGACCGGTTCACCGGCATCCTCCTGAACGATCGGGTAGCTGTTCACGTACCGAGAAGTGCACAGGCCGCGCACAGTACGCGGCGTCGATCGGATCTGTCACTCGGCGGAGGGTGGGCGGTGGCCCTGAACAACACGTATGACGCGCGGCCGGTCCAGCAGGAGACCGCGGTGGGGGCGGGTGTGCAGCTGCTGCTGCTCGCCCTGCTCGGCACGGTGATCGGGCTGGGGCCGGCCGGCTGGCTGACGGGGCTCGCGTTCGCGTTCGCCACCTGGGCGGTCCTCTCCCGCGCCCTGCTCCGCTCCCGGCCGCGTTCGTTCGGGCCCGCCAACCGGGTCACGCTCGGCCGGGCCACCCTCGTCGGCGGCGTGACGGCGCTGGTCGCGGACTCCTTCCAGAGCTCACCGCCGGTCACCGTGCTGGTCGCCCTGACAGCGGTGGCACTGCTCCTCGACGGCGTCGACGGCAAGGTGGCCCGCCGCACCGGCACCTCCACCGCGCTGGGTGCCCGCTTCGACATGGAGGTGGACGCGTTCCTGATCCTGGTACTGAGCGTGTACGTGTCGATGCGGCTGGGCGCGTGGGTGCTGCTGATCGGCGGTATGCGCTACGCGTTTGTCGCCGCGGCCCGTGTGGCCCCCTGGCTGAACGCCCCGCTGCCGCCGTCCTTCGCGCGCAAGACGGTCGCCGCGATCCAGGGCGTCTGCCTGCTGCTGGCGGGCTGCGAACTGCTGCCCCACCCGGCGGAAGTCGCGGTCGTCATGCTGGCGCTGGGTTCGCTGGTGTGGTCCTTCGGCCGGGATGTGCTGTGGCTGTGGCGCACCTCCCGTCCGCTCGTGCAGGAGGCGCGGGCGAAGGCACGGGCGGAGCAGGGGCCGCCGGTGCGGGCTGCTCGCTGAAGACACCGGGAGGGCCCGGACCGGCGGCCGGGCCGGGCCCCTTCGTCTGCCGGTGCCGCGGTCACGAGCGCGCTGAGCGGCTCCGTACGACGGCGAAGCCCGCCGCCGCCAGTCCCAGTACGCCGGTCACGAGCCCGGCGATGCCCAGGCCACGGGCGGTGGAGTCGCTCGCGTCGGCCTCCTCGGCAGCCCGGTCGGCGCCGGGCGTGGCTGCTGCCGCCGGCGTCCGGCCACCGGCCGTGAGCTTGATCACCGGCGCCGGGTTCTCCTGCTCTTCCCCGCCGGCCGGTTCCTCGATCCAGCGGGCGACCTTGCCGTCGGAGTAGGTCTGGAGCGTCTTGAACGTCAACTGGCCGGTGTCGTCGGGCAGCTGTCCGAAGGCGATGTCGAAGTCCTCGTACTGCCCGGCGCCGATCCTCCCGCCGGTGAAGGTGATCTCGGAGACGGCCTCGGTGACGGTGCCGTCGTCGGTCCTGACCGGTGTTCTGAGCCTGGTGGTGGTCACCTTGGGGGTCCAGCCGTCCTGCGGGCGGACCAGGACGCCGAGGACGGGGTGGTCGGTGGGCAGGAAGACCTGCACCTTGGTGGTGGCGGCGCTGTCCTCCTCGTTGGGGACTCGGAAGGTGAGCACGCCGTCCGTGGCTCCCCCGGGGTAGCTCTCCGGGTGGACGGTGACGTGCGCGGAGGCGGCGCCGGCCGCCGTGAGGAGTCCGGCGGCGGCCAGGGCGGTGACGGCTGCGGCGCGGCGCAGCGCCGTGCGGGGCGTGGACATGGGTGAGTTGAACTCCGTACGACTGAAGGTTGTCGGCAGGTCAGATCGGGTACGGAAGCGGGGTCGGAGGTCCACGGCGGCTGACCGCGTGCCGCAGCGCGGGCCGGAGGGCCCGCCCGGGGCCGGCCATGGCTCGCAGGGCACGTCCGGCGGGTGTGGGCAGCGGAGCGCAGCGCCACCAGGCGAACAGGCCGGGTACGAGGGCGGCGGTGCGGCGCAACAGCGACCACAGTGCGGCCTCGCCCCGCCGCAGCCACCAGGCGGCGACGAGGGCGGCGAGGAGGTGGGCGGGCAGCGCATGCAGATGGGCGCTCGCACCGGTCGGACCGGCCGTGGCGTGCGCGGTGTCGATACCGCGGTCGGGTGGGGACGCCGTGCGCGCCGTGGCGGCGGGGACGGACGGACGGACGACGGCGTCGAAGGCGAGGTGCAGGGCCGCCTGAACGCCGAGCATCGCCCCGCCGATCCCCGGCAGGGACCGCTCCCGCCCGCCCAGGGCCCAGCCGAACCCGAACACCGCGAGCCATCCGGCGCCGCAGGCCCACCACGGCGGCACGACATCCGTGCCCAGCCCGTGCCCGGCGACGGCCAACAGCACGCACATCGCGGCGAACACCGCGGCGCGCAGCCCTCTTGTCGCCGCCGACGCACTCATCGTGGGGAATCCTCCCACGGCGGGATGGTGCGGGGGCGACCGTTGTCAGGTTCCGGCGAGCGGCGCCCCCGGGCCGGGCCCTGTCGGCCCCTGCGCCCCGTCGCCGGAATCTTCCTTTTCTCTTCCCGGGCACTTCGTCCACTGAATGCCGTCGGCGCGGGGGAACTTACCGACGATTCCGTTCCGCCCCTTTTCTCCGACACGTCGGGCGGGGCCCGCCGACGAACCGACTCGGCATTTTCCGGACATTCATGCATAGGAAATCCACAACTCGGGTGCCGCCGCCGCACGCAATGCACGGGATCGTCACGGAGGAACCGACCGGCCGTCACCATCCCTTGAATTGGCCGAAAAGCATCGTACGTTCCCCCTGGTGGGGAGCACACCGGAGGACGTCTCACCGCCGAGCGCCCATGCACGAGAAGTCACGGTGAAGCTCCGGGACTTCCTGGGAGAACACACCCGCGGACGACCTTGAGTAAGGCTTTTGGCCGGAAAAGCAAGGGTGTCGCCGGAAGTCCCCGGGCGATGCCGGGGCAAGGAGGACGGTGTGAAAGTAGCCGCACGTCTTCGCACTTCCAGGCCGACGGGCCTAATCTGTTCCGGACGCAGCGTGAATGGTGCGCGGCAGGTGGATGGATTGGACTCGATTGGACACACAAAAGGGGCAGAAGACGGGGTTCGCCGCGTTGCGCCGGAGGGGGGCGATCCCGACCGCGGCTCTGATTCTGATCGCGGGCACACTGTTCTCCCGGATCGGTGACTCCCTGGCTTCCCTCGGCCTCGTGCTGGACGCCGCGGACAAGGGCATCGACTTCGGTGTGACCGAGGTGTTCCTGGCGGAGTTGGTGCCCACGGTCGTCGCCGCGCCCGTCATCGGCATGGTGGTGGACCGGTTCAGCGCACGGTCGGTGTGCCTGTGGTCGCTGCTGGCCCAGTCCGTGTGCCTCGCCGCGGCCACCGGGCTGCCCGGTTTCCACCTGCGGGTGGGACTGATCGCGCTGTCGGGTCTGGCCGGAGTGGCATCGGTGGCCGCCGGGTTCAAGATGCTGCCCGCCGTCGCGGGCGAGGAGCACACCGGCCGGGCCAACAGCCTGCTCACGGCGGGACTGTCGGCGGCGAGTCTGATCGGGCCGGCGCTCGCGGGCTTCCTGCACTCCGTGTGGAACACGGCCGTACTGCTCGGCGCCGACAGCGCCTCCTTCCTCGTCCTCGCCTGGTGCACGGCGCGGGCGGTGCCCCGCGCCGTGGACGTCGTGATCGGCCGCAAGCCGGCGTCGAAGCTGTCGGACGGCTACCGGGCGCTGCGTGACGCGCCGGTCGTCGGCTCGCTGATGCCCGCCCTCGCGGCGGCCATGCTCGCCACCAGCATCGAGGTCGTCGCCGGTGTCTTCTATCTGCGGGACGTGGCGGACGGCAACGACACCGTCTTCGGTCTGTTCCTGGCGACCTGGGCGCTGGGCAGCATCCCGGGCGCGCTGCTCGCGGGCCGCGCGGGCTGGGCGGACCGGCACACGGCGCTGATCCTGGGCGGTGTCCTCGGCATATCGCTGGGTCTGCTGTTCGCCGGGCTGATCCCGGTGGCCTGGGTGCTGTTCCCGCTGTTCCTGCTGGGCGGGTTCGGCAACGGCGTGTGCAACGTGGGCCTGCGCAACGCGGTGCACTCCCATGTGCCGTCGGAGGTGCACGGCAGTGCCTGGGCCTGCTTCCAGGCGCTGTCCCGTTCCTGCATCGGCCTGGGCTATCTGCTGGGCACCCCCAACAGCCTGGTCTCCAGCCGGGGCCAGGTGATCGTCTCCGGGGCGATTCCGCTGGCCTCCGTGGTCTGGGCGGCGCTGGTCACCCTGCGCCGCCGGCAACCCGCCCTCGGGGAGGCGTCCGGCTGATCCGCGCCCCGGGATTCGGGCGCGCAGGACAGCAAGCGCGCCCGAATCGATCAACTGCGCACTGGGGAACGGGCGTTGAACGGCGAAATGCTTCAACTTCCGTCACCTGGGGACAACGAACGCGATCCCGGCCGGAACACATTCCACGACTGCTAGACATACACCCCTCGGAGTGACGCGTCAGGCGTGTGTGCGACAGGTCAAGGGGTGTGATGTCGGATTCTCGGATCGCCCTCGACCGTGCCGGATACGCGCTGCTGTCGCAGACCCTCACGGAGTGCGGACGGAACGCGGTCACCGGGGCTGTGCGAGTGTCCGGTCGGCCGGGCGGCTGCTTCCACCTGCGGAACGGACACGTGGTCGCCGTCGAGAGCCCCGGCGCCCCCGGGCCCGAGGCGCTCCTGCTGCGCTCGGGGCGGGTCAGCGCCGAGCAGTGGGACGTACTGCTGGGCGAGCCCGGTGCCGGACGCTGGCCGGAGGAGGGGCTCGTCGCCCACGGGTACGCGGGGGCCGCCCAGCTCAGGGTCGTGCGCATGATGGCACTGCAGGACGCCGTCTTCGCGGTCGTCGCGGGCCGGGTGGAGCGTGTCGAGCCGCTCACCGAGTGGTCGCTCCCGCCCACGGCGGTCGCCGTCGGTGAGGCGCCCCTGCGGCTGCTGCAGGAAGCGACCCGCAAGCTCACCGCCCTCGCCGCCCTGC
This sequence comes from Streptomyces sp. NK08204, assembly GCF_020400585.1. GTDB lineage: Bacteria > Actinomycetota > Actinomycetes > Streptomycetales > Streptomycetaceae > Streptomyces. Next base: position 56,905 of record NZ_JAINVF010000031.1, on the reverse strand, counting down.
CCTGCCCGGTCCTGCCCGACCGCGAACGCCCCGTCCCCGCGCCGGGAACCGACCCGGACGACGAGCGACTTCCGCCGGTTCGGCGGGAGTTGCTCACCCGCGCCAACGGCCGCCGTACCGCCCGCGACCTGGCCTTCCTCACCGGCCGCAGCGTCTACCCCACCACCGTCGAACTCGCCCGCATGCTCGCTGACGGCCTCCTGACCTGCCTGGACAGCACCACGGCCGCCCTTGCGATCCCGGTGCGGACACCACCGACGGGCATGCTGTGCCCGGTACGCCCGCGCAGGGCCATCGGGCAGGTCGTACGGCCGGAAGAAGCCGTGCCGACCAGACCACCGCAACCACCGCAACCACCGCGCGAGTTGCCCCGGCGTGAGCCCGGGACCAGTGGCATCACCGAGTCTCTCGCCTCCGCTGAGCGCGAGGCGGGCTGGAAAGGGTTCTTCCGCCTGCGTCACCGGATCTGGTCCCCGGATGCCGGCACCTGACCCGTGCGGCGAACCATGAGAACGTCAGGGAGTTCAGCAATGGATCACAAGGCCTTGGCCATGGAAATGCGCGGTCTGCGCGAACAGGTCACCGGCATCACGGACACGGCGGTGGTGGCCGCCGACGGACTGCTCATCGCCGCGGACACCGCGGACTCGATCGACCCGGAGGGCCTTGCCGCGATCGCCGCCGCGGGGCTGGGTCTGGCCCGCCGCACGGCCGAGGTGACCGGACGCGGCACTCTGCGCCAGACGGTGGCGTACGGCAGCCACGGCTGCGCCGCCTTCTACGCGGTGGGGGAGACCGCGTTGATGGTGGTCCTGGGTGACGAGGGCATCGACATGAACCGGCTCCACGAGGAGGCACGGCCCACTCTCACCCGTATCGACTCGATCCTGACCGTGCCCGCGAAGGCGTCGGTCGCCTCCGCACCGAAGACCGGGGTGGTGTGAGCCGGTGCCGGCCAAACACATGACATCCGGTTTCTCCGACCAGGTGATGAGCCTGGTCAAGACCCTGCGCACCGAGGCGCCCGACTGCGTCGCCTCGGGCGTGGTCGACATGGCGACCGGGATGCTGTTGTCGTACGAGACCGTCGACAACCACCCGCCCGAGGTCCTCGACCTGCTGGCGGGCGCCACCCTCGACCTGTTCCAGGGCCGCACGGTCGTGATGATCGAGGACGTGTTCAAGGAGCGCCGGGGCGTCGCCAACGACCAGCACTTCTTCCAGGAGATCCTGGTCAACAGCGAGAACCTCACCCACCTGTTCATCCGTATGAACGAGCAGCAGGACGTCGTGGCCGTCGTCGTCTGCCGCAAGTCCGTGAACGTGGGCATGCTGTTCGCCCAGGCCAGGCGGGTGGTGCAGAACCACAGCCTCTGAGCACGCACCCAGGGCGTGGGCCCCTTCCGGCGCTGCAGGGGCCCACGCCCGACGACTGGGGGGAACCCGACGGGCGACGGGCGACGGGCGACGGGGAACGCGTGCCCCGTGGCCCGTCCCGGTCAGCCGTGGACGGCCTTCGCCCAGCCCTGGGTGACCGTCTTCCTCGCCTTCTCCAGTTGCGTGTCCGTCGGGAACCGTGGTGTCCCCTCGACCGTCGGCAGTCGTGCGGCTGCGGCCTTGTCGAGGGTGCCGTCCCGCCTCATGACCTCCATGAGCACGGGACGGGCGTAGCCGGCCAGCCGGAGGTTCTGGCCCTCCGGGCTGAAGAGGTACTCCTGCCACAGGCGGGCAGCCGCCGGGTGCGGGGCGTTCTTGTTGACGGCCAGCGCGGAGTACTGGGCGAAGCTGCCGTCGAAGGGAATCACGACCTGCCAGTTCACGCCCCTGTCGCGGAGCTGGTCGGCGTAGTGGAGGTTGATGTAGTCCCAGTTGATGCTGACGGGCGTCCGGCCGTCCTCGACCGTTGCCGCGCTGGAGTGCAGGGGGTTGAAGTTGCCGATCTTTTCCAGCTCGGCGAAGAAGTCGAGACCGGGCTGGATGTCATCGAACGACCCGTGGTTCGCCAGCGCCGCAGCGTAGACGCTCGCGAAGGCCGTGGCCGAGCGGGGCGGGTCGCCTTCCAGCGCCACCTTGCCCTGGTAGGCGGGCTTCAGCAGATCGGCGAAGGTCTCCGGACAGATCTTCACCCGGTTGGCGTCGCAGCCGATGGAGATGTAGCCCCCGTAGTTGTTGTACCAGCGGGCCTTCGGATCCTTCTGGTCACGGGGGATCGACCCGTAGGCGGCGACCTTGTACGGCGCGAGCAGGTCCTGTGCCGCCGCGTTGCGCGCGAACGTATCGCCCACGTCGATGACGTCGGGGGCTGTCGGCCCCTTTCCCCTCTTCTTCACGGTGTCGATCTCGTCCTCGCTGTGGCCATGCGGATCCTCGACCGTGACCTTGATCCGGTACTTCTTCTCGAATCCGTCGATCAGGGCCCCGTACGCGGCCCAGTCGCGCGGCAGCGCGATCGCTGTGAGCGCGCCCTCCTTCTCCGCTGCGGCGATCAGCGCGCGCATGCCGCCCACGTTCTCGGCGGAGGTGGCCAGCGACGGCTTCTCGAGTCTGGCGGTCGATGGGTTCCCGCAGGCACTCAGGCCCAGTGCCAGCAGAGCGCAGCAGCCGAAGACGGCCGCCGGGGAGAATGCCCGGCGCCGCCGTGGCGCGGTCGTGGTGTTCCGCAGGCCGCCGGGGGCCGCGGGCCGAGGTGCTCGGGTCTGCGCGCACGCACACGCCGACCGGCCGTCGGCGCACCACCGGGTCGGAAGTGGCGGGCCTTCCGGCTGTGCCTCCTGGCTTCCTCGGGTCCACTGCGTCGACGAAGTGGTCATCGAGGCCAGGGTACCGGCCGCCTCCTGGCGAATACCCTGCGAATACCCCCCGCCTGGCCCGCGAGCAGCGCCTCTCACCGGCCGAGCGGGCCCTTCGTACGCCCCGGTCCCCATCACCCCCGTGCCGGCACGGGGAGTGCGCGACCGTACGCGGGGACGTACGCGCAGGGGACGTGCTCCCTGTCCTCACAGTGCCGGGTCCTCACAGTGCCGGATCCTCACAGTGCCGGGTCCTCACAGTGCCGTGTCGTCCCACTGGCCGAACAGGACGTCGTCGAGCCCTTCCGCCTCCGGCGTGGCGCCGTCGTGGAGGGGCTGTTCGGCCCAGATGACCTTGCCGGTGGTCGTGTAGCGGGTTCCCCAGCGTTCGGTGAGCCGGGCGACCAGGAAGAGTCCGCGGCCTCCTTCGTCGGTGACCTTCGCCCTGCGCAGCCGCGGGGAGGTGCTGCTGCCGTCGGAGACCTCGACGATGAGGGTGCCCGCGGGGCCACTGGCCGTCCCTGTGCGGAGCAGCCGGACGGCGATGGGCTCGCTGCCGTAGCGGATCGCGTTGGTGATCAGTTCGCTGACGACGAGTTCGGCGGTGAAGGCGACGTCCGCAAGACCCCACTCCGTCAGCCTGCGGGTGCAGGCGGTGCGCACCGGGGCGACCGCCGCCGGGTCACGGGGTACGTCCCACTCGGCGACCTGCTCCGGTCCGAGCCGGCGCGCGCGGGCCACCAGCAGCGCGATGTCGTCCCTGGGCCGGTCGGACAGCATGGCCTCCATCACCGCGGCGCAGGTGGCCTCCGGCGTGCGATCGGGCCCCGTCAGAGCATCGCGCAGGGCCGCCAGACCGACGTCCAGGTCCCGGGTGCGGTCCTCGATCAGTCCGTCGGTGTACAGCACCAGCCGGGAACCCTCCGGCACGGTGAGCTCGGCGGTCTCCACAGGAAGGCCGGCGCCGAGCCCCAGTGGCGGGGAGACGGGCAGCTGGGGGAAGTCGACGCTGCCGTCGGGCCGGACCACCGCCGGTCCCGGATGGCCGGCAGTGGCGAGGGCCAGCCGCCCGGAGGTGGGGTCGTAGACGGCGTACTGGCAGGTCGCCCCGGTGATCGTGCCCTGCCCGTCGTCCCCGGCGGCGGCCTCCTCGGCGTCGATCTGGGCCACCAGCTCGTCCAGCCGGGACAGCAGCTCCTCCACGGGCATGTCCAGGCTGGCGAAGTTGTGCACGGCGGTACGCAGCCGGCCCATGGTCGCCGCGGCGTGCAGACCGTGGCCGACGACATCGCCGACGACCAGCGCGACCCGGGTGCCGGACAGCGGGATGACGTCGAACCAGTCCCCGCCGACCCCTGCCTGGGCCGGCAGGTAGCGGTAGGCCACGTCGAGGGCGCACTGCTCGGGCAGCGCGCGGGGAAGCAGGCTGTGCTGGAGGGTGACGGCCATGGTGTGTTCGCGGGTGTAGCGGCGGGCGTTGTCGATGCTCACCGCTGCGCGGGCGGCCAACTCCTCGGCGAAGGACACGTCGTCGTCCTCGAAGGGCGGGGAGCCCTCCGCACGCCAGAAGTCCACCGCGCCCAGGACCACGCCGCGGGCTCGCAGCGGAACCACGAGCATCGAGTGGATACCGTGGTCGAGGATCCGCCGGGCACGTTCGGGGTGCTGGGCCCGCCAGCCGTGGGAAGCGCTCAGGTCCCCCACCAGAACCGTTCGGCCCTCGGCCATCGCCGTGGAGACGGGATGGTCCGGGACGAACCGGATCAGCTCGCCGGAGGGGTGGAGGAGATGGTCCGCCTCCAGACCGACGACGGCGCTGCGGCGCAACTCGGTGATCTGGGTGGTCGCCCCGGGGGACTCCTCGCCCCGCAGGACCGAATCCAGCAGTTCCACGGTGACGACGTCGGCGAACCGGGGCACCGCCACCTCGGCCAGTTCCTCGGCCGTGCGTTTCACGTCGAGCGTGGTGCCGATCCGCAGCCCGGCGTCGTAGAGCGACGTCAACCGTTCGCGCGCCACCTCCGCCCGGCCGGAGAGGGCCTGCAGCTCGGTGGTGTCCCGGAGCGTCACCACGCTGCCGGCCGGTCCGTGAGGTGCGGTGAGCCGCTTGTTGACCGCGAGCAGCCGGTCGCCGGCCAGGTACACCTGGTCGGTGGCGGGGCGGTCGGAGGCCAGCAGTCCGGCGAGGTCCTCGTCCAGCCCCAGGTCGGTGCTGTGCCGCCGCTCCGCGTCCGCCGGCAGGTCCAGCAGCCGGCGCGCCTCGTCGTTGGCCAGCAGCAGCCGGCCGTCACCGCCGACGATCAGCACCCCTTCCCGTACGGCGTGCAGGACCGCGTCGTGGTGCTCGTACATCCGGGTGATCTCGGTCGGCCCCAGGCCATGGGTCTGCCGACGCAACCGGCGGCTCACCAGTGCCGACCCGCCTGCGGCGACGACGAGGGCCGTGGTGGCGCCACCGAAGAGGAGCGGCAGCTGCCGGTTCACCCTGTGCTGCACCTTCTCGACCGTGACGGGGACGGAGACGATGGCGATGACCGACCCGTCAGGGCCCCTGACGGGGACCGCCGAGACCACGGAGAGGCCCAGGGACCCCTGGAAGGTGCTCGTGAACGGCTTGCCGGTCGCCGCCCGAGCGTACGGCCCGATGATGTGTTTCCCGAGTTGGTGCGGGTCGCTGTGGGTGAGGGTGATCCCGTTCAGCCCGTACACGATGATGGCGTCGACGCCCGCCGCCTTCCGCGCCGCCTCGGCGTGCGGCTGCAGCACCGCGGTCGGGTGTGCGCTGCGCAGCGCCGCCACGATCCCCGGTGAGTTGGCGAAGGTCTGCGCCGCGGTGAGCGTCCGGGTCCGGGCGTCCGTCATGATGTCGCGTCGAGCCTGCACCACGAGGGCCACCAGGGCGGCGGCGACGAGCAGCACCACGACCAGCAGCTGCAGAAGGAAAACCTGCCCGGCGAGGCTGCGCACGCTCAGCAGCGAGCGCGGCGACCAGGGCGCCCGTACCCTCCGGCGGAGTCGGCCGGGCCCACGGGTCCTCCTGGACGCACCAGCCACACCCTGTCCGGATTGATCCGAAACTTCAGCCATATCACCTTTCTATCGTTTCTGGGTGGTCGACAAACGAGACGCCGGGACGGACCGGCCCGCACAGGGACGCCGACGGGCACCTCCGGTGCCTGCGGGGCGCGCCGGCGCGGCTGCACTCCGGGCCGGGTCCCTCGCTCACCGGGGGCCGGTACGCGCGTCGGAGTCGGGGGACGGTGCGGTCGACGACGACTTCAGCGGCGGGCCGCTTCAAGAGACGGGCGACTTCTATCGCGCCGGCGGTCCCGGGTCGTCTCCGTATCACCACGGACGGTGGAGCGGCGCCTGGCCCGCTGTCGAGCCACCCCCGGAGCGTGGCCGGCACGCGTCGCTCAGTGGGTCAACGGGGCACAGGAGACAAGGTCGCCGCGCGGAGGAGGCTCGACGCGCTACCCGCCGCCACTCGAAAGAGTGAACCGCAGTTCACCGCCGACCGGATACGGGCGATCACCGAGAAGCGCAGGGACATCGCACAGCGCCTTCGAGCCATGGACGCCGGTATGAAGGGCCCGCTCTACGGGGCGGCCCTGGGCGTCACGGATTCAGCCGCGGGATTCACCAGGTGAGCAGCATGCGAGCGAGTGGCGAGGAGCGGCGGCAATGGCCCCGGAGTACGGACGGCCCGGCCATGCCCGTCGCCGGGCATCCTCACGCAGCAGCCCCATCCTCACGGCCTTCGTCACGGGACGTGCGTCCTTCACAGGGGGAGCACACGTCCGGACGAAGGCCGTTTCCGTAGGTTCCGGTTGCCGAACCGCGTGACCGAGTTCGACGTGCCGTCCACGGCGGATGGGGAGGATCGAGCCGGGTCGGCTCGTCCGGGGAGGGGCTCAGCTGTTGGCGTTGAAGACCGGGTAGTAGCCGCTGGAGTGGCCGGTGGCGGTGGGGTGGTAGGACTCCCAGCTCGGGGAGACCACCAGGGAGTGCAGATAGCCGTCGCCGGAGCACAGCTCGTGGCCGTTGAAGGTGGTGCGGACGTCACCGAAGACGAAGCCGTGGGCGGCGGCACGGTTGGCGATGACGCTGTCGATGACGTCGGCAGCCTCGTCGATCTTCTTGTGCTTGGTGTCACTGAGGCCGATGCAGAAGACGTTGAGGGTGTACATGTGCGGGTAACCCAGCACGACCACCTTGGCGTTGGGCGCCTTGGCCCGGATCGCGTTGTAGGTGGCGTCCAGACGGGCGGGGAGCGTGTACCTGGCGTAGTCCTCGGCCTGGTTCACCCGGTTGACGCAGTCGGTGTCCGAGCCGAGGTTGCAGGTGGTCATGACGTCCGCGAAACCCGCGTCGTTGCCGCCGATGGTGAGGGAGACGAGCCCCGTGGTGGAATTCAGCGGGCCGAGCTGATAGTTCGTCACGTCCGTCGTGACGGCACCCGAGCAGGAGGTGTCGGCGAACGAGGACGGGGCGTGGGCGTTCTTCCACAGGTAGGGGAAGGCGTTGAAACTCCGGTGACAGTCGCCACTCGCACTGTCGTAGTTTCCAGCGCCGTTGCCGGCTGAGTACGAGTCCCCCAGCGCGACATACGCCGGTCCGGCAGCCTGTGCCGGACCGGACAGCCCCAGGCCCGCCATGATCGCTAGGCCCAATGCGGCAAGAACTGATGGCAATTTGACGCGTCTCACGAGACCTCCCTGAGCGGCAGAGCTGGCCCTCATTTGGTACAGCAGACAGCCACCCTAGGGAAGTGTTCATGTCAAAAATTCTTCCCGCGTAGACCTCACGTTTCACAGCTCGGAGACACGGGAAGCGCACGAGGACTCAGGCGAAGGGCGGTCAAGGAACCTTGCACCCGCCGTTTACTGCAAAGTAACTGATGAGGTGTCAACAGGGTCGGTCCCACGACCACTGACCGACGGATCCCGGGTCGCGCGACCGAACTGCGGGCCACACATCCGGCAGTTCGCCGGGCTGCTCTCAACCGCTGCGAGCCGGCTCGAGCTTGGGGGCGGCCACCGCCCCGGAGCCCGCCATCAGCTCTTGATCCGGGGGCGGCAACGCACCGTTGGAGTCCAGGAACTCGTGACAACGCGCCGGAAAGGCCGGTCCTCGACGGACGGTTGACCACCCACGCCTCCTCGCGGTGCGCGGCAGCCCCCTCATCTTCTTCGCGGCACCGGAGACGTACTGGTTGTGCGCGATGGTGAACGTCACCGGCTGGTCGGCAGGTAGCAGCCGGCCCCGACGACGAGGTCCTCGCCGGCCGTGGCGACGTCGTCGACGAAGCGCCTCGAGGAACCGGTTCGGGCCCGTGACGGTCAGCTCGCACCCGGTATCGCCACGGCGACCAGGTGCCGGGGCGGGCTGTCGCCCCGGCACCGCGCCCGCCGCGTCACCCCTTGTCGCGCAGCCGGGCCGCCAGGGAGGTCAGCGGCTCGGTCTCCTCGGCGTGGCCCAGGGCGGTGAGGCAGGAGACCGCCCCGTCGAGGCGGGTGAGCGCGGGGGCGGGGCGTTCCAGGTAGATACCCTCCACGGCAGCCGCGAGACGGACGCACTCGGCCCACTCACCGGCGTGGTCCTCGTCGGATCCCGGTTCGCCGAGCAGGGTGAGGGCCTCGTCCAGAGCGGCCAGGGCGGTCTCGTACTCACGTGCGTAGGCGTTGACCCGTCCGTGTTCATAGGCCAGGGCGCTGTCCAAGGAGCGGCCTCGGGCCTCGTACTTCGCAGCGCGGGCCTCGTCGGCGATCCTGCCCGCGTCGGCGAGAAGGGCCAGGGCGTCGGCCAGGCCCTCCGTGCCCTGCTGCTGGGCCTGGAGGCGGGCGAGTTCGCGCAGGCAGCTGCTGAGCTGCTCGTAGCGCGGGGCCCGGACATGGGCGGCGAGGGCCTGGTTCGCGGCCTCCCGGGCCCGGCCGAACTCCCCGGCCTCGGCGAGGAGTACGGCAGTCTCCGAGGCGATCATGGCGTGGCTTCCGGGGTCGTCGTCCCAGCCGGCCGACTGGGCCGCCAGGGCGGCGAACTCCGCCGTGGCCGCCTTGAGGTCCTCCCCCGCGTGCAGCGCACGGGCGCGGGTCAGGCGCAGCTGGGCGACGAGCCGGTCGTCGAGCTCTCCGGCGGCGACGTCCGGTTCGGCCAGGAGGGAGTCGAGCAGAGCGATGCAGTCCTCGACGCGGCCCAGGTCGAGGCTGAGCTGGGCCGCGTTGCTGTACGCACAGAACGCGTCCGTCCGGCTGCCGTGGCGCAGTTCCAGCTCTGCGGAGCGCGTCAGGTGCCGCAGTGCCTCGTCGGGGTGGCGCAGGTGCATGCATGCCTCGGCCAGATCAGCGTGGAGGCGGGCGGTGTCGACGGTGTCGGACGGCCAGTCGGCAGCCAGTCGCAGGCTCTCGGTCAGGTCCGCGTGCGCGGCCTGCGCGTCCCGGAGGCCGAGCTGGATCCGGCCGCGCAGTGCGAGCGTGCGGGGCAGGTGCCAGGCGGGGCCGTGCGCCCTCAGCCGGTCCAGGAGGGCGTCGATCTCCGTGACCGCGGCGGGCAGATCGCCGGAGAGGGCGTACGTGCTGGCTCGCAGCATGAGGGCGCCGGAGATCTGTCCGGCGATGTCGTGCCGGGTGGCGAAGCCGAGCAGCAGGTCCACTTCGGCGAGGACCGGCGCGACGTGCTCCTCGTTCTTCGACGTCTGCAGACGCAGGCCGAGCGCGGTCGCCCGCAGCCGTAGCAGACGGGCCTCCTGGTACGGGGCGAGGCCGGGCGTCTCCTCGTGCAGTCGGACGAGGGCCGCGTGGGCGGCGGTCAGCGCGGCGGCCTTCGCCTCGGCTCCGTCGGCACGCTCCGCGGGGATCTCACCCGCGGGGAGCAGGGCGCAGGCGCGGGCGAGCGCCGCATGGCCCGGCGCTCCGGCCTCGTCGTACAGGCTCGCGGCCTCCTCGTACAGGGCGGCGGCTTCGTCGAACCGGTCCTTCTCGCCCGCCTGGCTCGCCTCGTCGGACAGCAGGTCCGCGCGCAGCCGTACGAGCGGTCCCACGGCCGGGTCGTCGGGATGGGTGTGGTCGGGGGCGGCGACGAGCGTGCGCAGCCGCGCCCAGCAGGCCGCTGCGTCCGGATGCCCTTGCTCGTCCAATGCCCGTGCCCTGGTGATGAGTTCGGGCAGCGACTCCGGGACGGCGGCGGTCGTGCGCGCGGCGGGCGTGGCAGCCGGGGCGGCCGGGGCCACGTCCTCAAGGCTGCGGGTGCGCAGGGTCAGTTCCAGTGTGTCCAGGAGGGGGGCACGGTCGAGGCGGGCCCTGCGCCGGTCGGTGTGGGCGGTGGTTCCGTTACGGGCGTCGAAGCGGGCGGCGAGGCCGTCGGCCCGGCCGCGGACCTCGGTGCGCAGCCCGGCCACCGTCCAGGTGCGGCCCGCGTATCCGGCGGCGGGCAGTTCACCGTGGCCGAGGAGTTCGACGCGTCGGAGGAGGACTTCGACGCCTGTGAGGAAGTCGAGCTGGTCGAGCGGCGAGTCGACCTCGTCGAACAGGTTCCGGTTCTCGGCGAGCAGTTCCAGGCCGCGTGCCTCGTTGCCGGTCAGCGCGCAGAACTCCAGGTGCCGGCCGACCTCCCCGGACATCGAAGGGTTGCGGCGGCAGCCGCGGTATCCGGCCAGGTGCAGCTCGCGGGCCCGGTCGGTGCGGCCGGTGCGCAGCAGGGGAAGCAGCGCGTACGAGACGGAGCGGGCAGGCTCCTCCTGGCAGGACTCCTGCCCGGTCAGGACGGGCTCCCAGGTGCGCAGCGCCCGCTCGTCGTCGCCCGCCGCGAGGTGGTACAGAGCGCGCTCGCAGATCTCGCAGGCTTCGCAGTCGCTGAGGCTGGTGCGGGTACGGCCCGCCCACAGCTCGTAGGCCAGGGCGGTGTCCTCGCCGACGTGGGCGGCGAGCTGGTACACCTGTCCGTAGTAGGGCTGGAGGCCGAAGCCGGCCTTCTCGTACCGGTCGCGCATCTCGGCCAACCACTGGCGCAGGCTGGCCAGCGGTATCTCGGGCAGCGCGCGCAGGGCGCCCGCCACCCACTTGAACCGCCAGAACAGCGTGTGGCGCAGCCGCTCGTCGAAGACGTCGGGCTGCTCGTCGAAGAGGGTGAGCAGGCGAGCGAAGACGACGGGCGACTTCCTGGGTTCGGAGCCGTAGTTGTACGCCTCCTGGAGTTCGAGGAGCGCATGGACGAGCGGGACGGGTTCCGTGAACTGCTCGGCGGCTTCGACCAGTTCCTCGGCAGTGACGGTGCGGGGACGGCCGTAGGGGCGCCGGTCGTTCTCCTGGAGCGCCTGGTACAGCTCGCCAGTGGTCTGGGGTGCGGTCGGCATCATCAGCTGTCCTTGCGGAGGGCGTGGGCGAGGAGGTCGAGGAAGGAGCGGTTGATGAGACTCGATTCGGCGGGCCTGAGCGGACGCCGGGACAGCATCGCGGCCTGCCCGTAGAGGGCTTCGGCGCTGGTTCGGGCGAGTTCGGGTTCGTCGATGGTGACGGCCGTACGGACCAGCGGATTGAGCTGGTTGAGGATCAGCTGGGCCCGCGGAGCCTCCTGACGCAGGTGGCCGAGGATGTCGCCCCACAGGCCACCCTGCTGCTCGCGGGCGAGCTGGGAACGGGTGCGCTCGTGCCGGGCCTCGCGGCTGTCGAGGAGGAGGGCAGGGGCGGAGACGGGCTGGAAGGTGCGCAGCGCGACGTCGCAGTCGAAGACCGCGAGGGCGTCGCGGGCCAGGGCGAGATACGCCGCGGCGGCCAGTTCCGTCTCTCGGTCGACGGGGTCGAGGTGGGCGGTGAGCGTTGCCGGGTCGAGATCGGCGACGCTGACCTCCGGCCTGATCTCCGGCAGCCTGTGGACGAGTTGACGGTCGTAGGTGTAGCCGCCGTTGACGACGCCGAGCCCGGCGGCCGAGGCGATCGCCGCGACCTGCCGGAACTCCTCCACGCTGGATGTCACGAGCACGGTGCGGTGGGTGCGCGCGAACTCGTCCAGCGTGGCGTGTCCGTCGGTGGTCTCGAACGGCAGCCAGGGCAGCAGCATCCGCAGGATCTCGTCGTCGTGCACCGCCAGCGACTTCACGGCCAGGTGGTGGGCCTGGAGGAAGCGGCCGAGGAGGTCGGGGTCGCTGGCCGCGGTCCGGGCGATCCACGCGCGCAGCCGTTCGGCGAGGGCGTCACGGACGGCGGCGAGGGTGTCGTCCTCGTACAGGGACTCGCGGGACGCCGTCGGACGCAGGCTCTCGGCGTCGACGACGCAGCGGACGAAGAACGCCCACTCGGGCAGGATCTCCTCGGCCTGCTCGGACAGCAGCATGCCCTTGACGTGCACGCGATGGCCGTGGCGGCGCCCGGCCGGCACCGCCTCGGGCAGCACGCACGCGATGCCCTTCAGGCCCACGGCCGGCAGGTCCAGCTCGATGGTGTCCAGCGGCGTGAAGCCGAAGACCTCTTCGCCGTACGCGGCCAGCGCGCGGGAGCGTGCTCCCGGCGTGGGGTAGGTACGCGCCCAGGGTGCGGGCTCGGGGTTGACCGGTGCGCCCGGGCCGCCCGTGCCGTCGTCGAAGGTCACAGGGTGGCGCAGCAGGGAGCCGAAGTGGCGGGCCAGCGCGTGCACCTGTGCCGGCCGGGTCCACTCGCCCGCGTCGAGGCGCGGCGACAGTGTGACGGTGGTACCGGGCCGGGGGCGGGCGGAGACGGGCAGGGTGCGCAGGGTGTAGCTGCCGTCACCGCGTCCTCGCCACTCCACGACGGGGGCATCGGGGGTGCGGGCGGAACGGCTCAGGACGTGGATCTCGTCCGCGACCAGGAAGCAGGAGAGCAGGCCGATGCCGAACTGGCCGATGAAGTCGCCGCGTTGCTCGTCGATCCTGCCCCAGCCCGGAACGGGCTCGGCCGGGGAGGAGCCCCCCATGGCGCGCTTGCTGCTGCGGCCGATCGTGGCGAGGAAGGTGTGCACGTCGGTCTCGGTGAGACCCACGCCGTCGTCCTCGACACGTACCACCGAACCGTCGGCGTACAGGCGGATACCGAACGCGTCGGCGGGGGCGGCCGGTTCGAGGCCGTGCCGCGCAGTCAGCGCGTCCACCGCGTTCTGCAGGAGTTCGCGCAGGTAGACGCGGGGGCTGGAGTAGAGGTGGTGGGAGAGGAGATCGACGAGGCCGCGCAAGTCCACCTGGAAGGTGCGGTCGGCGCCGGTCGGGCCAGAAGGGGTTTCGGACAGAGTCATCGGGCAGTCCCGGGTGAGGTGAGCGACGAGCGGCGGGCGGGGTGGCGGGTTCAGGCGTTGCGCCGGGCGCGGGCGTACATCTTTTCCGGCTGCGCCATGTACTGCCAGGGCCACGAGGTGTAGGCGCCGCCCAGCTCGCGGAAGACACGCGGCAACGCGATGCGTTCGGAGGCCAGGGACAAGGCCATGGCAAACATGTTGAAGTCGTGCTGCCAGCCCGGGCGACGCACGTGGGCGGGGTGCAGGATGCTGCGCTCGGCCGCGTCCAGCAACTCGTCCTGGATCTCGGCGGTCACGAGGCAGTTCTTACGGCCGGACTCGACCCAGTCCTCGATGTGCGCGACGGCGATCACACAGCCGAGACGATGGCCCTCGGGCGCCCCGGCGAACGCCTCACGGGCGAACGCCAGGGCCTCGCCCGGCTCGCCGCCCCACCGGGGCTGCAACTGCGACACCCACTCGATGTGCGTCTCCAGGTCCAGCGGGTCGCGGCGCAGGGCGGCGTCGCGCCGGGTCTCGTTGACGGCGGGGCCCAGCGACATGCCACGGCCGGAGGTGAGGAGGCGGCGCCACGGCGTGACCCATTCCGGCCGCAACTCGGCAGCCTCGAGCAACTGCTCCTCGGCGATGCGGAGCCGTTCACGGAAAACCCGCCACTGCTCCGGCGTGACGTGCGCGGCAAGCGCTCGGGTGCGCGCCTCCCAGCCCCAGCTGATGTGCCGCGCCCCGGATATCAGCAGGGCCGTCGCCCGGTGCTCCTTGTCCTCCTCGACGGCCCGGCCGATCCAGTCCTGCACGCCGTCCAGGTCGGCCAGCTCACCGAGGACTTGATGATCACGGCCGAGATCGAAGGGGGCGAGCGCCGCCTTGACCGCCGCCCAGTCACCCGCACCGGCGGCCTCCACCAGCGCGAGCACCCGGGCGTCTCCGAGCGCGCGCAGCGTGTACATCCCGTTCTTCGGCCTGCGCGGGGCGGGAAGGGCGTGCGGATCCACCGCCGGTCTCTCCCCGCCCCTGCCGAACAGCTTGCCGAACATGCCGCGCCCTCCCCAGGTTCCGCGTGATCGTCCGGTGCAGCATAGGGGGCCCCACCGACACCGCTTCCGCAGGGTTGCTCAGTCAGTCGCGGGGGTGAAGGCTGGCTTCTTCGAGGTCGAGTTCGTGCTGGATCCGGCGCCGGGTGGCGTTGCTGATCTTGTTCGCTTCGAACAGGCGCTGGAGCTCGGCCGCCTCGATGGCGATGAGTGTCCGGCGGATCTCACGGTAGGCGTCGGCGGGACGGGCGTCCGGGTCGCTGTAGTGGGCGTCTTCAACCTGGTGGATGCGGGCCTCCAGGTGACGACGGGCCTGTTTCAAGGCGGTCTCCGCGGCGGCACCCAGACCGGAGAGCTCATCCAGATCGCCGAGCTGCTTGAGCTCCTCGAGGGCGGCGTGGGCGATGTGCCGGCGGGTCCGCGCCTCTTCGCGAGCGGTGTGCTCCGGTTCGAGAGCGATGCCGGAGCGACGGACGACCGGGGCCAGGGTGAAACCCTGGAAGACGAGAGTGAGCGCCACGGTCCCGGTGGTGAGCGTGAGAATGAGCGCCCGGTGCGGCAGCGGCGCCCCTGTGTGGGTGACCAGGGGGATGGAGAGCGCGGCGGCCAGCGGCATGACACCTCGGGTGCCCGCCCAGGACAGCACGGCCGGAACGCGCCAGGAGAGTCGGTTGTCGCTCTCCGCGTGCCGGTGGTGGATCAGGGCGGACAGCGGGAAGATCCACAGCAGGCGGATCGCCAGCAGCGTGAAGGCGATCACCGGCACCCACAGCGGCCAGCCGTGCTCGTCGCGCGCGAGGTGGCGGACGGCAGAGGGCAGCTCGAGGCCGATCAGGGCGAAGACGACACTCTCCAGCAGGAAGGTCACCGTGTCGTAGACGGCGTGTACCTGGAGGCGGACGGGGGCGTTGGTGAGCTTGTGGCCGGTGCTGCCGAGGACGACCCCGGACACGATGACGGCGGTCACCCCCGAGGTGTGCGACTGCTCCGCGATGACGTAGGAGGCGTAGGGAGTGACCAACGCGATGACGGTCTGCAGCATCACGTCCTCGGTCCGTCTGCGGATCAGGATCACCACTGCGGCGACCGCCGCGCCGACGAGCACTCCTCCGCCTGCGAGAGTCAGGAACTGCTCAACGGTGCCGGACACGCTGATGGCGCTGCCGGTGACCGCGGTGACCACGGCGACCTTGTACAGGACGAGCGACGTGGCGTCGTTGAACAGGCTTTCCGCCTGCACCATGGCCTGTACGCGCGGGGGGAGAGACAGACGTCGGCCGAGCGCGGTAACGGCCACGGGATCGGTGCTGGCCAGGACAGAGCCGAGGATGAGCGCGGTCGCGGCGGTGAGCGGAGTGATCGCGGCGGCCACGTACCCGACGGTGATGGCCGAGGCGATGACCAGACCGAAGACCAGTCCGCTCACGGGCCTCCACACGGTGCGCAGGTCGCGGGCAGAGATTTCCCCGGCCGAGGCGTAGAGCAGTGGAGGCAGCACCAGTACGTTGATCACTTCTGGCGGCAGGCGAACCTCGGGAACCCAGGGCACCAGCCCCACGACCAGGCCGGCGATCACGAGGAGTGACGGGGCGGGCAGGCTCCAGAGCCGGGCACCGGTCGCCACGGCCGTGGCCAGGATCACGAGCAGCAGGACAACGATCAGGCCGGTCATGGAGCGTCCCCGGTGGGTCGACGGTCGGTGTTCCTGGGCCGTGGGGCGGACCATGATCTCGCCGACTGCGGCATGCGAGGGCCGGGCGTCCTCGACGGCCCGAGGTGCCCTGCGCTGCGTCTGCGACGTCAGCGGTGAGAACGCTGCACGAGCCACCCCGGTCACGGATCACTGGGCCGGCTCCTCCAGCCGCCGCACGGCGGGCAGCCACTGCCACACCCCGCCCATGGCCCATCGCCATCGGCGACGCCGACGCCGACGCCGACGCCCGCCGCCGTAACGCCCTGATCCGCAGCTTCCGCGTGCCTGGCGTCCGGATCCCTCACACTCATGATCACCTTCACAGGTCATCCGCCCAGGGCAGGCTGAGGTGCCGCGAACCTCGCACCGCCGCCCACCGGCGAGGTGCCGCCTGCTCTTCGAAGCTTGCACCACATGGCCCAAGACCGCCTCCCGCGCATTCCTTCGGCGGTGATCGCCGGCCGCCTCGAACGGGGCACCCGCCGTGTGACTGTCATCGGCTGCACCGAGGAGCTCAGCCTCCTTGGCGCGTCTTGGCCGTGCCGTCCGGTTGTCAGCCACGGTCAGTACCGGCGAGCCCCGGCCGGGCCGACCCGCGTTCGCCCGTCGTGGGCAACCCGCCGACCGCCACCGATCACCGCTCCCGCTCGTCGTCGGCGCCGTCCGCCCGCAACACCCGCGACGAGCGGCGAGAGCAGGGCGACCATGTGCCGTCCGGCCGTCGAGAGCCTCGGCAACGCTGTCAGGACGCGTGGAATTCGCCACAATTCACCCCTCAAAACGGATAAATGCGTAAAGGTGGTTCTTCGCGGACGGTTGCACTCCTCGGTAACCAGCTCCAGGGATTCAACGAACAGTGACATGGGAGAAGCGTTTGATCACGGCACGTAAGCGGCACACCGGGCTGATGGCTACGGCCGGCGTACTCGGCGGCGTCATCGCCCTCACGGCTCTCGGCGGTACCAGCAACGCCGCCACCAGCGGCGACAACGCCGGGAGTCACCGGGCATCGCAGGCGCGGGCAGATCAGGCGGGCACCCAGGACGCTTCCGACGCCCGAATAAAGATCACGCCCGGGCAAGGTGCCCACAACGTCGGGATCGACGGACCCGTCGAAGTCACGGTGAGCAACGGCAAGCTCACCAAGGTGACCATGACCGCCGTCGCGACCGGCGCCGAGATCTCGGGCACCCTGTCGACGGACGGCACCTCCTGGAAGCCGAACGGCCGGCTGGAGCGGGCCACCAGGTACCAGGTCGCCGCAGAGGCCGAGGACGCCAAGGGCCGCTCCGTCACCGGGAACGCCACGATCACCACGACCTCCCCGGCCGGCGGCTTCAACGGGCACCTCTCCCCCGAGGACGGCTCGACCGTCGGCGTGGGCATGCCGGTGACGGTCAACTTCGACAAGGCGATCAGCGACAAGGCCGCCGTGCAGTCGAAGATCCAGGTCAGCTCCAGCAGCGGGCAGCGGGTCGTCGGCCACTGGTTCAACGACGACCGCCTGGACTTCCGCCCCAAGAACTACTGGACGCCCGGCTCCACCGTCACCGTCAAGCTCAACCTCCACGGCACCCAGAAGACGGTCACGTTCAAGATCGGCCGGAGCCAGATCAGCACCGTCGACGCCCGGACGAAGCAGATGACCGTCGTACGGGACGGCAAGACGATCAAGACCATCCCGATCTCGTCCGGCAGCCCCGAGCACCCGACGTACAACGGTCAGATGGTCATCTCCGAGAAGTTCAGGCAGATCCATATGAACGGTGCGACCGTCGGCCTCGAGAAGGACGGCAAGCCCGCGTACGACATCAAGGCCGTACCGCACGCCATGCGCCTGACCGACTCGGGCACGTTCATCCACGGCAACTACTGGGGTGCCGACTCGGTCTTCGGCAAGGTCAACACCAGCCACGGTTGCGTGGGCCTGAAGGACGTCAAGGGCGGCGGCGACGGCAAGCAGCCCGCCGCGTGGTTCTTCGACAACTCGATGATCGGTGACGTCGTGATCGTCAAGAACTCCGCGGACAAGACCACGCTGGCCCCGGACAACGGCCTCAGCGACTGGAACATGCCGTGGAACGAGTGGGTCGCGGGGAGCGCGACCAGCTGACGCCGCGTCACTCCACGCAGATGAATCCCTTCCGCCGGGCGGCGGCCGACTCACTGTCGGCCGCCGCCCGCGGCGTCAGGGGCTGGAACAGCCCTCGCCCCAGCAAGTCCTCGCACGTCGTCAACGCTCCGCTTGCCCGGATGCCGCCTCACGGGAACGTCCCGTGAATCGGCGGCAACCGCGGTAACCGGCCAGGTGCGGCTCACGGCCCGATCGGTGCGGCCGGTGAGAGACTCCGCCGCCCGGAGGGTGCGTGGATCAGCTTCCGACTAGGCGGGAGGGGCGTAAGGATTCCCGTCGGACGCCGGTGGACCACCCCACTGCGGCCTCGGCGGCGGGGCAGGAGCCCAGTCCGGGCCGCGGTGATACAGCCACCACCTACCGATGGTGTGGAACTTCTCCTCGAAGCTGCGATCCCAGCTGAGGAACCCGGTGATCGGCGCCCGCAGGCGGGTACGTCGGCCGCCCGCTTCGTAGATCACGACGGTCCGGCTTCCGAGGAGATGCTCGATCTGGACGGCTTGGACGTTCGACCACGGGATGGTCCTGCGGCGGAGGTTGTGCACGACGGCAGCCGACGGTGTGAGAGTGACCCCGAAGTACCGCGCGGTGATCGGCGCCACAGGCAAGAGGACAGCCCACATGAGCAGTGAGACGAGTACAGGACCAAACGGTCCCCCGTCCAACCAGAACAAGACCTGGAAGGCCATGACGACGATGGCGGGCACCGCGGTCAGCAGACGTTGGCGGCGCGTCAGCCGGTAACGGACGCTCTCCGGCGGCATAGCCGCGACCTGCGATTGTTCCATCGATCCCCGCCCCTCACACAACGCGGCCGGCACCGGCCCATCACCGCCAGGGCAGCATGACGGACCAGAGGCGCGCTGTCCATCTGCCTGCTCCGACACAACCCCGCCTCGCGTTCCTCCTCAGCGACCTGCCCGTGCAGGTGCCGGCCCGGAAGCGCTCGGACCGCGCCCTGCGCAGGCTGTCCCGCCCCGCCGGCCGCACAGGAACGCCCGCCACGGCACGGAGGCGAGTTCCTCTTCGGTCAGCCCGACACCTGGGGCACCCCGGACACCGAAACCGTCACCGGCACACGCCTCTACGGCACCGCCACCGCACGATCCTGGAACCGACCCCATCCGACGAAAGGGGAGGTACCACCGACGGACCCGACATGGCGGTGCGGTCAGGCGGTGGCGCCGTACGGGGCCAGCGGCAAGACCGCGGCCTTCGAAACCGTGCAGAAGGGTCAGACGTGCATCTGTGCGTCGGTGGCCGAGCGGCGGCCTCCGTACGAGGCGACCAATGCGTCAGCGACGGCCACCGCGTCTGCGTCGGCCACGTCCGCCGGGTACTCCGGCAGCAGGTCGTCCCAGACGGGCAGCCACGAGCCGAACAGCTGGGCGTGCCCCTCGGGCCGGGCGAAGAACCAGATGTGCAGGTGTGCGGCTCCGTCCCCCAGCCGGTAGACGTGGGCTCGGGAGATATGCGGCAGCGCCTGCACATGGCGGACGACGTGAGAGGTGAGAACCCCCAGTTCGGCGGCCATCTCGTCGGGCAGATCCGCCATGTCGTAGTGGTCCCGGGGATACAGCATCAGCACCAGAGGCACACCGACGCCCGTCACCCGGGCCAGTCGCCATCGTTCGTCGAACCAGACGCCTTCATCTCGGGCGCGGCACACGTCGCAGTTCGCCGGGTCCTCGCCGTGCCGTTCCGGCTCGGGCAGATGGGGCGGGCGCAGCGGCGCGACGCGAAGTCCATCGGGCTCGAACGGGCTTATGTCCCAGCTGGTCATCCGTGCCAACGGAAGCCGAAGCTCACCGTCCGCGGCCGCACGTGCTCGGTCGTAGAACTCATCAGGTCGCAAGGCCATGATCGGAGACTAACGTGGCCAGTCGGTACCCTGACGGCCAATGTGATCAACGGACCATCAACGGGCTCAAGAACGCAGCCACTTCCCGGCCGCCGGCCACAACGGGGGGTTGCGCCGTAGCGCAGCACATCCGCAGCCGTCACGATGTCCGGCATGGCCGTGCCGCCGGTGTGGGGCGAGCGAGGCCGGCCCCGACGCCGCCCGGATCGGACAGGCCCCAGGGAAGAGGTGCGCCAGACGGCCGGGAGCCTGGACCCGCTGCGCTCCGCCCACGCGGCACATCTCGGCGAACTGGTGGACACGCCGGGCCTGGTGCAGCTCCAGCGGCACTTCCGCTATGACCTGCCGGCGCGGCGAATGCGCGGGGGTCAGCGCCGCCCCTCCCAGAGCGCCCGCTCCACCGGGCGCGGGTCGGCCTCCGGGACCGGCTCGGTGCCGAACATCATGGTGGTGCGGGTGGCCGTGTCGTACGCGGGCCAGCCGGGGTCGCCCGTCTTGGCGAAGGAGACCCACGCCCCGTGCATCGCGTCGGCGAGGGTCTGGGGCGGCTGGGAGGGGCCGAGCAGCGCGGCATAGCGCGGGTCGTGCAGGCGGTCGAAGACGAAGGGCAGGTCCAGGGCGTGGCAGGCGCCGAGCCGGCCGCCGTACTGCGGGGAGCGCCAGCCGAACTCGTAGAGGTACGAGCCGGGGACGGCCTCGGCGAGACGGATCGCGGGAAGGCGGAAGAACCAGTCGGTGGCCAGCGCCGCCAGGAGTTCGCCCGGGGTGGCGGTGGGGCGGGTGGCACGGTAGACCGGGAGGGCCTGGTCCGGGTCGAGGCCGTAGGCGGCTGCCATGGCGTGCAGACGGTCTTCGGAGACGGCGTCCATGCGCTTGGTGGGGACCAGGAAGAAGCGGTACTCCTCGCGGGTGCTGCCGATCAGCAGCTCCACGCCGAGGTCGGGGCCGGGCAGGGACAGATCGGGCTTCACCGGTTCGAAGGGCATGATGTTGAGCACCGCCTCGCCCCATAGCGCAGGGTCCGGGCGGGTGTTCAGCTCGGTGCGGAGTTCGCCCTGGGCGGGGATGAGTGCGGCGAGCGGGACCTCGGCGAAGGCGTCCGAGGTCGGCTCGATACCGAGCTTGGCCGCCAGATGGGCCGCGATCCTGGTAGCCGTGGCGGGGGGCAGGAAGTGGTGGCAGGCGCCGCTCTGCAGGATCGCCCGGCGGAACAGTCCGCGCGCCTCGTCCAGCAGGAGCAGCTGACCGATGCTCATCGCGCCGGCCGACTCGCCGAAGACCGTCACCTGGTCGGGGTCACCGCCGAAGGCGGCGATGTTCTCGCGCACCCAGCGCAGCGCGGCCACCTGGTCCAGCAGACCACGGTTGTCAGGGGCACCGGGCAGGTGCAGGAAGCCGTCCGTCCCCAGACGGTAGTCGAAGGTGACGCAGACGACCCCGTCGCGGGCGAAGGCGCCGCCGTCGTACCCCGAGGTCGACCCTGAGCCGTTCTGGAACGCCCCACCGTGCACCCACACCATCACCGGCAGCCCGGCTCCCGGCTCCGGGGCGGGCGTCCAGATGTTGAGGTTCAGGCAGTCCTCACCGGGCCGGACGTCCTCCGGGACCAGGGCGTCGAAGGGCGGCGGGTACGGGGCCCGCGGCGGCGTCGGCCCGTACGACAGGGCGTCGCGTACGCCCGTCCACGGCTCGGGCGGGGCCGGCGGGCGGAACCGCAGCTCACCGAAGGGCGGCGCGGCGTAGGGTATGCCCAGGAAGGACGCCACCCCGTCCGCGGAGAGGCTCCCGCGGACGGCGCCCTGCCGAGTGATGCACACCGTCATACCAGGGCCTCCAGCAGTGCCGAGCCGAACTCCTCGGTACGTTCCAGGTGCACCGCGTGTCCGGCGCCGGGTATGCACACCTCGCGCACCGCGCCGCCCGACGCCTCATAGCGCCGCAGGACATGGCGGGTCTGCGCCACCATCGGCTGGGCGGGGGTGCCGTCCCAGCCCGGCACCGCGCCGATCGCGCCCAGATGCGCCAGGTCGAACATCGAGGTGTCCGACACGATGACATCGTCTTCGCCGCGGATCCAGAGCACCGGCGGCTTGGGGTCGATCAGATGCAGGTCGTCGATCCGGAAGTGGAGCGGGGAGAGGGAGTTGAGCACGCCCCGGGCGCCGGGGGCCACGCCCGGCCAGGCCGTGGTGGCCTTGGTGTCGCCCGGATAATGGTCCGCTCCGGTGCGGGTGGTGAGCATGGCCTCCACATACTCGTCCTCGCGGTCGGGGCGCAGCGGCGGCTTGACGTAGCAGCTCGCCAGCACCGCCCGAGGGGACAGCGGGGAGTCCTCGCCGCGGTCGCCCTCGGCGAGGCGGGCGACGAATTCCGGGTTGGCGGTGCCGCCGCCGGAGCCCGCCCCGTCCGCGGAGTTGAGGGTTCCCTCCGCCCCGCGGGTGCCGCCGAAGCCGTAGGGGGAGACCGGGTTGACCAGGGTCAGCGAGCGCACCGCGGCGGGGTGTTCGCGCAGGTACTGCATGACCACGCCGCCGCCCATGGACCAGCCCACCAGATGCGCCCGCGCTATCCCGAGGGTGGCCAGCAGCGCGGCGAGGTCGTCCACATGGTCGCGCAGCCCGCGGGTGGCGTCGATGGGCAGGGGGTCGGTGCCGCCGAAGCCGCGCAGATCCGGCGCGACGGGTCGGTAGCGCTCCGGGAGCAGGGTCAGGGTGGTGTGCCAGAAGGCGGCCGAGGACACGTTGCCGTGGACGAAGACGACCGGCTCGCCCTCCTCCCGTACCTCGGTGATCTGCATGGTCAGCCGGTCTGTGGGCACCCGGCGGGTACGGACGGGATGTGCGCTCATGTGTGGTCCTTCTATGCCAGCCAGTCGGCGATCTGTGCGGCGGCCGAGCTGTTCCAGCCCAGCTCCAGGTGGTTGGCGCCGGAGATGGTGGCCTTGCCGCCGACCGTCGCGATGCCGGTGGTGTCCAGCGCGCTGGAGATGAAGACCACCCCGTCGCTGGGCCCGCGGTTCTCGTTGAAGATCCCCAGCACGTCGGCGGAGCCGCCGGCCAGAAGATAGGTGGTGACGGAGGCGGGTACCCCGGCGTCGTGCAGCGGTTTGATCAGCGACCCGGCGTCGATGGCGGCCTGGATGCCGCTGCCCGCGGTGTAGAAGCCCTGGCCGCCGTAGTAGGTCGTGTACCAGTCCTGCGCGGCGCTGTCGACTCCGTACACCCCGTCCCAGCGGGCCAGCATCTGCCGCTGCCCGGGGTAGTTGTCGTAGCCGCCGGAGGGTGTCATGGAGAACTCGGGGTGTGCGGTGTACAGGCCGTAGCAGGTCATGTAGGAGTGCGGGGAGGGGGCATTGACCTTGCCGCCGCACTCCGGCCAGATGGAGAAGTCATGTGCCCAGCCGTGCGCGTAGGGGTAGTCGTAGCCGCCGTTGGGGCCGCCCACGGTGATCAGCCTGCGTACGTCCCCCGGGTATGACCGCCCCCAACTCGGCTTGACCGAGGAGACATACGCCCGGGTCGACATCTCGCCCTTGCTCCAGCCCACCAGGTCGACCTTGCTGACGCCCAGCTTCGCCTTGATCACCGCGATCGCGTCGCCGACGATCTGCGCCTGCATCAGGTTGTCGCCCTGCTTGTGCGCGAAGCCGACGGCGAAGACGCGGTGCCCGCGCCCGGCCAGGTACTGCATCAGCCCGGTGGACGGACAGGACGCGGCGCCGCACCCGTAGCCGCCCGACTCGCCCGGGTTGGCCCAGGCGCGGTCCGCGGTGTCATTGGCACCGTGCACCAGCAGCACCGGTGTGGTGCTGCTGCCGGTGTCCCAGCCGGGCGCCGAGTAGAGCAGGAACCGGCCGGAGTACGGGCGCGAGACCCCGCCGAAGTAGGTGACCCGCTTGCCGTCCTGATCACCCCTGCCGTCCTGCGGAAAGCCCTCGGTGCGGAACCCGCTGGTGGTGTCGAGGTAACGCTCCACCCGCTCCCAGCCGTTGCTGACGGTGCCTGCGCCGTAGCTCGCCTCCAGGGTGAGGTACGAGGGCAGCCCGGCGGCGGCCGCGCTCCCACCGGCGGCGGGCAGCCCGACCGCCACCGAGACCAGCAACGCGAGCAGCAGCCGCCGCCACCACCCCCGGTGGTTTCCTCCGTACCGCATCCCCTGGACCCCCTTTGGCCGCACACCGTGCGACTTCGCTGTCTGCACGGCGCACACGCTAGGCAAGGGTCATCCGGGAAGGGCATGTGCGTGGGCCCCACAAGAGGGATAGGCGCTATGGAGTCTCCGGCCACTGACGCCCGCCGACGAGGCCTGCGGGGGTGCGCCACGCCGTCCTCCCGCCGCACCACATGGTTCCGTGCCACCTCGGTCGGTATTACCTGAGTCCGAGGCATACACCCGTGACCATGGCGGTAAGTCGGCGGGATATTCGCCACTTGATGCCGTTGTCGCGCCGTTGTCGACGAGGTGACGCACCGCGTCGATCATCTGCCAGTGGCAGTAGCCCTCCGGCCTGCCGCCCCGGCCCGCAAGCCACCCCGGCACCGGCAGCAGATCCCGCACCAGGGCCGACTCCGCATCGCTCATGTCCGAGCCGTACCGAGGCCGGCGCTCCGGCCGGTCGGCCGCGTTCCTGAACCGATGGGCGAGACAGTCACGCCTCGGAGTGGACGAACTAACTCGGCGAACACGACCACGCGACACTTCGGCAACAGGGCTTCTGCCTCTCGCTGGCTTCGACAACCGCGAGCTGCCGAAAGGCCCTTTTTCTATGCACCCGCACCGGCCGACTCACCCGAACCAGGCCCTTGTTCGAACCCCTCCGGCCACGCGGACGGAAAGAGGACTGCCAGTCAGGCACGGGCGGGGCTGATGTGCCCACTGTCGCTCTGGGTGCGAATTCCTATCTCCAGTGCCAAACTGAACTACGGAGGCGTTAAGGGCGACGCCTGGAGGGCGGAAACGCTACCGTGTCCTCATGTAAAGGCTCGCGCAACAGCAGTCGGTATAACCCTGACTCTTATGCAATCCACGAGGAACACTCATGGGTACCTTTACTCGCTCGCATCACCGCTGGCAACGTATGACCGGCGTCATCGCAGCCGTGATCGCCGCAACCAGTGTCAGTGCTCCTGGTGCAACATCGGCACACGCAACATCCCAAGGAGCTTCCCGTGCGGCTTCGTTGGCGCCCAGGGCGGTCGAGCAGGCCGACGCGCCGACTCTGTGGAGTTACCAATTCGATGGCCACTTGAAGCTAGCTGGCGCTAACTACACCAGAAGCAGCCGTGTCTACGTTGTCGTGAAACTCGACGGCGGCACGGTAAAATTCAGCCAGTGGGTGACGTCCTGGCAGGATCACCCCTTTATCGCCGGTGGGGCAATCATCGTCGACACGAGTCTCCTTGCTCCCTGCGCCGGCAGCCCGAACGGATATGCACGCGCTTATGATCAGCAAACGAATAGGTGGTCACCCCGACTGCCCGTAACGGTCTGCTACCGCCTCGACTAACGTGTAGTCCCTCGAAACGCAAGGCGGACCCTCATCCAAGATCGAGATCAATCGGTGCAGTGGAGATTCTTGTTTCACGAGGGACGAAGTCGTTGACAACGCGTTGGAGTTTCTTATAGCCGGTGGGAGTATCCTCGACACGGTCGCCCCAGAAGTCCACCACGACGGACATGTACGCGGTTCTGGTGTTACACGTTGCCGCGACCACGGCACGGTCACTTCCGATCGACGTATGTCCCGGGAAGCGTGACTTTTCGCTGGGCAGTGTACTTGTACGGTGACCCCACCCCCCCTGCAAGGACACCTCATGGTGCGGGGTCCGCAGGGTGCTCCCAGCATCTCCTCGCCTGAAAGGAATCCTCACCGGCAGTGGACGCTGACGGCGTAGCCGCCGCCGTCGTAAGGGGCAGCGTCCCAGGTGGCGAAGCGGTCAACGAGGGTGAGGCCGGCTTCGGCACAGCAGTCGTCGTACTCTGCCAGCGTGATGCTGGGCGGCACGGGCAGGTGGGCCTCGTCCAGGCCGAAGCCGGCGACCATCAGACCGCCCGGACGCAGGGCCGCGGCCAGGCGCTTGACCACAGTGACCTCGGTACCGGCAGCGAGCAGCGGGAAAACGTTACCTGCGGCGACGACGAGATCGAAGTCCGCTGCGATGCCGAGCAGGCTCGGATCGAACCCGGCCAGATCGGCCTGGAACCAGGGCAGCCCCGGCGCCTGCTTCTGCGCCACCGCCAGCATCGACGCATCAAGATCCACCCCGACACAGTCGTACCCGAGCTCCGCCAGCCGGATCATGACCCGTCCGGTACCACACCCAGCGTCCAACACCCGCGCTCCGGCAGGCACGAGAGCAGCGCAGAACCGCGCCTCACCGTGCACATCCTTCCCACTGAGGGCCAGGGCCGCGAACCGTGCAGCGTAGTCCTCGCCGGACGTCTCCCCGGTCAACTCCTTCCAACGGCTCATGGCACCAACTATAGGTGGACCGTCTGCCACATCGATGAGGCGGTGTCGGTGAGACGGCGCCGCCTCACCGGCGTTCACAAGATGGTCCGCGGTCCCCCGAATGGCTGCGCTGAGTGGTGGAGCCTTGTACGCAGTGCGACGGTGTAGCCGTGGGGCGACACCATCGGCCTGGCGACAACAGCCTTGCAGGCACCGGCACCATGCGTCGATCCGGGCGCGAAGCCCTCCCCACCCTCCGCACCGGCCGGCGGTCGGGTGCATCGGCGCGCCCGGACGGTCCGCGGACAGCGCACGGGAAGCAAGGAGTGCAGGGTCCGGCTTCCTCCACCCGGCTCCCCGATCCCGTGTGTGCGAGGCACGCGACGGCCCCCCACCCCCTTTCTCATGGAGGGACGGCATGGAGAAAGCCGACATAGGCGAGGAGAGAATCAGCCCGGCCCGGCGCGGCGGACGCCCGCCGCGGCGCCGCCGCGGACAGCGGTCGGTGATGCGCCGCCCTGCCCGGCTGGTCCTGCCCCTCGTGGCCACGCTCGTTCTCTCCCTCGGCACCTGTGGGGCCGCGCCGCCCGCATGGACCACGGCCGCCGCGGGCGGGCCCGCGACGGTGCGCGTGGTCCTCGACGGGGAATCCCTGACCCTCCGGCAGATGTTCGCCGTCCTCGACGCTCCCTCGGTCTCCGTGCACCTGGCGCCACAGGCCCGGGAACGGATGCGGCAGAACCGCCGGGAGGCGCTCGACGCGCTGCGTTCCGGTCAGCGCGTCTACGGATGGAACCAGGCACTGGGCCCCTTGAAGGACCGTGCGCTCACCCCGGACGAGCAACTCCGGTTCCAACACAACATCCTGCGCTCCAACGCGGCGGGGGTCGGGCCCGCCTTCCCGCCGGAGGTGGCCCGGCTCGCGCTGGTCATCCGCGCGAACCAGATGGCCCGGGCCCGGATGGGGGTGCGTCCGCAACTCGCCGAGAGAATACTCGACCTGGTCAACGCCGGCGTCACTCCCGAGATGCCGCAGATCGGGTCACTGGGCATCGGCGACCTCCAGCCGATGGCGGAAGCCGGTCTGGTCGCCCTGGGTGAGGCCGTTCCGGCCCGGTTCCAGGGCGAGGTGGCCCCGGCGTCGCGGCTGCTGCCCCGGGCGGGTCTGGCGCCCTCCTTCACGCTCGAACAGGGAGAGGCCCTTCCGGTCATCAGCGGAAGCGCGGTCGTCGCCGCCTCCTTCGCCCACGCGGTCGAGCGCGCGGAGCGGCTGGCAGACCTCTCCGAGGGCGGACTCGCCCTGTTCATGGACGCCACCCGCGCCGAGAAGCAGTCCCTGGACGCCCGCACCCACGACGAGCGCCGCATTCCCGGTGAGATCGACGTGGCGGCCCGGCTGCGTGCGCTGGTCGCGGGCAGCGGATGGATGACCGACACGGGTCGCCGTCGGCTCGGCGAGACCCACGACCGGGTACAGGACGCCGTCTCGGTGCGTGCCGCGCCGCACATCCTCGGCGCGCTGCGCGAGACGCTCGGCGACGAGCGCCAGGTGCTCGAACGCGAGGCGAACTCCTCCACGAGCAACCCCCTGGTCTTCCCGCGGCCGGGTGGCGGGGACGAGTTCGTCATGGGCGGGAACTACGACGCCGACCTGATGGCGCACGAGATCGACAGGCTGAACGGCAACATCGCCGACGTGGGCGTCCTGTTCGAGCAACTGTCGGCCCGACTCATGTCGCCGGCCTGGAGCTACGGCCTGCCCGCCAACCTCGCCGGGGGCCGCGTGGGCCTGAACTCCGGCATGGTGCAGGTGCAGACCGTCGCCACCGCCCTCGTACCGGAGATGCAGGTGCGGGCCTACCCGCCGAGTGTGCTGTCGCGGCCGGCGAAGGCGGGACAGGAGGACCACAACACCATGGCCATGGCCTCCGCCCGCGACCTCCACGAGAACCTCGACCGCATGGACACCGTCCTCGCGGTGCAGATGCTGATGTCCGCCCAGGGCATCGACCTGATCCGCGCCCGCATGCAGGGACTCCCCCTGGGGTCGGGCACATCGGTCATCCGGCAGGAGATCCGCCGGCACATCCCTCCCCTCGGGGACGACCGCTGGATGTCCCCCGACCTGAACGAGATGATCCGGCTGGTGAAGGGACAGGCGCTTCTCGACACCGTCCACGGGGCCGAACCGGCGGCCCTTCGCCGGGCGGCGTGAGCACCCGCCGGTCACGGACGCGGGATGTACGGGCGCTCTCCGTCGCGTACAGCGGACTCCCGTTCAGGCGTCACTCATCGTGACACGGTGGTCGCAGCCGCAACGCTGGCCGCATGCACATCCGCTCCTCCCCCACCGAGCGGCGCGGGCCCGCCGCGCCACCGCGAACGGACGGTTTCGCGATGTCCTCCGCGTGCAGCCCGTTGCCGCCTTGCAGGCCGCTAGCCTGTCGTTATGTCGGAGCCTGTCATGCCCGGCCGTACGGACGGCCTGATCACCCTGGGTGCCGCGGACGCTCTGTGGGTCGATCTGACGGTCGGCAGCGCTGTGCCGACGGCTTCTGGGGCGTTCACCTGCTCTCCTGCCCGTGCCTGGGTGGGGTACGTCCTGCTCGGCGGCCACGCGGTGGCGACGGTGAGGGCGAGCGGCGGTCAGTGGAGTGTTCCGGAGGCCGAAGTGCGCCGGGCGGCCTCGGAACTGAACGCGGTCGGGATGGATCGGCGCGACCTGGTCCGCGTCGGTCCGTTTCGCGGTGCGCCGAGGCAGGAGTGCGACGAGGAAACACCGCTGCGTTGGCGCCGGCGCATCACGGGGGAACTGCAGGAGCCGGGCTGCCCCGAGCGGGCAGCACGCCGTGAAACCGGCCGGCCGTACCATCTGGCGGGGATCGACTGGCGACAGGTGCTCGTGGAGCGGACCCGCGACCGGACGCAACGGACGTGGTGGCTGCCGCGCGCCGTCGTCAGGCTGCTCGACACGGCCGAGCACGCCGAAGCGCAGTGGCTGCAGGCCGCGCGGGCCCGCCAGGCAGGCGCAGCCGCCGCCGAGCCGCCCTCCCCCCGGCAGTCCCGAGACGCCGACGGCCGGCAGACGAAGAACCCCGAGGACCTCACCCCCTCACTGCGCCCGTACAACGAAGAGCTGAAGGGCCGGCTGTACTCGGTGCTCAGCAGGAAGCCCGGTACCTCCCGCAAGGTGGCCGAGTGGGCGTGCGCCGTCTGCCGCACCGCGCCCGCCGCAGTCCTCGACCACTGTCACGAACACGGCTACGTCCGCGCCCCCGTCTGCCAGTCCTGCAACACACAAGAACGCCCCGACCACCTGTACAGCAACGACATCCGCGTGGCGAGCCACTACACGCGCCTCTTCCACACCGACACCGACGGCTGGCTCCGACACTGGCACCGCTGCCCCGGTTGCCGCGCACGCACCACCCTGCCCCTGCCGCACCTCGCCGCATGGACGGCCCACATAGCCTGCCGGTCGCTGCGACCGACCCACCGCGCCCCCCGCGGACGCAAGCCCTGCGGTGTCCTGCGCGTGTCCTGGACAGGCAGCCAGAACGCGCCCCGTTCCTGCCTGCTCACTGTCGCCGTCGACTGCTGCCCCTCCGGTGAGCACCGCGTCCTGGCGCAAGTCCCCTACCGTGAAGCCGCCGAGCGGTTTCGCGTCTGGTTGGCCGAGACGGCCCCTGCCGTTGCCGCCGCGGCCGGTCCTGACCGCCTGGACGACCTCCCGGCCCAGTTCCGGCCGGTCATCGCGGACACCGACGGCGAGGGTCTCGCGCTGTTCTGAGCGGGCACCGGGACACCTGACACCCCAACATCTCGCAGCTGCTGCCCCTCGACACGGTCACCCCGCACGCCCCGCCGCGTGAACTCGGCGTGGGCCTTAGTCAACGACTGGACCCGGCCGTATCCGCAGCCGCCTGACCGCGGCTACGTGAACTCCGGGTCCAGAGCGCCCAGACAGCTCGCGACCGTCTCGGCAGACCACTCCCACGCACCGGCCTCGCTGCGCAACTCCTCCCGGGCATCCGGGAACGTGGCCGGCTCGGCCGCCCCCACGGCCCACACCCGGCGTCCGACCGCCGGTGGCACTGAGGCGCGGCGGGCGCTTCGGCCACCTGGCGGGGAACTCATCCAGAGGCTCCAAGAACGACGTCTGCGTTCTCGCCGCCCCAGCCGGTCGGGCTGCGCCAGATGACATTGACACGGAAGACGTCGCGAATCATGTCTACAGACCAGTCCTCAGCGGGCGGTTCGGCAAGCACGAGGTAGAGGCCGTCAGCCGGCTCGGGCAGCGTGTGGTTGATCTCGAGCAGACGGGTCGCGCCCGATCGCAGGTCCGCATAGGTGGAGCAGCCTGCGCCCAAGGCCTCGTAGAGGAAGAGACCGTGCTGGGTGACGCAGCTGACGTCGACGATCACTGAGTCGGTCGGCTGGAGGTCCGCCCAGAGGAGTGATGCCTTCAGCGCGTGACGAACCGCTTCGTGCTTCTTGCACGCGCGGTCGGTGCCGGCGGCCGTCTCCAGCGCGCGAAGGAAGCCGTCCTTCGCGGTGGCGGCCGGTGTTGTGGCGGTGGTGTCCGCGGTGGTCATCTGCACTTCTTCCTTCTGATCGGCTTGCGTCGGGGCGACGGGGACCGCGCCGTCGGAGTTCGGCTTCGTCGCCATGCCGAAGCGCTTCTGGAGTTCTCGCCGTGCTTCAGCGAGGGGCCCCGCCCAGCCGGAAGCTGCCAAGCCCTCCGCGAGCCGACCCGCGTCGAAAGTGCCCTCCTTGAGCGCGCGGTTGGTCGTCGCGGCGAGGTCGCGAAGAACTCCGAGTCGTTCTCTGTCCGGATCGCCGAACAGGTGAAGCACGTCGACCCAGTCGGCCTGGTCCCGTCGAAGGATGCGGTTGGCCATGCCCTGGAGTTCGGAGAGACGGCTGCGGGCGTCGGGAACGTCGCTGTCGCTCTCGGCCAGTTCTCCAAGAACATCCAGTGCCGCGAGGTAGCGCCTGGCCATCCGCTCCGAAACGGGTGACCGACCACGCTGGTCGGCGGCAAGCACCGTCTGGGTCGTCTCGTTGGCGAACACCCAGCAGTCCAGCTTCTCCCCCCGCAGCGGGGGAACCGACCCATGGCGGACGGTGAGGACGAGCGGACGGTCGATCACCGGCGACAACGGCTTGACCTTGAAGCGACCGCCGGGGGCCCGGTCCACGACCTCGACCCGGACGTCGGTGCCGATCCGGGGAAGCCTTCCGACCCCGCCACCCTCCGGCCGGACATCGGGCACCGTCGGGGCCTGGGCGTCCCCGGCGCCGGTGAGCGCCTCCGGCAGCGGGGCGGTGTGCAGGACGGTCAGGCTCTGGGTGCTGCGGGTGAGGGCGACGTACAGCTGGCGCTGACCGGCGGGGCCGCGGTCGGCGATCGTGGCGGGCTCGACGACCACGACGTGGTCGTACTCCATGCCTTTGACCTGAGCCGCGGCCAGTACGGAGACAGCCTTGCCGTTCCGCTCGCCGATGTCGCCGTCCTCGGCGATCCTGCGGCTGATGGCGTCCAGCCAGTCCGAGTCGTCAGGAACGATGACGGCCACAGAGCGGGGGGTGCTGCCATCGCTGGTGTCCATGAGCCGGGCCGCGTGGGCGACGGTGTCGTCGAGCAGCTTCCACGGCTCGGTCGCCACAGTCCGTACGGCGTCCGCTCCCGCCTCCCGGACAGCCTGCGGGTACGGCAGGGCCGGAGCGATCGCATGTGCGAGCGGAGCGACGAAGTCCATGATTTCGGCGGGGACACGGTAGCTCGTGGTGAGCTGAGCCACGCTCCAGTCGCCGTGGTCGGAGAGAAGTGCGCCGAGCAGGTCCCAGTTCGTCGGGATGTGGGCACCCGTCGCCTGCGCGAGGTCGCCCAGGACGGTCATGGAGCCGCCCACGGCACAGCGACGCCGCAGGGAGCGGGCCTGCATGGGCGTGAGGTCCTGAGCCTCGTCGATGACGATATGGCCGTATCTCGGCGGGGTGTCGCCGCTGATCAGCAGGCTGAGCTCTTCGAGGCAGACGTGGTCGTCGAGGGTCCACGGGTCGGCGTCGGCGCTGGCGGCGCGGGGTCGCAGCAGGGCCGCCTGCTCGTCCTCGTCGAGGATGCCGTCGGCGCAGTCCCGCAGGAGGTCGGCCGAGTCGTAGAGGCTGCGCAGGGCCTCCCGGGGGCCGGGGGACGGCCAGAGGCGTTCGACGAGACGCTCAACCCGGCGGTTGCGCTCCAGGTCACGGCGGATCGTGCCGGTTTGCCCGCGACGTGGGGCGATGTCGGCGAGCTCCTGGAGAAGCCGGTCGACGAAAAGGCCTCGGAAACGGTCGCGCCGCTCCCGGAAGGGCCCGTCGCCGGCGTGGGCCCGGTCGAGGATGGCGAGGACCTCGGACTTGGGCACGCGGAGGGTCGTGCTGCCGGCGGTGACGACGATCGCGGGCTCATCGCCCTCGAAAGAGGGATCGACGGTGAGGGCATCGAGAGCCTCAGGCCGGTAGTCGCTCTCGACGCGACGCCGCAGGACGGCCGCCATGCGCTCGTCCGACTTCACGAGACGCGCCTTCGGCGAGTCGGCACCGAGAATCTCGCCCTCCCACAGCCGGTCCAGCTGGACGGCGTTGACGTCCCGGGTGCCGAGGGTGGGGAGGACCTGACCGACGTAGTCGAGGAACCGCTGGTGGGGCCCGATGACGAGGATGTCCTGGGCCTTGAAGTGCTCGTTGTTGACGAGCCAGGTCACTCGGTGGAGACCGACCGCCGACTTGCCGGTACCGGGGCCGCCCTGCACGACGAGGATGTCCGAGGGCGAGCCGGTGACCAGCTCCATCTGGTCACGGCGGATGGTCTCGACGATGTCCCTCATCCGGCCGCCACGCGACCGCTGGAGCTCCCGCAGCAGGAAGTCGTCCGGCTGGAGCGCCTTCCGCCGCTGGTGTCGTACGACATCGCCGGGCGTGGGGGCCGACGCACTCTCCGGGGCGGGGGGCGCCTTTGTCTCCCCCGCCGCACTGTCATCGGCGGCCTTACGGGGTTCCGGCACGGCGGCGGGCTCGGGTACGGCGGCGGGCTCGGGTACGGCCAAGGGCACGGGAACAGGCATCGGAGAGGAGATCTCATCGAAGTAGCTCTCGACGATCTGCTGTACACAACGGAGCTGCCGACGCAGGACCACCTCGCCCGGGTTCTCGGGCCGGGTCTCGATCCACTTCTTCGCCAGGGGGCTGGTCCATAGCAGGACCACCGGCTCCTGCGAGGCGTCGTGCACGCCGCGGCGCCCGATGTACCAGGGACGGGGGTCTCCTCCCGGGTCCTCCGGCGCGTCGACGCGGGCGAAGACCAGGGCTTCGTCGCCGAGCCCTCCGTATGCCTCTGCGCGAGCCTCGGCCCCGGCCCGGTTGGCGATTCCGTCTTTGCCGCTCGCCGAGGCGGTGGCGGCCGAAGTGCCGCTCAGTTCGGCCAGTTTCCTGGTGTAGCAGTCGTACGCGTGGTCCACCGCCCGCTGCTCGCCGGCGAGGATCTCGTCCCGAGTCGTGGTGCTCATGTGCGTCCTCCCTGCGGTGCCTGGGAACACCGCCACGGGCATAGGCCCGTACCCCGCTGAAACAACTATCAGAAACCGGACGGTGACGAACAGTCAGTGGATCAGTTCTCGGACGAGGCCGTCGGTCTCCGTCCATGAAAAAGGGCAGTTGCACGTCGGCACTCGTACACGTGGGTCTCGCGCTTCAGCCGACCCGCTTCCACTCCTGGCACCGGTTGGTCTTGAAGTACTCCCCCTGGTTGAGCGTCACGCGTCCCGGTCCCTCCAGGTTGTCGTTGGCGATGATGGAGCCGAACTCGCCGCTGGCGTCCTTCGCGCGCTCCCAGTAGCAGCCCCACTCGCCATCGGGCCCGGCCGTCTTGTAGGTGCCGGCCTTGATGTCCTCGCCGACCAGGTACTCCCCCTCGCCGGAGAAGCCGGCCACCGGCCCGGACTTCTGCGTCTTCTTCGGCTTGGCGGTCACCGTCCTGGTCACCGTGGGCGCGGGCTTGGAGCCGGCGGCCGCGGCGGTCTCCGTGACGGTGACCGTGGGACGCGGGGCGGCCTCCGTCCCGGCCGCCCCCTTGCCGGTGTCGGCCGAACCGTCGCCCGATCCGATCCCGACGCCGATGAACAGCGAGACCAGGGCGACGGCCCCGTACCTCAGCCATCCCCTGCGGCGGCCGGCCGGGCCCCCTCCGTGCGGCGCGGCCAGGCCGGTGACGCCCTGCGGGCCGCGTCCGGGCTGCTGGGGAGCGGGCTGCTGAAAGGTCATGACGTTCTCCGTTTCACGGGGTCGGCCCGGAGGGCCGACGGGTCGGCGGGTCGGCAGGGCAGCCCGCAGCACAAGGGCCTGCCGGACGCCCTCCGGAGGAAGCGCAACCAGATAAGCAGGTCAGTGAAAGCATCGTCAAACGCTTTGACGGATTTGACGGGTGCTGTAGATTGTTGACGTCCGCTCCCGAGAGGCCCAGGGACTCCGCCCATGCCCCAGTCATCCGCGTCACCCGCCCAGGTGACCGCCGCCGAGATCTCCCGCATCGCCGGCGTCACCCGGGCCACGGTCAGCAACTGGCGCCGCCGGCACGACGACTTCCCGGCACCGTCCGGCGGCACCGACAGCAGCCCGCTGTACGACCTGGAAGCCGTGCGCGCCTGGCTCGCCTCCCGCGGCCACACCTCGGCCGCGAGCCCCGCGGAGGAACTGCGTACAACCCTGCGCCTGCACACACGCGACGGCGGCGGCACACCGGAGGACCTGCTGCTGCTCGTCCTCGCCGCGGCCGGCCGCTCACCGGAGGAACTGACGGCCGCCGTGCGGCTGCCGGACGCGGACCTCGCGGCCCGTGCCCAGCTCGACGCGGCCGCCGCGGCCGACGCCGTACCGGCCGCGCAGCCCGCCGCCCGTTTCGAGCCGGGCGCCGCGCCGGTGCTGCGCGCGCTGTACGCGTGTGTACGCGACGAGGGCGGCCAGGCCGCCCTGGCCGTGCTCGCGGAACGGGAACTGGAGGACAGCGCCGCCTCCGGTGCCTACCAGACGCCCGCCCCGCTCGCCGACCTGCTCGCCCGCCTGATCCCCCACTCCCCCGCCCGCGTCCTCGACCCGGCCTGCGGCAGCGGCACCCTCCTGGCGGCCGCCGCCCGCCGCGGCGCGAGCGAGCTGTACGGCCAGGACACCCTCCCCGTGCAGGCCCGCCGCAGCGCCGTCAGCCTGACGCTGACGGCCCCGGAGGCCACGGTCACCGTACGCGCCGCCGACAGCCTCCGCGCCGACGCCTTCCCCGGCCTCCTCGCCGACGCCGTGCTGTGCAACCCGCCCTTCGGCGACCGCGACTGGGGCCACGACGAACTCGCCTACGACCCCCGCTGGGCCTACGGCGTACCGCCCCGCGCCGAGCCCGAGCTGGCCTGGGTCCAGCACGCTCTCTCCCACCTCACCCCCGGCGGCCACGCCGCCCTGCTCCTCCCGCCGGCCACCGCGGGCCGCGCATCGGGCCGCCGCGTACGGGCCGAACTCGTCCGCAGCGGCGCCCTCCGCGCGGTCATCGCCCTGCCGCCCGGCGCGTCGGTACCCCTGCACATCGGCCTCCACATCTGGGTCCTGCAACGACCCGAACCGGGCGGCCCGGAACGCAAGTCGGTCCTGTTCGTCGACACGGCGGCGGAAACACCGGCGACAGCGGCCGGGCCCGGCGGCACGGCGGTGCCCGGCGGCACGGCGGTGCCCGGCGGCACGGCGGTGCCCGGCGGCACGGCGGTGCCCGGCGGCACGGCGGTGCCCGCGCGAGCGCGGGGCGGAAGCAGGTCCGCCGCTCTGGACTGGGACGGGATCACGGCGCGCGCTCTGAACGCCTGGCGGGCATTCACCGAGCGCCCGGACACGTTCGAGGGCGAGCCCGGCGTCGCGCACGCGACCGGCGTGGTGGACCTGCTCGACGACGTGGTGGACCTGACGCCGACGCGACTCGTCCGGGCATCACGGGCCGAGGTCGACCCGGCGGAACTGTCGGCCGACGTCGACGCCACCCGCCGGAGCCTCGTCGAGGCCGCGAAGTCCCTCGCGCGGACGGCCGGTCAGGAGGGCTGGAGCGCCGCGGGCGCCACGGCCCGACAGTGGCGGACGGCGACGGCGTCCGACCTCACGCGCGGCGGGGCGCTCACCCTGCTGCGCAACCTGCCGGACAGCGTCCGCACCCGCGCCCAGGCCGCGAGCGGCGGGACCGGCGGGGGCGGGAGGCCCGAGACGCGGCCGGTGCTCACCAGCTCCGACATCGCGACCGGGTCAGGCCCCACCGGGGACCCGATGGGGCTGTACGACGACACGGCACCCGTGATCGCCGTCGGCGACGTCCTCGTACGGGCGGTCGCGAGCACGGACGGCCCGATGGCCCGGGTGGCGGACGAGGCGGACGCCGGCGCGCTGCTCGGCCCCCACGTCCACCTCTTCCGCCCGGACCCGGCCCGCCTGGACACCTGGTTCCTCGCCGGCTTCCTGGGCGCGGAGGAGAACATCGCGGGCGCGTCGACCGGCAGCACCGTTCTGACGGTCAGCCCGGGACGGCTGCGCGTGCCCCTGCTGCCGCTGGAGGAGCAGCGGCGGTACGGGGAGGCGTTCCGGCACGTGCACGAACTGCGGGCGGGGGCCCAGCGGGCGACGCGACTGGCGGAGGAGACGGCACGGCTGCTGGCGGGCGGGCTCACGGGCGGGCAGTTGCTGCCATCACGGGAGCCGGCGGGGGCGGCGGAGGCGGGCGGCCGGGGTGACGTCTCGTCCCATTAGGCACATGGCCTCGCACACATAGACGACGCTTGTCGGACCGTCCCGGCCGGCTGGCCGATCGACTCGGCTCGGCTCGGCCCGGGCGGTGGGGGTTGGGACATTTCGGAAGGAATCCGGGGATCCAGTTGAACAGCAGTAAGCACACGGAGTTGGCGAACCACGCGTGGTCCGTCGCCGACCTCCTGCGGGGGGACTACAAGCAGTCCGACTACGGCAAGGTCATCCTGCCGTTCACGGTGCTGCGGCGGCTGGAGTGCGTGCTGGCGCCGACCCGCGAGAAGGTCGCGGAGATCGCGGAGCAGCACAAGGACAGCGGCATCGACCCGGACCGCTTCCTGCGCCGGGCCTCGGGCCACTCCTTCTACAACCGGTCCAGCCTGACCCTGAAGAAGATCGCGGACGACCCGCAGAACGCGGCGAAGAACCTCATGGTGTACGTGGGGGCGTTCTCGGACAACGCGCGGGGTGTGCTGGACCGTTTCGAGTTCGCGCAGCAGATCAAGCGGCTTGACGGCGCCGGGCTGCTCTACCAGGTCATCGGCAAGTTCACGGACCTGGATCTGCGCCCCGAGGCCGTGCCCAACCACAACATGGGCTACATCTTCGAGGAGCTGATCCGCCGCTTCGCCGAGCAGTCGAACGAGACGGCCGGTGAGCACTTCACTCCGCGTGAGGTCATCCAGCTCATGGTGCGGCTGCTGGTCGCGCCGGACGGCGACGCGTTGCAGTTGCCGGGTGCGGTGCGCACGGTCCTCGACCCGGCCTGCGGTACGGGCGGCATGCTCTCCGCGATGGACGACCTGATCAAGGAGCTGAACCCGGACGCCACGGTGGAGGTGTACGGGCAGGAGCTCAACCCCGAGTCGTGGGCGATCTGCCGGTCCGACCTCATGATCAAGGGCCAGGACCCGGACAACATCGCCTTCGGCAACTCCTTCTCCGACGACGGCCATGCGCGGAAGTCCTTCGACTACATGCTGGCCAACCCGCCGTTCGGCGTGGAGTGGAAGAAGGTCAAGGACGAGGTCGAGCACGAGCACAAGGCGCTCGGCGAGGCCGGCCGCTTCGGCGCGGGGCTGCCGCGCATCAACGACGGCTCGCTGCTGTTCCTCCAGCACATGATCGACAAGATGAAGCCGGTGGACGTGAACGGCGGGGGTGGCTCACGGCTCGCCATCGTCTTCAACGGCTCGCCGCTGTTCACGGGCGCGGCCGGCTCGGGTGAGTCGGAGATCCGCCGCTGGATCCTGGAGAACGACTGGCTGGAGGGCGTCGTCGCCCTGCCCGACCAACTCTTCTACAACACCGGCATTTCGACGTACTTCTGGATCCTGACCAACCGCAAGAGCCCGGACCACAAGGGCAAGGTCGTCCTGCTGGACGCCCGTGACCAGTGGCAGAAGATGCGCAAGTCGCTGGGCGACAAGCGCAAGGCGCTGGGCAAGGACCACATCGCGACGGTGGTCAAGCTGTACGGCGAGGCCCTGGCCGTTGCGGGGGACGCGGAGCACCCGCAACACGGCAAGGTGAAGGTCTTCGCCAACCGGGACTTCGGCTTCCAGCGGATCACGGTGGAGCGTCCGCTGAAGCTGCGGTTCGAGGTGACGGAGGAGACGCTGGCGGCGCTGGAGACGTCGAAGGCGATCCAGAAGCTGCCGCAGGCTCCGGTCATGGCCGACGCCTTCAAGTCCCTGATGGGGTCGAGCTGGGGCACGAAGCAGGAGGCTTGGCTCGCGTTGAAGGACGCGGTGGTACAGGCCGGCGGGACGTGGCCGACGGGGGCGCCGTTCAACAAGGCGCTGCGTGAGGTTGTCGGGGTGCGGGACCCGGAGGGCGAGGTGCAGCGCGTCAAGGGCGAGCCTGAGCCGGACGCTGACCTTCGGGACTACGAGAACGTGCCGTTGGGAGAGGACGTCGAGGAGTACCTGGAGCGGCAAGTTCATCCGCATGTTCCGGATGCGTGGATCGACCACAGTAAGACAAAAATCGGGTACGAGATTCCGTTCACGCGACACTTCTACGTGTATGAGCCGCCGCGGCCGTTGAGCGAGATCGATGCGGAGTTGAAGGAACTCGAGGCGAAAATTCAGCGCCTCCTGGAGGAGGTTACAGAATGACCACCGCGGATCAGTGGCTGGACACAGCACCCGCTCACTGGACTCGCGGGCGCATCAAGGATCTCCTTTCCTCGGCAACGAACGGCACTTGGGGGAGCGATCCCACCCAAGACGGCGATAACGTCCGCTGCGTCCGCGCCGCAGACTTCGATCGCATAAGCCGACGCGCAGACCTCTCCAACGCACCGCTGCGCTACGTGGAGCCGTCATCTCTTCGCCAGCATCTCCTGCGCCCCGGTGACCTCATCCTTGAGAAGTCAGGAGGCGGTGAAAAGCAGCCTGTGGGAATGGCTGTCCTGTTCACCGGCATCGATAAGGCGGTCTGCTCGAACTTCTGCGCGCGCATCAAGCCGTCTGCCAACGTTGACAGCCGCTTCCTGACCTACGTGTTCGCCGTCGCATACGGACAAGGTCTGACGGAGGCTGCAATCAAGCAAACAACTGGCATCCAGAACCTCGACACTGCAGCCTTGTTTACCTCGCGTT
Organism: Streptomyces sp. NK08204; assembly: GCF_020400585.1. GTDB lineage: Bacteria > Actinomycetota > Actinomycetes > Streptomycetales > Streptomycetaceae > Streptomyces. The sequence continues at coordinate 17,292 of NZ_JAINVF010000031.1, read as the reverse complement.
GGGCTTACCCAGCACAGGCAGAGCAGCGCCGCATCGCCGACTTCCTCGATGCCCATACTGCCCAGATCGACCGCCTGCGTGCGCTGACACAGCGACAGATCGAACTCGTCCAAGAACGATTTGGCGAGCAGATGCGACAGTGGACGACAGGGAAATCCGACGAGGAAATCGAGACGCGAGTTCCCTGGATGCCCCGTGTAAATGCGGGGTGGGGGCTGTCCAGGATCGGATACGAGTTCAGGACATCGAGTGGGACTACTCCTACCTCTAGCCGCGCTGATTACTTCGACGGACCTTATCCGTGGGTAAACAGCTCCGACATCAAGGACGCTCCTGTCCTTTCATCAGGCAAGCATGTTTCCGCCGAGGCGCTAACCGACTTCTCGGCTTTGAAAATCTGCCGAGCCGGATCGCTCGTCGTCGCCCTGTACGGACAGGGAACCACCAAGGGGCGAGTCGGCCTTCTACAAATGGATGCATACCTCAATCAGGCGTGTTGCGCACTGACGTCGCTGGGACGCGTTTCCGAGAAATTCGCCTTCTACTGGTTCCGCGCACACAAGGAAGGGATTGTGGCTCAGGCAGTGGGCGCGGGACAGCCGAACCTTAGTCAGGAGACCATCCGGCAACTCAAAATCCCGGTGCCGGACGCAGACACACAGCACAAGATCGTCACAGCGCTCAGCAAGAAGGAGGAAAAGCTTCGAACCCATAGTTCGCTCCTTCAACGCCGGGACACGCTCTTGGCCGAATGCCGCCAGGCCCTGATCACCGCCGCCGTAACCGGCCAGTTCGACGTATCCACCGCCAGCGGCCGCAACGTCACTGAAGGAGTAGCCGTATGAGCGCCGTGCACGACGAATCCTCCTTCGGGTCCGCCATCGTCGCCGCGCTCTGCGAGCGGGGTTGGAGGGAGGCGGCCCCCGAGGACTACCGACCCGACCTCGGGCTCGACACCAACGAGCTGTTCACCTTCATCGGCGCCACCCAGCCCGACGAGTGGGACGAACTGCTCACCGTCTACGGCGGCAACCCCAACGAGGCGCAGCGTGGCTTCGCTCAGCGGCTCGACCGGGCCATCGCCGATGACGGGTTGCTCCACGTCCTCCGGAACGGCGTCAAGGACCGGGGCGTGCGCCTCCGCGTCGCCTACTTCAAGCCCAATCTGATCTCCGCCGACTCCGTCCTCGACGGCTACCGCGCCAATCGCCTCACCGTCGTCCGCGAACTCCCCTACGCCACCAAGCAGGCCGACTGGGGCCACCGGCTCGACCTGACCCTGTTCCTCAACGGCATCCCGGTCGCCACGGCCGAGTTGAAGAACCCACTGACCGGGCAGGGCGTGGAGCAGGCCAAGGAGCAGTACCGGACCGACCGGGACCCGACCGAGCTGATCTTCACACGGCGGGTCATCGCGAACTTCGCCGTCGACCCGGACCTGGTGTTCGTCACCACGCAACTGCGCGGCAAGAGCACCCGGTTCCTGCCCTTCAACACCGGCTCGAACGGCCCCGGCCAGCCCGGCGGGGCCGGAAACCCGGCGCCCACGGCCCACGGCACGTACGCCACCTCCTACCTGTGGGAACAGGTCTGGCAGCGGGACAACTGGCTCGACCTGCTCCAGCGGTTCGTGCACCAGCAGAAGCACAAGACGCCCGGCGGGGGCACCACCAAGTCGACGATCTTCCCCCGCTTCCACCAGTGGGACGTGGTCCGGAAGCTCACCGCGCACGCGTCCGTCCATGGCGCCGGCCAGAACTACCTGGTCATGGCCTCCGCCGGCTCCGGCAAGTCGAACACCATCGGCTGGCTGGCCCACCGCCTCAGCGACCTCCACGCCCGCACCGACCCGCAGGTTCTCCGCCCCGACGCCCTCGCCGACGGCCGCATCAAGCCTGGCGAGCCGGTGTTCGACAAGGTCATCGTCATCACCGACCGCCGGGCGCTGGACGCCCAGCTCTCGGCGACAGTCGGCAGCTTCTCGCAGACGGACGGCCTGGTCGTGAAGGTGGACGAGAAGCACGGGGCGAAGAGCGAGCAGCTCGCCCGCGCCCTCTCCCGGGACACCGGGAAGATCGTCACGGTCACCCTGCACTCGTTCCCGGCGCTGCTCGACTACATCAAGCGCAACCCCACCGAGATCAAGGGCAGCCGCTTCGCGATCATCGTCGACGAGGCCCATTCCTCCCAGTCCGGCGACGCCGCCACCGCCGTGAAGTCCGCCCTGCGCGACCTCGGCCTGGACGCCGACTCGGACGACGAGGGCGCGACCACGGTCACCCTGGACGACCAACTGAAGGCGAAGGCGGTGGCGCGCTCCCGGGCCGGCAACCTCTCCTACTTCGCCTTCACCGCCACACCCAAGTCCAAGACCCTCGAACTCTTCGGCACGGAAGAGGTGGAGAACGGCAAGACCGTCTACCGCCCCTTCCACACCTACTCCATGCGCCAGGCCATCGAGGAAGGCTTCATCCTCGACCCGCTGCGCCACTACGTCACCTACAACACCTACTGGAAGCTCGCGAACCTCAACCGTGACGAGAAGGAGGTCGACCCCTCCAAGGCGAGCAGCCTGCTCGCCCGGTTCGCGCTCATGCACGAGCACACGGTGTCCCAGCACGCCCAGGTGATCGTCGAGCATTTCGTCGCCCACAGCCGCGGCCGGCTCGGCGGACGCGCGAAGGCCATGGTGGTCACGGCCTCCCGCCACTCCGCCGTGCAGATGGCCCGCGCCATCCGCAGTTACATCGCCGACCGCGAGTACGACACCAAGTACCCCGACCTGGGTGTTCTCGTCGCCTTCTCCGGGTCCCTCACCATCGACGGCGAGGAGACCACCGAGAGCAAGGAGAACGGCGGCCTGTCGGAGAGCGCCCTGCCGAAGGCGTTCGGCTACACCCGCGCCGACGACAAGGCCGCGAAGGCCGGCGGCAAGGGGCAGCAGGAGTACCGGATCCTCGTCGTCGCCGAGAAGTACCAGACCGGCTTCGACCAGCCGCTCCTCACGACGATGTACGTCAACAAGACGCTGACCGGCATCGCCGCCGTGCAGACCCTCTCGCGCCTCAACCGCACTGCCGAGCGCAAGTCCCAGGCCGACCTCGCCGTCCTGGACTTCGTCAACGACGCCGAGGACATCAAAGAAGCGTTCCGCCCGTACTTCGAGGAGGCGCAGACCCTGCCCTCCGACCCCAACCTCCTGTACTCGGCCCAGAGCCGCGTCATGTCCGCCCCGGTCATCTCCGAGCAGGACATGGACGAGTTCGTCGCCGCGTACTTCGAGGCGCAGGAGAAGGCGGGCGGTTCCCAGCCCAAGTGGGAGAAGCTGCACGCCGAGTTGTACCGGCTCCTGTCCCCCGCCGTCACCCGCTTCACCCACCTCCTGGAGAGCGAGGAGGAGGACGACGTCGAGACCGCCGAGGACTTCCGGGCCAACCTCAACGACTACGTCCGCAAGTACGGCTTCCTCGCGCAGATCGTGCCGTACCAGGACGCCGAGTTGGAGCGCCTGTACCTCTACGGGCGCTACCTGCTCAACCGGCTCCCCCGTCTCGCGGACGGCGGAGTCGACATAGGCGAGGTGGACCTCAGCCACCTCCGCGTCGAGAAGACCGGCGAGTACGACGTGTCCCTCAACCCGGAGGGTCCCGCCGAGCTGAAGGGCTTCGGGGACGGTGCGGGCGGCGCGAAGGACTCCGAGAAGTCACTGCTCTCCGAGCTGATCGAGAGGTTCAACGCCAAGTTCGGCACGGAGTTCACCGAGGAGGACGTCCTCCCGGCCTTCAACGCCACGAAGAAGGACCCGAAGGTGCGGGCCGCTGCCCTCGTCAACGACGAGGAGAACTTCGGCATCGTCTTCGACAAGAAGTTCGAGGAGAACATGATGGATCATGTCTCCACGATCGACACCCTCGGCAAGCGGTACTTCGGTACGGACCGGGACTTCAAGTCCAACCTCGACCGCAGCGCCCGCCGCGCGGCCTGGCGGATGATCCGCCGGGAGGAGGGGCTGGACGACATCTGACGTGGTGGGGGCCCGGTGCACCACGCGTGCACCGAGCCCCGCCCGCCCCCGCCCGTACCCGCAACAGCCTCAACTGCCGCCCGAACGCGGTCACCACGCCCGTCCCGGCTCGTCCTCCCGCCGCTGCTGCCGCTGTTCCGCTTCCACGTCCCTCACGGCCGCGCCCCGGGGGCCGACGCGCTGCCCGTCGTGCCCGCGGCGGCCGGGCTTGGTGAGCACCGCTTCCGGCACAGACTGCCTGCGTGCGCCGCACGAGCGGGCGGCGACATGAGCTCTCCCTTTCGCGCCCTTTCGCGGCGGGCCCTGTCCCGTCACACTGGGGTCGCTCGGCACCGGTCCGGCCCCTGTCTCGGGCGGGCGAGGCGCTACTTGGGGGGAGCGAGTTTCATGGTGGCACCCAACGATCCGTCCGACGACGAGGTGCGTGCGGCGCTCGACGCCTTCCTGGCACGCGGCCGGAGCAGGCGTCCTGGTCCGACACCTGCGGATTTCCACCTCACCCGCCTGCACCTGCTGGAAGCCACCGTCATCCGGTGCGTCGAGCAACGCACCGAGGGGACACAGCACGAGCCCGGCACCGTCGACCTCTCGGAGCGACCGGTGTACGACGTGCTGGAGAACTACAAGCTGAGCCCGCACGAGAAGCCCAGCGACCAGCCGCTCGAACTGGTCAAGCGCGGCACGGTGCATCTCAGGTCCTGCGACTGCGACTGCGGCAACGGCCGGCGCCGGTGTGCCGACTGCAACGGCATGAAGTACCGCCCGTGCGAGCCCGCCCGCGTATGCACCGTGTGCCAGGGCGTCACCGCATGCACGCAGAGCCTCAAGCACGGCGGCCTGCCCAGCACCCCTCCCCGGCCGCCCAAGCCGGGCCGGGCCGACCGACCCGACGAGCGGGTGAAGTGCGAGGCCTGCCAGACACCCGACAGCGCGTGTCCCGGGTGCCGGGGCTGGGGGAAGGTCAGATGCCCGGAGTGCGAGGCGAGTGGGCGCATCCCCTGCGTACCGTGCAAGGGGGCAGGCACCGTCGAGTGCGGCACCTGCCATGGACACGGGAACCTGACGTCCTGGACGGCAGGACGGATCAAGTGGACCTCGCAGCCCGAGAGAGTGCCACCCCCTGTCCCACGGCCCCGGCAAGTGGCCTCGGAACTGGGCTCGGGCGGCTGGCACAAGGACCGGCTCGGCACTCACGATCCGCTTCCGGACGACCTCTCCCCTGAGCATCGCTCGGCCCTCGAACCGCATCTGCGCCCGCGGCAGGGAGAGAAGGAGCGAGAGGTCGTGATCAAGCGGCTCACGGTCGTCAAGGCGACGCCTCCCGACTCCGACAACCGGGAGTTCTACGTCTTCCGAAGCAGCGACGGACGACTCAGCGTCCGTCGGCGGGTGTCGGAGGAGGGACGGAGGAAGGTCTTCCTGGCAGGGGCGGCGGTCGTCGCCCTCGTCGTCCTCGTCCTTGTTCTTGTCCTGGCCCATTGACCGGCACGGCCCGCCGGCCCGGCGAGCACGGCCGCAGGGGGTGCGGCTCTTCCCCGCGTACTCGCGTACCACCACGTACAGAGCGCCCACCCGCCCCGTACGAAGGGTCGGCGTCAGCGCGTCACCCCTGGTGACGCTAGGCCATGGGACGCCACCGTGAGTGCATGACCGCAGCACAATCACCCCTCACGGTGCACAAGTTCGTGATGTGCTTCATCTCGACCCCGCGTGGCGCCCGCCTGGCCCGACGGCTGTGCGGGACCCGGCTCGACGCCTGGGGCATCCCGTACCGCAGCGACGCGCACGACGTCGTCACCCTCGTCGTGGCGGAACTGTGCGCCAACGCCGTCCGGCACGGACACGTGGCCGGCCGGGACTTCCACGTCCAGCTCACCGCCGACCCGGCCACCGGCACCGTGCGGATCGAGGTCAGCGACACCTGCGGTGAACGCCTCCCCCGCATTCCCAGCACCACGCCGCAGGACGGCGACGGCGGGCGCGGCCTGCTGCTCGTCGAGGCGCTGGCCGAGCGGTGGGGGTGTTCGCCGCGCGCCACGGGCGGCCCCGGCAAGACCGTCTGGGCGGAGTGCGCCGCCGACCGCGCCACCCCGCGTGACCTGATCACGTAGGTCGCCCGTAACCCGGTTGGACGCGCGGAACCCGCACCCGCGAAACTGCTTCCCAGCGCATCGAAGACCACTTCGGTAACTCGACGGGGGCGGGGGCGGGGACCAGGTGCCGGAGTCACGGCGGATCGCGGGACGCTACGAGCTGCTGGAGCAGTTCGGTCACGGCGGCATGGGGGACGTGTGGCGGGGTTACGACGCCGTCCTGGACCGGCCGGTCGCGGTGAAGTTGATCCGCCCGCAGGCCGTGGCGTCGCCGCACCTGGCGGAGGAGTTCGAGAAGCGGTTCCGGCGCGAGGCGCGGATCACCGCGCGGATCCAGCATCCGGGCGTGCCGCAGGTGTACGACGCGGTGCTCGACGAGTCGTACGAGCAGCTGTTCCTGGTGATGGAGCTGGTCGACGGCGTGCCGCTGACCGCGTACGTGCACCCGGAGCTGCCGCTCCCGGTGAGCTGGGCGGTGGCCGTGGCGGCGCAGGTGGCGACCGTGCTGTCGTACGCGCACGACGTGCCCGTGGTGCACCGCGACCTGAAGCCGAGCAACATCCTCGTCGCCCGGGACGGCACGGTGAAGGTGCTCGACTTCGGCATCGCGGCGATCCTGCGGACGGACGTCACCAAGCTGACCGCGACCGGCAGCCCCCTCGGGACGCACCAGTACATGGCGCCGGAGCAGGTGCGCGGCGGGCGGGTCACGCCGCGCGCCGACCTGTACGCGCTGGGCTGCGTGCTGCACGAACTGCTCTGCGGGCGGCCGCTGTTCGCCGGGGACAGCGAGTGGCAGCTGATGATGCAGCACGTCAACGCCAACCCGACGCCGCTGCGGCAGCTGCGCGCCGAGGTGCCGGCGGAGCTGGAGGCCCTGGTCCTGCACCTGCTCCGCAAGGCGCCCGAGGCGCGTCCGGCGGACGTGCAGGAGGTGTACGAGCGGCTGCGGCCCTTCCTGCCCCCGCCCGGCGAGGAGCCGGCGCCCGGGGAGGCGGGGCCCGCGGGGGCGCCCGACCCGACCGGGATCTTCCGCCGCCCGTACGCGCCCCGCTCGCGCGCCGGCGCCGCGGGCGCGCGGCCTGCCGGGGCCGCCGCCGGGCCCGGTGTGCCGCCCGCCGTTCCCGCGGCCGAGCGGGAGGCGCTGCGGGAGCGGATCCGGGAGGTCCACGCGCACTACCGCGCGCTGCTGGAGGAGGAGCGGTACGCGCAGGCGGCCGAGGTGGTGGGCGAGATGATCGAGCCCGCCGCGCGCGCCCTCGGCTCGGAGAACAAGGCGGTCCTCGGGCTGCGCATGCGACGGGCGGTCAGCCGCCAGCTCGCGGGCGACCACCGGGCCGCGCTGCCCGAGTTCGAGGCGCTCGCCGACGCCTACGGGCGGGTGAGCGGCCCGGGCAGTGAGGAGGCGCTGGACAGCCGGGCCCAGGCGGCGCGCTGCCGAGGTGAACTCGGCCAGGTGACCGAGGCCCTGGCGGGGCTGCACGACGTCCTCGAGGTCGTCCGCTCCGTGGACGGCGACATGAGCGAGACGGCCGTGGAACTGCGGCGCGACATCGGCATGCTGCTGCTCGCGCAGGGCCGGGCCGCGGACGCCTTCGACGTCCTGGAGCCGCTGCACGAGGACCTGTGCATGGTGTTCGGCCCGGACGACGAACTCACCGTCGAGGTCGCCGAGACGCTGGCCGTGATCCGGCTGGATCTCGACGGCGGCAGCCCCGGCGTCTCCTCCTGACCTGGTACTCCGCCCGCATCGCACCCCGCCCGGCCTTTAGGATCCCCCTCATGCCGCAACTCGCCTTCGACATCGGTTTCTTCGCCGAACTCCCCAAGCTCCAGCCGCCGGTCAGGAAGGGCGTGCTGGAGGCCTGGGAGAAGTTCAACCAGCTCACCCTCGATCAGCTCTTCAAGGATCCCGGGCTGAAGCTGGAGAGCCTGACGAACGCGAAGGACAAGCAGATCCGGACGATCCGCATCGACCAGTTCTGGCGCGGTGTGGTGCTCGCCCCGCCGACCGGGGACACGTTCATCCTGCTGCGGGTCATGCAGCACGACAAGGCGATCGCCTGGGCGAAGAAGCAGAAGGCCAGCATCAACGAGGTGACGCGGGCCGTCGAGATCCGGGACGCGGCGACCCTGGACGAGCTCACGCCGGCGTACGAGCGGGTCGCGGAGGACTCGCCGAAGAAGCGGCTGTTCGCGGAGTTCTCCGACGGGGACCTGAAGGCGCTCGGCATCGACGACGAGACGCTGCGGCAGGCACGGTCGCTCGTCGACAAGGAGCAGTTGGAGGTGTTCGCGCCGCTGCTGCCGCAGGACCAGCGGGAGGTGCTGCAGTACCTCGCCGAAGGGATCCCGATCCAGGAGGTGTGGCAGGACATCGTCGCGCCCGCCCTGCAGGCGTCGACACAGCCGGTGGACACGCGGGACTACGAGACGGCGATCCGGCACACCCGGGCACGCATCGCGCTGATCACGGCGCCGGAGGAGCTGCGGGACATCCTGGAGAAGCCGTTCGCGGCCTGGCGGGTGTTCCTGCACCCCTCGCAGCGCAAGGTGGCCTACCGGGCGTCGTACTCGGGGCCCGCCCAGGTCACCGGCGGGCCGGGCACCGGCAAGACCGTCGTCGCCCTGCACCGCGTCAAGCACCTGCTGGGGCACCTGCGCGACGGGGACCGCATCCTGCTCACCACCTACACCAACGCGCTCGTCAACGCGCTGCGCTCCGGCCTGGAGTCGCTGGTGGAGGCCCCGGAGCTGTGCGAGAGGGTGGACATCTCGACGGTGGACGGCTTCGCCAGCCGGGTCGTCGCCGAGGCGCCGGGCGCGGTGGCGCTGCGGCCGCTGATGAACAACGAGGAGGAGAGCCGCTGGGGCAAGGCCGCCAAGGCGACCGGGTTCCCCGGCAGCGCACAGTTCCTCGCCCAGGAGTACCGGCACGTCATCCTCGCCCAGGACATCAGAAGCCTCGCCGAGTACGAGTCCGCGGACCGGCGTGGGCGCGGGAGCCGGCTGACCGCGGCCGAACGGCCGCTGGTGTGGGAGACGGTGGAGCGGTTCACGGACGGCCTGGCCGCGGATGGGGCCCGCACCTGGCTGCAGACCTGCGCGGAGGCGGCTCGGCTGCTGGCGGAGAAAGGGCCGCAGTACCGGCATGTGGTGGTGGACGAGGCGCAGGACCTGCACCCGGCGCAGTGGCGTCTGCTGCGCGCGGCCGTGCCCGCCCGCCCGGACGACCTGTTCATCGCGGGCGACCCGCACCAGCGCATCTACGACTCGAAGGTGTCCCTGAAGTCGCTCGGCATCAAGGTCACCGGGCGGTCGGTGAAGCTGCGCAAGAACTACCGCAGCACCCAGGAGATCCTGCGCTGGTCCACCGCCCTGCTCATCGGCCGCCCCATCGCCCAGCTCGAGGACGAGGGCCGCGACGACACATTGCTCGGCTATCGCTCCGCGCTGCACGGCGACGGGCCGGCCGTGCACGCGGCGGTGGACGAGGACGCCGAACTCGCGGCGCTGGTCGCCCAGGTGGGGGTGTGGCTGGACGCCGGAGTCGGCGCCGAGGAGATAGGGGTGAGCACCCGGTTCAACAAGACGTGCGCCAAGGTGGTGACCCACCTCAAGGCCGCCGGCATCCCCGCCGTACCGCTGCGGTCCGCCGACACCGCGGGTGCGGCGGACGCCGTACGCGTGGGAACGATGCACTCGTTCAAGGGACTCGAGTTCCGTTGCGTTGCGCTGATCGGCGCCGATGACGGTGCCGTGCCGTTCGCGAAGGCGGTGACGCCGGCCGAGCTGGACGCCAAGCAGCACGAGACGGACATGATGTCGGAACGCTGCCTCCTGTTCGTCGCCTGCACGAGAGCGCGCGACAGTCTGTACGTGTCGTGGTCGGGCGAGCCGAGTCCGTTCCTGGTGGAGGCGGGCTGCGGGGCTGGGTAGCCGGCACGGTCCGCTCAACATCCCTGAAATAAACGGAGACCAGTCAACGAGCACTGTTTGACGGGGCTTTCATCCGCATGCGAAGCTGTAGTCGCTTCAGCTCGTGAAGGTGGCGCGGCGAAGGACATCGCGGCGCGAAGGGGTGGACGGGCGGTAGCGAGGGGGATGCGGCTTCAACCGCCCGACCCGTTGCCGGGGGTGTCTGCGACCGGAATCCTTCTCCTGCCCCCTAGGGCGCGTATTGAGTCGTGATCAATGTGCGGGATTTGCCCTCGCGGTGGGGCCTGGAGCGGTAGATCTTCTTGCGTGACGCGAGTGCAACTGACGGATGATGAGTGGGAGTTCATCGGGCTGTACCTGCCGATCGGCGAGTACGGTCCGTACCCCGAGCGGCTGCGGCAGCAGTTCGAGGGTGTGATCTGGCGGTTCAAGACCGGCGGGCAGTGGCGGGAGATGCCGCAGGAGTTCGGCGCCTGGTCGACCGTGCACAACCGCTTCCGGCAGTGGCGTGACGCAGGCGTCTTCGAGGCCCTGCTGGAGGGCCTGATCGCGGAAGCCGCGAAGCGGGGCGAGGTGGACCTTTCCCTGGTCAGCATCGACTCCACCACCGCCAGGGCTCACCACGACGCTGCCGGGATGCACCTGGGCCAGGACGTCATCACCGCTTTGGAGAAGGCTGCGGCCGAGGAGGAGAAGGCCAGGTCAAAAGGGGCAACCTCGAAGAACAATACGGGCAGGACGCCACGAGCGATCCCGAGCGGGAGGAGCGACGACGCCTCCGGCGTCGGCGAAAACTCCGGCTGAAGGCCGCCCTCCTCGGACGTTCCAGGGGTGGGCAGACCAGCAAGGTCCACCTCGCCGCCGACCGCAAGTGCCGCCCGCTGGCGTTCGTCCTGACCACGGGCCAGGCCGCGGACAGCCCGCAGTTCATCCCCGTGCTCAGGAAGATACGAGTCCGCGGGCCCATCGGCCGCCCCCGCACCCGGCCGGACGCGGTCGCCGCCGATAAGGCCTACTCCTCCCGCGGCAACCGCGCCCACCTGCGCAAACGCTGCATCAAGGCGGTCATCCCGGAGAAGAAGGACCAGGCCGCCAACCGGAAGAAGAAGGGCTTCAGGGGCGGCCGGCCCGTCAGTCACGACGCGAACCTCTACAAGGAGCGGAACACCGTCGAGCGCCTGATCAACAAACTGAAAGCCTGGCGAGGCATCGCCACCCGATACGACAAGACCCCAGACAGCTACCTCGCCGGACTCCACCTGCGCGCCTCGATGATCTGGATCAGGGATCTCACGCGGGCAGCCCATTGATCACAATCGACGCGCCCTAGCCGTACGGGTTGAGTGCCCAGAAGCGGACGGTGTCGCTGCGACGGTCAAACCACAGTTTGGTGGAGTAGCCGCTGCCATCGCGGTCGAGCTCGTGCGACCGGATCCACTGGGGGTTCTCCGGCCCCTCGCCCTTGAGCGGCTTCTCGAACCACGAGGAGAAGTCATCGGCAGGCCCCTCGGAGACGAAGGCGTGGGCCGCCGTCAGCTCGGCAAGTTTCCCCGGTGTCAGCCGGGCGAAGCCCGAGATCACCAGCTCCGGCGAAGGTGTGCCCCGAGCGTTGTCTCGGCTGCTCACCCACTTGGCGTCGGTGAGCGGGCCCAGCAGTGGGAACGCCCGCTCCAGCGGTGTGGCGTCGGTGTGCCAGTCCCCCTTGGCCCCGTTCGCCACCTGACGCAGGGTCCACCAGGCGGGTAGGACCGCCAGCACTGCCCCGATCCCGATCAGCTTCCGTCGCTCCAACGAGATCCCCCTCATGCCTGACTTCGGGGGCACCTTATCTGGCTCGAGCACCTCACCCGGGCCTGTTGATCACACCAAATACGCGCCCTAGCGGTAGCGGCGTACCCGCGAGGAATTCCACCTCATCGGCCAGCCGCCGCCTTCGGCTTGAGGCGTGCGAGGGCTTTGTGCGTCAGGCCGCGGGCCAGCAGGCGGTACATGTCGCGCTTGCGCGGCTCGTTGTAGATGAGGAAGTCGTCGAACCGGTGCACCCCGCGCCGGCCGGCGACGGACACGGCCGCGTCACGGACGGCGGTCAGTTGGGCAGGTGTCATCTGCGGTGCGCGCTCGTCCGGCTGGTACTGCGAGCCGATCGGGTAGTCGCGGCCCGGCGCGTTCCTCATCTCGACATGGCAGCCGATGACGTGCGTCACGGGGTGCTCGGCGGCGAAGGCGACCAGTCGGTCGAGGGTGTCTTGGAAGGCCGGGAAGTCGAAGGCGTAGAGCCGCCCCGGCAGGACGGTGTCGCCGGTGAGCAGGATGCCCGTCGCCGGGTCGTAGACGGTGATCGACGCCGCGTGGTGCCCCGGCGAGCCGAGGATCGTCAACTCGCGCCCGCCGAGTTCGAAGCGGACGGTGCTGGTGGGCCACTCCTCGCCAAAGTCGAAGAACTCGCGCACCGCGTCCGCCTCGCGGGCCACGACCGTCGTATACGGCCGGTTCGCGAACTGCGCGTCGGCGGCGACGTGATCGCCATGGCCGTGAGTGTGGGCGACGACGAGCTCATAGCCCTCGCGGGGGTGCCGCTCCAGCCACTCGGCGATCAGCCCATCGACGGTCTCCCGCAACGGGAAGAGCGCGGCGTCCTCGGTCGCGCCGGTGTCCAACAGCAGGGCGCGGTCCGCGCCGAAGAGCAGGAACAGGAACGGTGCCTCGTAGTTGACGCGCTTGCTCTGACGCAGGATCACCGTCCCGGCGTCGTAGCGGTGGACCTGGATCGCCGCCTCGCCCGGCGCGCCATGGATCCACGCGACATCAAGTGAACGGTCAGTCATCGCCTGGCTCATCTTCGTCTCCCCTGGATTCCAGAAGCGGAAGCGGCGTCGCCGCCATGAAGTATCGGACCGCGCGCCGGCCCGGGTGGAGCGTGTGCGTGTCGGACTCGGAGCGGAGCAGGTACGGCTCGATCAGTTCGCACATCCGCGCTTTGAGCTCGGCGGCCTCCCTCGGCGAGAGCACGGCGATGGCGCTGACCACGTCGGCCTGCTCGCGCCATTCGGCGGTCTCGCTGGCCTTTCGGTCCAGCCAGTCGAGGATTGCCGCGGTCTCCCTCTCGACGACGAGGCGTTCCAGCTCCTTGCCCGCGCCCCGGATCCGCAGGACCGGACGGGGGTCCGGCACCCGCCACGTCCGCTCACGCCGGTCCTTGCCCGGCCCCGCGTCCTCGACGAAGCCGTACTTCGCGAGCTGGCGCAGGTGAAACGAGCAGCTGGCCTGCGAGTGGCCGAGAACGCGGCCACAGTGGGCGGCCGTAGCCGGGCCGGTCGCGGTCAGCAGCTCCAGCAGATCAAGCCGGAGAGGGTGGGCCAGGGCCCGGATCGCCTTGGGATCAGTGAGTTCCACATGTCAAAGAATACTTTGGCTTCTGAGGATGTCAATGCTTTCTTTGGCATCTGGGGAGTCGCTGGGCCGTAGTGGGGTGATACCTGGCGAGGACGTCATCACCGCCCTGAAGAAGGCCGGCACCGAGGAGGAGAAGGCCGGATGAGGTGCTGTGGTCCTCACCCAGGGCCCCGCATGATCGCGACTAAATACGCGCCCTAGCAGTGCGGGGTGCCCATCGATGGGGCACTCGCGGAAGGGGCTGGGATGGTTGGCGTGAAGACTCCTGATGAAGGAGGGGCCGAGAAGGCCGGGAAGTGGGTCGCCGATCTCGCGGAGAAGGTCATGGTGCACGGTGTTGGGCCACTCACGGGGTCGGTGACCTGGGCCGAGGACCGTCTTTCGCGTCGGCAGGGCGCCGATTACAGGGCACCCGGCGACGATGAGCGCCGTTCCCCTGATGACATGAAGGATGACATCGATGCGGTCGTCGCCCGCCTCATCAAGGAGTCCGTGGCCGCGGCTGGGACCCAGGGGTTCGTCACCGGGCTCGGAGGTCTCCTCACCGCAGGCGTGACGATCCCTGCGAACGTGGCCGCGTCCTTCACTGTCAACATGCGGATGGCCGGTTCCATCGCGCACCTTCGGGGATGGGACATCCGTGATCCACACGTGCGGACCGTCGTGATGATGCTCGCGATAGGGATGAGCGCGCAGAGCGTGCTGGCCGCCTTCGGGGTGAAGGTCGGTCAGAAGATCGGTGAGCAGATGATCAAGAAGATCCCGATCGCGATGCTCCGGGCGATCAACAAGAAGGTCGGATTCTTCCTCTTCGCGAAGTATGGAACCCAGCGTGCTGCGATCACGCTCGCCAAGGCGGTCCCGATCCTGGGAGGCCTCGTCGGAGGGGCTGTGGACGCGGGAGCGACTGCCGTCATCGGACGGGCCACGGACAAGGCCTTGCGCGGCGACAGCCTGCGGGGCGATGAACCGAAGTAACAAGGCGAACCAGGTGGACGAAGGTGGCGGTCGCGGCGGCCGCTGTTCTGGAGTGTCCACCCACCGTGTGCTCGCGCCGCATGTAATGGCAACACTGGGCACGTGCTTGGTGGCGGCGTCGCCACCGGGACCAGTTCACCGCGTGGTCGCGGCGTGCAGAACGGCGGGATTCAGCTGCCGGCAGACTCAACGTCCACAAGGCCGCTGATCTGAAGAAGTGGGCGGAAGGCCAGGACTGGCTGACCATCTACTACCTGCCGCCCTACGCGCCCGACCTCAACCCCGTCGAAGGCATCTGGTCCCTGCTGCGGCGCGGCTGGCTCTCCAACGTCGCCTTCAGCACCCCCGAGCACCTCGTCCAGCGCATCCGACGCGGCCCACGGCACATCCAGTACCGCAGCCACCTCATAGACGGCTGCCTCGCCGAGACCAGCCTGACTATCAATCCTGCATGACCCGCCACGACATCACGAGTTCAACCTCGGTAATTAGGGGCTGTGCCCCAGCGTCCCCTTCGGGGGCGGTACCCACGGTGGCGAGCGCGACCCCGGCACCCTTTCTCTCACCGGGGCGACAGGCGCCGCCAGCGAGAGAGAGGGAGTGGTGGACCTCAGGTGAAGCGGTGCCGACGTGTCATCAGCAGCCTCAGAAAGTGACGATGGCGTGGATAACCCGGTGGTCGGAAAGCTGCGGATCCACGACTTCGCAGCTGTACGTCGGGCCGACCGGCCCGACGATGTAGTCGATCTTGTTGCTTCCGTCCGTGGGTGCTCCGGTGTGAGGTGCGTCCGGCGTTGCCTGGCCGCATTCCTGGTGCGAGGAGTAGAGGTTGGACAGAACCGACACATCCGCCGTGGTCGTGTTCAGGTCGCCACCGTAGAAAGGCGTGAATCCGTCGGCCTGGAAGCCGTCCACGATGGACCGCAGCGTGTCGGCCTGCTGGGGGCGGTAGATGTTGCGGGGGTCGTCTCCGGCCTGTTTACCGTTGACGAAGTAGGAGCCGCTGCTGAAGTGTGCGTTGCAGTAGACGGTTCCGGCGTCGGGGACGGTGGCACACAGGGCAGGACGCTGCTCCTTGCCGTCGGGGGAGGGAAGGGTGTACCCCCGGTACCAGGTGTTGGTGTCCTTGACCGCCAGAGCGATCCCGAACGAGCCCCGGTCCGTGCTGGGGGGGTTGCTGTCCGAACAGGTCTTTTGGGCCATCAGGAAGGAATCCGTCGATCCGTTTTCATCGATGACCTTGTAGTACGTGGGCGCGAACCGTACGTCCCAGCCGCCCCCGAGCTGGTTCTCCAGCTGCAACTCCAGTGGCTTGACCGCTTTTTCACAGATTTCCTGGAAGAAGATCGCTTCCGGCCGGTGGGTCAGGTACCCGGCCGGGATGGTGGCGAGGTCGTTGGCGACGCTGGTAGCGACGGTGTCCGCATCGGCGTACTGGAGCTTGCAGTCCGTGCTCGGGTTGTTGTTCGCGCACACGTTCCACGAAGCCACGTCGTGCCGGCCGGAGGCCGTCGCGGTAGGCGCCGACGGCACTGACATGTCGCCCGTGCCGCCGACTTTTTCGAAGGTGAACCGTTCCCAGCTGCCGATCGACGTGGAGCGTGCGCGCAGCAATCCCTCGTCTCCGCCGGTGTAGTTGAATTCCGCCGAGACGTAGAGCCCGTTTGCGGCGGACTGCAGCGCGTACTGGTGGCTTCCCTGCGGGATGACGTAAAACCGCTCCCAGGAACCGGTTTTGGTACCTCGAGCTCGCAGCATTCCGCTCTGCGCGCCGGTGGTGCTGATCTCCGAGGTGACGTAGAGACCGTTTTCCTCGTTTCTCAGTGTGATCGTCGTGCCATAGCCCACGTTGTCGATGTGGTCGGTGTGCAGGGAGAAGGTTTCCCAGCTGCCCGCGGACGTCGACCGGGCCCGGAGTTTGCCGTACTGGTCGCCGGAGTCGTTCACCTCTGCGGCGACGTACAGCCCATTGACCTTCAGGGCCCATCGCTGGCCTGTGGATGACGGCGGGGCCGACGCCGCGAGTGCGGGCGTGGCGGGCAGCGCCACCACACCCATGAGGGCAGCCAGAGCAGCTACCACAAGAAGACATAATCTTCGCATGTTCACCTGATTTCAACGGGACGTTGACCTAAGTGATCTTGACACTAAGGTCGGCCGTGGCCTGCCGACAAGCGTCCCTACCGCTGCTGTGCGAGGGTCCAGGAAAGGGCCGCTCCCGCGCGCTACTGAGCTTTTCAGGGTGGGGGCGGGGTTGTGAAGGGCAGGTCGGTGGCGGTGAGGCAGCCGTCGATCAGGCGGGACCGTAGCTGGATCCTGCGTAACTCTCGGCGGAGTGTGTGGTCGAGGTCGTCGGGTGTAGCGAAGGCGGTGTTGGCCATCGTCCCGCGTACGAGTGACCGGACGGCCTCGACGGGGTTCAGGTCGGGTGCGTAGGGCGGGAGCCGGACGGTGGTGAGCCAGTCATGCTCGGCCTCGTACCGTTTCAGCCCGGCGGCCAGGTGGGTGTTGAGGATGTCCCAGACGACCACGATCGGGCCGCCGAGCTGGATGTGTGCACGCACCAGCAGGTCCCGGTAGTCCTGCCGGGAGAAGCTCCTGCGGGCGCCCTTGAGCAGGAGAGGCATGCGGGGCCGGTACATGAGACGACTGGTCTCGCCGGGTTTGTAGCAGCACAGGGCGGCGACCGAGGTCCTGCGGCGGACCTGCCTCTCACCCGGATCACGGGGGTGTGTCCGCGTCGGCCCCAGATGCGGGCACGGGGCGGTGTCATCGAGAAGCCGGCTTCGTCCTCGAAGACGATCCAGGCCCCGTGCTCCGCCGCGAGCCTTTTACCCGGGGCCACACCTCCTTCTTCCACAATTG
>NZ_JAINVF010000030.1 GCF_020400585.1 Streptomyces sp. NK08204 | reverse complement strand
AGCCTGCCGGATCAGGGTGGTACGCGCAGCGGCGGACAGCGAACTCGGGGCGCCCGGAAGCGGCTTGGCGGCGGCGGACCCGGCCGGGGTCTGGGCGTTGGCGCTGGTGGCAAGGCCGGTGGAGAGCAAGGCTCCGGCGGCGACAGCGGTGGCGACGGCCAGAGTGGTGCGCTTGTGGCGCGCGAAAACGGGGCTCACTCAAAGCTCCTTCTTGTGGGGGAGTGCGGGCCAGTGCAGGGGTTACCGGCCGGAATGCGCATCGTGAACTCTCGGTGCTGCTGCGATGAGCGGGGAGAGAGTGACATCAGGGACGCGCACATGTCAGGTACCAGCCAACGAAGTTGGCTGAACCTTGACCATTCAACAGAGGGCGCGACCATGGAAGAAGAGGCCGCCGGAGAGGTACGACCTTTCCGGCAACTCCTTGCTCGTCCCCTCCTGACCTGCGGTTTACGGGAAGACCAGGCTCCCGCTGCTCAGCACGCCGCATGCCTCGAGCGGCCTTGGCCGGCTGGATGTAAGGGCTGAGCGCGTAGATTGCGATCTCTTTTCCAGCCGAGTTGGTGGCGTACGGCGGTGGCACAGTTGACGCCTCGCCACCTGATCGCCTGCGGTGTCCAGTTCGGTCAGCGGGTCCGGGCCGCAGGAGCAACTGCGGTTCGTGGCTGACCTGGTGGAGACTCACGGCCACGCCGTCGTTTCGGGATCGGGCGATGAGCCTGAGCAAGCACGACCGGGCGGCAGGCAGGTCACCGCCCGGGCGGCTCGGTGGCCCTGGCCGCCGGACACGGCGCCCGGCGCGTGCCGGCGACACCCTGCTCCTGCGCCTCGCTCGGGGCCGCGCCATCGAGGTGCCCACCAGCTGAGCGAACTCGCCTCGCAAATTCGAACAGGCATAGCATTACCTCGTGGCTACGACCTCTGAATTCCCCAGTGACCTCCGCGCCGGCCAGGAGGAGCTGCATCAGGTCAGGGCCGAGCTGTCGGCCCTGCTCAAGCGGCTGCCCTGGTCGGTGGAACCGCTGGACGGCTTCACCGACGACACCGGCTGGCGCAAGGTCGAGCGGCCCGCCTCCCCCGGCTGGACGGAGGACGAGCAGGCAGAAGTGCAGAAGCTGCGGCAGCGGGAGCACGAGCTCGCGGTGTTCGTCAGCTGCCACCGCTTCTGGGCCGAGGTCGCGGCGGCGGACCGGGTGGAGGCCCGCACACGGCTCAAGCACGCCCACGAGGAGCCGCCCGAGAAACACGGGGAGAGCTGAAAAGAGCAGAAGCAAGGGCAGAGGCAAGAACGACACGAAGAGCCCCCGGCCGGGACGGCCGAGGGCTCTCGTCGGTGGGCGCGGACGGTTTCGAACCGCCGACATCCTGCTTGTAAGGCAGGCGCTCTACCCCTGAGCTACGCACCCGCATCCCGGCAATGCGGCCAGGACGAGTCGACAGCCTACCTTGCCCGGGGCGGTGCACCGCAAACCTGTATCGCGCCCGCCCAGGGGTCCCGCCATCGCCGCCGTCCTCGTGCGACCCGGGCATCACCGTGCCTACGGCGAACTGACCGGCCCGTGTGTTCGTCCTCAACGGGTGGGAGAATGTGACCCACCCAAGGCGAACCCAAGCACGGGAGTAGGGATTGTGACGGCGACACCGGGCACGCCAGCCACGCAGCCGTACCCGCAGCCGCCGACCGACCGGCCCCGGCAGGGACCCGCGGTGCCGCCGCCCCCGTCCGCGCGGCGCCGGCGCCGTCCCGCCCCGGTCCGCGACGCCCTCACCCTCATGAGCCTGCCGGCGCTGGCCGTGCTGGTGCTGCCCGCCGCGTTCGCCGGGGGCGGCACCCGGCGCTGGTTCGGCGGGCGCGCGGAGAGCCAGCGGGCTGAGGCGCAGGCCGCGAAGGACGCCGCCGCGGCGGCGTTCTACGAACTCGACACCGCGCAGCGGGATCTGAGGATCTCCATCGAGACGATCACGGCGGTGGACGACTCCCCCGCCGCCCGGCGTGCCGTCGGCGACTTCGCGGCGCTCGGGCAGCGCATCGACGAGGTCAGCCGCCGTTACATCGAGGCCGTCGACGCCCATGACCTGGACCGGGTCGATCTGGAGGCCCAGGCCGCCGTCCGGGCGCGCGGAGAGCTGACTGCGGCCAAGGACGAGCTGGTCCGGGTCAAGCAGGAACTGGACCGGTTCGGCAGTTCCCTCGGCCCGCTGCTCGGCAACGCCGAGACCCAGCTGGCCCGGCTGGCCCCCGCCGTGGAGCGGGCCCGGCAGGCGCTGCGAGCCGCCGGCGAGGCGCTGGACGCCGTCCGGGAGAAGGGGCTGCGGGCCGACGACCTCGCCGGGCGGCTCGCCGCGCTGGCCCCGGAGCTGACCAGGCTGAACCAGGGTGCCGGACAGCACGGGGTGGCGCAGACGCTGGAGCGGGCCGAGCGGGTGCAGCGGGAGGCGGGGGCCGTTCGGGCCGAGGCCGAGCGGCTGCCCGGGAAGTCCGCCGAGATCGACCACCGGCTGGTCTCCCTGCGCACCCGCGCCCAGGCCCTGACCACCCGCGCCGGGCAGGTCGACCCGGTGCTGAGCGAGCTGCGGCGGCGGTTCGCGGCGGCGTGCTGGCAGGACCTGCAGTCCGTGCCCGAGCAGGCCGCGCAGAACGTACGGCAGGCCGAGGTGAAGCTGCGCGAGGCGCAGGCCGCCCGGGACGCCCAGCGCTGGCCGGACGCCACCTCGCTGCTGTCGACCGTACGGGCGCTGCTGAACACGACCGACGAGGCCGTCTCGGCCGCCCGCGACCGGCTGGAGCGGCTGAACGCCGTGCAGAAGGACCCCCAGCAGGAGATCGAACGGACCCGGTTCGCGATCCGGGACGCCCAGCGGCTGGCCATGACCGGGCGTACGTCCCCGGATCCGCGGCACGCCCGCCCGCTGGACGACGCGGTGGCCCGGCTGGAGCGGGCGGTCGGCATGCTGGAGGGCCGGCACCCGGACTACTGGCAGTTCCTGACCGAGACCGACGCCGTACGGCAGACGGCGGCGCGGGTGGTGGCCCAGATCCGCGAGGAGCGCGGGGGCGGCCCCGGGCACTGAGCCGCGGCCGGTAGGGGGCGGGCACGGCAGCGGGCGCAGCGGGCACGGGGCGCGTGTGTTGCCGGTGATCCGGGGCAGGTGGATATTGAGATGAATGCATGGCCTCCGCTAGCGCCCGAGGAGGCGGACATGGCCACACACGCAGCACACGGGAAGCACACCAGGCAGCGGTCCCCGATCCGGTTCGAGCAGCATCTGCCCGTCGACCACCGACTGAGCACGGTCTACCGGATCGGCGCGGGGGTGATCGGAGTGTTCCTGCTCGTCTTCGGCATCCTCGGGGTGATCGACCACATCGGCTTCTTCAGCACCGGCGGCGACACCGTGGCCGGTCTGAACACCAACGGCGCGCTCAGCGTGCTGTCGATCTGCGTCGGGGTGATCCTCGTCGCGGGCATGCTGATCGGCGGAAACGTGGCGTCGACGCTGAACATGGTCTTCGGTGTGCTGTTCCTCCTGAACGGCTTCCTGAACCTCGGCCTGCTGGACACCCCGAACAACTTCCTCGCGTTCAAGATCCAGAACGTGCTGTTCAGCTTCGTCGTCGGCGTCCTGCTGATGGCGTTCGGCATGTACGGCAGGGTCAGCTCGAGCCTGCCGCACGACAACCCGTACTGGCGGGCCCGGCACCCGGAAGCCAGTGAGCGGGCGGAGCAGACGCCGTCCCGCCGGCCCGGCTAACCTGGTGCTCATGCCTCGCTACGAGTACCGCTGCCGGACCTGCGGCGACACGTTCGAACTGAGCCGCCCCATGGCGGAGTCCGCCGACCCCGCGAGCTGCCCTGCGGGTCACGACGACACGGTCAAGCTCCTGTCGACGGTGGCCGTGGGCGGCACGGCCTCAGCGCCCGCCGCGGCACCCCGGGCGGGCGGAGGCGGCGGTTGCTGCGGCGGCGGCTGCTGCGGGTAGCACCGCCGTCAGCCCCGCCCCCAGCGCTGCCGCGCGGGCCGCATCACGTGCGGGCCGCCTTCAGGAACTCCCGTAGGATGCGCTCCCCCGCCAGCACTCCCCGTTCCGGCAGCGCGCCGATCGCCGGTGCCGTCCATCCGGTGTCGGCCAGTTCGCCGTGGCCCGGGCGCCAGCCCTGGTCGGCGGCGAGCAGCAGGTCGGCGTCGAGGAGGGAGTCACCGGCCGCCAGCGTCAGTTCGGCGCCGGTGCGGCGGGCCACCTCACGTACGGCCGCGCTCTTGGTGAGCGGCTGCGGGACGGCGTAGATCTTCCGGCCCTGCAGCGAGACGGTCCAGCCCCGGTCCTCGGCCCACACCGCCAGTTCCTTCACCCACTCCTCGGGCAGCAGCTCGCGCTCGACGACGAGGTAGGCGAACAGGTCCTCGGCGACCCGGTGCTTGCGCACCCATGCGGGGTCGGCGGAGGTCATCAGGTGCTCCCGCACCTCCGCCAGCGGCGCGCACTGCGCGGCGAGCCGCGCGCGCACCCCCGCGTGCCAGTCCGCGTCCGTCACCCCGTCGACCAGCAGATGGCCGCCGTTGGCGCAGATCGCGTACGTGGGAGGCGGACCGGGCAGGTTGATGCGCTGGTACTGCTTGCGGGTGCGGGTCGTGGTCGGCACGAAGACGGCCGTGTCCCCGAGGTCGGTCAGCAGCCGGGCGGCCGTCTCGGTCATGTAGGAGAGCGGCTTGCTCTCGTGGACCTCGACGCACAGCAGCCGGGGTGCCCGCGCGTCGGGCATGGTCAGCGCGAGGGCCGCCGAGGAGTAGATCAGCGTACGGTCGAGGTCGCTCGCCACCAGCACCGGCATCAGACACTCACCGCCCGGCCGTCGGCGCCGGTCGCCCCGCGCGTGTACTTCGGGTGGATCAGTCCGACGCAGCTGTACGGCAGCTCGCCGACCTCCTCGACCGGTACGCCCCGCTGTCCGGCCAGCAGGCGCACATGGTCCAGGTCGGCGCCGGCCCCGGCCCGCGCCAGGATCTTCCATGGCACCCGGCGCAGCAGTACCCGGGTGGTCTCGCCGACGCCCGGCTTGACCAGGTTGACGTCGTGGATGCCGTACTCCTCGCTGATCCGTTCGACGGCCCGCCAGCCGGCCCAGGTCGGGGTGCGGTCCTCGGCCATCAACTCCTTGGCCGCCGTGGCGACGGTGTCGGCGACCTCCGGGAAACGCGCGGTGACGGCGTCGAGGAAGGCCACGGAGACGTCGGCGGCGGCCAGTTCCCGGTAGAACTTGGCGCCGTGGAAGTCGTCCGGGCCGACCAGGTCGGCGCGCAGGACGGTGCGCGAGATCAGTCCGGAGACCGTGGAGTTGAGGCAGGCGGAGGGGATGAGGAAGTCCTCACGGGTGCCGTAGGTGCGCACGCACGAACCCGGGTCGGCGAGTACGGCGATCTCCGGATCGAAGCCGGTGACGCCCTCCCTCGCCTCGAACTCCTCGACTGCCTGGGCGAGTTCACGGGTGATCGCACCCTTGCCGGTCCAGCCGTCGACGAAGACGACGTCGCGGGGGTCATGACGGTCGGCGAGCCAGCGCAGCGCGTTGGCGTCGATGCCCCGGCCGCGGACGATCGAGACGGCGTAGTGGGGCAGGTCCAGTCCGTGACGGTACGCGGCCCAGCGGCGCATGAGGACGCCGACCGGGGTGCCCGCACGGGCGAGTGAGACCAGTACCGGGCGGGGCGACCGTTCGGCGATGACGGTCTCGGTCACGACGCCGACCGCCTGGGCGAGCCGGGCGGCCGAGGCGTCCAGGGCCGTGTGGAACAGCTGCTGGTACTGCTCGCTGGGCTGGTACTCCACCGGCAGCGACTCGGCGTAGTGGGCGCCACCGCTCTGGATGGCCTCCTCCCGCTCCTCGGTCGGTGCCTCCAGTGTCACGTCCGACAGGTCCTGGAGCAGCCAGCCGACCTCCTCGGGGGCGTACGAGGAGAAGGCGGGGCCGCGGAGGGGCTCGGGCAGCATGGCCGGCCTTTCGGGGGAGGAGCATGCGGGGAGGTAGGACGGGACGGCCGCGAGCAGGACGTGCGAGGTGTGCGCGGCGAGCCGGGCCAGCAGACCGTCGGGGGCGTGCAGCGCCGGCGTGTCGGCGGCCGAGTCGGGCACGGCGACGACGGCGTCGAAGCCGGCGCCCGCGATGTTGTAGGCGTAGCGTTCACCGGGGCCGTCGGCGGGGTCGTCGTGGGCGGGGAAGACCAGGCGGGTGCGGATCGCGTAGCCGGGGTCGTCGACCGCGAGGACGGGCGAGCGGGTGGTGGTGGAGAAGCGCACCTCGGCCGGTATCACCTGCTCCAGCTCGCGGGCGAGCCGCAGCGGCGCGTACATCAGCTCTTCGAAGCCGAGCACGAGCACGCGGCGGGCGTCGGCCGGCAGCGCCTCGGCGATCCGGGCGGCCATGGCGGGCAGCGCCGCCTCCAGGCGGGCCCGGTGGGCGGGTGTGAAGCCGTGCCGGCCGCCGTCGGGCAATCGGTGGGGCCAGCGCAGGTCGACGCGGGTGATCCGGCCGTCCGGCGGCTCGGACGGCAGCCCGGTGGCCTCGTCCTGCCGGGTGGCCTCGTGCCGGGCGACCAGCTCCTGCCCCTTCTCCAGCACGCCCTCGGGCAGCCGTACGGCCCCGGAGGCGGCGGCGACCAGATCGACGCGGGCACCGATCCCGGCGGCGAAGCGCTCCATGCGGGCGGTGTCCGCCGGGGAGCGCATGTCGACCAGGGCGACCACCACATACCGCTGCCGCGGATACCGTTCGTGCAGGTCACGGATGGTGTTCAGCACGGTGTTGCCCGTGGAGAACTCGTCGTCGACCAGGACCAGAGGCCCGTCACCGGCCAGCAGAGCAGGATCTTCGGGCAACAACAGATGAGACGTGGCATGGGAGTGCGACTCCTCGAAACCGCCCGCCCGGGCGACGCCGGCCACCGGCCGACGCGTGGAGTGCAGGTACGGCACCGCGCCGAGGCCGTCGGCGACCGCATGGCCGAGCCCCGTCGCGGTCTCCGCGTAGCCGAGGACGACGGCGGTCGCCGTCTCCGCCTCGCCGAGCAGCGCGGCGACCCGGCGGCCGAGGGTGACTCCATGGCCGTACACCACGGCCGGCGACTGCGGTACATGCTTGCCGAGCACATGGGAGACCAGCAGATGCGCCCGCTTGGGGTTGCGGCGCAGCGCCAGCCCCAGCATGCCGGTCAGCGCCTCGTCGCCGGCCAGCTCGACGCCGAGCCGCTCGGCGACCCAGCTCCCGGACCACACCCGGTGGTTCACCGCCCCCTTCGCCTCGTACACCGTGTTCACATCGTTCGCGTCGTTCGCGTCGTTCGCGTCGTTCATGCGTCCCATGGGTTCAGCCGGGTATGCCGGCGGCCAGCAGTTCCACGAAGCCGACGTCCTCGTGGGCCACGCCGAACACCTCGGCGCGCAGCAGGGTCCGCTCGGCCCAGGCGCGGTGGGGTTTCACTTCGTTCATCTTGTTCGTGTAAGCGGACCGCAGTACGCCTCCGCCGCCGCGTTCCGGCCGCAGGATGTCCTGGGCGTCGCTGTACTCCTCGTGGCTGACGACGGACAGGGCGTGGACGGGCAGGACGTGGGAGGGGTGGATGCAGGTCTTGCCGAGCAGGCCGTTGGCGTGGTCCAGGGAGATCTCGCGCAGCAGTCCGTCCATGGCGTGTTCGATGAGCTTGTCGCGCAGCTCGGCGGCCTGCACCTCCAGGAAGGGGCTCTGCCTGAGCTGCGGCTTGAACATGCGCTCGGAGGTGCGGAAGTACTCCCACACCGGCCCGGTGACGGTGAACCCGGTGCCGTCGGCGCGGCCCAGCATGTTGACGACGTCGGCGATCACGGAGGCGACGATCTGGACGTCGTACGCGGTCATGTCGGGGGCACGGCGCAGCCCGTAGGAGGAGCAGAAGTCGGTGACGCCCAGGCGCAGGGCGAGGACCCGGTCACGGTACTTGTCTACCGCGCGGGCTATGCCTTCCAGGGTCTCCACGCGGGATTCGCGGTACAGCAGCTCGGGCGATTCCAGGACGGGCATGGCGAACAGCCGGCGCCCGCTGTCGGCCTCGGCGGCGGTGAGGGCCTCCAAGAAGGGGATGCCGCGTTCCTCGGTGAACTTCGGCAGCACGAAGCCGGAGAGCAGCCGTGCGAAGGGACCGAGGCGCCGCACGAGGTCGAGGATCTGCTCGGGGGTGCGGACCCGGATGAACAGCAGGGGCGGCTCGGTGCCCGCCGGCGTGCCGCGATCGGCGAGGCCGGCCAGGTCGGCCAGGTCGGCGAACTGCCGGACGAGGTTGTCCTCGCCGTCGGCGACGTCCGCGTCGTCGATGGAGTCCTCCAGGCACAGCACCATCGAGACCACGCCTTTCCCGGCCTGCTTGACGATGTCGTCGGCGAGCCGGGACCGGGTGGCGGGGCTGTAGAGCGTGGCGCCGAGGGCCGTGGCGAGCAGCCGGGCCGGGGAGTCGGCGGAGAACGCGCACGGCTCCTGATGGAAGAGGCGCTGCCGCACCTCGGGGGCGATGTGCCCGAAATGACGCATAGGACTCCCTCGGAGGCGCGGGCCGATCCTCTGGATTCGGTAAAGGGTGGCCGGTAATAGTACGTAGAGATCTATGTCGGAGGTTCCCGTCGGGCGATGAATTTCCGGTAACTCGCCTGTGTCGGCCGGAAACACCCCCGCATTGTCGTGACCAGGACCGAGAGGGCAGGATGACCGCATGACGCACGCGATGCTGAAGGGGTCGAACGTCCCGCTCGAAGCCACCACGGTGCGCGCCGTGCTGCGCTGGACCTCCGGGCAGGGGGTACCGGACGTGGACGCCTCGGCGCTGCTGCTCGGTTCCGACGGCCGTGTGCGTTCCGACGAGGACTTCGTCTTCTACAACCAGCCCCGGCACCCCTCGGGGAAGGTCTGGCGGCTGGGCAAGAAGCGGACCGCCGAGGGCCTGACCGACACGATCCAGACGGCCCTGTCCGGCATCGAGCCCGTCATCGGCAGGATCCTGCTGGTCGCGTCCGCGGACGGGGTCCCCTTCGACCGGGTGCCGGGGCTGGGGATCCTGCTGTACGACGCGGCGGTCGCGGACGGGGAGCCGCTGGCCCGGTTCGACATCACGCCGGAGACGGGCGCCGAGACCGCGCTGATCTGCGGTGAGCTGTACCGGCGCGGGGAGGGCTGGAAGTTCCGTGCGCTGGGCGAGGGCTATTCGAACGGCCTGAAGGGTCTCGCCACCGACTACGGCATCTCGGTGGACGAGTCGGAGCCGGAGCAGGAGCCGCCCCAGGTCCGCCCGGAGGCGGTCACGTCCCAGCCGCTGCCGCCGGAACAGCCGACGGCGGCGGTCCCGCGCCAGCCGTCGTACGGCTACCCGCAGCCGTCGTACGGATACCCCCAGCCGACATCGGCTCCGCCGGCGTACGGGTATCCGCAACCGGTGCCCGTGCCGGCGGCGCCGGACCCGGACTTCCGGCTGCCGCCGCAGGGGCCGCAGTTCGTCGGGCGCTAGGGCCGGCCACCGGGCGGGTCAGCGCTCGACCTTGGTCTTGTAACCCCGCCCCCACTGCAGCCCCCACCCGTACAAGCGGTCCAGCTCGCCCTGGAAGCCGTACACGAACTTCACCTCGCGGCGGACGAGGAGTTCGCCCTTCACGTTCTCGATCATCACCACCGCGCAGGACCGCGCCTGCGGGTGCCGCTCGTCGAGGCCTATCTCGATGCGGGGGCCGTTGCTCGGGTACAGCGTGACGATCGCCTGCGTGCGGTCGAAGGCCGGGGTCTGGTCGTAGATGTAGACGAAGACCAGCAGGCGTTTGATGGCGTCCCGGTGGTCGAGGTTGATGTACATCGTCTCGCCGGACGCCGAGCCGAACCGGTCGTCACCGCTGAGCTTGATGTACGGCGGTGCGTTGACGTCGCCGAGGTAGCCGCCGAGCGGCTGGACGACTCCTTTGGTGCCGTCGGCCAGCTCGTACAGGCAGCCCAGGTCGAGGTCGACGTCGACCATGCTCTGCCCGTGTCCGAGCACCTCCGGCGGCTTGAACAGCCGCAAGGGGTGCCTGAGCAGGCTCGTGCGCCGGGTGGTGTCGAAGTCGGAGGTGCGCATCCGCCAGTTGAGGTTGACGCGCAGGTGGCCGGTGGCCGCGTCCTGTTTGGTGAGGGACACCTGCTGGTGCCGTTTGGTCAGTTCGATCGCATTGGTCGCAGCGCTGCCGGAGTCGAACTCGGCGCGTGCGCCCCGCAGCCCGTCGAAGAAACCCATTCCCGCCCCCAGGTACTCGTCATCGAACCGGCATCGGTCTGAACCGGCATCGGTCTGAACCGGCATCGACTGAACCGGCATCGACTGAACCGGCATCGACCGGTCGTGGAAACGCCGTCGGGGCGGCCGACCCGTGCCGGCCGCCCCGAACAGAGCGTTCCTCATCGCGTGGGGTGTCACACCCCGGAGGAGACCTCGGCCTTCTCGTCGGAGCCGCTCTCCTGTGCCGCGAGCGCGCGGTTGCGGCGCACGGAGGACCAGAAGGACCAGGCGATCAGGACGACGCCGACGAGACCGGTGATGACCTCGTGGATCTCGTACTGGATGGTGACCATGAGGATCACGGCCAGGGCGCCGATCGCGTAGTGGGCGCCGTGCTCGAGGTAGACGTAGTCGTCGAGAGTGCCCTGACGGACCAGGTAGACGGTCAGCGACCGGACGTACATCGCGCCGATGCCGAGGCCGAGCGCCATCAGGACGATGTCGTTGGTGATGGCGAAGGCGCCGATCACGCCGTCGAAGGAGAAGGACGCGTCCAGGACCTCGAGGTAGAGGAACATGAAGAACGCGGCCTGGCCGGCGAGGACGACCGCTGAACGTTTCTTCCCGGAGCGGGCGGCCTCTTCCTCCTCCTCGTGCTCGCGTTCCTCCTCTTCCTCGAGCCGGTCCTCGAAGTAGCCGGAGAGACCGCCGACGATCATGTAGGTGATCAGGCCGGCGATGCCGGCGATCAGGACCGTCTGTGCCTTGTCGACATGGGCGCCGCCGTGCTGGTGGGCGTGGGTGGCGAAGGTGAAGGAGGTGATGAGCAGGACGATCAGCGAGATGCAGACCGACAGCATGTCGACCTTGCCGAGCTTGGCAAGGGGGCGCTCGATCCAGCGCAGCCACTGGATGTCCCGGTCCTCGAAGATGAAGTCGAGGAAGATCATGAGCAGGAACATGCCACCGAAGGCGGCGATGGCCGGGTGCGCGTCGGTGACGAGCTGCTCGTAGTGGTCCTTGTTGTTGAGCGCGAGGTCGACCGCCTCGATCGGGCCCATCTTGGCGGTGATGGCGACGATCACGACCGGGAAGACCAGCCTCATGCCGAAGACCGCGATGAGCACGCCGACGGTGAGGAAGATCTTCTGCCAGAAGGCGTTCATCTTCTTCAGGATTCCGGCGTTGACGACCGCATTGTCGAACGACAGCGAGATCTCCAGGATGGAGAGGATCGCCACGACGCCGAAGCCCTCCCACCCCCCGTAGAGGACGGCTGCGACCAGACCGACCGCGGTGACCGCGAACGACCAGCCGAAGGTTTTCAGAAGCACTGGCTACCCAATCGTGTTGGTACGGGTCTCCCCCGAGCCGTACTCGGCTTTACGAAACGTTGACTCCAAAGTCTAGAGCGATCCCACGCAGTCCCGACGCATACCCCTGGCCCACCGCCCGGAACTTCCATTCGCCCTGGTAGCGGTACAGCTCGCCGAAGATCATGGCCGTCTCGGTGGAGGCGTCCTCGCTGAGGTCGTAGCGGGCCAGCTCCTGGCCGTCGGCCTGGTTGACGACGCGGATGAACGCGTTGGAGACCTGCCCGAAGGTCTGACCGCGCTCGTCCGCCATGTGGATCGAGACCGGGAAGATGATCTTCTCGCACTGGGCCGGCACCTTGGCGAGGTCCACCAGGATCGACTCGTCGTCCCCCTCGCCCTCACCGGTGAGGTTGTCACCGGTGTGCTCCACCGAGCCGTCGGGGCTCTTGAGCTGGTTGTAGAACACGAACCAGTCGTCGCCCAGCACACGGTTGCCGGCACCGCACAGCAGCGCGCTGGCATCCAGGTCGAAGGGGGCGCCGGTGGTCGAGCGTGCGTCCCAGCCGAGCCCGATCATGACGTTGGTGAGGTTCGGTGCGGCTTTGGAGAGGGAGACGTTGCCTCCCTTGGCGAGCGTGACGCCCATGATGCTGGTCCTCCCCTTGTGGTGCTTCCCTGGTTGTCCTGCACGTCCGGCGCCGCCCCCAAACGGGTGCGGCGCCGGAACGTCGGTGGAACTGCCGGGTATCAGACGTTGACGCCGAAGTCCTGGGCGATGCCGCGCAGGCCCGAGGCGTACCCCTGGCCGATGGCCCGGAACTTCCACTCGGCGCCGTGCCGGTACAGCTCGCCGAAGACCATGGCGGTCTCGGTGGAGGCGTCCTCGCTCAGGTCGTAGCGAGCGATCTCCTGCTGGTTGGCCTGGTTCACGACGCGGATGAACGCGTTGCGGACCTGGCCGAAGGACTGCTGGCGGTTCTCGGCGTCGTAGATCGACACCGGGAACACGATCTTTTCGACATCGGCCGGGACCCCGGCGAGGTGGACCTTGATCTGCTCGTCGTCCCCCTCGCCCTCACCGGTGAGGTTGTCACCGGTGTGCTCCACGGAGCCGTCGGGGCTCTTGAGGTTGTTGAAGAAGACGAAGTGCTGGTCGCTGGCGACCTTGCCGGAATTGTTCAGCAGCAGCGCGCTGGCGTCGAGGTCGAAGTCCGTGCCGGTCGTGGTGCGCACGTCCCACCCCAGGCCGACGATGACCGCGGTCAGTCCCGGGGCCTCCTTCGTCAGCGATACGTTGCCGCCCTTGCTGAGGCTGACTCCCACGGGTCCTCCATGTGGTGTCCTGGGGCGGGGAGCCCCGTCGTGCTTCGGATATGGGATCAACGTGCCGATCCTAGTGACGGGTTCCCGCCCCCGCAGACCCTGGACGCGCAGAGCGAAAGGTGTCGGCCCGGTGCGGGCTCAGAGGGCGTCGAGAGCCTTGACGTACTCGTTCAGGTCACGGGCGTCCGGCAGGCCGTTGACGACGGTCCAGCGCACCACGCCCTCCTTGTCGAGGATGAAGGTGCCGCGGACGGCACATCCCTTGTCCTCGTCGAAGACGCCGTAGGCGCGGGAGACGTTGCCGTGCGGCCAGAAGTCGCTCAGCAGCGGGTACTCCAGGCCCTCCTGCTCGGCGAAGACGCGCAGGGTGTGGATGGAGTCGTTGGAGACGGCGAGCAGCTGGGTCTCGCGGTCGGAGAACTCCGGCAGGTTGTCGCGCAGTTCGCACAGCTCGCCGGTGCACACGCCGGTGAAGGCGAAGGGGTAGAAGAGCAGCACCACGTTCTTGTCGCCGCGGAAGTCCGAGAGCTTCACGGTCCGGCCGTGGTTGTCCTTGAGCTCGAAGTCGGGGGCCTTGTCGCCGACCTGGATGGCCATCGGGATGTTTCCCTTTCGGTGGGCTGTTCGGAGGAGAACAGCCTACGGCGGCGGGGGCGGCGGTCACCCGGAGGGACCGCCGCCCCCGCTTCGCTCACCTACGGGCGGCAGTCACCGCTTCGAGGCCTTCGGGGTCAGCAGTCTGCTGCCGTTCCAGTCCTTGCCCGCGCTGATGCTCTTGGTCTGCGACAGGCCGGCCGTCCGCGCCGCGTCGTTGATGTCGCTGGGCTCGATGTAGCCGTCCCGGCCGGTCTTCGGCGTCAGGAGGAGGATCTGCCCTTCCTCTTCGAGGAGTCCGATGGCGTCGACCAGTGCGTCGGTCAGGTCGCCGTCCTCGTCGCGGAACCACAGCAACACGACGTCGGCCACGTCGTCGTAGTCCTCGTCCACCAGCTCGCCGCCGATGGCTTCCTCGATGGACTCGCGGAGGTCCTGGTCCACGTCGTCGTCGTAGCCGATCTCCTGGACCACCTGGTCGGGCTGGAACCCCAGCCTGACGGCCAGGCTCGTCTCCGCGTGGTCCGCGGTCGCGCTCACGGTCTGCCTCCTGATCATGTTTTCGGGAACAACTCGGCCACGCGCGTGCGCGCGCCGCTTGGCCGTAGTCCACACGTGCGGGACGGATCGCGCAAGTACCCGGCCGCCCGGACCGCCGAAACGGTGACGATCCCGGCCGTGTCGCCGCAACTTCCGACGCCGCGTCCCGGCACTGCGTGACCCACATCACTCCCGTTTGCCCGTTTTGTGCCGCTGGGAATCATCTCAGATTCATCCGGTGATACGCCCCTCGAACGCCTTTGCCAAGCCCGTCACACCCCGGGCGTATCGTTGCGTTTTGACCGATGGCGACACCGGTGGAGATGACGTACGCCGTTCCGGGGTGGACGATGGGGACGGCGCAGGCAGGTGCAGGACTGGCCCTCTGACAGGTAAGGAACACCGTGGCTTCCGGATCCGATCGCAACCCGATCATCATTGGCGGCCTTCCGAGTCAGGTCCCTGACTTCGATCCCGAAGAAACCCAGGAGTGGCTCGACTCCCTCGACGCCGCGGTGGACGAGCGCGGCCGGGAGCGGGCCCGTTACCTCATGCTGCGCCTGATCGAGCGGGCCCGCGAGAAGCGCGTGGCCGTGCCGGAGATGCGCAGCACGGACTACGTCAACACGATCCCCACCCGGGCGGAGCCTTTCTTCCCCGGCAACGAGGAGATCGAGCGCAAGGTCCTGAACGCGACCCGCTGGAACGCCGCCGTGATGGTCTCGCGCGCGCAGCGCCCCGGCATCGGCGTCGGCGGCCACATCGCCACCTTCGCCTCCTCGGCGTCGCTGTACGACGTGGGCTTCAACCACTTCTTCCGCGGCAAGGACGAGGGCGACGGCGGCGACCAGGTCTTCTTCCAGGGGCACGCCTCCCCGGGCATCTATGCGCGCGCGTACCTGCTCGACCGCCTCACCGAGGACCAGCTGGACGGCTTCAGGCAGGAGAAGTCGAAGTACCCGAACGGGCTCTCCAGCTACCCGCACCCGCGCTCCATGCCGGACTTCTGGGAGTTCCCGACGGTCTCCATGGGCCTCGGCCCGCTCGCCGCGATCTACCAGGCGCGGATGAACCGCTACATGCAGGCGCGCGGCATCGCGGACACCTCCAGGTCGCACGTGTGGGCGTTCCTCGGGGACGGCGAGATGGACGAGCCCGAGTCGCTCGGCCAGCTGTCCATCGCCGCCCGCGAGGGCCTGGACAACCTGACCTTCGTCGTGAACTGCAACCTGCAGCGCCTGGACGGCCCGGTGCGCGGCAACGGCAAGATCATCCAGGAGCTGGAGTCGATCTTCCGGGGCGCCGGCTGGAACGTGATCAAGCTCATCTGGGACCGCACCTGGGACCCGCTGCTCGCGCAGGACCGGGACGGCGTCCTCGTGAACAGGATGAACACGACCCCGGACGGCCAGTTCCAGACGTACGCCACCGAGTCCGGCGCGTACATCCGCGAGCACTTCTTCGGTGACGACCAGCGGCTGCGCGCGATGGTCGAGAACATGACCGACGACCAGATCCTGCACCTGGGCCGCGGCGGCCACGACCACCGCAAGATCTACGCGGCGTTCAAGGCGGCCAAGGAGCACAAGGGCCAGCCGACGGTCATCCTGGCCAAGACGATCAAGGGCTGGACGCTGGGCCCGAACTTCGAGGGCCGCAACGCGACGCACCAGATGAAGAAGCTGACGGTCGACGACCTCAAGCGTTTCCGCGACCGGCTGCACCTGCCGATCACCGACCGGCAGCTGGAGTCGGGCCCGCCGCCGTACTACCACCCGGGCCGGCACACCGACGAGATCCAGTACATGCACGACATGCGCAAGCAGTGCGGCGGGTACGTCCCGACGCGCGTCGTGCGCTCCAAGCCGCTCCCGCTGCCGGACGACAAGACCTACGCGACCGTGAAGAAGGGCACCGGCCAGCAGTCCATCGCGACGACGATGGCCTTCGTGCGGCTCCTGAAGGACCTCATGCGGGACAAGGAGATCGGCAAGCGGTTCGTGCTGATCGCGCCCGACGAGTACCGCACGTTCGGCATGGACTCGTTCTTCCCGAGCGCCAAGATCTACAACCCGCTCGGCCAGCAGTACGAGTCGGTGGACCGCGATCTGCTGCTCGCCTACAAGGAGTCGCCGACCGGCCAGATGCTGCACGACGGCATCTCGGAGGCCGGCTGCACGGCCTCCCTGATCGCGGCGGGTTCGGCGTACGCGACGCACGGCGAGCCGCTCATCCCGGTCTACGTCTTCTACTCGATGTTCGGTTTCCAGCGCACCGGTGACCAGTTCTGGCAGATGGCCGACCAGCTGGCGCGCGGCTTCGTACTGGGCGCGACCGCGGGTCGTACGACGCTGACCGGCGAGGGTCTCCAGCACGCGGACGGCCACTCGCAGCTGCTCGCGTCGACCAACCCGGCCTGCGTGGCCTACGACCCGGCGTACGCCTACGAGATCGCGCACATCGTGCAGGACGGCCTGCGCCGTATGTACGGCGGCGACGACGAGCACCCGCACGGCGAGGACGTCTTCTACTACCTGACCGTCTACAACGAGCCCATCCAGCACCCGGCCGAGCCGGCGGACGTGGACGTCGAGGGCATCATCAAGGGCGTCCACAGGATCGGCGCGGGCACGTCCGGCTCGGTCCCGGCGCAGATCATGGCGTCGGGCGTGGCCGTCCCGTGGGCTCTGGAGGCCCAGCGCATCCTCGGCGAGGAGTGGAACGTCCGGGCGGATGTCTGGTCGGCGACCTCCTGGAACGAGCTGCGCCGCGAGGCCGTGGAGTGCGAGGAGCACAACCTGCTGCACCCCGACGAGGACCAGCGGGTGCCGTACGTGACGCGGAAGCTCAGCGGCTCCGAGGGGCCGTTCGTGGCCGTGTCCGACTGGATGCGGTCGGTGCCGGACCAGATCGCGCGGTGGGTGCCGGGCACGTACCAGTCACTGGGCGCGGACGGCTTCGGCTTCGCCGACACACGGGGCGCGGCGCGGCGCTACTTCCACATCGACGCCCAGTCGATCGTGGTCGCCGTGCTGACGGAGCTGGCCCGGGAGGGCAAGGTCGAGCGGTCCGTGCTGAAGCAGGCGATCGACCGGTACCGGCTGCTGGACGTGTCGGCAGCGGATCCGGGGGCGGCAGGCGGCGACGCATGACGCTGCGCCGGGCCTGAGCCGGACACGGATACGCAATACGGATACGGATACGGATTACGGGTGAGTCGGCAACTCGGCGCTGAAGAGGCGCCGTTGCCCCTCCCCTGGGACGCGGACCGCGCTGCCCCCCTCCAGCAGCGCGTGCCGCGGTCTGTCCTCCTCCCCTGCCCGCGGAGGATCTGACCCACTGTCACCTGATGCGCCTGCCGGGGGCGAGGGGTCTTCAAGGGAGTCACCCGGATAGGGGAACCGCCACGGCACCCGGGATCGCCGGGGAGGCGTTCGAGACGTTCGAGGCGTTCGCGAAACGTGATACCTGTCACTCCGTTACCGCGAGACCCTTCCGTTCTCCTAGTGTGTCCTCCCAGTGACTTCCTTCGAAAACTCCCCGCAGATCAACGTCTGGCGCGCACTGTTGGCGCTGGCCGTCGTGTTCGTGATGCTCGCGACCACCGGCTGGACCGCCCTGCGCAGTCACCGGGAGCCGAGCGCCCTGCAGGCGTCGCTCAACGCGTGGAAGCACGGCCATCTGCACGGCCTGCACCTGCCGGATCCGCAGTCCCCTCCGGCACAGCTCGCCCGCTTCTTCGACTCGCTCACCCCGCACGAGCAAAACCGCCTCGCCCACCGCTACCCGCTGGCGGTCGGCAACATGAACGGCGCTCCCGTCGCCCTGCGCTACCGGGCCAACCACCTCGCGCTGGACAAGGCCCGCAGGCTCGAGAAGAAGCGCATGCACGACAGCCGGCTCAGCTCGGCCGGCCAGCAGGACGCGGGCCGCCGCATGCACCGCTACGAGTCGCTGCTGAGCCCCGGCCGGCAGATCCTCGCCTTCGACCCCGAGGGCTCGGGCCGGGTCGCCGAGGTGCTCGGGAACCTCACCGAGGCCGAGCGGATCTCCGTCGTCGTCCCCGGCGTCGACACCGACCTGCTCACCTTCCAGAGGACGCACCGGCAGTACAGCGCCCCGGTCGGCATGGCCAGGGCGCTGTACGCGACCGAGCGCATGGTGCGCCCCACGACCCGTACGGCCGTGATCGCCTGGGCCGACTACACCTCCCCCGACGGGCTCGGGGTGGACGCGGCCACGGGGCGGCGCGCCGCGGAGGGCGCCCTCCGGCTCAACGCGCTGCTGCGCGCCCTGCCGGGCCGTGCCCCGGTGACGATGGTGTGCCACAGCTACGGCTCGGTGCTCTGCGGGGTCGCCGCGCACGACATGCCGCGCCGGGTGGCCGACATAGCCGTGGCCGCGAGCCCCGGCATGCGTGTCTCCAAGGCCTCGCACCTCGGCACCTCGGCCCGGGTGTGGGCGATGCGGGACGCCAGCGACTGGGTGCAGGACGTGCCGTACCTGGAGCTGGCCGGGCTCGGGCACGGCGCCGACCCGGTCTCCTCGGCGTTCGGGGCGCGGGTGCTGTCCGCGCGGGACGCGCACGGGCACAGCGGCTATTTCCAGCCGGGCACGGACAGCCTGCGCAACCTCGCCGACGTGGGCGTGGGCGCGTACGACGACGTGACGTGCGCGCGTGAGGACGACGCGTGCCGCACCGGTCTTACCGGCGCGTCGATGTCCGAACGCGCGTAGAAACAGCAAGAAGTGCGCCCTGCTCGGGTGGCGACGGAGAAGCACCTGCCGCATACGATGAGCCGCATGGGTGACGTACTGGCGGGTTTTCATGCCGTCTGGGAGTTCGAGTCCGACTCCGTGCTCATCCGTTACGAACGGGGGATTCGGACACCAAAGCTCTTCCAGGCGCTGGGCGAACGGCGGATACCGCTGTCCGCGATCGAGGGCGTGACGCTCACGCCGGGCAAGCGCGGCAGCGTCGTACTGCGGATCCAGCCGCGGGCCGGCGCCGATCCGCTGATGGAGGTGGCGGCCGGGCAGCTGCGGGAGGGCACCGACCCCTACCGGCTGGCCCTGCCGGCCGAACGGGAGACCCTAGCCGAGTACTACGCCGACGAGCTGACGGGACTCCTCGACGAGTCCGGGGCCGCCGATCGCTATCTGGTGGCCGCCCCGAAGCCGCCGCTGCACTTCAAGGCGTACGACGGCAAGGCGGCCTTCGACGGGACGTCCGTGCAGTTCCGCTGGTCGTGGACGGGCGCGTCCTCCGCGAAGTGGAAGGCCGGCGACCAGAGCTTTCCGGTGGCCGACCTCAGCGGGGTGGAATGGCGCTCACCGGAGGTGTTCGAGGGGCATCTGCGGCTGCTGACACGCTCCACCGGCCCGGCGGGGACCGTACCGCCGGACCAGGATCCGGCGGCGGTCGTCTTCGGGCTCGGCTACGGTCCCGTGCACGAGTCGTTGCCGTTCGCCGCGGCGGTTCTGGCGGCGGTCCGGACCCGGCCGACGTCCGCGGTGCCGGTGCCGGCGCGGCGTGATCCCGCCGACATCGCCGAGCGGATCCGGCACCTCGGAGAGCTGCATCGGGCCGGGCTGGTCACGGACGAGGAGTTCTCCTCGAAGAAGGCAGATCTGCTGGCCGAGCTGTAGCGTCCGCACCTTCGGTGCTACCGCTCCTGCGCGTAGAAGTTGATCTTCCGGTCCAGTACGGCCAGGGTGTCGTGCAGTTCGGCGATCCGGCTCAGCACGTCCCGGCGCGTCGCCTCCAGCAGCTCCTGCCGTTCCGCGTACGTCTGCTCGCCCTCGCGCACCAGTTCCGCGTACCGCACCATGTCGGCCACCGGCATGCCGGTCAGCCGCAGCTTGGTCACCAGGTCGAGCCAGTCCAGGTCGCGGTTGGTGTAGCGGCGCTGGCCGGTGTGGGAGCGGTCGACGTGCGGCATCAGCCCGATCCGCTCGTACCAGCGCAGCGTGTGCGCGGTCAGGCCGGTGAAGGCGACGACCTCGCTGATCGTGTACCGGTCCTGCCCGTCGGGGCGAGGATGCGGCGGTGGTGGGGCGGAGCAGAGGTCGGTGGAGATATCGGCGGAGATGTCGGCGGGGGTGTCGTGCTCGGTGTCCGCTGGCGTGGTCTGCATCACCGTCATGACCACACGCTATGGCCTTGGAGTGCACTCCATGCAAGCGGAACCGGGAAGAAGGCCGAACGAGAGCGGAACGGGAGGCGAACGCGAGCGCAACCGGCCGGGAAAAACCCAGGACGGGTCCGGACCCCGCTGGTTAGCGTGCGCCCCATGAGTCTCGTACGCCGGGCCCTGCCCGAGGACGCCGTGGAAGTGCTGCGCCTGCGCCAGGTCATGATCGACTCCGTGTTCGAGGGAGGGGCCAGGGGCTCCACCGACTGGCACGCCGAGTCCCTGCCGACCCTGCGAGCCCGGCTCGCCGCCGGCGACGGGAACTTCGTGGCGTTCGTCATAGATCACCCGGACCGTCCCGGGGCGCTGGCCGCGCTGGCCGCCGGGACCCTGGAGTACCGCATCGGCCGCGCCGGGAACCCGCACGGTCGGGTCGGCTACGTCTTCAGCGTCGCCACCGACCCGGACGCCCGGCGGCGCGGATACGCACGCGCGTGCATGGAGGAGCTGCTGGCCTGGTTCCGGGGACAAGGCGCGGAACAGGTCGACCTGAACGCGTCCGAGCAGGCCGAGCCGCTGTACGCCGCACTGGGTTTCGTCCGCAAGCCGGACCCCTCGATGCGGCTCCAGCTGTGAGCCGGGGTTAGGCTCGCGGGCATGTCGTTGCAGAGCTTGGCGCTGATCGAGAACTGGCCCGCACCCACCGCCGCGGCGGGCGTCGTACGGGCCGACGGGACCGTCCTCGGCACCCACGGACCGGTCGCACAACGCTTCCCGCTGGCCTCGGTGACCAAGCCGCTGGCGGCGTACGCGGCACTCGTCGCGTACGAGGAGGGCGCGATCGAGCTGGACGAGCCGGCCGGACCTCCCGGATCCACGGTCCGCCACCTGCTCGCGCACACCTCCGGTCTGGCCTTCGACGAGCACCGGGTCATGGCTCCCCCCGGGGACCGCCGGCTGTACTCCAACGCCGGGATCGAGCAGCTCTGCGACCACATAGCCAAGGCGACGGACATTCCCTTCTCCGAATACATCCGGCAGGCCGTCCTGGACCCGCTCGGGATGACGGCGACCACGCTGGAGGGCTCGCCCGCCTGGGCCGGCGTGTCGACCGTCGAGGACCTGCTGCGCTTCGCG
This sequence comes from Streptomyces sp. NK08204, assembly GCF_020400585.1. Classification (GTDB taxonomy): domain Bacteria; phylum Actinomycetota; class Actinomycetes; order Streptomycetales; family Streptomycetaceae; genus Streptomyces. The sequence continues at coordinate 58,098 of NZ_JAINVF010000030.1, read as the reverse complement.
GCGGAGGTGCAGGCGCCGAGGCTGCTGGACCCGCGGACGGTCGCCGAGGCGATGACGGTGCAGTTCCCGGGGAGGAAGGGAGTCCTGCCCGGCTACGGCCACCAGAACCCCAACGACTGGGGCCTCGGCTTCGAGATCCGCGACGGCAAGTCCCCGCACTGGACGGGATCCGCGTCCTCTCCGCGCACCTTCGGGCACTTCGGCCAGTCCGGCACGTTCCTGTGGATCGACCCGGACGCGGGGGTGGCCGGGGTCGCCCTGACGGACAGGGCGTTCGGACCCTGGGCGATCGAGGCATGGCCGGTGTTCACGGACGCCGTCCTGGCGGAGCTGCGGGGCTGAGGCCACCGCGGTCGGCGCGAGGGCTCACGGCTGCGGCTGCCTGGCCAGGCACTCGAACCAGACGGTCTTGCCGCCGCCGGAATGCGGCGTCACGCCCCACCGGTCGGTGACCGCCTCGACGAGATGCAGGCCGCGGCCACCGTCGGCGAGCACGTCCCCGGCCACCGGGGCGGGCAGTCGCGGACAGCTGTCGGACACCTCCACTCGCACCGCACCGGGCAGGAGCAGGAAACAGGTGCCACAGCGGCGGCCGGGCACGTGCCGGACGACATTGGCGAGCAGTTCCGTCAACGCCAGTTCGGCCGCGTCGGCCACGTCGAGCAGGCCCGAACCCTCGAGGTAGAGCCGCAGAACGCGGCGGAGATGCCGTGCCGAGTGCTCGCCCAGCGCGAACTCGGCACGGTAGTGGGACTGAATGTCGGTCACCTGCAGACCAGTTGCGTGATTCACGTCACCAGGATGCAACTCTCCGAGTACGCTCGGCTACGCAACGAAACGAACGCCCCGAGGCGTTGCAGGCCGGAGGTACCGCTGTGGCCAACATCCACGCCCTCGACCCGACCGCGTCCCCGCTCGACTACTACGGCTGGGAACTGCGCCGCCACCGCGAGGCCCACGGCCTGACACAGGGCCAGCTCGGCGACATCATCTTCTGCACGGGCTCACTGGTCGGCCAGATCGAGACCACGAAGAAGATCCCCACCCGCGAATTCTCCGAACGCGTCGACGCCGCCCTCGGCACGGACGGCCTCTTCTCCCGCCTGGTCGGCCTGGTCCTGCGCAGCCAACTGCCCACATGGTTCCAGCCGTACGCGGAGATGGAGGCCAGGGCGACGTACATCTCCACGTACCAGGCACAGTTGGTGTACGGGCTGCTGCAGACGGAGGAGTACGCGCGGGCGGTGCTCGCCACCGGCATGCCGGACGACCTGGACGGCCTGGTGGCGGCCCGCATGGAGCGCCAGCGCATCCTGGAGCGGGAGCAGCCGCCGCTCGCCTGGGCGATCCTGGACGAGGCGGTGCTGCTCCGGCCGATCGGCGGCCCTGACGTCATGCGACGCCAACTCGCCCGCCTGTTGGAGTTCACCGGCCATCGCTGGATGCACATCCAGGTGCTGCCGAACTCGGCGGGTGAACACGCCAGTCTGGCTGGCTCGTTCAATCTTCTGCGCTTCGACGACGACCCGGACATCGTCTACACAGAGGACCTGATCTCTGGCCACATGACCGCCAACCCCGACACTGTCAGGGAGGCGGCGCTCCGTTACGCTCGCTTGCAGGCCGCGGCCCTCTCCGTGGAGGATTCGGCGGCACTGATCACCCGTGTGATGGAGGAGCGCTATGGAGACCGGTCCCAGCCTGCGGAACGCACAGTGGCGTAAGTCCAGCTACAGCGGCAACACCGGCGGTGACTGCGTCGAGTGCACCGTCACCGGCGGCGCGGCGTGGCGTACGTCCTCGTACAGCGGCAGCACCGGCGGTGAATGCGTCGAGGTGGCCGACGGCTGCCCGACCGGCGCCGTCCCTGTGCGTGACAGCAAGAACCCGTCGGGCGCGGTCGTGATCGTCGGCGCGCCCGCCTGGCAGGCGTTCGTCGACGGCCTGCGGTAGTCCGCCGCCGGCCGGGTAACGCCGGCTGAACCAGCGGCCGGGATGCAGTTCCGGGAGTTGTTGCATGTGGGTTCGGCGAGTGATCGAACTGACCGGGTGGGAGCCGCTCGGGATCTCCGTCGACTGGGCGGCGATCGAAGGAGAGCTGGGGGTGCCGCTGCCGGCGGACTACAAGGAGCTCTACGAGGCGTTCGGCGGCGGCGTCTTCAGTGATTCCGTCTACTTTCTGGGTCGCGACGAGGGCGTCTCCTTCGACTTCCTGACACAGTGGCGGGTCTCCCTGTCGGTCGACCAGGACAGCAAGCTCGGAGACGTCTCCGCCGTCGAGCCCTATGCGATCTACTCGCCGGGCGGCAAGGGGCTCGTTGAGTGGGGCTCCACCGAATGGGCCGACGAGTACTTCTGGCTGATCGATGCCGAGCGGCCGGGCGAGTACCCCGTCCTCGCGCGGGCCCATGGCGTCGGCGGATGGCACCGGTACGACATGTCCACCGCGGAGTTCCTCTACCGCGTCCTTGCCGATGCCGACTTTCCACCTTTCGGGATCGCGCAGTACGCGCTCGACCCGACCTTCGAACCCGGCTCCGGCGACGGTGAGTGACGGCTGCTCTGAAGTAGAGGAAATACGAAGATCCCCGCTGTGGTGCGGTCCTGGACAGCTCCGCCACAGCGGGTTCTTCACCATGAGCACCGCCGGGCCGGACCCCGGCGTGGGTCGGCCGACCGGGCTGGTCAGCTTCCGGCGCAGTAGGCCATCAGCGTGTCGTGGTTGACCTTGTACTGGTCGTAGATCGCCGAGTTGTCGATCTTCAGCAGCGCCTCATCGTTGGCCCGCAGCGCGGAGTAGGTGTAGTTGTGGCTTCCGGTCCACACCAGCTTGCGGTTGGCGACCCCGTCGTACGTTCCCTGGATCAGCAGGTACTTGGAGTGCAGCCCGATCTTGTAGGTGCCGTCGGGGCTGTTCTCGTAGCACTCCACGCGCTTGGTCAGCTTGCCGTAGACGGTGTTCGTCACGGCCGTGCTCATGGAACCGGGCGCGCCATCGGCCGCCAGGTACACCGAGCACCCCGAGTTGACCAGGCTGACCAGCTTCTTGGCGACCTCGTCACGGCTGAAGAGGTTCATGGCCACCCGGATCTGGGTGCCTCCGGAGCAACTGACGTTGTCCAGGATCAGTTTGACGGTGTCGGTGCTCGCGTCGTTGTCCCATGACGTGCCGGACGCCTCGTGGCGGGGGAAGAAGTAGGCCTTGTACGGGCCGGTGGAGCTGGTCGGCGTCGTGTAGTAGTTGTCGGAGCCCGACGAGGAGGACCCGTAGGAGAGCAGGTCGGAGAAGTACGACTGGTAGATGCCGTACAGGCCGGAATCCACGATCGTGGCGGCATTGTTGAAGTAGTCGGTGCGCTGCGAGCCCGTCATGTTGGACGAGGTCTGCACCACCACGTTGCTGGCTCCGCCCACGTTGGAGAACAACCAGAACTTGTTGTGGTTGATCGCCGGGTCGCCGGCGGTGAGCTCCCGGTTTCCGATGCAGCCGCGTCCGCTGGGGCAGGCCATCACCCACGACGGCTGGGTGCGGTCGGTGCCGAGGCCATTGGCCAGTGTCGTGTACTCGCCTCCGGTCATGGTGACGGTGGTGTGGTCCACGATCAGACGGACGTTGACGCCTCGCTGCTTCGCGTTGACCAGCGCCTGGGAGGCCGTGCCGTCGGTGAACGTGTAGACCGAGGCGGTGATCGACTCCCCGGCCGGGGTGGCGTCGATCAGGCTGACGATGTAATCGCGGATCCGGTTCTGGTCGGCAGTGGTGCCTGACGGGTCGTTGAAGACGGCCGAGGTGGTGACCGTCACGGCGGCGTGGGCCGGGCTGGAGGAAATCAGAACGGTTGCGGGGAGGAGGGCAGCCGCCAGGACTTCCCTCCAGATCTTCGTCAGTCGACGCACAACGATCCCTTCACATGGTCGAGGGTGCCTGATGGCTGGCGGGCGTGAGCATAAGTCAGGAACGCTACGTTGTAAGTACCTTCACGCCCAACCGTTGCCGTGAGGGCAGGCGATGCGCTCCAGGGGATGGCCTGCTCGATGCGTCAGAACGCACTCACAGCAGTCGGGCCCGCGCAGCCTCACATCCGGGATCTCAGCACGTCGACCTCACAGCCCGGTGCGAAGGGGTCAAAGCCGTGCTCGACCAGCCAGCGAACCCCCAGCAGGCTTCGCAACGACCACCAGGCGTGGATCACGTCGAGGTCGACATCGGTGCCATAACCGGCGATGACGTCGTCGAGGTGCTCCTCGTGTCCGAGCGTCAAGGTGGCGAGGTCGAACAGGGCATCACCCCGGCCCGCCTCGGACCAGTCGATGATGCCCGTGACCTCGTCGCCGTCGACGAAGACGTGATCGATCTGCAGGTCGCCGTGCGTGAACGCCGGAATCCACGGCCGGAGCGCGGCCTCGGCGACCTGGCGGTTGCGGGTGACCAGGTCGGCGGGCAGGACGCCGTTCGTCACCAGCAACTCGCACTCGCCGTCGAGTTCCGCCACCAACTCGTCGGGACTCCGGCGGCGCCGACCGGCCCAGGGCGGCAACGGCGCTTCGTGCAGCTTCCGGATGGCGGCGCCCGCCGCGGCCCACGCCGCCGGTGACCCGGTCGACGGCCCGCCGAGGCGCCCGAGCGTCGTCCCCGGGAGCGCGGCGACCGCGAGCACGGGCGGCTTGCGCCACAGGACCTTCGGGGTCGGGACCGGCGCGAGGGACATCGCCTCGACCTCGACGTCGATGCGCGCCTGATCGGCGTCCACCTTCAGGAACACATCGCCGACGCGCAGGGTCGCGCGCTCGGAATGGGCGACGACGACTTTGACCTCATCCATGGGCGACCAGTATCCCGGGGATGATCGCCGACGTCGCCGGGTTTACCGCGTGCGATGACGCGGCTGACCGCGGCCCGCTACCCGGCGGCCTCGTGCACGACACCGACCTCTGACCAGGTCAAGCCCACCACTTTTGGCAGGAGTCCTCAGCACGTTCACGCCCACCCGTTGCGCGTCGGCGAGCTCATCGGCCGGGCGGACCTGCCCGGCAAGAAACGGCCCGACCCCGTTGACGGGCTGGTCGCCCTCACCGCGCTTCAGATCGGCGCGGCGATGGTCGCCACCTCCGACCCGGCAGTCATCCAGGCGTACCTGGACCAGCTACCCAGGGCCGATGCCGTGTTCACCGTGCGGGTCTGAGGGGCCTGCAAGGCCTGCTTGAGGACGGCGTGTTCGACCGGTCCACCAGCAACGTCGTGGTCTACGGCTGGAGCAGCAGGTCCCGTTGGTACCACGTGCCCTGCTTACCGCCGAGGTCGTTCGGGCCCGCCGGGCCGATGGGGACGAACCCGGCCTTGGTCAGCACCCTCTGGGACGCGGCGTTCTCGTGGGCGGTGGCGGCCCGCAAGGTGCGCAGACCGTGCCGTGACGCCGCCAGCCGGCACAGCTCCAGGACGGTCGCGGTCGCAACGCCGCGGCCGGCGACGTGCTGGGCGACCCGGTAGCCGAGTCCGGCAGTGCCGTCCTCCAGGTCGTACAGGTTAAACCTGCCGAGTACCGAGCCGTCCTCGGCGACGAGCACGTGGAAGACGCAGATGCCGGCCTCCTGCTCGGCCAGCAAGGCGTCGTACCGCTCGGTGAACCGGTCGAAGAAGTCGTCGCCGCGATCGGGGACCGAGGCAGCGAAATAAGCGCGGTTCGCCAGCTCGAAGGCCAGGACCGCCGGGGCATGACCGGCATGCAGCCGCTTCAGCTCGGGCATCGTGCGACTCTATCCAGGGGTGTCGGCCGGGGCACCCTCTTTTCAGATCAGTTCGACCACGAGTCGCACCGCCTCGGCGTCAGCGCGCGGACATCTCCCACAGCAGCAGCTCCGCCGCGCTCACCCCCACCACCTCCAGGCCCTCCGCGTCCGTGATCCGCGCCGAGTCGCCCGCCCCCAGCGTCTGCCCCGCCAGTCGTACGTCACCCCGGACCACGTGTACGTAGACGTATGCCGCGTCCGGCACCACGGTCCGCTCCCCCGCCGCCAGGTGCCGGACGTGCAGCGTCGCCCCGGCGGCCGGCAGCGCGTACGGGGTGGGGCCGGCTGTGCCGGGGACGTGGTGGTACGACGGGTCGCCGCCCGACTCCAGGGGTGCCAGCCACATCTGGACGAAGGTCAGGGGGGCGGAGCCGTCGTTGCGTTCCACGTGGCGGACGCCCGCCGCCGCGCTCAGGTGCTGGATGCCGCCGGGGCGGACCCGCGTCTCGTGCCTGGTGGAGTCGCGGTGGGTCAGTTCGCCCTCGACCACCCAAGTGACGATCTCGGTGTGGCTGTGGGCGTGCTCGTCGAAGCCGGCGCCGGGGGCGAGGCGCTCCTCGTTGCAGGCGAGCAGCGCGCCGAAGCGCAGGTTGTCGGGGTCGTAGTGCGGGCCGAAGGAGAAGGCGTGGCGGGAGTCGATCCCGGCCTCCAGGTCCCCTCCGGGGTAGCGGTCAGCGGCGCGCCGTACGTCGATCACGGGGCCCACCGTAGACCTCCCCGGAGCCCAGCCGTGACCCGGCTACGCATGCTCCCGTCCCGATAAGGCAGTCTTGTCCCCGTGCCCGAACCCGAATCCCACCATCCCGGACCCGTCGGCCATGGCGCCCATCCGCACGACGCGACCCTGAAGCGGCTGGAGCGGTCCTCCGGCCGGCTCGCCGCGCAGGCGATCGCGCGGATGGACGAGACGCTGCCGTGGTACCGGGCCATGCCCCCGGAGAACCGTTCCTGGATCGGGCTCGTGGCCCAGGCGGGTATCGCCGCGTTCACCGAGTGGTTCCGGTACCCGGACGCGCCGCAGGCGATCTCCACCGATGTCTTCGGGACCGCACCGCGTGAGCTGACCCGGGCCATCACGTTGCGGCAGACCGTGGAGATGGTGCGGACCACCATCGAGGTCATGGAGTCCGCCATCGACGAGGTGGCCGCCCCGGGTGACGAGAGCGTGCTGCGCGAGGCGCTGCTGGTGTACGCCCGTGAGATCGCCTTCGCCACCGCGCAGGTGTACGCCCAGGCCGCCGAGGCACGCGGTGCCTGGGACGCGCGGCTGGAGTCGCTGGTCGTCAACGCCGTACTGAGCGGGGAGGCCGACGAGGGGGCCGTCAGCCGGGCCGCCGCCCTCGGGTGGAACTCGCCCGAGCATGTGTGTGTCGTGCTCGGGACCGCCCCCGACGGGGACAGCGAGCTGACCGTGGAGGCGATTCGGCGGGCCGCGCGGCACGCCAAGTTGCAGGTGCTCACCGGTGTGCTCGGGGACCGGCTGGTCGTGATCGCCGGGGGCAGTTCCAATCCGCTCGCCGTCGCCAGGTCGCTGATCGGGCCGTTCGCCGCGGGTCCGGTGGTCGCCGGGCCCGTCGTACCCGATCTGCTGGCCGCCACCCGGTCCGCGCAGGCCGCCGCCGCGGGGCTGAAGGCGTGCACGGCGTGGCAGGACGCGCCGCGGCCGGTCCTGGCGGACGATCTCCTGCCGGAGCGCGCCATCGCGGGCGATCCGAGTGCCCGTGAGCAGTTGGTGGAGGAGATCTACAGACCGCTGGAGGAGGCCGGCTCCGCGCTGCTGGAGACGCTCAGTGTCTATCTGGAGCAGGCGAGCAGCCTCGAGGGCGCGGCCCGGATGCTCTTCGTTCACCCGAACACCGTGCGCTACCGGCTCCGACGTGTGACTGACGTCACCGGTTGGTCACCCTCGGATGTAAGATCCGCGTTCACGCTGCGGATCGCGCTGATCCTGGGGCGTCTGGCCGATGGAGACCTTCACGTCTAGGTTTTTGTCGGGGGCCCACAAAAGCCCTTCGTGTTCTTCGTCCTTGTCCCCACGGGCGGCCGTGCCCGTCCACAAGAGAGAGTGTGAGAGTGCTCGTACTCGTCGCTCCCGGCCAGGGCGCCCAGACGCCCGGCTTCCTGACCCCCTGGCTCGACCTGCCCGGTGCCGCGGACCGCGTCGCCGCCTGGTCGGACGCCATCGGACTGGACCTGGTCCACTACGGCACCCAGGCCGACGCCGACGCCATCCGTGACACCGCGGTGGCCCAGCCGCTGCTGGTCGCCGCCGGGATCCTGTCCGCCACGGCACTCGGTGCGTACTCGTTCGCCGCTGACGCGGCCGGCTCCGAGATCGTGCCGGGCGCGGTCGCGGGCCACAGCGTCGGTGAGATCACCGCCGCCGCTCTGGCGGGCGTCCTGGACGACACCGCCGCACTGAGCCTGGTACGCAAGCGGGGTCTGGCCATGGCCGACGCCGCCGCGATCACCGAGACCGGCATGTCGGCGCTGCTCGGCGGCGACCCGGAGGTCTCCGTCGCGCACCTGGAGAAGCTGGGTCTGACCCCGGCGAACATCAACGGCGCGGGCCAGGTCGTCGCCGCCGGCACGCTGGAGCAGCTGGCCGCGCTGAACGAGGACAAGCCCGAGGGCGTTCGCAAGGTCGTCGCGCTGAAGGTCGCCGGCGCCTTCCACACCCACCACATGGCTCCCGCCGTCGAGACGCTGGCCAAGGCCGCCGCGGAGCTGGTGCCCGCCGACCCCAAGGTCACCTACGTCTCCAACAGGGACGGCCAGGCCGTCGCCGGCGGCCCGGAGGTGCTGGAGCGGCTGGTCGGCCAGGTTGCCAACCCGGTGCGCTGGGACCTGTGCATGGAGACGTTCAAGGCCCTGGGCGTCACCGCGCTGGTCGAGATCTGCCCGGGCGGCACGCTGACGGGCCTGGCCAAGCGTGCCCTGCCCGGCGTCAAGACGCTCGCTCTGAAGACCCCCGACGACCTCGACGCGGCCCGCGAGCTCATCTCCGAGCACGCCGGTGCCTGACGCCCAAGGAGCCGTACCGAACATGGCGAAGATCAAGCCCAGCAAGGGTGCCCCGTACGCGCGCATCCTCGGTGTCGGCGGCTACCGGCCGACCCGGGTGGTGCCCAACGAGGTGATCCTGGAGAAGATCGACTCGTCCGACGAGTGGATCCGTTCGCGTTCCGGCATCGAGACCCGGCACTGGGCGGGCCCGGAGGAGACGGTGGCCGCGATGGCCATCGAGGCCTCCGGCAAGGCGATCGCCGACGCGGGCATCGATGCCGAGCGGATCGGCGCGGTGGTCGTCTCGACCGTCTCGCACTTCACCCAGACCCCGGCCGTCGCCACCGTGATCGCCGACAAGCTGGGCACGGACAAGGCCGCCGCCTTCGACATCTCGGCGGGCTGCGCGGGCTTCGGCTACGGCCTGACGCTCGCCAAGGGCATGGTGGTGGAAGGTTCCGCCGAGTACGTGCTCGTCATCGGGGTGGAGCGGCTGAGCGACCTGACCGACCTGGAGGACCGCAGCACGGCCTTCCTGTTCGGTGACGGTGCCGGCGCGGTCGTGGTCGGCCCCTCCGCGGAGCCGGCGATCGGCCCGACCGTGTGGGGCTCGGAGGGCGACAAGGCCGAGACCATCAAGCAGACCGTGACCTGGGACCGCTTCCGTCTCGGCGATCTTTCCGAGCTGCCCGTCGACCGCGAGGGCAACATCAAGTTCCCTGCGCTCACGCAGGAGGGCCAGGCGGTATTCCGCTGGGCCGTGTTCGAGATGGCGAAGGTCGCCCAGCAGGCGCTGGACGCGGCCGGAATCACCGCGAACGATCTGGACGTCTTCATCCCGCACCAGGCCAATGTGCGGATCATCGACTCGATGGTGAAGACTCTGAAGCTGCCGGAGCACGTCACGGTTGCCCGTGACATCCGCACCACCGGCAACACCTCGGCCGCCTCGATCCCGCTCGCGATGGAGCGGCTCCTGGCGACCGGCGAGGCGAAGAGCGGCGACACCGCGCTCGTCATCGGATTCGGGGCGGGTCTCGTCTACGCCGCCACGGTCGTTACCCTCCCCTAGGCACTCCGTGCCGGATCTCGCATCCGGTATGGGTCAAACTGCCATAAACCGTCTGGAATATCTAAGAAGGAGCGCCTGACATGGCCGCCACTCAGGAAGAGATCGTCGCCGGTCTCGCCGAGATCGTCAACGAGATCGCCGGGATCCCCACCGAGGACGTCCAGCTGGACAAGTCCTTCACCGACGACCTGGACGTCGACTCGCTGTCCATGGTCGAGGTCGTCGTTGCCGCCGAAGAGCGCTTCGACGTGAAGATCCCGGACGAGGACGTCAAGAACCTCAAGACGGTCGGCGACGCGACCGACTACATCCTCAAGAACCAGGGCTGAGTCACCCCTGAGCCCTAGGCCCTAGGCCTTCAGGCCGCGAGGCCGCGAGGTCGAAAGGCCATCAGGCTGCAAGGCCCCGCCACCCGGCGGTGGCGCCGTAGAATCCCGCATCCGTTGGAGAAAGAATTCCCGTGAGCCCGACCAATCGCACCGTGGTCGTCACCGGTATCGGCGCAACCACACCGCTGGGTGGCGACGCAGCTTCGTTCTGGGAGGCCCTCGTCGCCGGCAAGTCCGGCGTCCGCCTCCTGGAGCAGGAATGGGCGGCGGAGATGCCCGTCCGCATCGCCGCGCAGATCGCCGTCGAGCCGGGCGAGATCATCCCCCGGCCGCAGGCCCGCAAGCTGGACCGGTCCGCGCAGTTCGCGCTGATCGCCGCCCGGGAGGCCTGGAAGGACGCCGGTTTCACCGCCAAGGCCGGTGAGGACTCGTCCGTGAACCCGGACCGTCTGGGTACGGTCATCGCCTCCGGCATCGGCGGCGTGACCACGCTCCTGGAGCAGTACGACATCCTCAAGGAGAAGGGTGTACGCCGCGTCTCCCCGCACACCGTGCCGATGCTGATGCCCAACTCGCCGGCGGCCAACGTCGGCATCGAGCTGGGTGCCCGCGCCGGTGTGCACACTCCGGTCTCCGCCTGCGCCTCGGGCGCGGAGGCGATCGGATACGCCATCGAGATGATCCGCACGGGCCGCGCCGACGTCGTCGTCGCCGGTGGCGCCGAGGCGGCCATCCACGCGCTGCCCATGGCCGCGTTCGGCAACATGATGGCGATGTCGAAGAACAACGACGACCCGCAGGGCGCCTCGCGTCCCTACGACGCCGGCCGTGACGGCTTCGTGCTCGGCGAGGGCGCCGGTGTGATCGTCCTGGAGTCCGAGGAGCACGCGAAGGCCCGCGGCGCCCGGATCTACGTGGAGGCGGTCGGCCAGGGCATCTCCGCGGACAGCCACCACATCACGCAGCCGGAGCCCTCCGGCAACGGCATCGCGCACGCGCTGCAGAACCTGCTGGACAACACCGACCTGAAGCCGGCCGAGGTCGTGCACGTGAACGCGCACGCCACCTCGACGCCGCAGGGCGACGTGGCCGAGATCAAGGCGCTTCGGAAGGTGTTCGGCGACGACGTCGACCACATGGCGATCTCGGCGACCAAGTCGATGACGGGGCACCTGCTGGGTGGTGCCGGTGGTGTGGAGACGGTCGCGTCGATCCTCGCGCTCGTGCACCGGACGGCTCCGCCGACCATCAACGTCGAGAACCTCGACCCCGAGGTCAACGCGGACATCGTGTGCGGCGAGGCCCGGACGCTGCCCGAGGGCCGTATCGCCGTGCTGAACGACTCGTTCGGGTTCGGCGGGCACAACGTGGTGCTGGCGTTCCGCACCATCTGAGAACGTAGGAGGAGGGCCCCCACCGCCGGTGGGGGCCCTCTCTCGTCTTCGTCCTGAAGGTCCTTCACACCACCTGGTGCAGCCAGCGGACGGGGGCGCCTTCGCCCGCGTACCTGAAAGGCTCCAGTTCGTCGTCCCACGGCTTGCCCAGGAGCTTGGCGAGTTCGGCCTCCAGGTCGCTCTCGCCCCGCCGGCTGCGCTGCAGGGCCGCCCGGAGGCGGTCCTCGGGGATGAGGATGTCGCCGTGGATGCCGGTGACGGCGTGGAAGATGCCGAGGTCGGGGGTGCAGCTGTAGCGCTCGCCCTCGGCGGTGGAGCAGGGCTCTGCGGTGACCTCGAAGCGGAGCAGGTGCCAACCACGCAACGCGGAGGCGAGCTTGGAGGCGGTGCCGGCCTCGGCCTGCCAGGAGAACTCCGAGCGCCAGGTGCCGGGGGCCGCGGGCTGCCGGATCCAGTCGAGGCTGACGCGTGTGCCGAGCACCCCGGCGACGGCCCACTCGACGTGCGGGCACAGCGCGCGCGGCGCGGAGTGCACGTACAGAACTCCACGTGTCGTCACCGGAACCTCCGGGCAGAGCGGGACATCTTGCAGACTGGCAGGGCGGCAGTGGCGCGACGGCCGCGTTGATGGCGAGGCTACCTTGCGGGAGCGCGAGGAGTGTGACGTACCGTCGGTCCCGCTGCGAGGAAACCGCCGCCATTCACCCAGGGGGACGCTTGTACGGGGGTGCGCCGTTCCAGCGAGCCCGGCCGGGAACTCCCGGACGTTGTTATGGGAGGAGCACCGTACCGTCGGACGAGGGGATCAGCAGGGATGCGGAAGCGAAGTCACCGTGCACGGGCAGTCCTCGCCGTCGTGACGGCCGCCCTGCTCGGCGCCGCCGGGTGCGAGGCCGGGGGCGGTGCGGCCGCGCCCAAGGGGACCAGGGCCCGCGCCGCCCAGGCCGCCCCGGTGTGGAACCGCAGCCCGCACTCGATCGCCGCGATCGGCGACTCGATCACGCGCGGCTTCGACGCGTGCATGGTCCTCTCCGACTGCCCGGAGGTCTCCTGGGCGACGGGCAGCGACGCCAGGGTCGACAGCCTGGCGGTACGGCTGCTGGGCGTGACGGGGGCGGCGCAGCGCAGCTGGAACTACGCGGCGACCGGCGCCCGGATGTCCGACCTGCCGGAGCAGATGGCCCAGGCGGTGGCCCGCGGCCCGGAGTTGGTCACCGTCATGGTCGGCGCGAACGACGCCTGCCGTTCCTCGGCGTCCGCGATGACCTCGGTGGCCGACTTCCGCGCGGACTTCGAGGAGGCCCTCGGCACGCTGCGCGAAGCGCTGCCGAAGACGCAGGTGTACGTGTCGAGCGTGCCGAACCTGAAGCGGCTGTGGTCCGAGGGCCGGACGAATCAGCTCGGCAAGCAGGTGTGGAAGCTCGGCATCTGCCCGTCGATGCTGGAGAACGCGGACGATCTGACGAGCGCGGCCACCCTGCGCCGGGCCCAGGTGCAGCAGCGGGTGGTGGAGTACAACAAGGTGCTGCGGGAGGTCTGCGCCAAGGACCGCCGCTGCCGTTTCGACGGCAACGCGGTCTACGACTACCGCTTCGGCACCGGCCAGCTCAGCCACTGGGACTGGTTCCACCCCAGCAAGGACGGCCAGGCACGGCTCGCCGCGATCGCGTACCGGACGATCACTGCGCGTGAGCCGGTGGCCTAGGGGTGGCCTGGACCGGTCGCCTAGGGTTTCCCACATGAGGGAACTTTTCGGAACACTTTCCGACGGCACCGAGGTCCACCGCTGGACACTGGATCGTGCTGGGACACGGGCGGAGATCCTGACGTACGGCGGGATCGTGCGGTCCGTGGAGGTCCCGGACCGTCAGGGCCGCCCGGCCAACGTGGTGCTGGGGTTCGCCGGCCTGGACGGCTATCTCGCGCACCCGGGGCCGTACGTCGGCGCCCTGGTCGGCCGGTACGCCAACCGGATCGCGGGCGCCCGCTTCCCTCTGGACGGGCTGGTGCACGCCCTGGAGCCGAACTGCGGGCCCCACTCGCTGCACGGCGGCGGGCGCGGCTTCGACAAGCGGGTGTGGCACGCGGAGCCGGTCGCGCACGGGGTGCGGCTGAGCCGGGTGAGCCCGCACGGCGAGGAGGGCTTCCCGGGCCGCGTCGAGATCTCGGCGACGTACACGCTGGAGGCGTCCGGCGCGCTGCGCATCGCGTACGAGGCGCGGACGGACGCGCCGACCGTGCTGAACCTCACCAACCACAGCTACTTCAACCTGGCCGGCCACGACACGGGTGACGCGGGCGGCCACGAACTGCGGCTGACCGCCTCCCGGTTCACGCCGGTCGACGACCAGCTGATCCCCACGGGGGTGCTGGAGGACGTCACCGGTTCCCGGTTCGACTTCCGTACGGCCCGCAAGGTCGGCTCGGGCTACGATCACAACTTCGTCCTCGACAAGGGCCTGACGCAGGCCCCGGAGGAGGTCGCCGAGCTGCACGACCCGGCCTCCGGACGCACCCTGACGGTCGCGACGACCGAGCCGGGCCTCCAGCTCTACACGGCGGACCATCTCTGCGCGCCCTTCGCGCCGGGCGGCGGCATCGCCCTGGAGACCCAGCACTTCCCGGACTCCCCCAACCGCCCGGAGTTCCCGAGCACGGTGCTGCGGCCGGGGCAGGTCCACCGCTCGCAGACGGTGTACGGCTTCTCGGTGCGCTGAGGCCCTAGCCGGCCTCGCCGCGCATCCTCTTGGCCGCCCGGCCCAGCAGGGCCATCGCGCCGCCGCAGACGAGCAGGGTCGCGCCGCCGGCCACGACCGGACCGGGTGCGCCGCCCTTGATGCCCTCGCCGGTCACCGTCGTCGCCAGCACGAAGATGATCGAGTACAGGCTGCGGCCGACCTTCGCGCCGGCCGGGATCACCCGGAGCAGCTGCGGGATGGTGGTCGCAGCGGCCAGGGCCATGCCGAAGGGCAGGGCCGCGGCCAGCATCAGTCCGCCGAAGCCGAAGGAGTTGCCGTACGCGCCCCACCCGGCGCCCTTGTCGAGCAGGTAGCCGGTCGCCGCGAGGGACAGCAGGACGAGCAGGCCGTTGAGGTAGGCGGCCAGCGTGGCCGCCTTGCGGGCGCCGGGCAGATGGGCGGCCGGGGAGCGCCAGGCATCCTGGGTGATGAGCCGGAGCTGCTGCTTGAGGGCCTGCATCCGCGTCAGGGACAGCACGCCGAAGACCACCAGGGCCAGTCCTGCGGCGGCTGCCGCGAAGCCGAGGGGCGCGTGGGTGATGCCGTAGTGGGCACCGCCGAAGGCGAGCGGGATACCGAGCACGAAGCCGTAGGCCATCGGCTTGGCCTTCGCCTGGATCTTCAGCACCAGCTCGCGCTGGGCGGGCGTGAGATTCGGGTCCAGCCGCATCCCGCCCTCGCCGACATGCTGGACGGGCGCGGGCGGCTGGGGCGCCGGGGGCTGGTACGGCTGCGGGTGGCCGCCCGCCTGGGGTGGCGGGTAGGGCTGGTATCCCTGCTGGGGCTGGTATCCCTGCTGAGGTGGATACGGCTGCTGCGGGGGCTGATATCCCTGCTGGGGCGGATACGGCTGCTGCGGGGGCTGGTACCCCTGCTGGGGCGGATACGGCTGCTGCTGCGGGGGGTACGGCTGCTGTCCGTACGGGTCGTACGGACTGTACGGTCCTGGTGACGGCTGCCCGCCGTAAGGCCCCGGCTGCTGTTGCTGGTGTCCTGGATACATGCCGTCTCTCCCCCGTGCCGTTCCCGGTACGTCCGGTGTTCGCGGGGCGGGAGTCTGCCATACCCGGGCCGGGCCGGTGGGCCCCGGTCCGCACAAGGTCGGGTCACGGACCGGGGCAGAGCCTCACCGGCGAGCGGGCACGGCCGCCACGATCTCGATCTCCACCTGGCAGTCCGGCGGGACCAGCCGGGGTACTTCGGTGGTCATGCTGGTCGGCGGGGTGCCGGTGAGGTACTCGCGTCGTACGGCGACGTACTCAGCGATCTTCGTGACGTCGGTGAGGTAGGTGCGGATGTTGATGACGTCCGCGAGGGTCGCGCCGTGCGCTTTGAGCAGGGCGGCGATGTTCTCGAAGATGCCGCGGGTCTGCTCGGCCAGGGTGGCACCGTCCGCGGTCTGCCCGGAGAGGAACAACATGGCGCTGCCGTCGGCGTGTTCGACGCGTGCGACCTGCGAGTAGAAGTCGTTGTGGGGCTGGGGAGCGGAGGCGGGATTGCCGATGGTGATCTGCATGCGGTCGACGCTAGAACTGGCAGACGGATGCGACAAGCGAATGTCTAGCATGGCTGCCATGCGCATCCCGCATGACGAAAGTTCCTGTGCCATACCGGAGTTGTCCACGGTGTGGCTGCGGGCGTTCCTGGAGGTCGCACGCGCCGGGTCGTTCACGGTGGCGGCGCGGGCGCTGGGCTGGACCCAGTCGGCGGTGTCCCGGCAGGTGGCGTCACTGGAGTCGGCGCTGGGCGGCGGTCCGTTGTTCGACCGGCTGCCCCGCGGGGTGCGGCTGACGGAGGCGGGCCGGGCGCTGGTTCCGTACGCGGAAGCGGTCACGCGGTCGCTGCGCGGTGCGGGGCGCGAGCTGGCGGCACTGCGCGAGGTGGCCAGCGAGCGGCTGCGGTTCGGGGCGTTCGCCACCGCGGACGCGGCGCTCGTCCCGCAGGCCCTGGCCGCCCTGCGGGCCCGGCATCCGGCCGTCCGGGTGGAGCGCGAGGAAGGGCTCACTGCCGATCTGCTGGACCGGCTGACCGCCGGCCGGCTGGACCTGACGGTCGTCTCCACGACGGGCCGGGCCGCACCGAACGCCCACGATCTGCACCACCTGCTGGACGAGCCCCTGTACGTCGCCGTCCCCGCCGGTCATCCGCTGGCCCGCGCGGGCGGGGTGCGGCTCGCCCAACTCGCCGACGCCGACTGGATCTCCGGCAGCGACCGCCCCGAGGGAACCCTGCTGGAGGCGGCCGTACGTCATGGTTTCCGACCGCGGGTGGCACATGTGGTCGGCGAGTGGACGGCCAAGCAGGGTTACGTGGCCGCCGGGCTCGGAGTCGCCCTGGTGCCGGGACTGGCCGCCTCCTCGGTACGCCCGGACGTGGTGCTGCTTGCGCTGCGGGACGAGGAGGCACCGCTGCGGACGGTGTACGCGGCGACCGCACGCGGGCGGTCGGTGTCCCCGGCGGTGCGGGCGTTCCTGGCGGTGCTGCGGGAGGAGGCGGCGCGGCTCGGGTGCGCTATGGCGCAGGCCGCGTTCCGGGGGTGACCTGGTCGTCGTCCTCGGCGCTGTCGTCGTCGGCGCTCTCCTCGCCCAGCAGCTCGCGGGCCAGCAGCGTGGCGCCCGCGACCG
Organism: Streptomyces sp. NK08204; assembly: GCF_020400585.1. GTDB lineage: Bacteria > Actinomycetota > Actinomycetes > Streptomycetales > Streptomycetaceae > Streptomyces. Next base: position 41,148 of record NZ_JAINVF010000030.1, on the reverse strand, counting down.
CACCCGGCATCAGGAACACCGCGACGAAGGGCACCAGGAAGGCCAGGCCGAGGGGCGTGCCGAAGCCCCAGGCCAGGGTCTTGCGGGAGCGGAGCAGGGCGAGGCGGGCGCGCAGGTCGATCCCGCGGCGCTGGAGGGCGACGGAGGTGAGTTCCTCGGTGAGGAAGAAGCCGGTGACGAAGAACCCGATCACCGGGACGACGGTCTGCCCGACGAGGGGCAGGAAGCCGAGGGCGAAGAGGAGGACGCCCCAGAGCGCGGCGCGGACCAGGACGCGCAGGCTGTCGCGGGCCGAGACCCACAGCTCGCGCAGGAGCGGCAGGCCGGAGCTGGGCGCCGTGCCGTCGGGCGATGCTTCGGCGTCGATCTTCTCCGAGAGGCTCTCGTAGAAGGGCTGACCTATCAGCAGGGTGACGGCGGTGAAGGTGAGGACGGCCAGCAGGAGGCCGAGCGCGAAGAGGACCGCCGTGAGGAAACCGCGGAACAGGCCCTGCCAGGGGCTGGACCAGTGGTCCGCGAACGGCGTCGCCCAGGCGACCGCGTCATCGCCCCAGACGGCGAGCGCGACCAGCGCCGCCGCGTAGAGCACCGTCGCGATCAGTCCGGGCAGCAGCGCGAGGCCGTACTGCCGCCTGTGCCGGGCCATCCAGTGCTGGCCCTTGAGGAGATGACGGAACCCCACCCCGAGATCGCGCATGGCGCAGACTTTACCTGGCGGAGTGTGCCGCCCGGCCCGGCGTCAGGCGTCGTCGACCATGCGGCGCAGCAGGTCCCGCAGCGAGCGGCGTTCCTCTTCGGAGAGGCCGGCCAGGGGGGCGCGGGCGAAGCGGAGGCCCTCGCGCAGGGCACGGGCGGTGCGCATGCCCTCTTCGGTGGGGACGGCCAGCTTCACGCGGCGGTCGGCGGGGTCGGGACGGCGTTCCACCAGGCCCCGGGACTCCAGGCGGTCGACGATCCCGGTCACGTTGGACGGCTCGCACTTCAGCTTCTGCGCCAGCTTGCGCATGGGCAGTGGGTCGAGCGAGAGCAGGCTGAGCAGCTTGGCCTGGGCACCGGTCAGCGCGTGTCCGGCGGCGGCCTCCTCGTAGTCCGCGTGGTAGCGGGCGACCACCTCGGCGATCAGCTCGACGACCTCGACGGTCAGTTCGTCCGGGCGGGTGCTGTGCGGTGTGGCCATGCGCCGAGAATACCGCATTTACTTGACAGCTGAAATATTCAGAGGCAGGGTTATTTCAGGTCATGAATCATTGGAAAAATGAAGTACTGACGTACTCACCAGGAAGGCCAGGTAAGCACCCATGCCCGAGTCCCCCGCCCTCCCCGCCGTCAGCCGCGAGTGGCACCTGCTGAGCCGCCCCGTCGGCTGGCCGAAGCCTGACGACTTCGCCCTGGTCGAGGCGCCGATGCCGACCCCGGGGGACGGTCAGGTACTGGTGCGGAACACGTATCTCTCCGTGGACCCGTACATGCGCGGCAGGATGTCGGCGGCCAAGTCGTACATCGCCCCCTTCGAGCTGGGCAAGGCCATGCAGGGCGGTGCGGTCGGCGAGGTCGTCGCCTCCCGCGCCGAGGGCCTCGAGGTCGGCGACCACGTTCTGCACTTCTCCGGCTGGCGCGAGTACGCGGTCGTGGACGCGCAGCACGCCGTCAAGGTGGACCCCGGCGTCGCACCGCTGCCGGCCTACCTCGGCGTCCTCGGCATGACCGGCCTGACCGCCTACGCCGGCCTGCTGCGCACCGCCTCCCTCAAGGAGGGCGACGTCGTGTTCGTGTCCGGTGCCGCGGGTGCCGTGGGCAGCCAGGTCGGGCAGATCGCCCGGCTGAAGGGCGCCTCCCGGGTCATCGGCTCGGCCGGGTCCGACGAGAAGGTCAAGCTGCTGGTGGAGGAGTACGGCTTCGACGCCGCCTTCAACTACAAGAGCGGCCCGGTGGCGGAGCAGCTGCGCGCGGCGGCGCCCGACGGTGTCGACGTGTACTTCGACAACGTCGGCGGGGACCACCTGGAGGCCGCGATCGGAGAGCTGAACGAGGGCGGCCGGATCGCCATCTGCGGCATGATCTCCGTCTACAACAACACCGAGCCCACCCCCGGCCCGAAGAACCTCGCCCGACTGATCCAGACCCGCGGCCGGATCGAGGGCTTGCTGGTCAGCGACCACTACGACCTCCAGCCGCAGTTCGTCCAGGAGGTCGCCCCCTGGATCGCCTCGGGCGCGCTGAAGTACCGCGAGACCGTGGTCGAGGGCATCGAGAACAACCTGGAGGCGTTTCTCGGGGTCCTGCGCGGCGACAACACCGGGAAGATGATCGTCAAGCTGTGAGGCTTCGGTAAGGCTCCCCATGATTTCCGGCATGCGGTAACTTCTTTCCGAATTCCGTCGTCGATCGTGGGCGCGAGTCGCGGCGGACCGAGGAGGAAGACACCGCATGCCCATCACGCAGTCCGAGGTCCTGTACACCGCCGTCGCCACCGCCGAGAACGGCCGCGACGGCCGGGTCGCCACCGACGACGGCAGGCTCGACGTCGTCGTCAACCCGCCCCAGGAGCTGGGCGGCAGCGGCGCCGGCACCAACCCGGAGCAGCTGTTCGCCGCCGGGTACAGCGCCTGCTTCCAGGGCGCGCTCGGCGTCGTCGCCCGGCAGGAGGGCGTCGACGTCTCCGGCTCGACCGTCACCGCGAAGGTCGGCATCGGCAAGAACGACGACGGTTTCGGGCTCATCGTGGAGATCTCCGCGAACATCCCGAACACCGACACGCTCACCGCACGCGAGCTGCTCGAGAAGGCCCATCAGGTGTGCCCGTACTCGAGGGCGACGCGGGGCGGCATCACCGTGACGCTGGCCTGAGCCCGGCCGTTGATCCCGACGGAGGCCGCACCCTTGGACACGGGGTGCGGCCTTCCGTACGCGGGGCGCGGCCTTCTCGAACGGGTCAGGCGTTGAGCGCCGCCGTCTGCACCGCCGCCGCCAGCCGGTTGTTCTCCGGGGCCGCGCCACCCGGGAAGGCGAAGCGGCGGCGGACGTAGCCGTAGGCGACGCCGCTGCGCGGGTCCGCGAAGGACTGGACGCCGTTCACACCGCTGTGGCCGATCGCGCCGGCGCCGAGGAACGGGTGCCAGGTGTCGGCGGTGATCTGGAAGCCGAGCCCGTACGACTTGTGGCCGCGGGCCACCAGGTCGTATCCGACGGAGTGGTACTGGCCGAACTCCGCGACCGTGTCCTCCTTCAGCAGCGGCGCCTTGCCGTCCCGCTCGCTGATCATCACCGCGTACATGCCCGCGAGACCGCGCGCCGAGCCGACGCCGCCCACCGAGGCCGGGCCCTGCGCGCGGACCAGCCGCTCGTTGGCCAGTGTCTCCAGGTCGGTCGGCTCCGCTCCGTGCCGGTTGAAGGCGATCGCGGCCAGGGAGTTCGGGGCGGCCGGAATCGCGTCGAGCACGGCCTGCTGCTCGGGGGTCGGCAACGCCGGCCGCACCGAGCGGAAACGGGGTTCCTGGGCGGCCGGCAGGCCCAGGTGGAAGTCCAGACCGTAGGGGGCGCGGACTCTCTCCTCGTACAGCTCCTGGATCGTCCGGCCCGTCGCCCGGCGGACGACTTCGCCGGTCAGCGCGCCGATGACCAGCGCGTGGCAGCCGAAGGCCGTACCCGGGCGCCAGAACGGCCGCTGATCGGCGAGACGTTCGGCAACGGCCCGGTCGTCGGCCAGCTCCGCCAAGGTGAACCCGGTGTCGGCGCCGACCAGTCCGGCCCGGTGCGCGAGCAGCTCCCGCAAGGTCAGCTCGCCCTTGTCCTCGGCGCCGAACTCCGGCCAGTAGTAGGTGACTTTCCGGTCCACGTCCAGCGTGCCGTCCTGCACCAGCAAGGCCACGACCAGATGTGCCGCACCGTTGGTGGCCGAGTACACGCCGTACAGCGCGTCCCCGTCCACGCCGTCCCCCGCCCAGAGGTCGACGACCCGGTGGCCGTGGACATAGGCGCACAACTGGCCCTCGTAATCGTCCCGCTCGGCCGCGACGACGGCGGCGAACTCCTCGCGCACCGCCTCGAATCCCTCGGCGACCGTGCCCTGGACGGTGTTCACCTGTGTCATCCGCTCTCCTCGACTGTGCAGCTGCTCGGCGCTCCCCCACGCGCAACGCCCTTTCCGCTGGCGGACGTTCCCGGGATCGGTACGGCGAGGGGGATCCCTCCGGCTCAACCGCCCGAACGCCGGGTTGGTGTCGCATGTGCCCCGGATGGCCGATGGGTCGAACCCCTGAAGTGACCGGCACCGGCCTTCAGGCGCACCACCACAGGAAGCGGGTGCAGGTCTTCGTGGGTGACGGTGTCGGCGTCGGGGCGGAGGTGGTGGACTGCGTGGTCGGGGCGGTCGTCGGCCCGGCCGACGGCTGCGCGGTCGGCCCCGTGGTGGCCCCACCGGCCCCGCTGGAGCCCGTGGTGGCCGACTGACCGGCCTGGTGCGCCGCCGTGGCGGACGGGGACGCAGAAGCGCTGTCCGTCGGGGATCCGGTGGCGGACGGGGACGCCGAGGCGCCCGCGGAGGCCGCTGCGCCCGCGCCGGGCACGTCGCCGGGGGTGTCGTCGAGCGTGCCGGCGGTGGCGTCCGGGGCCGGGGAGGACGCGCCGCCGTCCGCCGAGGTGTGCCCGGACGTCGCCGGCTTGCTGCCGGAGAAGGGGGCGTCCGTGCCGAGTTCGGCGACGCCGAGGCCGCCCGCCGCCAGCACCAGGCCCGCTGCGATCAGCATCGTTCGGCGACGGCGGCGCCGGTGCGCGGCGGCCTTGCGGTCGCGCCGGCCGACGTCGGCGCCGCCCTGCCCCCGGCGGGCGGCCCGGCCCCCTGGCACGGGACCGGCGCGCCGCCCCGGATCCGGCTGCTGCTCCGCCTCCGCGCCCTCCGGCTCGCCGCGCTCGACCGCCCCCGGCCCGGGACTGTGCGGATCCTGCGGAACGGCGTGTTCGGCGTATTCGCCGCGTTCACCGTCGCCGTCGTGGCCGTCATGGCCGTCATGGCCGTCATGGTGGTCGTGGTGGTCGTGACCGTCATGTCCGTCGTGCCACGCGTGACTCCCGTACTCCGGCACCTCGCCCGCACCCGCACCCGCGTACGCGCGCACGGCGGCGGCGGGTACGTCCGCCGCTGCGGCGAGGGCGTGTGCCGGCGTGCCGCATCCCGGGCAGGCCAGGGCGCCGTTGAGGTGCCTGCGGCACGGGTGGCAGTAGTCCATGACGCCGGAAGACTAGATTCCCCACGGGTGACGTTCCTAGGCGCCGTTGTGAATGTTTCGTGCGAGGGCAAAGAGTTCCCGGAAGGCTTGCCGAAACCGTTACCGGTTCGCCCCATTGACACCCCCACCGCACCGTCCTTACTGTCACGCCAACATTTCGAACGTGTGACGAAATCTCGAACAGCTGAAGGGCAACTGCCGTGCGCATCACCGGAATCAGCACCCACGTGGTCGGCACGCCATGGCGCAACCTGACGTACGTCCAGGTCCACACCGACGAGGGGATCACGGGAGTCGGCGAGACCCGGATGCTCGGTCACACCGACGCACTGCTCGGCTACCTGCGGGAGGCCGAGGCCAACCACGTTCTCGGCTCGGACCCCTTCGCCACCGAGGACCTGGTCCGCCGGATGAAGTACGGCGACTACGGCCGCGCCGGCGAGATCGTCATGTCCGGCATCGCGGTCGTGGAGATGGCGTGCTGGGACATCAAGGGCAAGGCCCTCGGCGTGCCGGTGTGGCAGCTGCTCGGCGGGAAGGTGACCGACCGGGTCAAGGCGTACGCCAACGGCTGGTACACGACCGAGCGGACCCCGGAGGCGTACCACAAGGCCGCCCAGCAGGTCGTGGAGCGCGGGTACAAGGCACTGAAGATCGACCCGTTCGGCACCGGGCACTACGAACTGGACCACGAGCAGAGCCGGTACGCCGTCTCGCTCGTCGAGGCCGTACGGGACGCCGTCGGGCCCGGCACCGAGCTGATGCTGGAGATGCACGGCCGCTTCTCCCCCGCCACGGCGGTACGGCTGGCGAGGGAACTCGCGCCCTTCGAGCCGGCCTGGCTCGAGGAGCCGGTGCCGCCGGAGAACCTGAAGGCGCTGGAGAAGGTCGCCGCCGGGGTGGACATCCCGGTCGCGACCGGTGAGCGCATCCACGACCGGATCGAGTTCCGTGAACTGTTCGAGAACCAGGCGGCGGACATCATCCAGCCCGACGTCGGCCACATCGGCGGCATCTGGGAGACCCGGAAGCTGGCCGCCACCGCCGAGACCCACTACATGTTGGTCGCCCCGCACAACGTGGGCGGTTCGGTGCTGACCGCCGCCTCGCTCCAAGTGGGCTTCACCACCCCGAACTTCAAGATCCTGGAGCACTTCAACGACTTCGCCGACGCGGGGATCAAGAAGGTGGTCAAGGGAGCGCCGGAAGTGGTCGACGGCTACTTCCACCTGTCGGACGCACCCGGACTCGGCGTCGAACTGGACGTCGACGCGGCGGCCGAGTTCCCGCAGCAACAGGCCCGGTTCGACCTGTGGGCCGAGGGCTGGGAGCAGCGCAAGCCGAAGGGGACGAAGTGAGCGACGCCGTCGTCATCGAGGCACCCGGCGCGCACCGGCTGGCCGGGCACACCCCGGCGGAACCCGGCCCCGGCGAGGCGCTGGTCCGTGTGCACGCCGTCGGTGTCTGCGGCAGTGACCGCGAGGTCTACCAGGGCAACAGGCCCGAGGGATACGTCCGTTACCCGCTCACCCCGGGCCACGAGTGGTCCGGCACGGTGCGGGCGGTCGGCGCCGGGGTACCCGAGGGCCTGGTCGGCCGCAAGGTGGTCGGCGAGGGATTCCGCAACTGCCAGGTCTGCGACCGCTGTCACGCGGGCGAGACCACGCTGTGCACGGCCGGCTACGAGGAGACCGGCTTCACCCGGCCCGGCGCGATGGCCCCCACGCTCACCCTGCCCGCCCGGCTGCTGCACCCGCTGCGGGACGACGCCGACCTGACCGCCGCCGCCCTGCTGGAGCCGGCCGCATGCGTCGCCGCCGCCGCGCTGAAGGGCGACGCCCGGCCGGGCGAGCGGGTCGCGGTGGTCGGCACCGGCACCCTCGGGATGTTCGCCGTGCAGTTCCTGAAGGCGGTCTCCCCGGCGGAGCTGCTGGTCGTCGGCACCCGTCACGACCGCGAGGAGCTGTCCCGGCGGTTCGGCGCCACCGGCTTTCGCACGAAGGACCAGCAGCTGCCCGGAGACTTCGACGTCGTGATCGAGACCGCGGGGTCCGCGTCCGCCGCACGCACCGCCGCGTCGCTGCTCAGGCGCGGCGGACGCCTGGTCCTGACCGGCATCCCGGCACCGGGCGCGGAGGGGCTGGACCCGACCGACCTGGTCGTGCGGCAGCTGGAGGTGCGCACCGTCTTCGGGGCGCCGCCCGCCGCCTGGGCGCACACGGTGCGGATGTTCGGAGCCGGGCTGCTGGATCCGCTGCCGCTCGTCACGCACGAGCTGCCGCTCGCCGAGTTCTCGCGGGCCATGGAGCTGGTGGGGGCCGGTGACCCCGCGGTGGGCAAGGTACTGCTCCACCCGTAGCGGCCCTGCTGCATCGGGACTGCCCCACCGGTGCCCCCACGGCCTTTCTCGTACCCGACGACTCGAACCGTGTCCGGAATATCGAACGTACGCTTCGCACGCAAAGGACAGCTCGTGACCGACGCTTCCGCCCCGGCAGCCCGCAGGCCCGGCGAGCAGGTGCTCGCCGCACTCGGCCTGGGCGCACCCGCCCTCGACCCCGCCGACGCCTCCGCACACAGTTTCCCGGGCGGTGGCCGCTGGCGCACCGAGATCCCCTCGTGCGAGGGTCCCGAGGCGCTGGCGGTCGTCCTGAAGGAGGCCTCGCGCCTCGATGTGCCGATCCACCGGATCAGCCAGGGCAGCGGGGTGTGGATGCTCACCGACGCCGAGATCACCGAGATGGTCGAGGCGACCGCCGAACGCGGCATCGAACTCTGCCTGTTCACCGGCCCCCGCGGCACCTGGGACATCGGCGGATCGGTGCGCTCCGACTCACGGGGGGCCGGGCTGCGCGCCCGGGGCCACGACGCCGTGGCCGGCTGCGCCGAAGACGCCGTACGGGCCACGGAGTTGGGCGTCAAGTGCCTACTGGTCGCCGATGAGGGCGTGCTGTGGACCCTGCACCGGGCGCGCGAGGCGGGGATCATCCCGGCCGACACCACACTCAAGGTCTCGGCGCTGATCGGCCCGGTCAACCCGGCCTCGTACGCCGTCTACGAGCGGCTCGGCGCCGACTCGGTCAACGTACCGAGCGACCTGACGCTCGACCACCTCACCGAGATCCGCCGGGTGTCCGGCGCCCCCCTGGACATGTACATCGAGGCCCCCGACGACCTCGGCGGCTACGTGCGGATGTACGAGGTCGCCGAGCTGATCCGGCGCGGCGCACCGCTCTACCTGAAGTTCGGCCTGTCCAGGGCCCCCGGCATCTACCCGTGGGGCACCCATCTGCGGGACGTGACCCTGGACACCGCCCGGGAGCGGGTACGGCGCGGCCGGCTCGCCCTGGACCTGCTCGCCCGGCACGGCGCGGACGGCGGCATGGCGCCGCTCGGCTCCCGGCTGCCCGGCCCGCTCAACCGTTTCCCCGCCACCGCGTGACCTCTCAACGACGAGAAGAACAAGGACTGATCAGCATGCGCAACCGCAGAGCCGCACTCGCCGCCGTGGCCGCAGCCGCCTCGCTCGCCCTGACCCTGACCGCCTGCGGCCAGGACAGCGAGGGCGGCAGCAAGCAGAAGGCGGGCAGCACGAAGGGGGGCACGATCGGCATCGCGATGCCGACCAAGTCCTCCGAACGCTGGATCAACGACGGCAAGAACGTCGTCAAGGACCTTCAGGCCAAGGGCTACAGGACCAGGCTGGTCTACGGCGAGGACGACCCGGACACCCAGGTCTCGCAGATAGAGAACCTGATCACACAGGGCGTCAAGGGCCTGATCGTCGCGGCGATCGACAACAAGTCCCTGAACAACGTGCTCCAGGAGGCCGCCGACGCGAACATCCCGGTCATCTCCTACGACCGGCTGATCCTGGGCACGAAGAACGTCGACTACTACGCGTCCTTCGACAACGAGAAGGTCGGCCGGCTCCAGGGCACGTACATCGTCCACAGGCTGGGCCTGGACAGCGGCCGCACGGGCCCGTTCAACATCGAGCTGTTCGCCGGGTCCAACGACGACAACAACACCCGGTACTTCTTCGACGGTGCGATGAGCGTCCTGAAGCCGTACCTGGACAAGAAGCAGCTGGTGGTCCGCTCCGGTCAGACCGGACTCGGCAAGGTGACCACCCTGCGATGGGACGGCGCGACCGCGCAGAAGCGCATGGACGACATCCTGACCTCCTCCTACAAGTCGCAGAAGGTCGACGCGGTCCTCTCCCCCTACGACGGCATCTCCATCGGCATCCTCTCCTCGCTCAAGTCGGACGGCTACGGCTCCGGCAGCAAGCCGCTGCCGGTCATCACCGGCCAGGACGCCGAGCTGGCCTCGGTGAAGTCGATCATCGCCGGTGAGCAGACGGAGACCGTCTACAAGGACACCCGCAAGCTGGCCGAGGTCGCCGCGAGCATGGTCGACGACGTCCTCAACGGCAGGAAGCCGCAGGTCAACGACACCAAGTCGTACGACAACGGCACCAAGGTGGTGCCCTCCTACCTGCTCCAGCCGGTCAGCGTCGACAAGACCAACTACCGGCAGGTGCTGGTGGACGGCGGCTACTACACCGCGGCCGAGCTCAAGTAACCCGCCCCGACTCCCAACGGATTGGAAGGCACGACCATGGCGGGACCCGTCCTGGAAATGCGCTCGATCGTCAAGACCTTTCCCGGTGTCAAGGCGCTGTCGGATGTCACCCTGACCGTCCGGCAGGGCGAGGTCCACGCCATCTGCGGGGAGAACGGCGCCGGGAAGTCCACCCTGATGAAGGTGCTCTCCGGCGTCCACCCTCACGGCAGCTACGAGGGGGACATCCTCTTCGAGGGGGAGGTCTGCCGGTTCCGGGACATCCGGGCGAGCGAGCAGCGCGGCATCGTCATCATCCACCAGGAGCTGGCGCTGGTGCCGTATCTCTCCATCGCGGAGAACATCTTCCTCGGCAACGAGCACGCCAGGCGCGGGCTCATCGACTGGAACGACACCCTCGGACACGCCACACGACTGCTGCGCCGGGTCGGACTGGACGAGCACCCGGAGACCCGCGTCGCCGACATCGGCGTGGGAAAACAGCAGCTCGTGGAGATCGCCAAGGCGCTGTCCAAGCAGGTGAAGCTGCTGATCCTGGACGAGCCGACGGCGGCTTTGAACGACGAGGACAGCAGCAAGCTCCTCGATCTGATCCTGGAGCTGAAGACCCAGGGCATCACCTCGATCATCATCTCCCACAAGCTCAACGAGATCCGCCGGGTCGCCGACTCGGTGACGATCGTCCGGGACGGCCGGTCCGTCGAGACGCTCGACGTGAAGGCGCCGGAGACGACCGAGGAACGGATCATCGCCGGCATGGTCGGCCGGGACCTCGACAGCCGCTTCCCGGAGCGCACCCCGCACCGTCCGGAGGCGGGCGCGGCCCCTGCGCTGCAGATCCGGGGCTGGACCGTGTTCCACCCGATCGACCAGCAGCGCAAGGTCGTGGACGACGTGTCGATCGAGGTCCGCCGCGGGGAGATCGTCGGCATCGCGGGCCTGATGGGCGCGGGCCGCACCGAACTCGCGATGAGCGTCTTCGGCCGCACCTACGGCCGGTACGCGGGCGGCACGGTCTACAAGGACGGCCGGGAGATCCGTACGAAGACCGTCGCCGAGGCGGTCGGGCACGGCATCGCCTATGTCACCGAGGACCGCAAGCACTACGGCCTGAACCTGATCGACACCGTCAACCGCAACATCTCGCTGACCGCGCTGGACAAGGTCGCCAGGCGCGGTGTGGTGGACGAGCACGAGGAACGGCGGATCGCCGAGGGCTTCCGGAAGTCCATGAACATCAAGACGCCGACCGTGTTCGAGCCGGTGGGCAAGCTGTCCGGCGGCAACCAGCAGAAGGTCGTCCTCAGCAAGTGGATCTTCGCCGGCCCGGACGTGCTGATCCTGGACGAACCGACCCGCGGTATCGACGTGGGTGCCAAGTACGAGATCTACACGGTCGTCGACCAGCTCGCCGCCCAGGGCAAGGCAGTGGTCTTCATCTCCTCCGAGCTGCCCGAACTGCTCGGCATGTGCGACCGCATCTACACGATGGCCGCCGGGCGGCTGACCGGTGAGGTGCCGCGGGCCGAGGCCACGCAGGCGGTGCTGATGCGCCACATGACCCAGGACAAACAGGACGAAGAGGTAAAGCGATGAGCACGGATGTGACCGCCACGAGCCCGGCACCCGCGCCACCGGGCAGGAGCGCAGCCGCCGGCGAGGGCCTGCTCGGGCTGATGCTGGACGGCCTGCGCCGCAACATGCGCCAGTACGGCATGCTGATCGCGCTCGGCCTGATCGTCGTACTCTTCGCGATCTGGACCGACGGTGACCTGCTCCTGCCGCGCAACGTCTCCAACCTGGTGCTGCAGAACAGCTACATCCTGATCCTCGCGATCGGCATGATGCTGGTGATCATCGCCGGGCACATCGACCTGTCGGTCGGCTCGCTCACGGCGTTCGTGGGCGCCTTCGCGGCCGTACTGACCGTCCAGCACGGCATCGGCTGGCCGCTCGCGCTGGTGCTGTGCCTGCTGGTGGGCGCGGCGGCGGGCGCGACCCAGGGCTTCCTCATCGCCTACCTGGGCATACCGTCCTTCATCGTCACCCTCGCCGGAATGCTGCTCTTCCGCGGCCTGACCGAGATCCTGCTCAAGGGGCAGACCCTGGGCCCCTTCCCCGACGGCCTGCAGAAGATGGGCAACGGCTTCCTGCCCGAAGTCGGCCCGGACACCAACTACCACAACCTCACCCTGCTGCTGGGCCTCGTCCTGATCGCGGCGGTGGCCCGGCAGGAGCTCCGCGACCGCCGCCGCCAGCAGGAGTTCGCGCTGGAAGTGCTGCCCGGCCGTCTCTTCCTGCTCAAGCTGGTCGCGCTGGTGGCCGCGATCTGCGTCCTGACCCTCCTGCTCGCCAGCTACAAGGGCGCCCCGATCGTCCTGATCATCCTCGGCGCGCTGGTGGCCGGATACGGCTACGTCATGCGCAACGCGGTCTTCGGCCGCCACATCTACGCGATCGGCGGCAACCTGCCGGCGGCCAAGCTGTCCGGCGTGAAGGACAAGAAGGTCACCTTCCTCGTCTTCCTGAACATGGGCGTGCTCGCGGCCCTGGCGGGTCTGGTGGTCGCCGCCCGGCTGAACGCGGCCTCACCGAAGGCGGGCGTCAACTTCGAACTGGAGGCGATCGCCTCCTCGTTCATCGGCGGCGCTTCCATGAGCGGCGGTGTCGGCACCGTCCTCGGCGCGATCATCGGCGGTCTCGTCCTCGGCGTGCTGAACAACGGCATGAACCTCCTCAGCGTCGGCACCGACTGGCAGCAGGTCATCAAGGGCCTGGCCCTGCTGGTGGCGGTCGGGTTCGACGTGTGGAACAAGCGCAAGTCCGGTTCGTGAGCCCTCTCTCCCGGGTACGGCGGCGGTGAACCGGCCGATCACCGGGACGAGCGACGCCCCGGCCGCCCCCGCTCACCCTTCAGGGGGCGGCCGGAAGTGGAGCAGTTCTGCCCCGTGTTCGTCGCGGCAGGGCTGATGGACCTCGTGCGACCGGGGTGGCGAGCCGTCGGCGCAGCCGATGCGTTTCCTCTGCCGTCGCCGGGCCGTCACCCTGCCGTACGCCAGTTCCGGCACCGCCCGTACCGCGTAATCCGCCCACGCCGAGATCCTCATGCGTCCCCAGCGGGGCGTTCCGCCATGGACAATGGCCGGACCCGCGCCCCGTAAGATCGCCCGGGAGGATCCACCTTGGCGCTCAGCAGACGTACTTTCAGTGCCCTCGCGGGCTCGACCGCGCTCGGTCTCGCCCTCGGCGGCAGCAACTGCTCCAGGGCGTCCTCGGCGTACGCGGCGCGCAGTGCGCCGACCGGTCCGGCGCCCTCGCCGCCCGGCGTCGACGGTCAGCGGCACACGGTCGGGTACGACCGCTACTCCCTGCTGGTCGACGGCAAGCGGCTCGTGGTGTGGTCGGGCGAGATGCATCCCTTCCGGCTGCCGAGTCCGTCCCTGTGGCGGGACGTGCTCCAGAAGATGCGCGCGCACGGCTACAACGCCGTCAGCATCTACGTGGCCTGGAACTACCATTCCCCCGCGCCGGGGACGTACGACTTCACGGGCGTCCGCGATCTCGATCTGTTCCTGCGCATGGCCGCCGAGACAGGGCTGTACGTCATCCTGCGGCCCGGCCCGTACATCAACGCCGAGGTCGACGGGGGCGGCTTCCCCGGCTGGCTGACGGTGACGAAGGGCTCGGCACGGACCGCCGACCCGACCTACCTGTCGTACGCCGACGAGTGGCTCACACAGGTCAACCGGATCGCGCGCCGGCATCTGTTCACGCACGGCACCGGCACGATCCTGCTGTACCAGATCGAGAACGAGTACGACTCCCACGTCGACGAGGCCACCGGGCGCACGTACATGTCCCACCTGTACCGGAAGGTGCGGGCGGACGGGATCGATGTGCCCCTCTTCCACAACGACAAGGGGCGGAACGGGTACTGGATCCCCGGGTCCTTCGACACCGGCGGGGACTCGGGCGGCTGGTTGTACGGGTTCGACGGGTATCCGTCGCCTGCCCACACCCCGCCGGACTGGGGGCACTTCGGGGCGGGCGGGGCCACGGGCGGGGCCACCGCGTCACCGGGCACGCCCGGGTTCGTACCGGAGTTCGGGGGCGGCTGGTTCGATCCGTGGGGCGGCGCCTGGTTCAGCGGCAAGGGGTACGCGGAGTCGCGGCGCACCCGGGATGCCGCGTACGAGCGGCGGTTCTATCTGACCAACCTCGCCAACGGCATCACCCTGCACAACGTGTACATGACCTTCGGCGGGACCTCGTGGGGCTGGCTGCCCGCGCCGGTCGTCTACACCTCGTACGACTACGGCGCCGCGATCGACGAGGCGCGCAACGTCGGCGAGAAGATCCAGCCCATGCACCAGCTCGGGCATCTGCTGCAACGCGTGCCCGACTTCGCCAAGCTGGACCGGGCGGCGGACGTGAAGGCCGAGGGGCTGAGGGTCTACCACCTCACCAACCCCGACACCGGTGCCCATGTGTACGTCGCCCGCAACGACGGCACCGGGCCCGTCACCGCCGCACTGCCGACCGACGCCGGGGACCTGCGGATCACCGTGCCCGCCAAGGACGCCAGGCTGCTGACCACCGGGCTGGCCCTCGGCCGCCGGAAGCTGAAGTGGTCCACCGCGCAGCCCATGCTGTGCCTGACCGCCGGACGGCAGGACATCGCGGTGTTCACCGGCCGCCGGGGCGACATGGTCCAGCTCGTGCTGGACTGCCCCGCCGAGCCGAACGTGACGCGGCTGGACCCGGAGGCCGCCTGGGTCTACGACCGCGGCGAACTGCATGTCAGCGTGCCCCTCGGGCAGGGCGGTCTCACCCGGGTGCTGGTGCGCAGGGGCGGCAGCGACACCCCACTGCTGCTGCTCTTCGCCGACGACGCGACGTCCGCGCGGCTGTTCCCCTACGACACCCCGTCCGGGACCCTGCTGGTGTACGGCCCGGCGCTGCTGCGCCATGCCGAGCTGCGCGGCTCCAAAGCCCACTTGACCGGTGACGTCATCGGTGAGACCGCCGTGGAGGTGTGGGGGCCGCGCGGCATCAGGCGCGTCGCGTGGAACGGGCGGGCCCTGCCCACCCGGGTCACCGCCTCCGACAGCCTGATGACCACCGCCATGCTGCCCGGCGTTGCCGAGGTGCGGCTGCCCGAGCTGGGCGGCTGGCGGATGCGTACGGAGAACCCGGAGGCGGGGCCCGGCTTCGACGACTCCCGGTGGAAACGCGCCGACAAGTCGTCCTCGTACAGCACCACGCCCGTCCCCGCCGGGCAGCCGGTGCTGTTCGCCGACGACTACGGTTTCCACTACGGGGACGTCTGGTACCGGGGCACCTTCGACGACACCCGCGGCGTCGAGGAGGTCTCGCTCGCCTACAGCAGCGGCACCCAGGGCCTGCTGATGGCATGGCTGGACGGAGAGCCGCTGGGCACACACCGGCTGCCCGTACCGGACGTGGACACCACCATCCGCAAGGGCACCTGGGCTCAGACAGCGGTGTTCCCGGTGCGCGGGGCGCTGCGCTCCCCCGGCCGGCATGTGCTGTCGGTGCTGGTGCGGCGCATGCAGCACGACGAGGACGGCAAGGCGCTCGACACCCACAAGGCGGCCCGCGGACTGACCGCCGTCACCTTCAAGGGAGCTTCCCCGAAGGTCCGTTGGCGCATCCAGGGCGCGTGCGCCCCGGACCCCGTACGCGGCCCGCTGAACAACGGCGGCCTGTACGGTGAGCGGCAGGGCTGGCATCTGCCCGGCTTCCACGACCACGGCTGGGAGCCGGTCGTCTTCCCCCGGACCGAGCGGCGCCAGGGGGTGACCTGGTACCGGACGAGGTTCCGGCTGTCGGTGCCCCGCGACATCGACGCCTCGGTGGGACTGACCCTTCAGGACGACCCCTACCGCGCCTACCGGGCGCAGATCTTCCTCAACGGCTGGAACCTGGGCCAGTACATCAACAACGTGGGCCCGCAGCACACCTTCGTCCTGCCGAACGGCATCCTGCGCACCCGGGGCACCAACACCCTGGCGCTGGCGGTCCTGTCGGAGTTCACCACGCTGTCGGGTCCCGGGTCCGTGCGCCTGACGCTGCTCGGCAGCACGAGCGGCGGAGTGCCGGTCAAGCCCGTCTGACCACGCGTTGGTGATCAGCCCGGTGCGATCAGGTTCCAGGGCAGGGGCTCCCGTACGGCCGTCAGGGCGGCGCCTGACAGGGCGGCCCCGACGGTGTGCGGGGGGTGACCGCAGGGGCAGAAGCTTGCTGTTTCCCCTTGAACGAACACTGACCGGAACGCATGACGCAGGCACATCACGGCGCGTACCCTCGGACGAGCCGCCGCCTCGGTGGCACGGAGGGGGACAGATGGGGTTCGCGGGAGCACGGGACCGGGCGGTACGACCGACCGCGCGGCTGTTGTGCCCCCAGCGCCGTGCCATGCACTCGCTGGCCGCCCGTCTCGCCGCGGCGATCCGTGCCCGCCCACAAGCACCGCACGGGGTAAGGGAGTTGTGCCGGGCTCTGTGCGAGGAGATGAGCGCCGTGCGGGCCGGACGACCGGTGGATCTGCGGTTCGAGAGCTTCCCGGACGAGATCGAGGTCACCGGGCTGTGCGTGGAATTCGCCGACTTCGACCTGGTCATCGTGGAGGAGCGGGCCGAGGCTGTGCAGCAACTGGTCATCCTGGGCCATGAGTTGTGGCATCTGCACGCACGCCACCAGCACCAGCACCCGGCCCGGGAGACCGCGGCCCGTGCGTTCGCCGACACGCCCGGCTGGCGGGACATGGCGCTGACGGTGGCCGCCCGCAACGGCTCCCGCGAGAGCGACGAGGCCGAGGCCGACGACTTCGGCCACCGGCTGGCCGCCCTGTTCCGGTCCCACCTCGCCGCCACCACCGACGCCCCCCTGAACCCGGTACAGCGGTCGCTCGGCTACCGAGGGCGGCGAGGAGCCGCACGGTGACCTCCCTGGCACTCGACGTCCCACGGCTCCTCGACCACTGCTACATCTCCTTCTGGATCCCCACGGCGGTCCTCACCACCGCCCTGCTGGTCAAGCTGCCCACGATCATCCGGCTGTGGCGGGACCCGCTGCTGCGCGCCGTCGGCGGTCTGCTGGTACTCGCCTGCGCGGTCTTCGTGTTCTGCACGCCCTCCACGATCGCCGCGGTCAACCGGCTGACCGGCGTGCCCAACATCGCCGCCCCCTGGTGCTATTCGCTGGTCACCGCGATGTCGGCGTCCTGTCTGCTGCTGATCCTCACCTGGCGCAGCGGTCTGTCCGACGGCTCGGCAGCCACCCGGCGGGCGATGCGCCGGGTCGTCATGGCGTACGCCGCGGTGATCGTCGCCCTGTGGGTGCTGTTCCTGCTCGCCGACGCGCCCGTGGAGCGGGTGCGGGACCTCGACACCTACTACGCCACCACGCCGTTCATGCGCGAGGAGATCCTGCTCTACGTCGTCGCGCACAACGTGGCCTGTGTGATCAGCTCCCGGCTCGTGTGGAACTGGGTGCGCACCGAGGGCCTGGACGCCTGGCTGCGCTGGGGACTGAAGCTGCTGGGTGCCGGGTTCGTACTGAACCTGATCTTCGACGCGTCGAAGCTGACCGCCGTCCTGGCGCGCTGGTGCGGGCGGGACCTGGACTGGCTGAGCACGGACCTCGCGCCGCCGGTCGCCGCGCTGTGCGCCATCCTGGTCGCGGTCGGCTTCATGCTGCCGCACCTCGGCCAGTACCTGCAGGAGCGCTGGCGGCTCCGGCTCGCCCACCGCGAACTGCGGCCCCTGTACCGGTTGATGCGGACCGTGAACGGCGACGGCGTGCCGTTCGTGCTGCGGTCCACGCCCGAACTGCGGCTGACCCGGCGCGAGACGTTCATCCGGGACGCACTGCTGCAACTGACCCGGCACATCGACACCGACCTCGGCAGCCGCTCGTACGACACCGCGCTCGGCCTCGGTCATCCGCCGCAGCGGGCGCGGGCGCTGGCGGCGGCGGTGACCGTCGTCGACGCCGTCGGGCACAGGGCGCGGGTGCCGGAACCGCCCGAGCCGACGGCCGGCCCCGACACCACGAGCCTGCTGCAGGAGATCGGGGCGATCTCCCGGGCCCTGCGCAGCCCCCACGACATCGAGACGATCCGCGCCCGGACGACCGCCGGGGCCGCGCCCCTCGCGACGGAGCACGTCGCCGTACCCGACTGACGACGACGGCGGCCGGAGACGGTCGCCGGCCTCCCCCGCCGGCCGCGCCCTAACCCGCGAACGCCGGTTGCGGC
The DNA here is from genome assembly GCF_020400585.1 of Streptomyces sp. NK08204. Taxonomy (GTDB): domain Bacteria; phylum Actinomycetota; class Actinomycetes; order Streptomycetales; family Streptomycetaceae; genus Streptomyces. Next base: position 23,055 of record NZ_JAINVF010000030.1, on the reverse strand, counting down.
AGGCCCTGTCCCGCGTCCGGGATCACCAGGAGCGAGCCGGACAGGGGGTGCGGGGCCGTCGGCAGGCCCACGCGGGCGGTGGTGATGTACAGGTCCCGCAGAGCGGGGCCGCCGAAGGCGCAGGCGGTGGTGCGCGCGGTGGGCAGTTCGACGACCCGGTCCAGGGTGCCGGCCGGCGTGTAGCGGCGTACCGCTCCGCCGTCCCACAGGGCCACCCAGACGCAGCCGTCCGCGTCGACCGTGAGGCCGTCCGGGAAGCCGGCGCCCTCCTCGATCTCGACCAGGGTGCGGCGGTTGCGGATGCCGCCGGCGTCGTGATCGAAGACGTCCACCCGGCGGGTCGGACTGTCGGCGTAGTACATCAGCCGGCCGTCCGGGCTCCAGCCGGTGCCGTTGCTCACCGTGACGTCGGGCAGCACCGTGCGCGTCGACCCGTCACCGGTCAGGCGGGTCAGCGTGCCGCCGCCCGGCGCCTCGTCGTAGCGCATGGTGCCCGCCCAGAGGGAGCCGTCGGGGGCCACCGCCGCGTCGTTGCCCCGACGGCCGGGCGCCGGCTGGTGGTGCAGCCAGCGGAAGGCGCCGTCGGGGTCCACCAGGCCCACGCCGTCCCGCAGGTTGAGCACCAGGCCGCCGCCCGCCCGGGGCTTTGCCGCGCCCACGTGCTGCTCCGTCGTACGCACCGAACGGTGGTCGCGGGAGGGGTCGTAGGTGTGGACGCGCATGCCGAGGATGTCCAGCCAGAGCAGGCTGCCCGTCGCCGGGTCCCAGGTCGGGCCCTCGCCGAGCAGCGCCTCCGCCCGGACGGCGACGTCGTACGCCCTCGTGCCGCGGTGGGCCGTCATCCCGCGCTCCGGTGGCCCAGCCGTTGCGACAGCTCGCTCGCGCCCTGGGAGGCGAGCTGCTCCAGCTCGCCCCGGCGTTCGTCGCTCCAGCGGATCATGGGGACGGAGATGGACAGCGCGGCGACCACCTGGCCGCTGCGGTCGCGCACCGGGGCCGCCACGCAGGAGACGTCCGGGTTGGACTCACGGCTCTCCACCGCGATGCCCCGCTGCCGGATCTCCGCCAGGGCCTCGCGCAACTCGACGGGGTCCGTGATGCTGTTCGGGGTCATCGCGGTCAGCTCGGCGCCGTCCGGGATCCGCGCGGCCAGCTCCTGCTCCGGCAGCGAGGCCAGGAGCATCTTGCCGACCGAGGTGCAGTGCGCGGGCAGCCGGCGTCCGGCGGCGGACACCATGCGGACCGCGTGCGTGGAGTCGACCTTGGCGATGTAGATGACGTCGGTGCCCTCCAGGATGGCCACGTGCACCGTCTCGTCGCAGGTCTCGGCGACCGAGCGGGCCACCTGCTGGCCCTCGGCGGCGAGGTCGAGCTGCTCGGCGTAGCGGCTGCCGAGCTGGTACGGGCGCACGCCGAGCCGGTAGCGTCCGGGCTGGCCGGGCACCGGCGCGATGTACGAGCGCGCGGCGAGCGTGGTGACCAGCTCGTGCACGGTCGTGCGCGGCAGTTGCAGCCTGCGCACGATGTCGGGGGCGGAGAGCGTCCCGTCCCCGTCGAGGAACAGCTCCAGAATGTCCAGAGCCCGGGTCACGGCAGGCACGAGGCGTCCCACGTCCGGCCCCCTCCCTTGAGTCCACGTCTGTTCGAAATTTCAACAGATGATCGGCATGGCGAACACAGGCTAGTCAGGGAGGGGTTGCGCGGGCAATGGGCAGCGGCGGGGCAGGGCACCATGACTCTCATGCATCTCGACTTCCAGCTGGTGCTGCTGCGCCGCATGGCCGACCACAATCCCGGCCTCGTCGAGGACGCGCGCCGTGAACTGGGTGCCTCGACCGGCGACCTGCGCGAGGCCAACAAGCGCTGGCAGGCGCTGGTCCGCTCGCCCCGGTCCCGGTCCCGGTCCGCCGCCGCACTCCCCCATCGCGCCGTCCTCGGCGAGCCGGAGTCCGTCGTCCCGCGCCGCCTCGGCGACGTCGACTGCGAGGCCTGGCGCTGGGCACTGCCCCTCTGGCCCGACCTGCGCTTCGAGGTGCTGGTCTGCCCCGACGGCACGGTCTGGAACGAGTGGCTGGTGCGCGCTCCGGGCGCCCCGGCGCCGAGGCTGGAGACCCTGGAGGACCTCACCCCCTGGTCCTGCACGGTCGACGAGGCCGCCCGCGCCTTCGCCCCCGCCCGCCCGCTGGAGGGCACGGCCCCCACCCGGTGGGGGCTGGCGTTCACCGCCCCCGACCGGGAGGGCGTACGGCACGAGGTGGTGGCGGAGTTCACCTGGGGACTGCTGCAGCGGACGGCCCTGCGGAGCTGACGGGGCGGACGGCCCTACTGGCCGTCGAAGGCCGTCGCCCGGCTCTGCTTCTCCCACGCGGTGACCTCCTCGCGGACCTGGTCGAGGTGGGCCAGCACGGCGCTCACCCCGTCGTCGCCGAGCGGCAGCCGCAGCGGGGTGCGCTCCGCCTCCAGCGCGGCCAGGATGACGGCGGCCGCCTTGGCCGGGTCGCCGGGCTGGCTGCCGTGGCCGCCGGCCACGAAACCGCGCGTCTCGCCGACCTTCGCGTACACCCCGCTGTCCGCGCTGACCCCGGCCCGGCCGGTGCCGAACAGTGAGGTCCGGAACGCGCCCGGCTCCACGATCAGCACCTTGATGCCGTACTCCGCGACCTCGTCCGCGAGGGCCTCGGACAGACCCTCCAGCGCGAACTTCGTGGCGCTGTAGGCTCCGAAGCCGGCGAAGGACATCTGGCCGCCCATGCTGCTCATCTGCACGATCGCGCCCGAGCGCCGCTCACGCATGTGCGGCAGCACCGCGCGCACCAGCGCCGCCGGGCCGAAGAAGTGCAGGTCGAACAGGTCGCGCAGCTCCTGGTCGGCGGTCTCCTCGACGGCGCCGACGTGGGTCCGGCCCGCGTTGTTGACCAGCACGTCGATCCGCCCGTACCGGGCCACGACGTCCCGTACGGCCGCGTCGACGGCGGCCAGGTCGGTGACGTCCAGGCGCAGCGCCTCCACCTGGTCGGGATGCGCGGCCACCAGGTCGTCCAGCGCCTCCGGGCCGCGGGCCGCACCGATCACCACGTCACCGGCGGCGACGGCCGCCTCACTGATCGCCCGCCCGAAGCCGCTGCTCGCACCGGTCACCAGCCATACCTTGTTCACGGCAACTCCCCGTAGGTCTCCATGTCGTACTCGTCTTTCCGACACGGCCCAGCCTGCTCCCGGATGCCGTTGCCCGTCCAAGACCCATGGTGATAACCAACGGCTATGACAGCCGACGTCCATGCCCGGGACCTGCGTTACTTCGTCGCGGTCGCGCAGGAGCTGCACTTCACGCGCGCCGCCGAGCGGCTGTATGTGTCACAGCCCGCGCTGAGCAAGCAGATCCGGACCCTGGAACGGCAGTTGGGGACGGAGCTGTTCCGCAGGAACCGGCACCAGGTGGCACTGACGGCGGCGGGCGAGGCGCTGCTGCCGCACGCCCGGCAGGTGCTCGCCGCCTGGGAGGCCGGGGCGGCGGCGGTGGAAGCGGCCAAGGCGGCCCAGCGCAGCACGCTCGCGGTGGGCATGAGCACCAGTCCGGGCCGGGGCGGTCTGCTGCCCGCGATCCGCTCCCGCTTCACCGCCGCGCACCCGGGGACGAGCGTCCGGCTGCGCCAGGTCAGCTGGGATGACCCGACGGCCGGCCTGGCCGACGGCGGCACGGACGTGGCCTTCGTGTGGCTGCCGCTGCCCGGGCAGGAGCGCTACGACTGTACGGTCGTCGTCACGGAAGCGCGCCTGGTCGCCCTCCCCGACACGCATCCGCTCGCCGCACGCACCGAGATCGACTTCGCCGACCTGCTCGACGAGCCGTTCCTCGCGCTGCCGAGGAGCGCGGGCCCGCTGCGCGACCACTGGCTCGCCCTGGACGCCCGCGCGGGCCGCCCGCCGCGCATCGGCGCGGAGATCGCCGGGGCGGAGGAGACGTACGAGGCGCTGGTCGCGGGCCTCGGCGTCTGTCTGGTGGCCGAGGGCAACGCCCCGCTGATCACCCGCGGCGGCGTCACCACCCGCCCGGTCCGGGGCCTCGGCCCGAGCTGTTACGCACTGGCCTGGCGCCGCGAGGACGGGTACCGCCCCCTGGTACGGGCGTACGCGCAGGCCTGCCGGGACACGGTCGGCACCTGACCACACTGGTGAACCGGTCGGGTTGACCTTCACCTTCGGTGAAGCCCCAGCCTCGACGGCGGACGACGAGGAACGCGAGGTGGGCGTGAAGCTGCTGACGATCGGGGCCTTCGCCAGGGCGAGCCGGCTGTCACCGAAGGCTCTGCGGCTCTACGACGAGCTGGAGTTGCTGCGCGCCCCCCGGTCGAGAAGGCCGTGACCGGACTGACCGCTCCGGTCCCGGACCTCCGGCTGCACGAGGCCCGTGCCGACGACCGCTGCCTGCTGTGCTCCGACAGGCTGACGGGGGTGGTGCCGGACGAGCGCATCCGCGAGCTGCTCGGCGCGGGCCGCGTCCCGGACCTCACCGTCCGGACTTTGATCGAGGCGACGAACACGGCAGGCGGTCCGGACAACGTCAGCTGCGTGGTGGCCGATGTCGTGCGGAGGGCCGCCTGAGCACGGTCGTGGGAACGAGGCTCCTGGTGTAGGAAGGTGCTGTCGTCCCTCGACAGCTCACCGACAGTCAAGGAGTGTGCCGCGTGTCCTCCCTCTTCCCGGCTTTGTTCCCGGCTTCGTCGGACGGGCCCGGCGACCGGGTCGCCCTGCGGTTCGGCGAACGGTCGTTGACGTACGGCGGGCTCGCCGGGGCGGCCGGTGCGGTCGCCGCCCGCGTGCGGGGCGCGGGCCGGGTCGCCGTGTGGGCCACGACGGAGCTGGAGACCGCCGTCGCCGTGACGGGCGCGCTGCTCGCCGGGGTGGCGGCGGTGCCGCTGAACCCGAAGTCGGGCGAGAAGGAACTCGCGCACATCCTCTCCGACAGCGCGCCGGGGCTGGTGCTGGCCGCGCCGGAGGCCGAACTTCCCTCTGCCCTCGGTGACCTCGAGCGCGTCGACGTCGGTGTCGGTGCCGGTGCCGACGGGGGCTGCGCGGGTCTCCGGGAGGAACACGCCTCCCCCGGTGACCCCGCCCTGATCGTCTACACCTCCGGCACCACCGGCCCGCCGAAGGGTGCCGTCATCCCGCGCCGGGCCCTCGCCTCGACCCTGGACGCGCTCGCCGACGCCTGGCAGTGGACGGCGGACGACGTACTCGTGCACGGGCTGCCGCTGTTCCATGTGCACGGGCTCGTCCTGGGCATCCTCGGTCCGCTGCGGCGCGGAGGCTCCGTCCGACATCTGGGGCGGTTCGGTACCGAGGGTGTCGTCCGTGAGCTGAACGAGGGCGCGACCATGCTGTTCGGGGTGCCGACCATGTACCACCGCATCGCCGAGGCCCTCCCGGCCGACCCCGGACTGGCCAAGGCCCTGGCGGGGGCCCGGCTGCTGGTCTCCGGGTCGGCCGCGCTGCCGGTGCACGACCACGAGCGGATCGCCGCGGCGACCGGGCGGCGGGTGATCGAGCGGTACGGCATGACCGAGACGCTGATGAACACCAGCGTGCGGGCCGACGGGGAGGCGCGTGCGGGGACGGTGGGTGTGCCGCTGCCGGGTGTCGAGCTGCGGCTGGTGGAGGAGGACGGGTCCGCGATCACCGCGTACGACGGGGAGACCGTCGGTGAGATCCAGGTGCGCGGCCCGAACCTGTTCACCGGGTATCTGAACCGGCCCGACGCCACGGCCGCCGCCTTCACCGCCGACGGATTCTTCCGCACCGGCGACATGGCGGTGCGGGAGCCCGACGGGTACGTCCGGATCGTCGGGCGCAAGGCCACCGATCTGATCAAGAGCGGCGGGTACAAGATCGGGGCCGGGGAGATCGAGAACGCCCTGCTGGAGCACCCGGGCGTGCGGGAGGCCGCGGTCACCGGGGAGCCGGACGCCGACCTGGGTGAGCGGATCGTGGCCTGGATCGTGCCGGTCGATCCTCAGTCTCCGCCCGCCGACGAGGAGTTGGCCGATCATGTCGCCCGGCGGCTCGCCCCGCACAAGCGTCCCCGCGTCGTCCGCCACCTGGACGCCCTGCCCCGCAACGACATGGGGAAGATCATGAAGAGGGCGCTGTCCGGTGCCTGAGCGGCTGTCGGCGCGGACGATGCTGGCGCTCGTCACCGACGAAGGGTCCTTCGACGAACTGCCGGGCGGGGAAGAGACGCCGGCGCCCGACGGGCCGCTCGGCTGGCACGGTTACGGCGCCTCGCGCGCCCGTGCCGTCGAACGCACCGGCGAGGAGGAGTCCGTCGTCTGCGGTACTGCGCGGGTCGACGGCACCGCGGCCCTGATGATCGCGTTCGAGTTCGGGTTCCTCGGCGGCTCCCTGGGCGAGCGCACCGGCGACCGGCTGGAGGCGGCCCACGCGTATGCCCGCGCGCACCGGCTGCCGGTCGTGCCGCTGATCGCCACCGGCGGCAGCCGGATGCAGGAGGGGATGCTGGCGCTGACCCAGCTCCAGCGCGTGGCCCGGCAGTCGGTGCTCACCCGGGAGGCAGGGCTGGCGCAGCTCGCGGTCCTGCGGGACCCCACGACGGGCGGTGGCTGGGCCACCCTGGGCGCGGGCGCGGACGTCGTCCTTGCCCTGCCCGGCGCCCAGGTGGGTTTCGCCGGCTCCCGGGTCCGACCGCCGGACGCCGACCCGGCCGCGTACACGGCGGAGGCCCAGCTGGCGGCGGGCGCCGCGGACGCCGTGGTGCCGCTGGAGGAGCTGAAGCAGACGCTGGGGCTGTGGCTGCGGCTGCTGACCACGCCCGCGCGCGAGGCACCCCCGCCGCCGCGGGCGCTGGGCGGCAGCGGGCTGCCCGGCACCGGCTGGGACGCCGTCCGGCGTGCCCGCTCCCCCGAACGCCCGCGGGCCGGCGCCTACCTGGACGCCTACTTCACCGAGCGGGTGGCCCTCCGCGGTGACCGCTGCGGCGGCACCGACGCGGGCGTCCTCTGCGGTTTCGGGCTGCATGACGGCCGTACCGTCGCGTACGCGGCGCAGACCGGGACGGCGACGCGGCCCGCCGGGTACCGCACCGCGGCCCGGCTGATCCGGCTCGCGGACCGGCTCGACATCCCGGTGCTGACCCTGGTGGACACGCCGGGCGCGGCCAACGACGCGGAGGCGGAGCGGCAGGGAGCCGGGGCGGCGATCGCGGAGGTGTTCGCCGCGGTGGCCGGTGCCCGTATCCCGCTCACCACGCTGGTGATCGGCGAGGGCGGTTCTGGCGGGGCGCTCGCGCTGGCCGCGCCCAACAACACCTGGGTCACGCCGGACAGTTACTTCTCGGTGATCGCCCCGGAGCCGGCGGCGGCCATCCTCAAGCGCCCGCCGGAACAGGTCGAGGCGACGGCGGGGCAGCTGCGGATCCGGCCGCAGGACCTGGTGGAACTGGGGGTGGTGCGCGGGATCGTCGAGCCCGTGGACCACCCCCGTTCCTGATCCGCTACCTCACGCCCGCCGCCCGGATGATCTCCTGGGTCACCCTGCCGCCCCTGTCGTCGCGGGCCGAGGCCCGCAGGGAGACGTGGGCGGCGCCGCGCGGCACGGTCAGCGTGCCGCGCCAGGAGGCCCGGCCGACGGCCGTGAGGGCGACGGGGTGCCAGGTCGTGCCGTCGTCGTACGACACCTCCAGGCTGCCGCCGCCGAGCGTGCCGGTGCCGGACGCGTCCGCCACGTAGGAGGCGCCGAGCCCGACCGGGATCCGCTGTCCGCCGCGCACGGTCCCGGCGAGATCGGTGCCGAGGTCGAAGGCGAGGTTGATCAGCGGGAGGTACGTCCAGTGGTCCTCCGGTGTGGCGGCCGAGCGGAACGTCCACTCGGTGTGGCCGCGCGTGGCGAGCTTCCAGTGCGCGGCGTCGAGGGCGGTGTCGGTGACCACCTCGTAGGTGTGCTCGTCGGCGGGCGCGTCCCAGACGTAGGCGGCGGAGCCGGTGTGGACCCCGTCGACCAGGGTGCCGTCCAGGTAGACGGCGGTGGTCTGGCTCATGCCGCTGTCCTCGCTCCACACGTCGCCGGAGCCGGTGTGGTCGGGCCCGGAGTCGCCCCAGCCGGGGGTGTTCAACTGGATCTGGTTCCCGGCGCGTTGCTGGCCCCAGCCTAGGCCGGTGCCGAGCCACGGATGCCACACCGGCCGGAACCAGTTCAGCGTGGACCGTGTTCCGCCGGTGTAGCGCACCGGTCCGCCGCGTTCCTCCAGCGTGCCGTTGCCGGCCGTGACCGACTCCTGCCAGAGCAGACCGCGGCCGGCGGACACGTAGTCGGTGCGCTCGGCGGGCAGGTCGACGGGCTCCTGGAAGCCGAGGCCGATCGGGAAGGTGTCGGTGATCGAGTAGCGGAACTCGCTGCCGTTCGCCGCCCCGGGGTCGTGGAACCTGACGTGGACCGCGGCCAGCTCGTCCGCCTCGGGCGCACAGGTGAGGTCGCGGTCGGGGATCGCGCCCCGGTGACCTGCGGACAGGTCGTACACGTACGGGGAGTTGCGGGTGCCGGTCATCTCGACCGCCTTCATGGCCCGCAGTCGGGCCGCGTCCGACGCGTTCACCGTGGCGATCTGCAGCGGCCGGTCGGCGTTGTCGTCCGTGCCCCACCAGGCCATCAGCCGGCCGGGCGCGTCGTCGGTCACGAACAGCGCCCTGGCACCCGCGTCCTGGGCGGCCTGGGCGAGTGCGGCCGGGTCGGCGCCGTCGGAGAGGTGCGCGAGCACCGCCTTGCCGGACACCCCGGTCAAGGGGCCGTCCCCGGCGTCCACCAGCGGCAGCGTCGTACGCCCCTGAAGCAGCGTGCCGCCCGGCTGGAGGGTCGCGTCATCGATCCCCTCGACCTCCAGCAGCGGCTTGGCCAGCCGCCACACGGTCCGGAACTCGAAGCTGCCCTGGGTGACCTTGTCGGTGGGCGCGGCGAAGACGCTGTCGTAGGTCAGCGGCACCTGGACCGCGCCGAACAGGTCGGCGCCGCCCGCCTTGCGGTCGTACTCCATGACGAGCTGGCGGGTCTCGGTGCGCCGGGCCACGGCCGTCTTGATCTCGCGCAACTTCCTTGCGTCCAGGGTGACTTCACGGTCCCGGTCGAGGGTGATCCCCGGCGCCGCGAGGAAACCGAGGCCGAGGGAGTCGGTGCCGTGGCTGCCGCGCACGTCGAGGAAGGAGGTCACGGCGTACGTGCCGGGCTCGAGGCGGAGCCTGAGCGTGCCGGAGTCGCCGACGTGCGCGGGCTGGGCCTCCTCGCCCTCCGCAAGACGCTGCACGGCGAGGTCGGCCGCGACGGGGGCTCCCGCGCGGTCCTTGACGTGGACGGTGAGGGTGTACCGTTCCTCCTCCTTGACCAGCCCGAACACGGTGTGCGCAACCGTGTTCCCGGCCGCGTCCACCGCGACGATCTGCCCGCTGGTCTCGCCGACCGGCGCCTTGGACACGTCCCCGGTGACCGTGGTGGACGCGGTGCCGTGCGCGGGGACGGTGAGGGCGGTGTCGGCGAGGGTGGCGACGCCGTCCGGAGCGCCCCGCACCGACAGCTTCAACTGCACGGAAGTGTCGGAGGAGTTGCTGTAGGTGAGGGTGCGGGTGACCGGCTTGTCGGCGGCGTACGGCCAGGGGTAGAAGCCGAGGTCGGCGCTGCCGGTGGCGGTGAGCCGGGTGTGCACGGCGTCCGGGACGCTCACCCGGCCGGCACCCAGCAGGTAGGCGGACGCGTCCAGTTGCTTCGAGCTGGACATCAGCGCGTCCTTCAGGCGGGCGCCGCTCCAGTCGGGGTGCTCCTCGGCGAGCAGGGCGGCGACTCCGGCGACGTGCGGGGTCGCCATGGAGGTACCGCTCATGGACGTGTAGTAGCCGCTGCCGGGGACGAGCTGGGAGCGAGCGGCGAGGATGCCGACGCCGGGGGCGCTGAGGTCGGGCTTCAGCGCGTTGTCGCCGTAGCGGGGCCCGGCGCTGGTGAAGTAGGCGGCCTGGTCGGCGGAGTCCACCGCGCCGACGGTGAGGGCCGCGTCGGCGGCGCCGGGCGAGCCGACGGAGGACGTGGCGCCGGTGTTGCCCGCGGCGACGACGAAGAGCGCGCCGGTCTCCTTGGACAGGGAGTTCACGGCCTGGGCCATGGGATCGGTGCCGTCGCTGGGCTCGGTCGTCCCCAGGCTCATCGACACGATCCTGGCGTGCACGTCCCGCGCCGCCCACTCCATACCGGCGATGATCTGCGACTCGCTGCCCGCACCCTGGTCGCCGAGCACCTTGCCGACGGCCAGCGCGGCGCCGGGTGCGACGCCTTTCTCCGTGCCGTCGGAGGCGGCGCCGCTGCCGCCGACCGTGGAGGTGACGTGGGTGCCGTGCCCGTTGCGGTCGGCGACCTCCTGCCCGTCGACGAAGCTCTTGGTGACGGTGACCCGGTCCGTGAGGTCGGGGTGGCTCAGGTCGGCGCCGGTGTCGAGGACGGCGACGGTCACCCCTTTTCCGGTGAGCCCCGCGTCCCAGCCCGCCTGCGTGCCTATCTGGGCGTTGCTCTCGGCCATGTCGGCCTTGACCCGCCCGTCCAGCCACACCTTGTGGATGCCGGCTCCGTGGGTGAAGGAGTGCCAGAAGGACCGCCCCCGGTCGGCCTCGACGGCGGCTCCGCGCAGGCTGGGCAGGCTCCGGGTGCGCTCGGCCCCGGCGGGGGCGGCGGCGCGGGCGCCCTTCCCGTAGGTCACGATCAGCGGCAGCGCGTCGGTCCGGGCGTCGGTGAATCCCTGCCGGATCAGCCCGCTCACGTCGAACAGCCGCCGGTCCAGGGCGCCGGACCGCAGATACGGCAGCGCCTCGTCCGGTACGACGGTGATGTCACCGTCGCTGCGCAGGGTCCTCACGGCGCCGAAGGCCCCGCGGGGACGCCGCACGGTGACCGTCTTCCTGCCGTGCCCGAGGTCGGTGACGGTCACTTTGTCACCGGTGACGAGGGTGACGGTGGTGGCGGCGGTGGCAGATCCCGGAGCGGGGACGCCCGGAGCGGGGACGCCCGGAGCGGGGACGCCCGGAGGTGGGGCGCCCGGAGCGGCGGCCACCGGGATGCTCGGCAACAGGGCGATCACCAGCCCCGCCGACAGCAGAGCCGCCCCACGTCTGACTGGTCCTGTGGTCATCCACGCCTCTTCTCGTGTCGAGCGCGTCACGTGCCGGGAGAGTGCCATGTGCCCTGTGTTTCCAAGGCGTTGAGTGGTGCTGGCGGGAAAGTACCCTGACAGGTTTGCGCCAACTCTTCGTACGGTCACGGGAATTACCGCAGACGCACCGGGGGGCGTCCGTGACAATCACGTCATGAACAAGCTGGTGGAGTTCGAGACCGAGGACGGCGCGGTCGTCGTCGTGGAGACGGCTGACCCGGCGACCGGAACCCGGCTCGTCGCGCGCGGCGAGGGCGGCGAGGGACCGGTCACGCAGACCGCCCGCACCTTCGAGGGCGCGCTGGCCGGGGTGCGCTCCGCCGCCCAGGCCGCGCTGCGGGTCTTCCGGGACGGCGCCCTGCGCCCCGACTCGGTGGAGCTGGAATTCGGGGTGAAGCTGTCCGCGGAGGCCGGCGCGATCATCGCCAAGGGCGCGGCGGAGGGGCAGCTGGTGGTCCGGCTCGGCTGGTCCGCCGAGCGGGCGGCGCAGCCCCCGGCGACGGCACCGCGGACGGCGGCGGCGCCCGACCCGCTGACGGCAGCGCCGCACCCGCTACCGCTGCCGGTGCCGGAACCGATGACGGGCCCGGAGTCCACCACCGACGCGTGAGCCACGCCGAAAACCGCCCGTTCAGCCGCACCCCGCCCGGCCCCCTCCAGAAGGCGCCCGCCCCACGGCGCCCCGCAGGATGCCAGTGAGCCCGCCAACAGGGCGGTCGCTCAAGGCCTGCGCACTCGGGAGGATCCGCCGTGACCGTCAGCCTGGAGCAGTTGCGCCGCTGCCATTTCGCCGTCGACCTGGGGGCGGCCCGCACCCGGGTGTACGTGAAGGGCGCAGGTCTGGTCGTCGACCAGCCCTCGGCCGCGGCGGTGAACACACGTACGGGTTCGCTCATCGCGGTGGGTGAGTTCGCGGAGAAGATGACGGGGCGGACACCGCACTACATCCGGGTCGTACGGCCCGTGTCCGGCGGCACGGTGGTCGACATCGAGATGGCCCAGCGCATGCTGCGGCATCTGCTCGGTGACCAGATGCGCCGCACGCTGCGCCGCAAGCCCCGGCTGCGCGCGGCGGCCTGCACGCCGCACGACGCCGATCCGCTGGCGCAGCGGGCGACGATCGAGACGCTGGTCGGGCTGGGGGTGCGCCGGGTGGAGCTGGTGGACACGCTGATCGCCGCCGCCGTGGGGTGCGGGCTGCCCGTCGAGCAGCCCGAGGCCACCATGATCATGGTGTGCGGGGCGGCGGCCACGCAGGTCGCGGTGCTGTCGCTGGGGTCGATCGTCACCGCCCAGCGGATCCCGGTGGGCGGTGAGGTGGTCGACCACGCGATCGTGCAGTATCTGCGGCACGAGCACGAGCTGATACTGCCGAGCCAGTCGGTACGGCCACTGCAGCTCGCCCTGTCCGAGAACGGGCTCACCCCCCACGGGCCGGTTTCGACGGAGATCCACGGGCGGGACGTGGCCACCGGACTGGCCCGCAGTGTGCAGGTCGACACCGCCGCCGTGCGCGACGCCATCCAGACCCCGCTGACGGCCGTGCTCGACGGCATCGGCCAGGTGCTGCGGAACTGCCCGCCCGATCTGGTGGCCGACCTCGCGGACCGCGGGATCATGATGGTCGGCGGCTCGGCGCTGCTGCCCGGGTTCGACCAGATGCTCCGGGAGGCGACCGGGATGCCGGTGCGCATCGCCGAACGGCCGGACATCTGCGCGGCCCAGGGCATCGGCGCCATGCTGGAGGGCAAGATCGAACCGCTGGTGCTGAACCCGCTGGCGGACTGACCGCCGTGTCCCCGCCCGGACACACCCCGCCGACGGCACGTCGAGGCGGCCGGAGCCGGGCGAGCGCGACGGCGGACGCGGCGAGGTGACCGCGCGCGAATCCCGGCGATGCCGGCCACTACGCCGGGCTCCGACTGCTGCGAAGGCTCCGAAGGCTCCGAAGGCAATGGCCGCCCCCGGAGCCGAGGCCGTTGCTTCAGGACGGGCAGCCGGAGTCGGCGAGCACGTAGTAGCCGGGTGAGGTCTCTTCGAGGGTGTGCGTTTCGTAGAGGTTGTAGAGGCCCATGTCCTGGCCGGAGCCGTTGGCGTAGGCGTGGCCGAGACTCTGGTGGGCGCGGCCCGCGGCGACCTGGTCGTAGTTGTCGTCCGTGAAGCACTGCGGCCGGTAGCCGGTGGTGGTGGCCGGGACCGCCGGCGACCGGGTGCCGATCGCGCCCCCTGAATCCACCGCGGCGACCGTGTAGCTGTACTGCGTACCGGAGTTCAGGCCCGTGTCGGTGTACGAGGTGCCGGTGGCCGAGCCGACCTCGGTGCCGCCGCGGTACACGTGGTACGACGCCGCGCCGCTCACCGCGGACCAGGACAGCGACACGGTGGTGTCGGTCGTGCCGGTGACCGTCAGCCCGGTGGGTGCCGGGAGGCTGCCCGTGCCGCCCCCGCCCGGGGCGTCCAGACCCCAGAACTTCGCGGTCCAGTACGACGAGCAGATGTAGGTGAGGTAGTACGTGCCCGTGCTGCCGCACTGGTCGGTGCCGGAGCCGGGGTCGACCGCGAGGCCGTGCGCCATCCCGGAGACGGTGAAGGTCTCCACCGCGGGCCTGCCGTCCGCGTCGTTGTAGACGGCCTGGGTGGTGCCGCCGGTCAGGGTGGTGGTGGACGACGGGGTCTGGCCGATGCCCCACACGTTCGTCCACTGGTCCCGTTCCTCGGTGGCGTTGGCCGGGTCGACCGTGCTGTCGCCGGTGCCCTGCCAGATCGCGACGCGCGGCCAGGGCCCGCCCCAGCCGCCGGAGGCGCGGCGGACCGCGTCGCCCCACTGCTGCGGTGTCTTGTTCACCGCGCTGTTCTGACAGGTCAGTCCGCTGGGAAGGTCGGTCGCGCAGCCCGCCGGGATGCCGGAGTCGATCGCGCCGCCCGCGAACACGTCGGGATAGTCGGCGAGCATGACCGAGGTCATCGCGCCGCCGGCCGACAGCCCGGTGACGTAGACGCGCCTGCGGTCGCTGCCGTAGTGGGACTCGGCGTAGTCCACCATCTGCTTGACGGACAGCGCCTCACCCTGGTCACGGGTGTAGTCGGCGGACTGGAACCAGTTGAAGCATGAATTGGCGTTGTTGGAACTGGTGGTCTGCGGGAAGACCAGCGCGAAGCCGTACATGTCGGCGTACTTGGGCCAGCCGGAGTGGCTGTAGTAGTCACTCGCGCTCTGCGTGCAGCCGTGCAGGGCGATGACGAGGGGCGCGCCGGAGGGCAGGTTGCCGGGGGTGTACGCGAACATCTGCAGGTTGCCGGGGTTGGAGCCGAAGCCCGTGATCTGCTGCAGGCTCGCGGCATGTGCCGGGGACGGGGAGAGTCCCAGAACTGCGGCGACCAGGGACAGGACCAGCGCCGCCGTGCGGGCGGGACGCGGCCAGGTGAGGCGCCACGAGCGGCGCGGTGTGCGTGGGGGGGATGTGGGGTTCATCGTGCCACCTGGATCGGATGTGGGTGTGTGGCCTGGGAGTACGGGGACGTTACGTCCGGCCCTCCCCGGCGGTAATGGAGAGGCACCCCACCTCGCGGCGGCACGGCCTGTGCGTTCGCACCGTTGTGGCCGGGGCCGGGCGGTCGGCCGGCCAGGGCGCTGAGCGGGCCCCGTGCGCCGGACGCCGGTGCGCCCGGCCCCGGGGGCCGCGTGATCCGTCCTGCGACGCGCAGGGCTCCGCCTGACCGTCGAGCCCGTCTCCGGCAAGTCGTACTACAACGGTGATCTGTGGTCGACCGCCGAGCCCAGCGGCAACACCTGCCTCAACTGGGGCAAGCCCACCGGCCAGTACAGCGCCGAGGGCTACACCCTCTACAACTGCCAGTGGCCCTCGCCCACCGACAAGCTGTTCCCCGCATCGCTCTACCACCAGTGCCGGCTGGGCAACTGGGAGGGCGAGGACTCCCGCTCCTGCTGGATCCACGAGGACCTGGCCGACTCGACGTCCCCGCTTCCGGCAAGAGCAACCTGCGGGTCTACGTCCTCGACCTGGATGGCGCCAACGCGGCGCCCGGCAAGATCGGCACCGACGGGCCGTACCTGAAGTAGCGACCCGGTTCCACCGGAGGTGTCTCCAGCGGGGTACTCGCCTGGGATGCGCCTTCCGCCTTCCTACCCCCTTGCAATACCGAACCACTCGGTTTAGTTTTTGGCTGTCGAACGGAGTACGGCGTCGGCATCCACTCCCCGAAAGGACCCCGTCCTCATGCGTTACGCAGTCCTCGGCACCGGCATCGTCGGCCGGACCATCGCCGGCAAGCTCGCCGCCCTCGGCCACGAGGTCGTCGTCGGCACCCGGGACCCGCAGGCCACCCTCGCCCGCACCGAACCCGACGCCTACGGCAACCCGCCGATCGCCGAGTGGCTGGCGCAGCACACGCGGGTGCGCCTGCTGTGCTTCGCGGACGCCGCGGCCTTCGGCGCGGCCGTGGTGAACACCACCGCCGGAGCCGTCTCGCTCCAGGCCCTGGAGGCCGCGGGCGCCGACAACCTGGCGGGCAAGGTCCTGCTGGACATCGCCAACCCCCTGGACTTCTCCCAGGGCATGCCGCCCTCGCTGAACCCGGTCGGCACCGACAGCCTCGGCGAGCAGATCCAGCGCGCCTTCCCCGCGACGAAGGTCGTCAAGACGCTCAACACCATGAACGCGGCGGTCATGGTGGATCCGTCCCGGGTGGCCGGTGAGCACAACGTCTTCGTCTGCGGCGACGACACCGACGCCAAAAAGCTCGTCACCGAACTCCTCGCGGAGTTCGGCTGGCCCCGGCAGAGCGTGATCGACCTCGGCGACATCACCGGCGCACGCGGCACCGAGATGCTGCTGCCGGTCTGGCTGCGTCTGTGGGGCGTGCTCGGCCACACCGACTTCAACTTCCAGATCCAGGGCGCCCGCCCCGGCGCCTGACCCGAGCCGGGCGGCCGGGCGCCGGGGCATCCCCCGAACCCTGGCGTACGGCCGCCCGTCCCCGCACGCCCCGCTACGGCGACGACGCGCCCACTCGCTACGACGGCCCCTCTTATCCTGACCAGGTGAGTGAACAGGTGAGTGGAACGGAAACCAGAGCCGCGGGACGGCCGCGCTCGGCCGAGAAGGACACCGCCATCCTGCAGGCCGCCCTGGAACTGCTGGCCTCCCAGGGCTACACACGCATGAGCCTCAGTCAGGTCGCCGCCGCGGCGCAGGTCAGCAAGTCCACCATCCACCTGCGCTGGAAGACCAAGGCCGACCTCCTCACCGCCGCCCTCGCGGCCGTCCGCATGGCCGACGCCCCGCCCCCCGGCAAGGACCTCCGCACCAACCTGGTGCACATCCTCGAGGACTTCGCCGCCACCGTCGAGCGGGTCAACGGCATGGCACTCATCGGCACCTGCCTCGCCGAGGAGGCGCACACCCCGGAGCTCCTCGCCCTCCTGCGCGAACGCACCGTGCTCCCCCGCCGGGCCCTCCTGCGAGAGGCCCTGGAACAGGCCCAGCGGACCGGCAGGATCCGCGCGGACGCCGATCTCGAGGCGGCCGTGTCGGCACTGCTCGGCCCGTTCTACGCCGACCACATGGCCGGGCGGGGCGGCCATCCCGAGTGGGCCGAACAGGCCGTGGACCTGGTCCTGGCCGCAATCGGCACCCGCGACTGAGGGTGTGAGGCGCCCAGGACCCCCGCGGCGCGGACGGGTCCTTGAGCCGGCCGGCTCAAGGCCGGTCAGGCACGGGCACTCCTGACTCGCCCAGGCGAGGGGGCCGCCGCCGCTCCGGCGTGACGGTCCTGCTGTTCGGCGAGGCCGCCGAGCGCGATCCGGGCCACCCGCGTTCCAGCGAGGCCGGCGCCGGACACGGCACTGCCCCCGCAACCTCTCCCACACCGTCGACGACGGCCGGGCGGTCGCCATCGAGTACGGCGCGCCCACGGACACCGTACGATCCGCACGGTCATCGCACCTGGTCCGATGTCCGCATAATCCCGCGTTATGGCAATGCATTATGCAAACACCGCTCTCCGGAATAAGCCCCAGGTGACAGCAGAACCGAAAGTGACCAGCCAGTCACTTACGCATCGGGGCAAAATTTTCCGGCTCCCGACACTTGACCAGACAAGTTAGGTCATCGCTAAGCTTCGCTGAGCGCTTGGAGTATCCGTTCAACTCCTATGCTCACTTGGCTGTCTGACCAACAGCCAGGTACTCACAGTCAGGCGTCGACCAGGCCAGATTGTTCGTCTTGGGGGAATGAGCAGCGGTATGAAGATGCACACCATGGTTGCTTCGGCCAGCCGACGGCTGCCCGCGATGCCCGCAATGCCCGTGTGACGCCTGTGACCACCTGAAGACCCCTTCAGCGGCGGCATTCACCGGCCGCCCCTTTCAGGCAATCGGTCGCAAACGCCCGGCAGCAGATTCTGCCTTCCCCCGGCACGCCGGTCCGGCTGCTCATTTCGAACGAAAAGGAATCGGTGCATGCAGTTTTCTCTCCCCTCCCATTGGCGGAGGGCGTTCGCCATAGCGGTTGCGTCCCTATTGTCCCTGGGGGCTGTGCTCGGCAGCGCCGGCCCGGCCCTCGCGGACTCCACCGGTACCGTCTGGGGAGGCCAGGGCAACTACTCGTCCATCAACGAGCGCGACCGCCCGTACCTGTCTGCGACCGTCGTGGGAACGGCCGCCATCGGCAGCAAAGTGAACATGAAGTGCCGGACTACAGGAGACACCGTCGAGAACAACTCGCGATGGATCTGGTCAGGCTCCTTCTACCTTGCCGACGCCTTCATCGTGGAGAACACCGACGGCCTGCCCGTGTGCGGCTCGCAGGCCTGGCTCAACATCTCCATGCAGAAGCAGGTCCAGGACCAGTGGTGCTGGGACGCCTCGGGGCTGACCATCGCGTACTACTGGGGCTACACCCAGTACAACCAGTACGACTTCTGCCGGCTCGCGAACAAGTACAGCGGGATCAGCTGCAACGACCAGCCGGCCACCCTCGACGACATGGCCGGAGGCCTGTGGGAGATGGGCTTCCGCAACACCGGCTACGACCTGTACCGCAATGCCTCGTTCAGTGAGACGTCCAACGAGATAGCGCACAACCGCCCGTTCGCGGTACGCATCGGCTGGACGTCGGGCGGCGGGCACATGAACGTGATCTACGGGTACGACGGGGCGACCAACATGATCGCCGTCGGTGACCCGTGGCCCTCCACCCAGACCTACACGTGGTGGAACTACAACTCCTATGTAGGCAACAACTCCTTCAACTGGACACACTCCCGCATCGGGATCTACGGCTGAGGAAGGCGTGAGGACGCATGCGTAACCACACCCGCACACCCCTGCGGCGCGCAGCCCGCCTGGCCGCCCTGGCCCTTGGTGCGTCGGCACTCCTCGCCGCCGTGTCCCCCCAGGCACAGGCTGACGACGGCCGCGACATCCCGGACTACCAGGGGGCGCAACACGTACTCGACTCCGGGCAGGTCCACAGAACGGTTTCCAGGTTCCTCGGCTTCATAGATCACCCGGGGGACGACGGCGGCACCATGGGCAGGCCCATGACCGCCGACTCCCCGGGCGGCAAGCAGCAGTTCAGCGTCAACAGTCCCGTCCCGCTGTACGAACTCGCGCCCGAGTTCGTCACGGGGAAGGCGCGCCCGACGTCCGCCGACGCCGTGCGCCTGTCCTACCTGGCTGCCCAGGTGACCAGCAAGGACGGTCATCACGCCGCGGTCCTGCTCGGCCGCCGGTCACCGTCCGGGCCCTGGGGGCTGGCCGGCATACGTGACGGGAACGAGGACATCACCTTCGCCAAGCGGGCCACGAACGGTTCCACGGTGTTCAGCGAGCCTCAGATCCACGCCTGGTACCGGCTTGTGAACAACACGGTCGAACCGCTCAACCACGAAGCGCGAACTGGCTTCGGCGGCCGTCACAGCATGCCGCTCGCCGAGTACCAGAAGCTCGTGCACCACCGTTACGCCGACAAAATGCCGGGATCGGCCTACGACCGCAAGGGCTTGGCGGGCGGATACGGCCTCGCCTCCGCCCAGCCGACGACCCACCCGGCCGGGGACGACACGTCGATGCTCCTCGGCGGTTCCGGTGCCGCCCTGGCGCTCGCCGGCGGCACGCTGATCCTGCGCAGACACCGCCGGCACGCACCCCGCAGCTGACCCGCCGACACGCTCACCCACCCGGCCTGCCGGCGCATTCCCCGAATGCGCCGGCAGGCCGTCGTCCCAGGGTGCCGCCGACGGGACGTGGTCGCAGGCCCGCACTGACGGGGCGGTGGGACTCGAACCCACGGCCGACGGATCATGAGTCCTTCTCTGATCTTCCGAGCAGTCCCCGCCCTTACCTCGATCTTCCCGTAACCGCAGGTCAGGCGCCCTTCGCCGTTCTGGCTCTGGGCCGGCTTGCCTGATCCTTCCGTCCCCCGCGCGTCCCCTGGCTGTCCCGAGCCCGCCGCGGGACCTCGATGCGCAGGCCGAGTTCAGTGAGGGACGCGGACCGGTTCGCGTCCCACGCGGCCGGGCGGCCCCGTCCTCGAATCCCTGACGACGGCGCCTACGGTCCCGCCGGATGCGCCATGCTGGGAGGCTGTACGGCACACCACGTGTTGCCCGGCCTGACGCAAAGCGTCGCCTTTCCCTCAACGAGGTGCACTGATCAGTGAAATCGGGTAAGTCGACCCTGGCAGCGTGGCTGCACCGCCTCGACGCCGAACACCTGGAGCAGGTACTCGCGGTACGGCCGGATGCCGTGTCCCCGCCGGAGCCCCGCTCGGTGAGCGAACTGGCCGAACGCCTGCAACGCCCGGGCTCGGTCGCGCTCACGCTGCCCCGACTCACGCTGCCCGCCCTGCAGGCAGCCGAAGCACTGGCGGCACTGAGCGCACCGGCCTCTCGGGACGTCCTGGCGGACCTGCTGGACGCGACGGAGGAAGAGACCGCACGCGGCCTGGAAGCGGCGCTCCAGACCCTGTCCGCGCATGCGCTGGTCTGGCCGGACAGCGAAGGAGCACTGTGCATGGCCACGCCCCTGCGGCAGGCGTGGGACACACCGCTCGGACTGGACCAGCCGCTGGCGACGCTGTTGAAGGACACGACCTCCGAGGAGTTGCGCCGCATGCTCGCGGCTCTGGGCGTGCGGCCGCCCGGCACCAAACCGCAGCGCCTCGCGTCGCTCGTGGAGCACCACAGCGACCCGGCACGTGTCGCCGCGCTGGTCGCTCGGGCCCCGGCCGACGCCCGGAAACTGCTGGAACGCAGGGCGGATCCCGCGGACCGGCCGCAGGCGTTCGTCCTCTTCGGAGGGGAGTCTGCCCCCGAGGCGGGTGCGCGCTGGGCGCTGGAGCGGGGACTGCTGGTCCAGGGCCGATACGGCTACGGCCCCGTACGGATGCCTGCCGAGGTGACGCTCGCGCTGCGCGGGCCGGGCTGGCACGCCCCGTTCGACCCCACCCCGCCCGTCGCGCTCTTGGCACCCGTCTCCCCGGCGGAGATCGACGGTGAGGCATCCGCCGCGGCCACGGCGTTCGCCGCCCACGCCGCCTCGGTCCTGTCGGTGTGTGCGACGACTCCGCCCGCGCGGCTGAAGTCCGGCGGCGTCGGAACCCGCGAACTGACCAGGATCGGCAAGGCAGCCCGCTGCGAGGAGACCGTCGTACGCCTCACCCTCGAGACGGCGTACAAGGCGGGTCTCATGGCCCGTGACGGTGACCGGGTCGCGACGACGGACGCCTACGACACCTGGGCCGAGTCGCAGCCCGCAGAGCGGCTTCCGGCACTGCTGCACGCCTGGTGGGCACTCGGGCTCACCCCCTCGCAGGCCCGGGACAACGACAACAAGGCGCTGCCCGCCCTGGCCGGGACCCCGTCCTGTGCCGGTTGTCTCCAGGCCCGGAAGGGGCTGCTTACCGCCGCTTCCCGGCTTCCGGCCGGGCAGGGCGCGAAGAACGCGGCCGAACTGGGTCCTCTTGCCCACTGGTCACGGCCACTCGCCGAGGTGCTGCCGCAGGACGCGACGCCGTTCGCCACCGTGATCCGCGAGGCGGAACTGCTCGGTGTCCTCGCCCGCGGCGCCCTGTCCCCGCTCGGCGCCGCTCTGCTGACCGACAGCACCGAGGGACTGGCCGTCGCCTGCCACCGTCTCCTCCCCGCCGCCACCGGTACGGCCCGCTTCGGCGGCGACCTGACCGCCATCGTCACCGGCACACCCGCCGCGCGGCTGGTCACGCTGCTGGACTCGGTCGCCGACCGGGAGACCGGCGGCACGGCCTCAGTGTGGCGGTTCAGCCCGGCGAGCGTTCGCCGCGCCCTGGACGCCGGCCGTAGCCCGGACTCCATCGAGGCCGACCTGGCTGCCGTCGCCGCCAACCCGCTGCCCCAGCCCCTGTCCTACCTGATCATGGACACGGCACGCAGCCACGGCCGGATCCGCATCGCCTCGGCCGCCTGCGTCGTCCACGGCGAGGAACCCGCCCTTCTCGCCGAGATCGCCGCCCACCGCAAACTTTCCAGACTGGGCCTGCGGCACCTCGCCCCGACCGTCCTCGTCAGCCGCACCCCGCTGGAGAGAACCCTCGCGGCACTGCGGACCGAGGGATACGCACCGGTCGCGGAGGCAGCCGACGGAACCGTGCACGTCGAACGACCCCGCAGCCCCCGGGCGACCGCGCCGGTGCCGCCTCCGCGCGAAGCAGTCAACAGGCCCAGCACCCCATTCCGTACGACCGCTGCCCCGAAGCGTGCCGAGCTGACCGCGCTGGCCGCCCGACTCGCGGGCGCCCCACTCGCCCTTCCCGCCCCCGACCCGTACAACGGCGTCCCCTTCGCCACCGACACCGAAGAAATCATCGCCGGACACGCGACCCAGATCCTCCACGCCGATGTCCGTCAACTCGCCTACGCCGTCGACAGTGGGACGGCGGTCACCATCGAGTACGTCGCCACGACAGGCAGCCGCACGATCCGCACCCTCAGCGGACTCGACCTCGATCCTCCGTATCTGTACGCCTGGTGTCATCTACGCGATGCGGAGCGGGTGTTCACCCTGTCGCGGATCCACGGTGTGATGCCCCCGGCGTGACACCCGGGCGGCGGGCCGGGGCGCGCGAGGCGGCCGTACCCATCTCGGAGGGCCGTCACCAGGAGTGTGACCTCCCGCCGTTGGTGGTCCCCTGGGCAACGCCGCGGTCGGCGTGCTGGGCGCGGACTCGGCAGCCGGGCAAGGGGTCACCACGGTCACCGTGAAGGGCGTCGCGCGCCGTGGACCTGTACACGATGGCGACCACCCTGGACAACGTGCCCGGCTCGTACTCGCCGGACGGCACCGGCAGTTCGGGGCTCGGCGCGGCGAAGGCACTGAAGCTGTGGGGGCTCGCGTCCGCGTACACGCATGCGTTCGGCCTCGCAGCCCTGAAGAGCGCACTACAGACAGGCCCGGCGATGCTCGGTATCGTCTGGCTGAACAGCATGTGCCACCCGAAGCCGGACAACACTCTCACGGTCGGCCGCGACTCGGGTCTGGCCGGCGGTCACGAGATCGTGTGCTCGGGCTGGGACGGCAGCAGGTTCCGCCTCGACAACAGCTGGGGCGCCTCGTGGGGCGACAGCGGGTCGTGCCGGGTGGCCGAGGCGGACATGCAGTGGCTGCTGTCTCAGCAGGGCGACGTGACCGTGCCGGCGTTCAGCCGGGCGCCGCGGCCGACTCCCGCTCCGGCGGACCCCGACATGGCGATGGCGCTCGCCGCCCGCACTTGGCTCACCGCGAAGGGGCTGTAATGACCATCAAGGGAATCGACGTCTCCTCCTACCAGCCGGAGAACTACAGCACGGCCGGCCTCGACTTCGTC
>NZ_JAINVF010000003.1 GCF_020400585.1 Streptomyces sp. NK08204 | reverse complement strand
CAGGCCGAAGACGTCGGTGGCGGCGGCCAGCTCGCGCAGCAGCCGCAGCGTCTCGTCGGTGACCAGGTGCTTGGAGTAGTCGATGTACAGATCACCGACCCGCAGGGTGTACCCGGTGCCGCGCTCCGGGTCGGCGGCGAACAGGTCCCGCAGGTGGGTGTCGGCCAGTTCCTCGCGGTGCTTGGCGAGAGCGGTCCATTCGGGTGTCTGATTGAGCCTGGTACGGGCGTCTGCGTTCATGTGCGACTCGAGCCTTCTTTCCTGCCTGTCCGTGCTGCATGGTGCTGCGTACCTTGCCCCGCTGCCGGTCCCAACCTAATTGATCAGGGCGCGACGTGACGTCTTGTGGCGCTGTCGTCGGCCACGGCCGCCGGTATGTCCGCCCTGCCCGCCGCTGTCAACGACGTGACGGCGAGGGCGAAGAGCGCGGCGGCGAGCAGGGCAGGGCCGTTCAGGCCCCAGGCACGGGCGGCGGCGCCGCCGAGGAGCGCGCCGAGCGGGGCCCCGGACGTCGAGGCCGTGCGGAAGGCGGAGGCGATACGGCCCACCATCGCCTCGGGGCTGCGGTGCTGCATCAGCGTCACCTGGTTGACGTTCCACACCATGTTCATCGCACCCAGCAGCAGCATCCCGGCGACGAGCGCTGTCACGTGGCGGACGGACCCGATGAGCAGCAGCGATGCTGTCTGGACACCGCCGGCGACCAGCAGGGCCCGCACCCGGCCGGTGTGGCGGGCGACGCGTTGTGCGAGGAAGCCGCCCGAGATGCTGCCGAGGGAGTAGGCCGTCATCGCCGCCGCGTACCCGGCGTTGCCCGCGTCGAGCCAGCGCGTCACATGCAGCGCCAGGGTGGCGATCAGGGCGCCCATGCCGATGTTGCACAACAGCGTGGCGACGCAGGTCGCGCGCAGGGCGCGGTCGCCCCACAGGGCGTGCAGGCCCTCGGCGATCTCGGTCCGCAGGGTGCTTCCGGCGGGCCGCGGTGCCCGCTCCGGGGGCCGTGTGCGCAGGGACGCCACCAGGGCGGCGGCGGCCAGGAACGTGCTCGCGTCGGCCGCGAACGGCAGAGAGGCACCGGCCGTCAGCAGCAGCGGCACCAGCGGCGCGGCGAGCAGCCCCCCGGCGAGCTGCTGACCCGTCATCAGCCGGGCGTTGGCGCTGCCCAGGCTCTCGCGGTCCACCAGGGAGGGCAACAGGGCCGTGGCGGCGTTGTCGAAGAGCGTCTGGAGCGTGGTCAGCGCGAAGGCGAGCACGAGCAGCAGCGGGATCGAGGCGTGGCCGAGTCCCACGGCGAGTGCGAAACCGGCGACGAGCAGTCCGCGTACGGTGTCCACGGCCCACATCGCCCGCCGCTGGTCGATCCGGTCGGCCACGGCTCCGCCGAGCAGCCCGAACAGCAGCCAGGGAACGTAACCGCAGGCGGTCACCGAGGCGATGACGAGGGGGTCGTCGCTGAGGCGCACGGCGAGCAGCGGCAGCGCGGACGTCCGCAGGGCGTCCCCGAACCGGGAGACCACGGCGGCCGTCCACAGCCGTCCGAATCCCCCGCGCCATGCGGGTGCGCCCGTGCCCGCCTCCTCGACCGCTGCCATGTCTCCCCCTCACCGCACGCAGATGCGCACACCGTGCCGATGCACTCACCGTAGAGGGCACCACTGACAACGGGTCGGCCGCGAGCGGGCGGACACAGCTGACGGCCGGGTGCCCGCGGACACCCGGCCGGTTCTCAACTCCTAGATCTCACCGCGCAGTTTGGCGAGCGCCTCGGCGAGGATCGCCTCGCCGTCCGCGTCGCTGCGCCGCTCCCGTACGTACGCAAGGTGCGTCTTGTACGGTTCGGTGCGCGGCGGGTCCGGCGGGTTGTCCTGGTCCTGACCGGCCGGGAAGCCGCAGCGCGGACAGTCCCAGGTGTCGGGGACCTGCGCGTCGCTGGCGAAGCTCGGCTGCGTCTCGTGCCCGTTGGAGCACCAGAAGGAGACGCGCAGCCGCGGCGCGGACTCGCCGCGCTCGGCCTCGCCCATCGGCCCCGCCCCGACCCGGCTTCCTCGGATCGCGTTGCCACTTGCCACGGTGTAACTCCCTGCGTGATGGTGCCGCGAAGCGAGTCGGCGTTTCGCTTCGTTGCGAGCGCCTCAGTCTACGTAAGGCCCAACGCGCGTCCAGTGATTGGAGTTACCGCTCCCCTACCCAGACGCAAGCCCCATGATAGGCCGCGCTCAGGAGCGCGTACCGAACATGGGGCCTTACGTACGGAATGTATGTGGTTGTGCGACGCTGATCAGTTGTTCGTCTTCATCAGCAGACCGAGGACGACGATGCTGGCGAACCAGAGCAGACCGATCACGATGGTGATCCGGTCGAGGTTGCGCTCGGCGACGGAGGAGCCGCCGACGGAGGACTGCATGCCGCCACCGAACATGTCGGAGAGGCCGCCGCCCTTCCCCTTGTGCATCAGCACCAGCAGCATCAGCAGCAGGCTGAAGATGATCAGGGCGATCGAGAACCCCAAAACCACGGCTGGACCAACTTCCTCGGATTCGGATGGACGACGGGGGCACAGCACTGCGGCTGTGCCCCCGCCAGGGTACGACGTATCGCCGCTACCGCCTACTCACGGACCGGCTCAGTGATCGCGGAAACGCACGATCTTTACGAACTCCTCGGCGTCCAGCGAGGCGCCGCCGACCAGGGCGCCGTCGATGTCGGCCTGCGCCATGATCTCGGCGCAGTTGCCTGCCTTGACGGAGCCGCCGTACTGGATGCGGACCTTGTCGGCCACGTCCTGCGAGTACAGCTCGGCGAGCTTGCCACGGATGGCGGCACAGACCTCCTGGGCGTCCTCGGCGCCGCAGACCTTGCCGGTGCCGATGGCCCAGACGGGCTCGTAGGCGATCACGACGGTCTCGGCCTGCTCGGCCGGGAGGCCCTTGAGACCGCCCTCCACCTGGGCGAGGGTGTGGGTCACATGGTTGCCCGCCTCGCGGACGTCCAGTTCCTCGCCGACGCACAGGATCGGGGTGAGGCCGTGCTTGTAGGCGGCCTTGACCTTGGCGTTGACCAGTTCGTCGGTCTCGTTGTGGTACTGGCGCCGCTCGGAGTGGCCGATGACCACGTAGGTGCACTTCAGCTTGGCCAGCATCGGGCCGGAGATCTCGCCCGTGTAGGCGCCGGAGTCGTGCTGAGAGATGTCCTGGGCGCCGTACTTGATCTTGAGCTTGTCGCCGTCGACCAGGGTCTGCACGGAGCGCAGGTCGGTGAAGGGCGGCAGGACGGCGACCTCGACGGCCTCGTAGTCCTTGTCGGCCAGGGCGAAGGCGAGCTTCTGGACGTGCGCGATGGCCTCGAGGTGGTTGAGGTTCATCTTCCAGTTGCCCGCCATCAGCGGCGTGCGCCCGGAAACATTAGATGCAGCCATGTAGGTCAGTCCTCCAGTGCGGCGAGGCCGGGGAGCGTCTTGCCCTCGAGGTACTCGAGGGAGGCGCCGCCGCCGGTCGAGATGTGGCCGAACGCGTTCTCGTCGAAGCCGA
Organism: Streptomyces sp. NK08204; assembly: GCF_020400585.1. Lineage (GTDB taxonomy): Bacteria > Actinomycetota > Actinomycetes > Streptomycetales > Streptomycetaceae > Streptomyces. The sequence goes on along the minus strand of NZ_JAINVF010000003.1, from coordinate 448,293 downwards.
GCGTACGCACGGCCGCGGCGGAGTCACCGCCGCCGACGACGGTGAAGCCCGGCGAGTCCAGCAGGCCCTGCGCGACGGCCTTGGTGCCGCCCGCGTAGTCGGGGTGCTCGAAGACACCCATGGGGCCGTTCCAGAAGACCGTGCCCGCGTCGGCGAGCTTCGCGGCGTACAGCTCACGGGTCTTCGGGCCGATGTCGAGGCCCTCCTTGTCGGCCGGGATGGCGTCCGAGGAGACGACGTCGGGGTGGGCGGGCGCCTTCGTCTTCAGGTCCGGGAACTCGGACGCGACCAGGACGTCGACGGGGAGCACGAACTCGACGCCGCGCTTCTCCGCCTCCGCCAGGTACTGAAGGCACGTGCCCTTCTGGTCCTCCTGGAGCAGCGAGATGCCCACCTCGTGTCCCTTGGCGGCCAGGAAGGTGTACGCCATACCGCCGCCGATGAGGATGCGGTCGGCCTTCTTGAGCAGGTTGTCGATGACACCCAGCTTGTCGGAGACCTTGGCGCCGCCGAGCACGACCACGTACGGGCGCCGGACGTCGTCGGTGAGCCTCTTCAGGACGCCGACCTCGGTCGCGATGAGGTAGCCGGCGTAGTGCGGCAGCCGGGCCGGGAGGTCGTAGACGGAGGCGTGCTTGCGGTGCACCGCGCCGAAGCCGTCGCCGACGTAGATGTCGGCCAGGGCGGCGAGCTGGCCGGCGAAGGCGCCGCGCTCGGCGTCGTCCTTGGACGTCTCGCCGGGGTTGAAGCGGAGGTTCTCCAGGACGGCGACCTGGCCGTCGGCGAGGCCGGCGACCGTGTCCTGGGCGGACTGCCCGACGGTGTCGGTCGCGAAGGCGACGCCGGAACCGAGGATCTCACCCAGCCGCGCGGCGGCCGGGGCGAGGGAGAAGGCGGGGTCCGGGGCACCCTTGGGGCGGCCCAGGTGCGAGGCGACGACCACCTTGGCGCCCGCCTCCGAGAGCGCCTTGACGGTGGGCGCAACGGCGCGGATGCGGCCGTCGTCGGTGATGGTGGTGCCGTCGAGCGGCACGTTGAGGTCGGCGCGGACGAAGACCCGCTTGCCGCTGACGCCGGCGGCGAGAAGTTCGTCGATCGTCTTCATTGAGTGGACTCCAAGGAGGGCTCGTTGTGCACCTGATCGTAAAAGGACGTGGTCGGCACGCGAGACAGGGCCCGGACAGCGCGGCGGTGCGCTGCCCGAGCCCTGCTCTCACTTCAAGGTCGTGCTGCTTGTGCGATCAGAGCTGACCGCCGACGAAGACCGTGAGGTCGACGAGGCGGTTGGAGTAGCCCCACTCGTTGTCGTACCAGCCGATGACCTTCACGTTCTTGCCCTCCTGGACCATGGTCAGGGAGGAGTCGAAGGTGCAGGACGCCGGGGCGTTGACGATGTCGGAGGAGACGATCGGGTCCTCGGTGTAGTCGAGGAGGCCCTTCAGCTCTCCCTCGGCAGCCTTCTGGAAGGCGGCGTTGACCTCTTCCTTGGTGACCTCGCGGCCCAGCTCGACGACGAGGTCGGTGACCGAGCCGGTCGGGACCGGGACGCGCATCGCGATGCCGTCGAGCTTGCCCTTGAGCTGCGGCAGGACCAGGGCGGTGGCCTTGGCGGCACCGGTGGTGGTCGGGATGATGTTCTCGGCGGCGGCACGGGCGCGGCGCAGGTCCTTGTGCGGGAAGTCCAGGATGCGCTGGTCGTTGGTGTACGCGTGCACCGTGGTCATCAGACCCTTGACGATGCCGAAGTTCTCGTCCAGGACCTTCGCCATCGGCGCCACGCAGTTGGTGGTGCAGGAGGCGTTGGAGATGACGTGGTGGTTCGCCGCGTCGTACTTGTCCTGGTTGACGCCCATCACGATGGTGATGTCCTCGTCCTTGGCCGGGGCCGAGATGAGGACCTTCTTGGCGCCGCCGGCGAGGTGCTTGGCGGCGTCGGACTTGTTGGTGAAGATGCCGGTGGACTCGATGACGATGTCGACGCCCAGCTCACCCCAGGGGATGTCGGCCGGGTCGCGCTCGGAGAGCACCTTGATGGTGTGGCCGTCGACGGTGATGGTGTCGGCGGTGTGGGAGACCTCCTGCTTGAGGCGACCCAGGATCGTGTCGTACTTGAGCAGGTGAGCCGTGGTCGCGGTGTCACCCAGGTCGTTGACAGCCACAACCTCGATGTCCGCGCCCTGCTCCAAGAGCGCGCGGAAGTAGTTACGACCGATGCGGCCGAAGCCGTTGATGCCTACGCGGATCGTCACGAACCGATCTCCTCGTGGTACGCCGGCCATGCGGTGCCGGCGGCTCTGTTTGGGATGTCCCCGACCACCAATGACCCTACCTCTCCGAAGGCCCTTGGGTGACATTCAGATGCCGCATAAAAGGGCAGGCAGTCCGTACCCGCCAGTAGGCGTACGGAACACCTCGGATCGGGGGTTGTTTCGCCCCCTTTTGCCTGAGAATGCCGGTGCGTGTTGGCTGCCTTTTCACTCGTTCGTGAGCGGGTCGTCTCACCTGATCACGGCCGATTCTGCGCACTATTGAGAGGGGGTTGCGCTCACCTGCTAAATATTGTCAGCGTCTTTCTCGGCAATATGGCTCTTTCACTCGTCACGGCGTTGACCGAAGTCCCTCGCACGGCGTTATCCGAACCCCTCATGGCGTTATCCGGACCCCTGTGACGACGTTGCCCGGAGCCGCTCGGCGACTCCGGGCAACGCGAAACCGATATGCCTCTTCCACCGGGCATTCGTGCGGGCGATGGTGCGGCTCGGGCTCAGCCGGCCAGGTTGTCCGCCAGATCCTCCGACAGGTTGGCCTCCGTGCCGGGGATGCCCAGGTCGGCGGCGCGCTTGTCGGCCATGGCCAGCAGCCGGCGGATCCGGCCTGCGACGGCGTCCTTGGTGAGCGGCGGGTCGGCGAGCGCACCCAGCTCCTCCAAAGAGGCCTGCTTGTGTTCCATGCGGAGCCGGCCGGCAGCGGCGAGGTGCTCGGGCACCTCGTCACCGAGGATCTCCAGGGCCCGCTGCACCCGGGCACCGGCGGCCACGGCGGCGCGGGCCGAACGGCGCAGGTTGGCGTCGTCGAAGTTGGCGAGACGGTTCGCCGTGGCGCGCACCTCGCGGCGCATCCGGCGCTCCTCCCAGGCCAGCACCGACTCGTGCGCGCCGAGCCGGGTGAGCAGCGCGCCGATGGCGTCACCGTCGCGGACGACGACCCGGTCCACGGTGCGCACCTCGCGGGCCTTCGCGGCGATGGACAGCCGGCGGGCGGCGCCGACCAGCGCGAGCGCGGCCTCCGGACCCGGGCAGGTCACCTCCAGCGAGGAGGAGCGGCCGGGCTCGGTCAGCGAGCCGTGCGCCAGGAAGGCCCCGCGCCAGGCCGCCTCCGCGTCACAGGTGGCCCCGGAGACCACCTGCGGGGGCAGGCCGCGGATCGGACGGCCACGGCCGTCCACCAGCCCCGTCTGGCGAGCCAGCTGGTCGCCTCCCGCGACGACCCGGACCACGTAACGCGAGCCGCGGCGCAGGCCGCCCGGCGCCATCACGATCAGCTCCGAGCTGTGGCCGAAGATCTCCAGGATGTCCCGCTTGAGGCGGCGGGCGGCCATCGCAGTGTCCAGCTCGGCCTCGATCACGATGCGCCCGCTGACCAGATGGAGGCCGCCGGCGAACCGCAGAACGGCGGAGACCTCCGCCTTCCTGCAGCAGGTCCGGGTGACGGGGAGCCGGGAGATCTCGTCCTTCACCGCTGCCGTCATCGCCATGGGCCGATCCTTCCATGCATCCGAAAAATACGGTCGTACGCGGCGGCCAACAGCTCCGGGTCGTGCCGGGGTGAACCGTCGGGCCGGGCCACCGGGGCCAGCTCGACCGCGGCTCCGAGCCGCTTGGCGGCCTCGGCGAGCGCATCGCGGTCGGGCACGGCAGCCTCGTCGGCCAGCACCACGTCCAGGGCGAGTTTAGGGGCGTGTCGCCCCAAAACCTCCAAATGACGCTGCGGGGAGAACCCCTCGGTTTCTCCCGGCTGCGGGGCGAGGTTCAGGGACAGGACCTTGCGCGCCTTTGTCTGGGTGAGCGCGTCCAGCAGCTCGGGGACGAGCAGGTGCGGGAGCACCGAGGAGAACCAGGAGCCGGGACCGAGCACCACCCAGTCCGCGTCCAGGACCGCCGCGACGGCCTCGGGGACGGCGGGCGGGTCGTTGGGGACCAGGTGCACGGACTGCACCTCGCCGGGCGTCAGTGCCACGGTCGCCTGCCCGCGCACCGTGTCCACGTCGTCCGGGCGCCTCGGGTCGTGCCCCTTGACCATGGCCTGCAACTCCAGGGGCACGGCGGACATGGGCAGCACCCGTCCGTGCGCGCCGAGCAGCCTGCCGACCAGGTCCAGAGCCTGGACATGGTCGCCGAGCTGCTCCCACAGGGCGACGATCAGCAGGTTGCCGACCGCATGCCCGTGCATCTCGCCCTTGGACTGGAAGCGGTGCTGGATGACCCGGGCCCAGGTCTGGCCCCAGTCGTCGTCGCCGCACAGTGCGGCCAGAGCCTTGCGCAGGTCGCCGGGCGGCAGGACGCCCAGCTCGTCACGCAGGCGCCCGCTGGAGCCGCCGTCGTCGGCCACGGTGACGACGGCGGTGAGGTCGCCGGTGATCCGGCGCAGCGCGGCGAGCGAGGCGGACAGGCCCATGCCGCCGCCGAGGGCGACCACCTTGGGCTGCGCGCCGCGGCGGCGCGGCCTCGCACCGCGGGGCTCGGCCGCGGCGCGGGCCGCGCGCCCCTCCGGTACCACGCGGCGCAGCCGGCTCAGCCGCCGTGTACGTTCCGTCATTCCCGTCCCATGTCCCGGTGTACGACCACCGTCTCCACCCCTTCGGCCGCGAGGCGCGCGGCGAGCTTCTCCGACACCGCGACCGAGCGGTGCTTGCCGCCGGTGCAGCCGATCGCGATGGTCACGTACCGCTTGCCCTCGCGCCGGTAGCCGGCCGCGACGAGCCGCAGCAGCTCGGCGTACCGGTCGAGGAACTCCTTGGCACCGGGCTGGTTGAAGACGTAGGCGGAGACCTCCTCGTTGAGCCCGGTGAACGGGCGCAGCTCCGGCACCCAGTGCGGATTGGGCAGGAACCGCATGTCCGCGACCAGATCGGCGTCGACCGGCAGGCCGTACTTGAAGCCGAAGGACATCACCGTGGCCCGCAGCTCGGGCTCCTCCTCACCGGCGAACTGGGCGTCCATCTTGGCGCGCAGCTCGTGCACGTTGAGGCTGGAGGTGTCGATCACCAGGTCGGCGTCGCCCCGCAGCTCCCGCAGCAGTTCCCGCTCGGCGGCGATGCCGTCCACGATGCGGCCGTCACCCTGGAGGGGGTGCGGGCGGCGCACCGACTCGAAGCGGCGCACCAGGGCCTCGTCGGAGGACTCCAGGAAGACGATCCGCCGGGTGACGCCCCGGGTGTCGAGGTCGGCGAGGGACTCGCGCAGGTTGTCGAAGAAGCGTCGGCCGCGTACGTCCACGACGACCGCGATCCGTGCCACGTTGCCCTGGGAGCGGGCCCCCAGCTCCACCATGGTGGGGATGAGGGCGGGCGGGAGGTTGTCGACGACGAACCAGCCGAGGTCCTCCAGGCACTTGGCGGCCGTCGACCGGCCCGCTCCGGACATGCCGGAGATGATCACCAGTTCGGGGATGGCCGCTTCGGGGCCCCCGGCTGGTGTGACGTCCGTACTCACCTGTGCTCCGTTTTCCTGAGCCGCCTGCTGCGGCTCCCCCACGGCCGTCTGTTCTCGGTCCGCTGTGGGCTGTGCATCGTGCTCGGTCATGTCTCCTGCCCCCGTCGTTCGTCCGGGTGGCCCGCGGTCACGGGCTCCCCCGAGGAACCCCCCGTCGTGTCGGGTTCCCCGTCTTCAATGATCTCTCCGGTCGCCGTGTTCACGGCGGGTGCCGCCGGGGCCGCCTGGGCGAGGGCCGCGGCGATGGTCTCGGCCGTCTTCCTGCCTATCCCGGGCACTTCCTGGATCTGCTCGATTGTGGCGGACCGGAGCTTCTTCACGGAGCCGAAATGCTTGACGAGCGCCTGTTTGCGGGTCTCACCGAGGCCGGGCACGTCGTCCAGGGGGCTGGAACGCAGGCGCTTGGTGCGCTTGGTGCGCTGGTAGGTGATCGCGAAGCGGTGGGCCTCGTCACGGACACGCTGGAGCAGGTACAGGCCCTCGCTGGTGCGGGGCAGGACCACGGGGTCGTTCTCACCGGGCACCCAGACCTCCTCCAGACGTTTGGCGAGGCCACAGACGGCGATGTCGTCGATGCCCAGTTCGTCCAGGGCGCGCCGGGCGGCGGCGACCTGCGGCTGCCCGCCGTCGACGACGACCAGCTGGGGCGGGTACGCGAACTTCCGGGGGCGGCCGTCGTCGTCCTTGGGGCCGTTCCCGAGTCCGCCCTCGGTCTCGTCCTCCACCCACTCGCCGGTCTTCTCCTTCTCGGCGAGGTAGCGCCGGAAGCGGCGGGTGATGACCTCGTGCATGGAACGCACGTCGTCCTGACCGGTACCGTGCCAGATCTGCGTGTCTCCGACACGTCCCTTGATCTGGAAGCGCCGGTACTCGCTCTTGCGCTGCAGCCCGTCCTCGAAGACGACCATGGAGGCGACCACGTCGTCGCCCTGGAGGTGCGAGATGTCGTAGCACTCGATCCGCAGAGGGGCGCTGTCCAGGTCGAGGGCCTCGGCGATCTCCTCCAGGGCGCGCGAGCGCGTCGTCAGGTCGGAGGCGCGCTTGGTCTTGTGCAGGGCGAGCGCCTGCTGGGCGTTGCGCTGCACGGTCTCCATGAGCGCCTTCTTGTCGCCGCGCTGCGGGATGCGCAGCGACACGTTCGAGCCGCGCCGGCCGGTCAGCCACTCCTGCACCGGCAGGACCGGCTCGGGCAGCGCCGGGACCAGGACCTCCTTGGGCACCGCGTCCCCGGTCTCCTCGCCGTACAACTGCTGAAGGGCGTGCTCCACCAGAGCGCCGGTGGTGACCTCCTCGACCTTGTCGGTCACCCAGCCGCGCTGGCCGCGCACCCGGCCGCCGCGCACATGGAAGATCTGGACGGCCGCCTCCAGCTCGTCCTCGGCGACGGCGACGAGGTCGGCGTCGGTCGCATCGGCGAGCACGACCGCGTTCTTCTCCAGGGCCTTCTTCAGGGCCTCGATGTCGTCCCGCAGGCGCGCGGCCCGCTCGTACTCCATCTCCTCGGCCGCCTCCATCATCTGCTTCTCCAGACGACGCAGGTACGTACCGGTACGGCCGGCCATGAAGTCACAGAACTCCTCGGCCAGCTCCCGGTGGTCCTCGGGGGTGACCCGGCCGACGCAGGGGGCGGAGCACTTGCCGATGTAGCCCAGCAGGCAGGGCCGGCCGGTGCGGGCGGCGTTCTTGAAGACACCGGCGGAGCAGGTGCGCACCGGGAAGACGCGCAGCAGCAGGTCCACGGTGTCGCGGATGGCCCAGGCGTGCGCGTACGGCCCGAAGTACCGCACACCCTTCTTCTTGTGACCGCGCATCACCTGCACCCGCGGGAACTCCTCGCCCATCGTCACCGCGAGGTACGGGTAGCTCTTGTCGTCGCGGTACTTGACGTTGAACCGGGGGTCGTACTCCTTGATCCAGGAGTACTCCAGCTGGAGCGCCTCGACCTCCGTGGACACCACGGTCCACTCCACGGACGCGGCGGTGGTCACCATCGTCCGGGTGCGCGGGTGCAGGTTCGCCAGGTCCTGGAAGTAGTTCGCCAGGCGCTGACGCAGGCTTTTCGCCTTTCCGACGTAGATCACCCGGCGGTGCTCGTCACGGAACCGGTACACCCCGGGGGAGTCCGGGATCTCTCCCGGCCTGGGGCGGTAGCTGGAGGGGTCGGCCATGTCCCACACCCTACTGGCGAGCACCGACACAGCGTCGGGCCTGTGGACAACGCCCGCACCCGTACGGCTCAGGGGACCTTGCGCACGCCGTACCCGGGCGCCGCGCACCCGTCCGGCGGGCGGCACGGCTCGCGGCGATCACGGTCGCAGCTCGGCCACGACTGCGCGCCGACCGGGTCCGAGGTGTTGTCGGGGTCTGGTCAACACGCTTCAATGCGGGGGAACTCAGGGCCGTGCACACGGCGCCCGCGCACGCCGTGTGCACGCCCGGGCGCCGACGGCGCCGACGGGCAGGCCCCGGGGGACCCGCGCCGAACGGTCTGACCAGCCGTCGTGACATCTCACAGAAAGGCCCCTGTGCATGCTGCACGCCACAGAACACGCGGACGTCCCCACCGCTGAACTGGACACGGTCCTGCGGGGTGGCCCCTTCCACGTGGCGCTGCGCGCCGCGATCGCCGCGCGCGGCCTGCCCCTCCAGCGGGTGCAGCACCATCTGTCTCGCCACGGGGTGAAGGTCGGCGTGACCAGCCTGAGTTACTGGCAGCAGGGCGCCCGCCGCCCGCAGCGCCCCGAGTCGCTGCGGGCCGTGCGGGCACTGGAGGAGATCCTCCATCTGCCGGACGAGTCGCTGATCCGCCTGCTCGCCGAGTCCGACGGCCGCGCCGCCGACGGCCACCCGGCGGCGCACACGTACCGCTCCCTGGTCGAAGCCTCCGACGTCCTGAACCGGCTCCAGAGCGAGCTGGGCTGGTCCCTCGACGGCGGTCTGCACACCCTGGGCCACCATGAACTGGTCCGGATCGACGCCCAGCGCCGGCTGCTGGGCCGCGAGTGCCACCACATCGTGCGCGCCCACCACGACGGCGTCGATCGCTTCCTCGCCGTCCACCACGGTGACCCCGGCTGCAGCCCGCGCGACATGCGCGTGGTGGCCCTGGAGAACTGCCGCACCGGGCGCGTCCGCTGGGACCAGGCCACCGGTGTGCTGGTGGCCGAGCTGCTCTTCGGTACCCGGCTGCGCACCGGCGACACGTTCCTCTTCCGGTACGGCGTGGAGGACGGCACCGCCGGGGACTCGCGCGAGTACGTCCACCGGTGCGGCTCTGCCGGCGGCCAGTACGCGCTCCAGGTGCGCTTCGACGCAGCGGCCCTGCCGACGCGCTGCCACCGCTTCACCCAGCACTCGCCCGCGGCCCCGCGCAGCGGCCGGCAGGAGCTGCCGATCAGCGGACCGCACCACAGCGCCCACGTGGTCGAGCCGCGGATCCGGCCGGGCGTCCTCGGTATCGCCTGGGACTGGGAGTAAGGGCGCGGCACCCGTCCCCGGTGCCGGTGAGGTCAGGCGCCGGGCCCGGCCACGATCCTGCCGTTCGCGGCCTTCACCGGAAGCTCGTTCAACGGCTCGGTGGCCGGTGACTGCACCACCTTGCCGGTCACCGCGTCGAACTGGCTGCCGTGGCAGGGGCAGATCAGGGTCGTCCCCTGGAGCTTGTTGATGGCGCACCCGGCGTGCGTACAGACCGTGCTGTACGCCTTGAGGGCGCCGCTGCCGTCCCGGCTGACCACCACGTTGTGATCCCGGAAGAGCTTGGCGCCGCCCTTGGCTACCTCACTCTCGGCCCCGAGGTCGACCGGCGCGGTCGGGGTCGCCGAGGCATCGTCGCCGTAACCCGGCCCGGCGCAGGCGGCCAGGCCGAACCCGGCCACCGGCGCCGCGGCGGCTCCTCGAAGAACGGTACGGCGGCTCGCGGACGCACGGGCGGGCATCTGGGTCTCCAGCGGATCAGGGGGTTGTGCAGGCCGACGATACCCGGCCAGGAGGGTGGGGGCCGGAGGGGGGCGGGGCCTGGAGAGGGCGACCGGCGGGGGGAGGCGACCGGCGCAGGGCGACCGTTGCGGAAGGCGACCGTTGCGGAGGGGGCGGGGCCGGCCGGGACGACGGTCACGGAGGACGATTCCCGCGTGGATCGGCAGGGGCCGCGGGCAGCTGAGGAGGCACCCGCAGCGGGCGGCTCCGGCACGTAAGCGTTTACGCAAGCGTTTACGCAAGGTTGGCGAATGGGATACCTTCGCGGCCAGAAGGGCCCGCACAGCAGCCCAGCGGCCGGTCAGCCCATCGGCCCGAGACCCCACTGGAGCGCTATGCCCACCATGGCGGACGTCGCCCGGAGCGCCGGAGTCTCCGTGGCGACCGTGTCCCACGTTCTCAACGGCACGCGCCCGGTGCTGCCGCACACCCGGCAGGCCGTGCTGGACGCCGTCGATGCGCTCGGCTACACGCCCAACGGCCTTGCCCGCGCCCTGGTGACCTCCCGCACCCGCTCCATCGGCCTCGCGGTGTCGGTGATCGGCAACCCGTACTTCACAGAGATCGTCCACGGCGTGGAGGCCGCCGCCCTGGAGGCCGGCTACAGCCTGCTCATCGCCGACCCGCACGACGACCCGGAGCACGAGCGCAAGGTCGTCCGGCTCCTCCACGAGCGCCGTGTGGACGGCATGATCGTCGCCCCGTCCGCGAGCGCGCATCACCTCGTGTCCTACCTCCACCGGCACGCCGTACCGACCGTCTTTCTCGACCGGGTGGTCACGGAGACCGACGCGCCGGTGCACGGGGCCCCGCGCTTCGACCAGGTCTGCGCCGAGAGCGCCGAACCGACGGCTCGGCTCGTCACCCACCTCGCCGGTCTGGGCCACCGGCGAATCGGTCTGGTCGCAGGCATGCCTGGGCTCAGCACGACCAGTGAGCGTATCGCCGGCTACCGGCAGGGTCTCGCCGCCGCCGGCCTGGCCTACGACGACGGCCTTCTGGTCTCCGGCAACTCCGGGTCCGCCGGCGCCGAGCGGGCCACGGCGGCACTGCTCGCGCTGCCCAATGTGCCCACGGCCCTCGTCACCGCCAACAACGCGATGACCATCGGCGCCCTGCGCGCCCTGCGCCGGCAGCACCTGTCCGTGCCGGACGACATCGCCCTGTGCTGCTTCGACGACTTCCCGTGGGCCGACCTGTTCTCTCCTCGGCTCACCGCCATCGCCCAGCCCAGCAGGGAGATCGGCACCCAGGCCGTCCGGATTCTCCTGGACCGGCTGGCCGAGCCGGACCGGGCCGCCCGGACGCTGCGCCTGCCGTGCGCGTTCGTGCACCGCACGTCCTGTGGCTGCCCGGAGCAGCCCGCCCGGGCCGCGGGGACCGCGCGGGAACCGGGGGCGGAGGCGCGAACCGAACCATCCACGCTGTCCGAGAAGGGACCCGTCTCGTGATCGTCGTCGCCGGTGAGGCACTGATCGACCTGGTACCGCAGGGCCCCGGCGCCCTCGCCGGCCTGAAACCGGCGCTCGGTGGCGGCCCGTACAACACCGCCGTGGCCCTCGGTCGCCTCGGCTCCCCCACCGCCTTCCGCTCCCGCACCTCCCACGACGCCTTCGGTGAGGCTCTCCTCGACGGGCTGCGACGGGCGGGGGTGGACGTGTCGGACGTGCAGCGTGGGCCGGAGCCGACCACCCTCGCCGTCGCGACCCTCGACGCCGGGGGGTCGGCCGCCTATTCCTTCTATGTGAACGGCACCGCCGACCGCCTGTTCACCGCCTCCTCCGCGCTCCCCGAAGGCACGCGCGCGGTGGCCTTCGGCACCTGTTCACTCGTCCTGGAACCGGGGGCGAGCGCCTATGAGGAGCTGATGCGAACCGCGTCCGGGCAGGGCCTGTTCACCGCGCTCGACCCCAACATCCGGGCGGGTCTGATCCCGGACGCGGAGGCCTACCGGGCGCGCTTCGAGCGCTGGCTGCCCTCGGTCACCCTGCTGAAGCTTTCCACGGAGGACGCCGCGTGGCTGGGTGGCACCCCGCGGGAGTGGCTGACCGCGGGGCCGCAGGCCGTGGTGGTCACCCGCGGCAGCAACGGCCTGACCGTCTTCACCCGGGACGGGGCGGAGTATTCCGTGCCCGGTGAGAAGGTCGAGGTCGTGGACACCATCGGCGCCGGAGACACCGTGAACGCCGCACTGCTGCACGGGCTGTCCGTCCGGGACGCGCTGTCCGCGGAGGCCCTTGCCGGCCTGGGACGGGACGGCTGGACGCGGCTGCTGCGGTTCGCGGCACGCGCGGCGGCGATCACCTGCTCGCGGGCGGGGGCGGAGCCGCCGTACGCGGCCGAGTTGGGCGAGCTGTGAGCCGGGCCGACGGGTGCCCGTTTCCTCTCTGGTCTTGTCAAGGTTCGACCGGCCCCGCGGTCTGTGGAACCAGCGAGCCGCAGAGCCGGGGTGGCTGTTGACAGAACGAGCGGCGCCCCGTGGGAAGTTCCCACGGGGCGCCGGATCTTTGACGTCGTGTCAGCATGACCGCGACACGGCCTGACTCGCTCTCAGGCCTTGCGGGCCCGGGTCGCCTTCTTCGCGGGTGCCGCCGCCTTCTTCGTGACCGCGGCGGCCTTCTTGATCGCCGTGTTGTCGGCCTTGGCCGTCACCGTCCTCTTCGCCGCCGACTCGGCCGCGGCCGTCTTCCTGGCCGCTCTGGCCCGCGGCGCCCGCACCGGCTCCGCGTCGCTGATGCGGTCGGCGTCGAGGATCTCGCGCAGGAACTTGCCCGTGTGGCTGGCCGGAACGCCGGCGACCTCCTCGGGCGTGCCCTCGGCGACCACCAGACCACCGCCGGCCCCGCCCTCCGGACCCATGTCGACGAGCCAGTCGGCGGTCTTGATCACGTCGAGGTTGTGCTCGATGACGATGACGGTGTTGCCCTTGTCGACCAGGCCGGAGAGCACCTTCAGCAGCTTGCTGATGTCCTCGAAGTGCAGACCGGTGGTCGGCTCGTCCAGGACGTAGACCGTGCGCCCGGTGGAGCGCTTCTGCAGCTCGCTGGCGAGCTTGACGCGCTGCGCCTCACCGCCGGACAGGGTGGTCGCGGACTGGCCGAGCCGGACGTAGCCGAGGCCGACGTCCTTCAGTGTCCGCAGGTGCCGGGAGATGGCCGGAACGGCCTCGAAGAAGTCGGTGGCCTCCTCGATCGGCATGTTCAGCACGTCGGCGATGGACTTGCCCTTGTAGTGGACCTCCAGGGTCTCCCGGTTGTAGCGGGCGCCGTGGCAGACCTCACAGGGGACGTAGACGTCCGGGAGGAAGTTCATCTCAATCTTGATCGTGCCGTCGCCCGCGCAGTTCTCGCAGCGCCCGCCCTTGACGTTGAAGGAGAAGCGGCCGGGCTGGTATCCGCGGACCTTCGCCTCGGTGGTCTCGGCGAACAGCTTGCGGATGTGGTCGAAGACGCCGGTGTACGTCGCCGGGTTGGACCGTGGGGTGCGGCCGATGGGCGACTGGTCGACGTGGACGACCTTGTCGACCAGGTCGTCGCCGTCCACGCGCGTGTGCCGCCCGGGGACGTTGCGCGCGCCGTTCAGTTCGCGGGCCAGGTGCGTGTAGAGGATGTCGTTGACCAGCGTCGACTTGCCGGACCCGGAGACGCCCGTCACGGCCGTGAACACGCCGAGCGGGAAGGACACGTCGATGTCCTGCAGGTTGTTCTCACGGGCGCCGTGCACGGTGAGCTGCCGGGACAGGTCGCGGGGGCGCCGCACGTCCGGGACGGGGATCGACCTGCGGCCGGACAGGTACTGCCCGGTCTGCGACTCGGGGTTGGCGAGCAGCTCCTTCAGGGAGCCGCTGTGCACGACCTTGCCGCCGTGCTCACCGGCACCAGGGCCGATGTCCACGATCCAGTCGGCGACCTTGATGGTGTCCTCGTCGTGCTCCACGACGATGAGCGTGTTACCCATGTCGCGCAGCCGCACGAGGGTCTCGATCAGCCGGTGGTTGTCGCGCTGGTGCAGGCCGATGGACGGCTCGTCCAGGACGTACAGGACGCCGACGAGTCCGGAGCCGATCTGGGTGGCCAGGCGGATGCGCTGGGCCTCGCCACCCGAGAGAGTGCCGGCCGCGCGGTTGAGCGAGAGGTAGTCGAGGCCCACGTCGACGAGGAAGCGCAGCCGCTCGTTGACCTCCTTCAGCACCCGCTCGGCGATCTTCTTGTCGCGGGCGTTCAGCTTCAGCTCGCCCAGGAAGTCCGCGCAGTCGCTGATCGACATCGCGGAGACCTCGGCGATCGACTTCTCCATGATCGTGACCGCGAGGACGATCGGCTTCAGGCGCGTGCCCTCGCAGGAGGGGCAGGGCACCTCGCGCATGTAGCCCTCGAAGCGCTCGCGGCTGGCGTCGCTCTCGGCCTCGCCGTGCCGGCGCTTCACGAACGGCACCGCGCCCTCGAAGGGGGTGGTGTACACGCGCTCACGGCCGTACCTGTTGCGGTAGCGGACCTCGATCTGTGTCTTGTGACCGTAGAGCAGGGCCTTCTTGGCGCGCTGCGGCAGGCCCCCGAACGGGATGTCCGTGCGGAAGCCGAGCGCGTCGGCGAGAGCGCCGATCAGGCGCCCGAAGTAGTCCTTGGTATGGCCGTGCGACCAGGGGTGGATGGCGCCCTCGTCCAGGGACTTGTCCTCGTCCGGCACGATCAGCTCCGGGTCGACCTCCATGCGCGTGCCGATGCCGGTGCACTCGGGGCAGGCGCCGAAGGGCGAGTTGAAGGAGAAGGAGCGCGGCTCCAGCTCCTCGAAGGACAGGTCGTCGTACGGGCAGTACAGGTGCTCCGAGTACATGCGCTCGCGCTCGGGGTCGTCCGCGGGGAGGTCGACGAAGTCGAGCACGACCATGCCGCCGGACAGGCCGAGGGCGGTTTCCACGGAGTCGGTGAGGCGGCGCTTGGCGGAGTCCTTGACCGTGAGGCGGTCCACGACCACCTCGATGGTGTGCTTCTCCTGCTTCTTCAGGGTCGGCGGGTCGGAGAGCTGGATGGTCTCGCCGTCCACGCGCGCGCGGGAGTAGCCCTTGGTCTGGAGGTCTGCGAAGAGATCCACGAACTCGCCCTTGCGCTCACGCACCAGCGGCGACAGCACCTGGAAGCGACTGCCCTCCGGCAGCTCGAGGACCTTGTCGACGATGGCCTGGGGCGACTGGCGCGAGATCGGACGGCCGCACTCGGGACAGTGCGGCTTGCCGATGCGCGCGAAGAGCAGGCGCAGGTAGTCGTAGACCTCGGTGATCGTGCCGACGGTCGAGCGGGGGTTGCGGGAGGTGGACTTCTGGTCGATGGAGACGGCCGGCGACAGGCCCTCGATGAAGTCGACGTCCGGCTTGTCCATCTGGCCGAGGAACTGCCGGGCGTACGAGGACAGCGACTCCACGTAGCGGCGCTGGCCCTCCGCGAAGATCGTGTCGAAGGCCAGGGAGGACTTGCCCGACCCCGACAGGCCCGTGAAGACGATGAGCGAGTCGCGCGGCAGGTCGAGCGAGACGTTCTTCAGGTTGTGCTCGCGCGCGCCACGGACGATGAGACGGTCGGCCACGCCGGTCCGCACCTTTCTTGAGAGAAGTGACAGGGGCGAGGCCCCCGTGCTTCTTCAGACTAGGGGGAGCCACTGACAACGCCGGTCGGATTTCCCGGTTGCATAACACCCCCCGGCCATCCAGCATGCCCGACGCCACACCCGACCATATAGCACGCGCATTCGAATTGCGGACGCGGTTCACCAGCTTCACCCGAAGGTGTGGCGCGGCTAGGGTCGGGCGCATGATTGATCACGCTCATGACCTGGCCTGTGTACGCGACGCGACGGAACGGCTGCTCACCGCCGCCGCCGAACTGGACAACGCGTCGCTCGCCGCGCCGTCACGGCTTCCGGGCTGGAGCCGCGGACACCTCCTCGCGCACATCGCCCGTAATGCCGACGCTCTCGTGAACGTCCTTCAGGGCCGTCCCATGTACGCGAGCGCCGAGGCGCGGAACGCCGACATCGAGCGGGACGCCCCGCGCCCCCTCGATGTCCAGCTCGCCGACGTCCGTGAGAGCGCGGCCCGCTTCCAGGAGGCGGGGGCCGAGCCCGCGGACTGGACACGCACGGTGGAACTGCGCAACGGGGTGACCGACTCCGCAGCCCGGGTGCCGTTCCGGCGCTGGGTCGAGGTCGACCTGCACCACGTCGACCTCGGGGTGGGCTACGAGCTGGAGGACCTGTCCGGAGAATTCACGGAACGGGAGATCGACTTCCTGACGCAGCGGTTCTTCGGGAACCACGACATCCCGGCGACGCGCGTCACGGACGGCACGCGCGCGTGGAGCACGGGACGCGAGGCGGCCGAGCCCGAGGTCACCGTCATCGGCCGGCCGGCAGACCTGCTCGGCTGGCTCTCCGGGCGGCGCGACGGAGCGGAGCTGGAGGTGCAGGGCGGAGCGCTTCCGAAGCTTCCCCCTCTGTAGGGCGATCATGTTCCGCAAGGCCCTCCCGCTATAGGCTGACAGCCATGACGTACAGCGGAGAGGTCAAGGTCGGCGGACCGGCGGACGTCCACGAGCTGAAGGACCTGATGATCACCAAGATCGCGGTCGGCCCGATGGACAACAACGCCTATCTGCTGCGCTGCCGGGCCACCGACGAGCAGCTCCTGATCGACGCCGCCAACGAGGCGAAGACACTCCTGAACATGATCGGTGACGACGGCATCGCGTCCGTCGTCACCACACACCAGCACGGCGACCACTGGCAGGCGCTGGCCGAGGTGGTCGCCGCCACGGGCGCGCGCACCTACGCGGGCCGCGAGGACGCCGCCGGCATCCCGGTGCCCACCGACGTCCTGGTCGACGACGGCGACACCATCAGGGTCGGGCGCGTGGAACTCACCGCGCGCCACCTCGTCGGGCACACCCCCGGCTCCATCGCTCTGGTGTACGACGACCCGCACGGCCACCCGCACGTCTTCACCGGCGACTGCCTCTTCCCGGGCGGCGTCGGCAACACGCGCAGGGACCCGAAGGCGTTCGCCAGCCTGATCCACGACGTCGAGACCAAGATCTTCGACGTGCTGCCGGACGAGACGTGGGTCTACCCCGGACATGGCAACGACACCACGCTGGGCGCGGAGCGGCCCCATCTTCCGGAGTGGCACGCGCGCGGATGGTGACGCGCCGGTCGCCGCACGTCCCGCGCCCCGTGTGAACGCTTCGCACGTGCGGGCGTGCGCGCCTCCCGACCGGCGACGTGGGGTCGACCAGAGGCAGCACCGCACAGGACGACGGCTCCTGCGCGGTGCGGGCCGGCCTTCTCGCCCGCCCCCGTCCGGCGGCCCAGGCAGGGACCGATGCGACGCCGGCTGCCACTGGCGGGCTACGAGCTCACCGACTGCTGCGGCGGATCGTGGGGCCGGCGCCTGCGGCGGGCTGGCGGGAGTTTGTCAGGCGTCCGCCTGCGCCGCGCCCAGCAGGGCGGCGACACGCTCCACGCCGAACACGTACCCCTGCACCCCGCAGCCCGCGATGACACCGTCGGCGCGCAGCGAGACGTACGAGTGGTGCCGGAACGACTCACGCCGATGGATGTTGGAGATGTGCACCTCCAGCACGGGCATGTCGTCGCAGGTGTTGAGTGCGTCCAGAATCGCGACCGACGTGTGGGAGTAGGCGCCGGGATTGATGACGATCCCGCAGTGGCCCAGCCGCGCCTCGTGGATCCAGTCGACCAGCTCACCCTCGTGGTTGGACTGCCGGAAGTCGACGGTGCCGCCGTGCGCAGCCGCCGCCTTGGCGCACATCGCCTCGACGTCGGCGAGTGTGTCCTTGCCGTAGATCTCCGGCTGACGCTGACCGAGCAGGTTCAGGTTGGGCCCGTTGAGAATCATGATCGGGGCGTTGGCCAGGATGCGGGGCACGGTTCCTCCGGTCCGGTCGGAGCGGTCCGTCGGCGACCGCTGCTCGACCCCGGTCTATCACGGCACCGACGGCGGGTGTCGGACTGCGCACGCCGGTCACATCGGCGTGCGCTCCGGTACCGCTGGTCACGTCCGCACGCCCCCGTAACCCTTGATCACGGTGGGTAGTTGACGCGGTATGCACGATGTACGCGCCGTGAAGGCCCCGTCCATGCTGCGGCTCGCAGCCGCCTCCCTCGCCGGCACCGCGATCGAGTTCTACGACTTCTTCGTCTACGGGACGGCGGCGGCTCTGGTCCTGGGGCCTCTGTTCTTCCCGACGTTCTCGCCGATGGCGGGGACGCTCGCGGCGTTCGGGACGTTCGGCGTGGGCTTTGTGGCCCGGCCGCTGGGCTCGGTGCTGTTCGGGCATCTGGGGGACCGCCGCGGCCGGCGACCGGTGCTGATCCTCTCCCTGCTGCTGACCGGCGCCTCGACGGTCGCGGTCGGCTGCGTGCCGTCGTACGGGAGGATCGGTGTGGCCGCTCCGCTGCTGCTGCTCGCACTGCGCTTTCTGCAGGGGCTCGGGCTCGGCGGAGAATGGGGCGGTGCGGTGCTGCTGACCGCCGAACACGCGCCCGCGGGACGGCGCGCTGTGTGGACCAGCATCCCTCAAATGGGGCCTCCGTTCGGCTTCGTGCTCGCCAACGGCGTGATGCTCGCGCTGTCGGCGGCGCTGTCCGACGCGCGGTTCGCAGCCTGGGGGTGGCGCGTGCCGTTCTGGCTGGCCGGCGTGCTCGCGCTGGCTGGGCTGTGGCTGCGTTCGTCGCTCACGGAAAGTCCCCGGTTCCTGGAGATCGACGATCACGCGCGCGTGCCGATCGCCGAGGTCGTACGGAACCACTGGCGCCTGGTGCTGCTGACGGCCGGGGCGCTGGCCGCGGGCTACGCGGTCTTCTACGCGGTGACGACGTGGTCGCTGGCGTATGCGACGGAACGGCTCGGCGTGAGCCGTACGGTCATGCTGACCTGCGTCCTGGCGGCCGTGGTGGTGAACGGGGTGCTCACCCCCTTCATGGCACTGCTCGGCGACCGCTACGGGCGCCGTCCGATGTGCCTGACGGGATGCGCCGCGTGCGCGCTGTGGATGCTGCCGATGGTCGCGCTCCTGGCGACGGGCGAGCCGATGCCGATGTTCCTCGGCATCCTGGGGGCCCTGATCTCCTTCATCACCATGTTCGCCGTGATCGCCGCGTATCTGCCGGAGCTGTACGAGCCTCGGGTGCGCTGCACGGGTGCGGCGGTGGGCTACAACCTCGGCGGAGTCCTCGGTGGCGCTCTCACCCCGATCGTGGCCACCGCACTCGCCCACCGCGGCGGGCACGTCCCCTGGGCGGTGGGCGGGTATCTGACGGGGATGTCGCTGCTGAGCCTGGCCTGCTTCGCGCTGCTGCCGGAGACCCGGCCGGTGCCCGTGCCGGCGGTGGAGCCGGCCACGGGCTGACCGGGCGGGGTCAGGGGTTGATCTGCCTCGGGATCCCCTCGGTGAACCCGGTCAGGCGTCGACGGCCTCCTTCGGAACGCGTTCGCTCTCCTCCGCCCGCGCTGCCTGTGCCGCGGCCTGCTTCCGGGAGGCCACCAGGCTGGTGATCGTGGTGACGATCAGGACCCCGCAGATGACGCCGAGCGAGAGCGGGATGCTGATCTCAGGGACATGGACACCGGACTCGTGCAGCGCATGCAGCACCAGCTTGACGCCGATGAAGCCGAGGATGACGGACAGGCCGTACGACAGGTGGACCAGCTTCTCCAGCAGGCCGCCGATGAGGAAGTACAGCTGTCGCAGCCCCATCAGGGCGAAGGCGTTCGCGGTGAAGACGATGTACGGGTCCTGGGTCAGGCCGAAGATCGCGGGGATGGAGTCCAGGGCGAACAGGACGTCCGTGCTGCCGATGGCCAGCATCACGACGAGCATCGGGGTCATGACCCGCTTGCCGTTCTGACGGATCCACAGCCTGGTGCCGTGGTAGCGGTCGGCTACGCCGAACCTGCGCTCCGCGGCCTTCAGCAGCCTGTTCTCCTCGAACTCCTCGTCCTCCTCGTCGGCCAGGGCCTCCTGGACGAGCTTCCAGGCGGTCCAGATGAGGAAGGCACCGAAGAGGTAGAACACCCACGAGAAGCTGCCGAGGATCGCGGCTCCCGCGGCGATGAAGACGGCCCGCAGGACCAGGGCTATGAGGACGCCGACGAGCAGGACCCGCTGCTGATATCGCGGGGGGACGGCGAACTTCGCCATGATCAGGACGAAGACGAAGAGGTTGTCGACACTGAGTGACTTCTCGGTGACGAAGCCCGCGAAGAACTCTCCGGCCGGCCGCCCGCCACCGAAGACGAGCAGTCCGAGGCCGAAGAGTCCGGCCAGGGCGATCCAGACGACGGTCCAGACCCCGGCTTCCTTGACCGACACCTCGTGCGGCTTCCGGCCGATGATGAAGTCGACGGCGATGAGGGCGGCGAGGCCCAGGACAGTGAGGACCCACAGGGTCGGGGAGATTTCCACGGCACCTCCGGCTTGACGGCACGGAAAACGGTACCCCAATCACCAAGTATTGGTAAAGTGATTAGCAAAGAAAGGTCAAAAACCCCTGGTCAACCCCTTTTACCTGTATTTGGTTCTTGCCTTAGCCACCTCGGTGAGCACCTGCTGGAGGATCTGGCTGCCGGGCGGCACCAGCGCCGGTTCGTAGGTCCAGGCGTGCCCCACCCAGGGGTCGGCGAGATGGTCGTCGGGCACGGGAGTGAGCCGCATCAGCGAACGCCACAGCGGGTCCAGCAGAGGGCCGTACGCGGCGGCGTCCTCCCGGTCCGCCACCATCAGCAGGTGCACGCCGACGGCCGGGCCCTCGTCGGCGAGGTAGCGCAGCCGGGTCACGGCCCGGTCGTCGAAGCCGTGCGGGAAGTCGTTGACGATCAGGAGCTGCCGGGCGAGGTCGACATCGGGCGGCAGTGACTCGGCCGCGCCGCCGCGCACCGCCATCTGCAACAGGTCGACCCGCCGCGTGAGTCTCTCCAGCGCGTCCGTCACGCCCCGTGCGCCGCTCGCGGGCGGGACGGCGAGTGCCTCCGTCCGTGTCAGCGGCAACAGCGCCCGGCCTCCCGCGCCGGCCGGGTCGATGACCTGCACGGCGAACTCCCCGGCCGGGTGCGCGGCGAGCATCCTGACCGCGAGGGCCACCGCCGTCTCCATCCCCAGGTGCCGCAGGTCGGGGAAGGTCCCACCGGATGCCGCCGCGGACCCGCTGTCGATCCACAGGCCCCGTTCCAACGGCAGCCTCACCAGCAGCGGGATGCGCAGCGGCGCGCACTCGGGGAGGTGGAGGTCACCGACGCGCACGGCCATCGCGGAGTCGGACGGTACCTGGTAGCCGTGCCAGACGGGATTGTCCCAGCGGGCATACGCCGGTGGGAGCGCGGGCTCGACGACCTCGGACTCGGCGGTCAACTGGGCGAGGTCACGCTCGAGGACCGCGCGCGCCTCGTCGACCAGCTTGCCCCGCCGCACACGGGCCGCCTCGCGTGCGGCCTCACCCGCCGTGCCGAGCCGACGGCGCGGGTCGCCGAGGAACTGCTCCAGCTCCTTCTCCATGCGGGAGTCGGCGAAGTCGACGGCACTGCGGTACGCGGCCGTGGTGCGAGCGAGGTCCTCGAACATCCCCCACACCTGGTTGTAGAGCCGCTCCTCCATCGACCAGCCCGCCGCGTCCCCGGCGACGGGCTGCGCGGGCACGCCGTCGGCGGCCGGAGGCGCCGCCGGGGCAGGCGGTGGCGGGGAGGTACGCGTACGGCGGCGAGGGTGGGTGTAGTCGATCGGGCCGCCGGTGCCCTCACCACCGTCGGGTGCCTCGGCGGTGTGCGGGCGTGGTGCGTCGTACAGGCGCTGGGTGTCGTACGACGGCAGCTGCCCCGTCACGGACCCGGAGATCTCCTGCGACGAGGAACTGCAGGGCTCCTGGGACGAGAAGCCGGAGGTGTCCTGCGGCCGGGGCGCCGGGTCCGTTGTCGCGCGGGCCGGGCTGCGGCCCACGGCGTCCTGGATCCCGGCCGTGATGTCGTCGGCCTCGCGCAGTGCCCGGTCGGCCAGGAGCGCGGCCAGGCCGCCCGCGTAGCCCTGGCCCACCGCGCGCACCTTCCAGGCGCCCTGACGGCGGTACAGCTCCACGGCGACGACGGCCGACTCGGCGTCCAGTCCGGTGAGTGTGTAACCGACGAGTTCGGTGCCGTCCGCGGCCGTGAGCGTGGTGTGCGGGGCGGCGACGGCCCCGAACCGGAGCGGGCCTTGTGTCGCCGCCGGCAGGGCGAGGAACACCTCGACCCGGTGCACCGCTTCGGGCAGGGCGGCCAGGTCCACGGTCAGGCGGTGCTCGGTGGCGGCCTGCCGGGGCACTTCGAGGCCGGACCGGGCGGGGGCGCCGGGGTGGACCACCCACTGGGGGCCGCGCACCGTTCCCGTCTCGTCGCCGAGCGTCGCTCCGGCCAGGACCGGCACGCCGGACGTGATCCGGATCTCCAGCCGGGCACTGGGCAGTGGGTGATTCTGCCCCCGGACCAGTTCGGCCGTCATCGCCCCTGCCCCCGTGTGTCGTGATGTCCTACGCCCTCGCCGGATGAGCGGGCGGTCCTACAGGTGCGGCAGGATCGCCGGCATCAGGTCCTGGAAGGTGCGGCCGTGCGCCGGGGTGCCGAGGGCCGTCATGGTCCAGCCGGAGCCCGCCCGGTGCACCTTCGCCATGATCTGGGCGGTGTACTCGCCGCCGCCCGCCAGTGTGTAGCGGGCGAGTTCCTGGCCGTTGGTCTCGTCCACGAGGCGGCAGAACGCGTTCTCCACCTCCTGGAACGTCTGACCCGTGAAGGAGTTCACGGTGAAGACGATCTGGTCGATGTGGACCGGGACGCGCTGCAGGTCCACGAGGATCGCCTCGTCGTCGCCGCCCTGGCCCACGCCGCCGACCAGGTTGTCGCCGGTGTGGCGCACGGAGCCGTCGTCGCTCACCAGGTGGCGGAAGAAGACCACGTCGACCGGCTGCTTCTCGGCGAAGAGGACCGCTGAGGCGTCCAGGTCGATCTCCCTGGTGCGCGAGCCGAACAGGCCCCGCCGCTTCGCCGCCTGCCAGCCGAGCCCCATGCGGACCGCCGTCAGGGTGCCTCCGTCCTTCTTCTCCAGGCTGATGGCCTGACCCTTGGTCAAGTTGACGGACACGGCTGCTTCCCCTCTCGGTGTTCCCCTGTTGCCGTGCAGTGCACGGTCGTTCAGAACCCTACGCAGGGGCACCGACAGGGCCGAACCCCGGCCCGCGCTTTGTGTCGGTGTTGCAACACTTGGCGCAGGTGCGGAGGCCCGGCACGGTGACGGGTTCAGGCGAGGCCCGCCTCCCGCATCTGGCGCAGTTCCTTCTTCATCTCGGAGACCTCGTCGCGCAGCCGGGCTGCGATCTCGAACTGCAGCTCCGCGGCGGCGGCGCGCATACGCTCGGTCATTTCCTCGATCTGTTCGGCGAGTTCGGCCGCCGGGCGGTCGGTGGGCACCGCAGCAGCCGCCTTGCCCTTGACGGACTTGGCGGACTTGCCGCCCTTGGCCCCCTTGGCCGCCTTCTCACCGAGGGACGGGACGGGTGCCTTGGCGCCCTTGCCGTCCTTCAGCTTGCGGTAGCCGGAGCCGAGGAGCTGTTCGGTGTCGACATCCTCGCGGGCGATCTGCGCGACGATGTCGTTGATCTTCTTGCGCAGCGGCTGCGGGTCGATGCCGTTGGCCTTGTTGTACGCGACCTGCTTCTCCCGGCGGCGGTTGGTCTCCTCGATGGCCTTCTCCATCGCCGGGGTGATCTTGTCGGCGTACATGTGGACCTGGCCGGAGACGTTGCGTGCCGCGCGGCCGATGGTCTGGATCAGCGAGGTGCCGGAGCGCAGGAAGCCCTCCTTGTCGGCGTCGAGGATCGCCACCAGGGACACCTCGGGCAGGTCGAGGCCCTCGCGCAGGAGGTTGATGCCGACCAGGACGTCGAACTCACCGGACCGCAACTCGCGCAACAGCTCGACGCGGCGCAGGGTGTCCACGTCGCTGTGCAGGTAGCGCACCTGGATGCCCAGTTCCAGGAAGTAGTCGGTGAGGTCCTCGGCCATCTTCTTGGTGAGCGTGGTGACCAGGACGCGCTCGTCCTTCTCGGTGCGCTTGCGGATCTCGTGCACCAGGTCGTCGATCTGGCCCTCGGTGGGCTTGACCACGACCTCCGGGTCGACCAGGCCCGTCGGTCGGATGATCTGCTCCACGACGCCGTCCCCACGCGAGAGCTCGTAGGCGCCCGGGGTCGCCGACAGGTAGACGGTCTGCCCGATGCGCTCCTGGAACTCCTCCCACTTGAGCGGCCGGTTGTCGAGCGCGGAGGGGAGGCGGAAGCCGTGCTCCACGAGGGTGCGCTTGCGGGAGGCGTCGCCCTCGTACATGGCGCCGATCTGCGGGACGGTGACGTGCGACTCGTCGATGACGAGCAGGAAGTCGTCGGGGAAGTAGTCCAGCAGGGTGTTCGGCGGCGTACCGGGCGAGCGGCCGTCGAAGTGCATCGAGTAGTTCTCCACCCCGGAGCAGGTGCCGATCTGGCGGAGCATCTCGATGTCGTAGGTGGTGCGCATGCGCAGGCGCTGGGCCTCGAGGAGCTTGCCCTGCTTCTCCAGTTCGGCCAGGCGCTCCGCCAGCTCCTTCTCGATGTCGTTGACGGCCCGCTCCATGCGTTCGGGGCCGGCGACGTAGTGGGAGGCGGGGAAGATGTACAGGTGCTGGTCGTCGCTGATGATCTCGCCCGTGATCGGGTGCAGCGTGGACAGCGCCTCGATCTCGTCGCCGAACATCTCGATGCGGACGGCCAGCTCCTCGTAGACCGGGAAGATCTCGATGGTGTCGCCGCGGACCCGGAAGGTGCCTCGGGAGAAGGCCATGTCGTTGCGGGTGTACTGGATGTCGACGAAGCGGCGCAACAGCTCGTCGCGGTCGATCTCGTCGCCGACGCGCAGGGGGACCATCCGGTCCACGTACTCCTGTGGTGTACCGAGGCCGTAGATGCAGGAGACGGAGGCGACCACGATGACGTCGCGCCGGGTGAGCAGCGAGTTCGTCGCCGAATGGCGCAGCCGCTCGACCTCCTCGTTGATCGAGGAGTCCTTCTCGATGTAGGTGTCGGACTGCGGGACGTAGGCCTCGGGCTGGTAGTAGTCGTAGTACGAGACGAAGTATTCGACCGCGTTGTTGGGAAGAAGCTCGCGGAACTCGTTGGCCAACTGGGCGGCCAGCGTCTTGTTCGGCGCCATCACGAGCGTGGGGCGCTGGAGCTTCTCGATCATCCACGCCGTGGTGGCGGACTTGCCGGTGCCGGTCGCACCGAGCAGGACGATGTCCTTCTCACCGGCCTTGATGCGCTTGGCCAGCTCGGCTATGGCCGCCGGCTGGTCGCCGCTGGGCTGGTAGGGGCTGACGACCTCGAAGGGCGCCACCGTGCGTTCGATGTGGGAAACGGGCCGCATGGATCCACCGTACGACCCCTCACTGACAACCGGTCCGGATCAGCGGTTCTGCGGGGTGCGGGAGCCATGGGGCTCCGGCCGTCCGGCCCTCCGGGCGGTGGGGTGGGGCGGGCGGCGATCCGGATGGGAGGCGACTGCGGCGGCCGGGACGCCCGGCTTGTGCTCGACCGGTTTCCAGTCGGGCCGGCCCGTGACCATCCGTGGGTCGAACATGACGAGGGCTCCCGCGAGGAGCAGGAAAGCGAGCGGGCCGATCAGCATCGGCGCGAGCGTCGCTGCCGCGGGCGCCCCGCCGGGGGCACCGGAGGTGCCGTGCAGGTGGACGCTGAGCGCGGCCATGCCGGTGTAGTGCATGCCGCTGACCGCGAGCCCCATGACGAGGCTCGCCCCCACGCTCCACAGGAGGCCACGGACGCGTCCCGCGGCCCACAGGGCGGCGGTGGCGGCCACGACCGCTATGACGACGGACGCGGCGACGGTGAACGTGTTGTAGCTGAAGCGCCCGTCGAACCGCATGCCCGCCATGCCGAGGTAGTGCATCGAGGCGACGCCCAGACCGGTGATCGTGCCGCCGGTGAAGAGGGGGGTGCCCGTGGCACCCCGGTAACCGACTATGAAGATCCCGATGCCCACCATGAGGACGGCGAGGCCGAGGCTCGCGAAGGTCATCGCCTTGTCGTAGTGGATCGGGGTCTCCCTGATGGTGAAACCCATCATGGCGACGAAGTGCATGGTCCATATGCCGGAGCCGATCGCGGCCGAGCCGAGGGCCAGCCAGGCGGGCCGCCGGGAGTGCGTGACCAGCAGGGACCGGGTGGTGCAGCGCAGGCCGAGAGCACCGCCGAGGCAGGCCATCACGTAGGCCACCAGCGGGGTGACGGCCCCGTAGCTGAATCCGTCGACCGTGCCTTGCATGCGCGGCTGCCCCTCCGCCTCTCACGTCCCGGAATACCTGAAACATGCCCCCGTCCCAGGACCGCGCGGGCGGTCAGGGTTGTCGCAGAGAGTATGACCCCCACCGGAATGGTCGAACGATTTTCCGGCAAAGAAACACGCCCTTGCCCGGTTGTGCGGCGCCGGTGAAGACGCGGGGACCCATCGGTCCTATGTGTGGTCATGGTGAGCCGGGCGCCGATCACGTGTTGCTGTCAGGCTGTAGCCGTAGGTGTTCGCCCGACGTGAGGAGAACGCATGTTCGCGCGTGCAGTCGCCGCCGTGGTCACCGCGGTCCTGGGGACGGCCGTCCTGCAGACTCCGGCCTCGGACATCCGTGCCGCTCCCGCTTCTGACGCCCATGTCCCCCATGCCCGTGCGGGCGGGACACGCGGGCCCACCGTGATCGCCCACCGGGGCGCCTCCGCGTACGCGCCCGAGAACACGCTGGCCTCCATCGACAAGGCCGCGAAGCTCGGCTTCACGTGGGTCGAGAACGACGTCCAGCGCACCAAGGACGGCGAACTGGTCGTCATCCACGACGACAACCTGCGGCGCACCACGAACGCCGAGGCCGTCTTCCCCGACCGGGCGCCCTGGAAGGTGAAGGACTTCACCGCGCCCGAGATCGCCCGGCTGGACGCGGGCAGCTGGTTCTCCCCTGGGTACGCGGGCACGCGCGTGCCGACGCTGCGGCAGTACATGCGCCGGGTCGAACACAACCACGAGAGGCTGCTCCTGGAGATCAAGAGTCCGCAGCTGTACCCGGGCATCGAGCAGCAGACCTTGAAACTCCTGGCCAAGGAGGGCTGGCTGGACCGGGAGCACCTGGGCCGGCTGATCGTGCAGAGCTTCAGCGCGGACAGCGTGCGGACCGTCCACAAGTTGCGGCCCGCCGTCACCACCGGCTACCTCGGCAAGCCGCCCCTGGCGCAGCTGAACCGGTACGCGCGCTTCACCGATCTGATCAATCCTTCGTACAAGTCGGTCACTCTCGGCTACGTCACGAGCGTGCACGCGTTCGCGGGGCCGCACGGCAGGCCCCTCGGGGTGTTCTCGTGGACGGTCGACGACGCGGCCACGGCCCGAAGGATGGCGGGCTACCGCGTCGACGGGGTCATCACCAATGAGCCGGACGTGATCCAGTCGGCCCTCGGCGCGCACTGAGCGGCGGGCGGCCGGACGGCGTTGAAGCTCCTATTGCTCGTCAAGCGGCCTGGAGCCAGTCGCGGTAGGCGTGGGCGAGGGTGTCTCGCGGCGGATTCCTCGTTCCAGGGTGGAGATGGTGGCCGGCCAAACTCCGAAGTGGCGGGCTGCGGCGGTGAGGGTGATGTTCTTGGCCTGCCGCAGAGGCCGCAGATCGGCGATGCCGGGGACGGTGACCGGGATGGTCAGGCAGCGGAACATCTCGCGGGCGATCGCCCGTTTCAGGAGCCGGAGGATCTGGCCGATCTGGTTCGGCGCGGCGGTGCGGGCCTTGACGGCCGAGCGAGCGGCGTTGTGCAGGGCGCGTATCCCCGCGACGGTGTCGCCCTTGGGCGCGCCGGAGGCCCGTCCGGACAGGGCGGCGCGGGCGGCGGCGCAGGCGTCGATGGGATCGGACTTGCCGATGCGGCGGCGTTCAGCCCGGTCGGGCCGGTTGACCTCCACGATGTGAAGTCCCTGGGAGCGGGCGGTGCGGGTGAAGCCCGCCCCGTAGGAGGGAGTGCCTTCCACGCCGATCGGGATCACGTGTCCGTGCGCGGTCAGGAAGGCGAGCGCCGCGGCATACCCGGCGGCGGTGGTGGCGGACTCGGCGTCCGCTAGGTGGCCGCCGTTGTCGCTGATGACAGCGACGTGGGGCGTCCCGGCGTGGGAGCCGACCCCGCCGATCACGTTCTGCCCGGCTGTGTCCTCTGCCGCCACTGCTGCCATGCTGGTAACGCCTTCCTGGCCGGAGGCAGGCGTCGGCCGGGTGGCGCAGACAGGACGTTGAGGGGGCTTCTGACCAAGCTCTTATCAGGTCATGTTCCGCCCGGCCGAAGCCATGAGAACAAGCCCCGGTGGCCGGACAGAACAACGCCAGGACAACCCAGCAGGGCGTCAGTCAGTGCCCGAGCCACGACCACCGGAACCTGCATACCCCTATCAATGTCAGTGCCGGGCCGTACCGTGGGCGCATGAACAGCCATGGGCAGGACGAGCAGCGGGTGGTGTGGGCCGTCGTGGACACGGGCATCGGCCCGCTGATGCTGGCGGCGACCCGCGAGGGACTGGTCAACGTCGTCTTCCACGCCACGGACGCGGTGCGCGACCGGGCTCTGGAGCGGCTCGCGGCCCGGCTGGGCGGCGAGCCGGCCGAGGATCCGCACTCGTCGCTGCTGGCCGAGGCGATACGCCAGGTCGAGGCGTACTTCGCGGGTGAGCGTCATGACTTCGACCTGCCGCTGGACTGGTCGCTGATCACGGGCTTCAACCGGCAGGTGCTGCGCGAGCTGGCGTCCGGTGTGCCGTACGGCACGGTGGTGGGGTACGGCGACCTCGCCGGGCGGGTCGGGCAGCCGGGCGGGGCGCAGGCGGTGGGCGCGGCCATGGGGGCGAATCCGCTGCCGGTCGTCGTGCCGTGCCACCGCGTGGTGGAGAGCGACGGCGGCATCGGCGGCTTCGGAGGCGGCCTGGAGACCAAGCGGAAGCTGCTCGCGCTGGAGGGCGTGCTGCCCGAGCCGCTGTTCTGACCGCGCCCGGATGCGGCTACGCGTAGTGCCGGGCCTCGATGACGTTGCCGTCGGGGTCCTTGAAGTAGAAGCTGCGCGGGGCCTTGCCCCGGGCTCCGTACGAGTCGTGGCCGATCTCCGACATGGGCACGCCGTGTTCCGTCAGGCGGGCGCGCAGGGCGTCGAAGGTGTCCGACGGCAGGGACAGACAGATGTGGTTGACAGGGTGGCCCGCGCTGTCGGCCGAGCCGGGCAGCACCTTCATGCGCTCGGCGGAGGCGCGCGGGGAGAGGTCGATGATGGTGTGCTCATTGACCCGTACGGAGGGGAATGCCGCCTTGCCGTTGACGTACTCGGCGAGGCGCAACGGCTCCAGGCCGACGGCCTTTTCGTAGAAGTCGGCCGCGGCGGCCGGGTCGGTCACCCACAGGACGACGTGGTCGAGGCGCATGGTGTTGTCCTTCATGCCGCCCAGGCTGGTGGCGTCCCCCACAGGCCGCAAGCGTTTATGCGGGCGTGGCAGCCGCCAGGGATCGAGAGAGGACCGACTGACGGGAGGCGGGCACGTGGTGCTGGTGGTGTCGGAAGAAGTCCGGGAAGCGATCGCCGCCCGGCGGCCCGTGGTCGCTCTGGAGTCCACGATCATTGCGCACGGGCTGCCCAGGCCGCGCAATCTGCGGGTGGCACGGGAGCTGGAGGACGTGGTGCGGCAGGAGGGCGCCGTGCCGGCGACCATCGCCGTGCTCGACGGGCGCCCCTGTGTCGGCCTGGACGAGAGGCAGTTGGAGCGGGTCGCGAACGAGCACGGCATCCGCAAGCTGGGCCACCGCGATCTGCCGCTCGCCGTGGCGGCGGGGGCGAGCGGGGCGACCACGGTGTCGGCGACGGCACAGCTGGCCGCGCTCGCGGGTGTCCGGGTGTTCGCCACGGGCGGGCTGGGCGGTGTGCACCGGGAGTGGACGGTGACGCAGGACGAGTCGGCGGACCTGGGGCTGCTGGCACGCACCCGGATCACGGTGGTGTGCGCGGGGGTGAAGTCGATCCTGGACGTGCCGGCGACCCTGCAGCGTCTGGAGACGTTGGGTGTGGCCGTCGCCGGGTACGGCACGGACCGGTTCCCCGGGTTCTACCTGTGCGACTCGGGTTATCCGGTCGAGTGGACGCTGCACAACCCGGAGCAGGTCGCGTCGGTCATGCGGGCGCAGGACGCGCTCGCCGCGCCGGGTTCGGCGCTGATCGTCGCCAACCCCGTCCCGGAGGCGGAGCAACTCGATCCCGGGCTGCACGCGCGCGTGCTCGCCGACGCGCTGGGCGCCTGCGAGGAGAAAGGAGTCACCGGTCAGGCGGTCACGCCGTTCCTGCTCGACTATCTGGTCCGGCACACGGACGGGGCCTCGCTCAGCGCCAACCTGGCCGCGGTGCGCGGCAACGTGCGCCTGGCCGCCCGGATCGCCGCGGCGTGGACCAGGCCGTGACCGCCGGGCCGGCGGGTGCGCTGCTGGTCGTGGGGGACGTCGTCACGGACGTGGTCGCCCGGCACCGCGGTCCGCTCGCGGCCGGCACCGACACGGCCGCCGTGGTGCGGACGCTGCCCGGTGGAGCGGGGGCCAACGTGGCCTGCTGGGCCGCTCACGCGGGCTGTGCGGAGGTGCGGCTGCTGGGGCGGGTCGGCGCGGACGCGGCCGACTGGCACGAGCGGGAGCTGGTGGCGGCCGGGGTGCGGCCCCGGCTGGTGATCGACACTGAGGCGGCGACCGGGACGGTCGTCTGCCTGGTGGACACGGGCGCGGCGGCCGAGCGCACGTTTCTCACCGACAGCGGGGCGTCCCTGCGGCTCGAACCCGCGGACTGGACGGACGCGTTGCTCGACGGGGTCGCGCGGGTGCACCTGTCCGGGTACCTGCTGTTCACGGATTCCAGCCGGGCTCTCGCGGAAGTGGCGCTCGCGGCGGCACGCACGCGTGGCGTACCGGTCAGCCTGGACCCGGCGTCGGCGGGCTTCCTCGTGGAACTCGGCGTGGACCGTTTCCTGGCCTTCGCGGACGGCCTGGACATCCTGCTGCCCAGCCGGGACGAGGCGTGCCTGCTCACCGGTCTGCCCGATCCGGCCGACGCGGCCGCCAAGTTGAGCCGCCTGGTCCCGCTGGTGGTGGCCAAGTCCGGGGCGGACGGGGCCGTGGTGGCCCGCTCCGGAACCGTGCTCGCCCGGGTACCCGCCGCCCCCGCGGCCCCCCGGGACACGACGGGCGCGGGCGACGCTTTCACCGGCACGTTCCTCGCCGCCCTGCTCGCAGGCGCGGCCCCGGCCGAGGCGGCAGCGCGGGGCTGCCTGGCAGGCGCCCGGGCAGTGGAACGAGTGGGCGGCAGACCACCACGCCCGGGGACCGAGGCCGGACCCGTAGCCGAGACCCGTAGCAGTGCCGGCTGACACCTTCCTGCCGGTTCCTCCTGGCCACGGACACGTACCCGCCCCGAAGCGGCGACTCAGGGCCGCCTGACCGGCGCCCGGGCAGTGGAACGAGTGGGCGGCAGACCACCGCGCCCGGGGACCGGAACCTGTGCCGGTGCGAGGCCTGCCCATGCCTGTGCCGGAGGGAAGCGTGGGGCCGGCCCGGGTCGACGCCGACATCAGGGCAAGGCTGCGACTGAGGCCGGAACTGCGACTGAACCTGTCCGGCGGGTGCCCGTGCCCGGGACGAGGCGATGCCCTGGAGCCGGCCCTGGGACGTTGCCCGCGCCGAGACCGAGGCTGCGACCGGGATGAGAGCTGGGAGCGGAACCGAAGTCCGGGCGGATACGCATGTCGGTGCCGGGGAAATGCGGGAGCCCGGTGACGGCTGACGCCTGCGTGGCCGGCGGTGGCCGCCTCGGTAGGACGTCGGGCGTACTTCCCTGGGGCCCCTTCAGCACGGCCTAGCCCTTGCGCCCCCAGGCCGAGATCATCGGTGCGGTGGCGAGGTCCATGCCGCCGGACTCGACGTTGGCCAGGTGCTGGTCGATGTCCTCGTCCGTGGCCAGGCCCGCGGTGACGAGTTGGTCGCGGATCTGGCGGACCGTCGCAGCCTCGAGGGCGGCACAGGCAGGTGAGGTCAGCGGGAAGTAAGCGTCGGCCTCCACCCCGCTCAGTCCGGCCTCGCGGAGCAGGCGCGGGAGTTTGCGGCCGTACGACAGGTCGGCGCCGCGGCCGGCGAGCAGTTCGCGGAAGCCCTGGCGCAGCCGGTTGGCGAGCCGCTGCTCGGGGCCCCACTCGTCCGGGCAGAGCAGAGGCTGCAGGGCGGGGTCGGCGTCCTCGATGAGTAGCCGTCCGCCGGGCCGCAGCGCCTTGATCATGGAATGCAACGCCCGGTCCCGGTCCGGCACGTGAACGAGGACCAGCCGGGCGTGCACCAGGTCGAAGCCCTCCTCCGGCGGCTCTTCGGCGCCCACGTCGTGGACGTGGACGTCGACCGGGGGCCGGGCCGCGGTGGTGAGCCGCGAGGTGTCGATGTCCGTGGCCACAACCTTGCCGGTCGGTCCGACCTTCTTGGCGAGCCAGGACACCACGGAGGTGCCGCCGGCCCCGACTTCCCAGCAGCGCCAGCCAGGCCCGATCCCGAACCTTTCGAAGTGCCGGAAGGTGACGGGGTCGAAAAGGGTGGCCAAGGCGTCGAAACGCTGCCCCGCCTCCGCCTGCCGATTGTCCAGGAGATAGCCGTCGGATGGTGTCATGCCGCGATCATCCCAGTTGTCCTGCCCCTCCGGGGCACGTTGCCTGATGGTTGGCGAGCCTGAGCGGCTTGGCGACCGGTCAGTGCGGTGTCGCTCGGCTCGTTCCACAGGTACCCGCCGGCGTGGGTGTTCTTCAGCAGCGGGAAGCGGGAGCCGAGCCGACTGCCCTGAGCTACGACTGGGCCCTCGACGGCCGACGGCTCGACATGAACAGCCCGACCCCATCCGGCCACCGTCGAGGAGGGCCAGCGGGTCCCGCTCGGCTCAGTCAACACCGCCAGCGTCCTGCCGAAGAAAACGTGTCGGTGTTCTTCGACGCCGACAACCCGGGCCTGTGGACTGCGGGCACAACGATCGGAACGGGCCCTCCACCCAGGGGTGGAGGGGCCGTTCCGCCCCCGGGTCGATCCACGCGGTGTCGGACCCATGGTGGAGTACGTGTGTGACTGCCACCCTGCCGCGCGTCCTGCCCAGCCCGGACGGCAAACCGGCTACGCCGCCCGGCGCCGCCGAGTCCTTCCGGGCCTTCGCTCACGACCTGGCTGCCGGCCGACGGCCGTGGACCGCCGAAGCAGCGCAGTTCGTCGCCGATCTGTTCGACCAGCTCGCCGCCGACTGGGACACCACCCGCGCCACCGGCCGCGACGACCCCCTACGCGACGCCGTCACCCGCGGCGGTCCGATGCCCCAGGGGCCGTGTCTCGAACTCGGTTCCGGTACAGGCATTTCCACTCCCGCACTGACCGCCGTCTTCCCGCAGGTGATCAGCGTGGACCTGTCGATGCGCATGCTGCAGCAAGCCCATGGCCGCTCCTCGTGGCGGGTGCGCGCCGACGCGAGCAGATTGCCGCTGGCGGACGCCTGCGTCGCCGCCATCGTGGCGATCGACATGCTCCTGTTCCCCGCTGAAACCGCCCGCGTCCTGGCACCCGGCGGAGTACTGCTGTGGATCAACCAGCTCGGCAGCGACGGGCCGCTCCATCTTCCCGCAGCCACCGTCGCTGCCGCTCTGCCCGGCACCTGGCAGGCCACAGAGTCCGAGGCAGGCTGGGGCAGCTGGGCCGCCCTGCGCCGCATCCGCTGAGCTGGGAGGTCGCCTCACCGCGGAAGCGCGAGCGCAACCTTCCGACGACGGTCCTCACGACCGTTGCTCGCCGTTCTGGCCCGAACTGCGCCGCAGGCCCACTGAGGGCAGCGCAGCCGGGCAACGGGTTCAGCCGAGGGACTGCAACAGTTCGTTGCAGGCCTGCTCGCACGAGCGGCAGGCCTCGGCACAGATGCGGCAGTGGTCGTGCTGGTCGGCGTGGGAGGCGCATTCATCGCCGCAGGCCTTGCAGGCAGTGGCGCAGGCAGTGAGGATCGCGCGGGTGATGTTGGCGTCGTAGCCGGTGTGGCGGGACAGGACGGCGGCCGTGGCGCTGCAGATGTCGGCGCAGTCCATGTCGGTGCGGATGCACTTGGTCAGCTCGCCGACCATGCCTTCGGACAGGCAGGCATCCGCGCAGGCCGTACACGCCTGGGCGCAGGCGATGCACTCCTCGATGCAGCGGGTGAGCTTGTCCCGGTCGACGTCGCCGAGGTCGGCGGGGTAGGTGGCGAGCATGTCCTTCACGCTGGTGGTCACGGTGATGCCTCCTCGTTCTGATCACCGGAGGCGGCACACCGGGCCGGCCGTGCCTGCTGAAACCCACCGGCCCTTGTCGACTCACCCACCACAGCCGGGGCAAACAGGTCCGGCCTGAGCGGTGGGGCCCGGGCCGGGTGGAACACGGCGGCCGTGAGTGATGGGCGTGCACGACGGCATTCCCCTTGCCGCGGCCGATCAGCCACCGGTTCACGGGGGGTCAGCGCGAACGGCAGAGCAGCGAGCCCGCGAGTGAGACCCAGACCGAGGCCGGGGACAGGCCCGCATCGATGCCTCCGGGCCGCCGACCATGACGGTGTGCCGGTCAGTTCCCTCACAGTGATGGACCGGTGTCCGCGGCCAGGGCGGTCCTCAGCGGCCGGCGGAACGGAAACCCGGCACGCACCGGCGCCCCCACTGAACATGTCGCCGGTGCTGCTGCCGGTGTGCGCTGTGGTCCCTCGTCACCCTCCCCCGGCCCGATGGCGCACCCCCACGAGCGGTGCACCCCCTGGGTGTTGCGGCGGTGAATGGGACCTACATGAATCCCTCGGGCCTTTGAAGCGGGCCGCCGACTCGGGGGGCGGTAGGGCGGCTGCCCCGAGCCCGGCCCGGCTGACGGATCTACTGCTTGCCGAGCATCTTGTTCATCTCGGTGATCTCGGCCGACTGCGAGGTGACGATCGACTTCGCCATCGTCTCGGCAGGACCGTAGGCGCCCTTGGCCTGCTCGGTCTTCGCCATTTCGATCGCACCCCGGTGATGGCTGATCATCATCTGCAGGAACGCCTTGTCGAAGGGGTCACCGGACAGGCCTTTCAGCTTGTCCATGTCGTCGGCCGACATCATGCCGGGCATCGACGAGGCGGAGTGGCCCATGCCCGGCATGCTCTCCATGCCGGGCATGCTGCCGTCAGGGACCTTCTCGCCCCAGGCCTTCAACCAGCCGGACATGGTGTTGATCTCCGGGTCCTGCGCCTGCTTGATCTTCGCGGCCAGATCCTTCACCGACTGAGATTTCGCCCGCGAGGCAGTCAGATCGGCCATCGCCACGGCCTGCCGGTGGTGCGGGATCATGCCCTGCGCGAACGACACGTCCTGCGCGTTGTGGCTGCCCTGCATGGCAGAAGCGGTGCCCGAGGGGCCGGCGGAGGACATCACCCCCATGTCGTGGGCCGAGTGCCCCGATGACGACGGGGACGAGGAGGAATCGCTGCTGCTGCCGCAGGCGGCCAGCAGGACCGCGGCGGTGGCAGCAGCGGCCGAGGCAACGGCCCGGCGGATGCGAGAACGGCGAGATGCCATGAGAACAACTCCTTGAAGCGCCCGCGCCCATGCACGGGAAGAAACGGACTCAGACAGGCCGGAGCACGCCACCCCTGCCAGGAGGGTGTCGCGCGGGCGCCTCTATATCCGCAGGAGCCGCGGCTCGGAAAGATCAGGCAATGCGCGGCCGTCAGCGCCACCAGCGGCCCGATCGCTGCAGGCCTTCGCCGCAGGCTCGAGGCGAGCAGTCAGGGCGGGCATCAGAGCCGGCGGCACATGGGCAGTGCGTGTACCGCCTGCCGCCCATGTCCCTCGAGCGTGGTCGACGACCACGCCAGCGGTGCCCGCATGCGACAGATGCCGACAGTCTCCACCGACACGGTGGGCATGCGCCGAGTGATGCCCTGCCGACTCAAGAGACACCATCACGTCGTGCCGACCCCCGGCCGGCGTACCGGTAGGCGACAGGGCATGCCTCCCCAGCACCTCCGCCACCAGGGCAGGAACCAGCCAGATCCAGCGCACGGGACTCACCTCGGAGCCGATGCGAGCGCTGGACATCATGGGCTCATCGTATGGGCCCCTCGCCCCCCAAGCAGGCCAACACTCCGTGGGTGCCTCATCCCCCACCATCCGCCTCGCCGTCGGCGGCCCCCGGGACTCCGCGGCGAGTGCGGGCCCGTCGTGGGCTGCTCACCGAGGCTTTCCGCTCTGCCTGTGCTTGGCCGGACATAAGCGCCAGCAGCCCTCGCCCATGCAGAGGCAGCTTCACCGACCACCCGAGACCACGTCACATCCCGGGACGGTCGCCGCTCCGTCCGCAGGGGGTGCGCCCTCTGTCCACAGGCCGGAACCAAACGGAACCAGACGTTCCCACAGGCTCACCCGCGTCTTGTCCGAGACTGGCAGACTTGCCGGGCAAGGCGCGAAGGCGTTGCGCAAGGAGATCCATGCGAGGAGATCCAGATGTCCATGGCAGGCAATCTGCGGAAGGTCACAGGGCTCGGCAAGGTCGGTGGACTGCGCCGGATGGCACGCCTGACCCGGCGCCGCCCCCGCGTGGACCTGAGCCATCCCGCCCGGTCACCGCTCGGGTCCTCGGTGGTGAACTGCGTGACCTACCAGGACGGCGCGCGCGTGCCGGGATGCACGGACCTGGTGGCCGCCGTGGAGATGGTCCGCAAGAGCCACGGGGGCTTCGTCTGGCTCGGGCTGCATGAGCCGACGGTCCGTGAGTTCGCGGGCATCGCAGAGCTGTTCGACCTGCATCCGCTCGCGGTGGAGGACGCCGTCGAGGCGCATCAGCGTCCGAAGCTGGAGCGGTACGGCGAGACACTCTTCGCGGTGTTCAAGACCGTCTGCTACGTGGACCACGAGCAACTCACGTCCACCAGCGAGGTGGTGGACACCGGCGAGATCATGGTGTTCGTCGGCCCGGATTTCGTCGTCACGGTTCGGCACGGCCGGCACGGCTCGCTGGGCCCGCTGCGCGAGGAACTCGAGGCGGACCCACAGCAACTCGCCAAGGGGCCCGCGGCGGTCCTGCACGCGATCGCCGACCACGTCGTCGACGAGTACCTGAACGTCACCGATGCGCTGCAGGCCGACATCGACCAGGTCGAGACGGACGTGTTCTCGGAGAACGGCGCACGGACCGACCCCGGACGCATCTACCAGTTGAAGCGGGAACTGCTGGAACTGAAGCGGGCGGTGGTGCCGCTCGGCCGCCCGGTGGAGGATCTGGCCACAAGGCCGATACGGGTGGTCGACCCGGAGATTCAGGCCTACTTCCGGGACGTGCTCGACCATCTGATGCGAGCGAAGGAGCAGATCGCCGCGTTCGACGAACTCCTCAACTCCATCTTGCAAGCGCATCTGGCGCAGGTGACGGTCGCGCAGAACGAGGACATGCGGAAGATCACCGCCTGGGCAGCGGTGATCGCCGTACCGACGATGGTGTGCGGGGTGTACGGCATGAATTTCGACCACATGCCGGAGTTGCACTGGCGGTTCGGCTATCCGCTGGTCATGGGCGTGATGGCGGTGGCCTGTCTGACGCTGCACCGAGGGTTCCGGCGCAACGGCTGGCTCTGATCGACGCAGAAGGCGGCAGCCTCCTGCACCCAGCCATGGTCCGCCCGGCCGGATCAGCCGCTCCAGGCGGGATGCCGCGGGTCGTCGGCGCGGACGAGGACGTCGGCGGTCGCGGCGGGGTCGGTGTCGGTCTCGTAGCGCTCGAAGGCGGGGATCATCCAGTGGTCGGTCTCGGGGGTACGGCGGCGCAGGGCCCCCGGAGAGAGGAGGACGTGGACGGTCAGGTCGAAGGGGAACCAATGCCGAAGGAGGAGAGGGCCGTGCATCAACAGGACTCCGCCGGGCGGAAGTTGGACATACGGGCTGCGGGTGGCACGGTCAGTGGCCGGGTCCCACAGGTCGGGCAGGACGCGCCCGCTGCCTCCGGGCTCGAGCGGGCCGAAGACCTCGCGCCACAGGGCGCCCGTGTCGAACCAGCCGCCGTAGTACGACTCGGCGTCGCGCCGCCCGTGTTCCAGGCGGAGTGAGGCGGGGCGCAGGAAACCCTCAGCGCCTACGACCAGTGAGGGCCGGCCGCGCACACGCAGCGCCTGCCCTACGCGCTCGGCGAGGTCTCCGGGGCGGGCGGCCGGGGCTCCGTCGAAACCGACGCGCGGCCAGGCACCGCCGTCGGCGGGCTCCAGACCGGTCAGCCGGTCGGCGAGCAGTTCGGCGAGCCGGTCCCAGGTGATCGCTTCGAGTCGCACAGGCCCATCATGCCGGGTGCGGCAGGGGCTGTGGCAGCGGCCGTAGGGGCCGAGTGGTCGCCCGCGGAGGCCGGCGGAAAGGGCTGCACGAGAGGACTACTGGACGAGAAGAGAGGCGAGGGCTGGAAGAGAGGACTGACGGAAAGGACTGGGGTGGAGGGCCGGGGTGGTGCCGGGGGACGGCGACGGGGAAAGCAACGGGTATGACGCCTCCCGCAACTCCCTTCTCCTCCAGCGGGCTTGTTGCCATCCAGCCCCTCAAGCGCAAGCGGTGTGCCGCGTGCCGGCGTGGGCCGCTGTCGCTGCTCGTCCTGGAGGACGGGGCGCCGCGCTGCCTGGACTGCGTGGACCTGGGGCATCTGGTGTTCCTGCCACGCGGTGACACGGCGCTGACCCGCAGGTCGCGGGAGGAGAGCACGCTGTCGGCGGTGGTGGTGCGGTTCAACCGGCGCCGGAGCCGGTACGAGCGGCAGGGCGTGCTCGTGGAGGAGGCGGCGCTGGCCCGCGCCGAGGCACGCTGCCTGGCGGACGCGGAGGCCCGGCGTCGGCGCAGGGCGCGGGACGCCAGGCGCAGGGCGGCCGAGGACGAGCGGTTCGTAGGGACGTTCACGGCCGAGATACTGCGACTGTTTCCCGGCTGCCCGGCCGAGCGGGCCCGGGCGATCGCGGCGCACGCGTCTGTGCGGGGCAGCGGGCGGGTCGGGCGCAGTGCGGCCGGGCGGGCGCTGACGGAGGGGGCGGTGATCTCCGCCGTCGTGGCCGCCGTACGGCATGTGGACACGCCGTACGACCACCTGCTGATGAGGGGCGTGCCGCGGTACGAGGCGCGGCGGTGGATCGCACCGGCGGTGGAGGCCGTCCTGCGGGCCTGGCAGGACGACGGTGAGCGGCTGGGCGCCTGACGGGACGGCCGGGACACCTTGGCAGAAAGCGCTGTCCGGCCGCTCTGCGCGGCTGCCGCCGCGGACGTATCGTGGCCGGAAGAGTGGCGTCCGCCGGTGGCGCACGGCCCGTCGTACACCCAGTACCTCCGGTACGCGTACGCGAGGAAGACGACCATGGCCGATCCCAAGGGGTTCATGAGCACACCGCGCCAGGAGTGGCCGCGGCGGCCCGTCGAGGAGCGGGTACGGGACTGGGACGAGGTGTACGTCCCCGGTGCGCTGCTGCCCATCATCAGCAAGCAGGCGGACCGCTGCATGGACTGCGGCATCCCGTTCTGCCACCACGCGTGCCCGCTGGGCAATCTCATCCCCGAGTGGAACGACCTGGTGTCACGGGAGGACTGGCGCGCCGCGAGTGACCGGCTGCACGCGACGAACAACTTTCCCGAGTTCACCGGACGCCTGTGCCCGGCGCCCTGCGAGGCGGGGTGTGTGCTGGCGATCAACCAGCCGGCGGTCACGATCAAGAACGTCGAGTGCGCGATCGCCGACCGGGCCTGGGAGGAGGGGTTCGCCCCACCGCGGCCTCCCGAGCGGCTGTCGGGCAGGACGGTCGCGGTGATCGGCTCCGGGCCCGCCGGGCTCGCGGCGGCGCAGCAGCTGACGCGGGTCGGGCACACGGTCGCCGTGTACGAGAAGGACGACCGGGTCGGCGGTCTGATGCGCTACGGCATCCCCGAGTTCAAGATGGAGAAGCGGCATCTGGAGCGGCGACTGGAGCAGATGCGGGCGGAGGGGACGCGGTTCCGGACCTCGACGGTGGTCGGGCGGGATGTGCCGGCGTCCGGTCTGCGGGGCCGTTACGACGCGGTGGTGATCGCCACGGGAGCCACGGCGTGGCGGGAACTCCCGGTGCCCGGCCGCGAGTTGAACGGAATACACCAGGCGATGGAGTACCTGCCGCTGGCCAACCGGGTGTGCGAGGGGGATCTGCAGGTCTCTCCGCTGTCCGCCGCCGGCAAGCATGTCGTCATCGTCGGGGGCGGGGACACGGGGGCGGACTGCCTGGGGACCGCGGTACGCGAGGGGGCGGCGTCCGTGACCCAGCTGGACATCTACGCCCAGCCGGGTGCCGAGCGGGACGAGGATGCCCACCCCTGGCCGACGTACCCGAGGCTGTACCGGCTGTCGGCGGCACACGAGGAGGCACGGGACCTGCGGACCGCCCCGGCGGCGGACGCGGACGCGCGGCTGTTCGCGGCGTCCACGCTCCGCTTCACCGGTGACGCGGACGGGCACGTGCGGTGGCTGCACGTCGTCGAGGTCGACGAGCGGCGGCAGGCGGTACCGGGTACGGAGCGGTCGCTGCCCGCCGACCTCGTACTTCTCGCCCTGGGCTTCTCCGGCCCCGACCAGGAGGACGGGCTGATCGGCCAGTTGGGCCTGCGTCTGGACCCGCGCGGCACGATCGCCCGGGACGATGGTTTCGCGACCAACGTTCCCGGTGTGTTCGCCGCCGGGGACGCCGCGCGCGGGCAGTCGCTGATCGTGTGGGCGATCGCGGAGGGACGGTCGGTCGCCGCGGCCGTCGACCGCCATCTGACGGGCAGCTCGCGGCTGCCTGCACCAGTGTCTCCCAGGGACCGGCCGATGGCCGTGTGAGGCCCGGCCGGACCGCGCCGGGCCGGGCGGGAGGGGCCGCTCAGCGCCGTCGTTCGTCCGTGCCCGCCACCTTGGCCGTTGCCAGGGCCAGGCGGTTCCATGTGTTGATCGTGAGGATCAGGGCGAGTACCTGGGCCAGTTCCTCGTCCTCGAAGCGGGCGGCGGCCTGCGCGTACACGTCATCGGGGACACCTCCGTCGGCGACGAGGGTGACCGCCTCGGTCAGGGCCAGGGCCGCCTGTTCGCGCGGGGTGAAGAAGTGCCGTGCCTCGCGCCAGACGGCGACCATGTGCAGCCGGTCCTCGCTCTCGCCGGCCTTGCGGGCGTCGTTGGTGTGCATATGGAGGCAGTAGGCGCAGTGATTGAGGAGCGAGGCGCGGATCTGGATCAGTTCGACCAGGGCGGGGTCGAGGCCCGCCCGGGAGGCGGCATCGAAGCCGACGAGGGCGCGGAAGACCTTCGGGGCGGT
Organism: Streptomyces sp. NK08204; assembly: GCF_020400585.1. Classification (GTDB taxonomy): domain Bacteria; phylum Actinomycetota; class Actinomycetes; order Streptomycetales; family Streptomycetaceae; genus Streptomyces. The sequence continues at coordinate 407,101 of NZ_JAINVF010000003.1, read as the reverse complement.
CTCGGCGAGGTCCAGGCGGCTGCGGGCGGTCGTGTTCGTCGTCGTCATGTCCCTCAACCTATGCGGCTGAAAGACCCGTCGTAGGGTGCATTTCCATGAAGGAATCGTGGGTCAATTCGGCGGAGCGGATCGGGGCCGATCTGCATCTGGACGTGTCGGGGCCCGGTGGGCGGCGGGCGGCTGTGATCCGGGCGCTGCGGGAGGCGGTGCGCGACGGGAGGCTGGCGCCGGGTACACGGCTGCCGCCGTACCGTTCGCTCGCCGCCGACCTGGGCGTGGCCCGCAACACGGTCGCCGACGCGTACGCGGAGCTGGTCGCGGAGGGCTGGCTGACCGCTCGCCAGGGCTCGGGCACCCGGGTCGCGGAGCGGGCCGCACCGTTGCGGCGGGCCGGGCGGGCGCCCGTGAGGGCACCCGCACGAGCGTGTGGGCCGCGGCACGATCTGCGGCAGGGCACACCGGACGCGTCGGCGTTCCCCCGGGCGGCTTGGGCGGCCTCCTACCGCAGGGCGCTGCAGGCGGCGCCCAGTGACGCGTTCGGACCGGGGGATCCCGCCGGACGCCGGGAGCTGCGGGAGGCGCTCACGGAGTACCTGGCGCGAGCGCGGGGTGTGCGTACGGCGCCGGACCGGATCGTGATCTGCTCCGGCTTCGCACACGCGCTGCGACTGCTGTTCGGGTCCGGTGGCCCGGGCAGCGGTGTGGTGCCGCGCGGCCCGCTGGCCGTGGAGGAGTACGGGCTCGGCTTCCACCGTGAGCTGCTGGCGGCGGCCGGCGTGCGCACCGTGCCGCTGCCGCTGGACGAGCACGGGGCGCGTGTGACGGGACTGGGCCGGGAGCGGGCCGTACTGCTCACACCCGCGCACCAGTTCCCGACCGGCGGCCCGCTGCATCCGGAGCGCCGGGCAGCGGTGATCGACTGGGCACGCGCGCGGGGTGGGGTGGTGCTGGAGGACGACTACGACGGCGAGTTCCGGTACGACCGACGGCCCGTCGGCGCCCTCCAGGGTCTCGATCCCGAGCGGGTGATCCACATCGGCTCGGTCAGCAAGAGCCTGTCACCGGCGCTGCGTCTGGGCTGGATGGTGCTGCCGGAGCGGTATGTCGGTCCGGCGCTCGCGGCCAAGGGCGAGCGGGAGGCGTGGGCGAGCGTGCCGGATCAGCTCGCCCTCGCGGACTTCATCGGCTCGGGTTCGTACGACCGTCATGTGCGGCGGATGCGGCAGCGCTACCGGCGCCGTCGCGACCGCTTGGTCGAGGCGCTCGCCGTTCACGCGCCGCACATCGAGGTGACCGGCGTCGCCGCCGGACTGCACGCGGTGCTGCGGCTGCCGCCCGGCACCGAACGGTCCACGGTCAAGGCCGCTGCCTGGCAGGGGATCGGGCTCGACGGCCTCTCCGCGTTCCGGCATCCGCAGGCGGCGACGGCGGCGGGCGACGGCCTGGTGGTGGGATACGCGACGCCTCCGGAACACGCCTACGGGGCGGCCCTCGACGGCCTGTGCGGGGTGCTGCCACCCCGATGACGGCCATGACGGCCATGACGGGCATGACGGGCATGACGGGCAGTGACAGCACTGGCTGTGGTGACGGAGCTGTCGGCTATGACCGCCGCGAGCGCGGTGACCGTCATGCCTGAAGCGACCGGGGACAGCGGTGCATGCTCAAGTCGGGTTGTTCGTCATCGGAAAGTTGGACAAGTCATAACAACACATGGGTCGATCATGAGAGCAGGAAATCCGCCTCCCCCGCCTTCGCGCCCTCGATGAAGGCGGTCATCTCGTCCGTGGTGTAGATCAGCGCCGGACCGTCCGGGTCGGTGGACTGGCGTACGGCGATCCGTCCGTCGGCAAGCTTCATCGCCTCCAGACAGTTGCCGCCGTTGCCGCCGCTCCACGGCCTGTGCCACCCCTCGCTGCCCAACTCCCGCGCGGGCATGCCGTTGTAGACGCGACTGCGCGGCGTGATGCGATCCATTCACAGCTCCTTGCGGAGATCCCGGAGGATCTCCTTCGTGCGTTGTACCGAGGCGGCCTGCGCCGCCATGCGGTCCATGACCTCCAGGTGGGTCGCCACCTCGGAGCGCGCGTCCAGATAGACGGCGCCGGTCAGGTACTCGCTGTAGACCATGTCCGGCAGTTCCGGCATGGCGAATCGGAACAGCACGAAGGGTCCGTAGGTCCCCGGGTGCGGCCCGTTGGTGAACGGGGCCACCTGGAGCGTCACATGCGGGAGCTTCACGGCCTCCAGCAGCTTGTCGATCTGCGCGCGCATCACCTCCGGGCCGCCGACGGGGCGGCGCAGGGCGGTCTCGTCCATCACCACCCAGAAGCGGGGGGCGTCGGAACGCGTGAGCAGTTCCTGGCGCTGCATGCGCAGCGCGACGTGGCGCTCGATCTCGTCCGGGCTCGTCTGGCCGATGGCACCGGACATGAGCACTCCACGCGCGTAGTCCTCGGTCTGCAGCAGGCCGGGGACGAAGTGGGGCTCGTACGAGCGGATGAGGCTGGCCGCGCCCTCCAGGCTGACGTACATGGAGAACCAGCCGGGCAGGATGTCATGGAACCGCTGCCACCAGCCGGGCTTGTTGGCCTCCTCGGCGATCTGGACGAAAAGCTCGGCCTCGTCCTCGGGGATCCCGTACGCCTTCAGCAGCAGTTGCAGGTACGGGATCTTGAGGGCGACCTCGGCCATCTCCATACGGCGGACAGTGGCGGGGGCGACACGAAGGACACGGGCGGCCTCCTCGCGCTTGAGACCGGCGCGTTCCCGCAGGTCCAGCAGGCGCCGGCCAAGGACCACCTGGCCCACGGTCGGCGCGGACCGCGGCTCGCTCACGCTCCCACCTCCACCGAAGGAAACCGAAGTCCGCAGAGGATCCAGCAACGGATCCTGACAGCCCCACGGCGCCGCTCGAAGACTCGTTCGAAGATCCGGGGCGGATCAGCGGGGTCCCAATTGGCGCCGTTGGACGTGCTGTTGCGAGCAGTGTGCCACGGCCCCCGACCGAGTCACACTGCACTCTGCAATTTTCAGAGTGACCCTTGCCAAGTGTTCACGGCGGGGAGATAGTGGCAAGCGTGATTCCGTCCGCGCCCTTAGGAACAGACGCCGCCGCTGACCGCCTCGGTCTCGGTGCCGATGCGGGACCCCCCGTTCGAGCATGCTCGAGAGTGGGGGAGGAGGCAGCTCCCGAACGGGGCGCTGCCGGGCGTCGGTTCCGGTTCGAGCTGGCCGCACATCCGGGTTCCCCCGCCCAGGCGAGACGCCTGACGCGTGCCCGGTTGACGGGCTGGTCGGTGTGCGCGGACACGTGCGACAACGCGGCTCTGGTCATATCCGAGCTGGTCACCAATGCGATCGTGCACACCGCGAGCAGTCGCGTCGTGTGCGAACTGCACGACCGCGACGACACGGTGCGCATAGCTGTGCGCGACGAGGGCTGCGCACCCGGCGAACCGCATCCGTCCGCGCGGCGGCCCGACGAGGAGTGCGGGCGCGGACTGATGCTCGTGGATGCCCTGTGCCGGGCCTGGGGCGCCCAGGAACACGGCCCCGGGCTGCTGGTCTGGGCCGAGCTGGTGCGCCAGGCCGACGCGGACTCCGGTGCAAGCGGACCGCACAGCGACCTGGGCTGGGGCGCCCGGCCCAAGCCCAGCCCCTCGCACGAGCCGAGCCCTTCCCACGAACCGAGCCCCTCGCACGGCTACCGCGAGGACGAGCCGGTCCCTGCCCGGCGCCGGACACCCCCGAAGCAGCACAGCGCATGGGAGTTGCCGTGACCGGCACCATCGGCCCCGGCCGCCCGCACCACAGCATCGGGCCCGGCATCGCCCCGCACTTCGCCAGCGGCCCACACCCCGTCGACGGCGCCGGGCTCGGCCCGCGTCTCGGCACCGGTCCCGGAGTCGGCGCACACCATGCCGACGAGCCCGGTCCGCGCCTCGCCGTGGGGTCCGACCGGCCTATCGGGCTGGACACGCTGGTGCGTCTGAAGCGTCGGCAACCCGCGTGGGCCACCGCCACAACGTCTGCGGCCACGGCTGCGGCTGCGGCTGCGGCTGCGGCTGCGGCCACGTCTGGGGCTGTGGCGGCTGCGGCCAAGGCTACGACCTCGGCTATGACTACGGCCACACCCACAGCGACGCCCCGCCGACTGACGATGCCCGAGGGCATGACAGCCCCGCTCGGCTTCGACGCCGTGGCCGTACCCGACCGCCTCGGCCCGCTCGTCGTGCCGCGGTTGCCACGCCTCGGCTGCGTGTACACCGACGGCGCGCGCTGGTGGTGGATCGTTCCGGCGGACTCCGACTTCGACCTCCCCTGGCCGGCCCCCGCCCACTACGCCCCCGGCGCCCTGCTGCCCGGCACCGCCCGCCTCATCCACCGCCCGGAGGGTACGGTCCCCTACACCCCGCCGATCCCGCTGTACCTGTCCCTGTGCCGGGTGACGGGCACGGCCCCGGACTGGTCCCGGGCCGTCTCGGCATAGCCGCCGCGCAGCTTCGCCCTCCGCACCCCGCGCACCCGCGTCCGCCCGGGCCGCCTACCGGCGTGGCGGTGTCCTCATCGGCGACGAGTCGACTGCGGCGCTGGACGTGCGGCCCGAGATGGCCAGGGGCGAGTTCCATGCGGAGCCGCACGCGCTGCAGACGGAACAGTTCAGGACGCGGTTCAGGGCGCGGGAACCGAACCCGAAGCCGACCCGCCGCGGACGATGACCAGGAACATGTCCGCCGCGAGGTCCATGACTACCTCGGCGGGCAGACCCTCCAGACGCCGCGCGTGCGCGAACTCCTCCGCGGGCCACGATCCTCGCGGACCACCGGCCGGAAAGCGTTCGAGCACCGTTCGCCCGTTCACCGTCCTGCACCTCCAGAAAGCGTTGCGACACCACTTCGGCACGATCCATGCGGCCCGTAGACGCGAGGTGGCCGACCTGGTCGGGGAGGGCCACGTAGCACGGGCAGCCCGCCGCCTGGTCCAGCGTGAACATGAAGTGATGGACGGCCCTTTGGTCCCAGCTCGAAGGAGGTTCAGGAGGGTGGCCTTGAGGTCGCCGCCCTCGAGGACGTACTCCCGGTCGACCTCGACCATGGGCAACCGTCGCCGCTCGGCGTGCAGTAGCTCACAGGCCCTGCTGACCGCCTCTTCCCTCCATGACTCAGTACGTCACCGGGAGCGCCACCAGACCGTGGGCCCGCAGCGACCGACGCCACCGCAACTCACCCTCGGCGAGTGCCAGATCGGGGAACCGCTCCAGCAGGGCCGCCAGTGCGATCTCGGTCTCGGCGCGCGCCAGGGGCGCGCCCAGGCAGTAGTGGATGCCATGGCCGAGGGCGAGGTGACCGGAGGCGTCGCGACCCAGGTCTAGGCGGTCGGGGTCAGGAAAGCGGTCGGGGTCGCGGTCGGCGGCGGACAGGGACACCCAGACCGTCTCGCCCGCTGGGATCGTCACCCCGGCGATCGTCACGTCCTCGACAGGGAACCGGCGGATGGCGAGCAGGGCGGGGCCCTCGTAACGCATCGACTCCTCCACGGCGGCGGGCAGTCGATCCGGGTCCTTGCGCAGGGCGGCGAGCTGGTCCGGGTGCTGGAGGAGGGCCAGGACGGCGTTGCCGATGAGCTGGACCGTGTTCTCGTAGCCGGCGAAGAGGATGAGGAAGGCCAGCGACATCAGTTCGTCCTCGCTGAGCCGGTCGCCTCCCTCCTCGCGTACGGCGATCAGGTCGGAGAGGAGGTCGTCGGCAGGCTCGGCGCGCTTGGCGGCGAGAAGCCGGGTGAAGAAGCCGAGCATCGCCCCCACCGCTTCGCGGGCGGCACCGGGCCTTGCCGGGTCCGGGGCTACGAGGGTGTCCGTCCAGATCCGGAAGTCCAGGCGATGGCTCTCCGGCACGCCGAGCAGGTCGCAGATGACGGTGATCGGCAAGGGGGCCGCGTAGGCGGCGATCAGGTCGGTGGTGCCGTGCGGGCCGAGCGCGTCGAGGAGCCGGTCGGCGGTGCGGCGGATGGGCTCGCGCAGTTGCTCTACGCGGCGCGGGGTGAAGGCCCGGCCGACCAGACGCCGGATACGGGTGTGGTCCGGCGGGTCCATGTTGAGGAGGTTGGCGTCCAGGGCGGGCGGCAGGGAGAACCCCTTGTAGGTGCCGGCCGACGCATGCCGTTTGTCCAGCGAGAGCCGCGGATCGGTGAGGGCGGCCCGTACGTCCTCGTACCGGGTGACGAGCCAGGCGGGGGTTCCGTCCGGACCGGTGATGCGGTGCACGGGCGCGGTGTCGCGCAGGCGCCGGTAGATGTCGTAGGGGTGGTCGACCAGGCCGTCCGCAAGATCCATGACAGGCAGCCTACGCGGGCTCGGGCGTCGGACTCCTGGCCCCGCCGCCCATGACGGCGGCGGACCGGGGACAGGCAGCCGCTACGTCAACTCCCGTACGCCTCATGGGGCATCGAGCGTGTTCCGCTGAGGTTGGCTGCTCAGTGGCCTCGACCTGGTGCCGTCATGGGCGGCCGAGCAGAAAACCGCGTGCGAACCGCGGCCGTGACACGGATCATCAGGAGGCTGCCCCTTGCCGCCCAACCCGGTCCGCCCCGCCAACTCGGCCCAACCCTCCCGACCGGCCGACCCGATCCAATCCGAGGAGTCGCCATGATCCGGCGAGTGAACGCACCCGGTCTCTTTCCGCCGCCCACCTATGCGCACGTCTCCGTCGTGGAGGCGGGCACGAAGCTCGCGTTCCTCGGCGGTGCCGTGCCGCTCGACGCCGAGGGAGCGCTGGTCGGGGAGGGCGACCCGCTGCGGCAGGCCGAGCAGGTGATCGCCAATCTCCGAGAGCAACTGCAGGCTGTCGGCAGCGACTTGGAGCATGTCGTCGCCACTGATGTGTACGTGGTGAGCGCCGATCCCGCCGTGCTGGCCGCCGTGTGGAAGGTCGTCGAGGCTTCGGGGCTGAGCGTGGGCCCGCATTCGTCCACGCTGCTCGGTGTGGCCTGCCTCGGGTATGCCGGTCAGCTGGTGGAGATCACGGCAACGGCCGTGGTGCCGGAGGAGGGGGCGTGACGGCCGAGGGGACGGCCGGGCAGGGGACGGCCGGGCAGGGGACCGTCCGGATTCGGCGGGCGGGTCCCGCGGACGCCCGCGCCGCCGCCGACGTCTGGCTGCGTTCCTTCGCCGCCGCGCTGCCCACGGTGGTCCGGCCGCGCTCCGACGAGGAGGTGCGGCACTACATCCGGGACGTCGTGGTGCCCCTACGGGAGACGTGGGTCGCGGAGGCGGCCGGGGGTGAGATCGTGGGCTTGATGGTCCTGGACGGGGAGCTGCTGTCCCAGCTGTACCTGGCTCCCGAGTGGCGGGGCCGTGGTCTCGGCGATCGGCTCGTCGCCCTCGCCAAGGAACGCAGTCCGGGTGGCCTGACCCTGTGGACGTTCCAGGTCAACAAGCCCGCCCACCGCTTCTACGAACGACACGGCTTCCGCGCCGTCGAGTTCACCGACGGCAGCGGCAACGAGGAGCAGGAACCGGACGTGCGCTACGTCTGGCGCCTCTGAGGGATCCGGCACCCGGACCGACCCCGGCGCGACCGCTCACCCGACCACTGGCAGCCCCGGCCTGTCCCCCACCACCCGCTGCAGTCCCGTCGTCCCGACGCGGCGCAGACGGTACGGCACCTGTCCAGGCGGGAACCCGGCCGAGCGATGCGCGGCGTGCTACGGCAACAGCCCGGCCGCGTCCGCCGCCGTGCGCAGCACCTCGCGCAGCATCTCGGCAGTGAGCCTGCCGGTGAAGGTGTTGCGCTGGCTGACGTGGAAGCAGCCGAACAGGTCGAGGCGGCGAGCAGGGCGGAGACCAGGACCGAGATCGGAGCGGAGAACGAGGCCGTCCAAGGCGACCCGGGTGCCATGGGCGAAGGCCGGGCGGGGGCGCGGTACGGTCCAGCCCGCCTCGGCGAAGGCGGGCAGCGCGGCCTGCCAGCCGAAGGCGCCGAGCACGACCGCCGCCCTGAGCGTCGGGCGCAGCAGCTTCAGCTCCTGGACCAGCCAGGGGCGGCAGGTGTCGCGTTCGCCGGGGGTCGGCCTGTTGGCGGGCGGGGCGCAGTGCACGGGCGCGGTGACCCGGACGCCGTACAGCTCCAGGCCGTCGTCGGCGCCGACCGAGGTGGGCTGCGAGGCGAGCCCCACGTCGTACAGCGCCTGGTAGAGCACATCTCCGGAGCGGTCGCCGGTGAACATGCGGCCGGTGCGGTTTCCGCCGTGCGCGGCAGGCGCCAACCCGATGATCACCAGACGGGCGTCGGCCGGGCCGAAGCCGGGCACCGGCCGCCCCCAGTACGTACAGTCGGCGAACGCGGCCCGTTTGGACCGGGCCACCTCCTCGCGCCAGGCGACGAGCCGAGGACAGGCCCGGCACCCGACGACACGCCGGTCGAGCCGAGCGAGGGCACAGCTGTCGTCCATGGGCCCACGGTATGCCCGCTCGACCAGGAGGGGCCCCTCCCCCTCCCCCTCCCGCCCCCCTCCCCCCGCCCGCACCGCACCCGCACCCGCACCGATCGTTCTCCGCTTCCCACCCAGTCCCTCCCCCTTTCTCGTGGTCCGGTTCCGTGTTCTCTGAATGCCCAGGGGTCGGGCGTTGCGCCGCAAAAAACGGCTCCGGGTCGCAGGTCCCATGGCGTTAGGGTCGGAGCATGGCTTCCGAGGATGCGGACGAGGACGTGAACCGTGACACCGGCGGACGCGTCGGCGGACAGGTCGAGGCGGCTGCTGCCCGAGGTGCCGAGAGCCCCGGCGCCGGCGTTGCCCAGCCGCTCGACCCCAAGATCGCCGCTGCGGTGGCCGCCGCCGAGGCCGCCGGTCCGGCCGGCGGCGAGACGGTACGGATCGACAGTTGGATCTGGGCCGTACGCCTGATCAAGACCCGTTCCCTGGGTGCCGCCGCCTGCCGTGGCGGGCACGTCCACGTCAACGGAGAGCGGGTGAAGCCCGCCTATTCCGTGCGCGTCGGGGACGAGGTTCGCCTGCGGCACGAGGGCCGGGAACGTGTCGTCATCGTCAGACGCCTGATCCGCAAGCGGGTCGGCGCCCCCGTGGCCGTCCAGTGCTACATCGACAACTCCCCGCCGCCCCCGCCCCGCGAGGCCACGGCCCCGGCCGGTCTGCGCGACCGTGGCACCGGCCGCCCCACCAAACGGGACCGCCGCGAACTGGAGCGCCTGCGGGCTCTTGCCGCCCAAGGCGGCCTCGGGGGTCCAGGCCGCCCCGGCACCCGGCCCAGGAGCAGCTGATCTGGACCATCTGGGTCACTTCACCGGTATCGCCTTCACCCATATCCCGTCCGGGGTCAGGTACTCGGCGACCGCCAGTCCCGCTTCCGCGAGTGCCGTCTCGAACTGCTCCTTTGTGAGGAGGCGGGACCGGAAGGTCTGTGTCCAGACCGCGTCGGGGAAGAGGTACTCGGCGCGGACCGAGTCCACCCCGTCGCCGACCGGCTCCGAGGAGACGATCCGCACGGTGAAGCCGCTCGGGTCGACGCGCTCCCTCGGCACGTTGGCGTGGTAGTCGGCGCCCTCCCGCTGGATGAGCACGCAGCCGCCGTCCGCGACATGCCGGACACAGGTGCGCAGCAGGCCTCGGCGCACCTCGACGTCGGCGGTGTGGACGAGGAACGACGCGAGCATCACCACGTCGAACCTTTCGTCCAGGTCGAGGTGTTCGATGGGGCTGCATATCGTGCGGGCCCCGCGGACGCGGGCGAGCATCTGCGCGGACTCGTCGACGGCGGTGACCGTGAAGCCGCGCTCCAGCAGGGGGTGGGTCACCCTGCCCACTCCGCTGCCCAGCTCCAGGATGTGTGCTCCGGCCGGTACCGCCGCGGCGATGATGTCCGGTTCGTCGCGTACGGGCAGGCGCGAGTACAGTTCGACCGCGCAGCCGTCCGGGGTGATCGCACCTGGGCCTGTTCCGCTGTGTCCGTTCCGCATTTCGATCGTCATGCCCGGAGAACGGCGGGGCGTCTGACAGCCGTTCCCGTTTCCGGCGGGTTCACCTGTTCGAGGGATTCACCGCTGTACCGGGAACTTTGCGGCCTGATCGCGGGGGCCCGGGCAGGCCGTGGATGCGGTTGGTGAACGTCGTCGCCGGAGAGTACGTTTCTAGGAGGAGCGATGATCCTATGCGTACGGGCAGTGAACCGGCGACCGCGCGCAGTGCCCTGCGGGCGCGCTTCTGGCTGAGCCTGTGGGGGCTGGCCTGGGCGATCTGCGGCACGGTGGTGTTCGCCCTGGTCGGGCGTCCCGGCTGGGCGATGGCCTTCGGGGTGTTGCTCCTGGTGGTCGTCACCGACCTGATCATGATCATCAGGCATATCCGGCAGGGCCCGCACTATCAGCCAGGCCCCGATGTACCGCCGTACTGGCCGCCGGACACCCACCCGCCGCGCCGGCCTCCGGAGGGCGGTCAGCCCGGTCCACAGCAGCCACCGTACCCGCGGCCGCCGTTCCGTCGGCGGCAGCCGCCGTAGCCCCGTCGTCCGTGATGTGCGGGGGCGGGCCTCATGTGTCGAAGCCTGCGGCCTTCAGGTAGTCCGGGTTGGGGTCGAGCGCGGCGGCCAGCCGGAAGTGGCGCCTGGCAGGGTCGGGGCGGCCTTGGCGTTCGTAGGTCCGGGCGAGCGCGAAGTGTGCGAAGGCGTTGTCCGGCTCGCGTTCCAGCACGAGGGAGAATTCCAGTTCGGCGGGACGCAGTTGCGCGGAGGCGAAGAAGGCACGCGCGCGCAGCAGGCGGGCGGCGGTGTTCTCGGGGTGTGCGGCGATGACTCCGTCGAGCAGCTTGACCGCGCCCCGCGGGTCGCGCTGGTTGAGGAGCTGTTCGGCGGCGCGGAAGTCGATGACATGCGTTTCCGGGGTACGTCCGGTCGGACCGCTGGTCTCGGGCACGACAGAGTCCTTCCCATGCTCGGGCGGTTCAACGCTCGGGCGAGGGGAGGCTATTCCGCGCCACCGGCGTCGCGGGCCCGGCGCACGAGGTCGTCCCAGACCTCCGCCACACGCTTTCGGAGGGCGTCCAGGGGGACGTCGTTGTCGATGACGATGTCCGCGATCTCCCGGCGCCGCTCGCGTGTCGCCTGCGCGGCCATACGGGCGCGTGCGTCGTCCTCCGTCATGCCACGCAGCCGTACGAGCCGGTCGAGCTGGGTCTCGGGGCTCGCGTCCACGACGACCACGACGTCGTACAGCGGCGCCAGGCCGTTCTCGGTGAGGAGCGGGACGTCGTGGATCACGACGGCGTCGTCGTCGGCGGCGCTCTCCAGTTCGCGGGAGCGGGCACCCACCAGGGGGTGGACGATCGAGTTGAGGACGGCGAGCTTGCCGGGGTCGGCGAAGACGATGGAACCGAGCCGGGGACGGTCGAGGCTGCCGTCGGCGGCGAGGACGTCCTCACCGAATGCCTCGGCCACCGCCGCCAGGCCGGGTGTTCCGGGCGCGACGACCTCGCGTGCGATGCGGTCGGCGTCGATCAGTACGGCTCCGTGCTCCACGAGCAGCCGTGACACCTCGCTCTTGCCGGCGCCGATCCCACCGGTGAGGCCCACTTTCAGCATGAACGGAAGCTTAGGGCCTGCCTCTGACGGCGGGATCGGCGGAGGTCGGTTGCGGAGGTTCGGTTGCGCGGGTTCGTTTGCGCGGGTGTCGCCGGCACGGTGCCGGTTGCGGAGACCGGTCGTGGAGGACGGGGTCAGCTGTCGCCCTCGCGCTCCGCCAGGAAGCGCTCGAACTCTTGCCCGATCTCGTCGGCCGAGGGGATGTCGACGGGTTCGGCGAGCATGTTGCCGCGGGTCTCGGCGCCGGCTGCGGCGTCGTACTGGTGCTCGAGGCCCTGTACGAGCGCGGTCAGCTCCGCGTCGCCTTCCCGGATCTGCCGGTCGATCTCGGTCTGGGTGCGGTGGGCGTCCGTGCGCAGGGAGTGCGCGATCCCGGGCAGGACCAGACCGGTGGCGGCGGTGATGGCCTCGATGACGGTCAGAGCCGCGTCCGGGTACGGAGAGCGGGCGATGTAGTGCGGAACGTGCGCGGCGACGCCCAGGACGTCGTGTCCGGCCTCCATGAGGCGGTACTCGACGAGCGACTCGGCGCTGCCCGGCACCTGGGCCTCGTCGAAGGGGCTGCGGTGGCCGGGGACGAGGTCGGTGCGGTTGCCGTGGGGGGTGAGGCCCACGGGGCGGGAGTGCGGGACGCCCATGGGGATGCCGTGGAAGTTCACGGACAGGCGGACGCCGAGCCGCTCGACGATCTGCTGGACGGCCGCCGCGAACCGCTCCCACTCGACGTCCGGCTCGGGGCCGGACAACAGCAGGAAGGGGGCGCCGGTGGTGTCCTGGACCACGCGGACCTCGAGGGAGGGGACCTCGTAGCCGGTCCAGCGGTCCCGCTTGAAGGTCAGCAGGGGGCGGCGGGCCCGGTAGTCCACGAGCCGGTCGTGGTCGAAGCGGGCCACGACCTGGTGGGGCAGCGAGTCGAGGAGCCGGTCGACGATCTGGTCGCCGGTCTCACCCGCGTCGATGTATCCGTCGAAGTGGTAGAGCATGACAAGTCCGGCCGACTCCTGTGCCAGCGCCATGTCGACGACGGCCAGGCCCTTCGGCTCCCATGCGTACAAACCCTGCGGATCAAGCACTGTGACCGCTCCTCCTCGTCCTCCTCATCGACAACATGCCTTGCGGCGTGGGCATTCCCGCGGCACGCCTCTCATCAGGCCCCTTGTTTCCGCCTGTTGAGGCACCGTCGGGCAGCGAAAGACCGGCGAGGCCCAGGAAATGGTCCTGGACCGTGTGATCAGGAAGGCGAAGAGCTGCGCCACCGGGAACACGCCCCGGCCTGGAGCCGCCCAGAAGAAGACGGGGAAGAAGATCGGGAAGAAGACCGGGCACGGAAAAAGACCCGAGGGGCCGCACCCGTGAAAGGTGCGACCCCTCGAAGCCGTCGTCGGCTAAGCCCAGCGGCTAGCGATCAGCTCTGGCCGCCGGCCAGCTTCTCGCGCAGCGCGGCCAGCGCCTCGTCCGAGGCCAGGGCACCAGAGGTGTCCGCGCCCTCGGAGGAGTACGAACCGCCGGTCGCGGCCGGAGCGGCGGCCTCGCCACCCTCGGCGGCAGCGGCAGCGTCGGCCTCGCGGGACTTGATGACCTGCTGCTGGTGCTGCTCGAAGCGGGCCTGCGCCTCGGCGTACTGGCGCTCCCACTCCTCGCGCTGCTTCTCGTAGCCCGGCAGCCAGTCGTTGGTCTCCGGGTCGAAGCCCTCGGGGTAGATGTAGTTGCCCTGGTCGTCGTAGGACGCGGCCATGCCGTACAGGGTCGGGTCGAACTCGACCGCGGCGGCGTCGGGGCCGAAGGCCTCGTTGGCCTGCTTCAGCGAGAGGCTGATGCGGCGACGCTCGAGGTCGATGTCGATGACCTTGACGAAGATCTCGTCGTTGACCTGGACGACCTGCTCCGGGATCTCCACGTGGCGCTCGGCCAGCTCGGAGATGTGGACCAGACCCTCGATGCCCTCGTCCACGCGGACGAACGCACCGAACGGAACCAGCTTCGTGACCTTGCCGGGCACGACCTGACCGATCTGGTGGGTGCGGGCGAACTGCTGCCACGGGTCTTCCTGGGTCGCCTTCAGCGACAGGGAGACGCGCTCGCGGTCCATGTCGACGTCGAGGACCTCGACGGTGACCTCCTGGCCGACCTCGACAACCTCGGACGGGTGGTCGATGTGCTTCCAGGAGAGCTCGGAGACGTGGACCAGACCGTCGACGCCACCCAGGTCCACGAAGGCACCGAAGTTGACGATCGAGGAGACCACACCGGAACGGACCTGACCCTTCTGGAGGGTCGTGAGGAACGTCTGGCGGACCTCGGACTGGGTCTGCTCCAGCCAGGCACGGCGGGACAGGACCACGTTGTTGCGGTTCTTGTCCAGCTCGATGATCTTGGCCTCGAGCTCCTTGCCGACGTACGGCTGGAGGTCGCGGACACGACGCATCTCGACGAGAGAAGCCGGCAGGAAGCCACGGAGGCCGATGTCGAGGATGAGACCACCCTTGACGACCTCGATGACGGTACCGGTGACGATGCCGTCCTCTTCCTTGATCTTCTCGATGGTGCCCCAGGCACGCTCGTACTGGGCGCGCTTCTTCGAGAGGATCAGGCGGCCTTCCTTGTCCTCCTTCTGGAGGACAAGGGCCTCGATCTCGTCGCCCACGGCGACGACCTCGTTCGGGTCGACGTCGTGCTTGATCGAGAGCTCGCGGCTCGGGATGACACCTTCGGTCTTGTAACCGATGTCGAGCAGGACCTCGTCCCGGTCGACCTTCACGATGACGCCGTCGACGATGTCGCCGTCGTTGAAGTACTTGATCGTCTCGTCGATCGCTGCGAGGAAGGCTTCCTCGTTACCGATGTCGTTGACCGCAACCTGCGGGGTGGTGGCGGTGGTCTCGGTGCTGCTCGTCATGTGGGAAAGGGCTCCGGTACGGACATTGAAGTCGTAGGCACTGCTTACGCCGGGAGCCCGTTTCGCTCTGATGAAGCCGGACAGCCAAGGAAGCGCCTCACCAGAAACTGGTGATGGCGCCTCGAGAACCGAGGGGACATACAACAGATGCGAGCGCAGCCTGCTACGTCTGAGGTGCGCAGGCCCGCAGCGCAACTTGTAGCATACGGGGGCAGCCGGGCAGGGTCAATGCGCGAAGGCGCACACCCGGGGCGGATCGCCGCATTCCCGGCACAGGAATCGTCCCAGGGGTCCCGCACAGGGCTGCGGGACCCCTTCCGTGACACGCGTTGCGACACGCGTGCCCGGCGGGTTGCACGGAAGAGTACGACGAGGGAGCCGATCATCCAAGAGCCGGAAGCGTTCGAACCCCGGGGGTCCGAGGAGTTCGAACCGGAAGCCACCCGACGTGACGCCGGGGTCGCGGAGAGCGCCCGCGCCAACCGGGGCTGGTGGGACCGCAACGCCGACGAGTACCAGGTCGAGCACGGCACGTTCCTCGGCGACGACCGCTTCGTGTGGGGCCCGGAGGGTCTGGACGAGGTCGAGGCCGAGCTGCTGGGGCCGCCGGAGGAGCTGAAGGGCAAGGACGTCCTGGAGATCGGCGCCGGCGCGGCGCAGTGCGCGCGCTGGCTGGCCGCCCAGGGCGCCCGGCCGGTGGCGCTGGACCTCTCGCACCGCCAGCTCCAGCACGCGCTGCGCATCGGCGGATCGTTCCCGCTCGTGTGTGCCGACGCCGGCGCGCTGCCCTTCGCGGACGGCTCCTTCGACCTGGCGTGTTCCGCGTACGGGGCGCTGCCGTTCGTCGCCGACCCGCGGCTGGTGCTGCGGGAGGTGCACCGGGTGCTGCGGCCGGGCGGCCGGTTCGTGTTCTCGGTGACGCACCCGATCCGCTGGGCGTTCCCGGACGAGCCCGGCGCGGAGGGCTTGTCGGTGTCCTCGTCCTACTTCGACCGCACGCCCTACGTCGAGCAGGACGGGGAGGGCCGCGCGGTGTACGTCGAGCACCACCGCACCCTCGGCGACCGGGTGCGGGACATCGTGGCCTCGGGCTTCCGGCTGGCCGATCTGGTGGAGCCGGAGTGGCCGGCCTGGAACACCTCGGAGTGGGGCGGCTGGTCCCCGCTGCGCGGGAACCTGATCCCGGGCACGGCGGTCTTCGTGTGCGAGCGGGACTGAGACCGGTTGCAGCCGCGCGCCCAGGGCGCTCGTGAGGGGTGCCCTCGCCGTCGTACGACACTGGGGGCGTGATCCGTTACGACGCCCTGGACGCGCTGCCCGTGCGTACCGCCCTGCCCGCTCTCGCCGAGGCGCTGGAGGCGGACGGCACCGCCGTGCTCGTGGCACCGCCCGGCACCGGCAAGACGACGCTGGTGCCGCTGGTGCTGGCCGGGCTGGTCGGGGACGGTCCCGCGCGGCGGGTCGTGGTCGCCGAGCCGCGGCGGATCGCGGCGCGTGCGGCGGCCCGGCGGATGGCGTGGCTGCTGGGCGAGCGGGCGGGCGACAGCGTCGGCTACACGGTGCGCGGTGAGCGGGTCGTGGGGCGGCACACGCGCGTGGAGGTCGTGACGACGGGCGTGCTGCTCCAGCGGCTGCAGCGCGACCAGGAGCTGTCGGGCGTGGACGTGGTGGTGCTCGACGAGTGCCACGAGAGGCATCTGGACGCCGACACGGTGGCCGCGTTCCTGTGGGACGTGCGGCAGACGCTGCGGCCGGAGCTGCGGCTGGTGGCCGCGTCGGCCACCACCGACGCGGAGGGCTGGGCGCGGCTGCTCGGCGGGGCCCGTGTGGTCGAGGCCGCGGGCGTGACCCATCCCGTGGAGGTGGTGTGGGCGCCTCCGGCCCGTCCGGTACGACCGCCGCAGGGGATGCGTGTGGATCCGGCGCTGCTGGCGCACGTGGCGTCGGTGGTGCGGCGGGCGCTGGCCGAGCGGGACGGGGACGTGCTGTGCTTCCTGCCGGGTGTCGGTGAGATCGCCCGCGTGGCCGGGCAGCTCGCGGGGCTCGGCGATGTCGAGGTGCTCCAGGTGCACGGACGGGCGCCGGCCGCCGTCCAGGACGCGGTGCTGGCGGGCGGGGATCGGCGGCGGGTGGTGCTGGCCACGTCCGTGGCGGAGTCGTCGCTGACGGTGCCCGGAGTGCGGGTGGTCGTGGACTCGGGGCTCGCGCGGGAACCGCGGGTCGACCATGCGCGCGGGTTGAGCGGGCTGACGACGGTACGGGCGTCGCGGGCGGCCGGGCGGCAACGGGCGGGCCGGGCCGGGCGGCAGGCGCCGGGCGCGGTGTACCGGTGCTGGGCGGAGGCCGAGGACATCCGTCTGCCGGCTTTTCCGGCACCAGAGATCAAGGTGGCCGACCTGACCGCGTTCGCGCTCCAGGCGGCCTGCTGGGGCGATCCGGACGCCTCCGGGCTGGCGTTGCTGGATCCGCCGCCGGGCGGGGCGATGGCGGCGGCGCGGGACGTTCTGGCGGCCGTGGGCGGGGTGGACTGGGCCGGCCGGGCCACGGAGCTGGGTGTACGGCTGGCCCGGCTGGGGGTGCACCCCCGGCTGGGGCGGGCGCTGCTGGACACCTGCGGCGAGGGTGCCCCGGTCGTCGCCCTGCTGTCCGAGGAGGTGCCGCGGGACTACGGGGACGACCTCGCCGGTGCGTTGCGGCGTGCGCGGCGCGGGGGTGACGCCTATGCGGGGCGGTGGGCGGCGGAGGTCCGGCGCCTGCGGGCCCTCTCCGCGGAGTTCGCCCACCCGCGCGCCCACGACCGCCAGGCTCCGGCAAATGCCCAGGCCGCTGCGGCTTCCGTGGCCGGGGGTGCGGGTGGGGGTGCTCCTTCGGCGGCTGCGGTTGCCGGGGAGGAGGAGCTCGTCGGGGTCGTTGCGGCGCTCGCGTTTCCCGAACGGGTCGGCAAGCTGGACGGGGGGTCGTACCTCATGGCGTCCGGTACCCGGGCCGAGCCGGCGGAGGGGTCGGCGTTGCGGGGGGCGCCCTGGATCGTCGTCGCCGTGGCCGACCGGCCCTCGGGGAAGGGGCACGCGCGGGTGCGGCTCGGGGCCGCGGTGCCGGAGGACGTGGCACGGGCCGCCGCCGGGGCGCTCCTGGAGGAGCGGGAGGAGGTGCACTGGGCCGACGGGGATGTCGTCGCCCGGCGTGTCGAACGGCTCGGGGCCGTGGAGCTGGGCGTACGGCCTCTGAAGGACGCCGACCCCCGTCTCGTGCGCGACGCGCTGCTCGAAGGGCTCCGCGTCGAAGGGCTCGGGCTGCTGCGCTGGTCGCCGGAGTCGCACGTGCTGCGGCAGCGGCTGGCGTTCCTGCGCGCGCACATCGGGGAGCCGTGGCCGGACGTGTCGGACCGTGCCCTGCACGCGCGCGTGGAGGAGTGGCTGGAGCCGGAGCTGAGCCGGGCCCGGCGGCGGGCTGATCTGGCGCGGATCGATGCCGGGCAGGCGCTCGCGCGGCTGCTGCCCTGGGCGAGCGGGGAGGCCGCCCGGCTGGACGAGCTGGCACCCGAGCGGATCGCCGTGCCGAGCGGGTCCAGGATCCGGATCGACTACCAGGACCCGGAGCGGCCGGTCCTCGCCGTCAAGCTGCAGGAGATGTTCGGCCTGCAGGACACGCCGAGCGTGGCCGGGATGCCGCTGCTGGTGCATCTGCTCTCCCCCGCCGGGCGGCCGGCCGCCGTGACGGCCGACCTCGCCTCCTTCTGGAAGGACGGCTACAAGGGCGTACGCGCGGAGCTGCGCGGGCGTTATCCGAAGCATCCGTGGCCCGAGGACCCGGCCGGCGCCGAGCCCACCCGGCACACCAACGCGCGGCTCAGGCGCTGACCGGCTCCGGTTGCGCCGCCCGTGCGGGGGCCGGGTCCGCCGCGCGGGGCTGCCTGCCTACGGTCGGCCTCCGAGCAGCGTGCCGCCGCGCAACTCCTCCTTGTGGGTCTCCTCGCCGAAGACGGGTGCCCCGGTCACTGCTCGTGGCGCGTTTCTGGGTCGGGAAGGGCCACTTGGGGGACAGCGCCGCGCAGCACACGGCGCAGGCGACCAGGACCAGGCCGGCCGCGCGACGCCTTGCGGCCCCTCCCTCCGGACGGGGACGGTTCCTGATGGCGACTCAGGTGAGGCGACGCGGCGACGGGCGGGTGGGACGAGAACACGTTGCACGAACGGGTGAGGGCGCCCTCCCCGCCGGAGCGGAGGGGGCGCCCTGCTGTGCTGTCCCTTGTGGCCGTCCGGTCAGGACGTCGTGGACGGGCTCGGCGACGGGCTCGGCGAGGTGTCGGCCGCCGCGACCGTCAGTTCGACGGTGAGGGTGGCGCCGCCGGGGGTGGTGATACGGAGCAGGAAGGTGCCGGTAACGTCGTCCGCGTACAGCTTCGGCAGTGTCAGCAGGCCCTTGGCGTCCGTCCGGAGGCCGGTGAGCGTGCGCACGGCCTTGCCGTCGGCGTCCTTGAAGTAGGGGCCCTTGTCGTTCTCGGTGGCGTCGTCGGCCGACTTGATCAGCGTGGCCGTGGCCGCGACGTCGTCCGCGACCGCGTCCTTGTACGTCGCCTTCACCTGGACCTGGTCGGCGAACTCGCCGCCGGGGGTGCAGGTCAGCGGGGTGTCACTGGTGCGGGTGAGGGTGTCCGCGGCGCGCTCGGTGACGGTGGCGGTGTAGTCGACGCCCTTGGCCTGGTGGCCGACGACGGCCGTGGTGACGGTGAAGTCGCCGGTGTTCCCGCCCGCCTGGAGCACCGGTGCGACCGCCACGCCCTGCGCGTCGGTGACGATCGTGGCCACGGTCTCGCCGCCGTCGAAGGTGGCGTCGGTGTCACCGGTGATGGTGAACCGGATCCTGACCTTGCCGACGGCCATCCCTGCCTTGGTCTCGGCGCGGGTGCTGATCCGGTGGTCGAACGCGTCGCCGGCCATTGCGGTGAGTTTCCCGGTGCCCGCGTCCACGAGGTGGTCCACGGTCTCGGTGGGGGTGGGCTGCTGCGGCGGGACCGGAGGCTTCGGCGGGGTCGGGTCGGGGGTCCCGGTGCCGCCGCCGGGCTTGTGCGAGGGCGGGGTCGGCTTCTTCTGCTCCGGCTTCTTCTTCTGCGGCTTCGGGTGGTGCGGCTTGGGGGACGACGAGGCGCCGTGGTGGCCGCCCTTGTGCCCGTCGCTGCGGTGGGAGGGCACGGGGCCGGTGCCGTCGGGGACGGAGTGGGTGCCCTTGCGGTAGTACTCCAGCCAGCTCAGGACGAGGTTGAGGTAGTCCTGGGAGCCGTTGTAGCTGAGGATCGCGCTGTGCAGGCCGTCCGTGGTGGACATGTCCCAGCCGTTGCGGCACAGGTAGTGACCGGCGGCAAGGGCGGCGTCGTAGACGTTGTTGGGGTCCTTCTTGCCGTCGTCGTTGCCGTCCCGGCCGGCCCAGGCCCAGGTGGACGGGATGAACTGCATCGGGCCGACGGCCTGGTCGTAGGTGCTGTTGCCGTCGTACGCGCCGTGGTCGGTGTCCTTGATGAGGGCGAAGCCGTTGCCGTCGAGCTGCGGGCCCAGGATCCGGCCCAGGGTGGTGCCTTCGGCGTCGACACGGCCGCCGCGGGCCTGGCCCGACTCCACCTTGCCGATGGCGGCGAGCAGTTGCCAGGGAAGGTTGCAGCCAGGCTTGGAGGCGCGCAGCTCGGCCTCGGCCCGCTTGTAGGCGTCGAGGACGGTCGCGGGGATGCCGGCCTCGGCGTCGCCCCGGGAGACGGGGGTGCCGATCGTCGGCGAGGGGCTCGGTTCGGGGCTGTTCAGCGGCGGCAGGTCCGTGTAGTACGGCGAGTCGCCGGTGGCGTTGGTATCGGCGTGGGAGCCGAAGCCGGAGCCGGTGTCCGGTTCCGGTACCGGCGTGCTGGCGCCGGCCGCGGCCTGTCCGCCGTGGTTCTCACTGATCACTCCCGGAGCCTGGGACGCGGACAGAGCCGCGACCGCCGCCGCGGCCACGGCGGTGGTCGCCGCCCCCTTGCGCAGCCGCCTGCCGAAATGCGCCGCCATAGAGTGAACCCCTCCCGTGGACGCCGTGGCGTCCGTGTCCGTCAGTGTCCGTCCGTCTGCCTCGTTCTGGTCTGACGGTTGACCCGGTGCAGTGGTTGCCCTCCCTGTACGGCAACCCAGGTGACCCTACGACAACTTGCCGTGGGCCGGGACCCGTTCGTGCCCGGTTTTCACCGGTTGGCCGACTGACGTCTGTCCACGACGCCATGGCAGGACCCAGGGCACACCGGGCGGGGGTGGTCATAAGGGTGCCGACGGCGGCGGCGCGGCTCGGGTGTGTCTCGAGGGTCAGGGCGTGGCGGCCGGTCCCGGTTCCGGTCGGTGCGGGCCGCGGCCGGGCGGTCGCTCGGTGAGGGGTGCCACGAAGACGGTGAGCTTGGGCCGGGTGCGCGTCCTCGGGACGAGGGTGAGCGCGAGGGCGAGGTAGGAGCGGGCGAGGTCGGCCCACTGGCGCCAGTCGGGGGCGTCGCCCGCTCGGACGGCCCGGCCGGCGAGCCGGTGTCCGAGGTCCGAGGCGGCTCTGCGTACGGTCGCGGCCAGGTCGGCGGGAATGCGGGCGGTGCTTGCGTCGGCCGCGAGGGCCGGGACCGGCGTGTGAGGCGGTACCGGAGCCGAGGCGGTGTCCGCCCGGTCCGGGGTGCCCGCCTCGGGCGACCGGCGGTGGAGCATGCGTATACCCATGCCCGCATCTTGGCGGCTGGGAGGCCCCCGGGGCGTTTTGGCGGGGGCCACGTGAGTGACGGGCCCGGCGGGCAGGGCCGCCATGGGGGTGCGCCGGGCCGGTGAGGCCGGCTCCTCGACGCCGGTGTCCCAGCAACGGCCGGCAGGGGGAGGCAAAGGGGCGCTGCCCTGCTCTTGTACGGCAGCGCCCCTCCCGTCCAGGCGGGGCAGGCTAGTGCGCCGCCGACTCCCAGTCCGGGCCCACACCCACCGAGACGTCCAGCGGGGCCCTCAGCTGCACGGCGCCCGCCATCTCACGGCGGACGATCCGCTCCGCGCTCTCGCGTTCGCCGGGGGCGATCTCCAGGACGATTTCGTCATGGACCTGGAGCAGCATGCGGGACGTGAGGTCCGCCTCGCGCAGCGCCCGGTCGACGTTGAGCATGGCGATCTTGACGATGTCGGCCGCGGTGCCCTGGATCGGGGCGTTCAGGGCCATGCGCTCGGCCGCCTCGCGGCGCTGGCGGTTGTCGCTGTTGAGGTCGGGGAGGTAGCGGCGGCGCCCGAAGAGGGTCGCCGTGTAGCCCGTCGCCCGTGCTTCGTCGACCGCCCGGCGAAGGTAGTCCCGTACGCCGCCGAACCGCTCGAAGTAGGTGTCCATCAGGGCGCGGGCCTCGGCGGCCTCGATGTTCAGCTGCTGGGAGAGGCCGAAGGCGGAGAGGCCGTAGGCGAGGCCGTACGACATCGCCTTGATCTTGCGGCGCATCTCCGCGTCCACCGCGTCGCGCGCCACGGAGAAGACCTGGGAGGCGACCGTGGTGTGCAGGTCCTCGCCGGAGGTGAACGCCTCGATCAGGCCCTCGTCCTCGGACAGGTGGGCCATCACGCGCAGCTCGATCTGGCTGTAGTCGGCGGTCATCAGGGACTCGAAGCCCTCACCGACCACGAAACCGCGGCGGATGGCCCGGCCCTCGTCGGTGCGGACCGGGATGTTCTGCAGGTTCGGGTCGGTGGAGGAGAGGCGGCCGGTGGCGGCGACCGTCTGGTTGAACGTGGTGTGGATGCGGCCGTCGGTGGCGACGGTCTTGATCAGGCCCTCGACCGTGACCCGCAGCTTGGCCTGCTCGCGGTGCCGGAGCATGATCACCGGCAGTTCGTTGTCGGTCTGGGTGGCGAGCCAGGTGAGGGCGTCGGCGTCGGTGGTGTAGCCGGTCTTGGTCTTCTTGGTCCTGGGCAGGGCCAGCTCGCCGAAGAGGACCTCCTGGAGCTGCTTGGGCGAGCCCAGGTTGAACTCGTGGCCGGCCGCCGCATGCGCCTCCTTCACGGCCTGCTGCACGGCACCCGCGAACATCTGCTCCATGGCTTCGAGGTGTGCGCGGTCGGCCGCGATGCCGTGGCGCTCCATGCGGGCGAGCAGTGCGGAGGTGGGCAGCTCCATGTCGCGCAGGAGGTCGGCGGCGCCCACTTCCTCCAGGCGGCCCTCGAAGGCCGCACCCAGGTCGAGGACGGCGCGGGCCTTCGTCATCAGCGCCTCGGCCTCCGCGCCCTCGTCCGCGCCGAAGGCCAGCTGGCCGTCGGCGACGGCGGCCGGGGCCAGTTCGCGGTGCAGGTACTCCATGGACAGCGCGTCCAGGTCGAAGGAGCGGCGGCCCGGCTTGACCAGGTAGGCGGCGAGCGCGGTGTCCATGATGACGCCCTCGACGGACCAGCCGTGCTCGGCGAGGACGCGCATGGCGCCCTTGGCGTTGTGGAACACCTTGGGGCGGCCGGCGTCGGCCAGCCAGGCGGCGAACGCCTTCTCGTCGGCCTCGTCCAGCTCGGACGGGTCGAACCAGGCAGCCGCTCCCCCGGCCGCGGCGAGGGCGACCTCGGCGACCGAGCCGGTGCCGAGTGCCCAGGTGTCGACGGTGGCGACGCCCAGGGTCTGCGTGCCGTGCTCGGCGAGCCAGGGGGCCAGCTCGCCGACGCCGAGGATCTTGCCGTCCAGTTCCACGCCCTGAGCCGTGACCGGGGTGGAGTCGGCCTCCTCGGCGCCCGGGTCCACCGCGAAGAGACGCTCGCGCAGAGAGGGGTTGCGGATCTCCAGGGTGTCCAGGACCATCGCGACGCTCTTGCGGTCGTACGGGGCCCGCTGCAGGTCGGCGACGGTCCTGGGCAGGTCCACCTGGCGGTCCAGCTCGGTGAGACGGCGGTTGAGCTTGACCGACTCCAGGTGGTCGCGCAGGTTCTGCCCCGCCTTGCCCTTGACCTCGTCCACGCGCTCGACCAGCTGCGCGAACGAACCGAACTCGTTGATCCACTTGGCGGCGGTCTTCGGGCCGACGCCGGGGATGCCGGGGAGGTTGTCGGACGGGTCGCCGCGCAGGGCCGCGAAGTCCGGGTACTGCACGGGCGTCAGTCCGTACTTCTCGAGAACCTTCTCCGGGGTGAACCGGGTCAGCTCCGAGACGCCCTTCGTCGGGTAGAGCACGGTCGTGTTCTCGGTGACCAGTTGGAAGGAGTCGCGGTCGCCGGTGACGATCAGCACCTCGAAGCCCGCGGCCTCGGCCTGGGTGGCGAGGGTGGCGATGACGTCGTCGGCCTCGAAGCCCTCGACGGCGAAGCGCGGCGCGTGCATCGCGTCGAGCAGCTCGCCGATCAGCTCGACCTGGCCCTTGAACTCGTCCGGGGTCTTCGAGCGGTTCGCCTTGTACTCGGTGAACTGCTCGGAGCGCCAGGTCTTGCGGGAGACGTCGAAGGCCACCGCGAAGTGGGTGGGTGCCTCGTCACGCAGCGTGTTGGCCAGCATCGAAGCGAAACCGTAGATCGCGTTCGTCGGCTGGCCCGTCGCGGTCGTGAAGTTCTCCGCGGGCAGCGCGAAGAACGCGCGGTAGGCCAGCGAGTGCCCGTCCATGAGCATCAGCCGGGGACGGGTGCCGCCGGGGTTCTTGTCGGTCGTGTTCGATGCTGTCTCTGCCACGCCCCCGATCCTGCCACGCCCCACTGACAAGCCGGGACAGCGGCGGACGGGGGGAGCAGACGGCCGGTTCCCGGTTCCCCTGCGCCCGCCCGGCGCCGTTGTCGGTGGTGCGTGGGAGGATCGACGTCGTACTTCTCACATGCAGTCGAAGGGGACCGTGCGATGGCGACGAAGCCACCGAAGGGTGATCCGGTTCAGGACGCGCCGCAGGTCGCGGAGCCCAAGCACAAGGCGGCGGGGCTGCCTGCCATCGGGCACACGCTGCGCATCGCCCAGCAGCAGATGGGTGTGAAGCGCGCCACACTGACGCTGCTGAGCGTGAACCAGAAGAGCGGCTTCGACTGCCCGGGCTGTGCCTGGCCGGAGCCGGAGCGCCGGCACACGGCGGAGTTCTGCGAGAACGGCGCGAAGGCGGTGGCCGAAGAGGCCACGCTGCGCCGGGTGACCCCGGAGTTCTTCGCCGCGCACTCCGTCGCCGACCTCGCGGGGCGCAGCGGCTACTGGCTGGGGCAGCAGGGGCGGCTGACCCACCCCGTGTACCTCCCCGAAGGGGGCGCGCACTACGAGCCGGTGACCTGGGAGCGGGCCTTCGACATCATCGCCGAGGAGATCGCCGCCCTCGGCTCCCCTGACGAGGCCGTCTTCTACACCTCGGGCCGTACCAGCAACGAGGCGGCGTTCCTGTACCAGCTGTTCGCGCGCGAGCTGGGCACGAACAACCTGCCGGACTGCTCGAACATGTGCCACGAGTCCTCGGGTTCCGCACTGTCCGAGACCATCGGCATCGGCAAGGGCAGTGTCCTGCTGGAGGACCTGTACCAGGCCGACCTGATCATCGTCGCGGGTCAGAACCCGGGGACCAACCATCCGCGCATGCTCAGCGCGCTGGAGAAGGCCAAGACGAACGGCGCGCGGATCATCAGCGTCAATCCGCTGCCCGAGGCGGGCCTGGAGCGGTTCAAGGACCCGCAGACCGCGAGGGGCATCCTCAAGGGCACCGCGCTCACGGATCTGTTCCTGCAGATCCGTATCGGCGGCGACCAGGCGCTCTTCCGGCTGCTGAACAAGCTGATCCTCGAGACCGAGGGCGCGGTCGACGAGGAGTTCGTACGCGAACACACCCACGGTTACGAGGAGTTCGCGAAGGCGGCCCGGGCCGCCGACTGGGACGGGACCCTGGCGGCCACCGGTCTCTCGCGCGCGGAGATCGAGGAAGCCCTGCGGATGGTGCTCGCCTCCCGGCGCACCATCGTCTGCTGGGCGATGGGCCTCACCCAGCACAAGCACTCCGTCGCGACCATCCGCGAGGTGGTCAACTTCCTGCTGCTGCGCGGCAACATCGGCCGTCCGGGCGCGGGCGTGTGCCCGGTGCGCGGTCACTCGAACGTGCAGGGCGACCGGACGATGGGCATCTTCGAGCGTCCCGCGCCGGCCTTCCTGGACGCGCTGGAGAAGGAGTTCGGGTTCGCGCCGCCGCGAGAGCACGGCCTCGACGTCGTCCGGGCCATCCGCGCGTTGCGCGACGGAGAGGCGAAGGTGTTCTTCGCGATGGGCGGGAACTTCGTCTCCGCATCCCCGGACACCGAGGTGACCGAGGCGGCCATGCGGCGGGCCCGGCTGACCGTGCACGTGTCGACCAAGCTCAACCGTTCGCACGTCGTGACGGGTGCGCGGGCGCTGATCCTGCCGACGCTCGGGCGGACCGAGCGGGATGTGCAGGGCAGCGGCGAGCAGTTCGTGACCGTCGAGGACTCCATGGGCATGGTGCACGCCTCCCGGGGCCGTCTGCGGCCCGCGAGCGTGCATCTGCTGTCGGAGCCGGCGATCGTGTGCCGGCTGGCGCGCCGGGTGCTGGGCGAGGACAGCGTGGTGCCGTGGGAGGAGTTCGAGAGGGACTACGCGACGATCCGTGACCGCATCGCGCGGGTGATCCCCGGTTTCGAGGACTTCAACGCGCGCGTGGCCCGTCCGGGCGGCTTCGCGCTGCCGCATGCCCCGCGCGACGAGCGGCGTTTCCCGACAGCCACCGGCAAGGCGAACTTCACGGCCGCGCCGGTGGAGTGTCCCGAGCTGCCCGAGGGGCGGCTGCTGCTGCAGACCCTGCGCTCGCACGACCAGTACAACACCACCATCTACGGACTGGACGACCGTTACCGGGGCATCAAGAACGGCCGCCGGGTCGTCCTGGTGAACCCCGAGGACGCGCGGGAGCTGAAGGTGGCGGACGGGTCGTACGTCGACCTGGTGAGCGAGTGGCAGGACGGTGTGGAGCGGCGGGCGCCCGGTTTCCGGGTGGTGCACTATCCGACGGCACGGGGGTGCGCGGCGGCGTACTACCCGGAGACCAACGTGCTGGTGCCGCTGGACGCCACCGCGGAGACGAGCAATACCCCGGCCAGCAAGTCCGTCGTGGTGCGTCTGGAACAATCGGCGACCGACTGAGCGTTTGCTCAGCCGCCAGACAGGAGCACCATGAACGGAGCCGGGCCCATGGGTGAGCAGCAGCGTGTGAAGTTCCCGCCGGAGATCGTCGAGGAGTACGCCTCGCTCGGCGTCGACCTGCCGGCCCTGTTCTCGGCCGGGCACCTGGGCACGCGCATGGGCGTGCAGATCCTGGAGGCCTCACCCGAGCGGGTCGTCGGGACGATGCCGGTGGAGGGCAACACCCAGCCGTACGGCCTGCTGCACGGCGGCGCCTCCGCGGTCCTGGCGGAGACCCTGGGCTCGATCGGCTCCATGCTGCACGGCGGCAGCTCGAAGCTCGCGGTCGGTGTGGACCTGAACTGCACGCACCACCGCGGGGTCCGCTCGGGCATGGTGACCGGCGTCGCCACGCCCGTGCACCGGGGCCGCTCGACGGCGACGTACGAGATCGTGATCAGCGACGAGCAGGGCCGCCGGGTGTGCAGCGCCCGGCTGACCTGCCTGCTGCGGGACATCCCGGCGGGCGAGGAGGCTCAGGCGCAGACCGCCACCGGAAGCTGAGCAGACCGCCGCCGGGAGGCAAGTGGCCCCCGCCGGAAGGCGAGCGGGTCCGGCCAGGCCGTTGCCCCCGGCCGCTCGCCCCCTTAGCTTCGGCTCATGGGACGGCGAGGAGGCTCCCTGCGGGGGGTGAGGTCACTGGTGCTCGGACTGGCGCTGCCGGCGCTCCTGTCGGTGTCGGCGGCCGGCTGCGGCAAGGGCTCCGGGCACCCCGCCCGCGGTTCCGTCCCGGCCACCTCGGCCACCTCGGCCGTCTCGGCGTCGTCGGCGTCGGCGGCCCACGACACCGAGCTGTGCGCCAGGATCGTCGCGCACTGGTCGCGCGCGGTGCTCGACAGCGGCACCTACGGCGATTACCAGTCGATGGGGCTGTCCAACGGCCAGTACGAGATCCTGCGGGACGTCGTGGACGCCGCACGCGCCGTGAAGCGCCGTCAAGGTGCGGCGGCAGCCGACAAGTTGATCGACCGTCGGGCCCGCCGGGCCTGCGCCGAGCGCTACCGGCACGGTGCCCCGAGCGGAGGTCCGTGGCGGTGAGCGGCATCGGACCCCTGGAGCCCGGCGAGGGCACCCATGAGCGGGAGGCCGGGTGGGCGCAGGGCCGCGCCTCAGCCGCCGGCGCCGCCGCCCGTACCGCCGGCCGCACGCCTGGCGTCCTCCGGGCGCTGTACGCCCGCCACCGCCGCGCCACCGTGGCCGTGGCCGCCGGAGCCGTCCTGCTCGCGGGCGGCGGCACCCTCTACGCGACCCGCCCCCAGCAGCCGCCTCCGCCGGAGCCGCCGTACCCGGCCCAGGTGGTGGAGGTGACGTATCTGCACGGCGCGGCCACTCCGGCGGGCGCCCCGCCCCGCAGCTTCAGTTTCACGCTGCTGCTGACCGTGGAGTCGGGACCACCGGTCACCGTGACCCGGGTGACCCAGCCGTACGCGGGTCTGTCGTTGACCACGGACCCGCGCACGCCCTTCGAAACGCAGGTGGATTCGGCCCGCAAGATCACGATAACCATGCACGTGACGGAATGCGGAAAAGTACCGAAGGACGCCGGACTCCCTTTCCTGGAAGTAACTCTGCGTAATGCGCGCGCAATACAGATTCACAGTTTCATACCTGGTTCGCGCTACGCGCAGCACCTCTCACGGGCCCTGAAAGTCTCCTGCAGCAACATCAGCGCGTCATCACCAAAACCCTCGAGACGCCTGAACGGACCTGGGTGAGTCCTGCGGGTTCTCACGATGCGGACGGGGCGAATCGGCCGGAATTCCTCCCTTCTCCCCTCGGCGTACCGCTGTGCATTACCCCGTGTCATAACAAGAGAGTCACAGCATGCCTCAGACCCTCCTCCACATTCCCTGCACGCGCCTAGAGTCACGGCCAGTCACCGCGCCGTCAGATTGTCACTTCGACCAGGCGCGCGGCTCGACCGTTTCCACAGGGAGACGGCCGTCCAGGGGAAAGGACTGATCGTGCGTCAACGTTCGCTCATCGCCATCACCGCCGCGCTGGCGGCGGGAGCACTCACCCTCACCGCCTGCGGCTCGCGCGACAGCGGCGACAAGGGTTCCGACTCCGGCAACGGCGGCACCACCGTCGTCATCGGTGTCGACGCCCCACTGACCGGCGACCTGTCCGCGCTCGGCCTGGGCATCCGGAACTCGGTGGACCTCGCGGCCAAGCAGGCCAACAAGAAGAACTACGTCAAGGGTGTCACCTTCAAGGTCGAGGGCCTCGACGACCAGGCGCAGCCCTCCTCCGGCCAGCAGAACGCCACCAAGTTCGTCGGCGAGTCCAACGTCCTCGGCGTCGTCGGCCCGCTGAACTCCTCCGTGGCCCAGTCGATGCAGAAGGTCTTCGACGACGCCAAGCTGGTCGAGGTCTCCCCGGCCAACACCAACCCGGCGCTGACCCAGGGTGACAACTGGCAGAAGTCGAAGGCGCGCATGTACAAGTCGTACTTCCGCACCGCGACCACGGACGCCATCCAGGGCCCGTTCGCCGCGCAGTACGTGTACAACAAGGCCAAGAAGACGAAGGTCTTCGTCATCGACGACAAGAAGACCTACGGCGCCGGCCTCGCCGCGACCTTCACCAGCGAGTTCACCAAGCTCGGCGGCAAGGTGGTCGGCACCGAGCACATCAACCCGGACACCAAGGACTTCTCCGCGGTCGCGACCAAGGTGAAGAGCTCCGGCGCCCAGGTCGTCTACTACGGCGGCGAGTACCCGCAGGCCGGCCCGCTGAGCAAGCAGATCAAGGCCGCCGGCGCCAAGGTCCCGCTGGTCGGCGGTGACGGCATCTACGCCGACGACTTCATCAAGCTGGCCGGGTCCTCCGGCACCGGTGACCTGGCCACCTCGGTCGGCGCGCCGGTCGAGACGCTGCCCTCCGCCAAGGACTTCGTCGCCAACTACAAGGCGGCGGGCTACAAGGAGGCCTACGCGGCCTACGGCGGTTACTCCTACGACTCCGCCTGGGCGATCATCGAGGCCGTGAAGAAGGTCGTGGACGACAACGGCGGCAAGCTGCCGTCCGACGCCCGCGCCAAGGTCACCGCCGCCGTCCAGAACGTCTCCTTCGACGGTGTGACCGGCAAGGTCTCCTTCGACGAGTACGGTGACGCGACCAACAAGCAGCTCACCGTCTACTCCGTGACCTCCGGTGCCTGGAAGGCCGTGGAGTCCGGCACCTACAACGGCAGCTGACCCCTCCCCCGCACCAGCCGAGCCGCGCGGGGCGCTGCACCACTGGCGCCCCGCGCGGACTCGCATCCGGCCACACTTCGTCGAACATTCCGAACGTCTCGGAGGACATGCGGTGAACGAACTGCCGCAGCAGCTGGTCAACGGCCTGCTACTGGGATCCATGTACGGGCTGGTCGCCATCGGCTACACGATGGTCTATGGCATCGTCCAGCTCATCAACTTCGCCCACGGCGAGATATTCATGACGGGAGCCTTCGGCGCTCTCACGGTCTGGCTCTGGCTTCCCGGCGGCACGACGATGTGGATCGCGCTGCCCCTGATGATCATCGGGGCCATCATCGTCGCGGTGGCCATCGCCGTCGGAGCGGAACGATTCGCCTACCGCCCCCTGCGCACCGCCCCACGTCTCGCGCCCCTCATCACCGCCATCGGCCTCTCCCTCGCCCTGCAGCAGGCCGTGTGGGCCTGGTACCCGCAGGCGAAGTCCGCGCGCACCTTCCCGCAGATCGACGGCGGTCCCTTCGAGATCGGCAACGTCACCATCCAGACCGGTGACATCTTCCTCGTGGCCGCGGCCCCGATCAGCATGGCGATCCTCGCCTACTTCGTGACGAAGACCCGCACCGGGCGCGGCATGCAGGCAACCGCCCAGGACCCGGACACCGCCAAGCTGATGGGCGTCAACACCGACCGCATCATCGTGATCGCGTTCGCCCTCGGCGCCGCGTTCGCCGCGGTCGGAGCCGTGGCCTACGGCCTGAAGTACGGCGAGATCAACTTCCGTATGGGCTTCATCCTCGGTCTGAAGGCGTTCACGGCGGCCGTCCTCGGCGGCATCGGCAACATCTACGGAGCCATGATCGGCGGCGTCGTCCTCGGTGTCGCGGAGACCCTCGCGACCGCCTACATCGCCGACATCCCGGGCATGGACAAGTTCGGCAGCCAGTCCTGGGCCGACGTCTGGGCCTTCGTACTCCTCATCCTCGTACTGCTGTTCAGGCCACAGGGTCTGCTCGGCGAGCGCGTCGCGGACAGGGCGTGAGACCGATGACCACACAGACCACCGCATCCGACACCCCGAGCACCCCCGCCGCGGGCACACCCTCCGGCCTGATCGCCCTGCCGGAAAAGGCCGGACGCGCACTCGCCACCGGCGGCGGCGTGCTGACGATCATCTCCACGTTCCTCGCCTGGACCTGGACCGCCGACTTCCCCGGCGACCTCACCGTCTACGGCTACCCGGGCGGCCTGCAGGTTCTGGTGCTCATCGGCGGCATCCTGACCACACTGCTGTGCCTTGCCTCGTACGACATCCGGGGCCTGCGCTGGCTCGTGCCGGCCGGCGCGGACGTGGCCATCAAGTTCGCCGCGCTCGCCACCTTCGCCACCAGCTGGTACACGATCATCGCGATCAGCGACAAGCTCGGCGGGCTCGTCAACCTCGAACCCGGCGGCTTCGTCGTCGCCGTGGGCAGCCTCGCCGCCTTCGTCGGTGCCCTGGCCCTGCCCTTCCAGCGACCCGAGCCGGATCCGATCGACCCCGAGGACACCGGCTGGGAGCAGTTCAAGCACGCCCGCGCCCAGCAGTGGGAGACGGTCAAGGCAGCCTTCAGCGCCGGTTCCCCGCGGCCCGTGCCCAAACTGCCCGCGTACGCCGAGATCCTGGTCATCGTCGCGATCCTCGCGCTCGGCCTGACCGTCTTCACCTACGGCATCGGCACCGAGTACGACGAACTGTTCATCGGCTTCCTGATCACTGCGGGCTTCAGCTTCGCCGCCCTGAACAAGGCCGGTCTGGTCGCCCAAGCCTCGGAGATCACGTCCCGGCACCAGACCATCACCATCTTCGGCGCGTTCATCGCCGCGGCACTGTTCCCCTTCACGCAGACCTCCGACCAGTACGCGACGCTCGGGGTCTACATCCTGATCTTCGCCACGGTCGCGCTCGGCCTGAACATCGTCGTCGGCCGCGCGGGCCTGCTCGACCTCGGCTACGTCGCCTTCCTCGGCGTCGGCGCCTACGCCGCAGGTCTGGTCTCGGGCTCCCCCAGCTCGCCGTTCGACGTGCACTTCCCGTTCTGGGCCGCCGCCCTGGTCGGCGCCGCCGCCTCGCTCGTCTTCGGCGTCCTCATCGGCGCCCCGACGCTGCGCCTGCGCGGCGACTACCTCGCCATCGTCACGCTCGGCTTCGGTGAGATCTTCCGGATCACCGTCAACAACCTCGACGGCACCTCCGGCCCCGATGTCACCAACGGATCCAACGGCGTCTCGTCCATCCCGAACCTCGACATCGGCGGATTCGACTTCGGCGTCCAGCACGACATCGCCGGTTTCACCATCGGCCGGTTCGCCAACTACTTCCTGCTGATGCTGCTCATCACGGCCGTCGTCGTGGTCGTCTTCCGGCGCAGCGGCGACTCCCGCATCGGCCGCGCCTGGGTGGCCATCCGCGAGGACGAGACCGCCGCGCTCGCGATGGGCATCAACGGCTTCCGGGTCAAGCTCGTCGCCTTCGCCGTCGGCGCCTCCCTCGCCGGTCTCGCCGGCACCGTGCAGGCCCACGTCACCTACACCGTGACACCGGAGCAGTACCAGTTCGCCGGCGCCATCCCGCCCAACTCCGCCTTCCTGCTGGCCGCGGTCGTCCTCGGCGGCATGGGCACCATCAGCGGACCGCTCATCGGCGCGGCCCTGCTGTACCTGATCCCCAACAAGCTCCAGTTCCTCGGCGACTACCAGCTCTTCGCCTTCGGTGTCGCACTCATCCTGCTGATGCGTTTCCGTCCCGAGGGCCTCATCCCCAACCGGCGCCGCCAGCTCGAGTTCCACGAAGACGCGGAAGCGCCCGCCGTCCTCACCAAGGCAGGGGCCTGACCAAGATGACCACCGACACCACCACGAAGGACACCGCCCCCGACGCAGCCGCGCCCGGCGAGACCGTCCTCGACGCCCGCGGCGTGACGATGCGCTTCGGCGGTCTCACCGCCGTCCGCGGCGTCGACCTCACCGTCAACGCCGGCGAGATCGTCGGCCTCATCGGTCCCAACGGCGCCGGTAAGACCACCTTCTTCAACTGCCTCACCGGCCTGTACGTCCCCACCGAGGGCGAGGTCCGCTACAAGGGCAACGTCCTGCCGCCCAAGTCCTTCAAGGTCACCGAGGCAGGCATCGCCCGCACCTTCCAGAACATCCGTCTGTTCGCCAACATGACGGTCCTGGAGAACGTGCTCGTCGGCCGCCACACCCGGACCAAGGAGGGCTTCTGGTCGGCCGTGCTGCGCGGTCCCGGATTCCACCGCGCCGAGAAGGCCTCGCGCGAACGGGCCATGGAACTCCTGGAGTTCGTCGGCCTGGAGCACAAGGCCGAGCACCTGGCCCGCAACCTGCCCTACGGTGAGCAGCGCAAGCTGGAGATCGCGCGCGCCCTCGCCAGCGAGCCCGGGCTGCTGCTGCTGGACGAGCCGACCGCCGGCATGAACCCGCAGGAGACCCGGACCACCGAGGAACTGGTCTTCGCCATCCGGGACAAGGGCATCGCCATCCTCGTCATCGAGCACGACATGCGGTTCATCTTCAATCTGTGCGACCGCGTCGCCGTGCTCGTGCAGGGCCAGAAGCTCGTCGAGGGCGACAGCGCGACCGTGCAGGGCGACGAGCGGGTCGTCGCCGCCTACCTCGGCGAGCCCTTCGAGAACGCCCCCGGCGCCGAGGAGGTCGCCGAGGTCGAGGCCGCCGAGGCCCACGCCGAGGCGGAAGCTGAAGCCGAAGCGGAGGCCGAAGCGGAGGCAGAGACCACCACGGATGCCGCGCCCGGCGAGGAGAACGACCGATGACCGCACTGCTCGAAGTAGAGGACCTGAGGGTCGCCTACGGCAAGATCGAGGCCGTCAAGGGCATCTCCTTCAAGGTCGAGGCCGGCCAGGTGGTCACCCTGATCGGCACCAACGGCGCCGGCAAGACCACGACCCTGCGCACGCTGTCCGGACTGCTCAAGCCGGTCGGCGGGCAGATCCGGTTCAACGGCAAGTCGCTGAAGAAGGTCCCGGCCCATCAGGTCGTCTCGCTGGGACTCGCCCACTCCCCCGAGGGGCGGCACATCTTCCCGCGCATGACCATCGAGGACAACCTGCGCCTCGGTGCGTTCCTGCGCAGCGACAAGCAGGGCATCGAGAAGGACATCCAGCGCGCCTACGACCTCTTCCCGATCCTCGGGGAGCGCAGGAAGCAGGCCGCGGGCACCCTCTCCGGCGGTGAGCAGCAGATGCTCGCGATGGGCAGGGCGCTGATGTCCCAGCCGAAGCTGCTGATGCTGGACGAGCCGTCCATGGGCCTGTCGCCGATCATGATGCAGAAGATCATGGCGACGATCGCCGAGCTGAAGGCCCAGGGCACCACGATCCTGCTGGTCGAGCAGAACGCCCAGGCCGCGCTCTCGCTCGCCGACCAGGGGCACGTCATGGAGGTCGGCTCCATCGTGCTCTCCGGCACCGGCCAGGACCTGTTGCACGACGAGTCCGTGCGCAAGGCGTACCTCGGCGAGGACTGATCGCCGTACGGCCGAGGCCCGCGCCCTCTTCTCCGGGGCGCGGGCCTCTTCATGTCCGCTCGGCGGTACGGCCGTGGGGCGGGCTCAGCTCTTCTTGGCCGCCTTCTTCTCCTCGCTGTCCGCGATGACCGCCTCGGCGACCTGCTGCATCGACATGCGGCGGTCCATGGAGGTCTTCTGGATCCAGCGGAAGGCGGCCGGTTCGGTCAGCCCGTACTCGGTCTGGAGGACGGACTTGGCGCGGTCGACCAGCTTGCGGGTCTCCAGCCGCTGGCTGAGGTCGGCGACCTCCTGCTCCAGCTGCTTCAGCTCGGCGAACCGGGAGACGGCCATCTCGATCGCCGGGACGACGTCGCTCTTGCTGAACGGCTTGACCAGGTACGCCATCGCGCCGGCGTCACGGGCGCGCTCCACGAGGTCGCGCTGCGAGAAGGCGGTCAGCATCAGGACCGGGGCGATGGACTCCTCGGCGATCTTCTCGGCCGCGGAGATGCCGTCCAGCTTGGGCATCTTCACATCGAGGATGACCAGGTCGGGCCTGTGCTCGCGGGCCAGCTCGACGGCCTGCTCGCCGTCCCCGGCCTCGCCGACGACGGTGTACCCCTCCTCCTCCAGCATCTCTTTCAGGTCGAGCCGGATCAGGGCCTCGTCCTCGGCGATGACGACGCGGGTCGTCAGCGGCGGCACGTGCGACTTGTCGTCATCGGGCACGTCTACGGGCTGGGGCGACTCGGGGGCAGTCACTGAGGCTCCTCGTTCAGGCAGGGGTCTGCTGACAAGAGCCTACCTAGCTGCGCTTCCCAGCGGTGACCCGGTACACTCCTCCAGGGTTACCGAGCCGGGTTGGCGCAACTGGTTGACGCGGAGGTCTCAAACACCTCTGTCCGCAAGGACGTGTGGGTTCGAATCCCATACCCGGCACCCGTAAGCGGAGTATCACGTTCGCGTGATCTTGCGCTTTCACTGCATACGCGCGGCCACGATCGACAGCACCGAGGGGTCGCAGGGAACGGCACATCCCGATCCGTCCCTGACCCCTGTCGGCCACGTCACCTGGGGCTGTCGTCCTCGCCGATGTGGTGGACACGGACCATGTTGGTCGAGCCCGAGACACCGGGCGGGGAGCCCGCGGTGATGACGACGACGTCGCCCTTCTCGCAGCGGCCGTATTTCAGCAGCAGCTCGTCCACCTGGGCGACCATGGCGTCGGTGGAGTCGACGTGCGGGCCCAGGAAGGTCTCCGCGCCCCAGGTGAGGCTGAGCTGGGAGCGGGTGGCCGGCTCCGGGGTGAAGGCCAGCAGCGGAATGGGCGAGCGGTAGCGCGACAGCCGGCGTGCGGTGTCGCCGGACTGGGTGAATGCCACGAGGAACTTCGCCCCGAGGAAGTCGCCCATCTCGGCGGCGGCCCGCGCGACGGCGCCGCCCTGGGTGCGCGGCTTGTTCCGCTCGGTCAGCGGGGGCAGGCCGGCCGCGAGCATGCCTTCCTCGGCCGCTTCGACGATCCGCGCCATGGTCTGCACGGTCTCGACCGGGTACTTGCCGACGCTGGTCTCGCCGGAGAGCATCACCGCGTCCGTGCCGTCGAGGACGGCGTTGGCCACGTCGGAGGCCTCGGCGCGGGTCGGGCGGGAGTTCTCGATCATCGAGTCCAGCATCTGCGTGGCCACGATGACCGGCTTGGCGTTGCGCTTGGCGAGCTTGACCGCCCGCTTCTGGACGATCGGCACCTCCTCCAGCGGCATTTCCACGCCCAGGTCGCCACGCGCGACCATCAGGCCGTCGAAGGCGGCCACGATGCCGTCGAGGTCCTCCACGGCCTGCGGCTTCTCGACCTTGGCGATGACCGGGAGGCGGCGGCCCTCCTCGTCCATGATGCGGTGCACGTCCTCGACGTCCTTGCCGCTGCGGACGAAGGAGAGCGCGACGACGTCGAAGCCCGTGCGCAGCGCCCAGCGCAGGTCGTCCTCGTCCTTCTCGGACAGGGCGGGGACGGAGACGGCGACGCCGGGGAGGTTCAGGCCCTTGTGGTCGGAGATCACGCCGCCCTCGACGACCCGGGTGCGGACCCGGGGGCCGTCGACGGCGGTGACCTCCAGGCAGACCTTGCCGTCGTCCACGAGGACGCGTTCACCGGGAGCGACGTCGGCGGCGAGGCCGGCGTAGGTGGTGCCGCACTGATGGCGGTCGCCCTCGACGCCCTCCTCCACGGTGATGGTGAAGGTGTCGCCGCGTTCAAGGAATACGGGTCCTTCACCGAAGCGGCCGAGCCGGATCTTCGGACCTTGAAGGTCCGCGAGAATTCCGACGCTGCGGCCGGTTTCGTCGGCCGCCTTCCGCACCCGCCGGTAACGCTCCTCGTGGTCTGCCTGACTGCCGTGGCTGAGGTTGAAACGGGCCACGTCCATTCCGGCTTCGACCAATGCCTTGATCTGGTCGTACGAGTCGGTGGCGGGCCCCAGAGTACAAACGATCTTCGCTCGGCGCATGACTTCGAGCCTATTCCTTACCGACCGGTAGAGAATTGGCCCTGTATGACTATTCAACACACGTTGAGCAAAGAGTTATTGACAAGTGTTGAATTGTGCGATGGTCCGCTCCTATGAGCGATGCTTTTCGGTCGCGGTGTTCCGGCCGTCGGTGTTCCGGGTGTCGGTGTTCCGGGCGCCGTCCACGAGGGGGGTCAGCTGCCTGGGCTGCGGCACGCGTCCGGGTCGTTCCTGAAGTCCGAACGTGGTGAAAGCGGTCCGGTCCGGAAGCGGATACGGCTCCTTTCCCGTGAGTGAGTTGAGGATGGCGGCGCTGCGCCAGGCGGCGAGGCCCAGGTCGGGGGCGCCGACGCCGTGGGTGTGCAGTTCGGCGTTCTGGACGCGGACCGAGCCGGTGACCGTGGGGTCGAGGACGAGCCGGAACTCCTCGTCGATGCGCGGGCGTCCGCTGTCGTCGTGGCGCATGTAGGGCTCGAGTCCGGCGAGCATGCGGCCGAGGGGGCGCTCGCGGTAGCCGGTGGCGAGGACGACCGCGTCGGTGGTGAGGCGGGAGCGGCTGCCCTGCTGGATGTGTTCCAGGTGGAGCTCGACCCTGGTGGTGGCGACACGGCCCGCCGTACGGACGCACACACCCGGCGTGAGGACGGCGTCCGGCCAGTCGCCGTGCACGGTGCGCCGGTACAGCTCGTCGTGGATGGCGGCGAGCGTCTCCGCGTCGATGCCCTTGTGCAGCTGCCACTGCGCGGCGACGAGCCGGTCGCGGACGGGCTCGTCGAGGGCGTGGAAGTAGCGGGTGTAGTCGGGGGTGAAGTGCTCCAGGCCGAGCTTGGAGTACTCCATCGGCGAGAACGCCTCGGTGCGGCCGATCCAGTGGAGTTGCTCGCGCCCGGCGGGGCGGTGGCGCAGCAGATCGAGGAAGACCTCCGCGCCGGACTGTCCGGAGCCGACGACGGTCACGTGCCCGGCGGCCAGGAGGGCCTCCCGGTGGTCGAGGTAGTCGGCGGCATGGACGACGGGCACGCCCGGGGCGTCCGCCAGCGGCCTGAGCGGGTCGGGCACATGGGGTGCGGTGCCGACGCCGAGGACGACGTTCCGGGTGTACGTGCGGCCGAGGGACTCCGCCTCGCCGTCGGCGCCGAGATGGGTGAAGTCGACCTCGAACACCTCCCGTTCGGGGTTCCAGCGCACCGCGTCGACCTGGTGGCCGAAGCGCAGCCCGGGCAGGCTGTCGGCGACCCAGCGGCAGTAGGCGTCGTACTCGGCGCGCTGGATGCGGAAGCGCTCGGCGAAGTAGAAGGGGAAGAGCCGCCCGTGGGCCTTGAGGTAGTTGAGGAAGCTCCACCGGCTGGTGGGATCGGCGAGGGTCACCAGGTCGGCGAGGAAGGGCACCTGGAGGATGGCGCCCTCGATGAGCAGGCCGGGGTGCCAGTCGAAGCCGGGACGCTGTTCGTAGA
Source organism: Streptomyces sp. NK08204 (assembly GCF_020400585.1). GTDB lineage: Bacteria > Actinomycetota > Actinomycetes > Streptomycetales > Streptomycetaceae > Streptomyces. The sequence goes on along the minus strand of NZ_JAINVF010000003.1, from coordinate 368,797 downwards.
AGACGGCGTCGAGTTCGGCGAGCGGGTGGGCGAGGGCGGCGAGGGAGAGGTTGCACGGCCCGATGCCGATGCCGACCAGGTCGCGCGGGGAATCGGGCTCATCGCGTGGGGGGAGGGTCATCCGAGGGTGCCTTCTCTTGTGAGTTCTGCGACGAGTTTCAGCAGGTGGGCCAGTTCGTCGGACTGGGTGCGGGGGTTGAGGAGGGTGGCCTTGAGCCAGAGGCGGCCCTCGAGGCGGGCCCGGCCGAGGACGGCGAGGCCCTCGTGCAGCAGCCTGCGGCGTACGGCGGCCACGGTGTCGTCGGCGGCGCCCGCGGGCCGGAACAGGACGGTGCTGATGACCGGCCGGTCGTACAGCTCGAAGGCGGGGTCGTCCTGCACGAGTGCGGCGAAGTCCCGGGCACGCGCGCAGACCTGGTCGACCAGGGCGGCCAGTCCGGAGCGGCCCAGGGTCTTCAGGGTCACCGCGACCTTGAGGACGTCGGGGCGGCGGGTGGTGCGCGCGGAGCGGCCGAGCAGGTCGGGCAGGCCGGCGTCGGTGTCGTCGTCGGCGTTCAGATAGTCGGCGCTCTGGTGGAGTACGGCGAGTTCGCGGGGGCGGGCGACGGCGAGCAGGCCGGCGGCGACCGGCTGCCAGCCGAGCTTGTGCAGGTCGAGGGTGACGGTGTCGGCGGCCTCGAGCCCGGCGAGCTTGCCGCGGTGCCGGTCGCTGAGGACGAGGCCTCCGCCATAGGCGGCGTCGATGTGCAGTCGGGTGCCGTGGGTGGCGCACAGGGCGGCGATCTCGGGCAGCGGGTCGATGAGCCCGGCGTCGGTGGTGCCGGCGGTGGCGGCGACGAGCAGCGGGCCGGAGAGCGCGGTGAGCGCATCGTCCAGCGCGGCCGGGTCGAGCGTGCCGTTCGGGGCGGGCACGACGACGGGCTCGGGCAGCCCGAGCAGCCAGGCGGCGCGGGGCAGCGAGTGGTGGGCGTTGGCCCCGCAGACCAGCCGGACGCTACCGCCGTGGGCCTCACGGGCGAGCAGCAGGGCGAGCTGGTTGGCCTCGGTGCCGCCGGTGGTGACCAGGGCGTCGGCGAGGCCGATCTCCAGGGCGAGGGCGCGGGTGACCTCGGCCTCCAGCACGGAGGCGGCCGGGGCCTGGTCCCAGGAGTCCAGCGACGGGTTGAGGGCGCTCACGGCGAGATCGGCGGCGGCGGCGACGGCGAGCGGCGGGCAGTGCAGATGGGCCGCGCACAGCGGGTCGGCGGGATCGGCGGCGCCCTCTGCGAGCGCGTGCACGAGGGCGCGCAGGGCGTCGGGGTCGCCCTCGTCCGGCAGTACGTCGCCGAGCGCGGCAACGACCCGGGCGGCGACGGCCTCGGGACCGCCGGCGGGCAGCGGACCACCGCGTGCCCTGCCGCCGGCCGCCAGCGCGCCGAGCACGGTGTCCAGGTACGGGCGCAGGGCGTCGGGGCCGTCGGGGCCCGAGGCGAGGGGCGGCATGCTCATGGGCTCTCCTCCGGGAGCACGGGTGACCACCGGCTTGTGCCGGAAGAGGGCCGTGCCTCCGGAGAGTCCAACGATCGCGACCCGGAAGGGGGTACTGCCGTACGGGGAAAACGCGTTGGACCGGTGCCCGGTGGTGGCTGGCGTCGCAGGATGGTTGACGCATGGATGATCGATGTGCCCGGGGACCGGGTGCTGGTGCTGGTGCTGGTGCTGGATCCGGCGGACGAGGGGCCGCTGCTGCGGTTGTTCGAGGAGCGCGCGGACTGGTTCGTGGCGGCGACGGGACGGCCTTCGGGGCCGGGCGACGTGCAGAGCCTGTTCTACGCGCTGTCGGAGGGTGCGCACCCCGAGGACAAGGTGCTCCGGGTGGTGGAGCGGGACGGCGCGGTCACGGGGCTGGTGGACGCCGTACGGAACCATCCGGAGCCCGGGGCGGTGGCGGTGGGTCTGTTCCTGCTGGCGCCCTGGGCGCGGGGCCGGGACCTCGGCCGGGCCGTGGCGGAGGCGCTGCCGGCCCGCGCCGAGGGCGTGTCGTCGGTGGCGGGGACGGTACCGCCCGGCTGGCGCCCGGGTGAGCGCTTCCTGGAACGGCTCGGCTTCACCCTGGACCCCCGGCCGCGGAGGTGTCCGGAACTGGCAGCCGGCGCACGGGACCACGCGAGGGAAGGCTGCGGCGAGCCGAACTACGGCCGTGAGGCCCAGCTCGGCTTCACCCTGGACCCCCGGCCGCGGGGTGTCCGGAACGGGCAGCCGGCGCACGGGACCACGCGAGGGGAGGCTACGGCGAGCCGAACGGCGGTGAGGCGGCCGGGCGGAGCGAGGCCCGGCCCGGCCGCCCCTCTGCACCGCCCCCCCTGGGTCACCCGTCCCTGCGTCACCCGTCCCTACGCCTGGCGCACCCGCAGCGCCCGCGCGAGGTCGTCCAGTTCGTCGACGAGCTTGCGGCGCAGCGCGGTGACCGGCTCGGCGTCGCGCAGGCAGGCCTCACCGAGGGCGAGGTGTTCGGCGTCCACGGTGTGACGCGGGAACGCCCAGCGGCCCGCGGCGACGGCGATGGCCGGGCCACGGCGGGCGGCGAGCGCGACCACGTCCTCGTAGTAGCGCGGCACGTACTGCCGTACCAGGTCGGCCTGTTCCGGCTGCCAGAAGCCCTGCGCGGTCGCCGTGAAGAGGTAGTTGGACAGGTCGTCGCGGCTGAACATGGCCTCCCAGGCCGCCGCCTTGGCCGCCGGGTCGGGCAGGGCGGCACGGCAGCGCGCGGCGCCCTCCTGGCCCGTGGCGGACGGGTCGCGTTCCAGTTCGGCGGCGATGGCGGCCTCGTCGGTGGCGCCGAGCACCGCGAGCCGGCCGAGGATGCGCCAGCGCAGCTCGGGGTCGAGTTCCGGTCCGCCGGGGACGGTGCCGTCGGCGAGCCAGGCTGCGATGGTGTCGGGGTGGGCGGCGACATCGATGAAGTGCCGTACGGCGATCAGGCGCAGGCCGGGGTTGTCGCCGTCCTCGGTGCGGCGCAGCAGGTCGCGGCAGAGCGCGGAGAGAGTGGCGAGGGCGGCCGGGCGGTCCTCCGGGGTGAGGTAGCGGTCGGCGATCTGGCCGGAGGCGAAGGCGAGGACGCCCTGGGCGAGTGCGAGGTCGGTCTCCAGCGGCAGGTGGGTGCGGGCCGTCTCCAGGTAGAGGGTGGGCGACAGTTCACCGTCGCGGACGGCGTCGCGCAGGGCGTTCCACACGACCGCGCGGTTGAGCGCACCGGGCAGCCCGGCCAGGCTGGTGCGGATGGCCTCGAAGGAGTCGGCGTCGAAGCGGACCTTGGCGTAGGTGAGGTCGCCGTCGTTGAGCAGGAGCAGCGCGGGGCGCTTGCCGATCGGCTGCGGGGCGGTCTGCGGGATGTCGAGTTCGACACGTTCACGCAGGATGAGGTGGCCCTCGTCGGCGACGTCGTGGTCGTACAGGCCGACGGTGACGCGGTGCGGGCGGCTGCCCGCGCGGTCGACGGTGAGCGTGCAGGTGCCGTCGGCGGAGGCGATCGCGGGGGTGAGCGTGTCGACGCCGCTGGTGCGCAGCCAGGCGTCGGCCCAGGCGTGCACGTCGCGTTCGGTGGCGGCGGCGAGGGAGTCCAGGAAGTCGGCGAGGGTCGCGTTGGCGAACCGGTGGCGCTTGAAGTGGATGTTGATGCCGGCGAGGAAGTCCTTCTCGCCGAGCCAGGCGACGAGCTGGCGCAGCGCGGAGGCGCCCTTGGCGTAGGAGATGCCGTCGAAGTTGAGCAGGGCGGAGGCCGTGTCGTCGACGGCGTCGGGGGCGACCGGGTGGGTGGAGGGGCGCTGGTCGGCGTCGTAGCCCCAGCCCTTGCGGGAGACGCCGAACTCGGTCCAGGGGCCGGTGAAGCGGGTGGCCTCGGCGGTGGTCTGGTAGCCCATGTACTCGGCGAAGGACTCGTTCAGCCAGATGTCGTCCCACCACTTGAGGGTGACGAGGTCGCCGAACCACATGTGGGCCATCTCGTGGGAGATGACCATCGCGCGTTCCTGCCGCTCGGTGTCGGTGACGGCGGAGCGGTAGACGAACTCGTCACGGAAGGTGACCAGGCCGGGGTTCTCCATGGCGCCGGCGTTGAACTCGGGGACGAAGGCCTGGTCGTAGGAGTCGAAGGGGTACGGCTCCTCGAACTTCTCGTGGTAGCGGTCGAAGCAGGCGCGTGTGATGTCGAGGATCTCGTCGGCGTCGGCGTCGAGGTGGGGCGCGAGGGAGCGGCGGCAGTGGATGCCGAAGGGCAGCCCGCGGTGCTCGGTGCGCACCGAGTGCCAGGGGCCGGCGGCGACGGCGACGAGGTAGGTGGAGAGCAGCGGGGTCGGGGCGGCCCGCCAGCGGCCGCCGCCGAGGTGCTCGGTGACGGTGTTGGCGAGCACGGTCCAGCCCTCGGGTGCCGTGACGGACAGCTCGAACACGGCCTTCAGATCGGGCTGGTCGAAGGCGGCGAAGACCCGCTGGACGTCGTCCAGGAACAGCTGTGTGTAGACGTACGTCTCGCCGTCGGCGGGGTCCGTGAACCGGTGCATGCCCTCGCCGGTCCGGGAGTAGGTCATGGCGGCGTCGACGCGCAGTTCGTGCTCGCCCGCGGCGAGGTTCTTCAACGGCAGCCGGCCGTCGTCCAGGGACTGCGGGTCCAGGGGCTCTCCGTCGAGCGAGACACTGCGCAGCTCGGCAGGCTTCAGTTCGACGAACGTGTCCCCGGCGGACCGGGCGGTGAACCGGATCGCCGTGCGGGAGTCGAAGGTCTCGTCCCCGGTGGTGAGGTCGAGTTCGACCGTGTAGCGGTGGACGTCGAGGAACTGTGCTCGGAGCTGCGCTTCGTCGCGCGTCAGTACGGACATACACGCCATGCTGCCTGATGGCACCGGCAGCGCACAGAGGCAGACCGGTACGCGGCATTTGTCCTGGCCGCGTCCGTACGTGTCCCGTTGCGGCCGGCCGCACGTGTCCCGGCCGGCCGCATGTCCCGCCCCGGCCCGGGTCAGTCGCTCGCCACGGACTGCCCGGTCGCGGTGTCCTCGGCGATGCGCTCGTGGTGCCGGATCACCTCGGCGATGATGAAGTTCAGGAACTTCTCGGCGAACGCCGGGTCGAGCTTGGCGTTCGCGGCGAGGTTGCGCAGCCGCTCGATCTGCCGGGCCTCGCGGGCCGGGTCGGCGGGCGGCAGATGGTGCAGTGCCTTGAGCCGGCCGACCTGCTGTGTGGCCTTGAACCGTTCGGCGAGCATGTGGACGACGGCCGCGTCGATGTTGTCGATGCTCTGGCGCAGCCGCTCCAGTTCCTGCTGGACCGCGGGGTCGACGTCACCGGTACCGGTGTTGCTGATGCTCATGGACGCCCACCCTAGGGGGTGGGCGCAGCGGTCCCTAGTACGCGTCAAGGGGTGAGACCGTCGGCGGATCGTCCGGATCCGGAATCCGGTCGCTCCAGCCGCCGGGGACGCTACGGCCTTGTTGTGCCCGGAAGCGGACGGGGGCGAGGCCGACGCGGCGGGTGAACAGGCGGGAGAAGTAGGCGGGGTCGTCGTAGCCGACGCGGCGGGCCACGGCGGCGACGGGCAGTTCGGTGGCGGCGAGGAGTTCCTTGGCCCGGCCGAGGCGGATGCCGAGCAGGTAGTCCTTGGGGCTGCACCCGGCGGCGCGGCGGACGGCAGAGCGCAGCTCGGCGGGCGTCATGCCGTGCACGCGCGCATGGTCGGCGACGCTCATGGGCTTGCAGGCGTCCCGGGCGAGCGCTTCGAGCACCTGGTTCCCGTCCGGGGCGAGGTCGGCGCGGGCGCGGCGCAGGGCGACGAGCAGTTCGTGCACGGCCGCGCCGGTCTCCACCTCCAGCAGCGGGTTGCCGCGGCGGGCGGCGCGGGCGATGCGGGCGACGACCGTGCGGGGTCCGGCGGCGTCGGAGAGCGGGACGACGGGCCGCTCGGGCTCGATGTAGCCGAGTTCGGTGTAGGTGGCGGTGGCGGGCCCGGCGAAGTCGACGAAGCCCTCGTCCCAGCCGGTGTCGGGGTCGGGCGCGTAGTGGTGCGGTGTGCCGGGGGTGAGCCACAGCAGGGCGGGCGCCGTGACGGTGGTACGGCGCCCGTCGGCACCCCGGTACCAGCCGCCGCCCGCGCTGATCACGACGGCCACGTGATGGTCCAGGGTGCGCGGGCCGACCGTGGGCAGCGCGCCGTGCTGGAGGCCGACGCCGAGACAGACCAGTCCGAGCCGGCGGTGGGCGGGGCCGGGGCTGAAGAACCGCATCCAGGTCTGGTACATCGGCGCTCCTCCCGGCGTCGGCGACCGTGTGCCCCGCCCGTGGCCCAGGTCCAGGACTTTTGTCCAAGCAGCGCCGATCTTCGTCCATGGCGCCGGTCGGTGCCAGGGGTGAGGCTTGCGGACATGGGCGAGTTCACGGTCGGGGAGTCCGACTTCCTGCTGGACGGGCGGCCGGTGCGGCTGCTGTCCGGGGCGCTGCACTACTTCCGGGTACACGAGGCGCAGTGGTGGCACCGGCTGGCGATGCTGCGGGCGCTGGGCCTGAACTGCGTGGAGACGTACGTCCCCTGGAACCTGCATCAGCCGCGCCCGGGGACCTCGCGGGACGTGGGGCAGGCCGGCCGCTTCCTGGACGCGGTCCGGGAGGCCGGAATGTGGGCGATCGTGCGGCCGGGGCCGTACATCTGCGCCGAGTGGGAGAACGGCGGGCTGCCGGTGTGGGTGACGGGCGAGCCGGGCACGCGCGCGCGGACCCACGACGAGCGGTTCCTGGGCCATGTACGGAACTGGTTCCGCGACCTGCTGCCCGAGATCGTGCCCCGGCAGATCGACCGCGGCGGCCCGGTGATCATGGTGCAGGTCGAGAACGAGTACGGCAGCTACGGCTCCGACGCGGACTACCTGGAACGGCTGGCCGGGATCCTGCGTGCCGAGGGAGTCACGGTCCCGCTGTTCACCTCGGACGGCCCCGAGGACCACATGCTCACCGGCGGCTCGCTGCCCGGGGTGCTCGCCACGGTGAATTTGGGCTCCCATGCGCGCGTGGCCTTCGAGACGCTGCGCCGCCACCGGGCGAAGGGCCCTTTGATGTGCATGGAGTTCTGGTGCGGCTGGTTCGACCACTGGGGCGGCGATCACGTCGTGCGCGACCCGCGGGACGCGGCCGGGAGGCTGCGGGAGATCCTGCGGTGCGGGGCGTCGGTGAACCTCTACATGGCGCACGGCGGCACGAGTTTCGCGGGCTGGGCGGGCGCCAACCGGGACGGCGAACTCCATGAGGGGGCGCTGCAGCCGGACGTGACGTCGTACGACTACGACGCGCCCGTCGACGAGTACGGGCGGCCCACGGAGAAGTTCTGGCGCTTCCGCGAGGTCCTGGCCGCCCACAGCCTCGGCCCGCTGCGCGAACTGCCGCCCCCGCCCGCCCGGTTGGCTTCTGCCGTGGACGTGGAACTCATGGACTGGGCCTCCATGGGGGATGTCCTCGAGGCGCTCGGCGGCGAGGAGACGGTCACGCCGCTGCCGCCGTCCTTCGAGGAGCTGGGGGTCACCCGTGGCCTGGTGCGCTACGAGGTGCACGTGCCGGGGCCCCGGCGGCCCTTCCCGCTGACGGCGCGCGGGCTGCGGGATCTGGCGGTGGTGTACGTCGACGGCGCGCGGGCCGGGGTGCTCACCGAGGGCGAGCCCGGGCTGAAGGAGCCGGTGGCGGGCCCGGCGCGCGTGGAGCTGTGGGTGGAGTCCCTGGGGAGGGTGAACTACGGCCCGCGGCTCGGCGAGGCGAAGGGGATCACCGGCGGGATCCTGCACGAGCGGCAGTACCTGCACGGGGTACGCGCGCGCGGACTGGACCTGGACGCCTTCGACGACGGTGTGGAAGCGGTGCCCTTCGGGGCACTCCCCGGGGACGGCTCCGCCGGCCTGTACCGCGGTACGGTCACGGTGCGGGGTGCCGGGGACGCCCGGCTCGGACTGCCGGGCTGGACACGCGGGTTCGTCTGGATCAACGGCTTCGGCCTCGGCCGCTACTGGTCGGCGGGCCCCCAGCGCTTCCTGTACGTCCCCGGGCCCGTGCTGCGGGAGGGCGGGAACGAGGTGTGGGTCCTGGAGCTGGAGGAGGCCGCGCCGGGCTTCTCCTCGCCCCGCCTGCTGCCGGTGTGAGCGAAGGCCCGCCCCGCATACAGTGGAGAGGAGTTCCCGGCGTCTTTGGGGGTGCGGGCGTGGCGAACGGCGGACCGGTCGAGCACGGCTACCCGCACCTGGAGACGGTGCGGGCCTGCGTCACCGCGCTGTACAGACGTCTGTCGTACGACACCGTCCAGACCTTCTCGACCAGCGTGGCCCCCGCCGACGTGGCCTTCTGCGACACCGACGACCTGCATCTGGGGGCGCAGCGGGTGGCTCGCGAGATCGTGCGGCACTTCCGGCTGCCGGACGCCCGGCTGATCGTCGGCTTCCGGGAGATGACCCACGCGGCGAACGTCGAACTGGCGGCGGGCCCCGAGTATTTCGTGGAGCTGAACGACCGCTTCCGCACCCACCGCGAGGACATCGGCGCGGCACTGGCCCACGAGGTGGCGCACGTCTACCTGCACCGTCTGGGCCTCGCTCTCCCCACCACGGCGGAGAACGAGATCCTCACGGACACGACGGCGACGTACCTGGGGGCGGGCTGGCTGCTGCTGGACGCCTACCGCGAGCACGGGGAGGCCTCCCAGAAACTCGGCTACCTCACGCCGGAGGAGTTCGGGTACGTACTGGCGAAGCGGGCGCTGCTGTTCCACGAGGACCCTTCCGTGTGGTTCACCAGTCCGCAGGCCTATACGGCCTACGAGAAGGGATGGGCGCGGGCCCGCCGGGACGAGGAGCAGCCGCCGCTGACCGGGGCCGGCTGGGCGGGCCGCCGCCGCTACGCCCACGACCGCCGGCACGTCTCCGGCGTCCAGCCGACGGCCCCCTACGCCTTCAGCCCCGACCCGGCGGGCCACCTCCGTGTGTCCTTCCCCTGCCCCACCTGCCACCAGCGGATCAGGGTGCCGGTACGGGGGCGCGTCCGTGCGCGGTGCGGGCTGTGCCGGACGGTACTGGAGTGCGACACCTAGGGAGGCCGAGCGCGGTGCCCCGGCTTCTTCCGCGGGGGCTCGGGGCTGTGTCAGCCGAGGTGCTCGGTCACCGCCCGCCGAGGCAGCGCGGCGCACAGCAGCCCGCACACCACGAAGGCTCCCACCACCCACGGCATCGCATGGGTGAGCGCCCCGGTGAACCCCTCCCCGGCCCGTCCGAAGAACACCGTGCCGACCACCGCCGCCCCCAGCGCTCCGCCGAACTGCTGAGCCGTGGAGAAGATCCCGGACGCCCCTCCGGCCAGCTCCGCCGGCACCGCCGACAGCACCACGTTCACCAGCGGCACCACCAGGAACCCGAGTCCGGCCCCGGCGAGCACCAGACCCGGCACCAGCGGCCACGCCCCTGCGTGCCGGGCCGGCGCGCCGTCGACCGCCGCCCACACCCAGCCGTAGCCGCCCGCCATCAGCAGCGCCCCGGCACCGAGCACGAGCCGCCCGTACTTCGCGGCGAGCGCGTCCGCGGCGGGCGCCGTCAGGAAGCCGCCGGCCGAGAAGGCGACCGTCACCACGCCGGCCTGCAGGGGCGTGTATCCCTCGCCGCCCTGCAGCCAGACCGCGAAGACCAGGAAGAAGCCCTGCATGCCGACGGAGAACAGCAGCTGGACCACGACGCCCACGGAGAACGCCGGGAGCCCGAAGGCCCGCGCCGGCAGCAGCGGCACGATCCCGGGCCGGTGCCGCCGCGCCTCGTACACACCGAGCCCGACGACGGCCACGACACCTGCGGCCAGGCACACCCAGCCCCACACCGGCCAGCCGTCCTGTCGTCCCTGCACCAGCGGCAGCACGATCGCGACCAGCCCGCCGGCCAGCACCAGACTCGCCGGCACGTCCGGCCGGCCCGCCGACCGCTCACGCGTGGCCGGGACCAGCAGCAGGCCGCCCACGAAAGTCCCCACGGCCACCGGCACGTTCACCAGGAACACCGACCGCCAGCCCCAGCCGAACAGGTCGACGTCGGTGAGCACCCCGCCGAGCAGCAGCCCGACCGCCGAGGCGAAACCGGCGACAGCGCCGTACATGCCGAAGGCGGCGCCACGCTCCTTGCCCTGGAACAGCGTGCGGAAGGAGCCGATCACCTGCGGCACCAGCACGGCGGCCAGCACGCCCTGCACCGCCCGCGCGGCGATCAACTGCCCCGGTGACTGGGCGATCCCGCACGCCAGGCCGGCCAGGCCGAAGCCCGCCGTCCCGGCGAGGAAGAGCGGGCGGCGGCCGAAGCGGTCGCCGAGGTGGCCGGAGACGATCAGCGCGGCGGCGAAGCCGAGGAGGTAGGCGGAGACCAGCCATTGCAGGTCACCGGGTGAGGCGTGCAGGTCGCGGCCGATGGACGGGATCGCGACGTTGACGATCGTGCCGTCGAGCAGGTCCATCAGGGCCGCGGTCGTCATGACGACGGCGGCGGCCCAGCGGCGCGGGTGCGGCGTGGTCGCGAGGGGCGGGGAAGCGGCGAGGTTCATGGACATGGAGGGGTCCCCCACTCGATTTATTTCGTTCGGACTAACGAAAGACTTGCACCCGCACGCCCCTGTGCGCAAGTACTTAGTTAGACCGAACGAAATTTTTGGTAGCCTCCTCTCATGAGCGAGCGAGAGCGGGAACGGACCGACGAAGCGGCGCGCGCCGAGACGCTGCGGCAGCTCATGGACGTGGGGCGGGCGCACAGCGCCGTGACGGTGATGTTCCACTCGGCCGTCGCCGCCAAGCAGGGCCTGAACGCCACGGAGGAGAAGACCCTCGACTTCCTGCAGCGGGAAGGACCGCTCACGGCGAAGGACCTCGCGGCGCTGACCGGACTCGCCCCGGCTTCCGTCACCGGTCTGCTCGACCGGCTGGAGTCCAAGGGGTTCGTCCGCAGGGTGAAGCACCCGACGGACAAGCGCCGGGTGCTGGTGGAGCTGGACGAGGAGAAGCTCGACGAGCTGGCGGAATTCTTCGAGGACTGGGCTCGGGACATCGTCGAGGCCTGCGAGGAGTTCAGCACGGACGAGCTGAAGACCGTGGTCCGCTTTCTGTCCGTGATGAGCGAGCGGCAGCGCAAGGCCGCAGCCCGCCTGAGCGGCTGACCGCCCGTCACGGGCGTACGGCGATTCCGTCCAGCACCATCGCCAGGTAGTGGCGGCCGATCTGCCCCGGGCTGTGCTGTCCGTCGGGCCGGTACCAGGAGGCGGCGGCCCACACCGTGTCGCGCACGAACCGGTAGGTGAGGCAGACGTCGAGGTCGGCGCGGAACACCTGTTCCGCGACGCCGCGTTCGAGGGTGGACAGCCACGCCTGTTCGAACCGGCGCTGTGACTCGGCGAGGAAGGCGAACCGTTCCTGGGCGAGGAGCTGTCTGCTCTCCTTCTGGTAGATCGCGACGGCGGCGCGGCGCCGGTCGATCCCCCGGAAGGACTCGCTGACCAGAGCCTCCAGCGTCTCGCGGGGCCCGAGCCCGGAGGCCAGAACGGTGTCGTAGCCGTCCCACAGCTCGCCGAGGAAGGTCCGCAGGATCTCCTCCAGCATCGACTCCTTGGAGTCGAAGTGGTAGTAGAGGCTGCCCGCGAGAATCCCGGCGTGGTCGGCGATGGTGCGAACGGTCGTGGCGTTGTAGCCCCGCTCGGCGAAGACCTCGGCTGCGGTGTCGAGGAGCTCGCGGCGACGGGCGGGCGCTGCGGTCACCTGGGACTTCTTCTTGTTCGGCACGGATCCATTGTGGTCTGCGCTCATGACGCAGAGGTGCCGGCTGCTCACGGAGACGACTCGGCGGTCAGGCAGGACGGGCAGCCGGGCGCCACAGGGGCATGGCGGGGCTCGGGAGACGGCGTTCACCCGCACCCCGGACGCGGCGCCCTCCACGGCCGCGCACCGGGTCAGCGCACCCTGCCTTCGCGGCGGCGTGGTGCGCCTGTCCGGCCTGGGCGCGCCGGCCGACGACGGGCGCCTTGCTGACGATCAGGCCGCCCTGCCCGCTCCGCGCGGAAGCGCCGCAGAGCCGCAGAGCCGCAGAGCCGCAGGCACGCAGCGGAAGCGCCGCAGAGCCGCAGAGCCGCAGAGCCGCAGGCACGCAGCGGAAGGTTCCGTTCAGTGTCACGTCGAGCACCTTCGACCACCGCACCGCGGTGACCGCGCCCGGGAATCGAAGCGGCGCGCGGTCGCCCCCGCCGAACCCGCTCCGCGCGGAAGTGCCGCAGAGCCGCAGGCACGCAGCGGAAGGTTCCGTTCAGTGTCACGTCGAGCACCTTCGACCACCGCACCGCGGTGACCGCGCCCGGGAATCGAAGCGGCGCGCGGTCGCCCCCGCCGATGCCGGCGCCGCCTGGGAAGACGACAGCGGAAAAGGCGACGACGCCTGTCCAGCCGTCCGGTCGGGGACGTGGCGGGCAGGCGTCGTCAGTGTTCCGCACGCCTTTGTGCGGGACGTCTTGGTGGGCCGTCAGACAGCGAGGGCGCGGTCCGTCGGGCGGATCGGGGCCGGCAGGTCGCTGGCTCCGGTCAGGAAGCGGTCGACGCCGCGGGCGGCCGAGCGGCCCTCCGCGATCGCCCACACGATCAGGGACTGGCCGCGGCCGGCGTCGCCGGCGACGAACACTCCTGGCACGTTCGTCTGGAAGTCGGCGTCGCGGGCGATGTTACCGCGTTCGTCCAGCTCCAGGCCGAACTGGTCGACCAGGCCGTTCTCCCGGTCGGTGCCGGTGAAGCCCATGGCGAGGGTGACCAGCTGGGCCGGGATCTTGCGCTCGGTGCCCGGCTTGGAGGTCAGCTTGCCGTCGACGAACTCCACCTCGGCCAGGTGCAGCCACTGGACGTTGCCCTCCTCGTCGCCCTCGAAGTGGGTGGTGGAGGCGGAGTAGATCCGCTCGCCGCCCTCCTCGTGGGCCGAGGTGACCTTGTAGAGGATCGGGAAGGTCGGCCAGGGCTGGCTGACCGGGTTCCGGTCCTCGTTCGGGCGGGGCATGATCTCCAGCTGGGTGACGGAGGCCGCGCCCTGGCGGTGGGCGGTGCCCACGCAGTCGGCGCCGGTGTCACCGCCGCCGATGACGACGACGTGCTTGCCCTCGGCCGAGACCGGCGGGGCGACGTAGTCGCCCTCCTGGACCTTGTTGGCCAGCGGCAGGTACTCCATCGCCTGGTAGACGCCCTTGAGTTCGCGGCCCGGCACCGGCAGGTCGCGCGCGGTGGTCGCACCGGCGGCGATGACGATCGCGTCGTACCGCTTCTTCAGGTCGGTCGCCTTGATGTCGCGGCCGATCTCGATACCGGTCCGGAAGCGGGTGCCCTCCGCGCGCATCTGCTCGATACGGCGGTTGATGTGCCGCTTCTCCATCTTGAACTCGGGGATGCCGTAGCGGAGCAGGCCGCCGACGCGGTCGGCGCGCTCGTAGACGGCGACGGTGTGGCCCGCCCGGGTGAGCTGCTGGGCGGCGGCCAGGCCCGCCGGGCCCGAGCCGATCACCGCGACCGTCTTGCCGGACAGGCGCTCGGGGATCTGCGGGGCGACGTCCCCGGTCTCCCACGCCTTGTCGATGATCGAGACCTCGACGTTCTTGATGGTGACCGGCTGCTGGTTGATGCCGAGCACGCACGCCGACTCGCACGGGGCCGGGCACAGGCGGCCGGTGAACTCCGGGAAGTTGTTCGTCGCGTGCAGGCGCTCGTAGGCCGCCGCCCAGTCCTCGCGGTAGGCGTAGTCGTTCCACTCGGGGATCAGGTTCCCCAGCGGGCAGCCGTTGTGACAGAACGGGATGCCGCAGTCCATGCACCGGCTGGCCTGCTTGCCGATGATCGGCAGCAGCGAGCCGGGGACGTAGACCTCGTTCCAGTCCTTGACGCGTTCGTCGACGGGGCGGGACTCGGCGACCTCACGGCCGTGGTTCAGGAAGCCCTTCGGGTCAGCCATTGATCGCCGCCTCCATCATCTTCTCGGTGATCTCGGTCTCGGACAGACCGGCTCGCTCGGCGGCGTCCTTGGCGGCGAGCACTGCCTTGTACGTGCTGGGGATGATCTTGCTGAAACGGTCCACGGCGGTGTCCCACCCGGCGAGCAGCTTCTCGGCGACCGTGGAGCCGGTCTCCTCGGCGTGGCGGCGCACCACGTCGTGCAGCCACTGCTTGTCGGTGTCGTCCAGCGCCTCGACGGAGTCGGCGTTGCCGACGTTGACGTTGTCGCGGTCGAGGTCGATGACGTAGGCGACGCCGCCGGACATGCCCGCCGCGAAGTTGCGGCCGGTCGGACCGAGGACGACGGCGTGACCGCCGGTCATGTACTCGCAGCCGTGGTCGCCCACGCCCTCGGAGACGACCAGCGCGCCGGAGTTGCGGACGCAGAACCGCTCACCGGTACGGCCGCGCAGGAACAGCTCGCCGCCGGTGGCACCGTAGGCGATGGTGTTGCCCGCGATGGTCGAGTACTCGGCGAGGTGGTCGGCCGCGCGGTCCGGGCGGACGACGATCCGGCCGCCGGACAGGCCCTTGCCGACGTAGTCGTTGGCGTCGCCCTCCAGACGCAGCGTGACACCGCGCGGCAGGAACGCGCCGAAGGACTGGCCGGCCGAACCGGTGAAGGTGATGTCGATGGTGTCGTCGGGCAGGCCCGCGCCGCCGAACTTCTTCGTCACCTCGTGGCCGAGCATGGTGCCGACCGTGCGGTTGATGTTACGGATGGCGACCTGGGCGCGCACCGGCTGTGCGGCGGTGGCGTCCTCGGCGGCCAGCGCGTCCGCGGCCAGCTTGATCAGCTCGTTGTCCAGGGCCTTCTCCAGGCCGTGGTCCTGGGCGACGAGCTGGTGGCGCACCGCGCCCTCGGGCAGCTCGGGCACGTGGAACAGCGGCTGCAGATCCAGGCCCTGCGCCTTCCAGTGGTCGACCGCCCGCTCGACGTCCAGCACCTCGGCGTGGCCGACGGCCTCCTCGATGGAGCGGAATCCCAGCTCGGCCAGCAGCTCGCGGACCTCCTCGGCGATGAACCGGAAGAAGTTCACCACGTGCTCGGCCTTGCCGGAGAAGCGGTCGCGCAGGATCGGGTTCTGGGTGGCGATGCCGACCGGGCAGGTGTCCAGGTGGCAGACGCGCATCATCACGCAGCCGGAGACGACGAGCGGCGCGGTCGCGAAACCGAACTCCTCGGCGCCGAGCAGCGCGGCGATCACCACGTCCCGGCCGGTCTTCAGCTGGCCGTCGGTCTGGACGACGATCCGGTCGCGCAGGCCGTTGAGCAGCAGCGTCTGCTGGGTCTCGGCGAGGCCCAGCTCCCAGGGGCCGCCGGCGTGCTTCAGCGAGGTGAGCGGGGAGGCGCCCGTACCGCCGTCGTGGCCGGAGATCAGGACGACGTCCGCGTGCGCCTTGGACACACCGGCCGCGACCGTGCCGACGCCGACCTCGGAGACCAGCTTGACGTGAATCCGCGCCTGCGGGTTCGCGTTCTTGAGGTCGTGGATCAGCTGGGCCAGGTCCTCGATGGAGTAGATGTCGTGGTGCGGCGGCGGGGAGATCAGACCGACACCGGGGGTCGAGTGCCGGGTCTTCGCGACCCACGGGTAGACCTTGTGGCCGGGCAGCTGGCCGCCCTCGCCGGGCTTGGCGCCCTGGGCCATCTTGATCTGGATGTCGTCGGCGTTGACCAGGTACTCGGAGGTGACGCCGAAGCGGCCGGAGGCGACCTGCTTGATCGCCGAGCGGCGCGCCGGGTCGTACAGGCGGTCCGGGTCCTCGCCGCCCTCACCGGTGTTGGACTTGCCGCCCAGCTGGTTCATGGCGATGGCGAGGGTCTCGTGCGCCTCCTTGGAGATGGAGCCGTACGACATGGCGCCGGTGGAGAAGCGCTTGACGATCTCGCTCACCGGCTCGACCTCGTCGATGGAGATCGGCTGGCGGTCGGACGTGAAGCCGAACAGGCCGCGCAGCGTCATCAGGCGCTCGGACTGCTCGTTCACGCGCTCGGTGTACTTCTTGAAGATGTCGTAGCGGCCCGAGCGGGTGGAGTGCTGGAGGCGGAAGACCGTCTCCGGGTCGAACAGGTGCGGCTCGCCCTCACGGCGCCACTGGTACTCGCCGCCGATCTCCAGCGCGCGGTGCGCCGGGGCGATGCCGGAGGCCGGGTAGGCCTTTGCGTGCCGGGCGGCGACCTCCTTGGCGATGACGTCGATGCCGACGCCGCCGATCTTGGTCGCGGTGCCGTCGAAGTACTTCTCGACGAAGGCATCGTCCAGGCCGACGGCCTCGAAGACCTGGGCGCCGCGGTAGGAGGCCACGGTCGAGATGCCCATCTTGGACATGACCTTCAGGACGCCCTTGCCGAGGGCGTAGATCAGGTTGCGGATGGCCTTCTCGGGCTCGACGCCGTTGATGAAGGTGCCCGCGCGCAGCAGGTCCTCGACGGACTCCATCGCCAGGTACGGGTTGACGGCGGCGGCGCCGTAGCCGATGAGCAGGGCGACGTGGTGGACCTCGCGGACGTCGCCGGCCTCGACCAGCAGGCCCACGTGGGTGCGCTGCTTGGTGCGGATGAGGTGGTGGTGGACGGCCGCGGTGAGCAGCAGCGACGGGATCGGCGCGTGTTCGGCGTCGGAGTGCCGGTCGGACAGGACGATCAGCCGGGCGCCGTTCTCGATGGCCGCGTCGGCCTCCGCGCACATCTCCTCCAGGCGCGCGGCGAGGGCATCGCCGCCGCCGGAGACCCGGTACAGGCCCGACAGGGTCGCGGCCTTGAAGCCGGGCATGTCGCCGTCGGCGTTGATGTGGATGAGCTTGGCCAGCTCGTCGTTGTCGATGACCGGGAAGGGCAGCACGACGGACCGGCAGGAGGCGGCGCTCGGGTCGAGCAGATTGCCCTGCGGGCCCAGCGAGCTGCGCAGGGAGGTGACCAGCTCCTCGCGGATCGCGTCCAGCGGCGGGTTGGTGACCTGCGCGAACAGCTGGGTGAAGTAGTCGAAGAGCAGACGCGGGCGCTCGGACAGGGCCGCGATCGGGGAGTCCGTGCCCATCGAACCGATCGGCTCGGCACCGGTCTTGGCCATCGGGGCGAGGATGACGCGCAGCTCTTCCTCGGTGTACCCGAAGGTCTGCTGGCGGCGGGTGACCGAGGCGTGGGTGTGGACGATGTGCTCGCGCTCGGGCAGGTCGCCCAGCTCGATCTCGCCGGTCTCCAGCCACTCGGCGTACGGCTGCTCGGCGGCGAGGGCCGCCTTGATCTCGTCGTCCTCGATGATGCGGTGCTCGGCGGTGTCGACGAGGAACATCTTGCCGGGCTGCAGGCGGCCCTTGCGGACGACCTTGGCCGGGTCGATGTCGAGGACGCCGACCTCGGAGCCGAGGACGACGAGGCCGTCGTCGGTGACCCAGTAGCGGCCGGGGCGCAGGCCGTTGCGGTCGAGCACGGCGCCGACCTGGGTGCCGTCGGTGAAGGTGACGCAGGCGGGGCCGTCCCAGGGCTCCATCATCGTGGAGTGGAACTGGTAGAAGGCGCGCCGCGCCGGGTCCATGGAGTCGTGGTTCTCCCACGCCTCCGGGATCATCATCAGCACGGAGTGCGGCAGCGAACGGCCACCGAGGTGGAGCAGCTCCAGCACCTCGTCGAAGGAGGCCGAGTCGGACGCGTCCGGAGTGCAGACCGGGAAGATGCGGTCCAGCTCCTTGCCGCCGAACAGGTCGGAGACCAGCTGGGACTCGCGGGCGCGCATCCAGTTGCGGTTGCCCTTGACGGTGTTGATCTCACCGTTGTGCGCGACGAAGCGGTAGGGGTGCGCGAGCGGCCACGACGGGAAGGTGTTCGTGGAGAAGCGCGAGTGGACGAGGGCGATCGCCGAGGCGAAGCGGCGGTCGGACAGGTCCGGGAAGAAGGGCTCCAGCTGGCCGGTGGTCAGCATGCCCTTGTAGACGATCGTGCGGGCCGAGAGGGACGGGAAGTACACACCGGCCTCGCGCTCGGCGCGCTTGCGCAGCACGAACGCCTTGCGGTCCAGGGCGATGCCCTCGCTGGCGCCGTCGGCCACGAAGATCTGCCGGAAGGCCGGCATGGTCGAGCGGGCCGTGGCCCCCAGCAGTTCGGGGGCGACCGGGACCTCGCGCCAGCCGAGGACGTCCAGTCCCTCCTCGGTCGCGATCGTCTCGATACGCGAGACGGCGTCCTCGGTCCCCTCCTCCGGCAGGAAGGCGATGCCTACCGCATAGGAACCCGCAGCGGGGAGATCGAATCCGGTCACCTCACGGAAGAAGGCGTCCGGCACCTGGGAGAGGATGCCCGCGCCGTCGCCGGAGTCCGGCTCGGAGCCGGTGGCGCCACGGTGCTCCAGGTTGCGCAGAACAGTCAGCGCCTGCTCGACCAGCGCATGGCTCGCCTCGCCGGTGAGAGTGGCCACGAAACCGACGCCACAGGCGTCGTGCTCGTTGCGGGGGTCGTACATACCCTGCGCAGCAGGGCGAGCATCCATGAAGGACCAGTTCCGGCCATTCGCGGAGTGCTGGGACGGCTGGCGCGGCGTACGCATCGGCTCTCCCGTCGTCGTCATGTGGCAAGTGCTGTGCCGAGGGACGACGTTGGCCCTCTGCGTGGAGTGCAAAATTTCGTGCAGGTTACATGATGGAGCGATTCTCGGGAAGTGGATAGCCCGTTCCAGCATGCGGACACCGCCAGGTCGCGGCAGGGTGCCGTGGGGTCACGGCAGAGTGCCGCGCGCAGGCGGCGGAAGTATGTGGGGGACCGCTGTGGACGAGATCGGTCGGATCGGCGTCCGTCGGCCCGAAAGGGGCGGGGTGAGCTTCTTCGCCCACCCCTGGGGGGTGCGGCAGGCCTCATTGCCCACAGCGCTTACGGCTCATGCCCCATGGTGAGGCATCCGAAACCAGCGAGTAACAGCTGCTTATACGGCCCATCGCATAAGTACTGTCCGACTATCCTACGGCCGTTCCGAACAGACTGCCCAGGACGTACGTCACACCGGCCGCCGCCCCGCCGAGCGCCAGCTGCCGCAGCCCGCTGTACCACCAGCTTCGCGCGGTCACCCTGGCCACGACGGCACCGCAGCCGAACAGCCCGGCGAGGGCGAGCAGCACGGCCGGCCACAGCGCGCTCGCCCCGAGCAGATACGGCAGCAGGGGCAGCAGGGCGCCGAGCGCAAAGGCTCCGAAGGACGAGACGGCGGCGACCAGCGGCGAGGGCAGGTCGCCGGGGTCGATGCCCAGCTCCTCGCGGGCGTGGATCTCCAGGGCCTGCTCGGGGTCCTTCGACAGCTGCCGCGCGACCTCCCGGGCCAGCTCGGGCTCGACCCCGCGGGAGACGTAGAGTGCGGCCAGCTCCTTCTCCTCGTCCTGCGGGTGCTTGCGCAGCTCACGCCGTTCGACGTCCAGTTCGGCCTCGACGAGTTCGCGCTGCGAGGCCACGGAGGTGTACTCGCCGGCGGCCATCGAGAAGGCGCCGGCGGCGAGCCCCGCGAAACCGGTGAGAATGATCGTCTGCTGGCTCACGGACCCGCCGGCCACACCGGTCATCAGGGCAAGGTTGGAGACCAGGCCGTCCATGGCTCCGAAGACGGCGGGGCGGAGCCAGCCGCCGTTCACATCGCGGTGCGTGTGGTTGTCGCGGTGCGCCTGGTGCAGCGTGGCCTCGGTGTCGATGATGGCCATGAGGCCCCCCAGAAAAGCTTAGCCAAAGCTAACTTTGGACGAGTTCTACTTTTAACGTCCCTAAAAGTACGTTGGTATGGCTGCCGCCGCCAGCAAGGAAAGGCTCGGCTAACCTGCGGCTTTACCCTCGGTTTGATCTTCGCTGCCACCCGCGTGACCCCTCTCGGGGGACACAGCGTCAAAACGTCCCCGACGGGCCCGGCCCGGAGGATGATTCGTGCATGACGCCCAACGGAGAAGAAATCAGTGGGGCCTCGCCCGCGTCCGAGCGGTCCGGGAGCGTGCCATGCTCCGCCTGAGCTGGGTCCAGCCGGAGGACCTGCTGGGCCATGAACTCCGGCAGGCCCGGCTGGACGGCCGCGAGCCGTCGGCGGTCGAGACGCGCTGGCGGGCGGCGGGCGGCCCCGACGCCCCGCGAACGGCAGGTTCGTCGGCGCACCGTGCCTCCCGCTATCTGCGCCTGCTGGCGGAGGACCTGCTGGACGAACTGGCCGATCTGCCCAGCAGGCTCGCGGACGACGAGCCGACGGACCTGGCGGCCATCAAGGCCTCCTGCCCCGACTGGCCCGACGCCCGGCCCGACGCCCGGCCCGACGCCGGGTCCGCCACCGGGTCCGCCGTCCGCTCCGCATCCCCGTCCGCGGCGCCGTTCGCGGCCCCGCCCTCCACCGCCCCCGCCCTCCTCGCCCTGGAAGCCGCATGGCTCGGTCGCGCCGCCGGCTGCCTGCTCGGCAGGCCTGTGAAGACGCTCCCGCTGGACGGCGTCCGCGCCCTCGCCCGGGCGACCGGGAACCGGCAGCTGAGCACCTGGTTCACGGCGAAGGGCGTCTCCGAGGAGCTGCTCGCCCAGTACCCCTGGAACCACCGCGCGGCGGCCACCTCCCTCGCCGAGAACATCGACGGCATGCCCGAGGACAAGGCCCTCGACCGCCCGCTGCTGGGCCTTCTTCTGCTCCGGCGGCACGGAAAGTCCTTCACCACCGCGGACGTCGCCCGCCTCTGGCTGGAGGAACTCCCGCCCGGCCGCACCTGTGCCGCCGAGCGCCTCGCCCACCGCAATCTGCTCTGTGGCATCGAACCCCCGCACACCGCCCGCCACCGCAACCCGTTCCGCGAGTGGACCGGCGCCCTGGTCCGCGCCGACGTCCACGGCTGGACCAACCCGGGCGACCCGGCCGCCGCAGCCGAGCAGGCGCACCGCGACGCCGTCCTCACCCACACCGCGAACGGGGTCTACGCCGCGATGTTCACGGCCGCCGCCATCGCCGCCGCGGCCACGGGCACGTACGACGTCCACGCCTGCCTGCGCACCGGCCGCACGGTGGTCCCGGCCCGCTCCCGGCTGGCGCGGGCGATCGACCACGCCGTCCGGGTGGCCGGAGAACACGGGGACTTCGACAAGGTCGTGGACGAACTCCACGCCCGCTACGCCGCCACCCACCACTGGCTGCACGCCGTCCCCAACTCCGCCCTGATCACCGCCGCCCTCACCCACGCGGACGGCGACTTCACCGGCTCCGTGTGCCGTGCGGTGTCGGGCGGCTGGGACACCGGCTCCAACGGCGCGACCGCCGGAAGCGTCGCCGGCCTGCTCGCCGGCGGCCCGGACGCGCTGCCCGCCCACTGGCGGGCCCCGCTCAAGAACCGGCTCGCCACCACCGTCGCCGACTTCGACGGCACCGGTTTCGACGCCCTCGCCCACCTCACCCACCTGGAGGCGACCCGCCCATGACCCATATCGTCGTCCTCGGCAGCGCCAACATGGACCTCGTCACCTACGTCGCGAAGGCACCGCAGCGCGGCGAGACCGTGACCGGACGGGAGTTCCGCACGATCCCCGGCGGCAAGGGCGCCAACCAGGCGATCGCCGCGGCCCGCGCCGGCGCCACCGTGTCGATGATCGGCGCGGTGGGCAACGACGCCTTCGGCATGCGGATGCGCGACACCCTCGAACACTCCGGCGTGGACACCGACTTCCTGCGCACGGTCGAGGGCCCGTCCGGCACCGCGCACATCGTGGTGGACGACGAGGGCGGCAACGCGATCGTCGTCATCCCCGGCGCGAACGGCACCGTCGACCATCTCTCCCCCGGCGACGAGGGCCTCCTCGCTTCCGCCGACGCCCTGCTGCTGCAGCTGGAGATCCCCATGCCCGCGGTCGTGGCGGGTGCGCAGGCGGCGCGTCGGCACGGCGTCCGTACGGTCCTCACCCCCTCCCCCGCCCAGCCGCTGCCGTCCGAGCTGCTCGCCATGATCGACCTGCTGGTGGCGAACGAGTACGAGGCCGTCACCCTCACCGGCCGCACCGACCCGCGTGAGGCGGCTGCCGCCCTGCTGGACCTGGTCCCGGAGGTGGTGGTCACCCTGGGTGCGACGGGCTGCCTGTACCTGGCGCGCGGCACCGAGCCGCTGGTGGTGGCCGCACCCCAGGTGAAGGCCGTCGACTCCACGGGCGCGGGCGACACCTTCGTCGGCGCGCTCGCGGTGGCCCTGGCCGAGGAGAGGCCGGTACGGGAGGCCCTGTCCTGGGCGGCAGCGGCGGCGGCGCTGTCCGTACAGCGGGAAGGGGCGTCGGCGTCGATGCCGTACCGGCCGGAGATCGAGGCGCGGTACAACGCATGACGCTGTACGACGTATGAGCCCACACGACGCCGAGGGCGCCCGGACGGTTCCGGGCGCCCTCGGCGTCGTACAAGCAGCCGTCAGCTCTTCTTGGCGGCCGACTCGGCCTCGTCCTGGGGCTCAGCGGCGTCCGGCTCGGGATCCTCGTCACCCTTCGTCTCGGCACCGGCCGCCTCGGCGTCGGCCTCCTCGGCGCCGGTCGCCCCGGCACCGGTGGCACCCTCGGCGGAACCGCCGGAGACGGCCGGCTCCACCATGGTCTCCCGCCCCGGCCGCAGCTGGGAGGACACCACGAGGTAGGTCACCGCCAGCAGGAACACGATCAACGCGGTCCAGTCGTTGAGGCGGAGGCCCAGGATGTGGTGGGCGTCGTCCACACGCATGTACTCGATCCAGCCGCGGCCCACGCAGTAGGCGGCGACGTACAGCGCGAACGCCCGGCCGTGGCCCAGCGTGAAGCGGCGGTCGGCCCAGATCACGAGGAGGCCGACGCCGACGCACCACAGGGACTCGTAGAGGAACGTCGGGTGGTAGTAGCCGGGCACCCGGCCGCCCTCGGAGGAGGTGATGTGCAGTGCCCAGGGAACATGGGTCTCGCGCCCGTACAGCTCCTGGTTGAACCAGTTGCCCCAGCGGCCCATAGCCTGCGCGAAGGCGATGCCGGGCGCAACGGCGTCGGCGTACGCCGGCATCGGGATGCCCCGGCGCCGCGCGCCGATCCACGCGCCGAGCGCGCCGAGCGCGATCGCGCCCCAGATGCCCAGGCCGCCCTGCCACACCTTGAAGGCGTCCACCCAGTCACGGCCCTCGCTGAAGTACAGCTCGTAGTCCGTGATCACGTGGTAGAGCCGGCCGCCGAGCAGACCGAACGGTACGGCCCAGACCGCGATGTCCGCCACCGTGCCGGCCTGGCCGCCGCGGGCGATCCAGCGTTTGTTGCCGAGCCAGACGGCGATGAAGACGCCGATGATGATGCAGAACGCATAACCGCGCAGCGGAATGGGACCGAGGTGGATCACCCCGCGCGACGGGCTGGGAATGTAGGCAAGTTCCATGGCAAGGTCGACGCTACCGTGCCGGACCAGGGGGACGGCAAGCAGCCCGGCTACGGCTCCATAACGGGAATCCCTACGCAGACGCGGGAAACGCCTACTGGCGGCCGGCGGCCTCCACCATCTGCTTGAGCTTGGCCGGTGTCATCGTCCGGTCCTGGTAGATGTTCTTGTCGTCCAGCAGGACCGTCGGGGTGCCGGTGAAGCCGCCGGTCCGGAAGGCCTTGTTCGACTTGTCCACCCAGCTGTCGTGGGCGCCGTCCTTGACGCACTTCTGGAACGCGGCCGAGCCGAGGCCGCTGACCTTGCCCGCCACCTCGATCAGCTTGGCGTTGTCGCCGTACGCGTCGTCGCTCTCCTTGGGCTGGTTCGCATAGAGCGCGTCGTGGTAGTCACGGAACTTTCCGGCGTCCTGGGCGCAGGCCGCCGCGTTCCCCGCGCGCAGGGAGCCGCTGCCGCCGAGGTTGCCGTCGATCAGCCGGACCAGGTGGTACTCGATTCTGAGCTTGCCGGAGTCGACCAGTTCGTGGAGCGTCGGACGGTACGCCGTCTCGAAGACCTGGCAGGCCGGGCAGCGGAAGTCCTCCCAGACCGTGAGCGTCGACTTGGCACTGTCCTTGCCGACCGGGATCGCGAGACCGTCCTTGCCCCGCGCACCCATGGGCGCCACGACCGGGCCCGCGCCGCCGCCCTGGTCCTTGCCCGCGTTGGCGGCGATGATGCCGATCACCGCGGCGAGGCCCAGGACACCGGCCACACCGGCGCCCACGACCAGCGCGCGCCGTCGTTTCTCCGTGGCCTTCTGCTTCTCGCGTTCGACCGCCAGCCGCTCCCGGGCGGTGCGCTTTCCGTCACGGTTCTTCTCGCTCACACCCCCAGAACGAGCCGGGGAGGCGCAGCGCGCCTCCCCGTCCCGAGGTCCACCCGTTCGAGTGACCGATTATTCCGTTGTGAACGACTGCGGAGGGTTATCGGCGGTTACGCCTGTCCGCGGACGCCCTGGGCCAGCTCACCGGCGAGCGCGCGGACCGCCTCGAGCCCGGAGGCGTGGTCCGGCGCGTCCAGCATCCGCTTCACGAACGCGGTGCCGACGATCACGCCGTCCGCGAATCCGGCGACCTCGGCGGCCTGGGCCATGTTCGAGACGCCGAGCCCGACGCACACCGGCAGCGGGGTGCCGGTGGCCCGGGTGCGCTCCACCAGGCCCTGGGCCTGTGTGCCGACGGACTCGCGGGTGCCGGTGACGCCCATGAGCGAGGCGGCGTACACGAAGCCGCTGCCCGCCGCGGTGATCTGGGCGAGCCGCTCGTCCTTGCTGCTGGGGGCGACGACGAAGACGGTCGCGAGACCGTGCTTGTCCGCGTGCTCCCTCCACAGCGCCGACTCCTGCACCGGCAGGTCGGGCAGGATGCAGCCGGCGCCGCCGGCCTCGGCCAGTTCGGCGGTGAACCGCTCGACGCCGTAGCGGTCGATGGGGTTCCAGTACGTCATGACGAGCACCGGCTTGCCGGTGGCCCGGTACGCCTCCCGGACCGTACGCATCACGTCCGCGATCTTCAGCCCGCCGCGCAGGGCGATGTCGTCGGCGGTCTGGATGACCGGGCCGTCCAGGACGGGGTCGCTGTGCGGCAGGCCCACCTCGACGACGTCGGCTCCGCCGTCGAAGACGGCCTTGATCGCCTCGATGCCGCCCTCCACGGTCGGGAAGCCGGCCGGGAGGTAGGCGATGAGCGCGGACCGGCCCTCCGCCTTGGCGGCGGCGAGCGTGTCCGACAGCAGTTGGATGTTCCCGCTCACTTGGCGTCCCCCTCGATCTCGGCCGTGTCGGCTTCGTTGGCGGCCACCTCGGCGTCGATGTCGTAGAGGCCGAAGTAGCGCGCGGCGGTGTCCATGTCCTTGTCGCCGCGGCCGGACAGGTTGACCACGATCAGTCCGTCCGTGCCCAGCTCCCTGCCGACCTCCAGGGCGCCGGCCAGGGCGTGGGCGCTCTCGATGGCCGGGATGATGCCCTCGGTGCGCGACAGCAGGCGCAGGGCCTGCATGGCGGCGTCGTCGGTGATCGCGCGGTACTCGCCGCGGCCGGAGTCCTTGAGGTAGGAGTGCTCCGGGCCGATGCCCGGGTAGTCCAGTCCGGCCGAGATGGAGTACGGCTCGGTGATCTGGCCTTCCTCGTCCTGCAGGACGTACGACCGTGAGCCGTGCAGGATGCCGGGTTCGCCGGCGGTGAGGGTGGCCGCGTGCTCGCCGGTCTCGATGCCGTGCCCGGCGGGCTCGCAGCCGATGAGGCGGACGCCCTCGTCGGGGATGAAGGCGTGGAAGAGACCGATGGCGTTGGAGCCGCCGCCGACGCAGGCGATGGCGGCGTCCGGGAGGCGGCCGGCGCGCTCCAGGAGCTGGCGGCGAGCCTCGACGCCGATGACGCGGTGGAAGTCGCGGACCATGGCCGGGAACGGGTGGGGCCCCGCGACGGTCCCGAACAGGTAGTGCGTGTGGTCGACGTTGGCGACCCAGTCCCGGAACGCCTCGTTGATGGCGTCCTTGAGCGTGCGGCTGCCGGACTTCACGGCGACGACCTCGGCGCCGAGCATGCGCATGCGGGCGACGTTGAGGGCCTGGCGCCGGGTGTCGATCTCGCCCATGTAGATGGTGCAGTCGAGGCCGAAGAGCGCGCAGGCGGTGGCCGTGGCGACGCCGTGCTGACCGGCGCCGGTCTCGGCGATGACACGGGTCTTGCCCATCCTCTTGGTGAGCAGGGCCTGGCCGAGGACGTTGTTGATCTTGTGGGAGCCGGTGTGGTTGAGGTCCTCCCGTTTGAGGAAGACCCGGGCGCCACCGGCGTGTTCGGCGAACCGGGACACCTCGGTCAGCGCGCTCGGGCGGCCGGTGTAGTGGACGAGCAGGTCGTCGAGTTCGCGGGCGAACTCGGGGTCGGCCTTCGCCTTGTCGTACTCGACGGCGACCTCGTCCACGGCGGCGACGAGGGCCTCCGGGATGAACTTGCCGCCGAACGCGCCGAAGTAGCCCTCGGCGGTGGGAACCTGGCCGGTGGGGTCAGGGATGAAGAACTGGCTGGGCATACGAATACCTCGCAGGGGCCGTGGCCCCGGGTTGCCGGACTTGGGGTACGTGAATACGCGTGCGCGCGCTGTCCTCGAAGGCACTTTTCCACCCGCCCGCCCGCACTGTCGGCCGAGGCGAAGGGAAAACACTCACCGGTACGGAAAGCTACCGCTGTGGACCAGGAAAACCGGCCTCAGAGGCACGGCCACCGCGGCGAGCCGAGAATTCCCGGCCGCCGCAGACGCTCCACCGCGAGCCAGGGAAAACCCCAGCCGCCGGGATCCTCAGCCGCGTGCCAGGGAAAACCCCAGCCGCCGCCGCGATCCTCAGCCGCGAGCCGGGGAAAACCCCAGCCACTGCCGGAAGCGTCCGCACCGCTCCGAGAAACCCGGGCCGCAGCCGGAAGCCTCCGCCGGAAGGCCGGGAAATCCGAAGCCGCAGCCACAAGCCTCCGTCAAAAGCCCAGGAGTTCCTGTCCACCACGGAAAGCCACCGCTGTCAGCCGAGAAATCTCCACCGCCACGGAAAACCGCCGCCGCGAAAGGGGAAACTCCGGCCGCCCGAAGACCACCAGCACGGACAGGGAATCCCGTCGCCGCCACAGAGGACCGCACCGCGGCCCCGGAGATCCAGGGCCACCGCCGGAAGCCTCCGCGCGAGTCAGGGAACCCGTACCGTCACCGGAGACCGTGCCACGGGCCAGGGAAACCCACCGCCGCGGAAAGCAACCGTCACGGACCGGGAAACCGTCCCCGCCGCCGGGAAGACCACCGCCGTGGACCAGGAACATCCCCGACCGCCGCAGAAGGCCGCACCGCGACCGGGAAAACCTCGGTCGCGCCGCACCTCTTCAGCGCAGCCCGGGAGACCAGGGCCCTTGCGGGAAGACCTCCGCGCGAACCAGGGATCCCGTGCTGCTGCCGAGGAGGCGACTGCGCGGGACGGGGAGAACCCGCCGCCGCGGAAGGCCACCGCAACAGATCGGGAATGCCCTCACCGCCGCGGGAAGCCCGGTCGTCCTCGGCCGGACGTGCGTGGGGTCGTCGGCTCAGCTCACCGCAGGTGACGCGCACGCGTCGGGCGCCATCGCATGCCGTTCACCTGGCCCGGTTCGTCGCCGATCACATAGCGGACCCGCCGCCCGTGCACCCGGCGCGCGGGGGCACGGCAGCCTCGGGGTCGGCAGCCTCGGGCGAGACGGGCATAAGGATCCCGCGTCGCCGGCGTGATCGGAAGCATCATCAGGGCACAGCTTAGCGGTGGTTCAGCTCCGTCCGTGCCGCAGGGCGGGGTGTTCGCCCGCGGCGACCAGGTCGGCGACGGCGGCCTTGGGGTCGCGTCCGGTGACGAGGGACTCGCCGACCAGGACCGCGTCGGCGCCCGCATTGGCGTAGGCGATCAGGTCGTGCGGTCCGCGGACGCCGGACTCGGCGACCTTCACGATGCCTTCCGGAATCTCCGGGGCGATCCGCTCGAACGTGCCGCGGTCGACCTCCAGTGTCTTCAGGTTGCGTGCGTTGACACCGATGACCCGCGCGCCCGCGTCCACGGCACGCTCGACCTCCTCCTCGTCGTGCACCTCGACGAGCGGAGTGAGGCCGATGGACACGGCACGCTCGATCAGCGACTCCAGGGCCGGCTGGTCCAGCGCGGCCACGATCAGCAGCGCGAGGTCGGCGCCGTAGGCCCGCGCCTCCCACAGCTGGTACGACGTGACGATGAAGTCCTTGCGGAGGACGGGGATGTCCACGCGGGCGCGGACCGCCTCCAGATCGGCCAGCGAGCCGCCGAAGCGGCGCTGTTCGGTGAGAACGGAGATGACGGCCGCACCGCCCGCCTCGTAGTCCGCGGCGAGCCCTGCCGGGTCGGCGATCGCGGCAAGCGCGCCCTTCGAAGGGCTGGAGCGCTTGACCTCGCAGATCACCTTGACGCCGTCGCCCTTGAGCGCGGCCACCCCGTCCTTCGCGGCGGGCGCCTTCGCCGCGCGCTCCTTGAGCTCGTCGAGGCTGACCCGCGCCTGCCGCTCGGCGAGGTCGGCACGGACTCCGTCGATGATCTCGTCGAGCACACTCACGCGAGCGGCCCCCTTCCAGACGGTGGTTCCTTACAGGTTCTGAAAACCCGTGGTCACTGCGATGGTATCCGCATGACCGGGTCCGTCTCGCATCCGGCCGACGGCGGTCCCACTACCTGGACATTCGCCAGTCGATCAAGGATGCAGCCAGCCACCGAACGGCAGGTTCCGGACAACGGTGAAGACGAGGAGCAGCGCGCCGACGGCCCACAGGTGCGCCGGACGCGGATCCATCCGCGGCGGCCTGCCGCGCACCGCGCGGACCACCCAGGCGGTCCACAGCACGGCGAGGAGCGGATAGGCGACCGCGCCCAGCGCGTTGTCGTGCAGCGCGGTGAGGAAGTCACCGTGGACGAAGGCGTGCGCGCCGCGCAGTCCGCCGCAGCCGGGGCAGTACAGGCCGGTGAGCCGGTAGAGGGGGCACACCGGGTAGTGGCCGGGCTCGTCGGGGTCGACGGTGCCGACGTACGCGAAGGCCCCGGCGACGGCCGCGAGCAGCCCGGCCGGGACGGCGAGCCGCGTCCACACCGGGGCGGGCGGGGCGGGGCTGAGCGGGGTGGTGCGGCTGTCGGCGTTCACGCCTCGCATTCTGCCCCGCACGCGCCCGGTGCGCGTCCCGTGCATACGCGAGGGGCGGCCCCGCACCCGTTTCCGGTGCGGGGCCGCCCCTCGCGGGAAGCGTCGCCGCCGCTCAGCTCTCGGCGCCGGCCGGCTCAGGGGTCGCGACCGGGGTCGCGTGCGGGGCGCGGTGCGCCTCCTTCGGCATACCGAGGCCCATGGCGCTCATGGCGGCGCCGACGACGCCGCCGAGAACCGCGATCGCCATGCCGGCCCAGAAGCCGACCGGCTCGGCCATCACCGTGAAGGCGCCCGAGACGCAGAAACCGATGAAGACGATGGTGACACCGGTCCAGGCGGCCGGGGTGTGACCGTGTTCGCTGCCCGCCATGACTTGCTCCTCGTTGCTTGTATGAGTCGTAGCGTTTCCGAGCCCGTCCGCCTGTCCGAAGCCGGACGCTCGTCGCCCATTCTCCCGTACGCCCGCGCGCCCCGGACGCGGGGGTGGAGTCTGATTCACCACACCCCCGGCACGGGACGTCCGTGGGGCGGGTTTGCGGTCAGGCCCCGGTCGGGTCCTCTCCGCGGTCCAGCGCCTTCCACATCTCCTCCGGGCGCTCGGGGTCGACCGGGCGGGCCGTGCGGCGCGGACGGTCGGTGCCGCGTTCGTAGCGGCCGGACATGGCGGGCCACAGGCTGCCGTAGCGCAGGGCGAGCAGGCCGGCGAGGAGGATGAGGGCGCCGCCGGCGGCCGCGACGTAGGGCCAGCCGGTGTGGCTGAGCGCGGCGACGGTGGCGGAGCTGTCGCCGGCCGCCCTGGCGGCCTTGTCGTCCAGCGCCGAGCTGTCGGAGGCGCCGACGAGGGAGGCGGCGACGATGCCCGCGCCGGAGAGCGTGAGCAGCGCGGCGACGGCGAGGCGGCCGGCCTTGCGGACGGCGAAGACGGCGACGAGCGCGGCGAGGCCCACGACGGCGAGGGCCGCGGGGACGCCCGTGACGTCGCTGCCCTTGGCGGTGAGGCGGAAGGCACCGCCGGCCACTGTCGCGCTGCCCTGCGACCAGCGCTGCCGGGTGGCGAGCAGGGTCACGGCCGCGCCGAGCGCGCCGCACAGCAGGGCGACGGCGAGGCTGCGCCGGCCGGACCGGGCGGGCGCGGCGGCTTCGGAACGGGAGTGAGGTACGGCAGTCACGTACTCCACTATCGCCTGCACCCCGGGCGAACCCGCACCCGGGTTCCGTCAAGCCATGGTGAGGCCACGTTCTCCTCATGACGTCTTCGAGTACGGCTCATGGGTTCGGCAGGAAGCGCACAGGAACGGCAAAGGAACATACCGGCTCCCCCCCTGGACCTTGTTGACGTGCCCTCGACATCCATAGGTTCTGCGCGGCCCTGGCGTTCACCCCGCGCCGCGGTCGCACCGCGCACCCCCCACGCACCTTCCCGGTTCACCCACCTCGCGGAGGACGTACGTTGCGCAGAACCGTATCCCTCACCGCCGTGGCCACGCTCGCCACCGCCGCCCTCGCGCTCGCCGCACCGGTCGGCCAGGCGGCCCAGGCCACCTCCTCGCACGCAGTCACCGTCGCCCGCTCGTGTGCCGTCCCGACGGCGAAGGACGAGATGGCGTGCAACGCCCTCAAGGTCACCGCGGGCACCCCGGTGTCGGCGCACGCCGAGAGCGGCCTGACGGCCGCCGCCACACCCTCCGGCTACGGCCCCGCCTCGCTCCAGGCCGCGTACAACCTGCCGTCCGCGACCGGCGGTTCGGGCCAGACCGTGGCGATCGTCGACGCCTACGACAACCCGAACGCAGAGGCCGACCTCGCCGTCTACCGCTCCCAGTACGGTCTGCCGGCCTGCACCACCGCCAACGGCTGCTTCCAGAAGGTGGACCAGACCGGCGGCACCAAGTACCCGCGCGGCAACTCCGGCTGGGGGGAGGAGATCGCCCTCGACCTCGACATGGTCAGCGCGGCCTGCCCGAACTGCAAGATCCTGCTGGTGGAGGCCAGTTCGGCGACCATGACCAACCTCGGCACGGCCGTGAACACCGCGGTCCGGCTGGGCGCCAAGTTCGTCTCCAACAGCTACGGCGGCTCCGAGTCCTCCAACGACGCGTCGTACGACTCCTCGTACTTCAACCACCCGGGTGTCGCCATCACCGTCTCCTCCGGCGACAGCGGCTACGGCGTCGAGTACCCGGCCGCGTCCAAGTACGTGACGGCCGTGGGCGGTACGTCCCTGAAGACCTCGTCCACCACGCGCGGCTGGACCGACACGGTGTGGAACGGGGCCGGCTCCGGCTGCTCCGCGTACGACGCCAAGCCCACCTGGCAGAAGGACACCGGCTGCGCCAACCGCACCGTCGCGGACGTCTCGGCGGTCGCCGACCCCAACACCGGCGTCGCGGTGTACGACACCTACGGCCAGGGCACCGGCTGGATGGTCTTCGGCGGCACCAGCGTCTCGTCCCCGCTGATCGCGGCGGTCTACGCGCTGGCCGGCAGCCCCTCCTCCGGCTCCTACCCGGCGTCCTTCCCCTACGCCCACACCTCGGCGCTGTACGACGTGACCACCGGCTCCAACGGCAGCTGCGGCGGGTCCTACCTGTGCACCGCCACCACGGGGTACGACGGCCCGTCCGGGCTCGGCGTCCCGAACGGCACCGCCGCGTTCACCGGCTGAGCCTTCCTACGAGCTGAGCCGGTTGGCCGTGTGCACCGCGCGGAGGACCGCCGCCGCCTTGTTGCGGCACTCCTGGTCCTCCGCGACCGGGTCGGAGTCGGCGACGACGCCGGCTCCGGCCTGGACGTACGCCGTGCCATCGCGCAGCAGGGCGGTGCGGATGGCGATGGCCGTGTCGGAGTCGCCGGCGAAGTCCAGATAGCCGACGCAACCGCCGTACAGGCCGCGCCGGGACGGCTCCAGCTCGTCGATGATCTGCATCGCGCGCGGCTTGGGCGCACCGGAGAGGGTGCCCGCCGGGAAGCATGCGGTGAGCACGTCGAAGGCGGTGCGGCCCTCGGCCACCTTGCCGGTGACCGTGGAGACGATGTGCATCACGTGCGAGTAGCGCTCGATGGACATGAAGTCCACGACCTCGACGGAGCCGGGCTCGCAGACCCGGCCCAGGTCGTTGCGCCCCAGGTCGACCAGCATCAGGTGCTCGGCGCGCTCCTTGGGGTCGGCGAGCAGTTCCTCGGCGAGGGCCTGGTCCTCCTGCGGGGTGGCGCCTCGGTGCCGGGTCCCGGCGATGGGGTGGACCATCGCGCGCCCGTCCTCGACCTTGACCAGCGCCTCGGGGGACGAGCCGACCACGTCGAAACCGTCGAAGCGGAACAGGTACATGTACGGCGACGGGTTCGTGGCCCTCAGCACGCGGTAGACGTCGAGTGCGCTCGCCGTGCAGGGGGTCTCGAAGCGCTGGGAGGGCACGACCTGGAAGGCCTCGCCCGCGCGGATGCGCTCCTTGATGTCCTCGACGGCCACCTGGAAGTCGGGGCCGCCCCACCGTGCGGTGTACTCGGGCAGCTCCGAGGGCGGCAGGACGGCCGGGGGCTGGGCGACCGGGCGGGCGAGGTCGGCCTCCATGGCGTCGAGCCGGGCCACGGCGTCCGCGTAGGCCTCGTCCACCCCGGTGTCGAGGTCGTTGTGGTTGATCGCGTTGGCGATCAGCAGCACCGAGCCCTCCCAGTGGTCCATGACGGCGAGGTCACTGGTGAGGAGCATGGTCAGCTCGGGCAGCCGGAGGTCGTCGCGCTCGCCGGGGCCGATCTTCTCCAGGCGGCGGACGATGTCGTAGCCGAGGTAGCCGACCATGCCGCCGGTGAAGGGCGGCATGCCGTCCTGGTGGGGGGTGTGCAGGGCCTGGATCGTGGCGCGGAGGGCGGCGAGCGGGTCGCCGTCGACCGGGACGCCGACGGGCGGGGTGCCGAGCCAGTGGGCCTGGCCGTCCCGCGTGGTCAGCGTGGCGTCGGAGCGTACGCCCACGAAGGAGTACCGGGACCAGGAGCGGCCGTTCTCCGCGGACTCCAGCAGGAAGGTGCCGGAGCGTTCGGCGGCGAGCTTGCGGTACAGCGCCACGGGGGTGTCGCCGTCGACGAGGAGCTTGCGCGTGACCGGGACGACGCGCCGGTCGGTGGCGAGCTTGCGGAAGGTCTCGAGGTCCATGGCGACTGACCTTACTGATGCGGCCCGGACGCGCCGGAATCGGCGTCCTTGAGCAATACGTCCTCGTCGAAGCAGGTGCGCGCGCCGGTGTGGCAGGCCGCGCCCACCTGGTCGACCTTGACCAGCAGGGTGTCGGCGTCGCAGTCGAGCGCGACCGACTTCACCCACTGGAAGTGGCCCGAGGTGTCGCCCTTGACCCAGTACTCCTGCCGGCTGCGTGACCAGTACGTGCAACGGCCGGTGGTGAGGGTCCGGTGCAGCGCCTCGTCGTCCATCCAGCCGAGCATGAGCACCTCACCGGTGTCGTACTGCTGGGCGATGGCGGGCAGGAGTCCGTCGGCGCTGCGCTTGAGACGTGCGGCGATCTCAGGGGCGAGGCGGCTGCTGGGCCGGGGGGTACCGGTCGTACTGGTCATGGGTGCCATTGTGCCGTGCGGCACCGGCGGTGACGGGACGCGCCGGCTGGGCGGACGGATCACCTGGTCGTAGGCTGACCACATGTCGACCTTTGCCAAGCGTGAACGGCTCCTGCTCGCCGACCTCTTGGAAACCGCCGGACCGGATGCGCCGACCCTGTGCGAGGGCTGGCGGACGCGGGATCTGGCCGCGCACGTGGTGGTGCGCGAGCGGCGCCCGGACGCGGCCGGGGGCACGCTGATCAAGCCTCTCGCGGCTCGTCTGGAGAAGGTCATGGACGAGTACGCGGCGAAACCGTACGAGGAGCTGATCCAGCTCATCCGTACCGGTCCGCCGCGCTTCTCGCCGTTCGCCCTCAAGCAGATCGACGAGGCGGCCAACATCGTCGAGTTCTACGTCCACACGGAGGACGTGCGCCGGGCGCAGCCGGACTGGTCGCCGCGCGAGCTGGACGCCGTCTTCCAGGACGCGCTCTGGTCCCGTCTGGAGCGCACCGCCCGTCTGCTCGGCCGGGGTGTGCCCACGGGCCTGGTCCTGCGGCGCCCGAACGGCCAGACGGCCGTCGCCCACCGCGGTACGCCGGTGGTGACGGCGACCGGCGAGCCCTCGGAGCTGCTCCTGTTCGCGTTCGGCCGGCAGAGCGCGGCCAGGGTGGACCTGGACGGCGAGACGGAGGCGATCACCCGGCTGCACGAGTCCCGGCGACTGGGCATCTGAGACCCGGAAGGCGCCTCGCCGTGATCAAGGTCGCGATGACCAGCGTGTACGTGGACGACGTGGCCACGGCGCACGCCTTCTACACGGGTGTCCTGGGCTTCGAGACCCGCACGCACCTGGATCTGGGCGGGGGCACGCTGTTCGTCACGGTCGGGGCACCCGGTGGGGCGCAGCCGGACCTCCAGCTGCTGCTGGAGCCCGGCCAGGGCCCCATCGCGGAGCCCTACCGCACGGCCCTCTACGAGGCGGGCATCCCGTGCATCGTCTTCTCCGTGGACGATCTGCGAGCGGAGTACGACCGGCTGCGCGGCCTCGGTGTCCGCTTCACGCATCCGCCGCAGGAGCAGGGGCCGGTGCTGGCCGCGGTCTTCGACGACACCGTCGGCAACCTGGTGCAGCTGACCCAGCCCGGGCGGTGAACGTCAGCGGGGCAGTTCGGCGCGGCGCAGGTGCGGGGCGACGAGGGTGACGACACCGCCGAGGCCGCAGACGAGGGCGCTGACCACGAAGACCGGGCCGGGTCCCCACGCCCCGATCGCGGCGGCGGCGAAGGGCATGCTCAGCGGGGCGAGACCGAGGCTCACCAGGCCGGCGACGGCAGTGACCCGGCCCAGGTAGGCGGGGTCGGCGTGGGTCTGCAGCAGGGCCCCGCACATCGCGCCGCTGAGCCCGGCGAACAGGCCGATGAGCAGGGCGGTGCCCACGGCCCCGGCGAGAGCGGGAACACAGCCGAGCGTGCCGATGGCCACCGACCCACCGATGATCGTGCACCCGGCGACCAGCCCGGCCCGGGGCAGCCGGCCCCGGACGGCCAGCAGCAGCGAGGCGGCGCCCGCGCCGACGCCGAACCCGGCGAGCACCCAGCCCACATCGGAGGCGCCCCAGCCGCGCCGGTCGGCGAGGAGGGTGAGGCCGACGTTGAGCGGGCCGACGAAGCCGAGGTCACCGAGGGCGATGGCCGCCATGAGCGGGGCGAGCACCCGGTGCCGGCGGATGTAGCGCAGCCCGTCCACGAGATCGCTCCACCCGGTGCCCCGAGAGGCGTCCGCGTCGACGCTCCGGGACCGGTCCCCGTCCGTGCTGTCCGCGGGCAGGCCGCGGACCCGTACGAGGATCAGCAGCGGTATGGAGACGGCGATGAGCAGGCCCGCGACGGCGAAGGCGGCGGGCGCTCCGCCCAGCGCCACGCCGAGTCCGCCGAGCGGGGCGCCGGCCACGCTCGCGAACCTGATGGCGAGGCCGCGCATGCCCTGGACCCGGGCGAGCTGGTCGCGTCCGGTGATCCGCGCGGGCAGTGCCCCGACGGCGGGCATGAACACGGCGTCGACGGTCCCGAAGACCAGGGCCAGCAGGGCGAGCGGCCACAGCCCGGGGCCGGTGAGGAAGAGCAGGGCCGCCACCGCGAGGACGGCCCCGCAGCGGACGGTGTCGCTGCCGATGACGACCCGGCGCGGGCCCAGCCGGTCGGCGACGACTCCGCCGCCGAGCATGAGTAAGGCCCTGGGCAGCGCGCTGACGGACATCACGACCCCGGCCTGGACGGGAGTGCCGTCCTGGACCGCGGCCCAGGACAGGGCGACGTAGTAGACGCTGTCACCGACCATCGAGGAGGTGTAGGCGCCGAGCCAGCGCAGGACGTTGGGGTCGCGGTGGGCGGGCAGGTCCGGTAGGTGCTGTGCGGCGGGGGGCGCGGACAGGGTGGTCACGGCGGCGGCCTCTCTCAGAAGCGGAAGGGGAATCCGTACACGTACAGCGCGACGTGCTCGCGGCCCTCGGTCTCGCCGGCCGCCTCGGCGGCCCGGCCCTGCGCGTCGTACCTGCGCAGGAGTTCTTCCAGCTCGCCCTGCAGCGCGGTGAGTTCGGCCGGGGTCAGGCGCATGAGGGACTCGCTGTCCACGGACGCGGTGTTCCACTCGGGGCTCCAGGTGGGGCGCTCGTCCAGGTAGCGGCGGTAGCGGTCGGCCCGCTGGTCGTGGAAGAGACGGATGGCCGCCAGGTGGGCCGCGGCCTTGGCCGGTTCTCCGCGGAAGTCCTCGTCCCGGATGCTCACCCCGTCGGAGGCGGGCTGCCACCAGCGCTCCCGCCCGTCCGCCGTCTGCGGCTCGGCCTCCTCGATCAGGCCGTGTTCGGCGAGTTTGCGCAGGTGGTAGCTGACCAGGGACACGGCCTCGTCCACGTGCTCGGCGAGCTGGGAGGCCGTCGCGACCCGCTCGGCGCACAACAGCCGGTACAGGTTCGCCCGCAGCGGGTGCGCCAGGGCCTTGAGTGTTCCGACGTCCGTGATCCGGTGGTTCTCGTTGCTTGCCATGCACTCACGCTAGATACGAAAGAAAAACTGCGCAATAGATTTTGCGCAACTTCTCTTTCGCATTTGCCCGTGCCTTCTGCGCGCCTCGTGTGGTGTCCTGCGCCGGTGTCCGGCCACGACAAGGCCCCGGCCACCACCGGCAGCCGGGGCCCTTGGCCGTACGCCCTACCTGACGGGGTGTCCCGCCTCCCGCAGGGTCTGCTTCACCTCGCCGATGCGCAGGTCCCCGAAGTGGAACACCGACGCGGCCAGTACCGCGTCCGCGCCCGCCTCGATCGCCGGCGGGAAGTCGGTCAGCTTGCCGGCGCCGCCCGAGGCGATCACGGGCACCGTCACGTGCTTGCGGACGGCGGCGATCATCTCCAGGTCGTAGCCGTCCTTGGTGCCGTCCGCGTCCATGGAGTTGAGGAGGATCTCGCCGGCGCCCAGTTCCGCCGCCCGGTGCGCCCACTCGACGGCGTCGATGCCGGTGCCGCGGCGTCCGCCATGGGTGGTGACCTCGAAGGAGCCGGACGAGCCGCTGCGGGAAGGGGTGCGGCGGGCGTCCACCGACAGGACCAGCACCTGCCGGCCGAAGCGCTCCGCGATCTCGCGGATCAGGTCGGGGCGGGCGATCGCGGCGGTGTTCACGCCCACCTTGTCGGCGCCCGCCCGCAGCAGCCTGTCCACGTCCTCGGCCGTGCGGACACCGCCGCCGACCGTCAGCGGGATGAACACCTGCTCGGCGGTGCGGCGCACCACGTCGTACGTCGTCTCCCGGTTGCCCGAGGACGCGGTGATGTCCAGGAACGTCAGCTCGTCGGCGCCCTCGGCGTCGTACACCTTGGCCATCTCGACGGGGTCGCCCGCGTCACGCAGGTTCTGGAAGTTGACGCCCTTGACCACCCGGCCGTTGTCCACGTCCAGGCAGGGGATGACTCGAACCGCCAGGGTCATGAATCCACGGCTCCTCTGAATGCCTCTAGTTCTACTTCGACCAGGATGCGCGGGTCGACGAAGCCCTCGACGACCAGCAGGGTCGAGGCCGGGCGGACGCTGTCGAACAGTTCCTTGTGGGCGCGGCCCACGGCGTCCACGTCCCGCGCATGGGTCAGATACATGCGTGTACGGATCACGGACTCGATCCCGAGCCCGAACTCACCGATCGCCTCGACCGCGCCGGCGAAGGCCACCTTGGCCTGTTCGTAGGGGTCGCCCTCGCCGTACAGCACGGTGCCCTTGAAGGACGTCGTGCCGGCCACCAGCACCCGGTCCCCCGCCGCGACGGCACGCGCGAAACCGAAACTCTCTTCCCAGGGACTTCCGCTCTGCACGCGCCGCACGGCTTCGGACGTCATGACGACACAGCCTCCAAGGCCTCTTCCAGGGTGAACGCCTTCGCGTACAGCGCCTTCCCGACGATGGCGCCCTCGACACCGAGGGGTACCAGCTCGGCGATGGCACGCAGGTCGTCCAGGGACGACACGCCGCCGGAGGCCACGACCGGGCGGTCGGTGGCCGCGCACACGCTCTTCAGCAGCTCCAGGTTCGGGCCCTGGAGGGTGCCGTCCTTGGCGATGTCGGTGACGACGTAGCGGGCGCAGCCCTCCCGGTCGAGGCGCTCCAGCGTCTCGTACAGGTCGCCGCCGTCGCGGGTCCAGCCGCGTCCGCGCAGGGTCGTGCCGCGCACGTCGAGGCCGACGGCGATCTTGTCGCCGTGCTCGGCGATGACCTTGGCGACCCACTCGGGGCTCTCCAGGGCGGCGGTGCCGAGGTTGACCCGGGTGCAGCCGGTGGCCAGGGCCGCCGCCAGGGAGGCGTCGTCGCGGATGCCCCCGGACAGCTCCACCTTGATGTGCAGTTCCGCCATGCGCTCGGCGACCTCGGCGATCAGCTCGCGGTTGTCGCCCGTGCCGAACGCGGCGTCCAGGTCGACCAGGTGCAGCCACTCGGCGCCGGACCGCTGCCAGGCGAGGGCGGCCTCCAGCGGGGAGCCGTAGGAGGTTTCGGTCCCGGACTCACCGTGCACGAGGCGTACGGCCTGGCCGTCGCGGACGTCGACGGCGGGGAGGAGTTCGAGCTTGGCCATGGTCTACAGGGTTCCGATCCAGTTGGTGAGGAGCTGGGCGCCGGCGTCGCCGGACTTCTCGGGGTGGAACTGGGTGGCCCACAGGGCGCCGTTCTCCACGGCGGCCACGAAGGGCCTGCCGTGCGTCGTCCAGGTGATCCTGGGTGCCTCGATCACCGGGTTGTTCGTCTCCAGGGTCCAGTCGTGGACGGCGTAGGAGTGCACGAAGTAGAAGCGGGCGTCCCGGTCCAGGCCTGCGAACAGCTGGGAGTCGAGCGGGGCGTCGACGGTGTTCCAGCCCATGTGGGGCACGACGTCGGCCTGGAGCGGCTCGACCGTGCCGGGCCACTCGTCGAGGCCCTCGGCCTCCACGCCGTGCTCGATGCCGCGCGCGAAAAGGATCTGCATGCCCACGCAGATGCCCATCACGGGCCGCCCGCCGGACAGCCGGCGGTCCACGACCCAGTCACCGCGGGCCGCGCGCAGGCCCCGCATGCAGGCGGCGAACGCGCCGACGCCGGGCACCAGCAGACCGTCGGCGTTCATCGCCTTGTCGAAGTCACGCGTGATCTCGACGTCGGCCCCCACGCGCGCGAGGGCGCGCTCGGCGGAGCGGACGTTGCCGAAGCCGTAGTCGAAGACGACGACCTTCTTGCCGCCGGTGCTCAATTCCACACCTCCAGCCGCATGACGCCCGCGACCAGGCACATCGCCGCGCTGATGGACAGCAGCACGATGAGGCTGGTGGGCATCTTCTGCTTGACGAAGGAGATGATCCCGCCGACGAGGACGAGGCCCACGAAGATCAGGGCGGTGGACAGACCGTTCATCGCTTACAGGGCGCCCTTCGTCGACGGGATGATGCCGGCCGCGCGCGGGTCGCGCTCCGACGCGTAACGCAGCGCTCGCGCGAGCGCCTTGAACTGGCATTCCACGATGTGGTGCGCGTTGCGCCCGTAGGGCACGTGCACGTGCAGCGCGATCTGCGCCTGGGCCACGAAGGACTCCAGGATGTGCCGCGTCATCGTGGTGTCGTACTCGCCGATCATCGGTGCCATGTTCTCGGGCTCGGTGTGCACGAGGTAGGGGCGGCCGGACAGGTCGACGGTGACCTGGGCGAGGGACTCGTCCAGCGGGACCGTGCAGTTGCCGAAGCGGTAGATCCCCACCTTGTCGCCGAGCGCCTGCCTGAAGGCGGCGCCGAGCGCGAGGGCGGTGTCCTCGATGGTGTGGTGGGAGTCGATGTGCAGGTCGCCGTCGGTCTTCACGGTCAGGTCGAACAGACCGTGCCGGCCGAGCTGGTCGAGCATGTGGTCGTAGAAGCCGACGCCGGTGGCGATGTCGGTCCGCCCGGTGCCGTCGAGGTCTATCTCGACCAGGACCGAGGTCTCCTTGGTGGTGCGCTCCACGCGTCCTACGCGGTTCATGCCTCCAGCTCCTTCTTCAGCTCTCGTACCGCGTCGAGGAACGCGTCGTTCTCCTGCGGGGTTCCGGCGGACACCCGCAGCCACCCCGGTACGCCGTTGTCCCGGACCAGGACACCCCGGTCGAGGATCTTCTGCCAGGCCTCGTGCGTGTCGGCGAACCGCCCGAACTGCACGAAGTTCGCATCCGACTCCGTGACGTCGTAGCCGATGGCCCGCAGTTCGGCGAGCAGCCGGTCGCGCTCCGACTTCAGCTGCTCGACGTACCCCAGCAGCGTGTCGGTGTGCTCCAGGGCGGCCAGGGCGGTCGCCTGGGTGACCGCCGAGAGGTGGTACGGCAGCCGTACGAGCTGGACGGCGTCCACGACCGCCGGGTGCGCGGCCAGGTAGCCGAGGC
This sequence comes from Streptomyces sp. NK08204, assembly GCF_020400585.1. Classification (GTDB taxonomy): domain Bacteria; phylum Actinomycetota; class Actinomycetes; order Streptomycetales; family Streptomycetaceae; genus Streptomyces. Next base: position 328,239 of record NZ_JAINVF010000003.1, on the reverse strand, counting down.
GCAGGCCGGCCGCGCCGAACGCCTTCGACATCGTGCGGGAGACGACGAGGTGCGGGCGGCCCGCCAGCAGCGGCAGCAGCGAGGCGCCGTGGCTGAACTCGACGTAGGCCTCGTCCACGACCACCATGGACGGCTTGGCCGCCTGCGCCGCCTCGTACAGTGCGAGGACCGTCTCCGGTGGAACCGCGTTGCCGGTGGGGTTGTTGGGTGTGGTGATGAAGACGACGTCCGGCTTGTGCTCCGCGATCGCCCGCTCGGCCGCCGCGACGTCGAGCGAGAAGTCCTCGCTGCGGGGGCCGGAGATCCAGCCGGTTCCGGTGCCGCGCGCGATGAGCGCGTGCATCGAGTACGACGGCTCGAAGCCGAGGGCGGTGCGGCCCGGTCCGCCGAAGGTCTGCAGCAGCTGCTGGATGACCTCGTTGGAGCCGTTGGCGGCCCACACGTTCTCCATGCCGAGCGGGTGGTTGCCGGTCCTCGTCAGGTACGCGGCCAGTTCGGTGCGCAGCTGGACCGCGTCCCGGTCGGGATAGCGGTTCAGGTGGCGGGCGGCCTCCCGCACCCGCTCCGCGATCCGCTCGACCAGCGGCTCGGGCAGCGGGTAGGGGTTCTCGTTGGTGTTCAGCCGTACGGGGACGTCCAGTTGGGGCGCGCCGTAGGGGGACTTGCCGCGCAGCTCGTCCCGTACGGGAAGATCGTCGATTCCGTAGCTCACTTGCTCGTCGGTACCTTCCAGCCGAACCGGGCCTTGATCGCCGCACCGTGCGCCGGCAGGTCCTCCGCCTCCGCCAGCGTCACCACGTGGTGCGCGACCTCGGCGAGCGCGTCCTTGGTGTAGTCCACGATGTGGATGCCGCGCAGGAAGGACTGGACGGACAGGCCGGAGGAGTGACAGGCGCAGCCGCCGGTGGGCAGGACGTGGTTGGACCCGGCCGCGTAGTCACCGAGCGAGACGGGGGCCCAGGGTCCGATGAAGATCGCGCCCGCGTTGCGTACCCGGTCGGCCACCGCGGCGGCGTCGGCGGTCTGGATCTCCAGGTGCTCGGCGCCGTAGGCGTCGACCACCCTGAGTCCTTCCTCGATGCCGTCGACGAGCACGATCGCGGACTGCTTGCCGGCCAGGGCCGGGCGGATGCGGTCCTCGATGTGCTTGGTGGCCGCGACCTGCGGCTCCAGCTCCTTGGCCACCGCGTCCGCCAGCTCGACGGAGTCGGTGACCAGCACGGCCGCCGCGAGCGGGTCGTGCTCGGCCTGGCTGATCAGGTCCGCGGCGATGTGCACCGGGTCGGCGGTGTCGTCGGCGAGGACCGCGATCTCGGTGGGGCCGGCCTCGGTGTCGATACCGATCTTGCCGGTGAAGTAGCGCTTGGCGGCGGCGACCCAGATGTTGCCGGGACCGGTGACCATGTTGGCCGGGGCGCAGGACTCGGTGCCGTGGGCGAACATCGCGACGGCGGTGGCGCCGCCCGCCGCGTAGACCTCGTCCACGCCGAGCAGCGCGCACGCGGCGAGGATCGTCGGGTGCGGCAGCCCGCCGAACTCGGCCTGCGGCGGGGAGGCGAGCGCGATCGACTCGACGCCGGCCTCCTGGGCCGGCACGGCGTTCATGATCACGGAGGACGGGTACACGGACCGGCCGCCGGGTGCGTACAGTCCGACGCGCTCGACCGGCACCCACTTCTCGGTCACGGAGCCGCCGGGTACGACCTGGGTGGTGTGCGTGGTCCGGCGCTGCTCGCGGTGGACCAGGCGGGCGCGGCGGATGGACTCCTCCAGGGCGGCGCGCACGGCCGGGTCGAGTCCGGCCAGCGCGTCGGTGAGCGCCTGGGCCGGGACACGGACGGTTTCCAGCCGTACTCCGTCGAACTTCTCGGCGAAGTCGATCAGCGCCGCGTCGCCACGATGATGCACGGCTTCGCAGATCGGACGCACCTTCTCGAGGGCGGCCTGAACGTCGAAGTCGGCTCGGGGCAGCAGGTCGCGCAAGGCGGGACCCTGGGGAAGGGCCTCACCGCGCAGATCGATTCGGGAGATCACGGGCTCAATTCTCTCAGACCGGCGTCACGGGGCGTTGGCGCGTATCAATGGCTGATACAGAACATGGCCAAATCTGGAAGATCGCCTTCACCTCTAGTGTTCCAGCAGCCACTCAACGGGCATGAACGGCTGTACGAAATCCCCTGGACGGTGGAGGGAGACGGAACTGCGGTGACCGAGGGGGCCGGCATCCTCACCGGGGAGCCGCCGGACGACCTGACCCCGGCCGAGGCGGGCATGTGGCAGGCGTTCCGCAACGGCAGCGTGTACGACCTGAGCAGCGGGGACGCCGTCGTGGACGACCCGCACGGCGGGCATCCCTGGGGGCCCGAGCGCAGCGTGCGCGCGCGGATCATCTGCTGGCTGCTGCTGGACGGGCCGCCGGCGCTGGCCGGCCGGGTGTCCTCGCTGAAGCTCGTCGGCGTGCGGATCACGGGCACGGTGAACCTGGCGGGCGGCACCGTCACGCCGTACGTGGAGCTGCGCGGCTGCCGCTTCGACCACGAGGTCCTGCTGCCGGAGGCCCGCTTCACGACCATGCGCCTGGTGGACTGCGCGGTACCGCGTCTGGAGGCCGCCCGGGTGCACACCGAGGGCGATCTGCATCTGCCGCGCTGCCGCTTCCAGAACGGGGTCCGGCTGACCGACGCGCACATCGGCACCGATCTGCTGCTCAACCAGGCGGTGGCGTACCGGGACCGCAGCGGGCGGTCCATCGCGGCGGACGGCATGACCGTCGGCCAGGACCTCCAGGCGGAGATGCTGGAGTCGCACGGCGAGCTGAGCCTGCGCAGCGCCAAGGTCGGCGTGTCGTTGAGCCTGCGCGGCGCCCGGCTCGCCAACCCCTACGCCCGCCTCGCCCTCAACGCCCCCCAGCTCACGGTGGAGCGCACCTTGTACCTGACCCCGGCCGGCGTGGGCAGCCCGTTGCTGAGCGGCACGACCCCGGCGCGTGGGACGCGCATCCAGCGTTTCGAGTGCCGGGGCGGGGTGCGCCTGGACGACGGGCGGTTCGGGGACGCGGTCGACCTGGAGCGGGCCCGGTTCGACCTCACCGACGACCAGGAGGTGTCCCTGCGCCGGGTGCAGACACCGGAGCTGCGCTTCCTCGGCGACGAGCCTCAGCGCGGCAAGGTGGTGCTCTCCGGTGCGCGGGTCGCCAACCTGGTGGACCGCGCGGGCAGCTGGCCGGGCCTCGGGCGCCTGCAGATGCGCGGCTTCACGTACGAGGCCCTTGCCCCGCAGGGCCCGTTCCCGTTGGTCCGGCGTCTGGACTGGGTGGCGGCGGCCACCCCCGAGTACCACCCGGAGCCGTACGAGCGGCTGGCCGCGGTGCTGCGCGCCGCCGGGGAGGACGAGGACGCGCGCGAGGTGCTGCTGGCCAAGCAGCGCCGGCGCCGCGAGACCCTGCCGGTGGCCGCCAAGCTCTGGGGCTACGTCCAGGACTGGGCGGTGGCCTACGGCTACCGGCCGGGCCGGGCCGCGGTGTGGATGGCGGTGCTGTGGGCGGCGGGCACGCTCGCCTTCGCGCACGCGAGCCATCCGCCGATGAACGCCGACGGGCACCCGGCCTGGAGTCCGGCCCTGTTCACGCTGGACCTGCTGCTGCCGGTGATCGACCTGGGCCAGGTCGGCCAGTGGCAGCTGCGCGGCGGCTGGCAGTGGCTGGCCGCGGTGATGATCCTGCTGGGCTGGATCCTGGCGACGACGGTGGCGGCGGGGGCGACACGGCTGCTGCGGCGTGGCTGAGGCGGCAGGCAGTGGGCCGCGCCGACGGGCACGGCCCGGCAGTCGAGCAGATGAGGTGTCACCAGTGGTCGAAGGGGCACCAGTGGTCGAAGGGCCAGCAGTTGAAGGGCCAGCAGTTGAAGAATCGCCCTTTACCTGGCTTTGACCGCCTGCCGTACAACCTTCCATGACTTGCCCCGGCCCTCTGGCGCGCCCCCGACCTGCGGTCTTTCAATGGTGTGCACCATGGCTGCGCTGCCCTCGCTCATCCGGTCCGGCTGGATGACCAAACGCCTCACGTGCCCCGTCGGCCGGCCGTCGGCCGACGACGAGGCGGTGCTCGACGCGCCCGACGACCGCCTCTCCCCCGCGCTGGTCGCGGCCGGCCGGTCCGAGTACGCCACCGCCGCCGCCTTGCTGGCGGCCACGCGCACGGCGGCCGAGTGGGAGCACCGCGACCGGTACACCCGGCGCCTGGCCGCGTTCGCGCGCTCGCGCCCCGAGTGGTTCGACACATGGCGCACAGCGGCCCCCGACGACCCGGGCGCCCTGCTGGTCGGCACCCAGCTGGCCGTGGACCGCGCCTGGACCTCGCCGGCCCGCGCCGAGTCGCTGCGCGAGGCGAGCCCGCTCATCACGGCCGCCGCCCACGCCGACGCCCGCGACCCGGTGCCCTGGCGGATCGCCCTCGACCACGCCCGCGGCTCCCGGGCCGGGCACCGGTACTTCGAGGAGCTGTGGGAGGCAGCGGTCCGCCGCGCCCCGCACCACTACGGCTGCCATGTGGCCGCCCTGCGCTACCTGGCCGTCTCCTGCTGCGTCCTGCGGGGGACCACGCCCCACACCCCCCGTGGCTCGCACCGCGAGTGCTTCGACTTCGCCGAGCAGGCCGCTCAGGACGCCCCGGACGACTCACTCGTCCAGGCGCTGCCGGCGCGGGCGGCCTTCGGCTGTCTGACGGACGGCCGCGGCCCCCAGGTGCCCCGTGCCCGGCTGGACGCGGCGGCCGACCGGGCGATCGCGCTCTCCGCCCGGCTCCCGGCGGCCGACCCCTGGCCCGCCGAGGTCCGCAACAAGCTGCTGTACGTGCTGCTCCGGCTGGAACGCTGGGCGGACGCCCGCGCCCAGCTGCGTCTGATCGGCCCGTACGCGACGTCCTTCCCCTGGGACCGGCTCTCCGACGACCCGCTGGGCCTCTTCCTGCGGCTGCGCGAGAACCTCCTGACGGCGGGTGCGCACACCACCCCGGCGGGGCTGCTGCCGGCGCCCCCGCGACCCCGGAGCCGGCCGGGATGCGGGCACAACGACCGCGTCCATGCCGGTGACCATTAGGCTGGGGCGCCGTGACCACCGTCCGTCTCCCCCTCTTCCCCCTGAACTCCGTGCTGTTCCCGGGGCTCGTGCTGCCGCTGACCGTCTTCGAGGAGCGCTATCGCGCCATGATGCGCGACCTGCTGAAGACCCCCGAGGACGAGCCGCGCCGGTTCGCCGTCGTCGCGATCCGCGACGGCCACGAAGTGGCACCGAGCGCCCCCGGCATGCCCGACCCGACGGCACAGCCCGAGCGGGGGCCGGCCGCGGGCTTCGGCCCCGACCCGGTCAAGTCCTTCCACGGCGTGGGCTGTGTGGCGGACGCGGCGACGATCCGGGAGCGCGAGGGCGGCACCTTCGAGGTGCTGGCGACGGGGACGACCCGGGTACGGCTGCTGTCCGTGGACGCGTCGGGCCCGTACCTGACGGCGGAGCTGGAGGAGCTGCCGGAGGAGCCCGGCGACGAGGCGGGTGCGCTGGCCGAGGGGGTGCTGCGCTCCTTCCTCCAGTACCAGAAGCGCCTGGCGGGCGCCCGGGAGCGGTCCCTGTCGACGGGCGCGGAACTGCCGAACGACCCGAGCGTGGTGTCGTACCTGGTGGCCGCGGCGATGGTGCACGACACCCCGACCAAGCAGCGCCTCCTCCAGGCGCCGGACACCGCCTCCCGTCTCCGGGACGAGCTGACGCTCCTGCGCGCCGAGACGGCCATCATCCGCAACCTGCCGTCGTTGCCCGCGTTCGAGCTGACGCGCACGCCGACGAGTCTGAACTGAGGGAACGAGGCCCGCATCCCATGGCGAAGAAGTCCAAGAAGCAGCAGTCCGGCGGCACGCCGGCGACGGTGGCGCTGACGGCGGCCGGGGTGGACTTCACGGTCCACGCCTACGACCACGATCCCGCCCACCCCTCCTACGGAGAGGAGGCGGCCGAGGCGATGGGCGTCAGCCCCGACCGCGTCTTCAAGACCCTGGTGGCCGACGTGGACGGCGCCCTGGTGGTCGGCGTGGTCCCGGTCGCCGGGTCCCTGGACCTGAAGGCCCTCGCGGCAGCCGTCGGCGGCAAGCGGGCCACCATGGCCGACCCCACCCTGGCGGAACGCACCACCGGCTACGTCCGCGGCGGCATCTCCCCGCTGGGCCAGCGCAAGAAGCTGCGCACGGTCCTGGACGACTCGGCCGATCAGCACAAGACGATCTGCGTGTCGGCGGGGCGGCGGGGTCTGGAGGTGGAACTGGCACCGGCGGATCTGGCCGGCCTGACGGACGCGGTGCTCGCGCCCATCGGGCGGGGCTGAGAGCCGGCGCCCGTTCAGCGGGGCGGGGCCGCCGGCAACTCGGGATCCCGGGGCCCGAACAACGCGGTCAGCCCCAGGTGCACCAGCAGCGCCCCCAGCGGCCAGGCCAGCAACGCCCCCTTCGCACCCAACTTCAGCGGCGCCGAGAACGTGACCCCCTTGCCCACGGCCTTCGCGTGCGCGAGCACGTCGGAGTCGGGCCCGAGCCACACCCCGAGCCGCCACGCCAGCAACGACCCGAGCAGTCCGCCGAGGCCGAGGGCGACGACGAGCGGCACACCGCCGCGCCGCCGCAGCGCGAACACCACCAGCGCGCTGACCACGCCGAAGGCCAGCCCGAGCAGGGTGAACGTCCCGTCGACGCCGATGGCCTGCTCGCCCTCGGGGTCCTTGAAATAGACGACCCAGTTCCGGCCGGCCTCGTCCCCGACCAGCGGCACATGCGGCGCGAGCCACCACCACAGCAGTCCGAACAGCAGCCCGCCCAGGGCCATGCCCACCGTGATGACAGCGGCCTCACGCACTTCTGTCTTCATCCCAGGGCCGTCCTGTTCGTACGGGCCCATGGCCTGCGCGGCGGGCGGCGGCGCCTGCCAGAGCTGATGCGCGGAGTCGTCATGCGGCGGCGGTGGCGGAGTCAGCGGTGCGGTCACCCTGACATCGTGCCAGGTCGCGCCGTGCTCCGCGTCACCGGACGGCGGCCCTGCGGTACGCCCACGTCGCCACGGCCAGCGAGACCAGCCCGACGCCCGCGCACACCCCCAGGTCACCGAGGACGACGGCCCAGTCCGGGTGGGCGCCGAACGTACGGGCGTAGGCCTCCACGCCGTAGGTCGAGGGCAGCAGGTCGCGCGCCAGCCGTACGATCACCGGCATCCGGTCGGCGGGCAGCACCCCGAGCAGCAGCGCCGCCGACATGCCGAGCTGCCCGAGCAGCGTGGCCAGCTCCGCCCGGGACGCGAGCAGCCCGCAGGCCGCGCCCAGCCCGGACAGCGCGGCTCCGGCGAGCGGGATCACCGCCAGCAGGATCCACAGGTTGGCCAGCGGCAGCCCGAACAGTACACAGCCGAACACGGCCGTCATCAGGGTCCCGGGAACCGTGAAGGAGGCGTACGCCGCCGCGGCCCCCAGGACCACCGCGGCGGGCGGCACCGGCAGCGTGGCGTAGTGGTCGAGTCCGCCGCTGGCCCGCAGCTGCCCGAAGTACTGGGCGAGCAGGTTCAACGCGACGTAGGCGACGACCAGCACGGAGGAGCCCGCCACCACGGACTGGGCCTCGCCGGCGGTGTCGACGACGCCTCGCATCATCACGGTGATGCCGACGGACTGGAAGGTGGCCACGAACAGCAGCGGGATCCGCGCCACCCGGGCACGGGACAGCTGTGCGCGGTAGACGGCGGCCAGCGACGGCCACAGCCGGGCGGGCGGCCCGAGTTCGGCCGCGCCGGGCGCCGTCTCCGGCACGGTGCGGGCACCACCCGGCACAACCTCCGCGGGTACGACACTCACGACGAGCTGCTCCTCTTCCCGACGGCGGCACACCCGCCGCTCCCCAAGGACCCCCACACGACTCCCTCCTCGTCAGGGGACCATACGCGCCCGGCGCTCATGCCTTCACCAGCCCCTGCCGGGCCGCCCCGCCGAGCGCCAGGTAGACGTCCTCCAGGCTGGGTGTGGCGAGCGTGAAGTCGTCCAGGGCGGCGAAGGCGGCCCCACCGGTCACCGTCGCGACGGCGGCGCGAGCCTCCTCGGGGGCGAGCCGCAGCGTCCAGCGCCGGCCGGACTCCACTGCGCGCTCGCGCAAGCCGGCGACCTCGGGCACCTCCAGCGGCGCCCGCTCCCGCCACACCAGCTCGACGCGCACCTCGCCGGCGACCCGCTCCTTCAGCCCGGCCGGGGTGTCACAGGCGATGACCCGGCCCTGGTCGATGACGGCGACCCGGTCCAGGACCGTCTCCGCCTCGATGACGTTGTGCGTGACCAGCAGCACGGTCGTGCCGCGCTCGGCCCGCCGCCGGTCCACGGCCGCCCACACCGCGCGCCGGGCCACCGGATCCATCCCGGTGGTCGGCTCGTCCAGCACGAGCAGGGGCCGCTCCCCGACGAGGGCCGCGGCGAAGCAGGCGAGCCGCCGCTGTCCCCCGGACAGCTTCTTCAGCGCGCGCCCGGCGAGCGCGGTGAGCCCGAGTTCGTCCAGTACGGCGTCCCGGTCGGCGCGTGCCTGCCGTAGGTCCAGACCGCGCAGGCGGCCGGTGGTCTCGACGGCGAGCGCCACGGTCAGCTCGTCCAGGGCGGAGGACTCCTGGCCGAGGTAGGCGAGGATCCGCGCGGCCCGCTCCGGGTGCCGGACGATGTCGTGGCCGAGGATCTCGACGCTTCCGGCGTCCGGCCTGAGCAGCCCGGTGAGCTGTCGTACCAGGGTGGACTTGCCGGCGCCGTTGGGTCCGAGCAACCCGAAGATCTCCCCGCGCCGCACCTGGAGCTCCACCCCGTCGGTGGCCCGCACCTCGGGTGTGCCCGGCGCCCCGCGCCGCCCCTTCACGGCCGGGTAGGTCTTTCTGAGCCCGCGTACACGGACGACCTCGTCCTGCCGGCATGCCTGTCCCGCGCGCGTACTCACAAGGCACGAGAGTACGGGGTCGCCCGACTTTACTCGTCTTTGGGGCCGCTGCCGTCCCGGCCCCGGCTCACTCGCCGGCGGGCGCGTGCTCCGCGGCGGCCGGTACGTCGATCTCCCGCCAGAAGCCCGCCCGGATGGCGTAACGGTCGTGTTCGTCGATCTGGTCGTCCTTGTGGGCGAGCAGGCCGAAGCGGGCGGCGTACCGCAGCAGCTCGCCGTCGATGCGGTGCGGGATGCGCGGGTACAGCGTGGACAGCCGCTGCAGATGGCTCTGGTCGCCCAGCCGGGACATCCACCGGCGGGCGAAGACCTGCCCGACCTCGTAAGGGTCCCCGCCGACCGTGGTGATGTCCTCCTCCCGGTCGGCCCAGCGCTGCTCGGCGGTGGTCAGCTGGGCCAGCGTCGGCATACCCGCGACCTCGGGCGGCTCGGCGGCCACGCCCGGCCGGTCCACCCAGCCCTTGTCGGAGGACCAGCGCAGGGTCGCCGACGCCGGGTTCTGCACGGCCTGCACGCCGGGCGCGCGCAGCGCGGCGACGTCCTTCGGGGTGGGTACGCCCTTGGCGCTCATCACCCGCTCCTGGACGCCGTTGCGCGCCGCCGTGTCCGCCTGCGGATGGTGGGCGCCGTCCTCGGTGGCCCGGTCGGCCGCCGCGAGCGCGGACTCCGGCAGCGGCGCGGAGAGGATCGCGGCGATCTCGGGACGGGGCGCGGGCGGCGGCGCACAGACCCCGGTCAGCTCCTTGGCGCGGACGGCCTGGGTGATCCAGGCCCGGTCCAGCACCCGCCGCTCGTCCGCCTCGGCGACCAGGTCCTCGGACTGGTTGTAGTCGCCGTCGGCGGCCTGTACGGCCCACAGGTGGACGGCGACGCCGTGCTCCTTGGCGGCCATCATGCCCGGCAGCAGGTCGCCGTCGCCGGTGACCAGGACGATGTCGGAGCAGGCGCGATTGCGGGCCAGTTCGGTCAGCTCGGCGTGCATGGCCGCGTCCACGCCCTTCTGCGCCCAGCGTCCGTCGCTGCGGGTCAGGGCGCCCAGCCGGACGGTGACCCGGGGCATCACGCGCAGCCGCCGGTGCTCCGGCTGGGGGACGCGGTCGGGGGCGCCGTCGAACCAGTAGATGCGCAGCAGGGGGCGCTCGGTGTCCGACTCGGCGCGGTCGCGCAATGCCTGGATCAGTGCTGCGTGGTCGACGGTGATGCGGGACCGCGAGGGCTCACCGGCGAGGAGGCTGGCGGCTGCGCCGAGCAGATAACCGGCGTCCACCAGGACGATGCAGCGGTCCACGCGACTCACCCTCTTCCCGGGAGGCTTTGCTTCGGACTTACTTCGAGTCTGCCCGACCGCGCGGGCGTTAACGGCCCGAACTCGATCTTCGGCGTGGCGTTTGCGGGATCGCCCCACCACCTCGCTTGTCACACACGGTAATTATCCGACATGCGATTGATGTCAGCGTATGTGAATCTGATCCCGGCCCTGGCCCCTAGATCCCCCCAGGAGGCAGATCACCATGGCCAAGAACAAGAACCGCAAGCAGGGTGGCCCGCAGAACCGCGCTTCGCAGACCGAGCAGGCTCAGGAGCACGCACAGCGGTCGTCGACGGAGGCGCACGAGTCGCCCGTGTCGCACATACAGGGCAGCCCCGCGGATGTTGCTCGTAAGCAGCAGAAGCGATTCGGCCACAACTAAAGGGCAGTTGAAGCCCGGACACACAGGAGGGGCGCACCCGGTGAGGGTGCGCCCCTTCGTGTGTCGCGCGGTTCGTCCCCCTCCTGCCGGGTCGCCGGCTCAGCCGGCCAGGCAGGACGGGCCGAGCAGCACCTTCAGGTCGCCGAACAGGGCCGGGTCGGGCTTGACCCGGTGACGGTCCAGGCGCAGGACGGTGGTCTTGCGCGGACCCTGGAGCTTGATGCGGACCTCGCTGTCGCCCTTGTGGTGGCTGAGGATCTCGCCGAGGCGGCTGACCATCGGCGGGGTGACCTTGACGGCCGGGATGGTGAGGACCACCGGCGCGTTGGTGCCCGCGTGGGAAAGGTCCGGGACCATCAGCTCCATGGCGACGAGCCGGGGCACGTCCTCGCGCTTGTCGAGGCGGCCCTTGACGAACACCACCGCGTCCTCGACCAGTTGGGTGGAGATCAGCTGGTAGGTCGCCGGGAAGAACATGCACTCGATGGAGCCTGCGAGGTCCTCGACGGTGGCGATCGCCCAGGCGTTGCCCTGCTTGGTCATCTTGCGCTGCAGGCCGGAGATGATGCCGCCGATGGTGACGACCGCGCCGTCCGCGTGCTCGCCTCCGGTGAGCTGGGCGATGCCCGCGTCGGCCTTGTCGGACAGCACGTGCTCCAGGCCGAAGAGCGGGTGGTCGGAGACGTACAGGCCGAGCATCTCCCGCTCCTGGGCGAGCAGATAGGTCTTGTCCCACTCGTCGTCGGTGAACTGCACGTCGAGTCCGAAGCCGGGCTCGCTGCTGGTCTCCTCACCCATGCCGCCGAAGAGGTCGAACTGGCCCTCGGCCTCCTTGCGCTTGACCGCGACCACGTTGTCGATCATCGGCTCGTACTGCGCCATCAGCCCCTTGCGGGTGTGGCCCATGGTGTCGAAGGCGCCCGCCTTGATCAGCGATTCCGTGGTGCGCTTGTTGCAGACCACCGCCTCGACCTTGTCGAGGTAGTCGGGGAAGGAGGCGTACTTCCCCTTGGCCTTGCGGCACTTGATGATCGACTCCACGACGTTCGTGCCGACGTTGCGGACGGCGGAGAGGCCGAAGAGGATCACGTCGTCGCCCTGGGCGGCGAAGTTCGCCTCGGACTCGTTGACGTTCGGCGGGAGCACCCTGATGCCCATGCGGCGGCACTCGTTGAGGTAGACCGCCGACTTGTCCTTGTCGTCCTTGACGGAGGTCAGCAGGGCTGCCATGTACTCGGCGGGGTGGTTCGCCTTGAGGTACGCGGTCCAGTACGACACCAGGCCGTACGCGGCCGAGTGGGCCTTGTTGAAGGCGTAGCCGGCGAAGGGGACCAGCACGTCCCACAGTGCCTGGATGGCCTCGTCGCTGTAGCCGTTCTTGCGGGCGCCGGTCTGGAAGATGGTGAAGTTCTTCGCCAGTTCCTCGGGCTTCTTCTTGCCCATCACGCGGCGGAGGATGTCGGCCTCGCCGAGCGAGTAGCCCGCGATGATCTGGGCGGCCTTCTGCACCTGCTCCTGGTAGACGATCAGGCCGTAGGTGACGTCGAGGACCTCCTTGAGCGGCGCCTCCAGCTCGGGGTGGATCGGCGTGATCTCCTGCTGGCCGTTCTTGCGCAGCGCGTAGTTGGTGTGGGAGTTCATGCCCATCGGGCCCGGCCGGTAGAGGGCCGAGACGGCGGAGATGTCCTCGAAGTTGTCGGGCTTCATCAGTCGCAGCAGCGAGCGCATGGGGCCGCCGTCGAACTGGAAGACGCCGAGGGTGTCGCCGCGCTGGAGCAGGTCGAAGGTCGTGGGGTCGTCGAGCGGGAGGCCCAGGAGATCGATGTCGATCCCCTTGTTGGCCTTCACCATCTTGACGGCGTCGTCCATGATCGTGAGGTTGCGCAGGCCCAGGAAGTCCATCTTCAGCAGGCCGAGCGACTCACAGCTCGGGTAGTCCCACTGTGTGATGGTCACCCCGTCGGTGTGCCTGACCCACACGGGGACGTGCTCGGTGATGGTCTCGCTGGACATGATCACGCCGGCCGCGTGCACGCCCATCTGCCGGACCAGGCCCTCCACACCACGGGCGGTGTCGATGACCTTCTTCACGTCCGGCTCGTTCTCGTACATCGCGCGGACCTCGCCGGCCTCGCTGTAGCGCGGGTGACTGGGGTCGGTGATGCCGGAGAGCGGGATGCCCTTGCCGAGGACGTCGGCGGGCATGGCCTTGGTGATGCGGTCGCCCATCGCGTACGGGTAGCCCAGCACACGCGCGGAGTCCTTGATCGCGTTCTTGGCCTTGATGGTGCCGTAGGTGCCGATCATGGCGACCTTGTCGGCGCCGTACTTCTCCGTCACGTACCTGATCACCTCGACGCGCCGGCGCTCGTCGAAGTCGATGTCGACATCGGGCATCGAGATGCGCTCGGGGTTGAGGAACCGCTCGAAGATCAGGCCGTGCGGGATCGGGTCGAGGTCGGTGATGCCCATGGCGTAGGCGACGATGGAACCGGCCGCGGAGCCTCGGCCGGGGCCGACCGCGATGCCGTTGTTCTTGGCCCACATGATGAAGTCGGCGACCACGAGGAAGTAGCCGGGGAAGCCCATCGAGATGATGACGTCCATCTCGTAGTCGGCCTGCTTCTGGCGGTCCTCGGGGATGCCGCCGGGGTAGCGGCGCTCCATGCCGCGGCGGACCTCCTCCTTGAACCAGGTGACCTCGGTGTAGCCCTCGGGGATGTCGAACTTGGGCATGAGGTCGCGCTTCTCGAACATGCCGGTGGTGTCGACCATCTCGGCGACGAGGAGCGTGTTGGCGCAGCCTTCCTGCCAGGCGTCCGAGGAGTCGATGGCGTACATCTCGTCCGTGGACTTCAGGTAGTAGCCGGTGCCGTCGAACTTGAAGCGGTCGGGGTCGGAGAGGTTCTTGCCGGTCTGGATGCACAGCAGGGCGTCGTGGGCGCCCGCCTCGTGCGCGTACGTGTAGTGGGAGTCGTTGGTGACCAGCGGGGGGATGCCGAGCTTCTTGCCGATCTCCAGCAGGCCGTCGCGGACTCGGCGCTCGATCTCGATGCCGTGGTCCATCAGCTCCAGGAAGTACCTGTCCTTGCCGAAGATGTCCTGGTAGTCGGCGGCGGCCTTGAGGGCCTCGTCGAAGTGGCCGAGGCGCAGCCGGGTCTGCACCTCGCCGGAGGGGCAGCCGGTGGAGGCGACGATGCCCTCGGACCACTGGGCGATGGTCTCCTTGTCCATGCGCGGCCACTTCTGCAGCCAGCCCTCGGCGTACGCGTCCGAGGAGAGCCGGAAGAGGTTGTGCAGGCCGGTCCTGTTCACCGCCCACATCGTCTTGTGGGTGTAACCGCCGGAACCGGAGATGTCGTCCTTCTTCTGGTGCGGCTGACCCCAGAGGATCTTGCGCTTGTTCCGGCGGGACTCGGGGGCGACATACGCCTCGATCCCGATGATCGGGGTGATTCCGGCTTTCTTCGCGGAATGGAAGAAGTCGTACGCCCCGTGGAGGTTGCCGTGGTCGGACATGGCGATGTGCGTCATGCCCATCTCATTGCAGGCGCTGAACATGTCCTTGAGCCGCGCGGCACCGTCCAGCAGCGAGTACTGGGTGTGGACGTGCAGGTGCGTGAAGGGCGGCTTCGACACGGTTTCGGCCTCCGAGGGAAACGGCTGTCGACGGTCTTCCGACCGGCTGCGGACCGGCTGCGGACAGTCTGGGGGACAGCGTCGAAGTCTATGCCCCGGCAGTGACACAGCACGGGCACTCGCGCGTACCGTCGTGCGTTGAGGACGGCAGAAACGCTGTCGTACAGGCAAAACCCCAGGAGGCACCCCCCGATGTCGGTTACCCGGCTCGACGACGAGCAGCGCGGCGAGGAGATCCTCGCCGTCTTCGACACCGCCTTCGGCCGGCTCCTGGCCGCCGACCCGGCCGCGTTCCGCGTGAAGTTCCGGAAGATGGCGGCCTCGGCCTTCGCGTTCTACCGGGGCACGGCGTGCCTCTTCTACCACGACCTGGACACCGAGAAGCGCGGCGGGCCGTACCTGGACGACCGCACCTCGCGCGTGTGGATCCACGGCGACCTGCACGCCGAGAACTTCGGCACGTACATGGACTCCCACGGCCGGCTGGTCTTCAACGTCAACGACTTCGACGAGGCCTACGTCGGCCCCTTCACCTGGGACCTGAAGCGGTTCGCGGCGTCGATCGCGCTGATCGGGTACGCGAAGGCGCTCAGCGACGAGCAGATCACCGAGCTGGTGACGGTCTACGCCGGGGCCTACCGCGAGCGCGTCCACGCCCTGGCCACGGGCGCCAAGAACGACGAGGTTCCGCCGTTCACGCTGGACACCGCGCAGGGTCCGCTGCTGGACGCGCTGCGTGACGCCCGCTCGCTGACCCGCTTCGGGCTGCTGGACTCGATGACGGAGATCCGTGACTTCGAGCGCCGCTTCGCGCCCGGCGGCGGCTCCATCGAGCTGGATGCGGCCACGCGCTACAAGGTGCTGGCCGCCTTCGACGGCTACCTGGAGACGCTGCCGGACTCCTCCCTGGCCCGCCCTGACTCCTACCGGGTCAAGGACGTCGTGGGCCGCCGTGGCATCGGGATCGGCTCCGCGGGCCTGCCGTCGTACAACATCCTGCTGGAGGGCCACAGCGACGCCCTGGAGAACGACGTCGTGATCTACGTCAAGCAGGCCCAGACACCGGCCGTCTCCCGGCACATCACCGACCCGGCGATCGCCGGGTACTTCCAGCACGAGGGCCACCGCACGGTGATCTCCCAGCGCGCCCTCCAGGCGCACGCCGACCCGTGGCTGGGCTGGACCGAGCTGGACGGCACGGGGCAGCTGGTGGCCGAGGTCTCGCCGTACGCCGTCGACCTGGACTGGGGCGACATCGACGACCCGGAGGAGATCGCGGCCGTCGTCGCCGACCTGGGGCGGGCCACCGCCACCATGCACGCGGCGGCGGACGACACCTCCGGCGAGTCCCTGGTGCCGTTCTCCACGGAGCGGGCCATCGACGCGGCCCTCGCGGCCGACGAGGAGGGCTTCGCACCGCTGCTGGTGGACTTCGCGCACCGCTACGGCGCACGCGCGCGTGCCGACCACCAGATCTTCGTCGACCTCTTCCGCAACGGCCGGATCCCGGGGCTGTAGGCCCTCGCTCCGGGGACCACGGGCCACCCTTTAAGGGCCCCTTATCCACCCGCGTGCCAGACTCGTAAGCAGTTATGGACATCTCCGGGACCCACCTCAGAGCCGTACGCGCGGCGCTGTTCACGGCTGTCGTCGTGACGCTCAGCACCGCGTCGCACGTGCTGCTGTCACGGGCCCCGCTGCCGGCCGCGACCGTGGCAGCGGTCGCGGCCGGGGTGTTCGCCACCGCGTACGCGCTGGCGGGCCGCGAGCGCGGCTTCGGCCGGATCGCGGCCCTGCTGGTCCCGCTGGAACTGGCCGCGGACACGGTGTTCACCACCGGCCAGCAGTCCTGTTACGGCCGCGCGGGCGGCCCGGTCACGGGCCCGCTGCACGCACTCGGCCTCGACGTGCTGTGCCAGGGCGGCCCCGTGGGCAGCCCGCTGGCCCAGGTCTCCGGCGGCCCCGGCCGTGCGGAGGCGCTGCTGTGGCACGCGAGCCCGGCCCTCGCCTGGCTGCTGCTCGCGGCGCACGTCGCCGTGGGACTGGTGGCCGCCGCCTGGCTGCGCCGGGGCGAGCGGGCCCTGGTCCAGCTGCTGCGCGCGGTGGCCGCGACCGCTTTCCGGCCACTGCTGCTGGCCGTGTCGGCCGTCGCCGTACGGCTGTCTCCGGCGCGCCGGCCACCGCGTCCGGTCTCCCGCCCGGTCGTCACCCGCGACCGGCTCCTCGTGCACTCCCTGGGACGGCGTGGACCGCCGTGCTCACCCGCCCTCGCTCTCGTCTGAGCGACGGCCGCTGAGCACGACCAGTCCCCCTTCACCCCGCGTACCACGTGTGCGCGTCCCCATGGAGATCACCGATATGAGCAAGCGGAACAGCCAGGCGTCGAAGGCCGCGGCCCGGGAGCGGCTGCGCGCGGAACGCGAGCGGCAGGTCCGGCGCGACAAGGTGAGGCGCCAGGTCGTCGTGGCCGCCTCCGCCGTCGCCGTCCTGGCCGCGGCCGGCGGTGTCGGCTACGCGGTCGTCCAGGCCAACAAGCCCGGCTACTGGGAGGGCCTGAAGGACGCCGAGGTCGTCGCGCCCGCCCACACCACGGGCGCCGACGGGACCACCGTCGTCCTCGGCAAGGACACCGCCAAGAAGACGCTCAAGATCTACGAGGACCCGCGCTGCCCGGTCTGCGCCCAGTTCGAGCAGGTCGTCGGCCCGACCGTGAAGAAGGACCTCGACGCCGGCAAGTTCAGGATCCAGTACGTCGGCGGCACGTTCATCGACGACAAGGACAACGGCCAGGGCTCCAAGAACGCGATGAGCGCCATGGGCGCCGCGCTGAACGTCAGCACGGAGGCGTTCGTGGAGTACAAGAGCGCGCTCTACTCCGCGAAGTGGCATCCCGAGGAGGCGGACGACAAGTTCAAGAGCGACGACTACCTCATAGAGGTCGCGGACACCGTGCCCGCGCTGAAGAACAACGCGACGTTCCGCAGCGCCGTGCGGAAGGGTACCTACGACGCCTGGGCGATGGCGATGACGAAGACGTTCGACACGAACAAGGACAACGTCACGGGCACCCCGACCCTCGTCATGGACGGCAGGACGCTGGTCACCGACAGCCAGGGCCGCCCGCCCCTGAC
Source organism: Streptomyces sp. NK08204 (assembly GCF_020400585.1). Lineage (GTDB taxonomy): Bacteria > Actinomycetota > Actinomycetes > Streptomycetales > Streptomycetaceae > Streptomyces. The sequence continues at coordinate 310,791 of NZ_JAINVF010000003.1, read as the reverse complement.
GGTGGCGGACTTCGACCGCCTGGTGGACGCGGCCCTCAAGGGCTGAGGACCCGTCGGAAACCGATCACGAGATGAAGAGCGGGCGAACTTCCGAGGTTTGCCCGCTCCAGGTCATACCGATCAGTAACCTGATGGGTCGTGACCAGTCGATACAGATCTTCCGACGCATCCCAGAGACCCGACTCCCTCTCGCCCCGCCGCCGTACGGTCGTCAAGGCCGCGGCGGCGACTGCTGTCCTGGCCGGCCCGCTCGCCGCCGCCCTCCCGGCCCGCGCCGCGACGGAGGCCCCCGCCTTCCTGCACGGCGTCGCCTCCGGCGACCCGCTGCCCGACGGGATCCTGCTGTGGACCCGGGTGACGCCCACCCCCGAGGCGGTACCCGGCTCAGGGCTCGGCCCGGACACCCAGGTGAGCTGGGTCGTCGCCAGGGACAAGGCGCTCACGGACATCGTGGCCAAGGGCTCGACCACCGCGACCGCCGCCGCCGACCACACCGTGAAGGCCGACATCCGCGGCCTGCAGCCGGCCACCGACTACTGGTTCCGCTTCTCGGCCGGCGGCACCGACTCCCCGGTGGCGCGCACCCGCACCGCACCGGCGGCGGACGCGGCCGTGCCCGGCCTGCGCTTCGGCGTGGTCTCCTGCGCCAACTGGGAGGCCGGCTACTTCTCCGCCTACCGCCATCTCGCGGCCCGCAGCGACCTCGACGCCTGGCTGCACCTCGGCGACTACATCTACGAGTACAAGAGCGGCGAGTACGCGGCCCGGGGCACGGTCGTACGTCCGCACGAGCCCGCCAACGAGATCATCACCCTCGCCGACTACCGCGTCCGGCACGCCACGTACAAGACCGACCCCGATCTGCAGGCGCTGCACCTGAAGGCGCCGGTCATCGCGATCTGGGACGACCACGAGTTCGCCGACAACGCCTGGTCCGGTGGCGCGGTCAACCACACCGAGGGCGCCGAGGGCACCTGGACGGCCCGTCAGGCTGCCGCCAAACAGGCGTACTTCGAGTGGATGCCGGTCCGCCCCGCGATCACGGGCACCACCTACCGCCGGCTGCGTTTCGGCAAGCTCGCCGACCTGTCCCTGCTGGACCTGCGCTCCTTCCGCTCCCAGCAGGCGGCCACGGCCAGCGGCTCGGTGGACGACCCGAACCGTACGATCACCGGGCGCGCCCAGCTGGACTGGCTGAAGGCGGGGTTGAAGGCCTCCGACACCAGGTGGCGGCTGGTCGGCAACTCGGTGATGATCTCGCCGTTCTCCTTCGGGTCCCTCTCCGCGGACCTGTTCAAGCCGCTCGCCGAGCTGCTCGGGCTGCCGCAGGAGGGCATCGCCGCCAACACCGACCAGTGGGACGGCTACACCGACGACCGCCGCGAACTGCTGGCCCACCTGCGCTCCAACGCCATCGGCAACACCGTGTTCCTGACCGGCGACATCCACATGGCGTGGGCCAACGACGTCCCGGTGGACGCGGGTACGTACCCGCTGTCGGCGTCGGCCGCCACGGAGTTCGTGGTGACCTCGGTGACCTCCGACAACCTGGACGACATCGTGAAGGTCCCCGAGGGCACGGTCTCCGCGATCGCCGCGCCGCTCATCGAGGTCGCCAACCGCCACGTCCACTGGGTGGACACGGACCGGCACGGCTACGGCGTCCTGGACATCACCGACGCCCGCGCGCAGATGGACTACTACGTCCTGTCCGACCGCACGGACCCCGACGCGACGTCGTCCTGGGTCCGTTCGTACCGCACCCGCAGCGGCACGCAGAAGGTCGAGCGGACGTACGACCCGGTGTGACCGGTCAGTCGGCAGACTCGTCGAGCGATTCCAGGAAACCGAGCGCCACCCGCCAGGTGGCCTCGGCGGCCTGCTCGTCGTAGTCCGGCAGCCCGGGGTCGGTGTAGAGGTGACCGGCCCCGGCGTACCGGTACACCTCGACGTCGGCGCCCGCCCGGCCCATCTGCAGGTACCAGGCGCTCAGCCAGTCGTCCGTCTCGAACGGGTCCGGTTCGGCCACGTGCAGCTGCACCGGAAGCTCGTCCACGTGCGCGTTGGGCGCGATGTCCGACGTACCGTGCAGGAGCAGCAGCCCGCGCGCCTTGTCGTCGCCGAGGGCCAGCGTCTGCGCGACGGACGCGCCGAGCGAGAAGCCCGCGTAGACAAGTCCCCGCTCCGAATAGGGCGCGGCGGCCAGCACGGCCCGCTTCAGCAGCTCCTCCTTGCCGATCCGTTCCTTGAACTCCATGCCCTCCTCGACGGTTTCGAACGTGCGTCCCTCGAAGAGGTCCGGCGTCCACACCTCGTGGCCCGCCGCGCGCAACCGGTCCGCGGCCTCGCGCACCGCGGGCCTGAGCCCATAGGTCGAGTGAAAGAGCATGATGTTCATGAGGCCATGGTGCCAGCCGCCCGTTCTTGGTTACTTTCTCAGGCATGGAGACCGTACTCCGCCCTCTGACAGTCGTCGGCGGGTCCGTGGTCCTGACCGCGCTCATCGGCTGGGCCACGGACCTGCTGCTGCGCAAGGCCGACGCCCGGCACAGCGAGACGCCCCTGTGGGACCTGCTGCGCCGCGCCCGCGTCCCGTACCAGACCGTGCTGTGCGCGGCCCTGCTCAGAGGCTCCTACGACCAGGCGCAACTCCTCCAGGAGCACCGGGTGGGCGTCGGCCGGACGCTGACCCTGGTGCTGATCGGGGCGGCGGCCTGGCTGGTGGTCCGGATCGCCTCCGCGGTCGTCGAGACGTCGTACACCCGCTACGCGCGCCACCACCGTGACCCGGCCCGCGTCCGCCGGGTACGCACCCAGGTGTCGCTGATCATGCGCGTGGTGTCGGCGGTCGTGGGTGTGCTGGCGGTGGCCGCGATGCTGCTGACGTTCCCGGCGATGCGCGCGGCCGGTGCCTCGCTGCTGGCCTCGGCCGGCATTCTCGGCATCGTCGCCGGTGTCGCCGCCCAGTCGACCCTCGCCAACCTGTTCGCGGGACTCCAGATCGCCTTCGGTGACATGGTGCGGCTCGGCGACACGGTCGTGGTGGACGGCGAGTGGGGCACGGTCGAGGAGATCACCCTCACCTTCCTGACCGTGCGGACCTGGGACGAGCGCCGGATCACCATGCCGGTGTCGTACTTCACCTCCAAGCCCTTCGAGAACTGGTCGCGGGGCACCCCGGAGATGACCGGCACCGTCTACTGGCACGTCGACCACACCGCGCCGATAGAGGCGATGCGCGGGCGGCTTCAGGACATCCTGCGCGAGTGCCCGGCCTGGGACGGGCGCGCCTACAGCCTGGCCGTCACCGACTCCACGCCCAACACGATCCAGGTGAGGGCCCTGGTCACCGCCAAGGACTCGGACGACATCTGGACGGTCCGCGTCACGGTCCGCGAACAGATGATCAAGTGGCTGTGCGCCGAACACCCGTACGCCCTCCCCCGGGTCAATACGGGGGACGCGATCCCGCCACCGCGCGGCTGAGGCCCCTGGGGGCCGTCCTCACCGCAGGCTGCGCACGTCCAGGTGCCGGAGTACCCGGTCCACGATCTGCGGGTCGGCGCCGGGTTCCCTGCGCGCCGGCGGTGTGCCTCCCGCCGCCACGGCGGCGTCAGCCCCTGGAGCACCAGCGTGGCGACGATCACCGCGAAGGTGATGAAGACGAGGAGTCGCCGTGCAGCAGGCGTCCGGCACCTGGCGGAACGCCGTCCTCCCGGACGACCGGCATGCGCACGGCCGCGGCGTCGTACGCTTCGTCCTCGATCTCCTGCGGGACGCCCTGCTCGACGACGAACACGTCCTTGCGGACCGCGCAGCAGGCCTCGCGGTCGGCTGGGTCCTCGGCGACCCGGGCGGTCTACGGCGCGCTCAGGCCCATGTCTCCTCGCGGACCTGGTCGAGGGCCTGCTGAAGGTCCTCGGGGTAGTCGCTCTCGAACTCCACCCACTGCCCGTCCCCGGGGTGCTCGAAGCCGAGGCGGACGGCGTGCAGCCACTGGCGGGTCAGGTGCAGCCGCCTGGCGAGGGTCGGGTCGGCGCCATAGGTCAGGTCGCCGACGCAGGGGTGGCGGTGGGCGGCCATGTGGACGCGGATCTGATGGGTGCGGCCGGTCTCCAGCTTGACGTCGAGCAGGGAGGCGGCGCGGAAGGCCTCGATGAGGTCGTAGTGGGTGACGGAGGGCTTGCCGTCGGCCGTGACCGCCCACTTGTAGTCGTGGTTCGGGTGGCGGCCGATGGGCGCGTCGATGGTGCCGCTCGTCGGGTCCGGGTGGCCCTGGACCAGCGTGTGGTAGCGCTTGTCCACCGTGCGCTCCTTGAACTGGCGCTTGAGGGACGTGTACGCGTACTCGGACTTGGCGACCACCATCAGGCCGGACGTGCCGACGTCCAGGCGGTGCACGATGCCCTGACGCTCGGCGGCGCCGGAGGTGGAGATCCGGTAGCCGGCCGCGGCGAGACCGCCGATCACGGTCGGGCCGGTCCAGCCGGGGCTCGGGTGCGCGGCGACGCCGACCGGCTTGACGATCACCACCACGTCGTCGTCGTCGTGCACGATCTCCATGCCTTCGACGGGTTCGGCGACGACCTGCACGGGTGCGGGCGCCTGCGGCATCTCGACCTCGAGCCAGGCGCCGCCGCGCACCCGCTCGGACTTGCCGACCACCGCGCCGTCGACCTGGACCTTGCCCGCGGCGGCAAGCTCCGCCGCCTTGGTACGGGAGAAGCCGAACATGCGGGAGATGGCGGCGTCCACGCGCTCGCCCTCCAGGCCGTCGGGCACGGGCAGGGTACGGATCTCGGGAATCGTGCTCACCCGTCGAGTATGCCGGACGGGTGGAACGGCACCGCACGTGCCTGTGGACAACGGGCCCGAGCGCCCCGCCTCAGTCCTTGTGGACCGTGCCGTCCGGGTCCAGGCCCCGGAAGGACAACAGCACGATCAGGATGCCGCCGCACACGATCGCCGAGTCGGCCAGGTTGAACACCGCGAAGCCCTTCGGCGCGATGAAGTCCACCACCTCGCCCTCGAAGACGCCGGGCGAACGGAAGATCCGGTCGGTGAGGTTGCCGAGCGCCCCGCCGAGCAGCAGGCCCAGCGCGATCGCCCAGGGAAAGCTGTAGAGCTTGCGGGCCAGCCGGATGATCACCACGATCACGGCCGCCGCGATCAGGGTGAAGATGACCGTGAAGGCCGCGCCGAAGCCGAAAGCGGCACCCGGGTTGCGCAGGGCGTGCAGCTCCAGCCAGTCCCCGATCACCTGGATGGGCGCGTGCCGCTCCAGCTTCGCGACCACGAGCATCTTGCTGACCAGGTCGAGGGTGTACGCGAACGCGGCCACGGCGAACAGCACGGCGATACGGCGGCCCCGCCCCGTCCGCTGCCCCTGCGGGGTCCGCTCCCCGGCCGCCGCCGGCTCGTCGCTGCCGTCCGGGGTGTCCGGCGTATCGATGATGCGCTCCGCCTCTGCCACGTGAGTCCCTCAACCTAGGTGCCTGACTGATGACGAGACTACGGCACACCCCGGCGGCCCCCCATGCTCAGGAGCGGCGTTCCTGCTTCTGCTTGCACTCCACGCACAGGGTGGCCCGCGGGAATGCCTGCATGCGTGCCTTGCCGATGGGGTTGCCGCAGTTCTCGCACAGGCCGTAGGTGCCTGCGTCCAGCCGTTCCAGGGCCCGCTCGGTCTGGGTCAGCGTCTCGCGCGCGTTGGCGGCCAGCGCCATCTCGTGCTCGCGCGTGATGTTCTTGGCGCCCGTGTCGGCCTGGTCGTCGCCCGCGCCGTCGCCGGATTCCCGCATCAGGCCGGCGAGGGACAGCTCGGAGGAGCTGATCTCGTTCCGCAGCCGTTCACCCTCGGACAGCAGCCCGGCACGGGCCTCCTCGACCTCTTCCAGGGTCCAGGGGTCCTCGCCCGGGCGCACCGCCAGCTCGCCGGGCTCCGCCGCGCCGCCCCGTGCCTTGGGAACGCCGGTCTCGGCTGCCGCGGTCGTGCCAGGAGTCTTCTTCGCAACCACTGTCGTCGCTCCCGTCTGCTTCGCGGCCCGCGCCGCGCCCGCTTTCTTGGCCGTGCTCTGCTCGGCTCCTCCCGTGGAGGCCCCCTCGGCAGCCGCCTCCTCGGCGCCGACCGTCTTGGCGTCCATCGGTTCACCGACCTTCCTTGCGCCGACCGGCGTCTTGGCGACCGTCTTCTCGGCGGCCCTCGTGCCCGAGGCCGTCGTCTCGGTGACCGCCGTCTCGGTGACCGCCGTCTCGGTGACCGCTTTCTCAGCCGCCCGCATGCCGGCGGCCGTCGTCTCAGTGTCCGCTTTCTCAGCGGCGCTCGCGCCGACGACCGTCGCCTTGGGGCGCGCCTTCCCGGCGGGCGTCTCCTTCTGGGCCGTCGCCTTCTGGGCCGTCGCCTTCTGGGCCGTCGTCTTCTGGGCCGTCGCCTTCTGGGCCGCCGTCCGCTTCGGCACCGCGTCCCTGACCACCGCCTTCGGGCCAGTCATCCGCTCAGCCGCCGCCCGCTTCGCGGCGGACTCCGTCACGGCCGTCCCACCGGTGGCCGCCGTCCTGGCGGCGGCTTTCTTCCCGGCCGCCTTCTTCGCCATGGTCACCTTCTTCGCGGTGGCCGCCTTCGTCGAAGTGGCCGGCTTCCCCGGGCCGCCCTGCGCCTCGGCAGCCGCCTCGGCGGCGACCGCTGTCCGGGCGGCGCTCTGGGCGGCGCTGTTGACGGCGCTGTTGACGGCGCTGTTGACGGCGGCCTTCTTCGGGGCCTTCCGGGCAGCCGCCTGCGTCCTGGGCGCCGCCCCGTCCGCCTCCTTCTTCGCCGGAGGCCTCGCGACGGTCTCCCCGGTCACCCTCTCCACGAGTTCGGCCCGCGCTGCCGACGCCCCCCGCGTGCTCTTCTTCCCGCCTGTTCCCTCGGCCCCGCCACCGGAGGCAGCCGCATCGCCGGAGGGAGCCGGGTCACTGGACCGGCCGGTCACCGACTGCTGTACGGCGGACTTCTTCGCCACCATCGCCGCGGCCCCTTCACATATTGTGATCTTGCACGCGAATCGTGCTGGGACGATAAATCGACTCGAGTCCCGCGGCAACGGGGCACACCGCCCGATTCGCCCGCCCGCACCCCCGCGCAGCGGGTCTGCATCGGTTGTGCCCAGCTCCCCGGCGGGTAATCCGCCGCTGTCGCCCTCCCCGGACACGCCGGCCGACCCCTCGCCATTCGGGTCATCCCGCCCGCTCCCGGGCCGTGCGCCGCCATGCCCCGAAAAGCGGTCGGCCGCTGTCCGCGCGGCGCCGTACACTGGGCGCAGCGAAAAGCTTGGATGGGGACGAGTAGCGGCGTACGCAGCCGAGAGCGACCCGGGGACGGTGTGAGCCCGGGGGTGAGCGCGACGTGAAGATCACCCCGGAGCCGCCGGAAGAAAGCCGCAGCCGCGAGGCGCGGCGAGTAGAACCGGCTTCGCGATCCCAATGAGGGGGCTCCACGGCGCGTACGGCGCGACGGGGAGCCAAGGAGGGTGGTACCGCGGGAGCGCGCCGCAGACGGCGTAGACAGGATCGAAGGCTCTCGTCCCTCCGACGGAAGGCAGCAAGTCCGTTGGAGGATGCTCGCAGATGACAGCGCCGACGTACCGCCAGGTGCCCGCCCAGGTCGACCTGCCCGCTCTTGAGCACGCCGTGCTCGACTTCTGGCGCGAACAGAAGATCTTCGCCAAGAGCCTGGAGCAGTCCGAGGGCCGCCCCGAGTGGGTGTTCTACGAGGGCCCGCCCACCGCCAACGGCATGCCCGGCGCCCACCACATCGAGGCCCGCGTCTTCAAGGACGTCTTCCCCCGCTTCCGCACCATGCGCGGCTACCACGTGGCCCGCAAGGCCGGCTGGGACTGCCACGGCCTGCCGGTCGAGCTGGCCGTCGAGAAGGAGCTGGGCTTCTCCGGCAAGCAGGACATCGAGGCATACGGCATCGCCGAGTTCAACGCCAAGTGCCGCGAGTCCGTGACCCGGCACACCGACGCCTTCGCCGAGCTGACGACCCGCATGGGCTACTGGGTCGACCTGGACGACGCCTACCGGACCATGGACCCCGAGTACGTGGAGTCGGTCTGGTGGTCGCTGAAGGAGATCTTCAACAAGCGCCTGCTGGTCCAGGACCACCGCGTCGCCCCCTGGTGCCCGCGCTGCGGCACCGGCCTGTCCGACCACGAGCTGGCGCAGGGCTACGAGACGGTCGTCGACCCGTCCGTGTACGTCCGCTTCCCGCTCACCTCCGGTCCGCTCGCCGGCGAGGCCGCGCTCCTGGTGTGGACGACCACCCCCTGGACCCTGGTGTCCAACACGGCGGTCGCCGCGCACCCCGAGGTCACCTACGTCGTCGCGACCGACGGCGAGGAGAAGATCGTCGTCGCCGAGCCGCTTCTCGCCAAGGCACTCGGTGAGGGCTGGGAGACCACCGGCCAGACCTTCACCGGTGCCGAGATGGAGCGCTGGACCTACCAGCGGCCGTTCGAGCTGGTGGAGTTCCCCGCCGAGGCCGCCGAGGCGCACTTCGTCGTCAACGCCGAGTACGTGACCACCGAGGACGGTACGGGTCTGGTCCACCAGTCCCCCGCCTTCGGTGAGGACGACCTCAAGGTCTGCCGCGCCTACGGCCTGCCCGTGGTCAACCCGGTCCGCCCGGACGGCACCTTCGAGGAGGACACGCCGCTGGTCGGCGGCGTCTTCTTCAAGAAGGCCGACGAAAAGCTCACCGAGGACCTCAAGGACCGCGGCCTGCTGTTCAGGCACCTGCCGTACGAGCACAGCTACCCGCACTGCTGGCGCTGCCACACCGCGCTGCTCTACTACGCGCAGCCCTCCTGGTACATCCGTACGACGGCCGTCAAGGACCGTCTGATCCAGGAGAACGAGAAGACCAACTGGTACCCGGAGACGGTCAAGCACGGCCGCTTCGGCGACTGGCTGAACAACAACATCGACTGGGCGCTGTCCCGCAACCGCTACTGGGGCACCCCGCTGCCGATCTGGCGCTGCGAGGACGACCACCTCACCTGCGTCGGCTCCCGCGCGGAGCTGACCGAGCTGACCGGCACCGACCAGTCGGGCCTCGACCCGCACCGCCCGTTCATCGACGAGGTCACCTTCGCCTGCGGTCACGAGGGCTGCGGCAAGACCGCCACGCGCGTGCCGGAGGTCATCGACGCCTGGTACGACTCGGGCTCGATGCCGTTCGCGCAGTGGGGCTACCCGTACAAGAACAAGGAGCTGTTCGAGAGCCGGTACCCGGCGCAGTTCATCTCCGAGGCGATCGACCAGACCCGCGGCTGGTTCTACACCCTCATGGCCGTCGGCACGCTCGTCTTCGACAGGTCGTCGTACGAGAACGTCGTCTGCCTGGGCCACATCCTCGCCGAGGACGGCCGCAAGATGTCCAAGCACCTGGGCAACATCCTGCAGCCGATCCCGCTGATGGACCAGCACGGCGCGGACGCCGTGCGCTGGTTCATGGCGGCCGGCGGTTCCCCTTGGGCGGCCCGCCGGGTCGGCCACGGCACCATCCAGGAAGTCGTCCGCAAGACCCTGCTGACCTACTGGAACACGGTCGCCTTCCAGGCGCTGTACGCCCGTACGTCGAACTGGGCGCCGTCGGCGGCGGACCCGGCCCCGGCCGAGCGACCGGTGCTGGACCGCTGGCTGCTGTCCGAACTGCACGCCCTCACCGACCAGGTCACGCAGGCACTGGAGGCGTACGACACCCAGCGCGCCGGCAAGCTGCTGTCCGCGTTCGTCGACGACCTGTCCAACTGGTACGTCCGCCGTTCGCGCCGCCGCTTCTGGCAGGGCGAGAAGGCCGCACTGCGCACCCTGCACGAGGTGCTGGAGACGGTCACCAAGCTGATGGCCCCGATCACCCCGTTCATCACCGAGCGGGTGTGGCAGGACCTGATCGTGCCGGTGACCCCGGGTGCCCCGGAGTCCGTCCACCTGGCCGCGTGGCCCGCGGCGGATCTCTCCGCCATCGACCCGGAGCTGTCCAACCAGATGGTCCTGGTCCGCCGGCTGGTGGAGCTGGGCCGTGCCACGCGCGCCGAGTCGGGTGTCAAGACGCGCCAGCCGCTGGCCCGGGCGCTGATCGCGGCGACCGGTTTCGAGTCCCTCGACACCGAGCTGCACGCCCAGATCACCGAGGAGTTGAACGTCAGCTCCCTGGCGTCGCTCTCCGAGGTCGGCGGCTCCCTGGTGGACACCACCGCCAAGGCCAACTTCCGCGCCCTTGGCAAGCGTTTCGGCAAGCGGGTGCAGGACGTGGCGAAGGCCATCGCCGGCGCGGACGCGGCGGCTCTGTCCCTGGCGCTGCGCGAGGGCACCGCCTCTGTGGAGGTCGACGGCGAGACGGTCACTCTCGCCCCCGACGAGGTGATCATCACGGAAACCCCGCGCGAGGGCTGGTCGGTGGCCTCCGACTCCGGTGCCACGGTCGCCCTGGACCTGGAGATCACGGAGGAGCTGCGGCAGGCGGGCCTGGCCCGTGACGCGATCCGGCTGATCCAGGAGGCCCGCAAGAACAGCGGCCTGGACGTCGCCGACCGGATCGCCCTGCGCTGGACCTCCACGGACCCGGCGGTCATCGCGGCCCTCACCGAGCACGCCGAACTGATCGCCGAGGAGGTCCTGTCGACCGACTTCGGCCAGGGCGAGGCGGACGGCACGTACGGCGACGCCTTCGTCGACGAGGGACTGTCGCTGACGTTCCGGCTGCACAAGGCACAGGCGCCGACCGCTTGACGGTTCGGCCGGACGGCCGGCCAGCCGTCCGGCCGTTCACGGAAGGGCCCGGCCTCCCACGTCCGGCACGTGGGAGGCCGGGCCCTTCCGCACAAGCCCCACCGGACACACAAGTCCCCCACGCAACGCGCGTAAAAAGGGCGGGACCCCGGACCGAAGTCCGGGGTCCCGCCCTGAACGCTGCCGACGCCGTTGTCGTACTAGTGTCCGCGGCCCGTCAGTTGTCGTCCTCGTCGATCAGGAACCCACGCATCGGCGAGGGCGCCTGACCCATCGGGGCCGGCCCCTGCGGACGGACCGGGGCCATGGGCTGGGTCATGGCAGGGGTCATCTGCTGCTGACCGCCGTAGGACGGCGCGGACGGAGCGGGGGCACCACCCATCGTCTGGTTGCCACCGTAGGACGGGGCGCTCGCGCCGGCCGGGGCCATGGAGGGCGCCGGGGACGGCGGGAGGGAGGCCGTCGCCGGGGTACGCGGCGGGGCCAGGGAGTCGTCGGCCTGGGTCTCCAGCTGGCGCAGCTGCGACTCCAGGTACGACTTCAGACGGGTGCGGTACTCGCGCTCGAAGCCGCGCAGGTCCTCGACCTTGCGCTCCAGCGTGGCGCGGGCGGACTCCAGGGAGCCCATCGCGACGCGGTGCTTCTCCTGCGCGTCCCGCTCCAGCGCGTCGGCCTTGGCGCGGGCGTCACGCTCCAGACCCTCGGCGCGGCTGCGTGCCTCGCCGACGATCTTGTTGGCCTCGGAGCGGGCCTCGGCGATCGCCTGGTCGGCGGTCTGCTGGGCCAGCGAGAGGACTCGGGCGGCGCTGTCGCCACCCGGGCCCTGACCGGGGCCGCCCATCGGACCGCCCATGGGGCCGCCCATCGGACCGCCCATCGGCTGCTGCATGGGCGGCTGGCCGCCCATCGGGCCCTGACCCATAGGCCCTTGCCCCATCGGACCCTGGCCCATCGGACCCTGACCCATCGGACCCTGACCCATCGGACCCTGACCCATCGGGCCGGGACCCTGCGGACCGCCCTGACCGCCGGGGCCGGCGGGCAGCTGCGGGGCACCGCTCGGCAGCTGGGGCGGGCCTCCCATGGGGCCGCCCATCTGCTGCTGCGGCGGGCCCGATATGCCGGCGGGCACCGGCGCGCCGGGTCCTCGCATCCCCTGCTGAGGCACGCCCTGCTGCTGGTCCTGCGGCTCCGGCCCCTTGCGCATGTTCTGCTGGTTCTGGGCAGCGGCGCGCGTGGCCGCGGCCAGCTTGGCGCGCAGGTCCTCGTTCTCGCGGAGCAGACGGGTCAGTTCGGCTTCGACCTCGTCGAGGAAGGCATCGACCTCGTCCTCGTCATAGCCTTCTCGGAGGCGGACGGTCGTGAACTGCTTGTTCCGCACGTCCTCGGGGGTCAACGGCATCTCTTCACCTCAACGTAGTCATCGGCAGTCGGCAAGCCCGTATCGTCCACCCTCATCTCACGAAGCTCTGCGCAATGGAGATGAGAATGTAAACGATGATCATCAGTACGAAGAAGGACAGGTCGAGCGCCACGCCCCCGAGACGCAGCGGCGGGATGAACCGCCGCAGAAGCTTCAGCGGTGGATCGGTGACAGTGTAGGTGGCCTCCAGTACGACCACCATCGCCTTGCCGGGTTGCCACGAGCGGGCGAACTGGAAGACGTAGTCCATGACCAGCCGGAAGATCAGCACAACGAGAAACACCATCAGCGCGATGTAGATCACCTGCGCGAACACGCTCATGGCCTGGACTTCCCTCTCCCCGTTTCGTGCCTTTTCCGTACTTCGGTCAGCTCGTGCGTCTCAGCTCTGGTTGAAGAACCCGCCCTCTGCGATGCGGGCCTTGTCCTCCGCCGTGACATCGACGTTAGCAGGAGACAACAGGAACACCTTCTGCGTCACCCGCTCGATGCTGCCGTGAAGACCAAACACCAAACCAGCCGCAAAGTCGACAAGTCGCTTCGCATCTGTGTCGTCCATCTCAGTCAGATTCATGATCACCGGGGTGCCCTCACGGAAGTGTTCCCCGATGGTACGGGCCTCGTTGTAGGTCCGCGGGTGAAGCGTGGTGATCCGGTAAGGCTCTCGTTCCGACACGACCTTGGGCATGATCACCGGTGCGCTCTTCTCCAGGGACTGACGTTCTTGTGTGATGGACGCCACGGGCGCGATCCGCGCCGGACGTCCGGATTCCGCAGCGAGCGAAGTCGAACGGGCCACCGGCTCGCGCTGCACGGGCGGTTGCACGATTCGCACCTCTTCGTCCCTTTGGGACTGGTGTGCGCTGTGCGACTGGTGCGACGAGTCGTGCCGTCGGTGGTCCCGCTCGGGCTCCGGGTCCAGCTCGGGCTCGAAGTCGTCATCGGGGTCGAATCCGCGGCCGTCGTACCCATCGTCCTCCACGAGGCCGAGGTAGACCGCCATCTTGCGCATCGCGCCGGCCATGCTCTGAGTCCTCCGCTCTGTGGTGGATCGGCTGACGACTGCCAAGTGCCCGCGATCCACGCGGTCGTTGTGCCCGCCTTCGGCGGCATTGACCATATTTTCTGCTGTGGTCCGACTTCCTGGCGACGTTACCCGAGCCTGGGGCGGACTCCGAGTACCGCGGTACCGACGCGCACATGTGTCGCCCCGGCAGCCACGGCCTGTTCGAGGTCCACGCTCATCCCTGCCGACACCATGGTTGCAGCCGGATGGGCTCGGCGCAGGTCGGTCGACAAATCCATGAGCCGCTCGAACGCCGCCTGTTCGCGTCCCGCGTACTCACCGGTGAGCGGGGCGACGGTCATCAGGCCGTCGAGCCGCAGTCCGGGAGCCCCGGCGACAAGGTCGGCCAACTCTTCGATTCCTTCGGGCGCGACGCCTCCGCGCTCCCCGCGCCCGCTCACCCCCGCGTCCAGCGCGACCTGGATGAGACAGCCCACCTCGCGCCCCGCCCGCACCGCCTCCCTCGACAGTGCGGTGACGAGTCGGGCACGATCGACAGACTGCACGAAATTCGCGTAACTGACCACGGATCGCACCTTATTGGTCTGCAACTGACCGACAAAGTGCCAATTCAGGGGCAGATCCGCACACGCGGCGGCCTTGGGCGCCGCGTCCTGGTCACGGTTCTCGGCGACATGGCGTACACCGAGTTCGGACAGGATCCGCACATCGCTCGCCGGGTAGGTCTTGGTGACCACGATCAGGGTCACCTCGTCCCGCGTGCGTCCCGCCGCGTTGCACGCGGCGGTGATGCGCTCCTCCACTTTCGCCAGATTCGCGGCGATTTCGGTCTTACGGTCCGTCATGCCCCATCAGTCCAGCCAGACATAGCCCGCGAGGCGCCCGGTCGCGCCGTCGCGGCGGTACGAGAAGTGGTCGTCCGACTCCAGCGTGCACACCGGCGACTGCGCCCGGTCGCCCACCCCGAGCCGGTCGAGCTGCGCGTGCACTCCGGCGCTCACGTCGACCGACGGGGTGCCCCAGCTCGTGACAGCGTGCGCCGCCGGTTCGACGGCGGCCACCTCGGTGCGCATCGCCTCGGGCACTTCGTAGCACCGGCCGCACACGGCCGGTCCGGTGCGGGCGACGATCCGGCCCGGCTCGGCGCCGAGTCCGACCATCGCCCGTACGGCTGCGGGCACGACCCCCTTGACCATGCCGGGCCGGCCCGCGTGGGCCGCGGCGACGACACCGGCGACGGGGTCGGCCAGCAGGACCGGCACGCAGTCGGCGGTGAGGACGGCGAGGGCGAGTCCGCGGCGGGCGGTGACGATCGCGTCGACCTCCGGCACCGGCCGGTCGCCCCAGGGCTCCTCGACCACTGCCGCGTCTCCGCCGTGCACCTGGTTCATCCAGACGACCCGGCCGGCGTCCAGTCCGAGGGTCTTCGCCGCCAGCTCCCGGTTACCCCGTACCGCCTCGGGGTCGTCACCGACGGCTCCCCCGAGGTTCAGCTCCTCATACGGAGCGGCGCTCACCCCGCCCCACCGGTCGGTGAAGGCGAAGTGCGCGCCGCTCACGCTCTCGCGCTGTCCTATCACTTGAGGAAGTCCGGCACGTCCAGCTCCTCGGCCGCGCTGTCCGCGTAGGTCCGCGACGGCGGGACCGGCGGGGCGACCGGGATGTCGGCCACCGGCTCGGGCGCGGGCTCCGGCTCCTCCTTCGGGGTCACGCTGCCGAGCGTGCCGAAGGACGGACGGCTGGGCTCGGGCTGCCGCGCCGGGGCGGGCTCCTCACGACGGGAGGGGGCCGACGAGGTCGCCGAGCCGAGGACGTTGTCCCGGCGGGCCGGCGGCTGGCCGCCGTCGAAGCCGGCCGCGATCACGGTGACCCGCACCTCGTCGCCGAGGGCGTCGTCGATGACGGCACCGAAGATGATGTTGGCCTCGGGGTGGGCGGCCTCGCTGACCAGCTGGGCGGCCTCGTTGATCTCGAACAGACCGAGGTCGGAGCCGCCGGAGATGGAGAGCAGCACGCCCCGGGCACCGTCGATGGACGCCTCCAGCAGCGGCGAGGAGATCGCCATCTCGGCGGCGGCCACCGCACGGTCGTCGCCGCGGGCCGAGCCGATGCCCATGAGGGCCGAACCCGCCTCGGACATGACCGACTTCACGTCGGCGAAGTCGAGGTTGATCAGACCGGGCGTGGTGATGAGGTCGGTGATGCCCTGGACGCCGGAGAGCAGGACCTGGTCGGCGGACTTGAAGGCGTCCAGGACCGAGACCTGGCGGTCCGAGATGGACAGCAGCCGGTCGTTGGGGATGACGATGAGGGTGTCGACCTCTTCGCGCAGCTCGGCGATGCCGTCCTCGGCCTGGTTCGCGCGGCGCCGTCCCTCGAAGGTGAACGGGCGCGTGACCACGCCGATGGTGAGAGCGCCCAGCGAGCGCGCGATGTTGGCCACGACGGGGGCTCCGCCGGTGCCGGTGCCGCCGCCTTCACCGGCCGTCACGAAGACCATGTCGGCCCCCTTGAGGACCTCCTCGATCTCCTCGCGGTGGTCCTCGGCAGCCTTGCGGCCGACGGCCGGGTTGGCTCCGGCGCCGAGTCCGCGGGTGAGTTCGCGGCCGACGTCGAGCTTCACGTCGGCGTCGCTCATCAACAGCGCCTGTGCGTCGGTGTTGATGGCGATGAACTCGACGCCCTTGAGACCGACCTCGATCATCCGGTTGATGGCATTGACACCACCGCCGCCGACACCGATGACCTTGATGACTGCGAGGTAGTTCTGCGGTGCTGCCACGTCGAAGGCCTCTCGCCTCGAATTACGTTGTCGCCGCCGGACGGTGGCCCGTACCGGGACGACAGATGCCGAATGGGACGGTCCGAACGCCGACCCGAACCCTAACCCTGAAGTTTAGGGTTACCAGTGTGTCTGTTCCTTGGAGTCTTCTGAACCTGACACTAAGTCGACAAGTGGCGCCCGTTCAACGAACACGCCGAACCTCCCGTTTTTCTTTTCACCCTATGTGATCAGCCATAGGCATGCCCAACCAGGGTGCTGGCCTGCGCTGATGTGCGTCAACTCCCCGCTGACGCCGGGGCGGTGGGGACACTGACGTCGAAGTGCCGCGCGCCGGGAGCTGCTTTCATGAGTGCTGTGAGGGCCCGCGCCTTGACGCCGCCGCCCTCGCTGCTGCCCCACGCGATCGTGCGGTTGCCGCTCAACTCCAGCGAGATGTCGTCGTATGAACGGACTTGGACGCTCCGGGTGTCCCGTGCGACGGCGGCCGGCAGGTCGCCCGCGACCCGGACCGCCTCGCGCACGAGTCGGCCGGCGCCGAAGCGCCGGAAGCTCGCCGCGCCGGGCCCCGACCGGGAAGCGGTCAGTTCCAGCGCCGGAACACCTTTCGGCGCGTGCGGAACCGTGGCGAACCGGACACCTTCCCTGTCCACTTCGATGAAGTTCCGCCCTTTTCGGACAAGCAGTACCGGAGTTCGCTCGGTCACTTCCAGACCGATCCCATGAGGCCAGGAACGGACCACGTCAACGGTGTCAATTCGGGGCAATCTCCGGCGAAGTCGGGCTTCGATGGCATCCGTGTCGACGGAGACCAGCGGCGACCCGACGGGTACGGCGGCGGCCTCGCGCACCTCGGCGGGGGTCAGCACGCGCACGCCCGACACCGACACGTGCCGCACACGCAGCCACTCCGATCCGTACAACACCCAGACGGAACCGGCCCCGAGGAGCACCAGGGCCGCGGCCACGAGGGCGGTCGTGCGAAGGCGGAGCCCGGCCCACCGGCGGACGGGCGGCGGGCCGGACGACTCCTGCTGGCGTTCTCCGCGCTCGGCGGTCGTCGGTCCGGCCACGCTCACTGCCCTTTCGTCATACGGTCCTAACGGCGCGAGGCGATCGCCTCGTACACCATGCCGACGAGCAGTTCGTCGGCGTCCCGGCGGCCGAACTCGCTTGCCGCGCGGGACATCTCGTACAGGCGGTGCGGGTCGGCGAGCACAGGCAGGACGTTCTGCTGCACCCACTCGGGCGTGAGTTCCGCGTCGTCGACGAGGAGTCCGCCGCCCGCCTTCACCACCGGCTGTGCGTTGAGCCGCTGTTCACCGTTGCCGATGGGCAGCGGCACGTAGGCGGCCGGGAGTCCGACGGCGGAGAGTTCGGCGACGGTCATCGCGCCCGCACGGCAGAGCATCATGTCGGCCGCGGCGTACGCGAGGTCCATCCGGTCCAGGTAACTTACCGGGATGTACGGGGGCATTCCCGGCATCTGCTGCACCTGCGGCAGTTCGTTCTTCGGGCCGACCGCGTGCAGGATCTGGATGCCGGCCTGCTGCAGCCACGGCGCGACCTGCTGGACGACCTCGTTGAGGCGGCGGGCGCCCTGGGAGCCGCCGGAGACGAGCAGCGTGGGCAGGTTGGGGTCGAGGCCGAAGCGGGCGCGGGCCTCGGGGCGGGCGGCGGCACGGTCCAGGGTGGCGATGGAGCGACGCAGCGGGATGCCGATGTAGCGGGCGTCGCGCAGCTTGCTGTCCGGAGTGGAGACGGCGACCCGGGCGGCGTACCGCGAGCCGATCTTGTTGGCCAGACCGGGGCGCGCGTTGGCCTCGTGGATCACGATGGGCACGCCGCGCCGCTTGGCGGCCAGGTAGCCGGGCAGGGCGACATAACCGCCGAAGCCCACCACGACGTCGGCCTTGGTGCGCTCCAGGATCTGCTCGGCGGCCTTGATCGTGCCGCGCAGCCGGCCCGGGACGGTGATCAGCTCCGGCGTGGGCTTGCGGGGCAGCGGCACCGCCGGGATCAGCGCCAGCTCGTAGCCGCGCTCCGGAACGAGCCGGGTCTCCAGTCCCCGCTCCGTGCCCAGGGCCGTGATCCCCACGGTCGGGTCCTGCCTGCGCAGGGCGTCCGCGAGGGCGAGCGCGGGCTCGATGTGGCCCGCGGTTCCTCCGCCGGCGAGTACGACATGCACCGAAATTCACCGCTCTCCGGACGTACGCGCCGCCGAGGCACGCCGTCGCATCGTGTTCCATCTCCGAGGAGCTCCGGCCGGCCTTCCGACAGGCGCTGGGTCTCCCGCCCGCTTTCTACCAAAGCGAGGTTGCCGCATCGCAAGCGCCGCCCGCGCAGCGGGCTCGTCGCGCGCGAAGGCGATCAGCAGCCCGATGGCGAACATGGTCGGCAGCAGGGCGGACCCTCCGTAGGAGAACAGCGGGAGGGGGACGCCGGCGATCGGCAACAGGCCGAGCACCGCACCGATGTTGATCACCGCCTGGGCGGTGATCCAGGTGGTCACACCTCCCGCGGCGTACCTCACGAAGGGGTCCTCCGTGCGTCCGGCCACGCGGATACCCGCATAGCCTAGAGCCGCGAACAGGGCGAGCACCGACAGTGTCCCGGCCAGCCCCAGTTCCTCACCGGTGACGGCGAAGATGAAGTCGGTGTGGGCTTCCGGGAGTTGGCCCCATTTTTCCACACTCGCACCGAGGCCGGAGCCGAAGAGTCCGCCGGAGGCGAGGGCGTAGATGCCGTGTACGGCCTGCCAGCAGTCGGCGACGCCGGTCCTGGGCCGGGTGGCGCCGATGCAGGCGAGCCGGGCCATCCGGTTGGGGCTGGTCTTGATCAGGATCACGCCGATCACCGCGGCGATGGACAGCACGCCGGCGAACAGCCTGGTCGGGGCGCCGGCCAGCCACAGCAGGCCGAACAGGATCGCTGTGAGAATGATCGCGGTGCCCATGTCCCCGCCGAGCATGATGAGCCCGAGCAGCATGAAGGCGACCGGCACCAGTGGCACCAGCATGTGCTTCCACTGGGTCAGCAGCCTCTTCTCCTGCTTGCGGGCCATCAGGTCCGCGCCCCACAGCACCAGGGCGAGCTTGCCGAACTCGCTGGGCTGGATCTGGAAGGAGCCGCCGAGGGAGATCCAGTTCTGGTTGCCGTTGACCGCCATCCCTATCCCCGGCACCTGCACCAGGGCCATCAGGAACACGGCACCGGCGAGGATCGGGTAGGCCAGCGCCCGGTGCAGTTTCACCGGCATGCGTGAGGCCGCGAACAGCAGTGCGCCACCGATGAGCGCGGCGAGGAACTGCTTGCGGAAGAAGTACGACCCGGGCAGCGCGAGCTGGAGCGCGGTGATCTGGGAGGCCGAGTAGACCATCACCAGGCCGAGCACGATGATCAGCAGACTGCCGCCGAGGATCAGGTAGTAGGCGGTCAACGGCCGGTCCCAGGCCCTGCGCGCCCGCGTGTACAGCCGTCGTACGGGGTTGTCGCCCGGGGGACGGGGAACGACGGGCCGCCGGACGGCCCGCTGGACCGGCGGACGGCCCGTACGGCTACCGGACATCAACGCCTCCACTGAACGCCGACCGTCCCACGCGTCCCTCCCACAATCCGCCCGGCAGGCGGCCGGGTCAGGCTCCGAGTTCGCGGACCGCCGCCGCGAACGCGTCACCGCGCTGGTTGTAATTGGTGAACATGTCCATGGAGGCGCAGGCCGGGGCCAGCAGCACCGTGTCGCCGGGCTGTGCCAGCCGCTTCGCCTCCGTCACCGCCTGAAGCATCGCCCCAGTGTCGGTCCGGTCGAGGTCGACCACGGGTACTTCCGGGGCGTGTCGCGCGAGGGCCTCGCGGATCAGCGCGCGGTCGGCGCCGATCAGGACCGCGCCGCGAAGCCGCTGTGCCGACCTGGCGACCAGTTCGTCGAAGACGGCACCCTTCGCGAGACCGCCCGCGATCCATACGATCGGTTCATATGCCGCCAACGAGGCTTCCGCCGCATGGGTGTTGGTCGCCTTGGAGTCGTCCACGTAGGCGACGCCGTCGATGTCGGCGACGTGCGCGATGCGGTGGGCGTCCGGGCGGAAGGCCCGCAGACCGTCGCGCACGGCCGTGGGGGGCACCCCGAAGGCGCGGGCGAGGGCCGCGGCGGCAAGGGCGTTGGCGATGTTGTGCGGGGCCGGCGGGTTGACGTCGGCGACCTCGGCCAGCTCCTGCGCGTTCTTGTGCCGGTTCTCCACGAAGGCGCGGTCGACCAGGATGCCGTCCACGACGCCGAGTTGGGAGGGCCCGGGCGCACCGAGGGTGAACCCGATCGCACGGCAGCCCTCTTCGACGTCCGCCTCGCGCACCAGGTCCTCGGTGGCCTTGTCCGCCACGTTGTAGACGCAGGCGACCCGATTGCCTTCGTAGATACGGCCCTTGTCGGCGGCGTAGGCCTCCATGGAGCCGTGCCAGTCGAGGTGGTCGGGGGCGAGGTTGAGGACGGCCGCGGAGTGGGCGCGCAGGGAGGGCGCCCAGTGGAGCTGGTAGCTGGACAGCTCCACGGCGAGTACGTCGAGATCGCCGTACTCCCCGTTGCCGAGGACCGCGTCCAGCAGCGAGACGCCGATGTTGCCGACCGCGGCGGTGCGCAGCCCGGCCGCCTTCAGGATCGACGCGAGCATCTGCACGGTCGTCGTCTTGCCGTTGGTGCCGGTCACGGCGAGCCAGGGGGCTGCCTTTCTGCCGTCCAGGCCGCGCAGGCGCCAGGCCAGCTCGACGTCGCCCCAGACGGGCACGCCCGCCTGCTCGGCCGCGAGGAACAGCGGCTTGTCCGGCTTCCAGCCGGGCGCGGTGACGATCAGCTCGGTGCCCTCCGGCAGGGTTGCCCCGTCGCCCAGGCGCACGGTGATGCCGAGCGCCTCCAGCTGAGCGGCCTGCTCGCGGGCGCGGGCGTCGTCGCCGTCGTTGACGACCGTGACGATCGCGCCGCGTGCGTGCAGCACCTTGGCCGCCGGGACGCCGGAGACACCGAGCCCGGCGACGGTCACGTGCTTGCCCTGGAACTCAGAAGGCCCAGTGGGCACCGAGGAGGTCACTTGTCCGCTGCCCATCCCGCGTAGAAGAGGCCCAGTCCGACGATGACACAGATGCCCTGGATGATCCAGAAACGGACCACCACGAGCACTTCGGACCAGCCCTTGAGTTCGAAGTGGTGCTGGAGGGGTGCCATCCGGAAGACGCGCTTGCCGGTGAGCCGGAACGAGCCGACCTGGATGACGACCGACATGGTGATGAGGACGAACAGGCCGCCCATGATGGCCACCAGCAGCTCCGTGCGGGAGA
The DNA here is from genome assembly GCF_020400585.1 of Streptomyces sp. NK08204. Classification (GTDB taxonomy): domain Bacteria; phylum Actinomycetota; class Actinomycetes; order Streptomycetales; family Streptomycetaceae; genus Streptomyces. The sequence goes on along the minus strand of NZ_JAINVF010000003.1, from coordinate 289,458 downwards.
GGATGGCCAGGCCGGTGAGGACACCGCCGAGGGCGAGCGAGCCGGTGTCGCCCATGAAGATCTTCGCGGGCGAGGTGTTCCACCAAAGGAAGCCCAGGCAGGCGCCCATCAGCGCGGAGGCGACCACGGCGAGGTCGAGAGGGTCGCGCACCTCGTAGCAGGCACCCGGGTTGGTCAGGGTCTGCGCGTTGGCGCAGGACTCCTGGAACTGCCAGACGCCGATGAACGTGTAGGCGCCGAAGACGAGGACGGAGGCGCCGGTGGCGAGGCCGTCCAGACCGTCGGTGAGGTTCACGCCGTTCGACATCGCGAGGATCATGAACAGCGCCCAGATCACGAACAGCACGGGGCCGATCGACCAGCCGAAGTCGGTGATGAACGACAGCTTGGTGGAGGCCGGGGTGTTGCCGCGGGCGTCGGAGAACATCAGCGACAGCACCGCGAAGGCGATGCCGACGATCAGCTGGCCGGCCATCTTCGCCTTCGCCCGCAGGCCCAGCGAGCGCCGCTTGACGATCTTGATGTAGTCGTCCAGGAAGCCGACCAGGCCCATGCCGAACATCAGGCCGAGGACCAGCAGTCCGGAGTAGGTCGGGGGGTAGCCGGTGATGAGCTTGCTCAGGAAGTACGCGGCGATCGTCGCCAGGATGAAGGCGATACCGCCCATGGTGGGCGTACCGCGCTTGCTGGCGTGCTCGCGCGGACCGTCGTCACGGATGTACTGGCCGTAGCCCTTGCGGGCGAGGAGCTTGATCAGCAGCGGGGTGCCGACCAGCGTCAGGAAGAGGCCAATGACTCCTGAGAACAGGATCTGCTTCATCATCGGGCGGCAACCTCACCCTCGGCACCGCCGTCGACCAGAGCCTGGGCAACGCTCTCGAGACCCACCGAACGGGACGCCTTCACGAGTACGACGTCTCCCGGACGCAATTCTCTGCGCAACAGGTCGACCGCCGCCTGTGCGTCGGACACGTGCACCGACTCCTCACCCCACGAACCCTCGTTATATGCGCCCAGTTGCAGCCAGGAGGCCTCGATCCCCCCGACCGCGACGAGCTTGCTGACGTTGAGCCGGACGGCGAGCCGTCCGACGGCGTCGTGCTCGGCGAGCGCCTCGTCCCCCAGCTCGGCCATCTTGCCGAGCACCGCCCACGTGCGGCGCCCCTTGCCCATGGCCGCGAGCGCCCTGAGAGCGGCCCGCATGGACTCGGGGTTGGCGTTGTAGGCGTCGTTGACGATGGTCACGCCGTCCGGGCGCTCGGTGACCTCCATGCGCCAGCGGGAGAGGGAGCCCGCCTCGGAGAGCGCGGTGGCGATCTCGCTTACGGACATACCCAGCTCATGGGCGACGGCGGCTGCGGCGAGCGCGTTCGACACGTGGTGCTCACCGTACAGGCGCATGGTCACATCGCATGCACCGGAGGGTGTGTGAAGCCTGAATGCGGGCTGTCCGCTGTCCGTGAGTCGCACGTTCTCGGCGCGTACGTCCGCTTCGGCCGACTCTCCGAAAAGGACCACCTTCGCCTTGGTACGCGAGGCCATGGCCCGCACCAGCGGGTCGTCGGCGTTGAGGATCGCCGCCCCGCCCTCGTCCTGGGCAGGCAGGGCCTCGACCAGTTCGCCCTTCGCCTGGGCGATCTGCTCCCGGCCGCCGAACTCGCCGATGTGGGCGCTGCCGACGTTGAGCACGAGGCCGATCCTCGGCGGGGTGAGGCCGGTGAGGTAGCGGATGTGCCCGATGCCGCGGGCGCCCATCTCCAGCACGAGGAACTCGGTCTCCTCGGTGGCGGACAGGGCGGTCAGCGGCAGCCCGATCTCGTTGTTGAGCGAGCCGGGCGTGAAGACGGTCGGCGCCTTGCGCCGGAGCACCTGGGCGAGGAGGTCCTTGGTGCTGGTCTTGCCCGCGGAACCGGTCAGGGCGACGAGGGTCGCGCCGAGCCGGCGTACGACGTCCCGGGCGAGCGCGCCGAGGGCGTCCTGGACGTCGTCCACGACGATCGCGGGCACGCCCACGGGCCGGGAGGCGAGGACGGCGACCGCGCCCGCCTCGACGACCGCGGCGGCGTAGTCGTGGCCGTCCACGCGCTCACCGACGAAGGCGGCGAAGAGGCTGCCGGGCACCACCTCGCGGGAGTCCCGGACGACCGGTCCGGTGACCTGGGCGGACGGATCCGGTATGTCGTGCGTCTGCCCGCCGACGACTGCTGCGATCTCGGCGAGGGAGAGGGCGATCACAAGTTCATCCCTGGGTCTTCTGGATAGCTTCGCGAAGCACCTGGCGGTCGTCGAAGGGACGGACCACGCCGGCGATGTCCTGGCCCTGCTCGTGGCCCTTGCCCGCGACCAGCACGGTGTCGCCGGCCTGGGCGCGGCCCACGGCGGCGGCGATCGCGGCGGCCCGGTCCTCGAAGAGGAGCACCTCGCCGCGCTCGTGCACGGGCACGCAGGCCGCGCCCTGGAGCATGGCGGCGAGGATCGCGAGGGGGTCCTCGGAGCGGGGGTTGTCGGAGGTCAGTACGGCCGTGTCGGCGAGCCGGGCCACGGCGGCGCCCATCGGGCCGCGCTTGGTCCGGTCGCGGTCGCCGCCGCAGCCGAGGACGACGTGCAGCCGGCCCTTGGTGACTTTGCGCAGCGCCCTGAGCACCGACTCGACGGCGTCGGTCTTGTGCGCGTAGTCGACCACCGCGAGGTAGGGCTGGCCGACGTCGACGCGCTCCAGCCGGCCGGGCACGCCCGGTACGGCGGCGATGCCGTCGGCGGCGGCCTGGGGGTCGAGACCGGCCGCGGCGAGGGCGACGACGGCGGCGAGGGTGTTCGCCACGTTGAACGGGCCGGGCAGCGGCGACCTGGCGCGGATCCGCTCGCCCTGGGGGCCGAGGACGGTGAACGTCGAGTCCATGGGGCCGACCTGGACGTCGGCGGCGCGCCAGTCGGCGTCGGGGTGGCCCTCGGCGGAGAAGGTGACGACCGGGACGGTCGCCTCCCCGGCGAGCCGGCGGCCGTACTCGTCGTCGAGGTTGATCACCCCGAGTCTGCTGCGTCTCGGTGTGAACAGCTCCGCCTTGGCCTGGAAGTAGTCCTCCATGCCGGAGTGGAACTCCATGTGCTCCGGGCTGAGGTTGGAGAAGACGGCGATGTCGAAGACGCAGCCGTCGACCCGGCCGAGGACCAGGGCGTGGCTGGAGACCTCCATGGCGACCGCCTCGACGCCGCGTTCACGCATGACGGCGAAGAGGGCCTGCAGGTCGGTGGCCTCGGGGGTGGTGCGCTCGGACTTGATGCGCTCGTCGCCGATGCGCATCTCGACGGTGCCGATGAGCCCGGTGCGGCGGGTGGTCCTGAGCCCGCCCTCGACCAGGTAGGCGGTGGTGGTCTTGCCGGAGGTGCCGGTGATGCCGATCTGGAGCAGGTCGCGGCCCGGGTGGCCGTAGATCGTCGCCGCCAGCTCGCCCATCCGGGCGCGTGGGTCGTCCACGACCAGGACCGGCAGTCCGGTCGCGGCGGCGCGTTCGGCCCCCGTCGGGTCGGTCAGCACGGCGACGGCGCCGAGGCCGGCGGCCTGGGTGACGAAGTCGGCGCCGTGCAGGCGGGCGCCGGGGAGGGCGGCGTAGAGGTCGCCGGGGCGCACGGCACGCGAGTCGTGGGTGATCCCCGTGACCCGGGCGCTGGTGTTCTCGGCGGCGACACCCAGCTGATCGGCCAGCTCCGCGAGGGGTGTGGCGGGGGCCTGAACCGGTCGCGGCGGTCCCGGGTATGTCACGGAAGCGCCCTTCTGGGTGGTTTGGTACTGATCAGCGTGTGGCACGGCGGTGAGCGTACCGGGCGCACCCGCTCCGGAGCGAAGTGAGCCCCCTGGGGTGCTGTGGTTCCCGGACTGGTTCCCGGGATCGGGGGTGATCGTTGTCACGACTTGCTTCCTGGTGGTCTTCCGTGGTGCCGGGCCTTGGACCGGGGCTGGTCAGGGCTTGTAGTCGACGGGCAGGTTCGCCGCCTTCGCGCCGGTCGGCGGGATCTGCAGGGTCTTCAGGGCGAACTCCATCACCTGCTTGTAGATCGGACCGCAGATCTGGCCCCCGAAGTAGTTGCCGGAGGTGGCGTTCTGGATGGCGCAGTAGACGGTGATGCGGGGGTTGTCCGCAGGGGCGAACCCGGCGAACGACGACGTGTAGCCGTGGTACTTGCCGGTGGCCGGATCCACACGGTTGGCCGTGCCGGTCTTGCCCGCGACCCGGTAGCCGGGGATGCGGGCCTTGATGCCGGTGCCGTGCTCGTCGTCCACGACGGACTCCAGCATCTGCGCGAGGGCCTTCGCGGTCTTCTCGCTGACGACGCGCGTCCGCTCGGGCTTCGGCGCGGGGGTGAAGCGCCCGTCGGCACCCTTGGTGCCGCGCACCAGCGTCGGCTCGACGCGCACGCCGCCGTTGGCGATGGTCGAGTACACGGAGGCGGCCTGCATGGCGTTGATGGAGAAACCCTGGCCGAAAGGAATCGTGTACTGCTGCGAGGTCGACCACTTGGCGGCGGGGGCGAGGATGCCCGGCGTCTCGCCGGGGAAGCCGAGCCCGGTGTACCTGCCGATGCCGAACTTGTGCAGGTACGAGTAGAGGACCCGGTTGGCCTCGGGCTGGGTCCTGCCCAGCTGGCCGGCGGCGAGGATGGTGCCGATGTTGCTGGACCTGGCGAGCACGCCGTTGAGGGTGAGGTACCAGGTGATGTGGTCGACGTCGTCCTGGAAGAGCCGGTCGCCGCGGTGCAGCCGGTTGGGTACGACGACGTGGGTGAGCGGGGTGGCCGCGTTCTCCTCCAGCACGGCCGCCATGGACATCACCTTGGCGGTGGAGCCGGGCTCGTAGGCGTCCTGGACGGCCGCGTTGCCCATGGCCGTGGAGTCGGCCTTCGACAGGTCGTTCGGGTCGAAGCCGGGCGAGTTGGCCATGGCCAGGACCTGCCCCGTACGGGTGTCCTGGACGATGACGTAGCCGCGGTCCGCCCTGGACTTCTTCACCTGCTCGGTGATGGCGTTCTGCGCCGCCCACTGGATGTCGCGGTCGATGGTGAGTTCGACGTCCGAGCCCGGCACGGCGGGTGTCTCCGTGGACCCGACGGTGGGCACCTCGCGCCCGCCGGCCTGGGCGTAGCGGATCTTGCCGTCCTTGCCGGAGAGCTGTTTGTCCAGCTCCTGCTCGATGCCGCCGCCACCCCGGCCCTCGGCGTTGACCCAGCCCAGTATCCCGGCGGCGAGGTCGCCGTTCGGGTACACGCGCTGGCTGCTGGGGTCGGCGAAGACGCCGGCCAGCACGTTGACCGTGTTGTGGTCCGTCGCGGCCTTCTTGGTCAGGGCGGACTTCAGGTCCTTGATCTGCTTCCAGACCTGCGGGGTCCGGCGGGCGGCGAGCCGGGTGTAGCGGGCGTTCTTGTTCCTGGGCCTGAGCTTCTTGACGATCGTGGACTGGTCCTGGCCGAGGATCGGCGCGAGCAGGGCCGCGGCCTGTTCGGGCCCGTCGTCGATCTTCAGCTGTCTGGCCGTGAACATCGTCGGGTCGGCGGTGATGTCGTAGGCGTCCTCGCTGATGGCGAGGGCCACCCCGTTGCGGTCGGTGATGCCGCCGCGTGCGGCGGCCAGGGTGTGCACGACATAGCGGTTCTGCTCGGCCCGCGCGGCGTATGCGCGGGCGTCGACGGCCTGCACCTGGAGCAGCCGTACGACGAAGGCGAGCAGCACCAGCGCCAGGGCGAAGCCGACCATGCGCAGCCGGGGCCGGGGGCTGCCGAGCCGCAGGGGGCGCCGGTCCGGACGCTGGGCCGGGGGCCGCGTGCCGCCCGGGCGGCGGGCGGGACGGGCACCGGGGCCGGGCTGCCGCCGCACGGCGCCCTGCGGCCGGGGAGGCTTGGCCGGTCCGGGCACACGACGGCGCGGCGGTTGCCTGTCGGACACTTCCGTCACCTGCCGGAGGTCGGAGGAGGGGCTGACTGGGGACCGGTCACCGCGGCCGGCGGGGCGGGGGCGCCGTGCGGCCGGACCGGCGGGGTGGAGGGCGCCACGGAGGGGCCCCCGGAGGAGGTCGACGAGGGAGCCGCGGAGGCCACCGCGGACGGGGGCGCGGAGAGCGGCGCGGAGGGGGGTGCGGAAGGGGACGTGGAGGGGGGCATGGACGGAGCGCCGGAGGGGCCCGTGGAGGGCGGCGCCGGGGAGCGGCCGGTGGCCGGGGTCATCGCCTCGGGGGCGACCGGGGCGTTGAAGGCGGCGGATTCGGGGCCGGCGGCGCCGGGGACGCCCTTGACGGTGCCGTCGGGGCCGAGGAAGGCCGGGTCGCCGCCGGGGACCATGCCGAGTTCGCGGGCGCGGCGCTGGAGGGCGTCGGGGGACGAGTAGGCGTCGATGTCCCGCTGGAGCGCCTGCTCCTCGTCGGTGAGGTTCTTCGTCTGCTTCTGGAGGGCGTCGAGTTTGAACGAGCCTTCACTGAGGGCGGAGTTGAGCACCAGCAGCCCGATGAGGCCGCCGCCGAGCAGCAGGACGACGAGGAAGACGAACGGGGTGCGGGCCGCCCGCGCGCGCCCGGCTGGCAAGAGCCGGGCGAGCCGGGCGGCCCTCCCCCTCAGTTCGGGTTTCCTGCTCACATGGCCTCCGGTGAGTCCGGCGGACCCGACTCGCTCACTCGGCGTCCTCCCTGATGCGCTCGGCACCGCGCAGCCGGGCCGGAGCCGCCCGGCGGTTCTCCGCGATCTCCTCCTCGGTGGGAAGTTCGGCACCGCGCGTGAGCAGCTTGAGCCGGGGCTGGTAGCGCTCGGGCACGACCGGCAGCCCGGGCGGGGCGGTGGACGCGGCACCGGCCGCGAAGACCTGCTTCACCAGACGGTCCTCGAGCGAGTGGTACGACAGCACGGCGATGCGACCGCCGACGGCGAGGGCCTTCACGGCGGCCGGGACGGCCCGCTCGAGCACGGCCAGCTCGCCGTTGACCTCGATGCGCAGCGCCTGGAACGTGCGCTTGGCCGGGTTGCCGCCGGTGCGCTTGGCGGCCTGTGGCAGCGCCTCGCGGATCAGCTCCACGAGCCGTGCGCTGTTGCTGAACGGCTCCTTCTCACGCTCGCGCACGATCGCGGACACGATCCGCTTGGCCTGCTTCTCCTCGCCGTAGGCGCGCAGGATGCGCACCAGCTCGCCCGCCGGGTACGTGTTGAGGACCTCGGCGGCGCTGATGCCGGCCGTCTGGTCCATGCGCATGTCCAGGGGCGCGTCCTGGGCGTAGGCGAAGCCGCGGCCGGCCTCGTCCAGTTGCATGGAGGAGACCCCGAGGTCGAAGAGGACGCCCTGTACGCGCGCGATGCCGAGCCGGTCGAGGACGTCGGGCAGCTCGTCGTAGACGGCGTGCACGAGGGTGGCGCGCTCGCCGTAGGGGGCCAGCCGCTCACCCGACAGGCGCAGCGCCTCCTTGTCCCGGTCCAGGCCGATGAGCCGCGCCTCGGGGAACCGTGCCAGCAGCGCCTCGCTGTGCCCGCCGAGGCCGAGGGTGCAGTCGACGACCACCGCTCCCGGCCGCTCCAGGGCGGGAGCCAGCAGGTCCAGGCACCGCTGGAGCATCACCGGGACGTGTCGACTCTGGCTCAAAGGGGCCTCTCAGTTCCGGCGGGCCGTACGCACCGTCGGGTCCCCCGAGCCGTACGTACGCGCCGCGCGCGCGAGGAGACGGGTCCGGGCGTGTGCCGGGGTCTCCGGGGGTTTCAGCAGCGGAGAGAGACTCGTCTCCCGCTTTCGCGTCACTTTAGTCCACCCCGTCCCGCCGTCAATCAACCGGCCTGCGCGTCGCGCACCGCATCACGGAGCGAACCACACTTCGAACGGATTCACCCATCCGGACCATGTTTGCCCTCCGTGTGGGTTAGCTCACAACAAGCCACGATGACGTTCTTTGTCCACCCTCACAGCGGACTGATGCCGCCTGTGACCAGTACCGTCATGGGTATGACGACTTCTGCAGCAGTTCCCACTGGATCCGAAGGCGCCATAGCGAACGGCGACAGTGTGACGAACCGCCTCGTTGAGGCCAATCAGCGGTACGCCCAGGACTTCGCCGACCCCGGCATGGACGCCCGTCCGGTGCTGCACGTGGCCGTGGTGGCGTGCATGGACGCCCGGCTCGACCTGCACGCGGCACTCGGTCTGGAGCTGGGCGACTGCCACACCATCCGCAATGCCGGCGGCGTGGTCACCGACGACGTGATCCGTTCCCTGACCATCAGCCAGCGGGCACTGGGCACCCGCAGCGTCGTCCTGATCCACCACACCGGCTGTGGTCTGGAGTCGCTCACCGAGGACTTCCGGCACGAGCTGGAGATGGAGGTCGGCCAGCGCCCGGCCTGGGCGGTGGAGTCCTTCCGGGACGTCGACCAGGATGTGCGCCAGTCCATGCAGCGGGTGCGGACCTCGCCGTTCCTGCTGCACACCCAGGACGTGCGCGGCTTCGTCTTCGACGTGCACACGGGTCTGCTGCGCGAGATCGACCCGGCCTGACGACCGGGCCCACCCCATCCCGACACCCCTGGAACCGGCATCCTGCGGGCAGTTGTCCACAGGCGAGTGACACGAATCGGTAACGGCAGCAAGAATGCGGGGTGTGGCAGCACGCGGAACCATTTCCGCGTGGTGCCCGTGTTTCGGGGTGGGCCGGTATCGCACGCAGAGCGTCGGCCCGGATGAAGGGGCCGAGGAGGGCCGGTGACGACCTATGACGATCGAGCGAGCCTCACTGATCTGACCGCGACGGTGGAGCGGGTACGCGGTTCGGTGGAGGGCGTGATCGAGGGCAAGCCCGAGGTCGTACGGCTCGCGCTGACCGTGCTGCTCGCCGAGGGCCATCTGCTGATCGAGGACGTTCCCGGCGTCGGCAAGACGATGCTGGCCAAGGCGCTGGCGCGGTCCATCGACTGCTCGGTGCGGCGCATCCAGTTCACGCCCGACCTGCTTCCCTCGGACATCACCGGCGTGTCCATCTGGGACCAGCAGCGCCGGGACTTCGAGTTCAAGCCGGGCGCGATCTTCGCGCAGATCGTGATCGGCGACGAGATCAACCGCGCCTCCCCCAAGACCCAGTCCGCGCTGCTGGAGTCCATGGAGGAGCGGCAGGTCACCATCGACGGGCAGACCTACGAGCTGCCCAGCCCGTTCATGGTGGTGGCCACGCAGAACCCGGTCGAGATGGAGGGCACCTACCCGCTGCCCGAGGCCCAGCGCGACCGCTTCATGGCCCGCGTCTCCGTCGGCTACCCGAGCGTCGAGGCCGAACTGCAGATGCTGGACGTGCACGGCGGCGTCTCACCGCTGGAGGACCTCCAGCCGGTGGCGCACGCCCACGAGATCGTGAAACTGATCGAGGCGGTGCGCGCGGTATACGTCGCCGAGCCGGTGCGGCGGTACGCCGTGGACCTGGTCGCCGCCACACGCACGCACCCCGACCTCAGACTCGGCGCCTCCCCGCGCGCGACGCTGCACCTGCTGCGCGCGGCGAAGGCGTGCGCCGCACTCTGCGGCCGTGAGTACGCACTGCCGGACGACATCCAGGCGCTCGCCGTCGCCGTCCTCGCCCATCGGCTGCTGCCCACCGCCCAGGCCCAGCTGAACCGCCGTACGGCCGAGCAGGTGGTGCTGGAGATCCTCCAGCGCACCCCGGTGCCCGCGGCATCCCAGCAGAACAGCCGCCTCGGCCGGGGCGTGCCGGAGTATCCGCAGCAGCCGCCGCGGAGCCTGTGATGAGCGCCGGGGGGACGAACGCCGGGGGCATGGGGCGTCCGGAGGCCGAGCGGGGCCGGCCGGGCGCCGTCCGCACGGCTCTGGAGGGGCTGACCACCCGCGGACGGTCCTTCCTGGCCGCGGGCATCGCGGCGGCCGTCTGCGCGTACGTGCTGGGCCAGAGCGATCTGCTGCGGGTCGGCCTGCTGCTGTCCGCGCTGCCCCTGATCTGCGCGACGGTGCTGTACCGCACGCGCTACCGGGTGGCCGGCAGCCGCCGTCTCTCCCCGGCGCGCGTGCCCGCCGGCAGCGAGGCCCGGGTGCACCTGCGGATCGACAACGTCTCCCGGCTGCCCACCGGTCTGCTGATGCTCCAGGACCAGGTGCCCTACGTCCTCGGGCCACGCCCTCGTTTCGTGCTGGACCGGGTGGAGCCTGGCGGGCGCCGCGAGGTGTCCTACCGGGTCCGCTCCGACCTGCGGGGCCGCTATCCGCTGGGCCCGTTGCAGCTGCGGCTGACCGATCCGTTCGGCATGTGCGAACTGACCCGCTCCTTCTCGGACTTCGACACTCTGACCGTCATCCCGCGCGTGGAGCCGCTGGCCACGGTCCGGTTCAGCGGCGAGGCCAAGGGGTACGGCGACGGACGGCAGCGCTCGCTGGCCCTGGCGGGCGAGGACGACGTGATCCCGCGCGGGTACCGCTACGGCGACGATCTGCGCCGGGTGCACTGGCGGTCCACCGCGCGCCACGGCGAGCTGATGGTGCGCCGGGAGGAACAGCCGCGGCGCTCGCACTGCACGGTGCTGCTCGACACCCGGGGTGTCGCCTACGCGGGCGCGGGCCCCGACTCGGCCTTCGAGTGGGCCGTCTCCGGCACCGCCTCGGTCCTGGCGCACATGCTCGAGCGGGGCTTCTCGGTGCGCCTGCTGACGGACGACGGCAGCGCGTTGCCCGGCGGGGGCACCGACGGGTTCTCGGGCACCGGCCAGGAGGGCGCGGACGCGGCCGGGCTGATGATGGACACCCTCGCGGTGATCGACCACTCCGACGGCACGGGCCTGTCCCGGGCGTACGACGTGCTGCGCGGCGGCAACGAAGGGCTGCTGATCGCCTTCCTGGGCGATCTGGACGAGGAGCAGGCCACGACGGTCGCCCGGATGCGCCGGCGCAGCGGTGGCGCCGTCGCCTTCGTGCTGGATCCCGGCACCTGGGTCCGGGAGGCCACCGACGTACCGGGTCCGGGAGACCGGCACGCGGAGCGGCTGCGCATGCTGCGCGAGGCCGGCTGGACGGCCCTGAGCGTGCCGCGCGCCGCCTCGCTGGACGATCTGTGGCGGCAGGCGGACCGGGTACGGTCGGGCCTGGCGGCCATGAGCGGGGAGGCACTGGGATGAGCCGGGGGGCACCGGGGAGCCCGGACACACCGGGAAGCACGGAGACACCGGGGAGCCCGGACACACCGGGAAGCACGGAGACACTGGGGAGCCGGGACACACTGGGGAGCCGGGGGGCACTGGGGAGCCGGGGGGCACTGGGATGAGCGGGCGGGCACGACTGACGCTGTGCGCCGCCGCGGCCACGCTGATGGCCTCGTGCGCGATGCTGCCCCTGGTCGACCGACCGTCCTGGCTGCTCCAGGCGATCCTGCTGGTCGCCGTGCAGACCGGGGTCGGCGCGGCGGCCCGTGCGGTGCCGCTGCCCCGGCCGCTGACGGTGGCCACGCAGGCCCTGACCGCCCTGGTGCTGCTCACCCTGTCCTTCGCCCGGGAGCAGGCGGTCGTCGGTCTGATCCCCGGGCCGGACGCCTTCCGGCACCTGGCCGACCTGTTGCAGCAGGGCTCGGACGACGTCAGCAAGTACGCGATACCGGCCCCCCTGTCCGACGGCATCAAGCTGATGCTGATCGGCGGCATCCTGGTCATCCACCTGCTGGTGGACACGCTCGCGGTCACCTACCGCGGAGCGGCCCCGGCCGGGCTGCCGCTGCTCGCGCTGTACTCGGTGGCCGCCGGGCTGTCCGACGGCGCCGCCGACTGGCTGTGGTTCCTGATCGCGGCGGCCGGCTATCTGATGCTGCTGCTCGCCGAGGGCCGGGACCGGCTCGCGCAGTGGGGCCGGATCTTCGGCGGTGAGCCCCGCGCCCCGGGCCGGCCGGTGGGCGGCGCGGTGGGCGGCGCGGTGGCCCCGGCGCGCGCGGGACGCCGGATCGGCGCGGTCGCCCTCGGTGTGGCCCTGGTGGTGCCGCTCGCCCTGCCCTCGATGAGCGGCGGGCTGCTGGACGGCACCCGTACCGGCGTGGGAGCGGGCAACGGCCACGGAGGCACGATCTCCGCGGTCAACCCGCTGGTGTCGCTGCGCGACAGCCTGAACGTGGACAACGACCGCCAGGTGTTGTCCGTGAAGAGCAGTACGAACGACACCTCGGACCTGTATCTGCGGATCGTCTCCCTGGACTCTTTCGACGGCACCACCTGGAAGCCGTCCCAGCGGCACATCGTCGGCGTGCCGGAGGTCCTCCCCATGCCCACCGGTCTGAGCCCGGACGTCAAGCGCACCACGGTGACGTCGACGATCTCGGCGGCGGACTGGTACGCGCAGGACTGGCTGCCGATGCCGTACCCGCCGAGCCGGGTGCGGATCGGCGGCGACTGGCGCTACGAGCCGGTCGGTATGACGCTCGTCGGCGACCACGGCCAGAGCACGCGCGGCACGACCTACCAGGTGACGAGCCTGGACGTGCAGCCGACCGCCGAGCAGCTGGCCGCTGCGCCGGAGCCGCCCGAGGCCCTGAAGCGTGAGTACACCAAGGTGCCGTCCTCGCTGCCGAAGGTGGTGGCCCGTACCGCCAGGCAGGTCACCGCGGGCTCCACGAGCCACTACGACGAAGCGGTCAAGCTGCAGGACTGGTTCTCGGTCGACGGCGGCTTCCGGTACGACACCCGGGTGGCGGTCGGCCACGGCTCCAAGGCCATCGCGAACTTCCTGGAGAAGAAGGAGGGCTTCTGCGTCCACTTCTCCTTCGCTATGGCGGCCATGGCCCGCACGCTCGGCATCCCGGCCCGGGTGGCGGTGGGCTTCGCACCCGGCACGCCGCAGGCGGACGGCTCGATCTCGGTGAACCTGAAGGACGCGCACGCCTGGCCCGAGCTGTACTTCCAGGGGGTGGGCTGGACCCGTTTCGAGCCGACCCCGACCCGGGGCACCGTGCCGTCGTACACCCAGTCGGTGACGCCCGGCACCTCGCTGCCGGAGCAGACGCTGCCGTCCCACGGGCCGGCCACGGCGCCCTCGGCGCAGGCCTCGCCGGACGACGGCTGCACGGCCCGGCTGCGCAAGCTGCAGGCCTGTGAAAGCCCGTCCGCGGCGGCGGCCCCGCACCACGGTGGCGGCGGCTCGGGCCCCTGGTGGTACCTGCTGGACGCTCTGGCCGTACTGGCGCTGCTGGGGCTGCCGCTGGCGCCGATGCTGTGGCGGGCGCGGGTGCGGTCGCTGCGGCTGGGCGCGCACGCCCGGACCGAGGAGGGCGCGGCGGACCACGCCCTGGCCGCCTGGCAGGAGCTGACGGACAGCGCCTGGGACCACGGCATCCCGCCGGACGAGTCGCAGACACCGCGCAAGGCAGCCGCCCGGATCGTCCGGCTCGGGCACCTCGACCCGGCGGCGGGCGCGGCCGTGCACCGGGTGGCGGACGCGGTCGAGCAGGTGCTGTACGCGCCTCGGCCGCGCCCGGCGACGGGCCTGGCGCAGGACGTGCGCCATGTGATCGCGGGGCTGCGCGGCACGGTGAGCACCGGGACCCGGCTGCGGGCGCTGTTCGCGCCGCGCTCGGCGGTGCGGCTGCTGTGGGCGGTCTCGGCCCGCTGGTGGGCGCTCAGGGCCCGCCTCTTCGCGGCCGGACCTACACTGCGCAGGCCGTCGGGGCAGCAGAGCTGAGGCAGCGCCGGGGGTGCGCCCGTGGGCACGCCCTCCTCGGCCGAACCGTTCGCCTGCGAGCTGTCCGACGGACGCCGTCGGCCCGCCTTGGCTCATGATCACGGCGGCCTGCTGTTCGGCAAGCACCACTGCCCGCCGAGGGCCCGGGCCGGGCTCGCGCAGCAGCGTCGGGCCTTCAGGCGCGCGCCCCGCGCACCTGCGCGGACCGGAGACCTGCGGACCGCAGGCCTGCGTGAACCGGAAGCCTGCGCGAACGGGAAGCCTGCGGCTGGACGGAAGCGACACGGACGTGGGTCGGCGCACCGTACCTGGTCGCGCCGTCCGGAGCCGCCTCGGGCGGCCTGCCGTACCCACCCGCGGCGCCCTGCCGCAGGCGCGCGGTGACGCCACGGCCCGGGAAGCGGTGAAGGGTGACCACCGGCTGGTGGTCACCCTTCACCGAGTTCTGTGGGATGTGCGGCCCGCTCGGCGTGGCGCGGAGCGGTCAGCGGCCCTGCTCGTCCCGGCGGCGCTGCCAGCGCTGCTCGATGCGGTCCATCATGGACCGCTTCGGCCTGGATCCGCGGCGAGCGACGCCTGGCTGCTGCTCGCCCGGCTTGGGCGCCTTGCGCCAGCCGGTGACCGCCAGTACGGCGCAGCCGAGCATGACGAGGAAGCCCACCACGCCCACCAGGATCTGCTGGGCGATCACCCCGACCATCAGGAGCGCGATACCCACGAGGAAGCCTGCGACCGCCTGGTAGACCCGCCGCCGGGTGTACGTACGCAGCCCGGTTCCCTCGAGCGCCGACGCGAACTTGGGGTCTTCGGCGTACAGCGCTCGCTCCATCTGCTCAAGCATTCGCTGCTCGTGCTCGGAGAGCGGCACGGAGTCCTCCTCATCGTGCAGTCGCCGGGGCGACCCGGGGGGTCCCTTCAGGATAGGCAGGGAATCGCCCCCGTGAAACCCGCCCCTCTACGCCAATTGGCCAACCGGGCTCCGCCATGACCGTCCCGGTCGCTGAGGCTTCCATTCCCCGGCGGCCGACCCGTCATGCCGGGCGGTGTAGCTCGATCATACGGCGCAAACCCCTCGATCGGGGGTCTTGTGGCGTACTCCATCCGCCGCCCAGCCCCTGATCAGCGGCTGGTCCCCGGCCTTTCGCCGAGCACATGGAGCTGGGTGGCCACCGAATGGAACGCGGGCAGCTCGGCCGCCGCGGCCTCCAGCCTCAGCAGGGCGTCGAGGGCACTGGGCTCGGTGTCGACGAGGACGCCGGGCACGAGGTCGGCGAAGACGCGTACGCCGTGCACGGCGCCGACCTCCAGCCCGGTGCCCTCGACCAGCGCGGTGAGCTGCTCGGCGGTGAAACGGCGCGGCATCGGGTCGCCGCTGCCCCAGCGCCCGTCGGGATCCTCCAGGGCCTGCCTGGCCTCCGTGAAGTGGCCCGCGAGGGCGCGGGCGAGCACAGCGCCGCCGAGACCGGCGGCGAGCAGGCTGAGGACACCCTCCGGGCGCAGCGCGGCCACCGCGTTGCGGATGCCCTCGGCCGGGTCGTCCACGTACTCCAGGACGCCGTGGCACAGCACGGCGTCGTAACCGCCGCGCTCGACCACGTCGAACAGGCCGTGGGCGTCGCCCTGCACGCCCTTGACCCGGTCGGCGACGCCGGCCTCGGCGGCGCGGCGCTCCAGCGCGAACAGGGCGTTGGGGCTGGGGTCGACCACGGTGACGCGGTGGCCGAGCCGGGCGAGAGGAACGGCGAAGTTGCCGCTGCCGCCCCCGGTGTCGAGCACGTCCAGCGACTCCCGCCCCGTGGCCTTGACCCGGCGGTCGAGGGCTTCCTGGAGGACCTCCCACACCACGGCGGTGCGGAGCGAGGCCCGGGGGCGGGGGGAGTCGGAGCGCAGCGACGCCGTGTGGGTGTGCTGGTGGGAGACGGGCGGGCGCATCGGGTCCGACACGGCAGTTGACCTCTCGGCGGGCAGAAGCTTTCGGGCGGCGACCTCCACCCTATTGCCTCCGGCGCCGGCCCGGTCACCTCGGCGCCGGGTTCCCGGTGGTCAGCCCGCGTCCGGGAGGCCGCCGCGGGCTCTCGGGCCGGGCGGCACGCCGGCCCCGCCGGTGTCCTGACGGGGTTGTGGCAGGACCGGCTGGAGGAGCAGCATCCGCTCCACGATGCGCAGGAACATCGCCACGTCCCGGACGAGGTCGTCGGCGTCCCGCTGCCGGGCCGCGCCCTGGATACCCGCCTCGGCACGGGCGCGGCGGGCGGCGCCGGATGCGAACAGCGCGCTCCACTCGGTCAGCTCGGGGGCGATCTCGGGGAGCACCTCCCAGGCGCTGCGGATGCGGGCCCGGCGGCGCGGGGAGGTCTCGGGGCGCGCGCGGGCGGCGAGCACGGCGGCGGCGGTGCGCAGGGCGGCGAGGTGGGCCGTCGCATAGCGCTCGTTCGGCGTGTGCAGAGTGGCGGCCTCGTCCAGTCCGGCGTGGGCCTTCGCGAGCAGGTCGAGGGCGGCGGGCGGGGCCGTGGCACGACGGAGCACGGGGTGGACATCGCCCGCCGGGCCGGTCAGTGAGGGGGCAGGGCCGGTGGCGCGGCGCCGCGGGTGGGCGGCTGCGGACGAGTTGGCCATGACGAACCTCCTGTCGTCTGGGTGACGGCACGGGTGCCGTATGCGCTCATCGTGCGGTATGGCACTGACAATCCGTTCTGATCTGGGGTTTTGCTTCGATCGAAGGTTCCGGGGTAGCTTTTGCACTGACCAGTCAGTTCAAGTTCGTCGAGGGGACGGCGGCCGTGGCCGAGGCCCGGCTGCCGAGGCGGACGGCGGCGGTGCGACACCTGGCCGCCGTGGCCGACATGACCGACATGGCCGGCGTGGCCGGTGTGGCCGGTGTGGCCGGTGTCGCCGACCCTGGCCGCCTTCACGGCGGGCGCCCTGGCGCTGACGGCGTCGGCCGCCCGGCGCCAGGTGCGGGCGCTGGACCGGCTGCAGCCGGAGCTGAGCCTGTGATCCCCCGCAAGTCCCGCACACCCGCGTACCTGTGACAATCGGGACCATGGAAAGCAGCAGCGTCACGTCCGGCGGCAGCACGCGCCGTGAGGCCACCCGGCAGAGGCTCTACGAGGCGGCGGTCACGCTCATCGCGGAACAGGGCTTCTCCGCCACCACGGTGGACGAGATCGCCGAGCGGGCCGGGGTCGCGAAGGGCACGGTCTACTACAACTTCGCGAGCAAGTCGGTCCTCTTCGAGGAGCTGCTGCGGCACGGCGTGAGTCTGCTCACCGCCTCCCTGCGGGCGGCGGCGGAGGAGTCAGCACGCGCGGGCGGCACCAAGGTCGACGCCCTGGACGCGATGGTCCGCGCGGGCCTGGTCTTCATCGACCGCTACCCGGCCTTCACTCAGCTGTACGTGGCCGAGCTGTGGCGCACCAACCGCGCCTGGCAGTCCACGCTGACGGTGGTGCGGCGGCAGGCCGTCGCCGTGGTCGAGGGCGTGCTGCGCGAGGGCGTGTCGGCGGGCGAGTTCAGCGACGAGATCGACGTGCAGCTGACGGCGGCGGCGCTCGTCGGCATGGTCCTGGTGGCGGCTCTGGACTGGAAGTCCTTCCAGCCGGAGCGTTCCCTGGACGACGTGCACGCGGCGCTGTCCCGGCTGCTCCAGGGCCGGGTCAGCGGGAAGGGCTGAAAGCCCCGGACAGGCCTGAGAGGCCGGACAAGGCCGGGAGGCGGACACGGAAAAGGCGCCGGTCGCCATCGGACCGGCGCCTTTCCGCTCCCTCGTACTCCCCCGTACTCCCCCGCGCAGGAGGCGGGCGCCGTTCCGCCGCCCCGTGCCGGCGGTGCCGGGCCGCGCCTCTTGCCGTGTCTCCACTCTGCCGTTCCCGCGGGTCGCGCCCCATCCGTGCGCGTACTCATCTCGCCCCCTAGGTACGGCTACTCAGACGTGCCCGGGTGCCCAGGACCGCGGCCGGTGCCCTGACGGGCCGCGTGCCGGACGGTCGGTGGCGATCGCTAGAGTCGCAGGCATGGCACGGATTGCGGTGATCGGCGCCGGGATGGGCGCGATGGCGGCGGCTGCCCGGCTGGCCGTCGCGGGCCACCGGGTGACGGTGTACGAGCGCACGGAGACGTACGGCGGCGCGGTGCGCCGTTTCGAGCGGGACGGGTTCGCCTTCGACACCGGCCCGGGGCTGCTGTCGCTGCCCGCGGTCTACCGCGACCTGTTCCTCAAGACCGGCAAGGAGCCGCTGGAGGACTGCGTCGAGCTGGTCCAGGTGGACCCCTCCTCCCGGCACGTCTTCGCCGACGGTTCCCAGGTGTCCCTGCCGAACGCCTCGCGCGCGGGTGTCGTCGCGGCGCTGGACGAGGCGCTGGGTGCCGGGGCCGGGCAGCGCTGGGGCGACTTCCTGGTGCGCGCCCGGGAGGCCTGGGACCGCACGCGCCGGCCGCTGCTGGAGGAGCCCCTGTGGCCGAACTGGCAGGTGCTGGCGGAGCGCGAGCCGTATCCGGCCGTGCCGCACAAGCGTCTGCTGCGCACCCGGCGGGCGAGCACGACGGCCGAGATCGGCGCCTGGGAGCTGCGCGACGAGCGGCTGGCGGCCCTGCTGGACAGCCAGGTCCTCGCGTACGGCCTCGATCCAAGGACCGCTCCGGCGAGCGCCGCCGTGCTGCCGTACATGGAGCATGCCTTCGGCACCTGGTACGTCCGTGGCGGCATCCGGGAGCTGGCCCGCGCGGTGTACGAGCGGTGCCTGGAACGGAAGGTCGAGTTCGTCTTCGGTGCCGAGGTCACGGGGGTCGTGGAGAAGGACGGCCGGGCGGCGGGCGTGGAGCTCGCCGACAGCACGGTGGCCGAGGCGGACCACGTCGTGGCGGACGTGGATCCGGCGCGGCTGCGGGCGCTGACCGAGCGTCCACTGGACGAGGACGGTGACGTCCGGGCCGCCCCGCGGTCGCCCCTGGCCACCCGGTTCACCGTCCTGCTGGCCCTGCGCGGCGGGCGCGAGGACGGGGCCGTGCACCGCACGGTCGTCCACGCCCCGGACGCCGAGACCGAGCTGGACCTCCTGGCCTCGCCCGGCGGGGACCGGCCCGTGTGTCCCACGGTGACCGTCCTGCGCCCGGACGACCCGGCGCTCAGACCGGACGACGCGCACGAGTCCGTGGTGCTGTCCGCCGTGGTGTCCGCGGAGGCCGGCTGGGAGCAGCAGGACACGGTGCGGCGCTGCACGGACTTCCTCCTCGAAGCCGCCGGGTCCGCGGTACCCGGGCTGCGAGAGCGCCTGCTGTGGCACGAGGTGCGCACCCCGGAGCACACGGAGAGCGAAACCGGCGTACGCCTCGGGTCCGTGCCCGCTCCCTCCCTCGCCGCCGGCCAGGGCCGTTTCCTGCACCCGTCGAACAGCACCCGCCTGCCCGGTCTGTACCGGGTCGGCGGCTGGTCCCACCCCGGTGGTGGCCTTCCCCATGCCGGGATGTCGGGTGCGCTGGTGGCCGGGCTGATCGTGGAGGGGCCCCGGTTCCGCGGCTCGCAGTGAGCGCGGCAGGGCGTCAGTAGCGGTACTGCTCGTCGTACCCGGCGCCGGGCTGCGGCTGCTGCCCGTGGCCCTGGTAGGGGTACGGCTGCTCCTGCGGGAGCGCGCCGCCGTAGGTGTCGTCGCTGCGCTGTTGCGGTACCCAGACGCCGCCGGCCGGGGTCTCGCCGTAGCCGCCGGTGGCGTACGGGTCCTGGGCGTAGTCCTGCTGGCCGTACTGCTGCTGCCCGTAGCCGTTGTACGAGGCGCCGTCGTAGCTCTGGGTCCCGGCGTAGGGGTCGGTGTAGCCGGCGTAGCTCTGCTGGCCGCCGCCGGTGTCGTAGCCGTACCCCTGCGGGTATGCCGCGTAGCCGTAGGCGTAGTTCGGGTCGGCGGCCTGGGGCTGGGGGGCGCCCGCGTAGGCGGTGTCGCCGTAGACGCCGTAGGAACCGGTGTCCTCGGGGAGGGGCTGGGGCTCGTAGACGGCGGTGGTCTCGGCGGCGGTGGGCTCGAGGGGCCGCGCCGGGGTGAAGACGTCGTCGCGGTCGTAGTCGTCGTACTCGTCGGGGCGATAGCCGCGGTCGTCGTGCTCCGCGCCGGGGGCGGGACCGTCCGCGTCCTCCCCGGCCCCGGCCTCCTCGTCGAAGACGTCGAGGGCCGGGTCGTGCCGGTCCGCCCTGCCGCGGCGGCGCTTGCTGCCGCGGCCCTCCTCCTCGGCGTCGGGCCGCTTGACCGCCCAGCCCTCGGCGAAGCCGCGGCGGAAGGACAGCGTGACGTAGGTCTGGCCGACCGCGAACGCGATCGCACCCGCGCCGATGACGACGACGGACGGCATCAGCACGCCCAGCACGACACCGAGGAAGCCGGCGAAGGCGAGCAGCCGCCAGCGCAGTCGCGCCTTGTACTGCAGCAGCACCTCGCCGAGCAACCACAGTGCGACGACGCCGAACGCTATGTAGAGGACCGCCCAGCCCATGTACGCCCCTCTCCCAGTGGCCGCTCCGCAGTGTGTCGCATCGCCGTGCGGCCGGTCTAGGCCTGCGGGGGGTGGTGCAGGCCCAGGTTCTCGTAGATTTCCAGCGGTGCCGTGGAGTTGTTGAGCGTGATGAAGTGCAGACCGGGCACTCCCTCGGCCAGCAGCCGTGCGCAGAACTCCGTGGCGAACTCGATACCGATGGAGCGTACCGCCGCCGGATCGTCCTTGGCTGTGAGGATCCGCTCTTTCAGGGCGTCCGGGAAATGGGCGTTGCTGAGCTTGGGCAGCCGCTCCAGCATCCTCACACTGGTGACCGGCAGCACCTCGGGGATGACCGGGGTGTCGCAGCCGGCGGCCACGACCCGGTCACGCAGCCGGAGGTAGGACTCCGGCTGGAAGAACATCTGCGTGATGGCGTAGTCGGCGCCCGCGCGGCACTTGTCCACGAAGTGGGCGACGTCGGTGTCCCACTCGGTGGAGCGCGGGTGCATCTCCGGGAACGCGGCGACACCCACGCAGAAGTCCCCCGCCTCCTTGATGAGCCGGACGAGTTCCGCCGCGTACGTCAGGCCCTTGGGATGCGGGACCCACTGGCCCATCGGGTCGCCGGGCGGGTCGCCGCGCACGGCGAGCATGTTGCGGATACCGGCGTCCGCGTACTGGCCGATGATGTTGCGCAGCTCGGCGATGGAGTGGTCGACGGCGGTGAGGTGGGCGACCGGCGTGAGCGTCGTTTCCACGACGATCTGCTGGGTCTCCTTGACGGTGGTCGTACGGGTGGTACCGCCGGCGCCGTAGGTGACGGAGACGAAGTCGGGGGCCACGGCCTCGACCCTCCGCAGCGCGCTCCACAGGCTCTTCTCGCCCTTGGCAGTCTTCGGCGCGGAGAACTCGAACGAGTATGTCGTCTTGCCGGTGGCGAGGATGTCACGCACGGTACGCGCGCGATCAGTCCTGGTGGATGCGGTTCCGAGGGCCATACCCGCAGGTTAGCCAGGGGTGGACGGTCCCCCAACCAAACCCCGGGGATTTGCCGGATTTGCCCACTTCCTGTCCACCCCTTGGACAGGAAGTGTCCAGCCGGACGCGCGGCGGAGCCCTATCCGGCGTCCCGCAGGCGCTTGGCGAACTCCGCCGCGGCGGCCTCCGGGTCCTCGGCCTCGGTGAGCGCGCGGACCACGACCACCCGGCGGGCACCGGCGTCCAGCACCTGGTCCAGGTTGCCGAGGTCGATGCCGCCGATGGCGAACCAGGGGCGGTCGGTGCCCAGGGCAGCGGTGTACCGGACCAGGTCGAGGCCGGGGGCGTGGCGGCCGGGCTTGGTCGGGGTGGGCCAGCACGGGCCGGTGCAGAAGTAGTCCACGCCCTCCTGGACGGCGGCCGCGGCGGCCTCGGACTCGGCATGGGTGGAGCGGCCGATCAGAACCTCTTCGCCGAGGATCGCGCGGGCCGCGGGGACGGGCAGGTCGCCCTGGCCGAGGTGGAGCACGGCGGCGCCGGCCGCGTGGGCGACGTCCGCCCGGTCGTTGACCGCGAGCAGTTTGCCGTGCCGGGCGCAGGCGTCCGCGAACACCTTCAGGTGCTCCAGCTCCTCACCGGCCTCCATGCCCTTGTCGCGCAGCTGCACGATGTCGACACCGCCGGCCAGCACCGCGTCCAGGAAGTCGGCGAGGTCGCCCTGCCGTCTGCGGGCGTCGGTGCACAGGTAGAGGCGGGCGTCGGCGAGCCTGCCGCGGGCGGTGTCGGACATGCGTGGGGGTCCCCCGTCGTCGGTGTCATGGGCGGGCGAGCGGGTGGCGTACCGGCCGGAGCCCGTACGCCACCCCTGGTGCGGGTCGGTTCAGACGGCGAGCGCCTGGGCGCGGCGCTTCACCTCCGTGCCGCGATTCTCGCTCAGGGCCTGTGCGGGGGTGCCGGGCAGGGTCGGGTCGGGGGTGAAGAGCCACTCGATCATCTCTTCGACCGTGAAGCCGTCGTCCCTCAGCAGCGTCAGGGTCCCGGACAGGCCCTTGACGACCTTGTCCCCGTCGATGAAGGCGGCGGGGACGTGCAGCGCCTTGTTCTCACCACGGCGTACGGCGATGAGCTGGCCCTCCTTGACCAGCTGCCGCACGCGCGTCACCTCGACATCGAGCATTTCGGCGATGTCGGGGAGGGTGAGCCAGGCGGGGACGAGAGCATCGATCTTTGCGTCAATCTCGGTCACGGAAACCAGCCTGCCATCCCTCACTGACACTCGGAAACCGAGGCACTCCGCCAGGGTGCCGACGACGCCCCTTCGGGGGTGCTGTCCCTGGGTGCCGATCAGTCCGCCGTGGCGTTCTTCAGGGGGCGGGCCGGGTCGGCCAGGGCGTTCGGGTCCATCCGGCGGCCCGCCTCGATCAGACGGCGGCCCTGGGCGAGGTCGCGTGGACGGCCCACGGCGAGCACCGCGATCAGGCGGTCCTCGCGCAGCCAGCACACCGCCCAGGCCGGGCCCGCCGGATCGCCGCGCCACACCGTGCGGTCGGCCCCGGCGTGATGCCCGGCGTACTGGACGAAACGCCCGAACTGCTCGGACCAGAAGTACGGCACGGGGTCGTAGACGGCGGACGCCTCGCCGAGGATGTTCGCGGCGACCGTGCGCGGACCCTGCAGAGCGTTGTCCCAGTGATGGACGAGCATCCGCTCGCCGTAGCGGGCCGAAGGGAAGGAGGCGCAGTCGCCGACGGCGTAGATGTCCGCCACGGAGGTACGCAGGTGGTCGTCGGCCAGGACCTCGCCCTGCGCCCCCAGTTCGATCCCGGAGCCGGCCAGCCAGCCGGTGGCAGGCCGGGCCCCGATGCCGACCACGACGGCGTCGGCGGGCAGCCGGGTGCCGTCGGCGAGCACGACCGCGCCGGGCTCGAGGTGGTCCACGCGCGCGTGGGTGCGCAGATCCGCGCCCGCGTCGGCGTACCAGGCGGTCATGGGCGCGGCGACCTCGGCGGGCAGGGCACCCGCGAGCGGCCGGTCGGCGGCCTCCACGACGGTCACCACGCAGCCGGCCTCCCGGGCCGCGGTGGTGAACTCGGCGCCGATCCAGCCCGCCCCGACGACCACGACGTCGTGCTGCCGGACCAGTACGGGCCGCAGCCGCTCGGCGTCGTCCAGAGTGCGCAGCAGATGCACGCCCGGGACACCCTCGCTGCCCGGCAGCGCGATCGGTTCGGCGCCGGTGGCGAGGACCAGCACGTCGTAGGGGACGGGTCCGGCCTCGGTGTCCAGTTCGTGCTCGGCGGGGCGCACGCCCAGTGCCTCGCAGCCCAGCCGCAGTTCGACGCCGAGCGACTCGAAGTCCACCTCGAAGGCGGAGCCCTCGGCCTTGCCGAGCAGCACGGCCTTGGACAACGGCGGCCGGTCGTACGGCTGGTGGGGTTCGGCGCCGAGCACGGTCACGGTGCCCGTGAAGCCCTGCTCCCGCAGCGCGACCGCGGTCTGCACCCCGGCCATGCCCGCGCCGACGACGACCACGCGCCGTCCCTGCGACAAGCCCTGCGAGGTGCCCTGTGACGTGCCCTGTTGCGGTGTCTGCTCACTCACCCGATCACCATAGTGGCCGGAGGCTCCCTTACAAGGGCGCGGCCCCGCGGGCTAGGGTGGCCCTCGTACACGCACTCGCGGGAGCCCGGCGCACCGGGCTGAGAGGGAGGCAGGCGGCCTCCGACCGTACGAACCTGATCCGGGTCATGCCGGCGAAGGGAGGGGCTGGACGCCCATGTCGTCACGTACGTCCGACGTCCTCGTCATCGGGGGCGGCATCATCGGCCTGGTCACGGCCTGGCGCGCCGCGCAGCGCGGGCTCGCCACGGCCGTACTGGACCCCGAACCCGGCGGCGGGGCCGCGCGGGTCGCGGCCGGGATGCTGGCCGCGGTCAGCGAACTGCACTACGGCGAGGAGACCTTGCTCGCCCTGAACCTGGAGTCCGCCCGCCGCTACCCGGACTTCGCGGCCGAGCTGACCGAACTGACCGGCCATGACCTCGGCTACCGCCGCTGCGGCACCCTCGCGGTCGCGCTCGACGCCGACGACCGGGCCCACCTGCGCGAACTGCACGCCCTCCAGCAGCGCTGCGGCCTGGAGTCGCAGTGGCTGTCGGGCCGGGAGTGCCGGCGCCTGGAGCCGCTGCTGGCGCCCGGCGTGCGCGGCGGGCTGCGTGTCGACGGCGACCACCAGATCGACCCGCGCCGGCTCGCGGCGGCCCTGGTGGCGGCGTGCGAGCGGGCCGGTGTGGTGTTCCACCGCGCGTGGGCCGAGCGCCTGGACGTCGTACGGGACCGGGCCGTCGGTGTCACCACCGCGGACGGCACCGAACTGCGCGCGGACCAGGTGGTGCTCGCCGCCGGAAGCCTGAGCGGACGGCTCAGGGGCGTGCCGCCGGAACTGCTGCCGCCGGTACGGCCGGTGAAGGGGCAGGTGCTGCGGCTGACCGTGCCGCAGCGGTTCGCGCCGTTCCTGAGCCGGACCGTGCGGGCCATGGTGCGCGGCAGTCATGTGTACCTGGTGCCCCGGGAGAACGGCGAACTGGTCGTCGGCGCCACCAGCGAGGAGCTGGGCTGGGACACGACGGTCACCGCGGGAGGCGTGTACGAGCTGCTGCGCGACGCGCACGAGTTGGTCCCCGGCATCACCGAACTCCCGCTCACCGAGACCCGGGCGGGGCTGCGCCCCGGCTCCCCCGACAACGCGCCGCTGCTGGGCCCGTCCGGTCTGGCGGGGTTGCTGCTGACCACCGGGCACTACCGCAACGGTGTGCTGCTCACGCCGGTCACCGGGGACGTGATGGCCCAGGTGCTGGTCGGCGGGGAGCTGCCCGAGGAGGCCCGCCCGTTCACGCCGCAGCGCTTCGGCACCGTACTCATGGAGCAGCCCGCATGAACCCGTCCGTCACCGTCTGCGTCAACGGGGAGCGCCGGGAGATCGCCCCGGGCACCGCTCTCGACACCCTCGTACGGTCCCTCGTCACGGCGCCCTCCGGAGTGGCCGCCGCCGTCAACGAGACCGTCGTCCCGCGCGCGCAGTGGACGACCACCGCCCTCTTCGAGGGTGACCGGGTGGAAGTCCTCACCGCCGTACAAGGAGGCTGACCCATGGCCGACGATGTCTTCGTCCTCGGCGGTACGTCCTACTCGTCCCGGCTGATCATGGGCACCGGCGGGGCGCCGAGCCTGGAGGTGCTGGAGCGGGCGCTGGTCGCCTCCGGCACGGAGCTGACCACGGTCGCGATGCGGCGGGTCAATCCCGAGGTGCACGGCTCGGTGCTGTCGGTGCTGGAGAAGCTGGGCATCCAGGTGCTGCCGAACACGGCGGGCTGTTTCACCGCCGGGGAGGCCGTGCTGACCGCCCGGCTGGCCCGGGAGGCGCTGGGCACGGACCTGATCAAGCTGGAGGTCATCGCCGACGAGCGGACGCTGCTGCCGGACCCGGTGGAGCTGCTGGAGGCCGCGGAGACGCTGGTCGACGACGGGTTCACAGTGCTGCCGTACACCAACGACGACCCGGTCCTCGCGCGGAAGCTGGAGGACGTGGGCTGTGCCGCGGTCATGCCGCTGGGCTCGCCGATCGGCTCCGGGCTCGGCATCCGCAACCCGCACAACTTCCAGCTGATCGTGGAGCAGGCGCGCGTACCGGTGATCCTGGACGCGGGGGCCGGTACGGCGTCCGACGTGGCGCTGGCGATGGAGCTGGGGTGCGCCGGGGTGATGCTCGCCTCCGCGGTGACGCGGGCGCAGGAGCCGGAGCTGATGGCCGGCGCGATGAGGCACGCGGTGCACGCGGGGCGGTTGGCGCGGCTGGCGGGGCGGATTCCGCGGAGGTATCTCGCCCAGGCGTCCTCTCCCGCGGAGGGCCTGGCGGTGCTCGACCCGGAGCGGCCCGCGTTCTGAACGGCCGGGTGCGTCGAGGGTCCGTGCCGCGTGGCGACGAGTGGTGGGGGAAGCGTCACAGGTCGGCTTCAGTACTGCTGCCGGGGAGCCCGCAGCCGCGGCGCTGTCGGTCGGTCCTCGTAGACTCGCCTGTGTGGATACGACCCTTCAGGACCCTCTCGTCGGGCAGGTGCTCGACGGCCGTTATCGCGTCGACGCGCGGATCGCGGTCGGCGGGATGGCCACGGTCTACCGGGCCCTGGACACCCGCCTGGACCGCGTCCTGGCGCTGAAGGTGATGCACCCGACGCTCGCGGCCGACGCCGCCTTCGTCGAGCGGTTCATCCGGGAGGCGAAGTCGGTCGCGCGGCTCGCCCACCCCAACGTGGTGCAGGTCTTCGACCAGGGCACCGACGGGTCGTACGTGTACCTGGCGATGGAGTACGTCGCCGGGTGCACCCTGCGGGACGTGCTGCGCGAGCGCGGGGCGCTGCAGCCCCGGGCCGCGCTGGACATCCTCGAACCGGTGCTCGCCGCGCTCGGTGCCGCGCACCGTGCCGGGTTCGTGCACCGGGACATGAAGCCCGAGAACGTGCTGATAGGGGACGACGGGCGGGTCAAGGTCGCCGACTTCGGGCTGGTGCGGTCCGTGGACACGGTGACCAGTACGACCGGCGTCGTCCTCGGCACCGTCTCCTACCTCGCGCCCGAGCAGATCGAGCAGGGCACCACCGACCCGCGCGTGGACGTGTACGCGTGCGGTGTCGTCCTGTACGAGATACTGACCGGCGAGAAGCCGCATCCCGGCGACTCCCCCGCGCAGGTGCTCTACCGGCACATCAACGAGGACGTGCCCCCGCCCTCCGCGCTCGTGCCGGGGCTGCCGTACGGGCTGGACGAGCTGGTCGCCTCGGCGACCGCACGCAACCCGGACATCCGGCCGTCGGACGCGGTGGCGCTGCTGGCGCAGGTGCGTGAGGCCCGTGCGGGGCTCACGGACGAGCAGCTGGACGCGCTGCCGCCGCAGGCGCTGTCCGCCGAGCGCGACATGGCCGAGGACCGCACGAGCGTGATCCCGCGCTCGCTGACGGTGCCCCGCCCGCTGCCCGTCGACGAGGAGGAGGACTCCGCCCGGGCGGTCGTGCAGCACACCAGTCGGCTCCAGGCACCGCCCGTTCCCCCGCGCAGGTCCCGGCGGCTGCTGCTGACGGTGATCGCCGCCGTGCTGGTGCTGTGCGGCGTGGGTGCCGGGGTCTGGTACATCAACTCCGGCCAGTTCACGAAGGTGCCGCCGCTGCTGTCCAAGACCGAGGCGCAGGCCAGGGAGCGGCTGCAGAAGGCCGGGCTGGACGTCGGCGTCAGGCGCGCCTACGACGACACGGTCCAGCGCGGCCACGTGATCAGCACCGACCCGGCGCCGGGCGCCCGGATCCGGGACCACGACTCGGTGACGCTGACCGTCTCGCTCGGCCCGGAGACGGTGAACGTGCCCGACCTCGCGGGCCGGCCGCTGGACAAGGCGCGCGCCCTGCTGAAGGCGGACGGACTGGAGCCGGGCATGGTCACCCGGGAGTTCAGCGAGGACGTCGGCCGGGGTTCCGTGATCCGTACGACTCCGCAGGCGGGCACCAAGCGGCACGCCGGTGCGGCGATCGCGATCGTCGTGAGCAAGGGCAGCCCGATCGACGTGCCGGACGTCACCGGCGACGACGTGGACAGCGCCCGGCAGACACTGACCGAGGCGGGGCTGAAGGTGAAGATCGCCGCCCAGCAGGTCAACTCGGAGTACGACAAGGGCATGGTGGCCCGGCAGTCCCCGGGCGACGGCAGCCAGGCCGCCGAGGGCGACACGGTGACGCTGACGATCTCCAAGGGCCCGGAGATGGTCGAGGTGCCGGACGTGGTCGGGTCCGGTGTGGACGACGCGAAGAGGACACTGGAGGCCGCGGGCTTCAAGGTCGACGAGGACCGCGGGCTGCTGGGGCTGTTCGGGGACACCGTGAAGAAGCAGTCGGTGGACGGCGGCGAGCGGGCGCCCAAGGGGTCGACCATCACGATCACGATCCGCTGACCTGCCGACTTCGCCGTCATGACACCCTGAACGGGTGACTCAGAAGCAGGCGTCCCTCCCCTCGTCCGTCCCCTCGTCCGTCCCCTCGTCCCTTCCGCGCAATCCCGTCGGCGGCCATGTCCCGGTGGCCGGCGGGCTGCACTCCGTGGGGCTGGCCTACGCCCGCGACCTGAAGGCCGAGGCCGTGCAGGTCTTCGTCGCCAACCCGCGCGGCTGGGCGACCCCGGCCGGGAATCCGCGGCAGGACGAGGCGTTCCGGCAGGCGTGTGCCGAGGAGTCGATCCCGGTGTACGTGCACGCTCCGTATCTGATCAACTTCGGCTCGCACACCGAGGCGACGGTGGAGCGCTCGGTGCAGTCGCTGCGGCACTCGCTGCGGCGCGGGCGGGAGATCGGCGCGCTCGGCGTGGTCGTGCACACCGGCAGCGCGACCGGCGGCCGGACGCGGGAGGCGGCGCTGCGGCAGGTGCGCGAGCGTCTGCTGCCGCTGCTGGACGAGCTGACCCACGACGACGACCCGTTCCTGCTGCTGGAGTCGACCGCCGGCCAGGGCGCCTCCCTGTGTTCGCGCACCTGGGACTTCGGGCCGTACTTCGAGGCGCTGGACGCCCATCCCAGACTCGGCGTATGCCTGGACACCTGCCACATCTTCGCCGCCGGGCACGACCTGACGGGGCCGAGCGGTATGCACCAGACGCTGGATCTGCTGGTGGACACGGTCGGCGAGGGGCGGCTGAGGCTGATCCACGCCAACGACTCCAAGGACGTGGTCGGCGCGCA
Organism: Streptomyces sp. NK08204; assembly: GCF_020400585.1. GTDB lineage: Bacteria > Actinomycetota > Actinomycetes > Streptomycetales > Streptomycetaceae > Streptomyces. Next base: position 260,584 of record NZ_JAINVF010000003.1, on the reverse strand, counting down.
CAAGGACCGGCACGAGAACATCGGCGACGGTCACATCGGCGAGGACCCCTTCCGCGCCCTCATGACCCATCCGGCGACGGCCGGCGTGCCGTTGGTCATCGAGACGCCGGGCGGCAAGGAGGGGCATGCGGCGGACGTGGAGCGGCTGAAGAAACTGCGCGACATCTAGGAGCCTGGCGGAATACCCCTGGGGGGTATACGGTTCAGTGAGTCGGAGGAAACGCCACTCGGCACAGGGGGATTCCATGGACCACTCGGGCCACAGCCACGCGACACACACCCACGCGGAACACGCGGCACACAGCCACGCGCAACACACGGCACACAGCCATGCCGGGCACCACGACCACACCGGCTCGACCGGCACGACCGGCACGACCGGCTGGGCCATGGCCGCCCGGGCCACCCTGCACTGCCTCACCGGGTGCGCCATCGGCGAGGTGCTCGGCATGGTCATCGCCACGGCGCTCGGCTGGGGCAACGTGGCGTCGACGGTGCTGGCGATCGCCCTGGCCTTCTTCTTCGGCTACTCGCTCACCCTGCGCGGCGTGCTGAAGGCCGGCGTCGACTTCCGTACGGCCCTGCGCGTGGCGCTGGCCGCGGACACCCTGTCCATCGCGGTGATGGAGCTGATCGACAACGGGGTGATCACGGTCTGGCCGTCCGCGATGGACGCCATGCTGGACGACGCGTTGTTCTGGATCTCCATGGCGGTCTCGCTCGTGCTCGCCTTCGTGGTGACCACCCCGGTCAACAAGTGGACGATCGAGCGCGGCAAGGGCCACGCGGTGGTGCACCGGTACCACCACTGACCGGCACGCCAGGAGGCGTCAGAGCTCGGGGCCGTCCCCGGGCTCTTCCTGGTAGGAGTACCGCTGTTCCCTCCAGGGGTCGCCGATGTTGTGGTAGCCGCGCTCCTCCCAGAAACCGCGGCGGTCGGCCGTCATGTACTCCACGCCCCGCACCCACTTGGGCCCCTTCCAGGCGTACAGGTGGGGCACGATCAGGCGCACCGGGAAGCCGTGCTCGGCGGTGAGGAGTTCGCCGTCCTTGTGGGTGGCGAAGATCGTACGGTCGGAGGCGAAGTCCGACAGGCGGAGGTTCGAGCTGAAGCCGTACTCCGCCCACACCATCACATGACTGACCCCGGGCGCCGGCGGGGCCAGCTCCAGGATCGTACGGGCCGGAATGCCGCCCCACTCCGCGCCGACCATGCTGAACTTCGTCACGCAGTGCAGGTCGGCGACGACGGTGGTGTAGGGCAGGGCGGTGAACTCCTCGTGGTTCCACGTGTGCTTGTCACCGTCGGCGGTGGCGCCGAAGACCCGGAACTCCCAGCGCTCGGGCCGGAACTTCGGCACGGGCCCGTAGTGCGTGACGGGCCAGCCACGCTGGTACCGCTGCCCCGGCGGAAGCTCGGGCCCTGCCGTTGCTCCAGACTCGCGCTCCACCGGATGACCCATGTCTCCATCCTGACAGACCCCGGGCAGTGCCCTTGACCACCCTCCCTTAATCGGACAATCTCCACCAAGTCAGCACGTACGCACTAAGTGCGCACTTACTGGACGATCTTCTCCTCTGGTGCAATCATGCCGCCGCACACTCCCCCCGTCCCCCGTGTGGAAGGAGCCGCCGCGATGCAGGGCGACCCCGAGGTCCTCGAGTTCCTCAACGAGCAGCTCACCGGCGAGCTGACCGCGATCAACCAGTACTTCCTGCACTCGAAGATGCAGGAGAACTTCGGGTGGCCGAAGCTCGCCAAGTACACGCGGCACGAGTCCTTCGACGAGATGAAGCACGCGGAGGTGCTCACCGACCGCATCCTGCTCCTGGAGGGGCTGCCCAACTACCAGCGGCTGTTCCACGTGCGGGTCGGGCAGACCGTGAGGGAGATGTTCGAGGCCGACCGGCAGGTCGAGGTGGAGGCGATCGACCGGCTCCGGCGAGGCATCAAGGTGATGCGCGAGAAGGGCGACATCACGTCCGCGAACATCTTCGAGGACATCCTCGCCGACGAGGAGCACCACATCGACTATCTCGACACCCAGCTCGACCTGCTGGAGAAGCTCGGCGAGGCGCTCTACATCGCGCAGCTGGTCGAGCAGCCGGAGAGCTAGGCGGCCTCGCCCAGTTCCGACAGCACCGGCCGGCCGCGGTCGGCCGGCTCACGGCGCGGGCAGGCGCCGCGGCCCAGGAGCGCCTGGATCCGGCGCACGCACGAACCGCAGTCCGTGCCGGCCTTGCAGGCGGAGGCTATCTGACGGGGGGTGCAGGCGCCGTCCTGCGCATGCTGCTGGACCTGGTCCTCGGTGATGCCGAAGCAGCTGCAGACGTACACGCGGTTCCCCTTGGTCGGTGAGGCTAACCTAACCTTACCCGTTGGTCAGAAGCCGCAAAAGTGGGCCGGGGCGCGGATCGGGTGTGATCCGCGCCCCAGATCGTCAGCTCCGGACCGGTTTACTGGTCCCGGTACATCTCCGCCACGAGGAACGCCAGGTCCAGCGACTGGCTGCGGTTCAGGCGCGGGTCGCAGGCCGTCTCGTAACGCTGGTGCAGGTCGTCGACGAAGATCTCGTCGCCGCCGCCCACGCACTCGGTGACGTCGTCGCCGGTCAGCTCCACGTGGATGCCGCCCGGGTGGGTGCCGAGAGCCTTGTGGACCTCGAAGAAGCCCTTGACCTCGTCCAGCACGTCGTCGAAGCGGCGCGTCTTGTGCCCGGAGGCCGCCTCGAAGGTGTTGCCGTGCATCGGGTCGGTCACCCAGGCCACCGTCGCGCCGGACGCCGTGACCTTCTCCACCAGCTCGGGGAGCCTGTCGCGGATCTTGTCGGCGCCCATGCGGACGATGAAGGTCAGCCGGCCCGGCTCCCGGTCGGGGTCGAGGCGGTCGATGTACTGCAGCGCCTCCTCGGCCGTGGTGGCCGGACCGAGCTTGATGCCGATCGGGTTGCGGATCTTCGAGGCGAACTCGATGTGCGCGTGGTCCAGTTGACGGGTGCGCTCACCGATCCACACCATGTGCGCCGAGACGTCGTACAGCCGGCCGGTGCGCGAGTCGACCCGGGTCAGGGCGGACTCGTAGTCCAGCAGCAGCGCCTCGTGGGAGGAGTAGAACTCGACGGTCTTGAACTCCTCCGGGTCGGTCCCGCAGGCCCGCATGAAGTGCAGCGCGTTGTCGATCTCGCGGGCGAGCTGCTCGTAGCGCTGGCCCGACGGCGAGGTCCTCACGAAGTCCTGGTTCCAGGCGTGCACCTGGCGCAGGTCGGCATAGCCACCGGTGGTGAAGGCGCGCACCAGGTTCAGCGTGGACGCCGAAGCGTGGTACATCTGCTTCAGCCGCTCGGGGTCCGGGATGCGGGACGCCTCGGTGAAGTCGAATCCGTTGACGGAGTCGCCCCGGTACACCGGGAGGGTCACGCCGTCGCGGGTCTCGGTCGGCTTGGAGCGGGGCTTGGAGTACTGCCCGGCGATGCGGCCCACCTTCACCACGGGCACCGAGGCCGCGTACGTCAGGACGGCACCCATCTGGAGCAGCGTCTTGAGCTTGTTGCGGATGTGGTCGGCGGACACCGCGTCGAAGGCCTCGGCGCAGTCGCCGCCCTGGAGGAGGAACGCCTCTCCCTTGGCGACGGCCGCCATACGGGCACGCAGCTGGTCACACTCGCCCGCGAAGACGAGCGGCGGATACGACTCGAGGTCCGCGATCACTGCTCGCAGAGCCTCAGCGTCGGGGTACTCGGGCTGCTGCGCCGCGGGCAGGTCTCGCCAGGTGTTGCCAGCGCTCGGGCTGGTCTTAGCGTTCACGGTCACGCTCTAAACAGTACGGGGTCGAGCCGGATGAGTTCGGTGTGGCTCGATGGGTGAGACGGAACGGTCGCCCCGTGGACGTTCCGGCGGTGCGGTAGGGTTCGTCGCATGTTCGCGCCTTCTTCCCGGAACTGGTGGTGGACCGCTTCTTCGGCGGCCCACTGAATCGCGCGCACACAGGACTCCGCGAAGGCCGCCCGAGGGGCGGCCTTCGGTGTTTCCCGGGGCCGTTCCTCCTCACCCGCAGAAGAGGAACCATGGACCTGGCACAGCTGCTGCACGACCCCCGCCCCTTCGCCCTGCTCCACCGCCGCACGCCCGGCCGGGACGAGAGCACGGTGGAGGTGCTGCTCGGCCCGGTGACCACCCACGACCGGCTGGCCGAGCTGCCCGACGAGGGCCTCGCACTCATCCCGTTCCGGCAGATCCGTGAGCGCGGCTTCGACGTCCGTGACGACGGCACCCCGCTGCTGGTACTGACGCCCGAGGAGTCCTACGAGATCCCGCTCGCCGAGGCCGTCGAGGCGCTGCCCGGACACGAGGTGCGGGTCGAGGGCGGCGGCTTCGACGTCGGCGACGAGGAGTACGGGGAGATCGTCGGCCGGGTGCTGCGCGAGGAGATCGGCCGGGGCGAGGGCGCGAACTTCGTGATCCGGCGGACGTACGAGGGGCGGATCCCCGGGTTCTCCCGGGCCGACGCCCTCGCACTGTTCCGGCGGCTGCTGGAGGGCGAGCGGGGCGCGTACTGGACGTTCGTGGTGCACACCGGAGACCGCGGCGGGCCCGAGGGGCCGCGGCAGGCGGGTGGCCGGACGCTGGTCGGTGCCAGCCCGGAGGTGCACGTGCGGATGACCGGCGGGACCGTCGTCATGAACCCGATCAGCGGAACCTACCGCTACCCCGCCGGGGGGCCGACCGCGGAGCACCTCCTGGACTTCCTCGCCGACGGCAAGGAGATCGAGGAACTGTCGATGGTCGTCGACGAGGAACTGAAGATGATGTGCACCGTCGGCGACATGGGCGGGGTCGTCGTCGGGCCCCGGCTGAAGGAGATGGCCCACCTCGCGCACACCGAGTACGAGCTGCGCGGGAAGTCCTCCCTGGATGCGCGGGAGGTGCTGAAGGAGACCCTGTTCGCTGCCACGGTCACCGGGTCGCCGGTGCAGAACGCCTGCCGGGTGATCGAGCGGTACGAGTCCGGGGGACGCGGATATTACGGCGGAGCGCTGGCGCTGCTCGGGCGGTACGCGGATGACGGGCGGGAAGGATCCGCGGGCGGGCAGACCCTGGACTCCCCCATCCTGATCCGCACCGCCGACATCACCGCCTACGGGCGGCTGCGGGTCCCGGTCGGGGCGACGCTGGTGCGCGGCTCGGACCCGGCGGGCGAGGTGGCGGAGACCCATGCGAAGGCGGCAGGCGTGCTGGCGGCCCTCGGGGTACGGCCCGCCCGGCCGCGCAGGGAACAGGCGCGGCCCCGGCTGGCCGACGACCCCCGGGTGCGGGCCGCGCTGGACGGGCGCCGCTCGGGGCTGGCGCCGTTCTGGCTGCGGATGCAGGAGCGCGCCGCGGATCTGGACGGCCACGCCCTCGTCGTCGACGGCGAGGACACCTTCACCGCGATGCTGGCGCACGTGCTGCGTTCGGGCGGCCTGGAGGTGACCGTCCGGCGCTACGACGAGCCGGGGCTGCGGGCGGCCGTGCTCGCGCACGAGGGCCCGGTCGTGCTCGGCCCCGGGCCGGGCGACCCGTCGGATCTCGCCGACCCGAAGATGCGGTTCCTGCGCGCGCTCGCCGCCGAGGTGATCCTCCTCGCTCGAGCAGGGGGGAGCCCCGTGCAGGGCGTGCTCGGGGTGTGCCTGGGGCACGAGCTGATCGCGGCGGAGCTGGGGCTGGAGATCGTACGCAAGGAGGTCCCCCGCCAGGGGGAGCAGACCACGATCGACCTGTTCGGGCGGGCGGAGACCGTCGGCTTCTACAACAGCTTCGTGGCGCACTGCGACGAGGAGGCGACCCAGGAGCTGGCGGAGCACGGGGTGGAGGTGAGCCGGGCCGCGAACGGCGAGGTGCACGCGATCCGGGGCCCGGGCTTCGCCGGCGTGCAGTTCCACCCCGAGTCGGTCCTGACCCTGAACGGGGCCGCGGTCGTACGGGAGCTCGTCGGTCAGCTGCGCCGTACGACCGTGCAGCCGTCGTAGCCGTCCGCGGCTGCCGTCAGCCGAAGAACACCCCGACCTCCTGGTACAGCTTGGCGTCCACCGTCTTCAGCCTGGCCGTGGCCTCGGCGAGGGGGACGCGGACGACGTCGGTGCCGCGCAGGGCGACCATCTTGCCGAAGTCGCCCTCGTGGACGCAGTCGATGGCATGCAGTCCGAAGCGGGTGGCGAGCCAGCGGTCGAAGGCGCTCGGGGTGCCGCCGCGCTGGACATGGCCGAGGACCGTGGTGCGCGCCTCCTTGCCGGTGCGCTTCTCGATCTCCTTGGCCAGCCACTCGCCGACCCCGGACAGCCGGACGTGCCCGAAGGAGTCCAGCGACTCGTCCTTGAGGACCATGTTCCCGTCCTTCGGCATGGCTCCCTCGGCGACGACCACGATCGGCGCGTACGACGCCTTGAACCGGGAGGTCACCCAGGCGCACACCTGCTCGACGTCGAAGCGGTGCTCGGGGATGAGGATCACGTTGGCGCCGCCGGCCAGGCCCGAGTGGACGGCGATCCAGCCGGCGTGCCGGCCCATCACCTCCACGACCAGGACCCGCATGTGGGACTCGGCGGTGGTGTGCAGGCGGTCGATGGCCTCGGTGGCGATGTTGACGGCGGTGTCGAAACCGAAGGTGTAGTCGGTGGCGGACAGGTCGTTGTCGATGGTCTTCGGCACGCCGACGCACGGCACGCCGTACTCGTCGGCCAGCCGGGCGGCCACCCCGAGGGTGTCCTCGCCGCCGATCGTGACGAGGGCCTCGACCTCCAGCTTGGCGAGGTTCTCCTTGATGCGGCGGATGCCGTTCTCCTGCTGGAGGGGGTTGGTCCGCGAGGAGCCGAGGATGGTGCCGCCGCGGGGCAGGATGCCGCGCACCGCGGGGATGTCGAGCCGGATGCTGTCGCCCTCGAGGGGGCCGCGCCAGCCGTCCCGGAAGCCGACGAAGTCGTGTCCGTACTCCTGTACGCCCTTGCGGACGATGCCCCGGATGACGGCGTTGAGCCCGGGGCAGTCGCCGCCTCCGGTCAGTACTCCGACCCGCATGGAAATGTCCCTTCACCCGCGCTTGCCTGACGGAGAGTCACGCTAGTGGTGCTCTGCGTCACACAGTGAGAGGCGGGCAGGGCAATTCCGGTGAAATGCGAAGCGGTTGGTTTACTCGTCGTCGAGCCCGCGCTCGATGGCGTACCGCACCAGCTCCACCCTGTTGTGCAACTGCAGCTTGCCGAGGGTGTTCTGGACGTGGTTCTGGACCGTGCGGTGGGAGATGACGAGGCGTTCGGCGATCTGCTTGTAGCTCAGGCCCTTGGCGACCAGGCGCAGCACCTCCGTCTCGCGGTCCGTCAGCCGCGGTGCCCCCGGCTCGTCGGTGTCGGGGGCGGGTGCGGGTTCGCTGGCCAGGCGGCGGTACTCGCCGAGGACCAGACCGGCCAGGCCCGGGGTGAACACCGGGTCGCCGACGGCGGTACGGCGCACCGCGTCCAGCAGTTCCCCGGTCGAGGCCGACTTCAGCAGGTAGCCGGTCGCGCCGGACTTCACCGCCTCCAGGACGTCGGCGTGCTCGCCGCTCGCGGACAGCACGAGGACGCGCAGCGCGGGGTTGTGGGCGACCAGTTCCTTGCACACCTGGACGCCGGGCTTGACGGGCAGGTTGAGGTCCAGCACGAGGACGTCGGGTCCGGCGGCCTTGGCGCGGCGCACCGCTTGCTCACCGTCGCCGGCGGTGGCGACCACCTCGAAGCCGGACTCGGACAGGTCCCGGGCGACCGCGTCGCGCCACATGGGGTGGTCGTCCACCACCATGACCTTGATCGGGTCCTGCTGCTCGCTCATCGCTTCTGTGCCCTCCCCCGCGCCCGTGCGGCGCCCTTGGGTACCTTCAACTCGACTTCCGTGCCCTGCCCGGGGACCGAGATCAGCTCGGCGCTGCCGCCCAGGTCGCGCAGCCGCCCCCGGATCGACTGGGCCACCCCGAGCCGGCCCTCGCCCTCGGCCTGGGCGAGCCGGCCCTCGGGGATGCCGGGGCCGTCGTCCCGGACGGTGACCACGATCTCGTCGGGCTCGTCCTCGACCAGGATCCAGGCGCGGGCCTCCTGCCCCGCGTGCCGGCCCACGTTGTCCAGGGCGGCCCCGACCGCCGCGGCCAGCTCCCGGGCGGCGGCCCGTGGCAGCGGCACCGGCGCGCCGGGCTCGGCCAGGCTCACCCGGGCGCCCGCGTACGGGGCGAGCAGGGAGCGCAGGTCGAGCGGGCCGTCGTCGTCCGGCTCCTCGACCGCGCGGACGGCCGCGCCGGTCCCGGCGTCGTCCTGCGACACCCGGGGGACCGGCACCAGGGCGCCGGTGACCAGCGTGCGCAGCGCCACCTCCTGTTCGCCGGCCAGCCGGCCCAGTTCGGCCGCCTCCCCGCCGAGGGCCGTGCCGCGGCGTTTCACCATCGCCAGCACCTGCAGCACGCTGTCGTGGATGTCCCGGGCCAGCCGCTCCCGCTCCCGGGTCGCGGCCTCGATCTCCAGGGCGCGCGCGAGGGTGCGCTCGGAGGCGCGGGCGACCTCCACGACGTAGCCGATGGCGAGGGAGGCGATCCACACCAGCAGGACGGCGTGCACGGTCTCGCGGCTCGGGGTGCCGCGCTGGACGACGTTGGCGATGGCGACCGGCGTCGAGGCGAGCGCCGCCCAGCGCCAGCCGCCCTTGAGCGCGAAGGCGAGGACCGAGCCGGCCGTCCAGATCGACGGCAGTGTCGGGCCGCCCGCCACGATGCGCGCGTGGGAGGCGGCGGCCGGGGTGAGGAGGATGCCGGTGAGCGCGACGATCAGGTCGGCGGCGAGGAAGCGCCGGGTGCAGTGCGCGGCGCTCGTGACCCTGGGCAGCGTGGCCAGGGTCCAGACGACCAGGACCGCGTAGTAGCCGACGGCGATCCAGGGGCGTACGAACATCTCGTACGCGGAGGCGAAGAGGCCGACGGCGTACAGCATCGTCAGCACGCGGTACCCGGCGAGCGCACGCCACAGGGGCTGCTCGACGGACATCCTCGTCACGCGCTCGCGCCTGGTCACCGCACCCCCCCGTTCCCCCGGACTCCCCCGCTAGCCCTCGGCCTTCCTCGCCGCCTCCTTGGCGGTCTTCTCCGCCTCCCGGGCAGCCTTCGCCGCCTCCGCGATCTGCCGCTTGGCGGCGGTCGCGTAGATGTCGACGTATTCCTGGCCGGAGAGCTTCATGATCTCGTACATGACCTCGTCGGTCACCGCGCGCAGCACGAACCGGTCGTGCTCCATGCCCTGGTAGCGGGTGAAGTCCAGCGGCTTGCCGATGCGGATGCCGGGCCGCATCAGCTTCGGCACGACCTTGCCGGGCGGCTGGATCTTCTCGGTGTCGATCATGGCCACGGGGATGACCGGTGCGCCGGTGGCGAGCGCCACGCGCGCGAGACCGCCGGGCTTGCCCCGGTACAGGCGGCCGTCGGGCGAGCGGGTGCCCTCGGGGTAGATCCCGAACAGCTCGCCGCGCTCCAGCACCTCTATGCCGCTCCTGATCGCCGCCTCGCCGGCGCCGCGCGCCCCGGAGCGGTCCACCGGGAGCTGTCCGACGCCCTTGAAGAAGGCGGCGGTCAGGCGGCCCTTGACGCCCGGGGTGGTGAAGTACTCGGCCTTCGCGATGAAGGTGACCTTGCGGTCGAGGACCGCGGGCAGGAAGAAGGAGTCCGAGAACGACAGGTGATTGCTCGCCAGGATGGCGGGGCCCTCGGCCGGTATGTTCTCCAGGCCCTCCACCCAGGGTCTGAAGGCAACCTTCAGCGGCCCTCCGATGGCGACCTTCATCGTGCCGTACAACACCCGTATGCCTCCTGTTTCCGTCGCTCAGACCATAACCCGGCGCACCGACAAAGGACCCGACGACCCTGGTCGGTGTCGGTGCGGTCGCGTACGGTGAAGCACATGCCACTTCTCCCCGGAGCCGAGCCGTACCGCCATGAGGGCGGAGAGGCGGGGATCCTCCTCTGTCACGGCTTCACCGGCTCGCCCCAGTCGCTGCGCCCCTGGGCGGAGCACCACGCGGCCCGCGGCCTGACCGTGTCGCTGCCCCTGCTGCCCGGGCACGGCACCCGCTGGCAGGACATGCAGGTCACCGGCTGGCAGGACTGGTACGCGGAAGTGGACCGCGAGCTGCGCCTGCTGGGCGAGCGCTGTTCCCACGTGTTCGTCGCGGGCCTGTCGATGGGCGGCGCGCTCGCCCTCCGGCTGGCGGCCCGGCACGGCGAGCGGGTCAGCGGTGTGGTGGTCGTCAACCCGGCGAACCGGGTGCACGGCCTGTCGGCGTACGCCCTTCCGGTGGCCCGGCACCTGGTGCGCACGACGACGGGCATCGCCAGTGACATCGCCAAGGCGGGCGCGGCGGAGCTGGGTTACGACCGGGTGCCGCTGCACGCGGCACACTCCCTGCGGCAGTTCCTGCGCCGCCTTGACGGCGAGCTGCCCCAGGTCACCCAGCCGCTGCTGGTGCTGCGCAGCGCCCAGGACCACGTCGTCCCGCCGGCCGACCCGATCCGCGTGCTGAGCCGGGTGTCGTCCATGGACGTGACGGAGATCGTGCTGGAACAGAGCTACCACGTGGCGACGTTGGACCACGATGCGGACCGGATCTTCGAGGAGAGCCTCACCTTCGTCGCCCGGCTCGCACCTGGTGTCGGCAAGGCCAAGGAAGGGACGGCCGCAGGTGGCTGAGCACGAGTCCGACCGCGGGGACCGCGAGCCGGACGAGCAGGGGGCGCCCTTCGACGAGGAGGCCGCGTGGCGGGCCATCGTCGCCGGGTACGGCGAGGAGCCGCCGGACCCGCCGGGTGCCAGGCCGTTCAGGCCGGTCGAGGATCTGGCGCTGCTGGAGAAGTACCCTGCCGACTCCGCTGACTCCGACGAATCCGCCGACTCCGCGGAGGAGTCGCCCGCCCGGCCGCTGGGCAGCTCGGTGTCGTTCGCACCCGGTGTCGGACCGCGCGACTTCACGGTGGCCGAGCCGTCCGAGGACGACTTCGACGAGGACGACGAGGGGCATTTCGTACCGCCCGAGCCGCCGCCGCTGCCGACCGCCGACACCACCGCCAGGTTCGCCTGGCTGGGTGTCGTCGGCGGGCCCGTGCTGCTCCTGCTGGCCGTGCTGCTCGGCTGGGAGATGAGCTGGTGGCTGGCGACCCTCGGCATCGGCGGCTTCGTCGGCGGCTTCGTGACGCTGGTGGCGCGGATGCGGACGGACGACGACGAGAACGACGATCCGGGGCGGGGTGCGGTGGTCTGAGAGCCGGTTCTAGGCGGCCGGGATTCTGAGGGCGGCCAGGACCGGGAGGTGGTCCGTGGCCGCCCTCAGATCTGTCCGTGTGACGCCGGGCAGGTCGAGGGGGACACCGCAGCCGAGCACCTCGATGCCCTTCGTGGCGAAGATCGCGTCGATACGGCTGTGGGGGGCGGTCCGGACCCAGGTGTTCTCGCCGCCCCAGGGGGCCGTGGCCCGGCAGTCCTGGAGGTGTGCGGCGACGCGGCGGAAGGTACGGCCGTCGGGGCCCTCGTTGAGATCGCCGCCCGCGACGGCGTGGTCCACGCCCATTCCGGCGAGCCGGTCGAGGAGCATGCCGCCCTGCTCGTACCGCTCGTTCCGGTCGAGGCTGAGGTGACAGCTGAGGACGCCGAGGCGGGCGCCGCCGATCCGCACGACGGCCGTGGCGAAGCCGCGGCGGTGCAGACCGGGGGTGAGCGGGAGGAGGACGTCCTGCGTGCGCTCGACGGTGGTGCGGAGGTTGCACAGGACCGCCGGTCCCGCGGCGGTGCCTCCGCCGGTGAGGACGAGCAGGTCACAGGAGGCTGCGAGGTGGGCCAGTTTCTTGCGCCAGCGGAAGAAGCGGGGGGCCTCCTGGACGAGTACCAGGTCGGGGGCGCAGGCGGTGATGATCCGGGCGAGGGCATGCGTGTCGTCGCGCATCGAGCGGATGTTGTAGCTCAGGACGCGGACGACGGCGGAACCGTCGGGTTGCGTGGCGGAGTCGGGCAGCGGCATGACGGTCAAGATACGACGGTGCCCGCCGTCCCGGGACCGGACGCGGCGGGCACCGTCACAGCCAACGCGCTACATGATCGGGTCGGGTTCCCGGGCCAGGTCGGCCGCGCCGACGAGGCCCGCCTTGTTGCCCAGCCGGGCCGCGATCACGTCGGCCACCGGGCGCCAGTTGCCGCCGACGAGCCAGCGCTTGTACGACTTGCGGATCGGGTCGAGGACCAGTTCGCCCTCGTCGGAGAGGCCGCCGCCGACGATGAACGCGGACGGGTCGAAGAGGGAGGCCAGGTCGGCCAGGCCCGCACCGGCCCAGCGGGCCAGCTCACGGTAGGAGTCCACGGCGACCGGGTCGCCCTGGCGGGCGGCCATGGAGATGTGCTTGCCCTCGATACCGTCCGGGGTGCCGTCGCCCAGGGCGAGCAGCAGTTCCGCGTTCTCGGGGGTGGCGTTGGCGCGCTGCTTGGCGTAGCGGACGAGAGCGCGGCCGGAGGCGTACTGCTCCCAGCAGCCCTGGGAGCCGCAACCGCACAGCAGACCGTCCGGGACCATGCGGATGTGCCCGAACTCGGCGGCCACGCCGAAGTGGCCGCGGCGCAGCTTGTTGCCGATGATGATGCCGCCGCCGAGGCCGGTGCCGAGGGTGATGCAGATGACGTTGCGGTGGCCCTTGCCGGCGCCGAACTTGTACTCGCCCCAGGCGGCTGCGTTGGCGTCGTTCTCGACCACGACCGGCAGGCCCACGCGGGCCTCGACCTTCTCCTTGAGCGGCTCCTGGCGCCAGTCGATGTTGGGTGCGAAGTAGACGGTGGAGCGCTGCCGGTTGACGTAACCGGCCGCACCGATGCCCACACCGACGATCTCGTGCCCGGCGCGCGCGCCCTCCACCGCCGAGGCGATGGCGTCCACGATGGCCTCGGGTGTGGTGGGGGTCGGCACCTTGAAGGTCGAGAGGATGTTGCCGTCCTCGTCGACCACGCCGGCCGCGATCTTGGTGCCGCCGATGTCGACGCCGATGGTGAGTCCCATGAATCCCTCAGTTCGGTCGAGCCCCGCTACCGCCAACCGTACCCGAGGCCCTGGCGTGAAAGGGTTTCAGTCCAAGTCGATGCGTTGCCCCGGACCACTGTCCTCGCCGGGGTCGCGACCCTCGCTCCGGTCGTCCGTCGGGCCCGCCGTGCCGGCGGTCCAGCGCTGCTCCTGGCCCTGGACGGCGGAGCGGTAGGCGGCGAGCAGCTCGGTGCCGGCCGTGGCCAGATGGTCGAAGACGTCCGGGTTGCGCTCTATGACGGGCTCCACGGCTGCCTTGGCCTGCTGGACGACCTGCCGCACCGCCTGCTGGGCGACGGGTCCGGCGAGGGCCGCGAGGAACGGGGACTGCAGGCTGGACAGCTTGTCGGCCACCGTGTCCACGAGTTTCTTCAGCTCCTCGGCGGCTGAGCCGGGGGGTGGCCCCTGCTCGGCGCGGCGGCGGGCCTTCTCGGCGGCGAGGTCCTCGGCGCAGGCCGTGGCCCAGGCGTCGGCGTCGGTCGCCCTCCCCCAGGCTTCCGACTGCGCTCCAGCAGGGGGAACCCCCATCTGCTCTTCGAAGGGGTCGGGTGCGGGACGCTCTTCGCTCATGGCGGACTCCTGACTACGGTTCGCACCTTCGACGTTACCCGAACGGGCGTACGCGCTTCACCGTCCGGACCCGGGCCACAGGTCGGGATCCGGCGCGAACCGGATGCTCAGTACGCCCTCGCGGAGGGCGGCTCCGGCGACCGTGCAGCGGCGCAGCGCCGACGGCAGCCCGACGATGCGGCGGAAGGGGCCGGCGGTGATCACGAGTTCGTCGCCGCGCCGGACGAGGTCGAGTTCGTCGCGTACCGCGCCGGACAGCGGGATGTTCCAGACCAGCACGCCGTCCTCGGCGATCCGGTCGGTGACGGGCCACTCGACCGGGGCGGGCACGGAGTTGACGCCGGGCACGCAGAGCGCGCCGAGGTCGTCGGTGCCGTGCGGGTCGCGGCCCAGGTGGGGGACGGCGTGGACGTCGTACGTCTGCTGCCAGTCGGCGATCGCCTTGCGCTGCTGGGCCAGGAGTCCGGCGAGCCAGGTGTCCGGGACGCTGTCGGGCAGGACGCGGTTGGCGAGCAGGGCTTCGACGGGCAGGGCGCGCAGGGCGAGGCCGAGGGCGGCGTCGCGGACGGCGTCGGTGCCGGCCGGGCCGGGGTCGGCGACGAGCCGTACGACGGTGTCCGGGTCGGTGAGGACGGCCTGCACGGCGGCCAGTTCGAGGTCCCAGCGGGCCGCCGTCTCGTACAGCCACTCGGCGGGCATGGGCACGCCGGCCAGCCGGCCGAGGACGGGGCGCAGGGCGCGGGCCGCCTGCCGCTCGGGCGGGAGCAGGCGGCGCAGATAGCGGCGCAGCTCCTCGGGGAGGGCGAGCAGGGGGAGGGCCTGCGGGAGGGGCGGGAGATCGACGACGAGGAGGTCGTAGCGCTCGCAGAGGGCGGCGTCGCGCAGGGCGCGCAGGAAGGACAGCTCCTCGGCGCCGGGCAGCGGGGTGACCTCCTCGGCGTCCAGGCGGGCCGCGCCGAGCAGGTCGAGGACGCCCGCGGCGCGGGTCTGGAAGGCGGTGAGATCCTCGCGGAACCGGTCGGCCGCGTCCGGGCGCCAGGCGGTGAGGTGCGGGGTGATCTCGGTGGGGGTCGCTCCTGTCCCGGTGCCCAGCGCTGCCCCCAGCGTGTCGGTGCGGTCGGCACTCAGGACGAGGGTGCGGGTGCCCTCACGGGCGGCGTGCAGCGCGGTGGCGGCGGCCAGCGTCGTACGTCCGCTGCCGCCGGGGCCGGTGATCAGGATGGTGCGCATGAGGGTGAACGGTAATACCCGCGCGGCAGACCCTAGCGGCCCGACTCGACCCGCTTCTTCAGACCCGCCAGCGCCCGGTCGATGATGACCTTCTCCGCCTTGCGCTTGATCATGCCGAGCATCGGGATCTTGACGTCGACGGTGAGCTGGTAGGTGACCTCGGTCGCGCCCGTGCCCGCCGGCTTCAGGAGATAGGAGCCGTCCAGGGAACGCAGCATCTGGGACTTCACCAGGGTCCAGGAGACCTCGTCCTCGCCGGTCCAGGTGTAGGCGAGGGTCTGGTCGTCCTTGATGGCACCGGCGTCCATGACGAGGCGGACCTGTTCGGCGCGGCCCTGCCCGTCGGTGGCGAGGACCTCCGCCTCCTTCACCTCGCCGGTCCAGTCCGGGTAGCGGGCGAAGTCGGCGATCACCGCCATGACGTCGGCCGGAGCCGCCTCGATCGTGATGCTCGAACTGGTGTGTTCCGCCATCGCCGTGGCTCCTCCAGACGCGGACCCGATATCTGTGCAGCGTGAAGGCTACCGCGCCCCCGACCTGCCGCCTTCACCGCGTCTGTGTCGGCGCTGCGTCACCATTCCAGTGCCCAGGGCCGCCCCGTCCCCGCGAAGTGCCCCACGTTCACGCACTCGGTCGCGCCGATCCGCATCCGCCGGGCGAGCGGCTGGTGGACGTGGCCGAAGAGGGAGTAGCGGGGGCGCGTGCGGCGGATCGCGGCCAGCAGGGCGCGGCTGCCGCGCTCGAAGCGGCGCGCGACGGTGTCGTAGACCAGCTCGGGGACCTCTGGCGGGATGTGTGTGCACAGCACGTCGACCTCGCCGACCGCCTCGATCTTCGCCGCGTACTCCTCGTCGTCGATCTCGTACGGCGTCCGCATCGGGGTGCGCAGTCCGCCGCCGATGAAGCCGAAGGTCCAGCCGCCGATCTCGATCCGCTCGCCGTCCAGGACGGTGGTGCCGGGGCCGGCGTACTCGCGCCACAGGGGCGGCATGTCGACATTGCCGTAGGTGGCGTACGTCGGGGTCGGGAACGCGGCGAACATCTCGGTGTACTGCTTGCGCACCGCCTTCTCGATGACGGCGGCCCGGTCAGCCCCGATACCCGCCCACAGCCGGGCGCCGAACTCGCGGGCCTCCTCGAAGCGCCGGGCGGTGCGCAGCTGGACGATGCGGTCGGCGTTCTCCTTGCCGAACAGGTCGGGGAAGATCCCGCGGGAGTGGTCGGCGTAGTCCAGGTAGAGGACGAGGTCGCCGAGGCAGATCAGTGCGTCGGCGCCGTCGCCGGCGCGGGCCAGGTCGCGGGCGTTGCCGTGCACGTCGCTGACCACGTGGACGCGGGTCCTTCGGTTCCCGGAGCGTGTGGATGCCATGGCGATCAAGCGTAGGCGTGTGCGAGATGCATGAACAGTGGCGCTCCTGGCTGCGTTACTCGCCGGTCCGGAAAGGCGTGGACTACTGTGCGCTGAAGAACGCCATGCCGTGTGTGACGCAGCGAACATCTCGCCGGGACCCCCTGTCGGGAAAGCCATACCGACCGGTAACGTCCGGGCCGTCCAGTCGTGCTCTGGTTTTCAACATGTTCATCGCATGTGAGTCCAGGAGCACCGCCCGAGCCTTGGACCGCACCGTCGCATCACACAGTGTCGTGGCGTCGGCGCCCTGTGAGGAGCAGCAGTCTTGCGCGAGTTCAGCCTTCCCGCTTTGTACGAGGTCCCTGCGGACGGCAACCTGACCGACATCGTCCGCAGAAACGCCGCGCAGCATCCCGACGTCGCCGTCATCGCCCGTAAGGCGGGCGGCACCTGGCAGGACGTGACGGCGCGCGAGTTCCTGGCCGAGGTGCACACCGCCGCCAAGGGTCTGATCGCGGCCGGAGTGCAGCCGGGCGACCGGGTGGGCCTGATGTCGCGCACCCGCTACGAGTGGACTCTGCTGGACTTCGCGATCTGGAGCGCGGGCGCGGTCACCGTGCCGGTGTACGAGACCAGCTCGCCGGAGCAGGTGCAGTGGATCCTGTCCGACTCGGGGGCCACGGCCTGCATCGTGGAGCTGGACACGCACGCGGCGGCCGTGGAGTCGGTTCGGGAGACGCTGCCCGCCCTCAAGCACGTCTGGCAGATCGAGGCCGGGGGCGTGGCGGAGCTGGGGCGGCTCGGGCAGGACGTCTCCGAGGCGACCGTCGAGGAGCGCAGTTCGATCGCCAGGGCCGACGACCCGGCGACCATCGTCTACACGAGCGGCACGACCGGGCGCCCGAAGGGCTGTGTGCTCACCCACCGCAGCTTCTTCGCCGAGTGCGGGAACGTCGTGGAGCGGCTGCGTCCGCTGTTCCGCACCGGCGAGTGCTCGGTGCTGCTCTTCCTGCCGCTCGCGCATGTCTTCGGGCGGCTGGTGCAGGTCGCGCCGATGATGGCGCCGATCAAGCTCGGCTGCGTCCCGGACATCAAGAACCTCACCGACGAGCTGGCCGCCTTCCGGCCGACGCTGATCCTCGGTGTCCCGCGCGTCTTCGAGAAGGTCTACAACTCGGCCCGCGCGAAGGCGCAGGCGGACGGCAAGGGCGCGGTCTTCGACAGGGCCGCGGACACCGCGATCGCCTACAGCAGGGCGCTGGACACCCCGGCGGGCCCGTCCATCGGCCTGAAGATCAAGCACAAGGTGTTCGACAAGCTGGTCTTCAGCAAGCTGCGCGCGGTCCTCGGCGGCCGGGGCGAGTACGCCATCTCCGGCGGCGCCCCGCTGGGCGAGCGGCTCGGCCACTTCTTCCGGGGCATCGGCTTCACGGTGCTGGAGGGCTACGGCCTGACCGAGTCCTGCGCGGCGACCGCGTTCAACCCGTGGGACCGGCAGAAGATCGGCACGGTCGGCCAGCCGCTGCCCGGCTCGGTGGTGCGGATAGCGGACGACGGCGAGGTGCTGCTGCACGGTGAGCACCTGTTCAAGGAGTACTGGAACAACCCCGGTGCGACGGCGGAGGCGCTGGCCGACGGCTGGTTCCACACCGGTGACATCGGCACCCTCGACGAGGACGGCTATCTGCGGATCACCGGCCGGAAGAAGGAGATCATCGTCACCGCGGGCGGCAAGAACGTGGCCCCGGCGGTGATCGAGGACCGGATCCGGGCGCACGCGCTGGTCGCGGAGTGCATGGTGGTGGGCGACGGGCGGCCGTTCGTGGGCGCGCTGGTCACCCTCGACGAGGAGTTCCTGGGCCGTTGGGCGGCCGAGCACGGCAAGCCGGCGGGCTCCACCGCGGCGTCGCTGCGCGAGGACCCGGATCTGCTCGCGGCGGTCCAGGCGGCCGTCGACGACGGCAACGCCGCGGTGTCGAAGGCGGAATCGGTGCGGAAGTTCCGCGTCCTGCCCTCCCAGTTCACGGAGGATTCGGGTCACCTCACCCCGTCGCTGAAGCTCAAGCGGAACGTGGTGGCGAAGGACTACGCGGACGAGATCGAGGCGATCTACGCGAAGTAGTCACCCCTCGCACGTGCTCATGGCGCGGTGTCCTCCACGAGGACACCGCGCCCTCGTGCGTTCGGCGAGCACGATCGGACCGGGCACGGGGGAGCCGTCGGTGACGTACCGCCGCGCGCGTCCCCGCACACGGCTGCGCTCGTCGGTCGCCCGACCCGGTACGCGGTCGCCGAGCGGCTGAAGCCGAGAACATGACGCACCGTCAGTTGACGCCGCGTCAGCCCGCTTCCCTGTACGCGCGGCACCGCCGGATCATCTCCTTCCGGCTAGGGCGTGCTTCGAAAGTCCCGCCTGGCTCGCGACGCCTGGCACGGCACCTCGCCGCGTTGTCGGGATCGTCCGCGTACGCCCAGTACGCGGACGACCCTCCGCCTTGCGATGCACCGCACCAGACGCCGCGGGCCCCGCCCTTCGGGCGGACGACGCTACTTTCGAAATACGCCCTAGAGCAGCTCCTTCAACTTCTCCGCCAAGAGGTCCCAGCGCCACTTCTCCTCCACCCACTGCCTGCCCCGCTCCCCCATCCGGCGCCGCAGCTCCTGGTCCCTGAGAAGGACGACGACCCGGTCGGCGGTGTCCTCGACGCGGTCGCCCCGCACGACCCAGCCGGTCTCGCCGTCCAGCACCGCGTCGGGCGCGCCGCCGGAGTCGCCCGCGACGACCGGCAGCCCGGTGGCGGAGGCCTCCAGGTAGACGATGCCGAGGCCCTCGACGTCGAGGCCCCCGCGCCGGGTGCGGCACGGCATGGCGAAGACGTCGCCGGCGCCGTAGTGCGCGGGCAGCTCCGCCCAGGGCACGGCGCCGGTGAAGCGGACCGAGCCCGCCACGCCCGTCTCACGGGCCAGCCGGCGCAGGTCCCGCTCGTACGGCCCGCCGCCGACGACGAGCAGCACGGTGTCCGGCTCGGCGGCGAGGATGCGGGGCATGGCCCGGATGAGGGTGTCCTGCCCCTTGCGCGGGACGAGACGCGAGACGCACACCACGACCGGCCGGTCGGTGAGGCCGAGTCGTGCGCGCACCTCCTCGCCGCCGGAGCCGGGGTGGAAGGTCTTCTCGTCGACGCCGGGCGGCAGCTGCACCATCCGGCCGGCCGCCCGCGAGGTGAGCGCGGTGGCGATGCGGGAGCGGGTGTACTCGCCCAGATAGGTGATCGTGTCCGTCGACTCCCCTATCCGGCGCAGCAGTCGGCGTGCCGCGGGCAGCTGGGCCCAGCCGGCCTCGTGCCCGTGGGTGGTCGCCACGAGCCGCTTCGCCCCGGCCGCCCGCAGCGCGGGGGCCATGAGACCGAGCGGCGCGGCGGCTCCGAACCACACCGAGGTGCAGCCGTGCTCGCGCAGCAGTCCGACCGCCCGCCGGGTGGCCTGCGGGGTGGGCAGCAGCATGGTCGTGCGGTCGCGTACGACGGTGAAGGGCTGCTCGGCGTCGAAGGCGGCCGTGGCCTCGACTCCCTCCCGGCTCCGCTTCCAGGTGGAGGCGTACACGACGAGCTGTCCGGGGTCCAGGCGGAGGGCCATGTTGTGCAGGAACGCCTGGATGCCGCCCGGCCGGGGCGGGAAGTCGTTGGTGACGATGAGGGTCTTGTGCATCGCCGCCGACCCTACCCAATCGCCGCCCGGCCGCCATGGGCCGCCGGGTCCGCGGCATGCGCTTGCCCGACGCGGCGCCGAGCACGCGCAGACGCTGCCGAGCCTGCAACATACGCCCTGACCTGCAACATACGCCCTGACCTGCGGCATTCGCCCCGACCTGCCGTATGCGCCCCGGCCTGCGGCATACGCCGCCTGGACTGTGGCACGGGGGCTCATGGGCACGCCATCATGTTCCCGCGACGCGGAAATCGAAGCGGGAATCGAACGGCAGGGGATCACGTGGGGACGAGGGGTGCCGGGCGGTCCCTGGCAGGGCTGCTCGGGACCTGGGGCGTCACCCGAGCGGTGCTGCTGCTGTTCGTCTTCCGGGTGTACGTCTTCCCGGGTCCGGACGTCACCTCGGACGTGTCGGTGATCTACCAGGGCTGGTACGAGACGCTGCGCCACGGAACGTTCCCGCTGGACGACGTGACCTGGCAGTACCCGCCCGCCGCCGCCCTCGCGATCCTCTCCCCCGCCGCGCTGCCGTTCCTGTCCTACCCGCACGCCTTCTTCGTCCTGGCCTTCCTCGCCGACGCGGCCGTGCTCTGCCTGCTGGTCCGCGCGAGCACCCGGCCCGGCCGCTGCCCGCGCGGCACCTGGGTGTGGGTGGCGGGCCTGCCGCTGCTCGGCCCCACGGTCTACGCCCGCTACGACGTGATGGTGACCGCGCTCGCCGTGGCGGCGCTGCTCGCGGGCGCCCGCCGGCCGCGGGTACTGGGCGCGCTGGCCGGACTCGGGGCACTGCTGAAGGTGTGGCCGGCGCTGCTGCTGGCGGGTGCCCGGCCACGACGGGCGTGGGGGTCGGCGCTGGTCACGGCCGCCGGGTGCGCGGCCCTGTTCTCGGTGTCCATGCCGGGCGCGTTCGCCTTCCTCACCTTCCAGCGGGACCGGGGCACCGAGGTGGAGTCACTGGGCGCCCTGGTCTTCCACGTGGCCCGGCACTTCGGCTGGCGGGGCCAGGTGCTGCTCAACTACGGGTCGATCGAGTTCCTCGGCCCGCACGTCCACCTGGTCAGCTCCCTCGCGCTGGCGCTGACCGGGGTCGCGTTCGGCTGGCTGCTGCTGTGGCGGCTGCGCGCGACCCGGTTCACCGCGCAGTCCGTCGCGGACGCGGCGTTCACGGCGGTGCTGCTGTTCACGGTCACCAGCCGCGTGATCAGCCCGCAGTACCTGGTGTGGCTGATCGGCCTGGCCGCCGTCTGCCTGTGCTTCCGGGCGAGCGGTATGACCGCGCCCGCGCTCATGGTGGTCGTGGCGTCCTTCGTGACGGTCCTGGAGTTCCCGCTCGGCTTCTCGCACGTGGTGATGAGCGACGGGTACGGCGTCACACTGCTGTTCGTGCGCAACGGCCTGTTGCTCACCGCCGTGCTCACGGCCGCGCGCTCGCTGTGGCGCTCCACCGTCCCGCCCCTTGCGGCACTGCCGTCGCCCCGTCAGGCGGCCGGTACGAAGACCTCGGCCTCCTCCTGACGCCGGCCGCGGCGCACCAGCACCGCAACGGCCCCGCTCTGCACGGCCATCGCGAGGGCCATCGCCAGGCAGATGCCGGGCAGGCCGACGCCGGACAGGGCTCGGGCGAGGGCGAGCTGGACGGCGGTGCCGAGCAGGGTGACCCGCAGCAGCGCGGACGCGGACCCGCTGCCCTCGAAGACGCCGCCGAGCGCGATGAAGCACGCCATCAGCAGCAGGTAGGGGCCCACGCAGCGCAGGAACAGCACGCCCTGGTGGGCGACGGCGGGCCCGGCGCCGAAGGCGGCCATGATCCAGGGGGCGGTGGCGGCGGACAGGGCCGCCGCCGCGAGCCCCAGCGTCCCGGAGACCAGCACTGCCTGCCGTCCGATCTCCCGGCGCCGGTCGTGGCCCGCACCCCGGGTGTGCGCGGTGTGGATCGCGGCGGCCTGCCGTACCGAGTAGAAGGCCATGGTGGCGACGTACAGGACCTTGTAGGCGATCGCGTAGGCGGCCACCGCGGCCACCCCGAGCCGTGCCACGATCGCCACCAGCACCAGGGCGCCGCCCTGGCGCACGGTGAAGTCGGCGGACATGGGCAGCCCGGTGCGCAGCGTCCGGCGCAGGGCCGCGCCGACGGACTCCGCCGGCGCCGCGGCGGCGGCCCTGCGCAGCCAGGTGTTCCGGTTCAGCGCGCGCAGCCCCGCCACGAGGGCCGCGCCGCGGCACAGCACCGTGCAGGCGGCAGCGCCCCGGACGCCGCAGAGGTGGATCAGGACGGGGTCGCAGAGCAGGATCAGCCCGTTGGCCAGCAGGGCGAGCCGCATGGGAGTGCGGGTGTCGCCGGTGCCCTTGAGGATGCCGTCGACGAGCTGCTGGGCGAAGAAGACGGCCATGCCGGGCAGGGAGATCGCGAAGTAGGCGGTCGCCAGGTGGAGGGCCGTCGCGTCCTGGCCTCCGAGCACCAGGCGGGCCAGCGGCTCGCGCAGCAGCACCCCGGCGGCCACGACCGCCGGGGTGACCAGCGCGAACAGGGCCCGTCCCCCGCGTACGGCGGCCTGCACGGCACCGGGATCGCGGGCTCCCCGGGCGTGGGCGACCAGCACGGTCGTACCGGAGGCGAAGACGAGGGCGACGCCGAGCAGCACGTTCTCGGTGTTGGTCGCGACGGCCACGGCGGCGACGGCGGGAGCGCCGAGCCGGGAGACCCAGACGGTGTTGATGATGCCGGAGGCGACCGAGGCGAGGAGGGAGAGGTAGACGGGGTGGGCGAGCGAGAGCAGCTGTCGGCGGTGAGCGTTCACGGGAGACCCCCTGATGGCGAATACCTCGATTCGAGATAGCTCGATAAGAGCTATCATGGTGTTCCGCCCCCTGCCAAGGAGGAATTCGCGTGCTGGAGCTGTCGATCCTCGGTTTCCTCGCCGAGGAGCCGCTGCACGGGTACGAGCTGAAGGAGCGCATCAAGGCGCTCAGCGGTCATGTCCGCCCGGTCAGTGACGGCGCTCTGTACCCGGCCATCAACCGGCTCGTCGCCGCCGGGAAGCTCGACCAGCACACCGAGGAGGGGGCCGGCGCCGCCCCGCGCCGGGTGCTGTCGCTCACCGGGCAGGGCCGCGCGGAGCTGCTGGAGCGGCTGCGCCATCCCAAGCCGGCCGAGATCACCGACCAGGTCCGCTTCAACACGGTCCTCGCCTTCCTGCACCACCTGCCCGACCGCGCGGAACAGGCCACGGTGCTGCGCCGTCGGCTGGAGTTCCTGCAGACTCCGGCGAGCTTCTTCTACCGGGACGGCACGCCGGTGCGCGCGGAGGAGGCCGGGAACCTGTTCCGCGAGGGCATGCTGCGGGTGGCCCGCGCAACCGGGGAGGCCGAACGGGCCTGGCTGCGCGAGGCCATCGGCACGCTCAGCCGAGCTGAGTCCTGACGTACTCCCGCCACCGTGCGGCGAACACCCCCGGCGTGATGCCGAGCACCTTCTCCAGCGCCCCCGCGACCGCTCCCGCCCGCTCCTTGTGGCCGCCGACGGCCCGGTAGAAGGCGCCGAGCCGGGGCTCGCCCCACTGGTCGGCGATCATCCGGCAGGCCAGCCAGCCGCTCTCGTAGGCCTCGGCGAGCCGGGTCGGGTCGCCGCTGAAGCCGAAGTCCCGGTCGGGCGGGAGCGCCGAGGGGACATGGCCGTCCTCGACGGCGTGGGCGAGTTCCGGCGCGATGTCGGTGGGGGCGCGGGAGGTGTCCAGGTAGCCGATCCAGTCGGCGTACCCCTCGGAGAGCCACAGCGGTGTGGCGCCGGTGGTCTGTGCCCGGGTGGCCACATGGGTCGTCTCGTGGGTGATCACGACCTGTTTGCCGACGGCGCCGAGACCGCCGTACGCGTCCGGGTTGACGATCACCCGGTCCGCGGGGGCCGTTCCCGAGCCGCCCGCCTCACCGGTGGTGACCGCGGCGATGCCCCGGTAGTCGGCGGCGGGCGCGCCGAGCAGGCCCGCCATGCCCTGCAGCGACCGGGGCACGAGCAGGACGACCCGCCGGCTCCAGCCCTCGCCCCACCGGCGGGACACGGCCGGCACCGCACGGTCGGCGAGCCGCGCGTACCCGCGCAGGCGTGCGGCGGACTGCCCGGAACCGAGGACCAGGCTGTGCGCGCCCCGGACCGCGGTGACCGTGCCCTGGTCCCACAGCTGCTGCCCGGCCTTGGGCGCGGGCCGGTCCGCGGTGACGTACCACTTCCCGTCGACGGTGCGGCTCAGGGTGAGGGTGCGGCGGGTGCTGACCGGGACCCGGTCGTAGCCCGCGACGGAGAAGCGCAGTTCGGCCTCGGCGGTGGCGCCGGAGCCGGTGCCGTGCAGGCCGGTGACGCGGTAGCTCCAGGCGGACAGCGGGAGCGCGCGCAGCCGGGTGTACCCGGTCCGGGTGCCGGTCACGGCGTACGCCGCCTCGTCGTGGTGCAGCAGCGCGGCCGACCGGCGGTCCAGCACCCGCTGCACCTGTGCCCGCGCCGAACCGTCCGCCCGCTGCCCGCCGCATCCGGCAAGGGGCGGCACGAGCAGCAGACAGACCCCCGCCACCGCGGTGCGCCACGCCCGCCGCGCCCGTGTGCGAACAGCCATTTTCCGATCGTACGGCGCGCGGGCCCGGCTCAGGGACGGGTGACGGAGGAGATGGGCATCATCCCGACCGGGTCGTAGCGCACCGGGGCCCCCGGGTGGGGCGCGTGGATGACCTGGCCGTTGCCGACGTACATCGCCACATGGCTGGCGTCGGAGCGGTAGACCACCAGGTCACCGGGGCGGGCCTGGGAGAGCGGGATCTGGTGCCCGGCGTACCGCTGTTCCATCGAGGTGCGCGGCAGGTGGATGCCGGCGTGCGCGTACGACCACTGCATCAGGCCCGAGCAGTCGAAGGCGGAGGGGCCGCTCGCGCCCCACACATAGGGGCGGCCGAGGGCGGAGCGGGCGGCGGCGACCGCGGCGGCGGCGCGGGCATCGGGGGCTTCGGGGGCGACGGGGGTGTCGGGGGCGACGGCGCCGGTGAGGCCGGGCGGGCCACCGCGGCTGCCGCGGGAGGCGCGGTCCCAGGCGGCGCGGTCGGCGGCGGGCATGGCGTTGAGCAACTCCCGTGCCCTGGCGAGCTTCCGCTCCACCGTCCGCTTGTGCACGGCGACCGTCTTGCGGCTGCGCTCCAGTTCGGCGAGTTCCCCGGCGGCCTCGGCGCGTTCCTGGGCGAGTTCGCGCAGCGCGGACCGCAACTCCTTGAGGCGGGAGGCCTGGAGGGCGTCGACGTGGTCGAGGGTGGCTGCCTTCTCCAGGTAGTCGTCGGGGTCTGCGGACAGCAGCAGGGCGACGGCCGGATCGATGCCGCCGGAGCGGTACTGCGCACCGGCCAGCGAACCGAGCTGCTCCCGCATGGTGTTGACGCGCTGCTGCTGGCGGGCGAGGTGGTCCTGGGCGTCACGCACCCGGCGGCGCAGCGCGCCGGCCCGCTCGGCTTCCTTGTCGTACGCCTCGGTCGCCCGCTCGGCCTGCTCGTAGAGGCGGTCCACCTCGGCACGGGTGTTCCCGTGCGGCGCGGCGACGGCCGGTACGGCGCCGAGCGCGCCGGCGGCTGCCGTCAGCACGCAAAGAGTGACGGCGCCCCGGTCGAACCCGGAGGATGCAAGGCGGCGATGGGAGCCCACGGGAAGCCAACGTCCTTCCGCTGACGACAGGTACCGCTCCCCGGCGCCTGGGACTCACAGGCCCCGGCACCGGGAAACGCGGCAGACAGTAGCCGTGCGGAAGGGGGGCGGCCAAAGACCTCGGCGGCAACACAACGTGACGCCCCGCCGCTGACGCAGGTCATGAGCGGGGCGCGCAGTCACTTCCGGTTGCCGGGATTCGCCCGTTCGGGCGCCACCGTGTCCGTGTCGCGCGGAGGGTCAGACGCGGACGCCGAACATGAACGGACCGCCGATGGTGTCCATCGACTCGTAGCGGACGACCGTCCCGGTGCGCGGCGCGTGCAGGATCTGGCCGTTGCCCGCGTAGAGGCCGACGTGGTGGATGTCGTTGAAGAAGAAGACCAGGTCGCCGACCTTGAGGTCGCTCACCGAGTAGATGCGGGTGCCTATGTTGGCCTGGGCCTGGGAGGTGCGCGGTATGGAGACGCCGGCCTGGGCGTAGGCCCAGGAGGTCAGGCCCGAGCAGTCGAAGGAGGAGGGGCCGGAGGCGCCGTAGACGTACGGCGAGCCGAGCTTGCTCTGGGCGGCGGCGAACGCGGCTGCGGCACGGCCGGAGGAGGGCGGGGTGTCACCGAGGTGCACGCGCTGGCTGGAGGAGCGGTTGGCGCGCTCCTGCTCGGCGGCGAGCTGCGCCTTCTCCTTGGCAGTCAGGGAGTTGAGCAGCTTCTGCGCCTCGGCGAGCTTGGCCTGGACTTCCTTCTTCTTCTTGCCCAGCTCGGTGCGGGTGGCGGCGAGGTCCTTGAGCTTCTCGGTGGCCTCCGCCCGCTCCTGGGCGAGTTCACGCTGTTTGTCCTGGATCTTCTTCAGGGCCTCGACCTGCTGGCTGCTCAACTGGTCGAGCGTGGAGGCCTTGTCGAGGTAGTCGTCCGGGTTGGACGACAGGAAGAGCTGGACCGAGGGGTCGATGCCGCCGGAGCGGTACTGGGCGCTGGCCAGCGAACCCAGGCCGTCACGCAGCTTGTTGAGGTCCTCCTGGCCGCGGGCGACGTTGTCCTGGATCGTGGAGATTTCCTTCTGCAGCTTCCGCTGCTTCTCCTTGGCCCCGTCGTACTTCTCGGTGGCCTGTTCCGCCTGCTCGTAGAGCTTGTCGACCTTGGCCTTGACCTCGTCCTTGGTGAGCTTCTCACTCGGAGCGGCGTTGGCGGCGTTCGCACTCAGTGCGACGGCAGCGGCGGCTGCTGTGGTCAGCACGGTGACACGCGTGCGGCTCGGCTGCTTGGGTCGACGGTGGGACGCCACGGAAGGCGAACTCCTTCTTGTGAGTGATCACCCGTTCGGAGGTTCGAGCTCAGACCCTAGTGACCCCATCGTGATCAGATCAAATCCCCGCAGCAAAAAAGCTCGTCACTCAATGCATTCTTTGCACACAACGCACATGCAGTGATGCCCGATTGACACTACGTTGCGTAACGCTTCGGTCGATTCAGTTCCAATTCGGGCATTACCTGTGCCCATTGGACCTTCAGGACAGTCGCTTCAGAAGCACCGCAGAGGCGACCGGCCGGGCACCGGCCCGCGCGACCCCGTCGGCCACCTCACGGTCGGTGGAGGCGACGATGACGGGGCGGCCCGGCGGCTCGGCCCGCACCAGCTGCCGGATCAGCTCGTCCGCGGACACCCCCGGCTTGGAGAACAGCACCCGCACTCCGCGCGGCGGCGCGAGCAGCACCGGCGCGGCCAGTTCGGCGCCGTCGAAGACACAGGTCACCTCGGCGCCGGTCTGCGCGGCGAGCGCCGAGAGCTGGCCGAGCAGCCGCAACCGCTGCTTCTCCAGCGGCATCTGCGGGTAGCCGGTCTTGGTGACGTTGTAGCCGTCGACCACCAGATGCGCCTGGGGCAGCGCGAGCAACTGGTCGAGGATCGCGGGGTCGTTCTCGGACAGGGCGCGCGCCGCGATGTCCTTCGGGGTCATCCGCCCCGGTTCGACCGCGTCGACCGTCTCGGCCGGGCGCACGGACACCGGCGGCAGGGCCAGTTCCCGGCGCAGGCCCTGGGTGGCGTCCAGCAGGGTGTCCAGCAGCAGCCGTACCCGCATGTCCTCCACACTGCGGCCCTCACGGGCCGCCCGGCGGGTGGCCTCCAGCGCGGCCTCCGCCTCGCCGAGGCGGGCCTTGAGCCGCCGGGTCTCGCTCTCGGCGGCCGACACCTGCGCCTGCCCCTCGGCCCGCACGGCCTCGGTCTCGCTCTGCATCTTGCGCAGCGCGGCCTCCCCGCGCTTGACGTCGCTGAGCGCGGCGCGCAGCTTGCGGTGAAGCGATTCGGCTTCCTTCTTCGCCGACTCCAGTTCGGCGCGCAGCCGCTCGGTCTCCGCCCGGGTCTGCTCGCGGGCGTGCGCCAGTTCCTCGCGCAGCCGCTCCAGCTCGGCCCGGCTCTCCTCGTCGGCGCGCTCGGCGTCCGCGCGCAGGGCCTCCTCCCCGGCCGCGTTCACGAGCTTCGCCCAGCCCGCCGGGCGCAGCACGTAGACGGCAGCCGCCACGTCGAGCGGGTCCGCGGCCGGGGGCGGGGAGCCGGATTCGAGGGCGCCGACGAGTTCCGGCTGCGCCTCCTTGAACTTCTCGCCGATCCGCTGGCGGAACAGCGGATCGGTCTCCAGGGCCGCGGCCATCGCGTTCCCGGCGAACTTGGCCCGCCGGTTCGGGGCGAAGCGGGCGTACTGCCTGAGCTGGGTCGGCAGTTCCGCCATCGTCAGCGCGCCGAAGCCGTCGGAGACGATCTGCACCACCCGGCGGCGCACGCCTTCGGGCAGCGGACGGTCAAGCACCTCAGCGGTGCCGTCGCCCGGCCCCCCGCCTGCGGTCTCCACCATCCGTCACACCCCACTACCTGTACGGGGCCGTCTCCCTCTCAGGAGCCGGCACCCGGCCGATCCACGAGTTCCACCTGGTCCACCGCGTTGCACCAGCGGCAGCGCACCGACTCGATGGTCTCACTGACCACCTGGCGTTCCTCCACCGTCGGCTCACCGGCCAGATCGAGGTGGACGTACTCGACGACCTTCGACGAGCGGGTCACGTCGAACCGGGTGAGGTTGCCGCAGAGGACGCAACGCCATCGCGTCGTGGCGGTCGGCAGGGGAACCGTCATCGTGCCTGTCGCTTCCTTGTTGTTGTGGTGCTCGTCTCGCTCCGCGCCGATGCCCGACGCGTGTGGCTCGTACCCTACGGCCTGGCGGGTCCCCGCCGCCCGTCCGTCCATGACGGCGAGGCGGTCTGTCAGCATGCATCCGGTTACGTCATGCTCTGTATTCATGATCAGCAACCGGAGCGCGGCGGTCGGCCGGACTCTCAGAGCCGTCCGGGCCGTCCGGAGCACCTCGGCACCGATGACGTACGGCCTCATCGCCCTGTGCGCCCTGATCTTCATACTGGGCCCGGCCTCCGGGCTCATCGGAACGTACGGCACCGGGGACGCGCTGGTGGCCGCGCAGCGGGCGTACTTCCGGCACTGGGGCGTGGTCCCGGCCCGGCTGTTCGACGGACCGGCCCGGGAGGCCCTCACCCCGGCCACGGCGCTGTTCGTGCACGGCAGCTGGGTGCATCTGCTCGGCAACATGCTGTTCCTCTTCGTCTTCGGCGCGGTGACCGAGGAACGGATGGGCCGGGTCGAGTTCACCCTGTTCTACGTCGGCTGCGGATACCTGGCCCTGCTGGGGTACGCAGCCGCCAACGCCGCCTCCGAGCAGTCGCTGGTCGGCGCCTCGGGGGCGATCTCGGCGGTCCTCGGCGCATGCCTTTACCTGTTCCCGCGCGCCCGCGTCACCAGTCTGCTCCCCTTCCTGTTCTTCCTGCCGCTGCGGTTGCCCGCGTGGGTGGTGCTGCCGTTCTGGGCGGCACTGCAGTGGGCGGCGGCGGGACGTTCCACTCAGGGGCCGGGGGTGGCGTATCTGGCGCACCTGGTGGGGTTCGGGCTGGGCTTCGGTTACGCCTGGGTGCGCTACGGGCGGCGCAGCCCGGGGACGGTGCCGGAGTCCGGCGGGTGAGGGGCCGCCGGACACGACGGAGGGGCGCCCGCCTCGGCGGACACCCCTCTGCTGTGCGTCTCCTGCTTATGCCGTGTGTCTCCTTCTTATACGGCCCTGTACGGCGTCTCCCACGCGTCTTCCGCGTTCGCCGTGCGTCCGGTGGCTCACAGGCCCATGGACTTGGCGACGATCGTGCGCATGATCTCGCTCGTACCGCCGAAGATCCGGCTCGCGCGGTTGTCGGCGTACAGACGGGCGATGGGGCTGTCCATCGTGAAGCCGAGGCCGCCGTGCAACTGCAGGCACTTGTCGAGCACCCGGACCGCCGTCTCCGTGCAGTACAGCTTGGTCGCGGCCGCCTCCTCCGCGGTCAGCTCGCCGGCGTCGAAGGCCTCCAGGGCCTGGTCGACGACCGCCTGCAGGGCGTTCACCGTGACCTTGCAGTCGGCGAGCACGAACTTGGTGTTCTGGAAGGCGGCGACCGGCTTGCCGAAGGCGGTGCGCTCGCGGACGTGCTCGGTGGCGAGGTGGACCGCGGCGGCGGCGTGTGCGTACGCGCCGACGGCGATGCCCAGGCGTTCCTGCGGGAAGATGTCGGCCAGACAGGCGAAGGCCTCACCCGGCCCGCCCACCAGGTCACCGACCGGAACCCGGACATCGGTGAAGGTCATGCCGACGATGTCGGAGGACCGCAGGCCGAGCGTGACCAGCTCCGAGTCGACCGCCACGCCCGGGGCCCGGGTGTCCACGGCGAGCAGGGACATGCCACCGCGCCGGTCGGAACCGCCGGCAGAGGTGCGGCAGGCGACGAGCACCAGATCGGCCTGGGCACCCCCGGAGACGAAGGCCTTGGCCCCGTTGAGCACGTAGTGGGTGCCGTCCTCGGACAGCTCGGCGGTCGTACGCAGACCGGCGACGTCGGAGCCGGCCCCCGGCTCGGTGATCGCAATGGCCGTCATCAGCTCACCGGTGACGAACCCCGGCAGCCAGCGCTGCTTCTGCTCCGGCGTCGTGTACTTCACCAGAGTGGCCGGAAGCGCCAGATGCGCGCTGGCGCCTCCGAAGGTGACTCCGGCCCTGGCGCACTCCTCGGCGATGACGGCGTTGAACTTGAAGCTCTTTTCGCCACTGCCGCCGAACTCTTCCGGGATACCGAACCCGAAGATGCCGAGCTTTCCCAGTCTGAGATAAAAGTCACGTGGGACCCGACCGGCCGTTTCCCATTCGGAATAGGCGGGTACGACCTCTGTCTCGATCAGGTCCCGCACCACCGCGCGGAACGCCTCATGCTCATCCTGAAAAACAGTGCGTCGCACCGCTCTTCCCCCTTGAAGTTCTGGTCGGTGTCCGGCCAACGGCTCGACGCTAATACGGGGTTGAGGACCCTGTCCAGGGCAGAAGGCCTTGTCATGCACGGTCGGCCTGTGCCTACTATTCGGTCGCCGGGTCCGCGACCACCGCATGCGGCCAGCGGTCCCGCCTGCCGATTTTCACGGGGGAGACAGGCATGGAGCCAACGCGCAGTAAACCTTTGTTCAATGCTCGTGACCCGCGATTGCGGACCGATCCTTACCCGCTCTACAAACAGCTTCGGGACGTGGAACCTGTCCACCGGACGCCCTACGGCCATTGGGTTGTTTCGGGATACAGCGCAGTCGCATCACTCATACGAAATCCCGGGTTGTCCAGCGAATATCCGCTTGATCCCCGATGGGCCGCACAACGGGGCGGAGAGGACAGCCCGATCGTGCGCGCCGCCCGCAGCTGGATGCTCATGCGGGACGGCCAGGCGCACCGTCGGCTGCGCGGCCTGGCCAACCCGCTGTTCACCGCCAGGGCCATCCGTGAGACGGCCCCCCGCATCACCGGCATCGTCCATCGGATCATGGACGACATGGGCGACGGAGAGGGCGTCGACCTCATCGGGTCGCTCGCGGCACTGGTGCCGGTGACCGTCTTCTGCGGCCTCGGCGGCCTTCCGGTGGAGGACCGCGACCTGTGCCGCAAGTGGACCGACGCCCTGGGCCACGTCATCGACCCGGCCGTCGACGAGACCACCCGCCGGGCCATGAACGGCGCCGCCGAGGAATTCGGTGCCTATATCGCCGAACACCTGCAGAAGCGGCGCGCGGACCCGCAGAACGACATCCTCTCCCGGCTGCTGATGGCAAGGTTCGACGGCGAGAAGCTCTCCGACGAAGAGGTGATCGCCAATGTCATGATGTTCTTCATGGGCGGTCACGAGACGACCGTCAACCTCATCGGCAACGGCATGCTCGCCCTGCTGCGCCATCCCGATCAGCTGCGTGCCCTGCGGGAGGACGCCGGCCTCGTCGAGGACGGCATCGACGAACTGCTCCGCTACGACGCACCCATCCAGCTGGTGGCTCGCATCACCACCCGCGAGGTCGAGGTCGAGGGCAGCACGATCCCGGCCGGCTCCAAGGTGATGATCCTGCTCGGTGCCGCGAACCGCGACCCGCTGCGCTACCCGGACCCGGACCGCCTCGACCTGCGGCGCCAGGACGTGCGTCCGCTGTCCTTCGGTGGCGGCCCCCACTACTGCATCGGGGCCCTGCTCGCGAGGGCCGAGGCCCGGGCCGTCTTCACCGAGCTGCTGCGCCGCCACCGTGACATCAGACTCAGCAGCGAGGACGTCGTCTGGCGTCCACAGGTCAACATCCGGGGGCTCAGCGAACTCCGCGTCGACCTCCTCTCCTGACGTCGGCCCGGCCTCCCGTCCGCCGCGCAGACTCGCCGGCGGTTTTCTGCAGCGTCCGGCGTCCCGTCCGTACATATCCGTCCGTACATATCCGTCCGTACGTGCCTCCCTGGCGTATCCGCGTATCCGTGTACGCGTACGACGCATCCGCATATGTGCACGCCTTTCCGTACGAACGCCTTCGTGTGCCTGGAGCGGTTCGACCCGGACCTACGAGTGGGGATGAAGCACAGAAATATGAGCACACAGACAATATCTCCCGGAATACTTGATCCGAGCTTCGCCAAGGACTCCGTCGACAGCGTTCTCATGGATTTCCTGGAGTTCCGGAGAGAAAGTTCCGGCGATCCCCAGATGGCCATGTTCGTGCAATTGCTCCAGGAGTTCATGGCGGGCGGCAAGAGAATTCGCCCGGTACTCACCGTCATGGGATGGCAGGCGGCCGGCGGCGAGACCGGCCTGGCGGCAGTCGTACGCGTGGCCGCCTCACTCGAGATGTTTCACGCGTTCGCCCTCATCCACGACGACATCATGGACGGCAGCGAAACCCGGCGCGGTCGTCCCACCATCCACCGGATACTCGCCGGAAAACGCGGCGACGACCGTACCGAGCGATTCGGGCTCGGCGCCGCAGTGCTGCTCGGTGACCTGGCCTTCGCCTGGTCGGACCACCTGCTGCACATGGCGGACCTCACCGCCGCACAGTCGGCTGCGGTCATGCCGCTCCTCACCGAGATGCGCACCGAGGTGATGCTGGGGCAGTACCTGGACCTCCGGGCAACCGGTGAGCTGACCGACGACGTCGAGGCCACGCTGACCGTCAACCGCTACAAGACCGCCAAGTACACCGTCGAACGTCCCCTGCACATCGGTGCCGCACTCGCGGGTGCCGACGCCAAGACCCTGGCCGCCTGCACGGCGTTCGCCCTGCCCCTGGGCGAGGCCTTCCAGCTCCGCGACGACCTGCTGGGGGTGTACGGAAACGTACGCGACACCGGCAAGTCACGCCTGGACGACCTGCGGGCCGGTAAGAACACGACCCTGGTCGCACTCGCCCTGCGCGCGGGCGACGCGGCGCAGCGCGCGCGGCTGCGCACGCTGATCGGCGACCCCGGCCTGGATGAGGCCGGCGCCGAGGAGGTCCGCGCGCTGTTCGCGGTCACCGGTGCGCGGGACGCCGTCGAGCGCATGATCGACGACCGTTACCGGCAGGCCCTCGAGGCCCTGGACACCGCTCCCTTCACCGCCGACGCGGTCACCGCCCTCAAGCACCTCGCTGTCACGGCCACCCGGAGGAACTCATGACCGCCCCCATCAGCACCGCTCCGGCGGGCACGGCCCGCTACTGGCAGGAGTGCACCGACCGTTTCGCCGCCCTCTTCGACCGGCACGTCGGACACGAGGCGCAGAAGATACCGATGACCGACGCCGAGCTGCGCGAGGTCATCGACGCCTGCAACCGCGCGGTCGCCCCGCTGGGCAAGAGCGTCTCCGACAAGCGCTGGATCTCCTACATGGATGTCGTGCGATGGTCGCAGAGCGCCCGCCACATCAAGGACATGGAGGCGTTCAAGGCCGTCTGTGTGCTCAACTGCGTGACCTTCGTGTGGGACGACATGGACGCCGCCCTGCACGACTTCGATCTCTTCCTGCCCCAGCTGCGCGAAGTGTGCGAGCGGTACTACTCCCCCGAGGACGCGGAGTTCGCCTACGAGGGTGCCCGTGCCTTCGTCACCAGCGACCACATGTTCCGCGACTCCCGGCTCAAGAAGGTGCTCTGCGGAACCTCGCCCGAGCAGTACTTCCGCTTCCGCGTCACCGACGTCGGGGTGGACTTCTGGATGCGGATGTCGTACCCGATCTACCGGCACCGGGAGCTGACCGAGCACTCCAAGACGGGCCTCGCCGCCCGGATGACCACCCGGGGACTGGCCATCGTCAACGACTTCTACTCCTACGACCGCGAGCACGCCCTCGGTCAGATCACCAACTGCTTCCGGTTGTGCGACATGGCCGACGAAATGGACTTCCGGCGCTTCTTCCAGGACCGCCTCGACGACATGGCCGAGGACATGGAGTGCATCAAGGCGTTCGACGACGTCTCCCGGGACGTGCTGCTGGACCTCATCCAGGGCAACTTCGTGTGGACCACGCGGGACCGGCGCTACCAGGCCCCGGTGAACGACGTCAACTCGCAGATCCAGTAGGGGCCGCCGGTATGCCAGCCACCAAACCGCCCACGACGGACCGATCCTGGCGGATCGGCACCGCCCCCGGCGCCCTGCCCCTGCTGGGACACGTGCCCGCGCTGTGGCGCCGCCCGCTGGAGTTCCTCGCCTCGCTGCCCGCACACGGTGACCTGGTCGAGGTCCGGCTCGGTCCCAGCCGGGCCTACCTGGCCGCGCACCCCGAGCTGGTCCGGCACGTGCTGCTCAATCCGCGCATCTTCGACAAGGGCGGAGTCTTCGACAAGGCACGGCAGTTGCTCGGCAACAGCCTGTCGGTGTCCCGCGGCGACGAGCACCGCTTCCAGCGGCGGCTGATCCAGCCCGCCTTCCACACGACGAAGATCGCCGCCTACACGACGGCCGTGGCCGAGGACACCCGCACCGTCACCGACGCCTGGCAGGACGGGCAGACCCGGGACATCAGCGACGCCATGCATG
The DNA here is from genome assembly GCF_020400585.1 of Streptomyces sp. NK08204. Taxonomy (GTDB): domain Bacteria; phylum Actinomycetota; class Actinomycetes; order Streptomycetales; family Streptomycetaceae; genus Streptomyces. The sequence continues at coordinate 225,571 of NZ_JAINVF010000003.1, read as the reverse complement.
CCCTGCTCATGCGGGTCGCGGCGCGCACCCTGTTCTCCACCGGACTCGACGAGAACACCGTCGAAGAGGCCCGGCGCTGCCTGCAGGTCGTCTCGCACGGCATCTACAAGCGCACCGTCGCCCCGCTGGGCATCATGGAGAGACTTCCCACCCCGGGAAACCGTGCCTATGACCACGCCAACGCACGGCTGCGGCAGATCGTGGCGGACATGATCGCCGCGCGGCGCGGGTCCGACGCGGACCACGGCGATCTGCTGTCGACCCTGCTGCGGGCGGAGCACCCCGAGACCGGGGCGAAGCTCGACGATGGCCAGGTCCTCGACCAGGTCGTCACCTTCCTGGTCGCCGGCAGCGAGACCACCGCCTCCACCCTGGCCTTCGTCTTCCATCTGATGGGCACGCTGCCCGAGGTGGAGAAGCGGGTGCACGCCGAGGTGGACACGGCGCTGGCAGGGCGCACACCGGTCTACGACGACCTGCCCGCGCTGCCGTACACCCGCAACGTGATCACCGAGGCATTGCGCCTGTACCCGCCGTCCTGGATGGCGATGCGGGTCACCGCGCAGGAGGCCGAACTCGGTGGCCGGCTGATCCCCGCCGGGACGATGATCCTCTACAGCGCCTACGCCCTGCACCACAACCCCGCTCTCTTCCCCGACCCCGAGACCTTCGACGCGGGGCGTTGGGAAGACGCACGGGCCGCGCAGGTGCCGCGCGGGGCGCTGCTGCCCTTCGGCGCGGGCAGCCACAAGTGCATCGGTGACGTCCTCGCGCTCACCGAGACCGCGCTGATCGTGGCGACCGTTGCCGCACGCTGGCGGCTGCGGCCGGTGCCCGGATCCCGGCTGCGCCCGGAGCCGAAGGCCACCCTGGAGGCGGGCCCGCTGCCCATGGTGCTGGAACGCCGCTGACCCCCTGTTTCCCCCGGCTGCTCCGTCCTGCTCGCTCCTTTCCGTCCGTACCGCCTTCGGAGGGCACATCCGGCATGAAGACCGATTCCGATACGAACAGGCGCAGTTGGCGGGTCGCCAAGGCGCCCGGCGGGCTTCCGCTGGTGGGCCACGCGCACCACCTGGCACGCCGTCCGCTGGAATTCCTGGCCTCGCTGCCCGCGGTGGGTGACCTGGTGGAGCTGCGCCTCGGCCTCAAGCCCGCCTATCTGCCCTGCCATCCGGAGCTGGTGCAGCACGTGCTGCGCAACGCCCGGGTCTACGACACCGGGGGTCCGGTGAAGGAGAAGGCCCGCCCCATCCTGGGCAACGGGCTGATCACCTCCGACTGGGCCGACCACCGGCGGCAGCGGCGCATGGTCCAGCCGGTCTTCCACACCGCGCGCATCGCGGCGTACGCGGAGGTGATGCACGAGGAGTGCGCGGCACACGCGCGGACCTGGCGGGCGGGCAGACCGGTGGACGTCGCCGACGCGATGCAGGCGCTGACCGCACGGGTGACGGCCCGCGCGCTGTTCTCGACCGAGATGGCACCGCACTCGGTGGCCGAGATCCAGCGCAGCCTGCCCGTCATGGTGCGCGGCGCGTTCCGCCGCGCGATGGACCCCACCGGGCTGCTGGCCAGGCTGCCGATCACCGCCAACCGTGAGTTCGACGCGGCGCTCGCCCGGCTGCACACCCTCATCGACGGCATCGTGCGGGACTACCGGCGATCCGGCGAGGACCGCGGCGACCTGCTGTCGGCGCTGCTCGCCGCGCGGGACGAGGAGAACGGCGGCGCGATGACCGACCAGGAGGTGCACGACCAGGTCATGACGCTGCTGCTGGCCGGTGTGGAGACCACGGCGAGCGCCCTGACCTGGGCCTGGCATCTGCTGGCGACCCACCCCGAGGCCGAGGCGCGGCTGCACGCCGAGGTCGACGAGGTGCTGGGCGGCCGGATCCCGGAGTACGCCGACATACCGAAGCTCGTCCACACCCAGCGGATCTTCACCGAGACCCTGCGGCTGTACCCGCCGGCCTGGATGTACACCAGGATGACCACCGAACCCACCGAACTGGCCGGGCACCCCCTGCCCGCCGGCGCGGACGTGCTGATCAGCCCCTACGTCGTCCACCGCATCCCGGAGCTCTTTGCGCGCCCGCACGCCTTCGACCCGGACCGGTGGCTTCCCGAACGGGCCCAGGACGTCGCCCGGGGTTCGTACCTTCCGTTCGGCGCGGGCAGCCGCAAGTGCATCGGTGACGTCTTCGGCATGACGGAGGCCACGCTGGCGCTGGCCACACTCGCCTCCCACTGGCGACTGCGGCCGGTACCGGGCACCACCGTCTCGCCCCGCGCCGAGATGAGCCTGACCGCCGGGCGGCTGCCCATGGTGCCGGAACCCCGCTGACCGGCCCGGCCGCGACGGGCGCGGCCGGGCGGCGAGGCAGGGCCGGTCGGCGAGGCGGGGCCGGTCGGCGAGGCGGGGGCGTCGCTGCCCGCCCCGTGCCGAGGGCCGCTCAGCCGAACGTGACGGGCAGCTGGTGCAGTCCGCGCAGCATCAGACTGGGACGCCAGGCGAGAGCCTCGGGCTCGGCGTCCAGGGTCAGTCCGGGGCACCGCTCCAGCAGGGTGCGGAAGGCGATGGCGCCCTGCATACGGGCCAGCGGCGCCCCCAGGCAGTGGTGGATGCCGTAGCCGAACGCCATGTGCCCGCGGGCGTCCCGGCGGATGTCGAAGCGGTCGGCCTGGTCGAACCGCCGGGGGTCGCGCGAGGCGGCGGCCAGGACGACGGCCACGGAGTCCCCGGCCTCGATCGCGGTGCCGCCCAGCTCCATGCGCTCCTTGGCGTAGCGGAACGCCGTGGTCTCCACCGGTCCGTCGTAACGGAGCATCTCCTCCACGGCGTTCTCCAGCAGCGACCAGTCGGCGCGCAGGGCGGCCAACTGGTCCGGGTGGCGCAGCAGGGCGAGGGTGCCGCTGGACAGCAGGTTGGCCGCCGTCTCGTAGCCGGCCACCAGCAGCAGGAAGGCCATGCCCAGCATCTCCTCGAAGGAGAGCCGGTCCTCCTCCTCGCCCATGCTCCCGGCCAGCGCGCTGAGCAGGTCATCGCCGGGCTCCCGCTGCTTGGCGGCGATCAGCTCGGCGAGGTAGCCCGTCATGGCCTGGGCCGCGGCCGCGGCGGTCTCCGGCCGGGTGAAGTCGGTGCTCTCCAGGTACCAGTCGTGAAAGGTCTTGCGGTCGGTCGCGGGCACGCCGAGGAGTTCGCAGATGACGGCCAGCGGCAAGGGCAGCGCGAACGCCTCGACCAGGTCCGCGCGGCCCAGCGGCAGCATGGCGTCCACGAGTTCGTCCGCGATCCGCTGAACCTTGGGGCGCAGTGCCTCGATGCGCCCGGGTGTGAAGTCCTTGGCCACCAGTCCCCGCAGCCGGGTGTGCTGCGGGGGGTCCGTCTGCACCATGTTGAGACCGATGGAGTTGCCGCCGTCGTCCTCCCAGGCGGCCGAGTGCCTGATGTCGTTGGACAGCCGCCGGTCGGCCAGGGCGGCCCGCCCCTCGGCATGGCCCACGACGAGCCAGAACTCTCCCGACGCGGCGGTCCGCACCCGGTGCACCGGGCCTTGGGCGCGCATCCGCTCGTACACCGGATAAGGGTTGTCGACGAATTCCTGGCCGAGCGCTGACAGATCCTCAAAGTCGGTCGTGGACAAAAGAGTTCCTCGCTTCGAACGAGCCGGACACGCACAAACGGGGAACGCCCCCCGTTTGACGGTGCGACAGTAGCAGCGGAAACGGGGACTGGTCCACGGTTGGTGTTATGGTGCCGCCCATGGTCAGCAGCGAGCATCGGCGAACCCCCCGGCGCAGCGACGCGCGCCGTAATCGCGACATGTTGATCGCCGCCGCCCGTGAGATCTACGCCGAACGCGGAGTGGACGCCCCGCTGGACGACATCGCCCGCCGGGCCGGGGTCGGCAACGCCACGCTCTACCGTCACTTCAGCGACCGCACCGAACTGATCGAGACCGTCTTCCACGACGCGCTCCTCCCGATCCTGCACATGGCCCGCCGGACCCGGGACCACGCCGACGCCTGGAGCGGCCTCACCGCCTACCTGGACCGCGTCTTCGCGCTGCTGGCCGCCGACCGGGGCGCGGGCGACCTGCTGACCACCGCCATCCAGGGCGTGCCCACGCTCGACGCCCTGCGCGAGGAGAACCGCCGCACACTGGAGACTCTGCTGCGCCGCGGCCAGGAACAGCGGACGATCCGGGCCGACCTCACCATCGAGGACCTGTTGTTCCTGCTGGCGGCGCTGGGCCGGGCCGCGCCCGCCGCGCCGGACTCCTGGCGCCGTCACCTGGCCCTGCTGCTGGACGGCCTGCGCCCTGCCGCCGCCCGCCCGTTGCCCGCTGCCTCGCTGCGGCCGGAGCAGTTCGACGCAGCTCTGCACCGTCTCGGCGCCGCCCCGCGCACACCCGCACGGGGGGAGCCACCCGCTCACCCACCGACATCGGAGACCTCCACACCATGACGCGCCAGCGCCCTGTATCTCCCTTCGAGAGCGTCTACTTCCTGGATCTGGGGCCCGCGGGCCTCCCGCTGTACGACATGCCCGAGTTCGTCGAGTCCCTGGTGCGGGGCCGCCCGGATCCGGCACTGATGAGGCGCGCGCTCGTCCTGCTCACCGAGCACCATCCGATCCTCCGCTGCGAGGTGACCTCCGGTGAGGAGGGCCTGCTGCTGCGGGTCCGGGACCGGATCGAGCCGCCGCTCACCGTCCTCGACGGCATCGAGGAGACCTACGCCGAGCTGATCAACTCACGGCCCGACTGGACCGAGAGTCTGGTGCACGCCTGGCTACTCACCGACGGCGAGCGCAGTCAGGTGGTGCTCGGCATCCACCACGGCATCGCCGACGGCCGCTCGGCCTTCGCCCTGCTCGACGAGTTCTGGCGGTACTACACCGCGCTGGCGGCCGGCGCGGATCCCGCCCCCGAGCGGCGTGAGGAGCTGTCTCCGGCGATCGACACCCGGCTGGCGGGCAGCTTCCCGGACGCCGAGATCGACGCCCTGGTGGACGCCATCGCGCAGGGCGCCGGCGCCGAGGCCAAACCCGCCACCCTGCCCACCGAGGGCGTGGGGCGCCCCGGCCGCCCGGCCGCGACGCGCCGCTTCGCCGTCGACCGGCTGGAGTTCGGCCCCGAGACCACTCAAGCCGTGGTGGCGGCCGCCCGGACCCGCGGGGTCACCGTCAACAGCCTCGTCACGGGGCTGGTGCTGACCGCCGTGCGCGCGCAGCTGGCGCCAAAGCACGGGCCGTTGACGCTGACCTGCGGGCACGGTGTCGACCTGCGCACCCGGCTGACCCCCGAACTGCCCCTGAGCACCGTGCTCAACTGCATCACCGGGCTCCAGACCACGCTGGCCGTCGGGCACGACGACCTGCCGGAGACCGTCGGCCGGACGGTGGCCGACCAGGTCGCCGGCGCCCTGGCCCGGCGCGACCCGGAACGCTTCCTGCTCGCCGCGCTCAGGGCGGGCGCGCGAGGCATCGCGGTGCCCGTCCCGGTCGTCAGCTACGGCATCTCCAATGTGGGGCGGATCCCCGCGCACCCCGTCCCGGAGCACATGGAACTTCTCCGTTTCGGTGGTACGGCCAACGCGCCGGGCATGCCGCCCAAGACCGGCGTCGCCAGCTTCGGCGGCCGGCTGCTCGTGCAGAACGAGTACGACACCTGGACGTACGGCCCGGAGCAGATGCGGCGGCTGCGCGAAACCCTGCATGCCACCCTCACGGATCTGGCCATAGAGTGAGAGCCGCACCGGCTCCGGCACCCGAGGGAGACAAACAGCCGTGATCACCGCGATCGTTCTGATCAAGACCAGCGTGGACCGGATCCCCGAGATCGCGGAACAGATCGCTGCGCTGGACAGCGTCAGCGAGGTCTTCTCGGTCACCGGTACCTACGACCTGATCGCCATGGTCCGGGTGCAGCAGCACGAGGACCTCGCCGAGGTCATCCCCGGCCGCATCAGCAAGATCCCGGGCGTGGAGGCCACCGACACGCACGTGGCGTTCCGCACCTACTCCCAGCACGACCTGGAAGCCGCGTTCGCGATCGGCCTGGACAACTAGAAGGCTCACCGCTGCACCGCCGGGACGCAGCGGCCGTCCTCCGTGCGGTACTGCCACTTGGCGCCGTCCCGGACGAGTTCCCGTACAGCGCCCACGAAGCGCTCCACGTGCTCGTCCGGGGTGCCCGCGCCGAAGCTCACGCGGATCGCGTTGAGGGACTTCTCGCCGGGCGCGGCTTCCGGAGCGCCGCACTCGCCCGGGCTCTGCGGGTCGCCTCCCAGCAGAGTGCGCACGAGCGGGTGGGCGCAGAACAGGCCGTCGCGGACGCCGATGCCGTACTCGGCGGAGAGCGCGGCGGCGAAGTGGGAGCTGTTCCAGCCCTCGACGACGAACGAGATCACCCCGACACGCGGGGCGTCGTCGCCGAAGAGGGAGAGGATCCTCACCTCGGGGACCTCGGCGAGGCCCTCGCGGACCGTGGCGATCAGGTGCTGCTCGCGGGCGACCAGGGTGTCCCAGCCGGCCTCGGTGAGGGCCTTGCAGGCCGACGCGATGGAGTAGGCACCGATCACGTTCGGGGAGCCGGCCTCGTGCCGGGCGGCGCTCTCGTGCCACTCCACGGCCACTCCCCCGTCCTCGCGCCGGGTGACCCTGCGGCTGGCGCCGCCGCCCGCGAGGTACGGCTCGGCCGCGCGCAGCCAGTCGGCGCGGCCGGCGAGGACGCCGGAGCCGAAGGGGGCGTACAGCTTGTGCCCGGAGAAGGCGACCCAGTCGACGTCGAGGTCACGGACGCTCACCGGGTGGTGGGGGGCCAGCTGGGCGGCGTCGAGGACGATCCGGGCGCCATGGGCGTGGGCGGCGGCGGCCAGCTCGCGGACCGGCCACAGCTCGCCGGTGACGTTGGAGGCGCCGGTGACGCAGACCAGGGCCGGGCCGTAGGGGTCGCGGTCGGCGAGGGCCCGCTCCAGGGTCCGCACGGCCTGCTGGGGGGTGCGCGGGGCGTCGAGGCAGGTGACCCGCGCGGTCTGCCAGGGCAGCAGGGAGGCGTGGTGCTCGGTCTCGAAGACGAAGACCTGGCAGTCGGCGGGGAGGGCGCGGGCCAGGAGGTTCAGGGAGTCCGTGGTCGACCGGGTGAAGACCACCTGGTCGCCCTCACGGCAGTCGAGGAACTCGGCGACCGTCCCACGGGCGTTCTCGAACAGGTCGGTGGAGAGCTGGGAGAGGTAGCCGGCGCCGCGGTGCACGCTGCCGTAGTACGGCGCATAGGCCGCCACGTCGTCCCAGACGCGCTGGAGGGCGGGCGCGCTGGCCGCGTAGTCGAGCGCGGCGTAGGCGACCTCGCCGCCCGTGACGAGCGGGACGGTGACATCACGGCCCAGAACGGGCAGCGGGGAACGAACGCAACGGTCGGCGGCAGCAGTGGACACGGACATGACGAACTCCCGTGAGAGACAGGCGAGAAGAGAAAGAAAAAGGGTGCGCGGAAGCGGGGCTCTGCCGGCCCTAGCGCATTCGCTTGCTCACGGAAGACTCCCTCGACGACCAGGACCCCTGGCCCCACACTTTCGAAAGCGTGCGAGGGGTCCGCGCTTGCCGTAGACCTCGCTGCCTACGGCCTGGTCCTCACCCGGGGCACCCCGCCACGGACGGAGGGTTGCCGGACAGTCGGCCGGGGCCTCATGACTGTCACTCATGACCTGGTACAGGAACGTACTGAAATGATCGTCGTCCCGCAACCCGTATCCGGATCGCGGGACGACACGCGCGGCACTCGGCGAAGGCTAGGCGTTGCTCGCCGCCACCCAGCGCTCCAGCGTCCGCTTGGCCGCGCCCGAGTCGATGGACTGCGCGGCCTTCGCCATCCCGGCCCGGATCTGCTCGGCCAGCGACGCGTCCGTCGGGTCCAGGGCGACCAGGGCCGCCGCCGAGTTCAGCAGGACGGCGTCGCGCACCGGGCCCCGCTCGCCGTCCAGCAGCCGCCGGGCGACCTCCGCGTTGTACACCGGGTCCCCGCCGCGCAGCGCCTCCACCGGGGCCAGTTCGATGCCCACGTCCCGCGGGTCGAAGGGCTGCTCGACGACCTTGCCGTCCCGGACGACCCAGACGTGCGAGGTGGAGGTGGTGGTCAGCTCGTCGAGGCCGTCGTCACCGCGGAAGACCAGGGAGGAGTTGCCGCGCTCGGCGAGCACCCCCGCGACGATCGGGGCCTCCCGGGCGACGGCGACGCCGACGGCCTGTGCCTTGACCTTCGCCGGATTGGTCAGCGGGCCGAGCAGGTTGAACACGGTCCGGATTCCCAGCTGTCCGCGGGCCGCTCCCACGTGGCGCAGTGCCGGGTGGAACTTCACCGCGAAGCAGAAGGTGATGCCGGCCGCCTCCGCGACCTCCGCCACCCGCTTCGGGGTGAGGTCGAGGTTGACGCCCAGCCGCTCCAGGACGTCCGACGACCCCGATGCGGAGGACGCGGCCCGGTTGCCGTGCTTGACGACCTTCGCGCCCGTGCCGGCCACGACGAGGGAGGACATCGTGGAGATGTTCACCGTCTTCGCTCCGTCGCCGCCCGTGCCGACGATGTCGACCGTCCGGCCGGGCACCTCGATCACGTTCGCGTGCTCGTACATCGTCCGGACCAGGCCGGTGATCTCCTGCACCGTCTGGCCCTTGGCCCTCAGTGCCACGGCGAACCCGGCGATCTGCGCGTCGGTCGCCTCACCGCTCATGATCCGGTCCATGGCCCACGCGGTGTCGTCGGCACTCAGGTCCCGGCCGTCGAGCAGGCCGTTCAGCAGGACGGGCCAGGAACGGCCCGCCGCGTTGTCGCCTCCAGCGGGGGTCACAGCTCTCATCAGCCGCTCCTGGTTCAGATCCTGCGATGTCGTACCCCCACCCTATCCAGCGCCGAGCACGGCGAAGGGCCCCGTCCGGGTTGCGGACGGGGCCCTTCCACCGTGGCGTGGCGACGCGGGGATCAGTGGTGGCCGTGGCCGCTCGTGATCTCCTTGTACTCCTCGACAGTGGGCTTCGAGATCTGGTTCTCCTCGCCGTAGTAGGCGTTGCTGAGCTTGACGCGCAGCTTCTCGGAGCCCGTCACCTTGCGCGGGAGACCGTTCGCGTCGACCGCCGGGGCGAGCGCGAGCGGCTTGTACTGCTCATGCGCGGTGAGGGTGTGCAGCTGCTCCTGGCTGAGCGGCTCGTGCACCTCGATGAACTCACCGTGCGGCAGGCGCTTGATGATGCCGGTCTCGCGGCCGTGCAGCACCTTCTCGCGGTCGCGGCGCTGCAGACCGAGGCAGATCCGCTTGGTGGCGACGAAGGCGATGATCGGGCCGACGAAGAAGCCGATCCGGACGAACCAGGTGACGGCGTTGATCGACAGGTGGAAGTGGGTGGCCCACAGGTCGTTGCCACCGCCGACCAGCGTGATCATGTAGATCGTGACCCAGGCGACACCGAAGGCGGTGCGCGTCGGCGCGTTGCGCGGGCGGTCCAGGATGTGGTGCTCGCGCTTGTCGCCGGTGACCCAGGACTCGATGAACGGGTAGACCGCGATCGCCGCCAGGACCAGCGGGAAGAGGACCAGCGGGATGAACACGCCCAGGACGAGCGTGTGGCCCCACAGGTTGATCTCCCAGCCCGGCATGAAGCGGATCAGGCCCTCGGCGAAGCCCATGTACCAGTCGGGCTGGGCGCCGGTGGACACCTGGTCCGGACGGTAGGGGCCCATCGCCCAGATCGGGTTGATCTGCGCGACCGCGGCGATCAGCGCGACGAGACCGAAGACCAGGAAGAAGAAGCCTCCGGCCTTGGCCGCGTAGACCGGCATCAGCGGCATGCCGACGACGTTGTTCTCGGTCCGGCCGGGACCCGCGAACTGCGTGTGCTTGTGGTAGAAGACCAGGATCAGGTGCGCCACCACGAGACCGAGCATGATGCCCGGCAGCAGCAGGATGTGGATCGAGTAGAACCGCGCCACGAAGTCGTGGCCCGGGAACTCTCCGCCGAAGAGGAAGTACGACAGGTACGTGCCGACGATCGGCACGGACAGGATCGCGCCCTCCATGAAGCGGACACCGGTGCCGGAGAGCAGGTCGTCCGGGAGCGAGTAGCCGGTGAAGCCGGTGAACATGCCCAGGAAGAACAGCGTGAAGCCGAACAGCCAGTTGATCTCACGCGGCTTGCGGAACGCGCCCGTGAAGAACACGCGCATCATGTGCACGAACATGCCGGCCAGGAAGATCAGCGCGGCCCAGTGGTGGATCTGCCGGACGAGCAGACCACCGCGCACGTCGAAGGAGATGTGCAGCGTAGAGCTGAACGCCTCCGACATCATCTGACCCTGCAGCGGCACGTACGAGCCGTGGTAGACCACCTCGTTCATCGACGGGTGGAAGAACAGCGTCAGGTAGACGCCCGTCAGGATGATGATGGTGAAGCTGTAGAGGCAGACCTCACCCAACATGAACGACCAGTGGTCGGGGAAGATCTTCCGCAGGTTGGTGCGGGCCAGGGTGTAGACCCCGACGCGGCCGTCGGCCCAGTCGGCGAGGCGCTCGCCGGCCGGGGCCTTCCCGCGCGAGGACCCTTCAGTGGTGGTAGTACTCATCCGCGCTCCCAGAATGCAGGACCGACCGGCGACTCGAAGTCACCGAGGGCCTGGAGGTAACCCTCGTCGTTCACGCCGATGCGCAGCTGCGGCAGGGCGTGACCGGCGGGACCGAAGATCACACGGGCCCCGTCGGAAAGGTCGAAGGTGGACTGGTGGCACGGGCACAGCACGTGGTGCGTCTGCTGCTCGTACAGCGAGATCGGGCAACCGACATGGGTGCAGATCTTCGAGAAGGCGACGATGCCCTCGTGCGACCAGTCGAGTTCCCGCTTGTCCTTGATGTTGTCCGGCTGCAGCCGGACGATCATCAGGGCCGCCTTCGCGATCTGGTTCTGGAAGTCCTCGTCCGTCTCCTCCAGGCCCTCGGGCTTGGCGAAGGTGAGCGAGCCGACCTGAACGTCCTCGGGACGCAGCGGCTGGTTGGTGTTCATGTTGACCAGCAGCTTGCCCTTCGCCCACAGCGTGTGGCGCAGGGAGGTGCCGGGCAGCGGACCGAGGTCGCGCAGCAGCACGACACCGGCCAGCGGAACCATGGTCAGCGCACCGAACATCGTGTTGCGCAGCAGCTTGCGCCGGCCGAGACCCGACTCCTGGGCGCCCTGCTTGAAGTCCGCGAGGACCTTGGCCCGGACATCCGGCTCGGCCTCGATCGCGTGCCGCTCGTCGGCCATCTCCACGTCGGACATCAGCGTGCGGGACCAGTGGACCGCAGCCGCGCCGGTGCAGAACAGCGACAGGCCGAGGGTCAGGCCCAGCGCGAAGTTCATCGCGCTGACGTGGCCGATCGGAAAGACGAAGATCGCCTTGTCCTTCGGGATGCCGACGTACGCGGCGATGAAGCCGACGGTGCCGATCATCGCCAGCGTGAACAGCATGGCGACGGTGCGCTCGGACCGCTTGGCGGCCCGCTCGTCGATGTCCTGGATCCGGTGCTCATGAGGCGGCAGGCCCGGGTCCGCGAAGGGGTTCTGCTCGTCCGCGACGCTTACCGCGGCGTGCGCGTGGTCCTGCTCAGCGGGCAGGTTCTCTTCTGGAATGTCTTGGCTACTCATGACTTCTTGGCCTTTGCGGTCCGGGCGGCGATCCACACGCACACCGCGATCAGTGCGCCGAGGCCGAAGATCCAGGCGAACAGACCCTCACTGACCGGCCCCAGGCCGCCCAGCTCCAGACCGCCGGGGTTCTCCGTCTTGTCGCCGTTGACCGCGTTCAGGTACGCGATGATGTCCTTCTTGTTCTTCGACGACAGCGTGGTGTCGGGGAAGGACGGCATGTTCTGCGGGCCGGTCTGCATGGCCTCGTAGATGTGCTTGGGCTCGACACCCTCAAGGCTCGGAGCGAACTTGCCCTTGGTGAGGGCACCGCCCTTGCCCGTGAAGTTGTGACACTGCGCGCAGTTGGTACGGAACAGTTCGCCGCCCTTGGCGATGTCCGCGCCGTCCGGGCCGTACTGCGCCTTCGTCGGCACGCTCGGGCCGGCGCCCAGCGAGGCGATGTACGCGGCGAGCTGGTCGATCTGGGCCTGCGTGTAGACGGTCTTCTTGCGCGGGACCTGGGCCCCCTGCGAGGTGGCCGCGGGCATACGGCCGGTGCCGACCTGGAAGTCGACGGCCGCGGCGCCCACGCCGACCAGGCTCGGTCCGTCGGAGGAGCCCTGGCCACCGGTGCCGTGGCAGCTGGCGCAGCCGACCTGGTAGAGCTTCTTGCCCTCCTTGATGGTCAGGGACTGGGCGGAGGTGTCGGCCTGTGCCTTGCCCGCGGGTGCGAACGCGGCGTACAGCCCCCCAGTGGCCGCCAGCGCAAGGAGTAGGACGACGACCGCCGCCAGCGGATGGCGTCGTCGTGCGGAGAGCTTTTTCACGGATTACCCCGGTGTCAGGATCTTCTGCGTCGATGCTTCGGGAATGGATCGGTGGCCGTCTGGCGGCCCGCCGACTTACTTGATCAGGTAGATCGTGGCGAAGAGGCCGATCCAGACCACGTCGACGAAGTGCCAGTAGTAGGACACGACGATGGCGGCGGTCGCCTGCTCGTGGGTGAACCTCTTGGCCATGTAGGTACGGCCGAGGACCAGCAGGAAGGCGATCAGACCGCCCGTCACGTGCAGGCCGTGGAAGCCGGTGGTCAGGTAGAACACCGAGCCGTACGGGTCGGAGGAGAGCGAGATGCCCTCGTCCTTCACCAGCGAGGTGTACTCGTAGATCTGACCGCCGATGAAGATCGCGCCCATGACGAAGGTGAGGATGAACCAGCCACGGAGCTTCTTCACGTCACCGCGCTCGGCAGCGAACACGCCGAGCTGACAGGTGAGGGAGGAGAGCACGAGGATCGTGGTGTTCGTCGCGGAGAAGGGCACATTGAGCGCGTCGGCCATGTGCTTCCAGTGATCCGGTCCGGTCACCGATCGAAGGGTGAAGTACATCGCAAAGAGGGCCGCGAAGAACATCAGCTCGGAACTCAGCCAGATGATGGTTCCGACGCTGGTGAGGTTCGGCCGGTTGACCGACGGGTGCGCGTGCCCGGTTTCTACTGTCGTTGCTGTCGCCACGACCGACATTATGTCGGTCGCTTATCCCGCCCTCACTCCGGGGGGTGCCGTTCGGAGTGTTGCTGCCGTCCGAACCGGTGTTGACGTGGTGTTCATGGGAGTAACATCCGCACCGAACGGCCCTGTCCGTAGACGCTGACGTCCCGGAGGAACAATGCAGCCGACCGCCACCGTGCTGGTCTACAGCGACGACTCCAACACCCGCGAACAGGTACGCCTGGCCACCGGGCGCAGGCCCGCTCCGGACGTGCCCCAGGTGGAGTTCGTGGAGTGCGCGACTCCGGCCGCCGTCCTCCGGGAGCTGGAGAAGGGCGGCATCGACGTCTGCGTCCTGGACGGCGAAGCCGTGCCGATGGGGGGCATGGGCATGTGCCGGCAGATCAAGGACGAGGTCTTCAACTGCCCGCCGGTGCTGCTGCTCATCGGGCGGCCGCAGGATGCGTGGCTCGCCACGTGGAGCCGCGCCGACGCGGCGGTGACGTTGCCTGTGGAGCCTGTGGAGTTCGCCTCGGCCCTTGCTTCCCTGCTCCGCCGGGAGAGGCTGCTGAGCGCCTAGCAGCGCGGGCGCACGGGTCCGTGCGCGAGCGCCGACGTGTGTCGGGTTGCTCGCGCAGTCCCCCGCGCCCCTGGGGGGTTACAGAGCTGCCGGCTTGAGGCGTACCGCGTCCTGGGAGGCCGGGCCGGCCGGTGTGCCGTTGGTGAGGGCGCTGCCGGCCCGCCACTTGTTCCAGTCGACGTTCCAGTCGCCGAAGCCGTTGCCGAAGGGCTCCATGTCGTTGCCGTTGGAGTTGACGACCTTGACGATGTCGCCCTCGTGGATGGTGTCGAAGAACCATGCGGCGTTGCTGGTGCTCATGCCGGTGCAGCCGTGGCTGACGTTCTCGTAGCCCTGGGCGCCCACGGACCAGGGTGCAGCGTGCACGTACTCGCCTGACCAGGTGACCCGGGCGGCGTAGTAGACGTTCAGGTCGTACGAGTCCGAGCTGTTCGCGGAGATGCCGATCGTGGTGCCGCGCATGCGTACGAAGTACTGCTTGGACAGGACGACCTTGACGCCGTTGCGGGTCTCGAAGCCGGGCTTGCCGGTGGTGATGGGGATCTGTTTGATCTGCTCGTCGTTCTTGTAGACCTTCATCTGGTGCGATCCGGCGTCCGTGAGGGCCACGATCTTGTCGCCCGTGGTCAGCTTCAGCGGCTTGGACGCACCGCCCCACAGCCGGTCGCTGATCTTGACGCCGTCCAGGTTGCTGTGCACCTGGATGGTGGCGTGGGCGGGCCAGTACTCCTTGGGGCGGTAGTGGAGTTCCTTGTCGCTCACCCAGTACCAGGAGCCCTGCACGGCCGGCGTGGAGTCCACCCGCAGGGCGCGTTCCACGATGGCCCGCTGCGCCTTGCCCTTGACGTCCTGGTCGAGTTGGGCGGTGACGGGCTGTCCGACGCCGTACTCGCCCGCGTCCGGCCCGAACGTGATGTTCAGGCGCTTCTGGACGGTCGGCTTGCTGGTGTCGAAGCTGATGACCTTACGACCCGGCGCGCCGTCCTCGTCCTCCGTGCTCACCCGGACGGTGTAGTGGGCGTTGGCGGCCAGCGGGGAGATGCTGTGCCACCGGCTGCCGTCGGCGGAGAGTTCGCCCGCCACGTAGCGCCCCGTGGCGTCCTGGGCGGTGACGTCCGTGATACGCCCATCACCCTTGACGGTGACCTCCAGCGGCTTGTCCGGGTCGGCTCGCTTCCCCGCACCGGTGGGGCCGTTGAAGGAGATCTGGTCCGCTGCGTCGTACGGCTTGGCCGACAGGGATTTGCCGTCCGAACCGCAAGCGGTGACGCCCGCGCCGAGGGCGGTCACCAGCAGGGTGCAGCTGACGACGGTGCGGGTCCGCGGAGAATGGTTCATATGATCACGCTATGAGGCGTTGACCCTATAAGCGCGGCAGGTAACCCATACGAGGGACAGACACCGCGGCAAAAGGCGGACCGGAGCGTGGCCGGCGCACGGCGAAGACCGGGGAAAAGACCGGGGAACGGCGACGACCGGGGAACGGCGAGAGCCCGGACCCTCCTGACGGAGTGTCCGGGCTCTCGTGCGCTCGGCGCATGTCACCTGTTACTGGGTGCGGTTCTCACCGTGGTAGTACTCGAACACCCAGCCGAACAGGCCGATCAGGATGAACGGGGCCGAGAAGTAGATCAGCCACCAGCCGACCGCGATGCTGAGGAAGGCGATCGCACCGCCGAAGCCCAGCATGAGCGGCTGCCAGCTGTGCGGGCTGAAGAAGCCCAGCTCGCCCGCGTCGTCCGCGACGTCGGCCTCCTTGTCGTCCTGCGCGCCCGCGTCGACCCGCCGGGCCGTGAAGCCCAGGTAGAAGCCGACCATGACGAGCAGGCCGAAGGCCAGGAAGAGCGCCGTGGTACCGGCCGGCTCCTTCGACCACACGCCATAGGCGGTGGCCATGATGAGGAGGAAGACGCTCAGCCACAAGAACATCCGGCCCTGGATCTTCACTTGCCGGCCTCCTTGCCGCCCGAGAGTGCGCTTTCACCGGCGAAGGCCTGCTGCTCGAGCACAGCCAGCTGCGGGTGGTGCAGGTCGAACGCCGGGGATTCGCTGCGGATCCGCGGCAGGGTGAGGAAGTTGTGCCGCGGCGGCGGGCAGGAGGTCGCCCACTCGAGGGAGCGGCCGTAGCCCCACGGGTCGTCCACGCCGACCGGCTTGCCGTACTTGGCCGTCTTCCACACGTTGTAGAGGAACGGCAGGAGCGACATGCCGAGCACGAAGGAGCTGATCGTGGAGACCGTGTTCAGGGCGGTGAAGCCGTCGGCCGCCAGGTAGTCGGCGTAACGACGCGGCATGCCCTCGGCACCCAGCCAGTGCTGGACCAGGAAGGTGCCGTGGAAGCCGAAGAACAGCGTCCAGAAGGTGATCTTGCCGAGGCGCTCGTCCAGCATCTTGCCGGTCATCTTCGGCCACCAGAAGTGGAAGCCGGAGAACATCGCGAACACGACCGTACCGAAGACCACGTAGTGGAAGTGGGCCACCACGAAGTACGAGTCGGAGATGTGGAAGTCCATCGGCGGCGAGGCCAGGATGACACCGGTCAGACCACCGAAGGTGAAGGTGATGAGGAAGCCCATCGCCCACAGCATCGGCGTCTCGAAGGACAGGGAGCCCTTCCACATGGTGCCGATCCAGTTGAAGATCTTCACGCCGGTCGGGACCGCGATCAGGAAGGTCATGAAGGAGAAGAACGGCAGCAGCACGCCACCGGTGACGTACATGTGGTGCGCCCACACGGTCACCGACAGACCCGCAATCGCGATGGTGGCCGCGATCAGGTTCATGTAGCCGAAGATCGGACGGCGGCTGAAGACCGGGATGACCTCACTGATGATGCCGAAGAACGGCAGGGCGATGATGTACACCTCTGGGTGGCCGAAGAACCAGAAGAGGTGTTGCCACAACAGTGCGCCACCGTTGGCCGGGTCGAATACATGGGCGCCGAACTTGCGGTCCGCCTCCAGGGCGAACAGCGCGGCGGCCAGCACCGGGAAGGCGAGCAGGACCAGAACACCGGTCAGCAGCACGTTCCAGGTGAACACCGGCATGCGGAACATGGTCATGCCCGGGGCGCGCATGCAGATGATCGTGGTGATGAAGTTGACCGAGCCGAGGATCGTGCCGAAGCCGGAGAAGGCCAGACCCATGATCCACATGTCGGCGCCGACACCCGGGCTGCGGACCGCGTCCGACAGCGGGGAGTAGGCGAACCAGCCGAAGTCGGCCGCACCCTGCGGGGTGACGAAGCCGCCCACCGCGATCGTCGAGCCGAACAGGTACAGCCAGTAGGCGAACATGTTCAGCCGCGGGAACGCCACGTCCGGCGCACCGATCTGCAGCGGCATGATCCAGTTCGCGAAGCCCGCGAACAGCGGCGTCGCGAACATCAGCAGCATCACGGTGCCGTGCATCGTGAACGCCTGGTTGAACTGCTCGTTCGACATGATCTGCAGGCCCGGACGGGCCAGCTCGGCGCGCATGAGCAGCGCCATCACGCCGCCGATCAGGAAGAACGCGAACGACGTGACGAGGTACAGCGTTCCGATCGTCTTGTGGTCGGTGGTCGTCAGCCACTTCACCACGACATTGCCGGGCTGCTTGCGCCTGACCGGCAGCTCGTTCTCGTACGAGTCCTCAGCTGCGGCGGCACCCTGGGGTTCGTTGAGGATGCTCACAGGTTGTTCGTCTCCCGGTTCTTCTCGTGGCTCGTCTGCGCGATGCCGGCGGGAATGTAACCGGTCTGCCCCTTCTTGGCGAGGTCCTTGAGGTGCTGCTCGTAACGCTGGGGGGAGACGACCTTCACGTTGAACAGCATCCGGGAGTGGTCGACACCGCACAGCTCCGCGCACTTGCCGAGGAAGGTGCCCTCACGGTTGGGGGTCACCTGGAAGGCGTTGGTGTGGCCCGGGATGACGTCCTGCTTCATCAGGAACGGCACCACCCAGAACGAGTGGATGACGTCACGCGAGGTGAGGATGAAGCGGACCGTCTTGCCCTTGGGGAGCCACAGCGTCGGACCGGGGTTGCCGGTCTGCGGGTTCCGCGTGCCCGGCGTGCCGACGTCGTAGACGCCACCGGCGTTCGCCGGGAACTCCTTCAGGAACCGGTCCGGAATGGCGGCCAGGTTCTTGTCGGACTTGGCGTCGCCCGTGGAACCGGGGACGTTCTCGATGTAGTTGAAGCCCCAGCTCCACTGGAAGCCGACCACGTTGACCGTGACGTCGGGCTTCTTGTCGGTGAGGCTGAGCAGCTTCGACTCGTCCCGGGCCGTGAAGTAGAAGAGCACCGAGATGATGATGATCGGGACCACCGTGTAGAGGGCCTCGATCGGCATGTTGTACCGGGTCTGCCGGGGGACCTCGACCTTGGTTCGGCTGCGCCGGTGGAAGATGATGCTCCACAGGATCAGGCCCCACACCAGCACGCCGGTGGCGAGCGCGGCAGCCCAGGAGCCCTGCCACAGGGAGAGGATCCGCGGAGCCTCTTCCGTGGTCGGGGTGGGCATGCCAAGGCGGGGGAAGTCCTTGTATGTGCAACCGGTTGCGGTCGCCAGGACCAGGCCCGCGGTCAGTGCCTGCAGCAGCTTCCGCCGCATCGGGCGCCGCGGCGAGCGGTCGGAGCCGTTGGGACTCACGTAGCGCCTTCCCGAGAGTCTCGCCCGCGCGGTTGGCTGCGGCCTGCCTTCTCGCTGGTCGGTCGCCGCCCTGCGTCGGGCAGGGGTTTGGATGTTTATGCGGACCAAACCCTAGCCGACGCCTTTCGGCGGTTCGCGGGGAGGGGGGCATACGCGCCGCCGGTCCCTCCTTAAGGGTGGGAATGGGCGCCCAATAGCTCGGGTTGTCGCGGTTTGTGCTGCGGGTGCGGGGGGTTGCGGGGCTTCGCTCCCCCGGGCTCTCGACGTCGTTCGGGCGGGGAGGTACCCCCACCGCGGCGGGGCCTCGTGTCGGACACCGCCCCGCGCCCCGGGCGGGATTGCAGCGTACGCAGGTTCTACCGTTGTGGTGTGGCCTACTTCGATGCTGCTTCCGCCGCTCCCCTTCATCCCGTCGCCCGTCAGGCGCTGTTGGCCTCCCTGGACGAAGGGTGGGCCGATCCCGCCCGGCTCTACCGGGAGGGGCGAAAGGCCCGGATGCTGCTCGACGCGGCTCGGGAGGCCGCTGCCGAGGCTGTGGGGTGCCGGGCCGACGAGGTGGTGTTCACCTCCTCCGGGACCAGGGCCGTGCACACGGGGATCGCCGGGGCGTTGGCGGGTCGGCGGCGGGTCGGGCGTCACCTGATCGTGTCATCGGTCGAGCACTCCTCCGTACTCCATTCCGCCGAAGCGCATGAGGCCGCCGGTGGCACGGTCACCCGAGTGGGCGTCGACCGGACGGGAACGGTGGATCCGTCGGCCTACGCCGCCGCGCTGCGGCCGGACACCGCGCTGGCCTGTCTGCAGTCGGCCAATCACGAGGTGGGCACCGTGCAGCCGGTGGCCGAGGTGGCCGGGGCGTGCCGGGCGGCCGGGGTGCCGCTGCTGGTGGACGCGGCGCAGTCGCTGGGGTGGGGCCCGGTCGAGGGTGACTGGTCGTTGCTCGCGGCCAGCGCGCACAAGTGGGGAGGGCCGTCCGGGGTCGGGCTGCTCGTCGTACGCAAGGGCGTACGGTTCGCGGCCCAAGGGCCGGTTGACGAACGGGAGTCGGGGCGCGCCCCCGGTTTCGAGAACCTTCCGGCCATCGTGGCGGCCGTGGCGTCGCTGCGGGCGGTGCGCGCCGAGGCGGCCCAGGAGGCACTGCGGCTCCGGGAGCTGACGGCGCGGATCCGGGCGCGGGTGCCGGAGCTGGTGCCGGACGTGGAGGTCGTGGGCGCCCCCGGGCACCGGCTGCCCGGGATCGTCACGTTCTCCTGCCTCTACGTCGACGGAGAGGCGCTGCTGCACGAGCTGGACCGGGAGGGCTTCTCCGTCTCGTCCGGCTCGTCCTGCACGAGCAGCACGCTGACGCCCAGCCATGTGCTGAAGGCGATGGGGGTGCTGAGCGAGGGGAACGTACGGGTGTCGCTGCCGGCGGGAGTGGACGAGGAGGACGTGGAGCGGTTCCTGGACGTGCTGCCGGGGACGGTGGCCGGGGTCCGGGAGAAGCTGGGCGCGCCGACGCCCGCGACGGTCGTACGGTCGCGGGAGCTGGTCGTCGACTCCCTGGGCAAGCGCTGTCCGATCCCGGTCATCGAGCTGGCCAAGGTGATCGGGGACGTGCCGGTGGGCGGCACGGTACGCGTCCTCTCCGACGACGAGGCGGCCCGGCTGGACATCCCGGCGTGGTGCGAGATGCGGGGGCAGGAGTACGTCGGAGAGGAACCGGCCCCACGGGGCACGGCGTACGTGGTGCGCCGGGTGAGCTGATCGGCGGGCCGGCCGCGACCGGGCTCAGCCGAGGTGCGCCCGGACCTCCTGCGCGGCGTCGTCCCCGTACGCCTTGGTGAACCGGTCCATGAAGTGCGCCCGCCGCAGCTGGTACTCCTGCGTGCCCACCGTCTCGATGACGAGCGTCGCCAGCATGCAGCCGACCTGTGCCGCGCGCTCCAGCGAGACGCCCCAGGCCAGGCCCGACAGGAAGCCGGCGCGGAAGGCGTCGCCGACGCCGGTGGGGTCGGCCTTGCGCTCCTCGTCGGGGCAGCCGACCTCGATCGGGTCGTCGCCGGCCCGCTCGATGCGCACGCCCCGCGCGCCGAGCGTGGTGACGCGGTGGCCGACCCTGGCCAGGATCTCGGCGTCGCTCAGGCCGGTCTTGGACTCGATGAGGCCCTTCTCGTACTCGTTGGAGAAGAGGTAGGTCGCGCCGTCGAGCAGGATCCGGATCTCCTCGCCCTCCATGCGGGCGATCTGCTGGGAGAAGTCGGCGGCGAAGGGGATGTTCCGGGAGCGGCACTCCTCGGTGTGGCGCAGCATCGCCTCGGGGTCGTCGGCGCCGATCAGGACCAGGTCGAGGCCGCCCACGCGGTCGGCGACGGTCTTCAGCTCGATCTGCCGGGCCTCGCTCATGGCGCCGGTGTAGAAGGAGCCGATCTGGTTGTGGTCGGCGTCGGTGGTGCACACGAAGCGGGCGGTGTGCAGGGTCTCGGAGATGCGGACCGACTCGGTGTCCACGCCGTGCCGGTCGAGCCAGGCCCGGTACTCGTCGAAGTCGAAGCCGGCGGCGCCGACCAGGATCGGCTCGCTTCCGAGCTGGCCCATGCCGAAGGCGATGTTCGCGCCGACACCGCCCCGGCGCACGTCCAGGTTGTCGACCAGGAAGGAGAGCGAGACCGTGTGCAGCTGATCCGCGACGAACTGGTCGGCGAAGCGGCCGGGGAAGGTCATGAGGTGATCGGTTGCGATGGAGCCGGTGACTGCGATGCGCACGGCGGACATTCTCCTGCGGGGAGGCGGGGTTGACAGTTCACGCTACCCGTTCGGCTGGGGCTGCTGAAGCCGGTGAAACTACCCGATAGTAGATCTTTCTTCGCAGGCCCAAGCGTGTCTACGGTTCGGACATGACGAACCTCAACGTCCACTCCCCCGCTCCGGCCGACCGCGAGGACGATCTCGCCTCGCTGCGCGTCGACTGCGCCCGGATGGCCCCGCACTGGGCGGTGCCCGAGCACGCCGAGTCCCGGTCGGTGCCGCCTTCGCTGATCCATGGGGTGACCGTGCCGGCCCGCTCGGCCCGGCTGCTGGACGCCATGTCGGACTACGGCGACTGACGCGGGGGATCCTCCCCGGGAACCGCGCGCTCCCCGGCCGCGTCCCATCGCCGTCCCCCGTGACGGGGCGGGACACGACCCAGGCGAGGAGTGATGCGGTGAACAGCGAGCGACCCGGGGACGACGACGTGACCGGAACGGCGGAGGGTGCGGCCCCGCAGGACGGTGACCCGGGCGAGGGCGCGGGCGGACGGTCCCGGCGCCGCTCCTCGGCGGCCGTCGTCGCGGTCGCTGCGGCCGTGCTGCTGGTCGGCGGCGGCGGCGCGTACGTCGCCGCGGACGACGGCGGGAACGGCCGTGCGAACCACTCGGCGCCGGGGGACGGCGTCACTCCCCCGCCGCTCACGCTGGACGGCTGGGTGCCCGGTGCTCCGTACGGCGTGACGTACGTGGCCGGGGGTGCGCTGCCGCAGGGGCCGGGTTCGGCGCCCGTGTACACGCCCGGCGGCGAGGTCGGCCGGGCCGCGGTGGCCCGGCTGGCCAAGGCGCTCGGTGTCGCGGGGACGCCGGTGGCCGAGGGCGGGGTCTGGCGGGTCGGGGGCGGCCGGGACGGGTTCGGGCCGGCCCTTCAGGTGAACCGGGACGCGCCCGGCAGCTGGACGTACAGCCGGTACGCGCCCGGCACCGACAACTGCCGGAAGGTCACCGTCTGCACGCACGACCCGGCCAGCCCGGCGGGCGGCACGGTGAGCGTGGCGGCGGCGCGGAAGGCGGCGGCGCCCGTGCTGAAGGCCCTGGGGCAGGACGACGCGAAGATCGATGCGAGCCGGGTCATGGGCGCCCGGCGTGTGGTCGACGCCGATCCGGTGGTGGACGGGCTGCCCACGTACGGCTGGACGACCGGGCTGACCGTGGACGGGCGGGGTGAGGTGGTCGGCGGCCACGGCCTGCTGGAGGCGCCGGTGAAGGGTGACACGTATCCGGTCCTGGGCGCCAAGAAGACGCTGGAGCTGATGAACGCCACCCCGAGGGGCGGCCACCGGATGGGGATCGGCGGCTGCGCCCGTCCCGTGCCGCTGAAGAACCGGCTGGAGCAGCCGTGCGGCGCGTCCACGGGAGCGTCCGGTGCTCCCGCGGCCTCCACCGTCACGGTCGGCAAGGCGGTGTTCGGGCTGGCCGCGCACCTGGTCCGCGGACGGCAGACACTCGTGCCGTCCTGGCTGTTCGAGGTGCGGGAGCCGGGGACCGGGGCGGCGGGTGCGTCCACGGTGACGTATCCGGCCCTCGATCCGACGTACCTGGCGCCGAAGACGCACGGGTCGAGGACACACGGGCCGAGGACACATGGGCCGAAGACACATGGGCCGAAGACACATGGGCCGAAGACGCGCGAGGTGAAGCAGGACGTGAAGGTGGACGGCTACACCGCCGACGGCCGGGAGCTGACCGTGAGTTTCTCGGGCGGGGTGTGCGCCGACTACCGGGTCTCGGCGAAGGAGAGCGCCGACCGGGTGACCGTCAAGGTCACCGAGGCATCCCGTCCGGACACGATCTGCGTGGCGATGGCCGAGTTCTACGTGCGGACCGTGCGGCTGGACGCGCCGCTCGGCGGGCGGCAGGTGGCCGGTGTGGACGGCAGCCAGATCCCGAGGACGAAGCCGGGGGCGCTGCGGCCGCAGGCGCCGGGGGCGGCACGCTAGCGGCCGGCCGGACACCGGTGCACACGGAAAAGGCGGCGGTCCCTTCGCGGGACCGCCGCCTTTTCCGTCTTGCCGTGGGCGGCTCAGCTGAAGGAGTCGCCGCAGGCGCAGGAGCCGGTCGCGTTCGGGTTGTCGATCGTGAAGCCCTGCTTCTCGATCGTGTCCACGAAGTCGATGGTGGCGCCGCCCAGGTACGGAGCGCTCATGCGGTCGGTGACGACCTTGACCCCACCGAAGTCCTTCTCCACGTCGCCGTCGAGGGAGCGCTCGTCGAAGAAGAGCTGGTAGCGCAGGCCGGAGCAGCCGCCGGGCTGAACGGCGACGCGGAGCGCCAGGTCGTCACGGCCTTCCTGGTCGAGCAGGGCCTTGACCTTGGCCGCGGCGGCGTCGGTCAGGATGATGCCGTCGGTGACGGTGGTGGTCTCGTCCGATACGGACATCTACATCTCTCCCGGGTTGTACGGAGACTGCTTGCCGACGTGTGCAACCGGCGCTTCCGCGGATTCATTCCGGGCCGTGCCATCGCGCGGTCGCGCTCTTGCTTCGTTTTTCATGCTCGCACATGCCGGACGGGGTGCACAGCGGCCCGGGAGCGCCATCGACGGACGGTCGGGGGGATTCATGTCACATCGACGCAATGGACATCGTCAAACTGACGTGAAGCAGTTATGATAGATAGCGTCAGTTAGACGAAAAGTAGAAAGGGTGCGTGTCGTGACCACCGCCCAGACCCAGGACCTCGACGTGCAGCCGACTCCGCTCGCCCTGCTGCTGCTCGGTCGCGAGGCCGACCCGAAGAGCGAGCGAGGCGTCGAGTGCCCCGGCGACCTGCCCTCGCCGTCCGACCCCGACCTGGTCGCGCGCGCCCGTGCCGCCAAGGAGAAGCTCGGCGACAAGGTCTTCGTGCTCGGCCACCACTACCAGCGCGACGAGGTCATCCAGTTCGCCGACGTCACGGGCGACTCCTTCAAGCTGGCCCGGGACGCGGCGGCGCGCCCGGAGGCCGAGTACATCGTCTTCTGCGGTGTGCACTTCATGGCCGAGTCGGCGGACATCCTGACGTCCGACGAGCAGAAGGTGGTCCTGCCCGACCTCGCCGCGGGCTGCTCCATGGCGGACATGGCGACGGCCGAGCAGGTCGCCGAGTGCTGGGACGTGCTGACCGAGGCGGGCATCGCCGAGCAGGTCGTGCCGGTCTCGTACATGAACTCCTCCGCCGACATCAAGGCCTTCACCGGCAAGCACGGCGGCACCATCTGCACCTCGTCCAACGCCAGGCGCGCCCTGGACTGGGCCTTCGAGCAGGGCGAGAAGGTGCTGTTCCTGCCCGACCAGCACCTGGGCCGCAACACCGCGGTGCGGGACATGGGCATGTCCTTGGAGGACTGC
The DNA here is from genome assembly GCF_020400585.1 of Streptomyces sp. NK08204. Lineage (GTDB taxonomy): Bacteria > Actinomycetota > Actinomycetes > Streptomycetales > Streptomycetaceae > Streptomyces. The sequence goes on along the minus strand of NZ_JAINVF010000003.1, from coordinate 201,100 downwards.
GTCGTCTACAACCCGCACAAGCCGAACGGCGGGCTGACCGCCGAGGAGCTGCGGGCCGCGAAGATGATCCTGTGGCGCGGGCACTGCTCGGTCCACGGCCGCTTCAACCTGGACTCGGTCAACGACGTGCGCGAACGCATCCCGGGCGTGAACGTCCTCGTGCACCCCGAGTGCCGGCACGAGGTCGTGGCCGCGGCGGACTACGTCGGCTCGACCGAGTACATCATCAAGGCCCTCGAAGCGGCCCCGGCCGGCTCGAAGTGGGCCATCGGCACGGAGCTGAACCTGGTGCGCCGCCTGGCGAACCGTTTCGCGCCCGAGGGCAAGGAGATCGTCTTCCTCGACAAGACGGTCTGCTTCTGCTCCACCATGAACCGCATCGACCTCCCCCACCTGGTCTGGGCCCTGGAGTCCCTCGCCGAGGGCAAGCTGGTCAACCGCATCGAGGTCGACAAGGAGACCGAGGCGTTCGCCAAGCTGGCGCTGGAGCGCATGCTGGCCCTGCCGTAACCCCGGCGCCGCGGAACCGCGGCACCCCGGGCCGGCCTTCGGGCCGGCCCGGGGGCCGGGATTCAGCCCGGGTGACCGCAGAACGGCGCCGAGATGCTCAGGCCGCCGTCGACCACCAGATTCTGGCCCGTGATGTACTCGGCGGCGGGCGACAGCAGGAAGTCGACGGCGTCGGCGACCTCCTGGGGCGAGCCGGGCCGGCCCTTGGGAATGTGCGGGACGATGTCGTCGGCGGTCAGCCCGGTGGCCGCCAGGTAGTGGCCCAGGGAGTCTGTGGTGATCATGCCGCCGGTCACCACGTTGACGTTGACGCCGCGGGGCGCCAGCTCGGCCGCGAAGTAGCGGGCCCAGGCCTCCAGGGCCGCCTTCTGCGCGCCGATGGCCGCGTATCCGGGGATGGCACGCCCGGCGGCCAGTGACGAGACGGCCACGATCCGGCCCCCGCGGTCCATGAGCCGGACGGCGTGCTGGGCGGCGACCACGAAGGACTGGGAGTTCATGGCGTGGCTGCGCGCGAGGTGGCGCAGTTCCACCTGGTCGACGGTCCTCGCGGGGCCCGCCGCCGCGTTGGCGACCAGGTGGTCCAGCCTGCCGTACCGCCGCTCCACGAAGGCGAACAGCTCCGCGATCCGCTCGGGGTCCTCCACGTCGGCCCGGCACAGGCTGCCCTGTCCCCCCGCCTTCTCCACCTCCTCCAGGGCGCTCTCGGCGGCGTCCTTGTCCTGCTTGTAGTTGATCACCACATGGCCACCGCGCCGGGCGAGGGTGCGGGCCACGGCCCGCCCGATACCCCGCGAGGCGCCCGTGACGAGGGTGACCTCCTCCTGTCCCCCGCGTCCCGGCCGGCTCACGCGGCGTCCCTGTGGCCGGCGCCGAAGTCCTCCGGCGCGCACCAGCGCAGCACCGTGCCGCCGTAGCTCATGCCCGAGCCGAAGGACACCAGCAGGACCTCGTCGCCGGGAGACAGCCGCCCCGACTCGACCGCTTCCCACAGGGCCAGGACCACGCTGGACCCGCTGGTGTTGCCGAGCCGGTCCGCCACGACGACGGTCTTGCTCTCCGGCTGGCCGAGTTCGCGGATCAGCCTGCGCAGCAGGGTCGGGTTGGCCTGGTGGGAGATGATCAGTCCGACGTCGTCCAGCGTGGTGCCGGCCGCCTTGACGACCTGCTCGGCGAAGTCCGGGATGACGTCCAGGGCGAAGTCGCGTACTCCCCCGCCGTCCATGCGCATGTAGTTGGGCCCGCTGAAGCGGTTGGGCAGCCCCTCGGGCGGGCCCTGACGCTCCGTGAAGGCCGTGTAGTACAGCTCCGGTTTGGTGCGCATCAGCGTGGGCCCGACGCCCTGTCCGTCCCGGCACGCCTCCAGCAGGTAGCAGCCCGCGCCGTCACCGAAGATGGCGTGCCCGGTGCGGTCCTCCGGGTCCAGGCACTGGGCGACCGTGTCGGCGATGACGACGGCGACCCGGCTGTACTCCCCGGAGCGGATGTACTTCACACCGACGTCGAGCGCGAAGACCCCGCCCGCGCAGCCGCCCGCGTTGACGTCGAACCCTCTGATGTCGAACAGGCCGGCCTTGCGCAGCACGGCCGCGGCCATGGCGGGCAGCATGTGGTCCGGGGTGCCGGTGCAGCAGATGACGAGATCCAGGCTCTCGGGGGCGATGTTCGCGCGGGCGCAGGCGTCCTGGAGTGCCCCGACCGCGAGGTCCGAGGTCAGCTGGCCTGGCCGGGCCACCCGGCGCGAGGTGATTCCCAGCTTGGTCCGAATCCATTCGTCACTGGTGTCGAAACGGGCGACGACTTCTTCGTTCGATATCTCGAGATCGGGCACAAAACGCCCTACCGACCGAATCCCCACGGAAATCTGAGCAGTATTCCACACCGTCCGCACACCCCTTTCCGGAAAGTCTTGCCTTTTATTGCCCGGTCGCTCACGATTGAATAATCCTGCGGTTTTCGGCTCCGTTCCAGGAAAGGTCCTCATGTCTCGTGCCGTTGCACTCATCACCGGCGGAACCTCGGGTCTGGGTCTCGCGACCGCACAGCGGCTGCTGGCCGACGGCATGCGGCCGGTGCTGCTGGGCCGCTCACGGGAGCGGGGGGAGGAGGCGGTGGCCCGGCTGGGCGCCGAGGCGGTGTTCGTGCCCGGGGACGTCGCTGTCGCGGGCGATGTGCAGCGTGCCGTCGAGGCCGCGGTGGACCGGGGAGCGCTGCGGGCCGTGGTGAACTGCGCGGGCCGCGCACACGCGGCCCGGGTGGTGAGCCGCTCCGGTCCGCACTCCCTGAAGGAGTTCACCGAGGTGGTCGAGGCCAATCTCGTCGGCACCTTCAACGTCGTCCGCCTGGCCGCCGATGCGATGGCGGCCAACGAGCCGGTCGCCGCAGAACGGGGAGTCATCGTCAACACCGCCTCCATCGCCGCGTTCGACGGCCAGATCGGGCAGGCCGCCTACGCCGCCTCCAAGGCCGGGGTGGCCGGGATGACCCTGCCGCTGGCCCGGGATCTCGGTCCGTTGCTGATCCGCGTGGTCACCGTGGCGCCGGGGCTGTTCGACACCCCGGCGGCCGATGTCCTGCCCGCCGGCAAGAAGGCCGAACTGGCCGGGCTGGTGCCTCATCCGCGCAGGTGGGGAGGGGCGGAGGAGTTCGCGGAGCTGGTGCTGCACATCCTCCGCAACCCCATGATCAACGGGGAGACGATCCGGCTCGACGGCGGTCTGCGGCTGCCGCCCCGCTGAACCGGCCGGCGGTTCGCACGGCGCGCGGGGTGGGCATCGACGGGCCCCGCGCGCCGTGCAGCTCTCACCATGCGACCGGCAGTTCCTGGCAGCCGTAGACGATGGCTCCGTCCCGCATCCGCACCTGGTCCGCCGGGACCGCCAGACGCAGCCCGGGCAGCCGGTCGAGCAGCACCTGGAAGCCGATCCGCAGCTCGGCGCGGGCCAGTTGCTGGGCCACACACTGGTGCACGCCGAAGCCGAAGGCCACATTGCCGGAGGGCACGCGCCTGATGTCGAAGCGGTCGGGCTCCGTGAAGCGCTGGGGATCCCGGTTGGCGGCGGGCAGCGACACGGTGACGGTCTGCCCGGCGCGCACGGTCTGCCCGCCCAGCTCCACGTCCTCGGCCGCGCCGCGCGAGATGCCGAACTGGATGACGGTCAGGTAGCGCAGGAGTTCCTCGACGGTGCTGTTCATCAGCCCGGCGTCGGCGCGCAGGGCGGCGAGCTGTTCCGGGTGGGTCAGCAGGGTGTAGGTGCCCAGCGAGAACATGTTCGCGGTGGTCTCGTGGCCCGCGGTGAAAAGCTGGAACGCCACGCTGGTGAGTTCCACGTCGGAGAGTTCCGCCGATTGCACGAGCCCGCTCAGCAGATCGTCGCCGGGCTCTTTCTGCTTGAGCCCCACGACATTCGCAAGGAATTCGAAGATGATGCGGTAGCACTCCTTCACCTCGGCGGCGGAGGAGTCGATGCGCAGCATCTTCTCGGAGACCGGCTGGATGTCCCGCCAGTCGGCGTACCGGATTCCCAGCAGATCGCAGATGACGCGGGAGGGCAGCGGCATGGCGAACCCGGTGACGAGGTCCGCGCCGTCCGCGCCGTCCGCCTGCATCCGGTCGATCAGCTCGTGCGCGACCGCGGCGATCTTCGGTTCCATCTCCCGCATCCGGCGGGTGCTCAGCTCACCGGTGAGCAGCCGCCGGTACTTGGTGTGCTCGGGCGGGTCCATGCCGACGAACATGCCGGGCACGTCCTCCTCGGGCGGCTGGCCGTCGCCCAGGACGTCGTGCACCGCGGAGTGCCGGATACGCGGATTCGAGCTGAACCGGGAGTCGGACAGCACCTGCCGGGCCAGCAGGTGGCTGGTGACGATCCAGCCCTGGTGTCCGTCCGCGTAGGTGAGCGGGGCCAGCGGGCAGCGCCCGCGCATCTCGGACAGCTCCGGCGGGGGATCCAGCGGATGGACTCGTGCCGTGGGGATACGGGGTGGTGTGGTTTCCTGCCGGGTCATGGGCGCTCCTGTTTCGTGGTGCGGGCGCGAAGCAGTTCCGCGGTGCGCTCCGCGAGCGCCGTGCGCTCCGCTGCGGAGAGCAGGCCCTCGGGCGAGGTGATCTCGATGCTCAGCCGGCCGTCGTACGAGGTGACGACGAACAGCAGCAGGCCGTGCATGGTGGTCGTGGTGTAGCCGCGGAAGTCCGTGACACGCAGACCCCGCGGTGCGGTGAACTCGGGGATGGGCCCGAGATTGGTGACGACGAGATCGACGGAGAGGGGTTCGCTGGCGGTGAACTGGCCGGCCTGGAGGATGGCGCGCTCGGCCTCGCCGTCGTCGATGGCCTTGTCGAGCCGCTCCTTGATGACCCGGCCGACCGCGGTCGGGTCGGCGCCGCGCGGCACGGAGACGGCCGTCTCGACGCCGCTGACGAAGTTGGTGGACTCCTCGACGGTCACCGGCGGTTCGGTCCGGTTGCGCAGGTCCACCGGGCAGCCGCACACCAGGTCCAGGGCGTGGGTGCCGGGGCGGCCGTCACGGACGGCCACGGTCGCCGCGCCCGCCACGAAGCCGTGTACGGAGAAGGAGTCGGCGCGCAACGCGTCGCGCAGCAGCGCGGTGTCCCCGGCGTCGAGCCTCAGCCGCTGGGGCACGACCCGCAGCGGCTGTGGACCGGGCGTCGCGGCCAGGGCCGCGCACAGCGCGTCGCGGTCCACGGCGCTCGCCACGACACCGGCCGTGTGGCGGTCCTTCAGCAGGGTCTCGGCGGACCGCTGGGCGGGAGCCTCGGGGCCGGCGTAGGGCGGTGTCCTGCCCTCGGTGAGCGCGGTGTAGTTGCGGCACAGCTTCTCCAGCAGGGTGACGCCGCCGCGCCCGTCGATCATGCTGTGGTGCAGGACGAGGATGATGCGCGCGCTGTGCTCGCGGCGCACGAGAACGAGTCGGCACAGCTCCCTGGTGGAGTCCAGGGGTCGTGCCATCTCGGCCAGGTAGACGGCCTCCTCGTCCTCGGGGGTGCCGTCGGTCTCCCGCAGGGCCACTTCGGGCAGCCGGCCGGGCGGGATTCGGAAGAAGTAGCCGTTCTCATCCCTTCCGAGATTCCCGGTCAGCAGCGGAACCGCATGGCACAGCGCCTCGAAGGCATGGATGAGCCGGCCCGGGTCCAGGGCGCCGGCGACCGCTATCGAATAAGAACCGGACCAGTCGACAAACGCGTGATATGCCTCGCTGGGATCCAGATACCGCAGCCGTGACATCAAGCACTCATTCCCATCGGATCCGTCCAGCAAATACCGCGTGCCGGCGTTCCGAATAGATTCGAAGAGAATTTCCACAGAACGCGTGACTCCAGTATTTCCGGACGTCAGCGCGGGTGTCTTCCGCCCAAGAACCAGGTCCGCGAGCCCGCCTCCGGGCCGGGCTCGCCGAGTGGGGACCTGGACCATCGACCAGGGTTGCGCACGCCTCGGAGGGGTCAGGCGCTCTGCGCCCCGAGGGAGTGGCGGCCGTGCGCCGTGGTGAAGGAACCCATGGCCGCGATGAGCTGGGCTCTCGTGCTGACACCGGACTTGGCGAGCACATTGGAGACATGGAACTTGACGGTCTTCTCGGTGACGCACAGGGCCGCCGCGATGGCCTTGTTGGACAGTCCCTGGCAGAGCAGGCTGAGGACGCCGTTCTCGCGTTCGGTGAGCAGTTCCCGGAAGCGGTGGTCGACACCGAGGGGCATGGAGCCCGCCCTGACGGCCTGGAGCAGGCAGCCGGTGAGTTCCGGGGAGGCGAAGCCGCCGTCGTGCAGGACCGCGTGGACGGCGTGGATGACGTCGTCGTGGGCCGCCGCCCGGTGGACGACCCCGCGCACATTGCCTCTGACCAGGTCGGCCAGGCGCTCGGGGGTCATCGCTTCGATGCCGTAGACCACGGCGGCCGGGGGGTTGGGGACGGCCCGGTCCAGCTCCTGGACCAGTTCGGTCAGCCCCGCCTCCAGCAGGACGACATCGGGCCGGCATTCGGCGACCCGCTGCACCGCCTGTCGTTCGTCTGCCGCTTCGGCGACCACGGAAATACCCGGGTCCTGAGAAAGCAGCATTTTTAAACCGAATCGTGCGTGCGGATGACTGTCGCAAACCATGACATTGATCGGGTTCCGTATGGAATCGAATCGAGTACTGCCCGTGAGACTGACCGGCAATGGGGTCCCCCTACCTCGATACCGACAACTCAGGCAGGCTAATCGAATCCCCATGCGTCACACAAGAGTTAAGCCACCTCGACCGAATCACATCGTCACAGTGTTTACTTTCATTCACTGTTCTCCCGATGCCCGGGCATTGCCGTGTCGGTCACGGAAATAGCCCTGCAAGGACAGTTGTCCGACGCGATCCTGACCAGTTCATTGCTGCCCGGTGGCACAAGTTGTTCCAGAAGCACCACTCTGCCGTCCGTGTCCCGTTGGTCGAAGATCTCCGGCGCGCTCAGGGCGCACATGCCCGAGCCGCAGCAGCGCTCGTGGTCGACGGTGACACGCAGCATCACGGGCAAGGCACCGGCTCCCGGCGCCGGACCGGCGTCACCGTCATGGGCATGTGATTGGGGTTGACCGTGGCCCACGGCATCTCCTTGACCTTGGTTCCGTCGGCGAGCGTCAGCTGCCAGCGGCGGATGATCGTGCCCAGCACCACGTGCATCATCGCCCAGGCGAACGGCTCGCCGACACAGTGCCGGGGCCCCGCGCCGAACGGTGTGTAGGCGCCCTTGGGAAGACTCGCGACCGGCCGCTCCAGCCAGCGGTCCGGGTCGAAGCGCAGGGGATCGGGGAAGAGGTCCGGGTAGCGGTGCACGGCGTACGGGCTGTAGAACAGCTCGGTGCCGGCCCTCACCTGGCCGCCGCCGAGCGGGAAGTCCCGTACGGCGCGCCGGGAGATGACGAGGATCGGCTGCCGCACCCGCATCAGCTCCTGCAGCACCCGCCGGTTGTACGGCAGACCGCCGACGTCGGCCATCTCGAAGTCCCGTTCGCCGACGACCTCCAGGACCTCCGAGCGCACCCGCTCCTCGATGTGCGGGTGCCGGGCCAGCTCGTAGAAGAGCCAGGCCAGGGCGGTGGCGGCGGTCTCTGATCCGGCCATGGTGACCGAGACGATCTGGTTGCACAGCTCCTCGTCGGACATCGGGCGGCCGGTCTCCGGGTCGCGGGCCGCCAGGAGCATGGACAGCATGCCCGCCTTGCCGGGTTCGGCGCCGCCCTGCCGGTAGGCCAGCATGACGCGGCTGATCACCTCGCGCAGCTGCGCGAAGGCCGTGTCGAAGCGGCGGTTCATGGGCAGCGGCAGCTTCTCCAGCAGGTCGCCCGGCGACACCGTGCGCCACATGATGGCCTCGAGCACCGTGGGCAGGATGGCCGCCAGCTCCTCGTGCGCCGCCCGGTCCACGACGGAGCCGAACATGGTGCGGGCCAGGATGTTGAAGGTGATGTCCCGCATGGCCAGGTCCACCGGGATCTCGGCGCCGGCCTGCCAGTGGGCGGTCTTCTCCTCGGTGACCTCGCGCATCACCTCGACGTACCGGCTGATCTCGTCGCGGTGGAACGAGGGCTTGATCATGGCCTGCTGGCGGCGGTGTTCGTCGCCGTAGGCGTGGATCACGCCGTTGCCGGTGAGCGGCCGGACCTTGTCGTAGAACCGGCCCTTGTCGAGCAGGTCCTTGCGGTCCGTGAGCAGGGTGTGGATGAGCGGCGGCGAGGTCACGAACAGCGCGGGCATCGGGCCCAGGTCCACCCGGACCAGGTCGCCGTGGGTGCGCAGCGAGGTCAGGAAGCGCAGCGGGCTGCGCATCAGCGCCACCGCGTGGCCGAGTCCGGGCACCCGGCCGGGCGCGGTCGTGTAGGAGACGCTCACGCGCAGGCCTCCGAGGTCGACGCTGCCAGCCGGCAGTAGGCGCGGTCGCTGTAGACGGTGCGGTCCAGGTGCAGGGTGAGCACCCCGGAGCGCACACCGTTCCAGCGGTGCCCCGTCCCGTTGTAACGGGACGTCAGGTACGACCACTGCAGGTTGCCGGCCATCATGTGCCACAGCGCGTCCAGATAGGCGCGGATGTCCTCGCGGCGGCCCAGTTCGCTCGCCTCGATGGCCGCCCTGGCCGTCATGAACTCGGCCCGCTTGCCGTCGATGAGGGCGAACAGGCGGTCCACGCCCTCCTGGAGACCGAGTCCCTCGCTCAGCCGCAGCACCGACAGGGCGTTGACGTAGTCGTCCATCATCGCCTCGGCCCGGAAGGAGAACATGTCGTTGGTGAGCATGATGTGGACCAGCGCGATGTCGATGATCTCGCGCAGTGCGGCATGGCACCGGAGGTCCTCGGTCAGGTCGATGCCGAGCCCGTACTCGCCGAGCACGAAGTACATGCCCATGCCAACACTGTCCTTGCGGATATCGATGTAGGTGTCGTAGTCGAAGACCCGGTCCTCGGCGCGGGAGGTGATCTCGTGGACGCAGCCGGCGAGGAAGCGCCGGACCTCCGCGAGGAACCGGTCCCACACCGTGTCCGGCATGCCGGCGCGCATCTCCTTCCACAGCCCTTGCAGCACCGAGCCCCACATGCCGGTGCCGTCGGCGCGCTCGTCGAGGATGCCCGCCAGCAGGACGAACAGCTCCTTGGCCGCGGCCGGATCCTTGCCGATCCTGTCGCGGTCCACCATCGCGTTGTCGAACACCGAGAGGTACTCGGTGTACTTGCACAGGTGGCGCAGGCGGTCCTCGCGGGCCGTGGGCAGCACCAGGCAGGTCCACAGGGAGGCGGTCTCCTCCAGGAGGAGGTCCATCTGCCCGGGGTCGTCCATGGCGAAGCCCATGGTCTCGCGGACCCAGGCGTCCGACTCCCGCCGGATGTCCTCCGTCTGCGGGTGACTGCACGCCGGCAACAGGTAGGGGAACTCGGGGAGATAGATTTCCGTGCCGTCCAGGAACGGCTTGGGTATGGTCGACATCCGGTCATTCACCTTTCACGATGCACGCATGCCGCTGCCAGTGACTCCAGCTCGGTCTGCGCGGCGGGCTGCAGACCGGCGCCGCGCAGGGCCTGGACCGCTCCGGCGTGCCGCTCACCGATCATCCGCTCGATGACGGTGGGCGCCCCTGTCGCGCGGACCACGTCCCGCAGTTCGGCGAGGTCGTCGAGGCCGAGCCGCTCGGATCCGTAGAGCAGGTCGAGCCGGGCGTGCTGCGCGGGGTCCGCCAGTTTCCGGGCGACCGTGATGAGCGCGGTCGGCTTGCCCTTGCGGGCGTCGTCGAGCGGCTCCTTGCCGGTCAGTTCGGGGGCGCCGAACAGACCGATCACGTCGTCGCGCAGCTGGAACGCCTCACCCAGCAGCAGCCCGAAGGTGTCGTAGGCCGCGAGCAGCGCCTCGTCCGCTCCGGCCAGGGCGCCGCCGATCTGCAGGGGGTAACGGATGGTGTAGCTCGCTGTCTTGTACCGGACGATCTTGAGCGCGTCGGAGAGCCGGCCGCCCCGTGCCTCGCCGACGAGGTCGAGGAACTCCCCGTACAGCGCCGAGGTGCGCAGCCGGGCGAACAGCCGCCGGGCCCGCTCCCCCCGGATCACGAGGGGGCTGTTGTGGAAGATCTCCTCCGACCAGACCAGACAGGCGTCCCCGGCGAGCAGCGCGCCGTGCTGCCCGAACGCCCGGCTCTCACCCTGCCAGCCCTGTTCGGTGTGCCACTTGTCGAGGGACAGGTGGACGGTGGGCCGGCCGCGCCGCAGATCGCTGTCGTCGACGATGTCGTCGTGGATCAGGGCCGCGGCGTGGAACAGCTCCAGCGCGGTGGCCACTTCGATGACGTCGGTGTCGTCCGCGGATCCGCCGGCCCCGCGCCAGCCCCAGTAGCAGAACAGGGGGCGGATCCGCTTGCCGCCGTTCAGGATGAAGTCCCGCAGGAGCGCCAGCACCTGGCCGGCCGCGGGGTCGCTCTCCTCGGCGATCCGCTGCCGGAGGAAGGTGCCGAGGCTCCGGTCGATCCGGGCGGTGACCGTCGCGTTCTCCGTCAGCGCGTCGGTGAGGGTCACTTGTCGCGCCTGACGACCTTCATGGGCAGCTCCCCGGGGACGAGGGCACCCATGGCGATCGGCCTCACCGGCTCGCCGGTGACGGGCTGCACGGACCAGTGCTGCAGCAGGGTCGACAGGACGGTCTGGGTCTCGAACCAGGAGAAGGACTCGCCGATGCAGTTGCGCACGCCCGCGCCGAACGGCATGAACGCGCTGCGCGGCACCCCCTTGGCCCGCTCGGGCAGCCAGCGGTCCGGGTCGAAGGCCTCCGGGTTGTCGTACACCTTCGGGTCGTGGTGGACGGCGTAGATGGAGTACAGGACCTCGGTGCCGGCCGGGATCTGGTGACCGCCGAGTTCGGTGTCCTTCACGCACTTGCGGCCCAGCGCCCACACCGGCGGGTACAGCCGCAGCGCCTCCTGGATGACGCGCCGGGTGTAGTCCAGCGAGCGCAGGTCGGCGGCCTGGACCGGGCGGTCCCCGACCACCTCGTCGATCTCCTCCTGCATCCGGCGCTGCACCTCGGGGTGGCGGCCGAGCAGCATGCAGGTCCAGCTCATGGCGCTCGGCGTGGTCTCGGACCCCGCCGTCAGGAGCGTCATGAACTCGTCCTGGATCTGCTTGTCGGTCATCGACTTGTTTCCCTCGTCACGCGCGGTGAAGAGGAGGTTCATCAGGTCGTCCGGCCGCTCGCCGATGCCCTTGTCCTTGGCCCGGTAGTCGGCGATGATGCGCCGGCCCATCGAGTAGAGCCGGCCGATCGCGCCGTGGAACTCCCGGCTCGACTTGTTGGGAACGCGGTCGAGCAGGCCGGGCGGAATGGCCGCGCGCTTCTCCACACCGGAAATCACGATCGGCATGGACTTGTAGACCTCGGCCACGTCCTGTTCCACCATGTCGGTGGAGAACAGCGCCTTGATGACGATGCGCACGGCGAGTTCGTAGAACATGTTGTACATGCCGACGCGCTGGCCGTCCCGCCAGGCGCCGAACACGTCGCTCGCCGACTCGCGCATCACGTCGACATAGGTGGCGATCTTCTCGTGGTGGAAGGCCGGCTGCATGAGCAGGCGCTGCCTGCGGTGGAAGTCGCCCTCGGACAGCAGGATTCCGTTGCCCAGCAGCGGACGCGCCTGGTCGAACTGCATTCCCTTCTCGAAGGACTTGGCCTTGCGGACGAGAATGTCGTACAGCATGTCGTGGTCGCTGACCACATAGGCCTGTTTGGTGCCGAGCCAGATCCGCACCAGGCCGCCCTGCTCACTTACGTTCTGGAAGAACCGGAGCGGGTTGCGGAACATCTGCACGGCGTGCCCCGCGAACGGAACACGCCCCGGCATAGGAGGAACTGACGGTACAACGGTCGCGAGTGCCATGGTTCTTCTTGCCTCCGTGCTAGGGGGGTTACGGGGGGTTGAACCAGACGCCGGACGTGGATCAGGACCAGGTGACGGGCAGCTCGGCGAGACCCCTGAAGACGAAGCCACCAGGCAGGTAGCGGGGTTCGAAGCCGTCCGCGAGGCGCAGTCCGGGCAGCGCCTCCACCAGCGTCTCCAGGGCGATCCTGGACTCCAGGCGGGCGAGGGAGGCGCCCACACAGAAGTGGATGCCGTGGCCGAAGCCGAGGTGACGCGGCGGGCCCTGCCGGTCGAGGCGGAAGGTGTCCGGGTCGTCGACCCACTCCGGGTCGCGTCCCGCGGCGGCGAACATCACGCGCAGCCGGGCTCCTTCGGGGACCTCGGTGTCACCGACCCGCAGGGGCTTGGTGGCGACGCGGGGCGCGCCCATCACCGAGGAGTCGAAACGCAGGGCCTCTTCCACGGCGGCGCCGACGAGGTCCGGGTTCTTGACGAGCTGCTCCCACAACTCGCGCTCGCTCAGCAGCTGGTGGACCGCGTTGGAGATCAGGTTGGTGGTGGTCTCGTGGCCTGCCGCGATCATCACGCGCAGGGCGACCACGGCGTCCTCGACCGTGCACACCGGGTCGTCCGCGGCGGCGGCCCGCACCAGTTCGGTGAGCAGGTCGTCGGCGGGCTCCTGCCGGCGCTGCTCGAGCAGGCCGAGGACGTACTTCTCGTAGGCGACCACGTTGCCGGCGCAGTGCACCTGCTGCTCCGGCGGCAGCGGGACGACCTGCAGGGCGAGCCACTCGTTGTTCCACTGCTTGACCGTGGCCCGGTCCTCCTCCGGGATGCCGATGATGTCGCAGATCACCGTCATCGGAAGCGGGTAGGCGAACTCCTTGAGGAGGTCGCAGCCTTCCTTCGCCGCGATGCCGGCGACGAGCCGCTTGGCTATCGCCCGGATCGACTCCTCACGGCGCCGCAGGGCGCGCGGGGTGAAGTACTCGCTGATCAGGTTGCGGAACCGGGTGTGGGCCGGCGGGTCCACGTTGTAGAGGGCGACCCGGAAGAACAGGGAGTCGTCCAGGATCGCCTTCGCCTCGGGGCAGAAGGGATAGGAGCCGTCGAGGTTGTACCGGCTCGTGAAGTGCTCGTGGTCCCGCTGGACGGCCTCGATCTCCGCGCGTCCGGTGACGATCCATTCGTCCAGCGCGGTCTGGTGGGCGACCGGCTGTTCCTTTCGGGCACGCGCGAACGCCGCGTACGGGCACGCGGTGTACTCCGGGGACATGGGGTCGAAGAGCTCTGCGGCGGAAGTTTCGTGCGACATGGGAAGCGCTGTCCTCCTGTTTTCGGGCGTTCGCCGTTTCCGCCGGAGGCGGCAGGCTGCGCCCGCACGATCGGACTCAATGATCACCGACCGACTGTGGGTTTGTCTTCCGCCCAGAGGCCAGGATCCGTATGCCCGGCCAAAGACGAGGAGGTACGCCTGCCTGGTCGCCGGTCCAGGGGACGGCGCACCTTTCCGCGAGCAACGCCCGCTTCCGCGCGCGCGGTTCGGGCGGAGGAGGTCAGTCGGAGAGGTCAGTCCAGCCGCGGGCGTACCAGTCCCGACTCGTATGCGATGACGACGAGTTGTGCCCGGTCCCGGGCGCCGAGCTTGCCCATGGCCCGGTTGACGTGGGTCTTCACCGTCAGCGGGCTGACCTCCAGGCGCTCGGCGATCTCGTCGTTGGAATGGCCGCCGGCGACCTGGACGAGGACCTCGCGCTCGCGGCCGGTGAGCGCGCCGAGCCGGGCGGAGCGGGCGGGGTTGCGGCCGTCGCCGTCGCCGTCGCCGCCCCGGGCGAGGAAGCGGGCGATCAGGCCCTTGGTGGCGGCCGGGGAGAGCAGGGCCTCGCCGGCCGCGACGACCCGGATGGCGTTGAGCAGTTCCTCCGGTTCGCTGCCCTTGCCGAGGAAGCCGGAGGCTCCCGCGCGCAGCGCCTCGACGACGTAGTCGTCGACCTCGAACGTGGTCAGAATCAGCACGCGGACGTGGCCGAGGGACGGGTCGGCGCTGATCAGGCGGGTGGCGGCGAGACCGTCGGTACCGGGCATCCGGATGTCCATGAGGACGACGTCCGCGCCCTGCTCCTTGGCCAGGCGGACCGCCCCGGCACCGTCGGAGGCCTCCCCGACCACCTCCATGTCCGGCTCGGAGTCGACCAGCACCCTGAACGCGCTGCGCAGTAACGCCTGGTCGTCGGCGAGGAGAACGCGGATCGTCATACGGGCTCCCCCGAGGCCGTCGTGCGGGTCTTGACCGGCAGGATCGCATGGACGCGGAAACCGCCGCCGAACCGGGGCCCGGTGGTCAGGGTGCCGCCGAGGGCGGCGACCCGCTCCCGCATGCCGAGCAGCCCGTGACCGCCGCCGGCCTCGGGGGCGGTCACGGGCTCCGGGCGGTCGTTCGAGCCGTCGTCCAGGACCGTGACCTCGATGTCCGGTCCGACGTGTATGACGCTGACCTCGGCCTTCGCCTCCGGGCCCGCGTGCTTGCGCACATTGGTCAGGGCCTCCTGGATGATCCGGTAGGCGGCCAGGTCGACGGCGGCCGGGAGTTCGGTTCCCTGGTCGGCGCGGACCACCTCCACGGGCAGGCCCGCGCTGCGGAAGGTGCCGACGAGTTCCTCCAGGCGGGCGAGGCCCGGGGCCGGTTCGGTGGGGGCCGCGGGGTCGCCGGACTGGCGGAGCAGGCCGACGGTGGCCCGGAGTTCGTTCAGCGCGGAGCGGCTGGCCTCGCGGACGTGGCCGAGGGCTTCCTTGGCCTGGTCGGGCCGCTTGTCCATGATGTGGGCGGCGACCCCGGCCTGCACGTTGACCAGGGCGATGTGGTGGGCGACGACGTCGTGCAGATCACGCGCGATGCGCAGCCGCTCCTCGGCGACCCGGCGGCGCGCCTCCTCCTCGCGGGTGCGTTCGGCGCGTTCGGCGCGCTCCCGCATGGCCTGGACGACCGCCCGGCGGCTGCGCACGGCGTCCCCTGCGGTGGCGCCGATGCCGGTCCAGGCGAGCACACCGAGGTTCTCCTGGGCGTACCAGGGCAGCGGGCCGCCCAGCATGGCGGCGCCCGTCAGCACGGTCATGGTGGGCAGGCCGATCCGGAGGGTGGTGGTGCGGTCGGTGGTCGAGGCGACCGTGTACAGGGCGACGACCGCGGACATGGCGACCGGGGCGCGTGGGTCGCCGGTGACGCACTCGACGACGGAGACCGTGCCGGTGACGGCGAGGACCGCCTTGGGCGCGCGATGGCGGAAGACGAGCGCCGCGGCGCCGACGGCCATCAGCAGGAGGCTGAGCGCATCGGGGGTGCGTACGCCCCAGGTGACGCCGTTCTCGCCCCGGGGATCCACGAAGGATCCGGCCACCATGCACACGAGGACGCCCGCGGCGACGGCCACGTTCAGTGCCGCCGGGTGGGCCGTCAGGCCGCACCGGGCTCTTTCGAGTGTGCTCACGGTCCTCGACAGTAAGGCCTGGGAGGCTGCCCGGGGGGCTGTTGCCCCCCCGCCGGTCGGCCCGCGAGGAGCCCGGGCCTCTGGTGCCGGCCGGGCTGTCCGTCCCCGGCCGGTGGTGAGCCGGGGAGTCGCTACCCGGGGATCAGTCCTTCGTCGCCCAGCATCTCCCGGACCTCCTCCAGCGAGGCGTCGGGGGCCGGGAGGATCAGTTCGGAGGGTTCCAGAGCCTCGTCCGGCAGGGGGGTGCCCAGGCGCCGGACGGCGTCCAGGAGCGTGCCGAGTGTGCGCCGGAAGGCGTCCTCGTCGCCGCTCTCCACCTCCTCCAGCAGCTCGTCGTCCAGCTCGTTCAGCTCGGCGAAGTGGGCGTCGTCCAGTCTCACCTGGCCTTCCCCCATGATCCGAACGATCACGTCGGCCTCCTCGGCTCGCGTCCCGGCGCCGGGCTACTGCTTGTCGAAGCGCGGGGTGTCCTGCGGCTGCTGCTGGGACTGCGTCCGGCCGGTGCCGCCCTCGATGGCCTGCTGCGGCGCGCCTCCGGCCAGCTCGGCCTTCATGCGCTGCAGCTCCAGCTCTACATCCGTACCACCGGAGAGGCGGTCCAGCTCGGCCTGGATGTCGTCCTTGGCCATGCCGGAGGGGTCGTCCAGGGCGCCGGAGGCGAGCAGCTCGTCGATGGCGCCGGCCCGGGCCTGGAGCTGGGCGGTCTTGTCCTCGGCCCGCTGGATGGCGAGGCCGACGTCGCCCATCTCCTCGGAGATGCCGGAGAACGCCTCGCCGATGCGGGTCTGGGCCTGGGCGGCGGTGTAGGTGGCCTTGATGGTCTCCTTCTTCGTGCGGAAGGCGTCCACCTTGGCCTGCAGGCGCTGGGCGGCCAGGGTGAGCTTCTCCTCCTCGCCCTGGAGGGTCGTGTGCTGCGTCTCCAGGTCGGTCACCTGCTGCTGGAGGGCGGCGCGCCGGCTCAGCGCCTCGCGGGCCAGGTCCTCGCGGCCCAGCGCCAGTGCCTTGCGGCCCTGTTCCTCCAGCTTGGAGGACTGCGACTGCAGCTGGTTGAGCTGGAGCTCCAGGCGCTTGCGGGAGGTGGCCACGTCGGCCACGCCGCGGCGCACCTTCTGGAGCAGCTCCAGCTGCTTCTGGTACGAGTAATCCAGGGTCTCGCGCGGGTCCTCGGCCCGGTCAAGGGCCTTGTTCGCCTTCGCGCGGAAGATCATCCCCATACGCTTCATGACACCGCTCATGGGCTTCGCGCGCCCCCTTCTGACGGACTCCAGCTCACAGATCCTGCGACAGGACCACAGTACGGGCCCTGCCTCCATTACCGCACTGTTCGGGGAGTGATGCGCTCATCCCCGAGGACGACTACGAACGGCGCCGCTCCGGCCCAGGGAGTAGGTGATCCCCTGCGGTCCCCTTGCCGGAACGTCCCCTCTGTCCCCCTACAGACGTCCGGTGTTGCCGGATCGTTCCCCGGTCGGCTGGGGTCCATGCCGGTGCAGCCCGTACCCTTGGGTTTTGTGTTCCGTAGCCGTGCCAAGGAAGAGAAGGCCCCCGCCGACAAGGCGGTGGTGACCGACTCCAAGCAGCCCCGTGACCCGCAGGCCAAGAAGGGCAGGCCCACGCCCAAGCGCAGTGAGGCCCAATCTCAGCGCCGCAGCCTCGCCGTGACGCCGGCGAACCGCAAGGAGGCCGCGAAGCGTCAGCGTGAGGAGCGCCGCCTGGAGCTACAGCGCCAGCGCCTTGCGCTGGCCGGGGGCGACGAGCGCTATCTGCCGCTCCGTGACAAGGGCCCGGTCCGCAAGTTCGCCCGGGACTGGGTCGACGCGCGGTTCAACGTGGCGGAGTTCTTCCTGCCGCTCGCCGTGGTGATCCTCGTGCTGACCGTGGTGCGGGTGCCGCAGGTGCAGACGATCGCGCTGCTGATGTGGCTGATCGTGATCGTGCTGATCGTGCTCGACGCGGCCGTCAGCGGCTTCCGGCTGAAGAAGCGGCTGGCCGAGCGCTTCCCGGACCGGGAGAGGAAGGGCGCGGTCGCCTACGCCCTGATGCGTTCCCTCCAGATGCGCCGGCTCCGGCTGCCGAAGCCACAGGTCAAGCGCGGAGAGCGGCCCTGAGCACAGACGCTTTCACGGGCGGCGCGGCCGGTGCGTGGCTGGACGGGCTGGGCGGGCTGCGTGATGTCGTGCGGCAGGAGCTGGTGGCCCGGCAGCTGGACGAGCAGATAGCCGCGCGGTTCCCGGTCGGGCAGCGGCTGCGGGTGCTCGACGTGGGCATGGGCCGGGGCACGCAGGCACTGCGGCTGGCCCGGCTCGGCCACCAGGTGACGGGCGTCGAGCAGGACGCGACGATGATCGCCGCCGCGCGTGCGGCTCTGGCCCGTGAGCCGGAGGGGATCCGCGAGCGGGTGCGGCTGGTGCAGAGCGACGGGCGGGACACGGGGGTGCACTTCCTGCCCGGCAGCTTCGACGTGGTGTTGTGCCACGGCGTCCTGATGTACGTCGAGGAGCCCGACGCGCTGGTGGCCGGTCTGGCCCGGGTGCTCGCCCCCGGCGGGCTGCTGTCCCTCCTCGTGCGCAACGGCGACGCGCTCGCGATGCGGCCCGGCCTGTCCGGGGACTGGGCGGGCGCCCTGGCAGGCTTCGGCACCGCCGCCTGTGTCCCCCATTCCCGCACGGACGCGGACGGGGAGACCCCCGTCCGCGTGGGCCCGGACGTGCGCGCCGAGCGGCTGGCCACCCTCACGGCCACGCTCGACGGCATCGGGGCCCCGCTGCACGCCTGGTACGGCGTACGGGTCTTCACCGACACGTCACCGGACGACGCGCCGCTCCCCGCCTGCCTGGAGACCCTGCTGGCCGCCGAGGAGCGTGCCGGCCGCACGGACCCCTACCGGCGGGTGGCCGCGCTGCTGCATCTGTGCGGGGTGCGTGGCTGAGCCCGTTCAGGGGAACACCGCGGGCCGGTCGATCACTCTGCGGTGAGACTCGGGACATGGACGCTTCCCCTGCCCGAGCCCCACGGAAGGTCACCCGTGCCCCACGGAAGGTCACCCGTGCACCGCGCGGGGTCGCCGGGGCCGCCGCGCTCGTGTGCTGCGCGGCCCTCGCCGCCGGCTGCACCTCCGCGACCCCGGCCCGGCAGTCCTCCCCGAAGACGACCCAGCCGGCCGTGCCGATGGCCGCGAGCGACCTGCAGAGCCAGTACCTGAAGGTGATCAAGGAGGCCCTGCCGTCGGTCGTGCAGATCCAGACGAGCAACGAGCTGGGTTCCGGGGTGGTGTACGACGGCAAGGGGCACATCGTCACCAACGCGCACGTGGTGGGGGCGGAGAAGACCTTCAAGGTCACCACGGCCAACAGCGAGGAGCCGTTCACCGCGAGCCTGGTGTACTCCTACCCCGAGCAGGATCTCGCGGTGGTCAAGCTGGACAAGGTCCCGGCCGGGCTGCGGCCGGCGGTGTTCGGGAACTCCGAGAAGGTGGAGGTCGGCCAGATCGTACTGGCCATGGGCTCGCCGCTCGGGCTGTCGTCCAGCGTGACCGAGGGCATCGTCTCCGCGACCGGACGGACCGTCAGCGAGACCAGCACCGACGGAGGTACGGGCGCCACCATCGCGAACATGGTGCAGACGTCGGCCGCCGTCAACCCCGGCAACAGCGGCGGCGCCCTGGTCGACCTGGCCGGGCAGGTCATCGGCATCCCGACACTGGCCGCGACCGACCCCGGCCTCGGCAGCAGCGCGGCCGGCATCGGGTTCGCCATCCCGGCGTCGACGGTGAGGACGATCGCCGGTCAGATCGTCAAGAAGGGCAAGGTCGTCGACTCGGGGCGGGCCGCGCTCGGCATCACCGCGCGGACGGTCGTGGACGACAGCTACCGGCCGGCCGGGGTGGCCGTGGTCGAGGTGAAGAGCGGCGGCGCGGCCGACCGGGCGGGGATGCGGCCCGGGGACATCATCACCGGGCTCGGCGACCACCCCATCACCACCCTCACCTCCCTCTCCGAGGCGCTGGCGGCGGACCGGCCGGGGCAGCGGACCTCGGTGACGTTCCAGCGCAACGGCGGCACCAAGACGGTGCAGGTGACGCTGGGCGAGCAGTGACGCCGGGCGAGCAGTGAGGAGGGGGCACCCGGCCCTCCTCCTCACCCCCGTCGGCCCCGTCAGGCCCTCACACGCCCGCTCGGCGCCACGCGCCCGGCCGGGCCCTACGCATCGGCGTGCAGGCTCATCGGGCCGTAGATCTCGGTGCCGTCCTCGAACAGCCGCACCTGGTCCGCGCCGCCCTCCAGCAGCGCCTTCCACTGCTCCCCGATCCAGGACTCGGCGTCCCCCTGCGTAGTGAACTCCTCCGGCTGCACCGCGGGTTGGACCTCCGTCCCGTCGGCCTTCTCGAACCGCCACGTCCATGCCGTCATGTGGGCCTCCTTGTGATCCAACGCCTGCTGAGAGCCTAGTCGGATGCGCAAGACCTGCAGGGACAGTTGAAAACGAGTGAAAATCGGTTCGTGGAAATCACTCTGCTCGGTACCGGAGCCCCGGCGGGACTGCCCCGCCCCGACTGCCCCTGCGCCGTCTGCGCGACGACGCTCGGGCCCCACGCGCGGGCGTCGACCGCGGTGCTGGTGGACGGGGCGCTGCTGCTCGACCTCACGCCCGGCGTGGCGTTCGCGGCGGCGCGGGCCGGGCATTCGCTGGGCGGGGTGGCGCAGGTACTGCTGTCGCATCCGCACGAGGGACCCGCGGTGGAGGTGCCGGCCGGGCTGCCGCAGCCGGGGCGGGTGCCGGACGGGCGGGAGTTGGCGCTGCTGACGGGGCATCGGGTACGGGCCGTGCCGATGGACGCGGGCGGCACCGGGTACGCGGTGACCGGACCGGACGGGCAGCGGTTGCTGTACCTGCCGCCGGGCGGGTCGCCGGCCGGTCTGGAGGAGGCACGCGCGGAGACGTACCACATGGTCCTCGCCGATGTCGTGGGCCGCCCGGACGCGCTGGCCCGGCTGCGCGCGGTGGGTTCCCTGACGGCGACGACGGACGTCGTGGCCGTCCACCTGGACCACGACGTGCCGCAGGGAAGGGAGTTGCAGCGGCGGCTGGCGGCGGCCGGGGCACGAGCGGTGGCGGACGGCACCACCCTGGTGGTGGGCGCGTACGAGGAGGTGCCGGACGTGCCGCGGCGGACACTGGTGCTGGGCGGGGCGCGCTCGGGGAAGTCGGTGGAGGCCGAGCGGCGCCTGGAGGCCTTCCCGGACGTGCTGTACGCGGCGACCGGGGGGACGCGCAGCGGGGACGCCGAGTGGGCGCAGCGGGTGGCCGCGCACCAGGAGCGGCGGCCGGGGTCGTGGCATACGGCGGAGACGACCGACCTGGTGCCGCTGCTGGCCGAGGACGGGCCGCCGCTGCTGGTCGACTGCCTGTCGCTGTGGCTGGCGGACGCCATGGACGCCGTGGGGGCGTGGGACGACGCGGAGTGGGCGGGCGGCGGGGAGAAGGCGCTGCGGGTGCGGGTGCGGGAGCTGACGGAGGCCGTGCGGACGACTCGGCGGACCGTCGTCGCCGTGTCCAACGAGGTGGGCTCGGGCATCGTGCCGACGACGCCTTCCGGGCGGCGGTTCCGGGACGAACTGGGCCGGTTGAACGCGGCGTTCGCGGCGGAGTGCGAGCAGGTGCTGCTGGTGGTGGCGGGTCAGGCGCTGGTGCTCCGGGGCTGAGCGGACGCCCGGTGCCGCGGTGGCGGGCAGGCGCCCGGTGCCGCGACGCCACAGACGCCCGGTGCCGCGACGCCGGACAGGCGCCCGGTGCCGCGACGCCGGACAGGCGCCCGGTGCCGCGGTGCCGGGCAGGGGCCGCTCGGCGGCGACGGCGCGGTGCCGCCGCGGCAGCCAGCGGCGGCCGGCGGCGGCTATGCCGGCTTGCGGGCGATGACCCGGTACGCGTTCGAGAAGCGGGTGCGGCGCAGGAGCGGGGCCAGGCTGCGGTCCAGTGCTGCGGCCGCGGCCAGGGCCGGGGCCGCCGTCGTGCGTACGGCGCGGTGGGTGTGGGCCAGCGCCAGAAAGAGGGCCGCCGAGAGGTCGTAGGGGAGGTGCGCGGCCCTGCGGTCGGTGGTGACGATCGTGCAGCCCTGGGTCTTCAGTTCCGCGTGGAGGTTGTCCAGCGGCATCAGGTGCAGGTGGCTCGGCCGGCCGTGGGGCGGCCACCACGGGCCCAGCAGCGTCGCGAACGCACTGTGCGGGTCGGGAACGTCGACGAGGAGGTGCCCGCCGGGGCGCAGCGCGCCGAGGGCCGCGTGCAGTTCCGCACGCGGGTCAGGGGCGTGCTCCAGGTGGTGGAACATGCTCACGACGTCGTAGCGGGAGTGCAGCCGGGCCCGCACCCCGGGGTCGGTGAGCCGGCCGCGGTGGGCCTCTTCGACGCGTCCCGCCAGCCGGGCCTCCTCGACGCGTCCGGTGGGGTCCAGGCCGTCGAAGGAGGTGTAGGCGAAGACCTCCTTCGCCGTCTCGGGGAAGCGGGCGTACCCGGTGCCGATGTCCAGCCAGCTCTCGGGCTCGCACAGGGGCAGGACCGCGCGGGCCGCGGCCCGGTGCCGGCGGCGCACCTCCCCCGCGCGCAGGAGGCGTTCGGCGAAGTCCTCCGGGTGGCCCTCGGGGAGGTCCCGGAGGCGTAGGGCGAGCCCCTGTGTCGTGAGCCGGGGGTTCCGGAAGGCGTGCCCGCAGTCGCCGCACTCGTCCAGCGCGAGCGACCCCGGGTCGCGCCGGCCGGGGTCGGAGCCGCGCCGCCGGGTGCGCAGGCGCCCGGAGCCGCACCAGGGACAGTCCTCGCGGCGCGGCTCGTACAACGGGTCGGCGGCCTGCGGGGCGGAGGGCGTGGAGGGCGAGGGGGGCATGGGCGGCTCCCTGTGCGACATTCCGCTGCAAAGCGGAACGTATGGGATACCCGCCCCGGGTGCAAAGACATCGTGCGGGTGTGGTGGCGATGTGCGCGGAGACGGCCGTCCACCGCCCGGTACTGTTCGGCGAATGAGCAGGCTTAATCTGGACGACTTCACCGATCTGATCGAGCGCCCGGACGGGGGCGTGCGCCGTGACGCCGAGACCCGGCGGGCGCGCCAGATGGTGCCGCCCGGGTCGCTCGGGCGCCTCGACGAACTCGGCGAGTGGCTCTCCGCCGCGCAGGGCGCCGTACCGGTACGGCCCGTTGAACGTCCGCGGGTGGTCCTCTTCGCCGGTGACCACGGCATCGCCTCCCTCGACGTCTCCGCGCGGCCCGCGGGCAGCGCCGGGCAGCTGGTGCGCGCCGTGCTGGAGGGCGGCAGCCCGGTGGCGGTGCTCGCGCGGCGGCTCGAAGTGCCCGTGCGGGTGGTGGACATGGCCGTGGACTGTGCGCCGGACGCCTTTCCGGAGGATGTCGTACGGCACCGGGTGCGGCGCGGCAGCGGTCGTATCGACATCGAGGACGCGCTGACCCTGGAGGAGGCCGAGGCGGCGTTCCGGGCGGGTGTCGCGATCGCCGACGAGGAGGCCGACTCGGGGACCGACCTGGTGGTGCTCGGCGACGTGAGCGTGGGCGGGACGACGGCGGCGGCGGTGCTGGTCGCGGGGCTGTGCGGGACCGACGCGTCCGTGGTGACCGGGCGGGGCGGGCTCGCGATCGACGACCTGACGTGGATGCGCAAGTGCGCCGCGATCCGGGACGCGCTGCGCCGGGCGCGGCCGGTGCTCGGGGACCAGTTGCAGCTGCTGGCGACGGTCGGCGGGGCGGATCTGACCGCGATGACCGGGTTCCTGTTGCAGTGTGCGGTACGGAAGCTGCCGGTGATCCTCGACGGGGTGGTGGCCGCCGCGTGCGCGCTGGTCGGGCAGCGGGTGGCGTTCCGGGCACCGGACTGGTGGCTCGCCGGGCACGACAGCGGGGAGCCGGGTCAGGCCAAGGCGCTGGACCGGATGGCCCTGGAGCCGCTGCTGGACCAGGGCGTGAAGGTCGGCGAGGGCGTCGGCGCGCTGCTGGCGCTGCCGCTGGTGCGGGCCGCCGCCGCGTTGGCGGCGGAACTGCCGGAGAAGCCGGAGACCGGCAAGGAGCCGGAGACCGAGAAGGAGCCGGAGGCCGAGCAGGAACCGGAGACCGAGCGGAAGCCGGAGACCGAGCAGGAGTAACCGGGCGGTGCGCTGTCCCGGCAAGGCCCGCCGGGCAATTAGCACCGTTCGGGAGAAGGGCACCCATATGATCCTCCCCTATGGGAGATGCCCGAAATGCCGTGGAACAGCGAGCCGAACCTGAACGGTCGAGTGAGCGACGGCGGCGGCGCGGCGGGGCCTCCCGGCGAGCCGCCGCCGTCGCCGTCTGGTACCTGCGGGCCGTCGCCTTCGTCAACTTCCTCAGCGCGGCATGGGTCTCGCTGGGCCAGGACGTGCGCCGGCACAACCAGGAGAACTTCTTCACGCCGTATCTGCTGACGGCCGGCTTCGCCTCCGGTGTGTTCACCGCGTTCCTGGCGATCACCATGCGGCGCAGGAAGCGGGCCGCGTGGATTCTCAACCTCGTGCTCAGCGGGGCCTTCCTCGCCCTGTTCGCGTTCGCCATGGCCTTCCCGGAGATCCGGCAGTACGCGCAGAACTGGATCTCGCTGGCGCTGACGGCCGCCTTCGTCGGCGCGCTGCTCGTCGGCCGCCAGGAGTTCTACGCCAAGGGCGACCGGTCCAACCCGCGACTCGCCGCGTCCGTCGCCGTCGGCGGCGGACTGCTCGCCTCGCTGCTGGCGGGGCTGCTGGTGACGGTCACCAACCAGGCGCCGGACGCGGGCCGTTCGACCTTCCTGGAGCGCTGGCACTACGGCACCCTGCGGCTGGTGTCGGTGGCCGCCGAGGAGTCCCGCTTCCCGGGGATCGACCCGCCCAACTGGGCCAATGTGGCGATCAACGTGCTCAGCACGGCCCTCGTCCTCGCCGTGCTCTACGCCGCGTTCCGCTCCCGGCGCGCCGTCGACCCGCTCACCGAGGACGACGAGAAGCGGCTGCGGGAGCTGCTGGGGCGGCACGGCGACCGGGACTCGCTCGGCTATTTCGCGCTGCGCCGGGAGAAGAGCGTGGTGTGGTCGCCGACCGGGAAGGCGGCGGTCGCCTATCGCGTCGTCGGCGGGGTCAGCCTCGCCTCCGGGGACCCGATCGGGGATCCGGAGGCATGGCCGGGGGCGATCGCGCCGTGGCTCGCACAGGCGCGGGCGCACGGATGGATCCCGGCGGTGATGGGGGCGAGCGAGGAGGCCGGGACCGTCTACGCCCGGCACGGTCTGGACGCCCTGGAGCTGGGCGACGAGGCGATCGTGGAGGTGGCCGAGTTCACGCTGGAGGGGCGGGCGATGCGTACCGTCCGGCAGGCGTACAACCGGGTGAAGCGGGCCGGGTACGAGGTGCGGATCCGGCGGCACGAGCACATCCCCGCGGACAGGATGGCGTATCTCGTCGAGCGTGCGGACGACTGGCGGGACGGCGCGACCGAGCGGGGCTTCAGCATGGCGCTGGGGCGGCTCGGGGATCCCGAGGACGGACAGTGCGTGATGCTGGAGTGCGCGGACGCCGAGGGCCGGCTGCGCGCGCTGCTGTCCTTCGTGCCGTGGGGACCGCACGGGCTGTCGCTGGACCTCATGCGGCGCGACCGGGACTCCGACAACGGGCTGATGGAGTTCATGGTCATCGAACTGCTGCGCCGGGCCCAGGAGATCGGGATCACGCAGGTCTCCCTGAACTTCGCGATGTTCAGGTCGGTCTTCGAACGCGGCGCGCGCCTCGGTGCCGGTCCGGTGCTCAGGCTGTGGCGGTCACTGCTCAGCTTCTTCTCGCGGTGGTGGCAGATCGA
This sequence comes from Streptomyces sp. NK08204, assembly GCF_020400585.1. Taxonomy (GTDB): domain Bacteria; phylum Actinomycetota; class Actinomycetes; order Streptomycetales; family Streptomycetaceae; genus Streptomyces. The sequence goes on along the minus strand of NZ_JAINVF010000003.1, from coordinate 175,875 downwards.
GTCGCTGTACCGCGCCAACGCCAAGTACCGGCCCATCTGGGAGCCGCGGTTCCTGCTCTTCGAGAAGAGCGCGGACCTGCCGCGCATCGGCCTCGCGTCGGCCCGCGCCGAGGGGTTCCTGGAGGCGCCGGGCCTGCCGAAGTGGCTGCACCGCAGGCACCTGGACACGCACAGATGAGGGACGCCCGATGAGGACGCTCGCCCGGTGGGCCCGCGCCGAGTGGGGGCTGCTGTACGTCACCGTGCGCGAGCCCCTGGCGAAACGGGGCCCGCGTGCGGTCCCGATGACGATCACGGTGGTGGTCCTGACGGCGCTGCTGCACTTCGTGCAGAACCAGCCCTGGGGCTACCGGGCCGTGCAGGACCTGGGCGCCGTACGGGCCGAGGACCCGCTGGTGCTGGCCCTGCTGCGCACTCCCCTGTCGCTGTTCGTCCCGGCGCTGGATCTGCCGGTGTGGGGCGCGCTGGCGCAGATCCTGTTCGTGTTCGGGATCGCCGAGGTGTGCCTGGGCTGGTGGCGGACGCTGGCCATCGGGTACGTCGCCACGCTCACCGGGACGCTGTACGCGCGCGTCGGCATCGCGCTCGGCCCGCACGCCCCCTTCGGGCTGCCCGGGACGGACGCGCAGGTGGTGGACACGGGCCCGTCGGCGGCCGTGGTGGGTCTCGCGGTGTTCCTGGGCTGGTGGTACGGCGCCTACGTCACGGCGGGTGCGGTGACGTCGGCCATGGTGGTCGAGGTGCTGGTGAAGGAGAACCTGGCGGGCAAGGAGCACCTGGCCGCGCTGATGGCCGTGGGCACCCTGTGCCTGGCGGTGGCGGTGCGGCACCGCCACCGATGTCGCCACCGGTACCGGTACCCCTACGGGCACCAGCCGCGGATCGGTCACCTGCGGAGGGACGGGGGCGCCGGGCGCGGGTCGGGTTTGCCGCCGATCCAGTCCTGAAAGGCGCGCCTCGGCCCGGCCCACCGGAGGTCGTGGCGGTAGGCCCGCAGGACGGCCCGGGCGCGGGCGCGGGGGCGGCGGCCGTAGAAGCGGCGGGCCCACGGGGAGCCCGGGCGGGCCAGCCGGACGGCGCCGACGAGGGCGATGAGGGGCACGACCACCCCGAAGACGGCCAGGCGGGTCTTTCCCTTGCTCAGCGCGACGACCGCGAAGACGAAGTTCGCGGCGATGTCGCCGATGACCGTGCCGCGGCTCTGGAGTTCCTCCTGGGACAGGTCGTTGACGCCGAACGGGGCGAACCCCGCGAGCAGCAGACCGACGAGGGCGGCGGTGAGCACGACCACCTCGACGCTCTTGCGGCCCTCCTCGCTCCAGTAGACGTCGTCCAGGTGCAGGATCAGCGCGAACTCGTCCAGGACGAGACCCGCCCCCATGCCGAAGAAGACGGCGGCGACGGCCCCGCCGGGACCATGCCGGCCGGAGGCGACGGCACCGAAGCCGCCCACGATGGTGAGCACGACTCCGGGGACGACATGGTGGATGTGCAGCCCGCCCGCTTTGACGTTCCCGAACGGCCCCTTGCCGGCCCGGATCAGCCGCGTGATGACCCGGGTGACCAGGAAGGTGAGCATGAAGGCGGCGAGGGCGAGCAGCAGGGGCAGCTTGCCCGGCTCGACGATGTTCCGCTGCAACCAGTGCCCCATGTGCGCACTTTATCCCCGGGGGCGGGGAGGGGCACTGCGCACCGCCCGGTACCCTGCGCCGGTGACCGAGACCCCTTCGACCTCGCGTTCTGCCTCGCTCCTCGACGGCCTGCGCTTCGCCTTCGGCACGCTCACCGTGCTGCCCGTCCCGGTGCGCCGCTGGGACCGGGAGGCCGCGCGCGGCGGCATGCTGGGCGCGCCGGTGGCCGGAGTGGTCGTGGGCGGCTGTGCGGCCGGCGCCGGGCTGCTGCTGCTCTTCCTGGGCGCCGGTCCGCTGCTCGCCGCCGTCGCCTCCGCCGCCGTACCGGCCGTGCTCACCCGTGGCCTGCACCTGGACGGGCTCGCGGACACCGCTGACGGACTGGGCAGCGGCAAGCCCGCCGAGGACGCGCTGCGGATCATGAAGCAGTCGGACATCGGCCCGTTCGGGGTGCTCGCCCTCGTCCTCGTGGTGCTGGCCCAGGTGGCCGCGCTGGCGCGGGCGTACGGCGACTCGTGGGCGCGGGGCGCGCTGGCCGCCGTCGTCTCGGCGGCCGCCGCCCGGCTCGCGCTGACCCTGGCCGCCCGCACCGGAGTGCCCGCGGCGCGCCCGGAGGGGCTGGGCGCGGCGGTCGCCGGGGTGGTGCCCCGGGGCGCGGCGCTGGCCGTGGCGGGGGCGGTGGTCGCAGCGGCCGGGGCGGCTGGCGCCTGCTCCGGCGGGTTCGAGAGCGCGCGCGCCGCGTTCGCCGTGGTCGGCGCGATCGGCGCGGCCGAACTCCTCCTCGGGCACTGCACGCGCCGCTTCGGCGGGGTCACCGGTGACGTCTTCGGCGCCCTCGCGGAGACGGCCGCGACGACCGCGCTGGTGGTGCTCTCCTTCGGCCGTTAGGATCCTCCGCCGTACACGGACAAGACGGGTGGGATCGGGGGACTTCCGTGCTCAAGCTGCGCCGTGCCGTGGCCTGGTTGATCGACTTCGGGCTGGTGGTGGCGGTGGCCTGGCTGCTCGCCGTGTTCACCTTCCACCGGATCACCGCCCTCGTCACCGATGTGCCGGAGCTGGCGACGAGGGGCGGCTTGGACCTGCTGACCTCGCGCGGCGATGTCGTCGACGCCTCCGAGGCGCTCGGTCTGTCGCTGTGGGACAAGGCGGTGCTGGACGTGGAGGAGGCCTTCGGGGCGCTGGTCGTGGTGACGTTCCTCTACCAGTGGGCCTGTCTCGGCCTGCTCGGCCGCACCCTCGGCAAGGGCCTGCTCGGCCTGCGGGTCACCCCGCGGCTGTCCCGCCACGCCCTGCGCCGGGCCGCCGTCACCACCGCCGCCGACGTCGCCGTCTACGCCCTGGCCTGTGTGCTGCTGATCGAGGGCCGGCTCGTGCTCTCGGTGCTGGTGTGGGCGGCGGCGGTGCTGCTGTTCCTCGGCAATGCGCTGACGGTCGTCCTGCCCGGCCGCCGCTCCCTCGCGGACCGGCTGGCCGGCACCTGCGTCGAGGGGGCGTTTCAGCGGGCCGGATCCACTCCGTGGGGCAGCGCGCCCCAGGGCTGAGTGCCCGTGCCGGGGCACCGCTGGGGTGCGCGGGTACGTCGTCCAGGGACCCTCGAAGGCGACCAGGAGGCCGGCGAGCGCCGCGTACGCGGGGTGCGGCAGGGTGCCGTGGTGGAAGGCGGCGGTGCCGCAGCCGAGGGTCCGGGCCGCCGTGGACAGCCGTCCGTAGTACCGGAAGTCGCCGGTGCCCGAGGCCACTGGGCCGTAGAAGCAACCCTGGGTTCCGTACCAGGCGCGGTGCCGTGCCGGAGCGCGGACGGCGTCTGATCGCGTCGGCCGGACTGCCGCCGTCGTCGGCCACCAGCACTCCGAGGTCGGTACGCGGCTCGTTTCGCCGCTCCGGCGCCGGGCGCGGCGAGCCCCAGGCCGATCAGTCCCGCCCGTCGCGGTGACGGTGGCCGCTCACCAGCGGTGCGCACGGTGAGCCACGGGTCCCGGGGGTGAACCCGCGCGCAACCGGTGGAAAACATGTGTCGGCGGGCGGTGGGCCATCGGAACGTGGCGACTGTGACGCAGGCAACCGGTGCGCCGGGGGCGGAAGTTGCGACGACGCCAAGGACAGGTGAACGCCCGCAGGAATGAGCGAACGGGCGTACGCGCGTAGTCTCGTCCCGGGTGTTCGCCGACACGGTGAAGGCCCCGGTGCCACACGCCCCCAGGCCTGGACCTAGGGTCGGCTCTCGGGCCCGGTCGACCCACACCACTTCGGCCACAGCAACTTCACATCGGAAGCGAGAATTCACCACCGTGACTGCTCTGACTCTCAGCACCGCCGCGGCGCCCGGCCTCCGGGCCGACGCGATCGTCATCGGCGTCGTCAAGGGCGCCAAGGGTCCCGTCGTCGCCCCTGGCGCCGAAGCCGTGGACAACGCGTACGACGGCAAGCTGGCCGGCGTCCTGGAGACCCTCGGTGCCTCGGGTGCCGAGGGCGAGCTGACGAAGCTGCCCGCACCGGCCGGCTTCAAGGCGCCGCTCGTGCTGGCGGTCGGCCTGGGCGCGGAGCCGGACGACGAGGCCGCCGAGGACGGTGACGCCGGCTACGACGCCGAGGCGCTGCGCAAGGCGGCCGGCGTCGCCGCCCGGGCCCTCGTCGGGTGCAAGAAGGCCGCGTTCGCCCTGCCCGTCGACGGCCCCGGCGCCATCGGCGCGATCGGCGAGGGCGTGCTGCTCGGCGCGTACTCCTTCGACCAGTACAAGGAGAACGGCAAGAACGGCAAGAACGGCAAGGGCAAGAACGGCAAGGCGCCGCTCGCCGAGGCCACGCTGCTCGGCGGCAAGCCGCGGGACGCGGCCCACAAGGCCGCCGTCGCCCGCGCCGTCGCGGTCGGCGAGGAGCTGAACCGCGCCCGCGACCTGATCAACATGCCGCCGAACGACCTCGACCCGCAGGCGTTCGCCGCCGTCGCCCAGACCGCGGCCAAGGAGCACGGCATCAAGGTGCAGGTGCTCGACGAGAAGGCCCTGGCCAAGGGCGGCTACGGCGGCATCCTCGGCGTCGGCGGCGGCTCGGCGGCGGCCCCGCGCCTGGTGAAGCTGTCGTACACGCACCCGAAGGCGGAGAAGCACCTCGCCTTCGTCGGCAAGGGCATCACCTACGACTCGGGCGGCATCTCCCTGAAGCCGGCCGGGCACAACGAGACGATGAAGTGCGACATGAGCGGCGCCGCCGCCGTGTTCGCCGCGGTGGTCGCCGCCGCCCGCCTCGGCCTGGAGGTCAATGTCACCGGCTGGCTCGCGCTGGCGGAGAACATGCCGTCCGGCAGCGCCACCCGCCCCGGTGACGTGCTGCGCATGTACAGCGGCAAGACGGTCGAGGTGCTCAACACCGACGCCGAGGGCCGGCTTGTCCTGGCCGACGCGCTGTGGGCGGCCTCGCTGGAGAAGCCGGACGCGATCGTGGACGTCGCGACGCTGACCGGCGCGATGATGCTGGCGCTGGGCAGCCGGACCTTCGGGGTCATGGCCAACGACGACGCGTTCCGCACCGCGGTGTACGAGGCGGCCGAGGAGGTCGGCGAGCCGGCCTGGCCGATGCCGCTGCCGGAGCACCTGCGCAAGGGCATGGACTCCACCGTCGCCGACATCGCGAACATGGGCGAGCGGATGGGCGGCGGCCTGGTCGCCGGTCTGTTCCTGCGCGAGTTCGTCGGCGAGGGCATCACCTGGGCACACCTCGACATCGCGGGCCCCGCGTTCAACGAGGGCGGCCCGTTCGGGTACACACCGAAGGGCGGCACGGGTTCCGCGGTGCGGACGCTGGTCCGGCTGGCGGAGTTGACGGCCGAGGGTGACCTGGGCTGAGCCGCCCGGGAACGCGGTCCGTTCCGTAGGACGGCGGCTGCCGGGGCGCGGGGGCTGGTCGCGCAGCTCCCCGCGCCCCGGCCCTGTCCGTTCCAGGGGAACGTGGGACGTCTCACACACCAGCCCGGCGTCTCGATCCCGTCCGACAAGTGCAAAGATGGAGCCCGGCAGGACAGGGCCCCACCGAAGGGCCGAAGCATCAAGCGGCCGGACACCAGCCGCCTGCCGGTCATCGGAGACCGGCTCACGGCGCACATGCATGGAGGACGTGACGTGGCGAACGACGCCAGCACCGTTTTCGACCTAGTGATCCTCGGCGGTGGTAGCGGTGGTTACGCCGCGGCCCTGCGCGGGGCTCAGCTGGGCCTGGACGTCGCCCTGATCGAGAAGGACAAGGTCGGCGGCACCTGCCTGCACCGGGGTTGCATCCCCACCAAGGCCCTGCTGCACGCGGGCGAGATCGCCGACCAGGCCCGCGAGAGCGAGCAGTTCGGTGTCAAGGCGACCTTCGAGGGCATCGACGTCCCGGCCGTCCACAAGTACAAGGACGACGTGATCTCGGGCCTCTACAAGGGTCTGCAGGGCCTCATCGCGTCCCGGAAGGTGACGTACATCGAGGGTGAGGGCCGGCTGTCCTCCCCCACCTCCGTGGACGTGAACGGCCAGCGCATCCAGGGCCGCCACGTTCTGCTGGCGACCGGCTCCGTGCCGAAGTCGCTGCCGGGCCTGGAGATCGACGGCAACCGCATCATCTCCTCCGACCACGCCCTCGTCCTGGACCGCGTGCCGAAGTCCGCGATCATCCTGGGCGGCGGTGTCATCGGCGTCGAGTTCGCCTCGGCGTGGAAGTCCTTCGGTGCCGACGTCACGGTCATCGAGGGCCTGAAGCACCTCGTCCCGGTCGAGGACGAGAACAGCTCGAAGCTCCTCGAGCGCGCGTTCCGCAAGCGCGGGATCAAGTTCAACCTCGGCACCTTCTTCCAGAAGGCCGAGTACACCCAGGACGGCGTGAAGGTCACCCTGGCGGACGGCAAGGAGTTCGAGGCGGAGATCCTCCTCGTCGCCGTCGGCCGCGGGCCGGTCTCCCAGGGCCTGGGCTACGAGGAGGCCGGGGTCGCCATGGACCGCGGCTACGTCCTCGTCGACGAGTACATGCGGACCAACGTTCCGACCATCTCCGCCGTCGGTGACCTCGTCCCGACCCTCCAGCTCGCGCACGTCGGCTTCGCCGAGGGCATCCTGGTGGCGGAGCGTCTGGCCGGTCTGAAGGTCGTTCCGATCGACTACGACGGTGTTCCGCGGGTGACGTACTGCCACCCGGAGGTCGCCTCCGTCGGTATCACCGAGGCCAAGGCCAAGGAGATCTACGGCGCGGACAAGGTCGTCGCTCTCAAGTACAACCTGGCGGGCAACGGAAAGAGCAAGATCCTCAAGACCGCGGGCGAGATCAAGCTCGTCCAGGTCAAGGACGGTGCCGTGGTCGGCGTCCACATGGTCGGCGACCGTATGGGCGAGCAGGTCGGCGAGGCGCAGCTGATCTACAACTGGGAGGCGCTGCCGGCCGAGGTCGCTCAGCTCATCCACGCCCACCCGACGCAGAACGAGGCGCTCGGCGAGGCGCACCTGGCGCTGGCCGGCAAGCCGCTGCACTCCCACGACTGAGCCTTCGGTCAACGGGCGCGACGACACAGACTTCCGTAATTCGTAAGGAGCAACCGAAACCATGGCGGTTTCCGTAACCCTTCCGGCGCTCGGTGAGAGCGTCACCGAGGGCACTGTCACCCGCTGGCTGAAGGCCGAGGGCGAGCGCGTCGAGGCCGACGAGCCGCTGCTCGAGGTGTCGACCGACAAGGTCGACACCGAGATCCCCTCGCCCGCCGCCGGTGTGCTGGCCTCGATCAAGGTCGCCGAGGACGAGACCGTCGAGGTCGGCGCCGAACTGGCCGTGATCGACGACGGCACGGGTGCGCCCGCTGCCGCGCCGGCTCCGGCCGCCGAGGCCGCGCCGACCCCGACGGCCGCTCCGGCCGCCCAGGCCCCGGCCGCCCCCTCCACCGAGCAGGCCGCCCCCGCCCCGGCGCCGACCGCCGAGGCCACCGCGGGTGCCTCCGGCGCCCAGGGCACCGACGTGGTCCTGCCCGCGCTCGGTGAGTCCGTCACCGAGGGCACCGTCACCCGCTGGCTGAAGTCGGTCGGCGACTCCGTCGAGGCCGACGAGCCGCTGCTCGAGGTCTCCACGGACAAGGTCGACACCGAGATCCCGGCGCCCACCTCCGGCACGCTGCTGGAGATCGTGGTCGGCGAGGACGAGACCGCCGAGGTCGGCGCCAAGCTCGCCGTCATCGGCACCCCGGGTGCCGCCCCCGCCGCTGCCCCGGCTCCGGCCGCCCCGGCTCCGGCTCCGGTCGCTGCCGCTCCGGCTCCGGCCGCCCCGGCCGCGCCCGCCCCGGCCCCGGCTGCGCCCGCTCCGGCTCCGGCTCCGGTCGCTGCTGCCCCGGCTCCGGTGGCCCCGGCTGCCCCGGCTCCGGTCACCCCGGCTCCGGTCACCCCGGCCCCCGCCGCCGCCCAGGCGACCGACGAGGGCGCGTACGTCACCCCGCTGGTGCGCAAGCTCGCCGCCGAGAACGGCGTCGACCTGGCCACCGTCACGGGCACCGGCGTCGGCGGCCGTATCCGCAAGCAGGACGTCCTCGCCGCCGCCGAGGCCGCGAAGGCCGCCGCCGCTCCGGCCCCCGCCGCCGCTGCTCCGGCCGCCGCGAAGAAGGCCCCGGCGCTGGAGGTCTCCCCGCTGCGCGGCCAGACCGTCAAGATGCCCCGCATCCGCAAGGTCATCGGCGACAACATGGTCAAGGCGCTGCACGAGCAGGCCCAGCTGTCGTCGGTCGTCGAGGTCGACGTCACCCGCCTGATGAAGCTGCGCGCGCGGGCGAAGGACTCCTTCGCGGCCCGCGAGGGCGTCAAGCTCTCCCCGATGCCGTTCTTCGTCAAGGCCGCCGCGCAGGCGCTGAAGGCCCACCCGGTCATCAACGCCAGGATCAACGAGGCCGAGGGGACCATCACCTACTTCGACACCGAGAACATCGGTATCGCGGTGGACTCCGAGAAGGGCCTGATGACCCCGGTCATCAAGAACGCGGGCGACCTGAACATCGCCGGCATCGCCAAGGCCACGGCCGACCTGGCGGGCAAGGTCCGGGCCAGCAAGATCACCCCGGACGAGCTGTCCGGTGCGACCTTCACCATCTCCAACACCGGGTCGCGTGGCGCGCTGTTCGACACGATCATCGTGCCGCCGGGCCAGGTCGCGATCCTCGGCATCGGTGCCACGGTCAAGCGTCCGGCCGTCATCGAGACCGAGGAGGGCACGGTCATCGGCGTCCGCGACATGACCTACCTGACCCTCTCCTACGACCACCGCCTGGTCGACGGCGCCGACGCGGCCCGTTACCTGACGGCGGTCAAGGCGATCCTGGAGGCGGGCGAGTTCGAGGTCGAGCTGGGCATCTGACCCTGGGCTCTTTCGCCTGTACGAACGCCCCGTCCGGAAGTCTCTCCGGGCGGGGCGCGTTCGTGTCTGTCGGCACACATCACGTGTAAGGCTCGTCTCACCTGCGTGAAAGCACCCCCACCAGCCCCTCCACCGGAGCGAACCGGCCGTATTGTCTAAACGTCAAAGCCCTCCCTGAAGGAGCCCTCATGACCGCGCCCGTCGTCCACTCGCTGCGCGAGCAGATCCGCGAGCACATCGTGGAGGGAATCGTCAGCGGGCGCTGGAAGCCGGGCGAGCGGATCGTGGAGCGGCGGATAGCCACCGAGCTTGAGGTCAGCCAGACGCCGGTGCGGGAGGCGCTGCGCGAGCTGGAGTCGCTGCGGCTGATCGAGTCGGCCCCGAACAAGGGCGTACGCGTCCGCAACCTGACCGCGGCCGACCTGGAGGAGAGCTACCCGGTCCGCGCGGGCCTGGAGGCCATAGCGGCGGAACTCGCGGCCGAGCGGCTGGCACAGGACTGCTCGGCGCTGGAGCCGCACGTCTCGGCCCTGTACCAGGCAGACCGCACGTCCGACGGCACGGCCCAGGTGCGGCACACCGTGGGCTTCCACCGTGAGCTGGTGCGCGCCGCCCGCAACTCGGTGCTGCTGCACACCTGGGAAGGCCTGGGCATCGAGGTGTTCACGGCCCTGTCGATCCGCTGGCTGGGCACGGTGCAGCAGTCGTACGCGGAGGAGCACGAGGAGCTGGTGCAGGCCTTCAAGCGGCGGGATCCGCGGATCGCCGAGCTGGTGAAGGCCCACGTCCTGGGCTGCGCTCCCCGCGCGTGATTCAGGCGAGCATAACGCCGCTCACCTGCGAAAACCCTGATCGGACACGGCACCCGGTGCCCACTTCAAAGGCACCGGGTGCCGACTTTCTCCAAATCGAGAGTTTTTCCCCCTCAACCCTTTGATCGATCATCGATCAGCAAGTTACAGTCGCCGACGGACTTCCACCGAGGTCCACTGCCCTGTCCTGCCAAAGACCAAGGGCAACCCCGAACCCTTACCGATGAGGGAACCCCCTTCGACTGAGGAAGGCGGCGACATGACCGACCCCCACGCCATCCAGCCGAGCGCGCTCGACCAGCTCCCGGACCGCGACCCGGAGGAGACCGCCGAATGGCAGGCCTCCCTGGACGCCGTGGCCAGGGAGGCCGGGCCGCACCGTGCCGCGTACCTGATGCGCCGCACGCTGGAGCGCGCAGAGGCGGGCGGCATCGCGCTGCCGAAGCTGCTGGAGACGGACTACGTCAACACCATCCCCACCTCCGCCGAGCCGGGCGTGCCCGGTGACCCGGAGATGGAGGCCCGCATCACCGCCTGGAACCGGTGGAACGCCGCCGCGATGGTGACCCGGGGCAGCAAGTACGGCGTCGGCGGCCACATCGCCACCTTCGCCTCCGCGGCCTGGCTGTACGAGACCGGCTTCAACCACTTCTTCAAGGGCAAGGAGGGCGACGGTTCCGGCGACCAGCTGTACATCCAGGGCCACGCCTCCCCCGGCATCTACGCCCGCGCCTTCCTGGACGGCCGGCTGACCGAGCGGCACCTGGACCACTTCCGCCAGGAGTCCGGCGGCGACGGCCTGCCGTCCTACCCGCACCCGCGCCGCCTGCCCTGGCTGTGGGAGTTCCCGACGGTGTCCATGGGCCTCGGCCCGCTGTCCGCCATCTACCAGGCGCGCTTCAACCGCTACCTCACCAGCCGCGGCATCAAGGACGTCTCGTCCTCGCACGTGTGGGCGTTCCTCGGCGACGGCGAGATGGACGAGCCGGAGTCGACGGCGGCGCTCGCGCTGGCCGCACGTGAGGAGCTGGACAACCTCACCTTCGTCATCAACTGCAACCTGCAGCGCCTCGACGGTCCGGTGCGCGCCAACTTCAAGATCGTGCAGGAGCTGGAGGCCCAGTTCCGCGGTGCCGGCTGGAACGTCATCAAGACGCTGTGGGGCTCGGCCTGGGACGAGCTGTTCCAGCTCGACACCACCGGCGCGCTGGTACGCCGCCTGCGCGAGGTACCGGACGCGCAGGTCCAGACGTACCAGACGCGGGACGCCGCCTACATCCGCCAGGACTTCTTCGGCAAGGACCCGGCGCTGGCCGAGATGGCGAAGCTGCTGAGCGACGACAAGATCCTCGAGTGCTTCCACCTCTCGCGCGGTGGTCACGAGGCCCGCAAGGTCTACGCCGCCTACAAGGCCGCCGTCGAGCACAAGGGCGCGCCGACCGTGATCCTGGCCCAGACGGTCAAGGGCCACACCCTCGGCGAGGGCTTCGCGTCGAAGAACGCCAACCACCAGATGAAGAAGCTGACGGTGGACGAGTTCAAGGCGATGCGCGACCTGCTCGGCCTGCCGATCACGGACAGCGCCTTCGCCGACGGCGTGGTGCCCTACGGCCACCCGGGCGCCGACTCCCCCGAGGTCCGCTACCTCCAGGAGCGCCGCGCGGCCCTCGGCGGTCCGGCCCCGGCCCGCCGTGTCCACCCGCTCGCCCCGCTGCCCGCCCCGGCCGAGAAGGCGTTCGCCTCCTTCGACAAGGGCTCCGGCTCGCAGAACGTGGCCACCACCATGGCCTTCGTCCGCCTGGTCAAGGACCTGGTCCGTGACAAGGAGACGGGCAGGCGCTGGGTGCCGATCGTGCCGGACGAGGCCCGCACCTTCGGCATGGAGTCGCTCTTCCCCTCCCTCGGCATCTACTCGCCCAAGGGCCAGACGTACGAGCCGGTCGACCGTGACCAGCTGATGTACTACAAGGAGGCCAAGAACGGCCAGATCCTCAACGAGGGGATCACCGAGGCCGGTTCGATGGCCGACTTCATCGCCGCGTCGACCGCGTACGCGACGCACGGCGAGGCGATGATCCCGTTCTACATCTTCTACTCGATGTTCGGCTGGCAGCGCACCGCCGACCAGATGTGGCAGCTCGGCGACCAGCTCGGCCGCGGCTTCCTCGTCGGCGCGACGGCGGGCCGGACGACGCTGACGGGCGAGGGGCTGCAGCACGCCGACGGCCACTCTCCGGTCATCGCCGCGACCAACCCGGCAGCGCTGACGTACGACCCCGCGTTCGCCTACGAGATCGCGGTGATCGTGCGCGAGGGCCTGCGCCGGATGTACGGGGAGGCGAAGCCGGGCGAGGACCAGGACGTCTTCTACTACCTGACGGTCTACAACGAGCCGCTGCCGCAGCCCGCCAAGCCCGCCGGTCTCGGTATCGACGAGGGCATCGTCAAGGGGCTGTACCGCTTCAACACGGCGGAGTCCGCGGGCGTGACCGTCCCGGCCAACGCCCCGCGCATCCAGCTGCTGGGCTCGGGTACGGCGATCCACTGGGCCCTCGAAGCCCAGAAGCTGCTGGCCGAGGAGTGGGGCGTGGCCGCCGACGTGTGGTCCGCCACCTCCTGGTCGGAGCTGCGCCGGGACGCCATGGAGGCCGACGCGGCCCTGCTGCGCGGCGAGGAGCGCGTGCCGTACGTCCGCCAGGCCCTGCAGGGCGCCGAGGGCCCGGTCCTCGCGGTGTCCGACTACATGCGCCAGGTCCCGGACCAGATCGCGCAGTGGGTCGAGCAGGACTACACCTCGCTGGGCGCCGACGGCTTCGGCCTGTCGGACACCCGTGAGGCGGCCCGTCGCCACTTCGGCGTCGACGCCCAGTCGATCGTCGTCGCGTCCCTGGCCCAGCTCGCCAGGCAGGGCCAGGTCAAGGCGACGGCGGTGAAGGAAGCGCGGGAGAAGTACGGGCTGTAATCACCGGGATCATGTGAAGGGGTACGGCTGCTGCCGTACCCCTTCCTTGTCAGTGGCCCCCGGCATGATGCAGGGCGCGGCGCGGGGCGGAGGTCCGGCGCGCGCGGCGATGCCGCCGATGTCGGTGATCCGTCGTACTCCGCGTGCGCCCCACCCGCTCAGGCCCGATGCTTGACCCGTGATGGAAGAGTCGGAGTTCTGGGAGCTGGTGGACGACACCCGCCAGGCCGCTGCGGGCGACCCCGAGGAGCAGGCCGACCTGCTCGTGGAGCGGCTGCTCCAGCTCGACCCGGAGTCGGTCCTGGACTTCGCCCGTCATTTCGAGTCCCGCTACAACCGCGCCTACCGCTGGGACCTGTGGGGCGCCGCCTGGGTACTGCTGGACGGGGCGAGCGACGACGCGTTCGACTTCTTCCGGTGCTGGCTGATCGGCCAGGGCCGGGAGGTCTTCGAGGGCGCCCTGCACGATCCGGACGCACTGGCCGACCTGCTGGACGACTTCGACGAGGAGATCGACGGCGACGGCGAGGACCTGGGGTACGCCGCGGACGAGGCGTACGAGGAGCTGACCGGCACGGTCGCCCCCGATCTCGGTATCGCGCCGGCGCCCGCCGAGCCGGAGGGCGCGCCGGCCGACTTCGAGGACGAGGCGGTCCTCGCCGAGCTGTATCCCAGGCTCTGGGCACGGTTCAGGGGCTGACCGTGCGGCCCTGCAGCCGGGCGGCCTTCTCCCTGATCTGCGGGAGGCGGGCGGTCAGGGCGGCGCCGGGGCAGGTGGTCATGAAGCCGTCGTTGTGGCCTGCCACGGCGGGCAGGGTGACGGTGGTGCCGGCCTGGTAGCGGCTCAGGCCGTTGCTGGAGACCAGGCGGACGTGTGCGCGCGGGTCGATGTCGGCGAGGCCGAGCTTCCAGGCGGCGAGGGCGGCGATCGCGTCGGTCATGGCCCGCGGGACGGGCACCCCGGCGGTGAAGGTGCCGAGGGCGGCGATGCCGGCGGTGCGGTGGTTGAAGCCCTGGGTGTGAGCGCCCGTGACGGGTCGCTCGACGCCCCCGGCGCGGCCCTCGTAGATGGTGCCGCAGCGGTCGACGAGGAAGTTGTAGCCGATGTCGTCCCAGTGGCGGGCGCCGGTCTGTCCCGTGTAGAGGTAGCGGATGATGCGGGGCGCATCGGCGCAGTCGTAGCCGTTGGGCGAGTCGGTGTGGTGGATGAAGACGGCGGTCACGCGGTCGTCGTAGCGCGGGGGAGGCTGGGTGCGCCGGGCGGTGCTGTCCAGCCAGACGGAGCGGGGCACGATGCGCGGCCGGGCGGCGCGGTGGGGGGCCAGACGCTGCTGGGCAGCTGCCGCGGCCACGGGGCGGTCGCGGCCGTCGGGGTGGACCGCGACGGCGTGTTCGACCCCGCGGGCGGACAGGAACAGCGCGAGGACGGCGGTCAGGGCGGGCAGACAGCCGAGCAGCACCAGTACAGGGCCGGGTATCCGCCGGGTTCTTCGGACGACATGCATGATCCCACTGTCGGGCCGGCCGGCCGTGCCCGCGATATGTGCTGTGCCACCCGGTGGAACCGTCGCACGGGTCAGGGACGTTTCCGGTGGTGCCCGCCCGCCGCACGGGTCACCGGAACCCGGTGCCGGCGACCGCGAGCGTGCGCGGTGCGCCAGGCGATGCCCGAGATCACAGGGTGCGGCCCATGAGCACGTCGTCCACGTAGACGCCGTCGAGGAAGAACTCGCCCGGCAGCACCCCTTCCACCGCGAACCCCTCGGCCTCGTACAGCCGTCGCGCCGGGGTGTTGTGCCCGAGCACGCGCAGGGTGAGGCGGCGGGCGCCACGCCTGCGTGCCTCGTCCGCCGCGGCCCGGATCAGTGCGCGCCCGAGGCCCCGCCCGCGTGCCTTCTCGGCGACGGCGAACCCCTGGATCGCCAGGACGTGCGCGTTCGAGGCGAGCGGGGTCGGGCGGGCGAGGCGGATGTAGCCGGCGATGCGTCCGTCGAGTTCGGCGACCAGAAACTCGCCCGGGGGGTGGCGTTCGTCGAAGAACGGGTCGTACGACGGCTGCGGCTCGGGCGCCACCGCGTGCAGGGTGGACCAGGCGGCCCGGTCGAGAGCGGACAGTTCCTCGTCGTCGTCGGACACGGCGAGGCGTATGGATGGCTGCTCGGACATATCGATCACCCTACGACGCCGTTCAGGACACTCGACGGGATTTACGCCGATCCGGCCGTGGGGGCGGCATGCTGACGTCATGCCACTTTCGAGAATCGCGGTTGCCGGGGCGTCCGGCCTGGTCGGCAGCGCGCTGGTGCGGTCCCTGACCGCGGACGGGCACGAGGTGGTGCGTCTGGTCCGCCGTGCGCCCCGGGGCGGGGACGAGGTCCGCTGGGACCCGGAGGGCCGGTACGTGGACGCGGCCGGGCTGGCCGGGTGCGACGTGGTGGTCAACCTGGCCGGGGCCGGGGTGGGCGACCGGCGCTGGACGGCGGAGTACAAGCGGCGGATCCGGGACAGCCGGGTGCTGGGCACGGCGGCGTTGGCCGAGGCGCTGGCCGCGCTGCGCGAGCGGCCGCGGGTCTTCGTGAGCGGCAGCGCGATCGGTTTCTACGGTGACACCGGGGACCGGGCCGTGGACGAGGACGCGCCCGCGGGCGACGGATTCCTGCCCTCGCTGTGCGTGGAGTGGGAGGCGGCTGCGGCACCCGCGCGGGAGGCCGGTGTGCGGACGGTGTTCGCGCGCACGGGTCTGGTGGTGGCTCGCGGGGGTGGGGCCTGGGGGCGGCTGTTCCCGCTGTTCAGCGCGGGGCTCGGGGGGCGGTTGGGTGACGGGCGGCAGTACTGGTCGTACATCGCGCTGCACGACGAGGTCGCCGCGATCCGTTTCCTGATCGACTCCGAGAGCCTGTCCGGACCGTTCAACCTGACCGCGCCGCAGCCGCTGACGAACCGGCAGATCACCGAGGCGATGGGGCGGGTGCTGCACCGGCCGACGCCGTTCGCGGTGCCGGCGCCGGTGCTGCGCGCGGTGCTGGGCGAGATGGCGGCGGATGTGCTGGGCAGTCAGCGGGTGCTGCCCAGGCGGCTGCTGGAGTCGGGATTCGAGTTCGCGTTTCCGGGGATCGACGACGCGATTCGCGCCGCGGGTTGAGCCCGGTTGCGCCACGTTGTGCCGGGCTGTGCCGCGGGGTGAGTGTGTGACCGCGTGCGACCGGCGTGCGACCGTGCCCTGTTGATGCGCGACTGATTATGACCGGCAGCAGACCTAACCTCGACGCGAACTCGAGTATCGCTGGAGCCAGTTGGGGGCATGACGTCTCCACCGGCCAGCGCAACCACAGGAGGGCCTCGTGCTTGAGCCCGCGTACCAGGTGGACGTCGTCATCGTGGGAGCCGGCGTCGCCGGACTCTCGGCGGCTCATCGGCTGACCAGCGCAGGAGTCACGACCGCGGTCCTGGAGGCCGCCTCCTGCCCGGGTGGTCGCATGTCGACCGAGAAGGTCGACGGCTTCCGGCTCGACCGCCTCGGACAGCTGCTGTCTATGTCGTATCCGGAACTCCGCCGCACCCCGGGCCTCGGCCGCCTGGTGCTGCGCCGCTTCGCTCCCGGGGTCCTGCTGCACCACGACGGGCACCGGCAGCGTGCGGGCGCACCGGCGGGCGGAGGGAGCGCAAGAGGCGCACTGCATGTGGTGCGCGCCCTGGCGAGCGCCCCCAGGGGTACGACGGCCCCGGCCGGCCGCGCCGGGGCTCCGCTGGGCGGCGCGGTCGACCAGGCCCGGCTCGGCGCCGCGCTGGGGCGGATCGCCGGCACGCCCGTGGAACGCCTGCTGGCCCGCCCCGAACTGCCCGCCGCGCAGGCTCTGGCGGCCCGTGGGGTACCCGCCCGCACGGTCGACGGCTTCCTGCGCCCGCTGCTCGCCGCCCTGCTGTGCGACCGTGAGCTGACCACGTCCAGCAGGTGCGCCGACCTCGCGCTGCGGGCCTTCGCGGGCGGGCGGCTGAGCGTGCCGGAGGGCGGCGCCGAGGCGTTGCCGGAGCTGCTGGCCCGCGCGCTGCCGCCGGGCACCGTGCACACCGGGGTGCGGGTCACCTCCGTGTCCACCACATCGGTGACCACCGCCGAGCACGGGGAGATCCGCTGCCGGGCGGTACTGCTGGCGACCGACGCGCGCGCGGCGGCCGAGCTGCTGCCGGGCCTGCGGGTGCCGGACTTCCACTCCGTGACGGTGGTCCACCACACCACGGACGAGCCGGCGGCGGCCTTCTCGACGGGCACCTCGCTGCTGCTGGACGCGGAACGCGGCGGGCCGGTCGCGCACACCGCGGTGCTGAGCAACGTGGACCCGAGCCGGGCGCCCGCCGGCCGGGTGCTGATCTCCTCCACCGTGCTGGGACCGCCGCCCGACGAGATCGACACCGCCGTCCGCATGCACCTGTCCCGGCTGTACGGCATGTCGACGCGCCGCTGGGAGACGCTGGCGGTGCATCACACGCCGGAGGCGGTACCGGCGATGCGTCCCCCGCACGACCTGCGCCGCCCGGTCCGCCTGCTGGCCGGCCTGTACGTCTGCGGCGACCACCGCGACACCAGCACGCTCCAGGGTGCCCTGCACTCGGCCCACCGGGCCGTCTCGGCGATCCTGACGGACCTGGGGGCGGCGGGCTCGCTGCACTGCGCGGACCCGGCGGCGACACTGCCACGGGCGGCGTGAGCCACCTTCCCCGCTCAGCGCAGCGCCGCCACCTTCTCCCGGTACCCCTTCACCGGCGCCGCGTCCTTGTACGGCTCCAGGCGGCGCTCGAAGTCCCTCACGTACTCACTCGCGCGAGCGCTGCGCATCTGCGCCGCCTGGCCTGCCGCGTCGGCGGCCAGCGCGCAGGCCTGGTCCAGTTCGCCCAGGCCGAGGCGGGCGGTGGCGAGGACGACCCGGCAGAAGAGGCGGCTGCGGGCGTAGGCCGGGGCGCGCAGCTGGAGGGAGCGTTCGGCGTGCTGGGCGGCTGCGCGGAACTGCTGGAGGTCGCGGTGGCAGTGGCCCAACTCGTCGGCCAGCTGCGCCTCGTCGAAGAACGCCGCCCAGTACGGCACCTCGTCCCCGGGCCGGGCCGCCTCCAGGGCGCGCTCGGCCCGCACCAGCGCCCCGGTGCACGCCCGCACCTCCCCGAGCAGCCCGTGCGCCCGCGCCTCGGAGGCGTGCAGCAGCGCCTGCACGACCGGCGGCACTCCCGTGCCGACCCCCTGCTGGGCGACCCGCGCGAGCTGCACCGCCTCCCTGCCGTGCCCCAGATAGACGGCTTGCCGGCTCATGGTGACCAGGACGTAGGAGCCGTACGCCCGGTCGCCGGCCGCCTGGGCGAGCCGCAGGGCCTGGACGAAGTAACGCTGGGCGAGCCCGTGCGCGGCGATGTCGTACGACGTCCAGCCCGCGAGCCGGGTGAGGTCGGCCGCGGCGGCGAACAGGCGGCGGCCGGTCTGCTCGTCGTAGCTGCCGCGCAGCATCGGCTCGCACTCGTACTCCAGGTAGCGCACGAGGGCCTGGCGGGCGTGGCCGCCGCCGAACTGGTCGTCGAGGGTGCGGAACAGTCCGGCGACCGAGCGCAGCGCCGCGATGTCACCGCCGGTGACCCGGTTGCCAGGGGCCCGCTCGGCGTGCGGGCGCGGCCGGGGCGGGAACGGAGCGGCCTGCGACCGGCCCGGGGTGCTGCCGGTGCGGCCCTGGGCGGGCACCCGGGGCGCCGGGTCGCGCACCACCTTGTCGTCGGGCCGGCCGATCAGCCAGTCCCGGCTGGGCACCACGAGCCCCGCCGGGGTGAAGGCGATCTTGCGCAGCTCGGTGTGGCTGCCGGAGTCCTTGCGCCACAGCCCGCTGACGATGTCGACGGCCTCCTCGGGGGTGGCCGCGAACTCCAGCCCGGCGTACACCGGCGCACAGGCGTCCAGACCGAGATCCTGGGCGGTGAGCCGGCGCCCGAGCCGGCGCGTGAACACCTCGGCGATGAGCGCGGGCGTCGTACCGCGGGGCTGCTGGCCGCGCAGCCACCGGGTGACCGAGGTCTTGTCGTATCTGAGGTCCAGCCCGTGTTCCAGGCCGAGCTGGTCGACGCGACGGGCCAGACCCGCGTTGGAGAACCCCGCCTCTGCGATGAGCGCGGCGAGCTGGCGGTTGGGGGTGCGCTGCGCGGGTCGGTCCGTCATCTGCGGTGCGGTCTCCTGCCTTCCAGGCCTCTGAGGTGCCGGGATTGCCTGCGAGCAGCCCTTTTGGCCTCACGAACGGCGCGAATGTAGCGGAGAGTGAGCAGGGGCTCGCACACTTCGACGTGCATTCATCCGATCGTGTGAGGATTGCCTGCAGGGCTGACGTACGCCGACCGGACGTACAGTGGCGTGGGCGCGTTACGTGCCTGACACGCCCGTCGCCGGGAAACTGAGGGAGGCGCTTGCCGTGAGTGAGTTGCGGTTCGTCCGCATGGGGTTCGGCGCGGATGCCGTGGAGTACCAGGAGGCGTGGGACGAGCAGCGCCGGGTGCACGCTGCCCGGTTCGCCGACGAGGCCCCCGACACCGTGCTGCTCCTGGAGCACCCCCCGGTCTACACGGCCGGCCGGCGCACCGCGGACAACGAGCGCCCGCTGGACGGCACCCCGGTCGTCGACGTGGACCGCGGCGGCAAGATCACCTGGCACGGCCCCGGCCAGCTGGTGGGCTACCCCATCCAGAAGCTGCCCCGCCCGGTGGACGTGGTCGCGCACGTGCGGCGCCTGGAGGAGGCGCTGATCCGCACCTGCGCCGAGTTCGGCCTCGCGACCACCCGGGTCGAGGGCCGCAGCGGTGTCTGGGTGCTCGGCGACCCGGTCGAGCAGCGCCCCGGGCTCGGGGGGCTCTCCCTCGACTTCGACCCGCGTCTGACCGACGACGAGTTCGACCCCCGCCTCAACGGCCCCGAGTACGCCCCCTCCAACGCGGGCCAGCGGCGCGAGGACCGCAAGATCGCCGCGATCGGCATCCGGGTCGCCAAGGGCGTCACCATGCACGGCTTCGCCCTGAACGTGAACCCGGACAACGCCTGGTTCGACCGGATCATCCCGTGCGGCATCCGCGACGCGGGCGTGACCTCCCTCGCCAACGAGCTGGGCCGGGACATCACGATCGAGGAGGTCCTGCCGGTGGCCGAGCGGCATCTCAGGGACATCCTGGAGAACGCCGACCTCAAGCCGCGGGCGATCGAGAAGGCGTCCGCCTGACCGGGGGAATGTGGCCTGCGGCTACAGGGTTGGCCTCTGCCGTAGGGCTCAGTTAACACGGGCGTACCCTGGTGTACGCCGAAGAATCGAAGCTACAGGGAGCCGGTCGTGTCCGCAGTCGCACCCGACGGACGCAAGATGCTGCGCCTGGAGGTCCGCAACAGCCAGACCCCCATCGAGCGCAAGCCCGAGTGGATCAAGACCCGGGCGAAAATGGGTCCCGAGTACACGAAGATGCAGAACCTCGTGAAGGGCGAGGGTCTGCACACGGTGTGCCAGGAGGCCGGCTGTCCGAACATCTACGAGTGCTGGGAGGACCGCGAGGCGACCTTCCTCATCGGCGGCGACCAGTGCACCCGGCGCTGTGACTTCTGCCAGATCGACACCGGCAAGCCCGAGGCCCTCGACCGCGACGAGCCGCGCCGCGTCGGCGAGTCCGTGGTCACGATGGACCTGAACTACGCCACCATCACCGGCGTCGCCCGCGACGACCTGGAGGACGGCGGTGCCTGGCTGTACGCCGAGACCGTGCGCCAGATCCACCAGCAGACGGCGCAGCGCGAGGGCGGCCGTACCAAGGTCGAGCTGCTG
This sequence comes from Streptomyces sp. NK08204, assembly GCF_020400585.1. GTDB lineage: Bacteria > Actinomycetota > Actinomycetes > Streptomycetales > Streptomycetaceae > Streptomyces. The sequence continues at coordinate 155,294 of NZ_JAINVF010000003.1, read as the reverse complement.
GCGCCCGACTTCAACGCGGTCCCCGAGCAGCTGGCGGAGGTCTTCTCCGCGCGCCCCGAGGTCTTCGCGCACAACGTGGAGACCGTGCCGCGGATCTTCAAGCGCATCCGCCCCGGCTTCCGCTACGAGCGCTCGCTGAAGGTCATCACCGAGGCCCGCGACTTCGGCCTGGTCACCAAGTCCAACCTGATCCTCGGCATGGGCGAGACCCGTGAGGAGGTCAGCGAAGCGCTGAAGCAGCTGCACGACGCGGGCTGCGAGCTGATCACCATCACGCAGTACCTGCGCCCGTCCCTGCGTCACCACCCGGTCGAGCGCTGGGTCAAGCCGCAGGAGTTCGTGGAGCTGAAGGAGGAGGCCGAGCAGATCGGTTTCTCCGGTGTGATGTCGGGCCCGCTGGTCCGCTCCTCCTACCGGGCCGGGCGCCTGTACCGGATGGCGATCGAACAGCGTGAAGTGGCGCACAAGTAAGCACCGGCCTGCCGTGGCCGAGCCGACGCGGTCCTGACCGTCCTCGCTGATGAGGGCCGTGTCAGGACCGCGTCGGCGTTCCGGGGCCCCCCGAGACCGCGCCCCCCGGGGCTTCATCCGCGTTTGACCGGTCGGTCACGCCCTGGTAACACCCAACAGTGACGCTGGTATCACAGGACGTACACCTTCGCCGAGGGGGAACCTCGATCATGCAGGCCGCGCATGTACGCGTCACCGCCATCCCGTCCTTCACCGACGCGCTGCGCGCCGTCGAGTCGCTGCTGATGCGCGGCGGCCAGCGCACCGCCCGTCGCAACGCCTGGACCTGTGTCCTGGAGGACCGCCGCCGCGCCAAGGCCCGGGTCGAGGCCCAGCGCGTGCTGGATCAGGCCGCCACCCGCTCCTGATCCCTCCGGCACCGGGCACTGGCGTCGTCGGTCACTGTCGGGGCCACGTAGACTTCGTGGCATGGCGAGGAAGGAACCCGCGGCGGACGCCGCGAATGCCGGGCGACTGAAGCAGATCGCCCTTACGTACAAGATGACCCGCAAGGCCGACAAGATGATCGGTCTTGTACTCGCGGCCGTCGGCATCGGCACGCTCGGTGTCTTCCTCGCGATCGGCTTTCTGATCGGCCATCCGGTCTATCTGGGCATCTTCGGCCTGCTGGCCGCCCTGCTGGCGACGGCGATCGTGTTCGGCCGCCGAGCCGAGCGGGCCGCCTTCGGCCAGATGGAGGGCCAGCCGGGCGCCGCCGCGGCCGTGCTGGACAACATCGGCCGGGGCTGGACGACCACCCCTGCGGTGGCGATGAACCGCAGCCAGGACGTGGTGCACCGGGCGGTCGGCAAGGCCGGCATCGTGCTGGTCGCCGAGGGCAACCCGAACCGGGTGAAGGGCCTGCTGGCCGCCGAGAAGAAGAAGATGAACCGCATCGTTGGGGACGTGCCGGTGCACGACCTGATCGTGGGCAACGGTGAGGGCCAGGTCGAGCTGAAGAAGCTGCGCACGACCATGCTGAAGCTCCCGCGCGTGCTGGCCGGCCCCCAGGTGACGGCCACCAACGACCGGCTGCGCGCCCTGGGCGACCTGATGAGCAACATGCCGCTGCCGAAGGGCCCCCTGCCCAAGGGCATGCGGATGCCGAAGGGCCGCTGACCCGGATCAGCGACGGCGGAACCGGAGGCCGTAGGTGCCCGGGACATCCGGGACCGCGGTCTCCCTCAGCTCCACGGCGGGAGCCTCCCGTGCATGCATGGCGTGAATCGCCGCGCCCCGTGGCGCGCCCCGCCGGCGCCCCAAGCCGCGTCGAGCGCGCCCAGCACAGCCGTGGTACGTGCTGTCGAACCGGTCCGGCAGTCGCCGGACCGGCGGCCGACGGCCGGCCGGGCCATGGGCCATAGGGCGGGCGTCGGGGAAGGCTCACGGCCGGACCGGTGAAATGCCAGGTGCACCGGCCTCGCGCAGCCGCCGCCCGTGGCAGATCTCGCCGAAGGCGCAGTAGTGCGCCGGGGGATCGTGCGCCGGGTGATCGTCATGGAAGGCGTCGGCCGGGTGACTGCCGGTGCCCTCGCCCTACTCCTTCGGCAGCGGCGCGGTGGCCGCCAGGGCGGCCGACGCGGGCAAACTCCTGCGCCTGAACGGAGCACGTCGCAGGCCGTCCGGCCCGGCGGGCTCTTCCCTCGCACCGGTCACCGCTGCCTCCGCCGCCCGTCAGGTCCCGCCTCGGTCGAGGGTGGCGGGGACACGCGACAGCTCGCGAAGCCGGCAGTCCGCGCCGCCGTTCCCCCGGCATGCCGGTCCGGTGCCGGGATGACACGCCGCCGAACGGAGTATCCGGCTGCTCATCGGCTCATGCACTCCTAGCCTTCGGAGTGTGACAAAACGCCATATCACGTACCTCGCATGCACCACGGCGCTGCTCAGCGCGGCCCTCGGCACCACCCCGGCCTCGGCCGCCCACCGGACCCTTGTGGTGCATCCCGGCGAGTCGATCCAGAAGGCGGTGAACGCCGCCCGGCCCGGCGACACGGTGATCGTGCTGGGCGGCACCTACCACGAGAGCGTCACGGTGAAGACGCCGGGAGTGACCCTGCGCGGCGTGGGCCCCCGTACGGTGATCATGCCGACGGACGCCCAGAAGGCCGCGGCGGCGAACGCCCAGAAGGCCCCGGCGTCGAGCGCCGCGAAGAAGGCCTCCGTGAGCTGTCTGGAGGGCGGCAACGGCATCTGCGTGGTCGGGGCGAAGGACACCGCCCTCCGGGACGTCACCGTCGCCGACCTGACCCTGAAGGGCTTCCCCAGGATCGGCCTGTGGTCCATGGGGACCGACCGTCTGACCGTGAAGCGGGTGACCTCCGACAACAACGGGCAGTGGGGCATCGCCCAGGAACACTCCACCCGCGGCGTGTTCCGGCAGAACATCGCCCGGAACAACGGTGACGCGGGCCTGTTCCTCGCCAACAACGTGAAGGCCGAGGAAGGCGCCACGGACACCCGGGGCGCGGTGGTCGACCGCAACTACCTGGAGGGCAACCGCATCGGTATCACCGTCCGCAGGCTGCGCAACCTCAGCGTCACGCGCAACGCCATGACCGGCAACTGCTCGGGCGTGTTCGTCGTCGGCGACGAGAACAAGCCGAAGACCAGGATGGTGACCGTCAGCGACAACCTCGTCGAGCACAACAACAAGTACTGCGCGAAGACCGCGCGGATGCCCTTCCTGCAGGGCTCCGGCATCATCCTGACCGGCGTCGACGACACGCTCGTGCGGCGGAACCTGGTCATCGCGAACTCCGGCAAGTCCCCGCTGTCGGGCGGCATCGTCCTGTTCAAGAGCATGGTGGGTGTCGCGAGCGAACGGAACCGGATCACCGGCAACTGGCTGGCGGACAACTCCCCGGCGGACCTCGTCAACCAGGAGTCCGCCAAGAGCAGGAACACCTTCCCGAACAACTTCTGCCGGGCCTCGCAGCCCGCGGGGCTGTGCTGACCGGACACAAGGACATCCCTCATCAGGGACATCCATGCAAGGAAGGAAGGCGGCGCATGACCGCTCCTACTGCCCCTCCCCCCTCGATGCGGCTGAGAGAGCTCGTGTTCGGGGCGGCCTGTGCCGCCGCCGTCCGTACCGCGGCCCGGCTGGGCGTCGCCGACGCGCTCGGGGACACCCCGATGGCCGTGGAGGACCTCGCCGCCGCGGTGAAGGCCGAGCCGAAGCCGTTGCGCCGGCTGCTGCGCGCGCTGACCTGCTACGACGTCTTCGCCGAGCGGCCCGACGGAACGTTCGCCCACACGGGCATGTCCAGGCTGCTGCGCGAGGACGACCCGAACAGCCTGCGCTACATCTGCCTGTGGTGCACCGAGCCCTGGACCTGGGACGCCTGGCCGAAGCTGGACGAGGCGGTGCGCACCGGCGGGAACGTCGTCGAGGACCTGTACGGCAAGGAGTTCTTCGCCTACCTGAACGAGGACGCCCCGGAGTCGGCCGACGTCTTCAACCGTGCGATGACGACGTCCAGCGAGCAGTCGGCGCGCGATGTCGCCGCGCTCCTGGACCTGTCCGGCAGCACGTCCGTCGCGGACATCGGCGGCGGGCAGGGGCACGTGGTGGCGAGCCTGCTGGACAAGTACCCGTCGATGCGGGGCTTTCTGCTCGATCTGCCGCGGGTGGTGGAGAACGCCGTGCCACGGCTGCGCGAGGGCGGCGATCTCGCGGACCGGGTGCGCATCGTCCCCGGTGACGTCCGCGTGTCCGTCCCGGTCAAGGCCGACGTCTACGTCATCAAGAACATCCTGGAATGGGACGACGAGTCCACCGCCCGGCTGCTGCGCAACGTCGTCGAGGCGGGCGGTCCGGGCACCCGGATCGTGGTCATCGAGAACCTCGTCGACGACACCCCGTCGATGCGGTTCAGCACCGCCATGGACCTGCTGCTCCTGCTGAACGTCGGCGGGGCCAAGCACACCACCGACAGCATGGTGGCGCGGCTGACCGGCGCGGGCCTGAGCGTCGGCGACATCCGGCCGGTCAACCCCTATCTGCACGCGTTCGACTGCACGGTCCCCGCCTGACCGGCTCCCCCGTCCCCCTTTCGCAGCACACCGGTGCCGGGTCCGCGTCCGACGCGGGCCCGGCACCGGTGTTCCGGCCTCGAGGTCACGTGCCGACGTCGCGCTCCCAGAGGTAGAAGCGCTGTGCCATCGCGTCCTTCGGCGACCGCCAGGTCTGAGGGTCGTACGCGCTGACGTAGGCCGAGAGACGATCGCTGACCTCCTTGAACTCCGGGTGCGAGGTGACCTTGGCGATGGCCGGTCCGGGCTCGCGCTCGGACTCGATGAGGTGCAGGTACACATCGCCGAACTGGAAGAGGCTCCGCCGGACGACTCCGACGAGGTGCGGCAGCTCTCCCCGGTCGGACTCCGCGAACACCTTGGCGATGTCGGGGGCGGAGCCCGGGGCCATGCGGGCGACGATCAGGGCCTGGTGCACGGTTGCTCCTCCGTCCCGGCTCAGTCGGCCAGGGCCGGGGCGGGCCGGTGACCGGCCGCCGCCCGCTCGATCTTGTCCCGGATGAGAGCCATCTGGATCTTGGAGTTCTTGTTGATGTTGTCGGTCATCCAGTCGTCGTCGACGGGCGCGTCCGGCTTCATCTCGAAGTCCTGCGTCCAGACCATCCGGGTGCCGGCCGGTACCTCCTCGTACTGCCAGTGGATGTTCATGTAGGCGAAGGGGCCCGTCTCCACGCGGCGGGCCTTGACGGCGAGGCGGGCGCGGTCCGTCTCCCGCTCCGAGACCCAGCTCCACACCTTGCCGTTGTCGTCGGGGTGCATGGTGAGCCGGAAGGTGGTCCGGTTCCCCTGCTGGGAGAGGATCTCGGCGGTGGCGTACTCGCTGAACAACTGCGGCCAGTTCGCCACGTCGTTGGTCATGTCCCAGACCAGGTCGACGGGCGCGGCGATGGTGATCTCGTTCTGGGTGTGTCCGGCCATGTCAGGCTCCCGCGGGCAGTGCGCTGTTGACGAGGTCGAGGAACTGGCGGGGCGTCCTGGAACGCTCCGCGTCGGGGGGCATCGGCGCTCCGTGCCGGTTCTCCAGCTCGCCGACGATGCCGAGCAGGCCGAGCGAGTCCACGCCGAGGGCGTCGAAGCCGGTGTCGCACCGCTGCTCGAGTTCGGCGGGCGGGACGGTGACTCCGGCGGCCTTCTTCATCAGTTCGGACAGTTCTTCCACGGTGATGCGGTCACTCATAGGTTCCTCTCTTTCGGGACGTGCTCCGGAGCGCCTCGCTACGAGACGCCGGTGGCGCCGTGCCGCAGCACGAGCGCCGAGTTCGACCCCATGAGTCCCCGGCTGAGGACCAGCGCCGTGCGCAGCTCGGCGGCGCGGGCGCGGCCGGTCACGAGGTCGAGGTCGTGGCAGATGTCGAAGACCCCCGGGGTGGGCGGGATCAGTCCGTGCTCCAGTGCGAGCACCGCCGCCGCGGTGTCCAGCACGGGTGCCGCGCAGTAGCCCCGTCCGATCCCGGCCTTGGGCGCCGTGACCGGCGGGCGCCGGCCGTGCGCGCCGAACACGTCGGCGAGGGCCAGCGCCTCCGCACGGTCGGCCGCCGGCACGCCGAGGGCGTCGGCGAAGACCACGTCGACCTCCTCGGGGGCGCACCCCGCCTCGTCCAGGGCGCCCCGGATCGCGTGGGCGAGCCCGTCCCGGGACTCCGCCCAGCGGGAGGCTCCGGTGAAGGTCGCCGCGTGCCCGGCGAGGACGGCCCGCACGGGTACCCCGCGGTCCCGGGCCGAGGCCGTCGACTCCACCACGAGCATGGCGCCGCCCTCCGCCGGCACGAACCCGCAGGCTCCGGCGGTGAACGGGCGGTAGGCGCGGTCGGGGTCCGGCTCACCGCTCAGCTCCTCGTAGCCGAGCTGGCACACCATCGAGTACGGGGCGAGCGGCGCCTCGGTGGACCCGGCCACGATCACGTCGGTGCCGCGCCGCACGGCGCGGGCCGCGTGGGCCAGGGCGTCCAGGCCGCCGGCCTCGTCGGCGGCGACCACCGAGCAGGGCCCCTTGAAGCCGCGCCGGATGGAGATCTGGCCGGTGCTGGCCGCGTAGAACCAGGCGATGGACTGGTAAGGGCCGACGTACCGGCTGCCCTTGCCCCACAGTCGCTGCAGCTCCCGCTGGCCGAACTCGCCGCCGCCGGAACCGGCCGCGGTGACCACGCCCACGGACATCGGCGAGGCGTCGGTGTCGGCCCGGCCGAGCCGGGCGTCCTCCAGCGCCAGGTCGGCCGCGGCCATGGCGAAGTGCGTGAAGCGGTCGGTCTGGACCAGGAAACGTTCCTCGACCGCCGCCGCCGGATCGAAGTCCCGGACCTCACCGGCCACCCGCAGCGGCAGGTGTGCGCAGCCCTCGCGGGTGACCCGGTCGAGAACGCTGATGCCCTCCTTGACGGACTTCCAGTAGGTCTCCGTGCTCGTTCCGTTGGGCGCGATCACGCCGATTCCGGTGACGGCCGCGCGCCGCGGATCGGGTTCGCTCATCGTGTCCTCTCCCTGGGCCAGGTCGGGATCGTCGGGTCAGGTGCGTCGGGTCAGGACCACCGCGGACTGGAAGCCGCCGAAGCCGCTGCCCACGGACAGGACGCCGTTCAGCCTGCGTTCGCGGGCGGTGCGCGGCACGTAGTCCAGGTCGCACTCGGGGTCGGGGGTCTCGTAGTTGGCGGTGGGTGGTACGACCTGGTGGGCCAGGGCCAGCACGCAGGCCACGACCTCGATCGCGCCGATCGCCCCGAGGGAGTGGCCCACCATGGACTTGATGGAACTCATCGGTGTGTCGTAGGCGTGCTGTCCCAGGGCCCGTTTCACCGCGGCGGTCTCGTGGCGGTCGTTCTGTCGGGTGCCCGAGCCGTGCGCGTTGACGTAGTCGATCGCGGTGGGGTCGAGCCGGGCGTGGTCGAGGGCGTCCTCGATCGCACGGGCCATCTCCAGGCCCTCGCTGGTCAGGCCGGTCATGTGGTAGGCGTTGCCGAAGGTGGCGTAGCCGCCCAGTTCGCAGTACACGTGAGCGCCGCGGGTCCGGGCGTGCTCCAGCTCCTCCAGGACGAGCACCGCGCCGCCCTCGCCCATGACGAATCCGTCGCGGTCGTTGTCGAAGGGCCTTGACGCGTGTGCGGGGTCGTCGTTGTTGGGGGACGTGGCCTTGATCGCGTCGAAGCAGGCCATGGTGATCGGGGAGATCGGGGAGTCCGAGGCGCCCGCGATGCAGATGTCGGCGCGGCCCTCCTGGACGGTGTGGAAGGCGTACCCGACCGCGTCCAGGCCCGAGGTGCAGCCGGTGGACACCGTCTGCACCGGACCATGGGCACCGAAACGCTCCGCCACCGCCGAGGCGAGCGTGCTCGGCGAGAACGCCCGGTGCAGCTGCGGACCCGCCTTGCGGTGGTCCACGTCCCAGCGCTGCCCGCCGCTGCTCACCAGGACGTAGTCGTGCTCCAGGCGGGTGGTGCCACCGACGGCGGTGCCCAGGGAGACCCCGACCCGCCAGGGGTCCTCCCGGCCGAGGTCGATTCCGGAGTCCCGGACCGCCTCCTCGCCGGCGACCAGGGCGAACTGGATGTAGCGATCGGACCGTCCCGCCTGCTCGGCGTCCAGACCGTGTACGGCCGGGTCGAAGTCGCACTCGGCGGCTATCCGGGAGCGCAGCCCGGTGGGGTCGAAGAACGTGATGCCCCGTGTCGCCGTACGCCCCGCGGCCAGCAGGTCCCAGAACGCCGGTGCCCCGATCCCGCCCGGAGCGACGACGCCTATGCCGGTGACCGCCACCCGCCGGGTCATGAGCGGACCTGCACCCGGTCGGCCGGCTCGGCGGCGACGGCGGCGGGCTCCGTCTCCTCCGTGTCGACATGGCCGAGGCTCGGACGCGGGGCCAGCGGGCCCAGGTGGAAGACGAGGCGCGCCTCCACGTTGCCCACGTTGCGGAACCGGTGACGCATGTGGGCGGGGATCATCAGCCCCTGCTCCGGCTGGAGCGGGTACGGATCGCCGTCCAGGTCCACCTCCAGCTGCCCGCAGACGACGTACACGAACTCCTCGGAGTACGGGTGGTAGTGCTCCGCGATGCGGTCGCCGGGCTGCACGATGGCCACGCCCATGAATCCGCTGGTGGAGCCCACCGTGGCCGGGGTGAGCATGGCGCGCAGATCACCGCCGCGCCGGGTGTTGGGCTCGACCTCACTGAGGTCCACGATCTTCGGAAGGGGTTTGATCACGGCGTTCCTCCGTTGGTGTGCTGCGCCTGTGGGGGTCGGGGGTCAGGCGTCCGGCGAGCGGCGGTCGGTGATGAGTTCCATGCGGACGGCGTCCTGCGCCAGCAGGTCCTTCAGCGCGGCCTCGGAACCGGCCTCGGAACCGGCCTTCGCACCGGCCTTGGCGCCGGACCCGGGCAGGGCGGCCTCGGCGTCCCGCCCGTCACGTACGTCGATCAGCCGTACGACGACGTCGTCGCGCTGGAAGATCGTGCTGCGCAGGACCGGGCTGCCCGGGTCCTCCGCCGCCTCGGCGTCCCTGTGGGCGAGCAGCTCGGCCAGCCGCATTCCGCGGCCCGGCCGGGCCGGGTAGTACAGCGCGTGCCGCCGGCCCTCGGCCAGCTCGTCCGCGGTGACGTGGTGCACGGCGGGCAGCGCCGCCCGGGTGAAGAACATCCGCGCGGACTCCTGGTCGTCCAGGTCGCGGCTCTGCTCCAGGTACGGGTTGATGGCCTCCTCGACGGCCCGTACCTCGGGCTGCCGGGCGACGTGGCGCAGCGCCGCGAGCAGGTCGCCGCGCACCTCGATGGCCCGTACGACCCGGTTGCCGTGCATGAACAGGGAGGTGCGGCACAGGCGGGTGGTCTCGTCGACGCGCGGCTCGGGCGAGGCGTAGTTCGCGAGGATCTTCGCCACCTGCGCCTCGCTGCCCGGCTTGACCGTGAAGGTGAGCGCGTGCCGGATCACCCCGTCGCCGATGCGCGGGGACGTCTGGAGCCGGCGCTCGGCCGACGCCGCGGACGCCGCGGTGCCCGTCTCGCGCACGACGTGGAAGCGCAGCGACCGGGTGTCCCGGACACAGCTGTGCAGCGGCTCCACCATGCGGACGTGCTCCTCGCTGTTCACCCAGGCGAGGAACGGCGGGGCACTCTCCCACTCACTGGTGATGAGCCATTGGGAGGGATTCTCGATCGACTGGCACAGCTGGTCGCTGACATGGCCGGGCACCGAGGCGACCTGGTTGCACAGTTGCTCATAGGCCTCGAGGAACTGCTGCTGGGCGCCGTCGTGGACGTCCACCAGCAGGACGACCCGAAGGTGGGAGCCGTCGAACACGGACTGGGAGACCCGCTTGGACGCCTGTCGTCTCGGCTTTTGCGAAGCCTGTTCCGCCGTGGTGGTCATATCGCACACATCTCCTTCTAGCGGGGGCAGAGGCGGACGTCGGGCGCCGATGACGCGACGTCAGCGTTTTTTGATCCTGTTCCGCTCCGCCGGTACGCGCGACTCGCGTGAACCAGGCGGGTGATTGAGCCCCCGCAACCCCTCCGACGCCCCCTCGCACCGGGCATGGAAACTGCGACGCGCCTCACCACACCCACCTCTGCCTCTGGAGTCGCTGATGCAGCAGAAAGCCGATCACCAGGTGCCCGTCCTCATCGTGGGCGGCTCTCTGGTCGGCCTGTCCATGTCCCTGTTCCTGGGCCGTCTCGGCGTGCGGCACATGCTGATCGAGCGGCACTCCGGAACCTCGGTCCACCCGCGCGGACGCGGCAACAACGTCCGGACGATGGAGCTGTTCCGGGTGGCCGGCATCGAGCCGGACATCAAGACGGCGGCCTCGCTCCTCGCGGACAATCACGGCATCCTGCAGACCCCGACCCTGGTCGGCGACGCCGGCGAGTGGCTGTTCAGGGAGATCGACCCGGGCGGTGGGCTCGCGAGGTTCAGCCCCACGGCGTGGTGCCTGTGCAGCCAGAACGACCTGGAACCGGTGCTGGTGAAGCAGGCCCGCGCCCTCGGCGGCGATCTGCGGTACTTCCACGAGCTGGAGTCCTTCGCCCAGGACTCCGAAGGAGTGACGGGGTTCGTCCGGGACCGCGACACCGACCGGCTGTACACGGTCCGCGCGGACTACCTGGTCGCGGCCGACGGCCCGCGCAGTCCCGTCCGGGGCCGGCTCGGCATCGGACAGAGCGGCCCCGGTGACCTCTTCGCCAACGTGAGCGTGACCTTCCGCTCCAAGCTGCTCGCCGAAACCGTCGGCGACCGGCGCTTCATCTGCTGCTACCTCACCGACCCTGAGGCCGACGGTGCCCTGCTGCCCGTCGACAACAAGGAGAACTGGGTCTTCCACGCCCCGTGGCATCCGGAGCACGGCGAAACGCTGGAGGAGTTCACCGAGGACCGGCTCCGGCGGCACATCCGCCGCGCCGTGGGCGTCCCCGACCTGGACGTCGAGATCACCGGCAAGGCGTCCTGGCGCGCCGCCGAACGCGTCGCCGAGAGCTACGCGGCCGACCGGGTCTTCCTCGCCGGAGACTCGGCCCACGAGATGTCACCGACCGGCGCGTTCGGCTCCAACACCGGCATCCAGGACGCCCACAACCTGGCCTGGAAGCTGGCCGCGGTCCTCGGCGGCTGGGCCGGCCCCGGACTGCTCGGGACCTACGACACCGAGCGCCGGCCCGTCGCCCTGGCCACCAGTGCCCGGGCCTCGGCCCGCTCCGTCGAGCACAGCCACCCCGGTTTCGCGCCCGCCCCCGGCGTCGGCGTCGGCAAACGCGGCGGCATCCTCAACGTCGTCCTCGGCTACCGCTACCCCGAGGGCGCGGTCCTGGGCGCCGACCCGGCCGAGCCTGTCGTACCCGAGGGGATGCGCCTGACCGGGCAGCCCGGCAGCCGGGCCCCCCACCTGTGGCTGCGCCGCACGGGCGAACGGATCTCCACGCTCGACCTCTACGAGCGTTGCCCGGTGCTGCTCAGCGACGCCGGCTCGGCCGCGGGCACGGCCTGGCACGCCGCCGCCCGCCGTGTCGCGGACGCGCGGGGCCTGCCGCTGGAGGCGTACCGGATCGGTACGGGGGCGCGGGCGGAGCTGACGTACGACGGGGAGCACGGCGACTGGGCCGCCGCGCACGGCACGACGGCGGACGGGGCGGTGCTGGTACGGCCGGACGGGTTCGTGGCCTGGCGCGCGCCCGGTGCCGCGGCGGATCCGGAGGCCGAGCTGCGGGAGGTGCTGGCGGCGGTGCTGCGGACGCGCTGACCCGCCCCCGTACCGCTACTGCCCTGCCCCGGATCCGGAGCTGTGCCTCAGATCCTTACCTCGACCGTCTTCGCGAGCCGGTCGTGCAGGCCGCGGCCGTCCCGGTCCCAGATCAGTGCCGGGACCGCCAGGCACAGCAGGAACGTGCGCAGCAGGGCGCGCAGCGGGTTGACCGTGCCGGTCCGCAGGTCGAGTACGCGAAGGCCGAAGAGGCGCTTGCCCGGGGTGAAGCCGACCGTGCCGACGGTGAGGGCGCTCAGGGCGGCGAAGACGACCAGCGCCCAGTTGCTGGTAGCGGGGCTGTAGCCGTGAGTGATAAGGCTGTATGCGATCAAGACGCACAGCCCCCAGTCGACGGCCAGCGCTCCCAGGCGCCGCCCGGGCCGGGCGATCGAGTTCGGGCCCTGCTCCGGGAGGCCGAGCTGCTCGCCCCGGTATCCGAAGTCGGCACCGGCCTCTTCCAGGGCCGCGCGGGGGCCGGAGAGCCACGATCCGATTACTCGCCTGTTGTCCACCCGTCCACGGTACTGCCCCGGAATCCGACGGGTCCCATAGGGGTGTGTCGGGGCTACGGTGGAAACGTGGCCGGTTAACTTCTGCGAAACAAACGGGTCACGCCCGAGAAATCACCCGTCCCTAGGGTCGAGACCAGCGTGTGCCACCGCACTGGCCGCACGAACGATCTACCACCCCGGCGAGGACGGTCGGGAGTAGGAGGAGCTGGATGTTCCAGAACGCCGACGAGGCCAAGAAGTTCATCGCGGACGAGGACGTCAAGTTCATCGACGTCCGCTTCTGCGACCTGCCGGGCGTCATGCAGCACTTCACGTTGCCCGCTGAGGCGTTCGACCCCGACGACGAGCAGGCCTTCGACGGATCGTCGATCCGCGGTTTCCAGGCCATTCACGAGTCGGACATGGCGCTGCGTCCCGACCTGTCCACCGCGCGCATCGACCCGTTCCGCCGGGACAAGACCCTCAACATCAACTTCTTCATCCACGACCCGATCACGGGCGAGCAGTACTCCCGTGACCCGCGCAACGTGGCGAAGAAGGCGGAGGCCTACCTGGCGTCGACCGGTATCGCGGACACCGCGTACTTCGGTCCCGAGGCGGAGTTCTACATCTTCGACTCCGTCCGCTTCGCGACCAGCGCGAACGAGTCCTTCTACCACATCGACTCCGAGGCGGGCGCCTGGAACACCGGCGCTCTGGAGAACAACCGCGGGTACAAGGTCCGCTACAAGGGCGGTTACTTCCCGGTCCCGCCGGTCGACCACTTCGCCGACCTGCGCGCCGAGATCTCCCTGGAGCTGGAGAAGTCCGGCCTTAAGGTCGAGCGCCAGCACCACGAGGTGGGCACCGCCGGTCAGGCCGAGATCAACTACAAGTTCAACACGCTGCTCGCCGCCGCCGACGACCTCCAGCTCTTCAAGTACATCGTGAAGAACGTGGCCTGGAAGAACGGCAAGACCGCGACCTTCATGCCGAAGCCGATCTTCGGCGACAACGGCTCGGGCATGCACGTGCACCAGTCGCTGTGGAGCAACGGCGACCCGCTGTTCTACGACGAGGCCGGTTACGCGGGCCTGTCGGACACCGCCCGCTACTACATCGGCGGCATCCTCAAGCACGCCCCGTCGCTGCTGGCCTTCACCAACCCGACGGTGAACTCGTACCACCGTCTGGTGCCGGGCTTCGAGGCACCGATCAACCTCGTGTACTCGCAGCGCAACCGCTCCGCCGCGATGCGGATCCCGATCACGGGTTCGAACCCGAAGGCCAAGCGCGTCGAGTTCCGCGCGCCCGACTCCTCCGGCAACCCGTACCTGGCCTTCTCGGCCCTGCTGCTCGCGGGCCTGGACGGCATCAAGAACAAGATCGAGCCCGCCGAGCCGATCGACAAGGACCTCTACGAGCTGGCTCCCGAGGAGCACGCGAACGTGGCCCAGGTCCCGACCTCCCTCGGCGCCGTCCTCGACGCCCTCGAGGCCGACCACGAGTTCCTCCTCCAGGGCGACGTGTTCACGTCCGACCTGATCGAGACGTGGATCGACTTCAAGCGCACGAACGAGATCGCCCCGATCCAGCTGCGTCCGCACCCGCACGAGTTCGAGCTGTACTTCGACGTGTGATCCGCACCGGTGGTGTGCCCCTCGACCACAGGGGGCACACCACCGGCAGTCCGCGCTGACTGCGGATCTGCCCCGTGCCGTGAGAGCGATGCCTGCGCCCTCTCACACAGCCGTGCACGGTCAGAAGGCCCCGCGTCGCTGACGGGCGGCACGCGCCATGACCACCGTGACGCCGGCAGGCTTCGCCCGCAGTGGCCAGGCCAGGAAGCGCGGGTCAGCGCGCCCGGTGTGCATTGCTTCGACGTGTGATGTCGCCCCGGGTCAGAGCGGGATTCCGCCCCCCTGGGCCGTCTGCGGGCCGTCGGCTTTTCGGCTCCGGCGGCGTCGCCCGCGGGTGAGATGCCCCGTGAGCTCGTCCCAGGGCGGTCGGCTGGGTGGAGCAGCGGCTGTCCACGAGGCAGGCTTGGTGCATGAGGTGGCTCTTGCGCTCACCCCCGCTGCCAGGAGCAGGCGTCCACAACCGAGTCCCCTTCGCGCTGATGCGGTGGGCGCCCTATCTGATCGCGCTGGCCGTGTTGGTCATCGAACTCACGCCTGCGCACTTCGTCTACACCGGCCCCTTCCTCACCGCGGTGCCGGCGCTGGCGGCAGTGACGTTGGGGCCCAGGGGCACCACCGCGGCGGCGGCCCTGGCGCTGGCGATCAGTGTGACCACCGCGACCTACAACGGGGCATGGGGCACGCTGCAGGTCTACAGCAACTTCCTGGCTCTGGCCTTGGTCTCCGCGGCTGGTTTCCTCACCAGCCGCACTATGCAGGAGCGCAGGCAGAGAGAGCTCGACCAGGTCCGCCGCATCGCCGTGGCGGCCCAGGAGGTCGTGCTGCGGCCCGTGCCCACGCTCCTGGGCCCGCTGCGGGCCGACAGCCTGTGCCTCGCGGCCGGGACCGGGGCACGGGTGGGCGGGGACCTGTACGAGGCGGTGCAGACGCGGTACGGCGTCCGGATGATCGTCGGGGACGTCCGGGGCAAGGGACTGTCCGCGGTGCGAGCCGTCGCGGTGGCCCTGGGGGCGTTCCGGGAGGCCGTGCACTACGAGAGGGACCTGCTGGAGGTCATGAACCGCTGCACGGCCGCACTGCAACGGGAAGTCGCCGTCCCGGGTGCGTTCGGTCCGGAGGTTCTGCTGGAAGGGTTCACCACGGCGCTCATCGCGCAGGTGCCGGACGAACCCGTGGTGCAGTTGGTCAACCGTGGACATCCACCGCCGATGCTGCTGCGCCAGGGCAGGGCCGTACCACTCGTGCCGAGCTTGCCGTCGCCGCCTCTCGGCCTCGAGGACCTCATCGCCGATCCCCCCGAGAAGCCGGAGAGCTACGCGTTCGCCCCCGGTGACCGCCTGCTGCTGTACACCGACGGTGTGATCGAGGCCCGCAACCCCGACAACGAATTCTTCGCTCTGCCGGAGACCATGGAGAGGATAGGCGCCGGTCCCAGCCCGCGGGAGTTCCTGGAGCAACTGCACCAGGCGTTGAGCCGTCACACCGGCGGCGACCTGGCGGACGATGTGGCGATGATCCTGGCTGACCGGTTCGACGGCCTGTCCGAACCGCCTTCCGGCGGGGCCGGCATGCGGTGACCGTCCTGGCCGGCTGGGGAACCGCGGCTCACAGGGAGGCCTGCAACGACCGTCGCACCGAGGCCCCGCTGTCGGCGAGGTGCGTTTCGGATGCGCGTGCAACCATTGCCGCCTCCCAGGCTTCCTACTGTCGGAAGGACCATCGTTCCGGACTCTGTCGGACGAAAGAGGTTTGCACGGGGATGACTGGACAGGACGACTGGCAGCGGGAGTTCGACCACAGGTGGGCGGACGCGGCCGAGTACAAGGAGCCCTCGGCGCGGGCCCGGATGCTCGCCGCCCGCTGGAAGGAGAACCCGCCGGACCCGGCGCCGTTCCGCCCCGACCCCGAACCGGTGGGGCCGCGCCGGTCCTCGTGGGTGTCCACGGCCATCGTGCTGGGCTGTGTCGCCGCGATGATCGTCCTGCTCGGCTACGCGCAACTGCGCACCTACTGAGGAGGCCGTGGTGCGGGAGGGGATCAGCGCCGCGCGGTGGCTCGTGGAGGGCGGCGCACTGGCGGACGTCGTCGGCACGGGTGGTCCGGCCGCCTGGCTGGAGTTCGACGAGGGGGTGCGGGAGGACCAGTGGTACCTCCCGCCGGACGTCGTCCCGGTCTGGGAGGCGACCGACGGCGGCCGTGCGCTGATCGCCGCCCTGCGTGCCGGCGGCCCGCTCACCGACCCCCACCTCGCCCTCGCCCTGTGCCACCGCGACGGCCGGATCCGGCACCGGGCGCTGGGACGGGCCGCCGGGCGCCCGGAGCTGCTCCCGCTGGTCGTGCTGCGCTGTGCGGACTGGGCTCCGCCGGTGCGGGAGCGGGCCCGCGAGCTGCTGGCGCGGGAGCTGGACGATGCGGCGGCCGTACGGCTGGCCCCGCTGGTGCTGCGGATCGGGCGGCGCGGGCGCGGGGACTTCGCGGCCGGGCTGCTGCGCGACCTGCTGGACCGGGCGGACAAGGAGCGCCTCGCGCCGCTGCTGGCCGCCGCCGACCGGGCCGTACGACGGTTCGCGTACGGCCTCGCCGTCCAGCGGGGTCTGCTGTCCCCCGGCGAGCTGGCCCGCGCCGCCGCCCGGGAGGACGACATCGTGGTGCGGAACCTGTGCGCGGACGCGGCGTCGGCCGGCGCCGGTGAGCAGGACGCCGAAGAGGTGCTGGAGGCGCTGCTCGGCGCCCGCAACCCCCAGGCCCGGTCCGCCGGGGTCACCGCGCTGCGGCGGCTGGGGCGGCACGAGCGGGCGACGGGGTTCCTCGCGGACCGGTCGGCGCTGGTGCGGGCCTGCGCGCGCTATGTCGTACGGCAGCACGGGACCGACCCGCTCCCCTGGTACCGGCAGCGGTGCGCCGACCCGGCCGACCCGGGGCTGCCTCCCGGTGCCGCCCTCGGGCTGGCCGAGTGCGGGCAGCGCCTCGACGCCGGGCTGCTGTGGCCGCTGCTGGACCATCCGGTGGCGGGCGTACGGGCCCGGGCGGTGGCCGGGCTGCGGCTGCTGGACGTGACGGACGTACCGCGGATGCGGCGGATGCTGGACGACCCCGCACCCGGGGTCGTCCGCGAGGCGACCCTCGCGCTGCTGCCCTCGGCCCGGCTGCTGCCGGAGCAGTGGCTGACCGAGCGGCTGGGCGCCGGGCGGCCGAGGTGGGTGCGGGTGTCGGCGTACCGGCTGCTGGACGCCCACGGCGGGGCCGTACGGCTGCGGGCGGCCATGGCGCTGCTCGACGATCCGGACGAGCGGCTGCGGGCACGGGCGGAACAGACCGTGCGGCGCGTGCGACAGCCCGGCTGACCGGCAGAAAGGCCGGCGAGGCTTCTCCGGCCCCAGGGGCAAGGCTTTGCGGGCCCTGGGCGCGAAAGCAACCGCGTCATGGAGGCCGCCGGGAGTGGGCAGGTGCACACTGGACACCGGGACGAGTGCCTGACTGCGGGGTGATGCAGATGCAGAGCCGCTTCCGGAGCGACCGGCGACTGACCGCACGCATGGGGGTCACGCTGTTCCTGCTCGGGTTGCTGTACGTGGGATTCGTCGCCGCGTTGATCGTGCTGCTGAAGTCCTGGGTCCTGGTCGCCGTGATCGCGGCGGCGATGCTCGCGGCCCAGTACTGGTTCTCCGACCGGGTCGCGCTGTACGCGATGCACGGCCGGGTCGTGGAGCGGGAGGAGTATCCCGAGCTGCACGGGGTGGTCGACCGGCTGTGCGCCCAGGCCGACATGCCGAAGCCGGTCGTCGCCGTGTCAAGCATGGACATGCCGAACGCGTTCGCCACCGGCCGCAACCCCGATCACGCCGTGGTCTGCGTGACCACCGGCCTGCTGCGCCGGCTGGAACCCGCCGAGCTGGAGGGCGTGCTCGCGCACGAGCTGTCGCACGTCGCGCACAAGGACGTCGCCGTGATCACCGTGGCGTCCTTCCTCGGGGTGATCGCCGGCCTGATGGTGCGCTTCGCCTTCTACTCGCAGCTGTTCCGGGGCCGCAAGGACCAGAACACGATGGCGGTGTTCGCCGCCGTGATGGGCGTCTCGGCCGCCGTGTACGCGATCAGCTTCCTGCTGATCCGGGCGCTGTCCCGGTACCGGGAGCTGGCCGCCGACCGGGCCGCCGCCCAGCTGACCGGCCGGCCCTCGGCGCTGGCGTCGGCGCTCACCAAGGTCTGCGGGGACATCGCCCGGATCCCGATGAAGGACCTGCGTACGGCACAGGCGTTCAACGCCTTCTACTTCACCCCGGCCCTGGGCTCCGGAGCCGCTTTCTCCCGGCTGCTGTCCACCCACCCCAGTCTCGAGCAGCGGCTCGACCAACTGGGCCGCATCTCCACCGAGCTGGGCGAGGCGGCGGCGCCCGGAAAGGCGGGCTGAGCATGGGTCTGCTGGACATCCTGCTCGGCCGCACGAAGCCCGTCGCCCCCGACCTCGACCAGCTGTTCGCGCTGCCGTCGGCGGCCGTGACGCTCGAGGCGGCGGCCGGGTTCACGCCGACCGGCGACGGGGCGGTGTGCTTCGCCACGGTGGAGGGCGCGGCCTTCGAGCAGACCTACCGGGAGGTCCGGGCGCTCCTGGACGCGGACGCCGAGCGCAAGGGGCCTGGGGTGGAGATCCGGCAGGACGAGTACGGCTACTCCTGGCTGGTCTCCCGGCGCGGCCCCGACCAGTTGCCCGAGCTGGTCAACGACCTGCATGCGGTGAACAGCTCCCTGGAGGCCAGCGGATTCGGCCCGCAGCTGCTGTGCTCCCTGGCCGTGTTCGCGGGCGAGGGCGGCCGGAAGCTGGCCCTGGTCTACCTCTACAAGCGGGGCAGCTTCTACCCCTTCGCCCCGCTGCCCGGCGGCGGCGAACGCCGGGACGGCGCCCTGGAGCTCGAGGTCAAGGTGATGCTGGCGAGCGACCTGCGGATCGAGCCGGACCTCGGCCGCTGGTTCCCGGTATGGGGGGCGCCCGGCCTGTGACCCCCGGCCTGTGACCCGGGCCCGTCCCTCCCCCTCCTCCGGGCCCCTGCCGTGAGTGAATGCCCCTTATGGGCGAACTCACTGATTTCTCCTACGCGTACGACGGCGAACGGCTCAGCGGTGTGTCCGCCGGGCAGCCCGGCCGGGCCACGGTGATCCTGCTGCACGGCGCCGGGAACGGCAGCAAGGAGCGGCTCCTGCCGCTGCTCGCGGAGTTCACCGAGCACGGCTGCCACGCCCTGGCGTTCGACTTCTCGGGGCACGGGGACAGCTCCGGGGCACTCGCGGAGTTGAGCCTGCGGCGCAGGTTCGAGCAGTCGGTGGCGGTGCTCGACGCCTACGCCCCGGCGGGCGACCCGCTGGTGCTGGTCGGCTTCAGCATGAGCGGCCAGACCGTCGCGGATCTCATGCGGCACTACGGCCGCCGGGTGGCGGCGGTGGGCCTGTGCGCGCCCGCCGTCTACGCGCCGGAGGCCTGGGACGTGCCGTTCGGCGACGGCCGGGGCAGGTTCAGCGAGATCATCCGCACGCCGGACGGCTGGCGCACCTCTGTGGCCCTGGAGACACTGCGGACCTACGGAGGCCGGGCGGTGCTGGCGGTACCGGGCGCCGACACGGTCATCCCGCCGGCCGTGACGGAGGCCGTACACGAGGCGCTGTCGGCACGTGCCCAGTTCACCCGGCTCGAACTCCCGGACGCCGAGCACAGGTTGGGACTGTGGTACCGGGATCACGCAGAGGACCGGCAGGAGCTCGCGAGCGTGCTGCTGAAGGGGCTGGACGGGGAGGGCTGAGCCGCGCTGCCCGTGCCGGTGCCGTCGGGGGCGGTGGCTCCGGGGGCGTGCCGCGACCGCGTCGGGTCGATTGTCAGTGGCATCGGCGACCATACGGACAGGAGATCGTCACCCACGGTCCACGGGGAGGCCGGTATGGATGAGGCACGACGGCGGCACATCGGCACGGCCGAGCGGCGGGCCAGACTGGCCCTGCGGCACCGTCTGGCGGACCCGGCGCGCGCGGCGGGCCCCGAGGAGGTCGCCGCCTCCCTGGTGGCCCTGCACGGCACGGACCCGGCGTCGGTGTACCTGGCGGTGGCCGCGCGGCTCACCGACCCGGCGAAGGCGGTGCCCCAGACGGAGCGCGCGCTGTACGAGGACCGCGCACTGGTCCGCATGCACGGCATGCGGCACACGGTGTTCGTGTTCCCGGCCGAGCTGACGGCCGTCGTCCACGCCTCGACGGGCCTGACCGTGGCCGCCCGTGAACGCGCGCACCTCCTCAAGGACATGGCGAAGGCGGGCGCCCCGGACGCGGCCTGGCTGGCGGAGGTCGAGGCGTCCGCGCTGGCCGCGCTGGCCCGGCGCGGCGAGGCGACGGCGGCGGAGCTGACGCAGGACGAGCCGCGTCTGCGCGAGCAGTTCGTGTACGCGGCCGGGAAGAGCTACGAGGGCGTGCACACGGTCTCCTCCCGCCTGCTGCGCGTGCTCGGCGTCGAGGGCAAGGTGGTTCGCGGCCGGCCGCTCGGCTCCTGGACGTCCAGCCAGTTCCGCTGGGCACCGGCCCCCGAGCACCCGGAGCTGGACCCGGCCGACGCGCAGGCCGACCTGCTGCGCCGCTGGCTCAGGGCCTGCGGCCCGGCGACGGAGGCGGACCTGAAGTGGTGGACGGGCTGGCGGGTGACGGAGGTCCGCCGCGCCCTTGACGCGGTCGGCGCGCGGCAGGTGACGGTGGACGAAGGCCCGGCGTACGTCGCCGACGGTGACACGGACCCGGTGGCCGCCCCCGAGGAGCCCTGGGCGGCCCTGCTCCCCGCCCTCGATCCGACGGCCATGGCCTGGCAGCAGCGCGACTGGTTTCTGGCCCCCGAACTGCGCCCCCTGCTCTTCGACCGCAGCGGCAACGTGGGCCCGACGGTGTGGTGGAACGGCCGGGTGGTGGGCGGCTGGGCCCAGCGCCCGGACGGTGAGATCGTCTGGCGCGTCCCGGAACCGGGGGTGCGCCGGGAGGCCGAGGATGCGGTCGGGGCGGAGGCGGAGAGACTGCGCGGCTGGCTGGGTCCGACACGGGTCACACCGCGCTTCCGGACGCCGCTGGAGCGGGAGCTGTCCGCCTGAGAGTCCGCGTGGGGGTGGCTTGAGGGCTTGAGGGCTTGAGGCCTTGAGGGCTTGAGGGTCTGAGAACGGTGCCGGGCACCCCGGAAGTCCGGGGGCACCCGGCACCGCACCTCACCGGCTCACCGGCTCACCGGGAGTAACGCATCAGTGCCCGGACCATGTGGCACGTCGTGTCGGACGGCGGGTGGATGCCGATCCGCTCCGCCGTGCTGCGTATCGTCTCGTTGCGGGCCTGGTCGGGCAGGTAGACCCCGGAGTCCAGCAGGGCGATGGCCAGGCGCATGGCCTTGAGCCGGCGGTTGTGGGTGACGTACCACTCGCGCGGTCGCCCGGCCGGCAGCGGCGGCTTCGTCACGGGCTGGTAGGGCGAGTCGAACAGCACGGAACGCTTGGCGGTGGACTGGGTCGGCAACGGCTTCGGCTTCAGTGCGGCAGCGGGCACGGGCATCCTCCTGTCGCGGTCAGGGCACTCCCCCGGGGTTCCGGCGGCTCCCTCGAACACTGCTCCCAGTTTACTGGCCGGCACTGACAATCGGAGGTCTGCGAGCGAGGGCAACTTCCCTGCTGAGCAGGGAAATTGTTGCCCTGTCACAGCAGGTCGAGGTGGTGCTGCCGGGACGGCTGAAATTCGAACAGAAGCGATCGGGCCGTGGACGCGCGTACCGTGACCCCCATGGAAATCTGGATCAACCCGGCCTGCTCCAAGTGCCGTAGCGCCATCAGCCTGCTCGACGCCGAGGGGGCCGAGTACACCGTCCGCCGGTATCTGGAGGACGTACCGAGCGAGGACGAGATCAGGGCCGTGCTGGAGCGGCTGCGGCTCGAACCGTGGGACATCACCCGGACCCAGGAGGCGGACGCCAAGGAGCTGGGGCTGAAGGACTGGGCGCGCGACGAGGCGTCCCGCGGCCGGTGGATCCGCGCTCTCGCCGAGCACCCCAAGCTGATCCAGCGGCCGATCATCACGGCCGACGACGGTACGGCCGTCGTCGCCCGCAGCGAGGACGCCGTACAGGAGGCGCTGTCCCGCACCAAGATGTGACGCAGGTTACTTCGGTGGCTCCGGTAACCCCTGAGTAACCTCGTCCGGCGTCCCGTACCTAGCGACGTACGCTCCCCTACCTCTTCAGGAGGCGCGCATGTCGCGCAGGAGAACCCTCGGTACGAAGAAGAAGCTCGCGCTGCTCGTCAGCGCCGCGGCGGTGGCGGGCGGCGGGGCCTTCGTGCTGGCGTCCACGTCGAATGCCGCACCGGGTCCGCGCAACGCCAGGACGCTGTCCGCCGCGGACTCGGCGGTCTGCCAGGGGCTGGCCACGGCCCTCGGCAACAACGAGAAGTTCATCGAGGGCCAGAAGGCGGCCCCGGACGCACAGTCGGCGGCCCGGATCGCCAACCGGCAGGCGGTCGTCGAGCAGATCGAGGTCCAGCAGAAGGCGGCCGGGTGCACCGTCGGCGAGTCGGCCCAGGGCTCCCGGGCGGGACAGGGCAGCGCCGGGCAGCAGGGCGGCACCGCCCGGCAGACCGGCGGCGGGCAGCAGGTGTGTCAGGGCTCCACCGTCACGCTCTCCGGCGAAGGCGGTGCTCCGGCCGCGTCCAGCGACCGGTTCCCGGCGGGCACGACGCTGAGGGTCACCAACCTGGACAACGACAAGTCCACGACGGTGAAGGTCACGTCCGTCTCCGGGAGCTGCGTACTGCTCGACAACGCCGCCTTCGAGCAGGTCCGGGAGCCGGGCAAGTTCCTGATCCGGCACGCGCTGATCGAGAAGGTGGGCTGAGGGTGGCGTGAGGGAGGACCGAGTCCGCCGGCGGGCTCGTCCTCCCCCGCGGATCTCTCGTATACGAACCGACCGGGAGAAAGACCACGTAACACGGGGTTCACATTCGGGCAACGGACGGGAAATCGCCTGTTGACAGGGTGGCGGGCAGATCGAGCGGCGCCCCAGTGCCGCAGCGCCGCAAGCGCCCCAGTGCGCCCTACCACCCCCGAAGGATGTGGCCCCGTGACCTTCAAGGCTGAGTACATCTGGATCGACGGCACCGCGCCGACAGCCAAGCTGCGTTCCAAGACGAAGATCATCGCGGGCGCTCCGGCCGGTCTCGACGCGCTGCCGATCTGGGGCTTCGACGGGTCCTCCACCAACCAGGCCGAGGGGCACTCCTCGGACCGCGTACTCAAGCCGGTCTTCGTCTGCCCGGACCCGATCCGCGGCGGCGACGACATCCTGGTGCTGTGCGAGGTCCTCGACATCGACATGACCCCGCACCGGTCCAACACGCGTGCCGCGCTGGCCGAGGTCGCCGAGCGGTTCGCCGCGCAGGAGCCGATCTTCGGCATCGAGCAGGAGTACACCTTCTTCGACGGTACCCGCCCGCTCGGCTTCCCCGAGGGCGGCTTCCCGGCCCCGCAGGGCGGCTACTACTGCGGTGTCGGCGCCGACGAGATCTTCGGCCGTGACGTCGTCGAGGCGCACCTGGAGAACTGCCTGAAGGCGGGCCTCGGCATCTCCGGCATCAACGCCGAGGTCATGCCCGGCCAGTGGGAGTTCCAGGTCGGCCCGCTGGCCCCGCTGGAGGTCTCCGACCAGCTGTGGGTGGCCCGCTGGCTGCTGTACCGCACCGCCGAGGACTTCGGCGTCTCCGCGACCCTCGACCCCAAGCCGGTCAAGGGCGACTGGAACGGCGCCGGCGCGCACACCAACTTCTCCACCAAGGCGATGCGCGAGGGCTACGACGCCATCATCACCGCCTGCGAGTCGCTCGGCGAGGGCTCCAAGCCGCTGGACCACGTCAAGAACTACGGCGCCGGCATCGACGAGCGCCTGACGGGTCTGCACGAGACCGCCCCGTGGGACAAGTACTCCTACGGCGTCTCCGACCGCGGTGCCTCGGTCCGTATCCCGTGGCAGGTCGAGAAGGACGGCAAGGGCTACATCGAGGACCGCCGCCCGAACGCCAACGTCGACCCGTACGTGGTGACCCGCCTGCTGGTGGACACCTGCTGCGCCGCGCTGGAGAAGGCCGGCCAGGTCTGATCGGTCCCGTTGCGACCAGGGGCGCCCGCGATCACGCGGGCGCCCCTGCGCCGTTTCGGCGCACTGTCACGGAGCCTTGGAGTCGAGTTCCCTGCGGGCCTCGGCCACCCAGCGCAGCACGCCGTGGGCATCGGCGGTTTCGGCCAGTTCTGCCGCCTCCTCGAGGAGCGACACCGCGTCGTCGTGCCGCTCCTGCTGTGCGGCGAGGTGGGCCAGCCCGATCAGGTTCGCCGCCACTCCGGGCAGGAACCCCAGCTGCCGGCGCAGCCGGGTCGACTCCTCGAAGTGCCTGCGGGCCTCGTCCAGCCGTCCGGCCATGTGCTCGGCGAACCCGAGGTGCCTCAGGACGTAGGACACCGTCAGCCGGTCCCCCGCGTCGGTGGCCAGGTCGAGAGCGCGTTCGAAGGCGGGCAATGCGGTTTCCGTGTCGTCCCGGACCACCTGGTGGAAGGTTCCCACCCAGAACACCGCCTCGCCCTCGCCACGGACGTCACCGAGCTTCCGGTACAGCTCTGCCGCCCGCTCGAACAGCTCCAGCTCCCCCGCGTCCTCGACCCGCTCGTCCAGGAATCGGGCGTGGACCACCCGACCCCGGGCCAGGGCGAGGTCCGCCTCGGCGGCGTCGAGGCCGCGATCGGCTGCCGCCAGCGCACCGGCGTCACCGCCGAAGACAGCGCGCTCGTAGAGGAGTCCGGCCTGCTCGATTCGCACATCCATGGTCATGCGGTGATCGTATTGACCGAAGTGGCCCAGGAGTCACGCGAGTTGGCGCGGTGACACACGAGTCGCCGTTCCCGTGAAGGGCACCCCGGCCGTCAGCGGCCTCGCCGACGGCGCACCCGCCACGCCGGCTTCACGCCAGGGAGACGTCCGGGCAGTGAGAGAAGACTCCTGCCCGGCGGCCGGGTCTGCTTCAATGGGCACATGGCCGACTACCAGAGGTGCATCGCGACGGGTCGTCACGACCTCGAGCCCTTCTGGCCTTCCCGTCAGCACCACGACTTCGACCGGGTGTGTTGCCGCGCGGTGAACGCGCGGGCCCTCTGAAGCCGTACACCCCGGCCTCCGGCCAGCGCGAAACGACGTACGTCCTCCGGCGCGCCCGACCACGAGTCGCGGCCGTCGTCCTGCTCGACGAACTCCTCGCGCGAAAAGAGCTGACCTCTCATGGCGACCACTCGTTCCCTCCCCACCGCCGTCCGCACCGCCGCCTCCCCTTCCCGCGACGGCGCCCGGCACCGGCTGCGTGCCGTCGACACGGACGAGGCGGTGCGGGTCGCGGACCTGCTGCCGCCCGGTGCGACCTGGCTGCCCGCGCCGCAGCACGCCCTGCCCGCCCTGCCCGGCCGGCCCCCGATGGTCGGCTACCTGGTGCTGGTCCCCGCCGACCAGCAACCGCCGTTCCCGCCGGTCGCGGCGCCCGGGGCGACGGAGGCGGAGACCGCCGCCGGCGCCGACCCGCTGGTACGCATCGACCCCGCACGGCGCACGGCCCGCGTCGACGGCCGCGAACTCCACCTCACCTACCTGGAGTTCGAGCTGCTCGCCCACCTGGTGGCGCATCCGCACCGGGTGCACACCCGCGACCAGCTGGTCACCACGGTGTGGGGGTACGGCCACATCGGCGACGGCCGCACCGTGGACGTCCACGTCGCCCGGCTGCGCCGCAAGCTGGGTGCACAGCACCGCGCCACGATCCAGACGGTGCGCCGGGTCGGATACAAGTACGTCCCTCCGTCCGGGCGTTGACCCCTTCTGCCCTCGGCAGATCCGGTTCCGCTGCGGCTTTCCCGGCAGGCATGATCGCGGCATGAGACTTCTTGTGCTCGGCGGTACGGAGTTCGTGGGACGGGCCGTGGTGACGGCGGCGCTCGAGCGCGGCTGGGAGGTCACCGTCTTCCACCGCGGGCGCGGCCGGGCCCCCGCCGGGGCTCGGTCGCTGCACGGCGACCGTACGGTTCCCGACGGGCTCGCCGCCCTCGCCGCGGACGGCGGGAGCTGGGACGCCGTGGTGGACACCTGGTCGGCCCAGCCGCGCGCGGTCCTGAACGCGGCCCGGCTGCTGCGGGACCGGGCCGGCCGGTACGTGTACGTCTCCAGCCGGTCCGTGTACGCCTGGCCCCGTGGCTCGCTGAGCGGGGCCACCGAGGACGCGCCGCTGGTCGAGGGTGCCGCCGCGGACGCGGAGCACACCGAGTACGCGCAGGACAAACGGGGCGGCGAGCTGGCCGCCGTCGAGACCTTCGGCGCGGACGGCTCGTTGCTGGTGCGGGCCGGGCTGATCCTCGGCCCGCACGAGAACATCGGCCGGCTGCCCTGGTGGCTGACCCGGATCGGCCGCGGCGGCCCGGTCCTGGCCCCCGGCCCCCGCGACCTGCCTCTGCAGTACATCGACGCACGCGACCTCGCCGAGTGGATCCTCGGTGCCGTGGAGCAGCGGCTGAGCGGGCCGTACGACCTGGTCAGCCCGTCCGGACACACCACCATGGGCGAGCTGCTGGACGAGTGCGTGCGGGCCACCGGCGCGGCTGCCGAACTGCGCTGGACCGAGCCGCAGGTGATCCTGGACGCCGGGATCGAACCATGGACCCAGCTGCCGGTGTGGACACCGCCCGGGACCGACCTGCACGACGGGGTGCACCGCTCGGACGTGTCCCGGGCGGTGGCGGCGGGCCTGGTCTGCCGGCCGGTCCGGGAGACCGTCGCCGACACCTGGCGCTGGCTGACCGACATCGGGGGCACCGCGCCGCAGCGGCCGGACCGGCCGGTGGTGGGCCTCGCCCCGGACGTCGAGGCGGCGGTGCTGGCCGGGCGTCAGGCATAGCCGGGGGGTGTACCTGGCACCACCTCTGACGTGGGGCTTCGGCCAGTGACCCGGGTCGGCGGGTCGGGGAGACTGGCGTCATGAACCTCAACAAGAAGAGCATCGGCGCCCACACCCGGGAGGTGGTGCTGGCCGCGGTCCGGGGGCTCGCGCTGGCGGTGGCGATGCTGCCGGTCTCGGTGCTCTGCTTCGCACTCACCCTCATCTCGGTCGCGCTCGTCCCCCTCGGTGTCGGTCTCGTCCTGACCCCGTGGATCCTGGGCGGGGTCCGGGACGTCGCGGACGTGCGACGGCGCCTTGCACACGAGTGGGGCGGGGTGCGGATACGGTCGGCGTACCGTCCGGTCCCGGCGGGCGCCAACCCATGGACGCGCACCTTCGTGATGCTGCGTGACCCGCAGGTCCGGCGGGACGTGCTGTGGCTGCCGGTGGACATGACGGCGGGCCTCCTCACCGCGATGCTCCCGGCCGTGCTGCTCCTGAAGCCCTTCGAGGGATTCCTCGCGGCAGCCGGGCTGTGGCGGGTGCTGGCGGACGACGGCCGGACGTACTGGTACCTGTTCGTGCCGGTCTCCGGCCCGGCGACCGCCTTCGCCGCCGCCGTGGTCGCCGCCCTGCTCCTGGCACTCGCCTTCCTTTACGCCCCGCGCCTGTTCAAGGCCCACTTCCAGCTCACCCGGGCCGTCCTCGACACCGGGCAGGAAGAACTCGCCGAACGCGTGCGGGTGCTGACGGAGACCCGACGGGACGCCGTCGACACCTCGGCCGCGGAACTGCGCCGCATCGAACGTGATCTGCACGACGGCGCTCAGGCCCGGCTCGTCGCCATGGGCATGGACCTCGGCACCGCGGAGATGCTGCTCGACAAGGACCCGGCACAGGCGAAGAAGCTGCTCGCGCAGGCCCGGCAGAACTCCGCCGAAGCCCTGGAGGAGCTGCGCGACCTGGTGCGCGGCATCCACCCGCCGGTGCTGGCCGAACGCGGACTGGGCGATGCCGTACGCGCGCTGGCACTGCGGCTGCCGCTGCCCGTGGAGGTGAGCGTGGAACTGCCCGGCCGGGCGGACGCGCCGGTGGAGTCGGCGGCGTACTTCGCGGTCAGCGAGGTGCTCACCAACGCCGTCAAGCACTCCGGCGCCGACCGGGTATGGGTGGACCTGCACCACGCCGACGGCATGCTGCGGATCGGTGTCACCGACGACGGCCGGGGCGGCGCCGTGGCCGGAGCCGGCTCGGGGCTCGCCGGGGTCGAGCGGCGGCTCGGTACATTCGACGGTGTCCTGGCCGTCAGCAGTCCCGCGGGCGGCCCCACCATGGTCACCATGGAGATTCCGTGCGCGTTGTCCTAGCCGAGGACCTCTTCCTGCTGCGCGACGGGCTGGTCCGGCTACTGGAGGCCTACGGCTTCGAGATCGCCGCCGCCGTCGAGTCCGGCCCCGAACTCACCCGGGCGCTGGCCGAGTTGCGGCCGGACGTGGCCGTAGTCGACGTACGGCTGCCGCCCACGCACACCGACGAGGGCCTGCAGTGCGCGCTCAAGGCCCGCCGCGAGCGGCCCGGCCTGCCGGTGCTGGTCCTGTCCCAGCACGTGGAGCAACTGTACGCGCGCGAACTGCTCGCCGACGGCGACGGCGGGGTCGGCTACCTGCTGAAGGACCGGGTGTTCGACGCGGACCAGTTCGTGGACGCGGTACGCCGGGTCGCCGCGGGCGGTACGGCGATGGACCCGCAGGTGATCCAGCAGCTGCTGTCCCGGCGGTCCGCCGGGGACCGGCCGCTCGCCAAGCTCACCCCGCGCGAGCGGGAAGTGCTGGAGCTGATGGCGCAGGGCCGGTCGAACACGGGCATCGCCGCGCAACTCGTCGTCACCGAACGGGCTGTCGCCAAGCACACCTCCAACATCTTCGCCAAGCTCGGACTCGAGGTGTCGGACGACGACAACCGCAGGGTGCTGGCGGTGCTCGCCCACCTGGACATGGATTCCTGAAGACGGCTGAACACCCATGGGGCGGCATCCGTATGGAAGGACGCCGCTTCACTCCTGCCGGGCGCCTCGATGCTGCCCCGGCAAGGACGTCATGAGGAGTTCCATGGGACGCAACACACGAAAACGCCGTACGCCGCCGGCCATCAGGGCCATAGCCGCATCGGCGGCCCTGGCGCTCGGCGGGGGCGGGCTGCTGTGGGCGAACTTCCACGCCTCGGCGCACGAGTCGGACAACCGGTCGTGGGGAGGCGACCGGACCAAGGCCGCCACGGCGCAGGTGGTGACGATCTCCTGCCCGGACGTCGGCCAGCAGCTCACCGACGTTCCCGCCCGGGCCCGCACGGAGGTCGACGGGGAACTCGCCACCCTCGACGGCCAGATCACCGACGCCTACCAGCGCCTGGCGACCACGCGGGACGCGCAGGCGCAGGACGCGAGTTTCGTGCAGAACTCCATCCTGCAGCCGCTCCAGGACCGGCGGAAGGCGATCATCGACCGGATCCGGCTGGAGATCGACCGCGTCGGCGGCAGCGCACCCGACAGCCTGGACGCCCTCGCCCCCTGCACCGGCGCACCCGCCGACCGGACGACGGCCGGCGGGTGGGGGAACACCTCCGGCCCGCAGCAGGGCAACGGCGCCACCGCGAGCCCGGGTACCGGCACCGGCGACGCGCAGCAGGGCGGGCAGCAGGGCGGCGGACAGCAGCAGGGCGACGGCGGGCAGGCCGGCAACGGACCGGTCGCCGCCGACTTCGTCGACATCACCGAGGTCCAGCCTGACGTGCGGGCGAAACCGAGCCGCACCGGCAACGCCTCCACCGGCACGTTCGTCACCCACTGCGGGGTGAACGCCAACAAGAACCACAACACCGACAACGTGATCGTCGCGCCCGGCGTGGCCAACGGCGCGCACCACCTGCACGACTACGTCGGCAACCAGAAGGTCGACGCCTTCGCCGGCAACCAGACGTTCCTGCGGGGCGGCACCAGCTGCCAGAACCGCAACGACCTGTCGGCGTACTACTGGCCGGTGGTCCGCGTCCAGGACGGCTCCCAGGACTTCGACCAGAACGCCGACGGCGGCGGCAAGGAGGGCAACGTCGGCCGGATCCTGACCCCGGTCCAGGCACAGATCAAGTACGTCGGCAGCCCCACCGGCAAGGTGGTGGCGATGCCGCAGTTCCTGCGGATCATCACCGGTGACGCCAAGACCACCACCAACGGCCTGGCCAACGCCAACGCGCACTGGAGCTGCACCGGCTTCGAGAACAAGGTGCAGCTGACCACGCAGTACCCGATCTGTCCGCAGGGCAGCAACGTGGTCCGCACGTTCGCGTTCCAGAACTGCTGGGACGGGCGGAACATCGACAGCGCCAACCACCGCACGCACGTGGCGTTCGCCGACGAGAGCGGCACCTGCCCGAGCGGCTTCAAGGCGATCCCGCAGCTCACGATGCGGCTGGTGTACAAGATCACGCCGCCGGTGATCGAGAACGGCGTGGTGAAGAACGCCTACGCGGTGGACGGCTTCCCCGAGCAGTTGCACAAACCGGCCACCGACCACGACGACTTCATCAGCGTCACGAGGAACGGCCTGGCGAACAGGATCGCGAACTGCATCAACACCGGTCAGCGTTGTCAGTGAACCCCCGCCGGACAACGGGCGGCGGACTCCCTCCCGCCGCCCGTTCTCCTGTCCCGGCCACGTCATCCGCCGTGCGCGTGGTGATCGGCGCCCCTCTCCACGTCCCCGCCGAGCCTGCCGCGCAGCGCCCTGACCGTCCCGTCGTCGCCGACGGCCACCCACTTGCGGCCGACGAGGTAGCAACCGCCGTAGTCCTCGGCGTCGTCGAGCCACTCACGCTGCCCACGGTCGGTGGCGAAGGTGGCGAGGACGAACCTGCCGTCGCCGTTCCTGCACAGGGCCTGGCGGATCTCGTCGGTGTCGGTCTGCATCTTGGGCGTGCACCTCGCCTCCGCGGCCAGGCTCTCCAGACTGCCGGTCGCGGTGGGCGGCACCGCCTTCGTGTCCGCGCTCGCACCACAGCCCGCGAGCGTCAGCACCGCCGCGCCGCCGATCACCAGTCGTGTCCACCTCATCGGTTCCTCCGGTCCCGGTGGGCCGGTCGTCATGGCCCAGTCCCGTCGGATACGGCTGCCGCGGGCGTCGTGCTCAAATCCAGTACCGCGAGAGGCACGGACGTGCCAAAGTGCCCAGGTGAACCAAGACTGGGAAGACCGGGTGACCACGGCCTGGGCCGCCTTCGACACCTATCCGGAAGAGCGGGCGGACGAGTTCCGCGCGCTGATCGACAAGCTCGTCGCCGAGCTGCCGGACGACAGCCCGCTCGGCCCCTTCGAGCGGGCCTGCGCCTGGGACTCCACCGGGCATTCGGACAAGGCGGTGCCGCTGTACCGCGAGGCGCTCGCGCTGGGGCTCACGGGCTACAAGGGGCGGCGGGCCAGGATCCAGCTGTCCAGCTCGCTGCGGAACATCGGGCAGGCGGAGGAGGGCGTCAAGCTGCTCACGCCCGAACTGGACGCGCCCTCGGACGAGTTGGACGACGCGGTACGAGCCGCCCTGGCCCTGTGCCTGTCCAGCCTCGACCGCGACCGCGAGGGGCTGTCCCTCGTGCTCGGCGCGCTCGCCCCTCATCTGCCGCGCTATCAGCGGTCGATGGCCAACTACGCGCGCCTGCTGGTCGAACCCGAGGACTGAATCACCCGTCCGGCGGTGACCAACCCGCGCCTGGTTCGTTCTCCATGACGTGTGGTCACAGGATGTAGCCCAGCGTAACGCCCCCGTCTCTGCCTCTTCCGGAGCCCCGGGCCCGGTCGACGTCGAGCAGGCCGAGGCCACGCTCGTCGAGTACTACCCGCGACTGGTCCGGCTCGCCTACCTGGTACTGCCACCGGGTCTCGGCCGGGGCCGCCGGGTGCTGACCGCACACGCGCTGGCTCAGCGGGCCCTGCCCCGGGGCCGTAAGCGGACGTCGCTGATCCCGTCCCAGTCCGCGGACCGGAACAGCGACCCCGGGTACGCGTACCTGCGCGGGCGGGTGCTGCGGACGGCTCTGGACGCCGCCCGCCCGCGCAGGGGCCTGCCCCGGCTGTCCCAGCTTCCGCCGCTGCTGCCCCAGGTGTGGGGCCTGCGCCTGTTCCCGCGCTCCGGCGGAGCCGACGAACTCGCCCTGGACCAGCGGCTGTCCGCGCTGCCGGGCGCCGCCCGTGCCGCGTACGCACTGCGCGGCCTGGAGAGCATGCCCGACGCCGAGGTCCGCAAAGCCCTGAAGGCCGCCGGGGTCACACACCCCGAGAGGGCGCTCGCGGAGGCGAACGGCGTGCCCGCGCACTACGGGCTGCTCGCCTCCCCCGAGTTCGACGCCTGCACGCTCCAGGCCCGCCCCACCGACCTGATGCGTCGCCGCCAGCACACCAAGGCCGCCCTCGCCGCGGCGGGGGCGCTCGCGGTGGCCGGGGCACTGATCGCCGCGCCGGGCGGCGGCTGGGGCCCCGACGGCGCCGCCGCGCCCGCCTATGTGGCGAACCCGGCCGCCGAGGCCGCCCTCGATCCCGGCAGGCTGACCCGGGTCTCCCCCACCGCCTGGCGGTCCGCGAGCCGCACCGACTTCTCGGTGTGGCCCGCGCGTGGCGCGCTCACCGGCGACGTGGGCCTGCTGCGCCGGGCCCTCGCCGTCTGGGCCCGCCCCGGAGCGACGGTCCGCGTCTCGGCGACCCCCGGCACCCAGACCGGCGGCCCGGCCGGCCCTCCCCAGCTGCTGTACGCGGGCGAGGTGGACAACGCGCGCGTGGTGATCCTCTACGACGGGTTGCGCATCGCCCGCTACGCCGAGCCCAAGGACGGTACCGCGGGTGCCGCGCTGGACTTCGCCCGCGCCGACGGCGCCTCCGGCGCGGAGGCGGACGCGCTCGTGCTGGGCCGCTCCGACGGCAACGTCCGCTATCTGACGGGCCCCTGGGTGCGCAAGGCGGCCGTACGGGACCTGACGAAGCCGGACGCGGCGGCCACGGGCGTCACCCTCACCGACGGCGTCACCGCGCCGGTCGCCAGTCCCGCCGTGCGGTCCGGCAGCTGCACCTCGTGGAACGTCCTGCAGTTCACGGACGCCTCCGGCGACCACCTCGCGACCGACCTCGGCGAACTGGTCCCGGCCCACCTCACCACCGGACGCCCCGGCGCGGCCGGCGAGGCGGCCGGCAGCGCGGGGCTGCGGTCCTGGGCGCCGTTCGCCTGCTCGCTGGCCGCGGAGCGCTCCGCGGGGGTGCGCAGCGTCAACGCGTGGGGCTTCGCCGAGCAGCCGCTGCCCGACGGGAGCGGGGTGGGCCAATGGGTGTGCACGCGGGCCGAGACCTGGCGCGGTGACGGGACGACGGCGCTGGCCCAGTTCCGGACACCGGGCAGCGCGGCCGGGGCGGTGGCGGCCAAGGGCGCCGACGTTCCGGCATGCGGGCCGCGTGATCCCCATGTGCTGGCCGGGGTGCTGTGGAAGTCCCAGGCGGGGCACTGGTTCCTGCTGGCCGCCGGCAGCAGGGACACAGCGACGATCAGCACGAGCGGCGGGGTCACCGCGGCCGGGCAGGGACCGCTGCTGACAGTGCGGGCCGAGCAGGGGGCCCGGGCCGACCTGAAGGGGACACTGGCGGACGGGCGGTCGATCAGCGGGCTGCGCTGAGGAGCCCGCACGGACGCCTGTTGACACTTATGTAAACAAGCCCCGCCGGAAGGGTTCTCAGAGCGACTACCCATCAGTACATTGACGCCATGTCTCACAAGCTGGCCCGGCCGGTGGAGTCCGAACACATCGCACTCACGGCCCGCAACGTGTCCTTCTCGTGGCAGGACACCCCGCTGCACTGGGTGCCCGGCGACCCCTTCACCACGCACACGATCAACGTGCTGCACCTGCTGCTGCCCGCCGGTGAACGGTGGTTCGTGCACGTGTACAAGCAGGTGCTGCCGCTCATCCGGGACGAGCGGCTGCGCGAGGACGTCGTCGGGTTCATCGGGCAGGAGGCCATGCACTCCCAGGCCCACGACGAGGTGCTGCCGCACCTGCGGGAGCAGGGCCTCGACCCGACGCCGTACACCGCGCAGGTCGACTGGTTCTTCGAGAAGCTGCTCGGCGACCGCACGCTGCCGCCGGGCAGGGCGCGCCGCTGGTGGCTGCTGGAGCGGGTCGCGCTG
Source organism: Streptomyces sp. NK08204 (assembly GCF_020400585.1). GTDB lineage: Bacteria > Actinomycetota > Actinomycetes > Streptomycetales > Streptomycetaceae > Streptomyces. Next base: position 121,233 of record NZ_JAINVF010000003.1, on the reverse strand, counting down.
ATCGCGGCCATCGAGCACTACACCGCCTTCCTCGGCGACTGGGTGCTGGGCGCGACCGAGCTGGACCGGCGCGGCGCCGATCCGACCATGCTGGACCTGCTGCGCTGGCACGGCGCCGAGGAGGTCGAGCACCGCTCGGTCGCCTTCGACCTGTTCATGCACGTCGACGGCAGCTACCGGCGCCGGGTGCGCACCTGGGCGACGGCGTTCACCGCGCTGGTGTTCCTGTGGCAGCGCGGGGCCCGTTTCTTCATGGAGAACGACCCGACCCTGGTGGACGGCAAGGCCTCCTTCAAGGACTTCTACCTGAGCGGCCGGCGCGGCACCCTGCCCAGCACCGGGGCTGTGCTGAAGTCCGTCCCGCGCTACCTCAGCCGCACCTACCACCCCTCCCAGGAGGGCTCCACCGCGCGGGCTGTCGCCTATCTGGCCGCCTCCCCCGCCGCGCTCGCCGCGCAGCGGGGGTCCCACGCCGTCGAGGCAGAGGGGGAGGTGTCGTGATGCCGAAGCTGCATACCGTCGCGCTCGTCGCGGGCGCCGCCGTGCTGACCCGGCGGGCCCTGCGCCGCCGCGTCCGGTCCTCGCCGCTGTGGCCGCTGCCCGCCCTGGACCCGCCGGTCTCCGGCCGGCCGCGCTCACGCGCCATGCGGCTGCGGCTCGCCGCGCACGAGACGATCGCCGACGGTGTCGTACGACTGCGCCTGGAGGGCGGACAGTTGCCGCGCTGGGAGCCCGGTGCGCATCTCGACGTGGTGCTGCCGTCGGGGCTGGTACGGCAGTACTCGCTGTGCGGCGACCCGGAGGATCCCTCGTCGTACACGGTCGCCACGCGGCTCGTCGAGGACGGGCGCGGCGGTTCCCGCGAGGTGCACGAGCAGTTGGCCGAGGGCATGGAGCTGGAGGTGCGCGGCCCCCGGAACCGCTTCCCGCTGGTCGAGGCGGAGTCGTACGTCTTCGTCGCCGGCGGTATCGGCATCACCCCGATCCTGCCGATGCTGCGCTCCCTGCCGGACGGCGCCGACTGGCGGATGCTGTACTGCGGGCGGACGCGGGCCTCGATGCCCTTCCTGGAGGAGGTGTGCGGGCTCGCCGGGACGGGGGTGCCCCCTGCTGGAGCGGAGCCGAGAGCTCCGGGGAGGCTGACCGTCGCCGCCGAGGACGAGGTCGGGCGGCCGGACCTGGACGTGCTGTTCGCCGGGATGCCCGCGGGGACGGCCGTGTACTGCTGCGGCCCGGAGGGACTGATGGCGGCGGTCGAGGCGCGGCTGCCCGAGGGTGCCGCCCTGCACCTGGAGCGGTTCGTGCCACGCCTGTCCACCGAGGGCAACCGGGCCTTCGAGGTCGAACTGCGGCGCAGCGGGCGCACGTTGACGGTCGAGGCCGACACCACCGTGCTGACCGCCGTGCGCCGGGAGCTGCCGGACACCGCCTACTCCTGCCGGCAGGGTTTCTGCGGCACCTGCCGACAGCGGGTGCTGGAGGGCCAGGTGGAGCACCGGGACGAGCTGCTCACCGATGCGGAGCGTGCCGACTCGATGCTCATCTGTGTGTCGAGAGCCAGAGGTGAGCGTCTCGTGCTCGACATGTGAAGCTTCTCTGGCGCATACCGAGGCCGTCCGGCCCCTTGGGGGGCCGGTTCCCCTCGGTAAGGTGTTCGCATGAGTACCGGGGTTCGCCGCAGGATGGGCGTCGAGGAGCGGCGGCAGCAGCTGATCGGTGTCGCCCTCGACCTGTTCAGCCGACGATCGCCCGACGAGGTCTCCATCGACGAGATCGCGGCGGCGGCGGGCATCTCGCGCCCCCTCGTGTACCACTACTTCCCCGGCAAGCTCAGCCTGTACGAGGCCGCGTTGAAGCGTGCCTCGGACGATCTGGCGGCGCGGTTCACGGAGCCGCGCGAGGGGCCGCTCGGGGCCCGGCTGCTGCGCGTGATGCGCCGCTTCTTCGACTTCGTGGACGATCACGGCCCCGGTTTCTCCGCGCTGATGCGCGGCGGCCCGGCCGTGCCCGCGGACGGAGTCGGCACGAAAGACCATGCGTCGACGGCCAACGCGCTCATCGACTCCGTACGGCAGGCCGCGTTCGACCAGATCCTCACGCACCTCGAGGTGACGGAGGCCTCCCCGCGGCTGGAACTGGTCGTCCGCTCGTGGGTCTCGCTCGCCGAGTCGACGGCGCTGCTCTGGCTGGACGGGCGGCGCATCCCGCGTGCCGAGCTGGAGCGCCAGCTCGTGCACGACTTCGCCGCCCTGGCCGCGGTGAGCGCGGCGTACGACGAGGAGATGGCCGCCCTGCTGAAGAAGATAGTGAAGGACGAGCCGGCCGACGGCCCCTTCGCGGAGCTGATCGGCCGGCTCGTCTCGCTGGGCTCCTAGCGATCGAACTTCCGGTACGACGGGTCGAGGTCACGGACCTCGGCGGAGGCGTGCAGGGTGACGCCGTCCTGCGGCGGCACGTGCCCCCGGATCAGCTCCAGCACCGCCTCCGTCAGCCGCGCCTTCGTCTCGTCGCTGCGTCCGGCGAGGAGCCCGATGCTCACGTGCACGATGGCGTGCCCGCCCGCCTCGGGATCCTCGTATCCGAACGCACAGGAGTCGCTGTACCGGAACAGCGTCTTGCACGCCTCCGGCTTCGCCGCGGCGATCTCGACGGTCGCCTCGTGCAACGCCCGCGCGAAGCCCTTCTCGTCGAAGGAGTCTTCCACCGGGTGCGAGTAGTCGACGGTGATCTGCGGCATGAGCACTCCTGTTCCACGGCTAAGGTCCGACCCTACTGCGCCGCCCGCGTGAACACCGCCACGGTCCGCGCCGGGACGGTGAAGGTGCCCGAGTCGGCAGCGTAGGAGGAGGTCTTCACCACCGCGTCCGCGCCGTCGGCCTGAACCGGGTGCAGGGCGTACGGCGTCCCGGCGAGGGCGCCGATCCGCTGCTCCTGGCGCTGCGGGGTGGCGTTGAAGACGACGACCAGGTCACCGAGCTTCATGGTGATCACGCCCGGGGTCTCGTCCTTGCCCGACAGCGGGAAGGAGAGCTGGTCCTGCACCTGCGCGGCCGTACCGAGCGAGAACGCCTGCTCCGTCGTGCGGATCTTCAGCAGGTCCTGGTAGGCGGCCGAGGCCCCGTCGATCTCCGGGCAGCCCACCTTGACCGTGCCCAGCAGCGGCTCGGCGTAGGTCCACTTGGACTTGTTGTCGGCCGCCATCGGCAGCCCCTGCCCGAAGCCGTTGCCGTCGGCGCAGTTCCAGTGGATGGCGTTGAACCAGTCGCCGCTGTCGAAGGAGTTGCGGTCCAGGGACTTGGAGCGCAGCAGGTCGCTGCCCGCCTGGGACATGGCCGGCCCCTGCGAGAGGGCTGCCGTGGCCATCGCGAGGACCTGCATGCGGGCCCGGTCGGACGCGGACGTGTCCTTCGGGAGCTTGTAGGCCAGCGCGTCGAACAGCGTCTCGTTGTCGTGCGCGTCCATGTAGGCCACGGCGTCGCCGGGCGCGTCCGCGTAGCCGGCGGGCGCGCCGTTGTAGTCGACCTCGGCGCCGGTGACCTCCTTGCCGTCGTCGTCCGTGAAGTGGTACTTCGCGAGGTTGCCGGTCAGCCCGATCTTGATCAGGTCCTGGTAGTGCAGCAGCCGGGCCTTCTGCTCCGCCTCGGTGCCGTTGGCGGTGGAGGAGTTGGGGTCGGTGTACAGGCCGGACGCGAAGCCCTGGACGCCGGGGTCGGAGTCGAAGGGGCTGCCGCCGCGCACCGCGTCACGGGCACGGTCGGAGAAGGTGGCGATGCCGGTGCCGGCCATGTTCGCCTGTGTGGCCTGCACGAACCGGGCGTCGTTCGCGACCTCCCCGAAGTTCCAGCCCTCCCCGTACAGGATGATCTTCTTGCCGTCGACGCCGTCCTTGTCCAGGGTCAGCGCGTCGAGGGCCTTCCTGACCGCGAGGATGTTGGCCTTCGGGTGGTGGCCCATGAGGTCGAAGCGGAATCCGTCGACCTTGTACTCCTTGGCCCAGGTGACGATCGAGTCCACGACCAGCTTGCCCATCATCGCGTTCTCGGGCGCGGTGTTGGCGCAGCAGGTGCTGTTGGCCACGCTGCCGTCGGCGAGGAGCCGCTGGTAGTAGCCGGGCACGATCTTGTCGAGGACGGAGGTGTCCGCCTGGCCGCTGGCCGCGGTGTGGTTGTAGACGACGTCCATGACGACCCGCAGGCCGTCCTCGTTCAGCGCCTTGACCATCTTGCGGAACTGGACCGTGCGGGCGGTGCCGTCCGGGTCGGTGGCGTACGAGCCCTCCGGCACGGTGAAGTGGTACGGGTCGTAGCCCCAGTTGTAGGCGTCCTTCGCGGCGATCTTCGCCACGCACTCCTGCTGCTTGTCGGAGTCGGCCGGGTAGGCGGCGAGATCGCAGTCGGTGGTCGCCTGGTCGGCCTTCTTCTCGGGGACCGTGGAGAAGTCGAAGGCGGGCAGGAGGTGGACGTACGACGTCCCGGACTTCGCGAGCTCCTTCAGGTGCCGGGAGCCGTCGCTGTCCTTGTCCGTGAAGGCCAGATAGGTGCCCTGGTCCTTCGCCGGGACGGTCTTGTCCGCGACCGAGAAGTCCCGGATGTGCAGCTCCTGGATCTGCGCGTCCTTCAGCGGCACTGCCGTGGGCTTGTGCAGGCCCGCCCAGCCGCTCGGGGCGAGGGACTTGTCGCCCAGGTCGACGACCAGGCTGCGCTCGGAGTTCGCGGTGAGGGCGACCGAGTAGGGGTCGGTGACCTTGTTGGTGACCATCTTGCCGACGCTGGGCGCCCAGACCTTCACCACGTACCGGTAGGCCTTGCCCTTCCAGGACGCCGGGCCGGTGACGGACCAGACGCCGGTGGTGTCGTCGCGGTGCATGGCCTTGACCGAGCCGTCCAGCTCCAGTGAGACGCTCTGCGCCGTGGGCGCCCAGACGGCGAGGGTGGGCCTGCCGTCGTGGAAGACCGGCCCCAGCTTCGCCTTCGTCGCACCGGGGTACAGGTCGTCCAGCACGCCCGCGATCTGCACGCCGGTCGCGGCCAGGACGGCGCCGTTCGCGGCCCGCTGCGAGGCGACGAGCTGGCCCTTGAGGGCCGCGCGCACCCGGTCCCGGTCGCGCGGGTCCACGGACCAGGCGGCATAGTCCTTCAGGTGCGGGAACTTCGCCTTCTGGGCGTCCGTGAGGCTGGTCTTCGTCAGCCGGATCCAGCGCTCGTCGTCGCTGGTCAGCGTCCCGTCCTTGACGGCGATCGAGCCGTCGTGGCTGGACAGCAGCTGGGTGGAGGCGGCTGCGTCGGCGCCGTTCCAGGCGAGAGTGTTCCGGTCGATCCAGATCGCCTTGGAGGTGGTCAGGTCGAGGGCCGCGGCGCTGCCCGCCGACTGCGGCAGCAGGTACTTCTCCTGGCCGTTCAACAGCCACACCTCATGGCCGTTCGCCTTGAGGTCCAGGGACTGGTCGGTGGCGAGGTCCTTCTCGCCGCCCTTGTGGATGATGTAGCTGAGGCTGGTGGCACCCTCGGTGAGCGGTACCTCGAAGACCGCACCATAGGCATCAGTCTTCACCGGCTTCAGCGGGTCCGACCAGTCGGTGGGGTTCGCGGCACCCGTCCAGACGTGCAGGCCCCAGCCGTCGTAGTCCCCGTCGGCGCGGTGGTAGTGGATGACCGCCTTGGTGGTGTCCTGCGCGGGGTAGTCGGGCCGCTGGGTGCGGATGTCCGGGTTGCCCTGCTCGATCCAGACCTCACCCGTCCTGGTGACGTCGATGCTCCGGTCGGCGGAGACGTCCTTGTTGCCGTCCTTGTCGATGACCAGGAAGCCGACGGTGGACGCGCCCGGCTTGAGCTTGACGTAGGCGAAGGCGCCGTACGCGTCCCGGCCGACGAACGGATGGCTGGCGGGCCAGTTCGTGGCCTCGCCGTCGGCGAGGTCGCCCCAGGCGTACAGGCCCCAGTCGGCGTAGTCGCCGTCGGTGCGCTTGTAGTGGACGACCGCGTAGTCCCGGGAGGAGGCCCTGGGGATCTCGGGGGCGGCCGGGGTGCCGGTGGTGCTGTCCGCCAGGGTGCTCGCGGTGTGTCCGGCGGAGTCGATCACGACCGCCTTGTAACGCAGCGCGGTGCCGGCCGGTACGTCCTTGCCGATGACCTGGGTGACCTTGTAGGGGGCGTGGTCGGCGGAGCCGAGCGTCTGCCAGGCGCCGTTTCCGACCTGGGCGGCGAAGACGACCCGGTTCAGCCGGCCGCCGTCCACGTCGGCGCCGACGTCCACGGTGCCGGTGGCGCCGGCGGCCGGGGCCTTCAGGGTGACGGTGGGCTGGGTGGCGGGCTCGGCGAGGGTGCCGGTGGCCTTGTAGACGACGGCGGAACCGGCCGGGACGGAGACGGTGACCTTGCGGTCGGCGTCGGACGTCAGCGTGCCGTTCGTGCCGTAGACACCCTGGTAGGCCATGTCCGCCGACCCGGTCGCGAAGGTGGCGGACTTCTCGTCGTCGGCGTTGTTGAAGGCGACGACGTACTCCTGGCCCGTCGCGGCGTCCGTGCGGGTGAAGGCGTAGATCCCGGCGCCGTCGGCGGCGTACCGCTCGGTCTGGACCCCGTCCGCCAGGGCCGGATTGTTCTTGCGGAGTTCGCTGAGCGCGGCGATCTCCTTGTACAGCGGTGCGCTCGTGTCGTACGAGTCGTCGGCGTGGGTACGGTCGGTGCCGATCTCGTCGTCGTCGAGGTAGTCGGCGACCTTGGAGGCGAACATGGTCTGGCGGGCGTCCTTGTCGCCTCCGGAGCCGGTGAAGCCCTGCTCGTCGCCGTAGTAGACGACCGGGTTGCCGCGGCTGAGGAACATCAGCTCGTTGGCGAGCTCGTCCTTGCGCAGGATCTCGGCGTCCGTGGCCTTCGGGTTGTCCTGCTTCAGGAAGTACCCGATGCGGCCCATGTCGTGGTTGCCGAGGAAGGTCACCTGCTCGTAGGCGTTGGCCTTGTCGGTCGTGTACTTGTAGTCGTCGCCGAAGACGGAGGCGAGCTTCTGCGCGCTGCCGCCCTGGGAGGCGTAGGTGCGGGCCGCGTCCTGGAAGGGGAAGTCGAGGGTGGCGTCGAGGCGGCCCTGGGTGACGTACGGGGCGGTGACGGAGGTGTCGGCGGAGTAGACCTCGCCGAACATGAAGAAGTTCTTCCGGCCCTGGGCGGCGGCGTACTTGTCCAGTGCCGTGGCCCACTGGGTCCAGAAGTCCATGTTCACGTGCTTGACGGTGTCGATCCGGAACCCGTCGACGCCGAAGTCGCGGACCCACCGCTCGTAGATCTTCTCCATGCCCTGGACGACCTCGGGACGCTCGGTCCACAGGTCGTCGAGCCCGGAGAAGTCGCCGTACGTCGTGGACTCACCGGCGTACGTGGAGTCGCCCCGGTTGTGGTACATCGTCGGGTCGTTGAGCCAGGCCGGGACCTTGCTGTCGCTCGTGACAGCCGGGGTGCGCGGGAAGGAGTCCGCGTCGACGGCGGGGAACTTCCGCGTGCCGTCGGCGTAGTCGGAGTCGTCGAAGGGCCGCCCGTTCTTGGTGAGGTACGGGAACGCCCCCTTGGAGAGGTACTCGTAGGACTTCTCCTGGTAGTCCACGACGTCGGCGGTGTGGTTGGTGATGACGTCGAAGAAGACCTTCATGCCCTTGGCGTGGGCCTTGGAGATGAGGGTCTCGAGGTCCTTGTTCGTCCCGAAGTGCGGGTCGACCTGGGTGAAGTCGGTGATCCAGTAGCCGTGGTAGCCGGCGGAGACGTTGCTGCCCGTCCCCTGCACGGGCCGGTTCTTGAAGATCGGCGCCATCCAGATGGCGGTGGTGCCGAGCCCCTTGATGTAGTCGAGCTTCTTGGTCAGGCCCTTGAGGTCGCCGCCCTGGTAGAAGCCCTTGTCGGTGGGGTCGTAACCGGTGCTGAGGCGTGACCCGGTGAGCCCGCCCCGGTCGTTGGCCGTGTCCCCGTTGGCGAACCGGTCCGGCATGACGAAGTAGAACTGCTCGCGCGTGTCGTCGTGCCGGGCGGGCTGAGCGGCGAGCGTGGCGTCCGAGGGAGGCGGGGGCGGGGTGTCCGCGTGTGCGGCGAGCGGGGGGACGAGTGCTGCGGCGAGGGCGACCGCGGTACCTGCCGCGCCGCGTCTGAGGAATACGGAACGGCGCGTTCCGGGCGCCGGCCATCTCGGTATCACAGGCGTGAACTCCTAGCGATTACGGCTCTGGTGGGCCCGGCCCGAGGCCGCGGCGCGGCTACGGGCCGGACGTCCGCGCGACCGTATCCCTAACGAAAGGTTTACAGCAAGAGGCTTGAAACAGACGGCAAGGACTTTCATCCAGCTTCTTGACGTGCGGTTCTCCACATGCGGGCGAACCGCCCGTACGCGACGGGCGGCTCGTCCGGCTGCACAAGGAGCCGTTCAGCAGGTCGACTTGCCGGCGTAGATCGCCAGCGCCGTGTTGGAGCCCAGGGTGGCGGTGAACTGCCCACTGGAGTTCACGGTCACCGGTGTGTTGTTCTGGACGTTGCAGTACGTGCCCGCGGGAAGGGACGTCTGGTAGGTGTGGGTCACGGACGAGGTCTCGTGGTTGATCGCCACGTAGCCCTTGCTCCCCCGGCCGAAGCCGATGGCGTTGTTGCCGTCGTCCCACCAGTTCGACACCGGCTCGCCGCGTGTCGCGTTGCGGAAGGCGACCATGCGGATGATCTCCGGCCAGGCGTGCTGGCACTTCCAGCCGTCCTGCCAGCAGGCGTTTACCGTGCCGCCGTTGGGCGGGCCCGCGTCGGTGTCCGTCCACTCGTAGCCGGAGTTGATGTCGGGGGCGCCGTAGGGGTAGGCGAGCATGAAGACGTTGGCCAGGGTGTAGTTGGCGCCGTCCTTGTAGTTGAGGGTGCTTCCGTTGCGTTCGGTGTCGTGGTTGTCCACGAAGACGCCCGCCACGGAGCTGCTGAGGTAGCCCCAGCCCTCCCCGAAGTTCGACAGATAGGCGAGCTTCTCGTTGTTGAAGACCCGCTTGAGGTCGTAGGCGTAGCGGAACTCCTGGACGTCACCGTTGCCGGTGTACTCCGAGGGCTGGACCGCCTCGTTGGCGCCGTAGATGACCTCCTGCTTCCAGTAGACGGAAGGGTTCGTCAGGCGGCTCTTGATGTTGGCCAGGTCGTCCGCGGGGATGTGCTTGGCGGCGTCGATGCGGAAGCCGTCCACTCCGAGGGTCAGCAGGTCGTTCATGTAGCCGGCGATCGTCCTGCGGACGTAGTCCTCGCCGGTGTCCAGGTCGGCCAGGCCCACCAGTTCGCAGTGCTGGACGTTCCAGCGGTCCTGGTAGTTGGTGACCTGGGACATGCAGTCGTCGAAGTCGTAGACCGAGTACAGGCCGGGGTAGTCGTACTTGGTGTACGAGGAGCCTCCCGTGCCGGTGCCGGAGCCCGCCGACATGTGGTTGATCACCGTGTCGACGACGACCTTCACGCCCGCCGCGTGGCAGGTGTTCACCATGTTCTGGAACGAGGCGCGGTCGCCGAGGCGGCCCGCGATCTTGTACGACACCGGCTGGTACGAGGTCCACCACTGCGAGCCCTGGACGTGCTCGGCGGGCGGGGACACCTGGACGTAGCCGTACCCGGCGGGGCCGAGGGTGTTGGTGCACTCCCTGGCGACCGAGTCGTACTTCCACTCGAAGAGGACGGCGGTGACGTCCTTGGTGCCGGGCGGGGACGCCTCGGCGACGCCCGCGGGCAGACCCAGCGAGACCGCCATGACGGCCGCGAGTGCGGTCGTGGCGGCCAGGACGGTTCTGGGCGTTCTGGGGGATTTGCCAGTTATGGCAGTTCTGGCCATGTACTCTCCTGCGCTGCTTGCGCGTGGGGGTGGGGGATGCCCGTGGGGATGCGGGCGGGCACGGCGCGGCGGCCGTTGCGCGATCAACCGCGCCGAGGGTGTGCGGACGCTATAACGGCCGTCATGTTTCAGCAAGATCTGGAAAGCATTTCGGGGACGTTGCACAGCCCATGAAAGAGACGGCCGGCGCGCGGTGGCGGACCCGCCGCCGCAGGCCGGACGACACACGCCGGTAACGGAAACGTCACGCTTGCGGGATCTGCCAGAAAGTTTCTTGCAACGCCTTTCGCAAGGTCTTGCAGTCCTGTTAATTTCCATCCGCGCCCGGCGGCCGTCGATTGGGACAGACGGCACCCGCGGTCTTCCCAAGGGATGATCCGGGCACCCCACTTCTAGGAGCTCATATGCGACGTGGCATATCGATCGCCGCCGCGGTCACCGTGATCGCCCTCTCCGCCACCGCCTGTGGCGGCTCGGACGACAACGCGTCCAGCAAGCCGAAGAACCCCAAGGACGTCTCCGGCACGATCACGTACTGGGACACCTCGGACGCGGCGAACGAGGCCCCGGCATACAAGGCCCTGATCAAGCAGTTCGAGGCCAAGTACCCGAAGATCAAGGTGAACTACCAGAACATCCCGTTCACCGATGTCGAGCAGAAGTTCAAGTCGGCCGCCAAGAGCGGCAAGGGCGCCCCGGACGTCGTCCGCACCGACGTCGGCCTGATGGCGGAGTACGCCTCGCTGGGCTACATCGCCCCGCTCGACGGCACCCCCGCGCTGAAGAACGCCTCGGACTTCAACGCCGGTCCGATGAACACCACCAAGTACAACGGCAAGACCTACGGTGTCCCGTCGGTCACCGACACCCTGGGCCTGCTGTACAACAAGGACCTGCTCAAGAAGGCCGGCATCGCCAAGCCGCCGGCCACCTGGGACGAGTTCATCGCCGACTCCAAGACGATCAAGGCGAAGACCGGGGCCTACGGCACCTACCTGAACCCCGACTCCTACTTCCTGCTCCCGCTGCTCTACAGCAACGGCGCGGACATGGCCGACCCGTCCGCGAAGAAGATCACGATCAACGACGCCGCCGCCGTGAAGGCCCTCACCACCGCCAAGAAGATCGGCGACGAGGCCTCGATGAAGGTCGACTTCGCGAACGCCTACCAGAACATGCAGACCGCCTTCAAGAGCGGCAAGGTCGCCATGCTGGTCCAGGGTCCCTGGTCGGTCGGCGACGACCTGACCGGTAAGGCGTTCAAGGGCCACGAGGACAACCTCGGCTACGCGCCCGTCCCGGCCGGCGCCGGCGGCAAGGCCCAGGCCCCGACCGGCGGCCACAACCTCACCGTCTACCAGGGCTCGAAGAACCTGGACGCCAGCTACCTGTTCACGCAGTTCATGACGTCCACCTCGAGCCAGATCACGATCGCGGAGAAGAACGGCACCCTGCCGACCCGCAAGTCGGCCTACACCACCACGGTCATGGGTGACGCCAAGATCGCCGGCTTCAAGCCGATCCTGGAGCAGACCGCACGCCCGCGCGTCGCGCTCCCGCAGGTGGGTTCGCTGTTCACGCCGCTCGCTCAGAACTACGTGAAGATCCTCCAGGGCGGCGAGTCGGTCAAGGCCGGCCTGGACGCCACCGCCAAGGAGTTCCAGTCGCTCCTGCCCGGCTACTCCATCGGCTGACCGAACCGCCAGTAGCCGAACGGTAACCGAAGGACACGCAGCCCCGGGGACACTTCCCCGCTGCCGCCCCGACCGGGGCTCCCCGGGGCTGCGGGAATCACCAGACTTCTGCCGCGAAAGAGCCGATGACCATGACGACCGCAGCGAGCACCGAACAGACCGACAAGACAGCGCGAGGTGAGCAGTCCCCGCGCCCCGCACGCGTTTCGGCGCTCAGGCGGTCGTGGGACAAGTACTGGTACGCCTGGGCGATGGTGACTCCGGTCGCCGTCGTCATGGCCGTACTGGTCCTCTATCCCCTGGGCTACGGCATCTTCCAGTCGTTGACCGACGCCAACGAGGCGAACGTCGCGACCACGATCGGCGCCTTCCACCGGCCGGCGACCTACCACTTCGTCGGCCTCCACAACTACTGGCACGTCCTGTCGGGCGCGGACAGCGACTTCTACCCGCGCCTGGTCTGGACGATCGTGTGGACCGTCTCCTGCGTCGCCCTCCAGGTCGGCCTCGGCATGGGTCTGGCGGTGATCCTCAACCGCAAGATGCGTCTGCGGGGCTTCTACCGCGCGATGCTGATCCTGCCCTGGGCCGTCCCGTCGTTCATCGGCGTGTTCGCCTGGCGGCTGATGCTCAACTCCCAGTACGGCGTCTTCAACGACATCATCACCGCCGTCGGACTGCCCGCGCAGGACTGGCTCGGCACTCCGCTGGCCCAGAAGATCGCCGTCATCATGGTGAACGTCTGGATCGGCATCCCCTTCAACATGGTCGCCGTCCTCGGCGGTCTGCAGTCGATCCCGAAGGAGCTGTACGAGGCGGCGGAGATGGACGGCGCCTCGCCCTGGCAGCGCTTCGTCAACGTCACCCTGCCCGGCCTGCGCCCGGTGACGAACACCGTGATCCTGCTGGGCTGCATCTGGACGTTCAACATGTTCAACGTCATCTACCTGCTGCTGGGCAACAACACCACCGGCGACACCGACATCCTCGTCACCTTCGCCTTCCGCAAGGCCTTCGTCGGCGTCTCGGACTACGCGGGAGCGGCGACCTACGGGATCATCATCCTCGCCCTCCTGATGGCCTTCTCGACGTTCTACCGCCGCAGCACCCTGAAGTCCGAGCAGGCGTAAGGAGCCATCGTCATGACCGCAGCAACGCACGAGACCGCCGCGCCGGCCCGCTCCGCCGCCCAGCCCGACTCCGCCCCCCGCGCCCGCAAGGTGCGCAGCCGGGAGGAGCGGAGCCTCGGAGCCTCGATCGCCCTGCACGGCACGCTGATCCTCGCGACCCTGATCGCGGCCTTCCCCGTGGTGTGGATCTTCTTCATCTCGCTCGGCCCGAAGGACGCCTGGCAGCAGCCCAGCGAGGTGCTGGACAAGCTCAGCCTGCACAACTACAGCGACGTCCTGTCCCACTCGGACCTGCCCAAGTGGTTCCTGAACACGGTCATCGTGGCGGGCGGCACCACCGCGCTCGGCGTCTTCCTCGCGGCGACCGCCGGCTACGCGGTGTCCCGGATGAAGTTCCCCGGCAGCAGGCAGCTGATGTGGACCTTCCTGGTCACCCAGATGTTCCCGAGCATCGTGCTGATCGTGCCGCTGTACCTGCTGATGTCCGACCTGGACCTGCTGGACAACTATCTCGGCCTCATCCTGGCCTACTCGACCACGGCGGTGCCGTTCTGCGCCTGGATGATGAAGGGCTACTTCGACACCATCCCCAAGGAGATCGACGAGGCGGGCCGGGTGGACGGCCTGACCCCGTTCGGCACCTTCTGGCGGCTGATCGTGCCGCTGGCCAGGCCGGGTCTCGCGGTGACCGCGTTCTACAGCTTCCTCACCGCCTGGGGCGAGGTCGCCTACGCCACGCAGTTCATGCAGTCCGACCACTACACGCTCGCCGTCGGTATCCGCACCTTCGCCCAGGACCAGCGACCCGACTGGGCCTGGACCTCGGCCACGGCGATCATCATCACCATCCCGGCGGCCATCGTGTTCATGCTCGTGCAGCGCAGCCTGGTGTCCGGGCTGACGGCCGGCGGCACCAAATCCTGACCACCGGACGGCCGGGCGGAAACCCCGCCCGGCCCCGTCTCGTTAGCAAGCGCTTCCGTTCCCCCGCATCCTTAAGGGAATCCATGACCCAGCACGTCACCGACACAGTGCCCACCGACGCCTCCTCCGCCGCCTCCGGGCGCCGGGAGTGGTGGCGCGACGCGGTCATCTACCAGGTCTATCCGCGTAGTTTCGCCGACGGCAACGGAGACGGCATGGGCGATCTGCCCGGCATCCGGGCCCGTCTGCCGTACCTGAAGAAGCTGGGTGTCGACGCCGTCTGGCTGTCGCCGTTCTACGCCTCCCCGCAGGCGGACGCGGGCTACGACGTCGCCGACTACCGCGCCGTCGACCCGATGTTCGGCACCCTCACCGACGCCGACGACCTGGTGCGCGATGCGCACGCGCTGGGCCTGCGGGTGATCGTGGACCTGGTGCCCAACCACTGCTCCGACCAGCACGAGTGGTTCAAGCAGGCGCTGCGCGAGGGCCCCGGATCGCCGATCAGGGAACGCTTCCACTTCCGCCCCGGCAAGGGCGCCGACGGTGAGCTGCCGCCCAACGACTGGGAGTCCATCTTCGGCGGCCCGGCCTGGACGCGGGTCGCGGACGGCGAGTGGTACCTGCACCTGTTCGCCCCCGAGCAGCCCGACTTCAACTGGGAACACCCGGCGGTGCACGACGAGTTCCGCTCGATTCTGCGGTTCTGGCTGGACCTGGGCATCGACGGCTTCCGCATCGACGTGGCGCACGGCCTGGTCAAGGCCGCCGGTCTGCCGGACATCGGGCATGACGAGCAGGTCAAGCTGCTCGGCACCGAGGCCGTGCCGTACTTCGACCAGGACGGGGTGCACGAGATCTACCGCGGCTGGCGGCGGATCCTGGACGAGTACCAGGGCGAGCGGATCGCCGTCGCGGAGGCGTGGACGCCGACCGTGGAGCGCAGCGCCCTGTACATCCGGCCCGACGAGCTGCACCAGGCCTTCAACTTCACCTACCTGACCACCGCTTGGAACGCGGCCGACCTGCGCGACGTCATCGACCGCTCGCTCGGCGCGATGAACTCCGTGCACGCGCCCGCCACCTGGGTGCTCTCCAACCACGACGTGGTCCGGCACGTCACGCGCCTCGCGGACGGGGACGAGGCACGCGGCCTGCGCCGGGCCAGGGCGGCGACGCTGCTCATGCTGGCGCTGCCCGGCTCGGCGTACCTCTACCAGGGTGAGGAGCTCGGCCTGCCGGAGGTCGTGGACCTGCCCGACGAGGTGCGCCAGGACCCGGCGTTCTTCCGCAGCTCGGGCCAGGACGGCACGCGGGACGGCTGCCGGGTGCCGCTGCCGTGGTCGGGCACGAAGGCGCCGTTCGGTTTCGGTCCGGTCGAGGGCGGCCCGAGCTGGCTGCCGCAGCCGGCGAACTGGAAGGACCTGACGGTCGAGGCGCAGGAGGGCGACCCGACGTCGACGCTGGAGTTCTACCGCAGCGCGCTCGCGGTGCGCCGTGAGCACCCGGCGCTGGGCGCGGGCCGTCAGGTGACCTGGCTGGACAGCCCGGAGGGCGTCCTGGCGTTCCGCCGGGACACGGCCGAGGGCTCCTTCGTGTGCACCGTGAACCTCACCGCCGCCCCGGTCTCCGTGCCCACGCCGGGCACCGTTCTGCTGGCGAGCGCCGATGTGTCCGCGGGGGCCGAAGTCACCGAGCTGCCCGTCGATTCAACCGTCTGGTGGGCAGTCTGACATGCGACCGGTACAGTCCACTCCTGTGACCACACGGCTAGCCGACATCGCTGCTCAGGCGGGGGTCAGCGAGGCGACCGTCAGCCGCGTCCTCAACGGCAAGGCGGGCGTCGCCGCTACCACCCGCCAGTCCGTGCTGGCCGCACTGGACGTCCTGGGCTACGAGCGGCCCGTACGGCTGCGCCAGCGCAGCGAGGGTCTGGTCGGCCTGATCACCCCCGAGCTGGAGAATCCGATCTTCCCGGCGCTGGCGCAGGTGATCGGGCAGGCACTGACCCGGCAGGGCTACACGCCGGTGCTCGCCACCCAGACCCCGGGCGGGTCGACGGAGGACGAGCTGACCGAGATGCTGGTGGACCGTGGGGTCGCGGGCATCATCTACGTCTCCGGACTGCACGCCGACACCACCGCCGACATGCAGCGCTATGAGCGGCTGCGGGCGCAGGGCGTGCCGTTCGTGCTGGTGGACGGTTTCTCGCCGAAGGTGCAGGCGCCGTTCATATCCCCCGACGACCGGGCGGCGATGGCGCTCGCGGTGACGCATCTGGCGTCGCTGGGGCACCTGCGGATCGGTCTGGCGCTCGGGCCGAAGCGGTTCGTGCCGGTGCAGCGCAAGATAGAGGGCTTCGTCCGCGCGATGCACGAACAGGTGGGGCTGAGCCCGGAGACCGTCGAGAAGGAGCTGGTCCAGCACTCGCTGTACACGCTGGAGGGTGGTCAGGCAGCGGCGACCGCGCTGATCGACCGGGAGTGCACAGCGGTGGTGTGCGCGAGCGACATGATGGCGCTCGGTGCGATACGGGCGGCCCGGCAGCGGGGTCTGGAGGTGCCCCGGGACATATCGGTGGTGGGCTTCGACGACTCCCCGCTGATCGCCTTCACCGATCCGCCGCTGACCACGGTCCGCAAACCGGTCCCGGCGATGGGGCAGGCGGCGGTGCGCACGTTGCTGGAGGAGATCGGCGGGACGCCGGCGCCGCACAGTGAATTCGTGTTCATGCCGGAGCTGGTGGTGCGTGGTTCGACCGCTTCCGCGCCGCATGTCCTCCGTACGCAGTAGGGGTCGCGCCGCGGACCCAACCTTGGGATGATCGGCCGGAGAAGTCTTTTCTGGCAGACTCTGTGGCTATGAGTGACTCGACGGTGACAGATCCGGACGGTCGCGAGAAAGTGGCCGTTCCGCGGGCCGTCATGGGCGGGGGCAGCTGGGGTCCGCGTGTCTGGGTGGACCGGCTGCGCAGCCCACGGCGGCCCCGGCTGTGGTTCGAGATCCTTCTGATCGCGGTGAGTTACTGGACGTACTCACTGATCCGCAACGCGGTCCCGGAGGAGCGGCACGAGGCGCTGCGCAACGCCGACTGGATCTGGCGCGTGGAGCACCATCTGGGCATCGCTGTCGAGGGGTCGGTCAATCACACCGTGAACTCGGTGACTTGGCTGATCATCGGCATGAACTACTACTACGCCACCCTGCACTTCGTGATCACGCTGGGTGTGCTGGTGTGGCTGTACCGGTGGCATCCCGGCCGGTACTCGGCGGCCCGGCTGGTGCTGTTCGCGACCACGGGTGTGGCCCTGGTCGGTTACTACCTGTTCCCGCTCGCTCCCCCGCGGTTGATGCGCGGCGGAGGCTTCGTGGACACGGTCATGGCCCACCACACCTGGGGCTCGATGGCCTCCGGCGACCTGAAGGACATGTCGAACCAGTACGCGGCGATGCCGTCGATGCACATCGGCTGGTCGCTGTGGTGCGGGCTGACGATCTTCGCACTGGCCTCGGTGCCGTGGGCACGGGTGCTGGGACTGCTCTACCCGGCGGCGACCCTGACGGTGATCGTCGCCACGGCCAACCACTTCTGGCTGGACGCGGTGGGCGGTGTGGTGTGCCTGACCTTCGGTTTCGGGGTGGTCCGGATGTGGTACGGCGCCCTGCCGCACGCCCTGCCCCGGCTGGTCGCGGTGCCGGTGCCGGCCACCGGGACCGCTCAGTCGCCGGTGCCGTAGAACAGTTCCGCCACGACCGTGCGCGCCCTGCGGGTGGTACGGCGGTAGGCGTCCAGCATGTCGCCGGCGTGCCCGGCGCCGTAGCCGAGGTAGCGGCCGACGGCGGCCAGCTCGCGCGGATCGGTGGGGAAGGTGTCCCCGGCCCGGCCGCGCACCAGCATGACCGCGTTGCGCACCTGGGTGGCCAGCACCCACGACTCGTCCAGGACGGCCGCGTCCTCGCCGGAGATCAGACCGGCCGCGCGGGCGGCGGCGAGGGCCTCGCGGGTGCGGGTGGTGCGCAGGCCGGGCTCGGCCCAGCCGTGCCTGAGCTGGAGCAGCTGGACGGTCCACTCGACGTCGGACAGGCCGCCGGGGCCGAGCTTGGTGTGCAGTCTGGGGTCGGCGCCGCGCGGCAGCCGCTCCGACTCCATACGGGCCTTCAGCCGGCGGATCTCGCGCACGGCGTCCTCGCCGAGTCCCTCGGCCGGGTAGCGCAGCGGGTCGATCAGCTCGACGAAGCGCCGGCCGAGGTCCTCGTCCCCGGCGACCGGTTCGGCACGCAGCAGCGCCTGTGACTCCCAGACCAGGGACCAGCGGCGGTAGTACGCCTCGTACGACTTCAGGGTGCGCACCAGCGGGCCGGACTTGCCCTCCGGGCGCAGGTCGGCGTCGATGAGCAGCGGCGGGTCGGCGCTGGGCAGCTGGAGCAGGCGGCGCATCTCGGCGACGACCTTGTTCGCGGCGGCGGAGGCCTCCTGCTCGTCGACGCCCTCGCGCGGCTCGTGCACGAACAGCACGTCGGCGTCGGAGCCGTAGCCCAGCTCGTGGCCGCCGAAGCGGCCCATTCCTATGATCGCGAAACGCGTGGGGAGCGTGTCGCCCCAGCCGTCGCGGACCACGGCGCGCAGGGTGCCGGCGAGGGTGGCGGCGGTCAGGTCGGAGACGGCCGCGCCGACCCGGTCCACCAGGGCGCCCTGATCGGCCTCGGCGGGGCTGGTCTCGGTGCCGTAGGAGCCGACGATGTCGGCGGCGGCGGTGCGGAAAAGCTCCCGGCGGCGTACTCCGCGGGCCGCGGTGACGCCCTGTTCGGCGTTCTCGGCGCGGCCCACGGCGGCGAGGATCTCCTGCTCCAGCTGGGCCCGGCCACGTGGCTCCAGACCGCCGCCGGCCGGGCCGGTGCCGTCGCCCTCGCCGAGCAGGGCCACCGCCTCGGGGGCGCGCATGAGCAGGTCGGGGGCGAGGCGGCCGGCCGACAGGACGCGGGCCAGGTTCTCGGCCGCCGCGCCCTCGTCCCTGAGCAGGCGCAGGTACCAGGGGGTCTTGCCGAGCGCGTCGGAGACCTTGCGGAAGTTGAGCAGGCCCGCGTCGGGGTCGGCGGAGTCGGCGAACCAGCCGAGCAGGACGGGCAGCAGGGTGCGCTGGATGGCCGCCTTGCGGGTGACGCCGGAGGCCAGGGCCTCCAGGTGGCGCAGGGCTGCGGCGGGGTCGTGGTAGCCGAGGGCGACGAGGCGTTCGCGGGCCGCTTCGGGGCTCAGCCTGGCCTCGCCGGGGGCGAGTTGGGCGACCGCGTCGAGCAGCGGACGGTAGAAGAGCTTCTCGTGCAGGCGGCGGACGACGGTGGCGTGCCGCCGCCATTCGCGGTTCAACTCGGCCACCGGGTCGGCGCGCAGGCCCAGGGAACGGCCGAGGCGGCGCAGGTCGGGCTCGGCCTGCGGGACGAGGTGGGTGCGGCGCAGCCGGTAGAGCTGGATGCGGTGCTCCATGGAGCGCAGGAAGCGGTAGGCATGGTCCAGCTGGAGGCCGTCGGAGCGGCCCACGTAGCCGCCGGCGGCGAGGGCCTGCAGGGCGTCGAGGGTGGTGCCGCTGCGCAGCGAGGGGTCGTCGCGGCCGTGGACCAACTGCAGCAGCTGCACGGCGAATTCGACGTCCCGCAGGCCGCCGGGGCCGAGTTTGAGTTCGCGTTCGATCTCGGCGACGGGGATGTTCTCCACGACCCTGCGGCGCATCTTCTGGACGTCGGCGACGAAGTTCTCGCGTTCGGCGGCCTTCCAGACGAGGGGTTCGAGGGCGTCGATGTAGGCCCGGCCCAGGTCGGCGTCGCCGGCCACCGGGCGGGCCTTGAGCAGGGCCTGGAACTCCCAGGTCTTGGCCCATCGCTGGTAGTAGGCGAGGTGGCTGCTGAGGGTGCGCACGAGGGGGCCGTTGCGGCCCTCGGGGCGGAGGTTGGCGTCGACCGGCCAGATCGAGCCCTCGATCGTCGTCTCGGAGCAGATCCGCATCATGTGCGAGGCCAGTCTGGTCGCGGAGCGCAGGGCCTTGGCCTCGTCGCCGCCCTCGACGGCCTCCCCTACGAAGATGACGTCGACGTCGGAGACGTAGTTCAGCTCGTGGCCGCCGCACTTGCCCATCGCGATCACCGCCAGGCGGCAGGCCGCGGCGTCCTCGGGGGCCGACGCCTCGGCTATCGCCAGGGCCGCGCGGAGGGTGGCGGTGGCCAGGTCGGCCAGTTCGGCGGCGGACTCGGCGAGGTCGGTGGTCCCGCACACGTCCCGGGCGGCGATGGACAGCAGGCAGCGGCGGTAGGCCACGCGCAGGGAGACGGGGTCGGTGGCCCCGGCCAGGCCGCGCTCGAACTCGGCCACGCCGGGGTGGAGGTCGCGGGGCTCGTAGGTGACCAGGGCCTTCCAGTCGCGGGGATGGCGGGCGAGGTGGTCGGCGAGGGCGGCGGAGGATCCGAGGACACCGAGGAGGCGGTCGCGCAGGGGCTTGGCCGCGATGAGGGTGTCCAGCAGTTCGCGGTGGGCCGCGGGGGTGGGCTGGGCCTCCAGGAGGCGGACCAGGCCGTGCAGGGCGAGGTCGGGATCGGCGGTGGCGCCGAGGGCTTCCAGGAGCACCGGGTCGTTGCGGACGGGGGCCAGCTCGGGGCCGTCCAGGAGGGCCTCGGCGGCGGACGGGTCGGTGAAGCCGTGCCGCAGCAGCCGAGTGAAGGTACTGCTTCTGCGCCCCGGCGTCATCCGCGGCCTCCCTCCGGATGTGCTTTGTCCTGGCCAGAGCCTATCTGCAACGCGCCGGGCGGGGATGTGCGGCAGGTCTGGTGCGCGGGGGCGCGGGGCGCGGGCCGCAGGGCTGCGGCGGCCCGCGCGGGGCTTCGCGGCCTGTGCGGCGCCTGCGGCGAGTGGGTGAGCCGGTGCCGCTCCGGACGGTGCCCGTCCCCCGGCGTGCGGGGCGCCGCTGCCGGGAGGAGCAGTTCATCTGGTGTTCATCCCTCGGGTTGGGCCGCTTGACCCATGGGCATGTTGACGTGTGCATGCTCTGTCCGCACCGCCAGCCCCGCCCCACCCCCACCCCGGAGGTTGATGTGTCCGGCAGTTCCGTGTACCGCCGTGCCCGTACCGTCGTGGCGTCCGCAGCGGCCCTGGCTGCCGCCGCGGTCGGGCTGTGGACCGGGCTCGGGAGCGGGTCCGCGCACGCCGCGGGCTCCGTGCCCAGCCCGGACCACGTGGTCGTCGTGGTCTTCGAGAACCACTCCTACAGCCAGGTCATCGGCTCCTCCAGCGCCCCGTACATCAACTCGCTCAAGAACGGCGGCGCCAACCTCACGCAGTCGTACGGCATCACCCACCCGAGCCAGCCGAACTACTACGCGCTGTTCTCCGGGTCGACGCAGGGGATCACCGACGACAGCTGCATCACCCCGGGCTTCTCCTCGGCGCCGAACCTGGCCTCCGAGCAGATCGCCGCGGGCCGGACCTGGGCCAGCTACAACGAGTCGCTGCCGAGCCAGGGCTCGACCACGTGCAGCAGTGGCAACTACGCGCAGAAGCACAACCCCTGGTTCGGGTTCAGCAACGTGCCGACCTCGTCCGCGTACACCTTCGCGCAGTTCCCGGCGGACTACACGCAGCTGCCCCAGATGTCCTTCGTGGTCCCCAACCTGTGCAGCGACATGCACGACTGCTCGGTGTCCACCGGTGACACCTGGCTGAAGAACAACCTGGGCGCGTACGCCACCTGGGCCAAGACCCACAACAGCCTCCTCGTCGTCACCTTCGACGAGGACAACCGGCTCAGTGGCAACCGGATCCCGACCGTGCTGTACGGACAGCCGGTCACGCCGGGGTCCAGCACGTCCACCACGTACAACCACTACGACCTGCTGCGCACCCTGGAGGACACCCAGGGTCTGACCACGCACGCGGGCAACGCGGCATCCGCCAAGGACATCACCGGCATCTGGGCGCCCTGACGTGTACGTAGCGGACAGTCGCGCGCACACGCCGGCGTCCGCGGACGGCGCCGCCCGGCCCCTCGCCGGGCGGCGCCGTGCCGCGCTCGCCCCGACGGTGCTCGCCCTCGGCGCGGTCAGTCTGGTCACCGACGTCTCCTCCGAGATGGTCACGGCGGTGCTGCCGCTGTACCTGGTGACGGGCCTCGGTCTGTCACCCCTGGGTTTCGGACTGCTGGACGGCGTCTACAACGGCTTCTCGGCGCTGGTGCGCCTGGTGGGCGGCCATCTCGCCGACCGGGGCGGCGGGCGGCACAAGTGGGTGGCCGGGTTCGGCTACGGGCTCTCGGCGCTGTGCAAGCCGTTGCTGCTCGTCGCGCACTCCCTCACGCCGATCGGACTCCTGCTGGCCGCCGACCGCACCGGGAAGGGACTGCGCACAGCTCCCCGGGACGCCCTGATCTCGCTGTCCAGCACGCCCGGGACGCGGGGGCGTGCCTTCGGCGTGCACCGGGCCATGGACACGGCCGGGGCGCTGCTCGGGCCGCTGGTGGCCTTCTGGATCCTGCGGGCCACCGTGGACGGCTACGACGCCGTGTTCACGGTCAGCTTCTGCGTCGCGGTCGTGGGCGTGCTGGTGCTGGTGC
Organism: Streptomyces sp. NK08204; assembly: GCF_020400585.1. Classification (GTDB taxonomy): domain Bacteria; phylum Actinomycetota; class Actinomycetes; order Streptomycetales; family Streptomycetaceae; genus Streptomyces. The sequence goes on along the minus strand of NZ_JAINVF010000003.1, from coordinate 99,075 downwards.
TCTTCGTGCCGGGGGGAGCGAGGCAGCGGTCAGCGCACCAGGAGCGGCCGACTCTGCGGGCCGCCCTGGGGCTGCTGGGGCGGCGTGAGCTGCGGCGGATCACCGTCTGCGCGCTGCTGCTGGGCCTGGCCACGGTCAGCGACTCCTTCGTCTATCTGCTGCTGCAGCGCCGGCTCGGGGTCCCCGACCGCTGGTTCGCACTGCTGCCACTCGGCACGGCCGCCGCGTTCCTGCTGCTCGCGGTGCCGCTCGGCCGGCTCGCGGACCGGGTGGGCCGGTGGACGGTGTTCCTGGCCGGTCACGGCGCGCTCCTGCTGGCGTACGCGCTGCTGCTCACCTCGTGGCACGGGGATGCGCTGCCGTACGTCGTGCTCGTCCTGCACGGCGGCTTCTACGCGGCCACCGACGGCGTGCTGATGGCGGCGGCCTCCGCGGGCGTGCCGGAGGCGCTGCGCTCCTCCGGACTGGCCGTCGTGCAGACCGGGCAGGCGGCGGCCCGATTCGCCTGCTCGCTGCTGTTCGGCGCGGCCTGGACGGTGTGGGGCGACCGTACGGCGCTGGCGGGGGCGACCGTGGCGCTGGCGGCCTGTGCCGTGTTCTCCCTGACCCTGCGACCCCGCACCGAATCGGAAGGCACCTCGACCGCATGACCCTGCGCAGCCGCATCCTCGTCCTGCTCTCGGCCGTCGTCGCGCTGGCGGCGGTCGGGATCGCGTCCGTGCTGCACGCCTCGGCGCGGGCGGACCGCCGCAACCACACGCAGGCGGGCGGCCCGGAGGTCACCCCGGGCACGGTCCGCCTGACCGGGCACGGCCGGATGGTGTTCCGCAACATGGCGTGGGGGCCGCACCGCGACGAGCTGGTGTCGGTCGCGGCGACGGACCCGTCCGGCCCGCGGACCGCCTCCGGTGTCAAGTGCCTGCGGTTCTACGCCGCCTCGGGCACCGGAGTCTGCCTCCAGGCGGTGCACGGGCCGGTGTCGGACACCTACCGCGCGGTGATCCTGGACGCGCGCCTGAAGGTGCGCGACCGCTACGGCGTCCCCGGCATCCCCTCCCGCGCCCGGGTCTCCCCCACCGGGCACTTCGCCACGTGGACGGCGTTCGTGGGCGGTGACAGTTACGCCGGTACGGACTTCTCCACGCGCGCGACGATCGTGGACACCCGCACCGGTGAGCTGGTCCCGTCCCTGGAGAGCTTCCGGATCATCAAGGGCGGGCACCGGTACCGGGCGGCGGACGTGAACTTCTGGGGGGTGACGTTCGCGGCGGACGACCGCACCTTCTACGCCACGATGGCGACCAGGGGGACGACGTACCTGGTCCGTGGTGACCTGCGCGAGCGCACGGTCACCACGCTGCACACCGACGTCGAATGTCCGTCCCTGTCCCCCGACGGCACCCGTGTCGCGTTCAAGAAGCGCGTCAAGGGCCTGCCCAAGGACGCCCCCTGGCGCCTGTACGTCCTGGACCTGCGGACGATGCGGGAGACCCCGCTGGCGGAGTCTCGCAGCGTGGACGACCAGGTGGTGTGGAAGGACGACCGTACGGCCGTGTACGCCCTGCCCGGGGACTACGGCGCCGACCTGTACCAGGTCCCGGCGGACGGGTCGGGACGGCCGCGGCGGATCAGCAGCGCCGCGGTGTCCCCCACCTACCTCGGTCAGCGGCAGGTCAGCGCGGGGCCGTCACGCTGACGGCGTCTGCTGCGGCTCGGTGCCCGGCCACTGGGACGGAACGTGTGGTGCCGCAGGGACCGACGGGAAGTCGGGGCCACCTGCGACACCACCGGGCACGCGGTCTCCACGGGGCGGCGGGCTGACAGCCGAGCGTCAGCAGTTCCGCGAGGAATGACGACTTCAGTCGGCCGAGCGGTCCGCCACGGGTGAGGCGAGCAGACCCTCACGGCTTCACCGAGCGTGTTCCGACGGCCCTGAGACGGCCCAGCGGCGTGAGAGGCGCCTGGGGCCGACGGTCGACGACCGTCGGCCCCAGGGATCGTTCGAGCGGAAACCCGCGCTGACCTGCGCCTACAGCACGGGAAGGTTCTTGCGCAGCTCGAACGCGGTGACCTCGGAGCGGTACTCCTCCCACTCCTGGCGCTTGTTGCGCAGGAAGAAGTCGAAGACGTGCTCGCCGAGGGTCTCGGCGACCAGGTCGCTGCGCTCCATGAGGGTCAGGGCCTCGCCCAGGTTCTGCGGGAGGGGCTCGATGCCCATCGCGCGCCGCTCGGCGTTGGACAGGGCCCACACGTCGTCCTCGGCGCCCGGCGGCAGCTCGTAGCCCTCCTCGATGCCCTTGAGGCCGGCGGCCAGCAGGACGGCGTAGGCCAGGTACGGGTTGGCACCGGAGTCCAGGGAGCGGACCTCCACACGCGCGGAGCCGGTCTTGCCGGGCTTGTACATCGGGACCCGAACCAGGGCGCTGCGGTTGTTGTGGCCCCAGCAGATGTAGGACGGGGCCTCGCCGCCGGCGCCCGCGGTCCGCTCGGCGCCGCCCCAGATGCGCTTGTAGCTGTTGACCCACTGGTTGGTGACCGCGGAGGTCTCGGCGGCGTGCTTGAGCAGGCCCGCGATGAAGGAGCGGCCGACCTTGGAGAGCTGGTACTCCGAACCGGACTCGTAGAACGCGTTGCGGTCGCCCTCGAAGAGGGAGAGGTGCGTGTGCATGCCGCTGCCGGGGTGCTCGGAGAACGGCTTCGGCATGAAGGTGGCATGGACCCCCTGCTCCAGCGCGACCTGCTTCATGACCAGGCGGAACGTCATGACGTTGTCGGCGGTGGAGAGCGCGTCGGCGTAGCGCAGGTCGATCTCCTGCTGGCCGGGGGCACCCTCGTGGTGGGAGAACTCGACCGAGATGCCCATCGACTCCAGCATGGTGATCGCCTGACGGCGGAAGTCCATGCCGACGTTGGTCGGGGTGTGATCGAAGTACCCCGAGTTGTCGGCGGGGGTGGGGCGGGAGCCGTCGAGGGGGCGGTCCTTCAGCAGGAAGAACTCGATCTCCGGGTGGGTGTAGAAGGTGAAGCCCAGGTCGGAGGTGCGGGCGAGGGCGCGCTTGAGGACATAGCGCGGGTCGGCGAAGGACGGGGAGCCGTCGGGCATGAGGATGTCGCAGAACATGCGCGCGGTGCCCGGGGCCTCGGCACGCCAGGGCAGGATCTGGAAGGTGGAGGGATCCGGCTTGGCGATCATGTCGGACTCGTAGACCCGGGCGAAGCCCTCGATGGCGGAGCCGTCGAAGCCGATGCCCTCGTCGAAGGCCTGCTCCAGTTCGGCGGGGGCCACGGCGACCGACTTGAGGAAGCCCAGGACGTCCGTGAACCACAGGCGTACGAACCGGATGTCGCGCTCCTCCAAGGTCCGGAGCACGAACTCCTGCTGCTTGTCCATCTTCCGCTTCCCCATCCTTGCTGGTCAGGCCGCCTGTCCGCCGTAGCACGGGAGGCGGTCGGGCACCTGAGCATCCCACCACAACACCATTTCATGCGCGTTGCGGACCTTGATCGCCGAAGCGTCCTCGGGCTGAACGCCTCTCGTCCGGCAGATGTACTGCTCTTCCGCCCATCTTGCCTGCTCGGACCGACATTCGTAACGGGCTGAGTCGCCGCATCCCGGGAGGTAATGTGCCTCTTGAGGGCAAATTATCCGGTTGTCATACCCTCCCTTCGGGAGAGGGCCCCTTCCCATTACGATCAGCGGGCCCCACCGTCCACGCCCCTTTCCCCCCAGAAGGACACGTCTCATGGGTTCCGGCAAGAACAAGAGCAGCGCGGCGCGCAAGGCGCGCATAGAGGAGATGCGGCGCGCCGAGCGTGCCCGCGAACGCCGCACCCGGGCGCTCACCATCGGCGCGTCCGCGGTGATCGTCGCCGGTCTGGTCGTCGGCGGCGTGGTCCTGGTGAACTCGCAGTCGGACGACAGCGGCAAGAGCACGAGCGGCAAGAGCGGCGACACCGGGCACTTCGTCACCGGCAAGGACGGCGTACGGACCTGGTCCGGCACGCTGGCACGCACGCACGTCACGGACAAGGTGTCGTACCCGATGCACCCGCCGGTCGGCGGCAACCACAACCCGGTCTGGCTGAACTGCAACGGTGACGTCTACACCAAGCCGGTGCCCGAGGTGAACGCGGTGCACTCGCTGGAGCACGGCGCGGTCTGGGTGACGTACACCAGCAAGGCGAAGAAGGCGGACGTCGACGCGCTCGCCGCCAAGGTCAAGAAGACGCCGTACTCGCTGATGAGCCCGTACGAGAACCAGGCCGCCCCGCTGCTGCTGTCGGCCTGGGGCCACCAGGTGACGGTGAAGAGCGCGAGCGACCCCGAGGTGAACAAGTTCTTCGCCACCTACGTGCAGGGCCGGCAGACGCCCGAGCCCGGCGCCTCCTGCACCGGCGGGGTCATGAAGTGATGCGGCAGCACGTCGGCTGGATCGCCGGAGCCGCGGCGGCGGTACTCGTCGCGGCCGGCGCGATCACCTACTCGGTCGCCGAGGACGGCGGATCGCACACCAAGACCCCGGGCGCGGAGTCGGCCGACGCCGGCTTCGCGCGGGACATGGCCGTGCACCACCAGCAGGCCGTCGAGATGTCGTACATCGTCCGCGACCGCACGACGAACACGGAGGTGCGGCGGCTCGCGTACGACATCGCGCAGACGCAGGCCAACCAGCGCGGGATGCTGCTGGGCTGGCTGGATCTGTGGGGGCTGCCGAAGGTGTCGGCGAAGCCGCCGATGACCTGGATGGGCATGGGCGACATGGCCTCCGGCAAGGACGGCGCGCTGATGCCGGGCATGGCGACCAACACCGAGATGAAGAAGCTCCAGTCCCTGAGCGGGAAGCGGGCGGAGATCTTCTACCTCCAGCTGATGACGGACCATCACAAGGGCGGCATCCACATGGCCGAGGGGTGTGCGGCCAAGTGCACCGTCGACGTGGAGAAGCGGCTCGCGCAGGGCATGGTCGAAGCGCAGCAGTCGGAACTTCAGCTGATGGCCGACATGCTCAAGGAGCGCGGCGCACAACCCCGTTCGTAACCCCTCCCCCAGGACAAAAGCCTCAATTCGCCTGGTAATCGTCTCACCTGACGATTACTTGAGCTTCTCTTGACTTTAACCTTCCCCTGACATGAACGGTTCATCGCCAGAGTGGCCCCCATCGTGTGATCGATTCGCCGGCCGACGCCGCCGCGGGCCGGTGTGCGCATCCACGACGTACCGACCACTACATGCATGCGAACCGCATCGCAGGGGGTTCTATGAGATCCAACCGCGCCAAGGTGCGCGCCGGCGTGAGCATGGCAGCGACACTGCCCATGATCGCCGGCGCGCTGGCGCTCGGCATGCCCGCGGCGCACGCCGCGGACAGCCCGGCCCGCAACGCCCTGGTGGGCACCAAGCCCGCATGGGCCACCGCCGCGGCGGACAAGGGAGCTGCCGCCGACACCGCCCAGGTCCACGCCCGTGTGTACCTGGCCGGGCGGGACGCCGCCGGACTCGCCGCCTACGCCAAGGCCGTGTCCGACCCCAGCTCGCCGCTGTACGGCAAGTACCTGAGCGCCAGGAAGGCGCAGGCCCGCTTCGGGGCCACCAAGGCCCAGGTGGCCGCGGTCAAGTCCTGGCTGAAGTCGGCCGGACTGACCGTCACCGGGGTCACCGCGCACTACGTCTCCGTCTCCGGTGACGTGGCCGCCGCCGAGAAGGCCTTCGGCACCCAGCTGCACAACTACGCCAAGGGCTCGAAGGTCTACCGCGCCCCGGCGCGCACCGCCTCCGCGCCGGCCGGCCTGAAGGGCGCCGTCCTCACCGTCACCGGTCTGGACACCGCCCCGCACAAGTCGACCCACGACGACCAGCTGCCGCCGCCGGACGCCGTGTTCAAGAACTCCGGGCCGTTCTCGTCGTACTACGGCTCGAAGATCGCGAGCACGCTGCCGGACGCGTACGGCCAGAAGATCCCGTACGCCATCAAGGGCTACACCGGCAAGCAGCTGCGCGCCGCCTACGGCGCGGGCACCTACACCGGCAAGAACGTGCGCATCGCCATCACCGACGCGTACGCCTCGCCGACCATCGCCTTCGACGCGGGCACGTACGCGACGAAGCACGGTGACGCGGCCTGGAAGACTGGTCAGCTGCACCAGGTGCTGCCGAGCAAGTACTCCAAGACCAAGGAGTGCGGCGCGGCCGGCTGGTACGGCGAGGAGACCCTCGACGTCGAGGCCGTGCACGCCGTGGCGCCGAACGCCGACGTCACCTACGTCGGTGCGGCCTCCTGCTACGACGCCGACCTGCTCGACTCGCTCAGCAAGGTCGTCGACAAGCACCTGGCCGACATCGTCTCCAACTCCTGGGGCGACGTCGAGGCCAACCAGACGCCGGACCTCGCCGCCGCCTACGACCAGGTCTTCCAGCTGGGCGCGGTGCAGGGCATCGGCTTCTACTTCTCCTCCGGTGACGACGGCGACCAGGTCGCCAACACCGGTGTGAAGCAGGTCGACACCCCGGCCAACTCGGCCTGGGTGACCGCGGTCGGCGGCACCTCGCTGGCCGTCGGCAAGGACAACACGTACATGTGGGAGACCGGCTGGGGCACCCAGAAGGCGGTCCTGTCGGCCGACGGCCAGAGCTGGACCAACTTCCCCGGCGCGTTCACCTCGGGCGCGGGCGGCGGCACCAGCAAGACCGTGCCGCAGCCCTTCTACCAGAAGGGCGTCGTCCCGGACTCGCTCGCCAAGGCCAACAGCGCCGACGGCAACCGCGTCGTCCCGGACATCGCGGCCATCGCCGACCCGAACACCGGCTTCCTGGTCGGTCAGACCCAGACCTTCCCCGACGGCACCGAGCAGTACAGCGAGTACCGCATCGGCGGCACCTCGCTGGCCGCCCCGGTGATCGCGGCGGTCCAGGCCCTGGCCCAGGAGGCGCGCGGCGGCAAGGCGATCGGCTTCGCCAACCCGTCCATCTACGCCAAGTACGGCAAGAAGGGCGTCTACCACGACGTCACGGACAACCCGACCGGCACCGGCCTGGCCGTGGCCCGCGTCGACTTCGTCAACGGCTACGACGCCACCGACGGCCTCGCGACCTCGGTCCGCAGCCTCGGCAAGGACAGCTCGCTGAAGGCGGTCAAGGGCTACGACGACGTGACCGGCGTGGGCACGCCCGCGAACGGGTACGTGCAGTCGTTCCAGCGCCGCTGATGCGCTGAACGCAGGGGGCGTGGGGTCCTGGACCTCACGCCCCTTTGCGCTGCTCGGAGCGCGACGGCCCCTTGGCCGGGCGCATGCGCAGGGCGCGTCACCGTGATCGCCGGTGTCCTGGCCTTCCTGCTCCGCAATTCATGCGGGAGTGGAGCGGCGACTTCCGTCGGGCGGCAGGAAACAGGGCCTCGAACTTCCCGGCCGGGAAGTTCGAGGCCCTGTCGACAGTTGCCGGCTGCGTCCCGGGTTCTACGCCTGGACGTCAGCGTAGTAGCAACTGATGTCCACCCCGCTCTTTTCGGTGCAGACCGTCATCCTGTACCAGTTGCCCTCGGGCAGGTCGCCGGTCACCCAGGGGCTGTAGTAAGGCGACGCGTGACCCGCGGTGCTGGCCATGCGCCCGTCGCTGAGGTAGGCGTGGATACCGAGACCGTCGGCGAGACCGTCGTACGCTCTGAGGGCGTCTCCCGGATCGCCGTTCGCCGGGTCCTGGCTCCAGATGGCCTCTCCCGCGCCGCCCGCAGCAACAAGGTGCCAGTAATTGCCTCCCGACGACTGGACCAGCGTCACCTGGCCCTGGACCATGCTCGCCTGGGCGTCCGGTGTCGCGGCGCTGGCGGTGGCGGTACCGATACCGAGGCTGCCCACGGTGCACAAAGCAGTGGCGGAAAGCAGGGTCGCCGCCTTCGTCATGAGTCGCATGATGTGTCCCCCTCAATCACTTGAAGCCTTCACAAGATTTTCATGAGCATGCCATGACGGCCTTACGGGCACCACTGGTTTCCTACCGACTCGACTGCAGGTCAAGCTGGTCAGGACTGAATCGCGAGGCAGTCAACTGCCGTGAGAGAGGGGGTCGGTCAGACGGGCTGCCACCGGGAGGTGGTCGCTGCCCGTGCGGGGCAGGGTCCAGGAGCTCTCCGGCTCGAGGCCCCTGACCATGATCTGGTCGATCCGGGCCATCGGGAACGACGCCGGCCAGCTGAACCCGAAGCCGCTGCCCGCCGCGCCCTGCGTGGAGCGCATCTGCGAGGTGACGGCGTTGAGCGCACGGTCGTTCATCGTGCCGTTGAGATCGCCCAGCAGGACCACTCGCTTCAACGGCTCGTCGGCGATCGCCTCGCCCAGCGCGTCCGCGCTCCTGTCACGCTGGCGAGCGGTGAACCCGGCCTCCATCTTCACCCGCACCGAGGGGAGATGGGCGACGTAGACCGCGACCGGGCCCTTGGGCGTGGTCACGGTCGCGCGCATCGCGCGCTTCCAGCCGAGCTTGATGTCGACGGCCTCGACGCCGGTCATCGGGTACTTGCTCCACAGGCCGACGGTGCCGACGACCGCGTGGTACCTGTACGTCGCCGCCAGCGCCCTCTCGTACACCGGAACGTCGGAGGCGGGCAGTTCCTCCAGGGCCAGCAGGTCCGCGCCGGAACCGGCGACGTCCCGGGCGGTGCCGGCCGGGTCGGGGTTGTCGGCGTTGACGTTGTGCGTGGCCACCATGAGGTCGCCGCCGCCTGCCGTCTTGTCGGTGAGCAGCCCGCCGAAGAGGTTCAGCCAGACGATCGCCGGGAGAAGGACGGCGATGAGCGCGGTCGCCGACCTGCGGAGCAGACCGAGGACCAGCAGCACCGGGATGAGCACGCCCAGCCAGGGCAGGAACGTCTCGGTGAGGGAACCCAGGTTGCCCACGGTGTTGGGGATGTGCGCGTGCAGCAGCATCACCAGGGCGAGGAGCAGGGCGACCGACGCGAGGACGATGCCTCGGCGCCAGATGCGCGCGTCACCGCGCCAGCCGGCGAACAGGCGGTGCAGAAGGCGGTGCAGAAGGCGCCGAAGCCGGGCTCCCGGTCGCTCGGGCCCCGAGCTGCCGTTGTCCGTCTCCGTCATGTACGCCTGCTGCGCCATACCGTCTGCCTCACTGCCTGCCGTGCACACCGTCGCCCCCGTGTTCTTCAGACCCTAGGGGATGATCGGCTCCGTTCCCGCCGTCCCATGACGGCCGTACGGAAGACGAGGACGAAAGGGGAACGTCCGGAGTTCCGGTTAACGCCGTGACGGGCGAGGACTGTGACGAAACGCGCACATGGACGCTATACCGCCGGGGAGCTGACGGGGCGTAGGCCGGCCAGGACCGTGTCGACGATCTCCTCCGCGAGGCCCTCGGGCAGATCGGCGTCGGGGCGCATGACGGAGCGGACCAGGACCGGGCCGACGAACATGTCGTTGGCCAGTTCCACGTCGACGTCCGGCCGAAGCTCGCCGTTGCGCTGACCACGGCGCAGCACCTCGATGACGAGGTTGCGGCGGGGGGTGATGACGGTGTCGTAGTAGGCGGCCCAGATCTTGGGGCTCTTCTTCATCTGGACGTGAGCGTTGTGCAGGATCACCGACGTCCTGCTGGCCAGCCCGCGTTGACGCAAGGACTCCAGCAGGGTCACGAGGTCGTCGCGCATGGACGTGCCGGGCAGATCCGGGTCGGGGGGTTCCGCCGCCCGCACCACGTCGATGAGCAGTTCCTCCTTGCCGCTCCACCGGCGGTAGATGGTGGCCTTGCCCACCCCGGCCGTACGCGCGACGCGCTCGATGGAGACCTCGGCGAGGGGCACGCCCTCCTCCAGGAGCTTCATCACGCCTTCCAGGATGGCCCGTTCCACGGCCTCGCTGCGGGGGCGGCCCCGTACCGGCCGCTCCGGGCGCGGCCGGCTGCTGACAAGGCTCACGTCGTCTCCGTCCTTTCACTGCGCTGCGGCAATCCTCTCGCAACCACCTCCCTCTTCCGTGGAGTTCCGCTCGATCTCAGTCCGCGGTGGCGACCAGCTCCGTCTCGCGCGTGTTCTCCTGACCGGCCGGCGGTTTGCCCGGCAGGAACAGGGCGACGACCACGGCGCCGAGCAGTGCGACACCCGTACCGCACAGGGCGGTGACGTGCATGGCGTGCAGGAAGGCGTCGTCGGCGGGCGTGACCAGCGCCCTGCCCTGCGGGCCGAACTTCTGGGCGATGCCGAGCGTGGCCTCGATGGACTCGCCGGCGGTGTCGCGCAGGCCCGGCGGCAACATGCCGAGCTTGTCCTCGATGCCGTTGCGGTAGGCGGTGGACAGCACCGAGCCGAGGACGGCGATACCGAGGGCGCCGCCGACCTGGCGGAAGGTGTTGCTGAGCGCGGAGGCCGAGCCGGCCTTCTCGCGCGGCAGCGTCTGCATGATGACGACGGAGGTCGGCGTCATGATGTGCGCCATGCCGGCGCCCATGAAGAAGAAGACGACCTCCAGCAGCCAGATCGGCGTGTCGGCCTCGAAGGTCGCGAACGCGGCGAGCGTCACCGCGACCAGCAGCAGGCCGGCCGTGGTCGTGGCCTTGTTGCCGAACCGTTCGACTACCAGCCGGGCGCGCGGCGCGAAGACCATCTGGGCGACGGCCAGCGGCAGCATCAGCAGGCCGGACTGGAGCGGCGAGTAGCCGCGCACGCTCTGGGTGTAGAAGACGCCGAAGAACGTGACACCCATCAGCGCGAAGAACACCAGCGCGATGGCGCTCATGGCGGCCGAGAAGACCTTGTTCCTGAAGTAGGTGACATCCAGGGACGGGTGGTCGCTGCGCTTCTCGAAGACGACGAACGCGGCGAGGACGAGGAGACCGGCGCCGATGGTGGACAGCACGGCGGGATCGGTGAAGTCGGCCAGCTCACCGCCCTTGATGATGCCGTAGACGAGCAGGACCAGGCCCACGACGGACAGGGCCACGCCGACGGGGTCGAGGCGGCCGGGGGCGGGGTCCCGGGAGTCGGGGACCAGCCACAGCATCAGGGCGAGCGCGACGAGCACGATCGGCACGTTGATGAGGAAGACCGAGCCCCACCAGAAGTGGTCGAGCAGGGCACCGCCGGTGATGGGGCCGATGGCGATGCCGAGGCCGACACCGCCCGCCCAGATGCCGATGGCCTTGGGCTGCTCGTCGCGCTCGAAGACGTTCATGAGCACCGCGAGGGTGGAGGGCATGACAAAGGCGGCACCGAGGGCCATCAGGGCGCGGTAGGCGATCAGCTCACCCGGGGAGCCGGACTCCGCGGCCAGCGCCGAGCCGATGCCGAACACGAGCAGTCCGCCCAGCAGGACCTTCTTGCGGCCCAGGCGGTCACCGACCAGTCCGGCCGTGAACAGCAGGCCCGCGAAGGCCAGGGTGTAGGCGTTGATCGCCCACTCGATCTCGCTCTGCGTGGCACCGAGGCCGGTCGGCGCGGGGCTCGCGATGGTCTTGATGGCGACGTTCAGGATCGAGTTGTCGAGCACCACGATGAGCAGGCTCAGCATCAGGACGCCGAGGATGGCCCAGCGGCGCCGGTGCACGGCTTCCGGTATCCGGGGGGCGGGGGCGGACGTTCTCATGCGTCGAGCGTACAACCATTTCGATACGACACCGTCTCGTATCTTAATAGCTTTGCCGAGGCATTGCGCGGCCCCCGGCCTGGCCTCGGCACGGCTGCCCGGCGCGGCTGGCCGGCACGGCTGCCCGGCGCGGTCGAAGGGATCACAGGGTCTTCCCCTGGCCCTCCTTGGCACGAAGTGCCACCATGGAGTCGATCCGGGGACGCCGTGAGGGCGCCTCGAGATGACTGAAGGAGCCGTTGCCATGACGCAGCTTTCGGCTGCCCACAACAAGCCTTCCGACGGCAGCAAGGCGCTGTACGGGGGGAAGGGCACCCGCCGCATCACCGTCCGGGACATCGCCCTCGCCAAGGAGCGGGGCGAGAAGTGGCCCATGCTCACCGCCTACGACGCGATGACCGCGTCCGTCTTCGACGAGGCCGGGATCCCGGTGATCCTGGTAGGCGACTCGGCGGGCAACTGTCACCTCGGCTACGAGACGACCGTGCCCGTCACGATGGACGAGATGACGATGCTGTCGGCCGCCGTCGTACGCGGCACGCAGCGCGCCCTGATCGTCGGCGACCTGCCCTTCGGGTCCTACCAGGAGGGCCCGGTGCAGGCGCTGCGCTCGGCGACCCGGCTGGTGAAGGACGCCGGGGTCGGCGCGGTCAAGCTGGAGGGCGGCGAGCGCTCGCACGAGCAGATCCGGCTGCTGGTGGAGTCCGGCATCCCGGTGATGGCCCACATCGGCCTGACCCCGCAGTCCGTCAACGCGATGGGCTACCGCGTGCAGGGGCGCGGCGAGGAGGCGGCGGCACAGCTGCTGCGGGACGCCAAGGCCGTGCAGGACGCGGGCGCGTTCGCGGTCGTGCTGGAGCTGGTTCCGGCGGAGCTGGCGGCCGAGGTGACGCGGGTGCTGCACATCCCGACGATCGGTATCGGCGCCGGTGCGGACACGGACGCGCAGGTGCTGGTGTGGACCGACATGCTGGGGCTCACCTCCGGCCGGGTCCCGAAGTTCGTCAAGAAGTACGCCGACCTGCGTGAGGTCATGGGCGATGCGGTGAGGGAGTTCGCCGAGGAGGTCGTCTCCGGGGCGTTCCCGCTGGAGGAGCACTCCGTGCACTGAGCCATTGCGGAAACACCACGGCAGCCCCGCTGATCTTCCCCCGTCAGCGGGGCTGCCCCATGTCCGCGCCCTCGTCCGGAACACGTGCGGCCACCTCTGTCGGTGATCTGCAGGGGGCTGTCGGCGGTCTGTCGGTCGTTTGTCGGTCGGCCCTGGCACCGTCTTCCCCATGACACGCATCGACGACAACCCCACCGGCGAAAGCCACGCAGTACACGTACGGGGGCTGGTCAAGCACTACGGCGAGACCAAGGCGCTGGACGGTGTCGACCTGGACGTGCGCGAGGGCACCGTGATGGGTGTCCTCGGCCCGAACGGCGCCGGCAAGACCACTCTCGTACGGATCCTGTCCACCCTGCTCACCCCGGACGCCGGGAAGGCCACCGTGGCCGGCTACGACGTCGCACGCCAGCCCCGCCAGCTGCGCCGGGTCATCGGGCTCACCGGGCAGTACGCCTCGGTGGACGAGAAGCTCCCGGGCTGGGAGAACCTGTACATGATCGGGCGGCTGCTGGACCTGTCCCGCAAGGAGGCCCGCGCCCGCGCCGACGAGCTGCTGGAGCGGTTCTCCCTCACCGAGGCCGCCAGGCGTCCGGCGCGCACGTACTCCGGCGGTATGCGACGGCGGCTGGACCTGGCCGCCTCGATGATCGGCCGGCCTGCCGTGCTGTACCTCGACGAGCCGACGACCGGTCTCGACCCCCGCACCCGCAACGAGGTGTGGGACGAGGTCAAGGCGATGGTCGGCGACGGGGTCACCGTGCTGCTGACCACCCAGTACATGGAGGAGGCCGAGCAGCTCGCCTCCGAGCTGACCGTCGTGGACCGCGGCAAGGTCATCGCCAAGGGCGGCATCGAGGAGCTGAAGGCCCGCGTCGGCGGGCGCACCCTGCGCATCAGGCCGCTCGACCCGCTCGAACTGCGCCCGCTCGCGGCGATGCTGGACGAACTCGGCGTCACCGGGCTCGCGTCCACCACCGTGGACACCGACGCCGGGGCCCTGCTGGTGCCGGTCCTCAGCGACGAGCAGCTGACCGCGGTGGTCGGCGCGGTCATCGCGCGCGGCATCACCCTGTCCTCCGTCACCACCGAACTGCCCAGCCTGGACGAGGTGTTCCTGTCCCTCACCGGCCACCGTACCCGTACCGCGCAGGACGCCGAGCCCGCCGACACCCGCCAGGAGGTCGCCGCATGAGCGCCACCACCACCGTCACCGCGACCGACGTCGTCGACAGCGCCTCCCCGGCCGACGTCGCCGACAGCGCCTCCCTGAGCGACCTGCGGATCCCGCTGCGCGGGCACCTGCGGCACACCGGCGCCCTGATACGGCGCAATCTGCTGTGGATCCGCCAGGACCCCGAGTCGATGTTCGACGCGCTGTTCATGCCGATCGTCTTCACCCTGCTCTTCGTGTACGTCTTCGGCGGCTCGATCGGGCAGGCGCTGGGCGGCGGTCAGGACCGGTACGTGCAGTACGTCATCCCCGGCATGCTGGCGATGATGAGCATGACGATGTCGCAGGGCGTCGGCACCGGCTTCAGCCAGGACTTCAACAGCGGTGTCATGGACCGTTTCCGGTCCATGCCGATCGGACGGGGGTCCGTGCTCTTCGCGAAGATCGCCGTGGAGCTGGGGCGCATGCTGTTCGCGACGGCCGTGCTGATGGTCGTCGCCGTCCTGGTCGGCTTCGACATCCACCACTGGACGGGCCTGATCGCCACGGTCGGCCTGTCCGCGCTGTTCGCCTCGTCGATCATGTGGGTGTTCCTCACCCTCGGTGTGGTCCTGAAGAACGCGCAGTCCGTGCAGGCGATGGGCTTCCTGGTGCTGTTCCCGCTCCAGTTCGGTTCGTCCATCTTCGCCCCGACCAATTCGATGCCGGGCTGGCTGCGGCACTTCACCGACTACAACCCGCTGTCCACGCTCGCGGACGCGGCGCGCGGCCTCATGCTGGGTGGGCCGGTCGCGCACGACGTGTGGGTGACGGTGATCTGGTCGGTGGCCATCACGGCGGTGATGGCACCGGTCGCCATCCACAAGTTCCGCACGAAGATCTGACTGCGGTCTGGCTGGGGTCCGGCTGGGGTCCGGCACCGCCGAGTCACACCAGGGCGGTGGCCTCCGCGAGGGAGAGGCCACCGCCCTCGGTGTACGCCGAGTCGTACCGCGCGGTGTCGAGCGTCTCCCGGATCCAGGCCCCGGTCATCCCGTGCACCCGGCGCTCCACGCCGGACGGGATGTGGCCGGGCGGCAGCAGGGCGTCGGCGGCGCCCAGGCAGCGGGCGGCGTCGGTGGCGCGGCTGCCGTCGCCGAGGCGGGCGAGGGCCATCGCTGCGACGGTGAGGCAGACGGAGTGCAGGTGAGGGACGACGACCTGGGACAGCGGGTCCAGCGCGAGGGCCAGTGCCCTTCGGATCCGGGCCAGGGCGTCCTCGGGCCGGTCGTCGAGGGCGTCCAGCCAGGCCTCCTGGCCGAGGATCATGGCGTCGAACACGATGAAGTGCGCCATCTTGAACTCCTCGCGCAGCAGGCGGAGCTGTTCGCGCGCCTCGGCCGTACGGTCGGTCAGGCCGAGCCAGCAGGCGAGGTAGAGCCGGGCGGCGGGCATCGCCTCGTTCTGGGAGCCGTCCAGGCTCGCGACGACCTCCCGGAGCATCCGCTCGCCGCGTTCGTCCTCGCCCGCCTCCATGAGCACGTTGCCGAGGCGGGCGCGCAGCATGGCCACCTGCGCGCGGGCGCCGAGGCGCTCGGCGTGGTCGATGGCCTCCGCGTAGTCGGCGGCGGCCCGCTCGTGGGCGCCCTTGCGTTCGTAGGACTCGCCGCGCGCGGACAGCGCCTCGGCGGTACCCCAGTCGTCCGAGAGCCCGCGGTAGATCTCCAGGGCCTCGTCGGCGTCGCGGGCGGCGTCGCCCGCCCACGCGGTGCGGTGGGCGCACATGTTGGCGCGCAGGTGGAGGGATCCGGCCAGCTCCCACGCGTAGCCCGGGGTGTCCCGGCAGGTCTGCACGGCGGCGTCGATGATCGTCATCAGCCGGTCGGCGCCGCCGGTCATCATCTCGGCGAAGATCCACATCATGCCCGGGGCGCGGCAGGTCTGCGGCAGGCCGGGCTCGTAGACCTGGGTGACGGCGCGCAACTTGGCCTGTGCCTCCGGGGTCTGCCAAGCCTCCATCTCGGTGTCCATGCAGGCGAGATGGGCCAGGTGGACACCGCGCCGGGCCTCGGCGAGGACCTCACCGGTGTACGGGGGCGGGGCGTCGGTGCAGCGCTGCCACACGGGCTCGGCGCGGCGCACCGGTTCGCTGAACGGGTCGGGGCCGAGCGTCATGACCTCCCGGCACCAGGTGCGGGTCTCGATGCGCTGGTCGCGCATCAGCCAGAACCACAGCAGGGACAGCACCAGGCACAGGCCCTCCTGCTCGTCGCCGAGCGCGACGGCGTGCCGCAGGGCGGTGCGCAGGTTCTCGTACTCCAGCTGGATCCGGTCGATGGCGGCGCGCTGTTCGGGGCCGCGCAGCAACGGGTCGGTGGTCCGGGCGAGTTCGCGGTAGTACGTCAGGTGTGCGCGCTCGGCCTCGGGGCGGCGCCCGGTTGCGGCCAGCCGTTCGGCGGCGTACTCGGCGACGGTCTCCAGCAGCCGGTAGCGCATCGCGCCGTCCGCCGAAGGGGCGGCCACCACCAGGGACTTGTCGACCAGCGAGCCGAGTGCGTCCAGGGCGGCCGGGCCGCACACGGCCTCGGCGGCGACCAGGTCGCAGCCGCCCGCGAAGACCGACAGCCGGGACAGGACGTCCCGTTCGTCCGCGTCCAGCAGGTCCCAGGACCAGTCCACGACGGCGCGCAGGGTCTGCTGGCGGGGCAGCACGGTGCGGCTGCCGGAGGTGAGCAGCCGGAAGCGGTCGTCCAGCCGGTCGGCTATCTGCCGGGATGTCAGCATGCGCAGGCGGGCCGCCGCCAGCTCGATCGCCAGGGGCAGTCCGTCGAGCCGCCGGCAGATCTCGGCGCAGGCCTCCGGGTCGTCCTCGACACGGAAGCCGGGGCGGGCCGACGCGCCCCGGTCACTGAGCAGGCGCAGCGCGACCGGCTCCGGCAGCGGCTCCACGGGGCGCACCAACTCCCCCGGCACGCCGAGGGGTTCGCGGCTGGTGGCGAGCACGGTCAGCTGCGGGCAGCGGGCCAGCAGATGCTCCACGAGCCGGGCGGCGGCTTCCACGACGTGCTCGCAGTTGTCGAGGACGATCAGCATGCTGCGCCGGGCACAGTGCTCGACGAGCCGGTCGACCGGGTCGTCCCAGTCGGCGACCGCGCGCATGGTCTCCACCCCGCCGCCGTGCAGTACGGTCTCGCGCGCGCCGATCGCGGTCAGTACGGCCTGCGGGACGGCGTCCGGTTCGTCCACGGGCGCGAGTTCGGCCAGCCACACCCCGTCCCGGGCGGTGTGCCGTACCGCCTCGGCGGCCTCCTGCGACAGCCGGGTCTTCCCGGCGCCGCCCGGCCCGAGCAGGGTGACCAACCGGGCCCCGCGCAGGTCGGCGCCGATGGCCTCGATGTCGGCTTCGCGGCCGACGAAGGAGGTGAGGCGGGCGGGCAGGTTGCCGGGCGCGGCCGGGGCCCCCGGCTCCGCGGGGACAGCGGTTTCCGTCAGCAACTCGGTGTGCAGAGCCCGTAGTTCGGGGCCGGGGTCGGAGCCCAGCCGGTCCCCGAGCAGCCGTCGTACGTCCTCGTAGGCGGCGAGTGCCTGCGCCGGGCGGCCCGCGTCGCGCAGCGCGCGCAGGCGGAGCGCCTGGAGCGGCTCGTCCAGGGGGTGGTGGTCGCACAGGGCGGTCAGCTCGGGCAGGGACTGCTCGGCGTGGCCGAGGGCGAGGGCGGCGGTGAGCCGGGCGCGCAGGGCGTCGAGCCGGCGGGTGTCCCAGCGGGCCGCCTCGGCGATGCCGTCGGGCAGGTCGGCGAGGGCGGGGCCGCGCCACAGGGCGAGGGCGTCGTCCAGGACAGCGGCCGCCTTGGCCGGGTCGCCGTCGGCCAGGGCACGCAGCCCCTCGCCGGTCAGCCGGTCGAACCGGCCGAGGTCGATGTCGTCGGGCGCGGCGACGAGCCGGTAGCCGCCGTCGGCGGAAGCGACGGCGTCCGCGCCGAGTGCCCGGCGCAGCCGTCCGACGAGCGCCTGCAGGGCACCGGCGGCATCGGCGGGCGGATCGGCGCCCCACACCTCGTCCACCAGCACGCCCGCCGGCACGGCACGGCCGGCCCGCAGGGCGAGCACGGTGAGCAGGGCACGCAACCGCGCCCCGCCGACCGGGACGAGCGTGCCGTCGGGACGAAGTGCCTGAGTGGAGCCGAGGAGGCGGTAGCGCACGGGGTCCATTGTCTCCGGAACGGGCGGGACCGGTCACCGGGTTGCGACGGCGCGGCGCCCGCGGCACCGGAGGCATCGGGGCTTGCGGGTCTCCCAGCGCCTTCAGGGGCTTGCGGGGTCCTGGAGGTCGTCCAGGGCTTCCCGCGCCGGGAGGGCCCGGGCCTCGAGGACTTCCAGGGTGATCAGGGCGCCTTCGGTGCGGCGGATGCGGTGGGGGCCCGGTCCCGGGCCCGGCTCCTCATCCTCGAACCACTTGGGGCAGGTGTCGACGGGCTCCAGGGTCGGTGCGCCGGGCACCGGTTCGCGGGTGTACGGGTACGGGCGGAAGACCGGCTTCCCGGGTTCCGGGTCGATCGGGTCGAGGGCGTGGGGTTTCAGGCGTGCCGTGTACTCGCGGTGCACCAGCTCGATGGCCCGGACGCGGCCGGCGGTCTCCCGGTCGGGGCCGCCGTGGTTCTCCACCCACGCCTCGGCGCCGTAGCAGTGCCCGTCCCGCAGCTGTTGCCCGTCGAGGGGGACCAGCCGCCAGGCGACCTCCTCCCCCACCGAGAACGGCGTGCCGCAACACCCCATCTGCCAGTCCTGGTAGAAGACCCTCATCAGTGCCATCCCCCCACCCTCCAGGAACCGGGCGGTCGCCGCGAGACGTTTTCCCGGCGGGCTTCGGCCGGGTACGGTCGGCCTCTGCGACCGATCCTTCGCGCCCGGTCCTCTCCGACCGCCGCCCCCCAGGAGCCTGCCGATGACCACCGCCACAACCCGCCACGACGAGCGCCGGATCAGCCCGGTGTTCCTGGGGATCCTGGCCGTCATGGCGGTGACCGGCTGGGCCACCTGGACGGGGTTCGCCGCGCGGCCGGGCGTCGCGGTGTTCCTGTTCGTGACGGCGGCCTGGATCATCTCCCTGTGCCTGCACGAGTACGCACACGCGCGCACCGCCCTGCACAGCGGCGACATCACGGTCGGCGCGAAGGGCTACCTCACGCTGAACCCGCTGAGGTACACGCACGCGGCGCTGAGCATCGTGCTCCCGGTGCTGTTCGTGATCATGGGCGGGATCGGTCTGCCGGGCGGGGCGGTGTTCATCGAGCACAGCCGTATCCGGGGCCGCTGGCGGCACAGTCTGATCTCGGCGGCGGGCCCGCTGACGAACGTGCTGTTCGCGGCGGTGTGCACCGCGCCCTTCTGGCTGCACGCCCTGGACGGGGTGCCCCTCGAGTTCCGGTACGCGCTGGCGTTCCTCGCACTGCTCCAGGTGACGGCGGCGCTCCTGAACTTCCTGCCGGTACCGGGCCTGGACGGCTACGGCGTCATCGAGCCCTGGCTGTCGTACAACATCAAGCGGCAACTGGCGCCGTACGCGCCGTTCGGGCTGCTGTTCGTGTTCGCGCTGCTGTGGCTGCCGTCGCTCAACCAGGCGTTCTTCGACCTGATCCACTCGGTCCTGCAGGCCCTCGGCATCAGCGAGGACGAGACGTACTGCGGATACGACCTGTTCCGCTTCTGGCGGGAGAGCGACCCCTACTGCACGCTCAGCCCGTGACCGACGTGCCCTGCCCGGCGGCGGCCTTGCCGCGCTTGTAGTAGTACCAGGTCATGTTCGAGGACACACCCGCCATCAGCACCCAGAAGATCCCCAGCCAGCTGCCCCGGGAGAAGGAGACGACGGCCGCGGCCACGGTGAGGAGGCAGACGGCGAGGGTGTAGTAGGCGATGCGGGGCATGACGGCTGGCTCCGGCTCCTTGTCGGGGGACACTGCTGCAGGACCAGTGTCCCCCATGCACTCAGACGTCCGTGACCCGGAGCCCGGCGTGTGCCTTGTAGCGGCGGTTGACGGAGATCAGGTTCGCGACCAGCGCCTCGACCTGGTGGGCGCCTCGCAGCCGCCCCGCGAAGACGCCCCGCATCCCGGGGATGCGCCCGGCCAGCGCCTGGACGATCTCCACGTCCGCCCGCTGCTCCCCGAGGACCATCACGTCGGTGTCGATCTGCTCGATCCCGGGGTCCTGGAGGAGCACGGCCGACAGGTGGTGGAAGGCGGCGGTGACCCGGGAGTCGGGCAGCAGCGCGGCGGCCTGCTCGGCGGCGCTGCCCTCCTCGGGCTTGAGGGCGTAGGCGCCCTGCTTGTCGAAGCCGAGCGGGTTGACGCAGTCCACGACGAGCTTGCCGGCGAGTTCCTCGCGCAGCGACTCCAGGGTCTTGGCGTGGCCCTCCCACGGTACGGCCACGATCACGATGTCGCTGCGCCGCGCGGTCTCGGCGTTGTCGGCGCCCTCGACGCCGTGCCCCAGTTCCTCGGCGGCGGCCCGGGCCCGCTCGGCCGCCCGGGAGCCGATGATCACCTTCTGGCCGGCCTGGGCGAGCCGGTAGGCCAGACCCTTGCCCTGCGGGCCGGTGCCGCCGAGCACGCCGACGACGAGCCCGGAGACGTCGGGCAGGTCCCAGGGGTCCTTGGCGGGTGCCTTCCCCGGAGTCCGTGCGCTGTCGGATGAGGTCGCGGTGGAGGTCGTAGAGGTCATGGGCCGACTCTACGTCCGCGGCGGCGACGGCACCGGTCCGGACCGGCCACCGCACCGGGACCCGGCGGCAGGAATCGTCTCGCAGGAACTCTGCGTCAGGGAGGGCCGGATGCGGCGGGAGCCGGTCACGTGTGGACGCCGTACGGGTCGCGCTGCCGCGGTAAGTGCTCGCCGGTACCGCATGGTTGGGGGCGACCCGGCGGTTCGCGGGGGGCTGCGCGGCTCGGTGGTGGCGCACGGGTGTGCGGCGCCGGGCGCGGAACGGGGGCTCTTCGAGGGTTCGGCGGGGTTGCCGACCGCCTGTCGAGGCCGGTGGAGACCTCACGGCACCACGGCCTGCCCCAAGGTGACTTCCCCGCCCCTGCGCGCGCCGGCCTCTGGCCGGGAAAAGCAGTTGCCCGGTGACTTCCTCAGCCGGAGCATTACTGACCGTGACCGGCCTGCGTGCGCTTCTTCCCGACCTCAGCCCCTGGCGGGCCTCCGCCGATTTCCGTCGGCTCTGGTTCTCCGGCCTGATCAGCAACTTCGGCAGTTTCCTGACCTTCGTCGCGCTGCCGGTCCAGCTGAAGGACCTCACCGGCTCGGCGGCGGCCGTGGGCGCCGTCGGCACCGTGGAACTGGTGCCGCTCGTCGTGTGCGGGCTGTTCGGCGGAGCCCTGGCCGACGCCCTGGACAAGCGGCGCCTCATCGTGTGGACGGAGGCGGGCCAGGGTCTGCTCAGCGCGGCCCTGCTGCTCAACGCGCTGCTGCCGCACCCTGCGGTGTGGCCGCTGTACGTGGTCGCCGCGCTCTCCTCCGGCCTGGTCTCCGTGCAGCGCCCCGCCCTGGACTCCCTGTGGCCCCGGATCGTGGCCCACGACGACATGCCTGCCGCGGCCTCCCTGAACTCGCTGCGCTGGACCGTCGGCGGCGTCGCGGGCCCGGCGGTCGCGGGCGTGGTCGTCGCCTACGCGGGCCTCGGCTGGGCGTACGCCGCCGACCTGCTGACCTTCGCCGTGTCGCTGGCGTTCATCGTGCGCATCGCCCCCTGCCCCGCCGCTCCGCTCCGCTCGAGCGGGGGCACGCCCTCCGCCGCGAAGCCGTCGCTGGGGGCCGTCGCCGAGGGCGCCCGGTACGCCTGGAGCCGCAAGGAACTCCTCGGCACCTATGCCGTGGATCTCGCGGCGATGTTCCTTGCCATGCCGCTTGCCGTACTGCCCTTCCTCGCCGACGAGTTGCACGCCGAATGGGCGCTCGGGCTGATGTACGCGACCGTGCCGGCGGGGGCGATGCTGGTGAGCCTGACCAGCGGCTGGACGTCGCGGATCCACCGGCACGGGCTGATGGTGCTGCTGTCGGCCACCGGCTGGGGCCTGGCGGTCGCGGCGGCCGGCGTCTGCGGGAACGTCTGGCTCGTCCTGTTGTGCCTGACCGTCGGCGGCGGCTTCGACATGGTCAGCGGGATCTTCCGGGCCTCCATGTGGAACCAGACCATCCCGGACGAGCTGCGTGGCCGGCTCGCCGGGATCGAACTGCTGTCCTACTCCGTGGGTCCGCAGCTCGGCCAGGTCCGGGCGGGTGGCATGGCCGCCTGGGCGGGCGTACGGACCTCCGTCGTCTCCGGCGGGCTCGCCTGCGCGGGCGCGATGGGGCTGCTCGCGCTGTGCCTTCCGGGGCTCATGACGTACGACGCACGGACCAACGAGCACGCGGTGCGGATGCGGGAACGGCGCGCGGCGGCCCTGGGGGCGTGAGCGGTCGTTCAGTCCTCGTCGGCGCCGCCCTCCGTACGGGCGTCGTGCCAACGCGGGTCGTTCTCCCACTCCAGGTTGCGTTCACGCGCGGTCTCCATCGCGTGCTCGGCCTCCGTCCGGGTGGTGTACGGACCGAAGCGGTCCTTGGCCGGGCACTCCGGGCCCTCCTCGACCTTCTTGTGTTCCAGGCAGTAGTACCACTCGCCCGGCTTGCCGGCGGTGCGCTTCTTGAACAGGGGCATGAACAGCTCCTCTCGCCACCGACATGTTCCCCCATGTCCGCTGGATAGACTCCCTGGCATGTCTGGCCAGTCGCTGCTCGTACCAGGGGAGCTGTCCCCCACCCGTTCGGTACCCGGAAACATCCGCCGCCCCGAGTACGTCGGCAAGCCCGCGCCGACGCCGTACACCGGTCCGGAGGTGCAGACCCCGGAGACCATCGAGGCGATGCGCGTCGCGGGCCGTATCGCCGCCCAGGCGATGGCCGAGGCCGCGAAGATCATCGCGCCCGGCGTCACCACCGACCAGCTGGACAAGGTGGCGCACGAGTACATGTGCGACCACGGCGCCTATCCGTCCACGCTCGGCTACCGCGGCTTCCCGAAGTCCCTGTGCACCTCGATCAACGAGGTCATCTGCCACGGCATCCCGGACTCGACGGTCCTGCGGGACGGCGACATCGTCAACCTGGACGTGACCGCGTACATCGGCGGGGTGCACGGCGACAACAACGCCACCTACCTGGTCGGGGACGTGGACGAGGAGTCGCGGCTGCTGGTGGAGCGGACCCGCGAGGCGCTGAACCGCGCGATCAAGGCGGTCCGGCCGGGCCGGCAGATCAATGTCATCGGCCGGGTCATCGAGTCGTACGCCAAGCGCTTCGGGTACGGGGTCGTGCGTGACTTCACCGGCCACGGGATCAGCACGTCGTTCCACTCGGGCCTGATCATCCCGCACTACGACAGCCCGCACGCGACGACGGTCATGCAGCCCGGCATGACCTTCACGATCGAGCCGATGCTGACGCTGGGCACGCACGAGTACGACATGTGGGACGACGGCTGGACGGTCGTGACGAAGGACCGCAGGCGGACCGCGCAGTTCGAGCACACCCTGGTGGTGACGGACGCGGGGGCGGAGATCCTGACCACGCCCTGACTGCGCCCGCCCCGGACAGGACCGGGAGCCCGTCCTCTGCGGAGGGCGGGCTTTCTCTTGTAGGCTTTTACCGACAAGGCGTCGGCAAAATGGCTCAGGGCGGCCTCATGGACTCCTTCTCGACCCTCATCCGCACCGCGTCCCACGAGCTGCACGGGGAGGGGGGGACGTCGACGTTCATGAGCGACCTGCTCGGCGGCCGGCTGGGCGTGCGGGCGTACGCGCGCTACACCGAGCAACTGTGGTTCGTCTACGAGGCGCTGGAGAGCACCGCCGAGCATCTGGCGGCGGATCCGGTGGCCGGCCCCTTCATCCGGCCGGAACTCTTCCGGCTGTCCCCGCTGGAGCGGGACCTGGCCCATCTGCGGGGGCCGGGATGGCGGGCCACCCTCTCCGCGCTGCCCACGACCCGCGCGTACGCGGACCGGGTCAGGGAGTGCGCCGCGCACTGGTCCGGCGGCTATGTGGCCCACCACTACACCCGGTATCTCGGCGACCTGTCCGGCGGCCAGATCGTCCGGGACAGGGCGGAGAAGATGTGGGGCTTCGCGAGGAAGGGCGACGGGGTCCGGTTCTATGTGTTCGAGGGGATCAGCAACCCGGCCGCGTTCAAACGGGGTTACCGCGCGCTGCTGGACGCGGTCCGGGTGGACGACCTGGAGAAGCAGCGGATCGTGGCGGAGTGCAAGCGGGCCTTCGCCCTGAACATCGGGGTCCTCCGGGCCCTGGGCGAGGAGTTCCCGCTGTCGGCGTGACGCGTACGGAGTGAGCCTGGCCCAGGTCCAAGCGGCGGATGGGCCCTGGCGCAGTTCGGCGCCGAGGCCGGTCCGGAAGCCGGCTGGTTCGGGTCGCGGGACACCGGGTGCGTACCCGTCACGCCGGTCAACTCACCCGCCACGCCCCCGCCTTCGTCCCGGTCCGTGACAGCAGGAACCCCACGGGCCCGGTGATCCCCTTCAGCCGCGAGGACCGGCACGCCTTCGTCGCGCACGTGGGCCGACCGGAACGGCCACGTCTCAGCGTTCCAGGAACACCCGCCCGCCGACCTCCACCCACCCGTGCGGCTGCGGGGCGGTCAGGATCTGGGAGCCCCTCCCCTGGGTGATGTTCAGTGCCCGGCCCAGCCGATCGGTCAGGAGCAGGGCCGCCGCGCCCGTCGCCTCGTCCTCCTCGATGCCGTCGTCGCGGCCGGGGAAAGCGCGGGCGCGGACACGGCCGGCCGCCTCGTCCTCCCAGGCCCAGGCGTAGATCCACTCGCCGGGCGGGGGCACCGGCAGGGCGTCGACCTCGGCGGCGGTGGCGTACTGGCGCAGGGTGCGCGGAGGGGCCCACTCCGCCCGCGCCTCGATCCAGCTGAACTCGCCGTCCAGCCGGGCCCCGACCACCCCGGCGGGCGTGACCAGTTCGGGCACGTCCAGCAGCCAGGCGGTACCGACGCAGGGGTGACCGGCGAAGGGCAGGCGCAGGGTGGGCGTGTAGATGTCGATGACCCCGCGTTCGGGGTCATCGACGAAGACGGTCTCACTGAAGCCGAGCTTGGCCGCCAGCTCCTGCCGGTCGCTCCGCTCGGGCAGCACCGAGCCGTCGCGGACGACACCGAGTTCGTTGCCGTAGCCGCCGTTCGGTGCGCAGAAGACACGGAGCACGTCGTAGTCAGTCACGTGGGAATTGAAACATCGTCGCGTCGTCGAGCACGTCCAGGCGGGGCGCTGCCGGGGAACGGCGAACTGCGGTGGGCCGGGCCGCCACGTCGCGCGCACCGTCCGCCACACCGGACGCGTTCGTCCACGGCTTCTCGCTGATCCGCAGATCCGCGTCACCGCCTCCACCTCCGCCGCTACCGGCTCCCCCGTCTCCCCGCCGCCCGTCGGCGTCACTTTCGAGACGTCAGGATCAAGCCGTGCCCGTGATCCTTCGTGAGAGCGGAATCACGACCCCCGGCGGGTGCAGGTGAGGTAAGCCTCATGTAAGTTAGGGCAGCCTCACCAGATCAGATCCGCCGTTTGGAGCCCTGCATGCGAGCCGTCCGACTGACCGTCACCGCCGCCGCCACCGCGGCGACTCTGACCGCCCTCTCGGCCTGCACCGCGAAGAGCGATGCCAAGGACAGCGAGGCCATCAGGGTCACGGCCGCCGACTCGAAGTGTGAGACGTCCGCCACATCGGTGCCCGCCGGTCACGTCACGCTGAAGATCGAGAACAAGGGCTCCAAGGCCACCGAGGTCGAGATCCTCTTCCCGGACGACCGGATCGTCTCCGAGAAGGAGAACATCGGCCCCGGGACCAAGTACACGCTGACCGCCGAGGTGAAGGCGGGCGCGTATGAGATCGCCTGCCGCCCCGGCATGAAGGGCCACGGCATCCGGCAGAAGCTCACCGTCACCGGTTCCGGCACGAGCGCCGCCCGCGACCCGCGGCTGGACAAGGCCGTCGCGGACTACCGCCGGTACGCGCAGGAGCAGGCCGACCAGACGCTGCCGCTCGTCGAGACCTTCGCCAAGGCCGTCAAGGCCGGTGACGTGGACGCCGCCAAGAAGGCCTACGCCCCCTCCCGCCTGGGCTGGGAGCGCACCGAGCCGGTCGCCGAGTCCTTCGGTGACATCGACCCCAAGGTCGACGTCCGCGCCGACGGCCTGGAGGCCGGCCAGGAGTGGACCGGCTGGCACCGGCTGGAGAAGGCCCTGTGGCAGGACAAGAAGATCGGCGGCAAGGAGAAGGCCCTCGCCGGCCGGCTCGTCACCGACCTGAAGGACTGGCAGGAGCGGGTCGGCAAGGCCGAGATCACCCCGACCTCCATGGCCAACGGCGCCAAGGAGCTGCTGGACGAGGTCGCCACCGGCAAGGTCACCGGCGAGGAGGAGCGCTACTCGCACACCGACCTGGTCGACTTCAAGGGCAACGTCGAGGGCGCGCAGAAGTCGTACGAACTGCTCAAGCCGGTCGCCGCCAAGAACGACCCGGTGCTGGCCAAGGAGCTGGACAAGCAGTTCACCTCCCTCAACGCCCTGCTGGACAAGTACCGCTCGGGCAAGACCGACTATGAGTTCGTCTCGTACGAAAAGGTCACCAAGAGCCAGCGCAAGGAGCTGTCGGACGCGGTGAACGCCCTCGCCGAGCCGCTGTCCAAGCTCGCCGCCGCGGTCGTGAAGTAAACAGAAGCAAGCAGAGGGGCAAGGGCAAGGGCGATGACCGACAACCAGGAGAGCCGGGAAGCCGACGGGCGCAGGCCGTCGCGCCGCTCACTGATCGGCTGGGGCGGCGCCGGGCTCGCGTTCGGTGCCGCCGCGGCCGGCGGCGCGATGGCGATGGCCAAGGCCGGGAACGACGCCGACCCGGTCGCCGCCGAGACGGGCGGGGCGGTGGAGTTCCACGGCGCCCACCAGGCCGGCATCGCCACCCCGGTCCAGGACCGGCTGCACTTCGCCGCGTTCGACGTGAAGACCGACGACCGCGACGAGTTCGTGCAGATGCTGAAGGACTGGACGGCTGCGGCCCGGCGGATGACCGTCGGCAAGCCCGTCGGCGAGGGTGCGTTCGGCGGGCTCGCCGAGGCCCCGCCGGACGACACCGGTGAGGCGCTCGGGCTGAAGCCGTCCCGGCTGACGCTGACGATCGGGTTCGGTCCCTCGCTCTTCGACCGGTTCGGCCTCGCGGACCGGCGCCCCGAGGCGCTGGTCGACCTGCCCCAGTTCCCCGGCGACAACCTCGACCGGACCCGCACCGGCGGCGACCTGTGCGTCCAGGCCTGCGCCGACGACCCGCAGGTCGCCGTGCACGCCATCCGCAACCTGGCCCGGATCGGCTTCGGCAAGGTCGCCATCCGCTGGTCCCAGCTGGGCTTCGGCAAGACCTCCTCGACCACCCCGGACGCGCAGACGCCGCGCAACCTCATGGGCTTCAAGGACGGCACCCGCAACATCGCGGGCACCGAGACGGACCGGCTGAAGCAGCACGTGTGGGTCGGCGACGGCGACGAGGACGCCAAGGCGTCCTGGATGACCGGCGGCTCGTACCTCGTCGCCCGGCGCATCCGGATGAACATCGAGACCTGGGACCGGACCTCGCTGCAGGAGCAGGAGGACGTGTTCGGCCGGGACAAGCGCGAGGGCGCCCCGGTCGGCAAGGCCAAGGAGCACGACGAGCCGTTCCTGAAGGCGATGAAGCCGACCGCGCACGTGCGGCTCGCGCACCCCGATTCCAACGGCGGGATCACGATCCTGCGCCGGGGCTACTCCTTCACCGACGGCACCGACGGCCTCGGCCGTCTGGACGCCGGTCTGTTCTTCCTGGCCTACCAGCGGGACGTGCGCAAGGGCTTCATCCCGCTGCAGCGCAAGCTGTCGGCCCATGACGCGCTCAACGAGTACATCCAGCACGTGGGTTCGGCGGTCTTCGCTGTTCCGCCGGGCGTCCGGGACTCCGGTGACTGGTGGGGCCGCACGCTGTTCTCGAAGGAGGCGTAGCCCGTGTTCTCCAACTACCTGATCGGCCTGCGTGAGGGTCTCGAGGCCTCGCTCGTCGTCTGCATCCTGATCGCCTACCTGGTCAAGACCGGCCGCCGGGACGCCCTGAAGCCGATCTGGTTCGGCATCGGCATCGCGGTCGCCATCGCGATGGGCTTCGGTAGCGCCCTGGAGTACGGCTCCGACGAGCTGACGTTCCAGGCGCAGGAGGCGCTCGGCGGCTCGCTGTCTATCGTCGCCGTCGGCCTGGTGACCTGGATGGTGTTCTGGATGCGGCGCACCGCCCGGCATCTGAAGTCGGAGCTGCACGGCAAGCTCGACCAGGCCCTGTCGATGGGCACGGGCGCGCTGGTCGCCACCGCCTTCCTGGCCGTCGGCCGGGAGGGCCTGGAGACCGCGCTGTTCGTGTGGGCGTCGGTGCACGCGGCCAGCGACGGCACCCCGCGCCCGCTGATCGGCGTGGCGCTGGGTCTCGCCACGGCGGTGTTCCTCGGCTGGCTGTTCTACCGGGGCGCCCTGAAGATCAACCTGGCCAAGTTCTTCACCTGGACCGGCGGCATGCTGGTCGTGGTCGCGGCGGGCGTGCTGGCGTACGGCTTCCACGACCTCCAGGAGGCGGACTGGGTCCCGGGCCTGACGAACCTGGCCTTCGACATCAGCGACACGATCCCGCCGGACAGCTGGTACGGCACGCTGCTGAAGGGCGTGTTCAATTTCCAGCCCGACCCGACGGTCCTCCAGATCACGATGTGGGCGCTGTACTTGGTCCCCACGCTCGCGCTGTTCCTCGCCCCGGTAGGGTTCGCCTCCGGGAAGGGGAAGGTGAAGGCACCTCATGAGCAGGGATCGCGGCCCTCGAAGGCTCCGCAGGCTTGACCGGAGCGCGTTGACAGCGGCCTCGCTGACCGCACTGTCGTTGACGGCGAGCGGATGCGTGGTGGTGCACGGGGAGCGCGAGGTGCTTCCCGCCGCCACCCGCACCGAGGCCGCCAGAGCGCTCGCAGCGTTCACGGACGCGTACAACAAGGCCGACGAGGCCTACGACAGTTCCCTGGACGCCGGCCATGTCACCGGCGCCCTGCAGGACATCGACGGTGCCCGGCTCAAGGCCGGGCACATCAACAACCCGGCGGGGAACCCGGACCACACCCCGCTGAAGCTGACGGACGCGAAGTTCACCATCCCCAAGAAGGCCGGCTGGCCCCGCTGGTTCGTCGCCGACGCCAGGGGCAACAAGACCGGAAACTCCCGCTGGCTGCTGGTGTTCACCCGCAGCGACCTCGGTGAGCCCTGGCAGGTGGCGTATCTGACGCTGTTCGCGCCCGGTGCCGTACCGGAGTTCAAGAAGGACAAGGACGGCTGGGCCGAGGCCGTACCGGCCGACTCGGCGCAACTGGCCGTCCGGCCCGAGGACCTGAGCCAGGACTACGCCACCTATCTGCAGAGCGGCGGGAAGACCTTCGCGACCGGGCCCGCCACCAGCGGCCTGCGCACGGCGCGCCAGAAGGCCGCGCGGAAGCCGGGCCTGGTCCGGCAGTTCATCGACGAGCCGCTGACCCACGGCGACTACGCGCCGCTCGCGCTGCGCACGGCGGACGGCGGCGCGCTGGTGTTCTTCACCACGCACCACTACGAGAAGCAGACCGCCGCCGCGGGCACCTCCGTGCCGGTCCAGAACAGGGACGTGCGGGCCCTGACCAAGGGCGAGGTCAAGCAGTCGCTGACGCTGGAGTCCATCGCCGACGAGGCCGCCCTGGACCCCGCCGGGAGCGGCCCGGTCCAGATACTGGGCCGGCTCCAGGGGCTGACGGCCGCGCAGGGCGAGTAGCCGCCGGGGCCGGCGGCCCGGGAGGAGCCCGGGCCGCGTCAGGGCCCGGGAAACCGTCAGGGCCCGGGGACCTTGGAAGACCCGGGGAGGGCCGGGACCCGGGGAGGGCCGGGACCCGGGGAGGGCCGGGACCCGGGGAGGGCCGGGACCCGTCAGGACCCAGGAAAACGCCAGGGCCCAGGAAACCGGGAAGGCCGGGGACCCGTCAGGGTCAGCCCAGGACCCCTGGAAGGCCGGGGACTCCCGTGAGGGCCCAGGAAAACGCCAGGGCCCAGGAAACCGGGAAGGCCGGGGACCCGTCAGCGCCAGGGCCCCTCTGGCCCAGAAAACGCCAGGGCCCCGGAAACCGGGAGGGCCAAAAACCCGGGGCTCAGTGATGCGGCGGCCAGGAGTCGCCCGTCTGGTCGCCGCCGGCGTACCGGGCGCAGGCGTCGGTGAGCGCCTCCAGCAGGCTCAGCGGGTCGGGCAGGGCGTGCTCGGGGCCGCGCAGCCAGCGCACCCGCTGGTCGTCGTCGCCGGGCAGCCGGGAGGGCGGTACGAGGACGTAGGAACCCCGGCAGTGCCAGCGCAGACCGGGGTGCTCGTCCATGGTCTCGGGGTGGCAGTCCAGCGCGCACGGCCACCACTCGTCCTCGTCCTCGGGGGTGCCGCGGGTGAGCGTGAAGAAGAACATGCGTCCGTCGTCGCTCTCGGCGACCGGCCCGACCTCGACCCCGGAGCCCAGCAGCCGCTCCAGCGCTTCCCGGCCGGCCTCCAGCGGCACGTCGAGGACGTCGTGGGTCATTCCGGTCGCCGTGATGAAGTTCGCCTGCGGCTGGTGCCGGGCCCAGCGCTCGATCTGGGCGCGGTCGGTGGTGGCCTGCGTCTGCCACGCGAACGACACCGGGTGCCGGCCCGGGGTGGGGCAGCCGACGCGCACGCACGAACACCGGTAGCCGTCGGCGGGGTGCGCGGCGGGCGCGAGCGGCAGTCCGGCCGCGCCGGCGGCGAGCAGCAGGGCCTCACGGCCGCCTTCGTCGGCGGCGGCTGTCTCCTTCGGGCGGCGTCCAAGCAGCCACCGGGAGAGTCTGCTCTGCCGGCCACTTGGGCCGCCGAACGTTCCGCTCATCTATCGCCTCGCCTCGCTGGTGTGCGGACAGCATGCCTCATGGTCCCATCCTCAAGAGCCTCGGGGGGCCGCAGAGAGGATCCCGACAACGGGGCCGAGATGCGCCTCACACGTCCCGGGCCGGGAGGTCAGCGTGGGGCCGGGCCGCGCTGGGCGTAGTCGACGAGGGTGTCCGTGCAGTCGTACGAGACCGGGCCCGTGCGTTGCGGCCAGCGCTGGGCGAGCGGGCTGACGACAGTTCCGGGGCGATGAGCGGGTCGGCGCCGGGGCGTACCGCGCCGACGGCCTGGGCGGCGCGCAGCCGGTCGGCGCGCGGGCGGGCACCTCGAGACGGGGGTCCAGGAGTTCGTCCACGGTGGCCCGCAGCACCGCCCCGAGGCCGGCGGCGAGGTCGCCGGTGTCCGGGATCGCGTACGACGCCTGCCCCGCCGCCCGGGCCGTCCGCTCGCCGAGGTCCAGGAACGCCCAGCAGGCCGTCCGCCTTGGCGGGCCACCACCGGTGGATGGTCTGCTCGCGGCTACGACACCGGGTCTTCGGGCTCGGTGGTGTCCGGTGGCCAGGCGTCGCCCCAGTCGGCGTCCCGGGCCGCCCGGTACAGGTCGCCGTGGCGCTTGGTGACCGTCGTACGGTTCAGGTGCCCGTCGGTCTCGCACAGGTCGAGGAGCACCTGCCCCTTGCGGATCTGCGGACGCCGGACCACCCGGGCGGGGGCCGGGGCGGCGGGCAGGCGGGTGGCGGCGACGTAGCTGAACTTCTCGTCCTCGTACGCCAGGGAGCCGCCCTTGACCTGGCGGTGCAGCGAGGAGCGGCTGACCCGGGCGGAGAAGTGGCACCAGTCCTTGCCGGGCTCGATGGGGCAGGCGGCGCTGTGCGGGCAGGGGGCGGCGACCCGGAACCCCGCCCGGACCAGCCGGTCACGTGCCTCGATGACCCGCTCGTATCCGGCGGGGGTGCCGGCCTCCACGATCACCACGGTCCGCGCGGCGCTCGCGACGGCGTCGACGAGTGCGTCACGGTCGGCCCCGGTGAGTTCGTTGAGGACGTAGGACACGGTGACGAGGTCGGTGTCCTCGAGGGTGAGCGCCGAGCCGATCCGGGCACGCTGCCAGCGGGCGTCGCGCAGCGCGGGATGTGCGGCGGCGATCTCCCGGCCGAGGGCGAGCGCGGGCTCGGACCAGTCCAGCACGGTGACGCTGCGCTCGCCGGGCCAGGTCGCCGTGACCGCCCAGGTGGCGGCGCCGGTGCCACCGCCGACGTCGACGTGGCTGCCGGGCGTCCAGTCGGGCACGGCCGCCGCCAGCGCCTCCAGTGCGGAGCGGACCGCTTCGAAGGTGGCCGGCATGCGGTAGGCGGCGTATGCGGCGACGTCGGCGCGGTCGCGGAGGATCGGCGCGTCGGTGGGAGTGGCCCCCCGGTAGTTGGCGATCAGCCTGTCCACGGCTCCGGCGGCCTGGGACGGCGGCAGTCCCGCGAGCAGGTCGGAGAGGGCGGCGCGGAGTCGTCCGGCCGGGGAAGCGGGGTCGTTCACCTGCCGATTGTATGGCTGGCGGCGCTGGTGCCGGACGCCTGGGGGATCCGCCCCGGGCCCCCGTTTCCCACCCGGCCACGCGACCCGGCCGGCTGGGACGTGGTCAGACCACCGCCCTGGCGAGGTGC
Organism: Streptomyces sp. NK08204; assembly: GCF_020400585.1. Taxonomy (GTDB): domain Bacteria; phylum Actinomycetota; class Actinomycetes; order Streptomycetales; family Streptomycetaceae; genus Streptomyces. The sequence goes on along the minus strand of NZ_JAINVF010000003.1, from coordinate 66,561 downwards.
GTCGCCAGCGTCGCCCTGGGGCCGTTGGCCGGTGGCCGGCGTCTTGGGTGGACGGTGTTGGCCAGGAGTATGAGGAACGTGTCCGTGGCCGGGTCCAGGACCAGGGACGTTCCCGTGAAGCCCGTGTGGCCGCACGCCCCCCGGCCGGCGAGTTCCCCCATGAACCACGGCTGGTCCACGCTGAAGCCGAGGCCCGGCGGGGTCAGGAGGAGTTCGACGAAGTCGGGGCCGAGGATGCGCGCACGGCCGTAGGCGCCGCCCGCGAGCAGGGCCCGGCAGAAGACCGCCAGGTCGTGCGCCGTGGAGAACAGACCCGCGTGGCCCGCGACCCCGCCGAGCGCCCAGGCGTTCTCGTCGTGGACGACGCCCCGCAGCATCCCCCGGTCCGCCTTGGCCCACGGCCGGCGCTGGTCCTCCGTGGCCGCCGCCCCGGCGCAGGGCCCGAAGCGGGTCGCCGTCATGCCGAGCGGGCGGGTGATGCCCTCCTCGATCAGGACGTCGAGGGTGCGGCCGGTGACGCGCTCCAGGACGTACTGGAGCAGGAGCATGTTCAGGTCGGAGTAGAGGTGGGTGCCGGGTGCGGCGGTCGGTGCCTCGGCGCGCAGCAGCGCGAGGCGGGCGGCGTCGTCCGGGCAGTCGTACAGCGGCAGTTCGGGGCGCAGCCCGGAGGTGTGGGTGAGCAGCTGCCGTACGGTGATGCCGTGTCGCGCGGCGGCGTGGAAGTCGGGCAGGTAGGTGCCGACCCGGGCGTCCGTGCCGAGGTTGCCGCGCTCGATCTGCTGGACGACGGCGACGGACGTGAAGAGCTTGGTCAGGGAGGCCAGGTCGAAGGGCGTGCCGAGGGTCGTCGGGACCCGGGCGGAGGCGGGCAGTTCGACGCCCCTGTCGGTCTCGGGGTCGTACGCCGCGTAGCGCACCGCCCAGCCCGCGGCCTCGGCCACGGCGATCACAGGGCCGCGTCCGGCCACGACGACGGCGCCGGCCGTCCAGGGGTGCTCCCCGCGGGTGAGGGCGTGCACCTCGCCGACCAGGTGCCCGAGTTCCGCGGGGTCCAGTCCGGCCCGCTCGGGTGTGTCGGCGCGCAGTCTCGGTGCGCTCAGTGCTCGTCTCCCTCCAGCCTCGTGCGTGTGGTTCAGGGACGGCACATTCCCATGAAGCAGGCCGCGGCGACCAGTACTCGGGCCAGATGGACGACGGCCGTGGGCGCGGCGGTACGCTCTCCGGCCGCGCCGACGAGCCGGGGAGGCGACCGCGCCGACGGGGGCGGCGGCCGTCCCGAGCGGCGCGGAGGCCGTCCCGAGCGGCGCGGAGGCCGTCCCGAGCGGCGCGGAGGCGGGGCCGGCGGCGTGCCGGGACCCGGGCTCCGGGATGAAGAGCGCAGCGACGACGGGGCGAGGCCACCTCGCGGGCACCGACCGCCCTGATGGTCTCCGCTCGTCCCCACGGGTGGAGTACGCGAGGGGCGAGAGAGGTGCCGTATGGCGGACAACTGATTCCGCATGGCGGACTGACCGCCTACGCTGCGGGCCATGACTGACAGGCAATCGAAGATCGCGGTGGTGACCGGCGCCGGTTCCGGTATCGGGCGGGCCGTCGCCGTGGAGCTGCTGCACGCGGGCTGGTCGGTGACGCTGGCCGGCCGGCGCACCGAGACGCTGGAGGCCACGGCGGCCCTGGCGCCGGAGGGCCCCTGGCTCGCCGTGCGTACGGACGTGTCGCGGCCCGAGGACGTGGACGCCCTGTTCGCGGCGACGGTCGAGCGCTACGGACGCGTCGACCTGCTGTTCAACAACGCGGGCACCTTCGGTCCGGGCGGGGTTCCCGTGGAGGAGCTGTCCTACGCCGCCTGGCGGCACGTGGTGGACACGAACCTCAACGGCGCCTTCCTGTGCGCGCAGGCGGCGTACCGGCAGATGAGGGCGCAGGACCCGAGGGGTGGCCGGATCATCAACAACGGCTCCGTCTCGGCGCACACGCCCCGCCCGCACTCGGTCGCCTACACCGCGACCAAGCACGCGTTGACCGGCCTGACCAAGTCGCTGGCCCTGGACGGGCGGCCGTACGACATCGCGGTCGGGCAGATCGACATCGGCAACGCGGCCACGGACATGACGGCCCGGATGCAGCAGGGCGTGCTCCAGGCGAACGGCCGGATCGCTCCGGAACCGGTGATGGACGTGGCCGACGTGGCGCGCACCGTCCGGCACATGGCCGAGCTGCCGCTCTCGGCGAACGTGCAGTTCGCGACGGTGCTGGCGACAGCGATGCCGTACATCGGGCGCGGTTGACCCCACCCGTACGGCATACGCCCACAGCGGCGGCAGGGTGCACCGGGTCTTCCTCGACGCCTCGGTGCCCGCGGCGGCTGGACCGGTCCCGGTGCGGGGCTTCAACCGCTCGTGCGGGGCTGCACGGCGACAAGGGCTGTGCGTGGACGACATCTCCTCCCACGCACATGCCCCCTGCGCACGACGCTCACTCAAGGGCCTGGTAGTCGGCTGACGGATGGACCAGTTCGGGGTGTTCCACCACGTACTGATCGCCGTGGATCGCCAGCATCGCCCAGTGCCACGCCTCATCGTGGAAGATGAGCCCACGGTACGGGGCGTCATGCGGCTCGTACGGGTACCGCTCCAGGGCCGCCGCTCCGGCTTCCGCCGGCGTCAACCCACCATGGTGCTGCATCACCCACGCGTAGCCTCGCCGCTCGGTCTGCAGACAGTCGAGGTATTCCGCCTCACTCCACGTCTCACTCCACGTCACGGCCTCAACGCTAGACGCCCGGACAACGACAACGGCCTCTTGCCCCAGCAGAGTTGAACATCCGCGCCATTGCGGCCCGCCGGGCACATGTGCTCAACTTTCCTCCACCAGAGCTTCACAGTTGGAGCACGACGCCTCCGCAGCCACACCGAGGGGGGAGGCGGCAGCCGTTCCACCGGACCGGAGCCGGGGTGGACCTCGCGGGGGACCGCGGGGTAGGCGCCGGTGGGTGGAACGGCTGCCGCGCAGGTTCGCCGCGGATCCTGCGCGGGGTTCAGCCCCGGTGCCTGCCTTCTGCCCCGGAGTCCGCCGCACCACCCGCCGCCGCCCGGCGTCGCCGCAGCGCCCAGGCCCCCGCCCCCAGCAGCGCGACCGTCCCCACGGCGCCTTCCAGCAGGTGCCAGGGCGAGGAGCCGCCGGCCGACGAGCCGGACGCGCCCACCGCCGCGTGGACCGCCTTGCGCGCCGGTGCCGGACTCGCACTCACCGCCCCGCCCTCGCTGACCGGCTCCACCAGCGAGCCCACGGCCCGCGCTGAACGCCCCTGCCCGAACCCCCAGTCGAGCAGCGCTGCGGTCTCCTCGTAGACGCCGTTGCCGCCGCTGTCCGGGTGCATCACGGTGACCAGCAGCGTGCGCCCGCCCCGTGTGGCCGCACCGGTGAAGGTGTTTCCCGCATGACTGGTGTAGCCGTTCTTGACGCCGATCAGCCCCTCGTACGTGTCCAGACCCCACGCGCCGGTCAGCAGGCGGTCGGTGTTCTGGATCTGGAAGGTCTTCTTGCCGCCCGCCGGGAAGTCGGCGGTCCGCGTGCCGCAGTAGCTGCGGAAGTCGGCGTTGCGCAGGCCGTGGCGGGCGAAGAGCGTGAGGTCGTACGCCGAGGAGACCTGGCCCGGGTGGTCGAAGCCGTCGGGGCTGACCACATGGGTGTCCAGCGCCTGCAGGTCCTCGGCCTTGGCCTGCATCTGCGCGACCGTCCTGGCGACCCCGCCGTTCATGTGCGCGAGCACGTGCACGGCGTCGTTCCCGGAACGCAGGAACACGCCCTGCCACAACTGCTCGACGGTGTAGGTGATTCCGGGCTTGATGCCGACCAGGCTGGAGCCGGCCGGGATGTCGGCCAGATCGGCATCCGTGACCCGGTGCCGCTCGGTGCGGTCGAAATTCTTCAGCACGGTGTCCGCGAAGAGCATCTTCAGCGTGGACGCGGGCGCGAGCCGCCGGTGCGCGCCGAAGGACGCGAGCACCTCTCCGCTCGCGAAGTCGGCGATCAGCCAGGAACGGGCGGTGAGCTTCTTGGGCAGTCCGGCGCCGCGCACCTGGATCCCCGTACGGGCCAGCCGTCCACCGCCGACGACGTGGGCATCGGACGCGGCGGCGGGGGTGGTCGCGGACAGGGGAAGGGCGGCGGCCGAGAGTCCGAGGAGGGCACGCCGACTGAGCCGAGAACAATCGCGCATCCCGGGACCGTACACCGAATCGATTAAGGCGTTGTCCCGGGTCTGACCGACCTCTTACCCGCCTGATCCGCCGGGGTCAGGCCTGCCCGGTCTCGAAGCGGGAGATCCGCCCGTCGTCCTCGACGATGAAGGTCCACCGGGTGCGCATCTCGCCCCAGGTGTCGTTGCGGTAGCGGGCCACGAGGGCACGACCGCCCCGGGACTCGTTGTCGACCTCCATGTGGCCGTGGGAGGAGAAGATCTCCTCGTCGATCCAATCGGCGAGTTCCTGGTCTGCGCCGTCGTCGGACATGGTCGCGTCGTCCGTGAGGAGGGCCAGGAGGCCCTCCCGGTCATGGGAGTTGACGGCGTTGACGAAGGCCCGGACGGCCGGATCGCTGAGTCTGGCTGGCTGAATCGTCATGGCGTCAATCTCACACCGCTCCCCGGTGCCCGCCACCCGAACACTCCCCCGGCCCGGCCACCCGAACGGCCTCCGTGACAGGCCCGGTGGGCTGCGGAGTGCAACGGTGGAACCGCGGACGGGGGACCGTCCCTCGTCCTGCCCGCCCGCCTGCCCCGAGTCTCCCGAGGAGCCACCGTGACCTGCTTCGACCGACGTGATCTGGGCCTGCTGCTGCTCCGGCTGGGAACCGGCGGGGTGCTCGCCGCGCACGGCACCCAGAAGCTCTTCGGCTGGTTCGGCGGGCACGGCCTGGAAGGCACCGGCCAGTTCATGGAGTCCGTGGGCTACGCCCCCGGCAAGGCGAGCGCGACCGCGGCGGGCCTGGCGGAGGCGGGCGGCGGCGCGCTGCTGGCACTGGGCCTGGCGACCCCGGCGGCGGGCGCGGCGGCGGCCGGCGCCATGGCGGGCGCCGCCGCGGTGCACGTGCCCAGCGGCTTCTTCGCCCAGTCGGGCGGCTACGAGTACGCGGCGAGCCTGGGCCTGGCCGCGACGGGCCTCGCGATCACGGGCCCCGGCCGGCTCTCCCTCGACCACGCCTTCGGCCATGTCTTCGACCGCGGCTGGATGGTCCCGCTGGCGCTCGGCATGACGGCGGCGACGACGGCCGTGGTGATCGGCGCCCGCAACAGGCGGGTCCGGCAGAAGGCGGAGGGCGAGCAGGAGACGCTGTTCGAGGACTAGGCCGGCCGCCCCGACGGCTCGCCGTGGTGCGCCGCGTCGGCGGACGACAGGTGCAGCTCCGCCCAGATGGTCTTGCCGGACTGGTCGTAGCGGCTGCCCCAGCGTGCGGTGAGCTGGGCGACGAGGAACAGGCCACGCCCGCCCTCGTCGGCCCAGCGGGCCCGGCGCAGGCGGGGCTGGGTGTTGCTGGGGTCGGTGACCTCGCAGACCAGGACGTGCTCGTGGATCAGCCGCAGGCCGATGGGGCCGCCGGCGTAGCGGACGGCGTTGGTGACGAGTTCGCTGACCACCAGTTCGGTGGTGAAGGCGAGGTCGTCCAGCCCCCAGGCGGCGAGCTGACGCACGGTGGCCGCCCGGGCTTCGGCGACGACGGCAGGGTCGGCCGGGAACTCCCAGGCGGCGGTGCCGTGCGGCGGCAAAACGCGGGTGCGGGCCAGGAGCAGCGCGATGTCGTCGCGCGGCGGAAGGTCGGTGGCGGCGGCGAGCAGGGCGCGGCCGGTCTCCTCCAGGGGACGGCCCGGGCGGCAGTGCGCTCCCATGCTGTCGGCCAGATGCCGCAGACCGGTGTCCGCGTCGTGGCTCATGCACTCGATCAGCCCGTCGGTGTAAAGCCCGAGGACGCTGCCGGGGGCCAGGTCGACCGTGGTGGTTTCGAAGGGCATGCACCCCACGCCCAGTGGTGGCCCCGGGGAGAGCTCCTGCAGGATGCGGGCGGTGCCGTCGGGCCGGACCACGACGGGCGGCGGGTGACCGGCGGAGGCCAGGGCGCAGCGGCCGGTGACGGGGTCGTACAGGGCGTACAGGCAGGTGCCGCCGATCGTGTCCTGCTGTTCGGGGCCGGCCTCGGCGGTGAGCCGGGCGACGAGGTCGTCCAGATGGGTGAGCAGCTCGGTGGGATCGAGCTCCAGGTCGGCCAGGGTCTGGATGGCGGCGCGCAGCCGGCCCATGGTGGCAGTGGCGGCCAGGCCGCGGCCGATGACGTCGCCGACCACGAAGGCGCACCTCAGTGACGGCAGCGGAATCACGTCGAACCAGTCGCCGCTGACCTCGGCGCCGCCGCCGGCGGGCAGGTACAGTCCGGCGGTGTCGGCCGCCGGGGAATCGGTGGTGGCCCGTGGGAGCAGGCGCTGCTGGAGGGCGACGGCGGCTCGGTGCTCGCGGGTGTAGCGGCGGGCGTTGTCCACGCTCAGGGCGGCCCGGGAGGCGATCTCGGACAGCAGGTCCGCGTCCTGCTGGTCGAAGGGCTCGCGCTGCTCGGTGCGCCAGACGTCGATGGAGCCGAGCAGCAGGCCGCGCGCGAGCAGCGGGGCGGCCATGGCCGACCGCCCGCCCTCGGGGACGGCCGAGCGGAGGATCTCCGGGGTGCCGAATGCCTCGACATATCCCGCCCGGTCGAGGAAGACGGCCTCACCGCGCTGATAGCTCCGCAGGACAGGGTGGTCCGGCCACGGGGGGAGCGCGTCACCGGGCTGGAGGAGCCCGGCCGGCCAGGGCCCGGTGACCGAGGCGACCGCGGTCCGGTGCAGGTGCAGGTCCCCTCCGCCGTGGATCTCTGGGGGTTCCTCCCCTTCCAGTACGGCATCCGCGAGATCGACCGAGGCAAAGTCTCCGAAGGCCGGGACGAGAACGTCCACGATGTCCTGGGCGGTGCGCTCGACGTCGAGGGAGGCGCCGATCCGGACCGACGCCTGAAAGCGCAGCTCGAGCTCCCGGCGGGCCCGCTGCTGCGCGGTGCTGTCCGTGAGCAGCACGACCACCCCGCTGGGGCGCCCCTGGGCATCCTCCAGCCGGAGGGCGGACAGCAAGGCGGACCACAGCCGCGCGGGAGCCTGCGCGTACATCTGCTGCTCGTGCTGGACCAGCGGCACGCCCGTATCGAGCACCCGGCGCAGTGCCGCCTCGACCTCCTCGGCGACCTGTGGGGCCATCACGTCACCCAGCCGGCCGGGGGTGGGCAAGCCGGGACCGCCGAACATCTCGGGTGTGATGTTGCTCCGCACGACGGTCATGTCGGCGTCATGGACGCCGACCCCGATCCGGTCCTGCGCGAGCAGCGCGCGCAGCAGCGCGCCCCCCTGCTCCCAGTCGGTCACGCGGCGGGCGGGGGCGGCCAGGACGAGCAGTGAGGAGTCCTGCAGCGGCACAGCCCGGAAGGCGACCTCGATCCTGTCACCGGAACGGTGCCGCAGCAGTGCCCGCCCCGCGCACGGGATCCCGGTCTCGTCGGCGTCCGCCCCGGGCCACCGCTCGCAGGCGTCGGCGAGCAGGTGCCCGACCGGTTTCCCGCAGACCTCCGCGGCCGTCCGGTCCAGCAGTTCCTCGGCCGCGCGGGACCAGTTCAGCACAGTGCCCTCAGCGTGGATCACGGCCGTCGCGATCTCATCGAACACGGACGGACAGCCGCGTCGGGGTGCCAACCACATCCTGTGCATCTCCCAACCAGTGGCCAATACGTCCAGTATGTTGGCTTTGGTCGGAATCTGCGGTCCCAGCTGCGATCACGCCGCCGGATCACAGGGCCTGGGTCAGGTCAGGACCAGCTCGACCGTGAGCATCGAGACGGTGGTCCCACTCGGGCCGTGGTGGTTCCCGACCGGCCAGGTCCGGCCGGGCGGTTCGGACCCGGCCGACCGGCTTCGGCGGCAGCGGCTCGCCCACGCAGATCAGCAGCCGCCGCGGCGGCACCCTGGCGTCCGCGGCACCGTGCGCTCCCGCCGGCGCCGCGAGGTGGCTCTGTACGAGCTTCATCGCGTCGATCCGGTGCTGTTGAAGTACGCCGCGAAGGCCTCCGGATCGATCGCCGGCTCCTGGGACAGCACGTGCAGCCGGCCGCCGGTGGTGGGGAGGGCTGCCCGGGGGAGGCACTGGCGGTGCTCGACGGCGACGGCCTGGCCTCGCCGGTCGAGCCCGAGGTGAACAGGGCGAGCACAGGGCCGAGCCGGGGGTCGGCGGCCGGACCGGCCCCTCCTCGCCGGCCCACGCTCACGCTGCCGGTAGGAGGACCGGCAGGCCCACCGGAAGATCCACTCCCACGCCCAGTACGGCGAGCCGGACGGCCACCTGTTCCGCCCGGTCTTCGAGCTCGCCGTAGGTGAGGTCGCCGTCGGGTCCGGTGACCGCGATCCTCGACCGGGCTCCACGCGCGAATGGTGATACGGCGCGCACGCTGCCGAGGCAGACAGCGGGAGCAGGGATCAACGACCGTTGCGCAGCCAGGTCCAGGCGGAGCGGTGCAGCGCGGCCACGTGCTCCGGGCGGTCGTCGCCGTACAGGTCTTCCGCGATGCTGTACCCGCGCTGTCCCAGCAGGTAGGCGAGCATCCGGTAGGAGGGGCGGAACGTGGCGAGCTTTTCCTCGTCGAGGTGCAGCCGTGTGCCGGGCACATGGGGGGTCACGGCATCACGCTCATAGACGGCGTCCAGGGAGGCGATCAGCCATTCGTCGCTCCTTCGCTCGGCGCGGTACAGCAGCCGTGCATGACAGGAGAGCATCACGGGGGTGTCGTCGAGGTGCGTGCGCAGCTCCATGTGGCAGGGAACCTCGGCGAGCGCCCGGTCACGGTGCAGGTCGACGACGGGCGGCCCGACGCTGTGCGTGGCGTCCTCCCCGTTGGCGGCCAGTTTCTCCGACTCGGTGACGAAGTCGGCGCCGGTACCGCGGAACCAGCTCACGCGGACGGTGCTGTCCGGCGCGAAGCACTCCCGCTGGGCGTCCCACCAGCCCCGGTCCCGGCTCCGGCGTTCATGCAGCACCAGCTGTGTCACATCGGTGATGTCACTGGGGCTGCGGTCATGCGTCATCGCTTCTGCTCCTGATGAGGTCGGCCGGAACCGGCATGTCCGGCTGATGAGGGGGAAGCCGCGTGGAGGCCGGTTGTCACCGGTGCCCTCCACGCGGCCGGGGGACGTGCGGCGGCATCCTGGGGGACTTACGCCACCGCACGTACCGCCGCATCGAGCGGCTGGGGTCAGACGTGCCCGAAGAAGAGGCTGCCCGGAGCGTTCGGGTCGCTGGAGTAGAAGTACTCGTGTGCCGCCCGGATGAACTCCTGCCGCGAGATGCTGCCGTCCCCGTCGAGGTCCAGCTTGTGGAAGGTCTCGATCGCGTCGGGCTGGGAGATCTTCCAGACCTTCCTCAGGAAGGTCTCGAACTCCTCCTTGCTGATCTCGTTGTCGCCGTTGACGTCCATGCAGTCGAAGATCGCGTGGCCGCAGCCCTCGACCATGTTGAGCCGGCTGGTGTCGACGCTCGTGAGGCGGTTGGCCTCCACGAACTCTTCCTTCGACAGTCTCTGGCCGTTCGGCCGTGCGTGCCGGAGCAGCTCCTGCCAGTACATCTGGTAGAAGGCCTGGATGCCGCCGGCCCGGGGATCGTTCTTGCCGAGCTGGAAGACGCTGATGTACCGGTCGACGAGCTGCTGGTAGTCCGACCAGTCCACGTAGCCGTCGTTGTTGGCGTCCATGGTGTCGAACGCCCGTTCAATCTTGAGCCGGATGACGTCCGATGCCGTAGTTGTGGCCAAGACTCTGTCCTTTCCGGGGGGGGGATGGGGAGGCATGCACACGACCGAAACGAGGGCATGCGTCAACAACGTATCGAATGTGTCGATTGCATGATTTGAGGCGAAAAAACAGGTTTCGCGTGGCGTGAGGCCGTGGACGACAGTCGGACGGCTCGTCAGCGCCTCGCTCTCGCGCCTTCACCGGCCCCGCCGACGGCATCGAGCAGGCCGAGCAGAGCCGTCGTCACCCGGGCAGGCGCCTCCAACGGAGTGAGGTGGCCGGCCCCTGGGACGACCACCAGCCGCCCGCGGGGAAGCACCGCGGTCAGGCGCTGCGCCTCGTCCGGCCGGACCAGCCTGTCCTCGTCACCCGCGATCACGACGGCCGGCACGTCCGCCCGGTGCAGGACATCAAGGGAGCAGGGCCGGGCGGCCATCGCACGCTGAGCCCACGCCATGGACCTCGCGGGGGCCGCCATGACGTCGGCTGTCAGTCGCTCCACGACGGCTGTTCGCCGCTCGAGGGTGGTGGAGCCGACCAGAAGGGGCACGGTGTCGGCGAGCAGCTCTTCCCTGTGGCCGTCCTGGAGGACCCGGTGGGCGAATCTCTCCCGCGCTGCGGCCGTCTCCGGCGTGTCCGCCTCGGCCCGGGTGGCAAGAAGGGCCAGCCCCAGCACGCGATCAGGGTGACGGCGCAGGAACGCCATGGCGACGTACCCGCCCATCGAGCAGCCCACGAGCACCGCACGCCGCACGCCACCGCTGTCCAGAGACCGCGCCAGGTCGCCGACGACCGCCGGCAGTGACGGGGGGCCGGTTCCCAGGACGGCTGCGCCGAACCCACGTTGGTCGGGAGCGATGACTGGATGGCCCGTGCGGGTGAGGACGTGCCGTTGCGCGTCCCACATGGTGGAGTGGAGGGGAAACGCGTGCAGCAGCACCACGGGGACCCGGTCGGCACGGTGCGACCCGGACGCGATGGGGCCGGCAGGGCCCGTCACGACTGCTGAAGACGCCCGAAGTACAGGCTGCCGGGGCGCTCCAGATCCTCGGAACGGAGGAACTCCCGTACGGAGCGGATGAACTCATTGCGGGTGATGTACCCGTCCCCGTCGGTGTCCAGGGCGGCGAACGCGTCCATCGATCCTGGCGCCGTGATCCGCCGGACCTCCTTCAGGTAGCGCGAGAAGTCGCTCCTGCTCACCTTGTTGTCGTTGTCGCGGTCCAGGGCATCGAAGACCGCGTGCGGGGCGGCCTCCATCATCTTGATCCTGCTGCTGTCGAGACTCGCCGCACGGCACGCTCTGATGTACTGATCCCGGGTCAGGCCTTCGTCGGCCGCCACGCCGGTGTGCCGGAGGAACTCCTGCCAGAGCAGCCCGTACGTCGCCCGGACGGCCCGGATGCGTCGGTCCTCGTGGCTCAGGCGGAACACGGCGGCGTGCCGGTCGACGATGTCCTGGTAGTCACCCCAGACGACAATGCCGTCGCCGTCCGTGTCCAGCGCGTCGAATTCGTACCCGATCTTCAGATCGATCGGGTCTGTCGTCATGGTCGTCACGACCGGTTCCTTCCGCCTTGGTCTTCAGTCCGTTCAGGTGCCCCATCCATCCAGCCGCCATTCGGACGCTGTGGAAATTCACCCACCCGGAAGAGATCCGACACCCCATGAGGAGCCGGTTGCGACACTCCGAGATCGCTCCGCTCACCTGCGAGTCGCGCTTTCCCTCCTAGGCTCGCTCTCAGCCACCGACAGGAAGTTGAAAGCTCGTGAGCAAGGAAGTGCCGGAGTTCTTCGTTGTCCTGGGGTCTGATCACGCGGGTAAGTCGACGGCGCTGGAATTCCTTTCACAGAGCTTTCCCTGTGATGTGATCACGCCGGACTGTGGCCAGCTCACGCCTGAGCGCGCGCTGATCTCACGGCTGCGGCAGGACATCATCTCCGAGGTGGGTACGGCGCTCGGCATCACCTACTCGGCTGACTTTCTCACCGCTCTCTCCCAGGCGATCGTGGTGCATCTGCGGGATCAGATCGTCCGAACCCGGCACGACCGTCCCGTGCTGGTCGACTCCTATTACTACAAAATTCTGGCCAAGTGCCGTCTCGCCGGAGCCGGCGACCACCCGATGTTCACCTGGTGGCGGACCTTCCCCCAGCCACGCCGGGTCGTCTACCTGGACATCGACCCCCGTACGGCGTGGAACCGCGCCGGCCGGGGAGCCGGGATCCACCACCTGGAATGCCACGGCGAGCAGGTCGACGAGGCCGCCTTCGACCGTTACCAGCGGGACCTCGCCAAACTCATGCGGGACGAGATCGGTCATCTTCCGGTGACCGTGATCGACCAGCAGCACAGCAGCGTCTCCCGAACAGCGCAGGCCATTATGGAGGTGGTCGCCGATGACCGTGGATGAGTGGGCACACCCCGACCGGCTGAGTCGATACCGCGAGCGGGTTCTAGGCGAACAGCGCATTCTCCGAGAGGCATGCGGCGACACAGACGGCCACCGGCGCCGGGTCCTCGAAGACCTGCTGGCCTTCAACGCCGACACGGAATTCGGGAAGAAGCACGGATTTCGCCAGATCCGGGAACTGGACGACTTCCGCAAGGCCGTGCCCATTTCCGACTACGCGGCGCTGGAGCCGTGGATCGAGCGCATGGCGGCGGGAGAAAGCGGGCTGCTCACCTCCGACGACCCCGCGATCTACTTCACCAGCAGCGGAACGACCGGCGCACACAAGAAGATTCCGGTCACACCGCGATTCATCCAGACGGTTTTCATGCCGTTCTACTACGCCATGTGGGCCCCCATGGCGGAACATTTCTGGGACGTGGTGGCCCGGCCCGACGCAGTGCTCAACCTCAAGCAGGACATCCTGACCACTCCCCGCACCACCGCCTCGGGCCGCCCCCACCTCGGCGCCAGTCAGGTGGACTTCGGGGCGGTGTTCGGCGAGACGCTCGCTGCCGAGCCGGGCACCGCGGCACCCTGGGCGCAGCTGCCCCCGGCCGTCTCCGAGGACGACCACATGGAGCGGCAGTACCTGCGTCTGCGGCTTGCCGCAGAGAACCGGGACGTCCAGGGCATCGTCGCCTTCAACCCGGCCATGATCGCGGCCCTGCCGTACCAGCTCGGACACTGGTGGCCCCGCATCCTCAAGGAAATCCGCGACGGCACCCTCGGCGGCCGCCCGCACCACTCGCCCAACCCCGGGCGCGCCGCCGAACTGGAACAGCTGGCGCAGTACCACCCCACGGTGCGGCCCTCCCTGGTGTGGCCCCGCATGAAGGTCATCCTCAGCTGGACGACAGGCGTCGCCTCCTTGTACCTGCCCCGGGTGAGGGAGGAGTTCGGAGCCGGGGTCACTCTGCTGCCCGCCCCGGTGGGCGCATCCGAGGGTCCGGTCGGCGTCGCCCTGGACCGGCATCCCTCCGCGGGCAGCCTTGTCGTGACCGCGGCCGTGCACGAGTTCGTGGACGCCGACGCCGACCTCGCCGCGGACAGCGAGACGCTGCTCCCCCACGAACTGGAGACGAACCGCGACTACCACGTCGTCTTCAGCCACGTGGGCGGGCTGTACCGCTATGCGATGGGTGACGTGGTGCGGGTCCTGGACCACGCGGACGGCGTCCCCCGCATGGAGTACGCGGGCCGCGCCACCCTGTCCGATGCCGTCGGCGAACGACTGCGTGAGGGCCAGGTCGTCCGAGCGCTCCGCAGCACGCTCACCGCCACCGGCCTCGAGGTGCGCAACGCGGCCTGCCGGGTGGCCGCCGCGGACGGTCCGACGCCGTACTACACCTTCGCCGTCGAACCCTGGGGGACGTGGAGCGAGCACGAGACGAGCCGGTTCGCCCGCCTGCTCGACACCGCGCTCCGCAAGGAGTCCTCCGGCTACCGCCAGGCGCGCGCCGAAGGCCGCCTGGGACTGCCGTCCGTCCTGTGCCTGCCCGAGGGCGCGTTCCAGCGCCAGTGGGACGCCACGGTGGCGGGTGGAGTCCGGTTCACCCAGGTCAAGGACCGGCTCTTCCGGCAGGACAGTACCCAGTGGCGGCAACTGACCGGTGACGCCCCGGACCGGCGCTGACACGGCACCGACTGCCGGACGTCCCCGCACCGCCGGCGACGCTCGATCGCCGGGCACCCCCCCGTACGCAAGGAGACCCGCCATGCCCCGACGACTGGACGCCGTGGAACGGACCGCGCTGCTGACGGCAGCACTCCGCGCCGCCGAGACCAACCGCCAGGACCGTCTGTACGAGGACCCCTACGCGGCCCTGCTCGCCGGTGACATCGGCCCCCAGCTGCTGGCCGAAGTCCTCGAGGTCACGTATCCCACCGACAGCGAGCGCGTGGTACCGAGCACCCCCGACTACAACGCCATCCGCACCCGGTTCTTCGACGGCTTCCTCCAGCACGCCGCCCGCATGCCCCTGATGCGGCAGATCGTGCTCGCCCCCGCGGGGATGGACTCACGGGCCTACCGCCTCGAATGGCCTGACGGCATCCGCTACTTCGAGGTCGACCGGCCCGCCGTACTGGATTACAAGAAGAGCCGGCTCGACGGCGTTCAGCCGCGTGTGGACCACCGCACGGTCGCCGTCGACCTGGTCAGCGACACGTGGGAAGCCGACCTCGAAGCGGCCGGCTACGACCCGGAGCTGCCCTCCACCTGGCTGCTCGAAGGGTTGCTGTACTACATCCCCGAGGCCGAGACCCACCGGGTCCTGGACCGGATCGCCGCCATGATGGCGCCCGGCAGCCTGATCGCCGCCGACATCTGTGGAGCCGCCGCCCTGCGGGTGCCCGACATGCAGCCGCTCCTCGACGTCTTCGCGGGCTGGGGCTGCCCCGTGGTGTTCGGTGACGACGACCCCGAGGGGCTCTTCGCCAAGCACGGCTTCACCGTTCAGGCGGTGCAGCCCGGCACGGCGGAGACCGCCGAGTACGGCCGCTGGACGGACCCCGTCCCGCCGCGCTCCGCGAAGGACGTCCGCCGCTTCTTCTACGTGCACGGAAGGCGCCGCTGACCGTGTCCGCCGGCGGTCCGCGCCGGGTGCTGCTCGCACCGGTCACGGCAACCCCGACCAAGCCGCTCACCCCCAGCCACGTCAAGTTCCTGTTGTGGACGGACGTGATGTACCGGGCGACCGCGCTGCTCACCGGTGTCACCTACCGGTGCAGCCACACGACGTACCACCCGACCGAGCAGACCCTCGGCTTCTGGGCGTACCTCGACCGCACCCGGGGTGAGGACGATTACGAGGAACTGACGGAAGCGCAGATCGGTGAGCTCTACGTCGCCTACCGGGCGGAGGGGCGCACGGCCTCGGGTGCCGATCTGCGCCCCTATGAGGCGGCGGTCGAGCAAGGCTGGGTGCACCCGGTCAGCACGCGCGTACTGCGGCAGTGGACCTCCCACTACGCGCGGCTGGGGATGCACGATCCCGGTCTGCTCGCCCATCAGCCCCCCGGCTTGAGCCTGGAGGAGACACTCGGCCTCCTCGCCGAGCTGAACGTCCTGGTCGACCTGCGGCCCCTCGGCGGCCCGGTGCATCTGGACCTGACCCGGTACGGCCTGCCGCTGCGCCAGATCGTGGGCGCGGACGGCCGGCCCAACTACCTCGCCTGCGCCCTGCGTGAACTCCTGCCCATGGCACCGGAGTACGACGAGGTGGTGCTGCTGCGCGATCCGGAACTCGACCCCGACTACCAGTTGTTGCACCGCGTACTCGGTCTGCTCGGGACGCGCACCCGGAGGTTCGTCATCGGCCGGGTGCCGATCGACGGCACCATCCGTTCGGCCCGCCATGGCGACTGGCGGGGCTACGACGTGCCCAGCCTGCTCGCGGCCGTGAACGGGGACGGGGAACAGGCTGCGGTACGGCTCGGACTGCGGCTGTACTTCATCACCGTGCTCGGCCCCGGCCCCGAACAGTCCCTCCGTCTCGACCTGCTCCGCCAGTGTGTGGCACGTGCCGACCGTATCCTCGCGGCCCGCGGCACCGCCCCGGGTGACGAGGTGGCGCCGCTGCTCGCCCGTCACCGCAGTGACCATCTGTACGTCAACCCGTACCGGCTCACCGCCGAACTCTTCGGCAGGCGGCGTTCCACGCCTCACGAGGCCCTGTTGGCGCAGGTGTACCTATGAAATATGACCAAACCGCACTTTGTGCCGAGGCCGCGGCCCGCTTCCGCACTGCCTGCCCCGACCTGGTCGCGCAGTCCGAACTGGACACCGTACAGGGCCTCCTGGCGGCGAAGGAGCTGGCACTCGCCACTTTGCCGCACCCTCACGACGTGGTCGTCGCGGTCGTGATCGGCGGACTGGATCTCACCTCCTGGACTGCCGCTACCTGCACGTTCGCACTCGGTCTCGCCCCGGAACACGCCACCGCATGGCGCCGCTCACTGACCCGCACGCTCTTCCTGGCGGGGAATCCGGCGAACCTGCTGGACCGGTTCCCATTCGCGCACCTTGCCGGGGAGTGCGCATGGACGACACCCGGTCCTGCCCAGGACACCGTCGGCCTGCGGCGTCTGCTGAAGGCGTTCGAGGCACCGCATGAGCTACCTGTCGGGCCACCGGTGTCACTGGTCGTTCCCCCGCACGGTGCCGCCCGCTCGGTAGGCGGTCACCGCGAGATGCACATCGCGGCCTCCGGAGTCTCCATCGCCAGAGCCCTGGTGCACATCAACCACCTCCTCGTCGAGGCGGTTCTTGACGGCCGCATCGCCCCCGGTGACCGCCTGACACTGCGCCCGGTACCGCACGTCTTCAAAGGCCCCTACGACTTCGACGCCGTGCGGGTGGACATCGACACCGCGAACCCGGACCGGCTCCGCGTGTACGCCGCTCTCACCAGGCGGACGAACGAACCGTCACAGGAACGGAGGAACCCATGACGACCACGACCAGAAGCGCCGGGCGGAACACTCTTCCGGACTTTCCCAGTGACCGCCCCGTCCACTGCCCGTTCGCCCCGCCGGACGTATACACCGACTGGCGCGCGAAGCCGGGTCTCGGGCGGGTGCGGCTGTGGAACGGCAGCACGCCGTGGGTGGTCACCCGATACCAGGACATCCGGATCGCTCTCGCCGATCCGAGGCTGAGCGCCGACATCTACCGGCCGGGCATGCCCGTGATCCGCCCCGGTAGCGAAGCCGTGACCGGTCAGGCCACGGGTTTCGCCCGGATGGACGATCCCGAGCACGCACGGTTGCGCCGTATGGTCACCAAGGACTTCACCGCCAGACGGGTGGAGGAACTTCGTCCGCGCATTCAGGACTGTGTGCACGACGCCCTCGACAGCCTGATCGACAAGGGCTGTCCGGCCGATCTCGTCCACCACTTCGCGCTGCCCGTCTCGTCATCCGTCATCTGCCTGCTGCTCGGTGTGCCGTACGACGACCACCGGTTCTTCCAGGAACAGACTGCCCTCATCGGCAGCCTGGACTCTTCGACGGAGACCGCCGCGGCTGCCCGGTCGTCGTTCCTCGACTACCTGCGCCGGCTGCTGGAACAGAAGGAACGCGAGCCCGCGGACGACATGATCAGTCGTCTGCTCGTCGAGCAGGTCGCCGAGGGCAAGCTCAGCCGCGAGGAACTGACGGTCATGATCCGGATGATGTTGAGTACCGGACATGAGACCGTCGGCAACACGATCGCCCTCGGCGCCCTGGCTCTGCTGCTCCACCCCGACCAGCTTGAGCGGGTCCGCGACACTGATGACCCCGATGTGGTGGCCAACGCGGTGGAGGAACTGCTGCGCTACACCAGCGTGGTCGACAATCCGGTGATCCGCGTGGCGACGGAGGACATCACTCTCGGTGGTCAGCTGGTCCGGGCCGGGGAGGGTCTGGTCATCAGCCTGCTCACCGGCAACCGCGACCCTGACTTCACCGATGACCCCGAGACGCTCGACATCGACCGCGACATCCGGGATCACCTTGCCTTCGGCCACGGCATCCACCAGTGCCCAGGCCAGCGCTTGGCCCGCCTGGAGATCCAGCTGGCCCTGTCGGCGCTGCTGAACAGACTGCCGACCCTGCGGCTGGCTGTTCCGTTCGAACAGGTGTCGTTCAGGGCGGACATGTCGATTTTCGGGCTCCATGAGCTTCCTGTGGCCTGGTGACCGCCCAGTCCCGTTCGGTCATTTCCGTTCCGGCTGATCAGGTGAGTTTCGGCATTGATTGCCTGTCGATCACCAGAATCGGAATTAATGTGAGTAACCGTCGGTCAAACCGAACTCGTGTTGTGAATTCACTCCGGGAGAGGACGGGAAAATGGCCCCGACGGCACCCCGCGATCCTGTCGACATCAAAATCGGGCACGTCTTCGATGCGCTCGACGTCGACCGTGACGGATATGTGGAATGGGCCGATTACGAGAGCTTGATCGACCGTCACGTGGAGGGGTACGGACTGGCTCGAAACGACCGCAGGGTCAGTGCCCTCATGGCGGCGTACACGATGTTGTGGCTGGAGTTCCTCCGCCACGCCGACGCAGAGGGCGACCGCCTCGGCAAGGATGAGTACATCGCGGCGAATCGCGCCGCGAGCATCGACACGAGCCGGATGAGCATGACCGAAGGCGTTCCGCATGCCGTCTTCGACCTCATTGACGCCGACGACGACCATCAGATGAGCAGGAGCGAGTTCTCGCGCTATGTGAAGGACGTCTGGCGCATCACCGCGCCGGACGCCGTGGACACGTTCGACGCTCTGGACACCGACGGAGACGGACTCATTTCACGTAACGAATTCATCCTGGCGGTCAGGCAATTCTTCTTCTCGCCCGACCTGGACGCCCCGGGCAGCCTGTTCTTCGGACATCTGGGGAGGTGACCCTCGCATGCACACCAGGGGAAGTGAGAAGAACGGCGTCGTACGCAATGCCTACGAGCGGGAACTGAAGGCACACTGGGACGCCAAGACAACCGACGAGATCAATCTGCTGCTCGGCGCGGAGGACGGGCTCTACCACCACCACTACGCCGTCGGTGACTTCGACCGCAGCGTACTGACCGCACCCCCGCAGATCCGCGAGGAGCGCATCCTGCGGGAACTGCACCGTATGGAGAGCGCCCAGGTCGGCCTCCTCACGGACGCCCTGGGTGAGGTGCCCGCCGGGTGGCGGGGCATGGACGCCGGCTCGGGCCGCGGCGGCACCTCCTTCATGATCGCCGAGAGGTACGGCTGCCGTATGGACGGGGTGAACTTCTGCACGCACCAAGTGGAGTTCGCCAAGGGGGTTGCGCAGAAACACGGCTGGGACAAAAAGGTCGACTTCCACGTCGCCAACATGGTGCAGACGCCTTTCCAGGACCGGACGTTCGACTTCGCCGTCTCCAACGAGACCACGATGTACGTGGACCTGCACGAGCTGTTCGGCGAGCTCCAGCGCCTGCTGCGCCCGGGAGGGCGCTACATCGCGACGACCTGGTGCCGCAACGACGCGAAGGAGGACCGTTGCGAGGCCTCCCGCCTCATCGACGAGCACTACGTGTGCCGGATGCACAAGCGCAGTACGTACTTCGAGGCGCTGGCGGCCAACGGGCTGGTTCCGTACCGGGTGACCAGGCACACCGAGGAGGCCATCCCCTACTGGGAACTGCGCAACCACTCCGAGCTGCGGACCGGGGTGGAGAACGCGTTCCTGGAGGGGTACCGCGAGCGGAGCCTGGACTACCTGCTCATCGCCGCCGAACGCATCTGACCGACACCGCCACGGGCCACGACGCAGAGGAGACAACGCATGACCACGCACACCGCATCCCAGGCCGGCCTGGCCGTACTGGGCCGGCACGACGGCGAGCAGCGAGGGTACTGGGACGCCAAGACGGCCGACGAGATCAATCTGCTGCTGGGGGAGGAGGACGGGCTCTATCACCACCATTACGGCATCGGTGACTTCGACCGCAGCGTACTGACCGCACCTGCGGAGATCCGCGAGGAGCGCATCCTGCGGGAACTGCACCGCATGGAGACGGAGGAGGTCCGGCTCATCCTCGACGAGCTGGGTGACCTGCCCGCCGGATCACGGGGCATGGACGCCGGCTCGGGCCGCGGCGGCACCTCCTTCATGATCGCCGAGAAGTACGGCCACCGTATGGACGGCGTGAACTACTGTGACCACCACATCCGCTTCGCCGAGCAGGTCGCGCGGAAGCACGGGTGGGACAAGAAGGTCGGCTTCCACTTCGCGAACATGGTGCGGACACCCTTCGAGGACCAGGCGTTCGACTTCATCGTCTCGAACGAGACCACCATGTGCGTGGACATCCACGACGCCTTCCGCGAGTTCGCACGGCTGCTGCGTCCGGGCGGCCGCTACGTGGCGATCACCTGGTGCCGCAACGACGCCGTGGAAGACCGCTCCGAGGCGTCCCGGCGCATCGACGAGCACTACCTGTGCGCGATGCACAAGCGCAGCACGTACTTCGAGGCGCTGGCGGCCAACGGGCTGGTTCCGTACCGGGTGACCAGGCACACCGAGGAGGCCGTCCCCTACTGGGAACTGCGCAACCAGTCCACGCTGCGGACCGGGGTGGAGGACCCGTTCCTCGAGGGGTACCGCGAGCGGAGCCTGGACTACCTGCTCATCGCCGCCGAGCGCGTCTGACCGCCGGCCGCATCAGGGAGACTGCTCATGACCCACGAGCTGGACGCGGTCGGACGGACCGCACTGCTGGCCGCTGCCGTCCGGGCAACGGAGACCAGGCGGCAGGACCGCCTTTTCGAGGACCCCTACGCCGAACGGCTCGCCGGCGAGACCGGCTTCGAGATGCTGGAGGTGCTGCACGGCATCACCTACCCGACCGACGGCACGCGCACGGTGTTCAGCAGCCCGGACCACGTCGGCATCCGTACCCGGTTCTTCGACGGCTTCCTCCGGCACGCCGCCGCCCTGCCGTCCATGCGGCAGGTCGTACTGGGCGCGGCCGGCATGGACACGCGTGCCTATCGCCTCGCATGGCCCGACCGCATCCGGTACTTCGAGATCGACCGGCCGGCGGTGCTGGAGTACAAGGAGAGCCGGCTGGACGGCGTCCGACCGCGCGTCGACCGCCGCACGGTCGCGGCCGATCTGCTCAGCGACAGCTGGGAGGCCGACCTCGAAGCGGCCGGCTACGACCCTCGGCTGCCCTCCACCTGGCTGGTCGAGGGCTTGCTCTACTACCTCCCGGAACCGGAGGCGCACCGGCTTCTGGAGCGCATCGCGGCCATGATGCCACCAGGCAGCCTGATCGCGTCCGACGTCTGCAACAGCACTGCCCTGACCTGCCCCGAATGGCAGCCCATGTGGGACATGCTGAGGGGCTGGGGCTGCCCGGCCGTGTTCAGTTGCGACGACCCCGAGGCGCTGTTCGCCAAGCACGGTTTCGATGTGCGGGCGGTGCTGCCCGGCGACGGCGAAACCGCGCACTACGACCGCTGGGACGATCCGGTGCCGCTGCCCTCGCAGACCGACGCCCCACGCCTGTACTACCTGCACGGCAAGCGCTGCTAGGCGTTCGCCTCACCCGTGACCGCCCTGCCGCCGCCTTCCGGCCGCGCTGGATCTGCCCCAGGTCAGAGGCATCCCCCGGGCGTCTGCGCCAGGGACTTTTCGGTGCTGAGGCTCTTTCCCGGGCAAAGCCGCAGGTGGCGGCAGACGAGTCGGGCTGTACGCCGGGTTCTGTTCCCCGGTGTCCTCGCGGACGCCGGGGCGACGGCCATCCATCTAGGGCCGGCGTTGCCGCCGGCCTCGTGCGGTCTACCCGCGGACTCGGGCGGGCAGCCCTCGAACGTCCGCGCAGAGCGCGCCTTTCACGGCGGCTCCTTTTGACCTTGCTCCGGGTGGGGTTTACCTAGCTGCCCAGGTCACCCTGGGCACTGGTGGTCTCTTACACCACCGTTTCACCCTTACCGAGGACCGAGGTCCCCGGCGGTCTGCTTTCTGTGGCACTGTCCCGCGGGTCACCCCGGGTGGCCGTTAGCCACCACCCTGCCCTGTGGAGCCCGGACGTTCCTCGGGAAGCCCCCTAGGGGGACTCCACGCGGCCGTCCGCCCGGCTCGTCTGCCGTGCCGACCATGGTACCGGTCGGGTGGACCGGCGTGGACCGGCGGAGGCCGTCGCGAGGACCGAGCCCGCCAGGATCAGGGTGAAGGCCACCAGGATGCCGGGGGTCAGCCGTTCGTTCAGGAACAGGGCGCCCGCCGCCACGGCCACCGCCGGGTTGACGTACGTGATCACCGTCGCCCGGGTCGGGCCCGCCTCCTTGATCAGTTCCAGGAACGCCACGAAGGCCACCGCCGTGCACAGCACTCCCAGGGCGGCCAGGGCGGCCAGGACGGAGGCGGAGGGGAGCGCCGTCGGGTGGGTGAGTGCGGCGGCGGGGGCGTACGCGAGGGCGGCCAGGGTCAGGCACACCGTGGTCAGGTGCAGGGACGGTACGTCCTTCATGCGGCGCGCGGCTATCAGGGGCGCGGTGGCGTAGCCCAGGACCGTGAACAGCACCTCGGCCAGCGAGCGTGCGTCGCCGCCGGTGAGGTGCGGGAGGGTCAGGACGGTGACGCCGGCCAGGCCCAGGGCCAGGCCCGAGACGCGCCGGGCGCCGAGGTGTTCCGCGCCGCCGAAGAACCGGGAGATGACGACGCCCGCGATGGGGACGCCCGCGATCAGCAGGCCGGCCGTCGAGCTGGACAGGTGCCGTTCGGCGTCGGTGAGGGTGAGCCAGGGGCCCATGATCTCCAGGACCGCGAAGGCCAGCAGGGGGCGCCAGTGGGCTCGTACGGTGTCGGCCAGGCCGCCCTGGCGCAGGGCGAACGGGAGCAGCAGGGCCGCGCCGACCGCGCAGCGCGTGAACACCACGACCGGCGGGGACACCGCGTCCACCGCCACCTTGATCAACAGATAGGGGATGCCCCAGACCACTCCCATCAGGGAGAACAGAAGCCAGCCGCGTGCAGTCATGGGATGAGTTTCGGCCACCTCAGCCGCGGGCGTCTTGAACGCTGTTGCGGTAGGCCGCCGGGGTCACCCCGAGCACCCGGCGGAACCAGCGGGTCAGGTGGGCCTGGTCCGCGAAGCCGACGAGGGCGGCCACCTCGGCGGGGCGCAGCCCGCTCTCCAGCAGCCCGCGGGCGCGGGCGACGCGGTGCTGGGCGAGCCAGGCGTACGGCGGTACGCCCAGCGTCGTACGGAAGGCCCGCAGGAGCTGGTAGCGGGACAGGCCGAGGTCGGCGGCGAGCAGGGCGAGGGAGGGCGGGGTGGTGAGTTCGTCGGCCAGGCGGTCGCGGACGGTCAGGGCGATGGCATGGGCGCCGGGGATCCGGTCGGCGACCGGCCGGGCCGTGGAGTGGCGGCGGGCCAGCGCCGTCAGCAGCCAGGGCAGGCGGGACTCGGCCTCCAGGGGGTCGGGGCAGACGCTGAGTTCGGTGTGCGCGGTGCGCAGCGCGGTGGTCAGCTCGGGGTCGTCGAGGAGCGGTTCACGGAAGTACGGCAGGCCGCCGAGGGTGCCCTCGGTCAGCAGGGCCGGGTCGGCGTACAGGGCGCGGTAGGCGTAGCCGTCGCCGGTGTCGCCGGGACCGCCGGTGTGTATCTCGCCGGGGTCGAGGACGACGATCGTGCCGGGTCCGGTGCGGATGTGGCCGCCCCGGTAGTCGATCACCTCGGAGCCGCCCACGCAGACGCCGATGGTGTACTCCTCGTGGGCGTGCGGGGCGTAGACGTGCTTGTCGAAGGAGGCGGTCAGCAGGTCGAGCGGGGGGCCGCAGCGGCCCAGTCGTGCCCGTGTCCACAGCGCCCGTTCCGCCATGGCGCACCCCCCTTTGCCGTACCCGTCCGACCGCTTCCTGCGGGTGCAACGCCGTACCGCTCCGGTTCCATGCCGGGGCGGGTCCGCGCGGGCCGGGGCCCTCACGGGGAGCGAGCGCAGGCCGAGGAGGCGGGGCGGCACGCCGTACGCTGGCGCGGAGGTCTACGTAAGGAGTACGTGTTGCTGGTCCTGCTGCCGCCCTCCGAAGGCAAGGCGAATCCGGGCAAGGGTGCCCCGGTGAAGCTGGAGTCGTTGTCCCTGCCCGGGCTGAGCGGTGCGCGCGAGGCCGTGCTCGGCGAGCTGGTCGAGCTGTGCGCCGGGGACGAGGAGAAGGCGCGCGAGGTGCTCGGGCTGAGCGAGGGGCTGCGCGGTGAGGTCGTGAAGAACGCGGGCCTGCGGACGGCCGGGGCCCGCCCGGCCGGGGAGATCTACACCGGTGTGCTCTACGACGCCCTGGACCTGGCCTCGCTGGACGCGGCGGCGAAGAAGCGCGCGGCGCGCTCGCTGCTGGTCTTCTCCGGGCTGTGGGGTGCCGTCCGGGTGACGGACCGCATCCCCTCCTACCGCTGCTCGATGGGCGTGAAGCTGCCGGGGCTCGGCGCGCTGGCCGGGCACTGGCGTGCGCCGATGGCCGAGGTGCTGCCGGCGGCGGCCGGTGACGGGCTCGTGCTGGACCTGCGGTCCTCCGCCTATGCGGCGGCCTGGAAGCCGAAGGGCGAGATCGCCGCGCGGACCGCGACGGTACGGGTGCTGCACGCGCCGACCCGGAAGGTCGTCAGCCACTTCAACAAGGCGACCAAGGGCCGCATCGTACGGAGCCTGCTGACGGCCGGTGCCGCGCCGCGGGACCCTGCCGCACTGGTCGGCGTGCTGCGGGAGCTGGGGTACGCGGTGGAGGCGCAGGCGCCTGGCGGCGCCGGGAAGGCGTGGTCGCTGGACGTGCTGGTGGAGCAGGTCCACTGAGCCCGGGTCGTGACTGCGTTCGTGGCCGGGCCCTCGTGGGCCGTTTGCACCCTGCGCAACGTCCTTTGCACAGGGTGTGGCTGGGGGGTTCTTCCCAGCGCAGGCTGCGGGCGGCGCCGGGTGTCTGAGGTCGCCGGCCGGTCCGCTGCCGCAGGCCCGCTTCTGCGCGACCGGTGGGTCGGGCCGCAGACCGCGCCCGAGTGCCGCCTGCCCCGGGGACATCAGGGGCACCACCTGGCCCGGGGGCCTCTCAGGGGAGGCCGGTGGGATCAGGGGCGCAGGTGGGACGTGTCGTTGAAGAGCCGTACGCTCGCGTTGCCGTCGGCGTAGTAGGCCACCGCCGACAGGGAGGCCGCCGACAGCTCCATGCGGAACAGGGACTCCGGCGGGGCGCCGAGGGCCAGGCGGACGAGGGTCTTGATCGGGGTGACGTGCGTGACCAGCAGCACCGTACGGCCCCCGTGGGAGGCGACCAGCTTGTCACGGGTGGCGGCCATCCTGGTGGCGGTCTCCGCGAAGCTCTCGCCGCCGCCGGTGGGGTGGGCCTGCGGGTCGGCCAGCCAGGCGTTCAGGTCGTCCGGGTAGCGCTCGCGCACCTCACCGAAGGTGAGGCCCTCCCAGGCGCCGAAGTCCGTTTCGCGCAGGCCTTCCTCGATCGCCACGTCCAGGCCGAGGCGGGCGGCGACGATGGCGGCGGTTTCGCGGGTGCGGGCGAGCGGAGAGGCGAGGACGGCCTGGATCGTGCCGCGCCGGGCGAGGGTCTCGGCGACTCGGTGGGCCTGTTCGCGGCCCGCGTCCGAGAGGGAGGGGTTGGTACCGCCGCTGCCGGAGAAGCGTTTCTGGGGGGTGAGCGGGGTTTCGCCGTGGCGGAGCAGGACGAGGGTGGCGGGGGCGCCGAGGTCAGGGGCAGCGCTCCAGCCGGGGGTGGTGGTGGCCGCGGGCGCGGTAGCGGCCGTGGTGGCCGGGCGCGGCTCGGTGGGGGTGGCGGGGGGCTGCTCGCCGGGAGGTGCCGCCACACCGGTGCCGCCGGTCTCGGCCGCGCGTGCGGTCACGTCGGCCGCGGGTACCGAAGCAGACCACTGCTCGCCCTTCGTGCCCGCGTCCATCGCCTCGTTGGCCAGGCGGTCGGCGTGTTTGTTCTGTTCGCGGGGGATCCACTCGTAGGTGACCCGGCCGGGCGGGAAGACACGGCCGGCCTCGGCGGCAAGGGGCTTCATGCCGGGGTGTTTGATCTTCCAGCGGCCCGACATCTGCTCGATGACGAGCTTGGAGTCCATCCGTACGTGGACCGTGGCGCCGGGGTCCAGAGCGTGCGCGGTGCGCAGGCCGGCCAGCAGTCCCCGGTACTCGGCCACGTTGTTCGTGGCGACGCCGATGTACTCCGCGGCCTCGGCCAGGGTCTCCCCGGTCGCCGCGTCGCTGACCACGGCTCCGTAGCCGGCGGGCCCCGGGTTGCCCCGCGACCCGCCGTCGGCCTCGACGATGAACTCCCCCACGCCAGAGCTCCTTACCGGTCTCTCAGAGACCCGACTCGGCGGTACGCACCAGAATGCGGCTGCAGTTCACGCAGCGGACCACCGCGTCCGGCGCCGCCGTGCGGACCTCGTTCAGCTCGGTGATGGCCAGTTCCTGGCGGCAGCCCTGGCAGGTGCGGGCGTACAGCTTGGCCGCGCCGATGCCGCCCTGCTGCCCGCGCAGCCTGTCGTACAGCTTGAGCAGGTCCGCGGGGACGGACGCGGCGACGACCTGGCGTTCCTTGGTCACGGCGGCGGCCTCGGTGTCGATCTGTCCGAAGGCCGCGTCCCGGCGCGCGGTGGCGTCGTCGATCTTGGACTGCACCGACGCGACCCGCCCGGTCAGCTCGGTCACCCGCTCCTGGGCGGCCTCACGGCGCTCCATGACCTCCAGGACGACGTCCTCCAGGTCGCCCTGCCGCTTGGCGAGGGAGGCGATCTCGTGCTGGAGGTTGGACAGGTCCTTGGGGGACGAGACGGCACCGGAGTCCAGTCGCTGCTGGTCGCGGGCGGCGCGCTGGCGCACCTGGTCCACGTCCTGCTCGGCCTTGGTCTGCTCGCGGGCGCAGTCGCTCTCCTCGGTCTGCGCGGCCACCAGCAGGTCGCGCAGCTGCGTGAGGTCCTTGGTCAGCGACTCGATCTCGGCGTGCTCGGGCAGCGACTTCCGCTTGTGCGCGAGCTGCTGCAGGCGCACGTCCAGGGCCTGGACGTCGAGGAGTCGGATCTGGTCGGCGGGCGCGGCGTTCAGTTGGGGGCTCCAGGTGTATCGGAAGTGGAAGGGGCGCGCGAAGCGCTCGAGGGAGGGGTGGTGGCGGGAGACGAATCGGAGGCGGCGCGCGAAGCGCTCCTTGGAGGGGCGGTGGCGGGAGACGGGTGGGAGGACGGCGCGTGGGCGGTCCAGGGGTCGGTGACGGTCTTCGACACGTGGACGCGCAGGTCCCAGCCGTGGCGGTCGGAGATCTCGTCGAGCTGGGTCGCGGCCAGCTCGCACCAGGGCCACTCGGTGGCCCAGTGCGCCGCGTCGAGCAGCGCGAGCGGGCTCCGGGCGACCGCCTCCGAGGCGGGGTGGTGGCGCAGGTCGGCGGTGAGGAAGGCGTCGACGCCCGCCGCGCGGACCTGGTCGAAGAGGCTGTCGCCGGAGCCGCCGCTGACGGCGATCGTGCGGACCATGGCCTCGGGGTCGCCGGCCACCCGAATGCCCTGCGCAGTGGCGGGCAGCCGCTCGGCGGCTCGCGCGGCCAGCTCGCGGACGGTGAGCGGGTGGTCGAGTTCGCAGACCCGGCCGAGGCCCCGGCGGCCCGCGGGGTCGGTCGGGTCGGGCACGAGAGGCCGTACGACCCGCAGATCCAGGGCTCCGGCCAGCGCGTCGGAGACGCCCGGGTCGGCCGTGTCGGCGTTGGTGTGGGCGACGTGCAGGGCGATGTCGTTCTTGATCAGGGTGTGCACCACCCGGCCCTTGAAGTGCGTGGCCGCGACCGTGGTCGTACCGCGCAGGTAGAGCGGGTGGTGGGTGATCAGCAGGTCGGCGCCGAGTTCCACCGCCTCGTCGACGATCTCCTGCACGGGGTCGACGGCGACCAGGATCCGGGTGACCGCCTGGTCGGGGTCGCCCACGACCGTGCCGACCGCGTCCCAGGACTCGGCCCGCTCTGCGGGCCACAGGTTCTCCAGCGCGGCAATGACTTCAGACAGACGGGGCACGGTAAAAGGCTACCTGGATGATCTGGCGGGCTGTACCGCGTCCGCTCCCCCGGATCCCGTTCAGCACACATGCCTCGCTTCCTCAGCTGAATCGCTTCTGCGCCACCCGTATGTGTGAAGCGACATCGGCCCGTCCCACGGCCGTGCGTGCGAAAACTAGCTTCGTCGCCGGAGGTGACCGAACGATGACGGTCTGTGCGATCGAACCCCCTTCGGCCGAATTCCCCACGACCGAATTCCCTGCCCCCGGATTCCCTGCGACCGGATTCCCTGCGACCGGGTTCTCCGCGCCCGCATTCCCTGCGACCGGATCTCCTGCGACCGGATCTCCTGCGACCGAGGGATCCTGCGAGGGAGCCGGCGAGGACGGCGGTGTGCGGGGAGCGGGGTGCGCCCTCACGGCGGACGGCGCGTACGCGGCCCGGCTCGCGCTCGACGGTGACTCCCTGTTCCCTGAGCGCTGGACACTGGACGGCCCCGAGCCCTACGCGGTGCCGCTGCCCGGCAACCAGCCGGAGGAGCCCGGCACCGAGGTGCAGCCCATGGCGGACGGGCGGGTGCTGATCCACCGGCTGGTGGAGCGGCGGCACGCCTTCTCGCTGCTGTACCCGACCGGACCCGGCACCGGCGAGCTGCCGCTGGGCGCGGTCGAGAGCCCCGAGCCCGGCACCCGGCTCACGCTGCTGCCGCCGGCGCCGGGGGGCGCGCGGGCGTACGCCCTCGCCGTCGGCCCGCACACGACCACGGTGTGGCTGGTGGCGGGCGGCGCCGTCGGGCCGGAGCCGCTCGCGGAGATCCCGGGGCGCTGCTCGGGCGGGGCGTGGCTGGACCACGCCGGGCGCATGCTCGCGCTGGACCGGGAACTGGGCGGGCGCACCAAGACGGTCGTGGTGGACCTGGAGCGCGGCGGCGAGATCTCGCCCCTGTTGCAGATCGCGGACGACAGCGACGACCGGCTGCTGCTGGCCGACCCCGAGAGCGGGCTGCTGCTGATCTCCTCCGACGCGCCCTCCCCCGGGCAGGAACGGCTGGGCTGGGGGGTTCTGGGCAGCACGCTGCCGGTGCGCTTCCCGGAGTGCCTGCGGGTGACGGACTGCTCGGTGACACCGTTCGCGATCCAGCCGGGTCAGGCGCTGATGCCGGAGAACTGTGCGGTCGCGCTGCGCGTCGACGGGCCGTTCGGCAGCTGGGTGGCCACCTGGCGGCCGGCCGAGCGGCAGGTACGTCATCTTCGCGCACCGGCGGGCTGGTTGACGGGTGCCGGCCTGTGGACGCACGAGGGGGTGCTGCGGCTGCCGTACGCCACATACGAGGTTCCGTGCGGCGTGGCAGAACTGACGGCGCCCAGGGGGGAGATGGCCACCGGGGAGACGGAGGGACCGGGAAGGACGGAGCAACGGAAGGCGTCGGAAGCGGAGCCTCCGCAACCTTGTGCGGCACGTCCGATGCCGCTCGCCGAGGCACCCCTGGGGCGTCTTGTAACGAAGTAGTGCCGGTTGGCGTGTGCGCCTGGATTCGGCCCGTGGTGTGCCGGTTAGACTCGCCCGGCTGTACGAAAGATCATGTTGACGGGGTGAATTCTTCCGATGAGCGACATCAGCACCACGAAGCAGCTGTCTGCCGACTCGCAGGAGACGGTCGGCCACGGTCGGCACCGGGGTCCGGTCGCGGCCCACGACACCGAGACGGCTCCGCGCGGTCGGCACCGCAAGCCGTCCACGGAGAAGGTCGAGGCGGCTGCCTGACGCTTCAGGCGTTACGGGGAAGAGGGGCTTTCCGTCACCGGACGGGAGGCCCCTCTCGCGTTCGGCCGGTTCACCCGCGTCCGAGTCCCGGCGTCTGCGCCGCCGCGAACGTCTCCCCCGGCGGCCGGGGCGACATGTTCGGGGGCGAGCGGATCGGGGCCGCACTCCTCGGGCCTGGCACGCCCTCCTCGGGCCTGGCAGGGCCCGCGAGGACGTCCTCCGCCATCCGGGGCGGCGCGTGGACGGTTGAAGTGCCCCTTGAGACGGACGCGGCTCCTGCCTCCCGGATCTCGCCCGCGCCCTCGTGGCCGGCCAGGAACGGCGCGGCTGCGGCAGTGCACCGATCATCGCGGACAGGTCCGAGTGGCACGGCCCGGCCGCCCGCACCCGGACCCGCACCTTGCCGGGCCCTGAGCCCGTCGCCTCGACGTCGTCGAGGGCCTCCCGCTCTCCCCTCGCCTGCCGGCCGGCTCAGGTGTGCCGGACGACGGTGCCGGCGAGGACGGGCATGTCACCGCGCTCGACCGCGCTCACGGCGACCCGCACGGCGCCCTCCTGCCGCCACATCCGGACACGCAGGGTCTCCCCCGGGTACACCACTGCGGCGAAGCGGGTGCGGTAGGAGCGGATCCGGGTGACGTCACCGCCGAGCAGCGTGTCCACGACCGCCTTGAGCGTGATGCCGTAGGTGCACAGCCCGTGCAGGATGGGTCGCTCGAACCCGGCACGCTCGGCGAACTCAGGGTCGGCGTGCAACGGGTTGTGGTCGCCGCAGAGGCGGTAGAGCAGGGCCTGGTCGGGGCGGACCGGGCGCTCGGCGATCCGGTCGGGTTCGCCGATGGGGGGTTCCGGGCGGGTGCTCGGGCCTCGGTCGCCGCCCCAGCCGCCCTCGCCGCGCACGAAGATGTGGGCGTCGCTGGTCCACAACGGGCCGGCCGCGTCGGTGACTTCGGTGCGCATGACGAGGACGGCCGCGTTGCCCTTGTCGTACACGGCGGTGATGCGGTCGGTGACGGTGGCGGTGCCCTCGGCCGGGAGGGGCCGGTGGATCTCCAGGGTCTGGCCGCCGTGCAGGACCCCGGCCAGGTCGACGTCGACGCCGGGCATGGACAGGCTGCTGATCACTCCGGGCGAGCCGGCGCCCGCGACGGTGGCGAAACTCGGCAGGACGTGCAGCCGGGACTCAAGGGTGTAGCGCAGTTCGTCGGGGTCGGTGGCGGGGCTGTCCTTGTCCGGGTTCGCGCCGGCGCCGACGCCGAGGTGGTAGAGCTGGACGTCCTTCACGGTCCAGCTGATCCGGCCGGTCCGGGGCTCGGCGGCGACGGCCTTGGCTGCGTCGATGGGCATGGGGCTCCTGACGGATCTCAAGACCTCGGTGCGGACGTCCGCACCGTCGGCCGCACCGAGGTCGTCCACGGGGCGGATCGAGAACGCGTTCCGGTCCGGCGCCCTCTGTATAACCGAGCACTCCTCACTTGTGAAGGCTCCTGACAGCCTGTCAGCCAGCAGGGCGGTGACATGTGTACTGCCCGGGCCCGGACATCCGCATCTGCCGGGGACCGCGCCCGGTTCGTACGCTGTGCTGTCGGACCGCCGCACGGCGGAGACCATCTGACCGGGGGAAACACAGACATGACGTGGTTGCGGAGAACCAGACGCCGCATGCGGGCCGTCCAGCGGGCGCGGGCGCGGTGGCGGGCGGACACAGCCCGCTGCCGGGCGGCGGTGAGTGCGGCCCGCGGAACAGGAACGCCCCCGGCCGTCGACCGTCCGGGCCCGGCCCCCACCGGCTTCTCCCTGCTGCCCTGGCTGCTGATGGGCCTCGGCTCCCTCTCGAACCTGCTCCAGGGCACGTCCCCGGACCCGTGGGCCGGTGCCCTGGGCCTGCTGGCCTTCGACTCCCTGTACGTCTACGTCACCTTCCGCTCCTTCGACCGCGAGAAGCGCGAGGCGGCCCCGACCCGGGTGGCACTGCTGCTCATGGCCCTGGTGACCACCGCCCTGGCTCTCGGCTACGGCGGGGACTGGCTGATGTTCTTCCCGCTGCTGGGCCTCGCCGTGGGCGCCGCCCTGCGCGGGCCGTGGCTGGGCCGCACCGCCCTGCTGCTGACGCTGTACGCGGGCGGTGTGTGCGCCGTGCGCGAGCGCTGGGTCGACGCGACGGACATCGCCTACGACACCTTCCTGTCCAGCATGGTGACCGCCGCGATCCTCGGCCTGTCGGAGGCGGTGCGGGAACTGCGCGCCGCGCGGGAGGAGCTGGCCCGGCGGGCGGTGCAGAAGGAGCGGCTGCGCTTCTCCCGCGATCTGCACGACCTGCTCGGCCACACGCTGTCGGTGATCGTGGTGAAGTCCGAGGCGGCCCGGCGGCTGGCGCCGCGCGACATGGACGCGGCACTCGTGCAGATCACCGACATCGAGTCCGTGGGCCGGCAGGCGCTGACCGAGATCCGCGAGGCGGTGACCGGCTACCGCGAGGGCAGCCTGGCCACCGAGCTGGTCCGGGCCCGCTCGGCGCTGTCCGCGGCGAGCGTACGGCCGGTGGTCCGCCAGTCGGGGACACCGCTGGAACCGCAGACGGAGGCGCTTCTGGGGTGGGTGGTGCGCGAGGCCGTCACCAACGTGGTCCGGCACAGCGACGCCACTTGCTGCGAGATCACCATCGAGGGCGCCGCCGAGCGGGTACGGCTCACCGTGTGCGACAACGGCACCGGCAGGGCCGTGACCCGGCCCGGGGAGGGCATCGGCGGCACCGGCCTGACCGGCCTGACCGAGCGCCTCGCGGCGGCGGGCGGCTCCCTCACGGCCGGCCCGTCGCCGCGCGGCGGCTTCACGGTCACCGCGCGACTGCCGGTGCAGGAACCGCAGTTCGCGGTGACGGGTGCTGCCGGGGTCACGTCGGCTACGGCTACGGCGTCCAGGGTGCGCTGACCGCCCAGCTGACGTCGGCGGCCCACGATGCGCCGCTGTCGAAGGCGTCGGAGCCGCCGTCGCTCGCCAGGCAGACGTGGTCGTTGCAGTGACGCAGATACCTGGTCGGGTGGCTGTACGACGCGAACGAGATGCGCGTGCCGCTCTTCCCGGCCTGCGGGCAGCAGGTGGCGTCGGGCCGGAACAGGGCGGTGTCGTCCATGTGCTGCCGGCAGAGCGGGTAGACGCCCCGGATGCGGACGCGCCCGACGGGCCTCGAGCCCTAGCCTGTTGCCCGTGAACGAGATGCCCCAGGGCCACCGGACCGCCAAGTCCATCCGGGTTCTGCTCGCCGAGGACCAGGGAATGCTGCGCGGCGCCCTCGCCCTGCTGCTCGGCATGGAGGAGGACATCGAGGTCGTCGCCCAGGTGTCGTCGGGGGACGCCATCGTGGACTCCGTGCTCACCCACCGGCCGGACGTGGCCCTGCTCGACATCGAACTGCCGGGCATGAGCGGCCTGGACGCGGCGGCCGAGCTGCGCGAGGAGGCACCCGATTGCCGGGTGCTGATCCTCACCACCTTCGGCCGGCCCGGCTATCTGCGCCGGGCGATGGAGGCCGGGGCGGCCGGGTTCCTCGTCAAGGACGGTCCTGTGAAGGAACTGGCCGCCGCGATCCGGCGCGCGCTCACCGGGGAGACCGTGGTCGATCCGGCGCTGGCCGCCGCAGCGCTCGGCGCAGGGCCCAATCCGCTGACGGCCCGGGAGTGCGACGTACTGAAGGCGTCGGTGGACGGGGCGACGGTTGCCGACATCGCCGTCCGGCTGCGTCTGCCCGAGTCCACCGTCCGGAACCACCTCTCCTCCGCGATCGGCAAGACCGGGACGCGCAACCGCGCGGAGGCGGTGCGGGAGGCCCGGCAGCAGGGGTGGCTGTGAACCGCGGCCCGGATCAGGCCGGCGTCGCCTTGCCCGCGCAGTCCGTGACCGCGTAGCGCTCCGCCGGCGGGCCGGGATGCGGGAGGCCCCATCCGCACCCCCTGTCAGCCGGCCGGCAGGGGGTGCGGCAGCATGGGCCCCGGAAGAGCCGTACAACCGGAGCCGTACGACCGAAAGGCCCCCCATGCCGCCCGCCGCACCCAAGCCCGAGATCCTGGCCGCGTTCGAGGCCGCGAAGGGGTTCATGCCCGTCGACGAGGGGCTGGCACTGTACGCGGCGGCGGCGGAGGCCGGGCGGCTCGGGCTGCCGCTGCTGGAGGTGGGCACGTACTGCGGGCGGTCGACCGTGCTGCTCGCCGACGCGGCCCGTGAGGCCGGGCTCGTCGCGCTCACCGTCGACCACCACCGGGGCAGCGAGGAGCAGCAGCCCGGCTGGGACTACCACGACCCGCAGACGGTCGACCCCGAGATCGGGCTGATGGACACGCTGCCGACGTTCCGCCGCACGCTGCACCGGGCGGGCCTGGAGGAGCACGTGGTGGCCCTCGTCGGCCGCTCCCCGCAGATCGCCGCGCTGTGGAACACGCCTCTCGGCCTGGTCTTCGTGGACGGCGGCCACACCGACGAGCACGCGAGCGCCGACTACGAGGGCTGGGCCCCGCACGTCGCCGAGGGCGGCCTGCTCGTCATCCACGACGTCTTCCCGGAGCCGGAGGACGAGTTCACCGGTCAGGCGCCGTACCGGATCTATCTGCGGGCCCTGGGGTCCGGGGCGTTCTCGGAGGTCTCGGCGGCCGGGTCGCTGCGCGTCCTGCGGCGAACCGGAGCGGGGATCTGAGGCCCCGGTTAGAGTCGCTGACGTGTCGTACACAGGCCCCGAGTTCGAAACCCCGCAGCCGCGGCGGCCCCGGCGCGGCCCGCTGACCGTGGCGCTCGCCGTGCTGGCGCCGGGCGCGCTGCTCGGGTGGCTGGTGTACGGGCAGGTGGGCGGCGGTGGTTCGGGGCACTCGGACCGTACGGCCGCCGCCGCGTCCGGCATGTCCCCGGTGTCACCCACCCCGTCCTCGCCGCCCCGGCCGTCCTCGCCGTCGGCGGGTGCCCCGGCCGACGACGCCAAGCGGCCGGGCCTGCCCACCCCCTCCCCCGCCGCCTCCGCGCCCGCCGGGTCCAAGCCGCTCAAGGGCAAGGTCGTCGTCATCGACCCCGGTCACAATCCGGGCAACTTCCGGTATGCGAATGACATCAACCGCAAGGTGAACATCGGGACGAACTGGAAGGAATGCGACACGACCGGGGCGTCCACCAACTCCGGTTACACCGAGGCCCGGTTCAGCCTGGACGTCGCGCACCGCCTGCGCGCACTCCTGGAGGAGCAGGGGGCCACGGTGAGGCTGACCCATGACGGCACGAGTCCCGCCTGGGGGCCGTGTGTCGACGAGCGGGCGCGGATCGGGAACACCGCGCGCGCGGACGCGGCCATCTCCCTGCACGCCGACGGCTCGGCCCAGGGCAACCGCGGCTTCCACGTGATCCTGCCGGGCTCCGTGCACGCGGGCGCCGCCGACACCCGCCCGATCGTGGGCCCTTCGCGCGATCTCGGTGAGCGCGTGGCAGGCAACTTCCTCCGCGTCACGGGCGAGCCGCCCTCCAACTACCTCGGCGGCGGAACCGGTCTCGTCACGCGTACCGACCTGGGCGGTCTCAATCTGTCAACGGTTCCGAAGGTGTTCATCGAGTGCGGCAACATGCGGGACAGCACGGACGCGGCACTGCTGACCAGCGGCGCCTGGCGTCAGAAGGCGGCGCAAGGGATCGCTGACGGAATCGCGGACTTCTTGCGCGCATGACGGCGGGCCGCCCCGCGGCAGCCGTACGGCACCATCGGCGCATCCGTCTCCTCCAACGCGCCGACGGCCACGCCTGGATCACCGGCACTGAAGCCAACAGGCCTGACCTGAAGGGTCCGTCGGTCAGCGATGTCTCGCCGGGTCTCGATCTGCCAACGGTTCCCGAAGTGTTCATCGGCGCGGCGGCATGCGCGGTAGGAAGAGCATGGCGCCGCTGACCAGCGACGCATGGCGTCGCAGGGCGGCAACCCCTGGAGGAACCGTGGGTTTTCTGCGGTGGTGCTGACCGCCGGGCTGAACCCGACGGACACACTGCTCGAACGGACGATAGTGTCGTCCCTAGGATGAGGGGCCACCCCCGCGCTTCACACCGCGGCCTGATGGCGACACGGTGACAGCGACGCCTCCACCGATGACGAGACGACTGAACCGAAGGACCCTTTGAAGTGAATATCCGCTCCCTCACTAGAGGCGACGGCGTGGTGATCGGAGCAGCGGTGTTGCTGTTCATCGCGTCGTTCCTCGACACGTTCGACAGCTCCGGCAGCGACATCCCCAACGCCTGGGACAACCTCGGCCTCGTGATGAGCGTGTACGTCGGCGGCATCCTCGGCGCGGTCCTTGTCGTCGTCGCCCGAGCCCTCCCGCAGCCCCGCAAGATCGCCGGCCTGGACCTCGGTCAGGTCGGTGTCGCCTTCACGGTCTTCGCCGCGTGGACCTCGTTCTGGACGATCGTCGACCCGCTGGGCGCGTTCAGCGACCAGTTGGACGGCGCGAACATCGACTCCGGTTCCGGCCTGATCCTCGGTCTCATCGCAGCCCTCCTGCTGGCCGCCGCCGCCGTCGCCACCCCCCTCGTGCCGGCCCTCCAGGCCGCGCTGGTGCCGGCCACGAAGCCGCAGGCCCCGCAGCCGTACGGCGCCCAGCCGGCCGGCGGTTACGGCTACCCCGGTGCTCCGGCCGCCCCGCAGCAGCCGTACGGCACCCAGCCGCAGCCGGGCCAGCCGTTCGGGCAGGCCGATGCGCAGTCCGCCGCCCCGACGGCGCAGCCGCAGCCGCAGCCGCAGTCGCAGCCGGGCCCCACGGACTTCTCGCCGTTCTGGTTCGCCGTCCCGGCCACCCGCCCGCTGTTCGCGGAGGACGGCTCGCCCAACCCGATCGCCGAACTGGCGCCCGGGACCTGGTACTTGGCGGTCGAGCAGCGCGGTTCCGCGCTGGTCGCGCAGACCCAGGACGGCCGCCGTGGCGTGCTCCAGGACACCACCGGCATCCAGCGCGGCTGAGCGCCGCACGCCGTGACGTACGGCCCCTCGCCCTTCCGGGCGGGGGGTCGTTGTCGTACGGCTCCTAACCGGCGCGCAGCTGGGCAGCCGACGGCACCTTGTCGTCGACCCGGGCACCGGTGCTCGCGCCCGCCTCCTTGACCTTGTTGATGACGTCGTCGAAGGCGTCGGCCGCGTTCCCGTCACCGTTGCGCAGCTTGGACGGCAGGCTCTTCAGGGATTCGATGCCCGCGGCGAGCGGCGCGAGGGCCTTCGAAAGCGCCGGATCGCCCTGGGCGTTCTTCTTGGCCGCCTTGAGCCGGTTGTAGGTGAAGGCGCCGGCGAGAGCGGCCTTGACCAGGGCCGTCCTGCGGCCCTTGGCACCCTTCTTGAACTTCCCGGCTTTCCAGGGCTTCACGATCCACTGGTAGGTGGCACCGGCCGCGAGGCCCGCGTTCGCCACGAACCGGGCCTTGGCGAACTTCTGGCGCTCGGCGGAGGTCGTCGGGCTGGGCGTTCCGGCGGGCACGGCGGACGCCGACGCCGTGTCCCGCGCCCTGCTCTTCTCGTCGTTCCCGCAGGCGGTGGCACCGGCCGCCAGGGCGCAGCAGAGGGTGAGCGCCACGAAGAGGCGTCGCATCGGTACGGGCACAGGGTCCTCCCGACGTGTCCTCCCCGAGCCGTTGCTTCCTCCGGCAGCCTCACCCGGCGGCCCGGCCCGCGCCACCTGGGGAACGCCGTCCGGGTGCCCGCCCAGGGTCCCTCGGCAGACCCGCTAACCGCAGCAGTCGGGGTCCAGGCCCGTCGGCAGACGGTCCCCGCCGAACACCGCGCACGTGGCGTCATGGCCGCCGAGGGCGGCGACGGCCAGCAGGAGGGAGCCGGCCGTCCAGGTGGTGAGTTCCCGGGGCCAGATCGTGTCGTCGTCGAAGACGTACCCCGTCCAGTACAGGCCGGTGTCCGGATCGCGCAGGTGCTGGATGGACTGGAGGATCTCCAGCGCCCGGTCGGACTCGCCCATCGCCCACAGCGCCAGGGCGAGTTCGCTGGACTCACCGCCGGTCACCCACGGGTTGGGCACCACGCAGCGCACGCCGAGGCCGGGGACGACAAAACGGTCCCAGTCCGCCTCGATGCGGGACTTGGCCTCCGCTCCGGTCAGCACACCGCCGAGGACGGGGTAGTACCAGTCCATGGAGTAGCGGTTCTTGTCGAGGAACCGCTCCGGGTGCCGCCGGATGGCGTGTCGCAGTGCCCCGACGGCCAGCTCCCAGTCGGGCTGCGGTTCTTCCCGCTGTTCGGCGATGGCGAGGGCGCAGCGCAGGGCGTGGTGGACGGAGGAGCTGCCGGTGAGCAGGGCGTCCGCGGTGGGCGTGCCGTCGTCCTCGCGCCGCCAGCCGATCTGGCCGCCGGGCTGCTGGAGCCGGAGCACCCATTCGACGGCCGCGTAGACAGTGGGCCACATGCGGTCCAGGAACGTGTCGTCGCCGGTGGACAGGTAGTGGTGCCAGACGCCGACGGCTATGTAGGCGACGAAGTTCGACTCGCGGGCGCGGTCGGTGACGTCGTCGTGGGCGCCGTCCGCATAGGCCGCGTACCAGGAGCCGTCCCCGGTCTGGTGGCGCGCCAGCCAGGTGTAGGCCCGCTCGGCCGCCTCGTGCTCGCCGGCCGCGTCCAGGGCCATGGCGGCCTCGGTGTGGTCCCACGGGTCGAGGTGGTGGCCGCGGAACCACGGGATCGCGCCGTCCTCCCGCTGTACGGCGAGGATGCCGCGGACGGTCGCGGCGGCCTGCTCGGCGGTGAGGACCCCGGGCAGGACGAGGTGTTCTGTCCGGGGGGTGGTCACGGGGCGACCGCCTCGGAGGTCTCGGACGTCCCTGAGGTCCCGGACATGTGTGCGGCCCCGTCGGTCTCGTCGAGCCGGGGCAGGTGCGGCTTGGTCGCGTAGACGACGAAGCTCTTGCCCATGACCGGGTTCAGCGCCTGCTCGGCGAGCCGGGTGGCCAGCGGCTTCTTCATGATGTCCCAGACCAGCAGCTTGTGGTACGCGCGCACCGGCAGCGCCTTGTCGTTGTCGACGCCGAAGGCGCACTTCAGCCACCAGTACGGCGCGTGCAGGGCGTGGGCGTGGTGGGTGCCGTACGGCTTCAGGCCGGCCCCGCGGATCTTGGCGAGCAGTTCGTCGGCCTTGTAGATGCGGATGTGGCCGCCCTCGACCTCGTGGTAGGCGTCGGACAGCGCCCAGCAGACCTTCTCGGGGCCGTAGCGGGGCACGGTGACGGCGATGCGGCCGCCGGGCTTGAGCACGCGCACCATCTCGGCGAGCACGCCCTTGTCGTCGGGGATGTGCTCCATCACCTCGGAGATGATGACGACGTCGAAGGACTCGTCCGGGAAGGGCAGCGCCAGCGCGTCGCCCTCCATGGCGGTGGCGGTGGCGCCCTCCGGCGCCTCCCCGGCCTCCTCCATCGCCGCGAACCACTTGGCGACCTCGCGGATCTCCTCGGCGTTCTGGTCGAGGGCCACGACTCGCGCGCCCCGCCGGTAACACTCGAAGGCGTGCCGGCCGGCCCCGCAGCCGAGGTCCAGGACACGATCGCCGGGGGCGAGCGGGAACCGGGAGAAGTCGACGGTCAGCACGTGGCCCTGCTTTCGGTGTAGACGCCGGTGGTGGCCGCGGGGCGGCCGGGTCGGTGCGGCTCGGGGCGCAGGCCGCCGGAGCGGGCGATGGCCTCGCGGTAGCGGGCGACGGTGCCCTCGGCGGCCCGTGCCCAGGTGAAGCGGGCGAGCACCCGCTCGCGTCCGGCGGTGCCGAGCCGCGCGCGCAGCTCAGGGTCGGCGAGCATCCTCCCGAGCGCGGCGGCCAGCGCGCCCGCGTCGCCGGGCGGCACGGCCAGGCAGGTCTCGCCGTCGCGGCCCGCGACCTCGGGGATCGCACCACCCGTCGTGGCGACCAGTGGGGTGCCGGTGGCCATGGCCTCGGCGGCGGGCAGCGAGAAGCCCTCGTACAGGGAGGGCACGCAGGCGACCTCGGCCGAGCGGATCAGGTCGACCAGCTCGGCGTCGGAGATGCCCTTGACGAACTCGACGGCGCCTTCGAGGCCGTACCGTTCGATCGCCGCCGAGACCGGCCCCTCCTCGGGGCGCTTGCCGACGACGACGAGGTGGGCGGCCGGGTGCTCGGTGCGCACCTTGGCGAGCGCCTCCACGAGGAAGACGAGACCCTTGAGGGGGACGTCGGCGCTGGAGGTGGTGACGATCCGGCCGGGTACCTCGGCGACGGCCGGATCCGGCGCGAACAGGTCTGTGTCGGCGCCGATGTGGACGACGTGGATGCGGTCGTCGCGGACGCCGAGGTGGTCGGCGATCTCCTGGCGGGAGGTGCCGGAGACGGTGAGCACGGAGGGCAGGCGGCGGGCGACGCGCTTCTGCATCCGGGTGAAGGCGTACCAGCGGCGCACGGACAGGCGGCGCTTGCGGCTGTCGGCCGCGTCCAGCTCCAACTGCCGGTCGACGGTGATGGGGTGGTGGATGGTGGTCACCAAAGGCGCACCGATGTCCCCCAACAACCCGTAGCCGAGGGTCTGGTTGTCGTGCACGACGTCGAACTCGCCG
This sequence comes from Streptomyces sp. NK08204, assembly GCF_020400585.1. GTDB lineage: Bacteria > Actinomycetota > Actinomycetes > Streptomycetales > Streptomycetaceae > Streptomyces. The sequence continues at coordinate 26,410 of NZ_JAINVF010000003.1, read as the reverse complement.
CGCCGGGCGCGCAGATGACGGCGGGCGCGCAGTGAGAAGGTCAGCGGCTCGGGGAAGCCGCCGGTCCACATGGTGGCGACCTCGAGGGCGTCGATCCAGTCGCGGTACTCGTCCCGCTTGGGAGTGCGGAAGGGGTCGGGCTGCCGGTACAGGTCGAGGCTGGGCAGCTCGGTCAGGGTGAGCCGGCCGGCGTGGTCCTCGAGTTCGTCCAGGACGGGGTAGGGCTGCGATCCGATGACCTCGACCCGGTGCCCGAGGCGGGCCAGCTCGCGCGACAGGTGCCGTACGTAGACGCCCTGGCCGCCGCAGAACGGGTTCCCTTTGTAGGTGAGGAGCGCGATGTCGAGAGGTCGCTCTCCCCCACTCCCGGCAGCGCGCGAGCGGGAGGGACCCCCACCGGCCGCGGGTTCCCGATGGGCGCCCGCCGTCCGGGCCTCAGCGGTCACTCTGTGCCCCCTTCTGCCTGCACTGTCCCGCGAGACTATGACGGGACGCTAATCTAGAACAAGTTTCAGACTTGATCGTTCAAGAGGCTCTGAATCTACCGGCAGGTAAGGGCGGTGTGACCAGTGGATCAGGTGATTCGCGCCACGGCGCGGAGGCCTGCCATGCTGACTGATCACCTGCCCCCACAGACGCCCTCACCGACTGTCACGGAACGGGACCCATGCCTGCGGAATCCAAGCTGGAAGCCAGTGCGGTCCGGCCCGCCCCGCCGCTCACCGAGCGGCAGCAGGCCCGCCGCCGCCGGATCCTGCACGCCAGCGCGCAACTGGCCGGCCGGGGCGGATTCGACGCGGTGCAGATGCGGGAGGTCGCCGAGTCCTCCCACGTGGCCCTGGGCACCCTCTACCGCTACTTCCCGTCCAAGGTGCACCTGCTGGTCGCCACCATGCAGGACCAGTTGGAGCACATGCACCGCACCCTGCGGAAGAAGCCTCCTGCGGGCGACACGGCCGCCGAGCGGGTCGCCGAGACCCTGATGCGCGCCTTCCGTGCCCTGCAGCGCGAACCGCACCTAGCCGACGCCATGGTCCGCGCCCTCACCTTCGCCGACCGCAGCGTCTCCCCCGAGGTCGACCAGGTCTCCCGGCAGACCACGGCGATCATCCTGGACGCGATGGGCCTGGAGCACCCCACCCCCGAACAGCTGTCAGCTGTCCGGGTCATCGAGCACACGTGGCACTCGGCCCTGATCACCTGGCTGTCGGGCCGCGCCTCGATCGCCCAGGTGAAGGTCGACATCGAGACGGTGTGCCGGCTGATCGACCTGACGGAGGGCTCGCACTCCCGGACTTCGTGAGCCCGGGCCGGGCGGAACCGGCACCCGGCCGGGACGCCCGGCAAGCCGGCTCCGCGTCTCCTGAAAGGGTCAGTCTCCGGACCAACCCCAGAAGTAGATCTCCCGTGGCGTTCCGTGGTCGTCGTGCAGTACGGCGCAACGGCCGTACCCGCGTTCGCGAGCGAGGTCTTCGATCGCTGGGACGTGGTCGCGGGTCAGCCGTTCGGTGCCGGTGACCCTCCGGGCCTCTTCGGCGGTCACCGGTTGTACCGCACATATCTCGGGCACCTCGTCCTCCCGTTGAACGTGGAAGACATCGAGGATCGAATGGGTTCCGGAGTGCTGCGTCCACTCGTCGGCCCACAGTTCGTCCTGGGTCGAAGGCCGCGGGCGACGCTCCTCCTCAGCAAGCCAGTCGCCGCCGCGCGCCCAGTAGTAGTCACCGGTGAGGAACACCCGGTGCCGCAACTCCTCCAGCGCGGCGCCGAGATCCTCCTGGTACGGCACGTAGTAGTCCCACTGCGAAGCACCCATCCTGTACCCCTCCGAGTCAGCTCGGCATGCCCAGACCTGTCTGTACGACAGACATGATCTGCCACCTCACGGAGCATCGCGGTCTCGGAGGCCGAGGCGCATCTGCGGCGCCTGGTGCGGCCGGGGAGGGCGCAGGCCGTCGCGGGGAGTGGGCCGTGGCGGGGAGTGGGCCGGTGGCGCACTCGGCGGTGCGGTAGCGCCGGCGGACCGCCCCGGGGTGTTCAGGAACGGCCCTGACCCGCCGCGTCCCCCGCATGCTCCGCAGAGATGATCATCTCTGCGAGGTCGGCGAGCGCGGCCAGCTGGCGGGGGTTCATCTGCGGGGCACGTGCGGCGAGCCGGACCAGTCCGCACTCGCGCAGCCGCAGCAGCGGGTCCGCCTCGGCCTCCAGGCTCTGCAGCACCGGCTGCAGGGCCTCGCACAGTGCCTCCGGCTCATCGGCGGTGAAGAATCCCGGCGGCAGACCGAAGAACCGGCGCAGCCGGTCGGTGTGTTCGAGGCTGGGCATGCCGCTCTTGCGCCACTCGCTCAGCCACTGCCGGCTGGTGCCGGCGATCCTGGCCAGCTCGTCCAGCGAGTACCGCTTGCCGTCGGGCCGGCGGCGGGTCTCCCGGATGAAGTCCAGTCGCTGCCGCACCCGTTGGGCCAGGCAGACCTCGGGCGCCCGGCCGCCGGAGAGCATCTCGACCACGACACCGACCGGGATGCCGGTGCGGTGGGAGAGGTCGGCGGCATCGACCACCTCCGGCAGCAGGCCGGGCGGCTGTCCGGTCAACTCGCCCAGCAGGCCGAGCGCTTCGGCAAGCGGGGCGTAGGCGTCACTCACCGAAGTCCCCCCCGGGCGCGTCTCGTCGGTTCAGTGGCTGGGCTGACGCGAGGCTACCCGGTCACCCGTCCATCGACCAGGCTGGCAGCATCCCCTGCTCAAATATGCAGCAATCGTTGACAGTTGAGGTCTCGATAGGTGAGGATCACGACACACAGAGCAAGATCTGGCCCGCCTCGGGTGCCGCCTATGGGGGAGCGGCATCCGGGGCGTCACTCTGCCCGCCTTCTCCCATGAAGGTGAGGCACCGTCGGTGCAGCCTGTCCTTCTTCTCGGGGTTGAACGCCGCTCCGCCTACGGTGAATTCCCGCTGGCAAGGATCGCGGCGGCGCACCCGGTGGTGCTGGTCGACACGGATCCGCCCGACTGGACGCGGCCCTACCTGTCCGGACACATTGCGGCCGACCCGCGCCGGGAGGCCCAGACGGCCGCCGCGGTCACCCGGTACGCGGCCCGGCATCCCGTGCGCGGCCTGCTGACCTGGGACAGGGCGCATCTGCTCACGGCGGCGCGGATCACCGGACGGCTGGGGCTGCCCGGGCTGTCGTACGAGACGGCCTCGGCCTGCGCCGACCGGGCGTCCTTGCGCGCGTCACTGGCCCGGCTCAACGCACCGCCGGCCGGGGCGGAGGACCTGGAGGGACCGCTGGTCTTCGCCGAGACCGTGGTCCTGGACGACGAGGTCCGCATCGCCGCGCTGACGCGTACGACGCTGGGCCCGCCGCCCGCCCGGCTGCCGCTGCGCCACCAGGTGCACGCCCACGACGGGCTGTTGCACAACCCGTTCTGCCGCCAGGCGGTCGAGCGGACGGTACGCGCGCTCGGCCTCACCCACACCGTCGTACGCGTCGGCCTGCGGCTCACCGGCCGCGGCCCCCGCGTCACCGATGTCGTCCCGCACCTTCCCGGCGACCTGGTCCCGCTGCTGGTCGAGTTGGCCACCGGCGTCGACCTCGCCCGGGCCGCCGCCGCCCTGGCCACCGGCGCCCTGCCCGACCTGGCCCCGACCCGGCAGCGGGCCGCCGCGATCCAGTTCGCCTACCCGGCCGCCACCGGCCGTCTGACCCGCCTGGACGTGGACCCCACCGCCTCGCACGAGCCGTCCGCCGAGCGCATGGTGCTCACCAGGCAGGCCGGCGAGGCGGTGACGGCGGCCCCGTACGGGAACGTCACCGACCGGCTCGCCCACTGGGTGGTGACGGGCGAGGACGCCGAGGAGTGCACACGGGCCCTGCGCCGGATGGCCGACCACCTGACCGCCGCAACCCTCCCGGCGTCCGACGTGTTCGCCGCCTAGTCGTCCCCGAAGGCCAGCGCGCGGATCAACTGCTCGGCCGCCGGGAGCAGTCCGACCTCGCGGCGGGTCATGGTCGGATTGCCGGCCCGGCGCCTGCGGGCCTCGGTCAGGCCCGCGTCGGTGAGATCGGACGGGTCGGCGAGCAACGCGGTGAGCAGCGCGCGGGCCGGGGCGGCGAGCGGCTCGCCGCCGACGGCCACCTGGGCGAGGATCACCGCGGACATGCCCCAGTCCAGGCCCGGATGCCCGTCCTCGGCGTTGGACCAGTCGATGACCCGGGGCCCGTCCGGGGTCATCATCACGTTGTCCGGATGGAGGTCCAGGTGCAGCACGCGGGCGCCGGGGTCACCGGTGTTCCGGCCCGGTACGGCGTGCAGTTGCCGCAGCAGGCGGGCGAGCAGTGCGCCCGCCTCCTGCACGGCGAGGTGCCCCTGCGTCAGCGCGTCCAGCATGGTCGGCCCGGACAGCCGCTCCAGCACCAGGTCGGTGCGCGAGCCGGAGGGCCGCACCCGCGGCACCGGATACCCGTGCTGTCGTACGTACGTCATCACTTCTGCCTCGGCGGACGCGTCCCCCCAGCCGTCCCGGTCGCGGCGCAGCACCCACGCGTCGTCGATCTCGTACACGTCGGCCGAGCGGCCCGAGCCGAGCAGTCTCCCCGTCACTGTCATGGCCGCGACCGTACCCGTCGCCCCTGTGCGCCCGCAGCCACCTCCGGGACGTCCTCGGGGGTGCCGGTAAAGTGGCGGGGTCGTCATCACCCGTACGGGGCAAAGCCGGTGCAATTCCGGCGCTGACCCCGCACCCGTGAACCGCCTCTGGGTGGTGAGCCGGACTGACCCGCACGGGACGTTGACCGGCTCACGTGCGCGGCGGCCCGCCGCGCACGGCACCGTCGAGGTCTACGGAGCCGAGCCGCCCGGGGGTCCCCGTGCGCTGCCGGTTCCCCGCAGGGAGAGGCAGTCGCCGACCATGAACGTACGCCGCAGTGCCGCGGCTCTCGCCGCCGTGGGCGTGCTGGCCGCCGCCGCGCCCGCCACGGCCGCCGGGGCTTCCCCGTCCCCTTCGCCGAAAGTGACCCTCCCCGCCGGGCTGTTCGGCACGTCCGACCCGACCTATGACGGCGTGTGGCGCCAGTCGCTGGCCCTGCTCGCCCAGCGGACGCTCGGTGAACGCCCGGCCGCCTCCGCCGTCGACTGGCTGGTCGGACAGCAGTGCCCCGACGGGGGCTTCGCCGCCTTCCGCGCCGCCCCGGCCGGGCCGTGCGGGGGCAAGGGCGGCAGCGCCGACACCAACAGCACGGCCGCCGCCGTCCAGGCCCTGCAGGCGCTCGGCGAGCACGACGGCGAGGTCCGCAAGGCCGCGACCTGGCTGAAGACGGCCCAGAACAAGGACGGCGGCTGGGGCTACACGCCTGGCAGCCCGAGCGACACGAATTCCACCGCCGTCGTCATCGGTGCGCTCACCGCGGCCGGCAAGGACACCACCCGGCTGCGCACCGAGGGCCGGACGCCCTACGAGGCGCTGGCCCAGTGGTCCATCCCCTGCGACCAGGACGGCGGCGGCGCGTTCGCGTACCAGCCGGACAAGAAGGGCAAGCTGGCTGCCAACGCCGATGCGTCGGCGGCCGGTGTGCTCGGTGCGCTCGGCAAGGGCTTCGTGACGACCGCCGGGAAGGCGCCCGCGAAGACCGGCTGCGTCACCGCCGAGAAGCCGACCCCGGCGCAGCTGGCGGACAACGCCGCCGCGTACCTGTCCGGCGCGGTGGCCAAGAGCGGTTACCTGAAGTCCGCCCTGCCCGGCGCCGCGGACCAGCCCGACTACGGCAACACGGCGGACACGGTCGTCGCGCTCGCCGCCGCCGGCCGTACCGGGCAGGCGGAGAAGTCGTACACCTGGCTGGAGAAGAACGCCACCGGCTGGGCGCGGCAGAACGGCCCGGCCGCGTACGCCCAGCTGATCCTCGCCGCGCACGCGACCGGCGCCGACCCGCGCCACTTCGGCGGCACCGACCTGGTGCGCGCGCTCGACGCCACGGGCCCGGCACCGCAGCGGGCCGGGGCCACCGCCACGGCCGGGCACGGGAACGAGAAGCGCAGCGAGCACGACTCGGGGACGAGCGTGTGGTGGATCGTCGGCGTGGGTCTCGTCGCGGGCATCGGCGTCGGATTCCTGCTCAGCGGTCGCCGGAAGAAGCAGCAGCCGTGACCGCCGTCCGCCGTGCCGCGACCCTGCTCGTCGCCGTACTCGTCCTGTTCGCCGGTGCCGCCCAGGCCCGGGCCACCGGATACCGCTACTGGTCGTTCTGGGAGCGCTCGGGCGGCCACTGGACGTACGCCACGCAGGGCCCGTCGACCGCCCGGCCCGACGACGGCGCCGTCGAGGGATTCCGGTTCGCGGTGAGTGACGACTCGGCCGACGCCGACCGGCCGCGCGGCACGGCGGACTTCACGACCATCTGCGCCCACACCCCGGCGAGGCCTGGCACCAAGCGGGTCGCGCTGGTGATCGACTTCGGCACGCCCGCGGACGCCCCGTCCGGCGAAGCCCCGCCCGCCGGGCGTACGGCCTGCGTGCGCATCTCGCCCGGCGCGACGACGGCCGAGGCCCTGGCGAAGGTCGCGGGGCCCTTGCGCTACGACACGAACGCCCTGCTGTGCGCGATCGTCGGGTACCCGCGCAAGGGGTGCGGGGAGCAGGTGTCGTCGGGGACGGGGAAGAAGGGGAAGCAGGGCAGCACGGCCGCCGGGAACACCGCTTCGCACAAGGACGGTGGCCCGTCCCTGGGCCTGCCGGTCGGCGCGGGCGTGGTCGCGCTGCTGGCCGGGGCGGCGATATGGCGGGCACGTCGTCGTGCGTAGCCGTGCGCAGCCGTACGTCCGCGGTCGCGGGCACAGCAGCACGGTTCACCCCGGTGCCTGGTGGCTGTGGTCCCTCTCCCTCGGCACCGCCGCCACCCGCACCACCGATCCCCTCCTCCTCGCCCTGCTCATAGCCGCGTCCGGGTACGTGGTCGCCACCCACCGCTCCACCGCCCCCTGGTCCCGCTCCTACGGCGCGTTCGCCAAGCTCGCCGCCGCCGTCGTCGTCGTCCGCGTCATGTTCGCCGTCGCCCTCGGCTCGCCCGTTCCCGGCACGCACATCCTCCTCACCCTTCCCGAAGTCCCGCTCCCGCACTGGGCGCAGGGCATCCGGCTGGGCGGCGAGGTCACCGCCGAGGCGCTCGTCTTCGCCTGCTACGACGGCCTGAAGCTGGCCACCCTCCTGATCTGCGTGGGTGCCGCGAACGCCCTCGCGAGCCCCACCCGCCTGCTGAAGTCGCTGCCGGGTGCGCTGTACGAGACGGGCGTGGCGGTGGTCGTGGCGCTCACCTTCGCGCCGCATCTCGTCGCCGACGTCCAGCGGTTGCGCGCCGCGCGGCGGCTGCGCGGCCGGCCGGACCGGGGCGTGCGCGGCCTGCTCCAGGTGGGACTGCCGGTCCTGGAGGGCGCGTTGGAGCGTTCGGTCGCACTCGCCGCCGCGATGGAGGCCCGCGGCTACGGCCGTACCGCCGAGGTCCCCGCCCCCGTACGCCGTACGACGGCGGCGCTCACCCTCGGCGGTCTGCTCGGCGTGTGCGCGGGCACGTACGGGCTGCTCACCGCGGAGGGCGGCACGTACGGGCTGCCGGTGCTGCTCACCGGGGTCGCCGCCGCGCTCGCGGGGCTGCGGCTGGGTGGGCGCCGCTCGCTGCGCACCCGCTACCGCCCCGACCCGTGGGGCGGGCGCGCCTGGCTGGTCGCGGGCTCGGGCGCCGCGGTCGCCGCACTGCTGACGCTGGCCTCCGTACGGGAACCGGAGGCGCTGCATCCCGGGGTCGTCCCGCTGGTCGCGCCCACCCTCCCCGTGTGGCCGGCGGCGTCCGTGCTGCTCGCCCTGCTGCCCGCCTTCATCGTGCCCGGTAAGCCCCAGGGACCCCAGGACCCCAGGACCCCAAGGAGCCGTCGTGATCCGCTTCGAGGATGTCAGCGTCACGTACGAGGACGCGGCCGAACCCAGCGTGCGGGGCGTGGACTTCGAGGTGCCCGAGGGTGAACTGGTGCTGCTCGCCGGTCCGTCCGGGGTCGGGAAGTCGACCGTGCTGGGCGCGGTCAGCGGGCTGGTGCCGCACTTCACCGGCGGGACCCTGAGCGGCCGGGTCACCGTGGCCGGGCGGGACACCCGAACCCACAAGCCGCGCGAACTGGCCGACGTCGTCGGCACGGTGGGGCAGGATCCGCTCGCGCACTTCGTCACGGACACCGTGGAGGACGAACTCGCCTACGGCATGGAGTCCCTGGGGCTCGCCCCGGAGGTGATGCGGCGCCGGGTGGAGGAGACCCTCGACCTGCTGGGGCTGGCCGGGCTGCGCGAGCGGCCGATCGCCACCCTCTCCGGCGGGCAGCGGCAGCGGGTCGCGATCGGCTCGGTGCTCACGCCGCACCCCCGGGTGCTGGTCCTCGACGAGCCCACCTCGGCGCTCGACCCGGCCGCGGCCGAGGAGGTGCTGGCGGTGCTCCAGCGGCTGGTCCACGACCTCGGGACGACCGTCCTGCTGGCAGAACACCGCCTGGAGCGGGTCGTCCAGTACGCCGACCGGGTCGTCCTGCTGCCCGCACCCGGCGCGGCCCCGGTCCTCGGCACCCCGGCCGAGGTGATGGCCGTCTCCCCGGTGTGTCCGCCGGTGGTGGAGCTCGGTCGGCTGGCGGGCTGGGACCCGCTGCCCCTGACGGTCCGCGACGCCCGCCGCCGCGCCGGCGACCTGCGGGAACGGCTCGCGGACCGGGCTCGCGTGCGTCAGGCCCGGCCCGTCGGCCCAGCCCCCTGGCCGGGCACGGCCGCCGCCGGCCGGACCTCGTCTCCGCGCATTCCCGGACCCGGACCCGGACCCGAATCCGGACCCGGATCCAAACCCGCGCCCAAACCCGGACACGCGCCGGCACCCGCACCCGCCCAGTCGGCGCCCACGGCCCGCAGGCCCCGCCGGCACCTGCTGCGCCGTTCCGCCCCGGCTGCCCCGCCTGCCGGACAGCAGGCCGCCGAGGTCCGTGCCCTGTCCGTGCGCCGGGGTGGGGTCGACGCGCTGCGGCGGGTCGATCTGGCCGTGGCCCCGGGTGAGACGGTGGCGCTGATGGGCCGCAACGGCGCGGGGAAGTCCACGCTGCTCGGTTCCCTGGTCGGGCTGGTGGAGCCGGCCTCGGGCACGGTCCGCGTCGGCGGAGCCGAACCGCACCGCACCGCGCCCCGGGATCTCGTCCGCCGGGTCGGTCTCGTCCCGCAGGAGCCGCGCGACCTGCTGTACGCCGACACGGTGGGCGCCGAGTGCGAGGCCGCCGACCGGGACGCGGGCGCCGAGCCGGGCAGGTGCCGGGCCCTGGTGTCCGAGCTGCTGCCGGGCATCACGGACGACACGCATCCGCGCGACCTCTCCGAGGGGCAGCGCCTGACGCTCGCCCTGGCCGTCGTCCTGACCGCACGCCCGCCCCTTCTCCTGCTGGACGAGCCGACGCGCGGCCTGGACTACGCGGCGAAGGCCCGCCTGGTGGGCGTCCTGCGCGAGCTGGCCGCCGCGGGTCACGCGATCGTGCTGGCCACGCATGACGTGGAGCTGGCGGCCGAGATCGCCCACCGGGTCGTGCTGCTCGCCGAGGGCGAGGTGATCGCCGACGGGCCGACGGCGGAGATCGTGGTGTCGTCCCCGTCCTTCGCCCCGCAGGTGACGAAGATCCTCGCCCCGCTGGAGTGGCTCACGGTCACCGAGGTGCGGGAGGCGTTGGCATGAGCACCGCCCGCCCGGTGCGCCTCGGGCCCCGCTCCCTTGCCGCCCTGGTGCTGACCGGCGCGGTCGGGGTCGTGGCCTTCGGCTGGCCCTTCCTCGCCCCGCCCACCTCGCAGCTGAGCGCACACGCGCAGGACGCGCCGTGGCTGTTCGCGGGTCTGCTGGCGCTGCTGGTCGCGGTCGTGGCGGCGACGATCTCCGAGTCGGACCTCGGTCCGAAGGCCGTCGCCATGCTGGGCGTGCTCGCGGCGACCGGGGCCGCGCTGCGCCCGATCGGCGCGGGCACGGCGGGGATCGAGCCGATGTTCTTCCTGATGGTGCTCAGCGGCCGGGTGCTCGGTCCGGGCTTCGGGTTCGCACTGGGCTCGGTGACGATGTTCGCCTCCGCGCTGCTGACGGGCGGGGTGGGCCCGTGGCTGCCGTTCCAGATGCTCGCGATGGGCTGGTTCACCATGGGCGCCGGGCTGCTGCCGGGCCCGTACCGCCTGCGCGGCCGGGGTGAGCTGTTGCTGCTCGCGGTGTACGGCTGCCTGGCGGCCCTCGCCTACGGCACGGTCATGAACCTGGCCGGGTGGCCCTTCATGGGGGCGCTGGCCTCGGACATCGCCTTCGACCCGCACGCCGGGGTCCCCGCCAACCTGGCCCGTTTCCTCGCGTACTGCCTGGCCACGTCCCTCGGCTGGGACCTGGGCCGGGCCGTCTGCACGGTGGTCCTCACGCTCGCCCTCGGTCCGGCGCTGCTGCGCGCGCTGCGCCGGGCCACGCGCCGGGCCGCCTTCGAGACCGCGGTCACATTCGACGCTCCCGGTGCGTGAGGGGCCGCATCCATGCTGTGTCCGTGCGGTGGCCCGCGCGGTGAAGCACCCCACATGACGCACGTCACCTACGGTCCGCCATAGTAGACCTATTTGCCCCATACACCCTTTCTGGCACCACCTCTGACCTGCGGATTGAGAGCCACGCCACACAGCGGTCAATAGCCGCCGATCCGGCCACAACTAGTAAAAGGGGGCATTGCGGGCCGTTCGTCAGCCTGCTTCTCTTGAGGACGTCGCCAGGCGCCACGAACCCACCCGGGCCGCGGCGCCGACGTATGCGGCAACCACCTCCGCGTGGTTCACGGCATACAGGCGATCCCCCTGTCCCCGACGCAAGAGGTTCTCCGTGTCCGTCTCCTTCATCCGCCGCATCGCTTCCCCGAAGAAGGCCCTCACCACCGCCGCCGTGGCCGCCGCCACCGCCGGTATGGCTCTGACCGCGGCGCCCGCCCAGGCCGCCACGCCCGCCTCGGCCTCCTCCGCTCAGGCGATCGCGCACAAGATGATCCCGGACGCCGCGCAGTTCAACGCGTTCAGCAAGATCGTCCAGCACGAGAGCGGCTGGAACCCCACGGCCACCAACAGCTCCTCCGGCGCCTACGGCCTGGTCCAGGCCCTGCCGGGCTCGAAGATGGCCTCCGCCGGCGGCGACTGGAAGACCAACCCGGCGACGCAGATCAAGTGGGGCCTGGACTACATGAACTCCCGCTACGGCAGCCCCGCCAAGGCCTGGTCCTTCTGGCAGGCCAACGGCTGGTACTGAGCCGGCCCGCCGCCGGACCACCGAGCGGTCTTCGGCAGCGCCGCGACGTACGACCCCACGTGGTCGACGTCTCCCTGATCCAGCACACGCACCCTCGCCCCCTGCCGGGCGGGGGTGCGCGCGCATGTCCGGGCACGGCCCACGTCACAGGTGTGCTCGCGGGCACAGGGAGTCGGCGGCGACGGCAACTCACCCGAGGAAACGGGCGAACTCAGCCTGTACGCGGCGGCCGGCTCGGCGACGGACCTCTCCCGCATCCGCCGACCGGGCTGCTTTTCCCCGGATCCACGCGGCACACGCGTGTCCCGTGTCGCGCCCCGACCGCTACGGACGCACGCTGCGCCGGGACAGCCGGGAACCCCCGCGCCCGCGATGCGGTCGTCTCCGCCTGCCCGCCCTGTCCGCCCTGTCCTGCCCTGTCCGCCCTGTCCCGCCTGTCCGCTCTGCCGCCCGGCGAACCGGAGGATCCGATGACGACCCGCACCACGGCATGCCCGGACCGGGGCCCGGACCCGGAGGCACGCGGGGTCCGGCTGGTGGCCGTACTCCTCGTGCTGACGGTGGTGAGCGGCCTGATCGACGCGGTGAGCTATCTGGGCCTGGGCCGCGTCTTCACGGCGAACATGACGGGCAACGTGGTGGTCCTGGGTTTCGCGGCGGCGGGCGCCCCGGGCTTCTCGGTCCCGCACACGGCGACCTCTCTGCTGTGTTTCCTCCTCGGCGCGGTGGCCGGCGGCAGGATGGCGGCCCGCCACGGCCAGGGCACGCGCCGCCGCTGGGCCCGCCTGACCCTGGCGGTGGAAGCGCTCCTGGTCGGCACGTCAGCGGCGGTCGCCTTCCTCTGGCCCCGGGAACCGGCCACCCGCTACACCCTCATCGCCCTGACGGCCTTCGCGATGGGCCTGCGCAACGCGACGGTCCGCAAACTCGGCGTCCCCGACCTGACCACCACGGTCCTCACCATGACCCTGACCGCCCTCGCCTCCGAATCCCGCCTGGGCGACGCCACCGGCCACCGCTCCCCCCGCCGCACGGCCTCGGTCCTCGCGATGACGGCCGGCGCCTGCCTGGGCGCGTGGCTGGTCCTCCACCACGGCCTGGGCATCCCGCTGCTGATCGCGGCGGCGCTGTCGGGGGTGCTGGGGGGACTGGCTTCGGGCCGGGAGTGAGTGCGGTGCGGCGCAGACAGCGGTCATGACGACGGCTTCCACAGCCGCCGGATGACCGTCCCGGTCGCCGGCCCCCGCCCGCGCACATCGTGATCAGCGCGGACTCCTTTTCCTGACGGTCGGCCGGTCCGCCGTCAGCCGGTCTCCCCCACCCGCTCCGGTTCTCTCTTCGCCGCCACCGCCGACACCACCCGCGCCCGCGGCCCCTGGAACAGGTACGACAGCCCGAAGCCCGCGCTCACCACCACCGCTCCGCCGACCGCGTCCAGCACCCAGTGGTTGCCGGTGGCGACGATGGCGGAGACGGTGAAGAAGGGGTGCAGCAGGCCGAGGGCCTTCATCCACCATCGGGGGGCGATGACCGCGATGACCACCCCGCACCACAGGGACCAGCCGAAATGCAGGGACGGCATCGCCGCGTACTGGTTGGTGAGCGCGGTCAGGGTGCCGTAGTCCGGCTTGGAGAAGTCCTGGACGCCGTGGACGGTGTCGATCATGCCCAGGCTCGGCATCAGGCGCGGCGGGGCCAGCGGGAAGAGCCAGAAGCCGACCAGGGCCAGCAGGGTGGCGAAGCCGAGGGAGGCGCGGGCCCAGCGGTAGTCGACGGGGCGGCGCCAGTACAGGACGCCGAGGACCGTCAGGGGGACCACGAAGTGGAAGGACTCGTAGTAGAAGTCGAAGAAGTTCCGCAGCCAGTCGATCTTCACCACGGCGTGGTTGACCGCGTGCTCGACATCGATGTGCAGGAAGCGTTCGAGGTCGAGGACGAGGTGGCCGTGGTGTTCGGCCCGCGCCCGGCCCTTGGAATTGCTGCCGCCGGTCGCGGCCAGGCGCACCTGCTGGTAGGCCGCGTAGGTGACGCGGAGGAGGAGGAGTTCCAGCAGGAGGTTGGGGCGGGTGAGGACCCGGCGCAGGAAGGGCAGCAGGGGGACGCGCCGCCAGCGGGCCGGGACCGGTGGCGCGCACTCCGTCGGGATCGGCCTCTGGTAGTGCGGCGACGTGCGGGACAGGAACGGTACGGCCGTGGCGGCGGCGACGGCCGCGAGCACCACGATGTTGTCCCGCAGCGGATACAGCGACGACATGTTCGGCAGCATCATCTTCGCCGGGAGGGTCGTCACCAGGACCACCGCCACCGGCCAGACGTAGCGGTCCGAGGCGCGCTTGCCGACCCGGCCGACCACCGCGAGAAGCACCCACAGCAGCTGGTGCTGCCAGGTGGTCGGGGACACGACGACGGCCGCGCAGCCGGTGACGGCCACGGCGAGCAGGAGCTGTCCGTCGTGGGCGTAGCGGACGGCGCGGCGCAGGGCGAGGGTGGCGACGGCGGCGCTCAGGAGGAGGAAGAGCGCGATCTCCAGGGGGCCGGTCAGGTCCAGGCGGAGCAGGGCGCCGTGCAGTGACTGGTTGGCGAGGGCGTCGGCCTTGCCGCCGAGGCCGACACCGGCCATGTGGTGCACCCAGTACGTGGAGGAGTCGTGGGGCATCGCGGCCCAGGCGAGGGCGGTGCACGCGGCGAAGCCGGCGGCCGTGCCGAGGGTGGCCTTGCGACGGCCGGTGAACCACAGCAGCGGGGCGAAGAGCAGGACGGTCGGCTGGAGGGCGGCGGCCACGCCTATGCACAGGCCGCTCGCGCGTTCGCCGCGCACGGTGAAGCAGCCGAGCAGCACCAGCAGCACCGGGATGATGCTGGTCTGGCCGAGCCACAGGGCGTTGCGGACCGGCAGGGACAACATGAGCAGACTGACGGCGACCGGCGCGGCCAGCAGCGAGGTGCGGCGGCTGACGGGCCGGGGCAGCGCGCGGGCGGCGACCAGGCCGAGGGCCACGACCAGCAGCAGGGAGCCTAATGTCCAGCCCCAGCCGAGGGCCGCTTGCGCCGATCGGGTGAGCGGCTTGAGCACCAGCCCGCCGAAGGGGGTGCCGGTGAACCGCGTCGAGTCGTACAGCGAGCCCTTCACATGCAGCACGCCGTGCGGGCCGACCCAGGTCTCCAGGTCGGTGAGCCGCTTGCCGCTCGGTGTGGTGAGGACGACGGCCATCTGCCGGACCGCGAGAGCCGCGGCCACCACCCACAGTGCGAGCCGAACCGCGCGCAGGCGTGCTCCGGCCGGCGCCGTCCCGAAGGCATCCGCTGCCGTTCCGAAGGCATCCGTCGCTCGCCCGCTGTGCTCCACGTTCGCCACGCCTCGTCGGCCTCCCGCCCCGTTCGTCCCGGCGCCCCGTGCAGCCGGGTTCTTTCCGCGAGCCCATGAAGCTCGCGGACCCCCCGGAGGAGGACGCAGGCTATCCCCGCTTCACCTGACGTCCGACCTCCTTTTGTCCGGATGACGATAGTCCGAGGGGGGCTTGGTTGCCCGCGCTGAGCGCGAGAAGGATCACAGCCGGAGCCCGGAAACGGCGCCGGGCGTCGCTTTTCGGCCGCCTCCGGGGCTTCGCCGGCGGGCCCGGTGCCTGCCCCGTCGTCAGGCGGGCGAGCATCGCGGTCACCGTCCCGGGCAAGGTCTTCTTCCGGCCGCGGGACGGCACGGTCTTCGGGGCGGCACGACCCCGCTGGTCACGACCACGCCGGTCATGACCACGCCGGTCGTGACCACGCCGGTCGTGACCACGCCGGTCGTGACCACGCCGGTCGGCGCGACCGGCGACGTGACGATGGCCGCGTACTGCCTGACGGCCGCGACCGTCGTCGGCGGTCTCGCCGTGTGGCGCGCGGCGGAGTCGGCGGGACGTCCGCTGCCGGACTCGCCCCGGCGGCCGAGGGCCGGTGGCAGCCGAGCGCCACCGGCCTCCGCGCCGCCGTCCGGCAGCAGGCCCGCGCGGCCGGGACACGCCCCACGGCACAGCCCGTCCGACCGCAGGACTGCATGGCCGGATACGGCCCACGACACAGCCGCGGAGGCGCATACGGCCCCACGCTCTTGGCCATTGCGCCTGATCTCTGCTCCGATGGCTGGGATAATGACGCCGGGCAGACACTCCGAAAGGCGGCGGGCGCGATGAGCGGGGCGCAGATCTGGGATGACGTCGACTTCTACTTCTCCAGCCATCTCTCACCCGATGACGACGTGCTCCACGCCGCCCTGCGGGACAGCGAGGCGGCGGGGCTGCCGAACATCAGCGTGACGGCCGCACAGGGCAAGTTCCTGCAGTTGCTCGCCCAGGTGCAGGGCGCCCGCACCATCCTGGAGATCGGCACCCTCGGCGGCTACAGCACCATCTGGCTGGCCCGCGCCCTCCCCGAGGACGGCCGGCTGATCTCGCTGGAGTACAGCGCCAGGAACGCCGACGTCGCCACGCGGAACATCGCCCGCGCGGGCCTGGACCGGATCGTGGAGGTGCGCGTGGGCCCGGCACTCGAGTCGCTGCCCAAGCTCGCCGACGAGAACCCGGCCCCCTTCGACATGGTCTTCATCGATGCCGACAAGGCCAACAACGCGCACTACGTGGAGTGGGCGCTGAAGCTCACCCGCGCGGGCAGCCTGATCATCCTGGACAACGTGGTGCGCGGCGGTCAGGTCGTCGACTCGGAGAGCACCGAGCCCGACATCATCGGCACCCGCGAGGCGATCGAGCTGATCGCCACGCACCCGAGACTGAGCGGCACCGCGGTCCAGACGGTGGGCAGCAAGGGCTACGACGGCTTCGCCATGGCCCGGGTGCTGGCCTGAGCGGAGGTGAGCGGGACCGGGCTCACACGTCGTGGTAGAAGCCGACGTTGACGCTGCGCGGCTGCGCGCGGTCCTTGACCACCAGCTCGCCGGAGCCGCCGTGCGGCAGCGCCACGGTGCCGCCGTAGGTGACGGGCTGTGTGCGCTCCCCGACAGTCAGCCGGACCTCGGAGGCCGGTTCGGCCTGGGAGCCGCGCAGCCAGGACACCTGCCAGGCGCCGTCGGGGCCGCACCGGAACTCCAGGTGGACACGGGAGACGAACAGCCAGTCCTCGGGCGTGACCAGTCGGCACACCGACGCGTCCCGGCCCACCCGCAGCACGGCGCCCGGCGCACTGGGCGCCTCAGCCATCGACATGCCGGCCGTGGCGCCCGCATCGGCACCGGAGACGGTGGCCATGGTGAGTTCGAGCACGGTGTTCCCCTTGCGACGACCGGTACCTCAGCGAGGCCGGTGAGCCTGTGACGTCCCTGTGCGGCGGCCGGATCGCCGTGCCGTCGCCGCATGATAAAACGACCGGCTCGGGCCCGTCCGGCACAATGGGTTCATGACCGAGCGAAAGCCACCGGGCGTCCCGTTCGAGTCCTGGGCCGACAAGCAGATCCGCGACGCCCAGCGGCGCGGCGAGTTCGACCGGCTGCCGGGCGCGGGAGAACCGCTGCCCGACGGGCTCGACTCCACGTACGACGAACTGTGGTGGGTCAAACGCAAGATGGCCCGCGAGGGACTGGCCGTGCTGCCCCCGTCCCTGGCCCTGCGCAAAGAGGCCGAGGACGCCTTCGCGGCGGCCTGTGCGGCGCCTTCGGAGCGCATCGCACGGAAGATCATCGAGGATGTCAACGTCAAGATCCGCGACATGATGTTCAAGCCCCCGCCCGGCCCTCCGCTGGGCAAGAAGCCGTACGACGTCGAGGAGGTCGTACGCGAATGGCGGCTGCGCAGGGCCACCACCGATGCCCGTGGCACCGCGGGAAAATCACCCGCGCGGGACCGGCCCATGGGGAATCATGCCGGGCATGACGTGGACGATCGCCGCTGAGCCGTACGACTCCCCCGCCGCTGCCGCACTGTGGCGGGCGTACTACACGGAGGTCAGCGACCGCTGGTACCTGCTGCACGAGGGCCGGCGCACCGACCCGGACGAGCTGGAACGGGAGATCGCGGCCAAGACCGGCGCAGAACTCGCCCCGCCCACCGGCCAGTTGCTGATCACTCGGTACGAGGGTGAGCCGGCCGGTTCGGCGGGTGTACGGCTCCTGGACGCGGACACGGCGGAACTGACCCGGGTCTTCCTGTACGAGGGGATGCGCGGCCGGGGCGGTGCCTCGCCGCTCGTCGCCGCCGCGGAGGACGCCGCACGCGCCCTGGGTGCCCGGCACATCGTCCTCGACACCCGGTCCGACCTGGTGGAGGCCCGCGCCCTGTACGCCCGCCTGGGCTACACGGAGACCGGCCCGCACAACGACGACCCGTATGCCGAACACTGGTTCCGCAAGGAGCTGTTGCCCCTGCGGTGAAGGAGCCGTCGGCGCGGCGGCCCTCACCCGGGAGCCCCGGCGGACGGACGCCCAGGGGCTGTCAGACGGGACCTGGCGGCAGCCCTTGTACCCGGCTCTTCGCGCTCCGAGCCGCACAGTTCGCCGGTGAGTTCCCTGACCAGCTGGACCAGGTCGGTCGAGCGGCGGGGCTGCCACCAGTCGCCGAGCAGTTCGGCCAGGGACTCCTCGCGGGCCTTGGCGAGCCGTTCGGCGGCCTCGCGGCCGGACTCGGTCAGCACGAGGTCCAGGCCCCGGCGTTCGGCCAGGCGCCGCTCCTCGACCTGCCGTGCGGCGGCGAGGACGCGCTGGAACGGGACGGGGCCGCGCTCGGCGAGCACGCCCGGCTCCACCGAGCCGTACTTGCGGATGCGCAGCAGCAGCCAGCTGGCGGCGGGCAGCAGGTCGTACCCGGCCCGCTCGGTGATCTTCCGGTACACCTCGCGGCGCCCCTCGAGGGTGCCGAGCACGGACAGGGCCCGGTAGCACTCGTCGTAGGAGGACCGCTCGACCGGGTTCGGCGGGATGGTCTCGGAGGCGTCCGGCACGGTGACCGAGGCCCGCAGCCGGTCCTCCTTGAGGAACCAGGCGAGGACGAAGCCGAGGGCGGCGACGGGCGCCGCGTACAGGAACACGTCCGTGATGGCGGACGCGTAGGCGTGCAGGGCCGCCGGGCGCAGGGCGGGCGGCAGGGCGGCGATGCCGCGCGGGTCCGACTTGAGGGCGTCGGCGGTGACGCCGGACGGCAGGCGCACGCCCCGGAAGGCGGCGGTGAGCTCGTCGCCGAGGCGGCTCGCGAAGACGGTGCCGAAGATGGCCACGCCGAAGGAGGCTCCGACGGAGCGGAAGAAGGTGACGCCGGAGGTGGCCACGCCCAGGTCCTCGTAGGAGACCGCGTTCTGCACGACGAGGACCAGGACCTGCAGGACCAGGCCGAGGCCGAGACCGAAGACGAAGAAGCAGACGCTCGTCTCGCCGGTCGGGCTGTGCTCGTCGAGCCGATGGAGGAGGAGCAGGCCGACGGTGGTGACGGCGGTGCCCGCGACCGGGAACACCTTCCAGCGGCCGGTGCGGCTGACGATCTGCCCCGAGCCGGTCGAGGACAGCAGCATCCCGAACACCATCGGAAGCATGTACACGCCCGACATGGTCGGGGAGACACCGTGCACCACCTGGAGGAACGTCGGCAGGTAGGTCATCGCGCCGAACATGGCGAAGCCGACGATGAAGCTGATGACCGCGGCCAGCCTGAAGGTGCGGATGCGGAACAGCTTGAGCGGCAGGACGGGTTCGACGGCCCGGTGCTCCACGACGACGAAGGCGAAGGCGAGGACGACGCCCAGCACGGCGAGGCCGATGATCTGCGCCGATCCCCACCCCCAGCTCGTACCGCCGAGCGAGGCGACCAGCACCAGGCAGCTGGCGACGGAGGCGATCAGGAAGGTGCCGAGGTAGTCGATGACGTGCCGGGCGGCGCGGCGTGGGATGTGCAGCGTGGCGGCGATCACGGCGAGGGCGACGACGCCGACGGGCAGGTTGACGTAGAACACCCAGCGCCAGCTCAGATGCTCCGTGAACAGCCCGCCGAGGAGCGGCCCGAGCACGCTGCTGGCACCGAACACGGCACCGAACAGCCCCTGGTAGCGCCCTCTCTCACGCGGCGGTACGACATCGCCGACGATCGCCATCGACAGCACCATCAGCCCGCCGCCGCCCAGCCCCTGAAGGGCGCGGAAGGCGATGAGCTGGGGCATGTTCTGCGCGGCCCCGCACAGCGCGGAGCCGACGAGGAAGATGACGATGGCGGTCTGGAACAGCCGCTTGCGCCCGTACTGGTCGCCGAGTTTGCCCCACAGCGGGGTCGCCGCGGTCGAGGCGAGCAGGTAGGCGGTGACCACCCAGGACAGGTGCTCGAGTCCGCCGAGGTCGCTGACGATCGTCGGTAGCGCGGTCGCCACGATGGTCTGGTCCAGGGCGGCGAGCAGCAGGCCGAGCAGCAGGGCACCGATCGAGACGAGCGCGTTTCCGGGGACGTGTTCGCCGCCCCTCGCGTCCCTCGCCGTCCCGTGCGTGTCCAAGGCCATGGAGACCTCCCGGGGCTCGGATGCACCTCTTCCATCCTGGGCGGTGTCCTCGCTCATGGCCTGTTGAGTCCTCTGCGTGACCGATTTCCCGCGTGTTGCGAAACGGTTTATGTGGAGACGGTATGAATAAACTCGGAAGTTCCCGAGGGGAGGGGCGAACGCGTGACGGAACCGGCGGACCACGGCTGCCCGGAATGCGGGGCGCCCAGAGGGGCGGACAACACCCCGTCCTGCACCTGCACCCAGCGGGCGGCGCGGGCCCTGCGCGAGGCGCGTACGGCGCAGACGGCAGCCGCGGAGGACTTCGACCGGCTGCGCATCCGCCCCTACGTCCAGGTCCCGGAGCCCTCCGGCCCCGAGCCGAGCCCGTCCGGCCTGCGGCTTCCCGAGGGCGGTCGAGGCGTTCGAGGCGTTCGAGGTGACGGGCCGGGCCTGGCGGCCACGACAGCCACGACGGCCACACCAGGCACAAAAGCCACAGCAGCCACAGCAGCCACAGCCATCGGGGTGGCTCCGGAGGCGGCCGAGGAGAGCCGCCCCCGCCGTCGTACCCGGCGTACGGCCCTGCTGTCGGTCGCGGGTGCGGGAGCCACGGTCGTGGCGGTGACGGTGGCGGGTCTGGCGAGCGGGCTGTTCGGCTACCAGGCGCCGTCGCGGGACCGGGCGGCCCCGGAGGTACGGGAGAGCGTCCCGGACGTGACCGCTTCGGACGCGGTGCCGCCATCACCCCCGTCCTCGCCGTCCTCGACCGTGGCCCGGCAGCCCACGCGCTCCGCGTCACGGTCGGCCGCCCGGGGCCGGTCCGGCGCCCCCACGCCGTCGGCGCCCACCCCGACGGTGACCCCTTCGACCCCCGGGACCTCGTCGGAGACGGCCT
The DNA here is from genome assembly GCF_020400585.1 of Streptomyces sp. NK08204. Classification (GTDB taxonomy): domain Bacteria; phylum Actinomycetota; class Actinomycetes; order Streptomycetales; family Streptomycetaceae; genus Streptomyces. The sequence goes on along the minus strand of NZ_JAINVF010000003.1, from coordinate 5,755 downwards.
CCGGCAGCCCGGACACGGTCCCGGCCGCCCCACTGGTGCTGCGGCGCGGCGACAAGGGGCCGGAGATCACCGAACTCCAATTGCGGCTGCGCCAGTTGAACCTCTACGGCGACCAGGCCAACGGCGTCTTCACCCGCCCGGTGGAGGACGCGGTGCGGCGTTACCAGCTGGCCCGGGGCATCCAGGGCGACGATCCCGGCACGTACGGCCCGGCGACGCGGGCGAGCCTGGAGTCGGAGACGTCGCAGCCCTGACGGCCGGACCGGCGCGCCCGCGTACAGCGGCTCGGCTGCGCGGTACGGCGGCTCAGCCGATGCGGAGGCAGATCGCCCCGTCCGCCGACGCCTCGACGCTCACCTGGGTGAGGTCGCGCACGACGATGTCGGGATCGTGGCGGGCGGCCCGCGGACCGACACCCACGACCGTCATCCCCGCGGCACGTCCCGCCGCGATGCCCGCACCGGAGTCCTCGAAGACGATGCAGTCCGCCGGCGCGACGCCCAGTTCGGCGGCCCCCTTCAGGAAGCCCTCGGGGTCGGGCTTGCTCGCGCCGACCGACTCGGCGGTGATGCGCAGCCCGGGCAGCGGCAGTCCGGCGGCGGCCATGCGGGCCGTGGACAGGGCGACGTCGGCGGAGGTGACCAGGGCGTGCGGGAGGCCGCGCAGGGCGGCGAGGAAGACGCCTGCGCCGGGGACCTCTACCACGCCGTCCACGTCGGCGGTCTCCTCCGCGAGCAGGCGGGCGTTGTCGGCGAGGTTCTGCTCCCTGGGCCGGTCGGGCAGCAGGAGGGCCATGGAGGCGTGCCCCTGGCGGCCGTGGACCACCCGCATCACCTCGTCGCCGTCGAGCCCGTGCCGCTTCGCCCAGCGCCGCCAGACGCGCTCCACCACGGCGTTCGAGTCGACGAGCGTGCCGTCCATGTCGAGCAGGAGGGCACGGGCCGTGAGGACCGACGGGGTGGCGGCGGGCGTGGCGGTGGCCGGCATCGGCAACTCCAGGAACGAGATACAGGACAAGGCGGCCCCGCCCGCCGGTCAGGGAAAACGGGCGGGAGCCACTTTGTTTCTCTACGGTACAAAACAAGGCCCGGTCCCGCCACCGCCTTTATGAGGGTTCATCGTCCGTTCACCCCGGCCGGGCGCCTCAGCCCGCCACGGCCTCGTAGAGACTCCAGACGCCGAGGCCCGTCATCAGCAGGGCCGCGATCTTCGTGATCAGCCGCAGCGGAACCCGCCTCATCAGGGCCTTTCCCCCGACGATGCCGAGACCGGCCACCGCCCACAGACCGAGGACCGCGCCGAGGCCGACGGAGATCGGGGCGTCGTAGCGGGCGGCCAGGTTGGCGGTCATGATCTGGGTGAGATCGCCGAACTCGGCGACCAGGATGAGCGTGAAGCCCGTGCCCGCCACCTTCCAGAAGGACTGGTCGGCGGGCTTCCTGATCTCCTCCTCGTCCTCGTCCTTCTTCATCAGGAGCACGGCGGCGCCGCCGAGGAAGAGGACACCGGTGAGCGCGTGCACGATCTGCTGCGGCAACAGGGTCAGGGCGCTGCCGGCCGCGACGGCGAGCACGACGTGCAGCAGGAAGGCCGCGGCGACGCCCGCGAAGACGTACGAGGCGCGGTAACGGGTGCCCAGGACGAGACCGGCGAGCGCGGTCTTGTCCGGCAGTTCGGCGAGGAAGATGACGCCGAATACGAGCGCCGTCACGGTGATACTGATCAAGGGTCCTCAATCGGTCGGGCTGCCCCACCGAGAGTGCCGCACTTCACATGAGACGCCTCGGCACGGCAGCACACTCGGTGCCCGCGCCATGGGGCACGGGCGTGTACTGCTGGCCGAAGGTCTCGCTGGGCGGTCGTGTGTCGATCCGCCTCCGGGCGCCGGCTCAGGCTGGCTGAGCAGTATGTCGACGGTCCGGCGAGGAGCTACTCCCCTTCTGCGCCGTCCATGGTACGCGACGTGAAAGTTCCGCCACCGACCTTGTCATGTCATGAACACGTCATTATCTTCTTACCGGGCGCTCACCTTCCGGTCGCACGGCACCGCGAGCATTCCCTCGCTCGCGCCCCAACGCCCCTACCCCCCAAGGGAGTTCGCATGCCGAAGTTCTACGCGCGTCGACGTCTGGGCATACTCGCGGCCCTGACGGGCCTGATCGCCTCCGCCGCCCTGCTCGACTCCCCGAGCGCCTCCGCCGCCCTGCCCACCCCGGTCAGCGCCTCCACCGCGCGCAGCTACCTCTCCCAGCTCACCGTGGCCACCGAGAACCGCACCGGCTACGACCGCTCCCTGTTCCCGACCTGGATCACCATCTCCGGCACCTGCAACACCCGCGAGTGGATCCTCAAGCGGGACGGCTCGAACGTCGTCACCGACTCCAGCTGCGTGGCCCAGAGCGGCAGCTGGTACTCCCCCTACGACGGCGCGACCTGGTACTCCCCGTCCGACGTCGACATCGACCACCTCGTCCCGCTCGCCGAGGCCTGGGACTCCGGCGCGAGCAAGTGGACCACCGCCAAGCGGCAGGACTTCGCCAACGACGTCACCCGCCCGCAGCTTCTCGCGGTCACCGACAACGTCAACCAGGCCAAGGGCGACCAGGACCCGGCGACCTGGGTGCCGCCCCGCTCGGCGTACGTCTGCACCTACGTGCGCGCCTGGGTCCAGGTGAAGTACTACTACAACCTCTCGGTCGACTCCGCCGAGAAGAACGCGCTGCAGAACTACCTGGCCGCCTGCTGATCACCCGGGCATCCGCCGGTAGCACGGCGCCGGCCGGGCCGGCCGCGGTCGGTCAGGCCGGCCGGCGCCGCACCAGGAAGCCCGCCGCGGCGCCCGCCCCGAACAGCGCCACCAGCGACACGCCCGTGGCCAGCCAGGTCTCGCCCAGCCACCGGGCGCCGAAGTAGCCGAGGGCCACGCTGTAGGCGGCCCAGGAGAGCCCGGCCAGAGCGGACCAGGGCACGAAGTCGCGGGCCCGGCGGTGGGCGGCACCCGCACAGAAGGAGACGATCGAGCGGCCCGCCGGCGCGAAACGGGCCAGCACGACCAGCGCGCCCCCGCCCCGGGACAACGCCTCGCCGAGCCGCTCCTGCGCGGTGGCGAGCCGCCGTGAGCGGGCTATCGCCCGGTCCAGCCGCTCACCGCCGCGCCAAGCCAGCCGGTAGGCGACCACGTCACCGAGGACCGAGGCGGTCGCCGCGGACAGGATCAGGGCGGCGATGTCCGGCACCTCGTGCGGGACGCTTCCCGCCGCCGCCCCGGAACCCGCCGCCGCGGCGGTGGCCGCGGTGATGACGAGGACTCCGCTCGGCAGCACCGGCACGAACACGTCGAGCAGGACGGACAGCGCCACCATGGCGTAGATCCATGGCCCGGCCGCTAGTGACCCCACACTCTCCAACACGACACTCCCCCGTTGCTCCCCCGATGACAGCCATACAGCGTACGCCGCGGGTGTGACAGGAGAGGCGCGGGGGGCGTTCCGCCGGGTCACGGGGGCGCAGGGTCGGCCGGCCACCGGCGTCTGCCCGCCGCGGTCCACACCGAACCGGAAGGCCCTCACCCGCTTCAAGATTCCTCAGCCGAGACCTGGCTCACCCGTCCACAACCTCCCGGGACAGAACACCTAGCCCATGCCTGCCGCTCCGGCACCAGGCGCGTGCCCGCCCGCCCCGCGCACCGCCTGCCCCCGTATCTCCAGGCCGCCGAGCAACTCGGCGGTGGCCAGGGCCACGGCGGCCACGGCCCGGTCGAAGACCTCGCGGTTGTGGGCGGCGGGGGCCCGCAGGCCCGAGACCTTCCGTACGTACTGCAGCGCGGCGGCGTGGATGTCCTCGTCCGTGGCCTCACCGGACAGCACGGGCGGACGCAGCGTCTTGATACTCCGGCACATGCCCCCAGTCTGGACCGGCCCGTCCCGCCCTGCGAAGATCACCGCAAGGCGGCCACCGATCCCCGGGGCCGACCGACGAGAGGAACAGCCTCATGGCTCTCCGGCATACCGTGGCCGTCCTCGGCCCCGGCGGCACGGGCGGGCTCCTCGCCGCCCTCCTGTCCCGCTCCGGCCACCGCGTGATCTGCCTGGCCCGCGAGGGCACGGCCGACACCCTGCGCAAGAGCGGAATCCACGTCCGCAGCGGCCAGTTCGGCGACTTCACCGCCCCTGTCGAGGCGGACACCGAACTGCGCGAGCCCGTGGACGCCTGTGTGATCGCCGTCAAGCACACCGCGCTCGACGCCGCCCTCACCCGCGTCCCGCCCGCCGTCCTCGGCGACGCCCTGGTCGTACCGCTGCTGAACGGCGTCGAACACCCCGCGGCACTGCGCGCCCGCTACGGCGCCGACCGCGTGGCCCCGGCCGTGATCCGCGTGGAGTCCACCCGGACCGCCCCCGGGGTGATCGAACACGGCAGCCCGTTCGCGGAGATCGACCTGGCCGGGGACGGCGTGCCCCGCCCCCGTCTCGACGCGTTCGCCGCCGTCCTCACCGCCGCCGGAACGGCCGCCCGCGTGGTCGGGGACGAGACAGCCGCCCTGTGGGCCAAGATGGCCTTCCTCGCACCGTTCGCCCTGCTCACCACCCGGTACGGCATGCCCCTCGGCGAGGTCCGTACCCGGCACCGCGAGGAGCTGGAGGCCCTGGTCGCCGAGACCGCCGCGGTCAGCCGCGCCTGCGGCGCCCCCGCCGACCCCGCCCAGGCACTCGCCCGGTACGACGCCTTCCCGCCGGGCACGAAGTCGTCCATGCAACGCGACGCGGAGGCCGGCCACTCGCTCGAACTGGACGCGATCGGCGGGGCGTTGCTACGCGCCGCGGACCGCCACGGGGTCCCGGCTCCGGTGACGGCACGCCTGGTGGGCGAACTGAAGGCGGCCGGCCACTAGCAGTGCTTGGCCGGGTTGATTTCGGTTCTGGCATGTCGCGGTGACAGGTGGGGCGGGCGCCCTCCAGTGGAACCGTGAGTGGCACGGGTGTGGAGTCGCAGATCCACACCCGTGCCATGCCCGTCGTCACGAACGGACCTTGGACACCCTCGTCTTGTGCCCGCGGCCTTTCGGGAGAGACTCGTCTAGTTGACGTTGACCGCCGACCAGGCCGCCGCCACCGCGTTGTACTCGGCGCTGCCGGAGCCGTACAGGTCGGCCGCGGCCTGCAGGGTGCCGGCGCGGGCGCCCGCGTAGTCGGTCGTCGACGTGAAGTACGTGGTCAGCGCCTTGTACCAGATCTGCAGCGCCTTGTCCCGGCCGATGCCGGTGACCGTGGAGCCGTTGTAGGTGGGCGAGTTGTAGGACACCCCGTTGACGGTCTTCGCGCCGCTGCCCTCGGACAGCAGGTAGAAGAAGTGGTTGGCGACACCGGACGAGTAGTGGACGTTCAGGGTGCCCACGGACGAGGACCAGTAGTCGGCGGAGCTGCCGTCCTTGCTGGGCTGGTCCATGTAGCGCAGCGGGGTGCCGTTGCCGTTGATGTCGATCTTCTCGCCGATGAGGTAGTCACCGGGGTCGGAGGCGTTGTTGGCGTAGAACTCCACGCCGGTGCCCATGATGTCGCTGGTCGCCTCGTTCAGGCCACCGGACTCACCGCTGTAGTTCAGGCCGGCGGTGTTGGAGGTGACGCCGTGGCTCATCTCGTGGCCGGCGACGTCGAGGGAGGTCAGCGGGTCGGTGTTGTTCGCGCCGTCGCCGTAGGTCATGCAGAAGCAGCTGTCGTCCCAGAAGGCGTTGACGTAGCCGTTGCCGTAGTGGACA
>NZ_JAINVF010000029.1 GCF_020400585.1 Streptomyces sp. NK08204 | reverse complement strand
CCCCCACGCTGCGCGTGGGGGTTGCGCTCACGCTCCGCGTGAGCGCGGAGCGGCTCGCTACGCTCCCCGCACAACCTGCCTGCGAAGCAGGCAGGTTGATGCTCCTTCCGCTGCGCTCCAAGAGCACGGCCGGCCTTCCCGGGCCGGCCGTGGCCTCCGCTGCGCTCCAGCCACCCCGTGACGCTCCGCGTCACCAGGGTGGCCACGCTCCGCGCGGCCACCGACGGGCCTGACGGCCCGACAGCTGTGAGGGCGCGTCCGGGTGAACGGATACAGCTTCCGTTGCTTCAAAATTAAGCGCGGATTGACACTGGAAAAGATCACGACTCCCGATCAGAATTGGAGGAAATACAGAACATCTACTTTTGGAGGCCTACCGATGAGGTGGCGGCAGATCTGGGCGGCATACTTCGCATGCGCCAAGCCGGGCCTGGACGTCACTGCGCGGGACAGACTCAACGTCGTGGATATCCAGGCCTTTCCAACGGGCGTACCGTTGCCCATCTTTGAGACCCTCGCAGCTTGGCGTGCAGTGATAAACACTTCCCCCCTTCGTGACGTACACCCTTCGGGGGAGATTCGACTGTGCTGAACGGCAGTGGTCACACTGAGAAGACGGAAGGAACATGACTTCGCAGAAGTCGTTACGCATAGCCGGGATTCTAATGCGTCACTTGTCTATCGGCCATGCTCTTCTCGGTCAATGAAACGTCGTGAACCGAAGTTGCATCGCCGGACTCTGACCAGGTGTCAGGTGCCGAGGAAACAGACCTTCAGTGCAGATTCTGCACGTCATCTGAATCACCGTTCAAATCGGAAAACGGGAGGCATCTGAATGCCAGTGATTCACCTCCGAGAACACCAGGTCGACCAAAAGGCAGGTTTCCGGAAGTGGGTGGAATTTCCCCCAAGATCCTCTGTGCCTCCTGAAGGGGCACGAGGCCACGATCGTGTCTCCGACCGGATCAGGCAATACGCTCGCCGCTGCCGCGTGCGCTCTGGACTGCCTCCTGGGCGGCCGGATCCTCATCACCGTGCCGACCCTGGACCTGCTCATGCAGACCGCCCAGGCATGGCGCCTGGTGAGCCACCGCGCCCCGCTCGTTACGGTGTGCTCGCTGGAGAACGACCCGGTGCTCAACAAACTGGGGGTGCGTACCACCACGAACCCGATCCAACTCGCCCTGTGGGCTAGGGTCCAGGCCCGTGGTCGTGTTCGCCACATACGCCTCTCTGGTGAACCGCGAGCACTTCGATGACCTCAATGGGTCAGCGGAAGGTCCGCGGGCCGCTGGAAGGCGCTCTGGCAGGCAGAGAGCGCCTTTACGGCCAGCAGATGGCACGCTTCGACCTCGCGATCCTGGATTAGGCCCTCGGTACCACGGAGGATCTTGGCAGGCCATGGGCGGCGATCCACGACAAGGCCCACATCCTGGCAAACTTCAGGAACCACCTGACCGCGACGCCGTGCATCCTGGCCAGCGTCGCTGTGGGCCCACAGACTCGCCGCGCAGGGGGCCGGAGACCCAGTATTCGCCGTCCGCTGCGGGCTGAATATAAGGAATGTCTCATGCCCAATGCTGCTCTGTGCAGCGGCTGAAGCGCAGTTCTCCCATTCCCGTCCATGGAAACAACTGGCGCAGGTGTGGTTCGACGCAGGCCGCCTCGAGCAGTTCCGGGCAGACCCGCCCGTCAGCACGGACCTGCTGCCAGCCTGCTTCTACGAGAGCATGACTCGGAGATGTGGTGTCCATAACAACACATCATCTCCGTCACTACTCGAACCACCAGGTCACCAACCGTCCAGTTCCAACTACCGCGTCTCGTCACATGCAGCGAGCCGCTCCTTCTGGCACCAGTAGCAACGCCTTGCTCGGCAGGAGCCTGAGCAGGCCAGCCGGACCTGTCCATAAACACCCCAGGAGAGCGGCATCCCGCAGACGACGCAACGGTCCGGTTATAGGCCTGGAGGGATGTCCAGGCTGGCTGAGCAGGGGTGGCAGACCACGATCGACGCCTCGGTTGACGGAGGCCCAGCGGTTACAGCGCTTCCAGCAGTAGATCTTTGTTCCGGAAGAAGGCTGCGTTCATCCGCGTGCGATAGGCGGCTTGGCGGCAAGCCGGTGAACAGGACTGACGAGGCTGCCGATGGTGGGAGAGCACCTTGCCGGATCCCTGACAGTTGGTGATCCGTATGGCTTTCAGCGGTTTGGGATGGCGCTTGCGGTAGCTCTTCTGGCGGCAGGCCTGGGAACATCGCCGACGGGATGTGCGGTGGTGTCCGATCGGCAGGGGCCGCCGCACTGGATGCACTGTTTTCGTTCGAGGATCTCCCGCAAGAGGACTGGATCGCGGCCGGTGGCCCCGGCCAGGCTCTCCCAGGACGGGGCTGCTTTCCGGGAGTCGAGGGCGCGCAGGTAGGAGCGCAGGTAACTGGGCCTGATGAAGTTCGCGGTGGCCAGACGCTGTGCGTCCCTCGCCGGCTCGGGGTCGGGGCTGAATGGGGATCTGTCTGACCGGGGTGGTGCCGCGAGGCGTTCTGGTCACCATTTGCCCTTGCGTTGGCCAGCAGACGGGGGGAGTCTGCGGCAACGTCGAGCGGGACGGCCTCCAGGCTGTCTTGGGTGATCTGTTCGGTGCCGGCGAGGACCGCGTCGATCGCGGCTCCATGGGTCTGCAGCGTCCTCTACATAGAGCTGACCAGCACTTTCCACTCCTAACCGTAGGGGAAGGGGTGGGTGGGGATCAGAGTGAAGCGTCCAGCGATCTGGGCTTCCCGCCGACGCGGAGGACGATGGGGCATGGGCGAGCACGACCAGGACCAGGGCGACGTCGACGGACCCGCGCGGGCCGCCGCTCACTGCGGCCCGCGCCCGCAAGTTACGGCTGGGCTGCGCGAGGCGATGGACGGCGTCCGGCGCTCGATGGCGTCCTCGCCGCCCGGGTCTGACTCCCAGTCGGTCGCGGCCGCTGGGGGTCGTACCGCGAGGCGGACTTCGCTCCGCTGCCGGTCGCCGTCGCTCGACTACGAGCCTGTCCCAGCGTGCTCTGATCGCCGTCTCCGCCCAGCATTTACTCGGTTTATACACTCGGTGTATACGCGCGATGTATGGTCAGCTCATGAGTGTTCCTTTGACCCTGCTGGGCTTGCTTGAGCGGGAGCCGAGTCACGGCTATGACCTGAAGCGCGACTATGACGCCTTGTTCGGGCGCGGCAAGCCGCTGCCGTACGGTCAGGTGTACGCCACCCTCGGTCGGTTGGCCCGGGATGGGAAGGTCGTGGCCGGCGAGGCGGAGCCCGGTGACGGGCCCGAGCGGAAACGGTATGTGATCACCGAGGCGGGCGCGACGGAGTTCGAGACCTGGCTCACCGAGCCGGTGGCGCCTGAACCCAATCTGCAGTCGGTGCTGTTCACCAAGGTCGTGCTGGCCCTGATGCTCGGCCGTAATGCCCAGCAGTACCTCGACACGCAGCGCGCCGCCCACATGCGGCGGATGCGCGAGCTGACCGCGCTGCGGCGCACCGGCCCGCTCGTCGACGCCCTGCTCGCCGACCATGGTCTGTTCCATCTGGAGGCCGACCTGCGCTGGATCGACCTGACGACCGCCAGGCTGGACGCGCTGGCCGAGGAGGTGCGGCCGTGACTGCATTGATAGAGGCCCGCGACCTGGTGCTCGCCTTCGGCGAGACGCCCGCGCTGCGGGGCGCCAGCCTGGCCGTGGACGCCGGCGAGGTGCTCGCCGTGATGGGCCCGAGTGGCTCCGGCAAGTCCACGCTGCTGCACTGCCTGGCCGGCATCCTCACTCCCGACTCGGGCGAGGTGCAGTTCGACGGCCGGCGGATCGACACCATGAACGAGGCCGCGCGCAGCGCACTGCGCCGCGACATCTTCGGCTTCGTCTTCCAGTTCGGTCAGCTCGTCCCGGAGCTGACCGCCGAGGAGAACGTCGCCTTGCCCCTGCTGCTGAGCGGCACCAGCCGGGCGGCCGCCCTGGCCGAGGCCCGGCCGTGGTTCGCCCGGCTCGGCCTGGACGGACTGGAGCGGCGCCGCTCCGGCGAGTTGTCGGGCGGTCAGGCGCAGCGTGTCGCGCTCGCCCGCGGGCTGGTGGCCCGTCCCCGGGTCCTGTTCGCCGACGAGCCGACCGGCGCCCTGGACTCGCTGACCGGCGAGCAGGTGATGGAGCTGATGGTGGGCGCGGCCCGTGAGCAGGGCACGACCGTCGTCCTGGTCACCCACGAACCGCGCGTCGCCGCCTATGCCGACCGCGAGATTGTCGTCCGGGACGGCAAGGCCAGCCCGCTACCGGCGGGACGGATCGCCTCGTGATCGCCTTCGCGCTTCGGCTGGCTGCCAGCGGCGGTCGGCAGGCCGTCGCCAGACTGATGATGATCGCCGCGGCTGTCGCCATCGGCGTCGGGCTGCTGCTGTCGACGTTTTCCAGCATGAACGCCGTCAACCGGTCGAACGAACGGCAGGTGTGGCTCGACACCAGCGCCGCAAGCCGCACCGAGCAGGCGTCGGTGGACCCATTGTGGTGGTGGGGCCACCGGGACTACTACGACGGCAAGTCGCTCACCGAGGTCGACACCGCCGCGACCGGCTCGACCTCGCCCGTCCCGCCCGGGCTCGAGCACCTGCCGGCGCCCGGCGAGTACTACGCCTCCCCCGCACTGGCAAAGCTGATCCGCGAGACCCCGGCCGACCGGCTCGGCGACCGATTCCCGGGCCGGCTGGCCGGCACGATCGGCGACGCCGCGCTGTCCTCCCCGGACTCACTGATCGCCGTCATCGGCCGTACGCCGGACCAGGTCAAAGGCGCCCGAGGGGCCAGAGCGGTCACCACCATCGCCCGTACCCGGCCCGTCTGTGACAGCCAGTGCTGGGACAACGCCGTACGCGGCGACGCGATGACGCTCGTCCTCTCCGTGGTGGCCGGTGCACTGATCTTCCCGGTGCTGATCTTCATCGGCACCGCTACCCGGCTGTCCGCCGCCACGCGCGAACAGCGGTACGCCGCGATGCGACTGGTCGGCGCCACTCCCCGGCAGGTCTCCGTGATCTCGGCGGTCGAGTCCACCCTGGCCGCCGTCGCCGGGACGGCCGTCGGCTTCGGCCTCTACTTCGCGCTGCGCCCAGTGGTCGCCACCGTCCCGTTCACCGGCCAGCGCTTCTTCACCGCGGACCTCACCCTCACCGGGCTCCAGGCGCTGGGGGTCGCCCTGGGCGTGCCCGTGGCGGCGGCGATCGCGGCCCGGCTCGCGCTGCGACGGGTCACCATCTCCCCGCTCGGTGTGACCCGCCGAGTGACCCCGCGCCCGCTGCGGGCGTGGCGGCTGGTCCCGCTGCTGGCAGGCCTCGGCGAACTCGCGTACTTCGCCTTCCTCGGACACCGGCCGCCGACCAGCAACGGCCAGGTGGCGGCCTACCTCACCGGCTTCCTGGTGGTGATGCTGGGCCTGGTGATCGCGGGCCCATGGCTGACCATGGCCGCCTCCCGGGCGGTCGCACGGCGCACCAGCCGCCCGGGCACCCTGATCGCGGTGCGCCGCCTCGCGGACGACCCGAAGGCCGGCTTCCGCGCGGTCAGCGGTCTGGTCCTGGCTTTGTTCGTGACCACGGCGACGGTGAGCATCATCGGCACCATCAACCACTACCGGGGAACGCTGAGCGGCGACCCGCAGACCCGGGTCGCGGTAGAGGTCAGCGCCGACTTCGACAAGCCGCTGACCGGGACTGTGCCGACGCGGCTCCTCACCGAGATCCGGGCGACACCGGGCTTCCGTGGCGTCGCGGTGGTCCACGCCAACCCCGGCGGGATCGGGAAGGGACCGGCGACGCTGCACGATCCCTCCCCCATGGCGCCCAGCCTGGTCCTCTGCTCCGACCTGGCACAGACCCCGGTCGCCGGGCACTGCCCGGCCGGAGCGGGCGTCGCGGCCGTCCAGCAGTACACGTTCGTCAGCCTCACGTCGAGCAGCCGCATGCAGTGGCCCGCCGCCGCGATCACCCCCGCGAAGGCGGCCAAGCTGCCCGTCCAGATGCTCTACGTCACCACCGACGGATCGACGGCGGCCATGGAACGCACCCGGACCCTGCTCACCAACGCCTACCCGCACTACGAGACCCGCGCAGTCGGCGACTGGGGCACCGACCTGCAACAAGAGCTCGTCGGCTGGCGGCAGTTGGCCGACGTGGTACTCCTGGCCACCATGCCGATCGCGGGCTGCAGCCTCGCGGTGAGCGTCGTCGCGGGCCTGTCGGACCGCCGGCGCCCCTTCGCGATACTCCGGCTCACCGGCGCACCCCTGCGGCTGCTGCAGCGCGTGATCGGCCTGGAGACCGCGCTGCCGCTGCTCGCGGTCGCCGCGACTGCGATCGGGACGGGCTTCGCCGCATCAGCCATGTTCCTCCAGTCACAGATGCACTACGGCCTTCTGTCGCCGGGCATGGCGTACTACGCGCTCGTCGCCCTCGGCCTGGCCACCGCACTCGCCATCATCGCCTCAACCCTGCCCCTGCTCCGGCGGATCACCGGCCCGGAAGCCGCCCGCAACGGCTGACGGACCCCCTGCTGTGACCCGGACGCCGCAACGTCCGGGTCACAGCAGAACTCTCAGACGCCGCAGCTCACTCGCCTCGGGGACAGTTGATGTCCCTGCCCCGAAGTCAGGAGCCCTGATGATTCACATCCACGTAAACCATCTGTGTGACGGGCGTCCCGAACCTCCCGATCAAGCCGGTGCCCTCCGGTGAACGGCCTCGAAGAGGTCTTCCTTCCGAGCGCCCGTCACAGGCACGAAGAGCAACTCCGCCTGGAGTGGACGCGCGACGACGAAGGCGAGGGCGATCCCTGCCGCGGGCCGATCGACCTCGAAAGCGGCATCGTCCACATCAGGATCGGCCCGCAAGCGACCGACTCGGCCCAGTGACTTTGAGGACCTACCGCCCTCGCCACCGCCCAGGGGAGCTCCATCAGTCCCAGCTGGCGGGGATGACCTGCAGCACGGCGGGTGGTGCCGACGAAGGAGTTGGTGGAGACCTGTCCGACAGCCGGCAGCGCCCGGTCAGGCAGATCGCTCGGCACCGTAGTAGCCGTGGCGCATCAGGAACCTCATGGGGTCGGTGCCGTCTGCTCGGATGTGCTCGATCAGCATCGACCGCAGCGGCTCGGGCAGCTGCTTGCCGTGCGCTCCGGTCCACTCGAGGGACGCGAAGAGCTGGGTCGCGCCGTCGAGTTGGGCCGGGCTCGGCGGGCGGACGGCGAGCGCGGTGAGGATGAGGTCGGGGTCCTCGGCGAGCAGTTGCTGCTGGACCGCCATGTCGTACCACTTCAGGCCGCCGGTGGACTCCCTGGCGGGAACCCCGGCCCATGCCAGCAGGACGCGGATCCGCTCGATCCCGTCGGGATAGCCGTCTTGGACGAGCGTGGCGAGCCGGGCCTTGGCGTCGCGCAGCCGGCCTGACCAGGCTTCCAGGTCACGTCCCGGCGGGTCGGAGACATCCATGGCCGCGTCGTGCAGCCCGGCGGGCGTGGCCTGGAGCCAACGCAGCCGACGCCGGTCCTCCTCAGCCTCTTGCACGGCCAGCCCTGCCTGAACCTCCCGGGATCTGGTCAGGCCTCGCTCCGCCAGCCACTCGGTGAGTGCCGGACCGTCTCGCAGGTCGGCATCGCAGTCACCGATCCCTCGAAGACCGGATTGGTGGTGCAGCGTCCAGCAGGCGATCAGCTCGCCCTCGACGTCGTGAACCATGATCGTCGGCCAGCCGCTGCACTGGCACCGGTCGCCGGTACCGCCGTCCACAAGGGCCAGCAGTCGGGCCAAGTCGGCGATCTCAGCACCGGTCACCGCGATCCGCGCCACGCCGGCGGAGTCCGCTTCGTCAGGAGATCCCTCGGCGATCACGACGCGCCCAGCACGGTTCAGTACGTCGCGGAGGCGCGCTGTTGTCGGAGCGCCCTCATCCATGCCTGTCGTTCCCTCGTAGATGGCCTGGTCTCCTGTCTCTGGCGCACGGTGCATAGTGGTCAGCCTCCGAAATGCCGGTTCGCAGAGCAGAGGGGACGACCTGTCAGGTGGCCACGCCGGACGATACGGCATCCCGCTCTCCGAGTGGTGATCCTCAGCCTTCCGCCCCACGGCCGGAAGGCAGCGACGGGGGAAGGCCTCTGCGTCGGCGCATCGCCGGCAGATGGACGGCCTCGGGCCCGGTGGCAAGGCAGGTGTGATAGTGACCGGCGGCGTGGCCGCTGCGGTGGTCGGAGGCTTCTTCGCCCTTTCCAACACCTGGGCGGGTGCGGCCGCCACGGTCGAGGAAGAGGACACCGGCCAACCCGTGGGGTTCGCTCATCTCCAGGAACAGCGTTTGTCGATGGGGTGCGGAGGCAGTTGGTGATCAACCGGCTCGGGAATGTCGACGAGAGCTGACGGCATGTGTCCGGTCCCGATGAAGGCTGGTCGATCTCGCGGAGCCGGCGATCGGTAGGTTGTGCCCTCGAACGTTGAGCCGCCTGTTCAAAGGGGTGGGCCGGGATGGAAGAGCCAGAGATCACGATCAAGCTCGCCCGCGACGAAACAACGAGCTTGTCGGACTGGCGGGAACGGTTGCAGATGACCGATCTCAGCAGCACGGTCGACGATCCGGCGGCATGGGCACCGATCCATCGGATCGCAGGCCAGCTGGACAAGGTGCTTCCCGCCTTGTTCTTCGCCGACTACGACGTGCGGCTGGAGGAGGCCCGACGCCGCCTGCGGCCCACTCCTCCGCGGCACCTTCACTTGCAGGACCACGTACGACACCGCTGGCACCGGGATCTCCCCGATGTCCTCCGGGAACCGGGCCTCCACCTCGAAGAACTGCAGCAATAGCGCAAACCACAACTGGATCGCACCTGACGTGTTCGGCAGCCGCTCCTGGTCCTCCTCAAGCAGCGTCCAGACCTCGATCAGGTTCTCCGGCTCCCACTCCTGCCGCACCCCGGGCTACGACATCTGCGCCGAGACCGCCACCCAGCTGTCGGCCCGCTACGTGAGGCTCTCGGACGACACCACCAACGAGAACGAGTGGCGCGACTGGTGGAACAAGGTTGTCTACCTCCGAGACGAGAAGAACGCGGTCGACGCCCACGACCGGGCCACCATGATCGCCAAGATCACCGCGTGGACGACTGCCATCCGCGAGCTGGGCGAACAGCGTCGCGGCTGACCCGGCCCCCTACGAGCTCACCGCGGAGCAGCGACGCGGGTCGTGGACTACGTCTTCCGCGGCCGGCGACCCAACGGCCGCGACGTGATCCAGTTCTCGGGTGACGAACTCCGCCGGTTCACCCGAAGTTCCCGGAGCGGATCGTCCCAGGCGAACCGGAAGGCGCGGCCGCACTGCCAGGTGGTCCTGGAACAGCCAGGCGTACTTTCAGGGACGGCTCGGGGTTCACCTGACAAACCGACGGTTACGAACCGTCCATGGCCCACCGTGTGAGCGGTGGGGCGGGCGCAGAAGGCGACCCAGCAGACCGTCTCGCCCTGGGCGCGCCCAACCTCACGCAAGCAGAGCCTGACGGCCCAAGTCTCAGCGACACCCGCCGGACCCTGGAGACGCATCATCGCCCTGACCTCGACCGTGTCGGTGATGTTCTCCCGAGCGGTCAGCAGCGCACGAGTCGTCACGACTGCGGCGTCGGGAAGCTGGGCCACCGTCGGCAGCGGGGTCCGCGTCCAGAACCACCCTGCCTCCGCCCCCGCCGGCGGCCTCCAGACCTGTAGCGGGACCCCGCTGCGCCGGGCTGGCTGAGCACAGAACTGTCCCCGCCCGCCGCGGACCGGTGAAGGGTCAGTGGGAGACGCGCCTCAGCACCGGACCGGGCGGACCGGGAGTGCTTCGACGCTGTTGCCGATGAAGCTGCGCTGGCGGGGCAGTTCGGCCTCGGGGACGGCGAGGTCGAGTTCCGGGAAGCGGGTGAAGAGCCGTTCCAGGGCGATCGTGGCCTCGAGACGGGCGAGCGGGGTGCCCACGCAGTAGTGCACGCCCTGGCCGAAGGAGAGGTGCCGGGCAACGCCGGGCCGGGTGACGTCAAAGCGGTCGGCGTCCGGGCCATGGAAGGCCTCGTCGCGCCCCGCGGCGGTGTAGCCGGCGAGGACCGGGGTGCCCCGTGGGATCACGGTGCCGCCGAGGGCCAGGTCGCGCAGGGGGTAGCGGAAGGGGAACCAGCTGACGGGGCCGTCCCAGCGCAGCGTCTCGTCCACCACGTCCGACCAGGTGGCCTTGCCCTCCAGGACCAGCGCCAGCTGGTCACGGTGGGTGCACAGTGCCCGTACGGCATTGCTGATCAGGTTGAGGGTGGTCTCGTGGCCGGCGACCAGCATCAGGCGCATCGTGCCGATGAGTTCGGCCTCGCTGAGCCGGTCGCCGTCGTCCTCGCGGGCGGCTATCAGGGCGCTGGTCAGGTCGTCGCCGGGGGCGGCCCGGCGGGCGGCCGCGATCGTGCCGAGCAGCTCGACGAGCTCGCGTACGGCGGCCATCACCTCCGCCGGGGTGGTGTCGGTGGCGATGACCACCGTGTAGGTGAGGTCGTGCAGTCGGCCGCGGTGTTCGGGGTCCACGCCGAGCAGCTCGCAGATGACGCTCAGCGGGAGCGGGAGTGCGACGTGGGTGCGCAGGTCCGCGATGCCGTCCGGGTCCTCGGCGGCGGCCCGGCCCAGGTCGTCGAGGAGGCCGGTGGTCAGCTCCTCGATGCGCGGCCTCAGCCGCTCCACCTGGCGGGCGGTGAAGGCGTTGCCGACGAGGGAGCGCAGCCGGCGGTGGTCGGCGCCGTCGGCGGTATGCATGCCCTGGGCGTTGGCGAAGACCCGCAGCGGCCAGTCCGCCGGGATCGTGCCGTCGTTCAGGGCCGGGCAGTGGCGGGCGTCCTTGGCCACGTCGGGGTGGGAGAGGAACTCCTTGAGCGCGTCGTGCCCCAGGACGACCGCTGCGGGCACCCCGCCGGGCAGGACGATGTCCGCAACGGGTCCCCGGGTCCGCAGGTCGGCGTTGAGAGCGTGCGGGCAGCCGCCGAGGGGGTCGACGACGTGGGCGGGCGCGGGAGCGGGGGTGTGGGAGGACAAGCCGGGACTCCTGACCGTATGAATGAATACCGGGCAACAGTGCGGTGTCGAAGGCTGGTTGTACAAGTCCGTCCCGCCGGTGCCTCGCCCGAGGATTCGCGCCCGTCCAGCCCGGCTGACTTCCGGAGGCGGGGTCCGCCTTCTCCAGCCTCTCCTTCCGCTTCCCAAGCCGAGGTCTGGCATACCCGGCCTCGCCGGTGTTTGAGGCTGGGTCGTCGTTCGGGGGCGGCGTCACCGCGAGCGGGCTGGACGGGTAGATCGTGACCAGCTGGGGTGCGGGAGCCGTCGGTCTCGGCGACGATCCAGTGGAGGCCGTTTGTGTGGCGCGGATGTTCACCAGTGTTTCGACAGCACGGTCGCGTCGGCCAGCCATGTCGTGGAAGCGTCCGGGCTGCCGCCGATGAACAGGGACGGCCATGATGGGGGCGCCGTCGAAGGCGGCGCGGTCCTCCCAGTCGCGGTCCATGTTCCGGTAGCGGTTGAGCGCTCCGGTGAAGCCGGTACGTTCGAACTTGCCGGCGTAGACATCGAGGTCCCGCTCGCTGAGCCAGGCGGGCAGCAGGCCGACGGGGAACCGGTCCCGGGGCGCCGGGTCGGGGCATGGTGTCGGCGGACAGTGCCGCGTAGAAGCCCGCGAGCCAGGCGCGTACATCCGGTTCGATCCCGCCTGCGCGCGGCCGGGCTCCTGGAAGTAGGCGACGTAGACCTCCTCGTCCCCGCCCATCTGGGCGAAGACGTCACTGGGGCGGGGCCCGCCGCGCGGCGTGTGCCTCCGCTCTGAGCGGGGCGGAGTTCGCGGCGACGGCCGCGCCCCAGTCATGGCCCGTGATCACGTGTCCCGCCGCTGCCGGCACCGGCAGCTGGTGGCGCCAGCAGCACCAGCGGCCCGGTTCCCTGCTCCGCGAGGACACCAAGCGGTGTGTGATCTCAGCGACGTGCTGCGAGATGCTGCGCTCCGGCCCGCCGCGCAGAACTCCTGCTCGTAGGCGTTCACCCCAGCTACGGCGGTTCAGGCATAGCGGTCGAAAAGTGACTCGATGAATCCCTCCAGCCTTTGAGTCAGGACACCGGCTTCCAGATCGACGCGGCCCAGTTCACGCCAGGGAACAGCGGCCTTCTGCCCGGCGCTCCGCAAGGGAGGGGCCGAGTGCCTCATGGCGTGGGTCCGGCTGATGGAGGCGCTGGCGGCCGGCCGGTACCGACGATGGCCGGTGCCGCCGCGATCGGGGCGGTTGTGTATCTGCCGGCCACCGCCATGAGGAGGGCCGGGACCTGATGAGCGGCCCCGGCACCGCCTACCGTCTGCTGCCTGCCTGCCTGACGGCCCGGCCTCACTTCAGGTGCCGGGTGAAGAACCGGGCCGCGTCGTCCACCTCGAACCACGGGGTACCGGTGTGCCCGCCCAGATTGGCGTGCAGCGTCTTCTCCCTGCTGCCGAAGGTGTCGAACAGGTCCAGGACCGGCTGCCGTTCCATCCCTTCGTCGTCCCACTGCATGAGGAACTGCAGCGGAATGGTGACCTGCCGGGCCGCCTCCCGCAGGGTGTCGGGCACGAAGGTCTGGCCGAAGAAGGCGGCGGCCGAAATGCGGGGCTCGGCCACCGCCAGCCGGATGCCGATGGCGATCATCCCGTCGTATCCGATCGGGCCGCCGATCTCGGGCAGCGAAAGGAGGGCGTCCAGGGTGGTCCGCCATTCCGGGACCGCCTTTTCGACCAGCGGGACGACGAAGGCATCGACGATCTCGTCGACCGGCTCGCCGGCCTGCATCGCCCGGTGGAGGTCGGTGCGGAACTGCTCGTCGGCGGCGGAACGGGGCCGGTCACCACACCCGGGGGCGTCGATCGCGGCGACCGCGAAGCCGTACTGCGCTGCGTAGTGCCGGGCCCGGGCCACCAGTCGGGGAAGTCGCTTGTGCAAGCCGCCGGGGTGGCCGATCAGGATCAGCGGGGCCGGTGCGGATCCGGGCGTCCACAGGACGCCGGGGATCTCACCGAGGGTGAATTCGCGTTCGAGGACGCCGTCGTCGAGGCGCTGTTCAGAAGTGAATCGCATGGTCGTGTCTTTCGGGAGTGCTCTGGAACGGCGCTCCCGGACGACCTATCGTCCGACCGTGACCCCGGAGGGGAGCACCCATGTCGATACTGCGTTCACGGGTACCACCTCCTTCTCTCGCACGGCCTCCGGAAAAGTAGCAGTGGTCGCCGTGGTCCGCCAACGGGTTTCGCGGAGGCTCCGTGGCCGGATGCCACGGAGCCACTCGCCTGAAGTGAAGCCCTGTCAGGGACGGTCGGGGCCGGGCCTGGTTCGGCTGCGACGACGCTGCCGCCATGGGCCCGCGTGGTGGGCCGGGCGCGCCGGGTCCGAGACCGTCGTCATGAACCCGGCCTGCGCCGTGTGGCCCGGTCCGGCGGCGCCGGGGGAGACGCGGGAGGCGTGGTGGGGCTGACCGTCGTCGAAGGTACCGTCGTCGAAGGTGCCGGACTCGAATCCCGGGTCGGCGGTGCGTGCCGGTGTGGTCATCGCGGGTTCACCTCGACCTCGGCGAGCGACAGGGGCGCGGTGGTGGTGAGCTGGATGCGCACATAACGTCCGGTGGCGTCGAGCGGGACGGTTGTCGGAGTCGCGGCGGTGTCCGTTCGGTGGACGGCGGTCACACCGGGCTGTGCCAGCGTCGCGGCGAGCGAGTCACTGGTGAACGGGGTGTCGGAGACGAGTACGTAGTAGTCCGTCAGGCGGTCCACGCAGCAGTCGCTGCGGTTCCACACCGCGACGTCGGAGATGGCCTTGGACGCCCCGAGGTCGACCTGCCACCAGGGTTCCGGCGAGCCGTCCTCGGCGGTGTGGGTGACCGAGCCGACGGTGAAGTTGCCGTCGGTGTTGCCGTCGACCGCCCGCGAGGCCACCCCGCCCCAGGCGGTGCTCTTCTGCGTGGCCGGCCTGCCGTAGGAGAGGGAGGTGACCTTCAGGGCGATGAGCGTGCTGCCGAGGGGCGCTCCGGTGGACGCGTCCGTCATCTTGACTTCGACGGTGTGGGGGCCGGGTCTGGCGGAGCCGTCCGCGGCCACCGTCACCTGGGTGGCGGCCCGGCTGCCGGCGTCGACCGTCAGATCGCCCGAAGCCGGTGACACGGTGATGCCGTCGGAAGGGGCGGCGTGGAAGGCGACCTTGGCCGGGGACTCCGTGAGATTGACCGCTCCCACGCTCGCCTGGAGGCTCTTGCCCGGTGCGAGCAGCGCCGGACTGGCGTCGGGCACCGAGGAGAACGGCCGGACACCGGCCTGCGTCGTGCCGTGGCGGGGCGGCTGACTGCCGCTGCCACGGCCCCAGTCGGTGCTCGCCGGGTCGGAGGTGAGGGCGAACCGGATCGTGCCGGCGCGCAGCAGATCACCGTGGGAGATCCACGACTGGGGCCAGGCTCGGTCGCCGACGCGCACCGACGACACGTATTGCAGCTTCGACCGGTCCGCCCCCGGTGCGACGATGTCGACGGGGCGACCGCCGTCCGGTTGGATCCGGACCCGGTCGAACATCGGCGCCGTGAGCACGTACTCGCCGGAGCCGGGCATCACCTCGTAGATGCCGGTCATCGACCAGATCAGCCAGGACGACAAGGTGCCGAGGTCGTCGTTGCCGGGCATGCCGTAGGCGTCGTCGGTGAACAGCGGCTGCGCCGCACGCAGCACCGCGGAGGTCTTCCACGGCTGGTCGGTCCACGCGTACATCCAGGGAGCGTGCAGGTCGGGCTCGTTGTTCGGGTTGAAGGCGAAATTGTTGTGGTAGTCGTACGCCCCGACGACCCAGGACTTCTTGGCCACTGCCGTGTGGTCGCGGAGCAGTCCCGGCATGTCGAAGAAGGTGTCGAGTCGCTGCTCGGCCTTGTCCTTGCCGCCCATCAGCGCGAACAGCCCCGGGGCGTCCTGCTGCGCGAGCCACTGGTACTGCCACGGGGTGCCTTCGTGGAAGCCGGTGCTCTGTGCCGGGTCAGCGCTGCCGACCCAGGTCCCCTCCGGGGTGCGGGCCCGCGGGAAGCCGTCGAACCCCTTGGAGCTCATCCCGAAATCCCATTCGCCTGCGAAGTTCGCGCACCGTGCCCGCAGCGTCTTGGCCTTGGCCGGTTCACCGAGGCCCTGGGCCATGTCGGCCAGACCGCAGTCGGCCAGCGCGTACTCCAGCGTCGCGGAGCCCGCCTGACGGGAGTCGCCCCAGGTGTAGCCGCTCTTGTCCTGGTAGCCGACCCATCCGTTCCGCATATAGGTGGGGTTGCCGTCGCGGCCCCGGAAGACCGACTGATCGGCCGGCACCTCGGTGACGTTCTTCCACAGCGCGTCGAACAGGGCCTGTGCGGTGGGCTTGTCGAGCAGCCCGCGGGCGTACAGGGAGGTGATGAACGGCGTCGGGCCCTCCCCGCTCATCACGTTGGTCTCGCTCGGACCGAGCGCCCAGCGTGGCAGCCAGCCGCCGTCCTGGTAGACCCGCAGCAGCGACTTCGCGATGTCGGTGGCGCGTCTCGGTTCGAGCAGCGCGACAAGCTGGGCTTGCGCGCGGTAGGTGTCCCAGAGCGAGAACATCTGGTAGTACGGCCGGTCGCTGCGGTGCACTTGCTTGTCGAAGCCCATGTACCGGCCGTCGACGTCCGAGCCGACCGACGGATGGAGCGTCGCGCGGTACAGGGAGGAGTAGAAGGTGCGCAGGTCGGCGTCGCTGCCGCCGGACACCTGCAGTCGTCCGAGCTGGCGCGCCCAGGCCCGGTGCGCTGCGGCCGGGACGGAGTCGAAGGTCTGGTCCGCGCTCTCGGTGCGGCGGTTGAGCCGGGCGCCGTCCACCGAGGTGTAGGAGACGCCGACGGTCGCGCCGACCTGGCCGCCGCCGCTGAACCCGACCATCGCGCCGCCGTCGGCCCGGGAGCCGTTCGACGACGTTCCGCTGATGTCCGCCGACCGGCGGCCCGAGGTGACGTCGCCGCCGTCCGCCCAGGTACCGAATGTGTCGAACGGCCGGTCGAACTCGGCGCTGAAGAAGATCTTGTACCGTTCCTTGCCCGTCTCCCAGCAGAAGTTGCCGCCGGTGATCCAGCCCTCGACGGTGCTGTCACCGGTGACGTCCACATGGCCGGCGTAGGTGTAGCCGTTGCTCGAGCCGACGTTCACCACCACCGTGCGCTGCGAGGTGTTCGCCGGGAAGGTGTACCGGTGCCAGCCGGTGCGCTCGGTCGCCGTCAGTTCGGCGGTCACCCCGGTGTCCAGGCCGACCTTGTAGTACCCGGGCTCGGCGTGCTCGCCGGCGTGGCGGAAGCCGGACGCCTGCTGGTCCGGCCGGGTCCCGGGGAAGCCACCGGGCACCGGCATCAGCCGGACGTTGCCCGCGGTCTGGCAGCCGACGCCGGACAGGTGCGTCTGGCTGAAGCCGAGGATCTCGGGGTCCGCGTAGTCGTACGAGGCGTAGGAGTTGAGCCGGGTGTCCGGGCTGTTCTGCACCATCCCGAAGGGGAGCGCCGCTCCGGGGAACGTCGTACCCGCCCCGTTGTTGCCGATCGAGGTGTTCACGTACGCCGTCGGATCGTCGGGGAACGTCGGCCCTGCCTCGGGTGAGGCGACCGCGGCCGTGGTCAGCGTGCCGGTGATCAGGACGGCCGCAGAGGCCATGGCGGACAGGACACGGACCAGGCGGGCTGGTCTCGGCAATCGCATGAACCCTCCAATGAGATGGGGTGAATGCTGGCGTGGCATCGTTGTCAGAGCCTCATGGCAAGCAGGTCTCTGACGGGGTGTGAGTGCGTCACCGGCTGGGCGCTGAACAGGCGGTCCGCTGCGTTCACTCCTCGGGACCGGTCAGCGGGGGTCCGAGGGGGCGACGATCGGGGCGGAACCGCGCGCTCCCTGCGGGCCTGACACGGCCGCACCTCACCGAGCCCGTGCGGGGATGACGCCGTCATCCCTCCTGCACGCGTCCGTAGACCTGGACCTCGGCCATGTTCAGCTCGACGGGGGTGGGGCAGGCGAGCCACACCCGCACATACCGGCCCCTTGCCGTGGTCGCGATCGTGGTGGGGCTCGCGGCCTGGTCCGTCTCGTGGTGGCTCCAGACGCCGGGCTTGCCGAGCTGGTCCGCGAGCGTTCCTGAGAAGGGCTGGTCGGACACCAGGACGTAGTAGTCCTTCGTCCGCTCCGCGCAGCAGTCCGTCCGGTTGTAGATCTTGATCTTTTCGAGGTCCGCGCTCGATCCGAGGTCGACCTGCCACCATGGCTGCGCCTCGCCGCCGCTGGTGGTGGAGAAGTCGGAGAGGTCACCGTCCACGGACTTGCCGGCGCTGAAGGGGAACGCCCCGCCCCAGTCGTAGTCGGAGATCTGGGTCGCCGTCTTTCCGCGGGCGAGCTCGCGCAGGGGCGGCAGTCCCATCGACTCGTCGTGGAGGTTGTCCACGCGCGAGACGAAGTCCTCGATGAACGGATCGCCGACCTTCACCTGGCCGTGCTGGCCCTGCTCCGCCGGATCGACCATGATCTGCGACGCGGCGGCGGCAAGGGAGTCCATGGCCTTGCGCTCCTGCGCCGCCTCGGTCGCGTTGTGGGCATCGAGGGCGGCAAGGGTGTTCAGTCCGTGCTCCATCGACTGCCCCCACAGCTGTGTGGCGTCCAGCCAGCGGGAGGCGTCGGAGAGGAACAGCTTGTCGGGCACACCGTCCCGGATGATGCCTGGGGCGCGCGTGACCGTGCGCACGGACGGGCGGAAGTCGCTGATCGCCGACTCGGCGTCGCTTCCGCACTCCTGCCAGAAGCGCTCCACCTCGGCGCCGAACACCGGCGCCTGGGGCTGCCACGGCTGGGAGCCGAAGGTCGGGGCCATGTGGTTGAGGTCGACGAACACCTGTACCGCGTCCGCCGTGCGGCTGTCCCCCGCGGCGAGATAGAGCGCCGCCTGACGACCGGAGCGGTCCCGGTCGTAGCCCCGGTCGTTCCACGAGAAGTCGGACATCGTGAAGACGGCGAGCTTGCTGGCGGCCTCCTGGTTCATCGGGTTGGAGACGATGCCGCTGAGATGGTCCGACAGACCGGGCTCACGCTTGTCGTACGGCGCGAGCAGCAGCCGCCCGGCGGTCCGGGCGTAGTCGTTGACCGGGTAGTTGTCCCACACGAAGACCTTCCGGCCGAACAGTTCGGCGGCCTTGGACGCCTGGGCGTTGGTGATCTCCGGCGGCACCACGTCCGTCCCGGTCCACATCACCTGCACCGCGGGGTCGAGCGTGGCACGGACCGTCTGCTTGTACGCGGTGTCGGTCAGGTCGCCGTACTCCGTGGGCACCATCTGCAGCGGGTTGGTCCCGGGCCGCCGGTCGACGAACTCGCGCTGAACGGTGTTCAACAGGCTCACCTGGGCGCGGGCCGCCGCGCCGCGGCCCGGCGCGCCGAACTCCTCCGCGTCACCGGGGCAGTTCCAGCGGGTGTAGCTGATGTCGTCCAGCGGGATCGAGAACGATCGCACGCCCGCGTCGTACATCGCCTGCATCTTGTCGATGAGCGCCTTGGTGTCGGCGGGGTCGGAATAACAGATGGAGGCGCCAGGTGAGACGGCGAAGGTGAAGCGCACATGATCGGCCCGGGCGTGGTCGATCAGTTCGCGCAGTTCGGCCAGCTTGGCCGGCGGGTAGGGCTCGCGCCACTTGTCCCGGTGGTACGGATCGTCCTTCGGCGCGTAGACGTAGGTGTTGGACTTCATCTCGCCGAGGAAGTCCATGTGGTCCAGTCGTTCGGCCGCCGTCCACGGCGGGCCGTAGAAGCCCTCGATGGTGCCCCGCAGTGGCATCGACGGGTAGTCGCTGACCTGAGCGCCCGCCACCTTCCAGCCGTCGTCGGCTCGTTGGAAGAGCTGGCGCAAGGTCTGTACGGCGTAGAACTGACCCACGGCGTCTGCGCCTCCCAGTGCGATCTCCGGCTGGGGCTTCCCCTGCGAGACCCGCAGCGCGTAGCCCTCCGCGCGGCTCGGCACAGGGGTGTCACCGAGCGCGTCCGCGATGTCGGGGCGATCGGCGGGTCCCAGCCGGACCGTGAGCAGACCTGTCGACGCTCGCGGGACATCGCCCGGGGAAACGTTGTCAACGCGTGCGGCGCCGTGCCGCTCGAGCTCGCGGACAGCACGGTCACGGGCTGCCGCGTCCGTGTGTTCGTCCACGACCAGCAACACGCGGCCGGTGACGGTCACATCCTCGCCCGCACGGGAGAGGGACTGCGGCGCCGGGGAGACCGGCGGCAGCGCGGGGGCACCCGCCGAGGCGGCGGTGCCGGCGTCCGTGCGCGGGGCGGCCTGAGCGCCGGTGCCGGGTGGAAGAACTCCGAGTGCCATACAGCCGGCTATGACTAACACTCCGGCGATTCCGCGTCTTCTCACAAAGCCCTCCAGGCTGTGGTCTAGACCACTTCGAGACCTTAAAAGGCTACTGGTGGATCTCCGCTCGCTGTCAATAGGTCGGAGCCGTCGGCCCGGAAGGAGCCGGCCAAGGGCTCCAACTCCCTTTTGGTAAACGGCCAGGAGAGGGGAATCCCGGGAGGGCGGACGCAGCCAGGAGGTGGGGGTGCGGGATACGGCGGAAGCGAGTCAGCTGTCCTCCATCCCCCCGCCGGTGTGCCGCCTGCGCGAACGCCGGGGGCAGATGGCCAGCATGGACACACATGCGCAGGGCGAGGCCTCGCCGAAACGGGCCGGCAGGCGGTCCGCGCCGACGGCCATGTACAGGCCGAATTGGTCGATGCGGCGTACGAGGCCGTGGGCCCACCCCCAAGGGAACGAGCCCCCGTGACCGTCCGGGCCGTCGAACGACGCGCCGGCGTCTTGCGCGCCTTCCTCCGCCAGAACGTCAACGCCCGCCAGCTCAGGCAGCAACTCCGCACGGCGACCGCAGACGCCCCCGGCCAACGGGCATGTGCCCAGTCAGCGGCCAGGCGCACATCGTCGGCGACCCCCGTCAGCGGGTGGCGAGAAGGCCGTCCACCAGGGCTCGGAGCCCATCCAGGTAGGTGTCTTCGGCGGTCAGGGGCGCCCAGTGATCCGCGACCTGTGCCAAGCGGGGTAGTTCGCTCCGGTCTAGATCGGCGAAGACTCGCTCCCGGTAGGTGACACGGTCGTCGTCTGCGCGCCGCCGGGCCGCAGTCGTCCGGACCACGATCTCTCCGCAGGTGTAGTACCAGATCGCGCGGTACCCGTGTACGGCCCGCTCGGAGGGCAGGCCGCATGCGACCAGGCCGTCGACGATCTGCTCGACGAACCACAGGGCGGATGCGGACATCAAGTCGTCCGCGGTCAGCACCTCCACGATCCAGGGGCAGGCAGCGAGCGCCTCGTGGATCGCGGCAGCGGCAACGACGATCCGCTCGCGAGGCTCGGCGGGCATGTCGGGTCGGTGCAGCGTCCGGGCCGCGTAGTCGTCCAGCAGCAGGACGAGCAGTTCTTCCTTGTTACGGACGTGGTGATAGAGCGCCATCGGGGTGCTGCCGATCTCTGTGGCCAGCCGCCGCATGGTCAGCCGGTCCACGCCTTCCGCGTCCACGATCCGACGGGCCGTGTCGACGACCTCCTCGCGGGAGATGCGGGGAGGCCGGCCGAGGGTCTTGCGCGGTGCGGACGGTTGCGGCATGCCCTCATCATCCCTCAAGGCATCGACAGCGGGGATCCGGTCGAGCTACTTTCCTTACATGTATAAAAACTTACGAGGGCACCCCGGTGTGGTGCTGGCGGCGGTGGCCGTCGCCCAGTTCGCCGTAGCCCTTGACCTTTCGGTGGTCAACGTCGCCCTGCCCGCGATGCGCACCGCGTTGGGTTTCGCACCGCTCGACCTGTCGTGGGTGGTGCACGCATACGCGCTCACGCTCGGCGGATTCCTGCTGCTGGGAGGCCGCGCAAGCGACCTGTACGGCCGGCGTCGGCTCTTCGCGCTGGGCCTGGCCGTCTTCGGGCTGTTCTCGTTGGCGGGCGGGCTGGCCCAGGCCCCCTGGCAGCTGATCGCCGCCCGCGCCGGTCAGGGCCTGGGAGCCGCCGCCGCCACCCCTGCCACGCTGGCGTTGCTCACCACCACGTTCACCGAGGGCCCACAGCGCGTACGCGCGCTCGGCGTGTGGAGCGGGGTGAACGCCGTGGGAGGAGCAGTGGGCGTGCTGGCGGGTGGACTGCTGACCGAGTACGCGGGTTGGCGCTGGGTCATGCTGATCAACCTGCCCATCGTGGCGGTGGCTCTTGCGCTGGTTGCCGCAGGCGCGCCCGCCGACGCACGCCCTGCCCGGCGTGAGAGGCTGGACGTACTCGGTGCCGTCCTGGCCACCGGCGGAGCCGGACTGCTGGTCCTCGGTGTCGTCCGCACCGACGCCCAAGGGTGGGGGTCTGCGGCCACGTGGGCGATGCTCGTCGCTGCCACCGCGCTCCTGGCCGCCTTCGCCTACGCCGAATCCAGGGCTCCCGCACCGCTGTTGCGCCTCGGCCTCCTGCGCAGCCGCTGGGTCGCCGGCGCCAACGTGCTGGTGTTCTTCTCCACGGCCGGGCAGTTCGCGGCGTTCTACTTCGTGTCCCTGTACCTGCAGCAGGTTCTGGGCATGGGGGCCGCAGCGACCGGCGCCGCGTTCCTGCCCTTCTGCGCGAGCCTGGTCGCGGGCAGCCTCGTCGCAACCCGCGTCACCGCGGCGCGCACCCCCCGTGCGGCCCTGGTGCCCGGCGCCCTGCTGGCCGCCGCGGGCCTGGCCTGGTTCGCCTTCATCAGTCCCGACGGCGGCTTCCTCACCGACGTGCTCGGCCCCTGCGTCATCACCGGCGTCGGCGTCGGGCTGGTCATAGCCCCGATCGTCGCCGCCGCGACCACCGGCGTCGCCGCCCGCGAGGCCGGCATGGCCTCGGGCCTCATGAACAGCTCCCGCCAACTCGGCGGCTGCATCGGCCTGGCCGCCCTGGCCACCCTCGCCGCCCACCGCACCGGCACGGCCACCGACCCCGCCGCGCTCAACGACGGCTACGCCTTGGGCCTTGCCGTCGCTGCCGCCCTCTTCCTGATCGCGGCGGTCGTGGCAATCGGTGTGCTGCCCCGCCGCCGGACCGGAACACCTGCGCCGCGGCCTGCCGCCCCTGCACAGAACCGACTGGAAGGAACGCCGTCATGACGACGACGCCCGTCTCACCCATCGACCTGTTCGCCTCAGCTCTGCATATCCACCCCGACGGCGATGTCCAGGCCGGCGAACGGCGGATGACGAGCAGCGACTGCGGCGCCTGGCAGATCGCAACCTTCCACGTGGCAACCGACGCCGACGTCCATGCCGACCACTGGGAGATGCACCCGGAGGCCGATGAGGCGGTGTGCTGCCTGAGCGGCGGTGTCCGCCTCTGCTTCCGTCCCGCGAGGACCGGCGGCGCCGAGGACATGGTGCAGTTGCAGGCAGGCACCGCCGCGATCGTCCCCCGCGGGCGCTGGCACCGCTTGGAGTTGGACGGCCCCAGCGACCTGATGTCGATCACCCTTCGCCACGGCACCCGCCTCGAAAAGCGCACCGGCACTCGCTGAGCGGAATGTGGCCCGGCAGACGCGCTGCCGGGCCACCGGGCTCGCCCCCGGACGACGGGCAGCTTCTGAACGTCCAGCGAGTGGTCGCCGAGAACGCCGCTCGCTGACCAGGCGGCCCAGGCCCCGGACGGTGACGGGGCTCGTCGGCGTCGTACGGCGGAGGACTGCACCTGCCACCGGCCGCGGCTGGTGGCGAAGATCTCTCGGGCCGACTACCCGGCCGCCGCGCTCTGCACAGCCGTGTGCCGGCGGTGCGGCGGACCGTACAACCGCCCCCGGCGCCGGGGGCCGGGGACGGAGAAGATCAGACGGCGAAGGCGACGTAGGCGCCGAGGGTGAGGCCGAAGAAGGTGATGAGCCGGCGGGGCTCGAGGCAGGTGAAGGCAGGTGCATCCCGATGCCGGCGACGACCGTGTACGGCATCGTCTGCGGGCTGAGCAGCGCGGGCGGCAGGGCGATCTCCGCCGCGATGACGGTGACCACGACGAGGCGCCGGAGGTTGACGTCCCGTTCGGGGCCCCGTGCCTCCTCGTGCTGATCAGCACCGGCATCCACCAGAAACAGCGCCTTGCAGAAACGGCGAGGCAGCCTTGGCCGCGAGCTGCTCAGGAGAACGCGGTCGGCCTGCGGGGCGGCGGGACGGCACGCAGCAGCTCCCACAAGGGGCGCGAGCCGGACGCCCACACTCCGAGGGTGTGACGGTCGACGACGTGTAACCGCTGCTGTTCGGCGAAAGCCGTGGCCGGCGCGGTCACCCGGCCGTTCGTCACGATCACCGCGACGTCGGCGCCGTGGACCTGGCGGGCGGTGCCGTTGAGGACCTGAAGGTCCGGCGTTCCAACGGCGGAGCCGGCCAGGCCGTTGCGCCGGTGTTTGCACTGGATCACCCAGCGCCGCCCGTGCGGGTCGGTGGCCTTCACGTCGGCGCCCAGATCCCCGCCGCCCCCGACACGGACCGCGTCCTGGCAGCCGTCACGGCGCATCAGGTCCCGCACCGCTTCCTCGAACCGGGAGTGGTGCAGGGCGTCCAGCTGGTCCAGCCCGTACCGGAGGCCCTGCGCGCGGACCCTTTCCCACCGTGCTCTGTGTTGCTTCTGGTAGAGCCAGCCGCCGCCGGCCAGCAGCGCGAGCGTCCCGAGGACGACCAGAACCCACCAATGGGCCAGCAGCCAGTGGACGACGACCACCACCAGGGCGACGGCTACGAGAGAACCGATCAGTCGGCCATCCGCGCCCTGCCGCCGTTTGCCTGGCCCTCGGGTACGCCGCCGCACCGGCGGGCGCCTGGTCGCCGGTGTCCGGCCCTTGCGTGAGCGGGGGCTCACCGGCTGGCCTGCGTGACACCATTCGCGAGCTGCCTCACGATGTTCAGGATTCCCTGGCCTGTCGGAGTAGGCGCGATCAGTACGCCCAGCGCCAGGCAGATGACGACGGTCAGCTGCTCGTCGGAGCGGCTACGGGCCTGCGTACGCCGTCTCAGCCGGAAGAACACGATGACCGCGAGCAGCACCGCCACGTTGATGGTCAGCAACCGTCCAGACCTCCCCCAGTCAGCGGCCAACACCATGCCGGGACGGCAGTGAGCCACCCCGGCTTTCATGTGTAGCCGCGCCCCCGTGACGGGGGAGGCAGGTTGCAGCGGGATGGCATGAACGCAGTCGGTCCTGGCCGAATACCGCGCCGCGGATCAGTCGGCGGCGCCCACGGTCACGTACCGGTCCCCCGGCGCGCCGCCGGCGCAGTCCGCACCGAACGCCGGTCGGGCACGGCAGGGCGCGGGGCGCACCGGGCGGGTCGCCGGGCGCGCCCCGTGCCGTTCGGGTGGGAGCACTGCCGGCGGCCGGAACCGGGCAGGACGTCAGACCTGTCCGCCGATCGGCGACGCGAGATCCAGCAGCAGGTCCTTGACCTCGGTTGCCTCGTACCGCTCGCGGGCGCCGCGGGGATCAGAGCACAGCAGGACCGGGCTGTCCTGCGAACCGACGGGCAGCCGGCCGTGCGTGCCGCGCACGGCGGCGGCTCCCGCATCCAGGCCGACCGAGCTGATCAGGTACCGCAGGCCCACTTTCTTGCGCGCCAGCGCCACCGCGGTCCGGAATCTGGCGGCGCCCGGGGCCGCGGGGTCGAAGAACAGCTCGGCCGGGTCGTATCCGGGCTTGCGGTGGATCTCCACCAGCCGGGCGAAGTCCGGCGCGCGATCCTCCTCCAGCCAGTAGTAGTAGGTGAACCAGGCCTCCGGCTCGGCGACCAGGACGAGGTCGCCGGCCCGCGGATGGTCCAGGCCGTATGCCGCCTTGTCCTCCTCGCCCAGCACCTCGGCGACGCCGGGCAGATCGGCGCACACCTTACGCACCATGGGCAGGTCGGCCGGATCAGGAACGTAGACATGCGCGACCTGGTGGTCGGCGACGGCGAACGCCCGCGACGTCCACGGGTCCAGGTACTCCATACCCGCCTGGGTGTACACCCGCAGCAGTCCCTCGCGGCGCAGCGCCCGGTTGACATCGACCGGACGCCTCGCCGGTGTGATGCCGTACTCCGACAGGACCACCACGGTCGCGCCGCGGTCACGCGCCGCATCGAGCAGCGGCCCGAGCACCCTGTCCAGACGCGCCGCGGCGGACGCGGCCCGCCGCCCGTCCGGACCGAACCGCTGCAGGTCATAGTCGAGGTGCGGCACGTACACCAGGGTCAGATCCGGATCGTGACGCTCCATGACATGCTGCGCGGCGCGGCATATCCACCTCGACGACGCCAGGCCCGCACCCGGACCCCAGTAGTTGAACAACGGAAAGGTACCGAGCGCGTCAGTGAGTTCGTCGTGCAGCTCCGGCGGGTCCGTATAGCAGTCGGGATCCTTACGGCCGTCAGCGTGGTAGACCGGGCGCGGAGTCACCGTCCAGTCGGTGGCCGCCCCCATCGCATACCACCAGCAGATGTTGGCGACCGTGTACCCGGGCCAACGCCGGCGGGCCGCGTCCCACAGCTTGTCCCCGCCCACGAGCGCGTTGTGCTGTCGCCAGAGCAGGACTTCACCGAGGTCGCGGAAGTACCAGCCGTTGCCGACGATGCCGTGCTCACGCGGCGGTGCGCCGGTCAGCAATGTGGCCTGCATCGAGCAGGTGACCGCGGGCAGGACCGGAGCGAGTGGGGCCTGCCAGCCCGTGCGGGCGGTCGCGGCCAGTCGAGGCATGTGCTTGAGCAGACGCGGAGTGAGCCCCACGACGTTGAGCACGACAAGGGGGGTGGGCCGGCGGTTCAATGGATCATCTCCCTCACAGATCGTTCGCGCAGCCCCAGAGCGAGCAGTTCGTCCCGGGCGAAGGCCACCTCGGCGGCGATGCCCTCGGCCAGTCGGCCGGGACCGGAGGGACGCTGGGCCGGCGGGAGCACGTTCCAGGTGTACGTCTCCACCTCCAGGTGGTCGCACAACGCCCGGTCGCCTCCGACGAGCACGGCCAGCGCATCGCGCAGCACGTCCAGCGTGGCGTGCAGCGGTGGCTGGGGGGCGGCGTGCAGCGGCACGTGGTAGTGCACCCGCCACGGCCCGGGGAAGCCCGCGTCGAGCGCGTCGGCCAGATCGTCGGCCGCGTGCCCGGCGGCGGACCGGGTCTGGTGGAGGAACCGGGGCTCGGCGTATCCCCGCAGCGCGGCAGACGTTCCGGCCTGTTCCGGATCGTCCGCTTCCAGGGCGGCGGACACCTGCACCTTCACCACCGGCAGGCCCGCACCGGCCAGCCGGGCCAGCGCGGCACCCGGCTCCTCCCACCCGCACGCCAGATGGGCCAGGTCCAGGCACACCCCGAGGTACCGGGTGTCGACGCCGGACAACCCCTCGGCCACCTGCTCGGTCGATTCCAGCACGCACCCGGGTTCCGGTTCGAACCCCACGCGGATCAGCCGCCCGGTTCGCGCGTGCACGGCCTGGAGCCGGTCCGCCAGTTCGGCGAGCCGCCCCCCGGCCGCCGCCCGGTGCCGCGCGGTCCAGGGCGTACGCCAGGCCAGCGGCAGTGTGGACACCGAGCCGCGGGCGGCGTCGTCGGGAAGCAGTCCGGCCAGCACCCGGGCCAGGTCGACCGTGTAGGCCATGCGTTCGTCGGTCAGCCAGTCCGGCTGGTACACGGCGTGCTTGACCACCGGGGCGTGGAAGGCGCGGTAGGGGAAGCCGTTGCAGGTGACCACCTCCAGGCCGCGCGCGTCGAGGTCGCGGCGCAGCCTGTCCACCGCAGCGGGGTCGGCGGCGAGTTGCGCGGCGACCGGCGCGGCCAGCCACAGTCCGACCCCGAGCCGGTCGGCACCCAGGAGCCTGCGTGCCGTCACCGCGTACGTGTCGAGCTGCCCGACGATCTCCGGCAGTTCCTCGCCGGCGTGGACGTTGGTGCAGTAGCCGAGGTGGATCGTCTGGCCGTCGGGGTGCCGCAGCCGCATCAGCTGCCTCCGCGGGCGATGGAGTTGCCGGCGAACGCCGAAGCGGGCTCCTGCTCCGCCCCGGATGCCGCCGGGGAGATCTCCAACCGCCCGGACTGGCCGTAGAACTCGACGGGGTTGTGCCACAGCACCCGGTCCACGTCGTCGTCGGTGAACGCGGCGGCCAGCATCGCCTGCCCCGTGGCGTGGGTGAGCAGCGGGTCGCTGCGGCCCCAGTCGGCGGCGGAGTTCACCAGCATCCGGTCCGTCCCGTACTCGCGCAGCACCGCGGCCATACGGTCCGGTGACATCTTGGTGTCCGGATAGATGGAGAACCCCATCCAGCAGCCGCTGTCGGCGACCAGGCCCACGGTCACCTCGTTGAGGTGGTCGATGACGACCCGTCCGGGTTCGATGCCGGACTCCTTCAGTACGTCCAGCGTGCGCCGGGTACCGCGCTGCTTGTCGCGGTGCGGGGTGTGCACGAGCACCGGCAGGTCGTGCTCGACGGCCAGCTCGAGCTGGGCCGCGAACACCTCGTCCTCCTCCGGCGTCATCGAGTCGTAGCCGACCTCGCCCACCGCCACCACTCCGTCCATGGCCAGGTAACGCGGCAGCTCACCCAGCACCTCACGGCAGCGCGGGTCGTTGGCCTCCTTGGGGTTCAGCGCGATGGCGCAGTGGTGGCGGATGCCGAACTGGGCGGCGCGGAACGGCTCCCAGCCGGTCAGCGAGTCGAAGTAGTCGATGAACGACCCGGCGTTCGTGCGCGGCTGGCCGAGCCAGAAGGCCGGCTCGACCAGCGCGCGTACGCCGGCCGCCGCCATGCGCTCGTAGTCGTCGGTGGTCCGTGAGGTCATGTGGATGTGCGGGTCGAAGATGCGCATCAGACTGCCTCCTCCTCGCGCTCGCCGGACCGTGCCGGCGTCCGGTCGCCGATCAGTGCCAGCAGGGCGGTCGCATCGTCGGGCATGGTCCGTCCGGCGGCACGCCGTTCGTCGTCCAGGTCGGCCAGCATCCGGGCCAGTTCGCCGTCGGCACGCCGTTCCAGGTCGGCCACCGCGGTCAGCGGTATGTCCATGAACACGCACTTGAGCACGGCCTGCCGCCACATCGCGTCGTCGAGATGCCGGGCGCAGGGGCCGACCGCGGCGGCGATCAGCCGCGGGTCGTTGGTGCGGATCGCGTCGTGGAGCAGGTCCACCGCGAGGGATCCGATCTCCAGGCCGGGCAGGGCGCGGAGCACCGCGCGCTTCTCGGCCGCGCCGCCGTACCGGTACAGCGCACCGACCTGCTGGGCCAGCGCCGCGCCGCGCAGCGGCAGCGCGGTCAGCAGCAGGACGCGGGCCGCGTCGTCGACGGTCCAGCCCGCCAGCTGGGGGCCGGGGTCCGTGAGCGGGCCCCGGCCGCATCGCCTGCCCGCGGCGGGGAACAGCGCGGCGACCGCGGCGGGGTCCTGTGTCACCTGCCGCTCGGCGTCGTGCAGCCACGCCGGGTCGGCGACTTGGTCTTTCAGCACGTCTGCGAGATGTCCGCCGGTCACTGCGGGACCTCCTTGGCTTCACGGGTTGCAGCGAGGGCCTCGGCTGCGGCGCGGGCGGCGGTGAGGAACTCCAGCGACGCGCGCGCGACCGCGGGTGCGGCATGGGAGTGGCGGGGCAGCTCCACGGCCGTCAGCCCGCCGTATCCGGCGTCGGCGAGGGCGCGCAGCGCGGCCGGGAAGTCGACCTCGCCGGCACCGAACTCCAGGTGCTCGTGCACACCCCGCCGCATGTCGTCGATCTGCACGTTGACCAGGTGAGGACCGGCCGTTGCCACACAGTCCGCCACCGGCCGCGACTCGATGCAGCGGCAGTGGCCGATGTCGAGCGTCAGGCCGAAGCAGCCCGGCGCGCCGAGCCTGCCGCGCAGCGTGAACCAGTCGTCGATCGTCTCCACCAGCATGCCGGGTTCTGGTTCGAAACCCAGCCGCACACCCGCGGCGTCCGCCGCGGCCACCACCTCGTCGCAGCCCCGCACCAGGCGGTCCCACGCCTGGTCCTGCGGGACGTCGGGGGGCCGTATGCCGGCCCAGAACGAGACGGCCTCCGCCCCCAGATCCGCTCCGATGCGGACGGCCCGCCGCAGGAAGTCGAGCCGGGCCGCGGGTTCGTCGTCGAGGAGCGTCGGGGCGTGCTTGCGCCGCGGGTCGAGCAGGTACCGGGCGCCGGTTTCGATGACGACGCCGAGCCCGAGCCGGTCCAGCCGTGTCGCCAGGGCTTCGACCCGGCGGGGCAGGTCCGGTCCGAACGGGTCGAGATGGTGGTGGTCGAGGGTGAGCGCGACGCCTTCGTAACCGAGGTCGGCGATGACGGCGAGCGCGTCCTCCAGGCGGTGGTTGGAGAACCCGTTGGTCCCGTAGCCGAATCGCACGCTCGTGCCGGCAAAGGCGCTCATGTCGGCGACACCCGGCTGGCCAGGGCCCGGCCGAGCGGTGCGCAGGCGGCCACCACCGCAGCGGCGGCGGGCCGCGCGGAGCGCGCGACGAGCGCTCCTTGCAGCGCCGGCAGACCGGTGATCCCGGCCGCGACCGCCGCCCGTACGCTGCCGGCGTCCGGCGTGGCCAGCGCCCGGACCTGGGCGTCCCCGTAGCCGGCGGCGTACCAGGCGGCCAGCGACCGGGCCAGCCCGGGCCGCGGCGCCCGGCCGGAGGCTGCGAGGGCGATCCCGGCGGTCCCGACCAGCGTCGCACCCGGCAACAGGCGGCTGCCGCCGGTCACTTCCCTGCGGGAGAGGGCGGTGACCGTGTACGTGTGCGCCGCGACGGTGAGCGCCGGCGCGAGCGCGCGCCGCCAGCCGCCCCGGCGTGCGCTCGCGCCGAGGAGGACGTCGAGTCCGCGGCAGGTGGCCATGGCGGCCGGGCCGGCCGCGGTGTCCTTCAGCTTCAGGTCGTAGGCCCACACCGCGCCGGTCAGCGGCACCGCCACCGCGAGGGCCCGGCGCCCGCCGGACAGTGCGGCCAGTGCGAGGCCGGCCGCGCTGAGCCCGGCCGCGACGCCCAGTGCGGCGCCTGCCGTCACCCGGCCGGAGGGAATCGGCCGGTCGGGGCGCTCGTCGGCGTCCAGGTCCCGGTCCGCCCAGTCGTTGGCCGCCATCCCCGCCCAGTACAGGCAGACCGCGGCCGCGGACAGGGCGGCGGTACGCGGCCCGAGGGCGCTCGCGGCGGCGGCGCCGGCCACGGCGTCCCCGGGCACCGACAGCGCCGCGGGGGCGCGGACCAGCTCCATGACGTCCCGCGGCGTGGTCATCGGCCGCCGCCGAGTCCGGCCAGGTACGTGCGTAACGACTCCCACTGGGCGTGCAGCGCGTGGTCGGCGTCGCCCAGCGGGTCCTTGAAGAAGTACGCGAGCGACGCCAGCGGCCCCGTGTGCCCGGCCGCGTGCGCTGCCAGGGTGATCCGGGCGAGGTCGAGGACGAGCGGGGCTGCAAGGGCGGAGTCGCAGCCCTGCCAGGTGAACTGCAGGCACATGCCGGTGCCGAGGAAGCCTTCGAAGGTGACCAGGTCCCACGCCGTCTTGAAGTCGCCGATGTCGGCCACGTAGTCGATGCGGGTGTCGCCGTCGGGCTCGTACCCGAGGGTCTCGCGCAGCACCCGCTGCTTGCTGGCCGCCTTGGCGGCGTTGGCCTGCGGGTTCGTCAGGCTGGCGCCGTCTCCGCCGCCGAGCAGGTTGATTCCCGACCAGGAGCGGACCGTGAGGTTGCGCATCGCGAACATGGGCGCGAGCACCGACTTCAGCAGCGTCTCGCCGGTCTTGCCGTCGTGGCCGGCGTAGGGCAGGCCGCGTTCGGCGGCGAGTTGGGCCAGCGCGGGCAGCCGGGCTCCGGTGGAGGGGGTGAAGTCCACGTACGGGCAGCCGCTGTCGAACGCCGCGTAGGCGTACAGCGAGCTGGGCGGCAGCACCCTGCCCGGGGCGGTCAGCGCGGCGGTCAGCGCGGTGAGGTCGGCGTGCGCGGGGTGGGGTGGGGGCGCGGGTTCGGTGGAGGACACGTTGACCACCACGACCCGGTCGAGGCCGTGCCGCGTGGCGAACGCCTTGATGTCAGCGGCGATCAGGGTGGCGGTCTCGGCCTGGGTGGCGCCGGTCGGGGCGTGCCGCAGGTTCGCCTCCACCTCGTCGAGTTCCGGCTCCAGTGCCTGCACCAGCCGGGCCGGCACGATGCCGGCGGCGGCGAGTTGCTCGGCCTTCTTGGCCACCGGGACCGTGGTCACGTCGTGACCGCCGAAGACCAGGTCGCCGAGGCCGGGCAGCGCCGAGACGTCCAGCGCGGGGTGGGCGGTCACGCAGCCCACCGGGTCGGCCAGACCGGCACGCAGCGCGAGCGCTCCGACCACGCTGGTGGTGGCGACGGATCCTCGGGCGCCGATGAGCCAGATGCCAGCACGCACGCATGTCCTCCGATCACGAACACAGCGGATGGGTCCTGCGGATTGACGGTGCCGCCGCGGGCCGGGCCGGGCATGCCTGGCCCGGCCCGCGGCGGGACGACCGGACGGGATCAGCCGATCTTGACGATCTCGCCGTCACTGGCCGTGACGTCCGACGAGGAGGTGCAGGCCGGCGCGTCCGTGCAGGCCGGCCACATCATGGTCTTGTTCGCCACGTAGATGGAGCCGTCGGGGCCCGCGAGGAATCCCGCAGGCGCGAACAGCTTCCCCTCTCCGAGGACGGTACGGGAGTTGTCGTGGTGGTTGATCTGGATGACCACGCCGTCGGGGTCGCCGGTCGGCAGGAAGCCGGTGGTGTCGAGTTCGGTGACGTAGAAGTCGCCGTTGGCGCCGAAGCCGCAGCCGTTGATGGCGCTGAAGCCGCTCTGCCACAGCGTCATGCGGTGGCTCTTGGGCGAGTACCGGTACACGCTGGCGTCGGTGGCGGAGCTGTCGTGTCCGGTGATCCCGCCCACGTAGACGCCGCCGTCCGGGCCGACGGCGACGCAGGTCGGCACGGCGTCGTGGCCGGCCGAGGTGCCGGGCACGTATGCGAGGACCCGGACGTTGCCGTCCCGGTCGACCTCGTCCAGCGTGTTCGAGCCGGCGTCCACCAGGTAGAAGCCGCCATGCGGCTTCGCGACGAGCGCGTACGGGTTGGCCCGGGGGTAGTCGGCGGGCATCTTGTGTTCCAGCGTCCACTGGTAGTCGGCCGCACCGGGGTTCGCCACCTCGGACACCTGGCCGTCGCTGATCTTCAGCAGCCCTCCGTACTGCTTCTTCAGCGGCGCCTGCAGGTCCTCGGGCAGGCTGGACGGGACGCTCTCGGGCGAGCCCGTCTCCAGCACGTACGCGGAGCCGTCGGAGAAGGCCAGGCCGTTGGGTCCGACGACCTCTTCCTCGTTGAAGTTGGAGGCCAGCCCTTCGGCGATCCGTACGGGCGTGCCGGACGAAACGTCTGCGACCGACCCGGTGAAGCCGTAGCATGTGGTGTCGTAGCCGGTGCCCATGCAGGTCTGCGGGGCGCTTCCGACCTCGGAGACCAGGAGGTGACCGTGAGGTCCCCACGCCAGGCTCCTGGGCGAGTTCAGGCCGCTGGCCACAATGGTGACCGGCGCGTCGCTGGTGAGATGACTGGTCAGATTGGGCGATGGGGTGGCGGCCTCCGCCGCCTGCCCCGATGGTCCGGCTCCCAGGCCGACGAGCGCTGCTGCTGCCGCCACACCGGCGGCAAGCGTCCGGCTCGTTTTGAGACGCCGCATCTTGGCCTCATTCCCTCCGGTTCAAGTGAATCCACGACTGATGACTGGCATTCACGACAGAACTCACCGGGACCGGCCCGCACTGGTGCGGTATGACCCGCCCCACTGCTGCTGGTTCTGGCACCTCAGCATTGATCATGGGGCTTGGTCTTGACTGTCGCTCAGGTTGGCGCCGACTTGGCGGTGCGCAGCGACTGCGAGCCGGGAGGCAGGTCAGGGGCTGGAAGAGCCGTACGACCGGGTGCGTCAATATTAACGGTTGATCTTGGTTGTCAAGGACAGCCCCGTGGGGGAAGTGGCCCCGGGCCGGCGGGGCAGACGGGTGTGAGCGCCCGGCGTGAGCGTCTCCCCCTTCGGGACCTCCGCACCGTACACCTCGGCCAGGTGCGGCTCGTGCGGTCTTCTCCGCACCGCCCCATTTTCTTCACAGCCGAGGTGACCGGTGATCCCCCCTCCTCCAGGGCCGGCTCCAGCACCCGCTCCGTCCGGACGCTGCACCGCTCAGCCGGCCGCGAGCCGTACGGGCGTGGCGGTGCGTCAGGTGGTGCTGCCGGGGGCGTCGGCGTACTGCATCATGGTGTTCTCCCCGGCCGTCCAGCCGCCGTCCACGGCGATATCCGCGCCAGTCATGTACGCGGCCGCATCGGAGATGAGGAAGGACACCGCCTCGCCGATCTCGTCCGGCACTCCGACCCGGCCCAGCGGGGCCAGCGGGAAGTTGCCCTCGCCGGGCCGCACACCGTGGGCCTCGGTCATCGGGGTATGCACCAGGCCGGGATGAACGGAGTTCACACGAATCCGGTAGCGGCCCAGCTCCACCGCCGCCGTCTTGGTGAGGCCGCGGACACCCCACTTGGACGCCCCGTACCCCGAGGTCATGGGGTGCCCGGTCATACCCGTGGCGGAGCCGATGTTGACGATCGAGCCGCCGCCGGCCACCTTCATCGGCGCGATGACCGCCCTCAGCCCGAGGAACACCCCGGTCAGGTTGACCTTCAGGACGCGTTCGAACTGCTCCAGCGTCTCGTTCTCGATCAGTGACCAGGAGTCGATCCCGGCGTTGTTGACGAGGCCGTCGACCCGGCCGTAGCGGTCTACCGTCGTTTCCACCACGGCCCGCCAGTCGTCCTCGCTGGTCACGTCGTGGCGGAGGAACACACCCCCGGTTCTGGCGGCGGCCTTCTCGCCTTCCTCGCTGTCCCGGCCGGTGAGCACCACCCTGGCCCCGGCTCGGGCCATGCAGGAGGCCGTCGCGGCGCCCAGCCCGCCGGAGCCACCCGTCACGATCACTACTTTGTTCTGCAGATCAGACATGGTCGTCCCTCCTGGTGTTCCTACGGTGGATCAACCGGAACGTGCTGGATCAGGCGCATCACCGCGCCCGCCTCGGTCCACCGCTCGGCGCAGGCGACCGGGCCTCGACCGGGCCCTCGGCGGTGCCGGGCACGCGGTCGGGGTCGAACGTGCTCATGGCGTGCGGCTCCGACCGGGATCGCCGCCTCGTGGGGTGTACGGCGTCCACCGCTCGCCGCTCCAGTTCCCGTGCCTCCGGGCGGCGCCGGCGCGAAGCCCCTCGTCCGGCTCTGGACAGTGCACGACCTGCGGCATTCCGCGTTCCTCGGTCGGATCGGGGACGGTGACTTCGGTGGGTGGTGGGGCGGTGGGGCGGTGAGGCCGCGGTCGGCGGGGCGTGGTCGGCGGGGCGCGGTCCAGGGTCTGCTCCACCACCTGCACCGGGATGAGTCGCCCGTCTCCCGCAGCGGGTCCGCGCCGGTGGCTGCGCGGGTCCGGGGGCAGCGCCCCGGCGCCCCGGTCGTCGCCGGGCTTGCCGAACGCCGCAGCGTTGTCCTCGGTGTCGGGCACCAGCAGCGTGGTGCCGTCCACCGCGCAGACCCGCCGACTCCGGCACGGGCCGCCCGCAGTCCTGCCGGCAGCGCCGTCGGGACCGCAGGGCGCCCGAACAGTGCTGTGGCGGGCCCCACGGCCGGCCGGTGCCCCGCCCGGCTGATCGCCATGGCCGCCATGACCTTCACCCGCACAGCGCCGTCCGCCGGCAGGTGCTCCGCCGGCTTCGCCTGCCGCATCACCTTGTCATGACCCTCCGGGGATACGGCGCGCGGGCGCGGGCGCCTGACGGGCCATCAGCGCAGTCGGCGGGAGAACGGGACCGCCGGTCATGCCGCCCCGTCTCCTCCAGCGGCTTCTCGGCCCGAGCATCCGGGACCTGCGACGCCGGCACGCCCGTCCGGCCTGGTCCACCAACCGGTCACCGGTCCCCGCCTGGGCTGAGAAGCCCTCGTGCCGGTGTTCACCAGGCCGGGATCGCACGGACTGACGCCGCGCTCACCCACGGTGTCGTCAGAATCCGATGGCTTCGCGGAGCAGCAGGACGGTGCCGCGCCCGGGGTGCGGTTCGGCGTTGAGGACGAGCATGCGGTTGAGGGCACTGGGCACCCCGTAGGCCTGCATGCAGCGCTCGTCCTCCAGCGGGACGCAGTGGTCTTCGATGCGGCGCAGCGCGGTGCTCAGGTCGGGCACCACCTTCTGCGCTCCGACGACCCAGATCACGCGCTGCGCGGCGCCCGCGTAGCCGGCCAGCTGGCTACCGCTGGCCGAGGCGACCACGAGGGAGCCGGTCTCGGTGACCGCGGCGACGCTGCCCACGATGACGTCGGGGCAGGCGAGCAGCTTCCAGATCTCCGTCAGTTGGGTGGCGCGGTCCATGGAGGAGCTTCGTGCCTTGACGGAGTCGTACCGCCCGCTGGTGTTGAGGTCGCCATCGATACCGGACAGTCGGAGGGTCTCGCTGGCCCCGGTGAACACAGTGGCGCCCTCGGGAATCAGGTCCTTGACGCGGCTGCGCGCGGCGGCGGCGTCATCGAGGATCTCGACGGCGAAGTTCTTCTCCTTCAGCGCGGTGGCCACCCGCTCCAGGCGCTCGGCGGGCGCCGGTTCAGTGAACAGTGGCGACGTCGCGGGGGTGTTCATGGTGCTCCTGACTGGTTGTGTGTGGTGGATCAGCACGAGCAGGCGGTGCCGTCCGAGCCTGGTCGCGGGGGACGGACAGGCTGGTGGTGGTGTTTCCTGAGCTTCCTGCTCGTCGGACGATGTGTTCGCCTCATCAGGTACGACAGGACAACCCGCCGGAATGTGAGGCGAGGCGCCTTCAGATGGCTGGTGCGTTCGGTGTGGGCTGGAACTGCTCCGTCCGCGGACTGGGCTTCGGCCGTCCGGGGCGGTGCCCACCGTGTCGGTGACATGGGTGCGCGGCCGGCCGCTTCCACCCGGCGGAGCAGATCTTGGATCGTCGCGCGGTGCCGGCACTTCCACCGGGCCGACGTCGGTCGGTGCGGGCTCGGCGCGGGCACGGTCCACGAGCTACGCGGTCGGCTGCTCGCCCTTCGCGGCGCCTGCAGGCGACTTCGGCGACCTACTCGAAGAACTTGGAATCAACGGCGTTTTCGGTCATCTGGTGTCTCGATCATCAGATCCGCCGCGGTTTTTACATTCCCTTTGAAGGAGCCTTTGCCATCCCGGCATGAGTCCTCTCATACAATCACCGGCTGCTTGCCGGTGACTTGGCGCTCACTTGGCGACGACTATCGCCGCCTTGACGGCGTACGTCGGCGATGCCTAGCGTCAGACGCCATGACGGCATCACGGCAAGTGGGGCAATCACTGCCGGACCAGGTCAAGGTGCTCATCGTGGGCGCCGGACCGGCCGGCATGGTGGCCGGCATCACCCTGGCCGGCTACGGGATCGACGTACTGCTCGTCGAGAAGCGGGCGCAGGCATCGGCCCTGTCACGCGCCATGTTGATCAGCACCCGGACGATGGAGCTGATGCGCCGATGGGGCCTTGAGGCTGCGATACGCGCCAAGGCGAGCGATGTCGAGGCGTACACCTACGTGACCGAGTCGCTGACCGCCGGCACCGGCAGCGAATTACCGATGGCCATCCCGACACGGGCCGAGGCGGCTGTGATCAGCCCGACCCAGCCGGCCTGGGCACCGCAGGACGACATGGAGTCGGTTCTGCTCGCCCATCTGCGCACCATGCCCACCGCAG
The DNA here is from genome assembly GCF_020400585.1 of Streptomyces sp. NK08204. Lineage (GTDB taxonomy): Bacteria > Actinomycetota > Actinomycetes > Streptomycetales > Streptomycetaceae > Streptomyces. Next base: position 58,182 of record NZ_JAINVF010000029.1, on the reverse strand, counting down.
CGGTACGGCTGGGATGCGAGCTGACCGGGCTCCGCCAGGACGACAACGGTGTCCGGGCCACCCTGCTGGACCTTCGGACCGAGACCACCCATCTGCTCGAAGCGCGCTACGTGATCGGCGCGGACGGCCCGTACAGCACGGTGCGCAAGCAGCTCGGCATCGCCATGGAAGGCCTGGATCACCTCGGCGACTACGAGTCGGTGCAGTTCCGGGCATCGCTCGACGCCGTTGCCGGGGACCGGAAACCTGCCATCTACATGATCACCCGGCCGGACGCCGCCGGCTTCCTCAGCCGCCGGGGCCACGGGGACCGATGGGTCTTCGCGCGGACACGCGCACCGGGCCAGGCCGGGCTGGCCGACCTCGAAGAAGCCGAACTGGCCGGGCTGCTGGCCCGCGCCGCGGGCATCGCCGCACTGCGGCCGCGGATCGAGCGGTTCAGCACCTTCGCGCTCGCCGCCCTGCTCGCCGAGCGGTATCGGGAGGGCCGCGGCTTCCTGATCGGCGACGCGGCCCACCGGATGACGCCACGGGGCGGCACCGGCATGAACACCGCGATCCAGGACGCCTTCGACCTTGGCTGGAAGCTTGCCTGGGTGTTGCGGGGATGGGCACCGGCCGACCTGCTCGACTCCTACCAGACCGAGCGCCGCCCGGTCGGCAGGCACAACGTGGAGTTCTCCTCCGCACCGCCCACCGAGCCCGCTACCGCCGCCGAGACCCTGCCGTGGGACCTCAACGGGCGGCTGGCGCACCGCTGGCTTCCGGCACCCGACGGCGGCTCGGCACCGGCCGACCCGGTATGCACCCTCGACCTGGTCGGCGACGGGCTCACCCTGCTCGCCGGGCCGGCGGGGCAGCCCTGGACCGATGCCGGGGCCATCGCCACCGCGCCGATTCCACTCACCGCCCACATGCTCGACGAGGGCACCGCCGACGCCCTCGGGCTGCAACCCGGCGGGGCGATGCTCGTACGCCCCGACTGCCAGGAGATCCGGCGGTGGTCGCACTACGACGAGGCCGACCCGCCACGGGTCGACCACCTCTCCCCGGCCGCGCACGCACTGGCCCTCGACTGAACGCCGGCCCGGACGCCGCGAGCTGTCGGCGGGAGACCGAGCGCCACGGCACGCGCACGACGACGACCGCCCGGAGGATCGTTCTCCTGGGGCATGTCCGCTCCGTCGCCACCGACTGACGTCGAGACGGAGCGGACATGCCCCGGGCGGGCCGGCAGACGTCGTGCTGTGGCGGATCGGAAGATTTTCAGGTCTCCCAGGCGGTCGGTGCCGCGCCAAGCCGGACGTGCCGACGCTGCCGGACGTGCCGACACTGCCGGACGGGACCGGCGGCCCGCTGACGGTGGGCCGGCTGTTCCGGCCGGGACGTCCGGCGCGCAGGTCCAGCTGTTGCGGCGCCCGCCGCGAGGCGCTGCTTCGGCAAGCCCTTCTTCGATCGGGTGACCGGGGGCCAGTACCGGTACCGGTACCGGTACAGCGTGGACGCGGAGGCGGGGTGGCCCAGGACCAGGGCTGCCTGGCGCGTCACGTCGATTCCGGCGCACCGGGTGGAAGCCGCCGCGCCGCCGCGCCGCCGCCGGCAGCGCGGCGGTCAGTCCCGCCTTGTCCGCCAGACGGCGCACCGGCACGACCCCACGCCCCGTAATACCGCGCCCAGCCCGTCGCGACCGGTGCCTCGCCTCACGTTCTGGCCGGCTGTCCTGTCGTACTGATGAACGGGGCGGCGCCGTACGGTCAGTCCGCGGTCCAGGTCCGGAGTTTCTCGGGGTTGAGCACCGCCCAGATGTACTTGATCCGGTCGCCGACGACGTCGAAGGCCAGCACCGCCACCGTGACGCCGCCCTGCTGGCTCACCAGGCCGGGCTGGCCGTTGACCGTACGCTCCAGGATCGTCAAGGGAGCCCGCTCGGCAAGCTCGACACAGGCGCGCGCGATCTGCTCGCCTCCCTGGACCGGCCGGTCCACTGTGGCGGCCAGGCCGCCGCCGTCGGCGATCACCGTGGCTTTGGGATCGAGCAGGCCGATGAGGCCGTCGATGTCCTTGGCCTCCCACACCTGCTTGAACTCCCTGACGATGTCGGCCTGCCGGGCCGGCGGGGTCACGGAGGCCCGCGAGGCGCGGACGCGGCGGCGGGCCGAGGAGGCCAGTTGACGGCAGGCCGCCGGCGTCCGGCCCACGATCTCGGCCACCTCGGCGAAGGAGTAGCGGAAGACGTCGTGCAGGACGAAGGCCACCCGTTCGGCCGGGGTCATCGATTCGAGCACGACGAGGAAGGCCATGCTGACCGACTCGTCGAGGGTGACCCGGTCGGCCGGATCCATGTGCGTGCCGCCCGACCGTACCGTGACCCACTCCGTGCGTTCGGGCAGGGGCTCGGGGATCCATTCCCCCACATACGTCTCGCGCCGAGCCCGCGCCGAGCCGAGCAGGTTGAGGCAGATGCGGCTGGTCACCGTCGTCAGCCAGGCGCCGGGGGATTCGATGGCGTCCTGGTCGTCCCGCGGCATCGCGTACCACCGGGCGTAGGTCTCCTGGACGGCGTCCTCGGCATCGGCCAGGGAGCCGAGAAGCCGGTAGGCGAGATTGATCAGCTGACGCCGTTCGCTCATGATCACGCTCAGGCTCGGATCGGACCGGCCGTGCTCCGGCTCCGATTCGGTGGTCATCGTGTCACCAGCTCCTCCGTCGCGTCTGCCCTCATCATGTCGACAAGGCAACGCCCCTGAACGTGAGGTCGGCGTCTCACACCTCACATTCCGGCGGGTTGCGTTGTCGTACTGATGAGACGAACACATCACCCAGCGAGCTGGGAAGATCAAGAGAAGCCATGACCCGGCGCTCCGTCCCCGGCCGTCGCGCCGGACGGCACTGCCTGCTCGTGACGACCTGACACGCACTCCAGCCAGGAGGCACCATGTCCGCCTCGACGTCGGCGACACCGTTCACCGACCTGGCCCCCGCCGAGCGACTGGAGCGGGTGGCCGCCGCGCTGATGGCCGACCTCTTCGCCGTCGAGATCCTCGATGACGCGGCTGCCGCGCGGGCCCGCGGGACCTGATTCCCGAGGTGTCACCGTGTCCGCCGGGGCCGGCGAGAGGCTCTGGCTGTCCGGCATCGACGAGGACATCGACGACAGCGGGCGGTACGCGTCATCAGGCCACGCGGCCCGGTGACGGCCCGCAAGACCCAGACGGACGACATCCGCGGATGCTCGCCAGGCCCGACGTCATCGTGGGGCAGCGTCGCCGCGGTCACCGGGGCCGGCTCCTCGTGGGCGCCTCGGCCGACGGGAGACAGCCACCCGGCTACGCCTGCGCCCTCGATGCGGCGCAGCGCGGTGCTCAGGTCGGGCACCGAGGGCTCCCGCTGGAAAGCGAGCGCGCCAAGAAGGTCCATGGGAAACCCCGGCGCCGTCAACGGCGCGCTCGTCCTCAACGCGGCGCCCTGCCCGGGCGCGGCACCGCTCTGCTGCTCCGCGAGGCCACCGGGTCCTGACCGATCCGGACCCGGTCGGCACCGGCGCAGGAACTCTCGAACACATCACAACGGTGGAGGCGACAGAGGGTGGCAGTGGAGTACAGCCCCTACGACGAGCAGCTCAACGTTGACCCCTATCCGCTGTATGCGTGGCTCCGGGAGACGGCGCCCGTCTATCACAACGAGGACCTGGACATCTGGGCGTTGTCGCGGCATGCGGATGTGGACGCCGCGTTACGCGACTCGGCAGGGTTCTCCAGCTCCAATGGCCCCCTCCTGGATTCCGCCATCTGGGGACCCGACGCCCACAAGGTGATGTCGTTCAACGCCATGGATCCGCCCGTGCACACCCAGACGCGGGCCCTGGTGTCGGCGGTGTTCAGCCCGCGGCGCATCGCCGGGCTGGAGCCGCGGATCCGTGACGTCGTGCGCACCCACCTCGAACCGGCGCTGGAACGCGAATCGTTCGACTTCATCGCCGATGTGGCGGCCACGGTCCCGATGGATGTGATCTCGGAGCTGATCGGGGTTCCGGTCGCCGACCGGGCCGAGATGCGCCGCCTGATCAACCTCGCGTTCCACCGCCCGCCTGGCGCCCGGGACCTCACGCCCGAGAACGCCCAGGCGATGAGCGCGCTGGCGGAATACTACGTGCGCTGGGTCGGCGAACGGCGCCGCACGCCGGGCACGGACCTGCTGACCACGCTGGCGCAGGCGTCGGTCGGCGGCTCGCCGCTGACCGACCAGCAGATCATCGCCCTGCTCGGTCTGCTGGTCACGGCGGGCTATGAAACGAGCCTGCGGCTGCTGGGCAACGCCTGGTACTGGGCGTGGCGGTACCCGCAGCAGCGCACCCGTGCCTTCGAGGGGCGGATCACGGACTGGGTCGAGGAGACCCTGCGCTACGACACTCCCGTCCAGTACATGGTCCGCACGCTCACCGAGGACCGGACCCTGCACGGCGTCCGGCTGCCCCAGGGGGCGCGCGTCCTGCTGCTGATCGCGGCAGCGAACCGCGACCCCGAGGTGTTTCCGGACGCCGAACGCTACGACCTCGACCGCGACACCCACCGCGCGATCAGCTTCGGGGGCGGCCCGCACTTCTGCCTCGGTGCTCCGTTGGCCCGGCTCGAGGCTCGGATCGTCCTGGACGAACTGGCGGCCCGGATCAGCGAGTACGAGATCGACCCGGACCGGGTCGTCCGCGTCTACACCACCAACATCCGGGGGTTCGCCTCGCTGCCCACCACGATCAAGTTCCGCTGACGGGTGAGGTGGACGCATATGAAGTTCGGCGTATCGACGTTCGTGACCGACAAGGGGATCGCGCCCGACGCGCTCGGGGCGGCGCTGGAGGAACGCGGCTTCGGCTCGCTGTTCGTGACCGAGCACACCCACATCCCGGTCAGCCGCAACACGCCGTTCCCCGGCGGAGGCGAGCTGCCCCCGATCTACTACCGCACGTTCGACCCGGTGGTGGCGCTCACCGCCGCCGCCGTCGCCACCGAACGGCTGCTGCTCGGCACCGGCATCGCGCTGATCCCGCAGCGCGACCCGATCATCTTCGCCAAGGAGATGGCCTCGCTGGACCACGTGTCCGGTGGCCGCGCCGTCCTCGGCATCGGCGCCGGCTGGAACCGCGAGGAGATGCGCGACCACGGCACCGACCCGCGCACCCGGATGGCGCTGATGCGCGAGCGCGTCCTGGCGATGAAGGAGCTGTGGACCCATGAGCGGGCCGAGTTCCACGGCACGTACGTGGACTTTCCCCCTGCGTACTCCTGGCCGAAGCCGCTCCACCCGATCCCGGTGCTGGTCGGCGGCTGGGGGCCGGGGACGTTCGACCGGGTGCTGGAGTACGGCGACGGCTGGTTCCCGTTCGCCGCGAGCCCCGAGACACTCGCCGCCGGCATCGCCGAGCTGCGGGAACGCGCCGGGCGGCGGGTGCCGGTCGTGGTGCACGCGGCCACGCCCGAGGCAAAGGTCGTCGCGGAGCTGACGGAGGCGGGCGTGGACGAGATCACGTTCAACCTGCCGTCCGAGCCGCGCGACGAGACTCTGCGCCGCCTCGACCGGATGGCCGAGCTGCTGGGCTGACAGCCGAGTGGCCCTGGCCCGCGGGACCGACCGCCACCGGCGTCGGTCCCGCCCGGGCGAGGATCCCGCCGAGGAGTTCAGTTCCTCGGCGGGCACGGCGAGTTCGATGCCGCGGCCAAGTCGTCTGTGCTCGTGGGACGACTCTTGCCCGAGAAGACGCGTGGCACCCCGGCCTCGGCGAGGAAGTCGAACTGCGCATCGAAGGACTGCCCAGCGGGCGGAGCGGGCCGGACATCGGGCGGTCGTGCGGTTCCACGCGCTTTGATCTCCTTGACGGGGCTTTTTTGTCCGCCTGCATCGCCCCGGGGTCACCACTGGGCGAGGAGCGGCGTGTCCGGTCCGTGCTGCTGCCAAGCTTCGGTGAGGCGGGTGAGACGGGTGGGGGCGGCGATGCCGCGCACGGTTGCGATCTTGCCGCCTGTGATGTCGAACGTCACGGCGCCGATGACCCGGTCGCCGAGTACGAAGAGGACGGCGGGGGCGCCGTTGACGAGCGCGTAGTGGATGGCGGGTGTGCCGCCGGCAAGTCGCCGTTTCGCGGGTGTGGGTCTGAAGCCGGCCCGTGCGACGGCGGCGATGCCCTGCGCGGTGTCGAATCGCAGCAGTGTCTCGGTCAGGCCGAGGCCGTCGGAGATCGCGGTCGCGTCGTCGGTGAGCAGCGCCACCAGCCGTTCGGTGCGGCCCGAGGAGGCAGCGGCGAGGAATTCCTGGACGATTCTGCAGGCTGTTGCCGGGTCGGCTTCGCCGCCGCTGCGGCGCGCGGCGGTGATGCGGTGCCGGGCCCGGTGGAGGCGCTGCTGGCTTGCGGACTCGGTGATGTCGAGGATCTCGGCGATCTCGGCGTGGCTGCAGGAGAACGCTTCGCGCAGGACGTAGACGGCCCGCTCGAGGGGTGACAGGCACTCCATGAGAGTCAGCACGGCCAGGGAGACCGATTCGCGCTGCTCGAAAGTGTCGGCCGGGCCGAGCATCGGGTCGCCGTCGAGCAGCGGTTCGGGCAGCCAGGCGCCGGCGGTGCGTTCGCGGCGGGCCTGTGCCGAGCGGAGCCGGTCGAGGCACAGGTTGGTGACGACTCTGGTCAGCCATGCCTCCGGCGCCTTGATCCGCTGCCGGTCGGCGGCCTGCCAGCGCAGAAACGCGTCCTGCACGGCGTCTTCGGCGTCGGCGGCGGAACCCAGCAGCCGGTACGCCAGGGAGTCCAGCCGGTTGCGGCTGGATTCGAACCGGCTGGTGTCGAAGCGGTCAGTGGCGGTGCTGTCCACGCGGATCACCCTATGAGGCGGCTACGCGGCCGCTTTCTCGGCGGTCGCGACGGCTTTCTCGGCGGTCGCGTCCGCCGCGTTCGTCGCGGCGGCCAGGCGGCGCTTGCGCTTGGGCATGCCCAGGGTCGGGTACGAGATGGCCCACCGGGAGAGCGCGACGAGGACCGCCTTGATCCGCGCGGACTTCCAGCCGCCCAGGTACTTCGGCTTTGCCTGCCCTTCGTCGTCGACCAACTGCAGGATCGCGTCCCGCCGCCCGAGGGTGATGTGGTTGTACGTGTAGACCAGCTTGGTGTTCGCGATCTTGCGGCCGGTCAGGCGTCCCACGATCGCCTCGATGGCCTGTACGGCGGTGCAGCCGGCCGAGGAGCAGGACATGGGCAGCGACCGGCCGTTGTCGCCGATGGCGTGGGCGCTGTCGCCGATGGCGTAGACGTTCGGGTGCGAGACCGACCGCATGGTGCGGTCGACGACGATCTGACCAGTCTCGGTGACCTCCAGTCCGCCGGCGGCGGCGGTGGGGCCGACCGCGAACCCGGCCGTCCACACGGTTGCGTCGGACGCCAGGGCGGTGCCGTCGGCGCACAGCACCCGCGTCGCTTCGACGGCTTCGACACTGGTGCGCTCCAGGACGGTGACTCCCAGCCGGTCGCAGGCCCGGCGCAGGTGGCCCCGGGCCCCGGCGGTGAGCCGGGCGCCCAGCTCACCGCGGGCGACCAGCGTCACCGACAGGCCGGGCCGGGATTCGGCCACCTCGGTGGCGGTCTCGATGCCGGTCAACCCGTCGCCGACGACCACTACACGCCCGCCATCGCCCAGGCCGTCCAGGCGCTCGCGCAGCCGCAGCGCCGACGGCCGGCCGGCGATGTCGAAGGCGTGCTCAGCCGCACCGGGGACGCCGTCGACGCCGCCGTGGCTGCCGAGCGCGTAGACAAGCGTGTCGTAGCCGAGCTCCCCGCCGCCGTCGGCGTCGGCCACGGCGACGAGCCGGTGCTCGGGGTCCACGGCGGTGACACGGGCCACGCGCAGCCGTATCCCCGTGCCCGCGAAGACGTCGGCGAGCTGTGGAGCCTCGACGTCCTGACCGGCCGCCAACTGGTGCAGCCGCACCCGCTGGACGAAGTCGGGTACGGCGTTGACCACGGTGATCTCGGTGTCCGCCGGGGACAGCCGACGGGCCAGGTTCCCGGCCACGTAGGCTCCGGCATAGCCGGCGCCGAGGACGACGATGCGGTGCTTCATGTGGTCCTCCTGTCAGTTCGCTTGCTCTTGCGTGGGTTGAGCGGAGCAGCGTCCCGATTCCTGACAGGAACTACATGTGGCGTGGGTCACAGAGCGGCAGGAGTGCCGCCCGAGGATGCTCGCGACGCGGGTGGCCTCACCTCGTCGGCGGTGTCGTGGAAGCGGGTGTCCTCGGCGGCGCGCTCGCCCGTAGGGACAGGTCTATTGGACCTCGAGTACCGCCACGCTGAATTGAAACCCTACTCCCTCGCCGATCAAGAGAATGACATCACCGCTGCCGCATCGGTCGTTGTCCATGAGATACGTGAGCGCACTGAACTGGTCGCCGGGGCCGATGTGGCTCGTAGTCGCGTAGTAATCCCACGTGGTGCGAGAAATGGGAATCTTCAGCATGTCGAGATACCGCTGGAGGAAGGTCCTCCCGATGGCCGGCAAGAGTGCGTAGGCTACGTCGTCCATGCTGACACCAGCCAGAGAAAGGGCGGCGTCGATCGTGGATGTCAAAGCGGCTTCGAGGCGCGCGTGAACCTCGTCGGGGTCCATGCGGGTCTCAAAGAATGCGCGGGCGCGCGCGGTGATGTCGACGGGTGTGCGGGCTGTGGGGACGTCGGCGTGCAGGCCGCTCAGTGTCGGATCGGTGAGGGTTGCGCCCGAGAGAAGACGGGCGTACCCGACGTCGCGGCTGAGCACGACGGCGGCGGCACCGTCAGCGAATACGAAATTCGGGTTGCAGTTGAAGCGATCTATGTGGGGCTGCCTCCAGAGATCGCCGGCGACGACGAGGGCGGCGCGTTCGTCGGTGACGAGCAAGCGATGCCCGGCCATGACGAGGGCATCGACACCGGCAGCGCAGGACGCGTTCGAAAGCTGGGTGGCGAAGGCGCAAGGAGAGCGGACGGATTCGGCGATCGCTGCGGGTATGTTGTAAAGGGCCGGGTGCGTGAAGGGAAATACGCTGACGAACAGCACGCTGCGGATATCGGTGCTCGGTACGGTTGTCCGAGCGGTGGCCGACAGGGCGGCAGCGGATGCCAGGTCGAAGATCGTGCTTGATTCCTCCGCGATGGTGACGGCGCTGTATCCGGCGATGTCGGCGCTTTCCTGTGAATAGCTCCCGTCGCGAATGGCGTCTGCGACAGGCAACGCGGGCGGAAGTTCGGCCGCCGCTGAAGCGATGTAGAGGGCGGCTCCCGCCGTGAAGTCGGTAGCGCTGGGGGTCAGAGCCGGAAAGGGGGGCTGTGCCATGATGAGCCTCCGTCTTGGCGCTACGGCTGGGTACGTGGACGGCCGGGTCCACGGTGGTGCTGCCCGACCGCTCGGTGATGCGAATGTTCAGGCCCGTTGATCAGGCGGTGAGGGGCGGCAGACAGACCTGACCGGTGAAGAGGTCGCGGAGGACGGCAAGGGGGTTGCGGCCGTGCTTGTCACTCAAGGCCGGACCGAGCCGGCCGCGTCCTGACCGGGACTGGTTGGTCATGGATGTCGCCGACCCTCCTCGGTCGCATCTGCCCTCACCACTTCGACAAGACACCGCACCGGAATGTGAGGTCGGCGCCTCGCCTCACGTACGGGACCACCGGTGGGCCGGGCTGACGTTGACCGGAGACAAGGGTGAGACGCTGGTGCGCCGGTCGGGACGGACGGGCCTCACACCGCACCAGGTCGACAGCTCCGAGGTGTCCCACACCTGCAGGCGCCTCGCCTGACATTCCGGTGGATTGCCCTGTCGTACTGATGAGACGAGCACGTCGTCCGGCGATCAGTCAGCGAGCAGCGAGCTCAGGAAATGCCACGACCCGCTTCCGCGTCCACCGCGATCGCTCTCGGACGGCAGCGTCTGGCTCGTGCTGGTCCACCACACACAACCAGCCAGGAGGCACCATGACTACCCCGGTTCCGGCAACGCCTCCCTTCCCGGCCTTGACCCCCAGTGCTGTCGACTTCACGTCGGGGTCCGCCCTCTACATCGCTTCGGCCGCAGCAGAAATTCCGCCCGCTTTACCCCTCGCTCACGCTGTGCGTGAAGGGCTCATTTCGGAGGAGGACGCCAAGGTCACCGGACTCAGCGCCGTCACCATCGCGGAGGAATCAACCACCCTGCTTGACCTGGCATCCGCCGCCGCCTTGTCGGCCACCGCCCGCGCAACCGTCCCCAATACCGATATCGGCACCCTGCTGTTCGTCAGCGTATTCCCCTTCACACGACCGCCGCTTTACAACGTGGCCACGGCAATCGCCGAAACCGTCCACTCCCCTTGTACCTTCGCAGCCGAAATGTCGGGCGGCTGCGCAGCTGGTCTCAACGCCCTCGTCCTCGCCGCGCATCGCTTGCTTCCCTCCCAGGACCGCGCCGCCCTCGTCGTCGCGGGCGATCTTTGGAGGCAGCCCTACATAGATCGCTTCAACTGCGAACAGGGCTATATATTTGCTGATGGCGCCGCCGCCGTGGTACTCAGTCGCGATGCCGGGTACGCCCGCCTTCTCTCCGCAGCAACCCTCACCGATCCCACACTGAGCGGCCTGCACGCTCATGTCCCCTCAACCCGAACACCGGTCGACATCACCGCACGCGCTCGCGCATTCCTGCAGACCCGTATGGGCACTGATGTGGTTCTGGGCCGCCTCCGAGCCGGTCTGACATCCACGATCGACGCTGCGCTTTCCATGGCTCATGTCCGTCTGGCCGACGTAGCCCACGTACTCGTCCCGGCGATCGGGGAAACCTTCCTCTACCGGAATTACCTCGATCCGCTGAACATACCCATTTCCCGCACCACATGGGATCACACCGCGGTGACAGGTCACACCGGCGCCGCCGATCAATTCAGCGCCCTCGCACATCTTGTGGACCACGACCGTTGCAGCAGCGGTGACGTCATTCTCTTGATCGCCGAGGGGCTCGGATTCCAATGGAGCGTCGTGGTCCTCAAGGTTGAGTAGACCTGTTTACTCGGTGGACCTGCGCTCACGGAATGAGCACCCCCCTGGTGCTGTGCGGCCCTCGAGCCGCACAGCAGCCGAGCAGGCCGGTGATCCATCACTTCCGCGCTGACATCCCCGAGTGGGCCCTCACGTCACCTTCGCCAGAACAGGTGGTGCGTCACGCCGCTCGGGCTCGGCACGACCTCCAGGTGGAACCGGTCGAGAAGCTCCTCAGGGGACTCCCACAGCCGCAGTCCGGACCCGAGCTTCACCGGCGAGACCGCCACATGCAGGGTGTCGACGAGGTCGGCAGCAAGGAACTGCCGGATGGTGGTGACCCCGCCACCGAGTCGGACGTCCTTGCCCTCCGCCGCTTCCCTCGCCCGTTCGAGGACCGTGGCCGGGTCGCCGTCGACGAAGTGGAACGTGGTGTCGGAGAGCGTGAACGACGGACGCTCGTGGTGGGTCATGACGAACACCGGAGTGCGGAACGGGGGCTCGGCACCCCACCAGCCGCGCCACTCGTCGTCCTGCCAGGGCCCGCGCTGGGGCCCGAACTTGTTGCGGCCCATGATCTCGGCACCGATGTTGCGTGCGAAGTCTCGCGTGAAGTAGTCGTCGAGGCCCCGGCTCCCCCCGGAATCCGTGCGCATGGGCCAGCTCGCCGTGGCTCCGGCCCAGGCGAACAGCCTCTCGGGATGGTCGTGGCCGAACGGCCTGTCGAGGCTCTGGTGCTCACCGGCACCGATTCCGTCACTCGAGACGTTGAAGTTCATGACTCTCAGCAGTTGATCCACGTCTTCCCTCGTCAGGTCCTGTCGCGTCATCGTGGGGCGGGGCGCCGCACATCATGACGTCGAACGGGATGCGGCCGGATCGACAGCGGCCTGTGACGTGTGTCGGGAGCCGTTCCGTCACGCCCCGGCCGGGTCGGTCCGTTGCGCAGGCGAGGCGGGCTGCGCCCTCTCGTCGGGCCGTCGCAGCGCCTGTACCTCCGCGTAGGAAGGGGGTGCGATGTCTGTCGGCCGGCCGTCGCGGATGGTGGTTGCCGTGGTCACGGCTGCTGACAGGGCCGTGCGGTAGAGCAGTGAGCCGAGGCTGATGCGGCGTACGCCGAGCGCGGCCAGGTCGGCAAGCGTGGGGCCGGTCGGTGTGTACAGGATGTTCAGCGGGGTGAGGAGGGTTGCCGTCAGGGCGGCGATGCCGTCCGGATCCGACAGGCCTGGTACGAAGACGCCGTCCGCGCCTGCCTGTTCGTACCGTGCGAGGCGAGCGGCTGTCTCTTCCTGCTGGCGGCCCAGCCAGTGGGTGTCGGTGCGGGCGTTCACGAACAGGTGCGGCGCGGCGGCCTTGACGGCGGAGATCTTCGCGGCGTGCAGGTCCACGGGGACGAGCGTGCCGTCCGGGCGGCCGTCTTCGAGGTTGATCCCGGCGGCGCCTGCGTCGTGCAGCCTTCGGGCCAGTTCGGCCACTTCCTCCGGGTCGTCGCTGAAGCCCCCTTCGGCGTCGACGGTCAGGAGGAAGGAGCTGCGGCCCAGGCGGCGGACCAGTGCCAGGGTTGCGTCGGCGGTGGCCGCCGCCCCGTCCGGCAGGCCCGCGGCTGCGGCCACACCGAGGCTGGTGGTGCCGATCGCCTGGAAGCCCTGCGCCGCCAGAGCGGCTGCGGAGGCGTGGTCCCAGGCGTTGGGCAGCAGCAGCGGGGTGGCCTGGTGGTGGAGGCGGGCGAAGTCGGTCAGCGGGCGCCGGAGCAGGCCGCCGGCCAGGGCGAGGGCGTGGGCCCGGCCGGGGCAGACCCGGGGCGGGGCGCCGAAGGTGAGGGTCACGGGGTGGGTGTCATGCGCACGAGCGAGGTCCAGGAGCACCAGATCGCCTTCGGCGACTTCCCGGCCGGCTGTCCGGGTGGGCCGGGCGGCGACTCGGCGCATGGCCGCTACCGGCGGAAGCTCCCTGAGCACCCGGGGCAGCGGAACGTCCCCGTCGGAGGCGGCCTCCACCAGTGCGGCCGTCGCCTCGCAGGCCTGCACGAGCAAGCCGATGCGGTTGGCGACCGGTTCCAGCGCGGTCCCGGCGTTCTCGGCGCTCTGCTCGGCATGCCCTGGCGGCGTCAGGTGGGTCACCAGCCAGGCCACCGCCTCGTCCGCGGCCTCGTCCGCGGCGGTCTTTTCCTTGTCCTTGGCCTGGTCCCCGAAGTAGGCCCCGGCCACCACGGTCACCGCCTCCGCGACCGCCCCGGCCTCCGGGATCCCGAGAGCTTGCGCGAGGATGCGCACCACCCGCACCCGGACCTCCTGCTCGGGTGCTGCCGCCGCCGCTGCCTGCCAGAGCGCGGCGGGCTCCAGCCGGGACAGTTCGTCCTCCACCACAGCCCGTCGGCGCCTGTGGGGCTCCCCGGAACTGAAGCGGGCCACGGTGGCCCGCAGCCAGGCGACGCTCGCTGCGTCCGGACCGCCGTCCGCGGCCGGCAGTACCGGGACGAGCGCCGGGTCGGCAAGCGCCGCCCGTACGTCCGCGTAGCGGTCGATCTTGTGCGTCGTGTACGTCATGGCATCGACGCTAGGGCCGCAACAGTTCGGTGCCTGCCGGACCGTCCGTGCGTACACCGGCGGTCAGCCGGCCGCCACAGGCGACGGATCCGTCGAAGAGTTCGCCGGTTCGCTCACGGATTCGGTTCGGTCAGTTCCAGGGTTCCGCTCGCGACGCGGACGCCGGCCTGATCGATGCCCACCGACGCGGTCACCGTTCCGGGTCGTCCGGTCACCGCCGACACCACGCATTCGGCGGGCACGTCCGTTTCCACGAAGATGCCGAAGTCAAGCTCGGCCCGGGTCAGCGCCGCCTCGCCCGTGCGCAGTCCCGCCTCCGCCGCGCTGCGCAGTGCGGACTGCCGCATGGCTTCGATGAGCAGCGATGCGGGCAGGTGGTCGTAGTCCCGGTCGAAGAAGGACAGGTGGGTGCGGTCCACCACCAGGGGGAAGCGGTTGGGCCGGGTGGCGGGGGCGATCACCACGTTGCCGGGGTCGTGCCGGCCGACCAGCTCGGGGTCCAATGGCTTGGTGTCGGGTGTGCCGGCTGCCTCCGCGGGCCGACGGGACCGCTGGTAGTCCCGGATCTGCCGGTAGGACTCGCGGGGGAACAGGATGCTGCCGAACGACAGCGTCATGGCCCGTGCCGAGCCGACGACGAAGTCGCCCGCGATGTCGAACGTGCCGTCGGTCTGCGTGACGCGCACCTTGATGACGCCTTTCAGGGGCGTGCTTCCGTCGGTGCGGAACGCGTCCAGGTCCGGCACGGCCAGCGTCAGTTGTTGTACGGCCGACGGGGTGCCCCGTGGGACTCCGAGATACTCGTGCCGGGCCACGACGAAGGCCTGCCGGAACGCCTCGATCACGGCTGCCGGGTCGTGTAGGTGTGCCCGCTGGTCGGACCACAGGGGGTGGTCGTGCGCCACGCGTACGGCGATCGCGAACTCGTCCGCGCCGATGCGCGCGTGGTCGGTGACGAACACCTCGCGGGGTGAGCGCCGGTTCACCGTCATGGGCGGCACGAACCGGTCGAAGGCGAGGGCTGCAACGGGGTCGGTGGTCATCGGGGCCTCCGGGACTGGCAGCGCTCGGCCAAGAGCTTGGCCAGCGAGCGGATCGTCGGGTTGTCGAGGATGTCGGCCATGCTGATCCGCGTGTCGGTCAGCGCCTGCAGCCGACCACGCAGTTCCACAGCGGACAGCGAGTTCAGGCCGTGTGCGGCGATGTCGTCGTCGTCACCGACCGCGCCGTGCTCGCCGAGTACGTCGCCCACGGCGGTGCGGACCGCGGCGGTGACGTCGCTCGCGTGCCCGGTGGTGGGGGCATCGGGCACGGCGTTCGCCGTGGACCGTGCCGACCAGTAGCGTTGCCGGGCGAAGGGGTAGGTGGGCAGGTCGACGCGCCGCGCGCCGGAACCGGCGAACACCTCGGCCCAGTCGACCACGGCGCCGGTCACGAACCGGTCGGCCAGGTCACGTAGTGCGCTCTGCCCGACCACGCCGGTCACGGTGCCCGGCTTCGGTGCGTCGGTGAGGGCGCGCAGCCCCGTCAGCAGTTCGTCCCGGTCCGTGCCGAGCACGACGGCCCGGTGGGCGAACCGTGCCCGGGACAGCAGGGTGAATCCGACGTCCGCCGGGTCGACGTCCGCCGGGTCGGTGTCCGTACCTTGCAGCCACACGAGCAGCCGAGCGGCCTGTGCGGCCAGCGCGTCCTCGGTCTTCGCCGACAGCACCCAGGGCACGGCGGGCATGGGGCGCCGGGGCGGGTCGGGCGCCGGCGGTGCCTGTTCGAGGATGACGTGGGCGTTGGTCCCGGAGATGCCGAACGAGGACACCCCCGCCCGGCGCGGTCTTCCCGTCTCCGGCCACTCCCGCCGGCGCGTGGCGAGCTCCACCGCACCCGACGACCAGTCCACGTACGGGCTCGGTGCGTCGACGTGCAAAGTGGCGGGAACAACGCCCCGCTGCATCGCCGCCACCATCTTGATCATCCCCGCGACACCCGCCGCCGCCTGGGTATGACCGATGTTCGACTTCAACGACCCCAGCAGCACCGGCCGGTCCCCGGACCGCTCCTGCCCGTACGTCGCCAGCACCGCCTGCGCCTCGATCGGATCCCCCAGCACCGTCCCCGTGCCATGCGCCTCCACCACATCCACATCCCCGGGCGACAGCCCGGCATCCGACAGCGCCGACCTGATCACCCGCTGCTGCGACGGACCGTTCGGCGCCGTCAACCCGTTCGACGCACCGTCCTGGTTCACCGCACTGCCCCGCACCAGCGCCAGCACCGCATGCCCACGCCGACGCGCGTCCGACAAGCGCTCCAGCACGACCACACCCACACCCTCGGCCCAGGCCGTACCGTCCGCCGCCGCCGCGAACGACCGGCACCGCGCATCCGGCGACAGACCACGCTGCCGGGCGAATTCGAGGAAGACACGCGGCGTCGCCATGACGGTCGCGCCGCCGGCCAGGACCAGGTCCGACTCCCCCGACCGCAGTGACCGGCACGCCAGATGCACCGCGACCAACGACGACGAACACGCCGTGTCGACGGTCACCGCCGGACCCTCCAGGCCCAGCGTGTACGCCACCCGGCCGGTGATCAGGCTGCCTGCCGTGCCGGTCAACCGGTACCCCTCCGTACCGGCTTCCTCGATGTCGCGCCCGTACTCCTGCGCCATGTGGCCGACGAACACTCCGGTCGCACTGCCGGCGAGGGAATGCGGGTCGATGCCCGCGTTCTCCAGCGCCTCCCAGGTCACTTCGAGCAGCAACCGCTGCTGCGGATCCATCGCGACCGCCTCGCCGGGACCGATGCCGAAGAAGGCGGCGTCGAAGTCCGTGGCACCGTCGAGGAATCCGCCCTCGCGGACGTACGTCGTGCCCACCCGGTCCGGGTCGGGATCGTAGAGCGCCGCCAGATCCCACCCACGGTCGGTGGGAAACGCAGAGATCACATCACGCCCACCGGCCGCGACCTCCCACAGGTCGGCCGCCGACGCGACACCACCGGGATAACGGCACCCGACACCCACGATCGCGATCGGGTCATCGTCGTCGGCGGGGCCGCGGCCGTTCCGGCGCAGTCGCTCGATCTCCTTGAGCGACTCGCGCAGTGCCTTCACCAGCCTGGCTTCGGTGTCCTTGCTCATCGCAGGTCACTCCGCCCGCAGTCATGCGAGTGGTCGTCGACCACGACGGCCGGTACCGACATCCACCAGATGCCCAGCCCGATGAGGCCCTGCCAGAGCGCCGCCATGAGAACCCGGTCCCACCGGGCCGACGCGGACCGGGCCCGGCTGCCCGCGGCCGCGTTCCGCGGGACCGGAATCCGTACCGTTGGAATCCGGTCGGTCATCGCGGGCCGCCCTCGCCCAGCGCTGCCGCGATCAGTTCTTCGGTGTCCATCGTGTCTATCAGCTCCTTCCGGCTCGGCCGCGCGTCCGGCACCGGCGCGACGAGGGTTCGGTGTATGTGGTCGGTGAGCGCCGCGGGAGTGGGGTGGTCGAACACCGCCGTGGCCGGCAGCGGCACATCGGTCAGCGGTGCGAGGGCGTTGCGCAGTTCGATGGCGGTGAGCGAGTCGACGCCCAGGTCGCGGAAGGTGCGGTCCGTGTCGAGCGGCCGTCCGTCGCGGTGGCCGAGCACCGCCGCCAGCTTGCGGCTCACCAGGTCCAGCACGCGTGTGCGCTGCTCGTCCTGGTCGAGGCCGGCCAGTTCGTGCCGCAGCCGTACCGCGTCGTCCTGGTGGCTCTGCCGGGCCGGCGCGCGCAGGGTCACCGCGGTGACCTGTGCGCGCGGCGCGGTCAGGGCGGCGTCGAACATCGCCAGGCCGTCGGACTCGGTGATCGCCGCCAGCCCTCGGTCGCGCAGCCGCGCCAGATCCGCCTCGCTCAGGTGCTCCGTCATACCGCGCTGTCCCGCCCACAGTCCCCAGGCGATGGACACCGCGGGCAGGCCGCCGGCCTGGCGATGCGCGGCCAGCCCGTCCAGGAAGGCGTTCGCTGCGGCGTAGTTGGCCTGTCCCGCCGAACCGAGCGTGCCGGCCACCGAGGCGAACAGCACGAACGCGGTCAGGTCCAGCCCGCGCGTCGCCTCGTGCAGGTGCCAGGCGGCGTCGGCCTTGGCCGCGAGTACCGCTGCCAGCCGCTGCGGTGTCAGCGATCCCAGCACCCCGTCGTCGAGTACGCCGGCCGTGTGCACCACGGCGGTCACATCGGGTGTCACCAGGTCGGCCACCGCGGCCCGGTCGCTGACGTCGCAGGCGGCGATCTCGACCGCCGCGCCCAGTTCTGCCAGCTCCGCCCGCAGGGCGGGTGCTTGGGGCGCGGCCGGACCGCGTCTGCTGACCAGCAGCAGTCGCCGAACACCGTGCGCCACCACGAGGTGACGGGCGATCAGCGCGCCGAGACCGCCGGTGCCACCGGTGATCAGCACCCTGCTTTCCGGGCCGAACGGGGAGCCGCCCGTCGAGGGTTCCGCCAGCGTGGCCAGGTGGGCCGCGTGCGGCACCCCTGACCGGATGACCAGTTGCGGCTGCTCCGTCGCCAGGACCGCCGGCAGGTCGAGTTCGCCGTCGGTGTCCACCAGGATGAACCGGCCGGGCTGTTCGGCCTGCGCGGACCGGACCAGGCCCCACACCGCTGCGCCGGCCAGGTCCGGCACGTCCTCGCCAGGCAGCGCGACCGCGCCGCGGGTGACGATCACCAGCCGCTGTGTCGTCGGCGCGGTCAGCGCGCCCAGCACCGTCCGCGTCGCCGCATGCACCGAGGAGACCACGTCCGCGCCGGTGGGAAGGCCGTCCAGGACCGTGACATCGTCGTGCGGCACAGAGACGGAGGCAGCGGCAGCGGCGGGTGTGGGGGGCAGGGGGGTCCAGGCCAGTTCTCGTAGGCGGCCGGCCGACGCGGACATCGGGCGCAGGCGCACCGATTCGGCGGTCAGCACCGGCCGGCCCGCCCGGTCGTACACCGCGACCGACACGCCGTCCGGACCCGCCGGGGACAGCCGGACGCGCAGGCTGTCCGCCCCGGTGCGGTGCAGCACCAGGTTCTCCCAGGCGAACGGGACGTCGGTGCCGCCACGGTCGGTGGCCACCAGCCACACCTGCAGCGCCGCGTCCAGCAGGGCCGGGTGCAGGCCGTAGCCGGTGGTGTCGACGTCGGCCGCGATCTCGGCGAGCACGTCCTCGCCGTCGCGCCACATCGCGCGCAGTCCGCGGAAGGCCGGGCCGTAGTCGTATCCCTGCTGCGCCAGCCGGTCGTAGGCCCCGTCCGGGTCGATCGGTACGGCGCCTGCGGGCGGCCAGACCGTCAGCGGCGGAGGGTCTTGCCGGTCCGCCGTGGTCACCGAACCCCTGGCGTGTACCACCCAGGGTGCCTCCGGCTCGTCGGGGCGGGCGGACAGCACCAGCTCACCGGTCGGGTGGGCGATCACCTGGACGGTCAGCCGGCCCTGCTCGGGCAGCACCAGCGGAGTCTGGATCACCAGTTCGCGCAGTGTGTTCGCCCGGGTGTCGGTGCAGGCCCGCAGGGCCAGTTCGGCAAAGAGGGTGCCGGGGGCGAGCACCGTGCCGGCCACCGCGTGGTCGGCCAGCCAGCCGGGCGAATTGCGGGTGACCGAGCCGGACAGGATCACCGTGCCGTCGTCCGGCAGCTCCATGCGGGCGGTCAGGACGGGGTGGTCCGCCGCGACGAATCCCAGGCCCGTCGCGGCGACCGGCGATTGCGGCTGCAGCCAGTAGTGCCTCCGGTCGAACGCGTAGGTGGGCAGCTCCGCGAAGGGGCCGGACGGCTCGCCGAACACCGCCCGCCAGTCGACCGGCAGGCCCCGCGCGGACAGTTCGCCGAGCGTGGACAGCAGGGTGGCCAGTTCGGGCTGGTCACCGCGCAGCAGCGGCAGCGCGGGCACCTCGGTGGGAAAGCTCCGCGCCGCCAGCGTGATCAGTGCCCGCCCCGGCCCCATCTCGACGAAGGTGCTCGCGCCGAGCTCCGCCAGGGCGTTCACGCAGGGCAGGAACCGCACGGTCCCCCTGGCGTGCCGCAGCCAGTAGTCGGCCGAGCGCAGGTCCCCTTCGGCGGCCGGCCGGCCGGTGACGTTGGACATGATCGGGATCGTCGGCGGGTGATAGGTGACCTCCCGGGCCACCTTGGCGAACTCGCCCAGCAGGCCGTCCAGTCCGGCCGAGTGGAAGGCGTACCGGTTACGGAGCCTGACCGATCGCCGCCCGCGCGCACGCCAGCGTTCGACGACCCGCTCGACCGCGTCCGGCGTCCCGGAGATCACCGTGGCGTCCGGCGCGTTGAGGGCCGCGATCGACACACCGGGCTCCAGGGTGGGCTCGATCTCGTCGGCGCCCGCCAGGATCTGCACCATGCTGCCGGGCGGCAGGGCGGCCATGGCACGGCCGCGCGCGGTGATCAGCCTGGCGGCGTCGGGCAGGGACAGGATGCCGGCCACGTGCGCCGCGGCCAGTTCGCCGAAGGAGTGGCCGAGGAGGTAGTCCGGTCGCAGTCCGAAGGATTCGACCAGCCGGTAGAGCGCGACCTCGACGGCGAACAGCGCGGGCTGGGTGTACTCGGTCTGGTCCTGGAGGACGGCCGCGTCCGGCGAGCCCTTCTCGGCGAAGAGCAGGTCGGCCATCGGCCGGTCCAGGTGCGCGTCGAGTTCGGCGAGCACCTCGTCGAGGGCGGCGGCGAACTCCGGGAACTCGGCGTACGGCGTCGCGCCCATGGTCGCGTACTGGCTGCCGTGTCCGGGGAAGAGGAACACGACCGGTCCGGTCCCCGGCTCGGTCTGCTCGGCCGACCCGGCATGAGCGGCCCCGGCATGAGCGGCCCCGGCATGAGCGGTCCCCGCCAGCCGGTCGAGCAGTTCGGCGCGGTCCGCGCCGGTGATGACCGCCCGGTGCGGGAACCGCGACCGGGTCGCCACCAGTGCAGAGGCGACAGCCGCCGGGTCGAGGTTCTCGTTCGACCGGACGTGGGCCAGCAGGCGGGCGGCCTGGCCGCGCAGCGCCGGTCCGGTGCGCGCGGACAGTACCCACGGCAGCACCGGCCAGTTCCGCTGCGCCGCAGCCGGTTCCGGCTGGTCGGGTGCCTGTTCGAGGATCACGTGGGCGTTGGTGCCGGAGATGCCGAACGCCGACACGCCCGCCCGGCGGGGTCGCCCGGTGTGCGGCCAGTCGACCGGCTCGGTCGCCAGCGCGACGGCTGCGCCCGACCAGTCCACCGCGGACGTCGGCGGGTCGGCGTGCAGTGTCGGCGGCACCAGGCCGTGGGTGAGCGCGCCGATCATCTTGATGATGCCGGCCATGCCTGCCGCTGCCTGGGTGTGCCCGAGGTTGGACTTGACCGAGCCGAGCAGCAGCGGCCGGTCGGCGGGCCGGCCCTGGCCGTAGGTCGCCAGGATCGCCTCCGCCTCGATGGGATCGCCCAGGACCGTGCCGGTGCCGTGCGCCTCGAGCACGTCGACGTCCGCGGTGGACAGGCCTGCTCCCGCGAGGGCGGCACGGATCACGCGTTGCTGGGACGGACCGTTGGGCGCGGTCAGCCCGTTGGAGGCGCCGTCCTGGTTCACCGCGCTGCCGCGCACCACGGCGAGCACCCGGTGCCCGCGCTCCCGGGCCCGTGACAGGCGCTCCAGTACGAGCACGCCCGCGCCCTCGCTCCAGCCGGTTCCGTCGGCCGCCGCGGAGAACGGCTTGCACCGTCCGTCGGCGGCCAGTCCCCCCTGCTTGGCGAACTCCACGAACACCCTCGGCGTGGCGATCACGGTGGCGGCGCCGACCAGCGCCAGGTCGCACTCGCCGGAGCGCAGCGACCGCGCGGCCAGGTGCACCGCGACCAGTGAGGAGGAGCAGGCCGTATCCACGGTGACCGCGGGCCCCTCCAGGCCGAGCGCGTAGGCGACCCGGCCGGAGGCGACACTGCCCTGGCTGCCGATCAGCCGGTAGCCCTCCACGCCGGCCGCGGCGTCGTCGGCGCCCGCGCCGTACTCCTGGGCCATGATTCCGGCGAACACACCGGTGCGGCTGCCTGCCAGCGACTGCGGGTCGATGCCGGCGCGCTCCACCGCTTCCCAGCTCACTTCGAGCAGCAGCCGCTGTTGCGGGTCCATCGCGGCGGCCTCGTGCGGGTTGATGCCGAAGAACGCGGCGTCGAACGCCCCCGCGTCGGCGAGGAACCCGCCCTGCCGCATGGAGAGGCCGCTCACCTGCCAGCCGCGGTCGGTCGGGAAGTCACCGATCGCGTCCCTGCGGTCGACCACGGCTTGCCACAGGTCCGCGGGCGAGTCGATTCCGCCGGGGAACCGGCAGCTCATGCCCACCACGACGATCGGATCGGTGTCGTCCGCCACGCGCGCCGGCTGCTCGTCCGTGCGCTCGGTGCGTCCGGTAGTCCGGTCGCTGAGGTACCCGGCCAGTGCGGCAGGCGTGGGGTAGTCGAAGACCACGGCCGCGGGCAGCGTCATTCCGGTGGCTGTTCTGAGCCGGTTGCGCAGCTCGACGGCCAGCAGCGAGTCGAAGCCCAGTTCCCGGAAGTTGCGGTCCGGATCGATCCGCTCGCCGCCGTCGCGCCCCAGGACGATGGCGGTCTCGTTCCGGGTCAGCGTGAGCAGGTCCGCGGGCGTGGAGGCGGCGGGCGGCGCCTGATGCCGGGTCGGCGCCAGGTCCCTCAGCACTGCGGGCAGTTCGCCGAGGTCGGCGGAGACCTGGAGCACCGCGCGGTCGACCGGCATCGCGACGACGTACGGCCGGTGCTGTGCGAGGGTGGCGTCGAACAGGGCCAGCCCGGCGTCGACCGGCAGTTCCGTCAGGCCGCGCCGCTCCAGCCGGACGATGTCCGACGCGCGCAGCTGACCGGCCATGCCGGTGTCGCGGTCCCACAGCCCCCAGCCGATGGAGAGCGTGGGCAGCCCGCGATCGTGCCGGTAGGCGGCCAGCGCGTCGAGGAAGGCGTTGGCCGCCGCGTAGTTGGCCTGCCCCGGCCCGCCGCACAGGCCGAGCACCGAGGAGAACAGCACGAGCGTGGCGCCGGTTCGGGCGGTGGCCTCGTGCAGGTACCAGGCGGCGTCGGCCTTGGGCCGCAGCACGGAATCCATCCGGTGGGGGGTCAGCGAGTCGAGTACGCCGTCGTCGAGCACCCCGGCCGCGTGGATCACCGTGGTCAGCTCGGGCGTCACCAGGCGGGCGAGCGCGGCCCGGTCGGTGACGTCGCACCGCACCACCTGCGCGGTCGCCCCCAGCTCGGCCAGCTCGGCGACCAGTTCACCGGCGCCCGGCGCGTCCGGTCCCCGGCGCGAGGCGAGCACCAGATGCCGCACACCGTGCCGCGTCACCAGGTGGCGGGCCAGTGCCGAGCCGAGTCCACCCGTGCCACCTGTGATGAGAGCCGGCCCGGAGACCGCACCGGAGACCGCACCGGGAGTCGTCGGGTCGAACGTGCCCAGGGGCGTCGGCGGCACCGGGGCCAGGCGGGCCGCGTGCAGCACGCCGGACCGGATCATCACCTGCGGTTCGCCGCACGCCACGACGGTGGCCACGTCGACGTCCGCGTCGGTGTCCGCGTCGGTGTCCACCAGCACGAACCGGCCGGGAGCTTCGACCTGTGCCGCGCGCACCAGACCCCACACCGCGGCGGCGGCCGGATCGGGCGCGCCTTCGCCGGCCGGCCGTACCGCGCCGCGGGTGACGATCAGCAGGGTGCTGTGCGCCGACCGTTCGTCGGCGAGCCAGTCCTGCAGCACGTCGAGCACCCGGTGGGTGGCGGCGTGTGTCTCGGCGACCACGTCCGCTCCGGACCGCTCCGACGGGGTGCGTGAGACGAACGGGCCATCGAGCACTACGACGTCCGGGATCGGCGCCGTCCGGTCCAGGGCGGACCAGTGCGCGACCGACACCGGGGCCGTCCGGGGCCGCTCCAGCGGCGGCCAGGTCAGCTCCAGCAGACGGTGGGCGGCGGACCGCCCTGCCCGGGACACCGCGGCCTGCTGCTCGCGCGACAGGTGCCGCAGCACGACCGAACCGACGGTGCACACCGGCCTGCCGGCGTCGTCGTATGCCGCCAGGGAGATCTCGTCCGGCCCGCTCGGTGTGATCACCACCCGCAGTGCGGTGGCGCCGGTCGTGAACAGCCGGACGCCGGTCCAGGAGAACGGCAGCGCCACGCCGCGCTCGGCCACGGTGACCAGGGCCGCGTGCAACGCCGCGTCGAGCAGCGCCGGGTGCAGGCCGAACCC
Source organism: Streptomyces sp. NK08204 (assembly GCF_020400585.1). GTDB lineage: Bacteria > Actinomycetota > Actinomycetes > Streptomycetales > Streptomycetaceae > Streptomyces. The sequence goes on along the minus strand of NZ_JAINVF010000029.1, from coordinate 34,395 downwards.
GGCCGGATCCGTGCCGTCGGGAAGCGCGACCTCGGCGAACACCTCGTCGCCCCGGCGCCACACCGCGCGCAGGCCCCGGAATGCCGGGCCGTAGGCGTAACCGCGCTCGGCCAGCCGCTGGTAGGCGTCGCTCAGGTCGACCGCGGTCGCCTCGGCGGGTGGCCAAGCAGCCAGTTCGACGGACCCGGCCGTTTCCTGGGCGGCGGTCCCCTCGTCGGCGGTCTCCTCGGCGGCCAGCTCGCCACGCGCGTGCGTCGTCCACTCGCCGTCGGTGCGGGAATGGATCGCGACCTCGCCGCCGTCCGCGACCACCCGGACGGCCACGCCGCCCTGTTCGGGCAGCACGAGCGGGCTCTGGATCACCAGTTCCCGCAGGACACCGTGGCCGACCTCGGCGCCCGCGCGCAGGGCCAGTTCGACGAATGCCGTGGCCGGCAGCAGCGTCGCGCCTGCGGCCGTGTGATCGGCCAGCCAGCCGTGCGTGGCGAGCGAGAGCCGTCCGGTCAGCAGCGCCGCGTCGGTGTCCGGAAGCTCGGCCACGGCGCCGACCAGCGGATGATCCGCGGAGGCCAGGCCCAGCGCGGTCACGTCCGTGTGCGGCTTCGGTTCCAGCCAGTACCGCTTGCGGTCGAAGGCATACGTGGGCAGCGGCACGCGGCGGGCGCCGCCGAACACCGAGTCCCACACCACCTCGCCGCCGCGCACGTACCGCTGTGCGGCGGAGGTCAGCAACCGCGCCGGGCCGCCCTCGTCGCGGCGCAGGGAGCCGACCACGACGACAGCGCGGCCGTCCCGCTCGGCGGTCTGTTCGATGTGGATGCCCAGCGCCGGATGCGGGGCGCACTCGACGAAGTGGGTGAAGCCGTCGGCGAGCAGGGCCTCGACGGACCGCTGGAAGGCCACCGGCTGCCGGCAGTTCTGGTACCAGTACGCGGCTGTCAGGTCCTCGCCCGCGACGGCAGCCCCGGTCACCGTCGAGTAGATCGGCACGGAGGCGCGGGAGGGCCGGACGAACGAGGCCAGGTCGGCGAACCGGTCCTCCAGCGGATCGACGAGCGAGGAGTGCGAGGCGAACGGCGTCACGATCCGGGCCGGCACTCCGGTCTCGCGCAGCCCGGCGACGAACTCGGCCAGCGTGTCCGTCGGCCCGGCCACCGTCGTACCGTTCGGACCGTTGACGCCCGCGATCTCCAGGCCGGGCAGCAGCCGCCCCGCCACCACGCCTTCCGGTGCGCCGACGGCGACGATCGCGCCGGGGAGCTGCTCGGCGATCAGCCGCGACCGGGCCACGATGAGCCGGCATGCGTCGTCGAGCGAGAGGGCACCGGCGACGCAGGCAGCCGCTATCTCGCCCTGCGACGTACCGACCACGGCGTCGGGCCGTACGCCGAGCGAACGCCACAGTTCGGCCAGCGACACCAGCACCGCGAACAGCGCGGGCTGCACGATGTCGACGCGCGCCAGCCAGGAGTCGTCGGTGGTCTCCCGGACCGTGTCCAGCAGCGACCAGTCCACCAGCGGGTCGATGATCCTCGCGCAGTCGGCCATCCGCGCGGCGAACACCGGAGCGGAGTCGAGCAGTCCGGCGGCCATCCCCAGCCACTGGATGCCGTGCCCGGGAAAGAGGAACACGGTCTTCCCCGGATTGTCCTCCGCCTGGCCGTGGATCACGTTCGCGGCGGGCCGGCCGGCCGCCACCGCCTCCAGCCCGGCGGCCAGTTCGGCCGAGTCCGTGCCGATCACCACCGCGCGGTGCGCGAACCGGGAGCGCGTGGTCGCCAGCGATCGGCCGATACCGGCGAGGTCGTGCTCGGTGGCGTCGTGCTCGGCGACGTCGTGCTCGGTGGCGTCGTGCTCAGTAACGGCGTGCTCGGTGGCGTCGTGCTCGGCGACGTGGGCGAGCAACCGCCGTGCCTGGCCGCGCAGCGCGTCCTCGGTCTTCGCCGAGAGCACCCAGGGCACGGCGGGCCAGCGTGGCTGTCCTTGGGGTGCGATCGGATCGGCGGGTGCCTGTTCGAGGATGACGTGGGCGTTGGTCCCGGAGATGCCGAACGAGGACACCCCCGCCCGGCGCGGTCTTCCCGTCTCCGGCCACTCCCGCCGGCGCGTGGCGAGCTCCACCGCACCCGACGACCAGTCCACGTACGGGCTCGGTGCGTCGACGTGCAAAGTGGCGGGAACAACGCCCCGCTGCATCGCCGCCACCATCTTGATCACACCCGCGACACCCGCCGCGGCCTGGGTGTGCCCGATGTTCGACTTCAGCGACCCCAGCCACAGCGGCCGTTCCCCGGACCGCTCCTGACCGTAGGTCGCGAGCAGTGCCTGCGCCTCGATCGGGTCACCCAGCGTCGTGCCCGTGCCGTGTGCCTCGACCGCGTCGACGTCGGCGGCCGTCAGACCGGCGCTGGCCAGCGCGGCCCGGATCACCCGTTCCTGCGACGGCCCGTTGGGCGCGGTCAGCCCGTTCGACGCACCGTCCTGGTTGACCGCCGAGCCACGCACCACCGCCAGCACCCGATGCCCGTGACGACGGGCGTCCGAGAGCCGTTCCAGGAGCAGGACGCCGACGCCTTCCCCCCACCCGGCCCCGTCGGCCGCCGCGGAGAACGCCTTGCTCCGGCCGTCGGGCGCCATCCCGCGCTGCCGGCTGAACTCCACGAAGACCCAGGGGGTCGCCATGACGGTGACGCCGCCGGCCAGGGCGAGCGAGCACTCTCCCGACCGCAGTGCCTGCGCGGCCAGGTGCAGCGCCACCAGCGACGACGAGCACGCCGTGTCCACCGTCATCGCCGGGCCCTCGAACCCGAAGGTGTACGAGACGCGACCGGAGGCGACGCTGCCCTGCGTGCTGGTGACGGCGTAGCCCTCCAGTTCCTCGGGGCGGTCGCCGGTGGAGCCGTAGTCGTGGTGCATGACTCCGGTGAAGACGCCTGTCGCGCTGCCCTTCAACGAACCAGGATCAATACCCGCCCGCTCCAGCACCTCCCACGACACCTCCAGCAGCAACCGCTGCTGCGGATCCATCGACAACGCCTCACGCGGAGACACCCCGAAGAAACCGGCGTCGAACTCCCCCGCGCCGTAGAGGAATCCACCCTCGCGGACGTACGTCGTGCCCACCCGGTCCGGGTCGGGATCGTAGAGCGCCGCCAGATCCCACCCACGGTCGGTGGGAAACGCAGAGATCACATCACGCCCACCGGCCGCGACCTCCCACAGGTCGGCCGCCGACGCGACACCACCGGGATAACGGCACCCGACACCCACGATCGCGATCGGGTCATCGTCGTCGGCGGCGGCGTCGGCGGCGGTCCGCGTGGTCCCGACCGGCTGCGGGCGGTCGTCGGCCGGACCGGAGGCCGGCAGCGCGTCGGCCGGGTGGTGGTCGGCGGCGTGGTGGTCGGCGGCGTGGTCGCCCAGGTGTGCGGCCAGGTGTGCGGCCAGCGCGGCCGGGGTCGGATAGTCGAAGATCGCGGTCGCATCGACCCGCCTGCCGATCGTCGCCGACAGCCGCTCGGCCAGTTCGATCGCGCTGAGCGAGCCGAAGCCGAGATCCTGGAAACTGCGCTCGTGCGGCACGGCATCGGCATCGTGGTGACCCAACTGGGCGGCGATCTCGGTCCGGACGACCCTGATCAGGTCGTCGTCCGGCCCGGGCACCGCGCTGGCCGGCCTGCCGACATCTGTGGCCGGCCGGTCGAACGCGTAGGTGGGCAGGTCCACCAGGCGCGCGCCGGCGCCGGTGAACACGGCGGACCAGTCCACCTCGGCACCGGCCACGAACTCGCGTGCCATCACCGACAACGGTTCCGCGGCCGACCCGACCACCACCGCCGGTACGACCGCGTCGGCCAGCTCCCGCAATCCGGACTCCAGTTCGAGTTGGGTGCGGCCGAACACGACCGCGCGAACCGGGAACGGCGTCCGGGTGGCCGCCAGCGAGAGACCGACGTCCACCGGGTCGGATCCGGCGGCCTGGTCCAGCAGCCGTCGGGCCTGCCCGCGCAGGGCGTCTCCGGTCTTCGCGGACAGCACCCACGGCACCACCGGCAGGCCCGACGGCGCTGGCGGACGGGGCTGCGGTGGTGCCTCGGCGAGCACCACGTGGCAGTTCGTGCCGCCGAGGCCGAACGAACTGACGCCGGCCACGGCCGGACCGGCGGGCCACGGCCGCGCCTGCGTGTTCACCCGGAGGTTCAACTCCGCCAGCGCAATGGCCGGATGGGGCGCCGCGAAGTGCAGACTCGCGGGCACCTGCCGGTTCTGCAGGCTCAGCACGGTCTTGAGCAGGCCGGCGATCCCGGCCGCGGCCTCCAGATGGCCGATGTTGGTCTTGACGGACCCGACCAGCAGCGGTGCCGTCCGGGTCGGGACGGTGCCCAGCGCGGCACCGAGGCCGGCCGCCTCGACCGGGTCGCCCACGGCGGTACCGGTTCCGTGCAGTTCGACGTACTGGACCGCACCGGGGTCGACCCCGGCCTGGTCGTACGCCCGCGTGAGCAGCGCCTGCTGTGCCGTGGCGCTGGGCACCGTCAGCCCGTCGGTGCGGCCGTCGTTGTTCACCGCGCTGCCGACGACGACCGCGGCGATGCGGTCGCCGTCGGCCAGCGCGTCGGCCAGCCGCTTCAGTACGACGAGGCCGCCGCCCTCGCCGGGCACGAAGCCGTTGGCCCGGCTGTCGAACACGTGACACCGGCCGTCCGGGGACAGCACGCCCATCTCGGCCAGGCCGCTGTGGGCGTCCGGGGTCACCATCAGGCTGGCCCCGCCCGCGATGGCCAGGTCGCACTCACCGGTCCGCAGCGACTGCACCGCCAGGTGCACCGCGACCAGCGAGGAGGACTGCCCGGTGTCCACGGTGAGGCTCGGTCCCTGCAGGCCCAGGGCGTGGGACAACCGGTTGGCCACCATGGCCCGTTGTCGTCCGGCGAAGGTGTAAGGGCCGGGCGTGGACGCCGGCGTGCTCTCCCCCGGCGCGGACACGAACACGCCCGTCCGCGTGCCCGCCAGCCGGGTCTCGGTCACCCGGGAGTGTTCCAGCGCCTCCCAGCCCAACTCCAGAATCAGCCTCTGGTGCGGGTCCATGGCGGCGGCCTCCCGCGGGAAGATGCCGAAGAAGCCGGCGTCGAATCCGGAGATGTCGTCGAGGAATGCGCCACGGCGCGCGATCATCCGGTCCGGGGGCGGGTCGGTGACCGCGTCGGTGCCCGAACGCAGCAGCCGCCAGAACCCGGCCGGTCCGTTCGCCCGGGGCAGCCGGGCGGCCATGCCGATGATCGCGAAACCGTCTGTCATGATGCATCTCCTCGACGAAATCCCGAATGACGACGCAGGGTGCCGGTCAGGAAGCGGCGGTCGCCTGGGAGAAGGCGGACGTGTCGGGCGGCGTCATCCTGCCCAGCTTCGTCAGCAGGACGTGCAGGTCGTTGCAGGCCCAGTGGTCGCTCACGCGGCCGTCGCGGACCCGCACGATGTGGATCTCGTTCCAGCTGATGGTGCGGCCGGTCGGCGCCGCGCCGAACACATGGCCCTTGTGCGTGCCGGACACCTCGACGTGCTGGATGACGAACTCGCCGTCCTCGAAGTCGCGGATCAGCTCGACCTTCATGTCCGGGAAGCCTTCACGCTCGACCCGGATCACCGACTTGACGCCCTCGCGGCCGGTGTCCATTCCGGGAGCCGCGTTGTGGTTGACGAAGTCCTCGGTCATCAGCTCGTCGAGGACCTCGGTCTTGCCCTGGGAGAAGGCCTCGTCCAGGATCCGACGACACATGATCTTGTTAGACACGATGTTCTCCTTGGAAGGGTTTTCCGGTCAGCTCACAGAGAGCCACCTGGATGTTCACGAGAGTTCGTTCCGGTTCGAGCCAGCCCGCCGCCGGGCCCGGATCGAACCGGGCCCACACCGTTTCCGCGGGCAGCTGTTCGGCGTGCGCCAGCCGGGCCGCGGCGAGCACGCGGTCGAAGTAGTCGGCCAGGTCGTGCAGCGCCTCGATCCCGGCCGGCCTGCCGTGGCCGGGAAGGACCACCCTGGGGCGCAGCGCGATCAGCTGGTCCAGTGCCGTCCGCCAGCGGCCGACCCGGCCGTGCACGGCCAGCGGCGTCACTCCGGCGAAGCACAGGTCGCCGGTGATCAGCACCTGTTCGGCAGGCAGCCACACCGCGAGGTCGGCCGCCGAATGGGTGTCGGTGAACTCGAGCACCCGCGCTCCGTCGGGCAGCGCGCGTTCGATGCCGGCGGGTGGGACCGGTTCGGCGGCCACGCTGTCCCAGTCCGCCAGGCGCGTCGCGAACCTCGGCATCACCTTGGCGAGCAGTACGGGCAGGCCGGGTTCGCCGATCATCCTGCGCATCCCGGTCACCGTGCGCGGATGGGCGATGATCGGCACCTTGTCGAACAGGACGTTCCCGCCGATGTGGTCGGTGTGGATGTGCGTGTTGACGACCAGTTCGGCGCCGCGGCCCCGGCGGGTCAGTGCGGTCACGATGTCGGCCGCCATCTCCGGCAGCAGCATGGTGTCGATCACCGTGGTCGGCTCGCCGAGCAGCAGCACGCTGTTCGACAGGCCCGCGCTGCCGTCGCCGTTCACCACCGCGACCACGCCGTCGGCGACTTCCACCTCCCGGCGTGCGGGTATTGCGACCGGCATGGCGGTCATCCCTGGAGCGCGCGGATCTGCTGGACCAGGCCGGTGCGGTCGAGCATGGCGTGCCAGGACACGATGCGGCCGGCGTCGGCCCGGATCGTCTCCACGACGTTCCAGGTCAACCGCTGTCCGGTGCCCTTGGGCACGCCGGACAGCGTCAACTCGACCGACAGCGCGGAGCCGTCCGCCGACTCGATGACCCCGTCGACGTCGATTTCCAGTTCGCCGTACAGCCCACGCTGCTGCGCGAACATCGCGGCGAGCTGGGTCGCGCCCCTCTTGCGCTGGCTGGCGGTGCGGATCTCCACGTCGGCGTGGCACATCTCGTCCACCCCGGCGGGGTTGCCCGCGTCGACCACCGCGTAGACGGCTTCCCAGAGTTCCCTTGCGGTTTTCACGGTCGCTCCCCTTCACCGGACACGATCCAGTCGACCTGGTACACGTGCACGTCCACGTCGTCGGCGTATTTGTGCAGTTCGAGAATCAGCGCGCGGCCCGCCTCGCTGCGGATGTGTTCCTGAAAGGCCGAGAGCTCGCTCCACTGGGCGTAGTTCGTCACCCGGGTACCGTCGACGCTGCAGTGCAGGTTGGCCGAGATGAAGCCGGGCATGTGCCGGACGACCTCGTCGGTCTCCTTGCGGATCGCGGCGGACAGCGCCTGCTGGTTCTCCGGCTTGCAGTGGAAGACGTTGATGTAGGTCATGAGACGGTCGTCGGCGGAGATGGTGCTCATGACTGTGCCGCCTTCGTCTCGGCGACCACGGTGAAGCTGCGGAACTCAGGATCCGAGTAGCACTCCCGCATCGGCTTGACCAGTTCCTTGTGCTCCTCGGACCTCTCCCAGGCGAAGAAGTCCGCGACCGAGGTCCATTCGCTGGTGATCAGCCACTTTTCCGGGTTGTCGGGCGACTGGCAGATCTGGTCGCGAATGTGCCCGGGGGTCGCGGCGACGCTGAACCGGACCTTTTCGTAGGCGGCCAGGAAGGCCTCCCGCTTCTCCTCGGCCACCGTCATGCCGAACAGGATGCGGGCCGTGCCGGCCGCGGCGTCGGTCTGTTCCGTGTCCGTCTCGCCGAGCACCTCGGTGTCGACGTGCGCCAGTGACGGGTCCGGCGCGAGCGGGCCGATGTGGTACACGGTCAGCGACTCGGTCGTGCCCGCATTGCGCAGCCGGTGTCGCTTGCCGATGGGCACGTAGATGCCGTCGCCGGCTCCCAGTGCCCAGTCCTCGCCCTCGACCTCGAGCACCAGGTCGCCCTTGACGACGAACAGGAACTCCTCGGAATACGGGTGGAAATGCTCCACCACGTGTTCGCCGGGCTGGAGAACAGCCGTGCCCATGTATCCGGAGCGGCTGCCCACCGAACCCGGGTGGAGCACCATGCGCAACTGGCCACCGCGCGCCCGATAGGGCTCTATGTCATCGGCGCGAATTCGGCTCACCTTCGAATTCCTCATGAGGAAATCATCTTCGACGCTCATCTCGCTTCGCATCAGAAGTCTTCCGTGAAAAATCGGCGGAATATCCGCAGCCGGTTGCGGGAAATCCGCAACGGCTCGTCAATTTACGGGCACTGCAGCGTGCGCCCGGAAACCGTGCGTGCACGCGTACACCGCCAACTGGGTCCTGTCACGCAGGTCGAGCGCGCGCAGCAACGAGGAGATGTGCGACTTCACCGTGGGCCTGCCCAGCTGCAGCTGGTCGGCGATCTCCACATTGGTCAGCCCGTGGCCGATCAGGCCGAGGATCTGCCGTTGCCGCGGGGTGAGCTTCACCCCGCTGCCCAGGCCGACCGAGGCCTCCGAAGGGCCGCTGTAGCGCAGTGCGGTGACCAGTTCGCCGGCCACCTGCGGGTCCAGTGCCGCGCCGCCCCGGTCGACCGCCCGGATCGCGTCCACGAGACCGCGCACCGGTGTGTCCTTGTGCAGAAAACCCTCCGCACCTCCGCGGAGCACCTTGATCGCGGTGTCCGGGTCCAGGTGGGAGGAGAGCGCGAGCACCTTCACCGCCTGCTCCGTGGTCCGGCTCACCACCTGCCGGGCCAGCAGATCATCGATGTCGAAGCCGTCCAGGTCCATCAGCAGCACGCGTGGCCGTCGGTCCCGCAGCAACCGGGGACTGTAGCCCGCAGTGTCGAATTCGACCACCACATCGATCCCCGGGACACCGCGCAGTACCGTCATCATGCCCGCCCGGTACACACCGGAGCCACTGCAAACTCCGACCGTCAGCAAGTCGTTCAAACCACGCACAATATCCGTCGAAACACCTCTGGGAGTGATAAAGCCAGCCGTGGATCTGTCGGGCAGACGGCATTCCTCGCAGTCGGCTCCCCTGCTATACAGTGGCGTAACCGGCATTTCTCGCTCCCTTGTGGTTCGCAGCAACCTACGCCGCGTATCGGCGCGCCCTGCCACTGTCCGCCGTGGTGCTAGACGGCCACTCCTGCAAGCTTCGGCAGTGGCCGTGCTTCCGATACAGCCCGGAACGGGGCTCGCTGGCCTGGTGTTTGGCTGCCGGGTAAACGGTCGGCGGCATCCTGGCCAAGGACGAGTGCGGGCTGGGCGCACTGCCGCAGCCCGGCGTCCGTGTGCTCGGCGGGATCCACGCCTGGCGCCCCGGGCAGCCGGCCTTCGGCGGGCGGCGGCCACGCCCGCACCGACAACTCACCGAAGGGCCCGGCACCTCGCGCCGTGGAAGGCCGGACGAGACAAGGCCGCGCGAGCCCGCTTCCCGGTCACATCCGAAGTACCCGCGCGGCCACCGCCGTGTCACGGTCCCGCCGCCGGTCAGGGGCGCGAGAACTCGTGACCGGTCGGTTCGGCGTCCTCGTCGGACGAGACGCGCTGTGCGTCACCGGATGCAGGTGCGCAGCACCAACGCACTGTTGAATCCGCCGTGTCCGCGCGCGGTGACCAGCACCGTGCCGAGTCTGCGTTCACGCGGTTCGCGCACCAGGTCGAGGCCGTATGCCGGATCGGGGTCGTCGAGATTGCCCACCGGCGGGATGACGCCGGCCCGCATCGCGAGCAGTGCCGTGGCCACGTTGAGCGCCGAGCCGCCGGCCAGGAGCCGGCCGACGAGGCCCTGCGGCGCGGTGACCGGCACCGCGTGCGGGCCGAACACCGAGCACAGCGCCCTCGCCTCGGCGGCGTCGGCCTCCGGGCGGCCGGCGCCGTCGGCCACCACCAGGTCCACGTCGTCCGGGTGCACGCCGGCCCGCTGCAGGGCCAACCCGATCGCCCGTGCGTACTGCCGACCGTCCGGCGCGGCCGTCCGGTAGTGGTGCGCGTCCTGGGTGGCCGCATAGCCGGCGATCACGCCGTAGCCGGCGGGCGCGGACCGGGCCTGTGCCGCGGCTTCGTCCTCCACCACCAGCACCGCGCCGCCCTCGCCGGGCAGATGCCCGTTGGCCGCCCGGTCGAACGGCTTGTAGCCGGCCTTCGGGTCGGTCGCGGTGGACAGGTGACCACCGTCCATCTGGCAGGTCAGCGCGTACGGCGCGATCGGGGCCTCGGTGCCGCCGGCCAGTACGGCACCGGTGCCGCGCCGGATCGCCCGGTCGGCCCAGCCGAGGCTGTCGATGCCGGATGCCGCGTCGGAGACCAGTACCCCGCACGGTCCCTTGGTGCCGTGGTGGATGGCCACTTGCCCGGTGCTCGCGGCGTAGAACCAGGCGATGGACTGGTACGCGCCGACCGCCTTGCGGCCCCGGCTCCACAGTGCCTGGATCTCGCGTTGGCCGAACTCGTTGCCGCCCGAGCCGCTGCCCAGCAGCACCGAGGTGGCGTACGGATCATGGGCGCGGGGGTCGTAGTCGGCGTCGTCGAGGGCCATGCGGGCGGCGGCTATCGCCAGCCAGGTCCACCGGTCGGTCTGGACGGCCAGCCGGTCCGGGACGTGCTCGGTGACGTCGAATCCTGGCACCTGGCCGGCCAGTGTGGTGGCGTAGCGGCTGGTGTCGAACGTCTCGATCGGCCGCACGGCCAGCTCGCCGGCCAGGGTCGCGCGCCAGTGCTCGGCCGCGCCGATGCCGGTCGGGGCGACCACGCCCAGACCGGTGATCACGGCCGCCATCAGCGCACCCCGGCCAGGACGATGGCCGACTGGAATCCGCCGAACCCGCTGCCGACCGACAGTGCGACGTCCACTCGGTGGTCGCGTGCGGTGTTGGGCACGTAGTCCAGGTCGCACTGGGGGTCGGGGTGGGCGTAGTTGGCGGTGGGCGGCACCACGTTGTGCTCGATGGCCAGGGCGGTCGCGGCCACCTCGATGGAGCCGATCGCACCCAGCGAGTGCCCGACCATGGATTTGATCGAGCTGACCGGCACCCGGTAGGCGTGTGCGCCGAGGCTCTGCTTGAACGCGGCGGTCTCGTGCCGGTCGTTCTGCTTGGTGCCCGAGCCGTGCGCGTTGACGTAGTCCAGGGCGGTGGGGTCCAGCCGTGCCTGGGCCAGCGCGCTGCCGATCGCGACGGCCATCTCGGCGCCGTCCGGACGCAGCCCGGTCATGTGGAAGGCGTTGCACCGGTTGGCGTAGCCGAGGATCTCCGCGTAGATGTGCGCGTCGCGCCGCCGGGCGTGCTCGTACTCCTCCAGGATGAGCACGGCCGATCCCTCGCCCATCACGAAACCGTCGCGGGTCGCGTCGAAGGGCCGGGAGGCGTGTTCGGGGTCGTCGTTGCGGGCGCTGGTGGCGCCGATGGCGTCGAAGCAGGCGATCGAGATCGGCGTGATGGGCGCGTCGCTCGCGCCGGCGATGACGATGTCGGCCATGTCGTCCTGGATCAGCTGGTACGCCTGCCCGATCGCGTCGATGCCGGAGGTGCAGCCGGTGGAGACCACCGAGGCCGGGCCGTTGGCGCCGTACCGGCAGGCGACCTCGGCGGCCAGGCTGCTGGGCACCCACGCCTGGTAGAGGAAGCCCGAGCCGAACTCCGGGTCGACCAGCCAGTCACGGCCGCCGTCGCTGACCACCACGTACTCGTCCTCGAGGCGGGTGCTCGCGCCGACCGCGCTGCCCAGGCACACCGCCATCCGGTCATGGTCGAGTCCGCCCTCCGGCTCCAGGCCCGCGTCGGCCATCGCCTCGTCGGCGGCGACCAACGCGAACTGGACGAACCGGTCGTTCCGAAACACCTCCTGCCGGGTCAGGCCCGCGGCGAGCGGGTCGAAGTCGACCTCGGCTGCCAGTTGGGAGCGGAACTGCGCCGGGTCGAACAGCGAGATCCGGCGGGTCGCGGTGCGCCCGTCGGTGAGCAGCTGCCAGAACGCCTTTCGCGTGGCGCCACCGGGCGCGACCACACCGATCCCGGTGACCGCGATGCGTCGCTCGTCGCTCATCGCGCGTGCTCGCTCAGTCCCTCGTTGACCAGCCTCACCAGCTCACCGAAGTTCGCGTTCGCGTACTCCTCGCCGAGCTCGATCCCGTAGCGGTCCTCGATCTCCGCCCTGACCTGCAGGTGCGCCAGCGAGTCCAGGTCGACGTCGCTCAGCGTCGCGCTCGGATCGTCGGTGACCGCGGACCGGGGAAGCCCGGCCTTCACGACCAGGATCTCCATTAGCTCGTTAATTGTGAATGCCGACACGGTCATTCCCTTCGCATTTAGGCAACGAACCCGCAGCTCAGGCTACGCGGAAATCATCCGCATTATCTTCAGCCAAGAGAACTAAATCGACTCATACCCGAGAATGAGGCCGACCCATCCTCGCGAATGGGTTTATCGTCGACCCACAGAATCCATTGACGCTTTTTCGGGCGCGATGCTTCACTGATTTCAATTGATTTCCCCGGGCACGAGGAGATGAGAATGGACGCGTCAGCAGTACCGGCAAAGGCACCGGCCGGCGCCGGGATCACCGCGGTCGCGGTGGCGATGGCCAGGGCCATGGAATCCTCCCGCGCGGACCGGATGTTCCACGACCCGTACGCCCAGGCGTTCGTCGACGCGGCCAAGCCGGTGCTCGAGGCGGACGAGTGGCCGTCGCTGGTCGCCTGGGTCGACCTGTTCTACTCCCGGGGGGTGGTGCGCACCCGGTTCATCGACGAATTCGTGTGCGATGCGGCGGCAGACGGCGTCACACAGGTGGTGCTGCTCGGGGCAGGTCTGGACGCACGCGCATTCCGGCTGCCGCTGCCGGACGCGGACGTGTTCGAGGTGGACACGCCGTCGGTGTTCGCCTTCAAGGACAAGGTGCTCGCCGACGCCGGTGCGCGGCCCACCGCCCGCTCGCGCACCGCCGTCCACGCCGATCTGCGCGAGGACTTCGCCGCGCGCCTGGCCGGCAGCACCTTCGACCCGGGCAGGCCGACCGCGTGGGTCGCCGAGGGCGTGCTGCCCTACCTGACCGCCGACCAGGCACGGAAGGTGATCACCGATGTCGGACGGCTGTCCGCGCCGGGCAGCAGGCTGGTGTTCGAGCATGCGGACAAGCCGGGGCCGGACCCGAGGGCCAAGGCCGCCGCGCTGACCACGCCCGGAGCGGACCGGATCAGCACCATGGTCCGCGGCGGCCTCGGCCCGCAGGGGCGGGACTGGGTGGCCGGCCAGGGCTGGACCCTCCAGATCACCGAGCGCGGCGAACTGGGGCCACGGTACGGACGGCCCGACGGCCGGCTGACCGGCGGCCAGTTCATCACCGCGACCCGCGACTGACCCGGGACGAGGGACATGGAATCGAACCAGGAGCAAACCGAACTTCCGAACCCGACGGAGGCGCGTATTCAGGCCGCCGCCGAGCCCTATCGGCGTCCGATGCTCGCCGCCTACGACACATTCGTACTCGGCATGGTGAGCCGGTTCATGTGGCGTTGTCCGCCCAAGCGAATGCTGACGCATTACAACCGGCAGGTCAGCGCGGCCCATCTGGATATCGGACCCGGCACCGGCTGGTTTCTGGACAACTGCCGGTTTCCGGCGGAATCCCCGTCGATCACCCTGCTGGACCTGAACGAGGTGGTGCTGGCCACCGCGGCGCACCGGATCAGACGGTATCGACCCCAGACCCTGGTCGGTGACGCGTACAAGCCGTTCGCCCTGGGCACCGCGCGGTTCGACTCGGTCGGCATGAACTTCCTGCTGCACTGCCTGCCCGGTTCGATGCGGCAGAAGTCGGTGGTGTTCGACCACGTCGTGCCGTTCCTGCGAGGCGGCGCGCGGGTCTTCGGCAGCACCGTGCTGGGCGACGGCCCCCACCACACGAAGCGCTCCACGAAGCTGCTGGCCAAGCTCAACCGCAGCGAGGTGTTCAGCAACCTCGACGATCGGCTGGAGGACCTGAACGAGCAGCTGCAGGCCCGGTTCACCGACGTCGAGACGGTCCGGTTCGGTGCGGTGTGCCTGTTCGCCGCACGCTTTCCGGGGGTGCGATGAGCGGCGAGTTGCCTCCGCTGGCCCAGCAACTGCACGACGGCGTGCTGCAGGCCCTCGCCATCGCCCGGATCCGGCTGGAGAAGGCGCTCGCCGAGGACGGCCCGCTGCCCCGCGAACTGGGCGCGGACCTGAAGCTGTTGCTGGACCACGAGATCGCCGGCCTCCGCCACCTGATCAGCGGCTCGGCCCTCCCCGCCCCGCCCCAACCGGACCTGCCCAGCGCGCTGGCCGCCACCGCCGAACACCTCCAGTCGGCCACGGGTATCCGCATGTGCGTCGAGAACCGCACCGCGCCGCCGGGCAGGTGGGCGGGAAACGACCTGGTGGCCTACCGGATCGTGCGGGAAGCGCTGCACAACACGGCCAGACACAGTGACGCGCGGCATGCCTGGGTGAACGTGGCCGCGTGGCGGGACCGGCTGGTGTGCTCGGTGTACGACGACGGGCACGGCTTCGCTCCGGCCACCACCAGCCCCCACTTCGGGATGACCGCCATGGACGCGCAGGCACGCAAAGCGGGCGGACACCTGGCCGTCCGGTCCGGTCGCACCGGCACGTTCGTCACCCTCGTACTGCCCAGGGACCCGGTACCGGAGAGGGAAGTCCCGCGATGACGCCGCCAGACCCGATGTGCCGGCCGACCATTCTGATCTGCGACGACCATCCTGTGGTGCGCTGCGGCATCCGCACGCTGCTCGCCGACGACCGCTACCGGATCGTCGGCGAGGCGGCGGACCTGCGCGGCACTGTCGAGCAGGTGAACCGGCACCGCCCCACGGTGCTGCTGCTCGACCTGAGTTTTCTGGGCACCCTCAGTCTCGGCGTCCTGCCCACCGTGCGGGCGGTGTCGCCGGCCACCCGGGTGCTGATCCTGACCATGCACAACGACCTGGACTCCGCACGGGACTCGCTTGCCGCCGGTGCGCACGGGTTTCTTCCCAAGGACGCCGCCGCAGAGGAACTCGTCGCCGCGGTCGACGCGCTCGCCGCGGGCGGCCGGTACCTCCATCCGGCACTCGGCGCGGCGTTGTTCGACCGGGCCGCCGATCCGGACGGCGCGCTCAGCAGACGGGAACGCGAGGTGCTCGGGCTGATCGCCGACGGCCTGACCCACCAGCAGATCGCCGACGAACTCGGTCTGTCGGTACGCACCATCGAGGCGCAGCGGGCATCGATCAAGGTCAAGCTCGGGGTCAGCAGGCGGGCGGAGCTGATCAGCTGCGCCCGGCGGCTGCGCTTGACGACCACAGGAGGCAAAAGGTGATGCAGACGGGCCGGCCCAGCCGTACCGCGTTGAGTTCGGCGCGCGCCCGCGCCGTGCACCAGGTCGCGGACACACCACGTGTGTTCACCGACCCCTTGGCCGCGCGCATCATCAGCGGCATCGACGACGCCCCGAAGCCGGCCGGCGTGCCCGCCATGCCTGCCGAGGTCCGGCTGTTCATGGCGTTGCGCCACCGGGTGGCCGAGGACGCGCTGCGCGCCGCCGCGCACACCAGACAGGTGGTCGTCCTCGGCGCCGGCCTGGACACCTTCGCCTACCGGAGCCGGAATCCGGCGCTGCGCGTGTTCGAGGTCGACCACCCGGCCACCCAGGCGTGGAAACGCCGGCAGCTCACCGGGGCCGGCATCGAGGTACCGGACACGGTCGTGTTCTGCCCGGTCGACTTCACCGAGCAGACCGCGGAAGCGGGGCTCGCCATGGCCGGATTCGACCGGCACGCACCGGCGTTCTTCCTGCTGCTGGGGGTGGTTCCCTATCTGCCCAGGGAAGCGCTGCTGGACACGGCACGCTTCGTGGCGGGGTTGCCCGCTCCAGCCGAACTGGTATTCGACTACAACCAGCCGCTCGCCGCGCTGCCGCCGCACCGCAGGCCCGGGCGCGCCGCGCAGGCCGAGGCGATGGCCCGGATGGGCGAGCCATGGCAGTCGTTCTTCACCCCGGCCGAGATCGCCGCCGAACTGGCCGAGGCCGGGTTCGACAACGTCACCGACATCGGCTGGCGGGACTGCCTGGAGCGCTACGCGCTCGACGCATCGTTGCCCGACCTGTTCGGCGGACGGATCGCGCATGCCCGCGCGACCGGACGGGAGAGGAACTAGCCGAACGATGCACTCGCGCTGGACCGCGCCCGTGAGGTGCGGGGCCTGGGACCCGTCGGCGCGCTCGACGCCGGACGGGTCCCGGCCGCGCGGAACCGGGCCGGCCCTATACGGGCTGACCCCGAAGGCACCGACACTGAGACGGCTGGGGTCCCCCGGCAGACCGCCACGCTGCCGGCGGCCGTGCGGCACCTGGAGACCGCCACGGTGGACGACGCGCTCGATCCGCTGCACGCGCTGATGGCCACCGAACCGCTCGCGAGGGCCGAGGGGATGGGCAACGACGCCGAGCTCGAGGCACTGCCCCAGCCGCGGAAGGCGGCGAAGAAGGTCGCCGTGGCGGTCGACGTGCTGATGACGACGCCGCCCGCGACCGACACCGGCGAACTCGTCTCCGTGGTGGACGCGTGGCACGACCTTGCCGGCCTGGTTCCGTTCACGCGGACCGTCGGCCGGCGGGCAGGACTCTGAACGCGCGCCGGTACGCCTGGGGCGTCGTGCCGAGGTGTCGGGCGAAGTGGTGGCGGAGGTTGTCGACGGTGCCGAAGCCCGTGCGGTGGGCGATCGCGGTTACCGGGTCGTCCGTGGTCTCCAGGTGGTGCTGCGCGAGCAGGACCCGCTGTCCGGTCAGCCATTGCAGCGGAGTGGTCCCCGTCTCCTGCCTGAAGCGTCGGGCGAAGGTCCGTGGCGAGAGGTGGGCACGGTGGGCCATGGCGTCGACGGTCAGGTCCTGGTCGAGGTTGGCTTCCACCCAGGCCAGAACAGGGGCGAGAGACCCGGTCCCCTCCCGGGGGAGCGGGCGTCGGCGGTACTGGTGCTGGCCGCCGTCGCGGTGCGGGGGTGTGACCATGCGGCGGGCGATCGCGTTGGCGACGGCGCTGCCGTGCTCCTTGCGGATGAGGTGCAGGCAGGTGTCGACGCCGGCGGCGGTCCCGGCGCCGGTGATGACCGGGTCCTCGTCGACGTAGAGCACGTCCGACTCGACGTGGGCGCGCGGGTGGCGGCGGGCGAGTTCGTCGGTGTAGCGCCAGTGGGTGGTACAGCGTCGCTCGTCGAGCAGCCCGGCCTCGCCCAGGAGGAAGGCCCCGGTGCAGATGCTCAGGACACGAGCGCCACGCTTCACAGCCGCCCGCAGTTCCTCGGTCAGGCGGTCCGGCTGGCTCACGCGCGGGTCGTAGGCCGGGACGCAGATGAGGTCCGCCGAGGCCAGCCGCTCCAGGCCGTGACGGGCCCGCACCTCGAAGCCGTGGCGGGTCGGCACACTGTCGCCGGTGGCCGAGACCAGAGCGAAGTCGTACACGGGCAGCGCGTCGTCGCTGCGGTCAATCCCGAAGACCTCGCAGAACACGCCCAGCTCGAAGGCGTGGGCACCCTGGAGAGCCAGGACGGCGACGTCATGAAGCATCGGTTCCCGATCCCTCTTACGACGGTGGCAGGAATTTCAGCTTACCTGTCATTTCCGCCACTCCCAGGTGGTAACACCTGTCTGGAAGGCTCGCAGGCGTTCCTCCGTCCCACGAAAAGCTAGGCACAGCGCATGATCACGCAGACCCCTGCCGCCAACGCCGCCCTCTCGTCACAGGCTGCCCAAGTCCTGCGTGGGCTCGCGCTCGACGAGGAGCTGAAGTGGCGCATCCCAGGTGACCCGGTCCTGGGCCCTCTGGCCCGCAAAGTTGCGCGGCGGTACGTGGCCGGTGAAACACTGCCCGACGCCCTGGACCGGGCGCAGCAGACCCTGGCCGTCGGCCACCGTGTGAACGTCGAGTACATGGGCGAGAGCTGCCGCGACCCGCAGCGAGCCACGGAGGAAACCGACACGTTCCTCTCCGCGGCCCGGCTGCTGCCACCCGGGTGCTCGATCTCCCTCGACCTGTCCCACATCGGCCTCGCCGTCG
Organism: Streptomyces sp. NK08204; assembly: GCF_020400585.1. Taxonomy (GTDB): domain Bacteria; phylum Actinomycetota; class Actinomycetes; order Streptomycetales; family Streptomycetaceae; genus Streptomyces. Next base: position 16,374 of record NZ_JAINVF010000029.1, on the reverse strand, counting down.
ACGCCGAGCTTGCCCTTGCCAACGCCTCCCGTATCGCCCAGGCCACCGCCGACACCGGGCGGGAGATGGTGATCTCGGCTGAAGGCTCCGACCGTACCGACGAGGTGCTTGCCCTGCACCGCAGGCTGTGCAAGCAGTTCGACCATGTGGGCATCACCGTCCAGGCACGCCTGTATCGCACCGCAGACGACCTGCCGGAGCTGCTTTCCCGTCCCGGCCGCATCCGCCTGGTCAAGGGCGCCTTCCTCGAACCTGATGCCATCGCCCACCGGCGCGAGGCCCCGGCCCTGACCGCCGCCTATCTTGCGTACGCGGAACAGCTGGCCGATTCGGGCCATCCATGCTCCTTCGCCACCCATGACTGGGATCTGATCAACCGCATTGACCAGCACCTCGGCGGGAAGGGCCACGATTCGGCCCCTTGGGAGTTCGAGACCCTCCTCGGCCTGGGGCCCGACCGCCTCACCGCCATGGCCGAGCGCGGTCACCCCACCCGGGAGTACATCGTCTTCGGCACGGAATGGTGGCTCTACGTCTGCAACCGCATCGCCGAAGACCCCCAGCGGCTGCTCCAAGCCCTCGTCGACGCGGCCTCAGACCTGACCACCTGATCCTGCCCCACGTCATCACGCCTCGACACGCCGCCCTGCGAAGCGTCAGCTGACCGGCGTCCAGAGCCGATCCACCGCAACGACAGACCGGGCCGCTGCTGCCTCGCTGTCGAAGGCGTGATCATTTCTGTTCTCCGGGGCGAGATCAAGCAGGAGCCACGGGCTTGCCCGACGAAGCGACGACTTGACTACCGGATCGACTGGGCGGCCCGCGTCTGACGGGGCGTCGTCGCCTGACCATCGTCTTGGGGCGCGGCGCACTCGCCGCGCCCCGACGCGTTCGCCGGCACCACGAGCCGCGCCCGCAGCGCCGCGATCGTCCGGGGCGCCACGCCGGCGCGTCCGATCAGATAGTTCTCCACCGATCCGTAGCGCCCGCGCAACTTGGCCAGCGTGGTCTCCATCGCATGACGAGGCGCGCCGAACACCGTGTGGTAGCGCTCGGGAGGCAGGCCCATCTCGGCGAGCCTGGGCAACAGCCGGGCCATGCGCTGTTCGGTGAAGTAGAGCCTGCTCAGCGTGTAGTCGTCCAGCACCGTCGCGTCGTCCACGCCGAGCACCGACAGCAACAGCGCAGCCGCCAGACCGGTGCGGTCCTTGCCCGCGGTGCAGTGGATCAGCGCGGGTGCGCCGTCCGGCACGGCGAGCCCGGTGAGGACCCGGCCGAAGACGAGCGCGTCCTGCTCCCCCATGTCCAGGTAGACCCGGTGCAGAAAGTCGTCCGGGACGGCGTCGAACCGGCCGCTGCGGAACAGGTCGCCGAGCGGGTTCGCGCGTGAGGCGTCGCCGCCGATGGCGAGCAGTTCGCGCCGGACCTCGGCGGGCAGTGCGGAGGGCGCCTTGGCGCGTTCGTCGTCGGTGCGCAGGTCGTACGCCACCCGAAGGCCGAGCCGGCCGACCGCGGCGACGTCGGCGGCGGTCAACTGGTCGGGCGCGTCCGCGCGGAAGACCAGGCCCCAGCGGACACGGCCGCCGTCCTTCGTGCGATAACCGCCCAGGTCGCGGAAGTTGCTCGCGCCCTCCAGCGGCACCACCCGCTCGGCGGCGAGCACCGCGGTTCCTCCGTCGACCGGCGCGACGGACACGTAGTGCCGACCGGGCCCCAGCTCGGGCAACGACACCCGCGTCGCGCCGTCGACGCGGGCCACCGGATGCTCATGGTCGATCGACTCGGGTGTCGGCCCTACCGCCAGTTCCACCGGGCCTGCGCCTGCCGACTGCCAGGACACGTCGAGGACGCCGGTACCGTCGCGGACCACCTCGACCGCCAGCACGACCGTTCCCATGCGATTCCTCCCCTTGTCCGTGCCCGCCACGCGCGGCAGGTCGGTGGTGTCAGCGGCAGCCATGACGTGTGACCCGTCCGTGGAGGCCTGGGTCCTGTTGCGGCCTCCCCGCAACAGGGGAGGAATTCCGGGGACGTTCCGCGGCAGATCCGGCATCGCAATCTGCTCCCCTCTCCCCCACCCTCTCCCCCATCTGCCGTCGCACGTGCCGCGGTACGTCGGCCCGTCCATTACGGCGTAATGGACGGGCCGGCCGGGCCGGCGGCGCGGGGTTCCCTTGGCCTCATGCTCGGCTCGGCGGCTCGAAGCGGCCTCATGTCTTCCTGGAGGTTCAGCCGGGGAGTTTGACCGAGGACAGGGGGCCGCCCTCGGAACGCTCGGTCTTGCGGCCCCTGCTGCCGGGGGCGAGGGTGCTCGGGTCGACCGCCTCCGCGGGGGCTCCGGTGGCGTAGAGCCCGTCTGGGTCGAGGGGGCGGTCGTGCGGCTGGAGCCAGAAGACGCGGCGGCGGAACGTCCCCGAGGCGCGTGAGGGCTTGGCTTGCGGACCGAGGAGGGCGTACCCGACGACCCGGACGGCGCCGTGGTACGGCGGCTTGCCGCGACGCGTGGGAAGGCGGTCCAGGCGCTGCCGTACGTAGTCGAACTCGCTGACGTCCTCGAGCCACACCAGCTCGGTTTCGTGACTGATCTCGTCGTCAGTGATGAGAGAACTCATGCCGATTCCTCGTCGCCGTCGCCCAGCAGCCCGTGCCCGGATAGTACGCGAGCCGTACGGCGGGGGCTGGTGATGCGGAAGACCGGTGCGGCGGCGTCGGGCAGCCTCTCCCCTATTACGCCGTAATGGCTCCGGGGACGGCGCTGCCCCCTATTACGGCGTAATAGGGGGCAGCGCGGAGCGATGGACGTGAGAGCAGACGAGGCGTCCTGACGGTCGTGGCTGATTGACCTGATGTTCATCAGCCAGGACCGTCAGGTCGGCTCAGGTGGCTCGGCGCAGGGGTACGACGACCTCCTCACCGGTGGCCTTGGGGCTCAGGCGGTAGTAGCGGATGTGGCCCAGGCGCTCGGACTCCTCCAGCCAGCCGGCCTCGACGACCTGGCGGCGGGTGCGGGAGAACACCGTGGGCGACATACCGAGCACCTCGGCCAGCTCGGCGGCCGTCTTGCTGACGGTGCCGGCCCGGTCGGTGGGGTGCGCGGCGTAGAGCATCACGATCAGTCGCTGGTTCGCGGGCAGACCGGCCGTGTGCTCCAGCAGGCGGAGGGTCATGTCCTTGGTGTTGTTCACTTGGCCTCCCACCTGGCCGGGGTTGTCTCGTCGAATCCGGGGATGTCCGGCGGGTTGCAGGTCTTGATGGCTTCCCGTTGCTCGATTCCCGTTCCGTGGAAGGCAATGTAAGGGCTGATCCGGTAGAAGTTGTAGTTACCGATACGGCCGCGCACGATGAGGATGCGGTGCTTGGCCAGCTTCCGGTTGATCTTCCCTACCGCGTCGGTGGACATGCCGACCCGCTTGGCGATGTCCGCGCCGGTGGCCTTGAGTGGCTCCATACCTTCCGGGGATACGCCGATCCACCACAGAACGAGGAACTTCTGGCTGGGTGTGAAGGCCTTGCTCTCGGTGATGGCCTCCACACGGGCCTTGTCGACCTGAGTGTGCCTTCCGGAGAAGGCGTACGGCGCATAAGGGACCAGCTCACCGGTGTCGGCGTCCAGCAGTCTGCGCGCTGTTCCCAACAGGGGCCTCCGTGCCTGGTTGCTGGTGCGTTCATGAAGACGGCCCTCGCAGGCCGACCTGATGAACTTAACGTACATGAACAGGAAGTCGATGAACCCTGCCTGGCAAACCGTGTCGCTGAACCTCTCCAGCCGCCCTCGAGGAGTGCTCGAGTGAACCCGTACAAAGGCGGTTCAAGGGAACCTCCTTGATGAACGTGAAGTCCATTTACCACGTTCCTGTAGTCGTGGTGCCCAGTTCCCAGGAACCCCCTGTGCTGCTGGAGGAACTGCCTGGCAGTTCCTCAGATCTTGGCAGGAGGGAGCGTTTTCGCAGGTCAGAAGGGGTTTGGGGGCGGCGCCCTCTCTTGCTGTGGAAACACGCCGTTGCTGGGTGCGGGGAAGGGGCGGCTGGGCATGGGCAGTTGGGCACTGCCCGGGCTTCGTCAAGCGTGGAGTCACCCTGTTCCGGCCCCCTTTGACATCAGCCGACGAAAGCCCGCCACGACGGCGGGGATGCCGGACGATCAGGCGCGCGTGTGTTTCCGGCAACCAGGGACGGCATCAGCCACGTAGCTCGGTAGGGCAGGGTTGGCAAGCACGGAGACCCACGCACATGGGCCCCTGTCATTGCTGACAGGGGCCCATGTGCCGGGTGTTCAGTTGTCGGCGCCTGGAGGGGCGGAGACGGGGATCAGACGTTGCTGCTGGTGCTCGTTGAGGATGCGGAGCATCTTGTCGAACTCGGTGGCCGTCATCTTGCGGATGAGGTGCATGGCGAGGAAGGCACCGTCGTCGTAGGGGAGTTTCGGAGGGTTGCCGGTGGACGGTGACTCCACACACCGGGGTTCGGGGACCGGGCTTTCTCGAGGAACCGGGGCCTCGTGTGCCGCAGGTGCCTCCTGCGGGGGAGGTGGTGCCTGGCGGGGAGAGAGGGGCTGTGGGGGAGTCTCCTCTATTACGTCGTAATGGGGCTCGGACTCGTCATGGTGCTCGGCCTCGGATGCCGACTGCTGCTCGGCCTCGGATGCCCGGTGCGGCTCGGGATCCTGCTTGAGTTCAGGGTCCTGTTTGGGCTCGGGTTGCCTCGCCTGCTTCTGGGCGTCCTTGCGAGCACGTTCGGCCTTCAGGTCCTCCAGGACGTTCGCCTGCTGTTCGGCCGGCTTGTTGCCCACCGCGCGCAGGAGGTCGATCGGCTCCGTACCGATGCGGGACTGGAGTTCCGGGGTGAGGTTGAGCAGGGCCAGACGCTGGGAGACCCAGCCCTGGGAGCGGTGGAGGCGTTTGGCGAGGGCGGTCTGGCTGCCGTGGATGGCGAGGAGACGCTGGAGGGCCCTGGCCTCGTCCAGCTCGTCGAGGTCCTGGCGGTGGATGTTGGCGACCAGGGCGGACTCGAGGAGTTCCTCGGAGGTGCTGCCCTGGTCGTCGCTGACCATGATCTTGACGGTGGCGAGTCCGGCTTCCCGGGCTGCGGCCAGACGGCTGCTGCCGTCGATTACGACGTAATAGGTGTCCGGTTCGAGGTCGGCCTCGCGGCCGGGGTTCGCCTTCAGGTAGGCATCGCGGTTCATGACCGTGATGGCCTGCTTCTGGCCATGGGTGGCGAGGCTGCCCGCGAGGCCGGTGAGGTCACCGAGCGAGGAACGGGGGTTGTCGGGGTTGGGACTGATGCGGTGGGGCGAGAGTTCGGTGGGCGGGGCGATTCCGTCCGTGGGGACTCCGGTGGCTGCTGCCACGGCGGCGCGGCGGGCGCTGACGGGTCGGGCCGAGGCTCCGAAACGGCCGGCGCCCAGCTGGTCGGCCTTCTTCGTCATGAGATCTCCCGGGCGAGGGCGCGCATGCTCACGGCCTGCTGGGACTTCGGGGCGTAGGAGAGGAGGGGCTGCTTCATGCGAACGGCTTCTTTTTGTTCCTTCAGGTCGCCGATGAGGCCCACGACACGCGGATCCTTTATGTCCACCCAGCCCTGCAGGGAGGAGGTGGCGATGTAACCACGGCGGCCGTCGTAGAGGTTGACGACGATGCCCAGGTAGTCGATCTCCAGGGACAGGTCGGCCCGCAGGTCCTCGATCTGGGTGGTGAGCAGCTCGTAGGCGTCGGCCGAACTGTCCTCGGCCTGGACGACGATGAGGGCGCCGGACTGGCCCGGCTTCTCGCCGTTGCGGCGCCGGCCGTAATAGGCGGCGGCGTCCATGCTCAGGCCGAGGCTGGGAGGGCAGTCGACGATGATTACGTCGTAATAGGGCTCGAGCGGGGCAAGGGCGCGCTCCAGCGCGGCTTCCCGGGCCCGCACGGCGGACAGGCGTACGTCGAGGAGGAAGGCGTCGTTGCAGCCCGGCAGGAGGTGCAACCGCCCGCTGAAGGTTTCCTCGTCGACGGGGACGACCAGGTCTCGCAGGTCGCCCTTCGGGTCACCCGCCATGTGGTTGGTGAGGCTGTCGCCGTTCATCGGCAGAGGGGCGGCGCCCAGTTGGTTGGTCAGGTGGCACTGCGGGTCGAAATCGACCAGCAGGACGCGCATGCCGAGGCCGGGGAGGTTCTCGATGTCCAGCGGGTTGTCGGCTGGTTCCGGGGCATCGGCCTGTTCACCGGCCCGCAGGGCGGCGACGAGCTGCTTGGCGACCCGGACCGGGTAGAGCCGGTTGGGGTCTTCGGCCATCGCCTCGCCGGTCCCCGCGGTGATGGCGGTCTTTCCGACCCCGCCCTTCTGGTTGCAGACGATGATGCGCCGGGTGACGGCGGGCCGTACGACGTCCGGGGCAGGGTTGGTGTCGAGCCAGAGCTTCACGGACTGGGCCAGGCCCTGAATCAGGGAGACACCCCGGTCGGCCGCGGTGCGTTTGAACTCGTCCCACTGGCCGTGAGGGAGGAAGGTGGAGAAGGAGTCGGCGCCCGAGGTGTCGACGGCCTCACGGACGGAGGCGAGGGCACACCAAGCGGTGATGCCCTGCTCGACTGCGCTCTGGATGTCGAGCCCGTGCTGGGCGGCTCTGACCTTGAGGTCCTGCCGGAGCCGACCCGGCAGCTTGGAGACGACCTTCTCGCGGTCGCTGGAGGTGGCTGGAGAACTCATGTGGCTACCTTACTAACGCGGGTCATCAAAATCTTCCAAGACACGTTAGTTAGGGAAAGTTGTGGGGAGCGGCCTGCCCTCCAGGGGCCGTTCGGGCATCGGCCGAGGGTTGCTTCAGTCGCTGCGTCTGAGTCGCTCGGAAGGGACCTCCGTGAGCCCGCGGAGGGGGCTCACGGGCCGCAGCGACTGAACAGCTACCGAGAAACAGCGACCGAAGGTTCCGTGGGTCGCTTTGGGTCGCTGAGGAAAACCACAGGTCAGACGGGGTATGAGGGTCGATTAGCGACCGAAGCGACTCAAGGTTCGGGTATATGAAGACATTAGCGCGCGTGTGCGCGTGCGCGTGCGCGCGTCATATATAGGGGCCTTGAGTCGCTTCAGTCGCTGTTTCAGCTTGCGCGTACCCTTTGACCTGCAGGTTCGTTGAGCTACTCAGACAGCGACTGAAACTTCTCCAGTCGCTGGGGTCAGGTCGCTTCAGTAGCTCGTGGATCGCTGGAGACACACAGCTGATTTGCTTCGCCTCGTGTCCCCTTCAGTTCCTCTGGTTCGCTAGCCTGTCCCAAACGTTGAGTCGCTTCGGTCGCTGGTGGGGGAATGCGCATGGTGCGTGAGCTGTGGGTTTCGCGCAGCGACTCACGGCAGCCGCATCCCGCGCGGCACGTCCCCGGGCGGGCCCTGGCCACCGCGCGGTGGTGTGCCGGGCAGGGATGGCCGGTGCACCCGCTGGCGCCCGGGCGCAAGACGCCCGCGGGTAACTGCGAGGAGTGCCGGGAGCCGGGGCACAGTTACCGGGAGTGCGCGTGCCCGTCCGCCGGGCGCTGGTGCCACGGGTTTCGGGCCGCCACCCTCGACCCGGTCAGGATCGAGCAGTGGTGGGGCGCCAACCCCGGCTTCGGCGTCGGCGTCGCCTGCGGCCCGGCTGGGCTGGTCGTCATCGACATCGACGCCCACACGGACCAACTGCCCGAACGGGACCGGCTGCTGCCGGGCATCAGCATCCCCGCCGCCGTCGATCTGACCGGGCTCGCCAACGGCTTCCACACGATCGCCGTACTGGCCGCTCTGCGCGGCGCGGACAGCCCCGCGGACGACGAGGGCACCCTGCGCGTGCGTACGCCGTCGGGCGGGCTGCACGTCTGGTACCGGGCCCCCCGCGGGCAGCGCTGGCAGTGCTCCACCGGCTCGGGCGGCGGCCGTTCGCTGGCCTGGCAGGTCGACGTACGGGCACACGGCGGCTACATCGTCGCGCCCGGCACCGTCACCGAGGCGGGCATGTACGAGCCCCTCGAGGCCGGACGTGAACCCGCTCCGCTGCCCCCCTGGCTGGCCGGCGAGCTCGAACGCACCGGGCATCTGCCCGCCGCGCTGCCCCGGCCCCGGCCGGTGCCGCCCCGCGCCCGGCAGGCCGTCCTCGAGGCCAGGGGTGCCGGTTCCGCCGCCAGGCGTGCCCTGAACGCCGTACTGGTGGAGGTGACCGCCTGTGCCGCCGTACCCGAAGGAGCCGCCTTCTCGGAGAAGCTCAACCGGGCCGCCTACACCGCCGGAGGGCTGGTCGCCGCCGGGCAGTTGAGCGAGGCCGAGGCCGAGCAGGTGCTGACCGAGGCCGCCGAGCACGCCCGGCCGGGGCAGCAGCGGCGCTGCGGCGCCATCATCCGCAGCGGGCTCAGTGCCGGGCGGACACGCCCCTTCAGACCGGGAGGGGCCGTATGACGCCCGACGACGAGGTGCCCGAGGAAGTCACCGACGGCGACACACTTTTCGACCCCCGGGCGATCGCCGCCCGGATCCTGGCCGAGCAGCAGGCCCAGCTGCCCCAGCAGGCCTGCGGGCCGCGGGCGGACGACGTCGTGCGTGCGTCGGATCCGAACGGCGGGGACGGGCAGGCCACCGCCGACGGGCTGGTGCCCGACACCCTCAGCGACCGCGGCAACGCCAAGCTGTTCGTGAAGCTGTACGCCAACGACTACCGGCATGTGCCGGGGCTCGGCTGGTACCGCTGGGACGGCACCCGCTGGCAGATGGACGAGGACGACACCGTGCTGTGGGCCGCGGGCGACATGGCGGAGTCGATCGCCACCAGGGATCCGAACGGCGTGCACACCTCCGTGGCCCTCCAGCAGCACCGGCGCCGCACGCTGAGCACCAGCGGCCTCAACGCCCTGCTCGTGCAGGCCAAAGCGGCCCCCGGCATGGTCCTCAACGCGGCACGGCTGGACGCCGACCCGTACGCGCTGTGCACGCCGGCGGGCATCGTGGACCTGCGGACCGGGCTGGTGCGCAGCCCCGACCCGGACAAGGACTTCCATTCGCGTTCCACCACCGCCGCCCCCGAGCCGGTGCCCACACCGCTGTGGGACCGGTTCTTGACGGACACCTTCGGCGAGGGGCCCGAGGGCGCCGAGATGATCGGCTTTCTGCAGCTGCTGCTGGGCTACTCCATCACCGGCGACGTCGGCGGACAGGTGATGCCGTTCCTGTTCGGATCCGGCAAGAACGGCAAGTCGGTGCTGCTGGACGTGTTGATGAAGCTCGTCGGCGACTACGCCGACGCGGCCCCGCCCGGCTTCCTGATGGCGCGCTCGTACGAAGGCCACCCCACCGACCTGGCCGAGCTGCACGGGCGGCGGGTCATCGTGTGCAGTGAGGTCAAGCCGGGGGACCGGTTCGACGAGGCCAGGGTGAAGCTGCTGACCGGCGGCGACCGTATCAAGGCGCGCCGGATGCGGCAGGACTTCTTCAGCTTCCAGCCCACGCACAAACTGTGGCTGCTGGGCAACCACCGGCCCGAAGTGGGCACCGGAGGCTTCGCGTTCTGGCGCCGGATGCGGCTCATCCCGTTCGAGCGGGTGGTCTCCGACGACCGCAAGATCGACAACCTGGCGGACATCCTCGTCACCGAGGAGGGCCCCGGCATCCTCAACTGGCTGATCCAGGGCGCCCGCCGCTACCTGAGAGGGGACAAGGACCTCACCGGACCGGAGCGGGTACGGATCGCCACCACGGCATACGCGGAGACCGAGGACCACACCGGCAGATTCCTCTCCGAGTCATGCCAGATCGGGCCCGACTTCCGCGCGGAGCAGACACAGCTCTACGCGGCCTACAAGACGTGGTGTCAGAATGAGGAAGGGGCTCCGGCGGTCTCGTCCCGGGCCTTCGCGGCGCGGGTGCGTGAAGTGGTGGGGCTGGCGTCTCCGAAGGACATGATCCTGTCCAACCAGCGTAAGTACTACCCGGGCATCGGACTGGTTGCCGACGAGGAGACATCATGAGCGCCCTCATAGAAGAGGCCGAGATCGCCCACGAGGCCGAGATCGTCTGGCTCGAGGACGTCGGCCGGCTGGACTACGTACGGCAGAGCCTGGACCGGCTGCCCACGCGCCGGGGCAAGCCCGCCTATCACCGCGACGGCCGGATGGTCGGCTACGCCCAGCTCGGACCGCACGCCAAGCCGTCCCGGTCCTCCGGTACGTTCCGCCGCCGCGTGTTCTGGCTGCTGCCGCACGACCGCGACACCGCGCCCGGCGGGCTGTACGCGACCGGCGCGCCGGCCGAGGCAGTCGACCCGCGGACGCTCGCCCCGGGCAGCAAAGGACGCAAGACGGAACGTTCCGAGGGCGGGACGTGCTCCTCGTCGGCGCAGGAACTGCCCCTGCGGCTGTAGGCGAAGCGGTCCCCGTGCGCAGGACGCGGCCGGCGCCGGCGGGGGCCATTACGGCGTAATAGCCCCCGGGAGCGGCCGACGGGCCGCGAGCTGTCCGAGCTATTACGCCGTAATGGAGAGGCCCCGTGAGGGAAGGGCGCTCAGTACGCGAAGCCCGTGTACTCGGTGGCGCCCGCGTAGTCGGCCAGGCTGACGCTGCCGCTGTTGGCGATCGGTATGGCCGACAGGTACTCGTCGGGCAGGTCGAAGGCGGCGACCAGGGTCGTCATGTGCGGGGCCAGATCGTCCATGAGGTCGTCCAGGACGAACGGCAGCTCGCGGACCTGCTCGGCGCTCATGTGCCCCTCGGCCAGCAGGTCACCGGTGCGCCCGGCCAGCTGGTCCAGAAGGAAGAGCGCGCACAGCTTCTCCAGCAGACTCCGGGCCTCCGGGTGCGTCGCCCGCTCGGCCGCCTCGATGAAGACCTCCGCCGCCCGCAGCGGGGCGTGCACGGCGACCATCTCCATGGCCGCCGTGGACGACTTGTTCCAGCGGGCCACCGGGTCCTTGGAGGGGCCGCGGCGCAGGGCGACCCGGGCCCGTGCCTGCCAGACGGCCTCGACCCTGGAGAGCAACCCGCGTAGATACCTGGGGTCGGCCAGCGCTTCCGGCCCGGCCGGCTCGGCCGTACCGGAAGCGGCCTCGTGGCCGAACAGCAGCTCCGCTGCCGCCTTGGACCAGATCAGCAGGTTGTCACCCTCGGCGGTGATGGTCCCCTCGACGTACTCGGGGAACCCGATCAGCGCGTTGACCGCGAACAGGCCCTGGGCGCCGCAGCGTTCGCGGGCCTCGGCGGTGATGGAGCGGGCCTGCCAGGTGATCCACCCCTTGGTGACGGCCACCAGGCGCTCCACGTCCGAGCGGTTCTCCTCGGTGTGCTGGGCCCAGGCGGTGACGGCCGAGCGGTGCAGGAACGTCGTGGCGTACGCCATGGCCAGGGACTTGAGCAGTCGGCTGTGGTGGGTCCGGTGGCTGTTGACCGGGATGCGCTCGCCCGCCTTCGGCCCGCCCACCTCGCGGTGCTGGCCGTAGCGGACGGCGATGGCCAGCGCGGCCCGGGAGGCGCCGACGGCCGCGCCGCTCATGCACAGCTTGCCCATGGTGACCCGGCCGATGGACTGCAGGAACCGCTTGCGGCGATTGCCCACGTTGCTGGCGAGGGTGCCATCGCGGCCGAGCCGGCCGTGTTCCGCCTCCAGCAGGGCCTCGCGGGGCAGCCGTACCCGGTCGAAAGCGGTGACGCAGTGGTCGACGGGCGCGCCCTGCCGCAGGGGCAGCCTGCGCACCTTGACGCCGGGCAACAGCCCCCGTTCATCGCTCAGCGGGGTCAGGAACAGGAACACGCCCTGGTCCTGGCCGTCCACGACGAGCCGGGCGGCGACCACGGCGGTCTTGGGGCCGCCGGTGGTGCTGGTGTTGGGCATGAACTTCTGCGCGCCCGGATGCGGCGTGTGGAGGATGAACTCCCCGGTCTCCCGGTCCAGCTCGGCGGTGGTCTCCAGCGTCGAACTGTCGTTGCCGTGGTCCACCTCGGTGCACAGGAACGTGCCGATGCGGCGCAGTGAGGTGAACTCGGACAGGTCCCGGCGGGCATCGGCCTCATGGTCGAGCAGGCTGCCGAGGAACAGGTTGTAGTGGATGCTCGCCACCGTGCACAGGCTCCCGCCGCCGTCCACGATGGCTGCCCACTCGTGCAGGCTCGCCAGCAACTCAGGGTCCCCGGCGAGGCTCAGGGGGTCCGCGAGGTTGTCGTTCAGCAGCCGCAGCCAGTCGTAGGCCTGGGCCGCCTGCTGGGCGGGGGAGCGGTCCGGGGTGTGCCGGAAGGTCTCATGGGCGATCAGCCGGCGCCATCTGCCGTGGATCTCCTCGCGTTCGACGCCCTGACCGAAGAGGAGCCGTGCCAGTTCCCCGGCGGGTGCTGCGTCTTCCGCTTCCACTCCCCCCGGTATCCCTCGCGCTGTCGTGTGCGAAGTCTGTGACCGGGGGCCCGGCCCGTCGTCCGCGTCGTCAGGCGCGGCGGTACGCGTGCCGGGCCGGACTGTCAGAAGGGCCATGACCCTCTCTCCCCGTTGTCGCAGATCCGAAGATGTGCAGCCCAAAAGATACGGACCTACCGGTTTTCTTATCAAGTAAAAAGAGGGCAAAGCGCAAGCCTCAAACGATTCATTCTCGAAGTAGTTCCGAGCGGGTCACGAGCGGAATATCCAATTCCGTCCCCCGCCGCTCCAGGCCTTCCCGAAGGATATATTGCCGCTCTAGCGAAAAAATACCGAGCATGTGGTTTTCTTCAAGCAGAATTCAACTCTTCATTGCTCGCCTATAACCACCAAAGGAGACATATAGGGACAAATGTCACGGCGATGGTTGAGGGCGTGACGGAGGGGTGGCAGAATACAAACCTGACGGTTTATTTTTTTTCTACAGGAGATAGGCGCGGAGGTGTGTGGGCCGTGGCGTTGCAAGAACGGGCCATCAGGACGAGGCGGGCCATCCTTGTCGCAGCCGCCGCGGTCTTTGCCGAGGTGGGATACGAGGCGGCGACGATCTCTGAGATCCTCCACCGCGCCGATGTCACCAAAGGTGCCCTGTACTTCCATTTCGCCTCGAAGGAGGAGCTGGCCCAGGCAGTCCTGTCCGGTCAGCTCGCCGCGATTCCCGCCGTGCCCGAGCAGGAGCTGATACTCCAGTACGGCATGGACGAGGCGTTCATGCTCGCCCATATGCTGGCCATGGGTGACCCGGTGGTGCAGGGCAGTATCCGCCTGACGGTGGATCAGGGGGCGCCGAACGACGGCCTGGACCGGCAGGTGCCGATGAGCGGCTGGATCCAGCGCGACATCGACCTCCTCAGCATGGCCAAGGAGAACGGGGAGCTGCTGCCCCATGTCGATGTGACGGCCGCGGCCCGGATGTTCGTCGGGGCGTTCACCGGCGTACAAATGCTGTCGAAGATCATGACGAATCATGCCGACCTGCCGCAGCGTGTGTCGGACCTCTACCGGCACCTGATGGCCAGCGTCGCGGTCCCGGGGGTGCTCATGCAGCTCGACACGGCCGCCGACCGGGGGGCTCGGGTGTACGAGGCCGCGCTGAAGCTGCGCGCGGACAGTGAGTCCGACGAGAGCGGCGAGGCTGTCGAAGCGGCCGGCACCACCGGCTGACGTCCTGGCCGCACCGGGCCGTAGGGACGATGGCACAGCACGACAAGTGAACAGTCGTTGGGGGCGTGTGTTCCGCACGCCCCAGGAGGGGAGGGCGGGGGACCCCTCCCCTGGGCGCAGTGCAACGCAATGTGTGCAGGACCAAGACCCAGGAGAACGACAATGGATACGACTTCATGCCCTTACGCCCTGGACGCGATGGGGCGCGACCTGCCGGGCGAATCGGCGATGCTGCGGGCCCGGGGCCCTGCCGTGCAGGTCGAGTTGCCGGGAGGCGTCATCGCCTGGGCTGTTCTCAAGCAGGGCCACATCGAGCAGCTGCTGACCGATCCGAGGGTCTCCAGAGACGCTCGCCGGCACTGGCCCGCCTTCATCGAGGGGAAGATCACCGAGGACTGGCCGCTGTATCCGTGGGTGGCCAACGAGAACATGCTGTTCGCCTACGGCGACAGCCACGCCCGGCTGCGCCGGCTGGTCAACGGGGCGTTCACCGCGCGCCGGGCCGCGGAAATGCGTCCCCGGGTCGCCGAGATCACGGCCGAGCTCGTGGGCAAGCTCGCCGCCACCCCGGCCGGCACGCCGGTCGATCTGCGGTCCTTGTTCGCCGAGCTGCTGCCCATGCGGGTCATCTGCGAACTGTTCGGCATCCCGCAGGGGGAGAAGACGAAAGCCCTGTGCGAGGCGCTGAGCAAGGTCTTCAGTACCAGCATCCCCGCCCAGGAGGTGGAGGCCGCGCGGATGCAGGCGTTCATGCTGCTGGCCGAGCACGTGGCGTTGCGACGGGCCGAGCCCGGTGACGACCTGACCTCCTCGCTGATCGAGGCACGCGACCAGGGAGACCGGCTGAGCGAGGAGGAGCTGTTCGGCACCCTCTTCCTCATGGTCGCCGGTGGGCAGGACACCACCGCGGCCCTGATCACCAACGCCCTCGCGGAACTGCTGCGCCATCCCGACCAGCTGGAGCACGTCCGAGCGGGCCGGGCGACCTGGCTGGACGTGTGCGCCGAGACCATGCGGGCGCACACCCCCGTCGCCTACGCGCCGATGCGGTTCGCCGTGGAGGACATCGACCTGGACGGCGTGGCGATCCGCAAGGGCGACCCGATCATCGTCAACTTCTCCGCCAGCGGCCTGGACCCCGAACGCTACGGCGAGCACGCCGACCGCTTCGACCTGCTGCGCACGGACCGTGAGAAGAGCAGCATCGGCTTCGGGTACGGCACGCACCGCTGCATGGGCGCCCCGCTCGCCGAGGTGGAGGCGACCGAGGCCCTCGACGCGCTGTTCGCGCGCTTCCCGCGGATGCGGCTGGCCTGCTCCCCGGAGGAACTGCAGCCCATGCCGACCTTCCTGATGAACAGCCACCGCGAGCTGCCGGTGATCCTGACCCCGGCGGACTGACGCCGCCGGACCGGCTCGTGCAGGCCGCCGTCCGGCGGCTCCTCCGCGGAGTCAGACCGTCGTGCCGGTTGCACCTGGGCCAAACCGACCGACGTGACTCCGCCGTCCTGGCCCGGGCGGCGGAGTCCTTTCGTGTTCCGGCAGGTTGAGGCGTTGTCCGGTGTGTGCGGAGGTCTGGTGGAGGAGCGCGCGACGCATGCCGAAGGGCGCCTCTGATCTGATAAACATACCAAGCGTGCGGTTTGCTAAGATCCGGGGCCACGTAAAGGAGGCGTGATGGCCAAGCAAGAGCGGGCGGTGCGGACGCGTCAGACTCTGATCCGCGCTGCCGCCGAGGTGTTCGCCGCCGATGGGTATGCCCTGGCCTCGCTCTCCGTGATCAGCCAACGGGCCGGGGTGAGTGCCGGTGCCCTGCACTTCCACTTCGCAGGCAAGGACGACCTGGCCAGGGAGGTGGAGTCCGCGGCGGCGGACTCCGTGCAGCAGATGGCCGAGGGAAACCGCAGGACCGCTGGATCACCCCTGCAGTCGCTGGTCCGTACGGTGTTCGGCCTGCTGGTCGCCGCTGCCGAAGACCCGGTGGTCCGGGCCGGGTTCAAGCTGAGCGGCGACCCGTCCCGTAAGAGCGACGCGGAGATGCTGCGCTGGTGGCGCGCCTTCGTGCACGAACTGGTCCTGCAGGCCCAGGAAGCGGGGGAGTTGGCGCAGGACGTCTCGGCCGACGACGCGACCACGGCGATCGTCGCGGCCACGGTCGGGTTCGAGGTGATCTCCATGGTGGACGCGGAGTGGCCCTCGGTGGACCGCGTGGCGCGGTTCTGGTCCCTCGTCCTGCCCTGGCTGGCGGCGTACCCCGACCGTGTCCTGGCGGCGGTGACGCACGGGGCCCGGCAGCATGAGGGCGTGCACTGAACCCAGCGCTCTTCCAGCGGGCCGAAAGCTCCTCTTGAGCGCCATGCCGGACGGTTGCCGAATGGAGGAGGCGGCATGGGGGATACGGACCGAAGGTTCGACGGCGGGGGAGCCGGCCCGACGAGCAGTGCGCACGCTGTGATCCGGGTCGACCGGGGCCGGGCCACGAACGAGGAACTGGCCGCTGTCACCCTTGTGCTGCTCTCGTTGCTGGCCGCCCAGGGCGAAGCCGCGGGCGCGGGGCCGACCCCCGCCGTCCCGCAGTGGCGCCCTGAGCGGGCGCGTGCCGCCTACCGCTCCCCGTACAACTGGCGGTAGAGCCGCCAGCGTCCATGGCACTGATTTGTGTACGGCCCGTACTCCCGCGTGCGCGAACCGCCCAGGCGGTTTCTCGTGCGTGGCGTATCGATTCTCCGGGCCGACCACGAGGGAGGGACACGCCGTGACCACAGTGAACGACCTTTCCGTACCCCAGGCTCCGGGGGAGGTGGGAGCCAGCCGCGTACGC
>NZ_JAINVF010000028.1 GCF_020400585.1 Streptomyces sp. NK08204 | reverse complement strand
TAGTGGTCCGTTCCAGACGTCCTTCGGGGGTTGACTTCGGATCTGATGTTGTGAGTGTCGTCTCGTCAGCTGCTCCAGGGCCGAATGGCACTACCGCGTGGTGAAGGCACCTCCGTTGACATGGATGGTCTGTCCGGTGATGTGCCGGGCGCCCGGGGAAGCGAGGAAGAACGCGGTCTGGGCGATGTCGTCGACCGCGCCGGGCCGTTTGTTGTGCGTCTCCTCAACCAGTGCACGGTGGCGTTCATCGCTCAGCTGGCCGCGGAAGAAGTTGGTGCCTGCGATGTAACCCGCGGAGATGACGTTGCAGGTCACTCCTCTGGGAGCGAGCTCGGCGGACAGTGAGGCGCTCCATGAGGCCAGAGCGGCCTTGGCCGCGCCGTAGGAGCCGCCACGGCGCTCGGCACCGATCGAGCCGATGCTGATGACGGAGCTGTCGCTGGTGAGCTTGTCCTGGACCGCGGACGTGGTCAGTACCGCGGTGAGCAGGTTCTGCCCCAGGTTGGCATGCCACTGGGCGAGCAGCGCATCCAGAGATGCTCCGTCACCTGATGCCGCCTCGGGCAGGCCGCCAGCGGCGTTGACCAGGACGTCCAGCTCCCCAAGGCGGGCGGCAAGCGATGCGACCTGCCCCGGGTCGGTCGCATCACAGACGACACCGTGCACCCCCAGTTCCTTGGCAGCCAGCTCGACGGTTTCAGAGTGACGTCCGGTGATGAAGACCTCTGCCTGGTCGACGGCGAACCTTTGGGCGATGGCAGCGCCGATGCCGCTGGTTCCTCCGGTGACAACCACGATGCGGGTCATGGATCCTCCTGCCCACTGCTACGTTTAGACCTAAACATAGCTGAGATTGACAAGGGATCACACCGTGGCCGACACCGCTGCAGCAGAGAACCCAGTACCCGTCCATTCCGCCACCGAGATCGCCGCGGCCTGGCGACGGGAGCGACCGGGCACCCCGACCGAATCGATCGAGATCGTCACCCCTATCTGGTGGCTGGCCAAGCTCTTCACCGACGACCGCAACCGGGCTCTGCGAGAGGCGGGGATCGATGCGGCCACCCTCGACCTACTTTCCGTCATCCGCCGCTCAGGCCCGCCCTACACCCTCAGCACCCGCGAGATCGCCCGGCGGACGCTGGTCACCGCCGGCGCGATCTCACAACGCGTCGCCCGAGCCGAACGCGACGGCCTCGTCCGACGAACACCAGCAACCACCGGCCGCCGAACCGTCCTGGTGGAACTCACGGCCGAAGGCCACGCGCTCATCGAGCGATCCGTTGACACCGTGCTCGACCGAGAAGCCACACTCGTCAGTTGCCTGTCGGACCACGAACGCACCGCGCTCATTGCGATACTGGACAAACTGATGGCTGACGTCCGACAACGCAAGCTCAGCTGAGGCCGGGCGGTGCGGGCGTACTCGTCAAGACGCTGCTCGAGGGAGAGCCAGATGAAATGGCAGCCATCCTGCCCGAGGGGCCTGGCTGCGGACACGGCAGGCTATCGCCTGACGCGATCCACTTCTGCCGATCGGCCCTCGTCCCATGCCCGTTGTCCCAGCCCGTCCGATAGTCCCGACCTGCGCCGAGCGCGAGCGGCTGAAGAAGATGGCCTATGGCCACAAGACCGAGCATCGGATGCGCCTGCGCGCGCAGGTCGTCCTGCACGCGGCCAGGGGACGCTCCAACGCGCGCATCGCCCGTGAGATGGGCCTGCACCTCGACACCGTGCGCACCTGGCGGGGCCGATTCGCCGAGCAGGGCCTACCAGGCCTGGCCGACCGCAAGCGCACCGGCCGACCACCCGCCTTCAGCCCGCTGCAAGCCGCCCAGGTCAAGGCCCTGGCCTGCCAGTTGCCCGCCGAGACCGGGGTGCCGCTGGCGCGCTGGTCGTGCGCGGAGCTGGCCCGCGAGGCCATCCAGCGGGGCATCGCCGCGTTCGTGTCGGCCACCACCGTGCGTCGCTGGCTGGCCGAGGACGCCCTCAAGCCCTGGCAGTATCGCTCCTGGATCTTCATCACCGACCCCGACTTCCGCGCCAAGGCCGAACGCGTCCGCAACCTGTACGCCCGTACCTGGCAAGGCCAGGAGCTGGGTGAGGACGAGTACATCATCAGCGCGGACGAGAAGACCTCCATCCAGGCCCGCTGCCGCTGCCACCCCACCCTCGCCCCCGGCAAGGCCCGCGCCATGCGCGTGAACCACACCTACGGCCGCGGAGGCGCCCTGGCTTACCTCGCGGCCTACGACATCCACCGCGCGAAGGTGTTCGGCCGCACCGAACCACGCACCGGCATCGACCCGTTCATGAACCTGGTCACCCAGGTCATGAGCGTCGAACCCTACGCCAGCGCCAAGCGTGTGTTCTGGATCGTGGACAACGGCTCCTCACACCCCAATCCACGCCTCCTGGTTGAACCAGGTGGAGATCTACTTTTCCGTCGTCCAGCGCAAGGTCGTCTCACCCAACGACTTCACCGACCTCGTCCAGGTCGGGGACCGGCTTCGATCCTTCGAAAACCGCTACAACGCCACGGCACAGCCGTTCCAGTGGAAGTTCACCACCTCCGACCTGGACGATCTGCTGGCCAGGCTCGACCAGCACACCGCCGATCACCCGGAAGGATCCTCCTTCCGCCTCGCCGCGTGATCAACCCCCGAAGGACTTCCGGAACGGACCACTTAGGTCGTACGCCGACACCTCCTCGTCCAGGTACTCGAACCGGATCGCCTGCTGCTTGCCGCCCATCAGAACCCGCCCACCGGGTAGACCCACGTGGCATCTCCGAACGGCTGGCGCAGATCCACGGCCAGGCGCCGTGCCAGAACAGGTGGACGACGTGGGCCCGGGCGACCGCCGGCATCTGTGTCTGCTCGACCAGGTCCCCGAACTGCCGCGGCTGCCGCCCCAGCACCACGACGATCTGGTGCTGCAGCCCGAGCCGTCCGTCATCGGCCGGCGCCGGGCCGGCAGCGTGTCCACGACGGTCATCACCTGCCGATGCCAGCCCGTTACCACTGCATACCGCCATCCAACCGCGGCCTCGAGCAGCCAGGCCGCCCCCGGCGTCAGCGCCAGGAAGTCCGGCGTGTGCGAGTCCGCGCCGTCGACCCGGGCGAACCGGAGGCGAACCGGCGAGGATGCCCGCCATGACCACCGACCAGAACCTGGCTCCGCTGCGTTCGGTGCACTCGGCGCCCATGGCGTTCGGTGCGGGAGCGGCCGTCGGCGCTCTTGGGGTTGGGCGGCGCGGAGTTCCAGCTGCCGCTGATGATCAGCTCGTTCGGGTTCGCTGTGCTCTCCGCGGTCATCCTGGACACGGCGATGAGCCTGGTCGTGGTCCTGGTTGCGCTGGCCGCCCGGCTGGTAGCGGTGTCGGTCTCCGAGGTGACCAGCGAACCCCGTCCGGGGAAAGCGCGCCGTCGGGCCCGCACCGACACGGGTCGGCTCTGCTGGCCTTCGTCAGGCCGCGCGGGCGCGCAGGCGGCGCAGCATGCGCGCGTCCGCGAAGCCGACCGAACGGGCGGCGGCGTCGACCGTGGCGCCGTGGCTGATGAGGTGCTCGGCGCGTTCCAGGCGCAGGGTCTGCTGGTAGCGCAGCGGGGTGAGGCCGGTGGCGCGGTTGAAGAGCCGGGTGAGGGTGCGTTCGCTGACGCCGACGGCCGAGGCCAGGCTGGGCAGCGGTAGCTGTTGGTCGAAGCGGGTGTCGATGAGGTCCTGGACGCGGTGCACGGTGTCGTCGAGGTGGGACCGGTGCCGGAACATCGCGCTGGACTGCGGCTCGTGGCCGTTGCGGCGGGCGTAGACGACCATGTCCCGGGCGACCTGGGCGGCGACGGCAGGACCGTGCCGACCGGCGACGAGGTGCAAGGCCAGGTCGATGCCGCTGGCGATGCCGGCCGAGGTGATCACCCGGTCGTCGGCAGTGAACAGAACGTCGCGGACGACGACCGCTCCGGGGTGGCGCAGGGCAAGCTCGTCCTGCACGTCGTGGTGGGTGGTGCAGCGGCGGCCCTTGAGCAGGCCCGCCTGCCCGAGTGCCTCCGCGCCAGCGCAGACGCTGGCCACCGTCCCGCCCCTGGTGTGATGGTCCCGCAGGACCTTCAGAGAGGCGTCGGCAATGTCAGGCGAGTCGGCAAGGGTGACGGCCCGCCAGCCGGGGACCACGATCAGGTCCTCGGGCCCGAGTTCGGGCCAGTCGGGCCTGGCCACCAGAGGCAGCCCTTGGGCGGTGGGGACCTGCTGCCGCTCGGCGACATAGGTGAGGGTGTAGGGGTGCCCGAAGTCGGCTGCGGTGGAGAAGACCTGCGCGGGGCCGGCCAGGTCCAGCAGGTGGACTCCGGGCACCAGGAAGAAGACGACGTGGCTCACTATTCGGTCATCATGCCCGAAGATCTGCCGCGGCCTCCACCTCGTCGACCGTCGCGATGGTGGCGAAGCGGCCGGCGAGGGCGTATTCGGTGCGCCGGACGACCTCGTCGGCGGGCAGGGTACGGGGGTCGGCGAGTAGTTCGGCGACGCTCTGGTCGGCGGGGGCGTCGCGATGCGGGATCGGGTTGGTGGCGGTCGCGTCGACGACGAAGGTGACCACGTAGCCGAGGTCGCTCGCGACGCGTGCGGTGGTCTCCACGCACTGCTCGGTGCGGATACCACAAAGGGTGAGTTCACGGACCCGGTGCTCGGTGAGGAGTTGCTGCAGGTTGGTGGTGGTGAAGGCGTTGTGCGAGGTCTTGTGGATCAGTGGCTCGCCGTCCTCCCGCCGCTCCAACTCCTCCAGCAGCCGGACGTGACCGAGGGCCGGGTCGAAGACACCGCCGCTCCCGGGCTCGGAGTGCAGTACCCACACCACCAGGTCCCCGGCCCGGCGGGCCAGCCGGACCAGTCGGTTCACCTTGTCGGCGATCTTCGGGTCGGAGATCGCTTCCCACAGCGGACGGGCGCGGAAGGACTCCTGGACATCGATGACGATCAGTGCTCGGGTCATGTTCCAAGCCTCAGCTGTGCGGACGGGGCGGCGACAGGCCGCATCGGGTCCCGAAGCGGACCGATTTGGTCAGCTGATACCTGCGGTCGCGTCGCTCGTCGGAGGACTCGGCCACCAGACGCAACCAGTCCCCGGCCCTCGGTCTCCCGGGACGGCTCCCTGGCGTCGCCTGAAGAGAACCGTCCTGTCCAACAGGCTGCACACCTCTACCCAGTTCGAAGACAGGAATACCCAGTGGCCAACTGCGACGCTCAAAGTGGCCAACCCGAGCGCTCAGTCACCAGACCTGTGACTGAGCGCTGTAGTTGGCCAGTGAGCCTTTTCCAATCTCAGACCCGTGTGATGTGAAGGGCGAGGACGGCCTGTGCGAGGCCGGTGATGCGGGTAGTGCTGCACCGCAGTCTGCGCAGGAGACGGCGTGCGGCTGGTCAGGGGAGCGTCGACCTGTGCCGACGACCGAGATTCCCGTCGGCGCAGCATGACGGCGGTGAGCTGGCTTGCGGCGTCCCCGAGCGGCGGTGCTGAACACGAGGCCGGGTTGCCACCGCTCACCCACTGCTGGAAGAGGTCCTGCATCAACCGGGTGGTCGACGAGCCGCGTAGTCGGGGTCGCGTGAGGCCTCATCCTGACCACATTCGACCTCGACGAGTACGTGTACGGCGCGCTGCGGGCCGGAGCAGCGGGGTTCCTCCTCAAGGACACCTCTCCCGAGGTCCTGCTGGCGGGGATCCGCACGGTCGCCGCCGGAGATGCCCTCCTCGCACCGTCGGTGACCCGGCGTCTGATCGCCGAGTTCGCCCGTTTTCCCCATGCGTATCCGGTGCCCGGCTCCTCGCTGAAGGACCTCACAGACCGAGAGCGAGAGGTTTTGCTACTCGTGGCCCGCGGCCTCTCCAACACCGACATCGCCGAACACCTCCACCTCAGCCACGGCACCGTCAAAACACACATCGGTCGGCTACTGAGCAAGCTGCGGGCACGCGACCGTGCGCAACTAGTGATCAGCGCCTACGAATCAGGGCTTGTGTCAGTGACCATCGCTTCTGAGCGGCATGTCCAGCCTGGGAGTGGTGGACTTCTTTGATGACTCCCCCCGCCTGAGCAGTAGACGATCAAGGTAGGCCTTCGTCGCCTGCTTGGCCACCCAACAGGTCGCGGTTCGCCGCAGTCACGCCGTCCTCGCGCGCACGGAACTCGCCCTGGCTGTTCCCCGGTGGCCAGCCCGGCCGTCCGATCAGCGTCCGGGCCATGGGCGAACGCCTCCGCAAACTCGGCATCCGACTCGCAGAGACCCGCTCGACCGCCCCGTTCCAGCTCGCCACCGAGCTGCCCGCCGCGTTCCTCGCCCGGACCCTCGGCATCGACATCACCATCGCCGTCAAATGGCAGCGAGCCGCAGCCGGCGATTGGGGCACCTACACAGCCGACGTCAGCCGACGGCTCTCGCACCAGGACTGACGACTACAGAAAGGACATGTCGATGGGCGTTTACGTATCGGTCAGAGGGTGGCTGGAGTGCGACGAGACACAACTCGTCACCGTCCAAGAGATCATCTCGTCCCACGCAGACGATCACTACTCCAACGGGTGGAGCACACCTCGGCAGCAGGTCAACTGGACCCACTACATCTTCTACGGCGCCGACATCCGCGCGTCGGCCCTGGACTGGTTCATGAACCAGCTCAGAGAGATCGCCCGGATCCCGGCCTCTGACGACGACGGAGACCTCATCCGGGGCCTGTTCCTTGCCAGCCACGAAGTCGACGGGCCAACTGAATGGCAGGTCCGAGACGGCCAGCTCGTCACCTCGCCCGGTGACATCAGACACCGGTACCTCGACGAGTAGACCCACCCATTTTGAGTATCGAACACCCGCCGAGGAGGAATGGGATGCTTTCGTGGCGCACTTCGAGAAGCGCGAAGTGTCCGTCGGTACCTGCGCTCGTGCCTTTTCGCGCCCTTGTGTTCATGGACACGCTTGTATTCGTTGCTCGCTCCTCCGGCCGGACCCGGCCCAGCGCGGCCGGTTGGAGGAGATCCGCGACCACGTCGTCGCCCGCATCGCTGAGGCCGGGCGTGAGGGCTGGCTCGGCGAAGCCGGAGGACTGGAAGTCAGCCTCGCTGGTGCCGTGGACAAGCTCGCCCGGATGGACGCCACCACGGCCCGCACGGCCGCGGCGATCGATCTCGGGGTGCCTGGCTTCACGGCGGCCGCTGGACGCTCCAGCGACGCGTGACACCGGATATGCTCCGGTGGCTCAGTAGATCGGGAGCGCAACTTTGGGGGTGCCATGAGTCGGCCGTTGCTGTTCCTTGACGTGGACGGACCCCTGAATCCGTATGCGGCAAAGCCCGAGAAGCGCCCCGAGGGCTACACCACCCTTCGCGTCCCACAGGAGAGCGGGGCAGTTGAGGGGCACGGGAGACTGCGGACCCGTATGAGGCCACTCCGGGTATGGCTCAACCCCGATCACGGGCCGGCGCTGTTGGCTCTCGGATACGAGATCTGCTGGGCCACAACCTGGATGAGCGACGCGAACAAGTGGATCGGACCTACGCTCGGTCTGCCTGAGCTGCCGTTCGTCGGCTTCGGTGATGCCCTGCTCAACGACCGCCCTGATGGCGTTCACTGGAAGTTGGAGCCATTGCTGGAGTACGCCAGCGGCCGACCGTTCGCTTGGGTGGACGACGAACAGAGCGACGCGGATCATGCACACGTGGCTGCCAACCACCACGCAGCCGTCTTGCTCCATCACGTCAATCCACGGATTGGCCTGCGGAACGACGACTTCACTACCCTCGCGGCCTTCGCAGCATCCGTCGACACGTCGATGGGCGCTCCCTGAGCTTCAAGCGCCCAAGCCCTGGTTCAGAGAAGCAGGCGTGTTCGTGCCGGCAGGGGGTTCCGCGGGGGCGCCCACAGGTACCCAGTGACACCTTGCGGAGCTCGAAGTGCTGCTGGAAGTCGTGCCACTCCTGATTCGGTGGGCTCGCGGTACTCGCCCTGCGGTCGGTCGGCCCGGCGCCGGTCGAGGAAACCGCGGTAGGTCCGCACCAGGTCGTCATGGAAGACCGCTCATGGTGGAGTCGGGTGTGGGAGCTGTCCGCATGCCTGTGGTCCGGGACTCCATGGCCGCTCCGGGCCCGGTGTCAGTCGCCATGTGGGACATGCCAGGAGCCGGTCATACCTGTTCGAAGTGGAACGCCTTGATGAAGCAGTCGCGGGGTTGGGCGACAGCGAAGAGGATGCACTCCACGAGTGACTGCGCGGTCAGGGCGTCCTTGGCCTCGCGTGGCGTGCTCTCCCATTCCTCGGAGAGCGGGTCAGGGTTGTTGAAGTCGGGCGGGTAGAGGGATATCACCCGTACTCCTTGGGGCCGCATGCGCTTGGAGAGGATCTCGGCGAACCCTGCCTGGGCGCTCTTGGCTGCGTAGAAGGCGTCGTGTGCCTCTGAGCGGTGATGACCGGCTGCTGCGCAGGCGGAGATCATGGTCACCACATCCGGCTTGTCCGAGTTGAGCAGGAGGGGCAGGAAGTTCTTCACGGTCAGGACCGTGCCGGTGGCGCCGGACGCGATGGTGTCGACCACGTCGGTGTCGGAGGCGGATTGGAGGTCTGGGCCGTTGAGGTAGCGGGAGCCGTTGTTGATCAGCACGTCGATGCGGTCGGTGTGTTGGGCGATGCCGGCAGCGAAGTCGTGGATCGAGGCAGGGTCTGTCAGGTCGCAGGCGAAGGCGTGCACCTGCTGGTGCCCTCGGTCTCGAATCTCGTCGCGGACACGCTCAGCGGCGGCGAGAGTGCGCGCGGAGAGGAAGACCTCGGCACCGAGGTCCGCGAGTCGGATGGCCAGGGTGCGGCCGAAATCGCGGCCGGCGGCGGTGATGACCACGCGGTGGTTGTCGAATCTCATGTCGGTACTCCTGGTTCGTGTGACCGGATGTTGCGGGGGAGTGCGGCGGCTGACGTCGGCGGCGTAGGCGGCCCGGTCCCGGCGGCGGCCGGTTGCCACTTGACGGCGACGGTGATGTCGATGCCGACGTTGAGCCGGCGGAACCGGCAGTACCGGCAGTACCGGCCGAACCGGTGAGCCTGCGCTTGCCGAGCTTCTTGACGCCAACATGTACCAGTTCGCCGAGGCGGTCGCGTTCGTAGCGGTGGCGCGGTCGAGGTGGGCCAGCCGGGCCAGGGCGTAGCGGGTCAGTACCCGGTGCACGGTTGACGGGACCAGCCGTAGCAGGTGCGCGATCCGCGCCGGTCCCCACGGGCGCGTCAGGCGAACCTCGATGATCCGCCGTTCGGTGCGTGTTGGCGTTCGCCGGGGGCTTTGGTGCGGGCTGGTTGCCGGGCCACCCCCGCTTCCACCTGTACTCACCCCCACCCCACCGGGTCGTCCTGGCTCAACCTGGTGGAACGCTGGTTCGCCGAGCTGACGATCAAGCAGATACGACGCGGCGTCCACCGATCCGTGCAGGCCCTGGAGGAGGACATCCGCGCCTGGATCGCCGTCCGGAACACCGACCCCAAGCCGTACGTCTGGACCAAGACCACAGACGAGATCCTCCAGCGCCTCGCCAGCTGTCCGAACAGAATTCCTGGCTCAGAAGAAAGATCCTATCGCCACATGCGACGCCCACATCAGCAGGCCTGCGAGGGTGACGGCGGTTGGTAAGACTCGGCCGTCTTGTCGTACGGGCGAGTCCACCTCGCGGGCGAGCGGCTGACTACTGCACACGCGGTACCTTCGTGGCGCCTGCGGCGCCCGTGGTAGCCGGATGCGGCATCGGGGCGACAGCGCGAAGTGTCTACGGCCGCCGGACGACTCGAGGCAGGTCCGGCAGACATGCTTGGACGGCATCCCGTCGCAGGAAGAAAGGAGCATCTTGATGTCTGTTCGTCGCCTGCCTGCCGCAGTCGCAGCCGCCCTGCTCGGAGGCATCGGGCTTGCCGCGCCGGCGGCCGCGCACGCCTCGGCCCAGTCGGCCGAGGTCGGCGCATACACCCTGACTGCCGCGCGATTCTGGGCCACCGCGGCCGCGCTGCTGGCACTGGCCGGCGTGGTCATCGGCCGACTGGCTCTGGCCCGCTCAGTCCGTCGTATCGGCGACGGTGGGACGAAGGGGGCGATCACGGCTCTCGTGGCGGGTCTGATCGCCGTGGTCGGTGGCGCGCTGAATCTGGCCGTCGCCGACGGTGGTCCCGGCACTGGTAACGGAGTGGTTGGTGGCGCTGCGGCCCTGCTCTTGGGGCTGCTCGCCACGGTCCTCGGGTGGCTGGCTCTGGCCCGCTCCCGCCGCACCGGTTGACCGCAGCGCATACGAGCGCACGTTCTGATCTGCCTGAAGGCCGATCAGTTGGCAGCCTGGGCTGCGACGGCGTCGGCCGCCCGCTCGCCTTGACCGTGACGGGCGGCAACACCAACGGCTGCACTCAGTTCACCGCAGTGATGGAGGCGATCCGGGTGCCCCGCACCGGACCGGGACAAGGACGGTCATCTCCACACGCGTGAGGCGGACGGCACACGGGCGCTGTGCCCCCGGCCAGCAGAAAGACACAACACTTCCGACCGGGTTGAACGGTCATCGTTGGCCCGGGCTGCGTGCGGCTGATCAGAAGCCGTCTTCTCGTGTGACCGGGTCGCCGACGCGCACAGTACCGGGTTCCACGACGTCCAGGTATACGCCGACGCAGGAGAGCCGGCCGAGGTCGAGGACGGGAATGCGGTGCTCGCTCGCGACTGTGCGCATGATGCGGGGGTCGGGTGGGAGGCCGTCCTGGCCGAGGGTGGGGATCACACAGCGGGGTGTGGGCACCAGGGGGCGGAGGAGGGCCTCGCCTACGCGCAGGTGGATACCGATCCAGGCGTCCTCCACGAAGCCCGGCTCGCCAAGGGTGTCGACAACGAGGTTGGGGCGGAAGCGGCGGGGGTCGAAGTCCCCCGCCGGGTAGGCCGAGTGCAGCCGTGCCAGGGTCGCGGTGGTGACGAGATGAACGGTGCCGTAGTCGAAGAACGTTCCCGGTGCCACGCTGCCGGAGGTGATGGCCGCGCCGGTGGTGTCGGTGGAGGCGGTGGCGCGCAGGCTGTCGGGGATTCCTCCGCGGTAGTCGGGGACGGCCCGCTCCAGCAGGCCGCCGTGTTCTGGCGGGGTGGCCGACAGAGCGACGCGACGACCCAGCAGTGCGGACAGCCGCGCGTCCAGGTGAGGGTCCCCGGCGGGCAGGTCCGTTCCGTCCGGCAGTTGCACGGTGATCGTCAGATCGGCCGCCATGCGGCTGCGGCAGGTCAGCAACGGGCCCCACTTGCGGGGGTGTTTGGCGCTGCCGACCGTGCCCGCCTCGTCGAGGACGGCGGCCATCCGGTCTCCGTGCAGCCCCCGTTCGGTGACCACCGCGTCGGTCAGTGTCTCTCCCAGCATGGACTTCACCGGGTACCGGTGCAGGGCCGTGACGGTTCCCATGGGTCGGTTGGATTCCTCTCGCTTCGCCGGTGCGGCCGGCGTTCGGATCAGGGTCGGTCAGGGTCGGTCAGGGTCGGATCAGGGCGACGGGATCCCCGACGCCGATGGTGCCCGGCTCGGTCACGGTGTCCAGTGCGGCCAGTGTGTCCAGGCGCGTGGCATGCGCCCGCGCGATGGTCTTCAGCACGAGCGGGGGGTGCGGCAGGTCCTGCTGGGTGGGACTCGTTGACCATGACGCAGCTCTCGCTGGAGCGTACGAACGTCACGCATACCGTGGTGCCGATGCGGACGCTGGAACTGAGCCGCTGGTCCTCCACGAGGGCGGGTGTGCCAGGTGGCGCGGGATGAGGAGGTTGGGATGGAATCGGCGCTCGCCGACCGGAATGCCCGCACGGGCGGTGCGTATCCAGTCGATCGCTCAGTGGAAGCTGGTCGAATGCGCGACGGACCCCTCACGGGCCACCTCGACGTCGCGGCGCTGCAGGTAGCGGCGCAGGTACGCGGTGGTATCGGCCACGGGAACCCCGTCCGGTTCGAGCAGTTCGAGGTCGGCCAGGGGTCCGCTTCCGGGTAGCGGGAGGGCAGCCGCAGCAGGCCGGGCATCCCTCGGAACCGGCGGGTGTTCTTGCCCGGTCCGAACCTGCCCTCACCGTCCCGCACTGCATGCAGTCGCCACCAGCAGCGGCAACAGTGCCGACCCGGCGTCGGTGAGCAGGTACTCGTAACGGTCCGGGCGGCGCTGGTAGAGGCTGCGGCGCAGGACACCACGATCGATGAGCCGGACCAGGCGCTCGGCGAGAACGTCAAGGGAGAGACCGAGTTCGACGGCGAGCGCGTCGAAACGGAGGCGGTCGCGGGCTGTCTCACGCGGCACCAGCACGTTCCACCAGTCGCCCATGACGACGGCGTCCTGGGTGATGCCGCAGGCTTCATCCGCCCGGTGCATTTTCATGCCCTCATAGTAAGTCCTATGTGGTGATGGTTCGTTGGGCCGGGCATGGGGCGGGGTACGTGGAGTTGGATTGTTCCGGACGGGCTATGGGAGATCGCGAAGCCGTTGATCCCGCCGGACCGGGTGCGGCCGCAGGATGACGGAACACAGAACACACCTGATGAAAGTAGCTGGCGTTTCTCAGCCTCGCCGCCGCCCTGTGCTGCTACAGGCGACTCGTCCGCCTCACCGCGTAGGACACGGTCTTAGCTGAGGCGGAAAGCCTCGCCTACCGTCCGCGAACCCGCCAGACCCTCCCCGGGACCTGGAAAAGAACACAACGCATGGGGTGGTCTTGTGGTGCGGCGACCCGTGGAGGGTGCAGCAACAGGGGGATTTGGTCGATTTACAGCGTATGTCGCTCGGTGGACTGGCTCCAGTTCGCCGCGGCGTAGTCGTTGAATACCGGCAGGGGCGCGAATCGTTTACGGCGGCCAGGGTGACTCGGACGTGAGGCAGGGCTCGTGCCACTGGAAGACGCTTTCCTACCCGACGAAATTCCGCGCGCCCGCATCCAGCTCCCCTGCGACGGCCAGGAATCCATGGCGGTCCCCGCACGGCGACAGGATTCGAATCCCATCGAATCACTTGGCCGCTGGGCGGGCTGGGCGATTCCATGAACCGGGCTCAAGCGTCCAGCTGGGCCGCGGCGTCGGGGCCCCGGCCATGTCGCCCACATCGAGGAGACCGATGAACATCAGACGAGCACTCCGTGCTCCGCTGGCAGGCTCATTGCTGCTCAGCGCCGCCCTGGCCGGAGGCGTCACCGCCGCCGCGCCCGCCGCGGCGGCCTCGGAACCGAGCTGTCCCTCCGGTGCGAACTGGAGCGCGTCACCCACTTACAGGGACAGCGCCGGCCAGGTCGCGGCCATCGGCCACATCTACACGTACAACTGGGGCGGCTGCGCCTACCTCGTCGCGCAGGGCTCGTACTACGGCATGTACAAGTGGATGGACGTCCAGATCCAGGCGGACAACGGCCAGACCAGCTACGACGGCAACCACTATTACTACTACGCGGGCCCTGTCTCGGCCTCCTCCTCAACCACGGGCGGCCTGTGCATGACCGTCTGGTTCGACATGCTCAACTCCGCAGGCACGCGCGTGGTCCAGGACAAGACGGGGACGCCATGCAACTGACGATCTCCGGGCGCAAGCGGACGCTCGCCGCATCGGCGCTGGTGGCCGCCTCGGCTGCCGTGCTTCCGGTCACCGCGTCCCCTGACGCCCACGCCGACTCGTGCACCTACCGCTCGCTCACCAAATCCGACGTCGACGCCTACGGGTACGTCGGCTATGTGGAAATGCAGTGGTCCGACGGCTGCCACACGGTGCGCACGCACTTCCACGTCGATTCCGCCTTTCTTTCCGGTCACTCGGGCTGGAATGTGCGCCTCGGAATTTCCGGCGGTCTGAACTCCGGCGGCAGCAGCCAGTACAGCGTCGTGAGCACCCCGTACCCGAACAACACCTCCTATGCCGACTACTACTCGGCGAGCGCCGCGTACAACGCCTACCCGACGGAGCTGTTCACGTCTTGGCTCGACTGGACGTACAACGACTGTTCCGTGCAATGGGTCACCGCAACACACGACTTCAGCAACGGCGCGAATTACGGCAACGGCGGCGCGGAGGCTTTCAGCCAGGGCTGCCACACCTGAGCAGACAGACGTCCAGGAAGGAATTCGATGAAGAAGCTCACCGCACTCGTCATAGCGGCCGGCCTTGCCGCCACAGGACTGATCGGTGGCGCTGGGGACGCTTCCGCCACAGCCACAGTGGACGGAAACGGATGCCGATACGCGCCGGTACAGGCGGACGGCCTGAACGTCATGCCCTGTATCAGCACCTCGGGGTCCTTGAACGTCTCGGGCACGGTCTCCATCTGGGGCACCAACAAGACGTCGTTGTACCTGTGCATGGAACTGCGCATGGTCAAGTCCGACAACATCAGCACGTACTCGGTCTCGGACCCGACGTGCGCGCTGATCCGCGACGGAAACGGTTCCATCGGGCAGAGCTACGGCTCGGTGCTCTACGGCGACTATGTCATCCACGCCTGGTTCACCACCCCGACCTACTGGGACGGTGGCGACTCCGCGCGCGCCCACGTCTACTCCAGCTGACCGAGGCCAATCCCGCCGCCGTCAGTCAGCTGTCTCTCCCAGCATGATCAGGAGGGTTCGGCATGGCTCTCAAGTGACTCAAGGCCGTAGCCACGCCAGCCGGCCCTTCTGCTCGGGGGCTCGGTGGGTGACCCGAAAATCCTGGCTGCCGCACCGCATGGGGATCGACGCCGTCACCCAGGGTCCTCTTGTCACACGACCGCTGCGGCCTTCTTTCAGGGGTCTACTGAACAGATCCGCTCTGGCCGCAACCGCCGCCCACCGTGCCGTTCGCCGGTCCCCGGGAGCGACCGGCGCGGTCGCGGCGCGCGGTGGAAGGGGTCAGCGGGTCTTGAAGGACTTACGGAGGGCGGCCCTGTCCTCCCAGGAATCTGCTGCCGGGCCCTTGGTCATGTCGGTGGAGAAGCTGTCGTGGCGGAGGCCCTCATCGGGAGCCCGGTCATGGCGTCGGGCTCACCCCGCCCCACGACCAGGCCCACCGACAGGCAGTGAACTACACCACCACCACCACCACCAGCACCACCAGCACCACCAGCACCGGGAATCCCCGGTCGTGCCTGCCGCATCCGGGGCCGACACCCAAGGATCCATTCGGTCTCCGCGGGCTCGGGGCCGCCACGGGCGATCAGGCGACGGCCGCCTGCCCGCGGTGCAGCGGACCGACACGCCGCAGGGGATACAGAGCAGGTCCTCGCCGATCGCCTCCCGGGCAAGAACTCATGCCTCTGGGAGTCGGTCAAGGAAGCCGAGGACGGAGGTGATCCGGCCGTCCTCGGCAAGGGCTACCACGTCCGAGCCGGCGACCGGCGCCGAGCCGTCGGCGGTTGACACCAACTCCCAGCTGAATCGGGCGATGTGATGGTTGCCGTCCACGTCACCGGCCAGCCGGAACTCGAACCCGGGGAACTGCTCGTGCGCCGCCCGGATCACCTCGGCGATCTGCTCGTGGCCGCTCACGTCGGCCAGCGGGTCGGTGTAGGTGCCGTCCCCGGTCCATGCCGCGGCAACGGCCTTGGCGAGCGCCTCGGCCTCGGTGGCGTTCCACGCCTCGAAGTAGCGGGCGACGGCGGCGGTGTAGATCGACATGGCGGACTCCATTACGCTTAAGTAGTTTGGTAACCGGTTCAGTTGGCCCTCGAACCGAGCCGGAATGTGCCGGCCCGAAGCCTGATGCCTTCACCTTGCCGCGCTCCGCCCGGCCACGCGATTACCGCCCAGGTAATACGGTCCGGACGGACCGAGGAACTCCTGGAGGCACATCCTCCTTCGAAGGTCCTGACGTCGATGCCGGAACTCGGCGTCAGCGCCGGAGTCCGGATCCTGATCGAGGTCGGCGACGGCAGCACCTTCCCGACCGCCGGCCGCCTCGCCGCCTACGTGGGTCTCGCGCCGGCAACCCGGACCTCATGCTCCTCAATCCGTGACGAACAGCCCTCCGGGCCGGGAAACAAGCAGCTTCGTCTACCTGCTGTCCGTCGCGGCCGGCCTGCTCGCCCTGGCGGGTCCCGGCCCCGACCTCGCCCGAAGCGCCGGCGCCCGCCCCGGCCGGACTCCCCGCCGCGGCCGAGCCGAAGATCCGCGTGATCCTCGCCGCCGCCGACCTGCTCGCCCACCTGCCAAACGGGTCTTCTTCCCCTCCGCGTTCGCCGCACTGGGCGACCTGGCCTCGCAGGCCTACGTGTGAGGCCTGGACTGGCTGGTTCGGGCCTTCGCCATGCCTCGCAGGTTTGGGCGAGCCCAGGAACCCGCCACAGCAAGTCCAACACATCTGTGACCAAGAGTTACGGGACGGCCTCCAGCAGGAGGGCCTGGGTGCGGAGCTGGTTCAGGTCGACGGCGACACGGACTTCGTCCTTGCCTTCGTCCGCTGGAGGGAACACGCTCTCCACCCCACCCTTGAGTTGCTCGTCGGAGAAGGCGCCGCGGTGGTTTCTGTGGCCAGGATCGTTCAATCGGGTGCCCTGCAGTTCCAGGGTTCCGTGGATTTCCGCGCCACCGAGAGACAAGCTGCTGTCGCATTTGAAAGGGATCTTTCGCGGGGAGGCGCAGGTAAAGTCGCTGCCCACGTGGATGCCGTCTGTACTTGGCGGTTTCCAGGTGGACGTCGTCTCTGCCGTGCGTTCCGGAGATGTCGATCGCTCCTTCTGAGTCGCGCAGGTCAAGGTCTCCGCGGGATACTTCCAGGTGCCGAGCGGTCAGCTCGCGGAAGGTGCGCCCGCGCAGAGCATGTTCGGGGATTTTTGCTGCGCCGAGGTCGATCCCTCTTGTCGGAGGAACAGTTCTCGATGACCACAGGCCTCTCAAGCTTCACCTGTGCTCGCAGGGCGTTCCCGGCCTTGTTGGAAACTTTCGACGACGGAGAAAGTCACTCAACGTCCGCCGGCCCGGGGGCAGGCTCGGCAGGGAGCTCAGACGTGTCAGGGACCCGTGCTCAGCCTTCCAGACGGGGAGTCCGCTCGACGGTTGACCTTCGCGGACGACGGCATCTTCGAAGACGTGACCGCCTCAACCGGCCGCATGCGATCGTCCAGCGGGATCGGCCTACAGGCGGGCGAAGGGTGGCGCTCGAACAGCCCAGCCGGTTCCTGCCGGCCCAGGCGTGCCACTTCAGCGACGCGCCACACCCCCGTTATTTCTGGAGCAGGAGCGTACCCGGACATTCCTCAGCGCGGTCCGGTCTCCTTCTCGCCCGCGAGTTGCTGTTTTCAGCCTTCCTGTGGATCTTCGCTGCACGGTCCGACCAGAGCCTTCGCCGAGCATGCCGTTTCAGCCTTCACCGCGGTGCCTGATGTTTCCTGACCGGATTCTCCCTAAACCGGTGATGGGATGAATGGCCGGAACTAGGTGTAAAACCCGTTGGTGATCTTGACTGCCTTTCTGGAGCGCGGATAGCTTTTCCCCCGCTCTTCCTGGTATCGGATTCGAGAGAGGAAAACAAGGTGGCCATTTCTGGGCTGCGCAACCGAGTCGTCCTGGGTGTGACAGGGATTGCCTTCGGTGTAATTCCACTCATTTCCGCTTCACCGGCATTCGCGACCCCGATCTCCACCAGCCTCACGGTCGGGCCGGCCGTGCTCCCGCAGGTTCCGGTCTCCGCGTGTATCGACACCACCTGCGTCGCGACCCCGACGCTCACCAGCGTGCAACTCACGGCGACGGCGACGGTCGACGGTTCGATCACCCCGGTCGTGCTGACTCCCGAAGTCTGCCCCAACGGCGGCCTGGGCGTCGCGGTGCGAGTGACGACCACCCAGACGCTCAGCGTGACCCTCAGCGCCGACGTCTCCGGCACCACTCCCAGCGGTAGCCCGGTCGACATCTCGGTAGGCCCGAAGACCGAGACCATCACTGCCGGCACGCCGGGCGCGCTGATCTCGGCCTGCACCGACTGAGCCACTGACGGGCCGGCCGGCGAGCGCTTCGGGGCGCCGCCGCCCGGCCCGTCGCACGGTCACCGGAGGGCGCTGTCAAAACGCCGACTGAATCGGGCCCGCATCCGGCCTCGTACGCCGGCCTGACTCCGAGCCGCATTCCCACCCACGCCGGGCACGGCGACGAGGGCAAGGGGCCCGCGGTGGGCGTCCTTCAGCCGGAGTTTTTGCCGACACCGGATGCGTCGTCGTTCCTTGCGCTCGGGATCGATCTCGGCGTCCGCCCGTCCCGTCTTCGAAGCTGCATCGATGACTCGGGTGTCAAGCGGTTCCGGAAAGTTGACGTAGTGCAACGGGGCTCCGGTGGGACGGAAGTCGACCAAGGCACCGTCTTCGAACGGGAACCCCCTTGCGCTTCAGCCCGGCATGTCCAGTCGCATCCGAAGTCCCCTTGCTGACCAGCACCTTGGGAAGCCGACGCAGATCACCACGCCCGTGCTGGTGGACGAGGTTCTGACTGTGACCCGGGGTTGGAGCGTCGGGTACGCAAGCTGCCCTCGGCGTCAGGGCGTCGATGACCGCCGGACTCGGCCGCGCGAGCGGTGGCCGCGTCCCTTCAGCGGCGGGCGTGGCGAGGCGGCGGGTGATCAGCTCCGTGACGTCGCCGGCGCAGGCGGAGACGTCGATCAGGGCACGCTACGGACAGTCCGTAGTCGAACGAGGTCGCGGCCGCCGGGCTGGTGTCTCCAGGGCGCGGGCCACGTCCAGGAGCCGGTACACCTGGGCGCGGGAGATGCCGAACTCCGCCTCGCAGTACGACGCAGGCTGCTGTGGCCGAGCGGCAGCCAGACGCGGGCCGCGTATGTGTGGCGGGCCCGCGCGGCGAGCACCGCCACGGAGCGCCGGACGTCGCCCATCGCCTCCCGCAACCCCGCCCGCCGTACCTCCCGGGCGCGGACAGCGGTCAGCGGTGGCCGTGCTCGTCGGCGACGTCGTCCCGGTCCTGGTCGTGTTCGACCGCGAACCCATCGTCCTTCGCGTCGTCGGGCCGGTAGTGGCGCTGCTCGCACGCCCGAGGCGGCAGGCCCCCGTTGCGAGGCCGTCCGGCTCCGAAGGACGCCCGGGTCAGGGCGTACGGACGGGAGCGCCCAGCCGGTAGCCGTCGTCCGCGGAGAACGCGGCGGCGACGGTGAAGCGGTCCGCGCGGACGAACGTCTGCCGCCACTCGACCGGGCGCCGGCCGGCGTCGTGACCGAGCCGGTCGATCGCGAACAGCGCGGTGGACTCGGGACAGTCGAGCAGGGTGCGCTCACCTCGGCCGGGCACGACGGCCTGGATGCGCTCCCAGCCGCCGCAGATGCGGGTGCCGCAGTGGCGTTCGAGTTCGTCGTAGAGCGAGGTGTGGGTGAAGTCGACGTCCAGGAGCGGGCGGGCGACGTCCGCGGGAAGCCAGACACGGTCGACGGCGAGTGGCTCCTCGTCGGCGAGGCGTAGGCGTTCGAGGTAGACGAGCGGCGTGGACTCCTCAAGTCCCAGACGGACGGCGACGATGCCGTCGGCGCGCAGGTCGAGCACACGCAGGACGCTGCGTTGGACGGCGCCGACCTCCTCGACGGAGCGGAAG
The DNA here is from genome assembly GCF_020400585.1 of Streptomyces sp. NK08204. Lineage (GTDB taxonomy): Bacteria > Actinomycetota > Actinomycetes > Streptomycetales > Streptomycetaceae > Streptomyces. The sequence goes on along the minus strand of NZ_JAINVF010000028.1, from coordinate 75,660 downwards.
AGGCTGTACGGCTCACCGACCTTCTGCTCCAGCGGGCGGCTCGCGGTGAACCGGGAGGCCCTGCCGCGCTGGGCGGTGACCAGGCCCTCCGCGCGAAGCTGCCGGAGGGCCTCGCGGACCGTGTGCCGGCTGACCTGGTACTCGGCGACGAGGTCGAGCTCGCCGGGGAAGACGTCGCGGAACTCGCCGTCTTCCAGACGGCGCAGCAGGTCGGCACGCAGCTGTGCCCACAGCGGCTTGCCCGCGGATCGGGTGAGGGAGCGGGGGCCGGACTGGGAGGTCACCGGCATCCTCCTGCGGCTTGGGGTCGGACAGATCGGACGAGCACAGGCTAAATGTTCGTACATTCGCGAAGCCTATGCAAACCTGGGCCCGCCGACCCCTCGTCCGATGGTGCGCCGGCCCAGGCCCAGAGGGGCGGCGGCCTGATGTGATCGGCACCCGTGACCACTGCTCGGCCGCCGGACCCGACGCTGCCGCGACGGGCAGGCCCCGCCGCCCTGGCGGCATCCGACCCTGCCGGGCCGCCGCCCGGGACGGGCCGCAGCAGGCGACGGCCGTCCGGGAGTCTTCAGACGAAGACGTCGATCAGCATGAAGGCGGCCATCGCGAGCAACAGGGCGGCGAAGGCCCTCTGCAGGACGACGCCGGAGAACTTGGACGCCAGCCGCTTGCCGTCCCAGGCGCCGAGGATCGCGGCGCCCACGAATGGGCCGAAGACCGCGGGGTCGAGGGACGCGCCCCCAGCCGCCAGGCGGGTGGTGAGGGATACGACAGAGTTGATGAGGATGACCACGAGGCTGGTGCCGACGGCTTTCCGCATCGGCAGGCGGAGCACGGACACCAGGGCGGGCACGGCGAGGAAGCCGCCGCCGACTCCGAGCAGACCGGTCACCGCGCCCAGGCAGGCCCCGGCCGCGGCGGTGCGCAGGTGCCCTTCCCCGGAGGTGGGCCTCCCGCAGGCGCGGGTGGCGGCACTGCCGCCCGCGGCCACGGTCGTCCCGTCGTCCCGTCGGGTCGCCGCCCGGGCGGCGGTCACCACGCCCCTTCCGGACCTGCCGGCAGGGGACACGACGGTCCCTACGGCCGTCCCGGGTGCGGTGGCCCTCGCGGCGGCCGTCGCGGACGCGGCGACCTGGCGGGTGCGGTGCGCCGTGCGAGTGCCGCGGAGCATCGCCGCGGCGGCGAGCGCGGCCAGGACGGCGAACGCGGCGGTCAGCACATCCTGCGGAGTGCGGTGCGCGAGCACGGACGCCCCGATGGCGGGTGCCACGCCGGCCGCGGCGAACAACGCGCCGGTCCGCCAGCGGATGTTGCCGGTCCCGGCGTGGCGGGCGAGGGCGGTGGCGGACGTAGCGGTGACTATCACCAGGCTGGTGGTGCCGGCGTCGGCGGGTGCGACGCCCAGGAGGTACACCAAGGCGGGGACCGCGAGCACGCCCCCGCCACCGCCGAGCGCGCCGAGGGCCAGACCGACCACGGCTCCGCAGAGCAGGGCGAGGATCAGGACGCTCACGCCGAGCCGCCACCCGGGGCCGTGCCGGCGGGGTGCGCGACCTCACCTTGCCATGCGGAGAAGCCTCCACGCAGGTCGGTGGTCTCGAAGCCGCGGGCGCGCAGCACGGACGCGGCCACCGATGAACGGTTGCCGCTCGCGCAGAACACGGTCAGCGGCTGGTCGGTCGGCAGTTCGCTCAGGCGGCCGACCAGTTCGGGCAGGGGGATGAGGCGGGCGCCGGGGATGGTGCCGCTGTCGCGCACTTCGCCCGGACCGCGCACGTCCACCAGTTCGAAGCCGCCCGCACGCTCGGTGAACCGGTCGGCGAGGGCGTCGGCCTCCACGCGCACGACGGCGGTCAGATACTCGGTGCCGACGGCGTCGACCGCGGTGGTCAGCGCGCCGAGGACGCGGTCGAAGCCGATGCGGGCGAGACGGTTGCGGGCCTCGCGTGCGGTGGCCGGGTCGCCGCACAGGATGATGCTGTCCCGGGAGTCGAGCACCTCGCCGACGAGCTCGGCGAACCGGCCGCCGAGGGGGACGTTGACCGCACCGGGCAGGTGGGCGGAGGCGAAGGACTCCGGGTCCCGCGTGTCCAGGACGGTGGCACCGTCCGCCCGGGCGTCGAGGAACGCGTCCGGGGTGAGGGACGGGACGGGGGTGTCCTCGTCCAGGACCGGGCGGGCCTGGCGGTTGCGCACGGACGTGAAGGCGAAGTAGGCGGGCGCGGCAGGCTGGCCTTCGGTCACGATGGAGACGAACTCGTCCGCGGTCATGTCGGCCAGGGCGTAGTTGCCGCGGCGCTGGTTGCCGATCGTGCAGCTCAGCTCGGTCGAGAGGTTCTTGCCGCAGGCAGAGCCGGCTCCGTGCGCCGGATAGACGCGTGTGTCGTCGGGGAGAGTGAGCAGGCGCTCGCGGGTGGAGTGGTAAAGGGCACGCGCCATCTCCTCGGCCGACCGGCCGCGGGTGCTGAGCAGATCTGGACGGCCGACGTCACCGATGAACAGTGTGTCGCCGGTGAGGACACCGTAGGGGATGGCGTCGTCGGCGCGTTCACGTACGACGACGCAGATCGACTCGGGGGTGTGGCCCGGGGTGTGCAGGATCTCCAGGTCGACTTCGCCGAGGCTGAGGTGCTCGCCGTCGTCCAGGGGGTCGGTGTCGAAGTCGAGCGTGCCGGCGGAGCCGTAGGAGATACGGGCGCCGGTACGCTCGGCCAACTCCAGGTGGCCGGAGAGGAAGTCCGCGTGGATGTGGGTCTCGATGACCCGCTCGATGGTCAGCCCGTGCTCCTCCGCGGTGGCGATGTACTCGTTGACGTCGCGCTGGGGGTCGACCACGACGGCTCGGCCGGTGGTGCGGTCGCCGACGAGGTACGAGGCGTGGGAGAGACAGTCCAGGTAGAACTGCACGAAGACCAGCGGTCCGGTGTGTTTCGTCATGATGGGTTCCTCGATGAGGGGTGAATGGTGGTTGCGCGCCGGCAGCGCAGAGCCCGGGGCGCCGGCGGCGTGTCGGTGCGGTCGTGCGCCATGCGTGCGACGCCAGGACGGCACGGCGGACAGGCACAGGAGGGCGGAGGCCGCCGGGGGCCGCCGGGGCCGGGCCACGAACGCGCCCCGCCAAGCGTGGCCGGTGCAGTGGTCGGTCCCTTTTTCGGCCTTCGGGCGGCGGGTCAGGCGAGCCCGCGGAGCATGAGGTTCCAGTAGAGGAACGGCAAGCCGCGCCGCTTGAGATACCACATGTCGGTGCGTTCGCGGATGGTGTCGATCACCGGGATCGACGGAGTGGGCCGCCCGCTGTAGTCGAACTCGGCGAGGAGCATCTTGTTGCGGGCCGTGGTCAGCGGGCACGAGGAGTAGCCGTTGTAGGCGGCCGTGGGTTCCCGCCCGTTCAACGTGGCGAGGAGGTTCTCGGCGACCACGGGTGCCTGCTTGCGCACGGCGGCACCGGTCTTGGAGTTCGGGGAGGATCCGGCGTCACCGAGGGCCCAGATGTTGGGGTACCTGACGTGCCGCATCGTGTGCTTGTCGATCTCGACGTAGCCGGCCGGGTCGTCGGCCCCGGCGAGCGGGCTGCGCTTGATCCAGTCCGGGGCGCTCTGCGGCGGTACGAGGTGGGCCATGTCGTACGGCAGGGTCGTCTTGTCCCCGGTGCCCAGGTCGGTGACGACCACCTCGCGGGCTTCGGGGCGCACCTCGGTGACTTCGCTGCCGTAGTGGACGTTGATTCCGTACCGGCGGACCACGTTGTCGAGCACGCGCGCGAACTCCGGAACGCCGAAGATCGCGGCACCGGGAATCACGAGGTGGACGTCGATCTTGTTGAGGACGCCCTGCTCGCGCCAGTAGTCGGCAGCGAGGTAGGCGATCTTCTGGGGGGCACCGCCGCACTTGATGGCGCCCGTCGGCATGCTGAACACCGCGCTGCCCGAGCGGGTCTCGCGGATGAAGCGCCAGGTCGCGGGGGCGGTGTCCGGCAGGTAGTTGCTGGACAGGCCGTCCTTGCCGAGCCCGGCCTCCAGGCCCGGCACGCGGTCCCAGTCCAGCTGGATGCCGGGACAGACCACGAGGTGGTCGTAGGAGACGGTGCCGCCGTCGTCCAGCATGACCTCCTGGGTCTTGGGGTCGACGGAAACGGCGGCGCGGCGGATCCAGCGCACGCCCTTCGGTATGACGGTCCCTTGCGGGCGGACGCTCTCCTTCAGCGGCGCTCGTCCGCCGCCGACCAGCGTCCACAACGGCTGATAGTGGTGGTAGAGGCTCGGATCGAGCACAGCGACGTCCTGTTCACCGGCACGGCGCAGCCGAGCCGCGACCGAGATACCCGCGGTCCCGCCGCCGATGATCACGATCCGATGGTGCTGCTTGGTCACCAAGAGAGCCCTCCTGCACGATGAAATGTACGTACATTCAAGCTAGAGGCGTGGGGTCGGATGTGCAAGCCACCTGGGGAAATCTCTCGGTAATTGTGCGTACATTTCGGCGGTGTGCTGCCGTCGAGCACCCGCACCGCCCATGCCGCCGACGACGGTGGCTCCGGCATCGGCGCAGCGACGATTCAGCGCGTCCCCGTGCCGTAGGGGCGGCGGCGCAAGCGCGGACGGGCGTCGGCGATCCGGTGCCGTCCCGACCGCGCCGCGCCGCATGGGGCTCTCGGTCGATGTCGTAGGTCTCGTCCACCTGAGACGTCGGTCACATCGGCCATGCCGTAGACATCACAGACACCCCGGGGCCGCCGGACGCCGGCCCCGGGGGCACCTCAGAGAGGAACTGAGCGTGGACGGCCACACTCAAGGGCGGCTCTCTCGTCGGCTGCACGCGCGCGACGCCAAGGGGACCTCCTACGATTTCCTCGTTCACCGGGACACGTTGAGAGGCGCATGGTCCGGGCTCGTTCCAACTCGTTCTTGAAGGTCGATGCATGAGGGTGAGGACCATGGGCGTTCCTCTCGGCTGGCTGCTGCGACGTCCTGAACTGCGTCTGAAGGTCCGTGCGGGACTCGGCCGACTGGACCGCGAGGTGACGTGGGCGCACAGCATCGAGCTCGCCGATCCGGGACCCTGGCTCGACGGAGGTGAACTGATCCTCACCACGGGGCTGCGGCTACCCGAGGCGGACGAAGACCGCCGCGACTACGTCCGTCGCCTGGCCGAGGCCGGCGTTGTGGCGATCGGCTTCGGCGTGGGCCTGTCGCACGAGCAGGTGCCCACCGCCCTGATCGAGGCGGCCGAGGAAACCGGACTGCCGCTGCTGGAGGTGCCGCTTCCTACACCGTTCGCCGCTGTCACCAAGGCGGTCATGGAGCGTCTCGCGGAGCAGCAGTACGAGGGGGTGGTCCAGGCGTCCCGGGTCCAGCCCCGCATGACCCGGGCGGCACTGACCGGTGGTGCGCAGGCCGTCGTGCGGGAACTCGCCGTCTCCTCCGGAACCGACGTGGTCTTCCTGGACTCCGAGGGCCGGCCCCGTGCCGCGCATCCGCCGGGTGCCCGGACACCGGGCCCTGACCTGGTCGCAGCCCTGAGCCCGGCTGACCAGACGGCAGCGGCGGTGAGCAATGGGCCGGACGGAGGGGTGGCGGTGCAGCAGGTCCGCGTGGGACCCCGAGCGCATGGCCGACTGGTCCTGGTCGCCGGCCGGCCTCTCACACCGGTCGATCACCTTCTGCTCGGTCACGCGGCATCGCTGGTCGCCCTGGAAGCTGAGAAGCCCCTGCGACTGCGCGACGAACAGCACCGCCTGAACGGCATGTTCCTGCGGCTGTTCCTGGACGGAGCGATCGCTGCGCCGACGGCCCGGGAGCACCTCGTGGACGCGGGGTTCCCGGTCCGCGACGGCGTCCGCGTCCTGGCGCTGAGCGGTGGCACCCCCCGACGGATCCTGGCGAAGGCGGGCGAGGTACTGGCTGAATGCGGCCTGCCGCTGTTCGGGACCGTGTGTGAAGGAGCCGCGGTGCTGCTGCTGCCGGGCGGCCACGCGTTGACGGCCAAGGCGGTGCTGGACGCTCTGCCCGCCGGGCAGACCCCCGTCGCCGCCGGGCTCAGCGACGTACACGATCAGGCGGAGGGACCGACGGCACTGCGGGAGGCGCTCAACGCCGTATCGGCCGCCTTGGCACGCGGCTGCGGGGGCGTCGTGCACTTCGCATCGCTCGCCGGGCAGACACTGGTCACCGCACCCGAGACGAGACGGGTCCTGGAATCGCTGGCCGAGGCGCGGTTGCGTCCGCTCGCAGAGTACGACCGGGACAACGGCACCGAACTGCTCGCCTCCCTGCGTTCCTTCCTGGAACACAACGGCCAGTGGGAGGCCGCTTCCGCTGGTCTGGGCGTCCATCGACACACGCTTCGCAGCCGCATGACACGGGTTCAGACAGTGCTCGGTACCGACCTCGAGTCAGCCCATGTCCGGGCGGAACTGCTGCTGGCACTGACGGCGTGGCGGGGGTCCGGCCGCCGGTGACGAGGAGGTTCGGCGGCCGGATCCGGTCACGCGGCGGAGGCCGATTCCTTGGTGATGGCCTCGCCGAGTATGGACAGGCCTTCCTCCAGCAGGTCGTCGGAGATGGACAGCGGCGGCAGGAACCGCAGTACGTTGCCGTAGCTGCCGGCGGTCAGGACCAGCAGGCCGTTCTCGTGGCAGCGCCTGGCGACACGGGCGGTGAGGTCGGGCGCGGGGAATCGCTCGCCGTCCGGCTCGACCAGCTCGATCGCCACCATCGCGCCCCGGCCGCGCACGTCGCCGATCACCGGATGGGTGTCGCCGAGCACGCCCAGATGCTCCAGCATGGTGTCCCCGATCTCCCGGGCACGTTCCATCAGGTCGTGGGTCTCGATCTCCTCGAAGACGCCGAGGGCGGCCTCGCAGGCCACGGGGTTGCCGCTGTAGGTCCCGCCCAGTCCGCCGGTCGGTACGGCGTCCATCAGCTCGGCGCGGCCGGTCACCGCTCCGAGCGGCAGCCCGCCCGCGAGACCCTTCGCGGTGGTGATCAGATCGGGCTGGACGCCCTCGTGCTCACAGGCGAACATGCGGCCGGTGCGCGCGATGCCGGCCTGGATCTCGTCGACGATCAGCAGGATCCCACGGGCCCGGCAGATCGTCGCGACCTTGCTGAGGAAACCGGGCGCCGGAACGACGATGCCGCCCTCTCCCTGGATGGGTTCCACCAGGACGGCGGCCGCGTTCTCCGCGCCGACCTGCCGGTCCAGCAGGTCCGCCAGGGCCTGCGCGGCCTCCTCGGCGCAGTTCTCGGGCCCGGTGGGCCACCGGTAGGGGTAGGCCATCGGCGCCCGGTGCACCTCGGGCGCGAAGGGACCGAAGCCCTGCTTGTAGGGCTTGTTCTTGGCGGTGAGGCTCATGGTGAGCAGCGTGCGCCCGTGGAAGGCGTGGTCGAAGACCACGATGCCCGGGCGGCCGGTGGCGGCGCGGGCGATCTTGACGGCGTTCTCCACGGCCTCGGCACCGGAGTTCACCAGGATCGTGCGCTTCTCGCCGGGCACGGGAGCCAGTTCGTTGAGCTTCTCGCACACGTCCAGGTACGACTCGTAGGGGTTGACGAGGAAACAGGTGTGGGTGAAGCGGTGCAACTGCGCGGCTGCGCGCTCCGTCACGGCGGCAGCGGAATTGCCCACCGTGGTCACGGCGATGCCGCTGCCGAAGTCGATGAAGGAATTGCCGTCCGCGTCGACGATCACACCGCCGCCGACGGCTTCCACGAACACGGGAAGGGCGGCGCGGAGTCCCGCCGGAACGAGGGTGCGCTGACGGGCGAGAAGTTCACGCGAACGCGGGCCGGGGATCTCGCTCACGACCCGTCGGACCTGAGGGAGTTCCGGACCGCCGACCAGCCGGGAAGCACCGGACATGAAACGTCCTCCGAGATGTGCAGGGACAGGGAGCGCTGAGCAAAGCACCGTCTCCGCGACGGAGCGATGGACGGATCGGCGTGCCACAAAGGCAGGGTGCTGGACGTCTCGTCCAGTGCGGCTTTGCGGGTGAGGTTCCGAGAATGGCCGCATCAGGAGCCCGAAGCGCCCAGCGAGGCGCACACGGACGTACGGAAAGGAATGCCGATGCCACAGAGCGCAGGCAGCAGCGCGACGGCAGGAGGACTCTCCCGGTCTCCCCGGTCCCTGCGCCACCTGGTCGCGGGGCAGTGGCGGTCCGGCGACGGCGAAGAACTTCTGGACGTCAACCCTGCGCGTCCCCGCGAGACCGTCGCGCTGGGACGGCTCGCCCAGGACGGCTACCTGGATGAGGCCGTCGTCGCCGCGCGGGACGCCTTTCCGCGCTGGGCGGCGACCCCCCACCACACGCGTGCCCGGATTCTCCACCGGGCTGCCGACATCCTCGACGCACGTGCGGAGGACTGGGGCGAGGAACTGTCCTGGGAGGAGGGCAAGACCCGGGCGGAAGGTGTGGGTGAGGTGCGGCGGGCCGCCGAGATCTTCCGCTACTACGCGAGCGAGGCCTCGCGGCCCGTCGGCGAGGTGTTCGCCTCGCCACGGCCCGGCGAGCAGATCCACGTGCTCCACCGCCCCGTCGGTGTCGTCGCGGTGGTGACCCCCTTCAACTTCCCCGTCGCGATCCCCGCCTGGAAGATCGCCCCCGCTCTCAGCTACGGCAACACCGTGGTCTGGAAGCCGGCCAGCCTGGTCCCGCTGCTTGCCGTGCGGCTGGCCGAGGCACTGGTCGAAGCGGGGCTGCCCGACGGGGTGCTGTCGCTGCTCATCGGCGGTGGCCCTCTGGGCAGCCGGCTCGTGGAACATCCAGGGGTGGACGCGGTGACATTCACCGGGTCCACCTCCGTCGGGCGGGGTCTGATCGCCGCGTGCGGCCGCCTGGCCCGCCCGGTCCAGGCCGAGATGGGCGGCAAGAACGCCGCCGTCGTCCTGGCCGGCGCCGACCTGGAGCTGGCCGTGGCGGAGGTCATCACCGGAGCCTTCCGCTCCACCGGCCAGAAGTGCACGGCCACCTCGCGGCTCGTCGTGGAGGAACCGATCGCCGAGGAGTTCCTGACCCGGCTCACCGAGCGCGTGTCGGCTCTGTGCGTCGGTGACCCGCTGGACGAGCACACGGACATGGGCCCCGTGGTCTCCCTGGAGGCCCGGGACGGCATCCAGAACGCGGTGGACGCGGCGAGCGCCCGCCCCGGGAACACGGTCCTCGCGGGCGGGGACCCCTATGACGACGACCGCATGACGGGTGCGTTCCTGCCGCCTACCGTGGTCGAGCTGGCGGGAGACGATCCGCTGTGGCGGGAGGAGCTGTTCGGCCCCGTACTGTCCGTCCGCCGGGCCCGGGACGTCCAGCACGCGTTCTCCCTCGCCGACGAAGGCGACTTCGGGCTCTCCGCGGCTGTCTTCACCGACGACCTGCGGGCCGTGGCAGTCGCCGCGGAGCAGATGGACGTCGGCGTCCTGCACGTCAACTCCGAGTCCGCCGGCGCCGATCCGCACGTCCCCTTCGGCGGGGCGAGGCAGAGCGCGTACGGGCCGAAGGAACAGGGCCGCTCGGCACGTGAGTTCTTCACACGGACCAAGACCGTGTACGTGCGCCCGTCGGGGGTGGCACGGTGACCGACGGACCCCTCACCGGAGTGATCGTCGCCGACTTCGGACGCGTCCTGGCCGCTCCGTACGCCACCATGCTCCTCGCCGACCTCGGTGCCGACGTGATCAAGGTCGAGCATCCGGTCACCGGGGACGACACACGGGCCTGGGGGCCGCCTCACGCCCAGGGAGAAGCCACCTACTACCTGTCCGTCAACCGCAACAAGCGATCGCTCGCACTCGACCTGAGGGACGAACGGGACCTGCGCCGGGCAACGGAACTGGTGCGCCGAGCAGACGTCCTCTTCGAGAACTTCCGGCCCGGGACCATGGACAGGTACGGCCTCGGAGTACTCCGCGCCCACGAGCTCAACCCCGGTCTCGTGTACTGCTCGGTGACCGGCTTCGGGGCGGGGGCCGGAGCAGCGCTGCCCGGCTACGACCTGCTGATCCAGGCCGTCGGCGGCCTGATGAGCGTCACCGGACCGGCCCCCGGGCAGCCCGTCAAGACGGGCGTGGCCCTGGTGGACGTCCTGACCGGGCTGCACGCGGCGGTCGGTGTCCTGGCCGCACTGCGTCACCGTGACGCCACCGGAGAGGGACAGCACATCGAGGTCAACCTGCTGTCCTGCCTGCTGTCCAGCCTGGTCAACCAGGCCGCCGGCTACACCCTGGCCGGGAAGGTGCCCGGCATCCTCGGCAACCGCCATCCGTCGATCGCGCCGTACGAGGTCTTCCCCACGAAGGACAGGCCGATGGTCATCGCCGTCGGCAACGACCGGCAGTTCGCCGCCCTGTGCCAGGGGCTGGACGCACCCCACCTGGCCGGTGATCCCCGTTTCGCCACCAACGCCGACCGAGTCGCTCACGTCGATGCGCTCGCCGCATCCATCGGCGAGTCGATGGGCACACGGACCGCGGCCGACTGGTTCGACCGCCTCACCCCGCTCGGCGTGCCCTGCGGTCCGGTGAACGACCTTGCACAGGCGTTCGATCTCGCCGAAACGCTGGGACTGGACCCGCGCGCCGCCGTCACCGGGCCGGACGGAAGCGACCTGCAACTGGTCGCCAATCCGATCGGCCTCTCCCGCACGCCACCACGCTACGAACGTCGGCCGCCTCGCCTCGGCGAGCACACCAAGGACCTCACGGCCTGGCTGGATTCCTGACAAACCGATCACCACCACCCCTTGGAGCACACGATGAGCGGCGGTAAGCCGATGAAGGACCCCCTCGATCTGATCGACCTCTCCTCCGTCCTGACCGACGAGGAGCGCGAGATCCAGGCCACCGTCGCCAAGTTCCTTGCCGACCGGGTCCGCCCGCACATCGGCGAGTGGTTCGAGAACGCCCACTTCGCCCGAGAACTCGCCCCCGAACTGGGCAAGTTGGGCGTACTGGGTATGCACCTCGAAGGCTACGGCTGTGCCGGCACCAACGCGGTCAGCTACGGCTTGGCCTGCCTGGAACTGGAGGCCGCCGACTCGGGCTTCCGCAGCTTCGTGTCCGTCCAGGGCTCGCTGTCGATGTTCTCCATCTGGAAGTGGGGATCGGAGGAACAGAAGCAGGAGTGGTTGCCGCGGCTCGCGGCCGGTGAGGCGATCGGCTGCTTCGGACTGACCGAGCCCGACTTCGGCAGCAACCCCTCCGGCATGCGTACGAAGGCCGTCCGGGACGGCGACGACTGGATCCTCAACGGCTCCAAGATGTGGATCACGAACGGCGGCATCGCCGACGTGGCCACCGTCTGGGCGCAGACCGAGGACGGTGTCCGCGGCTTCCTCGTGCCCCACGGCACGCCAGGCTTCACCACACGAGACATCAAGCAGAAGATGTCTCTGCGCGCGTCCGTCACCTCCGAACTGTACTTCGACCAGGTACGGCTGCCTGACTCCTTCCGGCTGACGCACGCCCAGGGCTTGGGGGGTCCGCTCTCCTGCCTGAACGAGGCCCGCTTCGGCATCCTCTTCGGCGCCGTCGGAGCCGCCCGCGACTCCCTCCAGTCGGCCCTCGACTACGCCGACGCGCGCGTGCAGTTCGACCGGCCGATCAGTGCCTTCCAGCTCACCCAGAAGAAGCTCGCCGACATGAGCGTCTCCCTGGGCAGCGCGGCCCTGCTCGCCCTGCACCTGGGCCGGCTGAAGGACCAGGGCCGGGTCCGTCCCGAGCAGATCAGCGTCGGGAAGCTCAACAACGTCCGCGAGGCACTCGCCATCGCGCGTGAGTGCCGCACGATCCTCGGCGCCAACGGCATCTCCCTGGAGTACGCGCCGCTTCGCCACGCCAACAACCTCGAGTCGGTGCTCACCTATGAGGGCACCAGCGAGATCCACACCCTGGTCATCGGCCAGGCCCTCACCGGCCAGGCCGCCTACCGCTGAGCGGCCCAACTGCGGCCGGCCGTGCTGGCGATCCAGGAAGGCGTCGCCGACATCTGACGTGCCGACGCCTGACACGGCCCGGCCCTCCACCCCGCCGGGCCCCGCCGCTGCGGGTGCCGCGTGGGCGGTGGGCGCCGCCACGGCTGCCGGCGTGGTTGCCGAGGACCGGCGCGGTCCTGCCCTGGCGGTGCTCGTCGGCGGGCTCACCGTCGCGAACACCGTCGGGGTATTCATGAGACCCACTCTCCGAAGCGGCGCGCGGCCAAGGCCACAGGTCCGCGAGTCGGGGGCGTCGGCCGCCGCTGAGGGTCAGGTCTTCACGGGGGGCCCTGCAGTTCTTGCTCATGTCCGCAAACTGATCAGCGCACCCACCTGCTGGGCTTGACGCCTCCCATGTCTGAAGGCACTTCTCCTGCGATGCGTAGCCGCGAAAGTCCTTCCCGACGGTCGAGGCTGCTCGACTGACCGGCGGCCGGCGATCGTGGCCACCGTCCGGAGGCCCTGCCCGTTTCCTGCCGCATGCGCCGCCGAGCCGGCCGGGAGCCTGCCCGGCAACGCCGCACACAGCCCGGCGGGTCATCTGCGGCCCGCGTCCACGGGAGAACGGACGGCGTCGCTGATCCCGCCGCGGTCACTTCTCCGGCCGGGCGCCCAGGCGGGGCTCATGGGACGAGGTGACCAGTACCGGCTCGATCACGGCCCACTGGCGGCCCCCGTCATGTCGGACGGACAGCGGAAGCAGCACACAAGAAGCCCAGCGAGGTGTGCGCGGTCGTGTGGGGACGTCCTGGTCGGTCGCGGTCTGGCGCCGTCTCGACGAGCGTGGCGGCTACGCGTGTTCGCTGGCGATCGCGGCCGATTCCGGCTCGGCAGCGGACATCCGTCCTGCCTCCTTTCCGTAGAGCATTGCCCACAGTGACCGAACCCTCTACGTTAAGCGGCGAGTTAAGTGCACTTAAGTCTCAACTTAACTGACCCGACAGGAGGTTGGAGTGCCCAGACGCGCAATACCAGTGGCGGCAGGTGTCTTGACAGCGACCGCTTTCCTCGCGGCAGTCATCGCCCCCGCGCCGCACGCAGCGGCCGTTACCGCGCCGTCCGGCAAGACCCAGTACGTGGAAGCGTTCGCAGAGGACGGCACCATAAGCCGCGCCAAGGTCCCAGTCGTCAACTCGCTTTCGCACCCCGGCACACCGCAGTCGGCGGCTGCCAGTGACGGCACCGTCACCCCGATCGTCAACAACGGCAGCACCGGCACCAAGCTGGACGTCGTTCTGATCGGTGACGGCTACACGGAATCCCAGCAGGCGCAGTTCCATGCCGACGCCGTCAAGAAGTGGCAGGAGATCACCTCGGTCGAGCCCTACACCACCTACCGCAACCTGTTCAACGTCTGGGCTGTGGACGCCGTCTCGCACGACACAGGGGTCTCCGGTGACCCGGACAAGGACGTGGTGCGAGACACCGCCCTGGGTTCCTACTTCTGGTGCGACGACGTGGAACGGCTGCTGTGTGTGGACACCGACAAGGTCGAGGCGTACGCCGCCAAGGCGCCGCAGGCCGATCTTGTCATCGTCGTCGCCAACAGCTCGAAGTATGGCGGTGCGGGCTACAACGACGTCGTGTCCCCCCTTGGTTACGAGGGCATCGCCACCGTGGCCGGCGGCAACGACCGCTCCGGCCAGATAGCCGTCCACGAGACCGGTCACTCCCTCGGCAAGCTCGCAGACGAGTACTCCTACGACACCAACGGGACCTACACCGGTGACGAGCCGCAGCAATCGGACATCACCAAGTCGACCGCCGACCAGCTGCGCGAGGACCACACCAAGTGGTACCGCTGGCTGGGCCGCACCTCACCGGACGGCGGCGTAGTCGGGACGTACGAAGGGGCCGGGTACTACCCGAAGGGCCTCTACCGGCCCACCGAGAACTCGATCATGCGGTCGCTCGGCCGGGAGTTCAATCTGCCCAGCCGTGAAGCCATGATCGCCGGCTTCTACCGCCACGCTTCCCCGCTCGCCAGCTCCACCCCGACCGAGGGCGTCCTCGGGCACGCCGACCGCGTCGTCGTCGACCTGCCCGTGACCGGCACGCAGCTGCGCTGGTACGTGGACGGCCACGAGGTACGCCGCCTGCGCGACCACACCTCCGTGCGCATCCGCGGCCTGGACCTGGGCGGCCCGAGGTGGCGTGTCCACCACCTCACGGCCGAGGCGACCGATCCGACGCCGTACGTCCTCGACCCGGAGCTGCGCCAGGAGCTGACCCGCTCCATCGACTGGCGCTTCACGCGGTAGCCAGACGGCCTGTCGGAGTGGTTGCCGCCGGCCGGGAACGGCCCGAAGCCTGCGCCCGGAGTCGGTCACTGGCCAGTGACCGACTCCCGGCGCAGGCGGGGGGTTGACTGTTGACCACGACGCGCCACGACCACGACGCGCCACGACTGCGTCTCGTCTACGACGGCCGGCTCCTGCGAGCCTTGATCCACTCGCCCGCGGCCGACAAGGGCGACGTAGCCAACTTCATGGCCGGGGAGCTACCGGAGCCGGCACATCGCAGCACGGAGGTCTTGCTCTTCCTGGCGAGGCTTGCCCGGGTCGTACGACGGCGATGCCTTCGTTGCGGGCGGCGGTCGCGTCAGCCCTGCTGGGCCAGGAGAGTTCGTATCTCCTCGGCGGCGCGCGTGATGGTGGAGCGGAAGAATCACGCACCAACTCGTTGGTACACGTCGTCCGACTGTTCCTGAGCCAGGTCAGGAACAGTGACAGATCCCGACCGATCTTCTCGACCGGTCGGGATCTTCGTCGTTCAGGAGTCCTTCAGTGCCTGCGGGGGGCGAGTCCGGCCGCAGCGGGCGAGGGTCAGGCGACCGCCGCTACGGCCGTCAGCCAGGCGTTCCAGTCGCTCTCGTAGTCCAGCGAGGTGAGGAAGGAACGGGCGGCGGTCCAGTTTCCGGTGCGGTAGTAGCCGAGGACCGTGGAGACGTCGGCCGGGTGGCTCTCGTTCATGTAGCGGACGGCGAGGTAGCCCCAGTTGTAGGTGCGGTTGACGTCACTGTTGTCGTAGGTGGTGTCGAACAGCGTGCGCAGGGAGTACGTGTGCTTGCCGGCCTCAGCCAGCGCATTGGAGTAGGTGACACCGCGGTAGGAGTAGGAGATGTACTCCGCGATGCCCTCGCCCCACCACACGGTGGGGGTGGTCTGGCTGGCGTTGAAGTCGCCGTACAGGTCGAAGCGGCCGTCGAGGTAGTGGGTGTACTCGTGGTTGAGGTTCCAGATCTGCCAGCCGGGGCTCACATCGGTGCGCTCGTAGCATATGAACCGCGGCTGGTTGCCCGTCTTGGCGGGGTCTCCCTCCAGGTACATGCCGCCGTTGTTCGTGTCGATGCCGTAGATCTTCCCCGCGTAGGCCTTGTAGTCGGCGCTTGAGTTGAAGACGTCGACCTCCAGCATGGTGTTGTAGTCGTTCGCGACCGGCCCCGAGTCCTTGACCACGCTGTGGAAGTAAGCGTCCTGGTTCGCCAGGCTCACGCAGGTCGCCGTCAGCTGGTCGGCGGTCATCTCCTGGGCGCGGATCCGCAGCGACGGGCTGCAGTCGTGGACGACCGGCAGGATGCGTGACTCCAGCTTGCCTCCGGTCGTCCCGGTCGCGCCGGGAGCGACTTTGACATCGCCGTGGGCCGGGCGCTGGCCCGGGTCCGCAAAGACGTGGCCCGGTTTGGGATCGGCCTGGGAGGCCTGGGCGGGAGAGGCCGCGATGGCGGCGATGAGCAGGGCAGTGGTGACGGCCATGGCTCGCACAGTTCACTCCTGGGATGGGAGGAGTAGGGGGTCCCGTCCGCGACGGGCTGCGATGTAAAATGGCACATGTCACATGGCTTTTCAATGATTTTGACAGGGACACATCGAATCTGGTGGGTCGCTCCGGGCAGCGCATGGGTGTGGCCGGATGCGGTCGCCCTGGGGGGCAGGAGAACGGCAGTGGCAAGCAGTCGAAGGGCCTGACAACCTCGTACGAATGGCCCGCGATATCCCCACCGTCGTCGGCACTTGAGGACGGGAAGGGAAGCAAGGGCGACCTGCCACATGTCCGAGCTGCGTGAACACCCCTCGTCGGCCGTGTTCCTGGGCCGCTTGCTCGGGCGGTGGCTGGGCCCGGCGTCTACGTCGTCTGTCCGGCGGCGGGCTGCTGCGCGACGGGCGCGGGGTCGGGCGGCTGGACGGGCGGGCTGGGGCCGGAGGATTTCCCAACGGTGGTGCGCGCATGGGCGTTACAGCGAAGACATGGGCTGTCAGCTCCACTCACCCGCCGGAACACGTCGTTCGGATTTTCCATCCGGGATCCCCGAGCACGGTGCTGCGGCCACCGAGGCGTTCGCGGGCGACGTCAGCAACTGCCCCTGATGTGAACCTATCTGCGGGCGGGCCGGATCCAATGACCGGCCCCCCGTGCGGACCACGCTCCAGCTCCCGCTCCAGCCGCTCCACCTGGGCCGGCCCCGGCCTCGGGCGCCCCGGCGAGCCCTTCGATCAGGACTCCGGCCTCGCCCCGCTTGTGAATGCCGTCTTATGGTTCCGGGATGAGTAACTCCGCTGCGGCTGCTGTCCTCACAACAGCCGACCTCCCTGAAGCGATACGTGCGGTGCGCACCTTGCTGGGCATGGCAGACATCGGTCAGGGAGAGGTCGACTTCGAAGCCGTGATCAGGTCGTCGGATGTCCTGGCACAAGTACGTCACGTACTGCCCGACCTCGAATGGTGGGCGTTGGCCGGCAAGGAACACGGCTCGTCGGAGGCCGGCGACAACCCTGCAGATCACCTGCCGATCCGAGTGTTCGACTGGGGTCGTCCGCTAGATCGCGCCGAGCCCTTCATCGCCGCTCTTGGGCCGGATCCCGCGGCTGTTCGGTGGGATCTGAACGCATGGCCCGCTGTTCCCGAAGCGGGACTGGAGGCGATCTCGCAGAAGTACGCGTACCTCACGCTGACAGTGAATTCCCGGGACCTCTACCAGGACGATCCGTCGCAGGACCACACCATCCACGTGCACGTCCGGAACCGGAACGGCGATCAGATCGCCCGCGTCCATTGGCTCGCCGGTCAAGTGGGTGGCCGGTTCACAGGCAGGGTGGAGCTGGCGCCTCTGTAACCCCTCAGCAAACAGACAGGACCGCCGTCTCCATCCGCCTCTGTCACATGAGAGGCCGGACACGGCCCAGCCGTATGGCTTTGCCGTGTACTGGCACCATCGGTGTCGTCTGCCGTGCGCTCGTCGTCATGCGGCGCGACGCCGGCAAGTCGGCACGCGGAACAATGAGAGGATTCGAGGGTGACGGCAAGCACCAATGACATCGAGAAGGCAGCTGGTGTCCTGCGCGCCGGAGGGCTGGTGGCCCTGCCGACCGAGACCGTGTACGGACTGGGTGCCAACGCAGAGGATCCCGCCGCAGTCGCGCGTATCTTCCAGGTCAAGGGACGCCCGCCCTCCCACCCGCTGATCGTCCACATCGACAGCGCGGAGAACCTGGACAACTGGGTCGAGGATGTGCCCCAGGCGGCCCGCCTGCTGGCCGAACACTTCTGGCCGGGGCCCCTCACGCTGGTCCTGCGCCGCGGTCCCCGCGTACCGCTGGAAGCGACCGGTGGCCTGGAGACGGTCGCCGTGCGCGTGCCCGACCACCCCGTCGCACTCGCACTGCTGGTCGCCTTCGGCGGCGGCATCACGGCCCCGTCCGCCAACCGCTTCGGCCAGGTCAGCCCCACAACCGCGAACCACGTCCGCGCCGAGCTCGGCGACGCCGTCGACTTCGTGCTGGACGGTGGCCCCTGCCAGGTCGGCGTCGAGTCCACCATCGTCGACGCCACCGGCAGGATCCCGACCATCCTGCGCCCCGGCGGGGTGACACGCGAGGACCTGGAAGCGGTGCTGGGATACCCGCTCACGGTCCCCTCGACCAGCCACGTTCGAGTGCCGGGCCAGCATCCGTCCCACTACGCACCGCGTGCGCGGGTCGTCCTTGTCGAGCCCGAGAAGGTCGTCACGGAAGCGGAACTCGCTCAGGAGCTGGGACACCGAGTGGGCGTCTTCCTGCCTGCCTCCTTCGCCGACGCTCCCGTGAAGGCGCACGCCGTGGTGGCGGTCCCCGCTTCGCCAGCCGCCTACGCGCGCGGGCTGTACGGGTTTCTGCGCGAACTCGACCAGCAGGGGTGCGACCTCATCGTTGCATCCTTGCCATCAGAGGAGGGGCTGGGACTGGCGATCGCCAACCGGCTCCGCCGTGCCGCAGGACCCCGCCCCACCGTGTGACCAGCACCGACGCCGTTCCCTCACTGCTCCAGGAGGACGGGGCCGGGCGGATTCCTGACGGGCTCGGCCGAGCGCCCACCACTCTGGCGAACCGGGCACGGCTCGTGCCGCCGGTCCTCGCTGTCGCCGCTTCCAGCCCCGGCCACTGTCCAGCCTGCGCCCCCCCGCCAGGTCGGCGCGGGGCGGGTGACTGGGCGCATGGTCGGCTCTGTGAGCGGATGGTCAGCACCCGGTAGAAACCGGGGTGTCAAGGCCACGGGCGGCGACGAACTGTGCACTGCCGTCGGCCAGGCGGTAGGAAAGCCCCACCACGCCGAGGCGGCCGGCGGCCACCCGCTCGGTCAGTACGCGGGAGCGTTCCAGCAGCAGGTCCACGGTGTGCTCGATGTGCTCGGCCAGGATCTCCTCGGCCGTGTCGCGTCCGGCGGCGCGGGCTGCCAGCACGCTCGGGGTCACCCGTTCGACGACGTCACGGACGAAGCCGCCCGGCGTCTGCCCGTCCTTCAGGGCGGAGCAGGCCGCGGCGACGGCGCCGCACGAGTCATGGCCGAGAACGACGACCAGCGGCGCGTTGAGGACGCTCACGCCGAACTCGATGCTTCCGAGCACCTCGGTACCAGCGACGTGCCCGGCGGTGCGCACCACGAACAGGTCGCCCAGGCCGCGGTCGAAGATGATCTCGGCGGCCAGCCGGGAGTCGGAGCACCCGAACAGCACGGCGAAGGGCTGCTGGGACGGTGCGATCTCGGTGCGGCGGGTGGCGTCCTGGTTCGGGTGCTCGGGGGTGCCGGAGACGAAGCGCTGGTTACCGGCCATGAGCAGCTCGAAGGCGTCGCGGGGCGTTGGGGCGTGGATCTCCGTCATGGTGGCAGCTTACGAGGCGACACCGGCTGTCGCACTGGCCAGGGCGATGTCGTCGCGGCCCTCGCCGGCTACCGCGAGCCGGGCCGGCACCGTGTCCGCGACCTGCCAGGCGGCTGGGGCCTGTGTGATGTCGTGATCCATCGGCTGCTGGCAGGAGATGTCCGAACCGGATCATCGAGGCGCGAGTTCGAGGCCAGCGAGGTAGCTCTCGGGCGCCTTGCCGAAGCGGGTGGCGAGGCCGCGCCAGTCCTTCAGCCGGTTGATCAGTCGCTCGACGGTGTTGCGATCACGGTGAAGAACGGAGTGGAGACACGCTGGTGAACCGCTTCCAGTGCGTCGCGGACCACCAGCGCCTCTTCGGCGTGAAGCGGCTGAGCACCATCCCCGACGTGGCCTGCAACAAGCCGGCGCGGGTCGCGTCAGCGGCAACGACGCGAACCCGGCGTGACCGAGCGCACCGGGAGCCGACCGGCACACGTCCGAGAACCCGTGACGGGCGGCTCCTGCCTCGAGTTCTCGGGCTCTCCGTCAGCGAGCCGTCGACACTGCCTTGTTCAGCGAGTCGACGGCTCGCTGGACGTCCTCGGGCTCGGTCCGCCAGTTGCTGAACGCCGCCCGCAACGCCGGGACGCCTCGGTAGACAGTCGGGGTGAAGAAGACCTCGTCACTGACCTCCCGGATGACCGCGGCGAGGCGGTCGGGCCGCGGATCCTCCGCGAGGGTGAAGCACACGACGTTCAACCGGACCGGGGCCAGCAGCCGCAGCGCCGGGTTCGCCGTCACCGCCGCCCCGAACACCCGAGCACCGTTGACGCAGCGCTCCACGATCTCGCGGTGGCCGTCGCGACCATAGGCGCGCAGCGTGAACCAGGTCGCCAAGGCCCGCAGCCGGTGCGAGTTCTCCGGCGTGAGGTGCACGAGATCCGGGGTCTCGCCGAGCGGGCCGAGGTAGGCCGCCGCGTTCTGGAAAACCCGGGTCTGCAGGTCCCGACGCCGCGTGAACTGGACGGCGCTGTCGTAAGGGACGTTGAGCCACTTGTGCAGATCCACGCACACCGAGTCGGCGGCATCCAGTGCCTGCACCAGATGCGCGTGCTCGGGCGAGAGCGCGGCGAAGGCGCCGAAAGCAGCGTCCACATGCAGCCAGAAGTCGTAACGCCCGCGGAGTCGCGCGATGGCGCCGAGGTCATCGAAATCGACGGTGTTGACCGTGCCGGCGTTGGCGACCACGATGCACGGCCCGCCGGCCTCAGACAGTTCACGCTCGAGCGCCGCGACGTCCACCGCCTCCCGGCCGTCCAAGGTCGGCACGGAGACCAAGGCGTCACGGCCCAGCCCGAGCACCGACAGCGCCTTGGACACGCTGGAGTGCGCCGCGCCCGACAGCACCGTCACCGGCCCCAGCGCGGCGAGCCCCTGCTCGGAAACCGAGACGCCGCGCCGCTCACCGACCCACTCCCGGGCGATGGCCAACCCCACGGTGTTCGACATGGTCGCGCCGCTGACGAACGCCCCGTCCTGCGCCGTGCTCAGGCCGAACAGCTCCCGCAGCCAGGCGACCGTCTGCCGCTCCAGCTCCTGGCCGGTGTTCTCGAACGACGAGTTCGCGTTCTGATCGGCGGCCGAGGTCAGCCAGTCCCCAGCCAGCGCCGCCGGGGTCGCGCCCCCGGTGACGAAGCCGAGATAGCGCGGTCCGGCACTCGCTGACAACCCCGGTTCCCACTTCTCGGTGAACTCCGCGAGCGCCGCCTCCAGGCCGCAGCCTCGGTCGGGCAACGCAGAAGGCTGCACAAGCCAGTCCGGCCGGATCACCGGCCGCTCGGCCAGCCCTCCGAGGACGGCCAGCGAACGTTCGCGGGTCAGGTCGAGCAGGCGCGACAGGTCTGTCAGGTCGGCGGCGAGACGATCATGCATGGACGGCAGGCTAACGAGCGGACGGACGCCGACGGCAGAGCCAAACGGCGACAAGTGGACCGCAAACGGCTCCCGGCAGGGCACCACGCGGACGATTCCACGCAGCTCGTGTCCTTCTGCGACGGCTGTCAGGCTCCCGGTGGCTCGGCAGACTTGTGGCGCTGGTAGTACCGCGCGACGCGGGCGCGATTGCCGCACCGGGTCGGCGAACACCAGCGGCGCCGGGGATGCGAGGGCAGGAACACCATGACACAGTCGTCGGCCTCGCACTTCCTGAGCCTGCTGACGGCGGGGTCGGTCAGCAGGTCGGCCGCGGCCTCCGCCAGCACGGCGGCGAGGCGGACTCCCAACGGCCCGGTCCGGCAGTCGGATGCCGTGACTCGGCTCCCGTCCCATCCCAGTTCCCGTACGGCCGGCGCGGCGCGCTGTGCCTCGGTGAGCCCGCGCAGAGCGGCGGCCGGGGGCGCGACGCCGTCGAGCAGCGCGCGAACGACGGCTTCGGTGTACGCCCTGACAGTGTGGACGGCGGCGAGGTCGCCGGGCGCCGGCGCCAGGTCGCACAGCGCCCGCGGGAGGCGGTCGGCCTCCAGTGCGAGCCAGTCGGCCAGCTGTCCCGGGGTGCCGAGCAGGTCGGTCCGGCCACCGGGACCTGCCGGGCGGGTGTTGACCAGGTCCAAAGCCAGGGGCTCGCCGGTCAGTGTCGCACTGTCACGCATGCTCTAATGCTACATCTTCCGCTGGACGCGTTAGATGTGCGAGCATGAGACTAATGCGAATTCCAACCAAAGAGGGATGTGAGATGGGCTCCTCAACCACGGCTCGCGTGACCGGCCCGGCCCGCACCGCCCACCGGTCCGTCGATGTGGACGGTGTGCAGGTCTTCTACCGTGAGTCCCTGCCGGAACGGGCCGACGCCCCGGTCGTGCTGCTGCTGCACGGCTTCCCCTCCGCCTCGCACCAGTTCCGCCGCCTCATCGACGTCCTGGGCGCGCACTACCGGCTCATCGCCCCCGACTATCCGGGGTTCGGGCACACCCGCGCCCCGGAAGGATTCACCTACTCCTTCGAGCGGCTCGCCGACATTGTCGAGGGCTTCGTCGAGCGACTCGGGCTCAACCGGTTCGCCATGTACCTCTTCGACTTCGGCGCACCCGTCGGGTTCCGTCTCGCCCTGCGTCGCCCGGACTCGGTCACCGGCCTGATCGTCCAGAACGGCAACGCCTACGAGGAAGGACTCTCCGATGCCGCCCGGGACTTCATCGCCCTCAGACCGGACACTCCGGGCAGCGTGGAGACCATCTCCGGCCTGCTCACCCTGGAGAGCACCCGGGCGCAGTACGAAGGCGGCAGCACCGATCCCGAACTGGTGGCGCCGGAGGGATGGCTGCTGGACCAACACTTCCTGGAACAGCCCGGCCGCAAGCAGGCCCAGCTCGCTCTCGCTTACGACTACCACAGCAATGTCGAGGCCTATCCGACGTGGCAGGGATGGCTCCGCGAGCACCAACCGCCGACACTGATCACCTGGGGCACCGGCGATCCGTTCTTCCTCGTATCCGGGGCCCACGCCTACCTGCGCGACCTGCCCGACGCCGAACTGCACCTCATCGAGGCCGGGCACTTCGCGCTGGAGGACCGCCTGCCGCAGATCGCCCAGCTCATCGCCGACTTCCTCGACCGCCTCCGATCCTGAACCCGGCTCCCGGGACGCCCGGCCGACACCTGCGCCGGGCGCCCTCCTCGATGCTCCCGGAAAGCCGCAGCGGTGCCTCTGGTTTGCACAACACCCCTCATGGGCCCGCACCCGGCCACCCGGCACCGGGCCATCGCCGACAGCCTCCGCACCACCCACGTGGACGCCGCCGGGATCCCCGGCGCGCCGAGCGGGCGGTGAGCGGCGCCGTGATCGAGAAGGCAGACATCTCGCTCGGCCCCGAGACCCGTAACCGCCTGCACCAGGCCCGCGCGGTCAAGCAGCAGAGGACGGAGGGAGGTCCGCCGTCCCGTGTGCGCCGACTACGGCACCCGGTACACCGACGAACGGTGGAAGGCCGTCGAACCCGCTGGATGGGACGCCCCTCGAGAGACCCGCCCACACCTGTGCGACGACTGTCGGCAACTGGTCGCCATCGCGCAGCGTTCGGTAGCTCCTCCGTGTCCTGCGCCCGGCTTTTCCCGGACACGACTCGACAATTGATCTGCTCGCGTCAAGAATGACGCGACGCGAATCGCATCACGGCACCAGCACCACAAGGCACCTCTGAGCCCGACTCCGCACTTGCTCGCGCTACGGAACCGGACTGCACTGCGATCCTTCCCGACGACCATCAGGAGCCCACCATGTGCGACCCGACAGACGCGATCCCCGCCGCTTCCACCACCCCCGGCCTCAGCCGCCGCGGCCTGCTGCGCTACGGCGCAGGCGCGCTCTTCGGCGCCGGCCTCGTCGCCGCATCCGGCCTTGCTCTGGCCACGCCTGCCTCGGCGTACTCCTGGAGCCGCACCCTCCAGCAGGGCATGACGGGCTCCGACGTCAAGGAGCTCCAGATCCGCGTCGCGGGCTGGGCCGCCGACTCCGCCTCCAACACCTACGTCGCCCTCGACGGCGACTTCGGGCCGGGCACCTACGACGCGGTCAGGCGTTTCCAGTCCGCCTACGGCCTCAGCGCCGACGGCATCGTCGGTCCACAGACCCAGTCGGTTCTCAACTCGCTGGAAAGCAGCGACGGTTCGACCGCCCACTTCGACTGGAGCGAGTTCTACAGCCACGACGGCTCCGGGTTCTCCGGCGGCAAGGTGGACGCCACCACCGTCAAGGAGAACGTCCGCCGCCTGATGTACAAGCTGGAGGCGGTCCGCAAGAAGGAGGGCAACAACTCGGTCACCATCAACTCCGGATTCCGCAGCGTGGCCTACAACACCAGCATCTACGGCTACCCCACCAACTCCATGCACCAGTACGGCATCGCCGCCGACATCGTCGTCTCCGGCGTCTCCACCAAGACCCTCTACCAGATCGGCGAACGCAGCGGCTTCTCCGGCCTGGAGTCCTACAGCCACTCCTGGCAGCACATGGACAGCCGAGTCGAGTACCCCTACGGCGCCCAGTCCTGGTGGTGGGAGGACGGCACGGTCTGAGCAACCCTGCGCACCGTACCGCGTAGCGGTGGTGCCCAGGGGAGGGGGCCGGCCGTGCTGACCTGTCCGTACCCCAGGCCGGGCGCAGCCGCCTCGGAGTGTCCGCCTCCCACACTGCACTGTCCCACCTGGGTTGAGAGGCCGGTGCTGGTGCGGGCACCGCCGTCGCGGGCCTCCTGCCACCCCGACGGACACGGCCATCGCCTCCGCGGTGGCCGCAGCGGAGGCCGCGGCAGCCGGTGGACCGATCATACGGATGCCTGATCCACTCCAGCGGGAGACTGCCGAAAGCGACGGCTCCCGGCGACGGCACCGACCCGAAGGCGCCTTCGGTACGGACACCGAGTGGCGGTCGTGGCGGCTGACCTCACGCCCCTCCCGGCCGCCGAGCCCTTTCGCACCCCGAGGGATCGAGCCCTTTCGCACCCCCCGAGGGATGATGTCACCGCCATGGAGGGCTACCGTGTCCGGCATGGCGGGCATATTCCGGCACCGGAGGTGGCTGCGTCGGCACGCCGGTTTCGACGGGCGGGCCGGGCAGGCGGCCTTCGAGGCGCTGCACCAGGCGTCCCTCGCGGCGCCGGCGCTGCGCGGCGGGCTGACCGAGGCGTCGGCCGGTGTGGCCGCGCGCCATCTGCGGGAGTTGCTGGGCGTTCCGGCGTTGGCCGTCACGGACACCGAGCGCCTGCTCGCCTGGGACGGCGCCGGGAAGCACCACGGCGCGGCCGCGGTCGACCTGGCCGCGGACGTGCTGGCCGGCGGTGGGACCGCCGTACTGAAGGCCGACCGGGTGTGGTGCGGCGAGGCGCGCTGCGAGCTCCGGGAGGCCGTCGTCGCCCCACTGGTGGTGGAGGACCGGGTCGAGGGCGCGCTGCTCGTCCACGCCCCCGGTGTTTCCGCAGGTCTGGTCCGCGCCACCGGCGAGGTGGCCCGCTGGACCTCCGGCCAGCTCGAACTGGCGGAGCTGCACCGTTCCCGCACCCGCCTGGTGGAGGCCGAGCTGCGGGCGCTGCGCGCGCAGATCTCCCCGCACTTCTCATGCAACGCACTGACCGCGATCGCCTCACTCGTCCGCACCGATCCTGAGCGGGCCCGCGAGCTGTTGCTGGACTTCGCCGACTTCACCCGCTACTCCTTCCGGCGGCACGGCGAGTTCACCACGCTGGCGGAGGAGTTCCGCTCCATCGGCCAGTACCTGGTTCTGGAGCAGGCGCGCTTCGGCGACCGGCTGCGCGTCGAGGTTCAGGCAGCCGTGGAGGTGCTGCCGGTCGCGGTGCCGTTCCTGTGCGTGCAGCCGCTGGTGGAGAACGCCGTCCGGCACGGTTTCGAGGGCAGGACCGGGCCGGGGAAGATCACGGTGCTGGCGTGGGACGCGGGCGCCGAGGCGCACGTCACCGTGGAGGACGACGGGGTCGGTATGGACCCCGAGGAGCTGCGGCGCATCCTGGCCGCGGGCGGAGCCAGGACGTCCGGCTCCACCGGTTCGGGAGGTGTGGGCATGGGGAACGTCGACGCCAGGCTGCGGCAGGTGTACGGGGACGCGTACGGGCTGGTGGTCGAGACCGCGCCCGGGGCGGGCACCAAGGTGCGGATCCGGGTGCCCAAGTACCGGGTGGGAGTGACGGCTCCGGCGACGGGGGAGCGGCGGCCGGGCGACGGGCTCAACGCGCTCAGGTGAGCGTTACCCTTCACGAATGTGGCCGATGCCACACCCGTAGGGAGATTGACCCGTTGTGTGAGAAATGTACACACTCATGCATGCTGAGCATCCTGGTGGTCGACGACGAACCTCATGCCCTGGAGGAGCTCGTCTATCTGCTCGGCCTTGAGCCGAGCGTCGGCCCGGTGGAGTCCGCCGCGGACGGCGCCGAGGCGCTGCTGGCGCTGGACCGCGCGCTGGAGCAGGGCAGGTCCGTGGACGCGGTCTTCCTCGACGTGCGTATGCCAGGCCTGGACGGGCTGGGGGTGGCCAGGGTCCTGTCCCGGTTCGCCGAGCCGCCGCCGGTGGTGTTCGTCACCGCCTACGACGACTTCGCGGTCCCCGCCTTCGAGGTGCGAGCCCTGGACTACCTGCTCAAGCCCGTGCGCGCCCAGCGGCTCTCCGAGACCGTTCGGCGCATCGCCGAGCGGCGGACGGACCCGGCCCCCGCGGACCGCGA
The DNA here is from genome assembly GCF_020400585.1 of Streptomyces sp. NK08204. GTDB lineage: Bacteria > Actinomycetota > Actinomycetes > Streptomycetales > Streptomycetaceae > Streptomyces. The sequence continues at coordinate 49,345 of NZ_JAINVF010000028.1, read as the reverse complement.
GTCCGCACCCGTCCCGCTCCCGCCCCCGCCCGCACCCCCGGCCGTCGCCGAGCCGCCCGCCGACGACGAGACGATCGCCGTCGAGCTGTCCGGCGTGACGCGGTTCGTCCGGCGCTCCGAGGTCCGGCACGTGGAGGCGTGCGGCGACTACGTGCGTCTGCACCTCGCCTCCGGCAGCTGTCTGCTGAGGGTGCCGCTGTCCAGCCTGGAGGACCAGTGGCAGGACGCCGGCTTCGTGCGCGTGCACCGCCGCCACCTGGTCGCCACCGGTCACATAGAGGAACTGCTGGCCGACTCCGGGCGGCTGTCGGTGCGGGTTGCCGGCACCGTGCTGCCGGTCAGCCGCCGCAGCAGCCGCAGGCTGCGCGAACTGCTGCTGCCCCCGGCCGGCTCACCGAGGAGAAGAGGAACTGCCGATGGGTGAGCCGTCCCGGCGCGTGAGCGTGACCCACCCGCGCACCCGCGCCGCCCGGCCCGGCCGGCGGGACGCGGCCGTACGCGACGTCCACGAACAGACCCCGCTCGGCGAGGTGTACGTGAAGGCGCTGATGCGTACCCAGCTCCGGCTGGCGCTGCTCGTCTGCGCCGCGGTCTGCGTGCCGCTGGCCGCCCTGCCGTTGCTGATCGGACGGTCAACGATGCCGCACGAGGCGCGGGTGTGGGGGATCGGCCTGCCCTGGCTGATCCTGGGACTTCCGGTCTACGCGCTGCTGGTGACCGCCGGAGCCTGCTACGTGCGCCGGGCGGAGCGCCACGAGCGCGACTTCGTCGAGCACGTCCACCGCTCATGACACACCGGCACCGCTCATGAGCACACCGGGAAACCTGACCGCCGTCCTGCTGGTCGTCGCCGTCACGGTGGTCGTCGGCGGCTACGGCCTGCGAGCCCGTTCCACACCGGACTTCTACGTCGCCTCCCGTACGGTCTCGCCGCTGCGGAACGCCGCCGCCGTCAGCGGCGAGTACCTGTCGGCCGCCTCGTACCTGGGCATCGCCGGGCTGCTGGTGGCCTACGGAAGCACGATGCTCTGGTACGGCATCGGGTACACGGCCGGCTACCTGCTGCTGCTCGTCCTGGTGGCCGCGCCGCTGCGCCGGTCGGGGGCCTACACGGTCTCCGACTTCGCCGAGGCCCGCCTCGGGTCACTGGCGGTACGGCGGACGGCCACCGCCTTCGTGGTACTCATCGGGTGGCTCTACCAGATACCGCAGCTCCAGGGCGCGGGACTGGCCCTGCACGCCGCCCTCGGAGCACCCGCCTGGTCGGGAGCCGTGCTGGTGACCGCGGTGGTGCTGGTCAGCGTGATCGCCGGAGGCATGCGCAGCGTCACGCTCGTCCAGGCCGTCCAGTTCTGGCTGAAGCTCGCCGCGCTCGCCGTCCCGGCGATCGTCCTGCTGCTCGTCTGGCGCGGCGCCTGGCACCCGGGCGGCAGCCCGCCCCCCGCCCACGCGCCCCCCGCCCACGCGGCGGCCGATCAGGGCGGCGGGCAGGCGCTCTACACCGTGTACTCGCTGATGGTGGCCACCTTCCTCGGAGCGATGGGACTGCCGCACGTCATCGCCCGCTTCTACACCAACCCCGACGGCCGGGCGGCCCGCCGGACGACGGTGGGCGTCCTCGGCCTGCTCGGCGCCTTCTACCTGCTGCCCGAGGTGTACGGCGGGCTGGGACGGCTCTACGCGCCCCATCCCGCCGGAGCGGACCAGGCGGACACCGTGGTGCTGCTGCTGCCCGGACGGCTGGTGCCGGGCACCGTGGGCCAGCTGCTGACGGCTCTGGTGGTCGCGGGTGCCTTCGCCGCCTTCCTGTCGACATGTTCCGGGCTGGCCCTGTCGGTGGCCGCCGTCCTCTCCCAGGACCTCCTGGGCGGGGACGTACGCGGCTTCCGCCGGGCCTCCGCGCTGGCCGTGCTCGCGCCCTGCGGGATCGCGCTGCTCCTGTCGAGCGGCGGAGTCTCCGTGGCCCACGAGGTCGGTCTGATCTTCTCGGTGGCCGCCTCCACGTTCTGCCCGCTGCTGGTGCTGGGCATCTGGTGGCGGCGGCTGACCGCCCTCGGAGCCGTCACCGGGATGCTGGTCGGAGGCGGGCTGTCGGTGACGGCAGCGACGTTCACGCTGCTGGGAGCGGGCGGGCCGGGCTGGGCCGGGATCCTGCTCGCCGAGCCCGCGGCCTGGAGTGTGCCGGCGGCGTTCGCGACCATGGTGGGGGTGTCACTCGCCACGCCCGGCAGGGTGCCCGCGGGAACCTCCGTGATGCTGGCACGCCTGCATCTGCCGGAGGCACTGGAAGCCGGCACGCAGGGCCGCTCGACCGTGGCAGGCGACCGTTCGTCCCCCAGCGCCGTCCGTCGGTCGCGCGACGGGCACCACTGACCGACAAGTTCTGCAGGGGGGCTCCCGGTCACGGCGTGCGTGCCGCACAGTAACCGCCCAGAGCGAGACACACGGAAACACCCGGCCGCCAAGCCGCGCTCCCAACAGGGAGCGGCAGCCGGACGTTCCGCTCCTCACCCAGCGGGCTTCAGCGCGTTCCAGGCCACGAACCCGAGCCGACCCGCCGCCTGCTGCGCACCACACACCGCACCTCCCGCCACCGTCCCCATCCGTGGCCCCGCACCGCCCCGTCCCCGCACCCACGCCGAACAGGCCTCCCGACCCCAGGACTGCGCCATGACCCAGATTCAGACGCCTGTCACCGACGAGCGGCCCGCCGCCTCCTCCCAGCCGGCCCCGGCCGCGCCCGAGGTGCAGCACCCCCCGATCGCCGACCCCGGTCCCCTGGGCCTGGCGGCGTTCGCCCTCACCACCTTCGTGCTCTCCGTCTTCAACGCCGGACTGATCAAGGACGCGTCGCTGGAGGCCGTGGTGCTGCCGCTCGCGCTGTGGTACGGCGGCACCGTCCAGGTGCTCGCCGGAATGTGGGAGTTCCGCAAGAACAACACCTTCGGCGCACTGGCGTTCACCTCGTACGGCGCCTTCTGGCTCTCCTTCGCCAGCTACGTCCAGTTCGTCGCCCCGAAGCTGCCGGCGGCCCACGCCTACCAGGCGACCGGCCTGTTCCTGCTCGCCTGGACGATCTTCACGGCCTTCATGACGATCGTCGCCGCCCGGATCAACGGCGTCCTGCTCGCTGTGTTCTCGGTGCTGTCGGTCACCTTCGTGCTGCTCACCGCCGGAAAGCTGGGCGAGAACGCGGAGCTGGGGCACGCGGGCGGCTGGGCAGGCCTGATCACCGCACTGCTCGCCTGGTACGGCTCGTTCGCCGGGGTGGCCAACGCCACCTGGAAGAACAAGTCCCTGCCCACGTGGCCTTTCTCGGCCTGATCACCCCCACCGACCTGCCGACCGCCCGCCCGACCACGAGGGAGTTCCCATGAGCAACGACAGCCTGGCCAACCTGCTGAAGGAGGAACGGCGGTTCGCCCCGCCGGCCGAGCTGGCCGCCGCCGCCAACGCCACGGCGGAGGCGTACGAGCAGGCCGAGGCCGACAGGCTCGGCTTCTGGGCCGCGCAGGCCCGGCGGCTGAGCTGGGCCGAGGAGCCTGCTCAGACGCTGGACTGGTCGAACCCTCCGTTCGCCAAGTGGTTCGCGGACGGCAGGCTCAACGTGGCGTACAACTGCGTGGACCGGCACGTCGAGGCGGGCCTCGGCGACCGCGTCGCCATCCACTTCGAGGGTGAGCCCGGCGACAGCCGGGCGATCACCTACGCCGAGCTGAAGCAGGAGGTGTGCAGGGCGGCCAACGCCCTCACCGAGCTGGGCGTCGGCGCGGAGGACCGGGTCGCCGTCTACCTGCCGATGATCCCCGAGGCCGTCATCGCGATGCTGGCCTGCGCCCGCATCGGCGCCGCGCACTCGGTCGTCTTCGGCGGCTTCTCCGCCGACGCGATCGCGACCCGTATCGAGGACGCCGACGCGAAGGTCGTCATCACCGCCGACGGCGGCTACCGCCGCGGCAAGCCGTCCGCGCTCAAGCCCGCCGTGGACGAGGCCCTCGGCCGCGCCGCCGGCGTGGCGAAGGTGCTCGTCGTCCGCCGCACCGGCCAGGAGGTCGGCTGGACGGAGGGCCGCGACGTCTGGTGGCACGACATCGTCGGGCGGCAGTCGGCCGACCACACCCCGGAGGCGTTCGAGGCGGAGCACCCGCTGTTCATCCTGTACACCTCCGGCACCACGGGTAAGCCGAAGGGCATCCTGCACACCTCCGGCGGCTACCTCACCCAGGTCGCCTACACCCACCACGCGGTCTTCGACCTCAAGCCGGAGACCGACGTCTACTGGTGCACGGCGGACATCGGCTGGGTCACCGGGCACTCGTACATCGTGTACGGGCCGCTGGCCAACGGCGCGACGCAGGTGCTGTACGAGGGCACGCCGGACACCCCGCACCAGGGACGTTTCTGGGAGATCGTCGAGAAGTACGGCGTGACCCTCCTGTACACGGCACCCACCGCGATCCGTACGTTCATGAAGTGGGGCGAGACCATCCCCGCCAAGTTCGACCTGTCCTCGCTGCGGGTGCTGGGCAGCTGCGGCGAGCCGATCAACCCCGAGGCGTGGGTCTGGTACCGCGAGCACATCGGCGGTGGCCGCTGCCCGATCGTGGACACCTGGTGGCAGACCGAGACCGGCGCGATGATGATCTCCCCGCTGCCCGGCGTGACGGAGACCAAGCCGGGCTCCGCCCAGCGCGCGCTGCCCGGCATCGCCGCGACCGTCGTCGACGACGAGGAGGCCGAGGTCCCGAACGGCTCCGGCGGCTACCTGGTGCTCACCGAGCCCTGGCCCTCGATGCTCCGCACCATCTGGGGCGACGACCAGCGCTTCCTCGACACCTACTGGTCCCGCTTCGAGGGCCGCTACTTCGCCGGGGACGGCGCGAAGAGGGACGAGGACGGCGACATCTGGCTGCTGGGCCGGGTCGACGACGTGATGGTGGTGTCCGGGCACAACATCTCCACCACGGAGGTCGAGTCGGCGCTGGTCTCGCACCCGGCGGTGGCGGAAGCCGCCGTCGTCGGCGCGGCGGACGAGACGACCGGGCAGGCGATCGTCGCCTTCGTGATCCTTCGTGCGACGGCCGCGGAGGACGACGGTCTCGTGGCGGAACTGCGCCATCACGTCGGCGCCACGCTCGGCCCGATCGCCAAGCCGAAGCGGGTCCTGTCGGTGGCGGAGCTGCCCAAGACCCGCTCCGGCAAGATCATGCGCCGTCTGCTGCGCGACGTCGCCGAGAACCGCGCACTGGGCGATGTCACGACTCTCACCGACTCCGGCGTCATGGACCTGATACAGGCCCAGCTGCCCGCCGCGCCGGCCGAGGACTGAGCCACGGACCGGGCCACGGACCACAGGCCGGACCACGGACCGGGCCACGGACCACAGGCCGGACCACGGACCGGACCACGGAACGAACCGAGGGACTGAACCACGGAAATGATCACCAACCAGGGACTGAGATGCGCATCGTTCTGATCGGCCCACCGGGAGCGGGCAAGGGCACACAGGCCCGTATCCTGGCCGACCTCCTGTCCGTACCGGCGATCTCCAGCGGGGACCTGTTCCGCGCGGAGATCGGCCGGGGGACCGAGATCGGTGACCTTGTGCGACGGCACACGGAAGCGGGCGAGCTGGTGCCCGACGAGCTGACCACGGCCGTCGTCACCCGGCGTCTGGGCGAGCCCGACGCGGCGGACGGCTTCCTGCTCGACGGCTTTCCCCGCACCGTACGGCAGGCCGAGCTGCTGTCGGAGGCCCTGGCAGAGAGCGGGACCGCACTCGACGCGGTGATCGCCCTCGACATGCCGGACGAGGAGATCGTGCAGCGGCTGACGGGTCGGCGCATGTGCCCTGCGTGCGGGACGACCGTGCACGCCGTGTTCTCTCCGCCCCGCGTCGCGGACCGGTGCGACGGGTGCGCGGGCCCACTCCTCAGACGTGCCGACGACACCGAGGAGACCGTGGTGCGGCGTCTCACGGTGTACGGCGAGCAGACCGTCCCGCTGCTGCGCTGGTACGCGAACCGGGGACTGCTGTCCCACGTGGACGCGACAGGAACGGTGCCGGAGGTCTTCGGCCGGATGCGCTCGGCGCTGGCGGCGGTGACAGTGTGAGCGGGTTCTTCCAGCCCGCGACGCACCACGAGCCGGGCGGTCACCCGGGGACGGCGGCCCAGTTCGGGCCGCCGCCCGCACCGGCGAACGGCGGAGCGGACGTGCGCGAACTGCGTCGCATCCGCCTCGCCTTCGGAACGCCGGCCGCGGTCGCCGTCGTGGGCGGATATCTGCTCCTCATCCTGCTGTCCGACCTCGTGCCCGGACTGATGGACCTCCCGCTGTTCGGGCATGTCACCCTCGGACTCGCGCTGGGACTGGCGCTGTTCGCCGCCCTGTTCCTCACCGCGTGGTACTACGAGAGGTACATGCGCACCCGGTTCGACCCGCTCGCCGAGGAACTGCGCGCCCACCACCGAGTGGGCGCCACAAGGAGTGAGCGGTGACCATCGCCTGGGGCGCCATCCCCCTCAGCCAGACGCGGCTGCCACTGGTGCTGTTCCTCGTCTTCCTCGCCGTCACCATGTTCACGGCCATCATCGCCAGTCCCCACCGCGACGAGCTCAACGCGTTCTACATCGGCAGCCGCAAGCTGTCACCGCTGCGGTACGGCATGGCGATGTGCGGCGACTACATCTCCGCCGCGACGCTGCTGGGCAGTACGGGGCTCGTCTGCCTGACCGGCTACGACGGTCTGCTGTACCTGGTGGGCACCGCCGTCGGCTGGATCATGGTCCTGCTGCTGATCGCCGAACCGCTGCGCAACTCGGGCCGGTTCACCCTCGGCGACACCGTCACCCTGCGGATACGCGCCGGCCAGCGGCCGGTCCGGCTCGCCGTCGGGGTATGCGCACTCGTGGTGTCCCTCCTCTACCTGGTGGCCCAGCTGGTGGCGAGCGTCGCTCTCCTGGCCCAGTTCACCGGCATGCCGGGGAGCACCGCGCGCGCCGTCTGCGTGACCACCGTCGGCTGCCTCGTGGTCTTCTACGTCGCGGTCGGCGGCATGCCCGGAACGACGTTCATCCAGATCGCCAAGACCGTCATGCTGGTGGCCGCGGTGGCGGTGGCCGTCGTCCTGGTGCTGGCACACTTCACGTGGAGCGGCGACAGCCTGCTCGGGGCGGCCGCCGTGAACAGCGGTCACGGGCAGGCCTTCCTGCGGCCCGGTCTGCGATTCGGGGTCAGCACCACCAGCAAGGTCGACTTCTTCAGCCTCGCGCTCTCCATGGCCCTGGGCGTGGGGGGACTCCCGCACATCGTCATGCGCCTGCTGTCCCCGGCCACCACTCGTCAGTTGCGCAGGGCGGTGTCGTGGACGATCGGCCTGGTCGGCGCCGTGTGCCTGGCGGTCGGCGTACTGGGACTCGGAGCGGCCGCGATCGTCGGCACCGGCACCGTCAAGGGGACCGATCCCACCGGCAACTCCGCGGTGCTCCTGCTCGCGCAGTCGATGGGCGGGACCCTGCTCATGGCGGCCTTCTCCTGCCTGGTCTTCGCCACGGTCCTCTCCGTGGCCGCCGGGGTCACACTGGCGGCGGCCTCGGCGCTGGCCCACGACGTGTACGCGCACGCCATCCGCAGGGGCCGGACGCACGACCGGGAGGAGGTGGCCGTCGCGCGCGTCTCGGCGGCCGCGGTCGGTGTGCTGGGCATCCTGTTCGCACTGCTGGCCTGGGACTGGAACGCGGCCTCGCTCGCCTTCCTCGCCTTCGCCATCGCCGCCTCGTCCCTCGTGCCGACCATCGTGTACACCCTGTTCTGGCAGCGCTTCACGGCGGCCGGCGCGCTCCTCGCCCTCTACGGGGGCCTCGGCTGCTCACTGCTCCTGGTCGCGTTCGGCCCGCTCGTCTCCTCCACGCCGGCCTCAGTGCTGCCCTCGGCGGACTTCGCCTGGTTCCCCCTGCAGAACCCGGGCATCGTCTCCATCCCGGTCGGTTTCCTGCTGGGCTGGCTCGGCACCGTCATGAGTTCCAGGACGGCCGACGTCGCCACGTACCGCGAGTTCGAGGAAAGCTGCCTGATCGCAGCGGAGTGACCCGGGCGGACGGGCCCCGCGATGCCGCGAGAAGCCCCGGGCCAGGTGCCGTCTCGCTGCCGTCGGCGAAACAGGTCGTAGATCCGGCCCCATGGCCCGTACTCGACGGGCACGTTCCGCCATGGCGCCCCGGTGCGGACCCGGAACCGTATGCCGCCGATCAGCTGCCGCCGGGACCCGATCGGAGGCCGCCCCCAGCCCTGACTACCTGGCCTTCCCCCGGCCTCGCTGCAGCCCTCTGCTGCGACAGACGGCTCGTCCGCCCAGGAACCCTCGCTGCCGCCCCCAGCTGCTGGAAGAGGCTCGCACAAGTCATCATTCGGGGACACGGTCCTGTTGACCCATCGCGGTGACGAGGGTGGAGGAGATGTGTGCCAGGGTGGGGTCGGCAGCGATGAAGAACGTTTCGACTCCGGCCAGTTCGTGGTTCATGCGGGCCATCGGCATTTCGTAGTCCAGGTCGCGAACGCCACGGACTCCGCGGATGACGACGTCGATTCCCGCCCGGCGGCAGTAGTCGACCAGCAGGCCGCCGGTGTGGGAGTCGACCGTGACGTTGCTCAAGTCAGCTGCTGCCGCGCGGAGCCGGTCCAGCCGTTGCGTGATGGGGAAGCGGCCGGTCTTGTTCGCATTGAACATCACACACACGACGACCTCGTCGAACAAGAGGGCAGCGCGCCGGAGTACGTCCTGGTGCCCTTGAGTGACCGGGTCGAAGGATCCTGGGAAGAGGGCTCGCATGATCGGAAAGAGTAACAAGCGGTCGCCCCCGGTAGTGAAGTGCCAGGGCAGCCGAACCACCAAGATCAAGCGTGACAGGGAGAACGTCTGGCGGGACGGGACAACCGCAACGCCTGCGCGCTGTGCTGTTCGGCAGGGTCCAGCGGGCGGCCCCAGCCGAGGACGTGGAGTCCCGTGCTGTGCATGAGGCCGGCGTCGAGTTGCAGGAGCCGGATGGGGGAGCGTCCGTGCCGTCGCAGCCATGTGAGGCGGCGGTGTTGTTCCGGTGTGCTGAGGGTGTGCCAGTGGTCGTAGTGGACGCCGGGGGCTGCACCGTGGTTCTCGTGCGCCCAGGCGCGTACGAGGGCGGTTTCGTCCGGTGCGCCGTGCAGGGCGATCAGGGCCCAGGCGGTGTCATACGGCAGGGTCGGCCCGTGCCGGGCCATGAGCTGGCGGGTGCGCAGCTGTCGCAGGGGCGTCAAAAGCCAGCGTGCGGTCGGGAGTTTCATACCGGTGTGCTCCCGGGATCGTGAGGACGGTGCCGGAGGACAGGTGCAGTGGCTAGGTCGTGGTGGTCGAGAGCCCTGAGGGTTGGAACGAGGGCCTGGACGAAGACCTCACGCTGCCGCGGGGTGCGCCAGGCGGTGATGAGCGGTGACGAGCTCGTCAGTGAAACGCTGGTCTTCGAGGTCGTTGAAGCGGTCGGGAAACCGGGCGATCCACCACACCCGGCGCAGGTTCGGGTCGGCTAGCACCCGCTGCAGCTGCATCAGGCGGTGCAGCTTCACGTTGTGTTCGAGGTCTGCCGCCTGCTGTCGGCGGGCGTGTTCCTCGGCCAGGCGGCCTTCGCTTGCGACGTCCAGCTCGACCGCGCCGGCGACCTCCACCCGGGCATGCACCTGGCCGAGCAGCTCGGCCAGCACGTCGGAGGCACCGTTGCCGGCATGGTCCTGCTGGAGCCGACAGGCCCCGCCGCCCCTGCCCGGGATGCACGCTCCCCGGGCCGGAGGCACAGCGCCGAGGCGTGTCGGTTCCCTTGTGCGATCTGCGCTGCGGGGGGCGCCGGGAATAGCCTGGAGACGCGCGGCACCGGGATGCCAGCGGATTCTCCCGATGCATTGCGTTCACCGAGGGGGACGCAACGAAGGGAGGAATAACCATGCCCTGGAATCTGAACGGCACGTATCTGGAGAGCTGCAACTGTGACGTGGTGTGCCCCTGCACCACCTCGGGTTTCGCCGCCCCGGCTGACCACGAGCGCTGCCAGGTGACCTTCGCGTTCCATGTGGACAGCGGGAACGTGGACGGCGTGGACGTCTCCGACCGCAGCGTCGCCGTCTTCATCGATGGGCCCCGGGTGATGGCGGAGGGCGACTGGCGGGTGGCGCTGTACATCGACGCCTCGGCCGACGACAGCCAGGCGGAGGCGCTGGGCAAGGTCTTCTCCGGCCAGGCCGGCGGGCCGATGGCGGCGCTCACACCGCTCATCGGTGAGGTCCTCGGCGTGGAGCGCGTCCCCATCGACTACCGCGACGACGGCCGCCGCCACGCCGTGCGGGTGGGCGACGCCATCGACATCGAGATCGAGGACCAGGTCGCCCCGCAGTTCGGCGAGGAGGGTCCGGTCATGGGCCTGACCGGCATGTCCCACCCGGCGAACAGCACGCTGACGATCGCACGCTCCACCCGGGCGACGGGCGACGGTGTGCACGGCCGGTCCTGGGACTTCACCGGCGGCAACGGACACTCGGCGCCCTTCACGTGGTCCGCGTGACCCATCGGCTGGTCACCATCGGCCGCCGGGCGGGCCCCGCGGGACTGCTGCTGGCCGCGGCGGCCGGCGCCTGGGTCTGGGTGGCGGCGCACTGGGGCGGCATGCAGGCGATGCCCGGCAGCATGGGCCTGGGCCTGCCCGCTTTCCTGGCCGTGTGGACGCTGATGACAGCTGCGATGATGCTGCCTGCCACGGCGCCCGTCGCCGCGTTGTACGCGCGCACCATCATCGTGCGCCGAGCGCCGCGCATGGTCGTTTTCACGGTCGCCTACCTGCTGGTCTGGGCCGCGGCCGGATTGCCGGCGTACGGGCTTGCCGTCGGCCTGGGCCGGGCGGCGAGCCTCCACACCTCGGCGGGGACCGCGGTGGCCGCCGCCGTCTTCGCTGTCAGCGGTGTCTACCAGCTCACGCCCCTCAAAGACCGCTGCCTGGCGAAGTGCCGCTCGCCGATCGGGCTGGTGCTGCGCTACGCCTCGTACCCGGGGCCCTCACGCGATCTGCGTGCTGGAGCTCACCACGGGGTCTTCTGCCTGGGCTGCTGCTGGTCGCTGATGGTGCTGCTGGCGGCGTTCGGTGTGATGAACCCGTGGGCCATGGTGGTCCTGACCGCGGTGATCACCGTCGAGAAGCTGGCTCCGGCCGGCCGCCTGGTGGCCCGTGCCGTGGGGATCGTCTCGATCGCCCTGGCCGTCGCCGTCTTCTGGGTCCCGGCGCTGGCTCCGGGCCTCACCGGTGGTGGTGTCTCCGGGATGTGAGGACGGGCGGTCCCGCCGGGACATCACGCGTCGGGCGACGCACCGCATCCGTCCCGCTCGCCCCGGGTCGCCGTGTGCGAGCGGGACGGCTCACGATCGGCAGATGCAGAACTCGTTGCCTTCGGGGTCCTGCCACACCTGCCACAGGTTCTCGCGGAGGCCGCCCTGAGCGCTGGCGCCGAGTTCGGCGGCCCGTGCAGTGGCGGCGGTGAAGTCGTCGGCGACCAGGTCGAGATGGACGCGGTTCTTGCCGGTCTTGGGTTCGGCGACTCGTTGCAGGGCCAGCTGCGGGCCCAGACTGATCCAGTCGTCCTCCCGGCGGGTGATGTCCAGACCGAGCAGGCTGCTCCAAAAGCGAGCGAGGAGGTCGAGGTCGGTCGCATCGATGACGACTCCGCTCACGTCAATGCCCGTACCGCCCTGCCGGCGTACCCTCATGCTCCCGCTCCGTATCATCCGGGTTTACTTGCTTGGGCAAGCAGATAGTATCGCCGCATGAACGCGCCGCCCGTCCCCGATGCCCTGCCCGCCGACGACGAGCAGGACGACCGCTGGTGCATGGCCGTACGTCTGCTGGGCCGGGTGGAAAAACACCTGGACGAAACGCTTCAGCGGCGGCACGGGCTGCCGTTGTCGGAGTACCGCGCGCTGTGCGCGCTGGCCCGGCCGGACAGCGGGCCGGCATTGCGTATGGGGGAACTGGCGGACCGTATCGGTCTCAAGGACAGCACCGTCACCCGGCTGGTCGCCCGGTTGGAGAGCCAGGACCTGGCCGTGCGGGCCGCCGCCCCCTCGGACGGGCGGGCGGTGGCCGCGAGCATCACCGAGGCCGGCCGACGGCGCTACGCCGAGGCGACGCCGACCTACCGGGCCGCGCTCGGCGCCGCCCTGGACGCCTCGCTCACCAACGTCTATCTCGCCGACCTCGCCGCCTGGGTCCTGTCCGGACAGTCGACGGCAAGCGGCGACCGCACCGAAGGGACACAGCCGTGACCACCGCCGCGGAACACTACGAGCGCCTGCTCGCCGAGCACTACACCTGGATGCTCGGCGGCGACATCGAGGCTGCGGCCTCCGGACAGGCCGCACTGCTGGCGGATGCGGGCCTGCCGGTCGGCACCGGCGAGGGCGGCGGGGACATTGCGGTCGATCTCGGCTGCGGCCCCGGCCCGCAGACTCTGGCGCTGGCCCGCCACGGCTATGCCCGGGTGATCGCCGTGGACACCAGCACCCGGCTGCTCGACGAACTCACCGCACACGCCGCCGACGCGGGCCTCGCCGGAACAATCCGGCCGGTGCACGGCGACATCCGCCAGGCGCTTCCCCAGGTGCTGGACGCCGCGAAGGCCGCCGTGATCGTGTGCATGGGCGACACCCTCCCTCACCTGCCCTCCAAAGCGGACGTCTCCCGGCTTCTGCACGACGTCGCCACCGCCCTTCGCCCCGGCGGCCGGTTCCTCGCCACCTACCGCGACCTGTCGCGGGAAGTGCAGGGCACCGACCGCTTCATCCCCGTGCGCGGCACCGACGACCGGCTGCTCACCTGTTTCCTCGACTACACCGACGACGACACCGTGCAGGTCCACGACCTGCTGCACCTTCGTGGCGCGGACGGTGGCTGGGAACTGCGCACCAGCAGCTACCCGAAGCTCAGGCTCGACCCGACCTGGTTGGCGAACCAGTGCCGCGAGGCCGGCCTGGACGTCCGGCACGCGGCCCCCGGGCCGCGGGGACTGCACATCCTGCACGCCACCAAACCGGACAGCTGAACGGCCAGTCCGGCGCAGGCCGACGCCTCGGCCGGCCAGGGCCTCGCCGTTGTCCGATCCGACGAGACCGGGGTCCTGGTGAGGACGGGACCCCTGGACGAGGGCCGGATCGCCGAGAACGCGCCGGCCTGAAAGTCGGGTGCTCCGGGCGGCCCCGCGTCCCTGTCACTCTGCCTGCCCGCACTTCGCCCGACCGTGCCGGGCCTCATGGTCCGATCCGAGCCCGGTCCCTGTGCCGTGAGCGCATCACGCTCGATGAGGGCATGAGGTCACCGCGCCGGACGGTTCCACGGTTCGACCACTGTGCATACGTGCGGGGACCGCTGGTCACCCGAACGCGAGTGACAGAGCCCCCCGCAGCACTGTCGCCGCAAGGCGTGGCGCGGCCCGCGCGACGTGGGATGACTGGTACGCGGCTCTGGAGACAAGGGTTCGCTGTTGACTTAGGTCATGTTGACTTACGTCATGTTCCGCGCGGCGCCGGGCTTCGGTGGCGGAATTTCCCCTTCTGCTCGCGCACGTGTGGCGCGGCGATATCAGACACGCTGACAACCCCTTTCGCCCACTGTCTTCTTCGACCGTCAAGTGACCGATGTGCGCGTCTGGACCCCTGCCGAAGAGTTGTCGGCGCAGGCTTCGTCCTACGGAGGGGAACTCCCGTCATGCATTCTGATCAGCCGCAGCTGCCGGTGTGTTCGGTTCGCGAGCAGGTGCCGTCGCTGTGTCTGGAACTGGTCCAGATGCTCGATGAATTCACCCGGCTGCCGATGCGGGCCACGTTCCGTTTCGACGTGGCCGTGCCCGCGGTGGTCACGGTCGAGTTTCTCGCGGAGCGTGGCCCGAGTCTCGTGTGGCGTATCGGCCGTGAGCTGCTCCACGGCGGTCTGACATCGATGAGCGGCAACGGCGAGATACGGATGTGGCCGACGCTGCCCGGCGAGCGGCCGTCTTCCTGGCTGCTCCTGGAGTCACCGGAGACGGAGGCTCTGTTCGAGGTGCCGACGGCGCCGTTGGCCGAGTGGCTCGAGGCCACGTATCGGGTCGTCCCGGCCGAGGCGGAGCTGGATGATCTGAACTGGGACGGTTTCCTCATGGATCTGCTCGACGGGCCGACGGCGTCCGGGTGACTTGCCCATCGGTTCATCACCCGTCAGGGTGGTGACGCCTGGGGGTCATTGCGCGCCTGCAGCGGTATACGGGTGATGGGGGCACCTCAGACGCCGCGCGGAATGCTCCGTCGGCGTGCCGCGGTGCCCGACGACCGCCCGCCGTCGGACGAACGTCCCGGCTCGCGACGAAAGGGCGCGGGCCGGGACGGGGCGGGGGGCTGCCAGGGGTTCGGTCAGTGGTGGTCCGGGGACACGCAGTGGAAGCTGGAGGCGGAGGTCGGGTCGCCGTGGCCGTCGTAGCGGGACACCTGCGGATAGCTGCACAGGTTGCGGGTGATCTGTCCGCCGGAGGCGTTGCGCAGGGCAGCGGGCAGGGTCCGGGGTGCCTTGCCGTGTTCCACCCAGGTCCTCAGCGCACCGAGGTCGTCGACGGCAGCGCCGCTGCCGTTGTTGAGGCCGCAGTGCGGCGTGCCCGGGGCGAGGAAGAGGCGGTAGAAGCCGTCGACCTTCTTGGCGCCGCCCATCTTCCGCTCGACCTGCTCGCGGTACTCCACGGTGCCCTGGGTGGGGATGTACTGGTCGGCCTGGCCGTGCCAGGTCAGGAGCTTGCCACCGGAGTTGCGGAAGGCGGACAGGTCGGGGTCGTCGGTGCCGATGATGCGGTCGTACTCGGCCTGGGACTGCTTGAACAACTGGGTGAACTGGCTGTAGGTGATGGTGGAGACGTCGAAGGACGGCTGCTTCTTGAGCCACGTGGCGATCCAGGCGGCGGGCACGGGGAACGGCGCTCCCTTGACGTTGCCCTCGGCGTCGGGCTCGGTGGTGCCGGCCAGGCCGGGCAGGGCGGCGCCGACCGGGACGCCGGACCACAGCTTCCGGCCGGACGTGGTGCGCGGGCCGTCCCAGATCTTGCCCACCACGGCCGCGTCGGCCGCCGTGATGGTCAACTCCCGGCCTGCGCACAGCACCTTGGTGCCGATCAGGCTGCGCGGGTCGAAGCCGCACCGCTCGGGGGCGTCGATCAGGCCGTCCTCGGCGCCGTCGAGCGGGTCGCAGGCCTTGACGGCGGCGTTCGTGAAGGCGTCCAGCTCGCAGGGGGTCGGATAGGTCTTCTCCTGGTTCATGACCACCTGCGGCCACAGGGTGGCAACCTCGAACTCGTCCCAGTTGACGGCGGGCGCGTTGGCCAGGATGCCGTCGTAGTCCTCGGGATAGCGCTGGGCCTCCATGTAGCCCTGGCGTCCGCCGGTGGAGCAGCCGTTGAAGTACGCATAGGAAGCGGGCCTGCCGTAGAAGCGGCCGATGACCTCCTTGGCGATCAACGCCGCCTCGTGCTCGGAGCGACTGGCGAAGTTCTTCAGCAGCGCCGCATTGACCTGGCCGTCGCTGTTCAGGGCCCAACCGGTGTCGAGGTAGGTGCTGACGCCGGCGTCTGTGGTCGCGGCGGCGTAGCCGTTCTTGACCGCGTTGGCCAGGTCCTTGCCGTAGTCGCCGGCGGCGTAGGCGCTGCCGCCGATCGTCTGCAGCCGGCCGTTCCAGCCCTGCAGGGGCAGCCATATCCGGACCTTGGCGTGGTCACCCGCTCCCGGGTGGGTCAGCGTGACCGTCACATCGCAGAACGCCGGGACGTCGTCGACGTGGTTTCCGGGCAGCGGCCAGACCGCGGGCACGTCCACGGTGCCCGCCGCGTGCCGTACCGCCGTCACGTTCGCCACCATGGTGCCGGCCGGCGCCTTGACGGATGGCGGGGAGCACGTGGGCGCGGTGGAGGCGAAGGCGGGGCCACGCTGCGGCTGCGCGGACGCTGTCGGCAGGTACACCGCCGCCGTCATCAGCGGTACGCCGGTCGCGAGGACAGTCAGAAGTCGTCGTCTCATGGTGTTTCCCCAATCAAGGAGTACGTGTCAGGTCATGAACGAAATCGCGCTGGTGCGGGAGAGGCGGGGCGGCAGTTCCACGAACCGCATCAGCAGGCCGGTGAAGGGCATCACCAGCAGGGCGCCTGCGAGGTAGCCCGTGTAGGTCTTCTGGCTCGCGTTGAACTCGCCGGCCGGACGGGCCTCGGGCGGTGGCGCGCCGGCGGGCGGCGTTCAGCCGCTGCCCGGGGTGAGCCGCGCAGCGGTTGAGTCTGCGCACGACCATGTGCCAGGCGGTGCTGAAGCGGCGGACGCGCCCGGGGAATCCAGGCTGCCTCGCCGTGCCGGTGCTCCGCGCCGTCGAGTCACCCGTCGACGGCGGCTCGCCGTGCCGGCGCTCCCCTCAGCCGCTCGTTTCGACGTTCCTCCTGCCATGGTCGCTGCGCTCCTTCACCCGAACGTGTGAACACGGCCGGCCATCGCCCAAGTCGTCACCGGTTTAACTGGTGACGATGCTGGCATGGGTGTGATCGGGCTGTCAACACGTCTGTCGGGTGCGGCGGGCCCACGGGGGCAGAGGGGGCAAGTGAGTGCGCCCGGCGGCCTGTTAAGCTGCCCGTGACGTAGACCGTGTATCGAGGAGTCGCAGACGTGGTGGGTGACGACGACATCTCCGGGTGAGATCCGGATCTGACGGCCACCGGACGCGCTGAAGAAGCGCCGCCGAAGTGGCCGGTTCGTCGTACCCCCTTTCCCCCCGTCTGCCCGGGGCGGAGCTGTCTTCGCCCCCAGCCCTCTCAAGGTCGCTTCCATGTCTGACGCCACCATCGTCTGCTCGAACCTGTCGTTCGCCTGGCCCGACGACACCCCGGTCTTCCACGACCTGTCCTTCACCGTGACCACTGGCCGCACGGGCCTGGTCGCCCCCAACGGCTCCGGCAAGAGCACCCTGCTCAAGCTGATCGCCGGCCAACTGCGGCCCGTCACCGGCTCGGTGTCCGTCAGTGGCACGCTCGGCTATCTGCCGCAGAGCCTCCCCCTGACCGGTGACGTCACTGTCGCCGAGGTGCTCGGCGTCGCCGCGGTGATCCGTGCCCTGGACGCCGTCGAGTCCGGGGACGTGAGTGAGGAGCACTTCACCACCATCGGCGACGACTGGGACATCGAGGAGCGCACCCGCGCCCAGCTCGACCGTCTCGGGCTGGCCGGCCTCGCCCTGGACCGCAGCCTGAGCACGCTCAGCGGCGGCCAGGCCGTCTCGCTCGGCCTCGCCGCACAACTGCTCAAGCGCCCGGACGTCCTGCTCCTCGACGAACCGACCAACAACCTCGACCGGGACGCCCGGCACAAGCTGTACGACGTGCTGACGGACTTCAAGGGCCTGTTGCTGCTGGTCGCCCACGACCGCGCCCTGCTCGACCGCATGGACAGCATCGCCGAGCTCGGCGGCGAACAACTGCGTTTCCACGGCGGCAACTTCACCGCGTACGAGCAGATCGTGCGCGCCGAGCAGGAGGTCGCCGAGAAGAACGTCCGCAACGCCGAGCAGGAGCTGAAGCGGGAGAAAAGGGAGCTGCAGCAGGCCCGCGAACGCGCCGAGCGCCGCGCGAGCAACGCCGCCCGCAACCTCAAGAACGCCGGGCTGCCGCGCATCTTCGCCGGCAACATGAAGCGCGGCGCGCAGGAGTCCGCGGGCCGGGCCGGCCAGATGCACGCCTCCCGGGTCGGCGAGGCCAAGGCCCGCCTCGACGAGGCCGGGCGCGCGTTGCGCGAGGAGCAGCGCATCACCCTGGACCTGCCCGACACCCAGGTGCCCGCCGGACGTAACCTCTTCCTCGGCGAGGGGATGCGGGTCCGGCACGACGGGAAGGACCTGTTCACCGAGGACGGCGTCGACCTCTCCGTACGCGGACCCGAGCGCATCGCACTGACCGGGCCCAACGGCGCCGGCAAGACCACCCTGCTGCGGCTGATCACCGGCGAACTGGTTCCGGCCGGCGGGGAGATCAGGCGCGGCGACGGCCGCATCGCCTATCTCTCGCAGCGCCTGGACCTGCTGGACCTGGACCGCACCGTGGCGGAGAACTTCGCCGCGTTCGCGCCCGAGCGGCCCGAGGCGGAGCGGATGAACCTGCTCGCGCGCTTCCTGTTCCGCGGTCCCCGGGCGCACCTGCCCGTCGGCGTGCTCTCCGGCGGCGAACGGCTGCGTGCCACCCTGGCCTGCGTGCTGTGCGCTGAACCGGCCCCGCAGCTGCTGCTGCTCGACGAGCCGACCAACAACCTCGACCTGGTCAGCGTGGGCCAGCTGGAGAGCGCGCTCAACTCCTACCGGGGCGCGTTCATGGTGGTCAGCCACGACGAGCGGTTCCTCGCGGAGATCAGGGTGAACCGCTGGCTCCGGCTGGCCGACGGAACGCTCGAGACGACGGGAGTCCCCGCGGTGTGAGCCGCCGGCGTGTGCAGCGGCCCGTGTCCGAGGCCCCGTGCCCGGCGGGCGGACCACCGATCACCTTGGAGGGTTCCCTGTGCCCCATCCCGCTCTGCTCGCCCATGACCTCGTCCGCAACCTGGACGGGCGCCGCGTCCTCGACGGCGTGTCCCTGACCGCGTCACCCGGCCACCGCATCGGCCTGATCGGGGAGAACGGCGCCGGCAAGTCCACCCTGCTGCGCGTGCTGGCCGGTGTGGACGAACCCGACGCCGGCAGCGTCTCGCGCCCGGCCGACCTCGGCTTCCTGCACCAGGAGATGCCCTTCGACACCGAGTCCACCATCGCCGCGGTGCTGGACGAGGCGCTGCGCGAGGCCCGCGAGGACCTCGAACAGCTCGAACGGCTCAGCGAGGAACTGGCCCGGGTCCCGGAGGACGACCCGGGCCACCCCGACCTGCTCGACGCTTACGGCAGGCGGCTGGAGCAGGCGCAGGACCGGGAGTCCTGGGACGCCGACCGCCGGGCGGCCCTGGTGCTGGGAGGGCTGGGTCTCGACGCGCTCGCCCCCGACCGGACGCTCGGCTCGCTGTCCGGCGGGCAGCGCGGCCGGCTGGCCCTGGCGGCCCTTCTCGTCCGGCGGCCGTCGGCGCTGCTGCTCGACGAGCCGACCAACCACCTCGACGACGGCGCTGCCGCCTTCCTGGAGGAGCAACTGCGCGGCCTGCCCGGGGCCGTGGTCGTCGCCAGCCACGACCGGGCGTTCCTCGACGCCGTGTGCACCGACCTGATCGACCTCGATCCGGCGGTGGACGGCCCGGTCCGCTACGGCGGCAACTACAGCGCCTACGTGAGCGAGAAGCGCGCCGAACGGGAGCGCTGGGAGCGCCGGTACGCCGAGGAGCAGGAGGAACTGGAGGAGCTGAGGCACGCGGCGAGGGTGACCGCGCACCGGGTCGCACCGGACCGGGGGCCGCGCGACAACGAGAAGATGGGCTACGGCCACCGTTCGGGCCGCGTGCAGAGCCAGGTCTCCCGCCGGGTGCGCAACGCGAGCCGGCGGCTCGAGGAGCTGGAGCGCACCCGGGTTGCCGAGCCGCCGCCCCCGCTGCGGTTCGCGGCGCCACAGCTGGCTGCGCGGGCGCAGGACGGCCCGGGCCCCGTGGTCTCCCTCCGGGACGTACGGGTGCCGGGGCGGCTCGCGCTCTCCGGCCTGGACGTGTCGGCGGCCGAGCGGCTGCTGGTCACCGGGGGCAACGGGGCGGGCAAGTCGACCCTGCTTGCGGTGCTCGCCGGACGCCTTGTGGCCGAGGGTGAGGTACGCAGGCGGCGCGGGCTGACGGTGGGGCTGCTCACCCAGGACACCGTGTTCGACCGGCCCGACCGCACGGTCCGGGCCACGTACGCGCTGGCGCTGGGACCGGAGCGGTCCGAGAGGGTGCCGCTGGTCAGCCTCGGTCTGCTGGCCGAGGCGGAGCTGGACAAGCCGGTCGGGCAGGTGTCGGTGGGGCAGCGCCGCCGGCTGGCGCTGGCCCTGCTGATGGCCCGGCCGCCCCAGTTGCTGCTGCTCGACGAGCCCACGAACCACCTCTCGCCGCGTCTGTGCGACGAGTTGGAGGCGGCGCTGGGCAGCGGCCCCGGCGCGATCGTGGTAGCGAGCCACGACCGCTGGCTGCGTCGCCGGTGGCAGGGCCGTCAGCTGCGGCTGGAGGCGTGACAGGGGCAGCGGGAGGGCGGGGCGACGGTCCGTCCGGTTGAGCTGCGACGGCGCCGGCTGCAGCAGCGACGAGTCTTGCGTCTGATTGCAGTCACCTGTCAAGATGGTGATGTGAATCTTGACCACGTCTTCGTGTGCGGGCACCCGGTGCTCGACTTCGCGGCCACGCTGCGCGCCCGGCGCTCGATCCGGTTCGAGATGTTCGTGACGCCGGACCGGCTCACCGCCTGGTACCTGGAGTCCGGGCTCGTGGACACGATCATGCCCGGCGAGGAGAGCGACGTCCGGGAGGCGATCGCGGTGCGCGAGGCCGTCTACCGGCTCATCACCAACCGCCGCCTCGGCGAGGAATTCGACCGGGAGGCCCTCGCGGTGGTCAACGCCGCCGCGCGCCAGGTCCCGGCGACGCCCCAGCTCACCCTGGCGGGCCGGCACACCGACGCGACGCCCGCACAGGCCCTGGCCACCGTCGCCCGGCAGGCCGTCGAACTCCTCAGCGGCCCGGACGTCCCGCTGCTGAAGGAGTGCGGCAACCCCGAGTGCACGCGCGTCTACATCGACCGCTCGCGGGGCATGCGGCGGCAGTGGTGCGGCATGGAGTCCTGCGGCAACAAGATCAAGGCGGCGGCCTACCGGGCCCGCAAGAAGACGGCGCCCGTCGCGGCCGGAAGCTGACCCGGCGGCGACAGGTGTGCCCGTCTGACGGGCCATGCGTCCGGCCACGTCCGCGGATAGTCCCCGGTACGGGCGCCATGCGCACCACCGCCCACATCGAGGAGTGCGCGAACCAGGCTTGCGCGGCCCCGCCCCGGCTGTCCGGGCGGGCGCCGCATCCGGCGTCACGGGAAGCAGCGCTCCCTCACGTGCGCCGTGGTGAGGCCCGGCCGGGACCGGGGAGGCGGGGCAAGCCGAGGGCTGTCTACAGCCCCAGATCCAGGGCGAGGCACGAGTAGTGCTTCCACGAGCCCTCGGGGTCGTACGAGGCACCGATCCTGCCCGGCGCGGCCTCCACCTCTTCGGTCATGTCCTCGAAGTGAACGCGCTCGGGGAGCCTGCCGTAGCGTGCGTGCCGCGCCGCTGCCGCGGCGGCGTCCGCCGCGAGTTCCTCGTTCATGGCCCGTACTCCATTCGTAGATCTGCCGGCACCCCCGACCCGTCACCCGTCACGAGAGTGACGGTCGAGGAGGTGTGCACACGTGTGGCGCCGGATGGGCCGACGGCCGTCAGATGGTGATGGTCTTGTACTCGGTGTAGGTCCCGAGGCCCACCGCGCCGTACTCGCGGCCGATGCCGCTGGCCTTGAAGCCGCCGAACGGGCCGTCGAAGGCGACCGGAGCGCCGTTGACCGTGACGGTCCCGGTGCGGATGCGGCGGGCGATCTCCAGGGCGTGCTCCTCGTCGGAGGACCAGACGCCGCCGGACAGGCCGTACGGGGAGTCGTTGGCGATCCGCACGGCTTCGTCCTCGTCGTCGTACGCGATGACGACCAGGACCGGGCCGAAGATCTCCTCCTGCGCGATGCGCATCGAGTTGTCGACGTCGGCGAAGACGGTGGGGGTGACGTAGTTGCCCTTCTCCAGGCCGTCGGGGATCTGCGGGCCGCCCGTGACCAGGCGGGCTCCCTCCTCGATGCCGAGCTGGATGTAGGTGCGCACCCGCTGCTGCTGGTCGGGCCGGATCATGGGGCCGATGAAGGTGCCGGGGTCGTTCGGGTCGCCCACCTTCAAGGACTCGACCAGTTCCTTCAGCGCCGCGACGACCTCCTCGTACCGGCTGCGCGGCGCGAGGATCCTGGTCTGCGCGATGCACGACTCGCCGTTGTTGAGCAGGGAGCCGAACTTCAGGCCCGCGACGGCCTCGTCGACGTCGGCGTCCGGCAGGATGACGGCGGCGGACTTGCCGCCCAGCTCCAGGCTGACCCGCTTGAGCTGCTTCCCCGCGATCGAGGCGATGCGGCGGCCGGCCCGGGTCGAGCCGGTGAAGGCGATCTTGTCGACCTCCGGGTGCGACACCAGGTACTCGCTGGTCTCCCGGTCCGCGGGCAGGACGCTGACGACACCCTCGGGCAGGCCGACGCGCTCGAGCAGCTCGGCCAGGAAGCCCATGCTCAGCGAGTTCTCCGGAGACACCTTGAGGACCACCGAGTTGCCGGCGACCAGCGCCGGGATGATCTTCGAAGTGGCCGAGGAGAAGGGCGAGTTCCACGGGATCACGGCCGCAACCACACCGACCGCCTCACGGCGCACCACGCTGCGGACCGGTGACGCCGGGTCGGAGGGCGCCGACGTCTCCTCCCAGGCGAACTCCTCCGCAGCCTTCAGGTAGGCGTTCGCCTGCCGGGTCAGGCCCGGCTGCCCCGCGCGGGTGAACCAGAGGGCCGAGCCGTTCTCCGACGAGATCAGATGTGCGACCTTTTCCGCGTTCTCCTCGCGCAGCGCGTTGAACCGCCGCAGGAGCGCGATCCGCTGCGCCGGCGGGGTGCCGCGCCACACTCCGGTGTCGAACGAGGCCCGTGCCGCGGCCACCGCGCGGTCCACATCCGCCGGCCGCGCCTGGGCGGCCCGGCCGATCACCGACTGGTCGTGCGGCGAGGCGAGGTCGAGGAGCGCCGGGTCGCTCGGATCCGCCCAGGAGCCCCCGATGAAAAGCCGGTCGTAGACGATCATGCGTTTGTCTCCTTCGGTTCGCCGGCGCACCATCAGAGGCGGTCGGCGTCGACGACGGCCTGCGCGAAGGCGGTCGGCGCCTCCTGCGGCAGGTTGTGGCCGATGTTCACGACGGCGCGGTGCTCATAGGGGCCCGTGAAGTGGTCCCGGTAGGCGGAGCCGTCACCGGCCGGGGTGAAGGGATCGAGGGTCGGGTCGAGGGTGATCGCGGGGACGCGGACGGGCGGCTGGGCGGCAAGCTGCGCCTCGTAGCGGCTGTAACGGTGGTCCCCCTCGATCAGGCCGATGCGCCAGCGGTAGTTGTACAGGACGATGGCCGCGTAGTCGGGGTTCTTGAAGGCCTGGGCGGTGCGCTGGAAGGTGGCGTCGTCGAAGTCCCAGTTGGGCGAGACGAGCGTCCACACGTAGCGGCACAGGGCGATGCGTTCGTCGACGTTCTCCATCGCCTTCTTGCCGCGCTCGGTGGCGAAGTACCACTGGTACCACCAGTTGTGCTCGACGGCCGCGGCGGCGGGCTCCAGCTGCGCCTTGCGGTTGGTGATGAGGTAGCCGCCGGTCGAGACAAGGGCCTTGACGCGTTCGGGCCACAGGGCCGCGATGATGTCGGCGGTGCGCGAGCCCCAGTCGAACCCGGCGAGCACCGCCTTGTCGATCTTGAGGGCGTCCATCAGGGCGATGATGTCGAGCGCGATGGCGGACTGCTCGGCGGTGCGAGGGGTGCCGGGGGACAGGAAACGTGTGCTGCCGTGGCCGCGCAGATAGGGAACGATGACGCGGTAGCCCAGGTCGGCGAGGAGCGGGGCGACGTCGACGTAGCTGTGGATGTCGTAGGGCCAGCCGTGCAGGCACAGTACGACCGGGCCATGGGCGGGCCCGGCCTCGGCGTAACCGATGTCGAGGACGCCGGCCCTGACCTGCTTGAGCGTGCGGAACGCGGTGTGGGCGCCGGGGGCGACGGCGGGCACGGCGGGGACGGGTGTGCCGCCCGGTGTGTGCTCGGCCGGCGCGCCGCCCGCGGCGGCCGCGGTTGACCGCAGGCCGGCCAGAGAGACCGTGGCCGCGCCGGTGCCCAGGCCGACGGCCTTGGTGAACGTACGCCTGTTGATCATGAGAAACCCTCCGTCGCGTGTTTCCGGTGACCGGCCCGCGGCCGGGAGACCTCCCGTCCACACCCTCGGATGCGAGGTCACCGCGACCTGCGGCACTCCGACCCTCACACATGGCGTCGTCACCTGTCAAACCGGTTACGATAAGAGTGGCCCTTGAGTTGCGTAGCGATGGACGGCGACGCCTTTCGTGATCCACCCCCGCATCGCACACTCTCCCTCGCCGCAGCGCTGGGCGCATCAGTCGTATGACGTAATAACCCAGTTGGCGGCATCAGGGGGGCGGCGTCGCGGGCTCGAGTCGTCCGAGCGGGGTGACGCCGCCCGGAGTGGGAGGAGCTTCTGTTTTCGTCACCATCTTGACAGGTGACGAATGTGCGTGGTGACATTCGTTGCCGGTCAGGGCGGTGACGAATGTGACTCGCCCCACCGACGAAACGGCTGGAAACCGAAAACGTGGAAGGGACTTGTCGTGGTGAACACCAAGGGTGGACGCGAGCGGCGGATGACGGGTGTGGTCGCAACGGTCACGGCGGGGCTCGCGCTCAGCGCGTTCGCCCTCAGCGGCACCGCTGACGGCGCTCCCAGCACCGCCGGCGGACACGCCAGGCCGACCGTCGTCCTGGAGCACGGCGCCTTCGCCGACGGCTCCAGCTGGAACGGCGTCATCGCCGAACTTCGCGCCGACGGCTACCCGGTCGTCGCCGCCGCCAATCCGCTGCGCGGTCCCGCCGCCGACGCCGCCGCCCTGCGCACCGTCCTCGACCACGTCAAGGGGCCCAAGATCCTCGTCGGCCACTCCTACGGCGGCAACGTCATCAGCGAGGCCGCCACCGGCGACCCCCAGGTCAAGGCCCTCGTCTATGTCGCCGCGTTCCTCCCGGCACCGGGGGAGACCGCCCTGGAGCTCACCGACAAGTACCCCGGCTCCACCCTCCCCGAGGCCCTCGATCCGGTCACCTACCAGCAGGCCGACGGCACCACCGCCACCGACCTGTACATCCAGCTGGACAAGTTCCGCCACCAGTTCGCCGCCGACGTCCCCGCCGGCCAGGCCGCGCTCATGGCAGCCGCGCAGCGCCCCATCGCCCAGTCCGCACTGGAGGAGAAGGCCACCGGCGCGGCCTGGAAGACCAAGCCCTCCTGGGACATCGTCACCACCCGCGACCTCAACATCCCCGCCGCCGTCCAGCGCTTCATGGCGAAGCGCGCCCACGCCCGCACCACCGAGGTGGCGGCCTCCCACTCGGTCGCCGTCTCCCACCCCCGCCTCGTCGCCGACGTCATCGAGCGGGCCGCCCGCGCCACCGCCGGCTGACCGCGGGGACGAGGCGGCTTGACCTCACCCCATCACCCCGTGCCCTGAGGAGTTCCTCGGGGCGCGCCGGGCCCAGCTGACGCCGCACGACTGCGGGCTGCCCCGACGACCGGATCCGTACACGGAGTCAGCGGGCCGCGGCGCGACGACGTCGCCCGACTCGCCGGGATCAGCGTGTCGCAAGCCGCCTGAGATCGCCGAGGTCCCGCGGTCGCTCCCTCTGCACGGCCTGGCCTCCGGGGCCTTCGTGCCGGCGACGGAACGGTTCCTCGGCGGCTCCACCGGCTGGAACACGCGCGAGCGCGCTCCAGCGAAAAGCAGCTCCCCACTCCGCGCACGACCGCGCCGGCACGACCGCGCTGAACCCGTACTGCCCGCCGTACGACACCTCCTCGAGAAGCCGAGCCCCGCGCGGGCGGCGGACGGTTCGTCGTCGCACAGGTTCCTGCGCGGCCTCGGCGCGGCCTGACACTGCCTCAGCATGCGATCACCAGGTGACGGCGCCCCGGGCGGACATCTACTCTCGGGATCACGCCACCCGGCCGAGGCCGTCGGTTCCGCGGTGAAGCAATGCAGGGGGGACGGTGGAGTTGAGCACTCGCGTCATGGTCGGTCGTGAGAGCGAGCAGGAGGTGCTGTCATCGTTCGTGGCGGCCTCGGAGGGGCAGGCCCTCGTCCTGCGCGGGGAGCCGGGCGTGGGCAAGAGCACGCTGCTGGACCACGTCGCGGGCCTCGCGGCACAGCGGCACCGGGTGATCAGAGCGGCCGGCGTCGAGGCCGAGTCGGGGCTGCCCTTCGCCGGTCTGCACCAGTTCCTGTACCCGCTGTTCTCCGTCATCGACCAGCTGGACGATGTTCACCGCAAGGTCTTCGACGTCGTCTTCGGCAGGAGCGTGGGAACTCCTCCCTCGGTCATGACGCTGGGTATCGCCGTCCTCGACCTCCTCTCGCTCGCGGCCTCGCAGCAGCCCGTCCTGCTGGTCCTCGACGACGGCCAGTGGCTGGACGCCTCCAGCACCGAGGTGTTCGGGTTCGTGGGACGCCGGCTCACCGGCAGTTCGACCAAGCTCCTCATCGGGCTGCGCTCGGACGTGAGGTCGGGCTTCGACACCGCCGCGCTGCCCGGACTGGCGGTGAACACCCTCTCGGAGGAGGCCTCCGAGCAGCTCCTGGACCTGCGTCATCCCGGCCTCGACCGCCGGATCCGGCGTCTCGTCCTGGACGAGGCGCGGGGCAACCCACTGGCGCTGCTGGAACTTCCGCCCCAGGTGCGCGCCGGGCGGGCGGGGCGCACCGCGGAGGAGCTGTTCGGGTACACCGGCGTCCCGCTGCCCCTGCGCGTCCAGCACGTGTACGGGGCGCGCATCGAGGCGCTCGGTGACGCCGTGCGCGCCGAGCTGCTGCGCGGCGCCCTGGACGGCGTAGGAGCCGGCACGGCGGCCGGTCGCCCGCAAGGCTCGCGTTACCGCATGAGAGACGTCGACGAGGCCGCGGCCTGCGGCCTGTTGGACATCGATCCGCTCAGCGGCGACTTCGTCTTCCGGCACCCCCTGGTGCGGTCGACCGTCGTCCAGGTGGCGACCCCCAACGAGCGGCGCGCGGCCCACGCTGCGCTCGCCCGGGTGCATCAGGACGATGTCGAGCGGCGTGCCACGCATCTGGCGGCGGCGACGGTCGACCCGGACGCGGAGGTGGCGGCGGCGCTGGAGGCGGCGGCCGAGTCCGCGACCCGGCGCGGCGGCGCCGTGACCGCCGTGGCCTGGTTGACCCGCGCCGCGGAACTGAGCGAGAGCCGCGAGGAGCGGTCCAGGCTGCTGGGCGACGCGGCGTTCATCGCCGGGCACACCGGACAGCTGGAGCAGGCTCAGGAGTTGGCCCGTTCCGGAACCGCGTCCAAAACCGCCGAGTCCCCGGCCTCGGTGGTCACGTCGGCCTATGTCGCGCTGTACGAGGACGGGGACGTCCGCTCCTCGCAGCGCCAGGTCTTCGCGGCGATCGATAGCCTGCGCGAGGGCGGCGTACGCGAGCGGGGCGAGGTGCTGGCCCGGCTGGTCAATCTGCTGCTGGCCATCAGTCAGTACGCGGGCGACGAAGCCCTGTGGCAGCGCACGCATGAGCTGCTCGGGTCCCTGGGCGACCTGGTGCCCGCCGACTCCCGTATCTACGAGGACACGTGGAGCGACGTGGTGCGTCGCGGCGCCGGTGCCCAGGAGCGGCTGGAGCGTGCCTTCACCGGGCTGCGCGAGCTCGAACCGTGGGACGTCACCAGGCTGTCCGTCGCCGCCTACCACGTGGACACGCTCAGCCAGTTCCGGCCGCTCCTGCAGCGCACCGTGGACCGCGAGGTGGAGACGGGTGCCCTGTCGACCGGCATGACGATGCTGCACCTGATCATGCTCGACCAGATCGCGGTCGGTGAGTGGGTCGAGGCTCGGCAGACCGGGCAGCGCTGCCTGGACCTGGCGACGTCGCATCGGCATGCCCTGTTCGCCCATCACACGCGTGCGTATCTGGGTCTGCTGGCCGCGCTGCGCGGTGAGCTCGAGCAGGCCCGCGAGCTGCAGGCCGCGGTGGACGCCTGGGCGCGTCCGCGCGGGGTGGGCTTCCTCACGCAGATCGCCGACGCCATCGGCACCACCGCCGCGCTCGGCGAAGGCGACTACGAAGCGGCCTATCTGCACGCCATCGGCATCACACTCCCCGGAACCTTCGAGCCCTGTGCCCACCAGGCGTCGCGCACCCTGCTCGACCTCGTCGAGGCGGCCCTGCACACCGGCCGCTCCGAAGAGGCCCGCCGTCACGCACTCGCCGCCGAAGAGGCCGGCCTTCCGGCCGTCTCCCCCCGGCTGGCCCTGCTGACGTACGGCGCCCTGGCGATGACCGCCACCGACGCCGCGCAGGCCGACGTCCTGTACGAGCGCGCGGAAACGCAGCCCGTCGCCGACCGCTTCCCCTTCGAACTCGCCCGCATCCGCCTTGCCCACGGCGTCCGCCTGCGCCACAGCCGGGGCAGGAAGGAGGCCCGGCCGTTGCTGGCCGCGGCGGCGGAGACCTTCGAACGGCTCGGCGCCCCCGCCTGGACCGAGCGGGCTCGGGCCGAACTGCGGGCGTCCGGGCCGGCCGCACCCCCACGTTCGGCCCCTCTTGCGGCGCTGACCTGGCAGGAGCGCCGGATCGCGGACCTCGCGGCGGGCGGTCTGACCAACAAGGAGATCGGCGAGCGGATGCACCTGTCGCCGCGCACGGTCAGCTCCCATCTCTACCGGGTGTTCCCCAAGCTGGGCATCACCTCCCGCGCCGCCCTGCGCGACGCCCTGGGCAGGATCTCCGGCGACCAGGCCGTGTGACCGGGTCGCGCGGCGGCGTTCAGCGGCCGGCGGGCAGCGCATGGATGCCGCGTTCGTCCAGCCAGCCGAGAACGTAGTCGGCGACGGATCGCCAACCGCCGTCGAGGACCAGCGAGTGGCCGCGGTCCGCGAACTGCTTCAGGTCGGTCACGGCCGTGGAGTCGCCGTACTGCTTGTACACCGCGCGGGTCACCGAGTCGGGCACCAGCCGGTCCTCCTGCCCGGAGATCAGCAGGAGCGGGCCCCGGCCCGCGTTGCCGGTGTCCGCCACGGCGCGCGGGCTGGGCAGCGTGCCCGTGCACCCGAGGTCGGCGAGCAGCCGCCGTGGTGTGGGCGTCGCGTAGCGCTCGAAGAGCCGGTCGGACTCTTGTGCTTCGACGGTGTTCGCGAGGACGTGGTGGAACTGCCGCGGTGTCAGGGACACCAGCGGTTCCGATGCCTCCGTGGGTGTCCACAGCCGGGCCGTGGAGGCGGGCAGCGCAACGCCGTTGACCGGGGCCGGCGCGATGGCCACCGCGGCCCGGCCGACGTTGGCGCCGATGAGATGCTGCGCGACGAGCCCACCGACCGAGTGGCCGACGATCACGGGGGAGATGTCGAACGACCGGGCGATCCCGGCGTAGTGGTCCGTCAGCGCGTCCAGTCCGACGCCGCCGAGCGCCTCCAGGGACGTACGCGCGTCGGCGGTGCGGGGTTCACCCGGCCAGCCGGGTGCGAAGGTGACGAACCCGCGGCTGGCGAAGCGTTCCGCCCATGACTCCCAGGACAGCGCGTGCAGCCACGCGCCATGGATGAAGACGACGGGAGTACGGTTCACGGCTGGTCCCTCCGAGCATGCCGACCGACCGCGCACCTACGCGGGCGACCGTCCCAGGATCGTTCCGTCACCGGTCAAAGGCGACAGTCGAATGACTTAAGTCGCCGTTCCGCGCCGGGCGTTGTCGCGGATGAAGCCGGACGGTCAAGAGACGGATGTACGGGAATCCGACGCGCGCGAGCGTGCGTCGGCTCGGCCTGACTGTCGTTGCGAACCGGTGCCGGACGTCGAGCGCGTGCCGGACATCTCCGCCCGCGATCCGATGACGCGGCAGACGAGGGAGCCGCTAGGGGACCGCGAAGAATCGACACGTCACCCACTTGACCGGTGACGCATTTACTTGCCACGATGTCATCACCACCTCAACCGGTGACGCGCGACGGGCGTCCCGGATCTGAGGCCAATTCAAGTCTTCGACCCGGATGGGGAGCACGAGCCATGGCAGTCACCTACACCGCCCACGTCGACGTCGACGGAGAGGGCCGCAACGGCGGTCACGTCCGCTCCTCCGACGGCCTCCTGGAGACCCGGCTCGCCATCCCCAAGGAGTTCGGCGGCGCGGGCGACGCGACCAACCCCGAGCAGCTGCTGGCCGCCGGCTGGGCCGCCTGCTTCCTCGGCGCCCTGCGCCGCGCCGCAGCCATCCGCAAGATCCGGCTCACCAGCACCACCATCACCGCCGAGATCACACTCACCCACGGCGACGACGGAGAGTTCTCCCTCTCCGCGGTCCTCAGCCCCGTCCTCGGCGGCGTGGATCAGGCGACCGCCGAGCAACTGGCGCACGCCGCCCACCAGATCTGCCCGTACTCCAAGGCCACGCGGGACAACATCCCCGTGACGCTCAACGCCTCCGCCACCGCGGCCTGACCCACCCTCAACGCGGGTTCCGCGCCCTCACCCTCCGGCGCGGGACCCGCCCCACGCATTCCGGACGCGAACGGACGAGGACATGCCCGTGACGGCCCGAACCCCCAGCCACCCCACCCACCCGGCCCGGCACATCGGCCACGCGACACCCGGTTCCGCGGTCAGCGGTCCGCTTCCCACCCCCGCTGACCGCGAATGGCCGACGGGCACCCAGGTCTGGAACCGGGCGGAGAGCGCGGTGCTGTTCGGGTACGGTCCGGCAGCTTCGAACTTCCTCTGACGGCACGGGCGGTTCGGCGTTCGGGCGCGCCGAACCGGCGCCGGTCGGCCAGGCCGGCGGTAGGTGCCCAGTCCAGTGCCATGCCGTGTTCCGCGCCTGCGCAGCCCGTTCAAGTGCCGTTCAGCGCACAACCATCAGCCGTTTCCGCATGTCTCACAGGTGAATCACATCCGCGCACGCGTATGGATATCGCTGGCGCTTTGAGGAGGAACCGTGGGCATCCGCCGACCCGCCATATCGACCGCCGTAGCCGCCGCCCTGATCGGGTCGTTCGGCGTGCCGATCGTCGCGGGCACTGCATCTGCGAAGGACGGCGCAGCCACCGTACGCGAGGACTTCGACGGCGACGGCTACCAGGACGTCGCCGTCGCCGCCCCCGGCGCGAAGGTCGGTGGGCACGCCTGGGCCGGCTACATCACGATCAGCTACGGCTCGGCGCACGGCATCGACCCCGCGCGCACCACGGTCGTCACCCAGGACACCCCCGGTGTGCCCGGCGCTTCCGGTGACAACCACGTCTTCGGCTATGCGATGATCTCCCGCGACCTGGATGGCGACGGCCTGACCGACCTGGCCGTGGTATCCCGCGGTTACCGACCGGAGGACAACGTCCAGGGATCGGTGATCGTCCTGTGGGGCCGGAAGACCGGCATCTCCGGCCGGGGCGCCGTCCGTATCAGCGCACCGGCGAACGCCCAGGTCGGCGACGACATCACCGCGGGCGACTTCGATGGCGACGGGCACGCGGACCTGTTCATGGGCAACGGAGAGGACTACGACTACCACGACGTGCTCTACGGCCCCATCGGCCGCGACGGCGTCCCCGCCCGCGAGCAGCAGGTGAAGGTGTACAGCACCGACAACGTCATCAACTCCACCGCCGCGGGGGACTTCAACGGCGACGGCATCGAGGATCTCGCGACCTTCTACGTCTACGAGAACCACGCCGAGGGCGGCAAGCTGTGGCTCGGCACCAAGACCGGCCTGTCCACCGTCCCGCAGCGGCTCACCTCCGCGGCCGGCACCGCCGTCGCCGACTTCGACCGGGACGGCTACGCCGACCTCGCCACCCGGATCTTCCCGAACGGCGACACCGAGGGCACCGAGGAGGACCCGGGCACCGTCAAGATCTACTACGGTTCGCCGTCCGGCCCCAGCCAGACCCGTACGCAGACGGTCACGCAGAACACGGCGGGCGTGCCCGGGACGAACGAGAAGGGCGACCAGTTCGGCGGGCGGCTGAACACGGGCGACGTGAACGGTGACGGATATCCCGACCTGGCCGTCGGCGTCCCCGGCGAGGCGATCGGCTCGAAGGCGAAAGCGGGCGCCGTGGTGCTGCTCAAGGGCGGCAGGGGCGGGCTCACCGGCCAAGGCGCGCAGGCCGTCCACCAGGACACGACGGGAGTGCCGGGTGTCGCGGAGTCCGGCGACGTGTTCGGCGGGTCAGTGCGACTGCTCGATGTGACGGGTGACGGCAAGGCCGACCTGGTCGTGGGTGCGCCGGGCGAGAACCTGGGCAGCGTCGTGAACGGTGGCGCGGTGTGGCTGCTGCGCGGCGCTGCCTCGGGCGTGACGGCCTGGAAGTCGGTCGCGGAGAACCCGACAGACATCGGGGCACCGGCGGCGAAGGCGTTGTTCGGTCAGAACCTGAGCGGCGACAACGGCCCCGGAGTGGTGATCCCCTAGAGCCCGCGACGCGATCACGAGCGGGCCCGCGACAGCGGCGCCCCGGGGGCGTGCCCCCGCCGCGCCGTCGCCGCGGACACACCCCGCTCGTGAAGCAGCCGGCCGTGGACGGGATTCCCGTCACGGTCACGTTTCGGGTCCTCGAGCTCGCCAGGCAGCCCTGCTACCGCCGGCTCGGTCGCCCGGTGGTGTCCGGATCAAGCCGGAGCGGCCGGGGCCGTGCCGTCGGGGATGCGCCCGGGTGTGAACGTGACGGGCAGGCGCCCGGGGCCGCGCAGACCACTTGGTCTCCACTGCAGCTCGTCCGGTGGCACGGCCAAGGTGAGACCGGGAAGGCGGCGCAGGGCAGTCCCGATGGCGACCTGCCCCTCCAGTCGGGCCAGTGGGGCGCCCAGGCAGTAGTGGATTCCGTGCCCGAACGCGAGGTGGGCGTTGTCCCGACGGGTGATGTCCAGACGATCGGGGTCCGGGAACCGCGCCGGATCCCGGTCGGCGATGGCGGAGGCCACCAGCACGGTGGCGCCGCGCGGGATCCTCACGCCCGCGATCTCGATGTTCTCCCGCGCGAAGCGGGCGATGCCCGGGTTCACCGGTCCGTCGTAGCGCAGGAACTCCTCGATCGCGTCCGGCAGCAGCGTCGGATCGTCCCGCAGCAGCTCGAGCTGGTCGGGATGGGCGAGCAGCGCGGCGATGCCGCCGCTGATCAGGTTGACGGTGGTGACGTATCCGGCCACCAGCAACAGGAAGGCCATGGCGATCAGCTCGTCCTCGTCCAGCCGCTGCTCCTCGTCCCGAGCGTTGATCAAATCGCTGAGCAGGTCGTCTCCAGCGTCGGCTCGTTTGGCTTCCAGAAGCTTGACCAGGTACGCGCGCATCTGCTGCCAGGCACCGTCGACCACGGTCGGGTCCGGGGGCTCGGGTCCCTGGAGGATCATGTCGTCGGTCCACCGCTGGAAGTCGTACCGGTCCCTGGTGGGCACCCCGAGCAGTTCGCTGATCACGGTGACCGGAAGCGGCAGCGCGAAGTCGGCGACGAGATCCGCGCGGCCGGCGTGCGCGATGGCGTCGAGCAGGCCGTCGGTGATGGCCTGGACGCGGGGCCGCAGCTCGGCCACCCGGCGCGCGGTGAACGCCTTCGAGACCAGGCGACGCAGGCGGGTGTGGTCGGGCGGGTCCGCCCGGAGCATGTTGCGCACCAGGGACTCGCGCTCCGTCGCGGGCAGCTGTTGCACGAGACGGGGGTCCGACGCGTCGCGGATATCGCTGCTCAGGCGCGGGTCGCCGAGTGCGGCGAGGCCGTCCTCATAGCGTGTGACCAGCCAGGCCTCCAGGCCGCCGACGATGACCGCGCGCCGCACCGGGCCCTCCTCGTACAGCTGTCGGTAGAACGGGAACGGGTTTGCCACGAAGGCCGGATCGCCATAGGGAAGGAGGAGCGGCTGCTTGCTCATCGTCGTCTCCCGAAGTACGTCGAAGTGCTGCACAGAACGTCTGGGCTCGCCACAGACTAATTCGCGGATTCAGCAAACTTTGAGTACATATATCCCAATATAGTGACTCGGTGATGTACGCCGAACGGAGGGCAGATGGGCCTGGAAGGCGTGATCCGCGGGCAGCGGCGCCGCCCCACGACGCCGGAGCCGTCGGCACCCGGGTCGCCGAACCTGGTCGACCGCGACGTCACGGCCTCGCGCCCGGACCAGTTGTGGCGGGCGGACTTTCGCTGGACGCCCTGGAGATGGCCGCGTGGAGACGCAGGACCAAGGAAGGGGAAGGGCTCCGGCCTCATCCGCCACAGCGGCCGCGGCGCGCCATGAGTATCGCCATACCGACCGACTCGCCGAGATCGGCGCCGCCGCGTCGGTCGGCTCGGTCGCGGACAGCTACGACAACGCCATGGCCGAGGCGCTCAACGGCCCGTTCAAGGCCGAGCTGATCGAGACGCGAGGACCGTGGCGGGATATCAGCCAGGTCGAGCGGGCGATCTTCCCGCGGGCCACCTGGTACAACGAGGAACGGCTCCACTCCGTCCTCGACGACGCGCCGCCCGCCGAGTGCGAACGCGACCGGCGGCGAACACAAAGCCACTCGCGGTCCGCTTGAGCAGGATCACCGGACTCCATGAAACCGGGGCAGCTCAGGGCGTCATTCACCCCTGTTCCCGGGCGTCGGGCACCCTTGTGCATAGGGGTGGTGGCCGCCCGGGTAGGGGTTACTGGCTAGTGCGGGGCCGAACTACTTTCGAGAGGGCCTGTGTGGCGCTCCCGGAGTAAATTGGGCGGATTTGGATCGAATTGGAGATGTGTGTGGACCGCGATGCCTGGTTCAGCCGCTATCACCCTGCTCCGCCGGGAAGCGAACCCCGCAGACTTGTCTGCTTTCCGCACGCCGGAGGCTCGGCCAGTTTCTACCTCCCGGTTTCCCGCGCACTGCACCCGGATGTCGAAGTCCTCGCCGTGCAGTATCCGGGCCGGCAGGAGCGCAGGACCGAGCAGCCGGTACGGGACCTGCATGATCTCGCCGACCGGGCGGCCGAGGCGCTGGCCCCCATGGTCGACCGGCGGACGGCGTTCTTCGGCCACAGCATGGGAGCGGTGGTCGCCTATGAGGTGGCTCTGCGGCTGAAGCGGAACCACGGGGTGGAACCGTCCCGGCTCTTCGTCTCCGGGCGCCGGGCGCCGTCCGTACACCGCCCGCTGCCCGATCCGGTCCATCTGAGGGACGACTCGGGCGTCGTCGCCGAGTTGCGGCGGCTGGCCGGGACCCACGCCGACCTCCTGGCCGACGACGAGGTCGTACGGATGATCCTGCCCGCCGTACGCGGCGACTACCGGGCCATCGAGACCTACGCGCCGCGCCCGGCGGTGCCGCTGGGCTGCCCGGTCACGGCGCTCGTCGGGGACCGCGACCCGCAGGTCGAGGTTCCCGAAGCGGAAGCATGGGCCGGGCACACCACCGGCCCGTTCGACGTCCAGGTGTTCCCCGGCGGCCACTTCTACCTGGTGGCCGAGGGACCGGCCGTGATCGCCGCGGTCCGCGACCGGCTCGGCGTGCGGGTGTGACGGCGGCGCCGGCCGCCGCTGATTTCTCCCGCCTTCTTGACAGGCCGGGTTGCCCGGTCTCGGGGAAGCCGCGATAGAGTCGAACGATCTTTCGGGGCCTGTGGAAGTCGGATATTGGGAGTATGTCAGGAGCATCTATGCCACGGGCCGCGAGCCCAGCGGGCACCTTGTCGCGTGCCCGGTTCTTATTGGGTAAGAGTGCGAATTGAATGGTTTGAACGGGGGCTGTTCACTCGTGGAATTTATTCAGCGTGAAGCACAGTTAGACTTTCTGCGAACCGCTATGAGGGAAGCCGCTTCGGGGAGCGGGGGAACGGTTCTGGTCGAAGGCGGAATCGCCTGCGGGAAGAGCCAGATCCTGGAATGGGTGATCGACGAGGCGACCCGCGCCGGGGTGACCCTGTTGAGCGCGGCCGGGTCGCCGGCCGAGGACGGCACGCCCCTGGGCGTCGTCGCCCAGTTGCTGGACGGCGCGCCGCCGCTGACCGGTCTGCCGTCCGCGGTGGAAGGCGCCGCCGACCAGCGGCCCGGCCGGTTCGCCCGGCACCTCGCCGCGGCCGTAAGGGACATGGCCGAGCAGGCGCCGGTCGTCATAGGTGTGGACGACCTGCAGCACGCGGACGCCGAGTCGCTGCACTGCCTGCTCCAGCTGGCGAGGCTGACCCGGCGCAGCCGGGTCCTGATGGTGCTCACCCAGCCGCTGTACGGCGGGCCGCGGGATCCCCAGTTCGCCGTCGAGCTGCTGCGCCAGCCCGCGGTGCACCGGCTGCGGCTGCCGCCCCTCGACCCGGCCGGCGTCGCCGAAGTCCTCGCCGGGCACAGCGACATGCCCGCCGGCGCCGTGGACGCCGCCGAGCTGCACCAGCTGACCGGCGGCAACCCGCTGCTGCTGCGGGCGCTCATCGAGGACTGCCGGCGCTCGCAGACCTACTGGTCCTCGGGCGTCGCCCGGCTGGCGGCAGGCGAGCTGTTCGGGCAGGCGCTGCTGACCTGCCTGCGCCGCGGCGGCGAGGGCACCTGGGAGGTGGCCGCCGCCCTCGCGGTGCTGGGCGAGGCGGCCGACACGGAGTCCCTCGGCCGGGTCGTCGAGGCCACCTCCTGGAGCGTCGACGAGGCGCTGCAGGCGCTGGAGTCAGCCGGCATTGTCGTCGGCGCGCGGTTCCGTGACCCGGTGGCCCAGTCGGTGGTGCTCGACAGCCTCGACGCGGCCGAGCGCGGCCGGCTGCACCGGCACGTGGCCTGGCTGCTGAAGGACCAGGGCGCACGCCCGTCGGACGTGGCCGCGCACCTGCTCGCGGGGGGCGAGGTGCCCGGCCCGTGGGGGGCGGCCGTGCTGCGCGAGGCCGCAGAGGCCGCGCTGCACGAGGACGACGCCCAGCTCGCCATCGACTACCTGGAGCTGGCCTGCGCCGGCTGCGACGACGAGCGGGCGCGGATGGACATCCGGTTGCGGTTGGCCGCCGTGCTGTGGCGGGTCAACCCCGCCACGGCCGAGGGCCGGCACCTTACGGACCTGGTCGCCGCCGCGACCCGCACCCGGCTCCCGGCGCACACCGCGGGCCAGCTGGCCAACCTGCTGATCGCCCACGGCCGGGTGGAGGAGGCCCGCGAGATCATCGGCGGCCTCAGGGCGAGGGCGTCCTCGGGCCAGTGGGCCGCCGCGCAGGCGGCCCTGGACCTGGTGGCCCCGCTGTCGGGGCGGTGGTACGCCGAAGGCGGCGACGAGGGGCCGCTGGACCACCCGGCGCCCGGCGACGTGGCGGCCCCGGCGGCGCCCGACGCACTGCCGCGCTTCCCCGTCCTGGCGCCCGACAGCGGCGGCGAGGCATCGGCCGAGCGCTTCCTGCGGGTGTGCCCGCTGATCGACGCGACACTGACGCCGATCGTCAACGCGGTGGTGTCGCTGTACTACGGCGACCGGCTCGAAGCGGCCGAGGACGCCTGCCGGAAGTTCCTGGAGGAGGCCGACCGGCGGCGCGCACCGGGCTGGCGGGCGGTGTTCGCCGCCCTGCGGGCCGACATCGCGCTGCGCGGCGGCCGGCTGGAGGCCGCCGCGCAGCACGCGCAGGAGTCGCTGCGCGGCGTTTCCGAGTACAACGGGAGCTTCTTCCTCGGCGGCCCGCTGGCGGTGCTGGTCCTCACCCACACCGCGGCGGGCGACTACACCGCCGCGGCGCGGCGGCTCAACCAGCCCGTGCCCGACGCCCTCCTCAAGAGCGTCTACGGGCTGGGATACCTGCGCGCCCGTGGCCACTTCCACCTGGCCACCGACCAACCCGAGGCCGCGCTCGCCGACTTCACGACCGCCGGCCGGCTCGCCGTCCGTTGGGGCGTGGACCGGCCGGTGCTGCTGCCCTGGCGTACCGACGCCGCCCAGGCCCTCTACCAGCTCGACCGGGTCGACCAGGCCGAGCGGTTGATCATCGACCAGATGCGGATGCCGGACGCGGTGTATCCGCGGGTGCGCGGGGTCACGCTGCGGCTGCGGGCGCAGACCGTCGACCTCAAGCTGCGGCCGTCGCTGCTGGCCCGTGCGGTGGAGGACCTGCACCGGTCGGGCGACCGGCTGGAACTGGCGCGTACCGTCGGCGTGCTGGGCGAGACGTACCGGGAACTGGGCGAGACCACCCGGTCGATCGCGGTCACCCGCCGGGCCCTGCACCTGGCCCGCGAGTGCGGCGCCGAGCCGCTGTGCGCGGAGTCCGGGCAGCGGCTGCGCGAGGGCGAACGCAAGCGGGTACAGGGCCTCGGCCCGGCGGGAGGCGCTCCCGCGAAGCCCGTGGCGGGCGACGTTTTGGGTGCGGAGGCCGAGGCCAAGCTCAGCGACTCCGAGAAACGGGTCGCGGCCCTGGCGGCCTGCGGATACACCAACCGGGAGATCTCGGCGAAGCTGTTCGTGACGATCAGCACCGTCGAGCAGCACCTGACCCGGGTCTACCGCAAGCTCAACATCGCCAGGCGGCACCAACTCCCGCTGGAAGTGCACCTGCCGGCCAACGAGATCGCCTGACCGCCGTCAGCGCAGGAGGACCGCTCATGCAGCAGATCGTCGACGCCGTGCCCGCGGGAGCGGGAGCCGAGGACTTCCTCACGCTTCCGGTGCCGGAGAGCCATCGCGGCGCGGCCGTGCTCCGCGCGGAGCCCCCGGGCCCGGCGAGGCGCTGATCGCCGTGATGTCCGGATGGGTCAACCACACCACGGTGGGGAGCGCAATCTTCGAACCGCTGCCGACGTTCACGTTTCTGCACCGGTACGCGCGCAGCAGCCCCGGTGCGGCCCGCCACGCGCAGCGGTGCCACGTGCTCGGTTCGGACCTGGCCGGCGTGGTGCTGCGCACCGGGCCACGGGTGCGGAACCGGAAGCCGGGGGACAGGTGGTCGCGCACTGCCTGAGCGTGGATCCGGAGTCCGCGGACGGGTACGACGACACGCTGGTGAACCCCACCGCCCACCGCCGGTTGGTGTCGCGCAACGCGCCGCGCTCGAGCAGGCGACGTGGTGCCGGTCTGGGGCGCGGGCGGCGGGCTCGGCTCGGGCGCCGCAGCGCAGCGTCGGGCGGGAAGGCGTGCAGAGCGACCAGCCGCGCCGTCAGGCGCCCGTCCGCGGACCCGACGGCCGGCGGGAACACGGCCGGCGGGAACACGGCCGTCTCGGGTCCGCGAACGCCACGTCCCCGCTGCCGAGTTCCATGATCCGGCGGAGCGCCGCGGCCTTGACGTCCAGGCGTCCGGTCAGCACCTCGCCGACCAGATCGGCGCCGACGGCGTCCGTCGGCCGGAAGGACCGCGCGATGCGGCCGTACGCCTCCGGTTCACTGACGAGCGCGCGGTGCACGGCGCGGCGCCGCAGCTCGCAGCTCTCCTCGTCGCCCCCTCGATCACCACCACGGACCTGTCGTGCCGGGCCAGCAGCGCGGCCGGACGTGAGCCGACCGGCCGGGCCCCGATCACACTGCGGCGCGCGGGAAGGGTCCGCTCACCGCCGAGTCCCCTCCGGCGCGGCTCCTGTCGGTCCGGTGCACCACGTCACTTCCTGTCGATGACGCTGACGTCGGAGCTTCCGTAGAGCGCCATCATCCGGTCGACCAGCCCGACCTCGTTGACGTGGATCGTCATCACCATCTTGACCTGGATCATCTTCTCGGCCGGGTTGTCCGGCGGGGTGGCCGGCAGCAGCCCCGACTCGGCCATCGCCGGTCCGGCCAGCGGCAGGTAGTTGAAGGTCGAGACCATCGGAACCGACGCCCACTGGCCGTCCATGGACGCCACCGGCGCGGCCGCGTCCTCGAACGCGCCGGAGAAGACGGCGGCGGCGGCGCGCTGGCTCAGCGCGTGCAGGCCGTGCTGCTTGCCGTTGCCCACCGGGTCCTCGAACGTGCAGTCCTC
Organism: Streptomyces sp. NK08204; assembly: GCF_020400585.1. Lineage (GTDB taxonomy): Bacteria > Actinomycetota > Actinomycetes > Streptomycetales > Streptomycetaceae > Streptomyces. Next base: position 9,589 of record NZ_JAINVF010000028.1, on the reverse strand, counting down.
GGCGTACAGCTGCAGCAAGTCCTCCACGTTGCCGTCATTGATCATCCGGCAGTGCTCGAGTATGAGCCACTTGGCCCGTTCCTCGTCGGTCATCATGTCTGCTCCGGTGGTCGTGGAAGGCGGTCAGGCGGTCGGGACAGCGGGTACAGCAGGGGGAAGGGAGGGCCGGGCGGAGCCGGCCACCCGGTCACGCGTGGGTGACCGAGACCGGCAGCGACTTCACGCCGAAGAAGTTGCGGTCGTAGAACTCCAGCGGCTCGGCGCGTTCGAGCCGCACGTCGCGGTAGCGGTCGAAGAGGAGGTTGAGGGCCACCTTCCCCTCCAGGCGGGCCAGCGGGGCGCCGATGCAGAAGTGGATGCCCTTGCCGAACGCCAGGTGCGCGTTGGGTGTGCGGGTGATGTCGAACCGGTCCGGCTGGTCGAACTGCCGCTCGTCGCGGTTGGCCGACGCCAGCCACGGGATGACGATCGACCGCTCCGGGATCACCACGCCGCCGATCTCCACGTCCCGGGTGGTGTACCGGCCGGTGATGGTGAACGGCGGCCGGTACCGCATGACTTCCTCGAGCGCGGCGGGGATCAGGGAGCGGTCGGCGCGCAGCGCGGCGGCTGCCTCCGGGTGCTCCTCGAAGCACAGGACCGAGCTGCTCAGCATCATCGTCGTGGTGATGTGGCCGGCGATCAGCAGCAGCCGGGCGAAGTTGACGGCCTCCTCCGACGAGATCGGCTCGCCGTCCACCTCGCTCGTCGCCATCTTGCTGAGCAGGTCGTCGCCCGGACGGGCACGCCGCTCCTCCAGCATGCCGTCGAGGTAGTAGTCCATCTCCTCGATCGCGGTCCGCAGCCGCTCGTAGTTCTCCGGCAGGTCGATGCCGACGATCTTGGCGGCGATGATGCGGTCCGCCCAGTGCCGGAAGATCGGCCGGTCCTCGGCCGGCACGCCCAGCAGCTCGGCGATCACGATCACCGGCAGCGGGTGCGTGAGATGCCGCACCAGGTCGAACCGGTCCATGTCCGCGGTGGCGTCGAGCAGTTCGCGGCCGATCTCGGCGATCCGCGGCTCCAGCGCGGCCACCGTCCGGGGCGTGAACACCCGGCTGATGCCGCGCCGCAGATGGTGGTGCTCGGGCGGGTCGATCTGCGCCAGGTCACCACGGGCGATCTCCGCCGCCTTCGGCGACACCGGGGTGGGGTCGGAGGAGAAGTCGCCCGGGTCCGACAGCACCCGCTGCACGTCCGCGTATCGCAGGACGTGCCAGCTGCCGTTGTCGTCGCGGAACACCGGACGGTCGTCGCGCATGCGACGCAGCCACTCGAACAGCTCCCTGCCGCCATCGGCGGCCGACGGCGGGCTCAGCGACACAACGGAATCGGTCACGCAAGGCTCCCAGCGTATGACGAGGCCATTGGCGTCGGCCTTTTGTTCACGCCGCGAATGAGGCAGTTTTGCCGACTTCGGTTCGCCAGTGGACGGTAACAGCGTGCGGCAGTGGACCGAACCCCGGAATAGGAATAGGGGGTCGGCGCGGGGCTCTAGGGGGGACTCCGAGGGGGCTAGGGGTCGAGGGGCCGAGGACCTCGGTTGACGGGCCTGTTCTGCCCTGATGGGATCGGGAATCGGTCCACGCCCGCCCCTTCCGGAATCACGCGGACGACGGCGCGCGGAGAGCGGTCAACCGAGCGATCGGACGCGCGCTCCGCATTCCGTCCCGGCGGTGAGACATTCGTGTTTCCGTGCGGCCCGCACCACCCCCTGGTCATGGGATTCCAAAGGAGCTCTGACGTACTGGTGGCGTACACAAGTGCCGACAGGAATTCGCTGGACGGACACGGCGGCGACCCTGCCGGACCGGGCGAACCCATCGCCGTCATCGGTGTCTCCTGCCGGCTGCCGGGAGCCGCCGACCCCGCGGCGTTCTGGGACCTGCTGCGGCGCGGCGGCGAGGCCGTGACGGAACTCGCCGGCCCGCGCTGGCCCCTGGACGGCGACCAGGACCCCCGCCCGCAGCGCGGCGGGTTCCTCGACGCGGAGCGCATCGAGGGCTTCGACGCGGAGTTCTTCGGTGTCACGCCCCGCGAGGCCGCCCTCATGGACCCGCAGCAGCGGCTCGCGCTCGAACTGGCCTGGGAGGCCCTGGAGGACGCCGGCATCGCCGCCCTCCACCCCGCGTCCCGGTCAGAGGCCTCCGGAACACGGGAGCAACGGGCAGGCGCCTGCGGGGTGTTCCTCGGCGTCATCGCCGACGACTACGCCACCCTCAGCGCCCGGACCGCCCCGGCCACCGCCCACACCCTCACCGGCCTGCACCGCAGCCTCGTCGCCAACCGCATCTCCTACGCGCTGGGTCTGAGCGGCCCGAGCCTGACCGTCGACGCCGGACAGTCCTCTTCGCTGGTCTCGGTCCACCTCGCCTGCGAGAACCTGCGCTCCGGCGAGTCGGCGGTCGCCCTGGCCGGCGGCGTCAACCTCAACCTCGTCACCGAGACCACCGAGCGGATCACCGCCTTCGGCGCGCTCTCGCCCGACGGGCGCTGCTACACCTTCGACGAGCGCGCCAACGGCTACGTCCGCGGCGAGGGCGGCGCGGTCCTGGTCCTCAAGCGGCTGAGCGACGCGGTCGCCGACGGGGACCCGATCCGCTGCGTGCTGCTCGGCAGCGCCGTCAACAACGACGGCGGCGGCCCCAGCCTCACCACCCCGCACCAGGCCGCGCAGGAGGACCTGCTGCGCCGCGCGTACCGGCAGGCCGGCGTCGCCCCGGCCCAGGTGCAGTACGTCGAACTGCACGGCACCGGCACTCGCGTCGGCGACCCGGTCGAGGCCCGCGCGCTCGGCGCCGTCCTCGGCGCGGACCGCGACCCGGGGACGCCGCTGGCCGTCGGCTCGGTCAAGACCAACATCGGCCACCTGGAAGGCGCCGCGGGCGTGACCGGCCTGCTCAAGCTGGTCCTCAGCATCCAGCACCGGTCGCTGCCGCCGAGCCTCAACTACCGCCGCCCCAACCCCGAGATCCCGCTGGCGGACCTGCGCCTGCGGGTGCACACCGGCAGCGGGGCGACCGCCTGGCCCGACGCCGGCCGGCCGCTGCTGGGCGGCGTCTCGTCGTTCGGCATGGGAGGCACCAACTGCCATGTGGTGGTGGGCGAATGGCCCGCGGCTGCCGTCGGCCTCTCCGTCGCCCCCGCGGCGGCCGACGCGCCCCGTACCGAGCCGGACCCCGCCGCCCCCGAACCGGCGCAAGGACCCCTCGGCGACCTCAGACTCGTGCCCTGGCCGATGTCCGCGCGCTCAGCCGCCGCGTTGCGCGGCCAGGCCGAGCGGCTCCGCAGCGTCGCCGACGCCTGCACCGGCACCGCGGACGACGCGCCCGGCCTGCGGTCGGCCGGCCGCTCCCTCGCCCTCGGCCGGGCGGCGTTCGAGCACCGCGGCGTCGTCCTCGCGGCCGAGCCCGCGGACGCCCACACCGCCCTCGGCATGCTCGCCACCGGCATGCCGACGGCCGGCCTGGTGTCCGGGGTCGTCCGGCCCGGTGCCGGTCGGGTGGTGTTCGTGTTCCCGGGTCAGGGGTCGCAGTGGGCGGGTATGGCGGTGGGGTTGCTGGGTTCGTCGCCGGTGTTCGCGGCGCGGATGGCGGAGTGTGATGCGGCGCTGGCGCCGCATGTCGGGTCGTCGGTGGTCGAGGCGATCCGCACCGGTGCTCTGGACGACGTGGTGGTCGTCCAGGCGGCGTTGTGGGCGGTGATGGTGTCGCTGGCCGCGGTGTGGCGGTCGGTGGGTGTGGAGCCGGGTGCGGTCATCGGTCACAGTCAGGGTGAGATCGCTGCGGCGTGTGTGGCGGGTGCGCTGTCCGTGGAGGATGCGGCGAGGGTCGTGGCGTTGCGGGCGCGGGCGATCCGTGGTTCGTTGTCGGGCCGTGGCGGGATGGTGTCGGTGGCGTTGCCCGCCGGGGCTGTGCGGGAGCGGATCGCGGGCTGGGACGGCCGGATCGGTGTTGCGTCGGTGAACGGGCCGTCGTCCACCGTGGTGTCCGGTGAAGTGGGTCCGCTGGAGGAGTTGCTGGCCGCGTGTGAGGCCGACGGAGTACGGGCGCGGCGGATCGATGTGGATTACGCGTCGCATTCGGTGCAGGTGGACGCGATCCGCGGTGAGGTCGTGGAGGCACTGTCGGGGATCACGCCGATGCGGTCGGAGGTGCCGTTCTATTCGACGGTGACGGGTGGCCGGCTCGAGACGTCTGTTCTGGATGCGGAGTACTGGGTGACCAATCTGCGTCAGGAGGTGCGGTTCGACGAGACGGTCCGGGCTCTGCTGGCTGACGGGTTCGGTTACTTCGTGGAGTGCAGTCCGCATCCGGTGCTGGCGGTCGGCCTGGCTGAGACGTTCGAGGACGCGGGTTCCGACGCGGTCGCGCTCGGTACGCTGCGCCGTGACGAGGGTGGCCAGGAGCGGTTCCTGACGTCGTTGGCCGAGGGCTGGGTTCGGGGCCTGCCGGTGGACTGGAAGGCGGTCTTCGCCGGGACACCCGCCCACCGCGTGGACCTGCCCACCTACGCCTTCCAGCACCAGCGCTACTGGCTGGACACCGCGACCGCCCGGCGGTTCCCCCCGCGGCGGCCCGCCGCCACCGGCACCCCGGACCAGGACCCGGAGCAGAGCCGCGACCTGGACCACGACCTGGGCCAGGGCCAGGGCCAGGACCCCGGCGGCGAACCGGCCGCCTCGCCGTTCGCCGCGGAACTGGCCGCGCTGCGCCCGTCCGAGCAGGACACGGCCCTGCTCCGCTTCGTCCTCGCGCACGCGGCGGCGGTCGCCGGGCAGCCGTCCCCGGACGCGCTCGACCCCGAACAGACCTTCAAGGACCTCGGGTTCGACTCCCATCTGTCGGTGCAGCTGCGCAACCAGATCGCCGAGCAGGCCGCGGTCGCGCTTCCCGCCACCGTCCTCTTCGACCAGCCCACGCCCGCCGCGCTCGCCCGCTTCCTGCGCGGCGCCCTGCTGGACGGGCGGCCCGCCGCCACCGGCACGACCGACCCCTCCGCAGCCCGCCCGGAGAGCGCCGACGACCCCATCGCCATCGTCGCCATGGCCTGCCGGCTGCCCGGTGGCGTCGACTCGCCCGAGGCCCTGTGGGACGTCGTCGCGGAAGGCCGGGACGTCATCGGGGACTTCCCGGACAACCGCGGCTGGGACGTGGAGCGCCTCTACGACCCGCAGGGGCAGCGGTCGGCCACCAGCTACGTCCGGCACGGCGGATTCCTGGACGACGCCGGTGACTTCGACGCCGAACTGTTCGGCGTCTCGCCGCGCGAGGCCCTGGGCATGGACCCGCAGCAGCGGCTCGTCCTCGAGTCGTCCTGGGAGGTGCTGGAACGCGCCGGGATCGATCCGCTGTCGCTGCGCGGCACCCGTACCGGCGTCTTCTTCGGCGCGATGTACCAGGAGTACGGGCCGCAGCTGCAGTACGGCGCGGACGGCGTGGAGGGCCACCGCCTCACCGGCACTCTGACCAGCGTCGCCTCGGGGCGCCTGGCCTACACCCTCGGCCTGGAGGGGCCGGCCGTCACGCTGGACACGGCCTGCTCGTCGTCACTCGTCGCGCTGCACTGGGCGGTGCGGTCGCTGCGCTCGGGCGAATGCGCGATGGCGATCGCCGGCGGCGTCACGATCATGTCCACACCGGGCATGTTCGTCGACTTCAGCCGGCAGCGAGGCCTCGCACCGGACGGGCGCTGCAAGGCGTTCGCCGCAGGGGCGGACGGCACCGCGTGGTCCGAGGGCGTCGGCATGCTGCTCGTCGAGCGGCTCTCCGACGCCCGCCGCAACGGCCACCGCGTGCTCGCCGTCGTCCGCGGCTCCGCCCTCAACCAGGACGGCGCGTCCAACGGGCTTACGGCACCGAACGGCCCCTCGCAGCAGCGCGTCATCCGCGCCGCCCTCGCCAACGCCGGCCTCACCGGCGACGACGTGGACGCCGTCGAGGCGCACGGCACCGGCACGACCCTCGGCGACCCGATCGAAGCGCAGGCGCTGCTCGCCACCTACGGCAAGGGCCGCACCACCGACAGCCCGCTGTGGCTCGGATCGGTCAAGTCCAACCTCGGCCACACCGCGCACACCGCCGGTATGGCAGGCGTGATCAAGATGGTGCTGGCACTCCAGCACGAGAAGCTGCCGCGCACCCTCCACATCGACGCGCCGACCCCCAACGTCGACTGGACAGCCGGCTCCGTCCGCCTGCTGGAACAGCCGGTGGAGTGGAAGCGCGGCGACCGGCCGCGCCGCGCCGCCGTCTCCTCGTTCGGCATCAGCGGGACGAACGCGCACGTCATCCTGGAGGAGGCGGAGCCGGAGGCCGCACCCGCGGTCGAGTCCGCGTCACGGCCCGACGTCACGCCCGGTTCCGTGCCGGACGCATCCGAACTCGGACCCGCATCCACGTCCACGTCCGAGCCCGCGGCCGAGTCAGTGTCGGGGTCCGGGCCCGACACCACGGCCGCGTCCGAGCCCGGCGCTGAGCACGAGCCCGGGGCAGAGCCCGCGCACGTGCAGCCGCTCCCCGTCGTCACCGGCGCCGCCGTGCCGTGGCCGCTGTCCGGGCAGTCGCCGGCCGCCATGCGCGCCCAGGCAGGCCGCCTCGCCGACTGGGCGGCCGGAGCCTGCGGCGACGGGCCCGCGTCCACCCACCGGGGCCGCGTCGCCACCGGCCACGCCCTGGCCACCACCCGCGCCGTGCTCGAACACCGGGCCGTCGTGCTCGGCTCCGACCCCGACGGCACGCGCGGCGCGCTGACCGCGCTCGCCGGAGGCGCGCCCGCCGCGAACGCCGTCGCCGGTGCGGCCGACCTGCGCGGCCGGACCGTCTTCGTCTTCCCCGGCCAGGGCTCGCAGTGGCGCGGCATGGCGGCCGAACTCCTCGACAGCTCAACGGTGTTCGCCCGCCGCTTCGCCGAGTGCGAGAGCGAACTGGCCGACTACGTCGACTGGTCCGCCGCCGAGGTGGTCCGCGACGCGCCCGGCGCACCGTCGCTGGACCGCATCGAAGTCCTCCAGCCGGTGCTGTTCGCCGTCAACGTGTCGCTGGCCGCGATGTGGCGTGCCGCCGGTGTGGAGCCGGGCGCCGTCGTCGGCAGCAGCCAGGGCGAGATCGCGGCGGCCTGCGTCGCCGGCGTCCTCACCCTCGCCGACGCCGTACGCATCGTCGTCCTGCGCAGCGCCCTGTTCGCCGACGAACTCGTCGGTCACGGCGCCGTCGCCTCGGTCGCGCTGACCGCAGCCGCCCTGCAGGAGCGGCTGGCGGCCTGGGACGGCCGCCTCACCGCGGCAGGGCGCAACGGGCCCACCGCGCAGACCGTCGCCGGGGACGAGACCTCGCTGGCCGCGTTCGTCGCCGCCTGCAAGGACGACGGGATCCGGGCCCGCGTCATCGGCTCCACCGTCGCCTCGCACTGCGCCCAGGTCGACCCGCTGCGCGACCGCATCATGGACATGTTCGCGAACGTCACCCCCGCCGTGGGCGAGGTCCCCTTCTACTCGACCGTCACCGGCGGCCTGCTGGACCCGCGGCGGCTCGACGCCGGCTACTGGTTCGACAACGCCCGCCGGCCGGTGGACTTCGAGGCCGCCGTCCGCGCGCTCCTCGACGACGGCTTCCGGTTCTTCGTCGAGAACAGCGCCCACCCCGTGCTCACCCCCGCCATGCAGGAGACGTTCGAGGACGCGGGTTCCGACGCGGTCGCGCTCGGTACGCTGCGCCGTGACGAGGGTGGCCAGGAGCGGTTCCTGACGTCGTTGGCCGAGGGCTGGGTTCGGGGCCTGCCGGTGGACTGGAAGGCGGTCTTCGCCGGGACACCCGCCCACCGCGTGGACCTCCCCACCTACGCCTTCCAGCACCAGCGCTACTGGCTGGAGTCAGGCTCGCTGGGCAGCGCGGACGCCTCCTCGCTCGGGCTCGGCGCCGCCCACCACCCGCTGCTGGGCGCGGCCGTGCAGCTCGCTGACGGAAACGCCCTGCTGCTGACCGGCCGGGTCTCGCTGCGCACCCACCCCTGGCTGGCCGACCACACCGTGCGGGGCACGGTCCTGCTGCCCGGCGCGGCCTTCGTGGAACTGGCGTTGCGGGCCGGCGAGGAGACCGGCGCCGAGCAGGTCGAGGAACTGATCCTCGAGGCACCGCTGATCCTGCACGGCCAGGACGGCGTACAGCTGCAGCTCACCGCCGGCGCACCGGACGCGAACGGTCGCCGCGAGCTGCAGATCCACTCCCGGCCCGACCGCGGCGGCACCGACGCCCACGCCGATGCGGATGGCGGATACGCCGGCCCATGGACCCGGCACGCGGCGGGCGTCCTCACCCCTGAAGCGCCCTCCACCCCCGAACCGCTGGCCGCGTGGCCCCCGGCGGGTGCCCTGCCGGTGCCCGTCGCGGAGTTCTACGAGAGCCTGGACGCCATCGGCTACGGCTACGGTCAGGCCTTCCGCGGCGTCCGCGCCGCCTGGCGGTCCGGCCACGACCTCTACGCCGACGTCGCCCTCGGCGACGAGCAGGCCGACGACGCCGGGTCCTACGGCGTCCATCCCGCCCTGCTGGACGCCGCGTTGCACATCTCGCTGACCCATGTCGACGGGCTACGGCTGCCGTTCGCCTGGCGCGGGCTCGCCCTGCACGCCGTCCACGCCGCCGCGGCACGGGTCCGCGTCACGCCCAGTGGCCCCGACACGGTCGCCCTGACCCTCGCGGACGCCACCGGCGCACCGCTTGCGTCGATCGACTCCCTCACCCTGCTGCCCGTCAGCGAGGAGCAGTTGAGCCGGTCCGGCCGCACGGGCGCGCCCGTCGGCGAGGCACTGTTCCGGCTCGACTGGCAGCCCGCCCCCACCTCGCAGCCCGCGACCCCATGGCTGGCCATCGGCCCCGAGGCGGGCGACGAAGGCGTGACAGGCATCGCGGAACTCCTCGCCCGGATCGACGCCGGCGACGCCGACGCCCCGCAGACCGCCCTCGTCCGCGTCGGCGCTCACGGACTCGATGACGCGAGCGGGACGGCGGCCCGCACCCCGGTCGGCGCCGCACTTCCCGCCCGCGCCCGCGCCACGGCCGCCGAGGTGCTGGACCTGCTCAGGAACTGGCTCGCCGACGAGCGGCTGAGCGCCTCACGTCTGGCCGTCGTCACCACCAGGGCGGTGGCGACCGGGCCGGACGACGACGTCGCCGACCTACTCCACGCACCCGTGTGGGGCCTGCTGCGTACGGCCCAGTCCGAGGCACCCGACCGGTTCGTCCTGATCGACACCGACGACACCGCGGCGTCCCGGGACGCGCTGGCCGCCGCCGTCGCCACCGCCGTCGCGCAGGACGAGACGCAGGTCGCGCTGCGGGCGGGCGAGTTGCGGCTGCCCCGGCTGGTCCGGGCCACGCCGGGTGCCACCACCGGCGCGACCGGCGCCCCGGGCACCGTCGGCTCGCCAGACATGGTCGACCCGCACGGGACCGTGCTCCTGACCGGCGGCACCGGCACCCTCGGCTCCCTCCTGGCCGAGCACCTGGTGACCGCACACGGGGTGCGGCACCTGATCCTGACCAGCCGCCGT
>NZ_JAINVF010000027.1 GCF_020400585.1 Streptomyces sp. NK08204 | reverse complement strand
GCGTGAAGCCGGACAGGTGCAGCACGGGCCAGAAACGGTTGCCGGGCCGGGCGAAGTGGTGGCCCGTCGCCGCCGTCATCAGACCCGGGTTGATGCCGCAGAAAAGCACCTGGAGGCCGTCCGCGACCACGTCCGGGACGAGACGGTCGCGGGCGGCCTCCAGTTCCGCCTGGGTGAAACGGGTCAGAGGATCGCTCCGGGGGTGTAGCCGGCGGCCTCGGGGTGCTGCTTGACGATCTCCTCGATGCGACCGACGACGATGCCGACCTGGTCGGCCGCCGCGCCGGTGAAGGACAGCTTGTCGGCCATCAGGGCCGCGAGCTGCTCGCGGTCGAGCGGGAGGCGCTCGTCGTCGGCGAGCTTGTCCAGCAGGTCGTTGCGCTCGGCGCCCTGCTCACGCATCGCGAGCGCCGTGGCGACGGCGTTCTCCTTGATCGCCTCGTGCGCGACCTCGCGGCCGACCCCGGCCCGGACGGCGCCCATGAGCACCTTCGTGGTGGCGAGGAAGGGAAGGTAGCGGTCCAGCTCGCGGGCGACGACGGCAGGGAAGGCGCCGAACTCGTCGAGGACCGTCAGGAAGGTCTCCAGCAGGCCGTCCAGCGCGAAGAACGCGTCCGGCAGCGCGACCCGGCGCACCACCGAGCAGGACACGTCACCCTCGTTCCACTGGTCGCCCGCCAGCTCACCGGTCATCGAGGCGTAGCCGCGCAGGATGACCATGAGGCCGTTGACGCGCTCGCAGGAGCGGGTGTTCATCTTGTGCGGCATCGCCGAGGAGCCGACCTGGCCCGGTTTGAAGCCCTCGGTGACCAACTCGTGCCCGGCCATCAGCCGGATCGTCTTGGCCAGCGAGGACGGGGCGGCGGCCAGCTGCACCAGCGCGGTGACGACCTCGTAGTCCAGCGAGCGCGGGTAGACCTGGCCGACCGACGTGAACGCCTGGGAGAAGCCCAGGTGCCGGGCGATCCGGCCCTCCAGCTCCGCGAGCTTCGCCGCGTCGCCGCCGAGCAGGTCCAGCATGTCCTGCGCGGTGCCCACCGGGCCCTTGATGCCGCGCAGCGGGTAGCGGCCGAGCAGCTCCTCGACGCGGCCGTACGCGACGAGCAGCTCGTCGGCGGCCGTCGCGAAGCGCTTGCCCAGCGTCGTGGCCTGCGCGGCGACGTTGTGCGAGCGGCCGGCCATGACCAGCTCCCCGTACTCCGCGGCGAGCTTGCCCAGACGCGCGAGCACGGCCACCGTACGGTCGCGCATCAGCTCCAGGGAGAGGCGGATCTGCAGCTGCTCGACGTTCTCCGTCAGGTCGCGCGAGGTCATGCCCTTGTGCACGTGCTCGTGACCGGCGAGGTCGTTGAACTCCTCGATCCGCGCCTTGACGTCGTGCCGGGTGACCTTCTCGCGCTCGGCGATCGAGGCCAGGTCGACGGTGTCGAGGACACGCTCGTAGTCGGCGATCGCCTCGTCCGGCACCTCGATGCCGAGGTCCTTCTGGGCCCGCAGCACGGCGAGCCAGAGCTGCCGCTCCAGCTTCACCTTCTGCTCGGGCGACCAGAGCGTGGCGAGCTGGGCGGAGGCGTAGCGTCCGGCGAGGACGTTCGGGATGCGGGGCTTGGCGGGCGCTGAAGTCACGTGTCCAGATTCTACTGGCGGTTTGTGCAGGTCGACGCCATGGGGTGGTTCGGCGGAAGCTACAAACGCAAGCCCTGTGACCGCCGCCCGGTGCTCGCGCTACGCCGCCGGACCCTTGTAGGGCAGCAGCTCCGGCCGCTTCGGCGCGCGGCCGTCACCGGACGGTGTGACACCCGTCCAGGTTGCCCTGCACGTAGGGTAGAGGGCGCGTGCGGCACGGGGAGCGGTGCAATCCGAGCACCAAGGAGCACACTCCCCGATGGCTGTCAAGCTACTCATAGACCTCTATCTGCCCAAGAGCGAGAACTCGCGGGAGGGCGACCACCGCCGAGAGCAGTCCACCGACACGCAGGAGGCCTCTGGGCGCCGCTGGGTCGATCGCAGCGGCTACACCGTCCCTCATGTGTGGGGAGACCTGGCGTCCGGCTACAAGGCGGACGCCAGGCGTCCCGACTTCGACAAGGGGCTAGCCGCGATACGGAACCGTGAGACCGCGGCGCTGTGGTGCTGGCATGGTTGACCGGTTCTCTCGCCGGGGTGCCCCGTGCTGTCCTCGACGTGAGCGACCCGGCAGACGGCACCGGGCCCGGCCGCCTGGTCTTCGAGCACGACAACCTTGACTCCGTGGACGAGCGGGACAAGCGCTGGATCTTGAACCGGGCGATGGACGCCAAGGAATACCGCGATCAGCTTTTCGCTGGTACGAGGGACACCAAGCAGCAGCAGCAGGTAGACGGGCAGTGGATTACGGCTCAGCCCCCGTACGGTTACGCGTAGAGATCATCGGTAAGCGCCGGCACTCGTGCCTGCCCCTGGCCAGCCGACATCCTGCAGGAGATCTTCCGGCGGGTGAGCGCTGGCGAATCTGCGCGGACGATCTCTGGTGACCTGAACGCGCGAGGCATTCCGGGTGGACTTGGTCCGCAGTCGCCGAGGGGCCTGTCGCCCGGTGTCACCGTGGTCTGGGCCCCCGACATCCTCGCCGTCGGCTGCCACGGCGCCGGGACCGGTGAACGGATGGCGAACCGCTGGCCGAATTGCGCTCGGTTGCCCGGAGTTGAGTACATCTTCACTAAAGAATTAGTAAAGCTGTGCGCTTTGTGCGAGGGGTGTGGAATTACGCTGGGTGAATTTTGCGGGGCGTTATGTGAGCAGGCCGCCGACGGGTGACGTCGGGTGGTGACGGTGCCCCGAGGTCGCGGATCTCAAACCGGCGAGTTTTTGAAACTCGAACGCAAGGTTTTTATTGTTGCTTGGAATGACCTTTGTTTGGGTAAAACGGCCGGGTCGGGCGCGAGCGGATCATGGGGCGGTCACCCCCCTGCCTCAACGATCCTTATGCAGCTGAGGAGTTGCGGATGAATCGCGCACGCCTGAGAGCGTGGCCGAAAATGGCGAGGGCCCGTATACCACGGTCATCTCGGCATACCAGAAGAATCGCCGTCGTGCTATCGCTGGCTCTGCTGGCTGAGATGGCGTTAGCGCTGGATGCCACCGGCGAGGCCGTCGCGGTCGGCAAGCCCCAAGCGGCTGCCGCTGACATGAGCAAGGCCGCGAAGCGGCCGGCAGGTCCGGCGGGGGCGCAGGACGCGGCGTCGGCGGTGCTGATGGCCCGTCTGCAGGGCCGCAGGATCGAGGTGCTGTCGGAGCGGACCGCGGACTCGACGACCTGGGCGCTGCCGTCCGGGTCGATGCGGACCGAGTCCTTCGCCGGCCCGGTGCGGGTCAAGCGGAACGGCAAGTGGCAGGACATCGACACCTCGCTGGCGGACACCGGCGCCGACCTGAAGCCGAAGGCGGCGGTCGCGGACGTCACCGTCTCCGACGGCGGTGACAGCCGGCTGGCCTCGGTCGCCCGGGGCAGGACCCGGTTCGCGATGGGCTGGCAGGGCAAGCTGCCCGCGCCGAAGGTCTCGGGGGCTACGGCCTCGTACGACCTGGGGTCCGGTCAGGCACTGAAGGTCACCGCGCTCAAGCAGGGCTTCTCCGAGAGCGTGGTGCTGGCGGGCAGGCCCAACGGCCCGGTGACGTACCGGATTCCGGTGAAGCTCGACGGGCTGAAGCTGTCGCGGGCGGCCTCCGGGAACCTGCTGCTGAAGGACGCGGCGGGCAAGCTGGTGGCCGCGGCGCCGGCGCCCATGATGTGGGACTCCTCCCGGGACCGGCGTTCGGGTGAGTCCGCGCACCGGGCGCGGGTCGCCACGAAGATCGAGACCGCGAAGGACGGGTCGCAGACCCTCGTCCTGACCCCGGACCGGACGTTCCTGTCGGACCCCGTCCTCACCTACCCGGTGACGGTGGACCCGACGACCACGCTGGCGGTCACGACGGACACGTGGGTGCAGAACCCCGACTACACCAGCTCGCAGCAGGGCTCCCAGGAGCTGAAGTCGGGTACGTACGACGGCGGGGCGGACACCGCGCGGTCGTACCTGAAGTTCGACGTGTCGCCGTTCACGGGCAAGCACATCCAGTCCGCGTCGTTGTCGCTGTACAACTACTACTCGGCGACCTGCGGGACGTCGGGTGCGGCGACGGATGCCAAGCGGATCACCTCGTCGTGGTCCTCGTCGACGATCACCTGGGGCGTCCAGCCCACGACCACGACCACCAGCAAGGCGTCGAACACCGGGCACTGGGGGTACGACTCCTCCTGCCCCGCCAACTGGTCGAGCTGGAACCTCCAGGCGATGGTGCAGGACTGGGCCAACGGCTCGACCAACTACGGTCTGCAGGTGGCCGCTGCCAGCGAGAGCGACTCCACCACCTGGCGTCGCTTCCGTTCGGCGGACTACACCACCGCCGGGTACGCGCCGAAGCTGGTGGTGACCTACAACTCCTACCCGGCCGTCCCGACAGCAGCCGCGGTGTCGCCCTCGGCCGTGAACGCCTACAACGGCAAGCGGTACGTGACCTCGGCGACGCCGACCCTGTCGGCGAAGGTGACGGACGCGGACGGCGGCACGGTCAAGGCCCAGTTCGAGGTCACGCCCGACCCGGCGTACAACGACACCACCTACACGTACACCGCGACCAGCGCGGGCGTGGCGTCCGGTTCCACGGCCTCTCTGGCCGTGCCGTCGGCCAACGCCTTCCCGGCGGGCGCGCACCTGCGGATGCGGGTGCGCGGGTACGACTCCACCGACTACGGGACCTGGAGCGGGTACACCACGTTCGTCATGAACACCTCGCTGCCCGCGGCCCCGACCATCAGCTGTTCTTCCTATCCGCAGGACACCTGGTCGGCCAAGGCTCCGGGAGCGGTGACCTGCACCCTGGACACGACCTCGACGGACGGACAGGGTTTCAAGTGGGGCCTGGACGACCCGGCGATGGCGCAGAGCGTGTACGACACCGCGGACGGCAACGGCGGCGACCCGCTGAACATCTCCGTCAACCCCGCCGACGGCTGGCACACGCTGTACGCCCAGACCATCGACTCGGGCGGCAACCTGTCCTCGACGAACACGAAGTACTCCTTCGGTGTCGGCGCCGACGGTGCCGCGCTGCTGAGCCCCGGTAACGGTGACCGGCCCGCCCGGCGCGTGGCCCTGGCCGCCACCGGCAAGTCCACCTACACCGGTGTCACGTACCAGTACCGCCGCGGTGAGACCGACAGCTGGCACAACGTGCCGCTCGCGGACGTCACCAAGAACAGCGACGGCTCGCCCGTGACGGCCTGGCCGCTGGCCGCCCCCAACGGGGCGCCGCCCGCGCTGACCTGGAACATCACCACGTCGCTGACCGAGGACGGCCCGGTCGACATTCGCGCCGCCTTCACCGACGGCACGACGACGGGCTACTCGCCGGCGTCGACGGTCACCGTCGACCGCAACGCGGGCACCGCGCCGTCGGATCAGGTCGGTCCGGGCTCTGTCAACGACCTGACCGGTGACTACACCCTGCCGGCGACGGACGCGTCCGCGTTCGACATGAGCGTGTCGCGCACGGCGTCGTCCCGGAAGCCGACCGCGGGTACGGACGCCGAAGGCCAGGTAGCGATCTTCGGCCCCCAATGGACGTCCGGCACCACGGCCGAGATCACCGACTCCGACTACGCCTACATCCGCAAGACCTCCTCCACCTCGGTCGCGGTCGTGGACGTGGACGGCGACGCGACCGGGTTCACCGCCACCACCGCCGGCGGTTGGAAGCCCGAGCCCGGCTCGGAGGACCTGAGCCTGACCGGCTCACTGACCGGCTCGTTCACGCTGAAGGACGAGGACGGCACGACCACCACGTTCGCGAAGGTGGACCCGGCGGCCACCACCTGGCAGGTCTCCAGCACCTACCTGCCGACCGACAACTCCACCACCAAGGTGGTCTCGGAGAAGGTCGTCAACGGCTCGCTGACGCTGGCCCGGCCGAAGTACGTCATCGCCCCGACCTCGGCGGTGTCGTCCTCGACCTGTGAGACGACGCCGTCCACCAAGGGCTGCCGCGTCCTGCAGTATGTGTACGCCGCCTCCACGACTGCCACGTCCTCGGTGTTCGGTGACTACACGGGCCAGGTTTCGCAGATCAAGCTGTGGGCTACCGACCCGGGCGCGGCCTCCGCGACCGCGACCGTGATCGCCCAGTACGCCTACGACGACTCCGGCCGTCTGCGCGAGACCTGGGACCCACGGGTCAGCCCCGCGCTGAAGACCGCCTACACCTATGACGGTTCGGGCCGGGTCGCGACCCTGACGCCTCCCGGTGAGCTGCCGTGGACCTTCACCTACGGCACGGCCGGCAACGCGGCCACCGCAGGCCCCGGCATGCTGCTCTCCGCCGCCCGTCCCACCCTGGTGGCGGGTTCGAAGACGCAGACCGACGGCGGTACGGCCACGACCAGCATGGTCTACGACGTCCCGCTGACCGGCACCCATGCCCCGTACTTGATGGGCGCCTCCGACGTCGCGGCCTGGGGTCAGACGGACATCCCGTCCGACGCGACCGCGGTCTTCCCGGCCGATGCCGTGCCCGCCTCGCACGACGGCTCGACCCTGGCACCGACGAGTTACGGCCGCGCTTCGCTCTCGTACGCGGACGCGTCCGGTCGTGAGGTCAACAGCGCAACGCCGGGTGGCCATCTGACCACCACCGAGTACGACCACTTCGGCAACACTGTCCGTGAACTGTCCGCAAAAAACCGTGAGTTGGCGCTCGCCACCAGCGGTGCGGGACAGTCCGAGCAGACCCTGCTCGGGATCAGCGGCATGTCGACGGCGGGCCGCGCGGAGCAGCTGTCCACCTCGCACGTGTACTCCAGCGACGGCCAGCGCGAGCTGGAGAGCTTCGGCCCGCTGCACCTGGCCACGTTGACCGGCGTGCTGCATGCCAACACAGGTGGCACCGATCTGCCCGCGGGCAGCGAGGTGGCGGCGCGCCAGCACACCGTCACGGCGTACGACGAGGGCCGCCCGGCCGACGGCACGGCCACGGTGTCCAACCAGCCGACCACCGTCACCGTCGGCGCCCATGTCGACGGTTACCCGTCCGACGGCGACACCCGCACCAAGAAGACGGCGTACGACTGGGTGAAGGGCCTGGCCACCTCCACGACGGAGGACCCGGGCGGTCTGAACCTCGTCAGGACGACGGCGTACGACGCCCAGGGCCGGCCCATCAAGACGACCCTGCCGAAGTCGAACGGCGCCGACGCCGGCGCTACGGTGACCACCTATTACTCGGCGACGGGCACGGGTGCTTGCAACGGGCGTCCGGAATGGGCGGACCTGGTCTGCTCGGTGGGACCGGCCGGTGACATCACCGGCGGCGGCAGCAACCCGACCCAACTGCCCACCAAGACCAGCGAGTACGACCGGTGGGGCAACACGGCCAAGCTGATCGAGGCCGCCAACGGCGTCACCCGCACCACCACGACCACTGCCGACGCCGCCGGGCGCCCGACCCTGGTGTCGGTGACCGGCGCAGTGGGCACCGCGGTGCCGGACACCACCACCACGTACGACCCGGACAGCGGCGACGTCGCCACCGTCACGGCGGGCGGCCAGACCATCACCCATGTCACCGACATGCTGGGCCGGGAGATCTCCTACAACGACGGCAGCGGCAACACCGCGGCCTCCCAGTACGACGCGCTGGGCCGTGTCACCAAGGTGACCGACTCCGCCCCGTCGACCACCACCTACACCTATGACACCACCAAGGACCCGCGCGGTGTGGAGACCTCCCGCACCGACTCCGTCGCGGGCACCTTCAACGCCGCCTACGACGCGGACGGCGCCCTGGCCACCGAGCAGCTGCCCGGCGGCTACACCCTCACCACGACCCAGGACGAGACCGGCACGGAGACCTCTCGGGTCTACACCAAGGACAGTGACGGCACCGTCGTCGCCTCCGACACTGCCGACCACTCCGTCCAGGGCCAGATGGTCAACGACGCCAACACCGCAGGCCAGACCTATGCCCGTACCTACACCTACGACAACGCGGACCGCCTGACCCAGGCCGACGACACCGGCCCGGACGGGACCTGCACCCGCCGCGGCTACACCTTCGACAACAACACCAACCGCACCGGCTTCGCCGCCAGTATCAGCGCCGCCGGCACCCCGTGCGACTCGACGGGTGCGACCAGCACCACCAACACCTACGACAGCGCCGACCGGCTCGTGAACGCGGGCATCGTCTACGACGCCTTCGGCCGCACCACCACCCAGTCGTCCGGCGCGACCGTCGTCTACTACGCCAACGACCTGGTCCACCAGCAGACTTCCGGCGCCAGCCGGCAGACCTGGACCCTGGACCCCGCTCAGCGCCTCGCAGCCTGGACGACGGAGGCCGACAACGCCGGCACCTGGACCCAGACCGGCGCCAAGGTCGACCACTACGGCGGCGACGGCGACAGCCCCGACTGGATCACGGAGGACGCCGCAGGCACCATCACCCGCAACGTCCAGGGCAGCAGCGGCGACCTGGACGCCACCACAGACGCCACGGGCGACACCGTTCTGCAGCTGACCGACATCCACGGCGACGTCACCGTCCAGCTGCCGCTGGACACCAGCCAAGCACCCGCCGCATTCGCCTACGACGAGTACGGCAATCCGGAAGGGAACAGTCCCGCCACCCGCTACGGCTGGCTCGGCGGGAAACAGCGCTCCAGTGAAACCGTCACGGGCGCGGCCCTCATGGGTGTCCGCCTCTACGATCCCACTGCGGGCCGCTTCCTCCAGACCGATCCGGTCGCCGGCGGTAACGCCAACGCCTACGACTACGTGACCGCCGACCCGCTCACCGGCTACGACCTCGACGGCAGATGGGGCTGGCACTGGCACGCGCCGTGGCACCGCGACCACTGGTCGCCCTTCCGCTACAGCTGGCATGTGCCCGGCTATGCGCGTGCCCGGCACTACTACCATCGCATCCGACACCGCATAGGCAGGAACCGCTGGGTAAGGCGGGTATACCGCAACCCGTATGTCCAAGCCTGCTTCTTCGGTGGCGGCTCGGGTGGATTGATCTCATGGGCGACCAAGGCCGGCCGCCGATCGTGGTGGGGGTTCGGCCTGGGGTGCGGCTTCGGCATGGCACAGCGCCGCTGGCAACGGTGACCCACGCCGACCGTCCGTGGTGGCCGCGTGACGCGTAGATTGCGGCTCCGGCATGACAGCCTGCCGCTGGAGCTGGAGAGGTCTGGCCGGATGAATTCGAGGGAAAGTAAATCCGAAAGCTATATCGGAATGGTTTGCTTCATTGCATCCATGACGATTATCGGAGTCCTTTTTGGGCGTGGACTCCCCGTGTGGGCGCCTGCGGCCCTTGGGGCGGTGATCGGGTATGCATGCTGGCTGGCGTACCGGGCGTACCGTTCGCTGAGAAGGAGGGAGGGGAAGTCTTCGAAGTGACGAATCCGGAACGCATGTGTGGCGCCGTGCCCTCACCGGCGACACCGGCGCTGTGGCGATGATGATGCCGATCAAAGCCTGCGCAGCGCAGTGAAAGCGGGCTGCCAGGCGTGGTGGAAGACCATGCCTGGCAGCCTCTCCGGCTGGTGCAGGCCTCGCGGTCGGCGGTCCTGCTGCGGTTCTCTGCGGTCGGGGTCTCGCTCGCAGCCGGGCGGGGCTCGGGTCAGGACCCCACCCGTCGCCAGTCCGTCACAGGGCCGGGGTTTGTGTGGTCCGCAGGGGTGACCCAGAAGGCTTTGCCCAGCTCAGCGCTGAACTGGGCGCCTGTCCGGCCGTCACCGGAGGAGCGACCGGTCAGACGGCGGCCTATCCAGGGCAGCAGGTGCTGCCGGGTGAACCGCGCGTCCGCGACCCGCCGCGCCACCCAGTTCGGCGGTGGCGTCGGCGGCATCGGGGTGTGCCACTCGGTGTCCTCGGGCTGGTAGCCGAGCGTCTGCCACACCGCCTCGGCGACCCGGCGGTGCCCCTCGGCCGTCAGATGCAGCCGGTCGACGTCCCACAGCCGGGGGTCGCCGAGCGAGGGCGCCGCGTACAGGTCGACCACCAGCGCGCCGTGCCGCTCGGCCAGCTCGTCCACGCAGGCGAACAGCTCCTCCATGCGCGGCCGGAACCGCTCCAGCACCGGGCCCTGCCGACCGGGGCTGCGCATCAGGACCAGTTGCTTGCAGGAGGGGGCCAGCCGCTCCACCGCCTCGGTCAGCAGCCCCCGGACCCGTCCCATGTCGCAGTTGGGGCGCAGGGCGTCGTTCAGGCCGCCGACCAGCGTGACCACGTCGGCGTTCATGGCCGCCGCCACGCCCACCTGCTCGGTCACGATCTGCCCGATCAGCTTCCCGCGCACGGCGAGGTTGGCGTACCGGAACCCGGGCGTGCCGGCCGCCATCCGCGCGGCCAGCAGGTCGGCCCAGCCTCGGTACGAGCCGTCGGGCAGCATGTCCGACATGCCCTCGGTGAACGAGTCGCCGACCGCGACGAGGCTGGTGTGCGTGGGAGTTGTGGGATTCGTCTGCATGGCGTGAGCGATCGTATCCCGCCCCCATACCCGCCGGTCGGTCGGCCTCGGTCCCAGCGTCAGACACACCCGGCGCCCGCAACGGGCTCGCCTCCACGCCGGGCGCCTCGGGTCCCCGCGTCAGCTGACTCGGCGTCCTGGACCGGGCCGGCTCGGCCCTGTGCCTCGGGTGTCTCCGCCCTGTGCGTCGGGTGTCTCGGCCCCGTCGGGCGGGCTCGTTGCTCGTGTCGGGCGGGCTGGGCCTTCGTGCCGGGCGGACGTGGCCCCGTCTCGCGGCGGCCCCGGCCCCGCGCCGGGAGTCTCGGCCTGCGGGGCGGGCGGACGTGACCGTCGGACGCGGTGACCACGCCCGTCGGACCCACGGGCCGGGTCACCTGCCCGACGGAGCAGGGCGGCTCGGGCCGGGGCGGGCGTTCCGGGCCCGGCTCAGGCGGGCTGGCCGAACAGCTCGCGCAGGACGTCCTCCATCGTGACCAGGCCGGCCAGGCGTCCGTCGTCCCCGAGTACGGCCGCCAGATGGGTACGGCTGCTGCGCATCGCGGTGAGCACGTCGTCCAGCAGGGTCGCCTCCCGTACGCGCGCGATGGGGCGCATGTCGCGCAGCCGGAAGGGCACGTTGCGGGGGGAGGCGTCCAGCGCGTCCTTCACATGGAGGTAGCCCACGATCCGGCGGCCCTCGTCGACCACCGGGAACCGGGAGAAGCCCGACGCCGCCGACAGCCGCTCCAACTGCTCCGGGGTGACGCCCACGCGTGCGTACACCACCCGTTGCAGCGGGACCAGCACGTCCCGTACGGGTCTGCTGCCCAGTTCCAGGGCGTCGTGGAGCCGCTCCTGCGCCCGGTTGTCGATCAGGCCCGCCTCACTGGCGTCCTTGACGATCTCGGCGAGCTGGGCGTCCGTGAAGGTCGCCGCGACCTCGCCCCGGGCCTCCACCCGGAGCAGCTTCAGCAGTCCGTTCGCGAAGGCGTTGACCGTGAAGATCACCGGGCGCAGCGCACGGGCGAGGGCCACCAGGGGAGGGCCCAGCAGCAGCGCGCTGCGCACCGGTTCGGCCAGCGCGATGTTCTTGGGCACCATCTCGCCCAGCAGCATGTGCAGATACGTCGCCAGGGCCAGCGCGATCACGAACGACACCGCGTGGCCCGCGCTCTCGGACACGCCGAGCGTGTGGAACACCGGTTCCAACAGGTGGGCGATCGCCGGCTCGGCGACCACGCCCAGGACCAGCGTGCACAGGGTGATGCCGAGCTGGGCGGCGGCCAGCAGCGCGGAGACGTGCTCCAGGCCCCACAGCACGCTCCTCGCGCGCCGTTCGCCCGTCTCGGCGTGCGGCTCGATCTGCGAGCGGCGCACCGAGATGAGCGCGAACTCGGCGCCCACGAAGAAGGCGTTGAAAACGAGCGTCGCAAGACCGATCAGCAGTTGTACGGCGGTCATCGCGCCCCCTTCGTCCACTCGTCGCCCCGTTCGCCGCCCAGGGCGTCGTCCAGCGGTGCGTGCAGCAGCACCCGGGCCGCCCGGTGCCCCGAGGCCTCCACCACGTCCAGCCGCCAGCCGGCGACCTCCAGCGTGTCCCCCGCCTGGGGTATCCGGCCCAGCTCGGTGGCGACGAAGCCGGCCAGCGTCTCGTACGGTCCCTCCGGCACGCGCAGTCCCACCCGGCCGAGCTGGTCGGTGCGGGCGGCGCCGTCCGCCGAGTACAGGGCGCGGCCCTCTCCGTCGGCGCCGGCGGGGGCGAGGTCGGGCGTCTCGTGCGGGTCGTGCTCGTCGCGCACCTCGCCGACGACCTCCTCGACGATGTCCTCCAGGGTGGCGACACCCGCCGTGCCGCCGTACTCGTCGATGACCACGGCCATGGTGCGCCTGCCGGAGAGCCGGTCCAGCAGCCGGTCGACCGTGAGGGACTCGGGCACCAGCAGGGGTTCGCGCATCACCTGGGCGACGGAGCGGCGGGGCCGGTCCTCGGCGTGCAGGGCCAGGACGTCCTTGATGTGGGCGATGCCGACGACCGAGTCCAGGCTGCCGCGGTAGACCGGGAACCGGGACAGGCCGGTGGCGCGCGTCGCGTTGGCCACGTCCTCGCAGGTCGCCAAGGTGTCGAGGGCGATGACCTGGACGCGCGGTGTCATGACGTTCTCCGCGGTCAGGTCGGCCAGGTTCAGCGTCCGTACGAACAGCTCGGCGGTGTCCGGCTCCAGGGCGCCCTCCCGGGCGGAGTGCCGGGCGAGGGCCGCCAGCTCCTGCGGTCCGCGCGCGGAGGCCAGTTCCTCGGCGGGCTCGATGCCGAGCACTCGCACGACACGGTTGGCGGAGTTGTTGAGGTGCGTGATGAAGGGCCGGAAGGCGGCGCTGAACCAGCGCTGGGCATTGCCGACCCGCTTCGCCATGGCCAGCGGCGAGGAGATCGCCCAGTTCTTGGGCACCAGCTCGCCGACGACCATCAGGAAAACCGTCGACAGGGCCGTGCCCAGCACCAGCGCCACCGAACCCGCCGTGGCCTCCGACAGGCCCAGCGTGCGGAACGGTCCGGCGAGCAGCTTGGCGATGGACGGCTCGGCGAGCATGCCGACCACCAGGTTGGTCACGGTGATGCCGAGCTGGGCGCCGGAGAGCTGGAAGGTCAGGTTCCGTACGGCCTTCAGGGCGCCCGCGGCACCGCGCTCGCCACGCCTTGCGGCCCGCTCCAGCTCGCCGCGCTCGACCGTGGTCAGCGAGAACTCCGCAGCCACGAAGGCGCCGCAGGCGAGCGACAGCAGGACCGCCACCAGAAGAAGCAGCACTTCGGTCATCGGGTCACCCCCGTCCCATGATCGGGCACGGCGGAGCGGATCGCGCGGTGTCGCGGACCGGAGGATCGTCCATGGGGCAACGCTCACGACCTTCCATCGAGGGACGAGAACTACCTCAATGGTAAAGGGTGAGCAAAATCATTTCGGGGTGTCAGTCGGCGAGCGGCTTCACCCAGCGCCTCCAGTGGTCCTCCGGGCCGTACCCGGCCGCACGCCACGCGCGGTGCGCTCTCTCGTTGCGGACCAGCACCATGGCGTCCGCGCGCCGCCCGCCCAGCCCTGCGAACCGCTCCTCGGCGGCGGCGAGCAGCGCCGAGCCGATGCCCTGCCGACGCCGCTGCGGATGGACCGCGAGCCGGTACAGATGGCACCGCCAGCCGTCGAAGCCCGCGATCACCGTGCCGACCAGCTTCCCGTTCTCCTCGGCCAGGATCAGCGCCTCGGGGTCGCGGGCGACCAGCCGTTCCACCCCCTCGCGGTCGTCGCTGATACTCGTGCCCTCGGCGGCCGTCTTCCAGAAGACCAGCACGGTGTCCAGGTCGGCGGGCCCGGCGGGGCGCATGTGCAGTTCGATCATGGGATCGGTCTACCGCCCGCGCAGCCGTTCCATGACCGGTGCGAAGGCCTCCATGGACGGCTCCAGGACCGTCAGGTACGAGAACCCGAACCGCTCGCGCAGCGCCAGCACCCGCTCGACGAGGTCGTCGAGGGGCCCGGCGAGCACGATGGGCAGGGCAAGTGCCTGGTCCAGGGTCAGCTGTGGCTGGCGCTCCAGCATCGGCTTGAGCAGGGGCTCGGGATCGTCCGTGACGGCCACGAGCTGGAGCAGCAGGTTCAGCTCGGCGGGTTCCGGCCGGTCCGCCGCCTGCTCCCGGTACAGGGCCACCCGCCCGTCCAGCTCGTCCGCGGTGAGGGGTTCCAGCGTCCCGGGGGTGCTCCCCGGCCGGGCTCCGGGGAAGGCGGCGATGTCCGCGTGCTCGGCGGTCAGGCGCAGCATCCGGTCGCCGTTGGCGCCGATCAGCAGCGGCACCCGGGACTGGACGGGGCGCGGCTCGTGGTCGCCGGAGTCCAGCAGCCGGTGCAG
Source organism: Streptomyces sp. NK08204 (assembly GCF_020400585.1). Lineage (GTDB taxonomy): Bacteria > Actinomycetota > Actinomycetes > Streptomycetales > Streptomycetaceae > Streptomyces. Next base: position 84,358 of record NZ_JAINVF010000027.1, on the reverse strand, counting down.
TTCCCCGACCGTGCGCCGGAGATGGTCGACCCGCTCGCGCGGCGAGCCGTACGGCAGCCCGGCGGCCTCGTGCTCGGCCGGTACGTACCCGGTGCCGAGGCCGAGTTCCAGCCGGCCGCCGGTCAGCGCGTCCGTGGTGGCCACCTCACGGGCCAGCAGCGCGGGGTTCCAGAAGCCCGCGTTGAGCACGAACGTGCCGAGCCGGGGCCGCTCCGTGGCCCCGGCCGCGGCGACCAGCGCCGGGAACGGCGCGGGCATGCCGAGGTGGTCGGGGACCAGGATCACGTCGTACCCCAGTTCCTCGGCACGCCGGCACTTGTCACGCCACTCGGCGGCGGGAGCGGACGTGAGCAGGTTGACGCCGAAGCGGAACGGACGCGGCATGAAATCCCCCTGTGCGGACGGTGACTTGCTCATGGATCACGATTCCATCACCCGTGTCCGGACGGCCGCCACCGTGTTTGCCCGTCGGACACTCCCGGCACCGCTTCCCGGCGGCAGTGGGGTCACTCCCGGCGCCGCATCCCGGGGCCCCATGCATCCTGGATCCCCTTCTCCCGGACCACCGGCGCCGCCCCTCACCCACCTCACTCGTGTGCGATCGCCGCCAGCACGTTCATCCGCGAGGCCCGCAGCGCCGGCAGCAGGGCCGCCACGATGCCGACCACCGCCGACCCGATCACCACCGCGACGATCGTGCCCCAGGGGATCGCGAGCGCCGTCAGGCCGCGCAGCGCCAGCACCTGCTGCATGCACACGCCCCACACCAGGCCGAGCCCCAGCCCCAGGACCGCGCCGAACACCGCGATGACGACCGACTCCAGCCGGATCATCCGGCGCAACTGCCGCCGGCCGAGCCCGATCGCGCGCAGCAGACCGATCTCCCGGGTGCGCTCCACCACCGACAGGGCGAGGGTGTTGACCACACCGAGCACGGCGATGATGATCGCGAGGCCGAGCAGCGCGTACACGAGGAAGAGCAGCACGGCGATCTGGTCGTGCACCAGGTCCTTGTAGTCGGCCTGGTTGCGCACCTGTACCTGCGGGAACGGCGTGAGTCCGTGTTCCAGGCGGGTGCGCAGGTCCTGCGCCTTCGTACCGGGGGACGCGTTGACGTAGAGCACGGAGTCCTGCCCGCCGGGCACGTACTTCTCGACCGTGGCGAGCCCGAAGAAGATGCCGCCCTGAGTGCCGAAGCCGCCGCCGGTTCCCTGGTCGGTGAGCGCTCCGACCGTCAGCTGGGCCTGGCGTCCGCTCGGGAACAGCACCGGGAGCACGCTGCCGACCCGGACGTGGTGGTCCCTCGCGAAGTCGACGTCCATCGCGAGGTGCCCGTCCGCCAGCGCCGCCGCCGAGCCGCCCTGCGCGTAGGTGAGGTGGACGACGTCGTCGAGCCGCGGGCCGTACCCGGCGGCGGCCGTCTTCACGCGCCTGCCGTCCGGAAGCTGCACGGCGACCGGGGTGAACCGTTGCCGCACGACGAGCCCGACGCCGCGCGTGGCCGCCACCTTGTCCGTGATCTCCTTGGTGAACGGCGCGAAGTTGGTGTTCTGGACGATGAAGTCGGCACCTAGCGTCTTGTCGATCTGCCGGTCGAACGAAGCCGACAGGGAGGCACTCGCCACCGACATGCCGCCGACCAGGGCGAGGCCCACCATCAGGGCGGCGGCCGTGGCGCCGGTACGACGCGGGTTGCGCAGGGCGTTGCGCTGGCTCATCCGGCCCACCGAGCCGAACAGCGCGGGGAAGCCCGCGCCCAGGACGCGTATCACCGGCCGTACCAGCAGGGGCCCGGCGACCACGGTCGCGATCAGCGTCAAGGCCACACCGAGAGCCAGCAGGGAGGCCGCCGAGGCGGTCTTCGTGGCAGCCGCGCACCCGGCCAGCGCCGCCGCACCGGCCAGCCCGACCACCGATCCGGCGATCGCCCGTACCTTCAGCGGCTTGCCCACCCCGGCGATCTCCGCGTCCGCGAGCGCCGCCATCGGTGAGACGGCCGCCGCGCGCCGCGCGGGCAGATACGCGGCGACGAAGGTGACGCCGATGCCGACCGCGTACGCCGCGACGGGCGTTCCCCAGCCGATGACCATCTCCGTGGCCTTCAGGTTCATGCCGAAGGTGCTCATGAGCCGGATCAGCCCGAACGCCAGCCCTATCCCGGCCGCGAGGCCCAGCGTCGAGCCGACGAGCCCGAGCAGCAGGGCCTCGGTCAGCACCGAGCGCCGCACCTGCCGCCGGTCCGCGCCCAGCGCCCGCAGCAGGCCCAGTTCACGGGTGCGCTGGGCGATGAGCATGGAGAAGGTGTTGACGATCAGGAAGACGCCGACCAGCACCGCGACACCGGCGAAGCCCAGCATCACGTACTTGATCACGTCCAGGAAGCCGCCGAGGCTGGCCGCGGCCGACTTGGCCTGTTCGTCGGCGGTTTTCAGGTCGTAGGTGCCGGTGCCGATCTCCGCGCCGATCCGGCGCTTGAGTTCGGGGTCGGTGACGCCCTTGGCCGCGTCGACCGAGATGCTGGTCGCCCGGGCGGCGGAGCCGAGCAGTTCCCGCCCCGCCACCGCGGGGTCGAAGTACACCAGCGCCGCCCCCGGATTGGTCGTGGTGAACGTGGCGATGCCGACGACCCTGACCCGGACCGTGCCGGGCTGCGCCTGCACGGTCAGCGTGTCGCCGATGTGCACGTGCTTCTTGTCCGCGGTGTCCGCGTCCAGCAGCGCCTCCCGGGCGCCGTGCGGGGCATGGCCGGAGGTCAGCTTCACCGGGCTGCGGCGGGTGACGTGCCAGGCGCTGGCGATGGTCGGGGCACCGGTGGTCGGGCCGACGTTCTTGTTGCGGCTGTCGACCACCACGACGTTCTGGACCGACACGTCCGCGTATGCCGCCGCGACCCCGTCGACCCGGGCCACCCGGTCCCTCAGCGCGGCGGGCACGGTCTGCACCGCGCCGCTCGTGATGCGGGACTTCAGCTCCTCCTTCGGCTGCACCGTCACATCGGCGGCGGTGGAGGCGAACAACCGGTCGAAGGTGCGGGTGACGGTGTCCGAGAAGATCAGACTGCCCGCGACGAACGCCACGGAAAGGATCACCGCCAGCGCGGACAGCGCCAGCCGCCCCTTGTGCGCGAGAAAACTCCTCAAGGTCGCCTTCAGCACCTGCTCAGCCCTCCTGGGCGGTCACGTCGTCGCCGAGCCGCTCACGCACGACGTCGAACCGTTTCATTCGTTCCAGTACGGCGTCGGCCGTCGGCCGTGCCATCTCGTCCACGATCCGCCCGTCGGCGAGGAAGAGGACGAGGTCGGAGTGGGCGGCGGCGCCCGGGTCATGGGTGACCATGACGACGGTCTGCCCCAGGTCGTCCACCGCGCTGCGCAGGAAACCCAGCACCTCCAGACCGGCCCGCGAGTCCAGGTTGCCGGTCGGCTCGTCGGCGAAGATCAACTCCGGGCGGGAGGCCAGGGCCCGGGCGCAGGCGACCCGCTGCTGCTGGCCGCCCGAGAGCTGCGCCGGGCGGTGGGTCAGGCGCCCGCGCAGGCCCAGTCTGTCGATGACCTGGTCCAGCCACCCGGCGTCGGGCTTCTTGCCCGCGATGTCCATCGGCAGGGTGATGTTCTCCGCGGCGTTCAGCGTAGGGATGAGGTTGAACGACTGGAACATGAAGCCGATGCGGTCCCGCCGCAGCCGGGTCAGCTCCCGCTCCTTCAGCTTCGTGATCTCGGTCTCGCCCAGCCACACCTCACCGGCCGAGACCGTGTCGAGGCCGGCGAGGCAGTGCATCAACGTGGACTTGCCGGAACCCGAGGGGCCCATCACCGCGGTGAAGCGCCCGCGCGCGATGTCCACGTCCACCGCGTCCAGGGCGAGCACCGCGGTCTCGCCCGAGCCGTACGCCTTGGTCAGCCCACGTGCGCGGGCCGCGATCCCGCCCGGGACGGGGTCCGGGGAATGCTCCGCAGCTGTGGTGGACAAGACTGCCTCCCGGTCACCTCGACGTCCTGACTCCTTGGTCCGAGCCGAACCCATTGTGACCGGTCGCACAACCGGAATCCCGCCAGGGGCGTTACGTCCTTGCCGCCGCTAGTGCTTCGGCGCTAGCTTCGTGGCATGGCGAAGACCCAGCTGAACGTGCGCGTGGACGAGGACACCGCCCGCGCGGCCCGCGAGCGCGCCCTGGCCCGCGGCATGAGCGTCAACCGCTACATCGAAGAGCTGGTCAGACAGGACGCGGGAGAGACCGGCCGCACCTTCGTGGAGGCCGCCGCCGACTTCATGAAGCAGTACGAGTCCGTGTTCTGCGAAGAGTTCACCCAGGCGCGTGGCACCGGCACCGCCCCCGGCGACGGCTGCCGCTGATCCCTTGAACGATCTCAGCATCGACCTCGCCTGGCTGCTCATGCTCGCCGAACAGAACACGCCCGGGGATCCACAGGTCACCGACTGGGGTGCGCTGGTCGCCGCGGTCGCCCGCCACCGGGCCGACATATTCGGTGTGCCTGTCTACGACTCGCCGCACGCCCGTGCCGCCGCCCTGCTCCAGCTGCTCATCCACGTACCGGCGCTGGAGCGCTCCAACGCGCTGTTCGCCTCCGCGGTCGCCTACGGCTACCTCGTCGCCAGCGGCCTGAAGGTCGCCACCACTCCCGAGCGGGTCCGCGACCTCGCGCGGCTGGTCAAGGACGGAGAGGCGAGCGTGGACGACATCGCGCGGGAGCTGCGCAGCTGGAGCCGGTGATCAGGGCCCCGGCCGGCGGGCCGTGCCCAGCGCGCAGAAGGACATCGGCAGCTTCGGGCCGTTCTCCGGCAGTGTCATCCGCCGGTACGGCCCCGGTTCGAACCCGGCCTCGCGCAGCGCGGCGACCGGATCGCGGGCCAGATGGCAGCCGCCGCTCAGCACCGGCCACACCGTCCGGTCCAGGGCCTCCTGGGTCAGCGTCATCAACCGCCCGCCGCCCCGCCCGTGCTCGAAGAACCGCACCTCCGCGCCGGGCCTGAGCACCCGCCGTACCTCCGCCAGCGCCCGCGGCACGTTCCGCACACTGCACAGCACCAGTGACAGCACGGCCGCGTCGAAGGCCTCGCTCTTGACCGGCAGTGCCTCCGCCGCGCCCGGCACGACGTCGACCGGCACCTCGGCGCGTACGGCGGCCTCCAACGCCAACTTCCTCAAGTGCGGTTCGGGTTCGATCGCGACGACTTCCGCGACGGTGCCCGGGTAGTGCGCGAAGTTCAGCCCGTTGCCCGCGCCGATCTCGATGACCCGCCCGGACAGCCCGGCGAGCAGCTGCTCGCGCACCCCGGCCAGCCCGAGCCGGCCCTCGGCGCTCACGCTGAACCGGGCGTAGCAGCGTGCGAACAAGGGGTGGTGGACGGGGCTCCGCCCCTGCTTGCCGGAGCCGGTGGACAGCAGCCGCATGGGCAACCTCCCGGAGAGGACGGTCTGGGAAGAGTGTCCTCCCGGCCGCCCCTCCGGTCGAGCCCTGCCGCGCGCGGAGCGGGCCTGTGGCGTTACGGCGCCTGGCGCACCCGGAACGCCTCCGCGTCCCAGGTGCCGTCCAGCCGGGGCGCCAGCCAACCGGGAGCCGCCGTACGGAACTCGGCGGGCGGCAGGTCGCCGGCGCCGGCCGGGAGCGCGCCGAGCAGCGGGGCACCGGCGACCTCCGCCAGGTCGGCCACGTTGCAGCGGCTCGCCAGGTCGGGGGACTTCGGCCAGCTCCCGATCACCACGCCCGCCAGCTCGACACGGCGTGAGCGCAGTTCGCGAGCCGTCAGCTCGGTCGTGTTCAGCGTGCCCAGCCCGGCTGCGGCCACCACCAGCACCGGGGCGCGCAGCAACTCGGCCGCGTCCGCCAGGGTGCCGCCCGCCGCGTCGAACCGTACGAGGAGCCCGCCCGCGCCCTCGACCAGCACCAGGTCGTGCTCGGTGGCCAGCTTGGCCGCGGCCTCGGCCACCTCGTGCGGGTGCACCGGTGCCAGCCCCGCCCGCCGGGCCGCCGTACCCGGCGCCAACGGCTCGGGGTAGCGGGCCAGTTCGGTGGCCATGACCGGGCCCGCGAGCCGCGCGACCTCGGCGGCGTCCCCCCGCTCGTCCGGGCCCACGCCCGTCTGCGCGGCCTTCAGCACGGCCACCGACCGGCCGGCCGCGAGTGCCGCCGCGGCGACGGCGGCGGTCGTGACCGTCTTACCGATCTCGGTGCCTGTCCCCGAGATGAACAGAACCGGCATCTCAACCCTCCCGCGCCGCGGCGCACACCGCGCGCGCGATCCGTGCCACGTCCTCGTCGGAGGTGACGTAAGGCGGCATCGTGTAGACCATGTCGCGGAACGGACGCAGCCAGACGCCCTCCCGCACGGCGGCCCGGGTGGCGGCGGCCATGTCCACCTCGTGGTCGAGCTGGACGACCCCGATGGCACCCAGGACGCGTACGTTCTTCACTCCGGGCAGCTCGGCGGCGGGCGCGAGTCCCTGACGCAGGCCCGCCTCGATCCGCCGTACCTGTGAGCGCCAGTCCTGGCCGAGCAGCAGCTCGATCGAGGCGCAGGCGACGGCCGCCGCCAGCGGGTTGCCCATGAACGTCGGGCCGTGCGCGAGCACCGGCACCTCGCCCTGCGAGATGCCGTCGGCCACCCGGGCGGTGCACAGCGTCGCCGCCATCGTCAGGTATCCGCCGGTCAGCGCCTTGCCCACGCACATCACGTCCGGCGTGACACCTGCGTGCTCCGCCGCGAACAGGGCGCCGGTGCGTCCGAAGCCGGTGGCGATCTCGTCGAACACCAGCAGCACACCGTGCGCGTCGCACGCCTCGCGCAGCACCTTCAGGTAGGCGGGTGAGTGGAAGCGCATCCCGCCCGCGCCCTGCACCACCGGTTCCACGATCACCGCGGCCAGTTCGTGGGCGTGGTCGGCGATCAGCGACCGCAGATGGCCGGCGTACGCCTCCTGGTACTCCGCCGGCGGCGGGTCAGCGAACACCTGGCGCTGGAGCACCCCGGCCCACAGCTCGTGCATCCCGCCCCTGGGGTCGCACACCGACATCGGCTGCCAGGTGTCGCCGTGGTAGCCGCCCCGCCAGGTCAGCAGCCGCTGCTTCTCCGGGCGGCCGAGCGAGCGCCAGTACTGCAGGCACATCTTCACCGCGACCTCCACCGACACGGAGCCGGAGTCGGCCAGGAAGACATGCTCCAGACCGTCAGGCGACATGTCGACAAGGAGCTTCGCGAGCCGCACGGCGGGCTCGTGTGTGAGCCCGCCGAACATGACATGGCTCATCCGGTCCAGCTGCCGCCGCACGGCCTCGTTGAGGACCGGGTGGTTGTAGCCGTGGATCGCCGACCACCACGACGACATGCCGTCGACGAGTTCACCCGAGCCGTCGGCGAGCCTGAGCCGGACCCCGCTCGCCGATTCCACGACGAGCGGCTCGGCACGTCCGGGCATCGGGCCGTACGGATGCCACACGTGCCGCCGGTCCAGCTCCAGCAGCTCGGGCACGCCCAGCTCAGGCATTGGGCGCGAGGTCCGTTCCGGCGCCCCGGCGGCGGACGGCGACGAGGTCGGTGCGCGGCTCGTTCGCCGCCGGCACGGACGCCGTACCGGACACGTCCTGGCCCTCGTGCGAGCCGCACACGGACCCGCATCCGGCGCTCTCGTGCGAGCCGCATCCGGCCTCGGCGTGCGAGCCGCACCCGCCGCGCCGGACGTCCGCCCGGTGCTCCGGCAGCGTGACCTCGCCGGCGCCCTCCACCTCGAAACCGGCGTCCGCGATCATCTCCAGGTCGGCCTTGCCGGCCTGGCCCTCGCTCGTCAGGTAGTCGCCGAGGAAGATGGAGTTGGCCAGGTTCAGCGCGAGGGGCTGCATCGTGCGCAGGTGGACCTCACGGCCGCCCGCGATGCGCACCTCCACGTCGGGGCAGACGAAGCGGACCATCGCCAGGATGCGCAGGCAGCGCTGCGGGGTGAGGTTCCACTCCTTGGCCAGCGGGGTGCCCTCGAACGGGATCAGGAAGTTCACCGGCACCGAGTCCGGGTCCAGCTCGCGCAGCGAGAAGACCACGTCCACCAGGTCCTCGTCGCTCTCGCCCATGCCCGCGATCAGACCGGAGCAGGCGGACAGGCCGGCCGCGTGCGCCTTCTGGACGGTGTCCACCCGATCGGCGTACGTGTGGGTCGTGGTGATGTCCCCGTACGTGGCCTCGGAGGTGTTGAGGTTGTGGTTGTAGGCGTCGGCGCCGGCCTCGCGCAGCCGCTCGGCCTGACCGTCGGAGAGCAGGCCGAGGCAGGCGCACACCTCGACGCTCTCGTTCTGGTCCTTGATCGCCTTGATCGTCGCGGAGACCCGGTCCACGTCCCGGTCCGTCGGGCCGCGTCCGCTCGCCACCAGGCACACGCGCTTGGCACCGCCGGCCAGACCCGCGGCGGCGGCCTTCGAGGCCTCGTCGGGCTTGAGCCAGGTGTACTTCAGGATCCCGGCCTCGGAGCCGAGGCGCTGGGAGCAGTAGGAGCAGTCCTCGGGGCACAGGCCGGACTTGAGGTTGACCAGGTAGTTGAGTTTCACGCGCCGGCCGAACCAGTGCCGGCGCACCTTGCCGGCCGCGGCCACCACATCGAGCAGGTCGTCGTCGGAGGTGGCCAGTACGGCGAGTGCTTCCTCGCGGGTCGGCAGTTCGCGCCGAAGCCCCTTGTCCACCAGCGTGTTCAGCAGGTCCATGAGGTCCGATCCTGTCTTACGGGAGCGCCCCGGGCCAATGTGAGTTTGCACAACGAAGGCGGATCGGCGTGTGGGTATTGCCACACCCTGGGCGGCCGGGCGTCCCGGTTAGGGTCTGTTCAATACCTACAAAGGCCCCGGAGGACTCATGGCGTTCGGCTGGATCGACGAGCAGGCCGAGGCGCGCCGCCGCGCCGGACTCGTACGTACGCTGCGCCCGCGCCCGGCCGACTCGCCGCTGCTGGACCTGGCGAGCAACGACTACCTGGGCCTCGCCCACCACCCCGAGGTCACCGAGGGCGCCGCCGAGGCCGCCCGGGTGTGGGGCGGCGGCTCCACCGGCTCCCGGCTCGTCACCGGCACCACCGAACTCCACACCCGGCTGGAGCGCGAACTGGCGGAGTTCTGCGGCTTCGAAGCGGCTTTGGTCTTTTCGTCCGGTTACGCCGCCAATCTGGCCGCGGTGACCGCGCTGGGCCCGCACGGCTCGCTGATCGTCTCCGACGCGGGCAACCACGCCTCGCTGATCGACGGCTGCCGGCTCGCCCGGGGCGGCACGCAGGTGGTGGGGCACGCGGACCCGGAGGCCGTGAGCAAGGCACTGAGCACGCACCAGGGACCGGCGATCGCCGTCTCCGACACCGTGTTCTCCGTCGACGGCGACGCGGCCCCGCTGGCCGAACTGGCCGAGGCGTGCCGGGAGCACGGCGCCGGGCTGGTCGTGGACGACGCCCACGGACTCGGCGTACTGGGGGACGGCGGCCAGGGAGCCCCGTACGCGGCCGGGCTCGCGGGCGCCGACGACGTGGTCGTCACGGCCACCCTGTCCAAGTCGCTGGGCAGCCAGGGCGGGGTGGTGCTGGGCCCGGCCCGGGTGATCGACCACCTGGTCAACGCGGCCCGGACGTTCATTTTTGACACCGGCCTGGCCCCCGCCGCCGCAGGCGCGGCGCTGGCGGCGCTGCGCCTGCTGCGCCGTGAGCCGCAGCGGGCGGCACGGGCCCGTGAGGTGGCCGCGGAACTGTACGGACGGCTGACCGCCGCGGGTCTGGAGGCGGTACGTCCGGACGCCGCGGTGGTCTCGGTGCGGGCCCCGTCCCCGGAGAGCGCCGTGCGCTGGGCGGCCGACTGCCGCCTGGCAGGTCTCGCCGTGGGCTGCTTCCGTCCTCCTTCCGTGCCCGACGGCATCTCGCGGCTGCGGCTGACCGCCCGCGCGGACCTCTCCGGGTCCGAGATCGAACGCGCTGTACGGGTCATCGGCGAAACGCGACCATGAGTCGGCGTGACACGGCCGGGCTTCGCGCGCGGGTGTGCGGATCCGGTCAGCGGAGCGCGGCCACGAAGACCGCCCAGCTTGCGGGGGAGAAGAGCAGCGCGGGTCCGGCCGGGTTCTTGGAGTCGCGGACGGCGAGCAGTGCGGCCCGGCGACAGTCCTGCGGCCGGGCCGTCTCCACGCAGTTGTTCGCTCCCGTGCTGTAGCTGCTGCGCATCCATTGCACATGCAGATCGGTACTGATCGGGACGTTCCGAGGCAGTTCCGACATGGTGCCTCCTTATGCGCCGTCACCTATCGCGGCGATGTAATCCAACGATTCCTCGGGTGAAAGGGCGTTGATCCGAAGGGAGTTGAAGGCCTCCGAATAAGCCACGAGGTCTTCTTTCCGCTCCAGATAGAGGCTACTCGTCAACTGGTCGAGAACAACCACGTCCAGATCAGATGTGCTCGGAAATGAGAAGATTACGAAAGGCCCGGTGAGGCCGACATGTGCTCCGGCCCCGAACGGCAGCACCTGGACCCGTACCTGGGGAAGGCGCGCCGCTTGCAACAGCCGCTCCAGTTGCCGGGCCATCACCTCCGGGCCGCCGACCTCGCGCCTGAGCACCGCCTCGTCCAGTACGGCCTCCAGGCGCAGCGGCGGATCCGAGTGCAGCACGTCCTGCCTGGCCAGACGCACTTCCACGAGCGCGTCCAGGGCCTTGTCGTCCAGGCTCTTCACGGCCGCCCGGGTCACCGCACGGGCGTACTCGGGCGTCTGGAGGAGGCCGGGGACCACCGTGGTCTCCAGGGTGCGCATGGTTCTCGCCTGCGACTCCAGGCTGATGAAATCGCGGTAGGCGGGCGGCAGCACCCCGCGGTAGGCGTGCCACCAGCGGTCGCGGGCGCCGCCCGTGTTGTCCTCGGCTCCTGCCAACAACAGCAGTAACTCGCGTAGTTGGGCGTCATGCACCGCGTACGCGTCGAGGAGTAACCGCACATCGGCCGGTTTCACGCCGCTGGCGCCGGTCTCGATACGGCTCACCTTCGACTGGTGCCAGCCCACCAGTCGGGCGGCCTCACCGCTCGTGAGCCCAGCCTCGGTGCGCAACGTGCGCAGTTCGGCGCCCAGTTTTCGGCGGCGCACCGCGGGACCGTTCTGCATGGGCTCCTCCTTACTCCTTCCGAGCCGCCCAAATACGGTCTGCCGTCGCAGAGTTCACCGCTTTGAGCGACAGATATATGCATATCTTGGTGGATCGCTCCCCTGACCGGCCTGGTAATGGCAGTCTGGCAAGGAAGCACCAGTCCGGGACCGTACTCGAACCATCCGCTCCATGTCGGACTCCGGTCCCGCGGGAAAGGGGCGACGTCGCCATGGCAGACCATCTGGAAGCATCCGTCATTCTGCCGAGCGATCCGGCCTCGGTCCGTGCGGCCCGCTCCTACGTCGTGGACACCCTCGTCGAGTGGGGTCTGCCGTCGGACAGCGACGTGGCGCACACCGTGCGGCTCATCGTCTCAGAACTCGCCACGAACGCCGTACAGCACACCTTCGGCCAGTCGCCCACCTTCACGGTCGACCTCGCGCTGGACCGTGACGAACGGCTGCGCATCGGCGTCACGGACAGTCATCCGCGCCTTCCGAAGAGACTGCCCGCCGCGGTCCAGCAGGACAACGGCCGCGGCCTGGTCATCATCCGCTGGCTCACCGCCGAGTGCGGCGGGAAACTCCGCGTCCGCCCCACCCGTGCGGGCGGCAAGACAGTCTCGATCGAACTCCCGTGGGCCGTCCCGGCCGAGCCGGCCACGGCGGCCGGACAGCAGGAGCCGTAGCTTCGGCGGGAGGGCGGCCGGCGCCTGCCGGTGCCCGCCCACCGAGGCGGGGGTGGGTCACCTGACGCGGCCGTACCAGACGCTCCGGGACCAGATCCTCTCGAGCTTCACCACGTCACCCGTCTTGGGGGCGTGCCAGATCTTCCCGTGGCCGGCGTAGATGCCGACGTGGTAGATGCTCGAACCCATGTGGAAGAACACCAGGTCGCCCGCCCTGCGGTGGCGGGCCGAGACGTGGCGCGTCTTGTTGTACTGCTGGGCGGCCGTGCGCGGCAGGCGCTTGCCCGCCTTCTTGAACGAGTAGAGCGTCAGCCCGGAGCAGTCGAACCTGCGCGGCCCGGTGCCGCCCCACTGGTACGGGGCGCCCTTCTTGGAGGCCGCGATCCGCAGTGCCTTGGTCGCCATGGTCGCGGCCGAGGCGTCGGCGGACAGCCCCGGGACCGTGATCGTGCTGCCCACGGCGGCGAGGGTGAGGACCGAGGCCGTGCCGGCCCGGGCCATCAGCGACGGGACACGATTGAACGCAGACATGCGCCACCCTTCGTCAGCCGCCTGTGAAGGATGACCTGTCGGATTCGGGCTGGCGAAGTTGCCCGGCCGCGTTGCCGCGGCTTCACCCCAAGGGCTCCCGGACCTCCGTCCGTCCGTGTCCACGGACGAACATCTGTCCCGGCAACCCGCCTTGCCTGGGTCCTCCACTCCTGCCGATCCACTCCTGTCGACCGGTCGTCCGGGCGGCGGCAGGATTCGGCGTCCGCCCGGACCGCCCCGCCGCTGTGGCGGGGGCTTGTCGTCGGACAGGGATCTTCACCCACGGATGTCCGAAAATCCCAGTGCATCCAGGGCTTTGTGGCGTTACTCACCACTCACCCGTTCGGGTCGGCAGTAATGCGTTCGAGTCGTCGTCAGTTTCCTTGCACATCCCCCGACCTGGGGCGGAGCACCTTCGTGGGGTCGTCGAAGGGACATCGCGCGCAAGTCGGCAGAGCACGGCCGGGACCGCAAAAAGACACGCGAATACGCCGGCCGTGGGTCCGTCGTTCGGGCCGTTTCAACCAGGCGGCAGCGCGACCCGTGCGGTGCGCCGTTCGCCGTCGAGCACCCGCAACGCCCGCGTCAGGGTCTCCCCGTGCAACTCCGTCTCACCACGCTGGTGCATCAGGGCCAGGGCGTCGCGCAGTTCGGCCGCCTTGCGCACCAGGGCCTGGGCCGCCCGCAGGCCGCGGTAGGTGTCACCGCGGTGCGCGGGGTTGATCCGGCCCAGAAGGTCGACCGTCTCCAGATAACGGTCGATCAGTTCGCCCTCCGCGCGTGTCAGCGCGGGCAGTGGCGGCAGCTCCGGTGGCAGCATCGGCCCTCACCCCTCCTTCGGCGTGTCCCCGCGGCTCGGCACGACAGCGTCCACCAGCCCGTACTCCAGCGCCGCCGGGGCGTCCAGGACCAGGTCGCGCTCCAGATCCCGGTCGACCTGTTCCGCCGTGCGGCCGGTGTGCCGCACGAGCATCTCCGCCATCCGGGCGCGGACCCGCTCCAACTCCGCGGCCTGCACGGCGAGGTCGCTCGGCATCCCCCTCACCGGCTCTTCGAAGGCCGGCTGCTCGAGCACCATGCGCGCTCCCGGCAGCGCGAACCGCCTGCCCGGGGATCCGGCCGCGAGCAGGACCGCGGCGGTCCCGGCGGCCTGCCCGAGGCAGTAGGTCGCCACCTCGCAACTGACGTACCGCAGCGTGTCGTAGATCGCGGCCATCGCGGCGAACGAGCCGCCCGGCGAGTTGATGTACAGCGCGATCTCCCGCTCCGGGGCCACGTGTTCCAGGTACATGAACTGAGCCGTCACGTCGTTGGCCGTCGTGTCGTCGAGTCGTGTACCGAGGAAGACGATCCGGTCCTCGAAGAGCCGGGCGTACGGGTCGAGCGTGCGGTGGCCCGTCCCTGTGCGCTCGCTGAACTCGGGCAGGACATGACGTGCCGACGGTCGGGTCATGGGCGTACCTCTTCCTCGCGTTCCTCGCGTTCCTCGCGTTCCTCGCGGCAGGGCTTGGCGGCCCGCCGTCCGGCTGGTATCCGTAAAAAATGTACAGGATGTACGTCACGTACGATGGGGGTATGGCCTACGAGATTCCGGTGACGCAAGCCAGGGCTGAACTCGCCGACCTGATCAACCGGGTGGTCTACGGCGGCGAGCGCGTCGTCGTGACCCGGCACGGCAAGCCCCTGGTCGCGCTGGTCTCCGCCGCCGACCTGGAGCGGCTCGACGCCCTCGGCGACCCGGCCGAGGAGCAGGTGATCAGTTCCGTGTCCGCGGTGCGCGAGGCGGCGTCCGCTCAGCGGACAGGGCGGCAGCGGTTCGGTATCGCGGCCGAACACCGGGGGCCGGGAACGACATCTGGTTAACGTCGCCGAAACTCGGGCGAACTAACCTGCCGCTCCACGCCACCAGGGGTCTTCCGCCTGTGTCGCGCACGGCGGGTCGTCCGCCTGTGTGGGGCACTTCCCCCGTCGCGGTGGCTGCGGCAGCCGGACCCCGCACGGTCCGGAGCGAGGACTGTGAGGTGGGACGTGCATCTGACCCCGCACGAGCAAGAGAGGCTGCTGATCCATGTGGCGGCCGACGTGGCCGAGAAGCGCAGGGCCCGCGGGCTCAGGCTGAACCACCCGGAGGCGGTCGCCCTCATCACGTCGCACATCCTCGAGGGCGCGCGTGACGGTCGTACGGTCGCCGAGCTGATGTCCTCCGGCCGCAAGCTGCTCGCCAGGCACGACGTCATGGACGGGGTCCCCGAGATGATCCACGACGTCCAGGTCGAGGCCACCTTCCCGGACGGCACCAAGCTCGTCACGGTCCACGAGCCGATCGTCTGAGGGGGCAGCGATGATTCCCGGAGAGATCCTCTTCGCGGACGACCCGATCGTGTACAACGAGGGCCGTGCGGTCACGCGCCTCACCGTCCTCAACGCCGCCGACCGCCCGGTGCAGGTCGGCTCCCACTACCACTTCGCCGAGGCCAACCCCGGCCTGGAGTTCGACCGCGCCGCGGCCCGCGGCAAGCGGCTGAACATTGCTGCCGGCACCGCCGTGCGCTTCGAGCCCGGGATCCCCGTGGACGTCGAACTCGTGCCCGTCGCCGGCGCCCGGATCGTGCCGGGGCTGCGCGCGGAGACCGGGGGAGCCCTCGATGCCTGAGATCTCCCGCGGCGCCTATGCCGACCTGTTCGGGCCCACCACGGGCGACCGCATCCGGCTCGCCGACACCGACCTGCTGATCGAGATCGAGGAGGACCGCTGCGGCGGTCCCGGGCGGGCCGGGGACGAGGCGGTCTTCGGCGGCGGCAAGGTCATCCGCGAGTCCATGGGCCAGTCCCGGGCCACCCGGGCCGAGGGCACCCCCGACACCGTGATCACCGGCGTCGTCATCGTCGACCACTGGGGCGTCGTCAAGGCCGACGTCGGCATCCGCGACGGCCGGATCACCGGAATCGGCAAGGCAGGCAACCCCGACACCATGGACGGCGTACACGCCGACCTGGTCATCGGTCCGGAGACCGAGGTCATCGCGGGCAACGGGCGGATCCTCACCGCCGGTGCCATCGACGCGCACGTGCACTTCATCTGCCCGCAGATCGCCGACGAGGCGCTCGCCTCCGGCGTGACCACGCTGGTCGGCGGCGGCACCGGACCCGCCGAGGGCTCCAAGGCGACCACCGTGACGCCAGGCCCCTGGCACCTCGCGCGGATGTTCGAGGCGATGGAGGCCTACCCGGTCAACGTCGGTTTCCTGGGCAAGGGCAACACCGTCTCGCACGAGGCGCTGCTCTCCCAGATCCGCGGCGGCGCGGCGGGTCTGAAGCTGCACGAGGACTGGGGCTCCACCCCGGCCGTCATCGACGCCGCGCTCACCGTCGCCGACCGCACCGGCGTCCAGGTCGCCATCCACACCGACACGCTGAACGAGGCCGGGTTCGTCGGTGACACGCTCGCCGCCATCGCCGGCCGGGGCATCCACGCCTACCACACCGAGGGTGCGGGCGGCGGGCACGCGCCGGACATCATGAGCGTGGTCCGCGAGCCGCACGTGCTGCCCAGCTCCACCAACCCGACCCGGCCGTTCACCGTCAACACCGTCGAGGAGCACCTCGACATGCTGATGGTGTGCCACCACCTCAACCCGGCGGTCCCCGAGGACCTCGCGTTCGCCGAGTCCCGGATCCGGCCGTCCACCATCGGCGCGGAGGACATCCTCCACGACCTCGGGGCCATCTCGATCATCTCCTCCGACTCCCAGGCCATGGGGCGGGTGGGCGAGGTCGTGCTGCGCACCTGGCAGACGGCCCATGTGATGAAGGGCCGACGGGGCGCGCTGCCGGGCGACGGGCGCGCCGACAACCACCGCGTACGCCGCTATGTCGCCAAGTACACGATCAACCCGGCGCTCGCCCAGGGCCTCGCCGCCGAGATCGGCTCCGTCGAGACCGGCAAGCTCGCCGACCTGGTGCTGTGGGAGCCCGCGTTCTTCGGGGTCAAGCCGCTGCTCGTGATCAAGGGCGGGCAGATCGCGTACGCGCAGATGGGCGACGCCAACGCCTCCATCCCCACACCGCAGCCGATCCTGCCCCGCCCGATGTACGGGGCGATCGGCCGGGCCCCGGCCGCCAACTCCGTCAACTTCGTGGCGCCCCTCGCGATCGAGGCCGGGCTGCCGGACCGGCTCCGGCTCGGCAAACGGTTCGTGCCGGTCGAGTCGACGCGTCGGGTCACCAAGGCCGACATGCGCGAGAACGACGCCCGGCCCGATGTGCGGATCGACCCCGACAGCTTCGCCGTGCACATCGACGGGGAACTGGTCGAGGCGACACCGGCGGCCGAACTGCCCATGACCCAGCGTTACTTCCTCTTCTGACGGCGTGGCGATGTCACGAGCAGCCCTTCTCGTCCTGGCCGACGGCCGCTTCCCCGCCGGGGGGCACGCGCACTCCGGCGGGGCCGAGGCCGCCGTCAAGGCGGGCCGGATCACCTCCGCCGCGAGCCTGGAGGACTTCTGCCGCGGGCGGTTGCACACCGCCGGGCTGGTCGCGGGGGCGCTCGCGGCTGCCGCCGTCCTCGGGGTCGACCCCAGGGAGCTGGACGCCGCCGCCGACGCCCGTACGCCGTCCCCGGCGCTGCGGGGCGCCGCGCGCAAGCTCGGCCGGCAGCTGCTGCGGGCCGCTCGGGCGGCCTGGCCGTCCCCCGAACTCGACGCTCTGGGGGCGGAGTTCCCCAAGGGTGCCCATCAGCCGGTGGTGCTGGGCCTCGTCGCGCGGTCGGCCGGACTCCGGCCGGAGGACGCCGCGCACTGCGCGGCCTACGAGAGCGTGAGCGGGCCGGCGACGGCGACGGTGCGGTTGCTGAGCCTCGACCCGTTCGACGCGACCGGTGTACTGGCCCGGCTGGCACCGGAGGCGGACCGTGTGGTGGAGCTGGCGGTGCAGGCGGCACGCAGGGCGCTCGACGAGGGCGCCGACGTACTGCCCGCGGCGTCCGGTCCGCTGCTGGAGGTCGGGGCGCAGTGGCACGCGGCCTGGCCCGTGCGGTTGTTCGCGTCCTAGGGGCGCCTGCGCCGCCCCGTCCCCCTTCCCGTCATCCGGGGGCTTTCGCCCCTCGCTACCGGGCCTCGTCCATCAGGAGCCGTACATGCACCTCGACCACACCCACCCCGGCCCCTTCGCCGTCAGTGCGGACGCGCATCGCCCCGACGGCTCTCGCCGCGCCCTGCGGATCGGGCTCGGCGGCCCGGTGGGGTCCGGGAAGACCGCCACCGTCGCCGCGCTGTGCCGGGCGCTGCGCGACGAGCTGTCGGTGGCCGTCGTCACCAACGACATCTACACCCGCGAGGACGCCGAGTTCCTGCTGCGGGAGGCCGTGCTGCCGCCCGAGCGGATCACGGCCGTGGAGACCGGGGCCTGCCCGCACACCGCGATCCGCGACGACATCTCCGCCAACCTGGAAGCGGTCGAGGACCTCGAGGACGCCGTCGGGCCGCTGGACCTGATCCTCGTGGAGTCGGGCGGGGACAACCTCACCGCGACCTTCTCCAAGGGTCTCGTGGACGCGCAGATCTTCGTCATCGACGTGGCCGGCGGCGACGACATCCCGCGCAAGGGCGGGCCCGGCGTCACCACCGCCGACCTGCTCGTGGTCAACAAGACCGACCTCGCGCCGTACGTCGGCTCCGACCTCGACCGGATGGCCGCCGACGCCGGCAGGCAGCGGGCCGAACTCCCCGTCGTCTTCCAGTCCTTGCGCGGCGAGAACGGCGTCGCGGAGGTGGCGGCCTGGGTGCGGGAGCGGCTCGCCGCGTGGACGTCGTGACCACGGTCGGCGGAGTACGGGCGCACGCGCGTGTCGTCGCCCGTGCCGACGGCCGCGGCGGTACGGCCCTGCCCGTACTGGAGGGCGAGGGCCCGCTGGCGCTGCGCCGCACCCGGGCGAGCGGCGGCGAGGCGCGCGTCATGGTCGTCGGTGCGATGAGCGGCCCGCTCGGCGGCGACCGCTTCGTCGTCCAGGCGCGGGTGGAGGAGGGCGCCCGGCTGCACATGGGGTCGGCCGCCGCCACCCTCGCGCTGCCGGGTCAGGCGGGGGGCGAAGCGCGCTACGACGTCCGGCTCCACGTGGCCGACGGCGCCGGACTGCACTGGCTGCCCGAGCAGCTGATCGCGGCCGGCGGCAGCGACCTGTGCGTCACCACCCGGGCCGAACTCGGCGCGGGCGCACGGCTCGTGCTGCGCGAGGAGCAGGTGCTCGGGCGGTTCGGTGAGGAGCCCGGACGGCTCACCAGCCGGCTCACGGTGCGGGTCGCGGGCCGCACCGTACTGGACCAGGAGCTGTCCTGCGGGCCCGGGGCACCGGGTGGCTGGGACGGCCCCGCGGTGCTCGCCGGACACCGGTCGGTCGGACAACTGGTCGTCGTACGACCCGAGTTCGCAAAGCGGCCGGTGGCCCCGCGGATGCTGGGGGAGGGCGCCGCGCTGGTGCCGCTCGCCGGGCCCGCCGCACTTGTCAGCGCCCTGGCCCCCGATGCGCTCAGGCTGCGGCGGCTGCTGGACGAGGCGCTGAACCTGCTGACGCAGGAGGCGACTGTTCCGCTCAGCGAGACGTGAACAACCGTTTATCGGATTGGTAAAGAAGGTCTGCTCCCCCTGTTCCCGGGCGGTCCGCAACAGCGAGGATCCCCGCCTGACCACTCGAAGAAACAGGGGAAGGGCCACACTTGAGGGACAACAGGCCCAAGGGCCGTCTGCTGGCGCTCGGTTCCGCCGGAGCGCTCGTCACCGCGACTCTGATAGCCGGCGCGGTGTCCGCGCCCGCGGCCAGCGCCGACAGCCGCCCGGCGCGCGACCGTGAGGCCGTGGGCGCCGAGATCGCCGCCGCCAGGGCCGCGAAGGCCGGCATCGACTGGCAGGACTGCCCCGCGGACTGGGGGCTGGAGACGCAGATCAAGTGCGGCTGGGTCACCGTGCCGCTCGACTACGCGCATCCGTACGGCAAGCAGATCAAGCTCGCCGTCGACCACATCCTCAGCACGGGGACGGAGCAGGAGCACCAGGGCGCCCTCGTCTACAACCCGGGCGGTCCCGGCGGCTCCGGCCTGCGCTTCCCGCGCCGGGTCGTCAACTCCGCCCCGGTCTGGGTGAACATCGCCAAGGCCTACGACTTCGTGGGCTTCGACCCGCGCGGCGTCGGCCACTCCGCGCCCATCTCCTGCGTCGACCCGCAGGAGTTCGTCAAGGCGCCCAAGGCCGACCCGGTGCCGGACACCGAGGCCGACAAGACCGCCCAGCGTAAGCTCGCCCGCGAGTACGCCGAGGGCTGCGCCGAGCGCAGTGGCGAGATGCTGCCGCACATGACCACGCCGAACACGGCCCGCGACCTGGACGTCATCCGCGCCGCGCTGGGCGAGCAGAAGCTCAACTACCTCGGCGTCTCCTACGGCACCTACCTCGGCGCCGTCTACGGCACCCTCTTCCCGGGCCACCTGCGCCGCATGGTCGTGGACAGCGTCGTCGACCCGTCCCGGAAGAACATCTGGTACCAGGCCAACCTGGGGCAGGACATCGCCTTCGAGGGCCGCTGGAAGGACTGGGAGGACTGGGTCGCCGCGAACGACGCCGCCTTCCACCTCGGCACCACGCGTGACGCGGTCCAGGCCAAGTGGCTCGACCTGCGCGCCACCGCGAAGAAGAACCCCATCGGCGGGGTCGTCGGCCCGGCCGAGCTGATCTCCTTCTTCCAGAGCGCCCCGTACTACGACTCCGCGTGGGTGCCGGTGGCGACGGTCTTCAGCAAGTACGTCGCCGGGAACACCCAGGCGCTCGTCGACGCCGCCGCCCCCAACATGGCGGACACGGCCGGCAACATCAGCGCGGAGAACGGCAACGCCGTCTACACCGCCGTCGAGTGTGCCGACGCCAAGTGGCCCACCGACTGGCGCAAGTGGGACCGTGACAACACCCGGCTCAACCAGGACTACCCGTTCATGACCTGGGCCAACGCCTGGATGAACCTTCCTTGTGCCACCTGGCCGACCAAGCAGCTGACCCCGACGGACGTCCGGACCCACCGGGGCCTGCCGCCGGTGCTGATCGTGCAGTCCACACGGGACGCGGCGACCCCGTACCAGGGCGCCGTCGAACTGCACCACCGGTTCCAGGGCTCCCGCCTGATCACCGAGAGGGACGCGGGCTCCCACGGGGTGACCGGCCTGGTCAACCCGTGCATCAACACCCGGGTGGACGCCTACCTGATCGACGGGAAGCTGGACACCTCCGACGTGACCTGCGCGCCGCACGCGACGCCCAAGCCGTAACCGCTGCCATGCGGTGACGAGGGGCGGCCGGATCCTCCGGCCGCCCCTCGCCGTGCTGCTCGGCCTCTTCCGCCTTGACGACGGCCGCGTACTCGTCGACGTACTCCTGCCCCGACAGTGACAGGATCGCGTACATGATCTCGTCGGTGACGGCCCGCAGGACGGCCCTTTCGTGCTCCAGGCCCGCGAAGCGGGAGAAGTCGAGCGGCTCGCCGAAGCGGATGGTGACGGGGAGGGCGTGCGGGATGATCCTTCCGGGCGGCTGTGCCTCGAACGTGCCGATCATGGCGCAGGGCACCACCGGAACCCCGGCCTTCAGCGCCATCACGGCCACACCGACCTTGCCCTTGTACAACCGGCCGTCGTGGGAGCGCGTGCCCTCCGGGTAGATGCCCAGCAACTCGCCCCTGCCCAGCACGCCCAGCCCCTCGCGGATCGCCGCCTGGCCCGCATCCTTGCCGGAGCGGTCCACCGGGATCTGCCCGGCGCTGCGGAAGAAGAACGCGGTGAGCCGCCCCTTGACGCCCGGACCGGTGAAGTACTCCATCTTGGCGAGGAAGGTGATGCGGCGCTTGAGGATCGCCGGCATCAGGAAGTGGTCGGAGAACGACAGATGGTTGCCCGCGACGATCGCCGCTCCCGACTGCGGTACGTTCTCCAGCCCTTCGATCCGCGGCCGGAAGACCAGCCGGAGCAGGGGACCCAGCAGCACGTACTTGAGCAGGTAGTAGAACAAGGCTCGCTCCTCACGTCACCACCCCGCTGGGCTGGTGTTTCCCCAGGTCGGCGCAGGGAACACGGATCTGGGCTCCGGTGTGCCCGTGGTCATCTCTAGCCATGTTCAGCGGGGCTCATGCTGCCCCTTCGCTGAATCCTGCGGGCCCTCGCCGACCGGAAGACCGACTCCGGTGATGATCGCGGTCTGCTCCGCGCATCGTGGTCATGGCCCCACCTCGACAGGGACGGCAGCGATCAGTGCGAACTGCCGGCCCTCTACGGTCTCGAATCGTGTTCGGGAAGAGTCCGACAGCTTCTGCGCCGCGTCGCGCTCCTGCGGTACAGCGCCGTGGGAGGGAGCGAAGAGGTGCCATCCTCGATGCCGCCGAGGCATTGCTCCGTGAGCAGGGGTACGAAGCTGCCACGCTCAAGGCGATCGGCGAACGAGCGGGCATCCCGACCGCTCCGTCTACCACTACTTCTCCGACCGGCATGAGGTCGACGCCGAACTCATGCGGCACCATGCGGGCGAGAGGGACGTGCTCATCGGCGCTGCGCTGAACAAGCCCGGACTCTGCACGCTGCGTGACGCCGTCGACGCCGTCATCGACCCGCAGCCCGGCTACATCCGTCGGCACCCGAGCTGCGTCGAACGGTGGTTCGCAAGGGGCCACGGGGCACTCGACGAGACCGTCCGCACCTTCGAGGAGTCGCAGGCGGGCCGGTTCTGGCACTTCCTCGCTTGGGCGGCCGGCAACAAGCTCTTCGAGGTTGCACGCCGAAGGGGCGCGACTGACGAGGCGCCGGGGCAGTGGGTTCTGACCAGGGCACAGGGTCGTCAACGTGCATAGGGTGTCAGTGGCGATTTGTTCTTTTCTCGACATGCACGAGTGTTCCGTGACGGAAGAGCAGCAGACACCCGAGTTGCCCGGCGCGCCTGGAGCGAAGCAGGCAGCGGATCTGCCGTACCAGCAGTCCGCCCTGGACGCTGCTCGCGCCGTGGCGCGGGGTGCCGCACTGGTGGCCGCCGTGCTGGGCGCGGCGGGTCTGTGCGGCTGGATCTTCGGCATCGACGTCCTCAGACGCGTGGGCAGTGCCGACACGGCCATGAACGCGAACGCCGCCGTGGCTCTGCTGGCACTCGGTGTCTCCCTGTTCGTGGTGGCCCGCAGCCGCGTCGGCCCGTGGGCTGCCACCGCGGCTCGTGCGGCTGCAACCCTGGCCGCCTTGATCGGCGGGCTCACCATCGTGGAGTACGCGACCGGCGCGGGCCTGGGCATCGACGAACTGCTCTTCAAGGACAACATGGCCCGGATGGCGACCACGGTGCCAGGACGGATGGCACCGAACACGGCCGTGGCACTGGTGCTCGGCGGCGTTGCTGTTCTGTGCGCGAGCACGTCCCGGCTTCCCGCCTGGACGAGTCAGCTCCCGGGCCTGGCGGTCATCGTACTGGGCATGCTGCGGCTGTACGGGTTCGCGTACGCCGTGCCCGAACTGGAACGGTTCGGCGCCTACAAGGGCATGGCCCTGTACACCGGGCTGGCTCTGGTGCTGCTGGGCATCGCCGCCTTCCTCGCCCGGCCGGACCGGGGTCTGGCCGGACTGCTGACGAACGCGGGCACCACGGGCGCGTTGGGACGCCGGCTGTTCGTCACCGCCCTTGTGATACCGCCGCTGCTGGGCGGGCTCGTGCTGGCCGGCGAGGACGCGGGACTGTTCGGAACGCGTCTGGGTACCGCGCTGCTGGTGTGCGGAAACGTGGTCGTGTTCGCCACGGTCGTCTTCGCGGCGTTGGGCGTCGGCCGCCGTATCGAGGTGGCGCACGCCCGTGCCGAATGGCAGGTGCGGCAGAACGAACTCCTGCAGGCGTTCATGGACCACACGCCGGCGATAGTGTTCATCAAGGACCTGGAGGGGCGCTTCCTGGCGGTCAACACGATGTTCGAGAGGAGTCTCGGCCTCACCCGCGAACGGGTACTGGGCCGCCGGGACCGGGATGTCATGCCGTCCGGCCTCGCGCGTCAGGCGCGGGCCGCCGACCTCGCCATGCTGGCACGGGGCACGCCCGTCCAGCGGGAGGAGCGTCTCGTCCTGCCGCGAGGCCCGCGGGACGTCCTCACCAGTCTGTTCCCGCTCACCTTGCCGTCCGGCAGGCACTACGCCATTTGTGGCGTGGTCATCGACGTCACCGAGCGGGTCGCGGCCCAGCGCGAGGTCCGGCGGGCCGACCAGCGCTTTCTGGCGCTGCTGGAATCCGCGCCTGACGCCATCCTGATCACGGACGCCTGCGGCGCCATCGTCATGGCCAACGCCCAGGTGCAACGATTGTTCGGCCGCGCGCCTGCCACCCTCGGCGGCACTCAGGTCACCGATCTGGTGCCCGTCCCGCGGCGCCGACGGTACGGCAGGCTCCTCCGTGCCTACCTGCGCCAGGCGGATCCGAAGCCGATCGTCCTGGACACGGAGCTGTACGGACTGCACAGCGACGGCGGTGAGTTCCCCGTCGAGGTGAGCGTCAGCAGCCTGCAGGCCGAACAGGAGACGCTGGTCTTCCTGACCGTGCGGGACATCACCGAACGCAGACAGGTCGAGGCCGAACGCGCCGAGCGCTACGAGGAGCACCGGCGCATCGCCCACACCCTGCAGCACAGCCTCATGGGTGAGCCGGCCCGTCTTCCCCACCTGCCCACCGCCCACCGGTACCTGGCGTCCGTCCAGGACCCGGGAGTCGGCGGCGACTGGTTCGATGTCATTCTGCTGGACCGGGACCGTACCGGCATCGTGGTCGGCGACGTGATGGGCCGAGGTCTGGAGGCGGCGGCGGTCATGGGCCAGCTCCGCGCAGCCTCCCATGCCCTGGCCCGCACGGGCATACCGCCGAGCCGGCTCATGGCCGGGCTCGACGCCTTCGTCGGCGACCTGGCGGACCAGCTCGTGACCTGCGTCTACCTGGTGATCGACCAGAGTGCCCACGACGTCACCCTGTGTTCGGCGGGGCACCTTCCGGTTATTGTCCTGCCCCCCGACGGGCCCGCCCGCCGACTGTGGGCGCCGGTCGCAGTGCCGCTCGGCGTCAACGATCCGTGCGGCCCAGGCGTGCCGTTCCAGCAGACGACCCAGCCACTGCCGCCAGGCAGCACGCTCGCGCTCTACACCGACGGACTGGTCGAAAGGCCCGGTACCGACATCGAGGAGCAGATCGACGTCCTCGCCCGCACGCTCCACAGCGCGCTGAGGGGTGCTCCCGCAGATCCTGACAGCCTTGACCAGGCCGCGGACCGGCTGCTCGGGACCCTCATCCCGGACACGGCCACGCATGACGACGACGTGACACTGCTCCTGATCGGGCTGCCCGCGTCCGACGGGACAGGCTCCCGCGGCAAGCGTGTACGGCCCGGCGCGAGCGGTACTTTCAGCTCATAATGACGGAAATCTGTACATTTAGCCGTAGAGGTCGAGGCCGTCAAACGTGCGACGGTCGTCCCGATGCCCAGAAACCTCGCAGGTGAGGGCCGTATGTTCGACTTGAGTGCGCCGATCGTGGCCACATTCCTCGTGTATGTGGCCATCATGATCGGGACTGGGGTCTGGGCCTACAGCCGCACTCACAGCTTCGCCGACTTCGCCCTGGGGGGCCGTCGCCTCAGTGCGTTCGTCGCCGCCCTCTCCGCGGGCGCCAGCGACATGTCCGGTTGGCTGTTCCTGGCGTTCCCCGGAGCGGTGTACGCGGCCGGTGTCGGCGCCAGCTGGATCGCGGTCGGTCTGGTGCTCGGTACTTACGGCAACTGGTTGTTCGTCGCGCCGCGGCTGCGTACCTACACCGAGCGCGCCGGGAACGCCGTGAGTCTCTCGGCCTATCTGGAGGAGCGGTTCGAGGACCGCACCCGGATGCTTCGGATGGTCTCGGCGGCGGTCACTCTCGTGTTCTTCACCGTCTACGTGGCCAGTGGGCTGGTGGCCGGCGGACTTCTGTTCGGACAGATCTTCGGGTTCGGGTTCGGGCTCGGGGTAGCCCTGACCGCACTGGTGATCGTCGTCTACTCGTGCCTGGGCGGCTTCCTCGCCGTGAGCCTGACGCACGTGCTGCAGGGCACCCTGATGTTCCTCGCCCTGCTCGTGCTCCCTGCCGCCGGAATCGGTGCGCTGGGCGGCTTCGGGGCACTGCGCGACACCCTCGACAGCAAGACACCGCGCCTGCTGGACATGGGTGCCAAGGTCGGCATCACGGACGGGCGCTGGTCGGCGGGCGGGTCGCTCGGCACTGTCGCGATCGTCTCGCTGCTCGCCTGGGGGCTGGGCTACTTCGGTCAGCCGCACATCCTGGCCCGCTTCATGAGCATCCGCAGCACCGGCGCCATCCCCACGGCCCGCCGTATCGAAACCGGGTGGGTCGTCGTCGTGCTCGCCGGCGCGACGGTCGTCGGCCTGGTGGGGATCGCGCGGACCGGCGCTCCGCTCCACGACCCGCAGACGGTGTACATCAGTCTGAGCCGGACTCTGCTCGGTCCGTGGGGTGCCGGGGTGATGCTGATCGCCGTCCTGGCCGCGATCATCTCCACCGCGGACAGCCAGCTCCTCGTCTCGTCCGTCGCGCTCACGGAGGACTTCTACCGCGCTTTCCTCAACCGGCGTGCTTCGGACAGGGCACTGGTGTGGGTCGGCCGCGTCGCCGTCGTCGTCGTGACCCTGGTGGCCTTCGTGATCGCGTTGAGGGGCGGCGGGCTGCTGGGCATCGTCGCCTACGCCTGGGCGGGCTTCGGCGCCGCGTTCGGGCCGGTCGTCCTGCTCTCGCTGTACTGGCCGCGCATGACCTGGGCGGGGGCCATGGCCGGGATCGTGTTGGGCGCGGTCACGGTGCTGCTGTGGAAGAAGATCAATCCGCTGCTCGGCCCCTTGGAATCGGGCATCTACGAGATGGTCCCGGGAGTCCTGGTCGCCACGGTCGCCGCGCTGGTCTTCGGCAGGTTCGTCGGCCGGCCCCCGAAACGGGCCTTCTGGCGGATGCCGGGCGGCGGGGTGAGCCAGCTGATGCTCACGCCCTTCCTCGCCCACGCACCGGTCGGCATCGCCGTCCTCGACACGGACCTGCGGTACGTGTGGGTGAACGAACCACTGGACCACTTGATCCCCCTGGAACAGCGGCTGGGGCGGCGGATGTCGGAACTGCTGCCGAGACCAGAGGCCGATGCCTTCGAGGAGAAGATGCGCGAGGTCCTGAAGACCGGCACTCCGGTGATGGACTTCGAGTTCCACGGTTACGGTCACCCTGACCCCGATCCCAGCCGCGCGATCTCCGCCTCCTTCTTCGCCATGAAGGACCGCCGCGGCCGTAACGTAGGGGTCTGGTACATGCTCATCGATGTCACCGAGCGCTGGCAGGCCCAGGAGCGCCTGGCGCTGCTCAACGACGCCGCCGCGCACATCGGCAGCACACTGGACGTGACGCGGACCGCTCAGGAACTGGCCGACGACGCCGTGCCGGCCGTGGCCGACTTCGTCGCCGTCGACCTGCTGGACTCGGTGATGAGGGGCGAGGAGCCGGCGCCCGGGCCGGTCGGCATGGCACCCGTCATCCGACGCGCGGGGCAGCAGTCGGTCCGTGCGGGCTGTCCCGAGGCGTCGCTGGCCGTGGGGGAGACGGTCCGGCGGGCCTCTTCGTCGCCCGTGACCCGCTGCCTGCTGGAGAGCAGGACCCTCGTGGAGCGGGTACTGGATTACGCCAACAGCCCGTGGCTGACGGAGGACGAGTCGCTGGGTGCCTCCTTCCTCGGCTTCGACTTCCGTTCGGTGATGGTGGTCCCGGTGCGGGCGCGCGGTGTCACCCTGGGCGCGGCGACGTTCGCCCGGTCCCGGCGGCTCGGCCCCTTCGAGGAGGATGATGTACGGCTCGCCGAGGAACTCGTCTCCCGCGCTGCGGTGTGTATCGACAATGCGCGCCGTTTCACCCGCGAGCGCACCGCAGCTCGCTCCATGCAGCGTTACCTGCTGCCGCAGGAGCTGACGGGAGGGTCCGCTCTGGAAGTGGCGTCGTGGTATCTGCCGGCGGATGTCCCCACCGGCGTCGGCGGTGACTGGTTCGACGTGATTCCGCTCTCCGGAGCACGGGTCGCACTGGTCGTCGGAGACGTGGCAGGGCATGGCATGAACGCGGCGGCGACCATGGGGCGCCTGCGCATCGCCGTACGCACGCTCGCCAACCTCGATCTCCCCCCGGACGAATTGCTGGCCCATCTCGACGACCTGGTCATCGGTCTCATGGGGGCGCACGACGGCGACGCGTCGAAGGCGGCCGAGGGCGAGGCCGCGGGCATCGCGTTCATGGGCGCCACCTGCCTGTACGCCGTCTACGACCCGGTCAGCAGACGGTGCACGCTGGCCCGGGCCGGTCACCTCCCGCCGGTGATCGTCGGTCCCGCCGGCGACGCCGACATCGTGGACCTGCCCGCCGGACCACCACTCGGCCTCGGGTACCTTCCCTTCGAGGCCGTCGAACTGGAGCTGGCCCAGGGCAGCCTCATCGCGCTCTACACCGACGGCCTCATCGAGTCCTTCGACCGGGACATCGACGTGGGACTCACCCGACTGGGCGAGGTCCTCGCGGCGCCCCGGCCGACACTGGAGGAGACCGGCCGCACGGTGATCGATGACCTGCTGGCCAATCCGCCGTCCGACGATGCGGCCCTGCTCCTCGCCCGGACCCGCGCCCTGGCCCAGGACCAGGTCGTCTCCTGGGACCTGCCCAGCGATCCGGCCGCCGTCGCGCACGCCCGTACCCTCGCCGCTCAGCAGCTGACGGAGTGGGGCCTGTCCGATCTGACGTTCACCACAGAGCTCATCGTCAGCGAACTGGTCACCAACGCCATTCGCCATGCGAACGGACCGATCTGTCTCCGCCTGATCCGGGACCGTGGCCTGATCTGCGAGGTCTCCGACGCCAGCAGCACCTCGCCGCGCATGCGCCATGCCCGGACCACCGACGAAGGAGGGCGGGGCCTCCTGATCGTGGCCCAGCTCGCCGGCCGGTGGGGCACCCGCTACACGACGACCGGCAAGATCATCTGGACGGAGCAGGCCATTCCGTCCGACACC
Organism: Streptomyces sp. NK08204; assembly: GCF_020400585.1. Classification (GTDB taxonomy): domain Bacteria; phylum Actinomycetota; class Actinomycetes; order Streptomycetales; family Streptomycetaceae; genus Streptomyces. Next base: position 55,913 of record NZ_JAINVF010000027.1, on the reverse strand, counting down.
GTTGCCTAGTGGTATGACCCGGATGGCTCGTCGACGCGGGCCGCGCCGACGGCTCGGCGCGCATCGGCGGCGACCTCTGCGAGGTAGTGGCCTCGCCACACCGTATCCGCGTGATCGTCGGAGGACCTGCAGGGCGGCCCACGAAGAACGGACCTGGTCGGGCCGGGCGAGCCAGGCGTCCGCGTCTCAACCCGCCGGACGCTGACTCCTCGTCGCCCCCGAGCGGATGTCGGCGCTGCGGCGTCGACGCCCTCTGACGGGCGGTGCGGACCACGGTCGCGGCGGGGCTGCGGGCCCGGTCGTGAGGCGTCCTGACCCCTCGGTGGGGCTCAGGCTCTGCAGGTGGTTGCAGGCGGAGGCGAACCGGTCGCGGTCCGCCGGGTCGGCGATGGCGGGCAGTGCCGCGGCGACGTCGTCGAGGCAGGCGAGCATCGCCTCGTCGGGGTAGCGCAGGAGGACCGAGGCGACGCGATGCACCAGCGGCGTGTCGGCTGACGCCCGGTTCACCCCACGTACCGGCGCGCGGGGGAGTCGCGCCGGGCCCGTTGCAGAGCCGTCAGCCGGTCTTCGAGGGCGGGCGGGACCGGGTCGCGCTGCCTGAGCACCCACGGCATTCCGGCCGCCGCACGGGCGAAGGCCCGGACCGAGGCGGCGTCGCGCGGGACGGTGACCATCAGCTGGGCCGTGCGCCGCAGCGCGGGCAGCAGCGGCCGGCGCAGCCAGGTGAACCACAGGGTGTTGCGCAGTCCGAGGATCCGGCGTGCCGTGCTGTCGCGCAGCACCGAGGCCTGGTGATGGACGGTGAGGTCCTCGGAGTAGCTCAGCCACCACCCGGCGCGCATCAGATCGGTGGCGAGCAGTTCCTCCTCGCCGCCGAACCACAGTCCCGGGTGGAAGCCGCCGGCGGACCGGAACGCATCGGTGCGCAGCACGGTGGAGGCCGCGAGGAACGAGCCCAGGGCCGGCCCCGGCAGCCAGTCGGGCCCCGTCAGCGGCGAGTCGCGCAACTCCGCCACGACCGGGTCCTCCGTACCGGAGGGCTCCACGATGATCCGGGCCGTGACGGCGGCGAGCCGCGGACGCGTGTCGAGCAGGTCCGCCGCGCGCCGCAGGCTGCCCGGCTCCCACCAGGTGTCGTCGTCGCAGAAGGCGACATAGGGCGTACGGACGTGGCGTACGGCCAGGTTGCGCCCCACCGCTCCCAGGTTGCGGCCCGGGCACAGCAGCAGCACGTCGGGGAAGGCCTGCAGTATCGCCTCGGCAGTGCCGTCGGTCGAGGCGTTGTCGGTGACGATCAACGGGGGCCGCTCGGGCAGTTGCCGCATCAGCTCCAGCGTGCGCAGCAGTTCCGTGCGCCGGTTGTGCGTGATCACCACCACGCTGGTGCGGCCGTCACGGCCCGCGGGGTGCGTGGTCACGGCTGTCCGTTCCCCTCCGTGCGGGCGCTCGTGCCACCGTCCAGCAGACGGGCTGCCCGCTCGACGTGCGGGGGCAGTGTGCGGCGCCGGGCGAGCGCGGCCGGCAGCCGTGCGAGCACCTCGCGCAGGGCCTGCCGGGCGCCGGGGCGGTCGGCGACGGCGGCTGCGGCGAGGCGCGTGCTGCCCCGCAGCGCCACCGGGAGGGGACGGCGCAGCCACAGGGCGAGGACTTCGTTGCGCAGCATCAGGGAACCGCGGTCGGCACGGCCGGAGGGATCGGGATGGTGATGGGCCGTGAGCGACGGCTCGTAGGCGACGCCCCAGCCGCCGGCCGCCAGATCGTAGGCGAGCAGGGTCTCCTCGCCGCCGAAGAAGAGCACCGGGTGGTAGCCGCCCGCGGTCAGGAACGCCTCCCGGCGGGCCACGCAGGCGCAGGCCAGGAAGCCCAGCACCGGTCGCCCCGGGAGATCCGGCTGGGCCGGCAGCGGTGAGGCGGCGAGGACCGCGTTCAGCGGATCCTCCAAGCCGTCGGGGCCGACGAGGGTGCGGGCGGCCAGCAGGCCCAGACGGGGGTGGGCGTCGAGCAGGTCGGCTGCCCGCCCGAGTGCGCCCGGCGTCCACCAGGAGTCGTCGTCGCTGAAGGCGACGTACGGCGTCGTGGCCCGGCCGACCGCGAGGTTGCGGCCGAGCGAGCCGGTGTTCCGGCCGGGACTGAGCACGCGGGGCGCCGCCGGGTGGTGGCGCATCGCCCGCAGCGTGGCGTCGTCGGAACCGTTGTCCACCACGATGATCTCGGGCCGTTCCGGGAGTGCGCCGAGGGCGTCGAGGGTACGGAGCACGCTGGCGCGCCGGTCACGGGTGATCACCGCGACCGTGACCCGGCCGTCGGGCGCCTCGGTGCGGACCGGATGCACGTCAGGGACGGGTCGGGTGGACATGGGCGGGCTCTCCCTCGCGGTACGGCCCGGCCGGGCACGGCGTGGTCGTGGGGACGGCGCGCAGCAGGGCCAGTGCCGCGGCGGCGACCTCGTCGGCCCCGATGCGCAGCAGTTGCGGATCGGGCACCTGGCCGTGCGGGTCGCCGGGAGGTCCGGGCTTCCACAGTGCGCGGTGGCGCGGATCGGGCGGAGGTCCCCACAGGCGGGGCGACACCGGCCCGAACAGCGTCACGGACGGCGTGCCGTGGGCCACCGCGAGGTGGGCGAGCCCGGTGTCGCCGCTGACGAGCAGCGTGGCGCCGGCCACGAGCGCCGACAGCCGGCCGAACGGCAGCCCGCCGCCCAGTACGTCCCCGCCCCGCAGACCGGCGCGCTCGGCGACGCGCAGCACCAGGGCGTCCTCCGTCGGGCCGCCGGTGACGACGACCCGGTGCCCGGCGGACCGCAACCGCCCGGCCAGCTCGGCGAAGCGCTCGGCCGGCCAGCGCCGCGCGGCGGACTCCGCGCCGGGGTGGACCACGACCGCGCCCGGCGCGGGGGACGCCGTGGGCGGCACCGGCAGCCGCACGTCGCCGGGGTCGGCGGGGATGCCGTACGCCCCGAGGAAGCGGCACCAGCGCGTGCGCTCGTGCTCGTCCGGCCGCCACACGGGCGGCCGGACGGGCCCCTCGTGCGCGAAGGCGAGCAGCCGGCGCGGTGCGAGGGCGGCCAGTGCGTCGCGGCTCTCGGGCCCGTTGCCGTGCAGGTCGATCGCCACGTCCGGCGGAGGCTGCGGCCAGTGGTCCAGGCGTGGCACGGCCCGCCCCGGTGCCTCGGCGGGCAGGACGGCGTCGACGGCGCCGGTGGCCAGCGCGGCCTCGGCGAGCGCGGCGGGCAGCGCGAGGACGATCCGGTACCGGGGGAAGGCCCGGCGTATCCCGCGCAGCGCCGGCACACCGGTGAGCAGATCGCCCAGGCCGAGCGCCCGCAGCACCAGCAGCCGCGGCGGACGCCCCGCGGAGGTCACGCTCACCACCGTCCCCGCGTCGCGGCCCGGGACAGGTCCACGGGGCGCGGGGCGAGCGCCGCCCGTTCGGCGATGCCGGTGGTGGAGCGGCCGTCCAGGTAGGGGAAGAGCACGACCTGACCGCCCCAGCTCGCCACGAGTGACGCCTCCGGGAGCGGGGTGCGGGCGTAGTCGCCGCCCTTGGCCCAGATGTGCGGGCGCAGCTCGGCGAGCAGCCGCTCCGGCGTGTCCTCCTCGAACACGGCGACCGCGTCGACGCACTCCAGAGCACGCAGCACCCGGACCCGGTCCGTGACCGGCACGAGCGGACGGCCGCCGCCCTTGCGCCGGCGCACCGACGCGTCCGAGTTGACGCACACGATCAGGCAGTCACCGGTGCGCCGGGCGGCCTGCAGAAGGGCGACGTGGCCCGCGTGCAGCAGGTCGAAACAGCCGCCCGCGGCGACGACGGTCCCGCCCGCCGCCCGGACCCGGGCGGCCGTGCGCAGAGCGTCGGCGGCCTCCTCCCGCCCCCGCGCCGGGCCCGGATCCCCGGCCGCGGCGGCGCCGGTGGCGACCGACCGGACGCCGCCTTCGGCGACGTACCGGGTGGCGGCGTGCACGGCCGCGCACACCGCGGTCTCGGTCAGCTCACCGTCCGCCAGCAGCCCGGCGGCCGTCGCCGCGAACCGGTCCCCGGCCCCGCAGGCGTCGCCCTGCGCCGAGACCGGCGAGGGCACCATCAGCGGCGTCCCGCCGTGCGAGAGCAGGGCGCCCCGCCCGCCCAGCGTCACGGCCACCGCGCCCGCCCGCCACGCCTCGACGAGTGCGCCGGCGTCCCGCGCGGCGACGCGCAGCTCGCCGCCCCCGGTTTCCCGGGCGCCGTCGAGGCGGGCGGCGAAGGCGCGCGCCTCGGCCGCGGACGGGGTGACGACCCGGGCGCCGGGCACGGGCGGCCTGCCGCGCGGATGGGGGTCCCAGACCAGGGGCACCCGGGCGGCTGCCGCGGTCAGTGCCTCGCGCAGCACGTCGGCGGTGCCACGGCCGTAGTCGGCGACGAGGACGGCAGAGGCCTCGGCCACCGCCCGGCGGGCCGCGTCGGTCGCCTCCCGGGCGCGCCCGTCCCCGTCGTCCAGGCGCAGCAGTGGCCGGCCCTCGGCGAGGATCCGGGTCTTGCTGGACAGGTCACCGGTCAGCGGCAGCTGTACCAGCCGGACCCGGCCGGCCAGCAGCCCGCGCAGCGTGTCGCTGGCCTGGTCGTCGCCCAGTGCGGTGACGAGGGTGACGGGCCGGCCGTCGTTCGCGGCGAGGCAGGCGGCGAGCGCCGCCCCTCCCGGCCGGGTGGTGCGGCCGAGGCCGCTGACGACGGGCACGGGCGCGTCGGGGGCGAGACGCTCGGCGCGGCCGGTGACGTCGTGGTCGAGCAGGGCGTCACCGACGACGAGCAGGGGTGCGGGTGCCGTCATCCGCCGACCCTCCCCTCCACGGGCCGGCGCTGACCGTTCCCGCGCCGTCGCCGGCCCCCGACGTGCTGTTCCACCGCCCGGTCGAAGAACTCGCAGAGCATGTGGACGGCCACCAGGTGCAGTTCCTGGACCGTGGCGGCGCTCTGTGCGGACACGCTCAGTGCGTCGTCCGCGGCGATCTGCAGGGGATTGGGCGCCGACCCGGTCAGTGCCCAGACGGTCATGCCGCGGCGGTGTGCCTCGGTCGCCGCGACGAGCAGGTTGGCGCTGGCGCCGCTGGTGGACAGCAGCATCAGGACGTCCCGGGGCCGCCCGTGCGCGCAGACCTGCCGGGCGAAGATCTGCTGCACCCCGTAGTCGTTGGCGATCGCGGTGGTGGAGGAGGTGTCGGCATGCAGGGCGAGGGCGGAGAACGCGGGGCGGTCGTCGCGGTAGCGGCCGACCAGCTCGGCCGTCAGGTGCTGGGCCTGGGCGGCGCTGCCGCCGTTGCCCGCGACCAGCAGCCGGGCACCGCCGGTCAGCCGCCCGGCGAGCAGCGTGCCCCACCGCTGGAGCAACGGGGCGTCCTCGCGGAACCGTTGCAGTGCGCTCAGCAGCTCGTCGCAGTGCGTGGCGTCGGGTGCTTTCATCGGACGACTCCCGAGAGCGAGGGGACGGACGAGACGGCGCTGTAGACGCGGGTCACGCCGTCGGCGACGCGGTCCCACGTGTAGCGGTCGAGCACGCGCCGGCGTCCGTGGGCGCCGTACTCGGCCAGCAGGTCCGGATCGTCGAGCAGGCGGCGCACGGCCCGGCCGATGTCCTCGTCCGTGTCGTCGGGCGAGACCAGGACCCCGGTGCGGCCGTCCACGATCGTGTCCAGCTGCCCGCCGACCGCGGTGGCGACCACGGGCGTGCGGCAGGCCATGGCCTCGACCGGGACGATGCCGAACGGCTCGTAGCTGGGCAGCGACAGCACGAGGTCCGCGCTGGACATCAGCCCCGGCATGCACGCACGGCTCACGCCGCCCAGCAGCGCCACCCGGTTGCCGACTCCGCACTCGAAGGCGATCGTCCACAGGCGCTCCGCCTCCGGTTCGCCGAACAGCAGGGCGGGTTCGGGACCGCCGGCGATGAGCAGTTGGGCGTCCGGGACGCTCGCCAGGGCACGGATGGCGCGGTCGAAGCCCTTGCGGGGCACCAGCCGGCCGACCGTGAGCAGCCGCGGGGGCCCGGACCGCTGTCCTCGTGCTCCGGGGACCGGGGCGAACCGGTCGGGGTCGACTCCGCAGGGGACGACGCGGATGCGCCGGCGGGGCAGGCCCATGGCCTCCAGTTCCGCCACCTCGTCCCGGCAGGTGGCGATGATCGCCCGGCACTCGTGCCCCACGGCCTTCTCGATCGCGACGCGGTCGGGCGGGCTGGTGTCGGCGGCGCCCTGGTGGCGTTTCTTCACGGTGCCGAGCGCGTGGTACGTCTGCACCACCGGCAGCCCGAGCTCGCGTGCGCCCGCCAGCGCGGCCATCCCCGACATCCAGAAGTGCCCGTGCACGACGTCGGGCGGATCGGTCGCCCACTCCCGGGCCAGCCAGGCACCGAACTCCGGTATGTAGGGCAGTAGTTCGTCCTTGGGTATCGGCGCCGGCGGCCCGGCGGGCACGTGGACGACCTGCACGCCGTCCGGCGTCCTGACCCGGTCCGGCAGCCGGGGACCGTCCCGGCGCGTGTACACCACCACCTCGTGGCCCCGCCGGGTCAGGTGCGCCGCGAGCTGGGCCACGTAGACGTTCTGGCCGCCCGCGTCCGGACCGCCGAGCTCGGCCAGCGGACTGGCGTGCTCGGAGACCATGGCGACGCGCCGGGCCGAGGGACAACGGTGGCTCATCGGGTGACCTCCTTGATCAGTCGTTCCCAGTCGTCCCGGAAACGTCGTTCTCCGTAGCGGGCCTGTGCCGCGGCCCGGGCGGCCTCCCCTGTCCGCCGTGCGTACGCGGGATCGGCGAGGAAGCCGCGGACGGCGTCCTGCAGGACGTCGAACCGGTTCGAGACGACGCCGGCTCCGTCGGGGACGGCCTCGCGCACCTCGGTCGTGGCCAGCGCCACCACTGGCATGCCGAGGAACATCGCCTCCAGCAGGGACAGTCCGAGGGAGGTCCAGCGGAGGGGATGGAGATAGAGACGGCAGCGGGCCATCGCCGGGTGCAGCTCACCCTGCGGCAGGTCCCGGGTCCGGCAGCGTTCGGGTGAAAGCCCCAGGTGACCGGCGAGTTCCCCGGTGCGCATGCCGAACACGTCCAGCGGTGCCCAGCTCGCGAACCGGGGCAGCAGGTCCGTTCCGGTGGTACGGCCGCGCCGCAGCGGTTCGTTGACGACGACGGCGGCCCGCCGCTCCTCGCCGGTCCACAGCCGGCCGGGGTCGATGATGCCGTGCTCGATCACCGTGGTCGGCGCCCGGCCGTTGTCCCACATCAGGTGGTTGAAGTGGGTGACGTGGACGAGCGTGATGTCGCCGCGCCCGGCCAGCGGGTGCCGGGTGTCCACGGCCGTCCCGTGCGGGCTGTTGTGCTCGACGTAGACGGCCGGCACGTCGACGCCGGGGCGGCGGCCGGTCCACCGCCGGGCCAGTTCCGGTTCGTGGGGCCGTTGCAGCACCATGAGGTCGATGTCGGCCCGCCGCAGCTGAGCGGGCGTCAGTTCACGTACGCTCGCGGGCCACTTCCAGGTGCGGGCCCGTCCCAGTCCGTCCGGACCACGGTCCGGGGTCACCGGGACGAGGAAGGTGTACGGCCCCTGCACGAACGAGGTGAGCCACGAGCCGTGCACATGCCAGACAAGGATGTTCATGGGCCCTCCTGGAGGAGTCGGTGCACCGCACGGACCACGTCCTCGCCCGTGACGTCGTCCAGGCACGGATGGCCGGGGACGGGGCACTCGAGGGCGCGACTGTTCGCGCACGGGGCCGTCTGGTCGCCGAGGAGCACGTACGGCACTCCGTACGGTGCCCACCGGCCGGCCGGGACCACGGGCGCGAAGAGCGACACGACGGGCGTCCCCACGGCGGCGGCCAGGTGCGCGGGGCCGGTGTTGCCGGTGACCACGACGTCCGCCAGGCGCAGCACACCGGCGAGCGTGCGGTGGTCGGTCTGACCGCCGAGGTCCACGGCGGCGTCGCCGCTCACCTGCCGGGTCAGCTCCCGCTCGCCGGGGCCTCCGGTGACGACGACCCGGTGCCCGGCGTCGGTGAGCAGGTCGACCGCCTCGGCACAGCGCTTGGGGCTCCACGTGCGGGCGGGCGCGCTCGCGCCGGGGTGGACGACGACGTACGGGCCGTTGCCGGTCAGGGCCGCCGTGTCGGGCGGCGGGACGACGCGCAGCCGGCCGTCGTCACCCGGGTGGGGTAGGAAACCCATGGCGACGGCGGTGTCGAGCGCGGCCTCGGCCTCGTGCCGGCCGGGCAGCCGCCGGTGCCGTACGTCGAGCAGCCGGCCGGGGTGGTCGACGCTCTCGGCACCGATCCGCCCGACACCGGCCAGCCGCAGCAGCAGTGCGGTGGGCAACGGGCTCTGGTGGAACGAGGTGAGGACGAGCGCGGCGTCGAACGCGGCCTCCCGCAGGCGGCGGATCAGGCCGTCGACGTCCGCCTCCTGGACGGCCGGCGGGTCGAAGCCCTCCCAGGGCGCCGCCCAGACGATCACGTCGTCGACGCCGGGCAGCAGACGTGCGGCGCCTTCGCCGCCCGGCCCGCACAGCATCGTCACATGCGGGCAGTGCTCGGCGACGGCCCGGACCGCGGGCCCGGCGAGCAGCACGTCGCCGAAGCTGTCGAGGCGGACGACCAGTCCCTTCATGCGCCGTGACCTCGGGCCTCGGCCAGCAGTTCCCGGACCGCCGTGAGCAGGTCGGAGGCCGTGCGGGGTGCCGCGGCGACCTCCTCGGGCCGCGTCGCCGCGCCCGCCACCAGTACGCCGCGGGCGCCGGCGGCCTCGGCGGCCAGCACATCGGCCGCGATGTCGCCGATCACCACGCACTGCTCGGGCGGCACCTCCAGGCGCCGGGCCGCCTCCCGGACCAGTCCGGGGCGCGGCTTGCGGCAGTCGCAGCCGTCCTCGGGCAGGTGCGGGCAGTACACCCAGGTGCCGAGCCCGCCGAGCAGGGCGTCGGCGCGCTCGTTGCAGCGCCGGACGTCGGCGTCGGTGATCAGACCGCGCCCGATGCCGGACTGGTTGCTCACCACACCCGTCGCGACACCCGCGGCACGCAGCAGGTCCACGGCCTGCCGGGCGCCGGGCAGCAGCCGCACCCGGTCGGGGTCACCGTTGTAGGGAACGTCCTCCACCAGGGTGCCGTCGCGGTCGAAGAGGACGGCGGCGAGGGCGCCGCGCGCCGCCCCGGCCCGCGCGGCGCCCGTGCGGCCCTCGGTGCGCCCGGCGGCGGGCCGGCCCCGGGGCCGAGGCGTCACGACGCCCTCGGAGGCCGGTCCGGTCAGGTGCGCGCTCACGGTGTCCTCCCGGGCACGGCGGCCGGCGGCGCGGAGGCCGCCGGTGCGGGGCGTGGCGGGGCCCCGGCGGAAGCAACCGTCAGTGGCGCGGCCCCGCGGTGCCTGACCAGACCGGTGAGCCAGTGGCCGACCGCGAGGGGCGGGATGACGACGCTGGTGGCGAGCATCGTCGCGCTCTCCCGGGCGGTACGCGGGCCGGGCCGGATGCGGGCCAGGGCGAACTCGGCGGTGCCCAGCGCCCACAGGGCGCAGGCGCCGCGGGCGGCGCGCGGCCGGCCGGCCAGCGCGAGCGCGGGTGCCGCCAGGGCCGTGGCCGTGACGAGTGCGTGCCGGGGCAGCCGGCCGCGTGGCGCCTGGGCCCGTTCCCACCAGCCGCGGCCGTGCAGGCGGGTCATCAGGGCGTCGTCCGCGTTGCCGCGCTGGGCCCGTGCCGACGCCCACGGGCCGGCCGCCCGCACCGGGTGGCGGGTGGTGCGCCGCCCGCGGTGCAGCGACCAGCCTGCGTCCCGCACCCGCAGTGCCAGGTCGGCGTCCTCCCGGAAGGCGCGGCGGAACCTCTCGTCGAAACCCCCGACCGTCAGGAGCACGGCCGTGCGGTAGGCCATGTCCGCTGTCGCCCAGGCCGCCCGTTCCAGGCCCGCGGTGCCCCTCTCCCAGTCGGTGGGCCTGCGGCCCTGGGGGAGCGGAACGCTCAGGCGCCCCTGCACACCGCCGGTGGTCGCGGCGGCCGAGGCGAGGTCCTCGGCCAGACGGCGGGACCAGTCGGGCAGCACCTGCACGTCGTCGTCCAGGAAGACGGTCCAGGGCGCGCGCACCGTGCGCCATCCCGCGTTGCGGGCGGCTGCCGGGCCGCGTCCGCCGGTGCGCAGCGTGCGGACCCGGGGGCGCAGGACGCCCGCCGCCTCCAGCGGCAGCGGCGTGGCGGCCTCCGCGCGGTCGTCCACGACGACGACCTCATCGGGCGGATGGCCCTCGGCCGCGGCCAGTGCGCGCAGGCAGTCGGTGAGACAGCCGCGCCCGATCGTCGGGACGACGACGGCGTAGGCGGGAACGGCGGGAACGGAGGCCCCCGGCCCGTGGACCCCGGCGGCGCACCTCATGCGAACACCTTCTTCCGGCGCACGGCGAACGGGCCGAGCGCGAGCAGGTCGACGGGGGCCGAGCCGAAGCACTCCAGGGCGTCGCGCGGGTCGTCCACCATGGGCCGCCCCGCGGTGTTGAGGCTGGTGTTGACCACCACGGGCAGCCCGGTACGGCGCTCGAACCCGTCGATCATGCGGGCCACCAGTGGCTCGGCCGCCCGGTCCACGGTCTGGATCCGCGCCGTCCCGTCCACGTGCACCACCGCGGGGATGCGCTCACGCCACTCGGGACGCACGTCGTGCACGAACAGCATGTACGGGCTGGGCAGCGGGCCGTCGAACAGTTCCGCGGCGCGTTCGGCCAGCACCATCGGGGCGACCGGACGGAACTCCTCGCGTCCCTTCACCGCGTTGAGCCGCTCCAGGTTCGCGGCCCGGCCGGGATGGGCCAGCAGCGAGCGGTGTCCGAGGGCCCGGGGGCCGTACTCGCTGCGCCCCTGGAACCAGGCCACCACGCCGTCGCGGGCGAGTTCCTCGGCGACGGTCTCGGCCATGTCGTCCGGCTCCTCGTACGGGACGGCCGCACGCTCCAGCCAGGCCCGCAGCTCGGCGTCGGACCAGCCCCGCCCCAGGGCGGCGGTCGGCATGGCCTCCACCGTCTCCTTCTGGTGGGCGACGTGCAGCGCGGAGCCGAGGGCCGTGCCCGCGTCCCCGGCGGCGGGCTGCACCCAGACGCGGCGGAAGGGGCCCTCGCGGTGCAGCCGGGTGTTGGCCACACAGTTGAGCGCGACGCCACCCGCCAGGGTCAGCACGTCCTCGCCGGTACGCTCGTGCAGCCACCGCCCCAGGCCGAGCAGGACCTCCTCCACACACGCCTGGGCGCTGGCCGCCGCGTCGGCGTGCTCCTGCGTCCAGGCACCACCCGCCGGGCGGGGCGGCACCAGTGACGCCCAGGGCACGGGACGGGCCCGGAAGCCGCCGTCGTCGTCCAGGCGGACGTAGCTGCGCAGCCGTTCCAGGAAGCGGGGGGTGCCGTAGGAGGCGAGGGCCATCACCTTGAACTCGTCGCTGCTGCGCAGGAATCCGAGGTGCTGGGTGAGGTCCTCGTAGAACAGGCCCAACGAGTCGGGCAGTGACTGCGTGTGCAGCACGGTCAGTTCGCGGTTCACATACCTGCCGGCGAGATGGGAGCCGCACTCCCCGCGGCCGTCCAGCACCAGGACGGCGCAGTCCGGATACGGAGACGCCTGGCCCGCCGAGGCGGCGTGCGCGACGTGGTGGGCGACGAAGCGGACCTTGTCCGCATCGAGGCCCGGCAGCGCCTCGGCGAGGAACTCCGGCGCCCGGCGGGCGTATTCCTGCCGCAGGTGGTCCCAGGGGTCGTCGAGGCCCAACCGGTCTGCGGGGAGCGCGAGTTCCGGCTCGTAGGAATACGCGACCGCGTCGAGGTCGGACGGGGTGAGGCCCGCGTGTTCCAGGCACCAGCGGGCGGAACGCTCGGGCAGTTCCCACGCGGAGAACGGCAGGGGCCGCTTGCCGTGCTTGCGCCGGCTGAAGCGCTCCTCCTCGGCCGCCGCCACGATCCGGCCGTCGACGACGAGAGCTGCGGCGGGGTCGTGGAAGAGGGCGTTGATTCCCAGCACGCGCATGGTGCCTCCGTGGGGCGGGGTGGACGACTCAGAAGTGCGGGACCGGCTCGGGCAGCGGCCGCGCCGCGAAGTGGGCGATCGTCTGCTTGATGCCCTCCTCCCAGGGCACGCGGGGCGCCCAGCCCAGCAGTTCACGGGCCATCGCGATGTCGGGCCGACGCCTTTGCGGATCGTCGGCGGGGCGGTCGACGAACTCGATCCGGGAGGAGGAGCCCGTCAACTCCACGACGCGGGCGGCTATCTCCCGCACGGTCACCTCGTCGGTGCCGCCGATGTTGACCGGGCGTACGGACCGGCTGGCGGCGACCAGCAGAATGCCCTCGACGGTGTCGTCGACGTAGCACAGGGAGCGTGTCTGACTGCCGTCCCCGGCCACCGTCAGCGGCTCGCCGGCCAGGGCCTGGCAGACGAAGGTGGGCACCACACGTCCGTCGTGGGCGCGCATCCGGGGCCCATAGGTGTTGAACAGGCGCACGATGCCCGCGTCGGCGTCCCTGGCGCGCACATGGGCGGTGACCAGGGCCTCGGCGAACCGCTTGGACTCGTCGTACACACTGCGCGGGCCGACCGGGTTGACGTTGCCCCAGTAGTCCTCGCGCTGGGGATGCACGAGCGGGTCGCCGTACACCTCGGAGGTCGACGCGAGCAGGAACCTCGCTCCGTCCCGTTCGGCAAGGGCCAGCATGCCGCGGGTGCCCAGGCTGCCCACGTCGAGTGTTTCCAGAGGCAGCCGCAGGTAGTCGACCGGCGACGCGGGACAGGCGAAGTGCAGGACCAGGTCGTACGGTCCCGCGAGACGCCCCGGAGCCTCGGCGGCGCAGACGTCGCACTCGACGAACCGGAAACCCGGGCGGCCTCGCAGATGAGCGATGTTGTCGCGTGTTCCGGAGCACAGGTTGTCGGCGCAGTCGACTTCGACACCCGCATTCAGCAGGCGCTCGCACAGATGGCTGCCGATGAACCCGGCGCCGCCGGTCACCACGGCACGCCGCCAGGGTGTGCACGTCGTCACATCAGTCATGGTGGGACGTCCTTTGTTCGCGTCGAGGGCGCACGAACGCCGGGAACGTGGCGCTCACCGTTGAGCGCGGAGAACGTGTGGGAGCGGGAGGTCACCGAGCCGTTCTGTGCGGGAGCGCTTGGTGCGCCCTTCGTGACCGCCGTCTTCCTGACGGTACGAGACGGTGTTCCCAGGCCAGTACGTTTCACACGTTTATGCTTACTGTCCGCTTCGCCTGATCGGCTCGCAACTCCTGCCTCTTCGCCGCGGCCCCGGCCGGCGTGCCGGCTTCAGTTCCCGAACGCTGCTGGGCTCACGCCTGTGAGCAACCACACTCAGGCCCCAAGTGCCAGTGGGAGAAGGTCTCTTGGCGGCCGTCCGCAGGCCCGGACGACGCCCGGTCCCGCCGCTCGGCTGTCCGGTCTGCCACGATGGTCGAGCCGTGACCGACTCGGTGGACGCTGCAGCGACAGCGCCGCGGGCTCCTCGGTCCCGTGTCCGCCGCTGACTCCTGTTGCTGTCGAGTGCCGCCACTGTGTCTTCCTCTGCTTCCGCTGTCCTGTCCTCGCCCGAATCGGCCGACCGGCCGTCCACCAGCCCCTCGCGTTCGCCCTGGCGGTCGCTGAGGCATCGCGGCATGCGATGGTGGTCGGTCGCCAACCTGGTGTCGAACGTCGGCACCTGGATGCAGCTCACGGTGCAGAACCTGCTCGTCCTGCACATCACCGGATCGGCCGCCGCAACCGGCCTGTCCATGTCCGTGCAGGCCGCGCCCGCTCTGCTCATGAGCCTTCTCGGGGGCGCCGCCGTCGACCGGTGGCCGCGTCGGCTGACGGTCGCCGTCAGTCAGGCCCTGCTCGGCGCGGTGGCCCTCGCGACGGCCGTGCTGGTGGCGCTCGGCCGGCTCGATCTGACGTCCCTGCTCGTGCTCGCCGCCGTGACCGGCATCATCGCGACCGTCGACGGGCCGGCCTGTGCCCTGCTGGGCAACGATCTCGTGCCCGTGGAGGACATTCCCTCGGCCATCGGCGTCGGCGCGCTGGTGCACAGCTCCGGCCGGCTCCTCGGCACCGCTCTGGCCGGCGTGACCGTCGGCTTCCTCGGCACGGCCGCGGCATACCTCGCCAACGGGGTGTCGTTCCTGTTCGTCGCCTCGGTCGTACCGTTCCTCCGCCCGGCGTCCGGCGCCTTCCCGCAGGGCGCCCCGGCCGACGCCACCCCTGCCGTGTCCGCCGACACGCCCGCGCCCGACATGTCCGTGCGCGAGGGGCTCGCCTACTTCGCGCGCCGGCCCCGGCTGGTCGCGCTCGCCTGCGTCACCGGGATCAGCTCCGTCTTCGGCCGCAACTACGGACTCACCCTGGCCGTCCTCGTCACCGGGCCGCTCGCGGGCGGCGCGGGGGCGTTCGGCACCGTCTCCAGCGTCCTGGCCGTGGGCGGCGCGCTCGGTGCGGTCCTCGGCGCCCGGATGCGCCGGCCCTCGGTCCGGCTCGTCGGCACCCTGGCCGCGGCGGGCGGGCTGCTCCAGGTGGTGGCCGGGCTGTCGCCGTCGCTGGCCGTCCTGCTGATGCTCGTCCTGCCCATGGCCGTCGTCGAGTCCGTCTCCGACACCGCGGGTACGGCGGTACTGCAGACCGACCCGCCCGCACACCTGCGGGGCCGGGTGCTCGGCGTCTGGAGCAGCATCGGCACGGTGTGGAGCCTCGGCGGGCCGCCGGCCCTCGGCCTCCTCATGGGGCTGGCCGGAGCGCGTGGCACCCTGGTCGCCGGCGGTCTGCTCATCGCCGGCACGATCGCGGCCGGACGCGTCCTGTGGGCGCGCAGGCTCACGGTGCCCGTGTCGCCGCTGGCGAAGGAGGGCGCCGTGCAGGGCGGCGACGTGCGCTGGCGGGAGGCCCTGCGCACAGCTGCCTGACAGCCGTGCCGCTCAGCCGGTGATCAGCACCACCACCATCGCCACCAGGCCGATGACGACGAGCAGGACGACGATCCAGATCAGCATGAGCGGCGCCACCGCCCAGCCTCTGCGCAGCGCCTCGCGTTCCGGGGCGCCCAGGCCGGACATCCCGGATTCGGCGGGAGGGGTCGCACCGGGGGCCGGAGTGGCGTCCCCCGGCACGGACAGGCCTTCGACCGGGGTGGCGGGCACGTCCGCCGTGCCGCCGCTCTCAGGAGCCGTCCGGCCCGACCGTCGGGGGCCGTGGTCTCCGTGTGCGCCTTTGGCGTTCATGATCTCCGCCCTTCGTGTCCTGAAGGGACGTGGACCGGCTGTGCTGGACGGCTGTCGGAGGTCCCCTCGGCGTAGAACGGGTTTCACGAGTGCAGCGACCGCAAACCGGCGTACGGAATTTTGAAGACGTTGCGTCCGCACGGCGCAGACGCTGCGTCGGCTCGGACGGAGCCCGCTGCTGGTGTCGGACGTGCGGCGGCAGGGGACTCGGGGGTGGTGGAACCGGCCTGTCCTGACGGGAAGGGGCGACCGGGCACGCCGCGAACCGAGGAGCCGGACGATGCGCGCACTGACATGGCAGGGAAAGCGGGACGTACGGGTGGAGACCGTTCCCGACCCGAAGATCGAGAAGCCGGACGACATCGTCGTGCGGATCACGTCCTGCGGCATCTGCGGATCCGACCTGCACCTCTACGAACTGCTGGGGCCCTTCCTGGAGCCCGGTGACATTCTCGGCCACGAACCCATGGGGGTCGTCGAGGAGACCGGGCCGCAGGTGCGCACTCTCGCGCCGGGTGACCGTGTGGTCATCCCGTTCAACGTCTGCTGCCGCGACTGCTTCATGTGCGACCAGGGCCTGCACTCGCAGTGCGAGACGACCCAGGTCCACGAGTACGGCACGGGTGCCTCGCTGTTCGGCTACACGAAGCTTTACGGACAGGTGCCGGGCGGCCAGGCGGAGTTCCTGCGCGTGCCGTTCGGGGACAGGCTGCCTATCAAGGTGCCGCACGGCACGCCGGACGACCGGTACGTGTACCTGTCCGACGTGCTGCCCACCGCCTGGCAGGCGGTCGAGTACGCCGGCATCCCCCCGGGAGGGACGGTGGCCGTGCTGGGGCTCGGGCCCATCGGTGACATGGCCACACGCATCGCCCAGCACCGCGGAGCCCGTCTCGTCATCGGCATCGACCTCGTGGACGAACGCCTGGCACGCGCCCGAGCACGCGGCGTGACCACCCTGGACATCCGCGGTGACGGCAAGGACGTGGGCAAGGCCGTACGGGAACTCACCGAGGGGCGCGGAACCGATGCCGTCATCGAGGCGGTCGGTATGGAGGCCCACGGCGCCACCATCGCCAAGGCGGCCCAGTGGCTCGTGGGGCACCTCCCCGACGGCGTGGCCCAGCCGCTCATGGAGAAGGCGGGCGTGGACCGGCTCGGCGCCCTGCACGCGGCCATCGACCTCGTACGCAGGGGCGGCACGATTTCCGTGTCCGGTGTCTACGGCGGAGCGGTCAGCCCCATGCCGTTGCTGACGATGTTCGACAAGCAGATCCAGTTCCGCATGGGCCAGGCGAACGTCTGGCGGTGGGTGGACGACATCCTGCCCCTGCTCACGGACGAGGACCCGCTCGGCGTCGACACCTTCAAGACGCATGCCATGCCGCTGGAGGACGCGCCGAAGGCCTACGCCATGTTCCAGGCCAAGGAGGACGGCATGATCAAGACCCTCCTGAACCCCTGACCGCTCACAGGCCGGCCAGGATCTGCGGCGAGAGATTCTCGGCCCGGCCCCCATGAGCCGCTCAGAAGGCCGCCCGGCGTGAGGGGGGCCGGCCGCGAGGCGGGGACCGGCGCGTCCGGCCCCCGCCATCGTGTCAGACGCCCTGGCCCAGCACCTTCTCCAGCGCGGCCAGCGCGGAGCGCAGCTCCTCGGCCGTGATGGTCAGCGGGGGTGCCAGCCGGATCGTGGAGCCGTGGGTGTCCTTCACGAGGATCCCCTCCCGCATCAGGCGCTCGCTGATCTCCCGGCCGGTGCCGAGGGCCGGGTCGACGTCGACGCCCGCCCACAGGCCGCGCGCGCGGAAGCCGGTCACGCCCCGGCCCACCAGCTCGGCGAGTCCGTCCCGCAGGATCTCGCCCAGTTCGGCCGCCCGGCGCTGGAACTCACCGGTCTCGAGCAGCTCGATCACCGCCGTGCCGACGGCCGCCGCGAGCGGGTTGCCGCCGAACGTGGAGCCGTGCTCACCGGGGTGCAGCACGCCCAGCACCTCGCGCCGGCCCACCACTGCCGACACCGGCACGATGCCGCCGCCCAGCGCCTTGCCGAGCAGCAGCACGTCCGGGACGACGTCCTCGTGCTCGACGGCGAGGGTGCGGCCGGTGCGGCCGAGGCCGGACTGGATCTCGTCCGCGATGAACAGGCAGCCCTTGCGGCGGGTCAGCTCCCGGACCCCGGCGAGGTAGCCGTCGTCCGGGATGATGACGCCGGCCTCGCCCTGGATGGGCTCGATCAGCACCGCCGCCGTCGTCTCGTCGACCGCCGCCTCCAGCGCGGCCAGGTCGTTGTACGGCACGATCCGGAAGCCGGGGGTGAACGGACCGAAGCCGGTGCGGGCGGTCTCGTCCGTGGAGAAGCTGACGATCGTCGTCGTACGGCCGTGGAAGTTCTCCGCCGCGACCACGATCGTCGCCTGGTCGGCGGGGACGCCCTTGACGTCGTACGCCCACTTGCGGGCCACCTTGATGCCGCTCTCCACCGCCTCGGCGCCGGTGTTCATCGGCAGCACCATGTCGAGGCCGGTCAGTTCCGCGAGCCGCTCGGCGAACTCGGCGAGCCGGTCGTTGTGGAAGGCCCGCGAGGTCAGGGTGAGCCGGTCGAGCTGGCGGTGCGCGGCCTCGATCAGTGCCGGGTGCCGGTGCCCGAAGTTGAGCGCGGAGTAGCCGGCCAGCATGTCGAGGTAGCGGCGGCCCTCCACATCCTCCACCCAGGTGCCCTCGGCGCGCGCGACGACCACGGGCAGCGGGTGGTAGTTGTGTGCGAGGACCGGCTCCTCCGCCCGGATGAGGTCGGCGGAGGAACGGGTGCGGGCGGGCGCGGTCATGAGCGGATCTCCTGGGTGCAGCACTTGATGCCTCCGCCGGCCTTGTGGAACTCGGACAGGTCGACGGGGACGGGGACGTAACCGTGGTCGGCCAGGCGCCCGGCCAGCGCCTCGGCCCGGGGGGCGATGAAGACGTGCCGGCCGTCGGACACCGAGTTCAGGCCGAACGCCATCGCGTCGTCGCGGGTGGCGAGCACCGCGTCCGGGTACAGGCGCTCCAGCACCTCCCGGCTGCCCGGCGAGAACGCCTCCGGGTAGTACGCGATGTTGTCGTCGTCGAGGACGAACAGCGCCGTGTCGAGGTGGTAGAAGTGCGGGTCGACCAGCGTCAGGCCGATCACCGGGTGGCCGAGGAACTCCTGCACCTCCCGGTGTGCGTCGCGGGTGGTGCGGAAGCCGGTGCCGGCCAGCACGTACCGGCCCGTCCACACCAGGTCGCCCTCGCCCTCGGAGACCGACTCCGGGCGGTGGACGTCGTAACCCGACGCCTTGAACCAGGTGTCGTAGTGGATCGACTCGGGGCGCCGCTCCGGCGCGTGGAACAGGGAGCCGAAGACCCGGCCGCCGACCACGAACGCCGCGTTCGCGGCGAAGACCATGTCGGGCAGGCCCGGGACCGGATCGACCGTCTCCACGGTGTGACCGTGAGCGCGGTAGGCGCGGATCAGCGCCTGCCACTGCTCCTGGGCCAGGTCCACGTCGACGGGGATGTCGGGGTGCATCCAGGGGTTGATCGCGTACTGCACGGCGAAGTGTCTGGGTTCGCAGACGAGAAAGCGCCGAGCGCGCGGCACACGACTGTCGGGCACAGAGGGTTCCCTCCGGTTCCTGTGTGTCACTGGGGATGGCACCACGGTAGGAATCGGAGGACGACGACGACAAGCGATCAAAGCTGCGTGCATACGCAGCATCGCTGCGTTCTCCGCAGGCAGGACGCATGATCAATGCGCCGGTCGAGGTTTGAGAGCCCGATCACGGGGGAGCAGCCTGGGTGGCGCCCGCCTCGGGACTCTCCGGGAGCAGATGGGAAAGCACCATCACGCTGATCGTCTTCCGGATGAAGGGTTCGACGCGGATCCGTTCCAGCACCTCCTCGAAGTGCTCCACGTCCCGTGCCCGCACGTGCAGCAGGGCATCCGCGCCCCCGGTCACCGTCATGGCCGCCGTGATCTCCGGATGGTTGCGCACGACCTCCGCAAGCCGTCGCGGCGGGGCCGCGCCCTCGCAGTACACCTCCACGTACGCCTCCGTGCGCCAGCCGAGCGCGGAGGGTTTGACCGTCGCGGTGAACCCCGTGATCACGCCGGTCTCCCGGAGGCGGTCGACACGCCGCTTGACCGCGGTGGACGACAGCCCGATCGCCGCGCCGATCTCGGCGAAGCTGGTCCGGGCGTTCGCCATCAGCGCGGTGATGATCTTCCGGTCGAGATCGTCGAACGAGGGGGTCCTGCTGCTCATGCGGGCACTGTAAGCCCTGCCCGCTACAGCGGCCTTGACCAGCGGCCTTTACGACTGGGTGAGGATCATCGCAAGGGTCAGCAGCCCCAGCACCGCCCACCCGAACCACAGCCAGCCGTTGCTGCCGAGCGTGACCGTGTACGCCGTGACGACGACGAGCCCGCCGACGGTCATCGCCCCCATGGCCTTGGTGGAACCGTGCGTGGAACCGTGCGTGGAACCGGGCATGAAGACACCCTCCTCGTGGTCCGTCCTCCACCATGGTGCCCCGGTCCCCGCGCGGACGGGACGGCTCCGGCCGGCTTTGGCGCGTTTGCGCGAGCTAGCTCTGGCGCGTGTTCAGGGAGGCGAGGTAGGCGTTGTACGCCTCCAGCTCCTTGTCGCCGTCCCGGTCGGCGGCCCGGTCCTTGCGCTTGGCCTGGCGCTGATCGGAGCCGTGCCACTGGAACAGCAGCGCTATCAGCACCAGCACGGACGGGACCTCGCTGAACGCCCAGGCGATGCCGCCGGCCGCGCTCTGGTCGGACAGGGCCTCGATGCCGAGCGAGGCGGGGGGGTTCTTGAACGTCTCCACCATCGGCGTCGACGCCATCATCAGCGCGATGCCGAAGAACGCGTGGAACGGCATGCCGGCGAACAGCTCCAGCATCCGCATCAGGTGACCCGGCCGGCGCGGACCGGGGTCGACGCCGATGATCGGCCAGAAGAACACGACACCGACCGCGAGGAAGTGCACCATCATCGCGACGTGCCCGGCCTTCGAGCCCATCAGGAAGTCGAACAGTGGGGTGAAGTACAGCGCGTACAGGCTCGCGATGAACATCGGGATCGTGAACCCCGGGTGGGTGACGAACCGCATGTAGTGGCTGTGCAGCAGCGCCAGCAGCAGTTCGCGCGGCCCCTTGCGGCCCTTGCCGGCGGCCGGCAGCGCGCGCAGCGCCAGCGTGACCGGGGCGCCCAGGAGGATCAGGATCGGCGACAGCATGCTGATCACCATGTGCTGCACCATGTGCACGCTGAACATGACCATCCCGTAGTCGTTCAGCTTGGTGCACATCACCAGCCCGATGGTCAGCACGCCGGCGACGTACGACACGGTGCGGCCGGCCGGCCATGCGTCCCCGCGCTGCCGCAGCCGCACGACCCCCCACCCGTACAGACCGAGCCCCAGCAGGCAGGCGAGGAGGAAGAAGGGATCGGCGGACCACTCAAGCCCCCGCCCCAGCGTGAACGGCGGCAGATCCATCGTCATGCCGTGCCCGCTGTGATCCATGCGGCGCTCCTGATTCGTGGGGGTTGTGCAAATCTGTCCGCCCCAAGAGTAGAACCGCCCCCGGTCACGGCTGTGACCGGGGGCGGGTTGTTCCCGGGGGGACTACAGGACGCACTCCGCTTCGTCGTACCGCTCGGAGGGAACCGTCTTCAGCGTCTGCACCGCCTCCGCCAGCGACACCATCACGATGTCGGTCCCCCGCAGAGCCGTCATCATCCCGAACTCCCCGCGGTGCACGGCCTCCACCGCGTGCCAGCCGAAACGCGTGGCCAGCACCCGGTCGTACGCCGTCGGCGTTCCTCCCCGCTGCACATGGCCCAGGATCACCGGCCGCGCCTCCTTGCCGAGCCGCTGCTCCAGCTCGACCGACAGCTGCCGGGCGATGCCCGCGAAGCGCTCGTGCCCGTAGATGTCCTTGCCGCCCTCGTCGAACTCCATGGAGCCGGGCCGAGGCTTGGCACCCTCCGCGGCGACCACGATGGCGAACCGCTTGCCCGCCTCGAACCGCTCGCCGACCTTCCTCGTCAGCTCCTCGATGTCGAAGGGCCGTTCCGGTACGACGATGGCGTGGGCGCCGGCCGCCATACCGGAGTGCAGCGCGATCCAGCCGGTGTGCCGGCCCATGACCTCCACGACCAGCACGCGCTGGTGGGACTCGGCGGTGGTCTTCAGCCGGTCCAGCGCCTCGGTGGCGACGCCCACCGCCGTGTCGAAGCCGAAGGTGACGTCCGTGACGGCGATGTCGTTGTCGATGGTCTTCGGGACGCCGACGACGGGCAGGCCGTTGTCCGACATCAGCCGGGCCGCCTTCAGCGTGCCCTCGCCGCCGATCGGGATGATGGCGTCCAGGCCCAGCTCCGCGACGTGCCCCCTGGCCCGCTCCACACCGTCGCGCAGGTGCGAGGGCTGGACCCGGGAGGAGCCGAGGATGGTGCCGCCGCGCGCCAGGATGCCGCCCACGGCATCGAGGCCGAGCTTCACGTAGTCGCACTCCAGGAGGCCTTTCCAGCCGTCCCGGAAACCGATGACCTCGTCGCCGTGGTCGGCGACGGCACGGTGCACGACGGACCGGATGACGGCGTTCAGGCCGGGGCAGTCGCCGCCTGACGTGAGGACACCAATGCGCATAGCCCGAAATACCTTCTCAACGTGGGCCGGGAAACCGGACCACGTCGTCCGGCGGATTCCCGTCCACCCTACCGGCGCGAGGGGGTGGCTCCGTAGCGGGCGTCCGCCTGCTGGACGCGCCCGCACATGTGAGCGGACGTACCGTCAGGCGGGCCCGCCACGAGCGTGCCGGGGGGCGCTGGAAGGGCCCTTCAGCACCCTTGGAGAAACCCTAGGCGGACTGCTGCGCGGCCGCGATGCGCTCGTCGCGGAGTGCTTCGTACCAGCGGTCGTCGATCGGCGGCAGCGCGTTGACGTCGAGCGCCAGCTTCAGCAGCAGGTCGGCGATCTGCGGGTTGCGGGCGAGTACCGGCCCGTGCATGTACGTGCCGAAGACCGTCCCGTTGTACGCGCCCTCCGTGCCGTCCCCGGTGCCGTTGCCCCGGCCCATGCGGACCTGGGCGAAGGGACGGGCGGTGGGGCCGAGATGGGTGACGCCCTGGTGGTTCTCGAAGCCGGTGAGCTGGGGCAGGCCGAGCCGCTGGTCGATGTCCGCGAGGACGTCGCCGACGCACCGCTCGCCCTCGCCGCGCACCGACACCACGTCGAGCAGGCCGAGGCCCGGCTCGCGCTGGCCGAGGTCGTTGATGAACTCGTGGCCGAGGATCTGGTAGCCGGCGCAGACGGAGAAGACGATCGCGCCGTTCTCCACCGCCCGGTGCAGATGGCCGTCGCGGCGCAGCCGCTCGGCCGCGAGCCGCTGCGGCCGGTCCTCGCCGCCGCCGATCAGGTAGATGTCGCCGGAGGTCGGGATGGGCTGGTCGCTGCGCACGTCCAGCCGGGCCACGTCCAGTCCGCGCTGCCGGGCCCGGCGCTCCACGACGAGCGCGTTGCCCTGGTCGCCGTAGGTGCTCAGCAGGTCCGGGTAGATCCACACCAGCCGCAGTTGGTTGTCGCTCATGAGGTGATCGCCCTTCGAAGATCAGTTGCCGACGCGGCGGCGCAGGTCCTGGAACGCGGTGTAGTTCGCGATGACCTCGATGCGGCCAGGCGGGGCCTGCTGGACGGCCTGGTCGAGGTTGTCGCAGACCTGGAAGTGCTGGTTCGCGACCTCCAGACGGACGGCGAGGTCCAGCTTCCGGTCGCCGATGACGAAGATCGGGTGGCCGGTCAGCCGCGTGTAGTCGACGTCCCACAGCCAGGAGGTGTCGGTGCCGTCGGCGGAGCGCGCGTTCACGGACAGGATCACCGGGGTGGGCGGCGGGTCGATCAGGGAGAACGTCTCCAGCCAGCCGGCCGGGTTCTTGGCCAGCAGCAGCCGCAGGTCCCGCTCCAGGAACTGGACCACGTCGTACCGTCCGGCCACGGCCTGCACCTGGTACATCCGCTCCAGGGCGACCTGCGGCGGCACCCCGAAGACGGCGGCGACGGCCGCGGAGCTGGCCGCGTTCGCCTTGTTGGCCCGGCCCGGCAGCTGGAGGTGGATGGGCCAGGCCGAGCCGTGCGGGTCGAGGACGTGGTCCCCGGACAGCGCCCAGCTCGGCGTCGGCCGGCGGAAGCCGCACTCACCGCAGAACCAGTCGTCGCCGGGGCGCTGCATCACGCCGCCGCACGACGGGCAGGACCATGCGTCCTCCTGCCACATCTGCCCGGCCGCGACCCAGATCACGTTCGGGGAGGAGGAGGCGGCCCACACCACGAGCGGGTCGTCGCAGTTGGCGACGATGACGGCCTTCGACCCGGACAGGCCCTCGCGCCAGTTCTCGGCGAGCATCCGGGTCTCGGCGGCGCGGTCGAGCTGGTCGCGGGAGAGGTTGAGCAGGGCGATGCACTTCGGGTCGGTGTCCCGGGCCACTCCGGCCAGGTACTTCTCGTCGACCTCGATGACGCCGAACTTCGCGTCCGAGCCGCCCGCGAGCGCAGAGGTGATACCGGCCGGCATGTTGGCGCCGAGCGCGTTCGACACGACCGGGCCCGCGGCGCGCAGCGCCTCCGCGATGAGCCGGGTGGTGGTGGTCTTGCCGTTGGTGGCGGACACCAGGACGACGTCCAGGTTCTGGGCGAGCCGTCCGAGGAGATCGGGGTCGAGTCTGAGCGCGACCCGGCCGCCGATCACCGACCCGCTGCCCCGTCCCGCTGCGCGAGACGCCGCAGCGACCGCCTTGCCGGCGGTCACGGCCAGCTTGGCCCGCGCGTTGAGCGGGTCCGAGTTGCCTGCCATCAGTTCTCGATCCTCCTTGCGTACGCGCCGCGCCTTGGGCCATCCGGCAACGTGGTGTGGGCCTCAGCCTATCGAGATCCGCTCACACACCCGAATCCCGGCCCAGCCTCGCGCGACGGGCGTGTGCCGAGGGAACCGTACCCTTGCGCCCATGCGACACGGTTCCATTCCGGGCGCCCGCGGGCGCGTCCGGCCTCTCACCCTGCTCGGCGACGCCCCACTGCGCGAGCAATGCCGGGAAGTCACCGATTTCGGCAGCGATCTGGCGGTACTCGTGGAGGACCTGTTCGCCACGATGTACGCGGCGCGGGGGGTGGGCCTGGCCGCGAACCAGATCGGGGTGCCGCTGCGGGTGTTCGTGTACGACTGCCCGGACGACGAGGACGTACGGCACCTCGGACACGTGGTGAACCCCCGCCTGGTGGACGCGGACGGTGTGGTGATCCGCGGCCCGGAGGGCTGTCTCTCGCTGCCGGGACTGGAGGCGGGGACCGAGCGCTACGACCACGCGGTGGTCGAGGGCGTCACGATGACGGGGGAGCCGGTCACCGTGCACGGCACGGGTTTCTTCGCGAGGTGCCTGCAGCACGAGTGCGACCATCTGGACGGCACGGTCTACGCCGACCATCTCAGGGGCTGGCGCAGGCGCAGACTGCTCAGGCAGGTCGGCCGGGCCTCGTGGCGCCGCTGAAGGATCAGAACCCCGGGCCGCCCACCCGGTCCCCGGCCGCCGCGAGACGACCCCACAGCAGGTCGGCCAGGGACCGCACCAACTCGGCCCGGGAACAGGGCCGTTCGCCCAGCCACCAGTCCCCGGCCGCGTGCATCATCCCGACGATGCCGTGCCCCCACACCCGGGCCAGCTGCTGGCTGCCCGGTCCCAGATCGACCCGCTCCTCGATGACCCGGGCCAGCTCCTCGCCCATCCTGCGCAGCAGCGGCGCGCTGTGCTTGCCGACGTCGAAGCCCTGGTCGCTCTGGGACCCCTCCGCCGGGTGCATCAGGAAGCGGTAGACCTGGGGGCGGGCCTCGATCGCCGCGAGGTAGGTGTCCAGCGTGGACTCCACGCGCTCGCGTCGCTCGGCCGGCGCGTCCAGCGCCGCCCGCAGCGAGTCCAGCAGGGCGTCCGTGTGCCGCTTGGCCAAGGCCGCGTAAAGCCCGCCCTTGTCCCCGAAGTGCCGGTAGAGGATCGGCTTGGTGATGCCGGCCTCCGCCGCGATCGCGTTCATCGAAGCCTGCGGGCCGTCGCGCAGCACCACCCGGTCGGCGGCCTCCAGTAGCTCGCGCCGTCGGCGGTCCGCGGACCGCTGCTGGTCGGTCCGCTGTGTGGTGTTCATGTGCTCTCCCCACCCGTGCTGTTTCGGTGAC
Organism: Streptomyces sp. NK08204; assembly: GCF_020400585.1. Taxonomy (GTDB): domain Bacteria; phylum Actinomycetota; class Actinomycetes; order Streptomycetales; family Streptomycetaceae; genus Streptomyces. The sequence goes on along the minus strand of NZ_JAINVF010000027.1, from coordinate 30,416 downwards.
GCCTGCGCAAAGTAACACTGACCGGGTGCCTGACATCGAACGGGATGCCGGGCACGCGGGGCGTCAGCGGGAGTTGACTTCTCCTACCGGTCGGTAACACACTCCAGTTACCGCTAGTAACACCGTACTGCCGCTGGAGGGGACATGGCCGAGTTCACCATGGAGCTGAACGACGAACAGAAGGAGGTCCGGGACTGGCTCCATGGCTTCGCCGCCGATGTGATCCGCCCCGCCGCCGCCGAGTGGGACGAGCGCGAGGAGACTCCCTGGCCGGTCATCCAGGAGGCGGCCAAGGTCGGCATCTACTCCCTCGACTTCTACGCGCAGCAGTACTTCGACCCCACCGGTCTCGGTATTCCGATGGCCATGGAGGAACTGTTCTGGGGTGACGCGGGCATCGCCCTGTCCATCGTGGGCACCGGCCTCGCCGCCGTGGGCGTGCTCGCCAACGGAACCGAGGAACAGATCGGCACCTGGATCCCTCAGATGTACGGCGACGCGAGCGACGTCAAGGTGGCCGCGTTCTGCTCCTCCGAGCCCGACGCCGGCTCCGACGTGGCCTCCATGCGCACGCGTGCGGTGTACGACGAGGCCAAGGACGAGTGGGTGATCAACGGCACCAAGACCTGGGCGACCAACGGCGGCATCGCGGGCGTCCACGTCGTCGTCGCCGTCGTCGACCCGGAGCTGGGATCCAAGGGCCACGCCTCCTTCATCGTCCCGCCGGGCACGCCGGGCCTCGCCCAGGGGCAGAAGTTCAAGAAGCACGGCATCCGCGCCTCGCACACCGCCGAGGTCATCCTCGACGACGTCCGCGTCCCCGGCTCCTGCCTGCTCGGCGGCAAGGAGAAGCTGGACGAGCGCCTCGCCCGCGCCCGCGAGACGGCGAAGGCGGGCGGCGAGCGCGTGAAGAACGCGGCGATGGCCACGTTCGAGGCCTCGCGGCCGGCCGTGGGCGCGATGGCGGTCGGCACCGCTCGTGCCGCCTACGAGGTCGCTCTCGACTACGCCGGCACCCGTGAGCAGTTCGGCCGGCCGATCATCGACAACCAGGGCGTGGCCTTCCAGCTCGCCGACATGCGGACGCAGATCGACGCCGCCCGTCTGCTCGTGTGGCGCGCCTCCTGGATGGCGGTCAACGGCAAGCCGTTCACCGCGGCCGAGGGGTCGATGTCGAAGCTGTTCGCGAGCGAGACCGCGAAGAAGGTGACCGCGCAGGCCATCCAGATCCTCGGCGGCAACGGGTACACCCGGGAGTACCCGGTCGAGCGGATGCACCGCGACAGCGCGATCTACACGATCTTCGAGGGCACGAGCGAGATCCAGCGGCTGGTCATCGCGCGGACCCTGGCCGGGATGCCCATCCGGTAGCGCCGTGCCTCAGCGGAGTCAGCTGCTCGATGTCGTACTTGGCGCGTAGCTCCTCGATCGCCTCCTGGTCCGGCGGGCCGCCGTCCCGCAGGATCTCCAGCAGTTCCTCGAAATAGCGCTCGTGGTCCGGCGGGGGAGACGCCTGGAAGAGCATCCTCGCGGACCGGTCCGTCGGGTTCGCGAACGCGTGGGGGCAGCCCGGTGGTACGACGATCACCGTGCCGGGCGCCGCCCGGACCACCCGGTTGCCCGAACCCGACTCCCAGCTCTGCCAGTTCTCCGGTGTGCGAACGCGGGGCTCGAAGGCGAGCACGTCCAGCTCGCCTTCGAGGACGTAGAACAACTCCTCGCTTCGCGTGTGCACATGTGCGCCGACGTCGAATCCCGGCGGGACCTCCACCTCGAAGGTGGAGGCCATCCGCGAGTGGGTGCCGGTGACCTTGAACGTCACGCGCTGGGCCGGCGTCTCGACGACGCGGCCGTGCCCGGGCGGCACGAGCAGTCCCTCGGTCTCCGTCATGGCCCGCTCACCAGGTCACCGGCAGGGCCTCGGGCCCCCGGATCAACGCGCCCTTCCGGAAGGGCACCTGCCTCGGCGTCACGGCCAGCCGCAGCCTCGGCACCCGGTCCAGGAGGGTGTCCACCAGCAGCTCCGACTCCAGCCGGGCCAGCATGCCGCCCGGGCAGTAGTGCGGGCCGAAGCCGAACGCCACGTGCGGGTTGCAGGTACGGGAGAAGTCGATCCGCTCAGGGTCGGGGAAGACGTCCGGGTCGCGGTTGGCGGCCAGGTAGGAGACGTAGACCGGGTCGCCGGCCCGGATGCGTACGCCTTTGATCTCGACGTCCTCCAGGGCGATCCGGGACAGGCCGACCGCGTTGCGGTGCGGTATGTAGCGCAGCAGTTCGTCGATCGCCCGCGGGCGGATCTCCGGCTCGGCGCGCAGCCGTTCGGTCAGGTCGGGGCGGGTCAGCAGGAGGTAGAACATCTGCCCGCTGTTGTTGGTGACCGCCTCGCCGCCGATCTGGAGGAGCACGGCGAGGCCGACCGCCTCGTCCAGGGTGACCTCGCCCCGGCCCACGGCGGCGCCGAGCAGCGAGGTGACGTCCTCGTCCGTGCTGCCCTCGCGCCGCCCGATCAGGTCCGAGAAGTAGGCGCTCATCTCGCGCTTGGCCTTCTCGCTGATCTCCTTGCCGTGGGAGGAGGACAGGATCAGCTGGGTCCAGGTGTGCATGACGTGCCGGTCCGCGGCCGGTACGCCCATCAGTTCGCAGATCACCGCGATGGGGAACGGCCCGAGGACCGTCGCCGTGAGGTCGGCCGGCGGGCCGTCCTGGAGGAGTTCGTCCACCAGCTCGTCCAGCATTCCGCGCGCCTTCTCCCGGACGCGTTCCACGCCCTTCGCGGTGAACGCGGCGGCCACCGAGCGGCGCAGCCGGGTGTGGTCGGGCGGGTCGAGGAAGCCGACCGCGCCCCGGTCCGGGATGAAGTGCGGGGCGAGCCGGGTGACCTGCCTGCCCATGACCGCCTCACGGCTGAAGCGGGGGTCGTTGGTCACCATGCGCACGTCGTCGTACCGGGTCACCAGCCACGCCCAGCCCTCGCCGTTGGGCAGCTGGATGCGGGTGACCGGTCCCTCGCGCATCAGCTCGGTCAGCACCGGGTCGAAGTCCGTCCCGGTCAGGTCGAGCGCCGGCCAGTGCCGGACCGGGGGCAGGATCTCGGTGAGCGTGTCGTCGGTCATCGCCTGGCTCCGTCCGCCGAGGTCCAGCGGCCCACCGTCATCTCGGCGGTGATACCGGGACCGAATCCGGCGAGCAGTCCCCGCGCCCGGTCCTCGGCGCCGCCTTCGTCGAACAGGCGGCGCAGTGCGTCCAGGACGACGGCGCTCGCGATGTTGCCGTACTCGGTCAGCGTCGCCCGGCTGAACCGGAACGCGTGCGGGTCGACCCGGAGGAACTTGCTCAGGTCGTCGAGTATTCGGGGCCCGCCCGCGTGGATGATGTAGAAGTCCAGGTCGGACGCGTCCCAGCCGTGGGTGCCGGCCAGGTCCGTCAGGGCCGGTGCGAGCGGCTCCATGGTCGTGGGCACCCGCTTGTCCAGCAGGAAGTGGAACCCGGTCGCCCGGACGTCGTACGCGATCCACTCCTCGGTCTTCGGGATCAGGTACGAGCCGTTGCGTTCCAGGTGGACGCCCGTGCCGCCATGGCCGCGCACCACGGCGGCGGCGATGCCGTCACCGAAGAGACCGTTGGAGAGCAGCGAGCCGATGCCGAGGTCGGTGGGCTGGTAGCACAGCGAGCAGAACTCGCAGGCCACGATGAGCGCGTTGCCGTTCGGGTAGGCCGTGCAGAAGTCATGGGCCCGGTTGATCGCCGCGCCGCCGGCCGCACAGCCCAGCTGGGCTATGGGCAGCTGACGGGTAGTGGTGTCGAAGTCCATCTCGTTGATCAGCCACGCGGTCAGCGAGGGCATCATGAACCCCGTGCACGACACGTAGATGATCACATCGATGTCGGAGGTCAGGAGTTCGGCGTCGTCCAGCGCCCGCTGGATCACCGCGGGGACCCGGGCCTTGGCCTCGGCCTCGTACAGCTTGTTGCGGTCCTCGAAGCCGGGATGCTTCAGGGTCTCCTCGATGGGCTGCACGATGTGCCGCGTGCGAACACCGGTGTTCTCGATCAGCCTCAGTGCCAGAGGCAGTTGGGGGTGGTCCGCGTGGCGGGAGCGCGCCAGCTCCAGCGTCTCCTCCATCGTGATCACGTGTTCCGGGACCGACACCGAAGGTCTGCACAAAGTCGCCATGAGCGTCCCTGCTTTCGCCTTCCGGCAGGCCTGTGCCCGCCGGTCAGAAGGTGGTCCACTCAGGTTCACCCGACGGGGCGACGATCTCGCGCCGGACTACTCCGAACCGGTGATGAAGGGTAAGGGGTGGCCGCCCCGCTACGGCGCTCCGCTGCTGTGTGCGATGCATGCGACGTCGATGCGGTCCGCGAGCTTGGCCAGCTCGATCGTCAGGGCGGCCACGGTGTCCTCGTCGAGCCGTTGCTCCCCGGACTCGACCAGACGGAGCCACCGCCCGCCCACCGTCCGCAGCAACTTGCTCACGTCGGCCGCGGCCACCTGCAAGGTCCCGCGGTCGTCGACGATCAGTGGCAGGGTCAGTTCGCGGTTCACAGAAGGGGATGGTAGTCGTGCGGTGCTCACACACCCTGCCAAACCGTGGTGATGTTGCAGAACTCCCGGATTCCGTGCCCGGACAGCTCACGCCCGTAGCCCGACCTCTTCACACCGCCGAACGGGAACGCCGGGTGGGAGGCGGTCATGCCGTTGACGTACACGGCACCGGCCTCCAGGTCGCGGGCGAAGCGCTCCGCCTCGTCCTCCTCACGGGTCCACACGTTCGAACTCAGCCCGAACGGGCTGTCGTTGGCGATCAGTACGGCCTCGTCCAGGTCCCCGGCCCGGTACACCGTGGCGACCGGTCCGAACGCCTCCTCGCGGTGTAGGCGCATCTCGCGGGTGACCCCGGCGAGCACGGTCGGCGGGTAGTACCACCCCGGCCCCTGCGGACGTTCGCCGCCGCACAGCACCCGGGCGCCGCCGCGCCTGGCGTCGTCCACCAGTTCCTCCAGGTCCAACCGTCCCCGCTCGCTGGCGAGCGGCCCGATCTCCGTGTCCTCCTCCAGGGGGTCGCCCATCCTGAGCGCCGTCATGCCCGCGACGAACCTCTCGGTGAAGGCGTCGTACACGTCGCTGTGCACGATGAACCGCTTGGCGGCGATGCAGGACTGCCCGTTGTTCTGCACCCGCGCGGTCACCGCGACCTGCGCAGCGCGGTCGATGTCGGCGGAGGGCATGACCACGAACGGGTCGCTGCCGCCCAGCTCCAGCACCGTCTTCTTGATCATCTGCCCGGCGGTGGAGGCGACCGCGCGGCCCGCGGGCTCGCTGCCGGTGAGGGTCGCGGCCTTCACGCGCTCGTCGTGCAGGATGTCCTCGACCGCGCCCGCGCCGATCAGCAGGGTCTGGAAGCATCCCTCCGTGAAGCCCGCCCGGTGGAACAGGTCCTCCAGGTACAGGGCCGTCTGCGGGACGTTCGAGGCGTGTTTGAGCAGACCGACGTTGCCGGCCATCAAGGCGGGCGCGGCGAAGCGGATCACCTGCCAGAGGGGGAAGTTCCACGGCATGACCGCGAGCACGGGTCCCAGCGGCCGGTAGACGACGCGCACGCGGGACGCGCCCGAGTCCCGTACGTCCGACTCGGCGGGCTCCTCGTCGGCCAGCAGCGACTCGGCCCGCTCGGCGTACCAGCGCATCGCCCTGGCGCACTTGGCGGCCTCGGCGCGGGCCTGTTTGATCGGCTTGCCCATCTCCGTGGTCATGACCCGGCCGATCTCCGCCTGGTCCTCCTGCAGCAGGCCGGCGGCCTTGTTCAGCAGCCGGGCGCGCTCGGCGAAGGACGTCGTCCGGTACGTGCGGAAGGTGGCCTCGGCGAGCTGGAGCCGGCGTTCCAGCTCCTCCTCGCCCATGGGCTCGTACGTCTTGAGCGTCTCGCCGTTCGCCGGGTTCACCGTCGCGATGGGCATGGCTGGCCTCCCTGGGAGCGGGCTTGCTTCGACCTTCGCGCGCACCCGTGCCGTGCGCAACGCGTGAGCGTCCCTTCAGCCCGAGTGCTCCTCCAGTCGGTCGAGAAACGCGGCCTGAGCCGAAATGATCACCTCGCGGGCCGGGGCGAGGCCGAACCACGCCACGCGGTCCAGCTCGGGGAACTCCCGCATCCGCCCTGACCTCGGGGGCCACTCCATGGCGAAGGTGCCCGGGGTGATCGTCTCCGGGTCGAGATCACCCTCGACCGCCCACGCCGTCACGACCTTGCCGCCCCGCTGCACGACCTCGCCGAGCGGCAGGGCCTCACCGTCGGGCGGCTCCACCCCCAGCTCCTCGCGGAACTCCCGCCGGGCCGCCTCCCGGGCGGGCTCGTCCGGCTGGTACTCGCCCTTGGGCACGGTCCACGCGCCCGCGTCCTTCCTGGCGAAGAACGGACCGCCCATATGCCCCAGCAACACCTCCAGCCCTTCGTCGGTGCGCCGGAACAGCAGCAGTCCCGCGCTGCGCTTGGTCGTCCTCACCGTCATGGCCCGGCCTCCGGGTGGGCCGCGAGCAGAGCCTGGACCGTATCCGCCTCCTCGGGGCGCTTGTCCTCGCGGTAGCGGACCACGCGGGCGAAGCGGAGGGTGACCCCGGCCGGGTAGCGGGTGGAGCGCTGCAGGCCGTCGTAGGCGATCTCCACGACGAGTTCGGGGCGTACGGTGACCACCCAGCCGTTGTCCTCGACGGCCAGCTCCTGGAGCTTGTGCGTCTGCCAGGCGAGCATCGCGTCCGTCATGCCCTTGAAGGTCTTGCCGAGCATCGCGAACGTGCCGTCCGGGTTGCGGGCGCCGAGATGCAGGTTGGACAGCCTGCCGGTGCGCCGGCCGTGGCCCCACTCGGCAGCCAGCACGACGAGGTCGAGGGTGTGCACGGGCTTGACCTTCAGCCAGGCGGCGCCGCGCCGGCCCGCGCTGTAGGGGGCGTCCAGTGCCTTGACGACCACGCCCTCGTGGCCGCGGGCCAGGGAGTCGGCGAGGAACCGTTCCGCCTCGGCGACCTCCCGTGGGCCGGACACCACCGTCCGGCGCACCCGCATAGGCTCCGGCACCAGCCGGGCCAGTGCGGCGTGCCGTTCGGCGAAGGGCAGGTCGAGCAGGTCACGGCCGTCGACCGACAGGGCGTCGAAGAAGACGGGGGAGACCGGTACCTGGCCGGCGGCCCTCGCCACGTCCGTCCGGGAGCCGACCCGGCCCGCCGTCTCCTGGAAGGAGCGCGGGCGCCCGGCGGCGTCGAAGGAGATCACCTCGCCGTCGAGGATGAACCGCTCGCCCGCCAACCCCAGGGCCGCGGCGGTCACTTCGGGAAGCCGCTCGGTGATGTCGTCCAGCGTGCGGGTGTGGACCCGTACGGTCTCGCCGTCCCGGTGGACCTGGACCCGGATGCCGTCCAGCTTCTCCTCCACCGCGCACGCACCCAGCTTCTCGACCGCCTCGGCGACCGAGGAGGCACTGTGCGCCAGCATCGGCAGCACCGGGCGGCCGACCGTGAGCCGGAAGCGCTCCAGCGCGCCGGGCCCGTCGGCGAGCAGGGCTTCGGCCACCGCCTGCAGCGACCCGGCGAGCATCACCGCCCGGCGTACCTCCGCCGGATCCGCGCCGGTCGCCCGGGCGAGCCCCTCCACGGCGACCGCGTCCAGGGCGCCCTGGCGCACCTCGCCGGTGAGCAGACCGCGCAGGAAGCGCTGCTCCGCCTCGGTGGCCGCGCCCATCAGCTCCCCGACGAGCCGGGCCCGCTCCGCCTGGGAACCGGGCCCGGACACCTTGCCCAGCTCGGCCAGGCGCGCGTCGGCCTCCCGCACGGTGAGCGAGGGCTCGGAGGCCGGCCGCACCGGGCGGCTCAGCACCTTCCAGCCGATCCCGAGCCGCCCCTGCGGGATCCGTCCGGCCAGATACGGGATGACGACCGGCACGTCGTCCGCCTCCGCGTCCCGGAACAGCTCCGCGAGCAGCGCCGTCTTACGGGACCGGGCCGCCGTGGCGGCGACCTCCCGTGACACTTCGGCGAGCCGGGACAGCAGCATGCAGTCATGGTGCACCGAGGGTGCGCGCTCTACACCCGGACGGCCGCGTCGAGGTCGGCGAGGAGCAGCTCCGCGTTGATCGCCGCTCCGGCGCGGTAGCCCCGGCTGGCCGCGTTCACCACCTGCTCGGCGGACCCGCTCGCGTTGCCGGCCGCCCACAGTCCGGGCACGCTCGTCAGACCCCGTTCGTCGATCACCGGGTAGCTGCCGAAGGGGGTCTCGCGCAGCTTCGCGCCCAGCCGTACGAACAGGTCGCCCTGCGGAACGGCGCGCGGGGCGGCGTACAGCACCTCGCGGTCGTGGACCGCGCCTCCCCCAGAGGGGGCACCCCCAGCGAGCCGGATCCCGGTGAGCCGGTCCGCCTCCACGACAAGCTCCGCCACCTCGCCGGGAACGACGGGGACGCGGGCGGCGGCCAGCCGGCGCAGGTCGTCGTCCGTCAGCTCGCCCGGGTGGACCCGGTGCAGGAAGAGACGCACGTCCTTCGACCACCGGGTGACCATCAGGGCCTGGTGCACGCTCAGCGGGGAGGTGGCGAGCACGCCCGTCGGCCGGTCGCGGACCTCCCAGCCATGGCAGTAGGGGCAGTGCAGCACGTCCCGGCCGAACCGCTCGGCAAGGCCCGGGACGGGCGGGAGTTCGTCCTTCAGGCCGGTGGCCACCACCAGCTGCCGTGCCCGTACGGCCCGGCCGCTCGCCAGGGCCACGGTGAAGTCCCCGTCCTCCCCGTCCCGGCCGGCGTCCACCGCACGGTCCCGGACCAGCTCCACGCCGTAACGGGCGATCTCCTCACGCCCGACGGCCAGGAACTCGGCCGGGGACATGCCGTCCCGGGACAGATAGCCCCGCATGTGCGCCGCGGACGCGTTGCGGGGCTCGCCCGCGTCGACGACCAGTGTGCGCAGCCGGGCGCGGCCCAGGACGAGCGCGGCGGACAGCCCGGCCGCCCCGCCTCCGATCACGACGACTTCGTACCTCTCGGTCATGGTGACCACCTCCGCGGCCGACGGTCGCCCATGCATGGCGGTATTGACAAACCCGTTTGCCGATTCTGCAATGAGGGCCATGACGACCGATGAGGTACTGGCGGAAGTGGGCCCCCGGCTGCGACGCATCCGCCAGCAGCGGGAGGTGACCCTCGCCGCGCTGTCGGAGGCGACCGGGATCTCTGTCAGCACCCTGTCCCGGCTGGAGTCGGGCCTGCGCAGGCCGAGCCTGGAACTCCTGCTCCCGATCGCCCAGGCCCATCAGGTGCCGCTGGATGAACTGGTCGGCGCGCCGCCGGTGGGGGACCCGCGGGTGCGGTTCAAGCCGATCGTGCGCCACGGACGCACCCACTGGCCGCTGACCCGGCAGCCCGGCGGGCTCCAGGCGTTCAAGATCCTGGAACCGCAGCGCAAGGAGGAGCCGGATCCGCGCACCCACGAGGGCTACGAGTGGCTGTACGTGCTCTCCGGGCGGCTGCGCCTGGTGCTGGGCGAACACGACGTGGTCCTCACGGCGGGCGAGGCCGCCGAGTTCGACACCCGGGTACCGCACTGGTTCGGGTCGACGGGGGAGGGGCCGGTGGAGTTCCTGAGCCTGTTCGGGCCGCAGGGCGAACGGATGCACGTTCGGGCCCGGCCCCGGCAGCCGTGATGCGCCTGACGGTTCCCTGAATAGCAAGCGACCGCTTAGTATGCGTCGGACCCGGTCAGACGAGCAGTCCCGTGGAGGCCCCGCATGCAGGCATGGCAAGTGCACGAGAACGGCGAGCCGGGCGAGGTGATGCGCCTGGCAGAGGTGGAGCGCCCCTCACCCGGCGACGGCAAGGTGCTGCTGCGGGTCCGCGCCGCCAACGTCAACTTCCCGGACGCGCTGATGTGCCGGGGCGAGTACCAGGTGCGCCCTGCGCTGCCGTTCACGCCCGGGGTGGAGATCTGCGCCGAGACCGAGGACGGCCGCCGGGTCATCGCCAACCCCGAGCTGCCGCACGGCGGTTTCGCCGAGTACGCCGTCGCCGACGCCCGCGCCCTGCTGCCCGCGCCCGAGTCGCTCGACGACGCGGAGGCCGCCGCGCTGCACATCGGCTACCAGACGGGCTGGTTCGCCCTGCACCGCAGAGCCCGGCTGGAGGCGGGCGAGACCCTCCTCGTGCACGCCGCCGCGGGCGGTGTCGGCAGTGCCGCCGTACAGCTCGGCAAGGCTGCCGGCGCCACCGTGATCGGCGTCGCGGGCGGCGCCGCCAAGGCGGCCGTCGCCCGCGAGCTGGGCTGCGACGTCGTGGTGGACCGGCACACCGAGGACGTCGTCGCCGCCGTGAAGGAGGCCACCGGCGGCCGCGGCGCCGACGTGATCTACGACCCGGTCGGCGGCGACGCCTACGCGCAGTCCGCCAAGCTGGTCGCCTTCGAGGGCCGGATCGTGGTCATCGGCTTCACCAGCGGCACCATCCCGACCCCGGGCCTCAACCACGCCCTGGTGAAGAACTACTCGATCCTCGGCCTGCACTGGGGCCTGTACACCACCAAGAACCCCAAGCTGGTCCTGCACTGCCACGAGCAGCTCACCGAGCTGGCCGCCCGGGGCGCGATCAAGCCGCTGGTCAGCGAGCGGGTGCCGCTCGAGGGCGCGGCGGACGCCGTGCAGCGGGTCGCCGACGGTGTGACCACCGGACGCGTCGCCGTCCTCCCGGCACTGAAGAACGGAGCCGTAAAATGACCGACGCCGACGAACTGCGCAGCCGTACAAGGCAGTTCCTGGCTACGCACCCGCCTGCCACCACTGGCCGCCTCGACTTCCTCCGGGCCCGGTTCGACGCCGGCCTCGCCTGGGTGCACTTTCCGCAGGGGCTCGGCGGACTCGGTGCCCCGCGCTCCCTCCAGGCCGTGGTGGACGCCGAGCTGGAGCAGGCCGGCGCGCCCGACAACGACCCCCGGCGCATCGGCATCGGCCTCGGCATGGTCGCCCCCACCATCCTGCGCTACGGCACCGAGGAGCAGCAGCGGCGCTATCTGCGGCCCCTGTGGACGGGCGAGGAGGTCTGGTGCCAGCTCTTCAGCGAGCCGGGCGCCGGCTCGGACCTGGCCGCGCTCGGCACCCGTGCCGTGCGTGAAGGAGCCGACTGGGTGGTCAACGGGCAGAAGGTGTGGACGTCCAGCGCCCATCTCGCCCGCTGGGCCATCCTCATCGCCCGCACCGACCCGGACGTGCCCAAGCACGCGGGCATCACCTACTTCGTCTGCGACATGACCGACCCCGGTGTCGAGGTGCGCCCGCTGCGGCAGATCACCGGCGAGGCCGAGTTCAACGAGGTCTTCCTCACCGACGTCCGCATCCCCGACTCCCGCCGCCTCGGCGACGTCGGCGACGGCTGGCGGGTCGCGCAGACCACGCTCAACAACGAGCGCGTCGCCATCGGCGGCATGCGGCTGCCCCGCGAGGGCGGCATGATCGGCCCGGTGTCGAAGACCTGGCGTGAGCGCCCCGACCTGCGCACCCACGACCTGCACCAGCGGCTGCTGAAGCTCTGGGTCGAGGCCGAGGTCTCCCGGCTCACCGCCGAGCGGCTGCGTCAGCAGCTCGTCGCCGGGCAGCCCGGCCCCGAAGGCGCCGGCATGAAGCTCGCCTTCGCCCGCCTCAACCAGGAGATCAGCGGCCTGGAGGTCGAACTCCGCGGCGCCGAGGGCCTTTTGCGCGACGAGTGGACCATGCGCCGCCCGGAGCTGGTCGACTTCACGGGCCGCGACGCCGGCTACCGCTATCTGCGCGCCAAGGGCAACAGCATCGAGGGCGGGACCACCGAGGTCCTGCTGAACATCGTCGCCGAGCGGGTCCTCGGCCTGCCCGCCGAGCCGCGCACCGACAAGGAAGTCGCCTGGAAGGACCTCTCCCGATGACGGATCTTCTCTACTCCGAGGAGGAAGAGGCGCTGCGCGCCGCTGTCCGCGGCCTGCTCACCGACCACTGCCCTCCGGCCGACGTGATCGCCCGCACCGAGTCGGACGTCCCGCACGACCTCGACCTGTGGAAGCTGCTCGCCGACAGCATGGGCCTCGCCGGGCTCCTGGTGCCCGAGGCACAGGGCGGCCAGGGCGCCACCCACCGCGAAGTCGCCGTCGTGCTGGAGGAGCTGGGGCGCGCGGTGGCCCCGGTGCCGTATCTCACCAGTGCGGTCGTCGCCACCGAGGCCCTGCTGGCCTGCGGCGACGAGGAACTGCTGGGCCGGCTGGCCTCCGGGCGCACCATAGGCGCCCTCGCGGTCGGGCTGCACACCGCCCCGGGCGCCGCGTTCGCGGCCGTACGCCTGGAGAACGGCACGCTGCACGGCGAGTTGACCGGTATCGCGGACGCCGGCGCGGCCGACGTGCTGCTCGTCCCGGCCGACGACGGCGGCCTGTACGCCGTGTCCGCCGACGCGGTGACGGTCACCCCGCAGACATCCCTGGACCAGACCCGGCCCCTCGCCACCGTCACCCTCGACAGCGCGCCCGGCCGCCGCACAGGCGACGCAGGGCCCGCCGTACGCCGAGCCCTGCGCGCCGCGGCCGGACTCCTCGCCTCGGAGCAACTGGGCGTCGCCGACTGGGCGTTGACGGAGACCGTGCGCTACCTGAAAGAACGCAAGCAGTTCAACCGGCCGGTCGGCGGCTTTCAGGCGCTCAAGCACCGGCTCGCCCAGGTGTGGCTGGAGGTCGTGAACCTCCGTGCCGCCGCCCGTGCCGCCGCGGACGCGCTGGCCCGCGGCCAGGACACCGACGTCTCGGTCGCCGTCGCACAGGCCTACGCCGCTCCGGCCGCCGTCCATGCCGCGGAGGAGGCGGTGCAACTGCACGGCGGCATCGGCATGACCTGGGAGCACCCGGCCCACCTGTACCTGAAGCGCGCCAAGGCCGACTCCATCGCCTACGGCACCGCCGGCGCCCACCGCTCGGCGCTGGCCGAACTGGTCGACCTCGGCGCACCCTGATCCACGGCAGGTGAAGCCCGCCCCACCTGGGGCGGGCTTGTGCGTGCGCGTGCTCCGGCGAAGTGAACAGAGGGCGGCGGTCCGGCCAACTCGCTTACGAGCAGGGTCATTCGGACGCCAAGGCCACGCATACTCTCCCAGGTCCCAGCAGACCCTTCAGGGAGGCAGAGCATGGCCCTCACCACCCGTCGCGGAGCCCTCACCGCCCTCGGCGCCGCCCTCGCCGGCGGAGTCGTCCTGCCCGCCGGCCGGGCCTGGGCGGCCGACGGCCACCGCGGCCCGCACCCGCTGTGGAACGCCCACGCCCACAACGACTACGAGCACCCGCGCCCCCTGTTCGACGCCCTCGACCACCGCTTCGGCAGCGTCGAGGCCGACATCTTCCTCGTCGGCGACCAGCTCCTCGTCGCGCACGAGGCCACCGACCTGGACCCGACCCGTACCCTCGAGTCGCTCTACCTCGATCCGCTCGCCGCTCTGGTGCGCGCCAACGAGGGCTGCGTCTACCGGGGTTGGCGTCGGCCGGTGCAGCTCCTGATCGACATCAAGACCGAGGGCTCCTCGACGTACCTGGAGCTCGACCGCCATCTGCGCCGCTACCCGCAGCTGTTCACCCGTTACGCGGGCGGCCGGGTCCACCCCGGCCCGCTCACCGCCGTCGTCTCCGGCGACCGTGCGGCCCGCATCCCCATGGAGGCCCAGACCGAGCGCCGCGCCTTCTACGACGGCCGGCTCAGCGACCTCGCCGGTACGGCCCCCGCCTCCTTCATCCCGCTGATCAGCGACAACTGGACGAACAACTTCACCTGGCTGGGGGTCGGGCCGTTCCCGGACGCCGAACGGCAGAAGCTGCGCGCCATCACCGGACAGGCGCACGCGGGCGGCCGGCAGGTCCGGTTCTGGGCCACGCCCGACACCCCGGGTCCCGCCCGGGACGCGCTGTGGACGGAGCTGCTCGCGGGCGGCGTCGACTACCTCAACACCGACGACCTCGCCGGTCTGGAGGCCTTCCTCGACGCCCACGGCTCCGTGTAACGGCGGGACCTCCGCGTGACACCACACGATCGGAGGACACGTCAGGTGCCCGGACGGACCCTCCGCTGCGCCACACTTGCGGCCGAACGCCGCTCATGGGGCGTGGCGGAGGAGGTTCCCGATGGCCGTTTCCATCTCTGCGGTGCTGCTGCTCCTGAGCATCACCGTGATCTTCATGCGCAACGGCGCGCTGAAGGTCTCGCACGCCTTGGTCTGCATGCTGCTCGGCTTCTGCATGGCCAGCTCGAGCGTGGCGCCCACCATCAACAGCGGACTCACGGCGACCGCCAGCCTGGTGAGCGGCCTGCAGCCCTGAGCCGCCGGGGTGTCACCCCGTCGTGAACACCCCGATGCCGTTCGGTACCGGTCGCTCGGCGCCGGTGCTCGGGTGGTTGCGGACCGACACCGTGCGCGCGCCCGGCTTCCGGACGACCATCTCCGTGGAGCCGCCGCCGTCCAGGCTGAACGCGTCGTACGATCCCAACTTCCGCATGACCCAGGATACTTCGGCGATCGTCAGGCCGCTGCGGTAGGCGGGGGCGCCGTCCGTGGCGAGCAGCAGCAGCCTGCGCCCGTCGTTGCTGAGGCCGACGGCGGTCCGTACCGCCGAGACCCTGTCGTCGAGCCCGGCGAGCGGCTCCCCGTCACGCAGCACCGGGTACCCGCCGAGCGCGAACCGGTACGGCACCTTCGACGCCGATGCCAGCAGGCGGTGCCACACCGTCACCGGGTTCCCCGGGGCCAGCTTGCGCAGCTGCCGGGCGCCCGTGCCGCGGCCGAGCAGCACTGTGGTGCCCGCGGCGATCGGGCCGCTGCCCGGCCGGTCGGAGACGGACACGACCCGGCCGGCGCGGACCGTCACCTCGTAGGCGGTGCTGTCGCATTTCGCCGCGCGGTCGGTGTCGGAGCCGCAGACCGCGCGTGCCCGCGAGACGCTGCCCCAGGCCCGGGTGAAGGCGCCGACGGAGTTCTCCGGCAGCGCGTACTGATTGAGCCCCCGCAGCGGCAGCGTCCCCTCCGGGGTGCGGACCGAGCCGGTGAGGGAGAGCCGGTCCAGCCGGGCCCGCCTGTCCTCGCCCACCCCGAACACCTCCTCGGTGGTGGTGCCGGGCGGCAGCACGGGGCCGAACCGCTGGCCGCCGGGCACCGCGGCCTTCAGCATCCGGCCGTGCGCGACGGCCGGCCCGTCGGCGGCGCCGGTGGCCGCCACGCCGGGGCGCCGGGTCTCGCTGATGTCGAAGAAGTCCCCGTTGACGCCCGCGACGGCGCCCGCCGCGTCGGCCATCCCGGAGACCGTGGCGCGGGCCGCCACCGCGCCCGGGTACAGCAGGTCCAGGCGCACATGCCGGTCGGTCAGGTCGACGCTGAGCACATGGGCGCGCGTCGTCCCCTTGGCCGCCGACAGGTCGAACTGCCGGTAGGTGACACCCGGCGCGATCAGCCTGCCCTCCGGCACGGCACCGGCCGGCGCCGCCCCGGTCAGGGCCGCGCCGGCCAGCACACCGAACGCCGTGAGAGCCGTGATGACCGTTCTGCCCGCTGCTGAGCGCCGCTGACGTCGCGTCACCGTACCCCCTGATGTCTCGTCACCGTCCCGGAAGTCAGGGTCAGTGCACCAGACGCGGGGGACCGCCGGGGCGGCTAGGCGTCGACTACGCGAGAACGGGTGAGAAAACGCACCCCCTCGGGTGCCTCAAGCGAGAACCCGCTGCCCCGTCCGGGTACCACGTCCACGATCAGCCGGGTGTGGCTCCACGCCGCATACTGGCTGCGCGACATCCAGAAGGTCACCGGCTCCTCCACGCCGTCCACCGACAGCTCGGCCAGCAGCACGTCCGAGCCGCCGGTGCGGAACTCGCCGTCCGGGTAGCACATGGGTGCGCTGCCGTCGCAGCAGCCGCCGGACTGGTGGAACATCAGCGGACCGTGTTCGGCACGCAACCGGCGCACCAGCTCCGCGGCTCGTGGGGTCAGTTCGACGCGGGGGACTTCCTCTTCCATGGTCACCGTCCTGGAGAGCGGGGCGTCGGACGCGCGCCAGTCTCACGGGTTGTCAGCGGGGCGTCCAGGAGGCGGCGTCAGCTCACGCGGTGCGCACCGGCGCTGCCGCCGCATCAGGAGCGCGTACGCGTCCGCCGGCACGGGCCCACCGGGAGGGCGAGGCCGATCCCGCCCGGGGCGGCGACGGGACCGATGCGGACGGTGTCGGCGCACAGGGCGGAGGCGGCGACGCCCGCCCCGAGCGCCGGCGCGCGGACAGGGTGGCCCCGCGCCCGCACCGGAACGGCGGGTGCCGGGCCCCGCCGCACCGCCCATCTGCCCCGGCCCGGCACCGCCCATCTGCCCCGGCCCGGCACCGCCCATCTGCCCCGGCCCCGCACGGCCCGGAGCAGGGCCTCACCGCTCTGCAGTCGCTGCAGGGCGTGACCGTCGACACCGCCTGGGCCGCCGGGGAGGAGAACTCGGCCGGCCGGAGCGCCGTCGGCCGGCGCGCCGACCTCACCGCCCTGGCCGACCACCCGTTGCGGGCGCCCGACACCGCCTTGGCCGCACGGCCTCTCCTTCTCACGGCGGTGACCGGGCGGGCCACGGCCCCCGCGCGTGGCCCCGCCCCGCCCGTCCGGCCCATCCGGCTACGTGCGAGAAGGGCCCGGCGGACGAGACGTAGGGAGGTGACTCGTGAAGATCGCGTGGCTAGAGCCGAATGGACATGTCGACGGTGACGTCGTCGCCCGCAGAGAGGCCGTGCGGGGTGCGCACGGCGCTCTTGAGAGGCAGCAGGTAGCCGCCGTCCCTGGGGAACAGGGAGGTGGTGAAGGCGGTACCGCCGATCCGGGCCTCGACGGGGATGACGCCCCAGCCGTAGGTGGCCAGCGCGGCGACCTGGCGGATGTCGTCGCACTCCGCGTCCGGCACGGGGACGAAGTAGTACGGCGACGGACCCCGCCATTCGATCACGCGGCCGGTGAAGACGAGGTCCATGAAACAGTCCGATCGGCAGGGGGCCGGTTCGTCGGCCCGGCCCGTCCGGGGGCCAGGTCGTGCTCAGGGTAGCGCCAGGGTCCCGGCGCCCTGGTGGCCGGGTGGAGCGGGTCCGTTCCGAGCGGGCGGTTTCACGGCCGGAGGGCGATGCTGGGGGAGCGAGCAGCCCTTCGAAGAGGCCAGGAGGCACGGCCGGTGATCAGCGTCAACCCGCTGAACAGCGCCTCGGTCCTGGCCGCCTTCGGCGCCCTGGGGGTCCTGGTCGTGATCTTTGCCGAGTCAGGACTCCTGGTCGTCGGTTTCTTCCTGCCCGGTGACACGCTGCTGTTCCCGGCCGGTGTGCTGTGTGCGGGCAGCGCGGACCGGCCGCCGCGACTGGAGTTGTGGCAGGTGCTGCTGTGCGCGGCCGTCGGCGCGGTGGCCGGCGGACAGGTGGGGTTCCTGCTCGGCCGGCACGGCGGGCGGCCCCTGCTGTCGCGCACCTCCAGCCGGCGCGTGAAGACGGCGGCGGCACGGGCGGAGGAACTGCTCGCCCGCTACGGCTACGGCAAGGCCCTGGTGATCGGACGCTTCGTGCCTCTGCTGCGCACCGTCCTGCACCCGGTGGCCGGAGTGCTCGGAGTTCCCACCCGCACCTTCACCGTCTGGCAGACCGTGGGCGGCGTCCTCTGGTCGCAGTCCCTCGTCCTGGCCGGTTACACGCTCGGTGCGTCCGTGCCGAACATCGACGACTATCTGCTGCCGTTGGTCGCGGTGGTCCTGGCCCTCTCGTTCCTGCCCCTGCTGATCGAGGCCCGCCGTACGCGCCACGAACGCCGGCCTTGATCGCTTACGGATAGGGTCGGGTCATGACAAACGACTGGCGGAAGGACCGGATCGGAGCAGCGCTCCGTGGTGAGAACCCGACCGTGCTGCGACGCCTGGACGCGGGGTTCGCGGCGATCGGGGACGTCCAGTTCCTGCCGGGCTACTCGGTTCTCCTCGTGGACGAACCCGGCGTCGAACGGCTGTCTGATCTGCCGCGGGCCAAGCGGGCGGCGTTCCTCGCCGACATGGACCGGCTCGGTGAAGCGGTCGAGCGGGCCTGCGGGCGGCTGGACCCGAGGTTCCGGCGGGTCAATCTGGAGATCCTGGGGAACACCTACCCGGTTCTGCACGCGCATGTCTGGCCGCGCTACGAGTGGGAGCCGGCGGAACTGGTGGGCCTGCCGGTGTGGCTCTACCCGCACGACCGGTGGAACGACGAGACCTTCAGGCTCGGCCCGAGCCACGACGAGCTGCGGGTTGCGATCGGGGAAGAACTGGACCGCCTGGGCGCGACGGCCTGACCGCGGCCCGCCAGCGGGGATCGCCTCCCCGTGACGGTCGCGGCAGAAAGTCCCGTCCCCTCGCTCGGCCCGGGCTGCCCAAACGCCGGTCACCGCGACCGATTCGTCCGGCTCGGTGGCCGTCTCGTCGGGCACGGTGACCGTGCTGGACCGAGGAGGACCCCCGGTCCAGGAGGCGCGCCCCTCGCGGGTGCAGGGGGCGCCCCGTTCGCGTCAGGCTGCGGGTTCGGTGGCCTTCTCGGTGGCAGGGGTGGTGGCCGAGGCGGTCACCGGCGCGGTAAGCGGACCGTGCCCGCCGCGCAGGCCGTACCCGCTGATGACCGCCACGAGGGCGAAGGCGGTGGCGCCGATCCAGAAGGTGAGGGTGAAGCCGGACTCCGCGGGCAGCGCCGGGACGCCGACGGGGAGGTGCTCGATGGTCTTCGAGGCCAGGATCGTGGTGACGACGGCGCTGCCGATGGCGCTGCCGGTGGAGCGGGAGATGGAGTTGATGCCGTTGGCGATGCCGCTCTGGTGGTGCGGGACGCTCGCCATGATGACGGCGGGCATGGCGGCGTAGCCGAAGCTGACGGCCGCGCCGATGACGATGCCGGCCCCGATCACCGAGGCGGTGTGGCCATGGCCGAGGGCGAGCCAGCCGAAGCCCAGGGCGCCGAGCGCGGCGGCCAGGGTCAGTGCCGTGCGCGGACCGCGGTGGCGGACCAGCTGGCCGCCGATGGGCGAGGCGAGCAGCGAGACGATCGCGCCGGGCAGCAGGTACTGCACGGAGGCGCGCAGGATGGACGCGTCGAAGCCGTAGCCGGTGAGGGCCTTGGGCATCTGGACGAGGTAGGAGATGCCGAGGAAGTTCGCGAACATGCCGAAGCCGACGAGGATGCCGGCCAGGTTGGCCATGAGCACCGGCCGGTGGACGAACATCCGCATGTCGACGAGGGGTTCGCTGACCTTGAGTTCGGTGAGGACCCAGACGGCCGTCATGACGGCCGCGCCCGCGAAGCAGCCCAGCGTGCGGGCGGAGGTCCAGCCCCACTCGTGGCCCTGGGAGATGGGCAGCAGGAGCAGCAGGAGGGTGACGCCGAGGGTCAGCGCGCCGAGGAAGTCGGTGCGGCCACCGGTCTTGTGGCGGGTCGCCGGGACCAGGAGGACCACCGCGAGCAGGGCGAGTGCGGCCAGACCGGTCGCCATCCAGAAGGCGCTGCGGTAGTCGGCGTCGGGGCCGGAGGTGAGCAGACCGGTGGCGACGAGCGCGAGGCCGCTGCCGAAGGCGAGGGTCCCGCTGACCAGTGACATGGCGCCGGGCAGCTTCTCGGGGCGCACCTCCTCGCGCAGCACGGACAGGGCGAGCGGGAAGATCGCCGTGGCGGAGCCCTCCAGGACGCGGCCCAGGATCAGCAAGGGCAGCGAGGTCGCGAGGGCGGCGATGACCGAGCCGACGACCATCACGACGAGCACGCCCACCAGGGTCGGCTTCTTGCCGTGCTGGTCGCCGAAACGGCCGAGCAGCGGGGTGAAGACGGCAGCCGAGAGCAGGGTGGCGGTGGTCACCCAGCTCACGCCCGCCGTCGAGGTGCCGAGGTCGGCGCGGATGAGGCCGAGGATCGGGACCGGCAGCGTCTGCATCATCGACACGACCATCGCGGCGAGGCTCAGCGCGAAGACGATGACCGTCTCACGTCTGCGGCCGGTGCTGGGCGGAGTGGTGGCCTGGCTCATCAGGGTAAGGAACCTTCTCAATGCTTCAGAACTTAGATGTTTCATGTCATCAAGTACCCGCAGACCCTAGACCGAGATACTTAAGAAAGTCAAACAAATAGTTGCCGAGGCGAAGCATCGGGTTTCTTCCTGCGTCCCTGACCGGCCCGCCGGGCCCTTCACCTGCGCGGCGCAGCCGGGGAACCGCTCCTGGACGCGCTCCCCGGGCTGCCGGCCTGCCGCTCCCCGGTCACAGGCCTGCCGGGACGGTGAGCAGCACGGACAGGTCCTCGTGGATGCTGCTTCGAGAGGCGTGCAGTCGGTAGCGGCCAGGGGCGGTGGTCCAGGCGCCGTGGGCCTCGTCCCAGATCTGGAAGGTGCGCGCCGAGAGCGGGATGACGGCCTCGGCGGTGCCGCCAGGAGGGGCGGTGACCGTCGTGAACCCGGCGAGTCTGCGGCTGGGGCGTGTGTCGGCGGCGTCGAGCGGCTCGGCGTAGATCTGGACGGTCTCGCGGCCCGGGCGGGTTCCGGAGTTGCGAAGGCGGATGTGTACCGAGTCGGGCCCGGCGTCCAGGGTCAGGTATTCCCAGGTCGTGTAGCCCAGGCCGTGACCGAAGGGGTACGCGGGTGCGACGGTGCGGTTCCGCCAGGCCGGGTAGCCGATGAAGAGACCTTCTTCATAGGGGAGGACGCCGTCCTCGGGGGTGACACGGGTGACGGGGGCGTCCGCGAGGCGGTCGGGCCAGGTGGTGGGCAGGCGGCCGCCCGGTTCTTCCCGGCCGAGGAGTACGTCGGCGAGGGATGGCGGCGGCCTGTTCCGGGGTGAGCGCGAGCATGCGCTGGACGAACACGCCCGGCAGATGGACCTGGTCGGGATCCAGCTCGCCGGGCTCGACCAACTCCTCCACCTCGGCGATCGTGATGCGGCCGGCCATCGCGGCGAGCGGGTTGAAGTTGCCGGCGGCGCGGCTGAAGACGAGGTTGCCGCTCCTTCCGGGTCGGCGACCTGCTGCCGGCCGAACGCTGCGCGCCCGGCGCGCTGTTCGCCGCCGACTGGGACGAGAAACAAGCCTGGCCGCGCTGCTGCCGCACCTGCGGGCGACGGCCGCACGGATCGGCGCCGACGTGGCGGCGGTGAGCCGCTTCTCGCCCGTGGCCACCGGCTGAGTCCGCCGGCCGCCCGCGGCTCACCGGTCAGTCGCCGTCCTCCGCCGGGCGGAGCGCCGCGACCGCGTCGAGCATCAGCTCCAGGGCGTACGGGTACCCGCTGTTGCGCATGTCGGCGGCGAGCAGCGGCAAGGTCGCGGCGATGTTCGGGTGGGTGTCGGCTGGCAGCCGGCCGTAGACCTCCTGCCAGACCTCCGCGTCCGCCTGCTGCGCCGCCTCCGGCAGCGCGAGCGCGGCGGCGTCCTGAGCGGCGAAGGCGAGCGCCTGGTCGACGAACGCATGGTAGATCCGCACTGCGAGCCGGTCCGGGAAACCGCCGGAACGCAGGATGCCGAGGATCGTCTCCACCGTCCGCGTCTCGTTCGGCCGCCCGGTCGTGCGATGCGCCGCGAGCAGCGCGGCCTGCGGGTTCGACTGGTACGAGGCGTGGATCCGCAGCCCGATCGCGCGCAGGTCGGCGCGCCAGTCGCCGGTGCTCGTCCAGCCGTCCTGGGCGCGGCCGATCAGCTCGTCCGCGAGGGCGAGCAGCAGGGCGTCGGTGTTGCGGAAGTAGCGGTAGAGCGCGCTGGGGTCGGCGCCCAGTGCGGCGCCCAGCCGCCGTACCGACAGCGCCTCCGCTCCATGCTGCGCGACCAGGCGCAACGCGGTCTCGACGATCAGCTCTTCCGACAGGACGGCGCCCTGCTTGGTGGGGCGGCGGCGCTGCCGCCTGCCTTCGGGTACCACACGCTCGGCCATGTCCGGACCTTACGTCAACACCATTGACGTGTAAACGGCCGTCCCGCTTCCATGACGCCCACCAAGCCCGCCGTCCCGAGCACTGGAGCCACGTATGGCAACGGCCGATCTCGTCTTCACCCGCGGTCCCGTCTTCACGGTCGATCCGGCCCGCACCCGGGCGACCTCGCTCGCTGTCGTCGGCGACCGGATCGCGGCCGTCGGCCACGACGAGGTGCTGGACCTCGTGGGGCCCGGCACCGAGGTCGTCGATCTGACGGGGAAGCTGTTGCTCCCAGGGTTCCAGGACGCCCACGTCCACCCCGTCGCCGGCGGCCGGGAGCTGGTCGAGTGCGACCTGACCGGCACGGTCGGCGTCACGGAGTACCTGGACCTGATCCGCGGCTACGCGGACGCCCACCCCGACCATGTCTGGATCACCGGCGGCGGCTGGTCGATGGAGAGCTTCGACGGCGGGCTGCCCACCCGTCAGCTGCTCGACTCCGTCGTGCCGGACCGCCCGGTGCTGCTCTCCAACCGGGACCACCACGGCGCGTGGGTCAACACCCGGGCGCTCGAACTGGCCGGGATCACCGCCGACACCCCTGATCCGGCCGACGGCCGGATCGAGCGCGAGGCGGACGGCTCCGCCAGCGGCATGCTCCAGGAGGGCGCGATCGGGCTGGTCGCCCGGCTGGTGCCGGCGGCCACGCCGCAGGACCGGCTGGCCGGTCTGCTGCGTGCCCAGAAACTGCTCCACTCGCTCGGCATCACAGCCTGGCAGGACGCGCTGCTGGGCTCCGTCGGCGGCATGCCCGACCCGTCGGACGCCTATCTGACCGCCGCCCGCGACGGCTCGCTCACCGCCCGGGTCATCGGTGCGTTGTGGTGGGACCGGGAGCGGGGCGCCGAGCAGATCGACGAACTGGTGGCGAAGCGTGCGGCGTTGCAGCACGGCCGGTTCCGCGCCGGGTCGGTGAAGATCATGCAGGACGGCATCGCAGAGAACTTCACCGCCGCGCTGTCCTCCCCGTATCTGGACGGCTGCGGCTGCGCCACCACCAATACCGGCATCAGCTTCGTCGACCCCGAGGCGCTGTGCGGGTACGTGACCCAGCTCGACGCCCTCGACTTCCAGGTGCACTTCCACGCGCTGGGCGACCGCGCCGTGCGCGAGGCCCTGGACGCCGTCGAGGCCGCGGTGGCCGCGAACGGCCGACGCGGCAACCGGCACCACCTGGCCCATCTCCAGGTCGTCCACCCGGACGACATCGCGCGGTTCGCCCGGCTCGGGGCGATCGCCAACATCCAGCCGTTGTGGGCCGCCCACGAACCGCAGATGGACGAGCTCACCATCCCCTTCCTCGGGGTCGAACGGGCCGCGTGGCAGTACCCGTTCGGCGATCTGCTGCGCGCCGGGGCGACCCTGGCGGCGGGCAGTGACTGGCCCGTCAGCAGCCCCGCGCCGCTGGAAGGCATCCACGTCGCGGTGAACCGCCGCGCCCCGGAGGCCGGGGACGACCGGGTCTTTCTCCCCGAGCAGCGCATCGACCTGCCCAGCGCGCTGGCCGCGTACACGGCCGGCTCCGCATATGTGAACGGTCTCGAGGACACCGGCAGCCTGGCCCCCGGCCACCTCGCCGACCTCGTCGTCCTCGACCGCGACATCCTCACCGGGCCGCCGGAGGAGATCGCCGAGGCCAGGGTCGAGCGGACCTATGTCGGCGGCCGGCTCGTGCACGCGGTCTGACCGTGCCGGACCGAGGAGGCCCGGACGTCGAGGGTGGTCGGCACGAGCGTCCCGGACGGCTCCTGGCGGCCGTGCTCCAGGACGGCGACGAGGAGTTCGAGCCCGGCCTGCGCGACCTCGCGGGGCCGCAGGCTCACCGTCGTCACCGGCGGCTCGGTGTGCAGGGCGGTCGCGTCCTCGCTCACACAGACGAGGAGCAGGTCGCCGGGGACCCGGTAGCCCTGCCGGCGAGCCGCGTCCAGGACGAGCGGCGGGCTCGCCTCGGCCACGACGAACAGCGCGTCCGGCCGGACGGCGGCACGGTCCGCCTGGACGGCCGGGACCGGTCGGCACGGCCCCGGAACCGGGCCGAACGGCTGGACCGTGCCCGGGAGATCCAGATGGTCTTCCAGGACCCGTACCTCTCGCTCGATCCGCGGGTGACGGTGTCCGGCTGCCTCGACGAGGTCCTCCGGCTGCACACGGCGCTCGACGCCGCCGCCCGCCGGGCCCGGGTCGCCGAACTGCTCGACCAGGTCGGCCTCGGCACCCGCGAGTCCACGGTCCTGCCACGCCGTCTCTCCGGCGGCCAGCGCCAACGCGTCGCCATCGCCCGGGCGTTGGCGGTGCAGCCGAGGGTCCTCGTCCTGGACGAGGCGGTCGCGGCACTCGATGTGTCCATCCAGGCGCAGATTCTCGACCTGCTCGCGACGATCCGCCGCGAGGCGGGTATCGGCTACCTGTTCGTCACCCATGACCTGGCAGTGGTCCGGCACATCGCCGACGCGGTGCTGGTGCTCAAGACGGGGCGGGTCGTCGAGACCGGCCCCACCGCCCACGTCCTGGACGCCCCGCAGCACCCGTACACCCGGCTGCTCCTGGCCTCCGTGCCCCGCCGGGGCTGGGACCCGGCTCACGGGTCGCTGACGCAGGCCACGTAGACGGCGAGCCGAAGCCGAGGAGGTGGCGAGGAGTCCGAAGACCGTGACGGCGGAGCCACCGCGGTCATGGTCCGCAGCAGAGCCCCGCGGGGCCGACGCGCCTGGCGTGCGCAGCCGGACGGGGTGAGCTCCACGGTGTGCCCGGCCCGCTCGGCATGGCCACGGAGCCCAGCCGTGCGGTCGGCGTAGAGCGGGCCGAGCAGAGCGGAGACGGCCGTCGCCAGATGGCGTCCATCGGGACCTCTCCTCGCCACCGGGCCCCTTCGAGTACCTCATGCCGTGCGGACCGGCGGGGCGGCACGGCGGTTCGCGCAGGAGGGCGAGCGGGGCCCTGTGCGAGCGCTGTGCGACGTCATGACCCGGCTCCCACACCTCGTCGACGCGGGAACCCTGGCCAGGCGGGGAGTACCTGCTCACCGCGCTCGCCGGAGAGCACCCTCCCACCTGCGCACCCGAGAATGACTTCGAGCGGTTCCTCCCCTCGATGCCCGGCGGCCTGGCCCTCCCCGGGCGCATCCAGGCTGCCCGGCGTCGGCATAGGGATGTCCACCCGGCACACGTGCGGCTGCATCGCGCTGATGGGTCCACCGCGGGCGGTTTCAACGGGGCGTGCGGACGGCGCCGAGCTGGGCGAGACGCTCGTGCGGATCGTCGGACCACCGGCGGTCTCGAGGTGTTGGTGAACTCTTCGGGGCTGGAGCGTGCACGCTTGGTCCGTGACCGTCTGGGACGGTGATGTGCAGCAGTGCGTACGGAATGAAGCCGTGCACATCTCCGGACGGCGCGCGGGGGCGCTGCCGAGCGGGAGGAGGGTCGCCAGGTCATCGATCCTCGTGCCGGGCGACCCTGTTGTTCCTCCTAGAAGAAGCCAAGCTTCTTCGGCGAGTACGAGACGAGGAGGTTCTTCGTCTGCTGGGTCCGGCTGTCGTTCCTCGGCTGAGCGGCGCGGCACGGGAGGCCCGGACGGCGTGCCCCGTGCTAGCGTTGCGCTTTTGCTGTGTCGCTGTGTCGGTGCTCCGTTGGGTGTCTCTGGTCGGCGGCCGCGTCCCTGCCGCGCCTTCCTCGGTACGGTCCCTTCGGAGGAAGGCTCTCTGTGAGCGAATCAACACGTGCCGATGCCCGGCGGCAGGACGATGTGTCCGAGGCGTCGGGGGCCACTTCGGCAGTGCCCACGGCGGCGTCCTTCGCCCAGCTGGGGTTGCCGGCCGAGGTTCTGCGGGCGCTCGATGAGCAGGGTGTGACTGTGCCCTTTCCTGTCCAGGCGGCGGCGCTGCCGAACGCGCTCGCGGGACGGGACGTCCTGGGCCGGGGCCGCACAGGATCCGGCAAGACGCTCGCCTTCGGCCTGGGGATGCTCGCCCGGACGGCCGGGCAGCGCGCGCAGCCGAAAGAGCCGCTGGCGCTCGTTCTGGTGCCCACCAGGGAGCTGGCGCAGCAGGTCGGTGAGGCGCTCACCCCGTACGTCGAGGCGCTGCGGCTGCGGCTCGCGACCGTGGTGGGCGGCGTGTCCATCGGACGGCAGGCCGCCGTGCTGCGGGATGGTGCCGAGATCGTCGTCGCCACGCCCGGTCGGCTGCACGACCTCATCGAGCGCAAGGGCTGCCGACTGGGACGGGTGCGCATCGTGGTCCTGGACGAGGCCGACCAGATGTGTGACATGGGGTTCCTGCCGCAGGTCACCGGGATCCTGGACCAGGTACGTCCCGACGGGCAGCGGATGCTGTTCTCCGCCACCCTCGACGGCGATGTCGACCGGCTGGTGCAGCGCTACCTGCGCGACCCCGCCGTCCACTCGGTGGATCCTTCGTCCAGCGCCGTCTCCGCGATCGAGCACCACGTCTTCGTCGTGCACGGCCCGGACCGGTACGCCGTGACCACGGAGATCGCCGCTCGGGACGGCCGCGTCCTGCTGTTCCTGGACACCAAGCACGGCGTCGACCAGCTCACGCGGCATCTGCGGGCCAGCGGCGTGGCCGCCGCCGCCCTGCACAGCGGGAAGTCCCAGCCGCAGCGCACCCGGACCCTGGCCCAGTTCAAGAACGGGCAGATCACCGCGCTGGTAGCGACGAACGTCGCCGCACGCGGCCTGCACGTCGACGACCTCGACCTCGTGGTCAACGTCGACCCGGCCACCGACCCGAAGGACTATCTGCACCGCGCGGGCCGCACGGCCCGGGCCGGCCGCTCCGGCACCGTCGTGACACTCGTCCCGTCGGGACAGCGCCGCGAGACGAGCCAGGTCATGGCGGACGCCGACGTCGCCCCCAAGGTCACCAAAGTGCGGTCCGGCGAGGCGGAGCTGAGCCGGATCACCGGCGCCAAGGCCCCCTCCGGGAAGCCTCTCGACGACGGGTCGGCCGTACCGCGCCCCAAGAACCACAACATCCCGTTCGGCGGCCTGGGCAGCGCCAAGGACGCGAAGAGCGGTTCCGGTGGCAGGTCGTCGTCCCGCAAGAGCAGCGAGGCCCGCAAGCTCGCGGAGGCCCGCAAGGCGGCCCGGGTGCGGCGCGGCGGCTGAGACCGGCTTCCCGGACTGCCGGGCAGTGTCTTCGTCTACGCTGCTGGACGGATACGCGGGACCGGAGATCGGCCGGGGTGCATCGGACGGCGTCACGTACGGGTGACCGGATCAGGGGCCGACAGGGCACGAATGCCGACGGACACTTCGGCGCGCGCCGGGGTGGAGAACGCGTCTGGGCCGCTGCCGGTCAAGTTGGTGAGGCGCTGCGGTTCGGACAGGAGGGCGCCGAGCAGGGCCTGCTCGGCGTAGTACACCGGCGGACCTTCTCACGGTCGGCGGCGAGATCGGAGACTGCCTGGCGGACGAGCGGCTGGTCGACCAGGCCAAGAAGCTTGCCCGCCATCGACCACACCTGGCACGGCGGGGAGGCGGTCAGCCCGGGAATCCGAGCGGAGAAGATCCATACGGTATAGCGGGCGACATCGGTCTGGATCGTCAACCGAACGACTCGAGCCCGGGTTTTCCAGGCCCGGCTGTCCCACTCCAGGCCGATGTCCCGCGCCCCGGGGACCGTGAGGGCGCGGCTCCAGCCGCCGGGGCCGGCGAACAGGTCGAGGATGATCCGCCTCATGAGGCTGGCTCGGAATTTTCCGGTACCGGCTCGGCTTCGCCGCGGCAAGCCCAGGGAGAGCAGCAGTCGACCACGCCGTGATCCAACTTCTCCGCATCGGTTCGGGCGTCCGGTGGCTGCTTGCGGGCGGCCGATTCGGCGGCAGTGACGTGGCCGATCGGGGCCTGGGTGAGCGGCTCGCGGGAGCGCTGCAGGAACGCCTGCCCGAGCAGCCGACCCGCCGTACGAAGGCACTCCCCGGTGCGAAATACTCTCCCGATGAGTTCACGCCCTTTTCCGAGCAGCCAGCCGATCACGATACGGAGGGCCGTCGCGCGGGATGCCAAACGGCTCACGCGGCTCGTGCGTGGCTCAGGCGCCTATGAGGGTAAGTACGCAGCCGCAGTCGCGGGCTACCGGGTCGGTCCTGATTACATCGAGGCCCACCGTGCCTTTGTGGCCGTCGGCGCCGACGAGCATGGAGGCCGGGTCCTCGGGTTCTACTCGCTCGTCCTCGCGCCACCGGAACTCGACCTGCTGTTCGTCGCCGACGAAGCGCAAGGACGGGGCATTGGACGGCTGCTTGTGGCGCACATGCAGTCCGAGGCCCGTGCCGCCGGGCTCGACCGTCTCAAGGTCGTGTCGCATCTTCCCGCCGAGGACTTCTACCACCGCGTTGGTGCGGTGCGGACCGGGACCGCGTTCGCGAACCCGCCCGCCGTGCCGTGGGACCGTCCCGAATTCGAGTTTCGCATTCCTCCGGAATGACGCGGTGTGCCGGTTGGCGGGGCACTGTCTGGAGCGGGCGGGGGCGGGTCCCCGTCGCGAGCCGGCTGTCACAGCCGATTCTTTCCTGAGCAGGAGGCACGGGCCGCCGGCCGTGACGCTCGTTTGAGGCTCTGGGCGCCCGGACGCTGCGCGGCGAGCCGAGAAAGTGGTGCTTACCTGGTCTTTTCTACGGCTCACGCAGGCCGACACCTTCCGATGACTCATCATGTGGAGTGCGTTGCCACCCCGGCCTGCAGGGGTGGCAACGCACTCCCGTGCCCAGCCTCGATGCCGGCGAGGCCGCGGCCGGAACCGGGACCGTGCCGCCGGGCTGTGGTTCAGGCGTCGATGATGACGGGGATGATGAGGGGCTTGCGGCGATAGGTGCGGAACGCCCAGTTCGCGACGGCGCGGGCGAGGAGTTGTTCGAGTTGGCGCGCGTCCCCGACGCCTTCCTCGGCCGCGGTGGCCAGGGTCTTCTCGATGACGGGGATGACCGGCTCGAAGGTGGTGTCGTCGTGGACGAAGCCCCGGGCCAGGAAGTCGGGGGCCTCGGCGAGGGCGCCTGTGTCCGCGTCGACGATCGCCACCACCGTGACCACGCCTTCGGCGGCGAGGGTGAGGCGGTCCTTGAGGGACGCTTCGGTGGCGCCGCCGACTTCCATGCCGTCCACGTAGACGTTGCCGGCGGGGACCTTGCCGGTGATGGATGCGCGCCCGTCGACCAGGTCGACGACGACGCCGTCCTCGGCGATGACGACCCGGTCGGGGTCGACACCGGTGCGGATGGCGAGGTCGGCGTTGGCCCGCAGGTGGCGCCATTCGCCGTGCACCGGCATGACGTTGCGGGGTTTGACGATGTTGTAGCACCTTGGCGTTGCCCTTGTGGACCACGCGGGCGCCCCACCGGGTGAGTCCGTTGATCACCCGGTAGATGGCGTTCTCGTTGCCGGGGATGAGGGAGCTGGCGAGCAGGACGGTGTCGTCCTTGCCGATGCGGATCATGTGGTCGCGGTTGGCCATCCGTGACAACGCGGCCATCGGTTCGCCCTGGGAGCCGGTGCACACTAGCGTGATCTTGTGGTCCGGGAGCTTCTCCAGCTCCTTCGTGCTCACGACCAGACCGGAGGGGACCTTCAGATAGCCCAGGTCACGGGCGATGCCCATGTTGCGGACCATGGACCGGCCGACGAAGGCGACCTTGCGGCCGTGCTGGTGGGCGGCGTCCAGGACCTGCTGGATGCGGTGCACGTGGCTGGCGAAGCTGGAGACGATGACCCGGCGCGGCGCGGCGCGGCGCGGTGCGCATCACCTGCTCGATCGCCGGGTTCAGCTCTCGCTCGGAGGTGGTGAAGCCGGGTACTTCGGCGTTGGTGGAGTCGGTGAGGAACAGGTCCACGCCCTCCTCGCCGAGGCGGGCGAAGGCGCGCAGGTCGGTGATGCGGTCGTCGAGAGGGAACTGGTCCATCTTGAAGTCGCCGGTGTGCAGCACCATCCCGGCCCGGCTGCGGATCGCGACCGCGAGGCTGTCGGGGATGGAGTGGTTGACCGCCACGAACCCGCAGTCGAAGGGCCCGAAACTACGCCGGTCGCCCTCGCGCACCCGCACCGTGCGCGGCCGGATGCCGTGTTCCTTGAGCTTGGCCCCCAGGAACGCCAGCGTCAACTTGGAGCCGACGACGGGAATGTCGGACCGCTCGCGCAGCAGGTACGGCACGCCGCCGATGTGGTCCTCGTGGCCGTGGGTGAGGACCACGGCCACGATGTCGTCCAGCCGGTCCCGGATCGAGGTGAAGTCCGGCAGGATCACGTCCACACCGGGCTGGGTCTCCTCGGGGAACAGCACGCCGCAGTCGACGATGAGCAGCTTGCCCGCGTGCTGTGCGGGCACGGGGCGGTGTCATCGAGAAGCCGGCTTCGTCCTCGAAGACGATCCAGGGCCCGTGCTCCGCCGCGAGCCTTTTACCCGGGGCCACACCTCCTTCTTCCACAATTC
>NZ_JAINVF010000026.1 GCF_020400585.1 Streptomyces sp. NK08204 | reverse complement strand
GTCACGGGCCCAGTCGATCTGCCCGAGGACCCAGTCCCGACGCCCCTCGTGGTCACGGGCCCAGGAAGTGGGCCCATGGACGTCGTGGCGCACTCGGTCGTCGTTCCAGCCCGCGTCATGGGCCCCGGAGAGCCGCACAGACTGGGAGGCGACGGCATCCCGGTCGCCGGCCGGGAGGCTGGCCGCCGAGGCGGTACCCCCTGCGGCGAGGAGCCCGCTCGCTGCGACCACCACGGAAGCGGCCGCCATGGCGGCGCGGCGCGCAATGCCAATCCCCATGATCTTTCCTCCTTGCTTACCCCGTGACCTGGACAAACAGTTCACGATGGCGTGCCTTGGATCAGGCAATAGGGACACTACACGCCTTTAGTTGAATGATGAACTGTCTCCTGGGTGAGGTACGCCATGCCGGTACAAAGCCCTTGATCCGGAATATGCGGGAGGCGCCCACGCGATGCCGCACATTCGCCGGCCACCTCGCGCCCACCACTGGACAGAGGCCCGGGCGACGGCTGTGGGACTTGCCGTCGCCCGGGCCCGCTCCTGCGTATGAAGGAGGTGTGTCGGCGCGTGGGTGCGTCAGAGGACGTTGACCGCGCTCCAGGCCGCGGCCACGGTGGCGTACTCGGGGCTGGTGGCGCCGTACAGGTCCTTCGCCGCGTTCAGGGTCGCGGTGCGGGCGCCCTTGTAGTCCGTGGTGGAGGTCATGTAGACGGTCAGAGCGCGGTACCAGATGGCGGAGGCCTTCTGGTTGCCGATGCCGGTGACGGTGGAGCCATCACAGGTGGGGCTGTTGTAGGAGACGCCGTTGATGGTCTTGGCGCCGCTGCCCTCGCTCGCGAGGTAGAACCAGTGGTTGCCGACGCCCGAGGAGTTGTGCACGTCCAGGCGGCCCACCGACTTCGACCAGCAGTCGGCGGAGCGGCCGTCCAGGGACGGCTTGTCGAAGCGGCGCAGCCACGGCGGGGTGGACTGGTCGCTGAAGAGGTAGTCGGGGGTGTCGATGGGGTTGTTGGCGTACCACTCGACCATGGTGCCGAGGATGTCGCTGGTCGCTTCGTTCAGGCCGCCGGACTCGCCGCTGTAGCGCAGGTTGGCGGTGGCCGAGGTGACGCCGTGGGTCATCTCGTGGCCCATGGTGTCGAGGTCGACCTGCTCGGGGTCGGTGGTGCCGTTGCCGTCGCCGGTCATCATGCAGAAGCAGGCGTCCGACCACTGGGCGTTGTCCCAGTTGGTGCCGACGTGGACGAAGACGGTGGCGCCACGGCCGTCGTTCTTGATGCCGTTGCGGCCGAAGGTCGCCTTGTAGTAGTCGAACGTCTCCGCGGTGTTGGCGTGCGCGTCGACGGCTGCGGTGGCGCGGTCGGTGGAGAACTTCTTGCCGTCGCCCCAGACGTTGTCGGCGTCGGTGAACAGGGTGCCGGAGGAGCTTTTCAGGGACGAGGACGACAGGTTGTGCGCGTCCTTGGTGATGTGACCGCGCACGGGGTCGATCAGGGCATAGGTGCCGTCCGCCTGCTGGGTGGTGTCGATGCTGACGTCACCGGTGTACTCGGAGTGGCCGGTGCCGGTCGCCTCGTGCTCGGCGTCGTAGTTCTCGATCGCCGCGCCGGTGGTGGCGTCGGTGACGAAGACCTCGCCGTGCGGCTGGCCCTTGTCGCCCAGGCCCTGCACGGTCGTACGCCAGGCCAGGCGCGGGGTGCCGTCGGCGGCCCACACGATCAGCTCGGGGGTGGTCTTGGCGTTGCGCACCAAGCCGTGCGAGCGCCTCATGGCGCTGGCCGCTGTGCCCTTGGCGCTGACGGCGGGAGTGACGGACTTGAGCGCCACCATGTGGGCCTTGGCGCGGGAGGATCCCTTGAACGAGCCGTCGGCCTTCTGGTGGACGACGAAGTCGCCGCCGACGACGGGGAGGCCGCGGTAGGTCCGCTCGAAGCGGACGTGCTGGGTGCCGTCGGCGTCGATCACGACGTCCTTCACGTGGAGCGTCTGGCCCGTGCCGAAACCGAAGGTGTCGGCGTGCCGGGTCACGTTCGCCTTGGCCTGGGTTATCGCCGTGTCGCGCACAGAGGTTCCGCGCTGCACTGCATGGGGCTGCGAGTGCGCGGGGAGGGCCATCACACCCGTGGTGATGACGCCGGCGGCGACCATCGCCGAAAGGGCAAGAAGAGGACGGGGCATGACGCGGTGTTCCTTCGCTCGTCGTGGGGTGACAACGTCCTCGGACGTTGACGCGAAGTGTCCACCGAGTGGCATGTCCCTGACGTGACTCCATCTGGGATATAACTTCGGTGCTATAGGGGGCCTGGGGAACAGCGGGCCGGCCGGTCATGTGCCCTCACCGAGGGCGAACTCCTCACCTCCGTCCTCCCACCAGGCCAGATACTGCGGCCGCTGCCGCACCTGCGGCAGATAGGCGGCCAGCAGACGCTCGTACGCCGCGTCGGCGAGTTCGGGCGGCACCGATTCCGTGTTCCAGGCCAGCAGCAGCCGCCGGTGGAACGGCACGTCCACGAGCGGCCGTTGCACGGTGCCCGGGGCGGAAACGTCCGCGGTCGGCCATACGCCGCAGACCGCACGCCGGCCGGCGACCAGGATCTGCGCCACGGACAGGTCCGGCGTCACATGGGCGATGCGCGGGGTGAATCCCGCTGACTGGCAGGTGAGATGAAGGTAGGCGTGGACACCGCTCTCGTCGGCCTCCGGCATGACCCAGTCCTCCCCCGCCAGCTCCTGGAGCCCCACCATCTCCTTTCGCGCCAGCGGGTGTTCCTCGGCGAGCAGGACGAAGACCGGCTCGCGGAGCAGTGTGCGCGTCGCCACCGACTCACCGACCGGGAGGGGGAAACCCGGGAACTCACCGAAGACGGCGATGTCGCATTTCGACAGGCTCAGCAGTTTCACCAGGGTGTGCACGGAACGCCGGGCATCTATGGTGAGCCGGCGTTCCGGGACGAGTTCGAAGAGAGCGGAGACCAGCAGGGACACCAGGAGGCCGGCGGTTCCGCCCGCTCTCAGCGGGGCGGCGGCCTGTCGGTCCGCCTCGGCCGCCGATCGTGCGTGCTCGCGCAGCCGGTCGAAGCCGGCGACGAGGTCACGGGCGCAGCGCAGGACGTACTGTCCGTTCTCGTTCGGCTTCACCCCGTCGACGCTGCGGATGAACAGCGGGCCGCCCAGCTCCTGTTCTATCCGCTTCAGCTGAGCGCTCGTGGCCGGCTGAGAGAGCTGCAGCCGTGCGGCAGCCTTGCGGATGCTGCCGGCCTCGGCGACGGTGAGCAGGAGGCGCAGGTGCCGGAACTCGAGGTGCATGAACATTCCCCGCTCAGCGCGGAGGGACCCATGCACCCCCCGTGACCAGCAGAACCACATGCCTTACGGCATGGTGACCAAGAATCTGACGGGCCCGCGAAGGTGACAACCACAGGACGGTAAAACCTGCGGGCGAACACTGCGGCGTTTCACCGGCAGCGCAGTGCCGGTCTGCGTATGCCGGCGTGACTCACCGGGCTGCTGCCCGCGCCCTGACGGGCGGTCGGGTCCGCGGCGCTCGCCACGCCCCTGCCGTGCTTGCTCGCGGCCCTCCCCCGCACGGTGCCGCGGGCGGCACTCCGACGTCACCTGTCAAGGATGCTGCTGGTCCTCCGTGCGGAATTCGGACGACACGACCCGATGTCTCTGGAACGCTACCGCTGCACATGGTGGTTACTGAGATGACTTGGGAGATGGGCGTCGATGGGCGTGGTGTTCGAGGGTCCGGTCCTGGAGGGCGCGCTGGTACGTCTGGAGCCGTTGAGCCGCCGCCACGCTGCGGATCTGGCTGTGGCTGCTGAGGAGGACCGAAGTTCGTACCGGTTCACCTGGGTGCCTACGGCGGCCGAGGTCGACGGTTATATCGATGTCCAGCTCGCTCGTGTCGCTGAGGGGAGGTTGGCGCCTTACGCGCAGGTCGACCTCGCGTCCGGCCGGGCGGTCGGGGCCACGGCCTTCTGGGATCCGCGACCGTGGCCGACCGGGGACGGTCTCTGTGCGGTCGAGGTCGGATTCACATGGCTCGCGGCGACCGCTCAAGGCACCGGGCTGAACACCGAGGCCAAGTACCTGCTGTTCCGGCATGCGTTCGAGAACTGGGGGGTGGCACGTGTTGACCTGGTAACGGATGCGCGCAACAGCCGTTCGCGGGCCGCGATCGAGTCGGTGGGCGCGCGGTTCGAGGGTGTGCTCCGCAACTGGTCGCGATCCTGGGTGCCGGGTGAGGAGGGTCAGCTCCGCGACTCCGCCATCCACTCGATCACTGCGGCAGAGTGGCCGGAACGCCGGGCCGAGCTCCAGCAGCGCATTGCACGGTTCATTGAACGCAGACAGCAGGCAGCCGGTCTCGCCGCTGGGGGCTGAGCGTGATCCGTTGGCTCCCGGTCACCGCGCGTCATCGGCTCGCCGACGCCTGGCCGGGCGGAGCCGGAGGCCGGCAGGCGAGTCGCCGGCCGTGCCGTCCGGCAGCCGGAACGGCCGGGGTTCCGGGCGGCCTGCGGGTGAAGGCAGGGGCCGTTTCAGTGCAGCGGTTCTTGACCGACGCCGGGCGATGACCGCGGTCACGACCTTGCAGACAGCCCCGCCTCCGGCCCTTCGGCGACGCGCCGGGAGTCGCGCGCTGCCTCCAGGCTGATCTGCTGAGGAACGTGTACGGCGTCGATGGCGTCCTCGCCCTCATGGCAATGCCCATCAGGCCTGCGTACTGCAGGCCTGATGCGGTCGGTCGACTGTCAGGCCGCGGTGCTCAGTTCTTTCGTGCGCTGACGGTCCGGTCAGGCGGCGGGTCGGTCACCGCGGACGGCCCGCTCACGCGACTTCCGTCTCACCCGGCAGGCGGCATCAGGGCACGGCGCTTCGCCCCGGACCCTGCTCTGACCGACAGTTCGTCGCCTTCCATACCGTGCCCCCTCGTTCGAACAGCACAGGTTCCCGGCACACTCTCCTTGTTGCAGTCCCTATCACCATGAGGATGAACCACACATGATCACGCTCACCAAGGAAGACGGCCCGGCGGATCTGGACGGAGTGACCCACCTGTCGATCGGCGTGTCCTGGGACCCCACCGGGGGCGCCAGCGGCGGAGTCATGGGCATGCTCCGCCGCAAGGCAGGAACCGACCTGGACCTGATCGCCATCGCCATGCAAGGTGCGGACCCGGTGCGCCTGGCCGGTCTGGACTCTCTGGACCCCATGGGCAACGGCGCCTTGGTGCACAGCGGGGACAACCAGACCGGCCGCGGCCATGGAGACGACGAGACGGTGACGGTCGAGTTCGCGCGCATACCGCGCAACATCACCTCGATCGTGTTCGTCGCCGCCGCCTTCAAGAAGGGCAGTTCCTTCCAGAAGGCACGGAACATCAGCTTCAAGGTGTACGACGCGACCGGCGGAAGCTCCGAGCAGGTCGCCGACATCTGGCCCAGCCTGCTGACCCAGGACAACGGCTGCGCCGTGGCGAAGGCCGTGCGCGTCGGCGACACCTGGAAGCTGGAAGTGATCAACGCGACCGGGAAGATCAAGCAAGGTGACGAGCACGCCCTGATGCGTTTCGCCATCAGCAAGTAGTGCGTCTGCGCTGTCCTTCCCGCGTACCCAGGCGCGCGGGAAGGACAAGCACTCCGGCCTGCTCGGCGACGGCCCGGCGACGGCCCCGAACCGGCCGGCCGGCGAATACGGAAGACGTCGTGCTGACGCAGGGACGCCCGTACCCGCTGGTGCACCGCAGCCGAGGACTCCTGATCGACCAGACAGCCGGCCCTCGGGGCCGGGCTGGGCGAAACGGATGGACCACGTCGTCGACGTCAGCGAGGAACCGGACGTGCCCGCTGTGCCGCTACGTCCGGACGGCCATCGGCCACCGCGCAGACCCTGCTCACCGTCGGGCGAAGCGGGTCCGCGAAACCATCACTTGTGAGCGCCACGCCGTGCGTCCCGGCATTGCCGATATGACTGCGGTGCTGCACCCCGCTTCGAACCCGGCACACAGCGGACACCCTGAACCTGAGTGAGCATGACCAACGTCGTTGCCGAGACCATCCGCACCGAGCGGCTGACTCTCCTCCCCCTGTCGATCGAACACGCCGAGGAGATGGCCGCGGTGCTGTCAGACCCGGACCTGCACACCTTCATCGGAGGCGTTCCGGCCACCGCGCAGGCTCTGCTCACCCGCTACGAGCGCCTGACCGCAGGCTCTCCCGATCCCGCTGTCTCGTGGTGCAACTGGGTGATACACCTCCGCGACGCGGCCTGCCTGACCGGCACTGTCCAGGCGACGGTCACCGCCAAGGACCACGGAAGAACAGCGGAGGTCGCTTGGGTGGTAGGGACCCCCTGGCAGCGGCGTGGCATCGCCGCCGAAGCAGCCCAAGGGCTGGTGGCCTGGCTCGGGAAGCAAGGCGTGCGGACGGTCCTCGCCCACATCCGTCCCGACCACAAAGCATCCGCCGCCGTCGCCACCACCGCCGGACTCACCCCCACCGATCAATGGCACGACGGAGAGATCAAGTGGCAGCTGACGATCGGCTGACCCCCCGTCCCGCGGGCCCTCGATGTCGGGGATACCCAGTCCGTGCCGCGATGGTTGGGGATGGGAGGGCTGGTCTCGATGCTGGTGGTTCCTATGCTGGTGGTTCCTGTGTCAGGCGAGCAGGAGTGCGTGGCTGCTGGCCGCGAACGCCCACGACAACGCCTCGGGCGTCGCCCTGCTGGACCAGATCGCCGAGAACGCCTGCGGCACTGTCGAGAAGACGCTGGTCGACCAGGGCTTCAAGAACCAGGTCGTCGCTCATCGCGTCGGCCTGGGCATCGACGTCGAGACCGTCGTACGCAACCCGCAGGAAATGGGATTCGTTCGCAGCCGAAGCGGTGGAGGGTCTAGCAGACCTACGGAATCCTGATACCGCACCGGCGCCTATGGTGTCTGTCGATCTTGTCTCCGACGACCTGTGGGAGCGAATGGCTCCACGGCCGCCAGAGCGGCCGCCCCGACGTCACCGTCATCCCGGACGGCTGCCGGTGCCGGGCCGGGTTGCGCTGGCGGGCATCGTGTACGTGCTGCGCAAGGCAGTGGCCTGGTGCGACGTCCCAGCCCAGGTCGTCGGCTGCTCGGGGTGACCGCCTGGCGTCGGCTGCGGGACTGGACCGAGGCTGGCGTCTGGCCTCGCCTTCATGAGGCACTCCTGGCCGAGCTACGGGCAACCGGCCTGCTGGACATGGACGATGCGGCCATCGACGGCTCCCGCATCAGGGCCCTCCAAGGGGGCTCACGTCGGCCCACCACCCGTTGACCGCGGCCGCCCCGGCTCCAAGCACCGTGTGATCGTCGACCGTCACGGCACGCCTCTGGCCGTCTCCCTGACCGGCGGAAACCGGCATGACATCACACAGTTGATCCCCCTGCTGGACGCGATACCCCGCATCCGAGGGGTGCGCGGACGTCCCCGCAACCGCCCCAAACAGCTCTTCGCCGACCGGGGCTACGACTACGACAAGTACCGCCCCCTGCTATGGAAACGCGGCATCAGACCCCTGATCGCCCGACGTGGCGTTGCCCACGGCTCCGGCCTCGGCCGCACCCGCTGGGTCGTCGAGCGGACCTCCGCCTGGCTCCGTCAGTTCAAACGACTCCGTGTCCGCTACGAGCAACGAGCCGACCTCCACCAGGGACTACTCGAACTCGCCTGCAGCATCATCTGCCTTCGACGGCTCCGCATGTCGTTCTGAAATGATCAGAAGGAGCACCGCCCGGCCTCCTCTCCCTCCCGCGTCCACTGGGCGATGACCCACGTCATGGCCCGCTTCCGGCCGGGATGAAACGAGGCGGTGCGGAAGTTGGGTTCGGCGACACGATGATCGGTGATCCGTGATCCGTGATCGGTGATCGTCGTGACGCCAACGGATAGCCACCGAAAGGCAAAGCTCATGCCCCTGCGCCTCGGCATCTCCCTGCAACCGCGCTGGCCACTCGACGGCGGCGCCAGTGTGCTCCGCGCTGCACGCCATGCCGAAGCTTTGGGCTTCGATCATGTTGCGGTCGGCAACCGCCTCCTGGACAGCGGCTTCGGCCTGGACACGGACCCGTTTGTTCTGCTGTCGGCCGTAGCGGGCACGACGACGCGCCTGCGGCTCCTGACGTCCGTACTCGTTGCGCCGTACTACCCGGCGCTGGTGCTCGCCAACCAGGCGGCCACCTTGGACGTCGTGTCCGGCGGCCGTCTGATCCTGGGCATAGGCACCGGCTGGAACCCTGACGAGTTCGCTGCCGTCGGCGTCCCCGTCCGTGAACGCGGTGCACGCACCGACGACCACCTCGCCGCCGCCAAAGCCCTGTGGGCCCGGCAACCAGCAGATTTCGAAGGGCCGTTCACGACACTGCGCCAGGCGTACCTGGGAGTGCCTCCGGTTACCGCCGGCGGTCCGCCCGTGTGGATCGGCGGTCACAGCGACGCCGCCCTGCGCCGTGTGCTGCGGTTCGGCGACGGCTGGTACGGCACCGGCGCCGACGCTGCGGAGGTCACCGCCATCCGGCGCCGTCTGAGTGACCTCGCCGGCACCGAGAACGCTGACCGCCTGGTCCTCGCTTCGGCCGCGTTCCTGACTCCGCCGGGTGTCCCCGCGGTGGTCCCGCCACCGGGACGGCCCCTCGGCGGCGCTGCGCCCACCGCGGGAAGCGTCGCCGACGACCTCGGGCGGCTCACCGAGGCAGGACTCACCGCTTGCACCCTGTGGCTGCCTGTCGCGGCCGAGCATGTCGAGGAAGCCATGGAGTGGATCGCAGCCGAGGTGGCACCCCAGCTCATCTGATGCCGTGAGCGGGAACCGCCGGGTTGATCAGGCTGCCGCTGCGAAGGGCGCCCGGCCCGGCGGATGCGCTTGTCGCTGCGGATGCGGGCGTGTTGCTCGCGCCGGACGGCGAGTTGTACGCCGGAGTGGCGGGTGCCGGCGCACCACTATCTGTCCAGCGCAGGGGCCCGGGCTGCGTGAGACAGCCTGGGGGGAGTCCGGGCAGGCGGCCCCGTGTTGGTCGAGCAGGTGGAACCGTATCTCGTAGGTGCCGTCAGCAGCCGTGCGAACCGTCCTGGTGCAACCGCAACCTGTGCCTCGGGGCAAGTGCGCGACAGAACCGGACCGGACAGGCGCGCCCGGTCTGCCAGGGAGGCGACCTCGTCGCACACCCGGTCCTCCGAGCCGGAGCCGCCGGGACACGACCCGCCCCTCACCCGTGCCCAGCCCCTGCCCGGCCGCCCAGTCCGGCGCCCGGGCTGGGTGGTCGGGCTGGGTGGTCGGGCAGGCGTGCACGGGGACCGGGCGCGGCAGGTGCAACAGCAGAGTGGGAGCCGGGGAATCGAGGGTCACCACCGTCAACCGTCCAGCGACGCCTCATGGTCACTCGAAGGACCAGATCCCGCCACCCGCTCCACCGTGGACAGGACGGCCGGACCAGTTCATGCGGCCTTCCCTGCCGCACTTACGCTCCGCTTCGTCGCGGAAAACAAGTTGGTCACATGGCCGAAAAACAGCAGTCCCCTACCTAGCGGTAACAAGGGCCGGCATGCCAGATTCCTGCCTGCCACCGGCCGGCGGCCCAACCCTCACTCGT
This sequence comes from Streptomyces sp. NK08204, assembly GCF_020400585.1. Taxonomy (GTDB): domain Bacteria; phylum Actinomycetota; class Actinomycetes; order Streptomycetales; family Streptomycetaceae; genus Streptomyces. Next base: position 90,460 of record NZ_JAINVF010000026.1, on the reverse strand, counting down.
GCGCCATCCCGTCCAGGGGACATCCCCACCTGTCTGGAGATCACCCTGGCGTGGCCGAAAGACGGAGTTCGCCGTGTCCGGATCCTTGCTCCCCCTGGCCCGTGTCCATGCGCGTTCCCGCGCCCGTTGCCGCAGACAGGTCCTCACCGCCGTGACCGTCGCGTCCCTGCTCGGCGTGGGGCTGGCCGCCGCCCCGCCCGCCTCCGCGAGCCCTGGAAACGGGCCCACCGCCATCGTCTCGATGGGCGACAGCTACATATCCGGCGAGGCCGGCCGTTGGCGCGGCAACAGCCTCGACAACAGCGGCAGCCGCAACGGGACCGACCGCGCCTGGACCGGCACCACGTACGACCCGACACTCGTGTACGGCGACACGGCCGTGAACGGCTGTGACCGCTCCGACTCCGCCGAGGTCAACAGCGCCACCGGCACCGGAGTCCAAGCCGTCGTCAACCTCGCCTGTTCCGGCGCGACGACGGCCAACGTCTTCCGCTCCGTCGCAGGCGGCCAGCCGTACAAGGGCGAGACGCCACAGGCCGACCGACTCGCCAGCGTCGCCGGGTCGTACGACGTCAAGGCCGTCACTCTGTCCATCGGCGGCAACGACCTCGGCTTCGGCGCCATCATCCAGAAGTGCGCGGAGGACTACATCCTCTGGTATTCGTATTGCTACGACGACCAGCAGACCGTCGTGGACTCCAAGATCGACGCCGTGATGGCCGATGTGGGCAAGAGCATCGACGAGATCCGCACGGTGATGAGCGCGGCCGGATACGGCTCCGGTTCGTACCGGATCATTCTCCAGTCCTACCCCTCCCCCATCCCGCGCGGCACCGAGAACCGCTACAGCCAGAGCGGCTGGTCCCGTGTCAGCACCGGTGGCTGCCCGTTCTGGAACAAGGACTCCGACTGGGCCCGCGACTCCCTGGTCCCGCAGATCGCGAGCCGGTTGCGTCAGGTCGCCACCGACAAGGGCGTCGAGTTCCTCGACCTGAGCGACATGCTCCAGGGCCGCGAGGTGTGCGCCAAGGCGAGCAGCCTGGTCACCTCGACCCAGCCGCCGTCCGCAACCAGCAGCGAATGGGCCCGCTGGATCGACAGCAACGAGACCCAGGGCCCCGTCCAGGAGTCCATGCACCCCAACTACTACGGCCAACTCGCCCAGGGTCGCTGCCTCACCCTGGCTTACACGGCAACGCCGGGCAGCCAGCACACCTGCCACAACACGCCGGGGACCGGAGCCTCGGGGATGTATCTGACAGCCATGCCCTGACAGCCCGCACATGCGACTGCCCGTCAGGGACGGCGTCCGTGACGGGCATCGTTCCGGCCCGGCCTGTCTCGCCCTCGCCCTCGCCGATGTTCCCGGCGGGGGCGGAGGGCGAGCGCCATGTCGGCCGGCCGGCCGGGCGGGGCCTCGCTTCGCACGCCGGGATGTGGTCAGCCGCCCGTCAGAAGCCGCACGGGGGTCCCGGAGAGGAAGGCGGTGATGTCCTCCACCGCCTCCGTGTAGAAGGTGCGGTAGTTGCGCTCGGTGACGTAACCGAGGTGCGGGGTGGCCAGCACGTTCGGCAGGGAGCGCAGGGGGTCGTCGGCGGGGAGCGGCTCGGTGTCGAAGACATCGAGACCGGCGCCGGCGATCCATCCCTCCCGCAGGGCCCGCAGGAGGGCGTCCCGGTCGACGATGGCGGCGCGGGAGGTGTTGACCAGGTAGGCGTGCGGGCGCATGGTGCGCAGTTCCCGCTCGCCGAGCAGGCCGCGGGTGCGGTCGGACAGGACGAGGTGGATGGACACGAAATCGCTGCGACTGAGCAAGTCCTCCTTGCTGCCAGCGAGTTGGGCTCCGGCGTCGGCTGCCCGCCGGACGGTGAGGTTCTGGCTCCAGGCAAGGACCTCCATACCGAAGGCGGTGGCGATGCCGGCGACCCGGGTGCCGATCTTGCCCAGTCCGAGCAGACCCAAGGTCCGGCCGTGCAGGTCCTGGCCGACCGCTGACTGCCAGGGGCCGCCCTCGCGCAGGGCCCGGTTCTCGGCGGTGACGTGCCGGGCCAGACCGAGGAGGAGGGCCCAGGTCAGTTCGACGGGCGGCGTGGGGCTGCTCGCCGTGCCGCAGACCGTCACCCCTTGGGCCACGGCAGCCGAGAGGTCGATGGACGCGTTGCGCATGCCGGTGGTGACCAGCAGACGCAACCGGGGCAGGCTGCGCAGGAGATCCGCGTCGAAGGGTGTGCGCTCCCGCATGGCCACGACGATCTCGCAGTCGGCGAGCACGGCGGCGAGCTTGTCCCGGTCGGTGATGTGTTCCCGGACCGTGCGCACCTCGACCCGGTCGGCGAGGGGGCTCCAGTCCGCCAGAGTGAGAGCGACGCCCTGGTAGTCGTCCAGCACAGCGCAGCGCAGAGTCATGCGGGCATGATGCCACTCGTCCGGGCGTGCGCCGGGTGCGGGTGAGGTGGTTGACGACGAGGGCGCCGGGCAGCCGCATCGGCAAGTATGGCCGTCAGCAAGCGGGTGCCGCCGGCGAGCAGGGCCGGGCCGAAGTGGCCGGACGGTCGGCGACGCTGCCCGAGAGCCTGCGGAAGGCGGTGGTCCGTCGACGATCAGGGTGCCCACATGGCGGCGGCCGTCTCGCAGCCCAAGGGATGAACGAGCCGGGGCTGTGGCTGGGAGGCCGAGCCGAGGCCATGGCTGGATGCCGAGCCGCCGGGCCGTCATACCCACGAACGCGACTGGCCGTTGCGTCGGCCCGAGCTGGACGAGTCGGTGGAGTCAGGCGAACACCGTGCAAAGCGCCGACGGCCGTGGCCCGGGTGCTGCGGGTCAAGCCGGTGCGCGGTGAGGCCGCCGGGGTGGCCGGGCGCGTCCCGGCGGGTTCGATGGTGCGCCCGGCCTCGTCCATGAGGCGCTGATGCCGTAAACCGGCCCCGTCCGCGGCGGGGAACCGACAGGATGGCCCCGTGGGATGGGGAGGGTTCGGCCAGGGGCCGAAGCGCGTGGGCATGTGGTACGTGGCCCTTCTGGTGTTGGGCGCTGCCGGGGCGCTGGCGCTGGCCCGGTACTTCGCATTGGGCACGGCCGCGACGACGGCCGCCCTGCTGCCGACTCTCGCGCCCGCCTACCTGGCGTGGAAGGCGTTCCAGCAGGACCGTGCCGACCCCGGCGCCCTGGCCCGGGCCCTGGACACAGCTGCCGACCAACTGGCCCAGGCCGTCGGCAAACAGTGGGACGCCGAGAGCGCGATCCGGCGCATCAACGACCCGTACCCACTGCCCGTCGCGTGGCGTCCGGCCGATCCGGACCTGGTGGAGTCATGGTCGCGGCTGACCGAGTTGGCCCGAGGGTGGCCGGGTGGGCCGCCCTCCGATCCGGCCGGGTGGCCGGAGGCGGCCGCGGACCTGGCGGGTGCGGACGCGGACATCGGGGAGGTGTTCACGCGGCGGGTGCCGACCCGGCGCCTGGTGGTGCTGGGAGAACCCGGCTCCGGCAAGACGATGCTGCTGGTCCGCCTGCTCCAGGAACTGGTCCAGCAGCGCGCGCCCGGCGGCCCGGTGCCGGTCCTGTTCTCGCTCGCGTCCTGGAACCCGGCCCACCAGTCGCTGGACGACTGGCTGACCGAGGAGTTGCGCCGCGCCTACCCCGGGCTGCGGGCCCCAGCCCCGGCGAACATGGCCGCAAACGGACACGGAAACGGACGCAGAGGCCGCGCTCACGGGTCCGACCTGGCCCGGGCGCTGCTGGACGCCCGGCGTGTCCTGCTGATCCTCGACGGCCTCGACGAACTGCCGCCCGTCCTGCACGAGACGGCCCTCGACCGCCTCAACCTGGGCCTGTCCGCGGGCCGGCCGGTGATCCTGGCCAGCCGTGCCGCGCCCTACCGGGACGCCCTCACCCGTCCCGACAGCTTCGTGCGGCTCAACGGAGCGGCGGGCATCCACCTGCTGCCGCTCACCGCCGAGGCTGCGGCCGCCTATCTGCGCCGCGACGCGGGCGGTGAGCACACGCCCGCCGCCGCCCGATGGGACGCCGTGATCTCCCGCCTGGGCACCGACGCGCCCGTCGGGCAGTCGCTCAGCACACCCCTCGGTCTGTTCCTGGCCCGCACCATCCACAACCCGCGGCCGGGCACCCTGCGCCGGGGCGGCTCAGCAGTCGCCCCGCACCCGGACACGCTGTGCGACACCTCTGCCTACCCCACCCGTGTCGATCTGGACGCCCACCTGTTCAACGCGTTCATCCCCGCCGCCTACACCCCGCATCACCCCGACCCGCCGCGCTGGCCGGCCGGCCAGGCCTACCGGACGCTCGCGCTGCTGGCCCGGCATCTGGAGCACAACCGCGACGGCAGCCCGGACCTGGCCTGGTGGGAGCTTCACCACGCCCTGGCGCCGCGCACGACGCGCATCACGGTAGGGCTGGTGTTCGGCCTGCTGTCGGGGGTGGCGGTGGGATTCGCGATCGGGCCCGCGGTAGGGCTCGCGTCCGGCCTCGCGGTCGGGCTGGCAACGAAGAGCCTGTACCCGGGGCCGCCCAGTCCACGGGCGCGCTGGGCGCCCGCGGCCCTGACGCGCAGGCTGGTCCTCGGGCTGCCTGTCGGGCTCGCGGCCGGATGCGCGGTCGGGCTCGCGGGCGGGCGCACGGCCGGGCTCGCGTTCGGTTTCGCAGGCGGGCTGGTCCTGGGCCTGGAATACCGGGGCATCGTCCCGCGCGCCCCCCGGACGGGACTGCGCTGGTCCTCCGACACCCTCAGACGGCGCATCGCCTTCGGGCTGCTGGTCGGGCTCGTCGCGGGGCTCGTGGGGGGCCCTCTGCCCGGTGTCGCCTTCGGCCTGGCCGGCGGCCTCGCGGGCGCGCTGAAGGGCGAGCGGCCCGACGTGACGACGGTCATCGGCCCGTCCGCCCTGCTCACCCAGGACCGCCGGACCTTCCTCACCATCGGGTTCGTCTCCGGGGCGGTCGTCGGGATCGTCGTGGGGGTCATGGTGGGACTGAAGGTCGGCCTGGCGGGCGGACTCGCGTTCGGGCTGGCCTTCGGGCTGGCGGCGGGGCTCGCCGAATCGGCGGCATGGGTGTTCTTCCGGGCGACGACTGTTCACCTGGCGGCACGGCACGGCGTTCCCTGGGATCTGATGGCGTTCCTGCGGGACGCGCACGAGCAGCGCGGCGTGCTCCGACAGGTCGGCGGGCTCTACCAGTTCCGGCACTTGGACCTGCAACGCCACCTGGCCCGCCAGCCCTGGCCGCCGCCACCCGCCGAACGGTGAGGGACGCCGCGACGCGACCGGCTTGCCGCGAGGGACGCCGAGCCGTGCTGCCGGGCCCGCCGGCCGGTACCTGGATGCTGTTCGCCTGGGCGGCGATGCACCCCGCTCGGCAGCGCGAAGAACGTTCATCGCACTCAGCAGAGCAGGCGGATGCCGCAAGCGGCATACGGAAGCAGCAGACGGGAGTAGGGGGACGCCCAGGCCCGACGGAATCAGACATATGCCGCCCCCACCGGAAAGGTGGGGGCGACGTCGATCCGTACGCTGGGGCGCCTTCGGGTGATCACCTGGCGGTGATCACCGTGCCAGGGGCCAGCATTACTCGCCTTCGGACGATCCTTCGCCCTCGGTCTCCGCTTCCTCCGCTTCCTCCGCTTCCTCTGGTTCCTCTGGTTCCGCTTCGGCTCCTTGCTCTGGTTCCGCTTCGGCTCCGGTCTCTTCGCCCTCGGTCAAGGTCTCCTCGGGCTCCGCAGCCTCACCCGTCGCAGGGGCTTCCGCCTCCGAACCTTCCGCAGTCTCCGCCGCCTCAGCAGCCGACCCCTCACCCTCGGTCTCCGCTTCCTCCGCTTCCTCTGGTTCCGCTTCGGCTCCGGTCTCCTCGCCCTCGGTCAAGGTCTCCTCGGGCTCCACAGCCTCACCCGTCGCAGGGGCTTCCGCCTCCGAACCTTCCGCAGTCTCCGCTGCTTCAGCAGCCGACTCCTGGCCCTCGGTCGAAGTCTCCTCGGGTTCCTGGGGCGTCTGTTCGGTATCGCTCATGTGTTCACCTCCTTCTCGCGGCGCATCAATGAAGGAGTCCCGGCAACAGCCGCCAAGGGGTCACCCGAATCCGCGTGACCTATTTCCATGCCTTTACGAGGTTTGTCCTATTCCTTGGGAGCAAGGATGTCAACGGCTTCGAAGGGGATGCCGCGCCGCGAGCGCGTCGGGTTGTGGGCGCCGACACGCCGCGCAGCGTAGGCGGAGCGCTCGCATAGGCTCATCCCTCGGCTCCGGTCCCGGTATGCGGCGGCTCGGACCTGCTTGGACTCGGGGTGCTCCCGAAGGAGGGGCCCGGGCTGCAAAGGGACTCGCTGGACTGCTCGACTTCCTGCCGAGTGTCGGGCGCCGGTGCCGCACAGGCACGCGCCCGTCGGCCCGCGGACGCTCTCCTCCACACACAGGGCCGCCGTGACGCGGCCTCCTCCCGCTCGCCGAGCATGCAACCGGCCATGCAGACAGGGCAGGCCGACACCAGCAGACCCGCGCGCCTCCCATGCGACAAGAGGATCTCCGCCTGTACGCCGGGGTCGTCGCGCCATGATGCTCGGGACCTGGGGAGGAGGCCGTGATCGGTGTCTCCACCGGAAGGCCAGAGGCACCGACACGTCGTGACCATCGGAGCCGGGAGGCGATCCCTCGCGCGAGCACTCTCGCCGCTCCTGCCCGTCGGCCGGGCCGGCCGCGCCGCCGACGGCACGTCGGATGTTTCCGCAGCCTCCTCGCCGATGTCTGCGCAGAGGATGCGGCGGCCTTCGGCGACGCCTCGGCACAAGCGGCGGGCGGCGGCCGTGGAGCCGACCGGGCCTTCGAGCGCGACGGCCCTCCTGCCAGTACCGGAAAAGCGTTCGCCATCCGGCCCGGAAGGGGCCGTGATCCGCTCGTGACCACGCCGAAGCAGTTCATGGTCCGGGCCGCCGCCCGTAACAACGCCGAGTGGTGCGCAGCGATGAACCGATCGCACGGCCTGGTGAGCGAGTTCGGTCCGGAGGCTTGGCCGGCCCCGGCCCGCACGCCGCGGTACTACCCCGACGCGGTGACGCTTGTGCCAGGTGTCGACCCGGCCGTGCTGGCGGCGCATATCGACACCACCGCGCCGGGCGCCTCCGTAAAGGACAGTTTCGCCGACCTCGACCTGACCGCGGCCGGCTTCCAGCTCCTGTTCGAGGCGCAGTGGATTCATCGCCCGGCGAGTGCACCGGCCATCGCATCCGATCTCGCGTGGGACGTGGCCGACGCGCCGGACACACTGCGCGCCTGGGCGCTGGCCTGGGGCGACGGGGACGGCAACGCGGACCTCTTCCGACCCGAACTGCTCGACGACCGGGCCATCTTCGTGCTCGCCGGACGGTCCCCGAGCGGCCGGGTGGTCGCCGGAGCGGTGGCTAGCCGCGGCGACCAGGTGGTCGGAATCTCCAACATCTTCGCATCGGACGACGGCCCTGACGCGGCCCGGCCGGTCGTACTGGAAGCGGTACACCATATGTTCCCGAGCTTGCCGGTGGTCGGCTACGAGCACGGTCCCGGCCTGCAGACCGCCGTGCGCCACGGCTTCGAGCCCGTCGGTCCGCTGCGGATCTGGGTGCACGGATAGAGCGGCTCCAGAGCAGTCCGAGCCCGCCTTTCGCGGCCCCCGTCCCCACGCGCACCGGGCCGCCGACCGTCGGTGCGCACGACCGGCGTGCCGGGATGGTCCTCCCACGTGCCGACGAGCACCGCGAGCCGACCAGAGTGGGGCGCCTGTCCTGTCCCGGCCCTGTTCCTGCCCCTCCGTAACGCCTTACGTCGCTGAATTGAGTAAGTCAACGACGCGTTCCTCCTTGTTCGGCGCGCCCCTCTCGTCTAGGAAGACTCCATGTGACAGGTCATTCGCTCCCCCTCCCTGATGGTGCGGTCCTCCTGCGTGCCGCAGGCACCGCCCTCGTCCTCGACATCTCAGGCGGCACGCTTCCGCGGATCGTGCACTGGGGCGCCGATCTCGGTGCGCTGTCCGACGGTGATCTGCAGGCGCTGAAGCTGGCCGCGCAGCCACAGCCGATCGGGTTCTCGGTCGACGGGCCTGTCGAGGTTTCCGTGCTGCCGGAACAGTCAGCCGGCTGGCTGGGCACCCCCGGGCTGGTGGGCAACCGCGGCGGCGCGAGCTTTTCCTCCGCTTTCCGTGTGACGAGCAGCGAGTGGGAGACCGCCGACGGCGGAACGGGGGAACGCCACGGCAGCGTGATCGTGCGCGCCCGGGACACGGCGGCCGGCCTGGAGCTGGAGCTGACGGTCCAGCTGACCGCCGAGGGGCTGGTGCGTCAGCGCGCCACCGTGATCAACCGCGGCAGCACCACCTTCACCGTGGACACGGTCAACCTGACCCTGCCGGTGCCGCCCGTCGCCGTGGAACTGCTCGACTTCACCGGTCACCATCTGCGCGAACGCAGCCCGCAACGCACCGCCTTCACCCAAGGTCTCCGCGTACGCGAGAACCGCACCGGTCGCACCGGGTTCGACGCGGCGTACCTGCTGGCCGCCGGTACTCAGGGCTTCGGCAACCGCAGCGGCGAGGTGTGGGCCGTGCACACCGCCTGGTCGGGCAACCACCGCACGTTCGCGGAACGCACCTTCCACTCCGTCTCCCTGCTGGGCTCCGGGGAACTGCTCCTTTCGGGCGAGGTGTCGCTCGAACAGGACGAGAGGTATTCCACGCCCTGGCAGTACGGTGCGTACGGCCGTGGCCTGGACACGGTGTCCGAACGATTCCACCGACATCTGCGGGCGCGTGCGCACCATCCCACGTCTCCGCGACCCGTGGTCGTCAACACGTGGGAGGCGGTCTACTTCGACCAGAACCTGGACCGGCTCAAGCGGCTCGCGGACGCCGCGGCGGCGGTGGGGGCAGAGAGGTTCGTGCTGGACGACGGATGGTTCGGTTCCCGCCGCGACGACAGCCGAGGGCTCGGTGACTGGTACGTGTCCGACGAGGTGTGGCCCGATGGCCTCGGACCCCTGACGGACCATGTCACCGCCCTCGGAATGCAGTTCGGAATCTGGGTGGAACCGGAGATGATCAACGAGGACTCCGAGCTCGCCCGGGCTCATCCCGACTGGATCATGGCCACCGGCGACCGGCTTCCCCGCGCCGCGCGCAACCAGCAGGTCCTCGACCTGGCCCGGCCCGAGGCCTATGCCTACATTCTTCAGCGCCTTCACGAACTCCTGACCGCCTACCCCGTCGCCTACCTGAAGTGGGACCACAACCGGGACTTGGTGGAGGCCGGACACCAGCCCGGCGGGCGTGCGGGAGTACACGCCCAGACGATGGCCGTCTACCGTCTGCTGGAGGAACTGCGCACCCTGCACCCCGGCGTCGAGATCGAGTCCTGCTCGTCGGGCGGCGGCCGGGTGGACCTGGGCATCCTCGAGCGCACCGACCGCGTGTGGGTGTCGGACTGCATCGACGCCCTGGAGCGGCAGCAGATCCAGCGCTGGACCAACGCCCTGATCCCGCTGGAGCTGATGGGAACGCACGTCGGATCCCCGGTCTCGCACACCACCGGCCGGACCCATCCGCTCGATTTCCGCGCCGGCACGGCGCTGTTCGGTCACTTCGGCATCGAGTGGGACCTGACCTCCGCCGAACCGGCCGAGCTGGACCGGCTGGCCGAGTGGGTGGCCCTGTACAAGGAACTGCGCCCGCTGCTGCACTCGGGAACGGCCGTGCACGCAGACCACCCCGACCCGGCCTACCAGGTGCACGGGGTGGTCGCCGAGGACAGGTCCGACGCCGTCTACGCCGTGGTCGCCACCGGCACCTCCGAGCTCTGTCCCGCCGGCCGGGTCCGGCTGCCCGGACTGGACCCGCAGGCGGTCTACCGATTGCGTCCGCAGGCTCCGGGCGACGTTCCCGACGGCATCGCTCACCACAGGGGGCTGCGTCTGCCGTGGTGGACCCCCGAGGGTGTCGAACTGCCCGGTTCCGTGCTGTCGGAGGCGGGGATCCAGGCACCCGTCCTGTATCCGGAACGGCTGGTGCTGCTGCGAGCGACGCGCCGACAGGCCCCCGGAGGCGGTCGGCCGAGCCACTACACGGCCGGGTGAAGCCGGAGCACGCAGACCGCCGGTGCCGGTTTCTCGCAGGCGACGTGCAGGACGCCGCCGGTCATCCTCGTCCGGGTCCGCTGTTTGCTGCCCGCTGCCCGCTGCCCGCCGACGGTCACGCACGTACGGAGCCCCGCCACCCGCTCACACGCCGGTGGCGGCTCGGCTCTGGGCTTTTTCGAACTCGACGAGAGGGTCGCCGCCGATCTGCCAGGGCCAGGCCGTCACGATGCCGCCGATCGCCTCGAACACCGCACGGGCCTCACCACGCCGGTCGCCGGCCATCAGGGCGTAGGCGAGGAGGTTCAGGTCGGCAAGAGTCTTGGCGTGACGAAGGAATCCGGGCTGCGTCCAGGTGTGCACCACACGGTCGAGCGCCTGGGAGGCCATCTGCTGGGACCAGTGGTTCCGTGCCACCAGTGCCTCGTATCCACCCCGGCCGAGGATGGCGTGGTACTGGACGACCTGGGCGGTGAGCTCGGTCGCCACGCAAGGTGCGTTGGCGGGCATGCGAGCGGTCAGAGTGTCCACGAACTCCAGGACCTGCAGCCGGGAGCCTGATTCTTCCGGAGAGAGATAGGCCAGCATGTTGATATAGGCCTCGCGGTTCCAGCGGTCACGCGCGAGCACCTCGTTCCACACCCCGAAGACCTGGGGCTGTTTCCAGCGCTCCCAGCGCGCCGCCCCGAGCAGGGCCACCCAGGGGACGGGGTCCTCCGGCGCCAGTTCGGCCGCGCGCAGACAGCTCTGCACGGCGTCACCCGCGTCCCCCGGATGTTCCTGGGCGCGGGCCTGCGCCACCTGGCTCCAGGCATGCAGCACCAGTGCGGTCGCATTCCGGGGCTCGCGTGCGACCCAGGACCTCGGCAGGTGTGATCCGGCGAGGAAATCCGCAAGAACGCCGATCCGGTGGGTCCGACGGTCCCAGTCGCCCGCGTCCTGACCCATGAGCCTGGACATCTGCGCCATACACAGATCGGTGGTGGCGATGGTTCCGCTCCGGGTGGTCGCCAGCAGGGACTTCAGTAGCCTGCCCAGCTCCTGGTCGTCGAGTTCAGGGGCGATACGGGCCCGTCTGCGGCGGTTTGAAAGAAATCCCATGCCCGGAGGCTAAAACGGATCACATGACGCACAAGGGCTGAGTCAAGATCGTTATGGATCATACGTCTCGCCGGACAAGTACGGGCGTTTCGGTTGTCCGGCGCCGGACGGACGGGCATGTGGCAGCCGGCGCCGCATTGCTCCCACGGGGTTGCCTATGATCATGGGCATGTCCGTCCTGCGTGAGCGTTCCGCTCTCAGTCACTTGGCCCCCGGGGAACAGCTCTTGGGGTACGGCAGCGTCGTCCCCGCCAAGAGCGCCAAGGGCGTCGGCGTGAACATCGGCGGCGCCCTGGCGAACCAGTTGGTCAACACCGTCGGTGCGCAGTCCGGCGGAGCCGGCAGCATCGCCGCCGGGATGCCACGCACTTCCGGCGCGCTGCTGCTGCGCGTGACCGACCAGCGGGTCGGACTGGTCAAGCCCCTGGACGGCACCCCGGTGTGGGAGGTGCCGCGGGCCTGGGTGACACGGGTCGAGCGCCGGCCCCGCACGCAGCTGATGGCCCGCTTCCGGCTGCATTACGCGGATGGCTCCTGGCTCGCTTTCCTCACCATGCGGCGCCGTACGGTCGAGCAGTTCCGCTCGCTCATCGGCTGACCCCCGAACTGTGAGCGTTCGTCATCCAGGGCTGATGGCGTGATCAGCGAGGGGCCGTACCGGTAAGGCACCTCAGTGTGGTGTGTGCGGGTGGACCCCGGGTGGGACTGTCTCCGGGATGGCCGTGCACGCCGGCCTCTCACGGCCCCCGTGGCCACGGCCGACGGCCCTTTGGAGGAACAGGGCGGTGAGGAGCCGCCAGGAAGGCGGCCGGGCTGCCGGTCGCGTGCGCAGTGTGCATGGCGGGCGCACGGTCCGCGGGTTCGCCCGCCCCCGTCTGAGCGCCCGTGACCGGCCCGGGCAGGTTCGGCCGGCCCTCACTGAGTGGTGTGCCTGCGCACGGTGCTCGGGACCTGGCGGCCTTCCATTGTCAGTGGCCGCGCATAGGGTCTGCGCATGGTTGATCGGAACCCTTGTCCGTCCTCAATAAACGACTTCGCGACCTGGGAGCCCGTACTGCGGCTGCTGCGGGACGACGGCGCCCACGCGCAGGCCGCACCCCGCGCCCGCGTGGCGGGACGCATCGGTCGGCACAGCTGGAGTGTGCCCGTGCAGAGACGGATGCCGCCGCACGGTGGTGCCGCCCAGGCCGAGGACATGCGGGACGAGTTCGAAGCGGTGAAGCGGGTACAGAAGGCGCTCGCGGACGCCGGCGTCGACGACATCGCGTTCACCGCGAAGTTCACGCCCACCGGGAAGACCTCACTGCGCCTGCTCGGGCCAAGTCCCGCCGTGGAGCCCGGCATCGGCACCCCGCATCCGGGCGCACTCATACTGGTCGAGGGCGCCGTTCCCCAGCCCTGGCGCTGTCTTCCCGAGCCGGTACCCGGGGCAGTGCCGGCCCCTTCGGCGGATACGGAACTGCTGGAGCGGACGCTCCGCGAGCGGTTGCCCCACGCCGTCGGCGCGACCGAAGCGGACATCACGGCCGCGGAAGCCCGCCTCGGCGTCACGCTGCCCGAGGAACTGAAAGTGCTCTACCGGGTGACACGGTCCCGCTGGGAGGACTGGGCCGACGACCATGAGGCAGCGGCACGTGAATGCATGGCAGTCGGCTGCGAACTCTTCACATTGGACGACCTCTACATCGCCGACGCGTCGTCCCGGCCCTGCCTGTGGAGGTTCGCGGCGAAGGAAGCGGTCGTCACCCCACCCGACGCCGCGGTGCAGGGCCTGGTCGGTTCACCCGGCTGGATCGTCTTCGGGGACAACGGCGGTGGCGACCGGCTGGCGGTCGACCTGACGCCCGGCCCCCGCGGACACACAGGCCAGATCATCATCCTCAGCCACGAGGAGAACGTCGGCGCCGACCTGGTCGCCGACTCGCTGACCGACCTGGTGCTGGACCGGCACAGCAAGGGGGACGGCCGCGCCGGCACGGACCAGCCACCGGCGGTGGCGCACGTCAACATCCGGAGCCTGCCCAGCATCGAGGCCGCCGCGCACCCCGGTCTTGAGGTCCTGTCCATCGGCGTATGGGAGGCCGAGCCCCTCAGCCTCGCTGCGGTCACCGCACTGCCCCGCCTGCGGACCCTGACCGCCTACCCCGGCACCCTCGCCGATCCCCTGGAGGTCGCCGGCCTCCAGGGACTGGAGTTCCTGGAACTCGGTCCGCAGGAATGGCGTGTCCTCCTCGACGCGGGAGCCGTCCCGCGCAGCCTGTCGGCCGCCGCCATCACGGTGCACGGCAACCAGGACACCCTGCCGATCGTGGCCCTCGCCAACGAGCTGCTGTCCCTGTGGGACCGGCCGCCGATCATCCAGACCGTCCTCGAAGGCGACCTCGGCCCCACGCCGTAGTCGGCGGGCCGGCAACCGACGGGCCGCGCGGGGACAGGGCCACGCAGTCCTTCTTCCGCGGCCGGTCGGCGAGACGGCCACTCCACATCCTCGTATGAAGGGCCCCGGCGGCCATGCAGGCGACAGCCGGCGCCCCGGTCTTCTCACCGGTCCGTCGAAGGAGAACCACCATGACCTTGCCCGGGCTTCCCCAGCCTGCGCCGGGTGAAGTGCTGCTGGTCTGCGCGTGCTACGAGAAGGGCAGAGCCCTGTGGGGCGGGCTGCTCGACGAGACCGGGGGCCGCCGGGAGGGCGACGTGCTCGTCCTCGGGGGCGGGGGCGGCGAGGTGCGGCTCCGCCTGGTCGAAGACCACGGATGGGACTACCTGCACGGCGGTGGCGTACCGGCGCTCGTCCCGGACGGCGGCCACCTGCCGCCGGTCCTCGCCCTGGCGGACATCCCCGTGGCATACGGCGGGGACGGACCGCTGCTGGTGGACCTGGCCGCGGTCCCCGGGCGCGGCGTCCGGGTACCGTCGGCCCGGCTCGGAGAGGTCCTGGCCGCCCTGCTGGGCAGCACCCTCGCCTTCGACGACCTGGTACGGGACATGGACAGGTACGGCATGTACCAGGGGGACGGCGGCCGGCCGGCCTTCACCACGCCGACAACGCCGCCGCGCCGGTCCTTCCCCGCGCTGCCCTCCACCACCGCGGCCCTGCTGGTGCGCACCTGCTTCGACGACGAGGGAGGATGGCGCGCCCTGCTCGAAGAGCTGGGCGGGGCAGACCAGGACGGCTGGGTCGGCGCCGAACTGGACCCGGACGAGATCGACGAGGACCACTACCCCTTGACTGCGCTGGTCGTCGACGACCGGGCCTTCGAGGACGTGCAGCCGGGCCAGGTCCCTGCGCTGGTCCCGCTCGAGGAGCACCCCACGCTGGTCGCGCTCGCCGACGCCAGGACCTTTGCCGACCCCGGCCGATGTCTGACCGTCGTCGACCTGTACGACACCCCGGGGCGGGCCACCGTCCTTCCGTGCCGCGAGGTCGGATCGATGGCGTGCAACCTGGAGATCGGCAACATGGACTTCCACGATTTCGTCGCCGTGGAAGGGACGAAGCCGTGGTGGGAGGAATGACCAGGAGGGCAGGTCAGCGGGGGTGCGGCCACCGTCGACGAACAGCGTCCGGCCGTCGGCCACGAGCCGTGGGTGAGCAGGTGTCGTACCCACGGGCCGATCTCCAGATCTTGTGGGGCGCGGTTCGAACGACGACACTGCCGCTCTGCTTGGTGGCGGAACGGTCGTCCGGCCGCGGAGGGCCCGTGGGGGGATGCCCGTGGTGCGAGGCACCGGGGAGGGACAGCCGGGGTACGAACGTGCGGCCGGACTCCGGCGCGGCGAACACGTGATCGCCGAACCCGACGAACGCCGCTCCATGGCTTTCGCGTCATCGCTCATCCGCCCCTGCCGCGGCGCTGCGTCTGTTCGGCGAGCTTGCGGGCGCGTGCGGCGGCATCCTTGGACCGCTGCCGGGCGTCGCGCACGGCCCGGCCGGCAGCGCGAGTGCGGTCGTGGGCCCTGCGGGAGGCCTCCCGGGCCCGCTGCTGGTCGCGTTCGGCCTCCTGCAGTTGCCGGGACAGGTCGGTGAGGTGCCTCTCGGCCTGCTGCTGTGCTTGCTCCGCCCGGCTCTCGTCCTCCTCGGCCGCGGCCAGCTCGCCCTCACGTTCATGGAGCTCCTGGGCGGCTTGTGCCGCCTGCTGCCGGGCCTGCTCCAGGCGTTCTTGCTGCTCCCGACGCCGGGAACGCGCGGCATCCAGGTCGGCGACCTCGCCGGCGGGCCGGGATGCGCGGCGGACAGCGGGGGCAGGTGTGGGTTGCCGGGAGGGGGTGGGGAAACCGACCGGGGCGCTCAGCGGTTGTGTCAGACGCCCGCCGGCCCACTGCTCGGCCGCCTGGGGGTCGGCCAGCACCGCGTGCAGGGTCTCCTGGACCTCCTGTCGGACATCGTCGCTGATGCGCTGCCCGGCCCGGGCCGTCAGCTCGCCGACCTGGCGGGCCAGAGCCGAGGTGATCTGCCGCTGCTGCGCCGAGAGCTTGCGCAACTGCCCGCCGTCCAGATCCTGGTGCGCCTGTCGCAGCTCCGCACCCAGCTGCAACAGCCGACCGACCTCATCCGGCTGCTCGCGCACCAGGAGGTTGCTCGCCCACGCCGCCAGGGTCGGGCGGCGCAGCCGGCGGATCTCCTCGGCCAGCTCCCGGTCCCCGGCAGCGCGGGCGGCTCTGGCCCGCTCATCGCGGGCGGCGGTGAATTCTCCCGGGGCCAGGGAGTACAGCTCGTCGGCGACAGTGTCCAGGTCCACCCTTGCCTCCCACCCACCCCCTTACAGGGAGATTGTGTCACTGTTTGATCCAGTATGGATGTGCAGCTCGGGTGACCGGGCAGCCCTGACGTAACCGGAGCCGACCGCAAGTGAGCAAGGTGATCGCGCGGCTGCGGGGCGCCTGGCGGGCGGGACGGTCATGAAGCGTTGCGGAAGGGAGCGGTGGCGGCGGAGCCGACCGCTCCGGGCCCGTACTTGTCACGAATGCGGTCCATGGCCTGTTCGGCGACGAGCCGGGATTCGCGTGCCCGGTCGAGGCTGATCTGCTGAGGGGCCTGCCCGGCGTCCATGAGGTCCTCGCCCCGCAGAGCAATGCCCACCAGCCGTGCGCGCTGCAGCCCTGCGGCGTCCATCAGCTGGTACGCCACCGTGCGCAGGTCTTCGTCATGCGCTGACGGTTCGGTCAGGCGGCGGGTCTTCTCCCAGCCGGCGCCGCCCGCGAACTTGAGGGTCAGGGTGAGCGCGCGGGCCGCTTGATCGCGTCGGCGCAGCAGCAGCCCGAGCTGTGCGACCAGGTCCAGCAGGGCGGCCCGGACAACCGCGCCGTCCAGGGTGTGACGGGGGAAGCTGGTCCGTACGGCGGCGGACGCGGGCAGTGCGCGGGGGACGACGGGGCGGGGGTCGACACCACGGGCCCGGTCAGCGGCGAGGCGGCCGGCTCTCTTGCCGAGCAGGCGCTGCACCGTGGCCGGGGAGAGGGCCGCCAGCAGTCCCACACAGTCGATGCCGTAGTCGCAGAGCACGGCTGCCTGGCGAGGTCCGATGCCGTGCAGGTCCTGGACCGGAAGCGGTCCCAGCCAGTCGGCGACCTCCTCGGGGGTGACACAGAGGACGCCCCCAAGACCACTGATCTGACCGGACGCGGTCGCGGCCACCGTGATCGTCGGCGCGATACCGATACGGAGGTCGACGCCGAGGCGTGAAATGGACCTTACGCGCAGGATCTCGCCCAGATGCACGGCGTCGGTGCCGTGGTAGCGCAGAGCGCCCCTGAGTTCGACCAGAGCCGCGGCCGGGGGGAGGGCCTGGACGACCGGGGACAGATCGGCCAGCAGCTCCAGCACCTGCCGGTAGGTCTCCTCGGACAGCCGGTGCGGACAGCGCACGTGCATCACCGTCGCCTGCCCGGCCTGCATGCCGTGGTTGTTCACCGTGGTCACCTCCCACCCCTCACACTATCGAACATAAAATCGAACACGCGAGTGCGCGGCGCGGCAGGCCCGCGGTTTCACGTGGCGTCGGGGTCAGCGGCAACGGCCGGGCTGATCTGGATATGTCGAGCAGCGGCGGCTGCGCGGTTTCGGGAGCCTGGCCGAACGGCGCGTCCTGCTCGCGGTCGACTTCGCCGACGGGACGGCCGAGACGCTGTCGAAAGCCCTTCGCTTCGGCGTTCGAGACGAGCAAGGAACTGCGCGGCACAGCAGGAGCATCTGCTGGAGGTGGAGACCGGCCATCGCAGCGGCAGCCGCTTCCAGGCCCGCCCCGGTGAGCCGCGCCCCGAGTTCTACCCGGCGCGCAGGACAGTGACCGGGCGGCGCCTGACGAAAATCCACGAGTGGAAGGCGCTCGGTATGCGGGAGGCCAGGCAGCTGGGACTGGAGTCGGTCAGCGAGCGCGCTGCGCACGGCCTCGCCGGTCCGGCCGACGCCGACGAGTACCACCGCCTGCTGTGGAAGCACGGCATCGACTGGTGATCGCCCGACGCGGCGTCACCCAGGGCCCGGGCTCGGCAAGGTCCGCTGAGGTGCCGAGCGCGCCTTCGTCTGGCTGCACCGGTTGAAACGACCCCGCATCCGCTACGAACGACGCGCCGACCTCACCGTCGGCCTGGCCCCGGAGCCTGGGCCCGCAACACTGCCCTGGAGCAGTGAGTCGGCCCAAGGCATGCAGGGGGCCTGGCCGGAGATCGCGATCAGCGAACCCCAGCCACCAGGGAGTGCCCCACCTGGTCCGCCCCGAAGACATGGCTTCGGGGCGGACCAGGTGGGGCACCGTCACTTCCTACCGCTCCGGGTCCCAGGCCACGAGCTGGTCGAAGAGGCGTCGGTTGCCGTCGAGCTTCAGGGAGTCCAACGGAATGCGGCCGTAGAGGGCGAGGACCAGCTCATTGGCCGTGCCACCGAGGGAGGCGTCGGCCGCGTCCGGGTCCTCGTCGGCGGCGGTGCCGGTGGCGGGCATGGTGCCGGGTGCGGGCAGGCGGGCGGCCCGTGCGCCCTCGTCGGAGAGCCAGTTGCGCCAGGAGCGGCCCTCGGTGGCGTGGTAATCGACGGCAGCGGGCTCGTGCGGCCAGGCGACCGTCGTGGTGCAGATGGTGGACAGGAACTCCTCGACACCGTCGAGTGCCACCTCGTCCGGCAGCGGCTGCGGGGCGCCCACGGTGAGCTGGGCGTCGTAGGTGTGCACCGCGATCTCGTGGAGCTGGCGTCGGGCGACGGCACTGCAGGTCTGCGGCGACTGCGACTTACCCCACCACGTCCAGCAACCGCGATCCGGGCCGGCCTCCCGCAGTGCGTCCAGGAGCTGCCGCGTCGATGCGGCCAGCCAGGCAAGCAGGGCCTCGCGCTCCCGGGGCGCGGCCGGGTCGCCCTGCGGTGCGCACTTGGCCGTGGCGTCAGGCCCTGCGGCGATGGTGGCGGCCCAGGCGCGGCGCCCCTCGCCCAGGTGCTGCACCAGGTCGAACAGCGTCCACTCGGGGCAGGTCGGCACCTGCACGTCGAGGTCGGGAGCGGTGGCGACCGCGGCGCGGAAGGCGGTCGACCGTTCGTCGATCAGTCGCAGCAGGTCGGGGAAGTCCAGAGCACTTTGCACTCCGGATGTCTATCACTGTGCTCCGCCGAGCGGACAGCGATTTTCCTGGCCGACGCAGCGGGCGCGCGGCACGTGCCACGCGCCGTCGGGACGATGCGGTGTCACCATTGCGCCCACCGCGGGCGGGTGTTCAGCACCTTCAGCCGCTGCTGCCCCGACTGCCTCCCCGGCGGCACCTGGCGCCGCTCCTCGGGCAGCGGGCGGCGGCTGGTGCGCTCGCGGTGCTGAGGTGCGGGTCTGCAGGACGGCGGCTGCGGAGGATCTGCCGTCGTGCGTTCGCGGCTGCCCGCCTGCACAACTCGCCCCCACTCAGTACCGCCCGATACCGGACCACCTACAGGATCATTGAGCAGTCATGCCATCTGCAACAGCCCTTTGGTCAACACGGAGAAGCCACCGGCCAGGGCCAGGGCGAGGATGAGCCGACGCACCCCCCGCTCCCGGACTCTCGGGGCGAGCGCCCTGCCGATGAGGGCGCCCGCCACCATGGCGGCCACGGTCACCGTCCAGGCCGACCCGCTCAGCCGTGGTACACCGTTGACGGCCACGGAGAAGATGTTCACCGCAATGCCGTAGAACTGCGCGTTGGGCACGAATTCGTGAAGCTCCCATCCCGCATTCAAGGCGTACAGCGAGTACGGTGGCCCGCCGACACCGGCGGCGGAGTTCATGAATCCGCCCACGGCACCCGCGGTCACAGCGCCCCTCGTTCCGGTCAGAGCCGGTATGCGCGCGCCTCCTATCACGAGAGCCACGGCAAGCGTCACGAGAGTCCCGATGCCGGCCAGCAGTACCGGTTCGGAAATCCGGGAGGCTGCCCACGAGCCGGCAGGCACGGTGCAGGCGGCAGCGATGACCAAGGGAACCATGGCTCCGATCCGTATCCGCCGCCAACCCGCGGCGAGTCCGACGATGCTGATGGCTCCGGCTGCGCAATTTGCGAGCACCACCCCCTGCGCCGGCCCGAGCATCAGAACCAGTACAGGGACCGCGATGAGCGCAAAGCCCATGCCCGTGAGCCACTGCACCGAAGCAGCCAGAACGACCGTCCCGCCCAGTAGCAGCTCGGCCGCTCCTGCACCAGCCACAGCAGACCCCTCACGTCACCCGGATGATCCAGGTCATCCTCAGGAGAGGATGACCCCGAACGCAATGGCCTGGCAGGCAGGTCCTCTCGGTACCGGCACCCGTCGATCACAGGATCCGCAAGGCCGGATCACGCAAAGAGCCCGAACAGGCGGCCCGGTCACCGCCCGGACAAGCGACCCGAGAACCCCACTGGCATGCCCGGTAGACCAATGCCCTAACAGGCGGCGAGAAGGCCGGCGAGGATGCCTGCTGGATCGTGCAGCAAGCGGGCGCCGTCGGTGACGACGCGATGTGTCCCAGGATCGACGGGATCTGTCTTCGCCCAGGCCGGAGAGCCGATGCCCATCTCGACTTCCAGGCCGGAGGCCGTGGAATAGCGTCGCTCTGTGATCGCCCCCCACGACTGAGTGCGGATCAGTTCACCCAGCCCGAGCTCCATGGCCCAGACATCGTCGAGGAGATAACGGGGCTCGTCCACGGTGAGCAAGACGATGTCGATGTCGGAGTCGGGTCGCGCAGCGTTGCGGGCGCATGATCCGACCAGAAGCAGACCGACGATGTCTTCGCGGCTCCTGGCCCAGCGGGTGATCCGACCGATGACCTCGTCGATCTCGGCGATCCGCTCCGGCGGTAGCGCGGTCCGAAAGCTCGCTGCCTGATCGTCCCGAACCACCGTGATGCCCCCTTGCCCTGGTTGGTGCCTGACTCCCGGCCATGCTACGGCGCTTCAGGAGGTGGGGAACTGCGCGGACTCAGCCCTGGGGAGTCTGGTAGCCACCATCCGCCCGCACCTTGGTCACGCTCGGGTGTGCCGCGTCCAGCTCGTCCAGCATCTGCCTGCCCGTCGGCGGAGTCATGCACCACCGAAGCAGCGGTGACGAGCACGGCCGGGACCAGGCCGAGGCTGTCGGTGGATCAGGTGCACGCGGGAGAAGGATCCGTGCAACTCCGAGGCGTGGTCGGCGCCTTCGTTGTCTACGTACACTGACGAGCATGGCATGCCGCATCACCGAACTGGTCATCGACGCCGCCGACGCCGACCGGCTCGCCGCGTTCTGGAGCAAGGTCCTCGGCTACGTCGAACTCGGCCGGGAAGACGACGGAAGCATCGAGATCGGACCGCCCGACGCCGGCTTCGGCGGCCCTCAGCCCATCCTGGTGATCAGCCCCAGCAGCGATCCGCGGGCCGGCAAGCTCCGGCTGCACATCGACGTCAACGCCACCGACCGCGACCAGGACGCCGAGTTGGAGCGGCTGCTCGCCCTCGGGGCCAAGCCCGTCGACGTCGGCCAGACCGGCGCCGAGAGCTGGCACGTCCTGGCTGACCCGGAGGGCAACGAATTCTGCCTGCTGCACGCCCGGGTCCAGCCCCTCTAGATGATCAATTCCGAGGGGTCAGTGCGACCGCCTGGTCGAATGCGACGCAGAAGTGTCGAGGGCATCAGCGCATGGATCGCCAGCCTTGAGCGGTTCCGCGATCGATAGGGTTACTCAATGCTCGAAGGAAAGTTGGTAAGGCTGCGCGCGCTGCGCTCCGAAGACGCTGAGCACCATTTCCGGTGGCGCAATGACCCGGAGGTGGTGCGCTGGGCCGCAGGTGGTGACCCGTGTTTCGGGCCGGTCACGGCGGAGGCGATCGGGCTCGGCTTCGACACCATGCTGCGACTGAGTCCGAGGGAGTCGGCCGTGTTCACGGTCGAGGATCTGGCAGGCGGGCGGGTGATAGGCATGGCCGACTACCGGGATCTGGACCCGCACGCCGGAGTGGCCACGCTGGGAGTCACCATCGGCGAGCGGGAGTTCTGGGGCTGTGGCCATGGCAGTGACGCGTTGCGGCTGCTCGTGGGCCACCTGTTCGGTGCGTACTGCCTGAGTCGGCTGGAGCTGGACACCTGGAGCGGCAACGAGCGCGCCGTGCGCGCCTTCACCAGGTTGGGCTTCCGTGAGGAAGGCCGCCGTCGGTCGGCTGTGCTGGTGGAGGGGGAGCGCTACGACCGCGTGCTCTTCGGAATGCTTCGCGAGGAGTGGGCGAACCCCGCGTGACGCCGTAGATGATCTCCCAGGGGGCGTTTGCGGAGGCGAGAACGGAGGCGCCCAAGATCGTTGCATGCCCGGGCTCACCTGCGGCGCCTCTTCCCGTGCCTGCCGCAGCAACCCGGCTATAACAAGCGGCCCTCGGCGGCGAACTCCACCGCATGGCCGCAGCCGCCGACGACGAACTCGTCCGCTACACCGCCGGACTGCCCTTCGCCCATCCCGTCCACCAGGAGGAGACCACACACTCGGCATGAGGCCGGGCGCCGTCCGGCCCGGATCCCGGGCCCCGCCCGGAGTCCGTCCGGCGCCGGATCAGGCGTGGTCGGCATGCCCACGGGCCGCCTCAAGGAACGGCGGCCCGCACCTGCGCGGATGGCCACCCGCGCCGTGAGACGACGTCCGCGGAGGCCGCCAGGGGCACCGGCGGGCGGGGGAACCCTGTCCGATTCGTTCAAGAGCGCACGACGGTGTGCCGCTACCGTCGATTTTCATGAACGGCACCACCACGACCTCCCGCCACATCAGCGTCCACATCGACCGCCCGCTCGAGGAGGTGTACGCCTTCGCGTCGAACCCGGCCCATCTGCCCGCGTGGGCCAAGGGCCTGGGCGACGCCATCGAGAAGATCGGCGATCAGTGGGTCGCCGCTGCGTCCCCCATGGGACGCGTCACGGTCACCTTCGCACCCCGCAACGATTTCGGCGTGCTCGACCACGACGTCACGCTGCCGTCCGGGGTGACCGTCTACAACCCCGTACGCGTGATCGCCGACGAGGAGGGGAGCGAAGTGGTGTTCACCCTGCGTCGTCGACCAGGCGTGAGCGACGCCGACTTCGAGCGCGACGCCGGCATGGTCGCCGACGACCTGGCCCGGCTCAGGGAGCTGATGGAGTCGCCAGGCGGTCAACGGTGATCACGGTGTCGTCGGCGGCAGGGCCGGGCGCTCAGCCGCCGACGAGGGCGACCAGCTTGATGAAGACCAGGTCGGGATCGGCGGTGAGATCCACGACGTCGTCGAGGTCCTCGACCTGGCGGTCACCGGCCAGGACGAAGAAGCCGTTGGCCAGGAAGGCGCGCTCGGCGATCCCGGCCTGGCGTTCCCAGTCGATGCGGCGGGGTTCGCGCAGGAGGTAGCCGTTCAGCTCCGTCTCGGCGTCGTCGGGGCGGACGAGGCCGTTGAAGCGGTTGCTCGGGCCGCTGTTGTACCGGGTGACCTCCTCGCGTACCCGGAGCCTGATCAGCTCCCGTACGGTCATCCGTTCCGGCAGCCCGGTGACCTCCCACTCGGTGACCGGCTTGCCCGTCGCGGTCTCGTCCCTGAACGTCACGGTGGCCATCAGGCACCTCGCTTGATCTGCATGAGGATGGTTTCGTCGGTGATGTCGGTGTCGGCCGCGAGCAGGAAGGCCTTGCTGAGGATCAGTGAGAGGCGCTCGTCCTCGAACGGCAGGAACACCTTGCCGTCCCCCGAGCGCCGTGCCGGGACGATGCACAGGTAGCTGTCGTCCGGTTCCATCAGGATGTTCGCCGAGCCCAGGTGGATCCTGTACGTGCGCAGATCGCCCCGGACGGTCAAGAAGCGGCCGTCGAGGGTGCACCGAGTGGCGATCTTCAGCCGGGGCAGGATCCGTTCCAGTGCCTCGCGACGGGCCTGTGCGCTCTCCGTCAGCTCGGCGAAGGAGGCCCGTTCCCAGTAGGTGCGTCCAAAGCCGCCGTCGGTCCAGTCGGGATCGGCGGCGATCGAGGTCACGCCGACGAAGAGGTCCACGTCGCGCATCGCCTCGCTGAACACCAGCGGGGGCACGTCGGCGAGCGGTGCCTCGCGCCAGGCCCCTGCCACCCGGCGGTCGAAACGCACCTGGTCGGTCGAGGCCAGTTCGTCGTCGCCCGCCCAGTCGGCCCAGCTGTGGAAGAAGCGGACCCGCCACTGCCCTGCCGCCAGGGTGCGTTCGGCTTGGTCGCCGTCCCCGCCGTCCCAGGGTCCGAGCAGGTTGCTCTTCCAGCCCCGGGCCCGGAAGAGAGCGAACATCCTGCGGTAGTGCACGAGGTGCGCGGCGAAGCGGTTGGAGTAGACGCGGGTCTGTTCCTCGGCCGGGGTGAGGAGATAGACCTCTCGGAACGCCTGCTTGAAGGGCTGCCGTAGGCCCCGCTCGGTGAGCAGGTCCCGCCAGGCCCGCACGGCCGGGGGGTCGGAGCGGAGCGGGTGCCAGAGCCGTACCGGGGCGGCGTCGGGGGCGTCGGGAAGCTGCCCGTCCGTCTCGGGCAGTACCGTCCGCCATTCGCCCGGTGCGGTCTCGACCTCCCAGATCAGCCTGCGTACGAGGGTGCGGGCGAGGGGGTGCCCGGCCAGCTCGGTGCGCCACCAGCCGTAGGGGTGGACGGCGTCGACGGTGAAGCCGCCCTCCAGCGCGCGTATCAGTGTGGCGAGTTGGGCGTTCACCCGCTTGACCAGGTCGCGCAGCTCCTTGACGAGGGCGGTGTGGTCGCGGCGGACCGGCGCCGGGACGCCGCGCAGTGGGCGGCCGTCCTTCTCCCAGGCCAGCGTGGCGGTTTCGGTGACCGTGACGACGGCCTCGTAGTCGCCGGCCGTGCGGCGCAGTACGCCGTCGTCGCCGAAATCCAGCCTGGGCAGCCGTAGCGCCACGTCGGTGCGCTCGGCCAGGGCCGCGTCGACCTTCTTGAGCATCTTGTCGAGCTGCTTGGGCACCCCGGCGTGGCGGACGGTCCGGCGCACGGTGCGGATCGCGGTGACCAGTTCGGGCGTCGGGAAGTCCTGCGCGGCACGGACCACCTCGTACAGCAGGGCCTGGGACGGAAGCGTCCTTGCCGCCGTCGGGGCGAGGGCGATACCGGGCAGCAGGCGCTCGAACAGCTCCGGCAGCCAGGGTTCGTCGCGCAGCAGTGCCGCCCGCAGAGCCTGTCCGAGCGAGGTGATCTCCCGGTCCGTGAACGCCTTGTCCGCCCGGTAGGGGATCTCGCCCGCCCGGATCGCGTCGGTGCGCTCGGCCGCCGCTTCCAGGGCACGGCGGGCGAACGCCAGGTACGCGGGGTTGTCGGCCGACCTGCGCCACGCGTCCGGGAACGGCGAGAGGAACCTGTGGTCCCGGTCGGTCCCGGACAGCTGTGCCTGTTCAGCCGAGGTCAGTCCGGCGACGGTGGCGATCTCGTCCGCGACGATGGGGCCCACGTCACGGGAGAGTCGCTCCACGGCCGCACGCAGGGTCCCATCGCCGGCGAGCCGCGCGACCGCGAGCAGTGCGTACGGCTGACGCACGGTGTCCTTCTCCAGCCACGACCCGACCAGGGCGCGCGCCGGTTCGGACACGTCGGGAAGCCGCCCCGTGCAGTTCTCCAGCGCGCCCAAGCCGCGTGTGAGGTCCGCCCAGCCGCGCTGCTCGTACCTCTCGACGAGTGCCTCGAACATCCGGCGGCACGCGTCGGGCGTATAACGCGGGCGTCGTTCCACGGACGCCTCCTCGACGGCGAAGCGGACTCTCGTCATCGTGCGCGGAGCCGAGGCGTCCACCCGGTAGGCCGCCACGAGCAGGCTTCCCAACTCCTCGTCGGAGACCTCTGGGAGGCCCGGGGGCCAGTCCTCGGTGCCGAGCACGAAGTCCGGGTCGGTCAGCGCGCACATCAGCCGGTCCGCGAGGTTCATCAGGCGCCTTTCTTGATCTGGCGGAGGATCGTCCTGTCGGTGATCTTCGTGTCGGCGGCGAGCAGGAGCGCCTTGCTGAGGATCAGGGAGAGCCGTTCGTCCTCGAACGGCAGGAAGACCCGGCCGCTGCCCTTGCCGCATGACGCGACGATGCACAGGTAGCTGTCGTCCGGTTCCATCAGGATGTTCGCCGAGCCCAGGTGGATCCTGTACGTGCGCAGATCACCCCGGACGACCAGGAACCGGCCGTCGAGCGAGCACCGGCCGGCGATCTTCAGCCGGGGCAGGATCCGTTCCAGCGCCTCGCGGCGGATCTCGGCGCTCGCCGTCAGCGCACCGAACGTGGCCGTGCGCCAGTACCCGGCATAACGGTCCTCGCCGCGGTCGGTCCAGTCGGGATCGGCGGCGATCGAGGTCACGCCGACGAAGAGGTCCACGTCGCGCATCGCCTCGCTGAACACCAGCGGCGGCACGTGCGCCAGCGGAACCTCCCGCCAGCGCCGGCCGTGCCCGTCCCTCCGCTCGAAGCGGACCTGGTCCGTCGCGGCGTGCTCGGGTGCGTAGCCGCCGCCGTCGTCGTCCGCGGCCGGTTCGTGGTGGAAGCAGGCCCGCCACTCGCCGTCGCCGAACTCGGCCCGCGCCGTGCCGTCGTGGCCGCCGTCGTACCGGCCGAGGAAGTTGGCCTGCCAGCCGCGTTCCTTGAACAGCGCGTAGAGCTGCCGGTAGTGGACGATATGGGCGGCGAACCGGTTGGAGTAGACGCCGGTCTCCTCCTCCGCCGGCGTGAGCAGGTAGATCTCACGGAATGCCTGTTTGAACGGCTGTCGCAGCCGTTCGGCGACGAGCCGCTCCCGCCACGCCCTGATGTCGTCCCGAGACGCCCGGATCGGATGCCACAACCGGACACGCCCGGGCCGGCCAGGCGGCTCGGCACCGGGCGCCACCGCACGCCACTCGCCGTCCGCGCCCCGGAACTCCCAGATCAGGCCGCGGACGAGAGTCCCGGTGACCGGATGGTCGCGGTAGTAGCGGCACCACTCGTCGTACGGCCATTCACGCCCGGCCGACATCAGCGCCTCGACGCGGGCCCGCTCGTTCGCCAGTGTGCCCCGCACCTGTTTGGCCAGGGCCTTCAACTCCTGGAGTTCGTCCGGGAAGCCGTCCTTGACCGATCCCGGGGCCGTCCGGGCCGTTGTGCCGTCGGGGCGTGTGAAGGTGAGTCGTACGGTCGCCGCTTCCTCGATCGACACCCGTACCCGGTGGGCGCCCAGCTCTCGTTCCAGCGAACCGTCCGGCGCCAGGCCGTGATCCGGCACGCTGCGCTCGACGAGCTGCGCCGCCGTGATGCCCTGCTTCCCCGCTGCCGTCACCAGCGCGGTGTCGACCTGCTTGCGCAGCCCGCGGTGCCTGATCCGGGACTGCAGCCGCCACAGGGCCTCCAGGGCCGCCGGATCGTCCACCTCGGCCAGGGCGTTGATCGCCGCGCCCGCCAGCTTCGGGTCCTCGATCACACCGGTTCCGGGGTCGCCGGTGCGCAGTGCGAGCGCGTCGAGGTGCTGTACCGCGGCCGGGCCGCCGGTCAGCGCGGCTGCCCAGACGACGCCGCGCGCCAGGTCACCGTCGTTCTGGTGGACGACGTAGTGGTAGTGGTACCCGCCGCCGATCCAGTCGGCGTGCGCACCGCTCTGCCTGCTGCACAGCGGATCGTCCCCGGCGAGCGCCCGCAGGACGTCGGCCACGAGATCCCGCGCTGACGCCGCGTCCGCGAGTTCGAGGCAGGTCCGCCGCCATCTCTGCGTAGGACGCGGCCCCGACAGGCTCGCCAAGTGCCTTATGAATCCCGCCAGTTGCGGCGTCGCCGAGGTGTTCGCACGGTCGCGCAGCGGGGCGGCCCAGGCGTCGTACGCCGGGATCAGCCCCTCGGGGATGTGTGCCTCGTCCACACCGGCGAGCAGCGCGCGGAGGCGCTGGGCGAGCTTGGTGCGCAGGCGCGCCTCGACCGTGGTGTCCATGAGTTCCGAGTGTGCGTGCCGCAGCCAGGGCATGATCGCGCGGCGGTCGTCGGCGTCGAGCCGGTCGGCGGCGTCCAGCGCCATCTGCAGCCCGTGGGCGAACCAGAAGTTCATGTCGTACTCGGTGGCGCGGAGCAGCAGCACCGCGACCTCGCCGGGCGTCCAGCCGCGCACCCGCGAGACCACGGAGGCGATCTCCGTCTCGTACTGCCAGAAGCCCATGTCGTCGAAGCAGGCGGCCAGCATGAGGCACAGGACCGCGGCCCTGCCCTCTTCACCGGCGCAGGCCGCGAGCCGCTCGTCGATCTCGGCCTGGATCGCCGCACCCGCCGCCCTGTGGTGCGTGTGCTCGAGCCCCCTGGATCGCCGGACCTCGGTTCGCTGGCGTTCCAGGAGGTCGACGAGCCAGCGGCCGCGGTCGAGCGCGGCGGACCTCACGGCGTCGAGCGAGTCGTTCCTGCGGCAGTCTGCCACCAAGGCGTTGTAGAGCATGGCGGGATGATGACAGGGGGCACTGACAGTGCGATCGGCCCGAGACCGCGTTCATCTGACCGACCGGACGAGTGACGGTGTGCCGGATGACCGGTTGGTGATGTTCGGAAGCGGTGGGAAGTGATCAGCAGCGAGCGCCGCGATGAGGCGTCGCAGAGCCGCACGGGCGGGCAGTCCCCAGATGGGTGCCGCCGGAGTGGCCGTGGACGCCTGCCTCTTCGATGAGGATGCCGCTGAGGGCGCGCGGCAGCGAGATCACAGGCCGGATCGTCCCCGCAAGAGGTCGCGAAGTCGGTCACCGGGCAAGAGGTGCCGTCCGTGGTGACCACCGTTCCGGGCGCGCCCGCTCGGGCGCGTCGGCGGCGGCGTCGTGCCACACCGCTCGAACGGTCTCCGGGTCAGGGATGAGCCCCGTTGTCGGTGGCCGAGGAGAGTTGCTCGGCGGACTGCTCGGCGCGGTCCTCCAGTGACCGGCCGCGGCCACTGGAGGCCGGGGGACCCGTCGGGGCCGGTCGGTGAAGAGCCGTCAGGAAGGCGGCCGGCCGTCGGCCGCCAGCGCACCGCTTGTGGCGGCGGCACGGTCGGCGGGCTCGCCCGGCACTCATGTGGTGGCCGGTCAGGGCCGCGGGATGGCTCGGAGGGCTCGCCGGGCCGCCGGCCGAGCCGCCGCAGTTGGTTGTCCCAGCGGCGCCCTCCGCGCCTCAATGGGCGATCGGCCGGGTCGGGGCTGTCGGCATGGGCGACTTCGCCGCGCAGCAGTACGTCCTCGACCACAGTGACCGTATCGCGGGCTGCTCCTGTCATGAGGTCCCGAGCAGCATCGCGGCGGCTGTGCGCGCATGGCGGGCCGGGGCCGGGTCGCCGCTGATGCCGGCTGTCACGATGGCTCCTTCGGCGAGCAGGAAGACGGCTTCGACCGCCGGCAGGCCGGTGGCGCGGACCCACCGCGCGATCTGGTCGTGGAACGCCTGCTTGTGCGACCGGACTTCGGCCAGCACCGCCTCGGACGACGGACCGAGTTCACCGAAGGCGTTGATCCAGGCACACCCGCGGAATCCGGGTTCCGCGAACCATCCGGCAAGCCAGTCGAAGATCGCGAGCACGCGCTCGCGGGGGTCCTGGACCTGCTCCACATGGGCGGCCAGTTCCCCCCTCCATCGCCTGTCGCGACGAGCGAGCACGGCCACCACGAGGTCCTCCTTCGCCGCGAAGCACCGGTATATCCGCTTCAACGGCAGTCCGGATGCCGCACGGACCTCGTCCATGCCGACCGCCTGTATGCCTTTCTCGTAGAAGAGCCTCTCGGCGGCGTCCAGCAGCGCTTCGCGGTCCAGGCGGTTCTGCTCCTCGGTGATCGGGGCCGGCATGGGGAACTCCTTGACGTTGAGAACGATCGTTTTCTATCGTAGGCCGCAGCAATGGAGAACGCTCGTTCTCAACGCGAGGAGGCCGCAATGCCGGAAGATCGCCCGCCCTACCCGCCCTTCACGCGGGACACGGCGCTGCAGAAGGTCCAAGCGGCCGAGGACGCGTGGAACACACGTGATCCTCAGCGGGTGGCACTGGCCTACACGCCGGACTCGACGTGGCGGAACCGGGACACGTTCCTCCACGGCCGTGAGGAGATCGTCGCCTTCCTCACACAGAAGTGGGAGCGCGAACTGGACTACGTGCTGCGCAAGAGCCTGTGGGCCTTCCACGAGAACCGGATCGCCGTCCGCTTCCAGTACGAGTGTCACGATGCGTCAGGTCAGTGGTGGCGCAGCTACGGCAACGAACTGTGGGAGTTCGACGAGCACGGCCTCATGCGACGCCGCGAGGCCAGTATCAACGACGTGCGCATCAGCGAGTCCGACCGGCGCTGGTTCGGGCCACGGCCGGAGGACGAGCGCGGCCCCGACCACGAGATCCCCCTCCAGTGAGAAGCGACCGGGCAGCACCGCCGCCCCGGACACGCGCAGGTGTTCTCGTTCTGGGCGACGGCCGTTTCACGGTTGGTCGGTCCCACCGGCGGAGGACGTCCTGTGCACGGCCACCGGACAATGCCGGGGCCGGAATCAGGGGCGGAGCCGTGGAGTCGACGCTCATGGCGCGGGCACTTGGGTGGCGCCCCGGTGGCCGTTGGACATGGGTCATCACGAGGACACCTTCCGCGGGATCGACGACGTCCGACCGCTTGCGGCACGCAGCTCGTCCTGCTTTGCGGCGGGCCGACGGAACGCGTGGACAGCCCCGGTCAGAGCTGGGCAGAACAGCACTCAGCCCGCGCGGCGGCCACGGCCCCTTTTTTTTACACGTGCCGGGCAGCGGCGCGGCTGCTTACTCTTGCCCGCATGTCCACGTTGTCTCTTTCCCCGCTGCGTCTGACTCCGGACGAGATCGCCGAGATCGTCGGCATCTACGCGAGCAATCCCGAGTACTGCCGCGCCGCCGGCGAGTACGACCCCGACAACATCGACGCCGAGCAGGTCGAAACCGACCTGCGCCAAGACACGGGCGCCACCGGTTTCGAGGTCCTGCTCGCCCGCGACACCAAGGAGCGGGCAGCGGGCCTGGTCTCCCTGCTGCACGAGCACCCCAAGGACGGGTATCCGTGGATCGGGCTGCTCATCGTGCACGGAGACCGGCGCCGAAAAGGAACCGGCCGGCTGCTGGCAAGCATGGTCGAGGAACGGCTCAGCAGCCTGGGTCGCAGCGGCATCCGCCTCGCGGTCCTGGAAAACAACCCCACGGCGCTGGCGTTCTGGAACTCACTGGGCTGGCAGGAGATCGATCGCCGTCCCGACATCCAGTACGGTCGCCCCTGCATCGTCATGCACAAGCAATTGACCGCGGGTGGCCTCGGAGACTGACCGGGTTCACCGGTCGCCGGCGCGGAGTCGGACACCCGGCGGGGCCGAAGGCGGTGTCGGGGTACGGTTCGCGGCGTGCTCCGCGGAGGACGACGACGGCGTCGGGCGCCCGGTCACGCATTGTGGGTGCGGTCCAGCAGTGCGCGCGCCCCGGCGGTGCGGCGGGGGTCCGGGCCGAAGGCCGCGAGGCAGGCGTCGTGGCCGCGGAGGCCGCGGGCCAGGCCGAGCCACAGGACCAGGCGGCACAGATCCGGTCCGGATGAGCGGCGAGGACCTCGCGGGCCGGCCCCTCTGCCGCGGGTGGCGGCCCTGCGCGTTCATGGCGTAGATCAGTCCGCTGCGGGCAGCCGTCACGATGAGCGCCGTCTCCGGCCCTCTGCCGCGGGTCGCGGCCCTGGGCACCCATCGCTTGTGCGGCGATACTCAGTGCCCGCGGTGCGTGACCGGGAGCGGGCTGCGGCCACGGCGCGGGCCTCGGCATCGGTGTGGTGCCCGGCCATGCACAGGGCCGTGGCCCCGGACAAAGGGAAGGCCGTCGCCCCTCTGGCGTCGCTTCGACCGTGCGACCTGAAGAGCTTCCCGGCTGGACCATACGGACGCCACGTACGCCCGGTGGAGGAAGGGGCGTCGGGCCGGGCGAAGGCGCGCGTCGGCGACGACGGCATCGTGAGCCCTGCCGCGCAGCCCTCAGTCAGAGCGCGGTGAGCAGTGGACATGACCCGGCGCCGGGGCCTTCGCTGTCGGGGGATTCAACGTCTGCTCCGGCGCCGGGAGATTGTCACACCTCTCTGACAGCGCAGGGCGCTGTGATGTGACAGGGATGGGGGTGTGACGTGCGTCTCAGTGCGTCAGGGGTTGCTGGTGAGGCCGGCCCGGCCGGGGTCGGACGGTCGTTCGGTCAACCCGCAGGGCACGGCTACTGATTGACTACGCCCCATGGACATGGCTCGGGACGGCGTGCCCCCTTTCGACCCCGAACTGGCTGCGGCGCTGGCGGCTTTGGGGGACGAGGCGAGGAAGCCGTACACCCCGGACAACCTTGCCGCCCGGCAGAAGCGGGATGCCGCGGCACGGCCCAGGCCGACGGTGCAGGATCTCCGGGCCGACGGCCGCTTCGAGGTGAACGAGCTACGGGTGCCGGGCGGGGCGGACGGACAGGACGTCACGCTCGTGAGCGCGCGGCCCGCCGATGTCGCGGGCCCGCTGCCGCTCCTCTACTACATGCACGGCGGTGGAATGATCACGGGCAATGCGTGGTCCGTACTCCCGCGGCTGCTGCACGAGTGGGCCCTCACGCTGGAGTTGGCCGTCATCTCCGTCGAGTACCGGCTGGCGCCGCAGGCGAGGTACCCGGTACCGGTGGAGGACTGTTACGCCGGGCTCGTCCACGTGGCCGCACAGGCGGACCGACTCGGCATCGAGGCGGGCCGCATCATCATCGGGGGAAAGAGCGCCGGTGCCGGACTCGCCGCCGCACTCGCCCTGCTCACCCGTGACCGGGGCGGGCCCGCCCCGATCGGGCAACTACTCGTGTGCCCGATGCTCGACGACCGCAACGACACGTTCTCCAGTCACCAGATGGCCGGTACCGGCCTCTGGGACCGCACGTCCAACGCGACCGCGTGGCAGGCGCTGCTGGGCGACCGTCACGGCGCGGCGGACCTGCCGTCCTACGCGGCGCCCGCCCGCGCCAAGGATCTGTCCGGACTGCCTCCGGCCTACATCGAGGTGGGGTCGGCCGAGACCTTCCGGGATGAAGGCGTCGCCTACGCCAACGGGATCTGGCAGGCCGGCGGCCAGGCCGAATTGCACGTGTGGCCGGGTGCCTTCCACGGCTTCGACACCGTCGCACCACAGGCGGCGCTCAGCGAGGACGCGCGCAACGCCCGTTTCCGCTGGCTCCGGCGCGTCCTCACCCAGTCCGCAACCAGCGACGCACCCGTCCGCTGAGCGCGCTGCGGACCCGGCCCGGAGCGTACCGACGGTGCACTGAATGCCAGTCACCGGCGCCGATCGTCGGCAGAACCGGCCCGCGCCGGCACCGCACGGACGCCGAGATCGAGTCCAGCCACGTCGACACGCACGCCGTCGGCGTGGTCGGGTTCGCCTTCACCCAGTCGCTGGTCCCCTGATCGGATAGCGTGCTCGCCCATGGGGAAGCTGATATTGATCAGGCACGGCCAGACCGAGTGGAGCCTGTCGGGTCAGCACGCGGGACGCACTGACGTTCCGCTGACTGACGCGGGCGAGGCATCGGCCAAGGCGCTCGCTCCAAGAGTGGCCCGACGCCCGCTGGCCGGCGTGTTCAGCAGTCCGCTGAGCCGCGCCATGCGGACCGCTGAGCTGGCGGGGCTGACCGGCGTCAGGCCCGATCCCGACCTGGTGGAGTGGGATTACGGCGGCTACGAGGGCCTGACCGCAGCGCAGATCCGGGAGGGGCGGCCGGGCTGGGACCTGTGGCGGGACGGCGTCGTTCCCGGCGACGCCGACCATCCCGGTGAGCGGCTCGAGCAGGTGGCCGCGCGTACGGACGCGGTGCTGGACCGCATCCGGCCGTTGCTGAACGACGGCGACGTCGCCGTGGTCGCCCACGGTCATCTGGCGCGGGTGCTCGCCGTGCGGTGGCTGGGCCTGGACGCAGCGGCCGGCCGGCTACTGGGCCACCCGCATCCCGGAACCCTGAGTTTCCTGGGCCATGAGGACGGGCAACCGTTCATCGCCGCCTGGAACGTCCCGTAGCGGCAGCCCGCCGCAC
Organism: Streptomyces sp. NK08204; assembly: GCF_020400585.1. Classification (GTDB taxonomy): domain Bacteria; phylum Actinomycetota; class Actinomycetes; order Streptomycetales; family Streptomycetaceae; genus Streptomyces. Next base: position 56,796 of record NZ_JAINVF010000026.1, on the reverse strand, counting down.
GACCGCGGTGTGAGGCGCCGGCAGCCGCCGCGGGAGCGGTCGCCGGCGCGATCACCCGTTCCAGGTGCTGCGACGGGGGCGCTGTCGGCAACACCCTGGACCGGGCTCGGTCCGGGCGGGGTCAGTCGAGGAGCAGGGGATTGGGCAGGTCGGCCCCGGGATGCATGCGCAGGAGGGTGTGCAGGACTCCGGCGAGGCCGGACATGAGACTGGGTGAGAACGCCTCGCGGGCCAGGCCCCCCACCGGGCCGCGCTGTTCGAGTCCGGTGAGGATCTCCGCGTCCAGGTCCTGTCGGTCACCGTGGCCCAGAGCCGTGAGGAACTCCCAGAGGCCGAGGTCGCCGTGGCACAGGGTGTGGCTCCAGCCGAAGCCTTCGGCGGCGCAGGCGCGTGCGGCGCGGCGTGCCATGTCGAGATGGGCGGGGTCGCCGGTGCGCCGGTGCAGGTCGAGCATGCCGATACCGATCCCCGCGCTGCCGTGGCACCAGCTGGTGAAGAAGTCGTCCTCGGCGCCGACCCGGACGTCGAGCCAGTTGCCGTGCTCGGGCCGGTACAGGGATTCCTGGTAGGCGAAGGCCCGGTCGGCCAGGTGGCGCCAGCCGCGGCGTTCGGCGGCGGAACCCGCGTCGCTGAGGGCGAGCCGGGCCAGGGCCCAGCCGATACCGGTGGCGCCGTGGGCGAAGCCGCCGATGCCCTCGGGGTTGAGGCGGGTCGTCCACCGGGCGCCGCCGGCGTCAAGGGTGGCCAGCCCGGCCAGCCGGCGGCCGATGTGGGCGGCGGCGCCGAGCCAGCGGTCCTGTCCGGTGGCGGTGGCCAGGTCGAGCAGGGGGACGATCGCGCCGCAGGCCCCGTTGAGGAGGTCCACCTCGATGTCGTCCTCGACCAGAGGCCCTCCCTCCGTGAGCAGCAGGGCCCGTTCGGCGGCCCGCTCCAGCAGCCCGTCCTCGCCGAGCACCCGGTGCAGCGCAAGCCACGTCCACACCTGCGAGGCAGCACCGCTGAACGCCCCGGGCGAGGGTGTCGGTGTCAGGTCCTCGGTGGTGACCAGCACCCGCAGCGCGCCCTCGAACGTCTCGGCGACGCCCGGCAGTTCGTCGGCGCGACCGGCCCGTGCCTCGGTCACGTACTCCGCGAGCGCCAGGGCCACCCCGCCCTGCCCGGTGTAGAGGTCGGCGGGCAGCACCCTGATGGACCATCCGGCGGGCGTGAAGACGGGGCTGATCCAGGTGACCGTACCGTCCTCGCCGCGCACCGCCCCGTCGCACAGCCGCCGTACCATCCGCGCGGCCAGGTCCCGGCGGCGCCGCTCCCGGTTGCGGGCGTGCGGGTCGCGGGCGGCGGCCTGCACCCGTGCGGGCAGCGAGCGCTCGTTGAGGTACGCGCCCACCAGCGCGTCCTGGATCACCGCCTCCTCCAGCGACAGGTCGGCGGTGCGCCAGTCCTCGACCGTGTTCCGTACCGCGGTGGCGTCCACGGGGAAGGTGAACATCGGCACGTCGCCCGCCAGCAGGTCCGCGATCTCGCCGTCGATGGCCGCACGGTCGGTGGGCGCGCCGGGCAGCACCTCGGCGTTGCGCCGCAGGATGTCCCGGGCCCGCTCGACGGCCGCCGCCTCGTCGTGCAGGGACGCCGGGTGCCACAGCATCCGGCCGATGTCGACGTACGCCTGCGTGGGCCGCAGGATCCGCCGCGCCCGGGCGCCTTCGAACCGGCGCAGCAGCCGGTACGGGTCGCGGCCGGGGGTGCGCAGGTGTGCGGTCATCTCCTGGAAGCCGGCCAGGATCCGGTCCCAGTACGTGCTCAGTACGGGGGTGGGGCTGGGGTGGTTGGCCGCGGCGGGCATCGCCACCAGGTCCACCTGGAACCGGGCCGCCGCGGTGCCGCCGTCCGCGATCACCGGGTTCGGGATCAGCGGCTGCTGTCCGGGCAGCGCCCCGACCCCGGAGATGTCCACCCCACCGAGCGCGAATCCGGTGCCGCGTACGGGCAGCAGTCCGGTCCGCAGCACCGTACGGCGGATGGCCGCCGCCGCCACGTCCACCGCGTCGCCCCGGTTGCTGGGCGGGAAGGGCGCGGGGGCGTCGAAGAGCGTCTCGGCGTCCACGATCACCGGCACCGGTCCCGCGGCGATCATGTTCTCGGCGTGCATGTCGGTGCCGCCGGTGAAGCGGAGGACGGCCAACCAGTGTCCGACGCCGCGGTAGAAGGCGGCGAGTTCGGCCTCGTCGGCGCAGTAGCGGTGGCGGACGAACTCGGCCCAGCCGTAGCCGTCACGGGCCAGCGTCCGCGGCACACGGATGCGCTCGTGCGGTGCCGGGGCGGCGGGGAGGTCCGCGAACAGCTCGTCCAGCAGGCCGCCGAGGGCCACGTCCGTCTCGGACGGGCGGGGCTTGTACATGAGGCTTCCGCCGTCGAAGTCGACACGGCTGACGGTGAGCCCGCCCCGGTGGCTGTCGCCCGCCCCGAAGGTGACGGCGCGCATCTCCCCCGCCGGGCCGTCCAGCAGGGAGTGCAGCAGAGTGCGGTCGGCGGCGAGCCGTTGCGCGAAGCCCGCCGTCGCCGCCACGGACAGCCGTGCCACCGCCGCGATCCGCGGGACGACCGTCGGGTACCGGCCGGAGAGCTGGTCGAGGTAGCCCGCTCGTCCGGCCTGCTCGAGGTACGCGGCCCATATCTGCGGGTCCGACGCGTTGCCCGTGGCGGCGCCTGCGCCCGGGCCGGTGCCCGCGGCCGTGCCCGCGGCGGGTGGCCGGCCGCCTGTTGCCAGGCGCAGCGCGTGCAGCTCGATCAGGAACAGGCGGGAGAGTTTCGCGTGCAAGGACCTGAGCAGGGCGGTGTGGCCTGCGTCCAGCACGACTTCCCGTTCGTCCTGCCCGAGGCCGTTCACTGCGGCGAGCCGCCGGGCCAGCTCGTCCCGCCAGGGCCGGGCGATGCTGCGCACGGGCCGGGCGAACCAATCGGCCTCGTCTTCCCTGTCCGGTCCCGGTCTCTTCGACCCCGATCCGCTCACCATCCGCCTTCCCCGTTCCCCTGCCGCGTCGCGCCGTCCGAGGCGCCTTGAGGTGGGGCGTGAGGAACCGTTCCACCGGCCCGGTTCCTCACGCTCCCGTTCGTGGAACCTCACTCCGGGCTCCGCCGGGGCGCGCTCAGCGAGTGCGCTCCGGAGCGGAGACGGTCAGCAGCACCAACTGCCGAGCGACCCGGACGGGCTGGAACAGAAGCCGTAGAGGGAGTCGCTCGGGTCGGTGAGTGCGGCCTCGGCGGCTGCGCCGCCGACATAGAGGGGCCCGGCCGGGTTGGACTGGCCGTACGCGCTCTCGGCGCCCGACAGCCAGGCTTCGAGCACGGCGGTGTGGGACAGGTGGGTCTGGGGCATCAGCGGCCTCCGGACATAGGAATGGGGCGGGTTTGCCCAGCCCTGAGTATCGCCGCGTTCGAACACGTGTCAGACGACCGATTCGGCCACACTCGTACGGTTCTCATGCTGCGGCCCGCTACCTGTGAGGCGGGCGGGAGCATACGCGGGTCGAGCCGTGACACGTGCCGGGCCAGGAGAGGCTCCAGCTCGCGTTCGGTCCGGTGGCGGCTCGTGGCGGGAAGACGTCTCGACAAGGGAGCAGGTGCGGGCTGTCGGCCCGGGCGGGCGTGTCGGCAGTACGCCGCAGCCGCTTTCGAGGGCCCCGGCGTGCCGCCACGACGACGCCGGGGCCGGGTTCTTCGCTCAGATCCAGCCCGCCCGCGACGCGGCGTGCACGGCACCGATCCGGTTGCCCGCCTTCAGCTTGCGGACGGCGGAGTGAATGTGGTTCCGGACCGTGCCCGGACTCAGGTGCAGCTGGGAAGCGATGGCGCTGAGCGGGCGGCCGTCCTCTGCCGCCTTCAGGATCTCCGCCTCGCGGGCCGTGAGCGGGTTCTCGCCGGCGGCCAGCATCTCGGCAACCAGCTCGGGCGGGAAATGCCGTCCGCCTGCGTGCACTTCACGGATGACCTGGCACAGCTCGCGAATCGAGGTCTCCTTGGTGAGGATGCCGCGCACTCCGGCCTTGAGCGCCCGCTGCAGGTGCCCGGGCCGGGGAACACGGGTGAGGATCACCACCGGGAAACCGGGCCGCTCCAGGTGCAGTTGCTCGGCGACCTCGATCCCGCTCATGCCCGGCATGTGTACGTCGAGCACGGCGAGCCCCGCCTCGTTCTCCTCCACGAGCCCCAGCACCCTGTCGCCCCGACCCGTGTGGGCGACGACATCGATGTTCCCCGACATTTGGAGAAGTTCAGCCAGGGCCTCCCTGGTGAGGGCTTCGTCCTCGGCCAGGACCACCTTGATCGCCATCTTCCCTCCACCAGTCGCTCCGATTCAGGGGCACGGTCACTTCGACGCAATAGCCGGAATTGGGCTGGGGCCGTGCGTGCACGTGCCGCCATGGCCGGGACGAGGGCCACCCGGTCGGCAGAGATCTCCTCAAGGGAATGACACGACACCCGGCTCGCGAACCACGCCCGACGGCGGTGGCCGGGCTCCACCCGCCCTCAAGTTCACCGCGAGCCGGACCAGAACTCGAAACTCCGCGACTGGTGCCGAGCGTCACCGAAACAGGTACGCGCGAAATTACTGGGAAGTAAGCTAAAATCATTGGAATCCCCCGCCCTGCGTTCGAGCCGCAACGGCGACCATAACTCTTCAAGCTCGACTCTTCTACCCTTGATCGTCTTGATAGAGCGCGGGACGAGCGGGTCTCAAGACGTGATGACTTGTCGGGGCGCTCCCAGCAGCAGGCTGCCGCCGGGCCCGTTGGGGCGCCGGCGGCAGCCTGCGTCGGTGCTGGGGGAATCAGCCGCCGTTCAGCTTCCGCTGAACGAACTCGTAGCTCAGGTCACCGATCTTCGGTGCGTACTGCTTCGCGGCCTCGATCGCGGCAGGGAAGTTCTCACCCGCCCAGACCCTGCTCTCCCCGCAGTCCCGGGCGAAGTCCGTCCAGTTGCTCCAGTGCAGTGTCATGTCGTTGGCCGGAGTGACACCCGGCTCCACGAACGAGGAACCCTTCGCGGCAGCGAAGTTGATGTTGGCCTGGTCGGTGCCCGTGAACCGTCGCACCTGCTCGGCGAAGGACAGGCAGAGCGCGGAAGTCGCCGACGGGTACTCGGGGGAGTCGGCGGAATGCCCGCTCAGATAGCCCTGCCATTCGTTCCCGGTGATGTCGTCGACCGTGCCCGCCCCCGGCCCGCCCCAGGCGGTTATCCTCTTGTTCCCGTACACATGATGGACGGCGCTGAACGGCCGCACGGAGTCGTACTTCCGCTTGAAATACCAGGTGGCGATGGTGGAATCGACGAAGGCCACGTCGGAAGAGGTGATGTACTGCACCATCTTCTCGACGTCGTAGTTTCCGTTCATGACCACCGGCGTGCCGGCGACCGCCCCGAACGTCACCACCTTGTCGTTGAAGAGCTCGGCGGTCATCTTCTTGCGGTCATCAAGACCGGCCGACGCCTCCACCATCTCGTCGACCTGGCTCTTGTAGGCCTTGGCATTGTGGTAGTTGCTGCTGGTCGGCGGAGCCACGTCGAACTGCGCGGGGCTGTCGTACGTGAACGGCTTGAGCCAGCCGAAATACGGAGTCGCGAACTCCTGGGACCTGTAGACGTTGTTCGACGACGTCACGTTCGGCTGCCAGCGGGACGGGTCGTTGAGCTGTTCCGCCGTGTTGACCGGCCGGTACCCGGTGTAGTCGCTGTACGGCCTCAAGTTGTACTTACGGCCGCCTTCGTCACCGTACCGGTTGGAACCGTCGTGCAAGCGCGCCTTGATGGCGTTCTTGGCGGCAAGGATTCCAATACCGCTCGGCGTGGTCGGGTCTTCCTCGGTGTTGTTGGGATCAAGTCCCGCCGTTTGCATCATCTCGAGCCAACGGTCCTTGTACTGCGGGAGGACGGCGTTGAGCGACGTGAAGGCGGAGTAGATGACGGCGATGTTCTTGTTGCGCGTCGTACGCTCTTCCGCCGGACGGCGCCCGAGGTCCGAGAAAATACCCTTCGCCGTCGGGCTGTACGGGGCAATGGCGTCGAACCACGGCATTTCGATGAGGATGGCGTGGTCCACCGTCAGCGTCACCGCACGGCCAAAGCTCTCGTCGCGCGACACGCGCTGGAACTTCGGATAGACGACCTGCGTCAGGGCATTCCCGTGATCGAGGTCGAAGGTGGCTGTCGCCTGCTGCGGAGCCGCCGGCGCGGCACTGGTCAGCGAGCCCACCAGGGCCACCGCGGTGGCGATGGTCATTCCGTATCCCAGACGCCGACTCCGCGGTCGCCTCATTTTCTTCACTGGAAATTCTCCTTTCGATCGACCTTCATGTCGTGAAGCGATCGCCGGCGGTCATGGTCGAGCCAGAGAACTCATGCTCATCTAATGTCCCGGGATTTCACAGGGACGCTAGCCGACTCGGCTTCGAGAAGTCCACTGCTCGATCGAGTAGTGGACCATGGACAGCGACTCGTCCGGCAACGCATTCCCGACGCACAAGGAGCACTGCGGAGCGCGGGGCTGACGATCTACAGGACCTTTCGCCCTTCACGGACAACCGGACACCGTTCCTTTCGCCCAGGCCTCGATGAGTTCGACGGCCTGGGCGGCATTGAGCCGCGGATCGCACAAGGTGGTGTAATGCCGGTGCAGTTGGTCCTCGCCCGTCACGGAACCACCGATGCATTCCGTCACGTCGTCCGCCGCGACCTCTATGTGGAGTCCGGCCGCGTCCTGCCGGTTCGCCTGGAGGATGTCGCGGAATCGCAGCGCTTCGGTGATCACATCGGTGAGATGACGTGTCTTCAGGCCGGACCGGGACTGCACCGTGTTGCCGTGCATCGGGTCGCACAGCCAGATCACCGGGTGTCCCGCGTTCGCCACACGGCGGACGATGGGCGGCAGGGCCTGCTGAATGCCGTCCCGGCCCATCCGGGGTATCAGTATCAGGCGGCCGGGCTCACGGTGCGGGTCGAGTGCCTCGCACACCCGCAGGACGTCCTCGGGGTCCGCGGCCGGTCCGACCTTGCACCCCACCGGATTGGCGACGCAGGAGAGCAGCGCGACATGCGCATCGCCCGGTTCACGGGTGCGCTCCCCCACCCATGGCAGGTGGGTCGAGGACAGGTACGGCTCGTCCGTCTCCGGGTCACGGCGGACCAGCCGGGATTCGTAGTCGATGACCAGGGCCTCATGGCTCGACCAGGGCCCTTCCCCGGCCGGCATGCGGCCGCTGCCCTGACGGTACGTCCGCATCGCCCGCTGCACCACGGCGCTGGCGTCGTAGGCCCACTCCATGCGCCGCGGGTCGGGCTGCCGGGTCAGCGGCGTGGAGATCTCCGAGTTGATCATGTGTCCGCGGAAGGAGGGGATGCTCACCGCGCCGTGCGACTCGGTCGCCTGTGACCTGGGTTTGGCGAACTGCCCGCCCATACGGCCGACCCGGACGACGCTCTGGCCGGTGAGTTCTCCGAAGCGGTCCGCCAGCCGGTCGACGATCCGCAGCTTCTGCGCCACGTGCCGAGGCGTGCATTCGTAGAAACTCTCCGCGCAGTCGCCCAGTTGAAGCAGGAGGGTGCCGGTCGTCCCCAGCCGGGACAGCGTCCGCCGCAGCTGCCGGATCTCGGCGGCCTCCACCAGGGGCGGAGCCGACGCCAGACGCTCGCAGGCCTCGGGATAGGCGGCGTGGTCGCGCCAGTCCGGTTGCTGGGCCGCCGGCCGGCCTTCCCACGGCCCGAGTCGGGCGATGTCCGCCGTAGAGCTGGATTGCGTCATGAGTGCTCCCGTCGAGAGATCAGCGAGACGTGCTCCGGGGGCCACGGAAAACCGCCGGCCCGGCGCCGGACGAGCGGGTGTCATGCACGGGGCCCGACCGCACGGGGGGCTGCCCACCCGATCGCGCCGGTGCACGACGAGCGTGACGTGTCGGGCCCTGCGCGCACATCACGTCTTTGCGCTGCTCAAGACCTGCCTTTACCGGATTTCCGGTAAGGCACCGCATGTCGCGTCCCTGCTCTTGCGCTTCACCGGACACGGCGGGGCATGACGCCGTGCACCGGTCCGCCCGCCGTCACCCCACCGGACGCCTCACGCCGCGCCTCGTACCCGCCGAATCACGGCAGCAGGGTCCTCGGGGGCCTCGTCGCCGCGCCAGGCCACATGGTGGTCGGGCCTGAGCAGCACGAGGTCGCGTTCCCATGTCCGCCGGGCACCGGTGTCGGTCACCACGGTGTGGCCTACCGGCAGGCCCTGGGCGGCAGCCGCCTCGAGCAGTGCGTCGGCCCTGCCGTCGCCTGCGAAGTCGACGAGTGTGAAGGACGGGGCGAAGAGGTCGTAGATCGGCGTGCCGTCCTGCAGGAGCAGGCTGGGCGGCCGGCCACCGGGCCATGTCGTCGGTGTGTACGCCCGGGGGCTGTAAGGGGGTTCGGGCGCGTCCTCGTGGCAGACGACGGGCGAGTCGTTGTAGCGGTGGCCCAGTTCGATCCCCCGGTACTCGTTCTCGCCCCGTTCGTCCTGCAGGAAGGCTGCGACGGTGTCCAGCGGGGCGCCGCCGCGCAGGAGTTCGCCGGCCTTGAGGTGCACGCCGAGGTGCCGGTGGGACGTGTGCATGGTGCGCAGACCGGCCGGGCGGCGCTCGGCCTCGTAGCTGTCGAGCAGGGCGGGGCCGCCGAAGCCCTTGACGAGGGCGGCGATCTTCCAGGCCGCGTCCACCGCGTCGCCGACGCCGGTGTTCATTCCGTAGGCGCCGGTCGGGAACATGCGATGCGCTGAGTCACCGGCGAGCAGGACGCGGCCTTCCCGGTAGCGTTCCGCGATCATGAAGCCGGGGCGCCAGCGTGAGGTCAGCAGGACCTTGTCGATCTTCAGTTCGGTCTGCATCGTCTCGCGCAGGAATGCCGCCGGGTCGGCCGGCGGTGTGTCGAACTCGGCCGGATGGACGCCGTTGACGTGCGCGGTCCAGGTGTCCGCCTCGTCCTGGGCGATGATGATGTACCTGAAGGCGAAGTAGTGCCAGAACCGCCCGTGCCGGTGCAGGGTCTGCAGATCGCGGCTCTTGAAGTGCACCATGAACGCGCCCGGGAGCCCGGGTACGTCGAAGCCCTCCTCGCCGATGCCCACAGCCCTGCGGACCTGGCTCGACGCACCGTCGCAGCCGATCACGTACCGGGACCGCAACCGAACCCGGTCGTCGGTCATGACATCGACCAGGTGGCTGGTCACACCGTCGTCGTCCTGGGCGAGAGAGTCGAACCGCAGGCCGCACCGCAGGTCGATCAGCGGACTGCGCCGGCAGTGGGCACGCAGCACCGGCTCCAGCTCGATCTGGGAGATGCGCTGGCCGGGTTCGGTGGGACGGCTGCCGTCGTTGTGCTCGGCGATGCGCCGGCGTTCCTCGGCCACCGAGGGAAGTTCCCAGGTGGTGATCGGTTCACCGGCGAGGCCGGTCGACCAGATCACGTCGGCCGGATGCTCGGGCCCGACACCGGCCGACCGGACGTCGTCGGCGATGCCGAGCTGCCGGAAGAACTCCATGCTGCGGGAGTTGACGTAGTCCAGCTTGGGATGGACGGACGTCTCGAAGTCCTGGTCGACGACAACGCAGGGAACGCCTTGGCGAGCGAGCGCCAGAGCGGTGACCATCCCGACGGGGCCCGCGCCCACGACCAGAACCGGTACCGGATCCACGATTGCCTCCCCATGGGTGTGGGGCGGTCCGGCCGCCCCACACCGTTCGCGGTTGTTCGGTTGGTCAGCGTGCTTCGCTGGGCGTCCGGCTGTCCCGGTCGCGCTGCTCGGGGCCCACGACGGTCAGGTCCTTCTTCTGCGCGGGAGGGACGGCGCCCGTGAGGGCACGGACCCGTATCTCCTTGAAGGCCCTGTCGTTGCGCTCGCTGCTGGTGAGCGTGCCGACGAAGCCCAGCAGGAAGCCGAGCGGTCCGGTGACCATGCCGGGTTCGAAGTCGATGAACTTGAAGTCGGAGTCGGGGAACAGGGCGGCGACGTCACCCGACACACCGTTGGAGAACACGACCATGAAGAAGGTCACGGCCATCCCTCCGTAGACCGTCCACAGCAGCCCCGCGGTGTTGAAGCGCCGCCAGAACAGCGAGTAGACGACCGCCGGCAGGACGACGGCAGCCCCCAGGTCGATCGACGTCGGAACCATGATGTGGGTGCGCTGGGTCAGCATCGCCATCCCCACGACGAGGTAGCCGAGTCCGATGACCAGCACGTTGCGCCGTATCTGCTTCAGTTCGTCGGCCGGTTCCGGCTGCCGGCCACGCGCCGCGTTGATGTCCTTGGTGAAGGACGTGACCGCGCTGATGATCTGGACTCCGAAGATCGCGGCGACCGACAGCAGACCGACGGCGCCGAGCATGCCGGTCGCCCACTTGCCGCCGAGTTCGTCCGCGAGCTTGGGCAGGGTGATGTCGCGGTGCTCCGGGAGCAGGCCGATGTTCTTCCCGCCGAGGATCGCGACGGCGCCGAGACCGAGGATGGTCATGCAGAAGTAGAACGCCACGATGATCATCGACGCCCAGCCCGCCGACCGCCGCGCCTCGCGTCCGTTGACCGCCGTGAAGTGACGCATGAAGAGGAACGGCATCCCCATGGCGCCCATGGCGACGGAGATGAGCTTCGACATGTGGACCCACGGGTCCTGGTCCGAATGCGCCGTGCCGCCCTTGCCCAGCAGGCGGCCGGGTCCGAGCAGATCGTGGCCGTGCTTGTTGGGTGCCGCGTGGGCCTCGGCGGCATCGAGCATGTGGAAGGGGTTCATGTCGTACTTGGCCAGCACCGCCACCGCCAGTACCGCCACCATGCCGATCACCAGGACCACCTTGAGCACCAGCACCCGGGTGAGGCCGACCATCCCTCCCGCGTACACCCAGAGCACGGTGAGCAGGCCGACGACGGCGACGACGCTCGCCACGAGGGGTTTGTCCACCGTGGAGCTGGTGGAGAACATCCGGCTGGCGACCAGAGCGAGCGTGGCCAGCGTGAAGATCATGAACATGGTGTAGACCGTCAGGCTGACGACGGCCGAGGCGATGCGTGCCGGGCGCTGACGGGCGCGCAGTTCCCACAGGTCGCCCAGCGTGTACCCGCCCACGTTGCGCACCGGCCCCGCATAGACCAGGACCGCGAGGATCGTGGAGATCGTGAAGGCCGTCAGCAGGAGAACGCCGTCGAAGCCGTTCAGCGCGATGTGCCCGGCGATGATGATCGCGGTCGTGTACATGATGGCGCTGCCGACCAACGCCAGGGCGTTCTGGCGGGCGTCGACGTTCCGGCCCGCGAGGAGGTAGTCGGTCGGGTTGCGGATACGGCCGCGCGCCGACCTCACAAGGGCGAACACCGCAGCCGCGATGACCACGGTGAACCCCGTGGCGAGCCCCGGCGCCGCCCACGTGTTGTGCACCGGAGCCGGAGGGGGTGCCGCGAGAAAGAGGGTCATCGAAGATCTCCTTCCAGATCCCCCCGGATCTGCTCACTCAGGGGATCCAGCCGAGTTCGGGCGAATCGCAGATAGAGCGCGGAGATCGCCACCACGATGAGGAACGACAGCGTTACGAAAAGCAGGCCCACGTTGAAGGATCCGTGGATCCCCTTCCGGAAGAAGTCCGGCGCGAAGGCAGCGAGCAGGATGAGGAGCAACCACCACCCGTAGAAGGCGACGCTCGTCCAAACGATGAAGACATTCGATCGGCGTTGCAGAGCCTGGAACTGGGCGCTGTCGTACACCGCGACAAGGCTGTCGCCGTCCGCTGCCGAGTCCATCGTGCCCATGACACCTCCTCTGTTGCAGACGTCGCGAGGGCGACGTCGTGACGTGGCGGTCGGGTCGGTACGGCGATAGTCTCGGCCGCCGCCCGCACGCCGGCATGGCCCATTCACGGGATATTCGGCGTTCGCCGGCGAAATGGCGTGCCCCTGCCCGAACCGCGTGAACGTGTGATGTCCGGTGCCGGCGGCTCGGCCGATGGTGTTTGAATGACCACGACGCCGGAAACAACCACGTGGACGTACGACGACTTCACGAGCGGCGAACTCGATCCCGCCCGCTGGAGAATCCTGGAAAACCGAGGCGCCGACGGCGAAACCCACCAGTACCGGGATCGTAACGCACGGACACATACCGGTGACGGGCGATTCGAGCTGACTGTCAACCCGTTCAGCCGCTTCCACGACACCGACCCGCGGCAGAACAACGCCAAGCAGATGTACCAGTCCGTGCGGCGCTTTGCCGTGCCGGCGGCGGGAGAGCTGACGTTCGAGGTCGAGATGGGGGTGCGGACCTACGGCCAGATTCCCCATGACCTGCTCGACGCCTTCGGCACAGTGGCCCTCTTCGACCTGGAAAGCGGCGTCGTACTCAATGCCTCCGCGAGCAATGACACCGTTTACGCGCTGGTCGAACGACTGCCTGTCCCGGGCGTGACCCGGCCTGAGGAGCACTACACCCACCGGGTGGTCTCGCAGGTGCCGACGGAGCCGGGCCGAGCGCACCGCTACACCATCACCTACCGGGCCGAGACGTCAGAAGCGCGGTGGTACGTCGACGGCCGGCTCACGTACTGGGCGCGGCTTCCGGTTCCGGTGGCGGCCTTCCACGCGGGCATGGCCCTGTTCTCCGCCCGGGACCTCACCCGCTACTCCCGCGCGGAGCGGGAGCACGGGCAGGGTGCGACCGCCTGGTGGGGGCCGTGGCGGATCTCGACGAGCGTCAGATGAGCACGTCGCCGCCGTCGATGTTCAGATTGACGCCGTTGATCGAGCGGTTCCGCAGCAGGAACGTGATCGCCTCGGTGCAGTCCTGCATCGTCACGGGCCGCTTGGTCAGCGCACGCGTCTCGGCGGCCTGGCGGGCGCCGGGCTTGTCGCTCCAGAACGGCGTGTCCGCGACGATGCTCGGGTGCAGGGCGTTGACCCGGACCGGCGAGAGTTCCACCGCCAGCGTCCTGACGAGCGCGCTGATGCCGCCGTTGGCGGTCGTGACGGTCGTGGAGCCGGGATACGGCCGATGGCTGGCCAGGCCGCCGAGCAGTACGGCCGCGCTGTCGTCGGTCATGTGCGGGGCGAGGGCGTGCAGGACCGCCGTGTAGCCGGTGAGCTTCACCGTCAACAGGCGGGTCGCGTCCGCCGGACGGTACTCGCGCACGGTGTTGTAATCGCGGTCCAGCGCGGAGAGCACCAGCCAGTCGACGCGTTCCACGTCGGCCAGCGCGGCCCCGATCCGTTCCGGCTCGGCCAGGTCCAGCGCGAGCCCGCGGGTCCGCCCGCCCATCTCATGGGCCATCCCCTTGGTCCGGTCCTCCGTACGGCCGGTGATGATCACGTCGTGTCCCTGGTCGGCGCACGTCTGGGCGAAGTGCCGCCCGATTCCCGACGTTCCGCCGATGACGACGACCTGGGTGCGATCGGACATGAAGGGTGTTCCTTTCGTTTGGCTCCGCCCGGTGGATCAGGGGAACTGACAGGGGTCTTCGGGGCCCGCCGAGCCGGCTACGGCGTCAGCTCGGCCAGTACGTCGTCCGTGGTCAGCGGCATCGCACAGCGATCCGCGGCATAGCGCAGCGCCATGAGGTGGTCGTCGAGCGTCAGGTCCGCCAGCGCGTCCGCCACCAGGAACGGCTGGATGTCGCGGCTGAACGCGTCGCAGGCGGTGATGAGGCAGCCCATGTGCGCGTAGACACCGCAGACGACGAGCTGGTCGCGCCCCGACCGCCGTAGCCGTTCTTGGAGGTCGGTCCGGTGGAACGCGCTGTAGCGCCACTTGGTCAGTACGGTGTCGCCCGCCTCGGGGGCGATGTCGTCCGCGATGCCGCGGTCGGCTTCCTCGGCCGCCATGCCGGGGCCCCAGAAGTCCTGCAGCAGCCCACGGTCCTGGCGGCTCATACCGCCGGGCTGGGCCGTGTACATCACCGGTACCCCGGCCGCACGCGCCGCGGCGAGCAGCTTCACGACATTGGCGACCAGTTCGGTGAGCGGGGACTCACCGGCCACGAACGCGCGCAGGAAGTACCGCTGCATGTCGTGCACCAGCACGACGGCGCGGTCCGGCCGCGGACGCCAGGACACCGCGGGGGCCGGCAGGTCGCCGGCGCCTGGCATGCGGTACGGCTCGATCGGGGACATGGCCATGGTTCGCCTCCTGTTGCGTCCGACGGCGTCATACGTGCAGGGAGGCGCCGCCGTCCACGTACAGGTCGTGCAGCGTCACATGTCCGGCCTGGTCGGAGACGAGGTAGGCGACCGCCTCGGCCACGTCCCGCGGCTGGGCCAGCTTGCGCAGCGGAATGCCGACCTTGTAGGCGGCCGAGGAGCCCTCGATCACCGAGCTGAGATCGGCGTCCTCGCCGATCATCGCGCGCAGCATGGGGGTGTCGGTGGAGCCGGGCGAGACGATGTTGCACCGGATGCCGTAGTCGGCGAGTTCCAGGCCCAGACACCGGGTGAACTGAGCGGAGGCGGCCTTCGAGGCGGCGTATGCGGCCATCTCCGTGCGGGGCACACCGGCGGAGTTCGACGCCACGGTCACCATCGCGCCGCGGCGGCGGCCCATCATCTCCCGGGCCACCGCACGGGACACGTGGAACACGCCGTCCGCGTTGACCGAGAAGGTCTCCTGCCACTGACGGTCCGTCAGTTCGACGGCTCTGCCGGTGTGCAGGACGCCTGCCGCGTTGACGAGGATGCCGATGGGCCCCAGCTCGTCCTCGATGCGCCGCACGAGCGCGTCGACCGCCTTGCTGTCGCAGACGTCGACGCAGTAGGCGCGGGCCGACTGGCCCTCGGCCTCGAGCTTCGTCACCACGGTGGTGAGCGCCTCGGCGTTGCGGTCCACGGCGGCGACGTGTGCTCCCGCGCCCGCCAGGGTGGCAGCCACGGCGGCGCCGATGCCCTGGGCCGCACCGGTGACGAGTGCGACCGTCGACTCGATTCCGGTCAGTTCCATCATGAACTCCAGGGGGTCGTGACGGCTCGCTCGGCGTCGTACGCGAACAGCCACTCGTGCCGGTCCAGACCCGATGAGGTCTGCGCGGTGGTGTCGCGGTGGCGCTGCGCGTCCCCGTCGGCCAGGTGGAAGGTCTGCGCGTTGTCACGGGACTGGCGCTGGATCCGTGCGGTCCGGGGAAGGCGGTGTTGCTCGTAGCGGCGCAGGGCCCCGCTCAGACGGGCCGGCGTCACATGGGCCAGGCAGGCCGCGAGCACGACGGCGTCCTCGATCGCCTGGTTCGCGCCCTGCGCCTGGAACGGCAGCATCGGATGAGCGGCGTCGCCGATCACGGCCACCCGCCCCGAGCTGAGCCGGTCGATGCTCTCGCGGTCGTGCAGGGCCCATCGGCTGACGGTGTCCGCCGCGTCGATGAGCCGTGCGACGTCCTCGTGCCAGCCCGCGTACGCGGCTGCCAGTTCGGCCACGTCGCCCCGCGCCGACCAGGACTCCTCCTGCCAGTCCGAGGCGGTGACGGTCGCGCCGAAGCTCACCTGCCGGCCGGCCGACACCGGGTAGCACACACAGTGCTGGTCGGGTCCGAACCACAACTGCACACGGGGCTCCGAGAGCAGATGGGGCACCCGTTCGGCCGGCACCAGGCCTCGGTAGATCGTCTGCCCGGAGTACTTCGGCTGATCGGTGACGATCTGCTCCCGTACGACGGAGTGGATGCCGTCGGCGCCCACGACCAGATCCGCCGCGACCGTCGTGCCGTCGGACAGGTGCAGCCGTGCCTCGTCGGTGTCCTGGGTCACGGCGACGCAGCGGGCATCGAGGTGCACCTGTTCCGGCGGGACGAGCGAGAGCAGGCTGCTGTGCAGGTCCGCGCGGTGCACGGTGTAGTACGGCGCCCCGAAGCGGCTGTGGCACGAGCCGCCCAGTGCGGTGCGCTGCAGCAGCGTGCCGTCGTCCCAGCGGCGCATCTCGATCGCCTGCGGTGTGACCGCGACGGTGCGCAGCCGGTCGCGCAGTCCCAGCCGGCGCAGCAGCCGGGTGGCGTTGGGGGCCAGTTGGACCCCCGCACCCACTTCGGCCAGGCGCCCCGCCTGCTCGTAGAGATGGCACTCGACTCCCGCGCGGTGCAGGGCGGAGGCGAGGGCGAGGCCTGCGATCCCGGCACCGGCCACGGCCACCCTCATCTGCGACATGTCGTCCCCATCAGTAGTAGAGGAGCGCTTTGCCCCAGTCCTCGTCGGGCCCGAAGAGGCTGCGCGGCTTGACCACGTCGGGCATGGCGGTGAGCGCGTCGTGCGGTATCAGCGTCCCCGGAGCCAGTCCGGTGACATGGCTGTCGACGCCGAACTCGCCGTGCACCAGGGACGCGAGTTCCGCCTCGGCTGCCGCCCGGTGCTCCTCGGGCACCTCGATCTCGATGCGCAGGACGGCCGGTTCCGCCCGCGCCCGCCAGAACATCACCTGATAGGTCTCCGGCAGCGAGAAGACCAGCTCCTCCAGCCGGTGCTGGGTGACGGTGGAGGCGCCGACGCGGTAGCCGAACGCCGACCTGCCGAGGACCTGGACGGTGGGCAGGTTCCATCCGCACGGGCAGTCGTCGTAGGAGACCGACACGTTGTCCTCGAGGTTGTAACGCAGCAGGGGCATCGCCTCGCGGTACAGCGGCGTCACCACGAGCTGGCCCTCGCCCTCGGCACGGACGGTGCCGGTCCCCGGGTCGTACACCTCGAACAGGGCCCGGTCGGCCCACAGGTGCAACCGGCCGTGCGGGCACTCGCCGGCCAGGCTGCCGGTCTCCGTGGAACCGTACTCCTCGATCACCGGCACGCCCCACAGCCGGCTGATCCGGCGGCGGCGGGCGTCGGTGAGCGGCTCGCCGCCGACGAACAGCGCGCGCAGCTGGGGGAAGTCCGTGTCCGGCCGGTGCCCGGCCGCCCGCGCCGCGGCGGCCCAGATGAGGCATTCGGTCGGCACCGACCAGGTCAGCGTGACCCCCAGGTCGTGCATGACCCGGACCACGCGGGCGTACGGCATGGCCAGTGAACGGTTGTCGCCGGGCACCACGGTGGCCCCGTGCAGCCGGCCGGCGGCGTGCGCGAGATGCCCCGTCAGCAGCAGTGCGTACGGCGTGCGCACCAGGAAGACGTCCTCGGCGCCGATGCCGATCCATTTGCGGGCGAAGCGCTCGGCCAGGTCGACCCAGTCCTCCGCCGTGTAGTACGAGGGCGTGGGCCGGCCCGCGGTGCCGCTCGACTCGTGATAGGTGGCCAGCCGCTCCTTCGGGACGGCCAGCATCCCGAACGGGTAGTTGTCCCGCAGGTCCTGCTTCGTCGTCAGCGGCAGGGAGGCGAGGTCGGCGGCGGTGGCGGGCAGGGCCGCCGAGTTCAGCCGGCCGCGGTAGAACGGCGAGCGGGCCGCCCAGGTGACGGTCTGCTGCAGTTGCTTCTCCTGCAGGAGCCGCAGGTCCTCCGGCCCGTTCCACTGGCCGAGCTGCGGCAGACTCGAAGGTGCCTGATTCACCGTTTTTCCTCTCCTAGCAGTCGATGCGCGTTGTCCCAGGCGACCTGCCGCCACTGCTCGGGCGACAGGCACAGGGACTGGAACTTGGCCAGCTCCACGGCCGGGTGCTGAAGCGGGTACTCGGAACCGAACACCACCCGGCCCGCGCCGAGGCGGCTCAGTGCCGCCTCGGCCACGCAGGTGTAGCCGCCGGAGGTCTCCAGCGAGATGTTGGGTTCGTCCCGGATCAGGGTGAGGGCGTAGAAGTCGATGTTGCCGATGCCGCTGTGCCCGAGCACGAAGTTCACCTGCCGGAACCGGCGGGCAAGGCCGACCAGGTCGGCCACGCCCGCCCCCTGACGCTCCAGGCACACCACGTACACCGGGTGTCCGAACTCGGCGGCCACGCCGACGAGTTCGGCGACCCGGGGGTCGGTCAGGCCGACACCGTGCACCGCGGGTGATATCTCCAGGCCGCGGAACTCGGCGGCCCTCGCCCGGTACGCCTCGGGCGGGCGGTGCGGGTTGGCGAAGAAGAACGGCACCAGGCGCCCTTCGGTGCCCGCGCAGGCCTTGAGCACGGCGTCGTTGTCGGCGTCGGTCTCGACGTGCCCGCCCTCGATGAGCTGGCGGGAGAGGCGGTCCAGGTCGATGGTGCCGCCCGCGCACACCACCGCTCGCGCCAGCCGGCAGTCGTCCATCGCCGCCAGGAGCCGCTCTCCGGCCCCCGGCCGGGGAGCCAGACGGACATGGAAGTCCACAACGGGCTGTGCGGTCATCGCGGCACCGCTCACTTCTCGATGCAGAACTCGTCGATCGGGTAGCCGACGTGCCGCTTCTCGACGGGAAGGTAGCCGAGCACCTTCGTCCCCGGCGTCAGCTCCGTCACGTTCAGCACCGTGCCGCCCGGACCGAGCACGCGCACGTGCCAGTCGTCCTGGACGATGAGGTTGACCTTCACGCCCGAGGACGACACCGCGTCGATCGCGAGCAGCGGACGCGTCTCGATCTTGACCCGGCCCACGGTGACGACCCGCGACCTGCCCTGAGAGTCGACGGCGAGCACCCGGCCGCCGGAGACGAGTTCGCTGAGGTAGTTCGTCCGCCCGTTGGCCGAGAGCGTGTACGAGTGCAGGGCACCGGCGTTGACCCGGAACGGCCGGGTCGGCATGTACGGCAGCGGGTGGGTCTCACTGCAGCACAGGATCATGCCGGTGGAGTGCGAGCCGACGAGAATGCCCTCGTCGAGACGGAAGTTGGTGCAGGTGTCGACGCAGGCCCGTTCGCCCATGCCGACCCGCCGGATGCCGGTGACCTCCAGCTCCACCAGCGACAGGTCCGCCGCCTTGCCGGCCGCGGCGGCCTTCAGCTCGGTGGCCTCGCCCGGGGCGTGGGGGGCGAGCATCACGCCGTCGGAGCCGTGTTCGAGGACACCGAAGACGATCTCGGCCTCCTCGACGTCGGCGACCTGGGTGATGATGCTGCCGTTCGCCCCGGCCGCGGCGGCCAGCACGATCTCCAGCGGGATCTTGGTGGGGTCCCGGAAGTAGAGCAGGCTCCACTTGTCCAGGCGCGCCGCGCGGCAGGCGTCCTCCAGACTGTCGGCGTCCGTGATCTCCACGTACCGGCCGAACTCCACGTCCGGGTACTGCTGCGCCAGCTCGGCGGGCTCGCCGTGGCGGGCCGGGTCGACGATGACCAGGTCGGCGAACTCCAGCTTCTCCGGCAGCGGCTGGGCCTGCGGGAACAGCACCTTCTTCACCGTCGGCGGAAGCGGCTCCAGATCGGCCGGGTCGGCCGCCACGATGGCGTCCACCCGCTGGTGAACGGCTTCCTCGATGATGGCTTCCTTGGCTTCGCCGACGTTGCGGACGTCCAGCCAGCACAGCTTCACAAGTATCTCCTCAGCAAAGGACGGAATGCGTCTCGGGACGAGGGACGGTTCAGGTCGTGAGGGCGAGGCGGTCGTCCACGCCGGCCCGGTCCGGGGCGTGCGGGGTGTCGTGCACCAGCCGTGCGACGGCGGCTGCCATCCAGCCGGGCCGGTCGGCCTGGAAGACGTTGCGCCCCATGGCCACTCCGGCCGCACCGCCGCGCAGCGCATCGGAGACATAGGCCAGTACGGCGTCGGTCTCGGCCGAGCGTGCGCCGCCGGCCACGATGAGCGGGATCGGGCACGCCCGTACCACCTCCGCCATCTGCTCGGGGGTGCCCGCGTAGTCGGTCTTGACGACATCAGCGCCGAGGTCGGCGGCCAGTGTCGCGGCGTGCGCGACCAGTTCCGGCGCACGCGAGTCACTGATCTGCGGTCCGCGGGCGTACACCATGGCGAGCAGCGGAACGTTCCACCGGTCGCAACTCTCGGCGACGGCCGCGAGATCGGCGACCTGCTGGGCCTCTTGGCGCGACCCGAGGTTGACGTGCACGCTCACCGCGTCGGCGCCCAGCCGCAGCGCCTCCTCGACGTGGGCGACCAGGTACTTGGCGTCCGGATCCGGGGCGTGGCGGGTGCTCGCGTTCAGGTGCAGGATCAGCGACATGTCGCCGAACCAGCCGGGGTCGACATGACGGAGACTGCCCTTGTGCAGGACCACGGCGTCGACACCGGTGCCGGCCAACTCGCCGATCAGGGAGTTCAGATCGCCGGGCCCCAGCGGCCCGTCGGTGACGGAGTGGTCCAGCGGTACGACGAGCAGGCGCCCGTCGCCGTGCCGGAAGAGCCGTCTCAGGCGGAGGCCTCGAGCGAACGAGGCGTTGTGTACTGCCACTTGGTCCTGCCTTTCTCAAACGGTGGCGGAGCGGCCGGACGCCGTGGAGGTGACGTCGAGCGGCTCGTGCCGGTCGAGGTGGAACTCGCGGTGCAGGGCCTCGACGGCGTGGACGGTGCGTTCGCGCGGCACGATCACGGACAGCCGCATCTGGGATGTGGAGATCCAGCTCGTCGGGATCCCGGCCGAGGCAAGCGCCGCCATGAGCCTGGTCGTGTACTCGGGACGGCTGAGCAGGCCCATCCCGACGACCGAGACCTTGCCGACGTTCTCGTCGAAGTGCACGCCCCCGCCGTGGGCGGCCGTCACCTGGTGCAGTGCGGTCCGCACGGAGTCGGCCTGGCTGCGGCGGATGGTGAACCCCATGCGGAACTCGCTCTCGTAGGGACCGGACCTGGCCACCAGGTCCACCACCGTCCCCTGTGCGGCCAGCACCTCGAAGACGTCGGGAGCCAGGTCCCGGCGACTGTCACGGCAGTGCACGAGCACGCGGGCGACATCCGTGTCGTGCGTCACCGCCACGACCGCCCGCCGGGTTTCCAGCGGCCGGTCGTCCGGCCGGTCGACGACGACGGTTCCGGGCGCCAGTGATGACACGTTCCGCACGCGCACTTCGACCCCTTCCATGGCGGCCAGTTCGATGCAACGGGTGTGCAGCACCTTCGCGCCCGCGAACGCCATCTCCGCCATGACGCCAGGTTCGACCCACGGCAGACACCGCGCCGCGGGCAGGATGCGGGGATCGGCGCTGAAGACGCCGTCCACGTCGGTGTAGATCTCGCAGGCCGATGCGCGAAGTCGCGCCGCCAGTGCGACCGCAGTGGTGTCGGAGCCACCACGCCCGAGCGTGGCGACGTCCCCGGCGGCGTCGACCCCTTGGAATCCGGTGACCACAGCCACCTGGCCGGCTTCCAGAGCCGTCCGCACCCGTGCCGCCCCGATCCGCGCGATGAGCGCCTCACCGTGCCTGTCACTGGTCTCGATCCCGGCCTGCTGACCGGTCAGCGAGATCGCCGGCACCCCCATCCGGTTCAGGGTGAGGGCCATGAGCGCCGCGGACTCCTGCTCGCCCACCGCCAGCAACTGGTCCAGTTCCCGGGACGGGGACGCGGCGCCGACGTCGGCCGCCAGTCGCAGCAGGTCATCGGTTCTGCCGCCACGCGCGGAGACGACCACGGCCACCGACGGCCCGCGCCGCCGCGCCGCCGCGACACGGAGGGCGGCGCGGTGAACACAGTCGAGCGTCTGCAAAGAGGTACCGCCATATTTTTGGACCAGCACGTCCACAGTCGTTTTCACCGCTCTCGTCGAACTGGTATGCCACGACCGTAATCTCGATGCGCCGCCCGGCACACTACCCGCCCGAGTAGTGCTATCTGTTCAGCCGTTCACGCCATGCCGGCGCGCCATACCTGGAACACGTGATGGCGGCTTCACGTCATTGTGCGATTCCTTTCTCCTCCGCAATATCGAGAGGGGTCATCTGATCTCACACAAAGGGGAGCGAGTATGCACGGGACGGATTCGAGCGCGGCCGGCCCCCCGGACGCTCTGGCCGGACTCGGCCAGGACGGACGTGCCTTCGCCCTGCTGTACCGGCCCGGCTCCGCCGAGGACGCGCGCGTGGAGGTCCTGACCGGCGAGATCCATGAGGTGCCCCGTCTCGCCGAACTGCCCCTGCCCGACGGGCCGGCGGGCGCAGCGCGGCAGGACCTGCTCGTGGCGGTTCCCTACCGGCAGATCACCGAACGCGGCTTCACCTGTCGCGACGATCACGCGCCGCTGCTCGCCCTGCGTGTCCAGGACCAGGCCGCGGTCAGCCGCGAGCAGGCCCTGGCCGGCCTGCCCGAGCTGACCGCGCGGGTCTGCGACGCCGGCTTCGACATCAGCGACGAGGACTACGCGGCGGTCGTGGAGCGGGTGCTGCGCGAGGAGATCGGGCAGGGCGCCGGCTCCAACTTCGTCATCCGGCGGTCCTTCGTCGCGCAGCTGGACGACTGTCCGGTGCGCACGGCGCTGGCCGTCTTCCGGCGGCTGCTGACCGGCGAGCCCGGGTCGTACTGGACGTTCCTGTTCCACACCGGAGCGGGCACGTTCGTCGGCGCGTCGCCGGAACGGCACGTCAGCATGGCCGACGGCACGGTCTCGATGAACCCCATCAGCGGGACCTACCGGCACCCTTCGACCGGTCCGGACATTTCCGGGATCCTGGAGTTCCTGAACGACCGGAAAGAGGCCAACGAACTCTATATGGTCGTCGACGAAGAACTGAAGATGATGGCCCGCATGTGCAGCTACGGCGGCCGGGTGCACGGCCCGTTTCTCAAGGAAATGGCGCGGCTGACGCATTCCGAATACATCCTGACCGGCGACAGCGATCTCGATGTGCGCGACGTGCTGCGCGAGACGCTGCTGGCGCCGACCGTCACCGGCAGCCCGCTGGAGAACGCCTTCCGGGTCATCGGCCGTCATGAGACGACGGGCCGTGGATACTACGGCGGGGTACTGGCGCTGATCGGCCGGGACGCGGCGGGCAGCCGCACCCTCGACTCGGCGATCATGATCCGCACCGCCGAGATCGACGGCGGCGGCCGGCTGCGGCTGGGCGTGGGTGCCACCCTCGTCCGTGACTCCGTCCCGGCTTCGGAGGTGGCCGAGACCCGGGCCAAGGCCGCGGGGGTGCTCCACGCGCTCGGCCTCGCACCGCGGGAGGACGGCGTCGGGGCGGGTGCGCCCGCGGAGGTGACCGACCATCCGTCACCGGCCGCCGATGCCCGGGTGCGCGAGGCGCTTCGGTCCCGCAACAGCACGCTGTCGCAGTTCTGGCTCGACGGCGGCCGGCGCAGCGCACCGGACCCGGTGCTGGCCGGGCGGCATGCGCTGATCGTCGACAACGAGGACACGTTCATGGGGATGCTCGGCCATCAGTTGCGAGCCCTCGGCCTGCGGACCACGCTCACACGCTTCGACCAGCCGCTGTTCCCCGAGGAGTTCGACCTCGTCATCGTCGGTCCCGGCCCCGGCGACCCCTGCGACGCGACCGACCCGCGCATCGGCTCGCTCCACGCGCTCACCCGCGACCTGCTCGCCGGCGGCGTCCCGTTCCTGTCCATCTGCCTGGGCCACCAGATACTCGCCTCGGAGCTGGGCCTGGACATCGTGCGGCTGCCGGTGCCCAACCAGGGCGTGCAGAAGCTGGTCGACCTGTTCGGACACCATGAACGCGTGGGCTTCTACAACACCTACACCGCCCGCGCCGCGGTGGACTTCGTCCCCGGTACCGAGGGGCGCGGGCCGACAGCGATCAGCCGGAACCCCAGGACCGGCGACGTCCACGCGCTGCGCGGGGCGGGATTCCGGTCCGTGCAGTTCCATCTCGAGTCCATACTCACCCAGCACGGCCCGCAGATCCTCGGTGAACTGCTCACCTCGCTGCTCAGGGAGGGGGGACACACCGGTGGTCCCGGGGCGCGCGTGGGCGCGGTGCACCGCTGACCGGGGTACTGCGCGGGCGGTAGGCGGCCGTTCCTCCACAAGGAGGACTCGCCCGTGGCATGATCCAGTTATGGTGCGCCTATGAGCACAGGACTGTCCCGTGTCTGGGCCCAGGTCAGGGACTGGGTGATCGCGCTGGGTCTGGCTGCGGTACTGCTGACGACCGCCCTGGCCGGGAAGCACGTCACCACGTTCCTCGAACCGCTCGGCTACGCGCTGGTGGTGGCGAGCGGCCTGGCCCTGGCCGCCGGCCGCCGGGCTCCCGTGTCCGTCCTGCTCATCACGGGGCTGTGTGTGCTGGGGTACAACGCGGCCGGGTTCGAGGTTCCCGCCGTCGCCTATCTGGTCGCGGTCTACACCGCCGTACGGTCAGGGCACCGCCTCGTCACCGTGGTGGTGTCCGTGGTGATGCTGCTGTGCCTGCCCTTCGCGGTCATGGCCTCCGCGGACGGGCCCACGGCGGACGCGTTCGCACAGGCCCGTGGCGTCCTGGAACTGGCCTGGCTGATCGCCGCCGGTGCCGCGGGCGAGGCGCTGCGGCAGGCCGAACAGCGGGCGGACGAAGCCGAGCGCACCCGCGAGGAGACCGCGCGGCTGCGCGCCAGCGAGGAGCGGCTGCACATAGCGCGGGAGTTGCACGACTCGCTCACCCACCAGATCTCGATCATCAAGGTGCAGTCCGAAGTCGCCGTCCACCTGGCGCGCAAGCGGGGCGAGCCGGTGCCGGAGGCGCTGCTGGCGATCCAGGAGGCCGGCCGTGAGGCGACCCGCGAACTGCGCGCGACCCTGGAGACCCTGCGCGACGACACCACGTCTCCGTCGTACGGCCTCGACCGGGTACCCGAACTGGTGCAGCGTGCCCATGGAATCGGCCTCAAGACCACGCTGACGATCGAGGGAGAACGTCAGGACGTGCCCGACGCGGTCGACCGGACCGCCTACCGGATCGTTCAGGAGTCGCTCACCAACGTCGCCCGCCATGCCGCCGCCGCCACCGCGTCGATCCGGATCGCCTACCGTCCGGACTCCCTCGCGATCCGCGTCGACGACGACGGTACGGCTTCGCCCCACTACGCCCCGGTGCCCGGCGTCGGGCTGCTCGGAATGCGGGAGCGCGTCACCGCTCTGGGCGGCCATCTGCGGGCGGAGCCGCGCAGCGAGGGCGGATTCACTGTCCAGGCCGAACTCCCGGTGGCTCGTGTCTCATGATTCGTGTACTGCTGCTCGACGACCAGCCGCTCATCCGCAGCGGTTTCCGCGCGCTCCTCAACGCCGAGGACGACATCGAGGTGGTGGCCGAGGCCGCCGACGGCAAGGAGGGCCTCGCCCTCGCCAGGAAACACCTGCCCGACATCGCGCTCGTCGACATCCAGATGCCCGTGATGGACGGCATCGAGACGACGCGTCGGATCGCCGCGGACCCGTCCCTGGCCGGGGTGCACGTCGTCATCCTGACCAACTACGGCGTCGACGAGTACGTGTTCAACGCGCTGCGCGCCGGCGCCGCGGGGTTCCTCGTCAAGGACATCCAGCCGGACGACCTTCTGCACGCCGTACGTGTCGCCGCGCGCGGTGACGCCCTGCTCGCGCCGTCGATCACCAAGATGCTGATCGGCCGGTACATCTCCCAGCCCCCCAGCCTCGAGGTCGGCACCGGGCTGCACGAGCTGACCAACCGGGAACGCGAGGCCGTTGCGCTGGCCGCGCAGGGCCTGTCCAACGACGAGATCGCCGACCGAATGGTGATCAGCCCGCTGACCGCGAAGACCCATATCAACCGGGCCATGATCAAGCTCCATGCCCGTGACCGCGCCCAGCTCGTGGTCTTCGCCTACGAGTCGGGCCTGGTGACCCCCCAGGGCCGCTGACGTCGGTGCGTGACCGGAGGTTCGCCGAGATCACGGGTCCCGTCACTGTCACCACCCAGAGCGGGCGAGGGCGACCGGCACATTCGCCGAGTCGCCCTCGCCCGCCGGACGTCCGCGTTCAGGAATCGACGTCGCCCTTGATGTACTTCTGCACGTAGTCGTAGGCCCGGTCGCCGAACTGCGCGCCGAAGTCGATGGACCTCTCGACCGTCTTCCTGAAGTGCACACCGCCCCACACCCGGCTGATGGCGCAGTCATAGACGAAGTCGGTCCAGGTGGCGTAGTGCAGGTTCACGTCCGCGGCGGGGGTGAGCCTGGGCTCCACCAGCGAGGTGCCGGCCGGGGCCGAGTACCTCAGCTCCAGACGGTCGTCGCCGAGGAAGCGCCGCGTCGCCTGGGCCTGCGCCGAGCAGACCGTAGTGGAGCCGGACGGGTACTCCGCGTGGTCGCCCACGTTCAGGTAACTGGCCCACTCGTTGGCGGGCATGTCGTCGACCGTCCCCTTGCCGGGTCCGCCCCAGGCGGTCACCGCAGAGGTGCCGTACACGTGCCGGATCGCGCTGAACGGCCGCACGGAGTCGTACGTGACCTTGTAGTGCCAGAGGGCGATCAGGGAGTCCCAGATCGCCACCGTGCTCGTGAAGAGCAGATGGACCCAGGTGTCCAGGTCGAGGTCCCCGTGGGCCAGACCCGCGGCGGGCACCGCCCTGCCGACTGCCAGAATCTTGTTGTCGAAGAACTCCGCCGTCATCTTCTGCAGGTCGGTGAGCCCTGCCGACGCTTCCAGGATCTCGTCCACCGAGCGCTTGTACGCCTTGACCCGGGTGTAGTCGCTGTGGTCCGGCGGGGCGAGCTCGAACTGGCTCGGGTCCTGGAAGGTGTGGGCCTTGGTCAGCCGCAGTTGCGGGGTGACGAAGTGCTGGACGACGAAGACGCCCTTGTCGCCCGCGCCCCCGCCGAGGCGACGGCTGTGCGGCCCCAGCTTCGGCTGCCAGCGCGAGGGGTTGACCAGGTCGAAGGCGGTGTTCACCGGTCGGTAGCCGGTGTAGTCCGCGTAGGGCTGACCGTTGTAGCGGCGGCCCGTGTCGCCAAGCTGGTTCATGCCGTCGCGCAGGCCGGCCGCCACGACGGCCTTGCCGGCCAGGTTGCCGATGCCGACAGGACTGGTCCGGTCCTCCGAGGCGTCGTCAGGGTTCAGGCCGACCGAGGTCATCAGTTCCCGGAACGCTGGTTCCCGCCCCGGTTCGATGCCTTTTATGACCTGGTACGAGGCGTACAGGGCAGCGATGTTCCGGTTCCTGTTGGTGGTGGACTCGCTGGAGGGGCGACGGCCCAGCCGGGAGTGCACACCCACCGCGGTCGGGTGGTAGGGCGCCAGCGCGTCGAACCACGCGGTCGTCGACAGGTGGATGAACCGGTGGAGGATGGTCACGTCCATGGGGGCGATGGGGTCGCGTTCCGGACGGAACGAGGCCATCAGACTCAGCAGGAAGTTGTCGTTGTCGAAGTCGAAGGAGGCGGCTGTCTCGGCGACCGAGCGGGTGCGCCGGCCGGCCGCGGCCGTCCCGGCGGGGCCGAAGGTGGCCAGCGCCGCGGCCGAGGCACCACCGAGCAGCAGCGATCTGCGCCGCGGTGAGAATTCCGAGTCCGAGGAACGCTTCGACGTCGTCATGGATTCAGTCCTTTTCGTCATGGCCGCAAGGAAGGTTTGCACAGTGCTGAAATGAGGTTAGTGATTTCTTTCGTCCGGTCCACTACTCGACCGAGTAGTACTCGAAGGCCCTGGATGAATGCGCCGATCAAATGAAGTCCATTGTTCCTGGCTTCCATTTGTAGTGAGACTCGAGTTTGTAGTACTCGCCCTCGGGGGCGAGCGCGACGCCGTAGACGAACTTGCCGTCGCCGCCGGTGTGCGGAACGCTGCTCACGAACCTCTCGATCTGCGGTTCGACACGGACGGGAAGTGACGACAGGTCCGTGGTGGTGACGGCGAAGCAGATCCGCTCGATCTTCGCGGAGTCCCAGCGCAGCGTGACGTACAGCCCGAACGACGCCGCACCGATCCTGAGCATCCGTTCGCTCGGCTCCCCGAAACCGGAGTCACGGAGCATCGAGCGGATCGTCCCCGATCGGAAGCAGTCCTCGGGGACGTCGTTGAAATACACGTTCACGGTCCGGCTCGGGTAGTCGACGCCGATCACGCCGACCCGGTCGTCGAGACCGTACCGGGCGAAAAAGCCGGCGTTCTCGGCCAGACTGCGCGGCATCGAGGGGATACCGGTGAGTGCCGACAGCTCCTGTAGGTCGTCCGGGGTGAAGAACGAGTAGATCTTCTTGAAGCCGCCGACGACTCCGAAGTCGATTCCGTGGCTGTCGACGGGCAGCCGTTCCTGCATGTCGGCGAGCAGGGCGCCGACAGGGTGGTCCGTCTTCGGGGTGAGGCCGTTCGACAGGGCCAGGGCGTAGGGGTCGCGGTGCTTCGGGTGCGTCATGAAGCGGCAGTCGAGCTCCCCGACGTGGCGCACCCCGGTCGCGACCCGGAAGGCGACCACGGTCGCGTCATGCTCGAACGCATCCCCGTACGTGGTCAGGACGGGCCCGACCGTCTCACGCGCGCAGGGTACGCCCAACAGCCGGGCCGATTCCTCGATGACCGCACGGAGTTCCGCCGCCACGGCGCTTTCGGACATGTCTCCTCCTGTGTTGTGTGTCGGCCGCCCCGGCGCGGCTCGTGCACGCGCTGACGGCCGGACGACACCGCGACCAGCCGGCAGCGGCCGGTCGTCTCGCGGCCCGGGACGGTCGCCGCCGCCCCGCTTTCGTGCGCGCGCCTCTCGCACTCCGACGAATGCGCTGATACGGCGTCACTTCGGGCGCGGGGCAATGCCTTGCCGAGTACACTCGCCACCACGCCTCCCGGGAAACAGTGCCAATTTCTGGAGAAGTACATCCACTGCCCTGCGCCGCTCAACACGGAATCGGCATGGGCAAGATGTTAAACACGGTGCGAAGCTCCGGCCCACTACTCGCGCGAGTAGTGCGGACCACTCGACTGCATAGACGTCCGTCTGCTCATTGACGGCTGGTTGGCACTCGATGAGTATTTCCTGCCAGGCTCATGGCAGGTGTTGGAGGATTGTCGGGAACATCACGGGGGTAATCATGAATCCGTTGACAGGGCGGGAAAACTTACTGCCCACGCTGGACAGTCATATGGACGCCGTGGCGCGGGGCTCCGGCGGCTGCCTCGTCATCGAGGGTCCGTTCGGCACGGGAAAGACGCACCTGTTGAAAGCTCTGTCCCTGGAAGCGGCGGAACGCGGCATGACCGTGGCCGCCGGGGAGGCGAGCGGGACCGATCGGCCGGCCCCCCTTCACTTACTGATCAATCTCTTGCGGCACATCATGCCCGGTGAGGCAGATTTCGAGGATCTGGTCCGCCCGGACCGGAATCCCTTCTGGCTGGTGGACCGGGTCGGTGAACTGGTCGAGAGCGCGGCACGCAGGCGCCCTCTGGTGTTCGTCCTGGACGATGCCCAGCGGATCGACGACGCCGGCGGTCTGGCCCTTCGCGGGCTCGTGCAGTCGCTCGCCCCCTCACCGGTGCTGTGGCTGCTCGCCCGCCGACCGGTTCCCGCCCCGTCGCTCGGGCAGCATGCCCTCGGCTGGCTGATCGACCATGCGGCGGTACGGCTTGCCCTGGGCGCGCTGGACGACGAGGCGGTGGCCGAGATGTGCACCGGCATCCTCGGGGCCGACCCGGATGCGTCGGTGCTGCGTTGGGCGGCCCGCTGCGGCGGTAACCCCTGGCTGCTGGAGAACCTGTTCAACGCGTTCCGCCGCGCGGGACACGTGGTCGTCGTGGACGGCACGGCCTCGGTGATGGCCGAGCGGCTGCCCGAAGGTTTCCCCACCGCTGTCGGCAGCCTGCTCGACGGGATGTCCCCCGCGGTCCGGCGTCTGCTCGTGTCCGGCAGAAGGATCGGTCGTACGTTCACGGCCGAGGACGTGGCAGCCGCGCTCGGCGAGTCGGTCACGGAGCCGTCCTCGCTGTCCGCGAGTGTCGAGGAGGCGGTGCACGTCGGCCTGGTGCACAGAGACGGCGAGGAGCTGACGATCACGCACGAGGTGGTCGCGGAAGCGCTTCTTCAACCCTCCTTCCAGGAGTGGGAGTCCGCCGCGGCCGTGGCGTCCGCTGCGTCGGCGTGCGACGGCCGCGCCCTGGGCGGGCCGCAGCCCGCGGGCCTGCCCTCCCCCGTTCCCGGCGGGAATCGGGCCCCGGCCGGCGTGGCGGACGCCTCCGCCCGGCAGCCGGACGCCGCCGTACCGGTCGTCACGCCCGCCGCACCGGCGGCTGCGCAGCCGCCCGGGTGCGGTTGCGAGGATCTGGCGGCCCGGGCCATGTCGGCCCTGGGGGACGTGTTCGACGACGTTCCGCGAACGGTGGCCGTTGCCCTGCGTCTGCTCGCCGGAGCAGGCAGGAGCACCGAGTCCGTCCGTCTCGCGAGAGTCGCCCTGCGGCCCGGTGTGGAGGCGGCGGCCGAGGCACAACTGGTGAGGGAACTGAGCCAGGGACTGCGGGACGCCGGTTGCCACGGCGTGTCGGCCGGGCTTCTGCAGCGAACGCTGACCCGGCAGGACATCGATGAGGCGGAGCGTGCCGCGTTGCGGACGGCGCTCGCCGAGACCGCTCAGTGTGCGAGCGGCGCACCCGCCGCGGTCACCGCACCGTGGGGCGGCCGTCCCACCGCCCTCGCGTCACCGCTCCTCCCCCGGCGGGACGGGGGCTCCGGCGACGGCACCCGTGCCGGCGCGGACGGCCTCGTCACCCGGGTGCCTCGGCATGCCATGTCCCCGGCGCACTGCGGCGCCTGCGAACGCCCGCTGTGGACATGGCTGGTCCGAGCCCTCGTCGCGGCAGACCTGTTCGACGAGGCGACGGCGGTCTGCCAGGCCGTGAAGCAGGAGGCGGAGAGGTTCGGTGAGGCCTGGCCGGAGACCCTCTGGTACGGCCACCACGCCGAACTCCTGGCAGCCGCAGGCCGTATCGAGGAGGCGCGGGGCGAGGCCGAGGCAGCGCTCCGGCTGGCGGACCGGTCGGCGGCGCAGGATTCGGTGCCGGCCCGCCTCGTGCTGGCGCGACTCAGCATGCACCGGGGTGACCTCGCCACCGCCAGCGACCAGTTGCGTATGACCGAGCGGCTGACGACCGGTGCGGGGCAAGCCGACAAGGCCCGCCTGGACTGGGCACTCGCACACTTCCACGCGGCCAGTGGACGACCGGCGATGATGGTCCGGACGCTGATCGACACCGACGGGAAGGTCGAACCCGATCCTCTGCTCTTCACCGAGGTCCCGACGGCGGCGGCCATGCTCGTCCGCCTGGCCGGGCAGGCGGGGCTCGGCGCGGAGGCCGAGCGGGCGGCCGAGTTCGCCCGGCACATCGCCGAGCGCAACCCGGCGGTGCGCTCGCTCGTGGGGAGTGCCGAACACGCCGAGGGCGTCCTGCGCAACGACATGGTGGCGTTGCACCGCGCCGTGGAACTGCACCGGCACGCCGCCCGTCCGCTGGCGGCGGGCAGCGCGCTGGAGGACGCGGCGAGGGTCGAACAGGACATGGGGAACAGGACCCGTACCGTCCGGCTCCTGGAGTCCGCACTGGACCTCTACCTGGACTGCGGCGCGCAGCGGGACACGGCGCGCGTGCAGAAGAAGCTGCGCCGTCTCGGCGTGCACCACGAGCGGGGGCCGGGCGCCGAGCGGCCCAAGTCGGGCTGGGAGAGCCTGACGAGCGCGGAGCTGCGCGTCGTACGGGCGATCGTCGACGGCAAGACCAACAGAGAGGCCGCGAGCAGCCTGTTCCTGTCACCCCACACCGTCGACAGCCATCTCCGGCGCGTTTTCTCGAAGCTCGACATCAACAGCCGTGTCGAGCTGACCAGGCACTTCCTCGCCCATGAGGCACTCTCCTCCGGCGGTGCCGCCTCGCAGCGGCCCGGATCGGCGGTCTGAACGCACGACGAGGCCCTCGGACGGTCGAGTCGGGACATGATGTCCCGCCCGGCTTTCCGAGGGCCTCACCCGTCCTGCCTGGCGTCGAGTCAGGAATCAGCCGACGACTCCTTCGATACCCGGCTCTGCCTCGCCCTCCAGCGAATAGATCGCCGCACGGCTCGAGTAGGAGGCGGCTCCGCGAGCCAGTTCGACGCGGGTCTTGATGCCCAGCTTCCGGTAGATCTTCCGTAGGTGGTAGTTCACCGTGTGCGCCGAGAGATGGACCTGCTTGGCGATCTCGCGGTTGGTCATGCCCACGCTCACCAGATAGGCGATACGCCGCTCCATGTCGGAGAGAACCGACCAGCACGCGGTCTTCGGCTGAGCAGTGGCGACCTCCTGGGAACTCACCGGGATCGGGCCGGAAGGAAGCGACGTCATGTTCCTTCTCCTCACCGGAGCCCGGGTGCCGTAGATCTTGGCGAGTTCCTCGGTCGCCAGGGCGACGGAGATCGGATCCGGCGACTGCGCGATGATGCGTGCCAATCCGGCCGGATCGCCGTTCACCAAGGCGTTCGCGTGCACGGCGCCGAGACCGACGACGGAGATCCCGGGGTTGTCCGCCGCGAGACCGTCCACGGTGTCCAGGACGCTCCGCTTCAGGTCTGTGTCGCCCATGTCGAGCGCGAGGCGGACCAGGAACGCGGCGGCGGCCGGGTCCTCGATGTACAGGCTGCGCTGCGTCGGAAGGTTGCTGTACTTGTCGCCGAACAGCTCGACGGCCGCCCGAGGGCCTTCTCTCATCACCGCGATCCGCACTTCCGTCCAGGCGTACTGCGCGGAGTGGAGCACCGCCGGGTCCGTCGCCAGTTCGCCCTGCGCCCGCTTCAGGTGCTCGGCCGCGCCGGGCAGGTCGCCCATGTGGAGAGAGACGGTACTGAGCACGCAGTACGCGAGCGGCCGGAACAGGGGAACAGCGTCGGGCCCCGCCGCGGCCGTGACCAGTTCCGCCTGCCGGCGGGCGTCGCCGAATCGCCCGGCCTGCAGGAACAACCGGGACCGCAGGGCCGCGGGTGCGGCGTTCCAGAGCCGCGTGGGCAGTGTGTGCAGGCCTGCTTCCGCGTCGTCGATCAGCGATTCCGCCTTCTCGAATTCTCGGAGGTTGGCGAGCTTTCCGGCGAGCGCAAGCTGGAAATGCAGGCGCCAGACGGGAGGGACATGGTCGCTGTGCCGGACCGCGGTACGTCCCAGGCTGAGGCCTTCGGCCAGTTCTCCGGCCTTCCAGCGGGCCTGGGAGAGCGCCGTCAAGGCCATCAACGAGGCGATGTCGCCCTGTCCGGCCCTTCGTTCCCGCAGAACCCTCGCCGCGTGCTTCTCGGCCTCTTCCATGCCCAGCAGGGAGTAGCCGAGGATCATCGACGCCTCGGCGTCCAGCCGGTCGGATTCCGGGTATCCGGAACCGGAGAGGATCCGCTCCGCCTCCCGGATCCCGGCCGTCGCCTTTCCGTCCATGAGCAGACCGAGGGCACGTGAGTGCACCCCGTCGGCGCCCTCATCCGCTCCGCGGGACGGCTCCGTCGGATGTCCGGTCGTCCACGTCGGACGCCCGGCCACCCACAACTGCTGATCGTAGGTCTCGGTGCGCCTCCCGGGCCTCATCGCCTCGCGCTGCAACGCGTCCCGCGCCGGAGCGGGAATGGATTCGATGATCCCTCGCAGGACAAAATCGCTCTGGAACACGAGCTGAAGCTCGTTCGCGACGACGAAGCCCGAGGCGATCGCCTCGTCCAACGGCGAGAGCAGGCTGGCCGAGGAGCGGTCCAGCATTCTGGACACATCCTCCAGCATGAAGGATCTGCCTAATACGGCCGCAACCTTCAGAAAGTGCTGGCAGCTCGTGCTCAGATCGTCCAACCGGCGTTTGACGAATGCCGGAACACGGTGGGGAATCCGGCGTTCAGCCAGCCGGATCGCTCCATTATGTGCCTTTACGAGATCTTCTTCGACCAGCCCCAGCGCGAATTCGGCGAGCAGCCGGCGATTCCCGCCGGCTCCGGCCGCGAAGTCGAGCAGTTCGCGGTCCGGTTCGCCTCCGAGTATGCCCCGCAGGATCTGTTCGTCGGTGGCATCCTCGTTCAGCGGACTCAGCAGCAGACGCCGGACGCCGCCCGCATCGTTGGCTATGGATTTCGTCTTGCAGTTCTCCGTCGTCGATCGACATGCCATGACCCCGGCTTACCCCCGTAAATCGTCGGGTGTATCACAAGCTCGCGCGCTTCTTTCTCCACTCATCGCCAGAGCACCAAGAATGATGCCGATGCTTCATCAGCAGGCGAAGCATCGGCGCTCTTATGACAACCTTATCCACTTCTCGGGATCAACGTAAGAGGTGAGCGGGCACCTTACCGCATATGCGTCTCCCACATTACTTTTGCTGACCGTGAGCCATGACATATGTAATGGACTGCGGAGCGGTTGTGTTCAGGCCACGCCCACGTGGCCGTCACCGTGCGGCAAGCCGGGAGCCCCCGTCCCTGGGGGACGGGGGCTCCCGACGCGAAGCAGGTCAGACCGTCGCCCCTTCCTCGACCCCGGCCTGGGGTGCCGCGGCCGTCTTCGACTTGCGGCTTCCGGGCATCCACCAGTTGGCCTTGCCGCACAGTTCCATCACCGCGGGGACGAGGACCATCCGGATGATCGTGGCGTCGATGAGCACGGCGACAGCCATGCCCAGACCGATCTGCTTGACCGAGACGTCCGGGCCGAGCAACGAGGTCGTGAAGACCGCGACCATGATGGCGGCCGCGGCCGTGATGACCTTGGCGGTCCGCGCCAGTCCTCGGGTGACGGCCGTCCGCGTGTCACCGGTGCGCTCGTACTCCTCGCGGACCCGCGAGATCAGGAAGACCTCGTAGTCCATCGACAGTCCGAACAGGACCGGGAACATCATCATCGGCACCCAGGTCGTGACCGGCATGTCGGTCGGGAACCCGAGGGCCGAGCCGAGCCATCCCCACTGCACGACCGCGACCAGCACGCCGTAGGCGGCACCGATCGACAGCAGGTTCATCACGGCGGCCTGGAGGGCGATCGTGACCGACCGGACCAGCGCGACCAGCAGCAGCAGGGACAGCAGGATGACGACCGTGACCATCCAGGGCAGACGCGTGCCGGTCTCCTCGGCGAAGTCGATCGCCCCGGCGTTCGGGCCGCCGATGTAGACCTTCTTGCCGCCGGACGCATCGGGCAGGACGTCGTCGCGCAGCACGTGCACCAGATTCGTGGTCGCCTTGTCCTGGAATCCCGTCTTGGGGAAGGCCATGAAGGTGGCGGCCTGCTGGTCCTTGCTGACCCGCGCCTCCGTGGCGTAGGCGATGCCGTCGGTCTTCCTGACCGCCTGGATGACGGGGTCGAGATCACCGCCCTGGGAGCCGACCTCGGTGGCGAAGATCAGGGGCGCGCCGTAACCCGGGCCGAAGCCCTCGGAGAGGATCTTGTACGAGGTGTAGCTGCTCCTGTCGTGGGGCTGCACACTCGCGTCGGGCAGGCTCAGCCGCATCGACAGCGCGGGGGCCGCCAGGACCAGCAGGCCGGCACCGGCCAGCACCGCGGCGACCAGCGGCTTGCGCTGCACCACACCGGCCCAGCGCTCGGCGGGGGTGCGGCGCTCCCGGGAGGGGACACCGTCCATCCGCTGCTTGCGGGAGGTGCGACGGGGCAGCCGCAGGGAGTTGATCTTGTAGCCGGTGAAGCCGAGGAACGCCGGAAGCAGGGTGACCGCAGCGATCATCGTCACCAGCACGGTCACCGACGCGCCGATGGCGACGCCGGTCATCAGCCGCTGTCCCATGGTCATCAGGCCGAGCAGCGCGATCACGACGGTCGTGCCGGCGAACAGCACCGCGTGACCGGCGGTGGTGATGGCCTTGACCGTGGCGGTCTCCGGCTCGTCGCCCGCCTCGAGGCCCTCGCGGTAGCGGGTCACGATGAACAGCGCGTAGTCGATGCCGACACCGAGGCCGATCAGCGCCGCCACGAGCACGGTGAAGTCCGGGGCGGGGACGATGTACCCGACAAGCTTGATCAGGGCGATACCGCCGAGGATCGCCAGCAGCGCGGTCACGATCGGCAGGCCCATCGCCACCAGCGAGCCGAAGGCGACGAACAGGATCGCCGCCGCCGCGAGGACGCCCACGCTCTCGGCCGGACCCTGCTTGGGCGTCTCGGCCTTCTCCGCCTGTTCGCCGCCCAGACCCAGCGTCACACCGTCGCCGGAGGCGTCCTTGACCGTGGTCACCAGCGGCTTGACCTTGGACTTGTCCACCTCCTTGATGGTCAGCGGGATCGTGGTGCGGGCGATCCTGCGATCCTGCGTCACCAGCCGCTGGTCGTCGTACGGCGACGTCACCGGTCCGGTGACGGGGGATGCGTCCAGACTGGCGATGACCTTCTCGATCTTCATGCGGGCGGCGGGGTCGTCGATCCCCTTCTCCGCCTTGATCGCGAGGGTCAGCGTGTCCCCCTGCTCCTCGGGGAAGTGCTTCTCGATCAGAGCCTGAGCCTTGGCCGAGCCGGAGTCACCGCCGGTGAAGTCGTTGTCAGGATCGGCGCCGAACCGGAAGCCGACGAACGCCAGGGCGATCACGCCGATGATCCAGGTCACGAGGACCAAG
This sequence comes from Streptomyces sp. NK08204, assembly GCF_020400585.1. Classification (GTDB taxonomy): domain Bacteria; phylum Actinomycetota; class Actinomycetes; order Streptomycetales; family Streptomycetaceae; genus Streptomyces. The sequence continues at coordinate 20,521 of NZ_JAINVF010000026.1, read as the reverse complement.
CGGCGCCGCCGGTAACAGAACCGGGCTAGCCCCGCCAGTGCCCCATCGCTGCGGGGAGTCTCGGTTGGCATCATCTCTCCTCGAGTCGTTGAGCATTGCTCTCCATCCTCGGGGGGACGATGTCTGGTGTCGATCTACGTATGAAGGCACTATGCCGATGTCACTACCGTGGTTGCCGTACTCCACCCGCAGTACTGCCTGATGTGATGTCCCGTCAGATCCGTGCTCTGCTGCCGTCGTCGGCGTCTGCCGCCGGTCAGTACAGCATTGCGAGGTCGCCGGGCCGCACCCGGACCGTCACCGGCAGGGTGGCGTCCACTTCGCCGTCGGCGCCGTACGGGACGGGGCGGGAGGCCTCGATGCGCAGTTCCCGGCCGCGCAGGACCCGGACCTGGGGACGGTGCACATGGGTGCCGGTCTTCAGGTCGTTCATGAGGGTGAAGAAGAGGTGGCGGGGGGCCTCGCTGATCAGCACGATGTCGAGCAGGCCGTCGTCGACCCTGGCCTCGGGGGCGATGAGGCGGCCGGAGCCGTAGTAGGGGGAGTTCGCGGCGACGACCGTGTAGCCGCGGTGCGTGTGCTCCTCGCCGTCGAGGGTGATGCGGTAGTCCGCCGGGCGCCAGGAGCTCACCGCGCGCAGTCCGCCCGTGTAGTAGGAGACGGAACCGCGCAGCAGACGGGCGCGGTTGGCGTGCCGGTTGGCCAGTGCGTCGACGCCGGCGTACACGCTGCCCAGGACCACCGTGCGCTGGTGGACGGCCGATTCCACCTCGATGGTGTCGACGCGTCGCGGTTCGGCGTGCAGCAGGACGCGGGCGAGTGCCTCGGGCTCGTGCGGCAGTTTCAGCGCCCGCGCGAAGTCGTTGCCGCGTCCGGCGGGTACGAGGCCGAGGACGGTGCCGGTGCCGCTGAGTGCGCCGCCGATGCCACCCGCGATGCCGTCGCCACCGACCGCCAGCACCACGCGGCCACGCTCCCCGGCCCGGCGGGCGAGTTCCTGGGCGTGGGCGAGGCTGTGGCTGTACTCGGTGTCCAGCGTGGCGCCGGCCTCGCGCAGCAGCCGGGCCACCTGAAGGAGCGTCGCCGCCCCGGTCGAGCCGCCCGCGGTCGGGTTGACGACGGCGGTGAACTGTCGCATCGGTGTGCCTCCGGGGCGGTGACGGGTGGGGCGGGTGGTGGAAGGACGTACGGGGACCTGCGGGGCCGGTCGGCAGACCGGCGAACCTACTGCCGGTCGGTGGGCAGCAGGACTCCGGGGTTGAGCAGGCTGCCGGGGTCGAGCCGGTGTTTCACCGCGCGCAGGGCCTCGATGCCGAGCGGTCCGGCCTCGCGGACGTACCAGTCCCGGTGGTCGGTACCGACTCCGTGGTGGTGGGAGATGGTGCCGCCGGCGGCCAGCACGGCCTCGTTGGCCGCGTGCTTGGCGGGCGTCCAGTGTGCCACCGGGTCCTCGCCCTGGGCGCTGACGACGGTGAAGTACAGCGAGGCGCCGTTCTCGTAGACGTGGGAGATGTGGCACATCACCAGGGGCGGAGTGCCGGCCTGGGTGAGGGTGTCGGTGAGCGCGGTGCGGACGGCCGAGTACAGCTCCGGGATGCGCGACCAGAAGGCCGCGGTCTCCAGGGTCTCGGCGAAGGCTCCGACGTCGAGCAGCGCGTCGCGCAGGTAGGGCGCGGAGTAGCGGCCGTGTGCCCAGCGCTCGCCCGGCTCGGATCCGACGAGGGTGCCCCCGCAGGCGCGCAGCACGGCCGCCGCCTGTTCGCGGCGCCAGGCGGTCTCCTGCGCGGTGCCCTCGTACCCGGCGACGGCAAGGCATCCGGCGTCGCCGCCCGCGAGGCCGGCGCCGATCGCGTCGGGCTGGGCCAGGCCGATGAGCGTCTCGGTCTCGTCCGACAGACGCAGCACCGTGGGCCGGGGTCCGTCCTGGGCCAGGCGGCGCAGGGCGGCGGCGCCCTCCTCGAAGGAGGCGAACCGCCAGCCTTCGTAGAGGCGCTGTTCGGGCAGCGGACGGATCCGCACGGTGACGGAGGTGATCACGCCGAAGGCTCCCTCGGAGCCGAGGAACAGCTGGCGCAGGTCGGGTCCGGCGGCCGAGCGGGGGGCACGGCCGGTCTCGACGGTGCCCTCGGGTGTGGCGAGGGTCAGGCTGAGGACCATCTCGTCGAAGCGTCCGTATCCGGCGGATGCCTGACCACTGGAGCGGGCGGCGGCGAAGCCGCCGACGGTGGCCCACTCGAAGGACTGCGGGAAGTGTCCGAGCGTGAATCCCTCTGCGGCCAGGAGGGCTTCGGCCTCGGGGGCACGCAGGCCGGGCTGGAGGACGGCCGTGCGGGAGACCGGGTCCAGGTCGAGCAGGCCGTTCATGCGTCGCAGGTCCAGGGCTATGAAGTCGCGCCGCTCGGGGGCGAGTCCGCCGACGACGGAGGTGCCGCCGCCGAAGGGCACGACCGCCAGTGCGTGCGCCGCGCAGGCCCGCAGCACGGCGAGGACCTCCTCGTGGGAGGCGGGCAGGACCACGGCCCGGGGGACGTCCGTGACGTCGCCGGTGCGGATGCGCAGCAGGTCGGGGGTGGATTTGCCGCGGGTGTGCCGGATGCGGCTCTCGGTGTCCGTGCGGACGTGTTCGGCGCCGCCGACCGCCTCGGCGAGTGCCGCCAGGGCGGCGGGCGCTGCCGTGGCTTCGGTCAGGCTGATGTCCTCCAGGGCGAGCGCGGGTGTGGTGCGCGGTCTGACGCCGAGCAGGTCGCGCAGCAGTCCGGTCACCGTGTCGGGCAGCGGGGCCGCCTTGGCCGGGTCGCCCCAGCCGTTCCACAGCATGTCCATCGCAGGGTCGTCCTCACAGGTCGGTGTGCTCGGGTTCGCGATGCGGCGTCTCCGCCCGGCCCCCGGGGCGTTACACTGTGACACATGACGCCTATTCGTCACAACGGTTCGGACAGCGACGCGGTGCTCGATGCGGTACGGGACTGCGTGCTGGCCGTCGGGATGCGCCGTACGACCCTCGCCGACGTCGCCCGCCGCGCCGGCGTCTCCCGGATGACGCTGTACCGGCGCTGGCCGGACCTGCAGACACTGGTGGGCGATCTGATGACCCGTGAGTGGATCGACGTGGCCACGCGGGCCATCCCCGAACGCACCCCCGGCGTCAGCACGCGCACCCGGATCGTGGAGGGGCTCGTCACGGGGGTCGGGGCGTTCCGCGCGCACCCGCTCTTCCGCAAGATCGTCGACGTGGATCCGGAGCTGCTGCTCCCCTACGTACTCGACCGGCGCGGAGCGAGCCAGGAGGCGCTGCTGGCGCTGCTGGCCGACGCGCTCGACGAGGGCCACGCGGACGGCTCGGTGCGCATCGGCCACACCGGGCGGCAGGCCCGTGTCCTGCTGTTGACCGTGCAGTCCTTCACCCTGTCCCTGCGCACGATGACCGACGAGGACGACCCGGAGCTGGACTCCGCCGCCTTCCTCGCCGAGTTGCGCACCCTTTTGGAGAGGACCCTGACGCCATGAGCCACACCAGGGCCGTACCCGGCTCGTCCCTCAGCGCACCCCGGCGCCTCCGGGAGCTGGCCGAGGCCGCGGACGGCACAGTGGCCGACGTTCTGGTCGTCGGTCTCGGCGCCACCGGGGCCGGAGTCGCCCTGGACGCCGCCGCCCGCGGGCTGGACGTCGTCGCGGTGGACGCCCACGACCTGGCCTTCGGCACGTCCCGCTGGAGTTCGAAGCTGATTCACGGCGGGCTGCGTTATCTGGCCTCGGCCCAGTTCGACGTCGCGCACGAGAGTGCGGTCGAACGCGGCGTGCTGATGACCCGGACCGCCCCGCATCTCGTCGCCGCCCAGCCGTTCGTGCTGCCGCTGACCCCGCTGGTGTCGACAGCCCAGGCGGCGCTGTCCTGGGCCGGGTTCCGGGCCGGGGACATGCTGCGCCTGGCCGCCCGGACCCCGCGGCAGGTGCTGCCCGCCCCGCGTCGGCTGTCGGCCACGGAGGCGCGGCATCTGGCGCCCGCGGTGCGCGCGGCCGGGCTGCGCGGCGGCCTGTTGTCCTGGGACGGAAAGGTGGCCGACGACGCCCGCCTGGTGACCGCGCTGGCCCGCACGGCCGCGGCGCACGGGGCACGGGTGCTGACCCGGGTCAGGGTGCTGGAGCTGACCGGGACCGGTGCCCGGATCCGCGACGAACTCACCGGCGAGGAGGGCGAGATCCGCGCACGGGCCGTGGTCAACGCCACCGGGGTGTGGGCGGGTGACCTGGTCGAGGGCGTCCGGATCCGGCCCTCGCGCGGTACTCATCTCGTCCTGCGCTCGGAGCGGCTCGGCGCCCTGCCGGCCGGTCTGCACGTCCCCGTCCCCGGGGAGACGAACCGCTTCGTCCTGGTCCTGCCGCAGGGGGACGGCCGGGTCTACGTCGGTCTCACCGACGAGCCGGTCGAGGGCGAGATCCCGGACGTGCCGGAGGTCCCCGAGACCGACATCGGCTTCCTGCTGGACGTGCTCGGATCCGTCCTGGACGCGCCGGTGGGCCGGGACGAGATCGTCGGTGCGTTCGCCGGGCTGCGCCCCCTGCTGGACACGTCCGCGCCCGCCGGCCCGGACACCGCACCCACCCGCACCGCCGACATCTCGCGCCGGCACGCGGTGCTGACCTCGCCCGACGGTGTGACCACGGTGGTCGGCGGCAAGCTCACCACCTACCGGCGGATGGCGCAGGACGCCGTCGACGCGGCGGTCCGGGCCCGGGGCCTGCATGCGGGCCCCTCGACCACGGCCGCGCTGCCGCTGGTCGGCGCCGCGCCGGCCGAACGCCTGCGCGGGCTGCCCGCACCGCGTCACCTGGTCCGCCGTTACGGCACCGAGGCGGTGGCCGTCCACGCCCTCGCTGCGCAGGATCCCGCGCTTGCGGATCCGGTGCTGCCGGGCCAGCCGGTCACCGGTGCCGAACTGCTGTGGGCGGCCCTGCACGAGGGAGCGCTGGACGAGTCGGACCTGCTGGACCGCCGCACCCGCATCGGCCTGGTCGCCCCCGACCGCGCCGAGACGCTGGAAGCAGCGCGGCGGCTGCTGGACCGGGCGGCGGCCACGCACGTGTGACACCCGGGGCACTGGGGTGAGACCGTGTGCCCGGCCCGGCGGTTCTCGCCACAGACGCCGGGGCGGGCACACGCCTGCACAGTGACGCCGGGCCGGGCACACGCCCGCGCAAGACGCCGGGCCGGGCACAACCCTGCGCATGACGCACGTGCCGGCGCGCCCGTCTGCGCGGTCCAGGCCGTTCCATCCGGACTGCCCTGCGTGTCCCGGTACTTCCCCGCCCACCGGCCGCCTTCCTGCCGGCCCCGGAGCACACCCGCCGGGACGGCCCCGCCGGAGAGGACCCCTGGAGCGCGGCGGCACGACGCGTGACGGTGTCGGGCCGGCCGTGGCGGCCTTCGGCGGAGGCGTTTCGGGAGTAACTGCCCAGGCGGACGAGGTAGTTGATGTGCGAAGCTGTTCCTGACCGCTCGCGGGGCGCAGAGGCCGTGGCGGCTGTGGAGAGGACAACAGGGTGACACAGGACGGCTGGGACGCCACGCACATCGACACGAGCAGGCCGCATCCGGCGCGTATCTACGACTATCTCCTCGGGGGCAAGGACAACTACGCGGTGGATCAGCTGGCGGGCGAGGAACTCGCCGCCGCGGCGCCCGAGGCGCGCATCGGGGTGCGGGCCAACCGAGCCTTCCTGCAGCGCGCCGTCCGGTACGTGGTCGGCCACGGTGTCCGTCAGATCCTCGACATCGGCACCGGGTTGCCCACCTCCCCGAACGTGCACGAGACCGCCCAGGAGGCGGCGCCGGACGTGCGTGTCGCCTACGTGGACAACGATCCGATCGTGGCGGCACACGGCAGCGCGCTGCTCAGCCGCTCCGGTACGACCCGCATCGTGCTCGGCGACCTGCGTGATCCGCAGGCCGTCCTGGACCATCCCAGGGTCCGCGAGATCATCGACTTCGACCAGCCGGTCGCCCTGCTCCTGGTCGCCGTGCTCCACTTCCTCACCGACGCGGAGAAGCCGGAACAGGTCGTCGCCACCCTGCGCGACGCGCTGCCCGCGGGCAGTTTCCTGGTGCTGTCGCACGCCACGGACGACTTCGCCGACCGCAGCGCGGCCCAGGCCGTCTACCGCAAGGCCACGGCCGCGCTGACCCTGCGCTCCCACGCGCAGGTCGAGCGGTTCTTCGACGGCTTCGACCTGGTCGAGCCCGGCCTGGCCCAGATCCCGTTCTGGCGCCCGGACAGCACACCGCCGCCTCGGTCCGCCGAGATCGGGTTCTACGGAGGGGTGGCCCGCAAGACCGGCTGAACCGCCGACCGGAGGCCGCAGCCCCTCGGTTCAGCACTGGGGCCGCTTTCCGTGGTTCGCCCCGTGCTTACGGCGGGACTTCTTCTTGCGGCGTCGCTTCGAGGACATGCCAACCTCCTCCTGGGGCAGGGACGACAAGCATGCGACCGATCCACTCAGATATGCATAGATCGGACAGATCGCCTGGATACCGTACCTCCGGACATTTCACACATCCAGCCAGGGCCGCGCGTGGCGTGGACCGGCGCGTCATCTCCCGGTGTGCGTGGCGCCGGCGTGATGTGTTGCGACATCAGGTGGCCGACGCCGACACCGCGAGGGCCGTGGGCAGCGATGACGTCCCTTCACCGGACCGGGCCGTACGACCGTGGGCACCGCGGTCCGGATCAGGTATCTGCGCGCCACGCACGCGGGCGGCTCGGTGGAGGTGACCGCCGACGCCCCGCCCGCCGTGGACGGCCGACGGCTCACCTTCCTGGTGCGGGCCGTCGACGGCTCGGGCGAACTGGTCGCCACCGGTGAGATCGACCGGGCAATGGTGGACCGGGAGCGGTTCCTGACGGCGGTGTCCGACGCGGACGGATGGCGCCGGGCCGGTCGACGGCCGGGTCACGCGGGGGTGTGCCCCTGAAGGTAGTCACGCACGGAGTCGGGCAGGTCCGCGCCGGCGGTCTCGGCGAACGGGGCCCAGCGGAGTTGCTCCGGTGCGAGGCTGCCCCCTTCCGACGGAGCCTCACTGAGCAGGTGGCACACCACGGCTGACACCGCGTCCGTTCGCCCGGACTCCGGGGCCTGCAGCGTCTGTGAGCCGTCGACGAGGTAGCCGGTGAGTTCGTAGACGATGCGCCCCGCGGCGGCCTGAGCCGACTCGGCCGGTTCCGGCGTACCCGACGGCAGTCCCCAACGGTCGTGCCGCGCCACCAACAGCAGCCGTCCGTCGTAGACGACGACCGCCTGCACCGTGCCCGCGACAGCCTGACCCAGCGTCATGACTCGCTCATCCCCTCTCCCCTCGCTCCCTTCCTCCGGTCCCGCACCGCCCTGCGGCCGGTGCATGCGACCGGGCTCCCCTGCGCCTACCCACGGCTGAGCGGTCCCGCACCTCGCCTTTCGTGCCGTCGGCAGGTGCCGTAGCGCGGCCGTATCGCGCGCACGAGGTCCACGGCGCTCCGGCGACTCCTTCCCGGTTCGCCACCGGCTTCGGGCGGCCGAGGACCGCGGGATCGGGTTCGCTGTCTCGCTCGTCCCCGGATTCACCATGACCCGCTCCTACGACGTAAGGCCGACAGCGCCTGTGCCGCGCCGGAACGCGCCGCTCGGCCGGACGGCACGGAGGCGCCTCGGACGCCGGCCCGGGGCTGTGACGCGCCTGCGTCAGCCGGCGGACAGGGGCCATGAAGTGCATCAACAGCACCGCCGAGCTGTGACCCGCATGGCCGTCGCCACCGGCCTGTGACGACCGCCACGGCCGGGGCGCCGCTCGTGCTGCGGCGCCCCGGCCGGTGTCAGCCCGCGCGCAGCGTCAGCGCGGCGGTGTGGAGCTTGCCGCCGGTCTGGAACTGGAGGAACAGCCGCCAGTCGCCGGCGTCGGGCAACTCGGCGTGGAAGGTGAGGTCCGGACCGCCGTTGCCACCGGTGACCTCGGTGGTCGGGTGGAGGTGGGCGAACGCCATGTCCCCTTCGTGGAAAGCGGTGAGGTGGGCGTAGGTGCTCAGGTAGGGCTGGAGGTCCCTCACGGGCTTGCCGTCCTTGGCGAGCGAGACGGTCAGCGGGTGCGCCATTCCCGCCATCAGCTCGCCCTTGACGGTCACCTTGTATCCGTCGACCTCGGCGGTGGTGGACGGTGCCGGCAGCGACGTCCTGACCGACGTGCCGGGGACGGTGACGGGGCGGCTGAGCACGAAGTCCTTGCCCTTGCCGGCTCCGGCGTCCGGGGTGAAGGAGGCGAACACCCGCCACGAGCCGGAGGTGAGCGGGGCCAGAGGGGCGGTCCAGGTGCCGTCGGCGGCCATGGTGGGGTGCACGTGCTGGAAGCCGGTCAGGTCCGAGCGGACGGCATAGAAGTGCATCCGCTTGGTCTGGTCGAGCGCGAAGCCGGTGACCGGCTTTCCGTCCGGGCCGGAGACCGTGAAGCGGTACGCGGCCTGCTTGCCGGCGTCGAGCCGCTGGTCCCTGGAGGTGAGGCGGTAGCCGTCCTGGGTGTCGGACAGGCCCTTGCCGGAGGCCATGTGGTCCATGCCGGGCATGCCGTCCATCGGAGAACTGCTCATGGACGGCGCGGCGGACGTGCCACCGTGGTCCATGCCGGGCATGGAGGACTTCCTGCCGTGATGCATGCCGGACGAGTCGTGGGAGGATCCGCAGGCGGCCAGGGTCAGCGCGAGGGCGGCGGCGGTGCCGGCCGCGGCGAGGGCGCGACGGCCGGCGAAACGCTTGGACGTGAACATCTGTCTGTGGTCTTTCCGGGTGGGCGCACCACACCGGTGGTGCGCGCGAGGGGCAGGACACGGCACCGGGGCCCGGCCTGCGGCCGGTCCGGCGGGGTGCCTGTCACGTGCGCGCGACGCACACCTGGAGCAGAAGGGTTCGTCCCCCGGACGGTGGTCCGCGCCGCATGGCCCGGCCCGACCGCAGCAGGGTGGGCGACCGCAGGGCAAGGGCGGCCAGGGCGGCCACCCCGAGCAGGGCCGGGGCCGGGACGGAGGTTCGCTGGTGCGCCGGGGTCGACACGCACAGTTCGCCGGGCATCCCCGATGCGTCGTGGGCCCGGACGACCGAAGCCGTCGTACCGGCGTGGGCCGCGTGGGTGGTCGTAGCGGCGTCGGCCATGGTCGCTGCTGCCGCGCGGTGATCCCCGTGGGGCACCGGCGAGTCCATGACCGCCGTCTCGCCGTGGCAGCCCCCGGCGGCGGTCGGGGCGCCGTGCATGAGGAACAGGCCTAGGAGGACCGCGCACAGCATCAGCAGCCGGGCGACGCCCTGCCTGCCTGTCCGTCCGCCGTCCACAGCGTGTTCCCTTCCGATTCCGCCGGCTCTGCCTGCCCGCTCGCGCTGAGCATACCTGGGTAGGGTATGGCGCGCAGAACGAAGGTCGAAAACCGGCCGGAACGATGTGTCACCAGGCCAGTTCTTCGATCAGGGCGGTCGCGTCCGGTTCCGGCGTGCGGCCCAGCGACTGTTCGGCCCAGATCACCTTCCCCTTCGGGGCGTAGCGCGTCCCCCACCGGTCCGCGAACTGGGAGATCAGGAACAGGCCGCGGCCCCCTTCGTCGGTGGTGGCCGCGCGCCGCAGGCGGGGTGAGGTGTTGCTGCCGTCCGACACCTCGCAGACCAGGGTGCGGCCCAGCATGACCCTGACGTGCACGGGCGGGGCGCCGTAGCGGATGGCGTTGGTGAGCAGTTCGCTGAGGATCAGTTCCGTGGTGAACGCCGACTCCTCCAGGCCCCACTCCCCGAGCCGGTGGCTCACCTCCGTGCGGACCCGGGACACGGCCATCGGGTCGAACGCCATGTCCCAGGTCGCGACCCGGGACGGTGCGAGCAGCCGGGTGCGGGCGACCAGCAGGGCCACGTCGTCGCCGGGATGCTCGGGCAGCATCGTCTCCACCAGCGCGCGGCAGGTCTGCTCCGGAGTCGGGCCCGCGTGGGCGACGGCCGAGCGGAGCAGTTCCAGGCCCTCGTCGATGTCCCGGCTACGGGCCTCGACCAGGCCGTCGGTGAAGAGGATGAGCCTGCTGCCGTCCCGCAGGTGCAGCTCGTCCGCCTCGAAGGGGTGGCCGCCGACACCCAGGGGCGGTGAGACGGGGATGTCAGGCAAGGTCAGCACGCCCTCGGGGTCGACGACGGCCGGGGCGATGTGGCCGGCGCTGGCGAGTGTGCACTGCCCGGCGACCGGGTCGTACACGGCGTAGAGGCAGGTCGCGCCGGTGAGCGGGGCGCCGTCGCCGTCGCCGGACGCCGTCTGGGTGTCCAGGCGCGTCACCATCTCGTCCAGGTGGGTGAGCAGTTCGTCCGGGGCGAGGTCGAGGGAGGAGAAGTTCAGCACGGCGGTGCGCAGCCGCCCCATGGTCACCGCCGCGTGCAGGCCATGGCCCACGATGTCGCCGACGACCAGGGCGACCCGGAAGCCGGGCAGCGGGATGACGTCGAACCAGTCGCCGCCGACGCCGGACTGCGCCGGCAGGTACCGCGTGGCGATCTCCAGCGCGTCCTGCTCCGGGAGGTCCTGGAGCAGCAGGCTGCGCTGGAGGGTCACGGCGAGGGCGTGCTCACGGGAGTAGCGGCGGGCGTTGTCGATCGCGACGGCGGCGCGGGCCACCAGTTCCTCGGCGATCGCGACGTCCTCCTCCTCGAACCGGGGGGAGCCGGTGCTCCGCCAGAAGTTGACCATGCCGAGGACGACGCCGCGTGCCCGCAGCGGGACCGTGACCAGCGAATGGATGCCGTACTCCAGTGCCCGACGCGCCCCCTGCGGATCCTGGGCCCGCCAGTCCTGGGCGATGTGCAGGTCAGGCACGAGGACGGCCTTGCCGCGTCTGAGGGCCGCCACCATCGGCGTGTCGGCCACCACGAACCGGATGAGGTCACCGACCGGCTGCAGTGGGTGCCCGGCCTGCGACTCGCGCAGCGCGGTGCGCCGCATCCGGTTGACCGCGCCCGAGGGTTCCTCGCCCCGCAGCACGGAGTCGAGGAGCTCCACGGTGACGAAGTCCGCCAGGCGGGGGACCGCCACCTCGGTGAGTTCCTCCGCGGTGCGGCGTACGTCGAGCGTGGTTCCGATGCGCCCGCCGGCCTCGTAGAGGAAGGTCAGCCGTCCGCGGGCCACCTCGGCCTGGCCGGACAGGGCGCGCAGTTCGGTGGTGTCCCGGAAGGTGGCGACCAGGCCCGGTTCGTCGGCACGGGGTGCGGTGAGCCGGGTGTTGACCGCCAGGAGGCGCTCGCCGGCCGGGACGAGTTCGTCGGTCGTGGTCTCGCCGGACGCCAGCAGCCGGGTGAGCCGTGGGCCGAGGCCCAGGTCGGTGACCTGCCGCCGGTCCGCGTCGGCCGGGAGGTTCAGCAGGCGGCGTGCCTCGTCGTTGGCGAGCAGGATTCTTCCGTCGCCGACGATGACGACACCCTCGCGCACCGCGTGCAGGACCGCGTCGTGGTGCTCGTACATGCGGGTCATCTCGGCCGGGCCGAGTCCGTGGGTCTGGCGCAGCAGTCGCCGGCTGACCAGGGCGGTGCCCGCGGTGGAGAGGGCCAGTGCGACCGCCGCGGCGCCCAGCATCATCGGCAGCTGGTTGTTCAGCACCCGGCCGAGGGTGTCGAACCGGATGCCGACGCTGACCATGCCGATCACCCTGCGGCTCGGGTCTGTCACGGGCACCACCGCGCGCACGGCATTGGTCGGCTTGCCGTGGAACGTCTCCGTGAACGACTCCCCTGCCGCTGCCCGCTCCACGCCCTGGGTCTTGATGCCGATCAGCGTGGGGTCGGAGTCGGCGAGCCGCACCCCGTGCTTGTCCAGGACGGAGACGAAGTCGACGTCGGCTCCGGCCTCCACCTTTTGCGTGTCGTCCTGGAGGCGGGCCGTCGGATCCGATGACAGGAGCGCGGTCGCCATCCCGGGTGAGTGCGCGAACGCCTCGGCGGCGGCCAGCGAACGGTCCCTGGCGTCGCGCTCCCCGTCGTACCGGCCCTGCACGACCAGAGCCGTGGTCGCGGCGGCGACGAGGACCAGCACGATGAGGGCCTGGAGCAGGAAGACCTGCGCGGCGAGCGTGCGGATGTTCAGGTACGACGAGAAACGACGTCCTGGTGCCGGCCGGGGCCCGGGGCGCCGGGACCGGGTCGATGGCCGCCCTGCTCCGAGGGGCGTGGCCACTTTCGCCCAGGACCAGCGGGGACGTCCGCGCATGTCCCTTTTCTAGCACTGTGTCTCCGGGGTGGGCGACCGCTGTGCCGGGCCTGCGGTCGGTCTGCGGTGATCGGCGGCATCCCGGGGCGACCGGGGCGCGAGTGCGCGGCGACGCCCCGCCCGAGCGGCCCCCGGGCCACCTGGCAGGCCTCTGAAATGCGGTTTCTCCGTCGACTGAGCAGCGGTGGTGCGCCCGGGTGCACCACCGGGGTTAAGTGGGGGCTGTCGGAGGTGGGTCGGTCCGGTGACGGGCGCCCGTGTTCGTCTGGCGCGCGTCACGCGCTGCCGTCGGAGTACGTGTGCGAAACGAAGCTGTGCACCGCGCTGAGCCGCACCGACGCTCCGGCCTGGCGACGCTCCGACCACCTGCCGACGCTCCCACCTGCCGACGCTCCCACCTGCCGACGCTCCCCGGCGCCGCAGGAGTGGGCGCAGACCGCGTATCCGGAGGCCGGGTCGCCCTCACCGACGGCGCCAGAACCGCCTCCCCGGAGGCGACGGTCACCCTCGGCACGTGCTCCGTGACGCTCTCGGTCTCCTCCGACAACCTCCCGGTGGGCGAGACGGCCGATCTGTTCACTCGGCGGGATTGCCCGGCGCGGACGGTTCCCGGGGCGGCCGCGGTTCTCTGCACCGACCGGGCAATCACCTTCACCTCGCACGGCGGCAAGGCCGGCACCGGCCCAGGCGGCATGGCCCGCAGCCTGCTTGGCCGCCAGGGGTACCGAAGGACGTCGGCGGCTCCTTCGCGAGCTCCGTCCGACGCCGGGGCGACGTGCCACCGGACGACACGGCCCTGGTCCGTGCGGCCGAGCGGGCCCGGTCGCCGGGAGGCCCGCGACGGCCGCGCCGCCGGAGCATACGTCCGGCGGGAGGCGCCCTCACCGACGCTCCTCACCCCGCCCGCGGACGACTCCGGGTGGCCTGCGCCCAGGAGGGATCCGTGCGGTGGTGGGGGGCCACCCGTCGGTCATCTGCCGGATGGGCAGGGCCTCGCCCTGGCCGCGGGAGGAGCCGGACGACGGGAACCGGTTGAAGCAGGAACCGACGTCGTCGGCGCTCTGCCGCTGAAACAGCAGCACAGCGGGGCCCCGGGCGTCGGCCCACTCGGTCCAGCCTGGTCTTGCCGTCGAACGCGGACGCGGACCGCGTGCCGCGTGCAGTGCGACGACCGGCGGACGCCCGGTCGGCAGGCGCCGCCGGTGATCCGGCGGAACGTCCGCGGGCCGCCGGGCTCGGTGACCGCGCGGCGACCGGAGCGGGGCATGCATCGGTTCAGGTCAGGGAACCGGTGTTGACCAGGTCTCCCGAGGTGGGCCGGGGAACGGTGCCGCTCACCGGCGGCTCCTGCCCGCGCTCCACCCAGGCCGTCAGCGCGCCGAACGCGGCGCGGTAACAGGGCAGGATCGGCCGCAGCCGGTCCGGATAGGTGTCGTAGAGGCTGTCGACGTGGGTGCCGCCCTCGATGCGGTAATAGCGGTGCAGCGCGGACCTGCCCTGTTCGGCGATCATCTGGGCGTAGACGTCGGACTGGACGGTGATGGGCAGCAGCGCGTCCAGGGTGCCGTGCAGGGTGATCAGGGGCTTGCCGATACGGCCCGTCAACGAGATCCGGGCGACGGCGTCATGGACCGGGCGGGGGCGGGCGGCGTAGTCGTAGGCGGCGTCGGACGGGCAGGGCGCGAGGATCTCCCCGAGTGTCGTCCCCGCGGATGCGCCGGGGCAGGCGGGGTCGTAGCCGGGGTCGAACGCGGCGCGGTACGTCTTCTGGGTCAGGCCCCAGTACACCTTCTCGTGGTACGGCCACAGGAACTCCGAACCGCGGGCGAACCCGGCCGCGTACATGTCCTCGTCATCGGCGCGCCCCAGCTGGCGGGCGACGGCGGTCGGCAGGAACGTGAGCAGGTTCGGCCCGTCCGGCCGCCACAGCGGGCCCTCCCAGTCGACACCGCCGTCGTACAGCTCGGGGTGGTTCTCGAGCTGCCAGCGGGTGAGATAGCCACTGTTGGAGATCCCGGTCATGTACGTGCGGCGCGGGGCCCTTCCGTAGTGCTGGGCCACAACCTCCCTGGCCGCGCGGGTCAGTTGGGTGGTGCGCCGGTTCCATTCGACGAGGGCGTCGCCGGGCAGGTCCGTGTCGGTGTAGAAGTCCGGTCCGCTGTTGCCCTTGTCGGTGGCGGCGAACGCGTATCCCTGGGCCAGCACCCAGTCGGAGACGAGGGTGTCCATCGCGTACTGCCTGCGGACTCCGGGGGCGCCGGTGACGACCAGGGCGCCGTTCCAGTGCTCGGGCAGCCGGATGACGAACTGGGCGTCATGGTTCCAGCCGTGCAGGGTGTTGAGCCGCGAGGAGTCGGGGAAGCAGCCGTCGATCTGAACCCCGGGCACACCCGAGGGGTTGCGGGTGCCGCTGGCTGCGAGACCTGCCCAGTCGGTGGCATCGGTGTACGGCGTGCCGGTCAGCGCGCTGGTGGTCAGATCGTCGTGACGGGATATCAGCTGCCGTTCGGCACCGGGCACGGTGAGGCGCGGCCGTCCGCCGGAACCGGTGGCGGCGCGGGCCGCGCCGGCCGGGGTGACGACGGCCGTCGCGAGCAGGGCGGCGGACAGGAGGGTTCGTCGTCGGCTGGGACCGGGATCACATGGGCGCATGGGTACGGCCTTCCGGGTAGTGCGCGGTACGGGGGGCGAGGCACATCGTGGGTGCCCCGTCGCCAGTCCGGCCACAGAGGCAGTCCACACTCTGCAGGGCTCTGCTGTGGAGGGCGCACACACATGCCGTCCGCACACACCACAAGGGGGGCCTCCTATGCTGTGCCGTGATCACATGGGAGGGGAACACATGGCGACCTGGGGACTGATCGTCGAGACCACCGTCGGTGCGTCGGACCGCAAACACGTCGAGACGTATGTGCTGGCGCACGTGGAGGGCACGCGTGAGGAGGCGCTGAGCGAACTGCAGGCACGTGCCAGGCAGTACGTGTCCGAGCATCCCAGGATGCCCAAGCGGCGCCGGCTCTTCCGGCACACCGACGGTTTCCTGCTGGTCAGCGATGGTGCCTGGCAGTCGTTCAGCACCCGGTTCACGGTTGCGGAGCTGATCGACGACAACGCGGCCCGGTAGGCGCCTCCTTGTCCGGCGAGCCTCCTAGGACGGCGTGACCGGCAGGTCGTCGGTGTAGGCGTTGACCGGCGGCGACATGGGGCGGACGGCTCTGACGTCGAGGGCGGCCTCCGCGGTGCGGGTACCGAGGGTGCCCCTGGGATGCCAGATGCCGGTCACCGCCAGCCAGGTGTCGGCGGGTGGCGCCTCGGTCCCGTACATGCGGACCTTGACCGACTGTGAGTCGGCTGCGCAGCAGCTGAAGATGATCCGCGTCAGGTACCAGCCGCCGCGCTCGCCGGCCGGGGTGACGAAACCGGTCAGCCGCACGCTGCGGCCCTTGATGGCCCGGCTGCGGTCCTGCTGGATCCGGGTGGTGAAGCCCGTGAGGGTCATCGGCAGGGGCGAGGTGGCGGGCAGCGCGGGGAACGATCTCTGCGCCGCGACCACCTTGCTGTTCGACCGGGCCGCGGTGAAGGCGCCCAGCGCGGGCGGGGCGTAGAAGAGGAGGCTCAGCGCCGGGAGGAGCAGCAGCCAGGCGATGCGCGGGGCGCGGGAGTGGTCGTGGCCGTGCGCGTCGTGCTCGTGACCGTCGTGCGCGGAGCCGCCGTCGCCCGCGGGGCTGTCACCGTGGGCTGGACCGTCGTGCTCGTGACCGTCGTGCGCGAGGCCGCCGTCGCCCGCGGGACTGTCACCGTGGGCTGGACCGTCGTACGGAAGTCGGCGCTCTCGCGTCCTGATCACCCCTGTCAGCCCGAGTGCGAGCAGCACGGCGCCGGCTGTGACGAGGAGCGGGCGCTGGCCGTGCTTGACGTAGCGCAGGTAGAGGTCGGTGAAGAGCGCGGCGTGCAGCAGGCCGCAGCCGGTCAGCAGCAGGAGCAGCGCCTGTACCGGGCGTTTCACAGCAGTGCGCCTCCGATCAGGGTGCTCGCGGCGACCGCCACCACCGTGGTCGCGGTGGAGAAGCGCCAGGCGAAGGCCCGCCCGAACGTGCCCGCCTGAAGGGCGATCAGCTTCAGGTCGACCATGGGACCCACCACCATGAACGCGAGCCGGGCGGTCGGTGAGAAGCCGGTGAGCGAGGCCGCCACGAACGCGTCGGCCTCCGAGCAGACCGCCAGCAGCACGGCGAGGGCGGCCAGGAAGAGCACCGACAGCCAGGGCGAGCCGGAGAAGGTGTCGAGGACGGAGCCCGGCACCGTGACGTTGAAGGTGGCGGCGGCCATGGCACCAAGGACGAGGAAGCCGCCGGCGTGCAGGAAGTCGTGCTGGAAGCCCAGCCGGAACTCGCGCCAGCGGCTGTGTCCGTGCCGGTGTCCGGTGTGCCGCCGGCGAGCGAGGGGACGCAGCCACTCCTCCCGGCCGAGCCAGAGCCACAGCCAGCCCATCACGGCCGCCGCGCCGAGCGAGGCGATCAGCCGGGCGGCGACGACGGCGGGGTTGCCCGGGAAGGCGACGGCGGTGGCGGTCAGCACGACCGGGTTGACGGCGGGCGCGGAGAGCAGGAAGGCGAAGGCGGCGGCCGGGTCGACGCCCCGGCGGATCAGGCTGCTCGCCACGGGCACGGAGGCGCACTCGCAGCCCGGCAGCACCGCTCCGGCCGCACCCGCCACCGGCACCGCGAGCGCGGGCCGCTTCGGCAGCACCCTGGTGAACAGGTTGGCCGGGACGAAGGCGTTGATGGCACCGGACAGGGCGGTGCCCAGGAGGAGGAAGGGGAGCGCCTGGACGGTGATGGCCAGGCACACGGTGCGCCAGGCCTGAACGGCCGGCCGGTTCAGCCACCCGGTGCCCGCGAGCAGGAACAGCACCGCCGCACCGGCTGCGACCGCGAGCGCGATCGCAGCGGCGTGCGGCCGGGGCCGGTCGCGGCGCGGGGGCGGGTCCGGGGCGAGGTCCGCGGAGAGAACCGCCGGACTCTCTGCCACATCCTCGGCCACACCAACCAGCTCATCCGTTTTTTCCATCATTGCTCCGGATGTCGGTGTCTGGCCGACGATAAGCGAAAGGCGCGCCCGCGACCGCGCTCACACGCCGCCGCACGCAGAATGAGGCACGCCGACGCCTACCCTGACGGCCGGGCAGCCGGCCCCACCGAGCCCGGAACGGCCGGCGGAGGCTACGCCTGCGCGGGGCTCGGCCGGTCCTGCTCCAGGCCGGGGCAGGGGGCCGCGTCCGGCAGATGCGCCATCGCCCACTCCCCCAGCATCCGCAGTGCGGGCTCCAGTGCGGCACCGGCCTCGGTCAGCCGGTACGACACGCGCAGCGGCGGCCCCTCGTCGACCTCGCGCAGCACGAGGCCCGCCGCGCCGAGTTCCGCGAGCCGGTCGGACAGCATGCGTTCGCTGATGCCGGGAATCGCCCGGCGCAGGTCCGCGAAGTACGCGGGCCGCTCCACCAGGACGGCCACGATCTGGCCGTTCCAGCGCTTGCCCAGCACCTGGAAGACGCGGGTGATGCCCTCGTCGACGCGTTTACACGCTGCACTGCCGTGGTTCCGCTGAGCCCCCATGCGCCCCATGGTACTACCCGGCCGTAGGGGGATGAAAAAAAGTAAGTCCCTGTGTTATGAATAGTTGAGTACGAAACAACAGCCCGTGCCGACGTGCCGGGCTACCCCCTCGTTCTGCCTGGAGACACCCATGGCCACCTTGCTGCACATCGACTCCTCCGTCTTCTCGCTCGAGGCATCCTCCTCGCGTGCCGTGACGGATGCCTTCCGCAGGCACTGGCAGGAGCAGCACCCCGACGGCAAGGTCGTCTACCGCGACCTGGCGGCCGAGCCGGTCCCGCACATCACCGCCGACGCGCACCTGGCCGGATTCGCCGACGAGGCGTCCCGCACGCCTGCCCAGGCCGCCGCGTTCGCCGAGCGCCTGCGGCTGATCGAGGAGCTGGAGCAGGCCGACGCGGTGCTGATCGGCGCACCCATGTACAACTTCGCTATCCCCTCCACGCTCAAGGCGTGGCTGGACAACGTGATCCTTTTCGGCCGCACCGCGGGCGAGAATCCCTCCACCAAGGGCACCCCGGTGACCGTCGTCGCCAGCCGTGGCGGCGCGTACGGGCCGGGCACCCCGCGCGAGGCGTACGAGTACGTGCAGAACTACCTGGGCGCGATCTTCACCGACATGCTCGGCATGGAGACGGACTTCATCGTCCCCGAGCTGACGATGGCCCCGCAGAACCCGGCGATGGCCGAACTGGTCCCGCTGTTCGAGGCCTCCCGTGAGCGCGCCCTCCAGGAGGCGGCCGTCAAGGCCAAGGAACTCGCGCAGCGCCTCGCGGCCTGATCCCGACACGGAGGCCGGGCGCCGGAGATCCGGCGCCCGGCCTCCGGCACATGGTCCGGCACATGGTCCGGTGCATGGTCCGGTGCATGGTCCGGTGCATGATTGCACCGCCTTGCACCGTCTTGCACCGCCGCAGGCCCCGGCCCCGCGGGGCTCGCGCACGCGGCGTCGTCGGGCCGCGTGTGAGTGTCGCGCCCGGCGCCGCCGCGGACCTTCCGTAGGCTGAGGTCGTGATCGAACTGGCCGCGGCGTACGCGGTCGCGGGTGCGGCGAGCAACGCGGCGGGCACCGCCTTCCAGCGCAAGGCGGCGTCCGCGAGCAGCCGGGGCGGGATCAGGCTGCTCGCGGAACTGGTGCGCCGGCGCTACTGGCTGCTGGGCATGGCGGGCGTGATCGGCGCCGCGCTGTTCCAGAGCCTGGCCCTGGTCAACGGACCGCTCGCGCTGGTCCAGCCGCTGTTCATCCTGGAGCTTCCCTTCGCCCTGCTCATCGCCGCGCCGCTGATGCACCGCCGGCTACCCCGCTCGGGCTGGTGGGGGGTCGGCAGTTGTGTGGCGGGCCTCGCGGCGCTGCTGGCCGCCGCCGCCCCGCACGGAGTCACCCACGACGCCCCGCTCACACGCTGGACCCCCGCGCTGTGCCTGGGCCTGGGCGGGATGGCGGTGACCGTACTGCTGGCCCGCCACGACCGGCAGCCCGCCCGGCGCGCGGCACTGCTGGCAGCCGCGTCCGCGATCGGGAACGCACTGACCGCCGCCCTGCTGAAGTCGGCGACGGGAACCTTCGCGGACGACGGTTTCCTCGCCTTCCTGTGCTCCTGGCAGACGTACGGCTTCGCGCTGACCGGCATGGCCGCCGTCGTCCTGCTGGAGAACGCGCTCCAGGCGGGCCCGCTGGCCGCGGCACAGCCCGCGCTGACGATCGGCGACGCCATGGTGAGCCTGGTCCTGGGCATCACCCTGTTCGGGGAGCGGATCCGTGCGGGCTGGTGGCTGGTGCCCGAGGTGTGCGGCGGCCTGCTGATCGTGGTGGGCGTGCTCGTGCTGAGCCGGGCCGTACAGCGCATCGAGTTCACCTGATGCGGTGACCGCGAAGGGCAGTTCGGGCGAAAGCGACCCGAAACACGACGGAACCAGTTGAGTCACCTCATTACTGTTTTCGTTCATGTGGTCCGGTGCGGTCGTACGACAGTGCCGTTCCCGGTCGGGGACCGGGGCGGTGCTCGCACTGCTGCTGGCCACGCTCGTGCACGTACTGGCCTGCGCCCACGGGCCGACGGCCACCGCGGCCGACCGCACCGGCACCCTTCCGTACGCCTCCACGGCGTCTGCCGAGGCCGCAACGGGGACACGTCCCTCCTTGCAGGCTCCTGCGGCCTCCTCTCTGGACGCCGGCCCCGCCGGTCACGGCGGTGGCCACCACTGCTGCTCCGGCGCGGGGGAGCCGGCCCTCCAGTCCCCGCGCCACAGGGACCCGGCCGCCCCGCCCCTGCCCGCCCTCGCACGGAACGAGCACCCCGGCGGCCCCCGCGGCCGGGGCCCCGCACACCGGCGCGGGTCACCGCTGTCCGCCGAGGCCCCTTCCGACGGTCCCCCGCGCGCGCTTCTCGGTATCTGGCGGTCCTGACCGGACCGAGTCGGCCAGAATCCCGCCCGTACCCGCGACCGTCGGCCGCCGCGCACAGCGCCGGCCGCAGGAGAAGCACGCCATGCAACACTCCAGCCCCAGCCCCAGCCCCCACCCCCCCCCCCCCCCCCCCCCCGGCCCCCCCCCCCCCACCCCCCCCCCCCCCCCCCCCCCCCCCCCCCCCCCCCCCCCCCCCCCCCCCCCCCCCGCCCCCCCCCCCCCCCCCCCCCCCCCCCCCCCCCCCCCCCCCCCCCCCCCCCC